>NZ_JAGSPA010000009.1 GCF_019204005.1 Pacificimonas pallii | reverse complement strand
CTAGGGTCCGGACCCATAAATATGATTCACAGCGCGACGAGGATGTGATTCACGTGTCTCCAGCAAGGAGGCTTTGTGAATGTCGGATTTCTTCTGGTTTTCGGATGAGCAATGGGCGCGGATCGAGCCGCTTCTGCCGCAGGATACGCGCGGCATGCCGCGGGTCGATGATCGGCGGGTGCTCTCCGGCATTGTTCACGCGCTGAAGAGCGGCGGCCGCTGGGGTGATTGTCCGGAGCATGTCTACGGGCCGAAGAAGACGCTCTACAACCGTTTCCGGCGCTGGGCCGAGCGCGGTGTGTGGGAGCGTATTTTCGCCCAGCTTGCCGGAGTGGACGGCGTTCCATCCCGGCTCTTCATCGACAGTTCGTGCATCAAGGTTCACCGCACCGCCGGTGGCGCAAAAGGGGGGCCTTGGCTCATGGTATCGGCATCACCAAAGGTGGCCGGAACACCAAGCTCCACGCAGTCTGCGACGAGAAAGGACGCCCGCACGTCCTCCTGCTGACGCCGGGCAACACGCATGATGCCAAGGTCGCGATCCAGACGATCAATGCCGTGCCGCCCTCGGACTATCTGGTCGCCGACAAGGGCTACGACAGTAACGCCTTGCGCTCCTGGCTGATCGAGCGCGGAACCACGCCGGTCATTCCGTCAAAGTCTAACCGCAAGGTCAAGATCGAACACGACCGCCAGATCTACCGCCAGCGCAACGTCGTCGAGCGCATGTTCTGACGCTTCAAGGACTGGCGCCGCGTTGCCACACGCTTCGACCGCAACATCAAGACCTTCATGGCTACCATCGCCATCGCAGCCTTCGTCACATGGTCGATCTAATGAGTCCGGACCCTA
>NZ_JAGSPA010000008.1 GCF_019204005.1 Pacificimonas pallii | reverse complement strand
TGCAGGGCGTTCTTGCTATCGATTTCCTTGAAGCCGTCACGGGCCTATCCGGGAATGATCTGAGAACTGCCGATGTTAGTTTTACCGGCCATTCTTTGGGCGCCGGGCTGGCAGGTTATGCTCCCGCAAACGACGATATCCTGCCTTATACATGGGATTTGAAATGCGCTGCATGAGGCTTGTCAGCTTCGCCGCGCTGATGAGCGTGTTCCTGGCACTGGTCGGCTGCGGCGAGACGCTGCCGACCTATCGCTACAAAATCAAGGAATTTAAATATGCGCGCGGAAAGCGCTCGGCAAGGAAGATCTACATTTCATGAAAAATAATAGATCATTTAAATCACTAGCATATGGCTTATTTATAATATTTTTCTCAAATATTCTATCTGCCTGTGATCAAGTCGACGACAATTTTATTTCAGGAAAAACTGGGGTCTGTGAGTTTTCAAAAGAATACCTGTTTTCGGATTATGTAAAAAAAGTAACTTACCTAGACAATAAAATCTCAAGTTGCCTTCTAAGAATTTCTGAAAAAGAATTCAATGATTACATAAATTTGGAAGGCGAAATTACGCTCCATAGAAGATCAGGCTCTGTAAAGAGAGAAGTATTTAGTCGAAATGGTTTATATAATTACCTAACACTTGCAACTGAAATTCAAGGATCATACAGATTTTTGGATGAGAAATTATGTCGAACAGTGATCGAGGGAGAATACTGTGCAAAAATATTCGTTACCCCATTCAACACGGTAGTGTTCGTCGGAGATGATAACTCTGTCGACGCGTTTTCAAAGAATCGGATCAACTTATGAGTTTGAGAATGCGGATGGCGTTACGTTTCGGCCGAAAGCTACAGTCTCCGCTTCCGTTCGCGCTTTTGGTGCTTCTCAT
>NZ_JAGSPA010000007.1 GCF_019204005.1 Pacificimonas pallii | reverse complement strand
CTTTGGACAATGCGTCGCAGATTTCAACTGACCGATGACGAATGGCTGGTGATTGAGCCATTATTGCCGGACAGGCCTCGCGGCGTTCCGCGTGTGAATGATAGGCCGGTCAATAACGGGATATTGTCGCGGGTTTCGCACCATCAGTCCATGGGCCGATAATCCTGAGCGCCATGGGCCGCACATGACCTGCTACAACCGCTTTGTGCGCGGGCGCAAAGCCGACGTGCGGAACCGGCTTTTCGAAGCGGCGGGTCGAGCCTGAGACGGCGAACTGGTCATGATCGGCAGCTCTTCCATCCGGGTTCACCAGCACGGTGCGGCCCTGAAAACGGGGGCCAAATCTCTGCATGGGACGTGCCCGGGGCGGTTTGACGACGAAGATCCACGCACTGATTAATGGCCTTGGCCTGCCGATCCGCGGCATCTAACCGAAAGCCAAGCCAGCGATTGCCATGAGGCTGCGGGGCTGCTGGCCGCCGTGCCAGGCGGCACCACCTTTCTTGCCGATAAGGCTTATGACAATGATGCCAGTCACAGTCGGATCACAGCCGAGGGCGGCTTCGCCAACATCCCAGCCAAGCGCAACCGCCTCAAAAGCTTCGCGTTTCGCAGCTTTCTCTACCGCTATCGCGATATGCGCGGACGATTCTCTTGTAAATTCATAAACACCAGAGATTTAGCCACCAGATAGACAAACCAGGCGACAACTTTCCGGCAGCCATCAAGCTCTTTCGCGCACGCCTATCGACTGCCGCTCATGGGTCTAAAGCCCTATACATCCTGAAATCTCTGAAATATCGGGGTCTATTTTCAAACGCGCCGCTCCTGGCCCCTATTCCAGTTCCCTGCTCATTCTTTCAGAAGCCAGGAGGGAAACCGTCATCGGCAGTGGTTTCGATCCTGACGGGCGCGACCGGCTGCATGACCGCGATATGGCCGACTTCGACACTGTACAATGAGAGGAACCGGCATTGGCGGTGGTTTCGATCCCGGACGGGCGCGGCCGGTTGCGTGACCGCGATATGGCTGACATCGACACTGTACAAATGAGAGGAACCGGCATTGGCGGTGGTTTCGATTCCGGACGGGCGCGGCCGGTTGCGTGACCGCGATATGGCTGACATCGACACTGTACAAATGAGAGGAACCGGCATTGGCGGTGGTTTCGATCCCGGACGGGCGCGGCCGGTTGCGTGACCGCGATATGGCTGACATCGACACTGTACAAATGAGAGGAACCGGCATTGGCGGTGGTTTCGATCCCGGACGGGCGCGGCCGGTTGCGTGACAGCGATATGGCTGACGCCGATGCCACACAAACGGGAAAGGGCCGCTCTCTTTCGAGAACGGCCCTTCCGCTAAACCCTTAAGGTTCCGGTAGGTTACGCCTTGCGACGACGTGCCATGCCGAGACCCAGGATGCCGAGGCCGAGAAGGCCGAGTGCACCAGGTGCAGGCACTTCAGGGGGACGCTCGGGGATTTCGATGTCGAGGATCGAGATTTCGAGGTCGAGGGCATCGCCGAGGCTCTGGCCTTCTGCACCAGCGTCGATGACGAGTTCGATCGTGTCGTCGCCCGTCAGGATCGCCGTGTCGAAGTTCAGCGCATAAACGACTGGGAAGCCCAGCTCGGTGTCGACCAGGACGACATTCGTGTCCTGCAGAACGCCGTTGATCGAGAACTGATACGTACGCGGACGGTCAGCACTGATCTCCAGAATGCGGATCGAGCCGGATGCTGCACCCGTCTGGGCGTCGAACAGGGCCGAACCGATCTGATATTCCAGCGTCACGATACCGGCAACGCCCGTGTCGGACGAATAGATGAAGTTGCCGCCATCCGTACGGAACTGCGCACCGCTGGGGTCGCCATTCTCGTTATTGTCGACAACCAGGCTTGCCGTACGCGTGTAGTTCTCGACGCCAACCGTGATGGCCTGCGGGCCGGTCGAAATCTCGGGACCAGCCGTGAAAACGGGCTGACCGGTGAAGGCCGTCGCGAAATCGTCGAGGGGAACGACAGCTGCATTGGCTGCGGCCGCCATGCCGAATGCGGCTGCACCGGCGAAGAGTGTGGTCGTGATTTTCATGTCAATACTCCTGTATCAAACTTGCAAGGCGGGAAAAATCGCCATTCTGAGGGTAGCTATGCATGCGGCATGCCAAAACCAGTAATTACTTCAATTTCAGAGCGTTAAATCCTTATCTCATTCCACAGGAGTCGGAAAGTGTAAAAAATCTCGACACTTTCCGCTCCCTGCCCTGATCCTGACATGTGAACACCCGGAAGCGCTCGTTTCCGTCTTTGCTCAGACCGTGTGCCGGCGGCGCGAAAGGCCAAGGCCCAGCAGTCCAAGACCCAGGAGTGACAGCACGCCTGGTGCCGGTACGCTGACGGGAACGTCCGGAATCTCGATGTTGAGGAACGACAGCTCCAGATCGAGCGCATCGCCAAGGCTGCGGCCGGCGACACCGGCATCGATGGTGATGCCCAATATGTCATTGCCGGTCAGATTGGCCGTGTCGAAGTTCAGCTCGATGATCTTCGGGAAGCCCAGTTCCGTATCGATCAGCTGCTCATTGGTGTCGACCGCCACGCCATTCAGCGTGAAGATATAGGTGCGCGGCCGATCGGCGAACTCTTCCTGCAGACGCAGGATGCCTGTTGCCGAGCCCGTCTGCGCATCGAACAGGATCGCGCCCAGATCATATTCCAGCGTCGCGACAGCGCTGACGCCCGTGTCGCTCGACAGGATGAAATTGCCGGTGTCCGTGCGGAACTGCGCCATCGCGGGCGCGCCATTGACATTATTGTCCACGAGGAGGGACGCCGTCCGGTCGAACGTGTTGCCATCCACCGTGATCGTGTCCGTCGTCTGCACGACGGCACCGCTCGTGGCATAGGGCTGACCGGCGAATTCGGTCTCGAAATCGTCGAGGATGATGACAACGGCAGTGGCGGCGGATGCCATGCCAAGCGCGGTCGCGCCTGCCAGCAATGTGGTCGTGATATTCATGATGACTCGGTACTCCAAGGGTTACAGACGTTCGGTTTGCCCCCCGGAAACCGTCAGGCACCATGCAACGCCCGTGCCACCGGACGTTTATCCTTCCCCGAAAGATAGTTAACGGAACGTTTGCGCAAGAAGTTATTGAGACATGTAAAGAATACCGACACTTTTGGTGCCATTTCGGATTGATTCAGATCAAGCGCCGCCCCACGCGGCGCGCGCGGCGTCCGGCGCGGGTCCGCCGCGCGCATCCGCCCGCTTGCACCCGGCCCCGCCGCGCTTTACCTGCGCACGCATGACCTCAGCTTCGTCGACACCTCTCGCCAACATCCGCAATTTCTCCATCATCGCGCATATCGATCATGGCAAATCGACGCTCGCCGACCGCCTGATTCAGGAGACGGGCGGCCTGACCGCGCGCGAAATGTCGGAGCAGCTTCTCGACAATATGGATATCGAGCGTGAGCGCGGCATCACCATCAAGGCGCAGACCGTCCGCCTCCATTACACCGCGCAGGATGGCGAGACCTATCAGCTCAACCTGATGGACACGCCCGGCCATGTCGATTTCGCCTATGAGGTCTCCCGCTCCCTCGCCGCCTGCGAAGGCGCGCTCCTCGTCGTCGACGCCGCCCAGGGGGTGGAGGCGCAGACGCTCGCCAATGTCTACCAGTCGATCGAGCACGACCACGAGATCGTCCCCGTCATCAACAAGGTCGACCTGCCCGCCGCCGATGTCGAGAAGGTGCGCCAGGAAATCGAGGATATTGTCGGCCTCCCCGCCGATGACGCCGTCCTCACCAGCGCAAAAACCGGCCTTGGCATCGCCGATGTGCTGGAGGCGGTCGTCGCCCGCATCCCGCCGCCAAAGGGCGATGCCGACGCGCCCCTGAAGGCCATGCTCGTCGATAGCTGGTACGACCCCTATCTCGGCGTCGTCATCCTCGTCCGCATCGTCGAGGGCACGCTGAAAAAGGGCCAGCAGGTCAAGTTCATGCAGACCGGCGAGACGCATCTTATCGACCGCGTCGGCTGCTTCACGCCCAAGCGCATCGAGATGACCGAGCTCAATGTCGGCGAAATCGGCTTCATCACCGCGCAGATCAAGGAGGTCGCGCAGACCCGCGTCGGCGACACCATCACCAGCGCGAAGAACGGCACCGCCGCCCCGCTGCCCGGCTTCAAGGAGGTTCAGCCCGTCGTCTTCTGCGGCATGTTCCCCATCGACGCCGCCGATTTCGAGAAGCTGCGCGACTCGCTCGGCAAGCTCCGCCTGAACGACGCCTCTTTCCAGTGGGAGGCGGAATCCTCCGCCGCCCTCGGCTTCGGCTTCCGCTGCGGCTTCCTCGGCCTCCTCCATCTCGAGATCATTCAGGAGCGGCTGACCCGCGAATATGACCTCGACCTCATCACCACCGCGCCCAGCGTCGTCTACAAGGTCCACATGACCAATGGCGAACTGCGCGAGCTGCACAACCCCGCCGACATGCCCGACCCCGCCCATGTCGCGCATATGGAGGAGCCCTGGATCGAGGCCGTCATCTACGTCCCCGACGACTATCTCGGCTCCATCCTGAAACTGTGCCAGGACCGCCGCGGCATTCAGAAAAACCTCACCTATGTCGGCGGCCGCGCCCAGATCACCTATGAGCTGCCGCTCAATGAAGTCGTCTTCGACTTCTACGACCGCCTGAAAAGCATCTCCCGCGGCTATGCCAGCTTCGACTATCACCAGATCGGCTATCGCGAGGGCGACCTTGTGAAGATGAACATCCTCGTCAACGCGGAACCCGTCGACGCCCTCAGCATGGTCGTCCACCGCAGCGTCGCCGAGTCACGTGGCCGCGGCCTCTGCGAGCGCCTCAAAGACCTCATCCCCCGCCACCTCTTCAAAATCCCCATCCAGGCGGCGATAGGAGGAAAAGTCATCGCCCGCGAAACCATCAGCGCCATGCGCAAAGACGTCACCGCCAAATGCTACGGCGGCGACATTTCGAGGAAGAAGAAGCTGCTGGAAAAACAGAAAAAGGGTAAGGCCAAGATGAGGCAGTACGGCAATGTCGACATCCCGCAGGAAGCGTTCATCGCGGCGCTTAGGATGGGGGAGGAGTAAATCAGGGGACCTACGTAGTTGTGTGACCCAACGAACGCATCCATAGTGCAGCCTCAAAAAGGAGAATGTCATGGGTCGCGCAAAAGAGGATTTAGAACGCCAGACGGAAGCGTACAAACGGGCGATGCCCAAGTGCGACCTTTGCGGAAGCCCTGTCGAATCCAGCGGCGATTCTATATGTGCGGACTGCAAACACACTATGAATAAAGAGGATTAGAAAACCCGGCGCGATGGCCGGGTAATCTATGTTCTAATTCATTGCGCGGCGGCTGATACGTTTTTTGAGCAACTCCAGCCAATCGTTCATGTCTTCCACGCTTTGCTCCGAAAGGTTTGAGGGCCACTCAATCTTAATCGTACCCTCATCTGCATCAAAAGTTTCCGAGCGATACCCTTCTGGCGTTGCCACTATTTTTTCAGCCAAAGGCATTTTGGGTGGCGAATTAGCGTCGGGGCGCTCACGTACAATTACATTATCCATTTCAAGTCCTGCCTCGCTTCCATCGACAAAGACCCACGTTTTTCCCTTATCCTGCATGACGGCCCGGACGCGCATTGGTTCCGGATTGGCAAGGCTGCCCTCGCTCTCGTAATCAATAAGGTCTCCAACGCGAGCGCCGCCATAGGTGATATTATTACCACTTCCAGTCGGCATCTCCGGTTTTGGACTGTTTAATTCCTCGGCTCCATGACTTTCGATGGCCCCTGATTGCTCCAAAAACAGCAACGTATCTAAATATGCCTTCATGGCTGGACGTATCGCGGATTGGTTGAATCCTTGGCGGCTCAAGTGGGTCTCGACGCCTTCCTCCGGGGGCACAATGCCGGGGAAGCGCTCCTCTAATTCTTGAAATAGCCGAGGCTCTAAACCCGCCTTACGGATTTGGTCGCGGCGCTCAATCTCGCTTTCTGGGTGTAGAATCGCAGCAGCACGAGGAGTTACCCTCATGTGTCCCTTCCCGGCCCTCTCGACGAGGCCGTATTGAGCAAGTGATGCCAGAGCTTTGTTCGCAGGGCCACTAAGCGTCGAGTAACCAATAAGCCGTGCACCGTCGGTTCGATCAACTGCCGACGAACGATATTTTTCCTCAATCTTACGAACCGCCTCAATCGCATCATGCAGGGACATGCTAGGATATGAAGGGCTTCGGATAGGTTTTGGCGCTGGCGCTGTCATGTCAAATCTCCAAGCAATTTTGCGCCTCATACACAGAGTAAGAGACGTAAGCAACCGATTACTCAAAAGAGACTTGACGCGAATCCCCCGACTGGTGCAGGTAGGCGAAATCCGGCGAAACACCCGCAGAAGGCGAGCGTGCTGGACAGGAGGCGTTGTTGCCTATGAGATAGCGAAACGGTCACGGGACACCGAAGTCCCGGAAACGAAAAAAGGCCGACCCGAAGGTCGACCTTTCCGTTCAATTGGGCTGTCGAAACATGCACCAATCTCCCTAGTGCAATATGGAGATTCGCATGTTTCGCAGTCCACAGCAAGGACTTTGCGTAACATGGTGTTCATTCACGCATATTATCGCATCCGCTTCGGTCGCGTAGAGCACGTTCGCTCTCACTACCGCTCGGCGTAGTGCGATGATTCTCAACCAACCTGGCAGGCGTTAGCGGTCAGGGGGTTTCTTTCCACTACTGGGTCGCTTCGGCGGCCCTTTTTTCTTGCCCGTTCGCAGCTTCACGTTATCCGGTAAATCGTCCGGGTCGGTCTGTAGAAAGCGTTCAAGCGCCTCATCGAACGGCATGTCTAGCTTGACGGGCTTGTCTCTCTTAGCGTCGGTCATGCGATCAGGTTCTTATACGTCAACCTGCCCGCTGTCTGTGCCAGAAGCGCGTTCACACGGTCACCTTCGCCAGCATTGCGTAAATTGAAGCGCCACGTCATCTCGCCAAGATATTTCGACAGGTGCTTACGGCTCATGAAGTGGTGTGTGCCGACGATCTGGCGTTTGAACAGCGCCCATACGCTTTCAATGCCGTTTGTGTGATTGAAATAGTCCCGCACATACTCGCCTGCGCTATGAACGACTGTATGGTGGTTGTAATCCCCTTGCAGGCCCTGAAATCCTACATGCTCGTCCGTCATCACGTTTGCGCCTTTTGCGACGTTCTCACGGATGACCGTCTGGACCGTGCGAGCGCGTAGATTAGGCGTCTCGCCAGTGCGGAGTTCGCCGCCGCGCTCTAGGACACCAAGGACGGCCACCTTGCCCGCCCCGCCTTGCTGACCCGGCTTACGCTTGCTGCGATGCTTGTTCTTTTCCTTACCGCCGATGAATGTTTCGTCGGCCTCAACTTCGCCTTTTAGCGGACGATTAAAAGATTGTGTGCGGATGGCATGGCGCAAGCGATGCGTCATAAACCATGCGGTTTTTTGTGTGACGCCAATGTCTTTGGCAAGTTGGGTGCTGGCGATACCCTTTTTGTGGGATGTCAGAAGCCAGATAGCCATCATCCACTTACGCATCTGGACCTTGCTGTCCTCGAAAATCGTGCCAACCTTGATCGAAAAGCGTTTCCGGCAATCACCGCACTTATGAGTGCGCTTGTCAGAGAAGTGATAGACTTTCGTGCTGCCACAGTGAGGGCAGAACGCGCCGTTTTTCCAGCGGATCGCCGTGAAGTGGTCGATTGCCGACTGTTCGTCAGGGAAAGCCGACATCATCTCCATGAGAGTGTCGAAGGACTGCATAGCGGGTTTGTTCGTCGTCATGCAGTTAATATACGACAGTTACCCGGTTGGGTCAAGCACGTATATTGGCCCCTAAATCAGGAAAGGACAAGGCATAGTGGAGGCACCTTGCCAGCAACAAACGACGTATGGTTACAAAACTCAAAAATTTGAGTAATCTTGAAGATATACTTTGTCGATGAAAAGACCGTACTATAAGTATTCCGGCAAATACTAAAACTGGATTGAATATGCTGTTCGACCTTAATTTTCGAACCAACCAAGGGCAGGTCTCCTTTTCTGTAGGACATGGCTCAAAAGTCCTTATTGCCGGGCCAAACGGCGTTGGAAAATCGGCGTTTTTGGCTACGTTGTATCGAAGCCTACCCGAAGGCTCCGCTACCTACCTTCCTGGCCACAGGCAAATTAACTTTAACCATGGATGGAGCTCGGGAGGACAAGACGCCGCTCAGCTCGTGCGCAACTTGTTCGCCCAACACGACTCATTCAATAGATACAAAGGTGCTTGGGCCGAGGACCAGTTTAAGTCATTAATTAGGGGCCTTTTAAATCTTGAATCAAAGTTCAATCGAGATTTTCGAAAAAATTTCGCGCTAGGACACCACACTAACACTGTCGATGGATCGAAACGCGAGAGTCCTCTTGATACGGTTAACGCCATTTTTGAAGCCGCACGCTTACCGGTACATTTTTCCGTCTCTGAAATCGGATTTTCCGCAAACCGAGAAGGCTCAGAATATCCGATCGATGCGATGTCAGATGGTGAGCGAGCGGCGCTCTTTATTGTCTCTGCAGTAGTAACACAATCCCCTAACTCCGTGCTACTTATCGACGAACCTGAAAAGCACCTTCATCCAAGTATCACCGGGGGACTACTCGACGCATGCATAAGATACAGATCTGATATTTCGTTAATTATCGCGTCTCATGATGTTAGTATAATACAGCGCCTCGACACCACGCACGTAATTCATGTGAAAAATTCGCGCGTTATAAACACTCGTCCTGAGTCTAGATTGTTCGAGGCCGATGTACTTGATAATTTTGAAGACGTTCCTGAAAACCTTCGTACCGATCTTCTGGGGTCTCGATCAAAAACACTTTTCATCGAAGGGGAGCCTACTTCTTACGACGTTGCACTGTACAGTCACATTTACAGCGACTTGCGCATAATACCGAAGGGCGGCCATGGAAAGGTCCTAGAGGCTGTATCTGCTCTACGAAACATTAGATCCGAACACAGACTAAATCCATTTGGACTAATTGACGGTGATGCTCGGAGCGATCAAGAATGCGAAATACTCAAGAATCGTGGTATTTTTACACTACCGTGTCCGACCATAGAAAACATTTTTTTCCATGAAGCG
>NZ_JAGSPA010000006.1 GCF_019204005.1 Pacificimonas pallii | reverse complement strand
ATATAATATCATGTTCTGAATAGAGTTTTCCAAGCGTTTCTAAAACCTCCTTGAAGTAGCCCCAGTTTCTAACCGCTTGTGTATGAAGTCGTATACGTTCTTGAATCAATGCAAGTACGCTTTCTTCGTTAGATGAAGTGTCGGAAACGGCAATTCTTGAAGCTAAAAAAATTCCTCCAAGTTCTTTCAGTGAATCAATAATGACCTGAATTTTTTCAGGCGTAGGTACGCCCTGACCCCATTTTTCTTTCGGAATAGTGAGCGTGATTGCTTGTAGTAGTTCTATGTGATTTTGTTTAATGTCAGTTAGATAGGAGCCGTATTCTAGTTTACGGTTCTGCGGACTAATATTGCCACCATAAAGTGCGACTATTGCAAGTGCGGAGGAGGGGTCACATTCGGTAAGGCGGTCTCGGATGGACGCAACAACGTTTGGCAAGGTTCCGGCTCGTGCAGCAGCGCCCTCCACCATGGCCGCCCGCACATCCTCTGAGCCTTCAAATTCCACACCAATCTTCTGCAAGACAGGTCCTGATTTCGATCGTATTCTCGTCCGTCTTGGCTTACGCATGAAAGTTCCCGTACCGCGAGACGAGCTACCGAACCACATCGTCAAATCTGGCGACACTATACTATATTCAGGCTCCCCTACTCCGCCGCCTTTCCGATCAAAGCTAGCGCGGCCTTCGGGTCGGCCTTCACAATCCCGAGAAGCGTCCGTGCCGGGGCATCCGGACAGCGGCGGTTCTGTTCCCAGTCGCGTATCGTTGCCACGGGCACATTCAGTTGTTCAGCGAATTTGACCTGGGTTAGCCTGGTCTTCGCGCGGATGGCCTTAACGTCTGGTCCTGCCACGACGCGGCCCTTACGGCTGTCGCCCTCCGCATAGGCGATGGCGTCGGTCAATCCGCCAGCGATTTTTTCAAATGCCGTGCTCATTACAAATGGCCCTCCTTGGCCGTTACATGGTCCGGAAAAAGGACCTTCATTCGTTACTTTGCGCCCAGGCTGCGCCTTAATGTTCCTGTCAGCGAGCGCAGGGCGTTCCGTTCGCCTTGACTCAAATTCGCCTTCTCGCCCTTGCCGAAAACAGTCAGCAGGAACACCGGGATGTCCCCGCCGCCATAGTACCAGACGATGCGATAGCCGCCCGACTTGCCCTTTCCACGACCGGCCAGCCGCGCCTTTCGAACGCCGCCCGTTGCCTGTATCACATCGCCAGCCTCCGGGTCGGTGGCCACAAGCGCCACCGCGGCTTCCCGCTCCGCCTCCGTCATCTTCGCGTCCTTAACGGCGCGCAGATAGCTTTCGGTTTCGATCACGGTCTGCATGTATCTTATATACGGCATTGCCGGACCTCTGCAAGCGGATTTGTTCCGGCATTGCCGTATATGTTGACTGGCAGAGCCGAGTTCGGTCGCTCTGGCTTTGTTCTGGGAACTCTATCCCTACTGGGAGTTCGGGGGACACTACTGGGAGTTCGGGGGAGAGTTCGGGGAGGAGAGTTCGGGGGACACTAGGGAGTTCGGGGGACACTACTAGGAGTTCGGGGGGAGTTCGGGGGGACACTACACTAGGGGAGTTCGGGGGACAGTTCGGGGGGGGACACTATTCGGGGGGGGGACACTATACTAAATTACAGTTCGGGCAGTTCGGGCAGTTCGGGGCAGTTCGGGGGGGGGCAGTTCGGGGGACACTATACTAGGGCAGTTCGGGGGACACTATACTAAATTACCTCAATTTCTAACGCCGCCTGCGACACCCTCGATCCTTTGCAACGACACGCCCGCATGCCAAACGCCACCCCATGCTCACCGTCTACTACAACTCCGCCTGCCCGGTTTGCAAAGCCGGGATTGAGGATCAGCGGACCCGCATGGCCAGGCGTGACGTGCGCGGGAATGCGGAATGGGTGGACATTGCCTGCGATACCGATGTGCTCGCGCCGCTGGGGCTGGAGATTGAGCGGGTGCGGCACAGCCTGCATGTCGTGGAGGACGGCCAGATGCGTATCGGCGCGGATGCGTTTCTGGCGCTGGCGCGCGCGACGCCGGGGCAGCGCTGGCTGGTGCCGCTGCTGGGGAACCCCGTTATCCTGCCGGTGACGCGCTTTGCCTATGACCGCTTCGCGGACCTGCTCTATTGGTGGAACCGGCGGCGGGGGCGCTGGTAGGGCTGTGGGGTCCGCGCCGACCAGGGTAGCGCCGCCTTATCCCGGGCCCCGCGCAACCTTTGCCGCCCCGCCCCGCCGCCTTATCCCGTCCCGCTGTCACCTTTACCGCCATGCGTGCGCCGTCGCCGCGCAGGGCGCGCACGGATTATAGGTGCGGGGCCCGTGGCACCTTCATCACCTTCGCGGCCTGCCCCGGCGCGCTCCCTTGGCGGCGCAGACCCCGTCCGCCCCTCGGCATGTCCGCCGCTGCCACCCTCCCGGTGAAAACGCGCTGTCCTACACCCCGCGCCATGCTGTATCGTGACGGCACGGCGGGTGACCGGGGCGGGACAATGGCGGGGAGGCATGGATGATGATGATGGGTGCGGAAATGCGGGTTTCCGGGCGGCGCGTGCCGCGGTGCGAACGGTCTGGCATCCCCAATGCGCCCGGCGCCCGGCGCCGCGGCCCCGGCACCGATCCGCGCGTGCGTCCGCATGTTCGCGGACATAGTGTGAAGCGGGTGTGAAGCTGGCCCGCGCCCTGCCCCGCCCCCCGCGCCGCGCCGCGTGCGATCGCGAACGGGTTCCCGCACGAACATACCGGTTCCGCCGCCGGCGGGGTGCCGTCAAAGGGCGGGTTTTCGCTCGCCGGCCTCATCATCTTGATGGAGGCGGACGTTTTTTGCATGCGCCGCCGCGCGCGCCGACGGACCGTCCGGCGATTCCAGCGCGGCCCGCCCTTTGGGGCGGCCTAAGGCTGCAATTTTGCGGAAGGCCCTGTTCCCAAATCGCTTTCCAGCGCATTGCCGCCGACGGGGGCAAGCATTCGCCGCCGCCCGCCCTGTATTTCCGGTGCGCGCATGGTCCCGCCGCGCAGTGCCCGGAAGAGGCGTTCACTATAGAGGGGCATGAAACTTCTTTCCTTTGCCGCGCGTTTTGGCAATGATACGTCACCTTTGGTGCGTATTGCCAAAGGAAACCATAACCAGTTTTAGGGGAATATTCTCATGACCAACCTGACCAAGGGCTTTGCCGCCGCCGTGCTCGTGGCCGGACTTGGCCTTTCCGCATGCTCCGAAGGCACGGAATCCAACGCCGAAGCCACACTGGAAAGCGCGGGCGACGATGCCGAGATGGCTGGCCAGGCCGCCATTGACGACATGGAAGCCGGCATGGACGAAATGGGCGCAGAGCTTGACGCCATGGGCGACGAGATGGGTGCTGAATTCGACGAAATGGGCGCCGAAATGGATGCCGCTGCCGACAATGCCGCTGCCGAAGTCGACGCCGAAATGGAACAGATGGAAGCGGACATCGAAGAAGAGATGTAATCGCTCTTTCACCTGCCGGACGGCTTTTGGGCCGTCCACGGTGAACAGGAGGAACCGCCGCGCGCCCCGCCCGGGTTCGCGGCGGTTTCCGTCTCACGGGTCCGGCAGGTGACGGGTTGCGGGTTACCGGCGGCAGGCCGTTGCTTTTGGGGGTGGTTTTCGCAGGCGGGGTTTGCCCTCTTATTCGGCCTTCGTAGCCGGTGATGGTGCCGGGCAATTCTCTGCCTTCAGCATGCGGACCCCCACGAAATACGCCGCGGCCCCGCCGACGAGGTTCGCCGCCAGCTCTCCGGCGTAGATCCCCGTCTCATCGCCGATCCGCGACCCGGCCCACGCCACCGGCACCATGATGAGGAGGACACGCGCCGCACTTACCAGCGTGGCATGGGGTGCCCGGTCGACCGCGTTCAGCGCGCCGTTCGTCACGATCAGGATGCCGTAACCGGCAAACCCCCACGCCGCGATCATCAAATAGGTCCCGATCTGCCCGATGACGCCCGGATCATCCGTGAACAGCCCGGCCGCCGCATCCCGGAACAGCACCAGCAGCGCCGCGATGCCAACGCCGTAGACCAGGCAGAACATGCTCGCCTGCTTCAGCGCATCCTGCGATCTTTCCGGCTTCCCGGCGCCCCAGTTCTGCCCGACGATGCTCCCGATGGAGGACGACATGGCGAGCAGCGGCACCACCGCCATGCTCTGCAACCGCCCGGCCACACCGAATGCGGCAACCGCGTCATTGCCATAACTCGACAGCATGCCGGTCAGGATCGTCAGCCCGACTGGATTGATCGAATTCGACAGCGCCGCCGGACCGCCGACACCGATCAGCGCCTTCGCCCCGGCGCCCCAGTCGCCCTCCTTCAACCGCGCCATATTCACGCCCAGGTCACTGCGCGCCGCCAGCACCAGCCCGACCAGCCCCGACAGCACAAAGGCCCCGACACTGGCATAGGCCGCCCCGGCAATCCCATAGGAAGGGAACGGCCCCCACCCCGCGATCAGCAGCGGGTCCAGCACCCAGTTGGTCACCGCCGTCATCAACAGGATGACCGCCGACCGGTTCGCCGCGCCCTGCGCCCTCAGCGTCGCATTCGCGCCCATCCCCGTGAGCAGAATGGGAATGCCAAGCGCATAGGGCCCCATATAATCGGAGATCAGGCCGGACAGGTCGCGGCCCGCTCCCAAGAGCTGGAAAAGCGGGGCTTCGAACAGCAACAGCAGCGCCCCCACGATCAGGCCGAAAGCGGCGGCAAACGCGATCCCCTGCACCGCCCGCCGTTCCGCCAATGGCCGCCTGCCGCCGCCAAGCGCGCGCGCCACGACGGAATTGATCCCGACCAGGACCCCGACCCCCAGGCTCGACAGGACGACTGTGACGGGAAAGATAAAACTGATCGCTGCCAAGGGGTCTGGCCCCAGCTGACCGACAAAATAGGCATCGACGATGCCGACCGACATCATGCACGCAATCCCCATCAGCATGGGCAGGGTCTGCGCGATCAAATGGCGTCTGATCGGGCCCCGGGTGAGTTTTGCATCGTCGGACATTTCCGCCCGCTTAGCGGGAACCGGAGTGATGGGAAGCCGTGCCGTCCAATTTGACTGGCCGGGTCGTTACGCCCCCGGGTGTGATCGGTATCACGCGGGCCTGTTCGAATCGCGGTTAATAAGAGGCAGAGCTTATGGCGGGGGTGTGGAACGGATCCCCACTCACCATGCCCCCGCCTACCCGGTTATTATCTCTGTCATACGCGCGGCGCTGCCCGCCGACACTTCAACTTCCCCGCCTGGGCCGGACGCCGCCTTCATGCCGGCGTCCGGCCATTTTTTCAGGGAGGATGAGGGCCTAAGCCGCCTGCATCATGCCTTCGCCAGTTTCCAGATAGGTCTTCAGGCCCGACAGGATCATCGGCCAGCCATCCGCAGCAGAGGTGTATGTTGCCGTCTTCGTGTCGAAACCGTCATGCACGACCGTCAACTTGCAAAGGCCGCCCTCCAATTCTTCTATGGTCCACGTCTCGCGTGTTGGCGGGTCCGTCTCCAGCCCCTCCTCCCACATGGCGATCTGCGACATTGAGAGTTTCTTTTCCGGGACCAGCTCCAGAATTTTGCCGCTGGTGAGGCGGCTCCCATCCGGCATGCGATACGCTATCTTCGCGCCAACTTGCAGTTCCGTATCGATACGGCTTCCGAAATAGTAGACCGGCGTCCTTTCCGGATTGGTCATGGCGTCCCACAGGTCCGCCGGCGTTGTCTTGATAATCAGCTCGTAAACGAGCGCGGGTGGCGCTTCCGACATGTTACTCTTCTCCTCTACCAGGGTTTTCAGGTCACTCATCGTGCGCGCAGCCGGACGTCCGAACGGCGCGATCCAGCGGTCCACCATCGTCTGCAGCCGCGCTGCGTTCAGATAATGATGGCGCGCCCGGCCAATTTTGCGACTGGTGATGAGGTGGGCGGCCTCCAGCTGTTTCAGATGCTTCATCACGCCAAAGCGTGTCATGCCGGGCGTGGCGTCAACCAGTTCCGACAGGGTTTGTCCGTCACGCCGTCTCAGCAAATCGAGCAAAGCGCGCCGTGTTTCATCGGAAAGTGCTTTAAACAGGTTACCCATATGTGACCATTATGTCACTTTTTTATATGTGTCAATAAAGTCACCTATATCGATCGTCAGACGACCCACAAGGACCCGCCACGCCGTCTTCCACAATGGCAAGCGCGCGAAGCGGTGATCCGGGTGTATTGGCGGTGACGTGGGAAAGGGAGGAACACCGGCGGACTTGGGGCGCTGCTGCGCCGCGAACGTCGGCCTGTCGTGATATTCCGCAGCTGGAATGAACATGGGTGCGGGAATAATTTTTTAAATATTTTTGCGCTATGCGCGTCATCATGAGGCGCATTTCACCAGCCGAGATAGAGCTCGGTATGCAGGTTAGAGGATTTGAGGGTTCCTGGCTGAGCCACCCTTTTTTTCGTTCAAATTTCGAAGTGAAAACCGAACGCCAGCTGAAGAAAATCCGCAATAGCAGCGTGGACGCTGTGCTGATTGAGGACGCCCTCAATGGCGCTGCGGGTGGCGGCGAACAGATCCGGATCGGCGGACATACCATCACCCTGCCTGATGAGATTCTTGTCGGCAAAGAGGGAATCGGTTTTCCCGGCGAGCAAAAGCGTGCCCGGGAACTTCTCGACAAGTCCAAGAAACAGATCATGGCCACCTTCGCCGATCTGCGCATGGGGAAGATGGTGCGAACCGAGGAACTGTCGCCGCTGGTCGACGAGATCTCCGACGTCATCGTGAGCAGCAGGGGAACGTTCCATAACGTCCTCAGCCTGAAATCCCGCGACGAATATACCTATCTGCACTCGGTGGCCGTATGCGCGATGATGATAAAATTCAGCCGGAAACTCGGCATCCGGGAACAGGAAATTCCCGAATTCGGCCTTGCGGGCCTGCTGCACGATGTTGGGAAAGCCTTCATCCCCGAAGAGATACTGAACAAAAGCGGTCGTCTTACCGACGAAGAATTCAAGCTGGTTAAGGAACACCCGGCCCGCGGGCATGCGGAACTCACCAAAGCGCCTGATATGCCGAAAGTCGTCCTCGACGTTTGCCTGCACCACCATGAAAGAATGTCAGGTGAGGGCTACCCCGAAGCTCTGCCCGCCAAGAAGCTCAGCAAGGCCGCGCGCATGGCCGCCATCTGCGATGTCTACGACGCGCTCACGTCGGACCGGGCCTACAAGGACGCCTGGTCATCGCAAAAGGCGCTTCGCGAAATGGCCAGCTGGGAAGGTCATTTCGATCCGCAGCTTCTCGTCATGTTTCAGGAAGTACTCGGTATCTATCCCGTCGGTGCCCATCTGCGGCTGAAGAGCGGCGAAATCGCGCTGGTCGTCGGAGAGAGCGCCAATCCGATGATTCACGGCGTTTACATCATGGGCAAGGAACTCAATAACATCGAAGGCCGCCCGGTCGTCAAGAACGTCAGATCGGTCGATATCGTCGGCCTGGCCTGATGATCCGAAAGATCCCGCCCGCGCCGATCATGGACGTCAGGGCGGGAATGTCTCCGGCGAAATAAGGGGCTACCCATCACGCAAGCAGCGTCCTTGCCCGCGCGGATATGCGCTCGCCGACGGCCCGGAACGCATCTGTCAGCGCCGCACCCTCGCGCCACGCAAGCCCGATGCTGCGAAACGCGGACCAGCCCTTGATGTCGGGAACTTCCGTTCCGCTGCGTCCGCCCGCCTCTGAGCGAAGATATAATTCCGGCAATATGCTCAGCCCAAGGCCCGACGCGGTCATCTGTTGCAGACTGTCCAGGCTCGTTCCCTCATAGCCCCGGATCAGCCGCATGCCATATTCCGCGCACAGCGCCTCGGCCTGCCGGTGATAATGATGTCGCCGGTCCAGCGACAGGACCTGCTGCTCCGCCAGTTCGCGAATATCCGCTCCGGCGGCCAGCACATGATCGGCCGGCACCACGAGGCGCAGCGGCTCACGGAAAAGCGGTTCGACCACCACGCCCGGCGCATCCAGCGGCAATGGCCCCAATAACAGGTCCAGCTGTCCCCTTGTCAGCGCCTGCAACTGCTCGTCCGGTATGCCGTCCTGCATGAACAGCTTCAGGTCCGGGGCATCGCGGTGCAGCTGCGCCACAACCGCGGGCAGCAGGTACGGCCCCAGTGTCGGGGTCACACCGAAACGCAGCGTACCGGCCAGACGTCCTTCCGCGCGCACCGCGAAATCACGAATATCACCCACCGCCACGACGACCATTCGCGCCCGCTCCGCAATGTCGCGCCCTGCCGGTGTCAGCAATGCTCCGCGTCCGCGCCGCTCGATCAGCGTTACGCCCAGGCGCTGCTCCAGTGCTTTTACCTGCTGGCTCAGGGTCGGCTGCGACACACCGGCCTGACTGGCGGCACGGCCGAAATGACCGGTATCGGCAAGAGCGACGAGATAATCCAGCTGGCGTAATGTGGGCATTCCACGGATTATAGCCTATGACTATCAAATAACCACTCTATAATCGATTGGACGGATTGCGCGAAACCCTCCATCTTCTTCCTACCGGCAAAAGCTGGCTTGAAAGGAGAATGTCATGGCAAGCAACACGTATCGCGCCCGCAAGCGGGTCACCGACAATATGGCAGGCCGACCGGCGCTTATGCTCGCCGCGTTTATGAAGCGCGGATCTATGCGCCTGACCTCGCGGCGCGACCAGCAGCAACGCGACGAGACGGAGCGTCGCCTCGATGACGCGCTCTGCGCCAGTTTTCCGGCAAGTGACCCCCTCGCCCTCACCCCCCGATATTAGGAGATACGCATATGAAAGCTCGTATAATCGCCTTGGCCGAACGCCGCAGGGCCATCAGCCGCCAGATCAAGGCGGAACGCAGTCGCCCTTCCGGTGGCTGGACTGACAATCTGGCCCGTCTCAAGCGCCTGCGCCTTGCCCTGAAAGACGAATTGCAGCGTCTGCGCGGACGTGCAAGATTGCAACCGGGGCAGCAGGTCGTCCAACAGGAAGGTCGTATCGGAACCTGATCCGGAACATCTTTTTGTTGATGGGCGGCCCGGCAAACCCTTCCCCACTCTCGCCGTGCCGCCCATAGTTCTGCCAAACCGTCCCTGACAAGGAAAGTTCGCCATCATGCCGACCCGCTTCACCCCGATGATGCGCGATTTCCTGCAAAAAGAATCCAGCGGTGGTCTGCTGCTGTTCGCCGCCGCTGCGCTGGCCATTATTCTCGCGAATAGTGGCCTTGCGGCATTTTATACCGCGCTTTGGGAGCAGCCCGCACAGGTGCGCGTCGGCGCGCTCAATATCGACAAGCCGCTGCTGCTCTGGGTCAATGACGGCCTGATGGCGCTGTTCTTCTTTCTGATCGGGCTGGAGGTGAAGCGCGAAATCCTGGTCGGCGAACTTTCCAGCCTGGACAAGGCGGGCCTGCCGATCGTTGCGGCCATTGGCGGCATGGCGATACCGGCGCTGACCTTCCTGTTCATCAATCAGGGCAGTCCGGAAAACATGTCCGGCTGGGCCATTCCCGCTGCCACCGATATCGCCTTTGCGCTCGGCATCCTCGCATTGCTGGGCAACCGCGTTCCGGCGGCGCTCAAGGTTCTGCTGCTCGCGATCGCGATCATCGACGATATTGGTGCCATTGCGATCATCGCGCTGTTCTATACCGACCAGCTCAGCGTCCTGTCGCTTGGCCTTGCCGGTGCCGGTCTTGCCATTCTGGTGATCCTGAACCGCCGCGGCGTCACCGCGATCACCCCTTATGCGCTTATCGGCCTTATCATCTGGGTCTGCGTGCTGAAATCCGGTGTTCACGCGACCCTTGCCGGTGTGGCCGTCGCGCTCGCCATCCCGCTGACCGGAAAGGCGGGCCATTCCCCGCTGAAAACGCTCGAACACAGTCTTCATCCATGGATTGCGTTCGCCGTCCTCCCGATATTCGCCTTTGCCAATGCGGGCGTATCATTGTCCGGCATCGGTTTCGCGGATCTTCTGGCGCCGCTACCGCTCGGTATCGCGGCGGGTCTCTTCATCGGCAAGCAGATCGGCGTCTTCGGCTTCGCCTGGGTCGCAGTGAAAACCGGCATTGCGAAGCTGCCGGCCTCGCTTTCCTGGCGCCAGATTTACGGCCTTTCCTGCATCACCGGTGTTGGCTTCACCATGAGCCTCTTTATCGGCACCCTCGCCTTCGACAGCCCGGCCCAGATCGACGCCGTGAAGCTCGGCGTCCTCACAGGCTCACTTCTGTCGGGACTGGTGGGCGTGCTGATCCTGATGATGAGCGGCCGGCGGAGCGCCGCGACACTGGACGCCCCCAAGGTTAGCGCATAGTCCGCAGCGCCAGCCCGAATGCGTGTCAGTCGGAAGGCTTGGAAAACACGATCTGATCTGGCCGGAACAACTTGCCGCCATTCGCAAATGCCGCGCCTTCTCGTGCGCGCCGCTGCGTGGCGGCGGGATCATCGCCCTCCGCATCCGGATGCAGCTGCACGGGAAAGGCGTCGGCGAAATCCCAGCCTGGCAAAGGCGTGCCGGGAATCCCGTTGCGAAAGAACGGCGTGACCCAGTGGATCCTGTGCTTTTCCTGATATCGGTAATGCACGCCGACACGCATTTCATAAAGAAATCCCGAATCAATGTTTAGCGAGAATGAGAACATTTCCGGCTCGCGCGGCATCAGCGAAAAATAGTCCGCCGACCTGTTCGCCTCTTGCGTTTGCCTGTCGATCCACGGCGCGAAGTACACGCCCGGTTCTGCGGGAATGGAACCACGGAATTCACGCACAAGCGCTGCTCCGCCGCGGCCGCCCTCATAGACGAACGCCAGGTCGTCGGGCAGCGGCTGGGCGGACGCGACTTCGACAACAAGATAGGGTGCGACCTGCGTGAAATTTCGGTCCGATTGCGATTCCACCGTGAATTGCATGAACCAGATATGCGCAACGGCATTCGGGTCGTTCCGCAGCAGCCATTCGCCCTTTTCCTGCCAGGCACCCACGCTAACGCTGCTGTCGAACAGCCCGGTATACCGCCGGGAAAAGGTCAGATTGTCATTAAACCTGAACTCTTCGACGGGATCGAAACTGGCTTTAATCGGATTGAAATCGGCAGGCTCCGGCACGGCACCCGGCAGTCCGGAAATGCTCTTGTTCAGTGCGGAAACGCCGCCTTCGATGGATACGGCCCTGTCTTCGAGCGCGGCCTGTTTACGGCCGCTCTCCTGGCTTTGTACCTGGCCAACCCAAAAGCTGTAGACGGAAAACACCAGTCCGAGCGCCCCGAGAATCGCAAATAATCCAGTCGCAAACGGGTGCCGGCCGCATGCCTCTATCCCGGCTCTCAACAACCCGCCACCACGCCCCTCTCCGTTCGGTTCGCCCGCGGACTCAGGTCCGTTTCTTGCCATTTGACCGCCCCCAGCTGACGCGCTTCCTTCATCAGGGTGCGATACCTAGACGTGCCGCGAAATGAAGGGAACCGGCCAAAAAGGCGTATCTTCACTTCCCCTTGGCACCCTTTCGCCTTGGCGGGCATCCATCTCCTGCATAAGGTCGCGTGAAATATATGCGATAAGGGGCGGGAACATTGGCGACACGGACGGCAGACGCGCAGGGTGGTTTCCTGAAATGGGTGGAGCGGACCGGCAACCGTTTGCCGGACCCGGTTTTCATCTTTCTGTATCTGGTGGCCGTCCTGATGCTGATCAGCATTGCCGCCACCTGGACCGGCGTGTCGGCCGTTCATCCCACCGCGGTGGACGAGGCGACGGGCGCGCCGCTCGTGATTACCGCCGAAAGCCTGCTGTCAGCTGACAATATACGCCGCCTACTGACGGAAATGCCGCAAACCTTCACGCATTTCCATCCGCTTGGCTATGTCCTTGTCGTGATGCTGGGCGCCGGTGTCGCGGAACGGTCCGGCCTGTTCGGCACCGCCATGCGCGCCGCGGTCAGCAACGCGCCGACGCTGCTGCTGACCCCGTTTGTCGCCCTGACGGCGATGGTCGGAAATCTGGCCGCCGATGCCGCCTATGTCGTCCTCATCCCGCTGGCCGGCGTGATCTTCGCTGCGGCGGGCAGGCACCCGATCGCGGGGATTGCGGCGGCATTTGCCGGCGTCTCCGGCGGCTTTTCCGCCAATCTGTTTCCGGGCCAGCTCGATGCGCTGCTGTTTGGCATTACCGAGGCCGCGGTGGAAACCGTCTTCGCGGATTTTCAGGCGAACATTGCTGGCAATTGGTTCTTCATCCTCGCCATGACATTCGTATATCTCCCGACCATCTGGTTCGTGACAGACCGCGTCATCGAACCCCGTCTCGGCAAATATACGCCCACCGCCAAGGCCGCCGTCGCCGCAGGCCAGCCTGCTGACGCAGCCGCCGAAACGCGCGTCGATAACGCCGAAGCCGAAGATGCGCCCATCGCCGACAATCAACGGCGCGGCCTCCGCAATGCCGGGTTCGCGGCGCTGGCGATTATCGGTGTGTGGCTGTTCTTTGTGTTCGGCCCCGGCACGCCGCTCATCGACGAAACGGCGACGGCGGAGGCGCGCCTGACGCCCTTCTACCAGTCGCTCGTCGCGGGTTTCTTCATTCTGTTCCTTGTCGCGGGCTGGGCCTACGGCAAAGCCGCAGGCACCATTGGCACGCACCGTGATCTGGTAAAAATGATGTCCGAATCCATGGGCGACCTCGCTTATTATCTCGTGCTCGCCTTCGCTGCGGCGCACTTCGTGGCCATGTTCGCCTGGTCGAACCTCGGCCTCATCATCGCCGTCCACGGTGCCGATGGCCTGCGCGAGCTGGCACTGCCCGCGCCTGTGCTACTGGCCGTTATCGTATTGTTCACCGGCGTGCTTAACCTGTTCGTCGGCTCCGCCAGCGCGAAATGGGCCCTCCTCGCCCCCGTGCTCGTCCCCATGCTCATGCTGCTTGGCATCAGCGCGGAAATGACAACAGCGGCCTACCGTGTCGGCGACAGCGCCACCAACATCATCACGCCGCTCATGGTCTACTTCCCGCTCATCATGGTCTTCTGCCAGCGCTGGGTGCCGGAATTCGGCATCGGCAGCCTGATGGCAACGATGCTGCCCTACTCGCTGTGGCTATTGGGAACCGGCGTCGTTCTCATCATGATCTGGGTCGGCCTGTCGCTGCCGCTGGGGCCAGGCGCGCCAGTGTTCATTCCGGTCGGCTGAACCAGGAGTCGGTGCATATGGACGCCGACAGTCCCGCCGAAGCGTGGAAATCCGGAATTGGATGGGTAGCTGACTGTCTGCTAGCCCTAATTTCCCGCAGGAAGTAGATGGTTGAACTGTACGAGCCGCACTGCCACGCCGGGCAAGTATTTGAATTGCTAAGGAATTAATGTGGAAAACTGCATCGCAAGCTTCGTATCACCGAATTATTGATGCCTGCCGATAAAACTGGCGTAATGACGACTCGTGGATACGCAACGGCGAGCCTTCATCGTTCACGATCCCGCACTACGAGTCGTGGCGGGCGATGCCCTCAACCGCTGCGGCTCTAGGGAAGATTCAAGAACCGGTATATTTGTTAATCGCTTAAGCGCCGACCGTTCCTGAATCATCGCCTCATACGTGCCAGGCTTAAGCCGCCACTCGGCTCGGCTCTGGCCCGAACGGGTGTATGATTTTTACTGTTTTACGGGTGTTCACCGATATCGGAGTTACTGGCAGATTTATCTTACTGAGATGAGTTTCGAGAAAATCGAGGACAGCATTGTCTTCTGTGCTGTCGAATTTTCTTGCGAACAGGTTCCTTCCTTTGATCAACCATTGCGCATCAGCAATACCAAAATTGCGCGGACGTAGCTTAACATCACCGTCAGGAATCCAGTCGATGGTCCGCAGATCGTCATTCATGACTTCCCCATGTTCCCCGACATTCATCATGACGGTCTGGAAAAAACTCTCGTCGGCGATGAAGCTGCCCTTATAGAATTTGCGATAGCGTACAACACGCGGATCGCTGGTGACAAATTTGCAGAAATTCCGATCGACGACTTTCCATTGCGTGCCGATCCATGGCGTCACGCCCGTCAGGAATTTACGCGGGATGCCTGTGTGGAACATTCGGCCAAAGGCTTCAACGAAACGGTACTTTATCCGGTTCAGTGTCTCAGGACGCTTGGTGTGTTGATCGACAGCGCGGATAAACTGCTTGCCGGGGTTGTCCGCGAGAAAAGTCTTGATCTCGTCCTGGCTCTTCAGCGGAAAATCCTGACCGCTCAAATTGATAAAATGCGTCCAATGCGAGTTCATCTCCAGCAGGCGCTTCATTCCGCGTAGCTCAGCGTCTACCAGGCTGAAACCGCCCCATAACGCATCCTTGGCCGGGAGGATTTCGGTGCCCTGATATGGCTGCAGAAACATTGAAATGTCACGGGCAAGTTCCGGCCCGGACATCTTATCTATATGCACCAGATATTGGTTGCCCGGCTGATAAACGGCGCGAAACATGCGCTTGAATTGCTCGGGATAGCGATGAACCAAAATGAAATATGCGATCATTCTTGATACTCCAATGGAAGCACACGCCGCATAAAGGGCATGCGTTGTGGACCCGCCTCAGGTCCACCATCGAAAATATCGCTGGAAGGAGACACCGCGTTTGGGGTGAAACCGCCGCAGTATCTTCCATATAGGATGAGATATCGAGAATGTTAGAGGTGGTACCGTGATCGTCGGTGTGCGGTGGTCTTAACTCGTAATTCGTTAGTGTCCGCTTTTAACAAAAAGGGATCATCAGCTTGAGGGTCCGCTATCGGAGGCTAAAACAAACATATCAAACAAAAAAGGCCCGGAAGGATTGCTCCCTCCGGGCCTCTTATTGCTTGGACTGAACGTCCGGCTTGGCTTCGTTTAGAAGCCCATGCCGCCGCCCATGCCGCCCATGCCGCCCATGTCGGGCATGCCGCCGCCGGACTTGCCGTCATCGGGCACTTCCGAAACCGCAGCTTCCGTCGTGATCAGCAGGCCTGCGACGCTGGCCGCGTCCTGCAGGGCAGCGCGGACAACCTTCGTCGGGTCGACGACACCAGCCTTGAGGAGATCCTCATAGACATCGGTTGCGGCGTTAAAGCCGTAATTGTCGTCCTTACCGTCGATCAGCTTGCCGGAAACAACCGCACCGTCAAAGCCGGCATTCGCGGCGATCTGGCGCACGGGAGACGTCAGTGCCTTGCGGATGATGTCGATGCCGCGCGTCTGGTCATCGTTTCCGCCTTCCAGGCCGTTAAGCGAACGCGTCGCGTAGAGAAGAGCGGTACCGCCGCCAGGGACGATGCCTTCTTCAACGGCGGCACGGGTTGCGTGCAGCGCGTCGTCAACGCGGTCCTTCTTCTCTTTCACTTCGACTTCGGACGCACCGCCGACCTTGATCACGGCAACACCGCCAGCAAGCTTCGCCAGACGTTCCTGCAGCTTTTCCTTGTCGTAATCGGACGTCGTCGTCTCGATCTGGGCACGGATCTGCTCGACGCGGGCCTTGATTTCGCCCTCGCCGCCGGCACCGTCGACAATGGTGGTGTTGTCCTTGTCGATCGTGACCTTCTTCGCGCCGCCCAGCATGTCGAGCGTGACATTCTCAAGCTTGATGCCGAGGTCTTCGGAAATCATCTGGCCTTCCGTCAGGATGGCGATGTCCTCCAGCATGGCCTTGCGGCGATCGCCGAAGCCAGGCGCCTTGACCGCTGCGATCTTCAGACCGCCGCGCAGCTTGTTGACGACCAGCGTTGCGAGCGCTTCGCCCTCGACATCTTCCGCGATGATAAGGAGCGGACGACCGGACTGAACGACAGCTTCCAATATGGGGAGCATCGCCTGCAGGTTGGAGAGCTTCTTCTCATGGATGAGAATATAGGGATTCTCCAGATCCACCAGCATCTTGTCGGGGTTGGTGATGAAGTAAGGCGACAGGTAGCCACGGTCGAACTGCATGCCCTCGACGGTTTCCAGTTCGGAAACGAGGCCCTTGGCCTCCTCGACGGTGATGACGCCTTCCTTGCCGACCTTTTCCATGGCCTGTGCGATCATGTCGCCGACCTCGGTGTCGCCATTGGCGGAAATCGTGCCAACCTGGCGGATCTCGTCATTGCCGGATACGGGCTTCGAACGGGACTGCAGATTCTCGACGACCTTCGTGACGGCGATGTCGATGCCGCGCTTCAGGTCCATCGGGTTCATGCCGGCGGAAACCGACTTCATGCCTTCGCGCACGATGGCCTGCGCCAGAACCGTTGCGGTCGTGGTGCCGTCACCGGCGATGTCGTTGGTCTTCGACGCGACTTCGCGCAGCATCTGCGCGCCCATATTCTCGAACTTGTCTTTCAGTTCGATTTCCTTCGCGACCGTCACACCGTCCTTGGTGATGCGGGGCGCGCCGAAGCTTTTTTCGATGACCACGTTACGGCCCTTGGGACCCAGCGTGACCTTGACGGCATTGGCGAGGATATCGACACCGGCGAGAATACGCTCACGCGCGTCGCGGCCGAATTTTACGTCTTTGGCTGCCATGATTGACTACCTTTCGATTGAATTAACGGGAAACAGGAAAAACGCCCCTTTCGGAGCAGCTAGCTTCAGGACATGATGCCCAGAATGTCGCTTTCCTTCATGATGATCAGGTCTTCACCGTCGATCTTCACTTCCGTACCGGACCATTTGCCGAACAGGATCTTGTCGCCGGCCTTGACTTCCATCGGAGAGATCTCACCTGCGTCGTTGCGGGCGCCCGTACCTGCGGAGACGACTTCGCCTTCCTGCGGCTTTTCCTTGGCGGAATCGGGAATGATAATGCCGCCCGAGCTCTTTTCATCGGCCTCGATGCGGCGGACAAGAACACGGTCGTGCAGAGGACGAAAGTTCATGATTGCGTCACCCTTCTAATTGGAGTGGAGATAAGAGATTGGCACTCCCTGGACGAGAGTGCCAACGGAATGCGATATGTGTAGGTGCCGACGCCGTGTCAACGGCGGCGAATGAGAATTTTTAATGACTTCATTTTAAGGCTGCGTGCCTGTCATTAAATGATGCGGCGGACTGGACGATCCGGCGCGGGTCCCTACATCACGAATGGACAGGATGCGAAGGATGTTCCGAAGATGGCGATCGTAAAAGGCTTCTGGCATTTTCTTGTCGGTGTGAAGGACTTCCTCGTCCTTCTGCTGATGGTGCTGATTTTCGCGCTCATCATCACCGCGCGCAGTGCCGAGGGAGATGCCCCGGGTGTTCCCGATGGCGGCGTGCTCAACATTCCCCTGTCCGGCTTCCTGGTCACGCAGGCGACGGAAATTTCCCCGATCGACCTTCTTTCCGGGGCACCAGCGATGGGCGAGACGGAAACGCGCGAGCTTATTTCGATCATCGAAATCGCGAAGGATGATGACCGCATCGCGGCGATCCACCTGGACCTTGACGGTTTTCTGGGCGGCGGACAGGCGGACATTCAGGCCGTTTCCGATGCGCTGGCCGACTTCCGCAGTGCCGACAAGAAGGTCACGGCCTACGCCACCGCCTATTTCGACGGCTCCTGGCTGATGGCCGCGCATGCCGATGAAGTCTGGCTGAACCCGCTTGGTCAGGTGCTGATCGGCGGCCCTGGCGGCTCGCGGCTATATTTCGCGGATGCGCTCGAACAGTTGAAGATCAACGTCAATGTTTTCCGCGTGGGAACCTATAAGAGCTTTGTGGAGCCTTACACCCGGTCGGAGGCGTCGCCAGAGGCGGAGGCCGCGATCCGCGCGGTCTATGAAGACATTTGGGGCGACTATCAGCAGGATGCGCAGGCCGCGCGCCCGGCCGCCGATCTTACCGGTTACATCGCCAATATGGGCGACAATGTTCGTGCCGCCGGCGGCGACTTCGCGCAGGCGGCAATGGCCGCTGGCCTGATCGACCGGGTCGGCACCCGCACCGCGCTTGGCGACCAGCTTGCGGAAACATATGGCCGCGGCGACGATGACCAGCCCGGCCTTTACGCCAGCATCGACTATGCCGACTATCTCAAGGCGAAGGAGTCTCTCCTCGGAACGTCGGGCGATGCAGTGGGCATCATCTATGTCGCTGGCACCATTGTCGATGGTGAAGCACCGGCAGGCACCGCCGGCGGGGCCACCATTGCCGCGCTTATCGAAGACGCCGTGGCGGACGAGGATGTGAAATCGATCGTTGTGCGTATCGACTCCGGCGGCGGCAGCGTCACGGCATCCGAGGACATTCGCCAGGCCCTGCTGACCGCAAAAGCCGAAGGCATTCCCATTGTCGCCAGTTTCGGCAATGTCGCGGCATCGGGCGGTTACTGGGTCGCCACCGCCGCTGACCAGATCATCGCGCAGCCATCGACCATCACGGGGTCCATCGGCGTTTTCGGTATCATCCCTTCATTCGAACGGACGCTTGCCGATCTGGGCGTCAATGCCGACGGCATTCAGACGACGCCTTATTCCGGCGCGCCGGACATATTCGCTGGCCTGAATCCGGAAACGAAAGAGCTTTTCCAGCTTGGCGTCGAGGATGTGTATCGCCGCTTCATCGCTGTCGTCGGCGAAGCGCGCGGCCTGGACGCGGCCCGCGTGGACGCGGTCGGCCAGGGCCGCGTCTGGTCCGGCGGCGCCGCGCGGCAGCTTGGCCTTGTCGACCGGTTTGGCAATCTGGACGATGCCATCGCCGTCGCCGAAGAGCTTGCCGGTTTCGAGGCTGGCGAGCTTCGTGTGAAGGATATCGAGACGCCGCCGCCATTTCCGATCCAGTTTCTCGAAAATTTCATGACGTCCGATACGGATGCGGACAGACCGCGCGGCGCGCTTGATCTTGCCGTTCGCCGCGCCCGCATGGCGGCGGCCGGACAGCTTGGCGAGGCGCTCGGCATCGCGACCGGCCCCACCGTTCAGGCCACCTGCCTGGAATGCAGCGGCCTGCGTCCCGCTGCCCACAGTAACGATATACAGGTTCTGATCGAAAAGATGGGCAGGGCGGCGGTGCGCTGATGATCCGGTCGGGACGGTCTGTCGGCGGGAACAATTGCCGGCACATTAAGTTTTCCTGTTTATCCGTGATTCATGTCACGGTGTTTATCTGTCAGTCTTCGTAAGAAGACATACGACGGCGCGACTCGCTAGAGACTTGATCGTCGCGGTTTGAAGAGGTGGCACCGCACAGGGGCCGGTTTTTCAAACCGGAAATTCTACTCGGGAGCAGCGCTGCGCGGCTGATGGACATTTTGTCCGATTACCTAGGCGGCACCGCGCGCTCCCATTTAGAATATGATATAAGGATGTATGAGAATCATGGCACTGACAGGCACGAAAGTACCGACGTTGACGCGCACCGCGATTCTTGCGGCAATCGCTGTCGCTCTGTCTCCGCTACCGATCATGGCTGCCCAGGCAAAGCACGCGGCCCTCGTCGCCCATGAAAAGCCCGGTCTTTCCAGGGAGCAGTCGGAACGCGCCATGACCGCCGCCGAACGCGCCCGCGCCGAATGCCGCGCGCGTTCCAAGGATGATGAGGTGGCCTACTCCATCTGCGTCGCCGAACGCCGCGGCGCCGCCTACCGCCAGGAAGCCAAGAACCGGTAAGCCAGCGCAGAAGAATTTTCCTGCGGAATTGTCCTGCGCGAACGCATGCGCGGCTCCGGCTGCCGGCCGCTTATTCGTTAAGGTCGGCGGCGGGCCGGACCATCACCCGGTCGCACCCGTTTCGCCCTGCGGTTCCGCAAGCGTGGTCGCCGCAAAACCCATAGGGCGCAGAAGCGCGAGCAGCGCACTTGGCTGCGTCAGCACATCCGCAAGGGTGTAACGGTCGAATACGGCCAGAAACGCGCTTAGGGCCTCATCGACGATCGCCGTGAAACCGCAGGCGGGCGCCACAACGCAATGTGCGCAATCCACCAGATCCAGGCTCTCCTCCGTATCCCGGATAAGGTCGCCCAGGTTGATGGCGCTGGCAGGCAGCGCCAGACGAACACCGCCCGCGCGGCCGCGAACGCTCGCAACATATCCCGCTTTTCCCAGATTGTGCACCACCTTCATCAGGTGATTCTGCGAAATGCCATAGGCGCTGGCGATTTCCGATATCGACACCAACCTGTCAGCGGCACCCAGATGCATAAGCACCCGTATCGCATAATCAGTATGGCGCGTCAGGCGCATCGGCTCTCCCTATCCAGCGCGTTCCTTTTATCATGTATTTATATTGCATGTTTTTCTGGATTCGTATAGATAGATGTCACATACATGTTTAGAAGAGATCATGGCACATACATCGTCCCTCACCGAAGCGTCCCTCGAACGGGTCATTCCCGCATTCTACGCCCGTGTTCGGAAAGACGACCTGATCGGGCCGGTGTTCAACGATGCGATCGATGACTGGGGGCCGCATCTGGAAAAGCTGATTGCGTTCTGGTCGTCGGTGATGCTGACCAGCGGACGCTATAAGGGAAACCCCGTCGCCGCCCATGCGAAACATGCGCGTATATTGACCCCCGACATGTTCGAACGCTGGCTTGCCCTGTGGCGGCAAACCACCAACGACCTGTTGCCGGTCGCCGATGCACAGGCGATGCAGGCAAAGGCGGAGCGTATTTCCGAAAGCCTGAAGCTGGCGCTCTGGTTCAAAATTCCGCAACCCGACCACCGGAACAGTCCCGCAACATCCTGATTGAGGAGCATGGCCGATGACCGACAGAGCCCAGCCGATAGACGACGCATCGCCGTACAGGTCCTCACCGGTTTTCGACGAGACCGATCTTCCGGCGGCGCTGCGCAGGGAACATCGGACCAAGCCGGGCGTATGGGGCGTTGTGCGCGCCATGGAGGGGAGCCTCGATCTGCACTTCGCCGATGGCACGCCGACACGTCTCGTCACGCCAGACCGGCCGGGAATCATATTGCCCGATCAGCCGCACTGGGTCGTACCGGGCGACCGGATGCGAATGCGGGTCGACTTTTACACTTGTCCGCCGCCAATGTCCCTGAATGGAGATGAAAGCTCATGACCAGCGCAGATGACAGGAGCGCACGGCTGCAAACGGCGCGCAGCAGCTTCAACCGGCTCATGCGCTATGTCCTCGGCGCGGCGCTCCTGATGGAGGTTGCGCTGATCGCGTATCTGGCGGTGTCCGATGCGCTGACGCGAACGGCGGTGATCGCGGGTAGCATCGGCGTGATCGTCTCGGTGGTTCTTGGCGCCGGCCTCATGGCGCTCGCGTTTTTCAGTTCCAATAGCGGCGTTGACGACGATGCCGGGCGCGGCGCGGGGCGTGCGCCTGACGAAGAATAGGCCGGGAAGAAGATCGCCATGCTATGTCCTGAATGCGGCCTCATCACCGGCAATTGCCCCGTCACCGTTCGCCACGCGCCCGACGTCCGTGGTGAATGCGAAACGCGTGCCGGTCTGCGCCGCTTCCTCACGCGGTCAGGATGCGTGCGGCAGAAGTACGCAGTCCCTGCGGCGCGGGAACCGGACGCGGCTGACCTGGGTTAGTTTTACGAACGCTTCCTGACGTGTCGGCACCACATTCCCGCATCGGAAGCCCCTGTAACCCGGCCCCATGAAGGATCTCACCCATGACAGCCATCCAGAACGCCCGTATCGCCATCCTCTCCACCGACGGCTTCGAAAAATCCGAACTCTTCGAACCGCGGCGTCAGCTTGCCGCGGCCGGTGCGAAGGTCACGATCATCTCACTCGAAACCGGCTCGATAAAAAGCTGGGACGATGGCGACTGGGGCGAAGCGGTCGATGTGGACATGACGCTGGCCGACGCCCAGGTCGCCGATTTCGACGCCCTCGTGCTTCCCGGCGGACAGATCAACCCCGACCTTCTGCGTGTCGAGGATGACGCCGTTTCGTTCGTCCGCGACTTTTTCAACAGCGGCAAGCCATTGGCCGCCATCTGCCACGCGCCGTGGCTGCTCGTCGAGGCGGATGTCATCAAGGGCCGCAACGTCACCAGCTATCCGTCCATCCGCACCGACGTGAAAAATGCCGGCGGTATCTGGGAGGACAGCGAAGTCGTCGTCGATCAGGCGCTCATCACCTCGCGCAACCCCGATGATCTCGACGCCTTTTGCGCGAAGATCATCGAGGAGGTGCGCGAAGGCCGCCATCAGCGCGAGGCAGCATAGCCCGCGCCGGTCATCCAGTTCCGGGCGCGGTGGCATCCGGCTCCAACGACTGCTCCTGCGCAGCGGGTACGGCTATGAATACCACATAAAAGGGGGAGTGCGCCTTGCTGGAACGCACTCCCCCTTCTTTATCGGCGGTCTTGGCTTAGCGTGCGCGGCGACGCATCGCACCCATGCCGAGAAGGCCGAGGCCGAGCAGGACCATCGCGCCCGGTGCCGGCACCTGATTGAACGGCGTGGTGGCAAACCGCAGCTCGCCGAGATCGAAACCGTCCGAACGCCTGTTCACATAGGAAGCGGCATAATCGGCGAATGTGTTGTCGGTGATTACCAGCGTATCGAACGAGTTCGCACCCAGCAGGATGGTCAGCACGCTCTGATTGCCGACATTTGACGACGTCGCCGTCAGGCCGTTCGTACCGGCGAAGGCTGCGGACAGATTGTCCACGCGGATCGTCGAGGATGGCGAGCTGCCCGTGAAGGTGAAGATCGCCGATTCAGGATAATTGCCGTTTGGATTGCCGTTCGTGATCTCAATGGCAAAGATGTCGCCATCGAAAACCAGCGGTGAAACGTTGACGGTGACCGAACCGGGGCCCCCGTTCGCATTGGCAACGCCAAGCGAGAAGAATGTCGAGGCATCGCCATCGGTGATCGACGCCGCGTTGCTGCGTGCCGCGGATACCGCGACGCAGTTCGCCGGGGCGCCGCCGCTGGTGAAGCACTGGTCGCCCTGGTCGGTGGTGATGCTGAGCGCCGATGCCGCGCCGGACATGCCGAGCGTCACGGCCGCAAGAAGATAATGGACTTTTTTCACTGTGAAATTCCTTTACTGATCGGATGATCGTTACGGAACATCAACATGCAACCGCCGTGCCAGATGTCTAAGCACGCATTTCCGTTACGTTTTCAAAACGAGCGCGTCCGCGCCAGGGCAAAAGTGTAAAGCCCACCGACACTTCATGCCTGCCTCCCCGGACGCCTCCTCCGTATTCAAATCTAAACCGGCAGCGAACGCCTATGACTTCCGGCCAGGGAAAAGCAGAGTGATTGCGCTTGGAAAAATAAGCCCCCGCAAATAAGAAAAGACCGACTTTTCGGATAGGGCTTCCGCCATCGCAAGTTCCGCGGATTGCGGGTTAAAGTGTAGCCAATATTGACTGGCAATTAGCGACAGGATGCTGATCCACATCACCCACAATACCCACTTCCTGCCTGTGACACTGCCCCATATGACCATGCATAAGCTTAAGGCTACTGCAATTTTCAGTATGAATTGTATGAACTGTATGTTTGAAAAATCAGGAAAATTCGCATAAAGCTGATAAGTCGTCACCACATGATAGGTGATCAGCAGCCCTGCCAGTATAAAAATCAGACCATGTTTGATTGTTATGGTGCGTAAAGTCATATTATCGCCCCCCCTTCCCTGATACCCGGTTTTTCCTGATCGTAGGATTACAGGAACACCATAGCTATTGATTATAGCGGCAGCATCCCAATTTTTGCGGCCGCACGCCGCCGCCCACCGCCGGTGGCGGGCGGTTGCATCTGCCGGACCGCGCAAGCGACCGGCGCGGTCAATTGCGCTGCCCCCGCACGGTGGTCGGCTCCGGTTGCGGCGCTGCCGCAACCATCATTCCATGAATGAAGGCGTAGCATCGCTGTAACTTCAGTGTCCCTGAAATTTCTCGGTCTGCCAGGGGACGTGGCGCCTTCGCCGTTTGGGTGAAGCGCTGTCCCGCACGATCGGGGCGAATGGCTGTCTCGCCGGTAAGCCCAAAGCAGCGCAAAAATGTCTTAAAAACTTAATTACCAACTACCTACCGGCAATTGCGGAACTTCCCTAGACTGCACTTCTGTCAAAACCGCACTAGCCAAACAGGGTATGAAACTATGCGTATCATCTCAAAACTGATGCTGAGCACCGCAATCGTTACGATGCCGGTATCAACGTCCGCGATCGTGTTCGTGAACGAATTCCATTATGACAATCGGAATGCCGATGTCGGCGAGTTCATCGAGCTTGCCGGATCGGCCGGCGACAGTCTGGATGGCTGGTCCCTGGCGCTCTATAATGGCACTGCAAGTCGGCGCAGCGTTTACAATACGATCAATCTTGGCGGAACGTTCGGCGATGTTTCCGGCGGCTTCGGCTTTTTGTCGTTCGACGCGGTGGGCCTGCAGAATGGCGGACCGGATGGCTTCGCACTGGTCGACAACGGTGGCAGCGTTGTTGAATTTCTGAGCTATGAAGGCAGTTTCACAGCCGCCAGCGGCCCCGCGGGCGGAATGACGAGCGTCGATGTCGGCGTTCGCGAATCGAGTTCGACGCCGGTCGGTTTCTCGTTGCAGCGCACGGGCAGCGGTTCGGCTCCCGGCGACTTCACATGGGCCGCGCCGCAGACCGCGACTCGCAACATGGTGAATGCCGGCCAAAGCTTCACGGGCGCACCGCCACCACCACCGCCGCCGCCATCGGGTGACCTGACAGCGATTTACGACATTCAGGGGGCCGCCCAGACCAGCCCGCTCGAAGGACGCACGGTCACCACCTCCGGCATCGTCACCAGCATCGCGCGCAATGGCTTTTACGTGCAGGATGCGGCGGGTGACGGCAATGTCGCGACATCGGACGCCATCTTTGTCTTCACCGGCGGCGCACCGACCGTCACCGCGGGTGACGATGTCACCATTTCCGGCCGTGTCTCGGAATTCATTCCCGGCGGCGCCCGTACCGGCAATCTGTCGCAGACGCAGATCGCGCGGCCCGATTCACTGACCGTGAATTCCAGCGGCAACGCGCTTCCGGCCGCCGTCGTTCTGGGCGCATCGGGCCGTATGGCCCCCACGCAAATTATTGATGACGATAATTTCGCCGCGTTCGACCCTGAAAATGACGGCATCGACTTTTACGAATCGATGGAGGGCATGATCGTCACCGTCGAAAACGCGGCGGCCGTAGGGCCGACCAACCGGTTCGGAGAAACCTTCGTGGTGGCGAACGGCGGTGCCGGCGCGACGGGCGTGAACGCCCGCGGCGGACTGACCATTTCCGAAGGCGATTTCAATCCGGAGCGGATTCAGCTGCAGGGCGGCCAGGCGACGGCGGCCAGCGTCGGCGACCAGATCGGCGATGTTGAGGGCGTGCTGGGCTATAATTTCGGAAATTACGAAATCGTGCCCCTGGACGGCCAGTCCGTCGATGTGGTGCAGGCAGGCAATCTCGTGCCGGAGACGACGACCATTGATGCGGGCGGAGACCGCCTGACCGTGGCGAGTTTCAACGTTCTCAATCTCGATGCGAATGACGCGGATGGAGACAGCGATATCGCCGATGGCAAATTCGCGGCTCTCGGAGCGCAGATCGCCAACAATATGGGCGCGCCGGATATCATCGCGCTGCAGGAAATCCAGGACAGTTCGGGCAGTTTCAACGACGGTACGACGGATGCCACATTGACCCTGCAGACGCTGGTCGAGGCCATCGCCGCGGCGGGCGGCCCGCGCTACGCCTTCGCCGAGGTGGCGCCGCAGGACGGTACCGCCGGCGGTCAACCCGGCGGCAATATCCGCAACGCCTATCTGTACCTTGCGGACCGGGTCGACCTTGTCGAGGATTCCGTCGCGTTTCCGGACGGTGCGACCACTGACCCTGCCTTTGCGGGGTCCCGCAAGCCGCTGGTCGCGGAGTTTGTCTTCAACGGCGAGACCGTGACGCTCATCAACAATCATTTCAGTTCGAAGTTGGGCTCGTCCCCGCTATTCGGTGCCGTACAGCCGCCGATCAATAGCGGCGAGGATGAACGCAGGGCGCAGGCCGCCTTTGTCAACGCGCTTGTCGATACGCTGCTGGCCGACAATCCGCTGGCGAAGGTCATCACGTTGGGCGACCTTAACGAGTTCAGCTTCTTCTCGCCGCTTGAAATCCTGCGCGGCATCGGCGGTGAACAGGTGCTGACGGATCTTGCGGACCTGCTGGCCGGTCAGCTCGACGCCTATAGTTTCATCTTTGACGGCAATTCCCAGCTTCTGGATCACATCCTTGTCACCCAGGCGCTGCTCGGCCTCGATCCGCAATTCGATATCGTGCACGCGAATAGCGAATTTTTCGGGGCGCCGTCGGACCATGACGCGCTGATCGCCAGTTTCCTGATCGAAGCGGCGGCGGTTTCCGCGCCGGGGATACTGGGCCTGCTTGGCCTGTCCGTGGCGGCGCTGGCATGGCGTCGTCGCAGGATGGTCGTATGAGGGCGGCCTGGTTTGTCGTGGTCGCGGGACTGTTGCTGGCCTTGCCAGCACAGGCCGCGGCCGGCGACGGCAAGAACCGCTTCGCCGTCAAGGGGGCGGGAGCCCTGCCCTGCCGCGAGTTCACGGGCGCGATGAATTCGCGCAATATGCGGACGGCGGCGGCCATGGGCTGGTTCTCGGGCTATCTGTCGGCAGCGAACCGCTATGAGGCGGATACGTACGAGCTGCTCCCCTGGCAGGACCCGCTCTATCTGACCGCCTCGATCACCCAGTTCTGCAAAGCCAACCCGTCAATGCGATTGTTCGAGGTTGCCGGCCGGATGGTGGAAAGCCTGAAACCGGGACGGCTGAAAGTGGCGAGCCCGCGGCGGACCGTCGCCAATGGTGAAACGCGGATACGCCTCTATGCCGCGACCATCGGCCGGGTGAAGCGTGCCCTTTCCACGCGCGACCTTCTCGTCGGCCAGGTCAATGCGAAAGCGGACGCTGACCTCGTCGCCAGCCTTGCCGGCTTTCAGAAGCGCGAAGGTCTGGAAGCAACGGGCATGCCCGATCAGGAAACCCTGTTCCGCCTTCTGGGCAAGTGAATGGGAAACGGATGAAGGAGGGGGCAGCGGCAGCCCCTCATCGCTACCGGTGACGTGACCGGCCAGCCGCCAGCCCTATCCCGACATCGCCCAGCCCACGGTTTTCGTCAGTCCGCCCGCTCCAATGCGCACGGCGATGCGTTCGCCGGGGCGCCAGCGGACGCGGTGCAGGCGCTGGGCCCAGTCGGGCATCATGTCCTGGCCCGCGCGCATCAGCAGGTCGACGACCGGCTGGGCCGCCGCCTTGTCGGCGCGGTGCGCCAGCAGGACGCCCGCGACTTCGCGGACACGCGCATCGGCGCGCAATTCTTCCCGCACCATCTTCAAATAGACTTCCGCCTGATGCAGCGTCCGCGGCACATCCTTCGCGCCCAGCCGCTCGGCGACGATCGCGTTCTCAGCGAAATAGCGGTCCTGGTCCGCGCGGCTGATGTTCGGGTTGTGGTAGCGTCGCCACGCGCGCAGAAAACTGATCAGTTCCGTTACATGCACCCATGTTAAGAGGTGCGGATCGTTCGCGCTGTAGGGCGTGCCGTCCGGCAATGTGCCGTGCACATGGTCATGCACCCGCCGGACCCGCGCAATGACCCTGTCGGCATCCTCCTGCCGGCCATAGGTTGTGACCGCGATGAACCGCGCCGTCCGGCGCAGCCGTCCCAGCATGTCATTCCTGAAATCGCTATGGTCCCACACGCCGCCCAGCGCGCCGGGGTGCAGCATCTGCAGGAACAGCGCCGACACGCCGCCGATCATCATCGTGGTCACGTCGCGGTGCACGTCGCGCGCGACCGCGCCCTCAGCGAACAGGCCGATGCCCGGTTCGAAACTGTCTCCCGCTGAACCGGGCTGTGCGTCATCCGCCGCAAACATGGCGCGGACTTCCTTCGCGATGGAGGCACGGAGCGGGTTCATCGGATTACCCTATAGACTACCTCCCGAAATCGCGCCCTTTTCAACCCTGCGGCTTCCCGTCACATATGACCGCGACCAGGCACCGAGCGGAGGCACCATGACCAGCAAGCAGGATCAGTTCTCCGGAACGCAGGAGGTGCGGGAGGCGCACAGGTTCGACGAAGCCCGGCTTGAGGACTGGATGAATGCCAATGTGGAGGGCTTTTCCGGCCCGCTGACGGTCGCGCAGTTCAAGGGCGGGCAGTCGAACCCGACCTACAAGCTGACGACGCCTGCGAAAACCTACGTCATGCGCCGCAAGCCGCCGGGCAAGCTGCTGAAATCCGCCCATGCCGTCGACCGGGAATATAAGGTCATCACCGCGCTTGGCGCACAGCAATTCCCGGCGCCCCGCACCTATGGCCTGTGTCAGGACGAGGCGGTCATCGGCACGTGGTTCTACATCATGGACATGGCCGATGGCCGTATCTTCTGGGACACGACCTTCCCCGAAGTCGATACCGCCGAGCGCCACCTCTATTTCGACGCCATGAACAGGACGCTGGCCGACCTGCACAATTTCGAACCCGACCGGATCGGCCTTGGCGACTTCGGCAAGAAAGAAAACTACCTCGCGCGGCAGATTTCCCGCTGGGGCGGTCAATATCAGGCCGATGAGGAGGCGGGGCATTTCGAGGAGATGGACCGCCTGTGCGAATGGCTGCCCGCCAACCTTCCCGACGAAGGCCCCGCCCGCGTGGTCCACGGCGACTACCGCGCCGACAATATGGTTTTTCATCCCACCGAACCGCGCGTCATTGCCGTCCTCGACTGGGAATTGAGCACGCTTGGCGACCCGCTGGCGGACTTCACCTATCACGCCATGATGTACCGCATGCCGCCCGAGGAAACCGCCGGACTGGTGGGCCGCGATCTGGCCGCGGTGAACATTCCCACGGAAGAAGAATATGTTACGGCCTATTGCGAACGCACCGGGCGCAGCACGGTCCCGAACGTCGATTTCTATATGGCGTACAACATGTTCCGCCTGTGCGCGATCATTCACGGGATCAAGGGCCGACACATTCGCGGCACCGCCAGCAGCAAACATGCCGCCGCCATGTCGGAACGGGTGGAGCCGCTCGGGCGTCTAGCATGGGAACAAGCCAAAAAAGCCGGAGCCTGATCCATGACTGAACTCATCGTCGATGTCGCCCATGACGGGGCCACGCTAAAGAATCTCGTCGTCCTGCCTGAGGGGACCGGCCCGCACCCGGCGGTGCTGATCTACCATCAATGGTCAGGCCGCTCCCCGCATGAGGAAGGCGCCGCCCGCGCGCTTGCCGGGCTCGGCTATATCGGCATTGCCTGCGACCTTTACGGCGATGCGAAGCGCGGCACCACGCAGGAGGAAAACACGGCCCTGATGATGCCGCTGAAGGACGACCGCGCCAAACTGCGCGGCCGCCTGCTCTCGCTCGTCAACGCCTTTGCCGCGCATGACGCGGTCGATGCGGACCGCATGGCCGTGATGGGCTATTGCTTCGGCGGGCTGTGCGCGATCGACACCGCCCGCGCCGGCGCGCGGGTGAAGGCCAGCATCAGCTTCCATGGCCTGCTCGGCGCGCCCGAGGGTCTGGACGAGCCGCAGATCCACAGCAGCGTCGCCATCCACCATGGCTGGGACGACCCGATGGCCCCGCCCGAACATGTCGAGGCCGTTGCGAAGGAGCTGTCCGCGCGCGGCGCGGACTGGACGCTCACCGCCTACGGCCATGCCGTGCACAGCTTCACCAACAGGGACGCCAATGCCAAGGCCGACGGCATGGCCTATGATGCCAGGGCCGATGCCCGCTCATGGCGCGCCCTCACCGCCTTCCTTTCCGAACATATCGGCAGCTAATCCGTCTTGCTGAGGTCGGTCATCACATGGCTGGTGCGGGCGGTCGTCATGATCCTCGCGCTCGCCACGCTCCTGCCGCTGATATCCACTGACGAATGGTGGGTCCGCGCGATGGAGTTCCCGCGCGTGCAGATCGCGGCGCTGCTGTTCCTCTCCGGCGGCGTTCTGTTCGCGCTCGGCTGGCGCGCGCACTGGGCCGGTATCGCCGTTGCCGCGCTCGCCTTTGCGTATCAGGCCGTGCGCATCGCGCCCTATGCCGCCCTCGCCCCGGTACAGGCGGCCAGCATCGATAAGTGCCCCGCGGACCAGCAGGTGACCATCCTGATGGTCAATGTCCTGCAGACCAACCGCGACACCGCGCCTCTGCTCGCCCTCCTTGCCGAGCGTGATCCCGACATCATCCTGGCTGTGGAGACGGACCGGTTCTGGACCGATGCGCTTGCTCCGGCGACCGCCGCCTATCCGCACCAGCGGCTGCACCCGCTCGATAATACCTATGGCATGGCGCTCTATTCCCGCATGCCTGTCGGGGCGATGTCGACGCGGTTCATGGTAGAGCCCGACATTCCCTCCATCGCCGCCGACGTCACATTGCCGGGCGGCGCGGCGTTCCGCCTGTTCGCCATTCATCCGCGCCCGCCGATCCCGGGCAAGGATTCCGGCCCGCGCGATGCGGAGCTGGTGCTGACCGCGCGCGACGTCGCCAGGTCCCCGCTGCCCGCCATCGTCGCGGGCGACCTCAACGACGTTGCCTGGTCCGACACGACGCGCCTGTTTCAGGAGCTTTCGGGCACGCTCGACCCGCGCATCGGCCGCGGCTATTTCGCGACCTACAATGCGAAGGTCCCGCTTGCCCGCTGGCCGCTCGACCACATCTTTTTCACCCCCGAATTCGGCCTGGTCAGCTTCGAACGCCTCGGCAAGATCGGCAGCGACCATTTTCCGGTCACCGCCACGCTCTGCCTCGCCCCCGCCGTTATGGAGGATGAGCAGACCGCCCCCACCGCCGACGCGGAAACCATCGAAGACGCCGCCGAACAGCTATCCGAGGGCCGCGCGCAACAGGCCGAGGAAATGGCCGAGGGCGAGGACGAGACGCAGACCGCGGAGTAACGCCGCCTCATCGCGCGCCTGCCTCCCCCCTCACCGCCCCGCATCCCACCGCGCCCGTGCGTCATCCGTCATCACCGCAAAGACGTCGCCCGCTTCATCATAGACCGCGCCCTCATCGCCGATCCGCACGCGCACGGTGACCCAGCCGCTCGCCGCCCGCTCTGCCTCCGCCTCGATCAGATATTGTTCCAGCTGCGAATGCGCCTCCGCCTGCCCCGCGCGCAGCCTTTGCAGCGCCTGCAGCGACCGCGCCTGCGCCGACAGCGCTTCGCCCGTATCCACGTCCAGGATCGGCGCGCCCTGTTCATCGCACAGCACCAGGTCCGGCTCGTCCTTCAATACGGCCGCCACCTCCCGCTGCCACGGCAGCCGTCCGTTCGCATCGCGCAGCGACCCGCCCGCGCCCTCTGCGGCGCCGAACGCTTCCGGCCGCCGCCGCTGCAACAGCAGTTTCAGCAGCGTGTCGGAATAGCGCCGCCGCGTCCCGACCTTCTTGCCATAATGGATAATGTCTTCCTCGACGCCATTGACCGCGCGTTCAAAAGCGATCGCCTCCAGCTCCACCGTCGCCCGGTCCAGCGCCTGTTCCCACGCCCGCGCGAAGCCCTCGCTCCGCTGCCGCATCCGATAGGCGGAGGTCGTCGACATTCCCACCATCGCACATGCGTCAGAGATTACCCCCGTCTCCGCCAGCCGGTTCAGGAACTTCGCCTGCCGCACCGCCGTCCACCCGTCATGCCGGTGCTGCCGTTCGGACCGGCATTCGGCGAGCCCGTCAGGCGCGCGCGCCGCATCCCGCCCGGGCCGGTGCGTATCCGGCACAGGCACATGTCCACATCCGGGCAAACCCTGCCCCGCCCCGGCGGCATCCGGCCCCGCCCCGCCCTCGATCCAGTCGCTCATCCCGGCAGTATCACCGATCCCGCCACCTGTAGGACAGTCCTTTTTCCGCCCCGCCCGCCCGGAAAGGGTCGCAAGCGATGCGGGCCCCCACACCCCCTCTCCCCGCCGGGGAGAGGTGGCCGCGCAGCGGCCGGAGAGGGGCGCGAGGCAAAGCCGAGCGTCCAAACCTCTCCCCACACCCCCACATCCCAGCATCCCAGCATCCCAGCATCCCAGCATCCCAGCATCCCAGCATCCCAGCATCCCAGCATCCCAGCATCCCAGCATCCCAGCATCCCAGCATCCCAGCATCCCAGCATACCCGGCACATCCCGCCAACCCCCATCCCGTCGCCCCGGTGAAACCCGGAGCCCATCTCTTGACCCCGCAACCAGACGCCATCGCAAAAATGGACATCGCCCTTCCGCGGGTATGACGTGAAGGCTGGGGACCACATCACCCCACACCCGCACACAAAAAAGGCCCGGCCCCCAAAACAGGAACCGGACCCCAACCGCGTCACATCACGCGAACCCGCGCGCTATTTGACGATAAATGTCACCATCAGCGTCACGCGCCATTCGGAGACCTTGTTATTCTCAACGACCGCCTTGGTATCCTTGACCCAGACGCCCTGAATGCCCTGGATCGTCTCGCTCGCCTTGGCGATGCCCTGCTCGACCGCATCCTCAATGCCCTTGGTCGAACTCGCAATAATTTCCGTTACCCGTGCAACACTCATAATCCGTTCTCCTTTTCCAGAAGACCAACAGGCCGGAAGGCCGTTCCGTTCCAAAGTCGCGCCAAAACGGCGCCAACACCTCTCCCCGCCGGGGAGAGGTGGCCGCGCAGCGGCCGGAGAGGGGCGCGAGGCAGAGCCGAGCGTATATACCCATCCCCACACCGAAACCTGGGTAAGGCAGCCACTACGAACGACCAGCACAAACCATCACTGAATTAATTATCTAATTATAGTGTCTCCATAACTCGCCTCGTAACTCGAAGTCGCCCTGTGCAGAACGCTTTCAGCTAATGTTCGCAGGCGCAGCTAAATTGGATCGGACGGCATCAATAAATGCGGCGAGGCTCCACAACCACGACTTTTGATCAGATGCATAGCTACCATGAATTTGCTCCGGGATCACCAGCTGTAGGCTCATTGATTCCATCTGGTCAGTCTGCTGCTTGGATATACCTGGTTCCAGTGTGAGAAGGTGCTTGCGCGGGATCTTTTCTGCTTCCGAGAGCACTTGACGCCAGCGATCCTTGCAGCTCGATTTCGCGCCAAGCATCATCACTGAGTTCGAAGGAATAGCTGCGGCGGAATAAGCGGCAAGATTTGGGAATAAAAAGTCGGGCCTGTGACCATGCTCCGTCACCGCACCGCGCTGATAGGGCAGCGCGGTCGCTCGGAATACAGCCTCAAGGTGGTTCTCCAGCGAATGTCCCATGCGGGACTTGCGGCGGTTTTGGACGCCAAGAGAAAATTTTAGAAAACCATCCACATCCGCGCCGTCTTCTCCAGCAAACCCCTCATGAAGGCGCTCTCCAACTATTCGGCGCTCCAGACGTCGGAACATGGCTTCCTCATGGTCCAGCCACGCCATGAGCGCAAAATCGGGGTCTTCAGCTGCATTGATAGCGGGCAGAGTCTGGCGGGCAAGATCGGAGAATATGACCGTTTTGGGAAAAATCAGGCCGAAGCGCTCGATGATTGTGTCCAGTTTGTCGGCTTCTGGCTCTTCAAACTCTATCCCCAGTTCGTCGAGAATGAACCGAGCGCCAAAATCCAGCTCTTCTCCGCCATCGGTCATAACCTCACGTGACACGAATCTACCGTCATTCGGCGCAAGCCCGAACAGCCATTCCAGCTGGCTTTCACTGGTCGATCCCGCTGCCGCGACAATAAAGTAGAGCGTGCCGTCTTTCTGTTTTGCTAGAAACAGTGTGTCGCCCGCGCTCATCGTCTCCGTGACAGGGTTCGGCGGATAGTAAAGCCGCCATTCCGCCGCGCGATGGTACTGGTTCTCGCGAGCATCATAATAAGTGGCGGTTCCATCAGCCGTAAATCCATCCTGGTCACCTCCAAGCCAGATGTACGTCGCCGGAAATACCGTTTTTGTCTCGCCGAGAAACTGCTCACGCATGTCTTTCGTGACGCCGATTTCATGCTGGTTCGATGTCTTTGGCTCTGCGTCAACTGCCGACAGCCGTTTCACGCCTACCCCATCAAAATAGTCAGACAGTTGCCCCCTTTTTATGTCCATAAACCTCAAGCCTCTCGTCATTGCCTTGGAGCCATATAGCGCAACGCTCCGCCACCTCGTCCAGCCCAATGCGGGAGCGGCCCCGCATTGCGCACTCCCATATCGTGCCGACGCGCCAGCCATCATTCTGAAGTGCAGCGCACTGCGCGCTGTCGCGCGCTTTTGTCGCCTCAATCTTATCGCGCCACCACTCGGTACGGGTAGCGGGAAGCCGGAACAGGTGACAGTCATGCCCGTGCCAGAAACAGCCGTTGACAAACAAAACCGCTCCGTGCCTGCGAAATACAAGATCCGGTTTCCCTGGCAGTCCCCTGCCATGTAGTCGGAACCGGAAGCCTCTACGATGCAGCGCGGAGCGGAGCTGTACCTCAGGCTTTGTATCTTTCCCGGTGATCCCTGCCATCATCCAGCTGCGGGTTTTTGGCGAAACAATGTCCGCCATGACTAGGCAGCAATAACTTCGCGCTTCTCCGCCGCGTCCGTATTTACGGCAGACAGGATATGCGGCTGCATGGCCTCGGCAACAGCCCGGACAACTGGCATGACAACCGCGTTACCAAATTGACGATATGCTTGCGTATCTGATACCGGAATAACGAAGCTGCTTTCGCCGGGAGCATCAAAACCCATAAGCCGTGCGCACTCGCGCGGGGTCAGTCGGCGCGGTATTGGCCCGTCCTGTTTTATGAGGATCTCGGACCCGTCCTTGTAATAGCGCGCGGAAAGTGTCCGGGTAACATCCGTTGGACCAAACAGCGAAAAACCAAACCCATTGCCTGCGGCTTGGTGTTTCTTTTTATATCCCTGAAGATAATTCCACATGTGCGCGGTCAGGGTGTATTTGTCAGGCACGTCATCATCAAGGATGTCGCCTAGCAGGTGTTGGCCGACTTCAGGAACGTCCACGTCCTCAAAACTGAATGCAGTCTCCTCGCGAAAACCTGCAATAAAAATGCGCTCACGTTTCTGAGGTACCCATGGTTCCGAACTGATAACCCTGCGTTTCACCGTGTAGCCAAGTTCGTTCTCCAGAACATTCATGATGGTGGCGAAGGTTTTACCGCCATCGTGCCGCTCCAGATTTTTGACATTTTCAAGAAGAAATGCAGATGGGCGATGATAAGCGATGATCTTCGCAAGGTCATGGAATAATGTTCCCTGTGTGTCACAGAGGAAACCGTGCGGCCTTCCGAGGGCATTTTTCTTTGAAACACCCGCAATGGAAAAAGGCTGACACGGAAAACCTGCCAGCAGAACGTCATGCTTTGGAACGCGTGACGGATTTGCCGCATAAGGTCGAATATCACCCGCCAGTTCGTGCCCGGAGTCGAGTGTTTCCGGGAAGTTAGCAGCGTAGGTTTCACGCGCAAACCGATCCCATTCCGACGTGAAAATGCATCTGCCGCCAATCTCCTCAAAAGGTCGGCGGATACCTCCAATTCCGGCAAACAGATCAATAAATGAAAATAGAACCTTCTCAGGCTCTCGACGCTTCCGGCGAATATGTGTTTCGGTCTCCAGCCGGTCAAATAGCGGCATCGGTATGCGTTTCGTCGCGCCTGTGATGTAACGTCTTATTGTTCTTGGATTTACATCGAGAATATCTGCCGCTTCGTCAATGGAAAATCCGCCTTTTTCGACAAGATCGGCGAAAGCGCCAGCTTTATCGAGCATTCATCATCTCCTGCGACCCTCTTTGGACAGATTGTCCTAATCGTACCCCGAATTTAATCAAGAGGCAAAGAACGAATAGTGAACGCATATCTTGTCCGAATACGATACCCCCACCCTTCCCCCTCCCCTCCCCCTCTGCTACACCCCGGCCAAGCCCGCCGGGTCCCCCGCTCCATGCGAGTCCCCATCCGGCGAAAAGGATCACTTTTCGACGAAAGCTTTTTATGACCCAGATCGGCAGCGACACGCTCAAGACCCGCAAGACCCTTGATGTAAACGGCCAGACCTTTGCCTATTATTCGCTCGCCGCGGCGGCGGAGCAGTTTGGCAATCTGGACCGCCTGCCCTTCAGCATGAAGGTGCTCCTCGAAAACATGCTGCGGTTCGAGGATGCGGGCGACACGGTCGGCGCTGAGGATGTGAAGGCGTTCGCGACCTTCCTGGCCGAGGGGCGTGTCAATCGCGAGATTCAGTATCGCCCGGCCCGTGTCCTGATGCAGGATTTCACCGGCGTGCCCGCCGTCGTCGATCTCGCCGCCATGCGCGATGCCGTCATGAAGCTGGGCGGCGAGGCGGAGTCCATCAATCCGATGGTGCCCGTCGACCTCGTCATCGATCATTCCGTCATGGTCGATGAATTCGGCACGCCGCAGGCGTTCGAGCATAATGTCGAGCTGGAATATGAGCGGAACAAAGAGCGCTACGAGTTCCTGAAATGGGGAAGCCAAGCGTTCCGCAATTTCCGCGTCGTCCCCCCGGGCACCGGCATCTGCCACCAGGTGAATCTGGAATATCTGGGTCAGGCCGTCTGGACGTCCGAGGACAGTTCGGGCGCGACCGTCGCCTATCCCGACACGCTGGTCGGCACCGACAGCCACACGACCATGATCAACGGCCTTGGCGTCCTTGGCTGGGGCGTGGGCGGGATCGAGGCGGAGGCGGCCATGCTGGGCCAGCCCGTTTCCATGCTGATCCCCGAAGTGGTCGGGTTCAAGCTGAACGGTGAAGTGTCGGAGGGGATCACCGCCACCGACCTCGTCCTGACCGTCGTCCAGATGCTGCGCGAAAAGAGCGTTGTCGGCAAGTTCGTCGAATTTTACGGCCCCGGCCTCTCGAAGCTGACGCTGGCCGACCGCGCGACCATCGCCAATATGGCGCCGGAATATGGCGCGACCTGCGGCTTCTTCCCCATCGACGCGGAAACCATCCGTTACATGCGCTTCACGGGGCGTGAGGACTGGCGCTGTGACCTGGTTGAGGCCTATGCCAGGGCGCAGGGCATGTGGCATGACGAGACGAGCGCGGACCCCGTGTTCACCGACACGCTTGAGCTTGACCTCTCGACTGTCGAGGCGTCGCTGGCCGGACCGAAGCGTCCGCAGGACCGCGTCGGCCTGACCGCGATGGACCGGGAATTCACCAAAGAGCTGCGGGGCCAGTTCAAAAAGGGGGACGAGCTTGACCGCCGCGTGCCTGTCGCGGGCGAGAATTACGATCTTGGACACGGCGACACCGTCATCGCCGCCATCACCAGCTGCACCAACACCTCCAATCCCGACGTGCTGATCGCCGCGGGTCTGGTGGCGCGCAAGGCGCTCGAAAAGGGCATGGACGTGAAACCGTGGGTGAAAACCTCGCTCGCGCCCGGGTCGCAGGTCGTGACCGATTATCTCGACAAGACCGGGCTGACGCAGGATCTCGACGCGCTCGGCTTCGATCTGGTCGGCTATGGCTGCACCACCTGTATCGGCAATTCCGGGCCTTTGCCCGCGCCGATTTCAAAGGCGATCAACGATAATGATCTGGTCGCCTCGTCCGTCCTGTCGGGCAATCGCAATTTTGAGGGGCGCGTGTCGCCCGACGTGCGCGCCAACTATCTCGCCTCGCCGCCGCTCGTCGTGGCCTTCGCGCTTGCCGGAACGGTGCGCAAGGACCTGAGCGTCGATCCGCTGGGCGAGGACCGCGATGGCAATCCCGTCTATCTGCGCGACATCTGGCCCACCAACCGCGAGGTGAAGGACATGGTCGAGGGCGCCCTGTCGCCCGACATGTTCAAGGCGCGGTACGGCCAGGTCTTTACCGGCGACGCGCGCTGGCAGGGCATCGATGTCACCGGCGGGCGGGTCTATCAGTTCAACTCGGCGTCAACTTATGTGCAGAACCCGCCCTACTTCACGGGCATGAGCATGGACATAACGGACCCCGCCGACATCATCGGCGCGCGGGCGCTCGCGGTGTTCGGGGATTCCATCACCACCGACCACATCTCCCCCGCCGGCGCGATCAAGCAGGACTCGCCAGCCGGAGAATATCTTTCAAATCATCAGGTTGCGAAGGCCGACTTCAACTCCTACGGCTCCCGCCGCGGCAATCACGAGGTCATGATGCGTGGCACCTTCGCCAACATCCGCATCAAAAACCAGATGGTCCCCGGCACCGAGGGCGGCGTCACCAAATACATCCCCACGGGCGAAACCATGCCCATCTACGACGCCGCCATGCGCTACCAGCAGGACGGCACGCAGCTGGTCGTCATCGGCGGGAAAGAGTACGGCACAGGCTCGTCCCGCGACTGGGCCGCCAAGGGCACGATCCTCCTTGGTGTACGGGCGGTTATCGTGGAAAGCTACGAGCGCATCCACCGGTCCAACCTGGTCGGCATGGGCGTGCTTCCGCTGCAGTTCAAGGAAGGTCAGAGCCGTGAAACGCTTGGTCTGACGGGCGACGAAACCTACACGGTCCGCGGCCTGTCCAGTCTGGAACCGCGTCAGGACATCACCGTCGATTTCGAACGCGCCGATGGCACCACCGGCACGTTCACCGCCCTCTGCCGCATCGACACCCGCAACGAGCTGGAATATTACAGGAATGGCGGCATCCTGCACTACGTCCTCAGAAACCTGGCGGCGTAAAATATTGAGAACACGCCCTCCCGCCCCGCATCCGGGCGGGAGGGCATATGCACATTGGATGGGCCGGGCGGCCGTTCCTAGAGCGTTTCCGTACCGCCATACATGATCATGCAGCCAAGCCCCGTGCGCATCACCGTCATCACCAGCTGACCATCGCCGAGCAGCGCGAGGCGCGCTTTCAGATCGCCGATCGTCATGTTCTCGAAATCATCCCGGCTCATTCCGGCATCCACCGCCAGGGCCGCCAGTGTTGCCCAGTCATCATCGCTCATCCGGTCAAGACCAGTCGCCACGCACGACGCCTGTTCAGCGCTCAGCCCCTTCGCACCCAGCATCATCTCGACAGCGTCGGGGTGCGGACGGCAGGCGGTGGTCAGGACCAGTCCAGTGATCGCCGCCGCGGGCAACAATTTGGCAAAACGCATCACGCTCGTCTCCTCAACATAGGCAGAGGTCCCGTCCTGCCCCGCCATTGATGAACCTACGCTGATTGCCGGTCCGCTCACCTTAGCGGGCCAATTTTCCGCGCCATGACAGGCTCCTGCTGTTCAACTCCGAAAGGTCAGCGCGGCACGCGGCAATTTCCCGGGCAAGTGCGACAGCGGCGTGCAACTGCGCCTCGGTCAATGCGCGATAGGCGGGCCGCTCCCGAATGAAATCGTACCAGACGCCTCCGAACAGATTGTCCAGGCAGATGCGCTGAAAACAGTGATCCCGGAACACCGGCCAGCCACGCGTCTGTGCCATGCCTGGCAGCACATCCCGCGTCAGTTCAAACCATTCCCGCTCAAGCGCCGCGCGTTCCATCACGCCGGTCAACGCGTCGCAGGTGGTGCAGGGTGCATTGATATTCTTCAGGCGCTATATAGTGCGGTAAGATGTCCATATTGACCGGCCTCCTCCTCGCGTTCGCTACTGTCCTCTTCATGGAGGGATTCGCTTACGTGATGCACCGCTGGGTCATGCACGGCTTTTTGTGGAGCCTGCACAAATCCCATCATGAACCGCGCATCGGCACTTTTGAAAAGAACGACTGGTTCGGTGTCATGTTCGCGCTGCCGTCGATCGCGTGCATTTTCATGGGGACACAGCTCGGTTACTGGGTCGGTCTAGCGTGGATAGGTCTGGGAATTTCCCTTTACGGCTTGATTTACTTTGTGTTTCACGACCTGATGGTGCACCAGCGCCTCCCTAATCGCTATGTGCCCAAGTCCGCGTGGATGAAGCGCATAGTGCAGGCGCACAAACTGCATCACGCCGCCAGTTCGAAACACGGCACAGTCAGTTTCGGGTTTCTTTACGCACCGCCGGTTCGCACGCTGAAGGCGCAGCTGGCTGCCAATCAGGCGAAGCTGCGCGCGCCCGGCAGTAGCAATACGAAAACCGCGTGAACGGCGGCGGGCGGCCTGGCCGCCTTGTTCGGCTGGCAAATCAGGCATTTCCGAAATTGTGGGATAAGGGCCTTGCGCCGCCGCCTGTCTTTACGGCCGACAATATGATCGCCGATGCCGTCCGCAAAACCGGGCTGAGCGACTTTGGTGACCCCGACCTGCCCGAACGCCTGAAGCGGCTTTGTGATGTCCTTGAAAGTGAGGCAGGCCTGTCGCCGCTGGGCAGGGTGATGTCCTATGGCGGTATGGTCCGCGTGCTGACCCAGCGTTTGCGCTGTGAAGCGTTGATCGCGGCGAACCCGGAAATCACCAAACGCGCCATCGCCGCCCCCATCGTCATCGTTGGCCCCATGCGCAGCGGCACGACACGGCTGCAACGCCTGCTCGCCTGCGATGACAGGTTCACCTGCACGCGGCTTTACGAGGCGCTGGCACCTGTGCCGGGTGGGCGCACGGCGCGCATCGCGGAAACCCGCGTGCTGCAATTCGCGCTGGACCGGCTGAACCCCGAACTGCGCCGTATCCATCCCGGCGATCCCTTGGACGCAGAGGAAGAACTTCCGGTGCTCGAACTCGCGATCAGCGGTGCGCAGATCGAGAGCCAGCGTCCGGTTCCGTCCTGGGCGCGCTGGATGGAGCAGACGCCGCAGACGCATGCCTATCGCTGGCTGAAACGCTGGATGCAGTTGACCGGACATATGCGCGGCGGCGATCCGAAGCGGCCATGGATCATGAAGACGCCGCAATATATGCAGGACCTGCCCGCGTTGCTGGAGATCTTTCCGGATGCGCGGCTGATGTTCATCCACCGCGATCCGCACGCCGTCACCGCATCGGCGGCATCGCTGGCGTGGAACTATATGATGATCCAGTCGGAGACGGTGACGAAGGCATGGTGCGGACAGGAATGGCTGCACAAGACCGCGTTTCGTGTGGATGCCGCGCAGCGTTTTCGCAACGCTCGTCCGGACGTCCCGGCCATCGATGTGCGGTTTCACGAGATGAATGAGGATTGGGAGCGTGAGATCGCGCGGATTTACGACTGGCTGGGTACCGGGCCTGCGCCACTGGCGGCCATGCGTGACTATTCCCGGCGTGCGGCCAGGACGCACCTGAAGACACCGCATCGTTACACGTTGGAGGAATTCGGCCTAAGCGCTGGCGCGATCGACGAGCGGCTTGGCGATTACCGTAAGCGCTTCGACCTGCGTTAGACTGCGTCGAGAATTGGCGGCTGCCATACCCCAAATCCGATCCGCCTTCGACTGCGCTCAGGATGATCGGGGATGGGAGGATTGCGGAACGTCGATTTGGGCAAATAGAAGCTCGGGACCCTACCCCGCAATATATCCCGCGGCCTTCGACCTTTCCCGCTTTCTTCGTGCGGGCAAGCGCCACCAGGGGTCGGACGGAAACAAATGATGTTCGTGGTGATAGCCGCCAAAGTGAAAGCAGGTCAGCAGTGACAGCAGTTCGGGCAGCCTGTTCGACCGGGCCCTGTGACGATCCGGAAAGGCGTCATCCGCATGCCGGTGCGGCAGCCATGTGCCGAAAGTGAACAGTTGCAACAGCGCCAGCACTGCGGGCACCGCCCAGAACAGCACAATATTCAGCAGGTTCGCGCCCAGCAGCAGATAGATCAGCGCCACCAGCGTAATTCTCAGCAGCTGCCCGTGCGTGTAATAGCCCGTGAAAAAACGCGTCAGCCACGGAACGAAACGCCTCGGATCATCGGCGTTGAAATCAGGGTCCTGCGCAGTGCCGACATTGCGGTGATGCTCAAAATGCGCAGGCTCCATCTGGCGGTAATCCAGCCCGGCATAGATCATCAGCGCGGTCATGCCGGTCCAGCGTTGCAGCCTTGGAAAGCTCGGCGCCAGCGCGCCGTGCATTGCGTCATGCGCGGTGATGAACAGACCCGTCGACAGCCAGGTCTGTACGGCGACCAGGATGATCAGCGGCCAAACCGTCTGGTCCGCCAGATCGATCAGGAAAATCGCGGCAAAATGCAGGCTTAGCCACGACACCATGAAAATGGCGGCAATGGTCAGCCCGGTCGTGCTTTGCGCGCGCTTCGTCATACCAGTTCACCTAAGGGGGATTGAGGTTCGCGCCAAGGCGGCGTGTCGCCATATGTCCACAGATCGGCGCGGTCATCGAGGCACAGCGCCGCGGCCTTCGCCTCGCGCCTCGCCATCATCAGCATACCGATTTTTTCCCATGAACCGGTATGCTGCCGCACGTCCCACGCCGCTGGTCCGGCGGCCCGCACCTTGTGCCCGATCGCCCGGTACACTTTCTCGGCGGTCAGCACCGCCCACGCGGCTTTTGGTGGCAGATGGGTCGCACCGATGCGCGCGCTCTCATAATAATCGTCCGCCAGCACCAGCAGTTCACGCGTGACTTCGGTCAGCGCGCCGCGATGTTCCGGCCGCGCAATATCGCCCGGCGTCACGCCCCGCGCCGCCAGCATTTCCTCGGGCAGATAACAGCGCCCATTCGCGGCATCCTCCAGCACATCGCGGCAGATATTGGTGATCTGGAACGCCAGACCCAGATCCGCCGCGCGCACAAGCACGTCCGTCCGGTCCGCGGCCACGCCCATGACGACCGCCATCATGCGCCCGACGACGCCCGCCACATGCTCGCAATAATCGAGGAGGTCTGTCAGCGACCGATAGCGCCGATCATGCGCATCCATCGCAAAGCCATCCAAATGCCGCATCGGCAGTTCATGCGGCAGGCCGGTTTCCGCCGCCACCAGGCCGATCGCCGCGAAGGCGCCCGTTTCGCTCGCCGGATCAGCCAGGCCCGCCGCCGTTCGCGCGCGCAGCGTGCCGAGGCGTTCCAGTGCGCTGTCAACGCTCTCGACAGTCCCGCGCCCGCCCTCTTGCCCGTCGACGACATCATCGCAGTGTCGGCACCACGCATAAAGCAGCCGCACGCGGCGTTTCGTTTCCGCGTCGAACAGGCGCGAGGCAAGGGCAAAGGATTTCGAGCCCCTGGCAATGGATTGCGCCGCCCAGCGGTCAAGGTCGGTGGTCATGCCGCATCGTCTAGTCGATTGGCGCGTGGCATCAAGATCGTGCGTCCCTCGACTTCGTTCGGGATGATGAAAATCGCGTTTTGCAAAATCCCCTTCGTATCATCCCGAGCGAAGTCGAGGGACGCACGACGTGCCTGCAAAAAGCGGGATCACCCGGTGTTCGCCGCCAGATCCTCCAGCATCAGCTTCGCGGTCGCCTTCGCTGATCCGACCACGCCCGGAATACCGGCGCCAGGGTGCGTGCCCGCGCCCGCGAAATACAGGTTTTTCACGACGTCGTCGCGGTTGTGTACGCGGAAATAGGCCGATTGCCACAGCACCGGCTCCAGGCTGAAGGCGCTGCCAAGGTGCGCATTCAGTTCCCGGCCGAAATCCTTTGGCGTGAAGTGATGGCGAACCTCGATGCGGTCCTTCAGGCCGGGCAACAGATGCGCTTCCAGATAGTCCAGGATCTTGTCGCCATAGCCTTCGGCGACCTCATCCCAGTCCTTCTCGAACTTGCCCATATGCGGCACGGGCGCGAGGACGTAGAAAGTCGAACATCCCGGCGGCGACAGCGACGGGTCGGTGGCCGTTGGATGATGCAGATACAGGCTGAAATCGTCCGGCAATTCCGTCGACCCGTAAATCTCGTCGAGCAGGCCCTTATAGCGCTCGCCGAACAGGATATTGTGGTGCGGGACATCGTCATACGTCCCCTTCACACCGAAATAGAGCACGAATAGCGAGGGCGAGAAGCGCTTCCGCTTTAGCGCCCTCGCGCCCTTCTTCCCGCGCGGATGCCGCCCCAGCAGCTTCTCATACGTATGGACGATATCGCCGTTCGAGGCGACCGCGTCGAAGCGTTCACGCGTGCCATCCTTCATGACGACCGCGCTTGCCCTATTGCCTTCGGTTTCGATTTCCTCGACGGCATTACTGAGCAGCACCGTGCCGCCAAGGTCCGTGAACAGGTTCACCAGGCCGCGTACCAGCGCGTGTGTGCCCCCCCTCGGGAACCACACGCCGTCCTGCTTTTCCAGCGCATGGATCAGCGCGTAAATGGCGCTTGTCTTATAAGGGTTGCCGCCGACCAGCAGCGTATGAAAGCTGAACGCCTGACGCAGCTGCTCGTCCTTGATGTAGCGCGAAACGATGGAATAGACGCTTCGATACGCCTCATATTTGATCAGCGCGGGCGCGGCGGAAATCATGGACTTGAAGTCCAGAAACGCCTCATGCCCCAGCTTTACATAGCCTTCGCGGTAGACGTTTTTCGCATATTCCATGAACTCGCGATACCCCGCCGCGTCGGCCTCCGACCGCGCGGCGATCTGCGAATACAGCTTCTCATCATCGTTCGTATAGTCGAACTTCCGGCCGTCTTCCCAGTGCAGCTGGTAGAAGGGTTGTACCGGTACCATCTCGACATAATCGGCCATCTTGCGGCCGGACAGTTCGAACAGTTCCTCAAGACAGGGCGGATCGGTGACAACCGTCGGCCCCGCGTCGAAGGTGTAGCCGTCACGCTCCCAGACATAAGCGCGCCCGCCGGGCTTGTCCCGCGCCTCGATCAGCGTGACCTGATGACCCGCTGACTGCAGCCGGACGGCCAGCGCCAGCCCGCCAAATCCGGCACCGATAACTGCGACTTTGGACATTCAAAAATTCCGATCTATCGCTGCTGAAGCAGCACCCTAAAAATTATATCATCCCGAGCGAAGTCGAGGGACGCGCCCAAATCACCGCGGAGCCTTCATGCGTCCCTCGACTTCGCGCGGGGTGATGAGGATCGTGCCTTGCGCGGCCGATCCCTACTCCTCGTCCCGGCTCCGCCATCGTGGCCGCAGCCGGATCTTCGGTATCGAACGCGCCAGCACACCCAGCGCCTTTCCAACCGGGACCGGCGGTTCCCCCGACAGGATCCGCACCATGTCCGCCTTCGTGGAGCGACTCGCGTAAAAGCGTTCCACCAGCCCTTCGTCCAGTGCGTAAAAATGTTGCAGGGTACGATAACGTGTCTCAGGCGTGGCCGCTTCGAACATCATCCGGTTCAGCAGGCGGTAGAAGGCGCGCTCCTTCCAGCGTGCGATGCTGTGGTCCCTCAGCGCCTGAAACACCGGCCCCGCGTCGAGGCGCGGCGTCGATTTCAGCATGTCGGCGGTCGCGACAGCATCGGAAAAACTATAGCCTGTGATCGGATTGAAGAGCGCTGCCGCCATGCCGGCCTTGGGCATGTCATCCTCGGCCCAGTGCGCGTCTATGTCGCCGTCAAGCGCGATCGGCAGCACGCCGCGTTCGGCACGCTCCTCGCGATACGGCCCCACAGCCATCCGGGCGACATAGTCGCGCACGCGCTGCAACACGACATCGTCCGCCAGCTCGGGCCCGTCGGTATAATAGGTGTCCTCGACCAGCAGCCTCGTTTCCGAAAACGGCAGCACATAGACGAACCTGTAGCCGCCCAGCTGGTCGACCGTCGCATCCATCACGGTGGGCCGCGTGCGCCCGTGCGGAACGTCGCACTCGATTTCCAGCCCGACGAATTTCTGCCAGGCGAGTTTCAGGTGTTTCGCGCGGCCCTGACCGCGGCAGTCGATCACCGCCCCCGCCTTCAGGACCTGCCCGTCCTCCAGGCGCACCATGGTCGGCGTCAGTGCCTCGACACGCTTGCCCAGCATCAGCGCGCCCTGGTCCAGGCGCGCCCTGACCGCCTTGTCCAGCAGGTCCGACCGCGCGCTGGCATAGGGCGTGCGCAGCGTCCGCTCGAAACGCGGAAACCTCACATCATATCCGTCGTCCCAGCGATGCGCATACAGCTCCTGTGTCCACATGCGCTGCGGCCCGCGCACATCGGTGTCAAAGCTTGACCAGATATGATCGCCGCCGATCGTGTCGCCTGCTTCAACGATGCCCACCGACACGCCGGGACGCACATCTGCCATGCGCATGGCGATCAGCCCGGCCGCCAGCCCGCCACCTGCAAGGATCAGATCAAAATCACGCATATCCGGTGCCCTAACGAAACCGGTGACGGAATGGAAAGAGCTTTAGGGCCGCTCCGCCCGCCGAGGATCCTTGCCATTGCTGCGCCGGGTGCCGCGCGGCGGGAAGGCACCTTCTCGCATCGCGGGAGAAGAGGTAAGCGGACCTCGTGGTTTCCCTTCTCCTCCTTATCCTTGGCTTCACCGCCATCATCGCGCTTCGCTATCTCACAGTGTCAGGCGCCTTCGCGTTCGTCACGTCTCGCGCACGCCCCGGCCTGCACGCCTCCGCGCGGTCGCGGAAACAGCAGCGCGCGGAGCGGCGATGGTCATTGATCGCGGCACTTTGCTATGCCGCGCCCGCGGCGCTCGCCTTCTGGACGTGGCGCGAATTTGGCTGGACGCTGGTTTATACCGACATTGCCGACTACCCGCTTTGGTACCTTCCGCTCAGCGCGTTCATCTATCTGTTCCTGCACGACACCTGGTTTTACTGGACCCACCGCGCCATGCATGGACGCCGCCTGTTTCCGGTTATGCACAAGGTTCATCATGACAGCCGCCCGCCGACCGCGTGGGCCGCGATGAGCTTTCACTGGACGGAGTCCCTGTCGGGCGCCGTCCTGATCCCTGCCCTGGTCTACGTCATTCCGATCCACATCGGCGCGCTGGGCGCGGTACTCGCCATCGCCACTTTTTTCGGCGTCACGAACCATCTGGGATGGGAGATGTTTCCGCGGCGCTGGCTGGATGGCCGCTTTGGCGATATCATGATCACAGCATCTCATCATCATCGGCACCACCAGAAATATAACAGCAATTACGGCCTGTACTTCCGCTTCTGGGATCAGCTTTGCGGCACGGATGAGGGTCTCGCACATGATTTCGGAAAAGACGAACGGCGCGCCCGCGAGCGCACCTAACACGAAGCGACGAAGCGGCCCGTCCTGTTAACCGCACGTTCGGGCGCTTGATGCTACCTGCGTCATCGTAGCGCAGGCATTTGGCCGTATGAGTCGCCTCGATAACGAAGGGGCGGCGCACCGGTCGGCGCCATCCGCACTGTCTGGCGTGACGATGTAAAGGCGATGGGAAATATCTCGGTGAACATTCAAAAGCTGCTGGTCCTGCTTCCTTGTGCTGCGGCGGCGATGGCGCTGGACGCCGCGCCGTCCGCGGAGACTGTAAACTCCCCGGCCCCCGCAACCGTACCTGCGGATACACCTGCCGAGGCAGGGCCGCGCCTGCATTTGACCCTGCACGGGCTTCGTTCCAGCCAGGGCCATGTCCGCGTGTGTCTGTGGTCGAACGGCGATGGATTCCCCGACTGCAGGAAAAACAGCGGCGTGACGCGCCTTGCGGCGCCAGCGGCGGAAACCGTCACGGTCGATGTCACCGACCTGCCGCCGGGCAATTATGGCATCTCGGTCATTCACGACGAAAATGACAATCGCCGCCTCGACAAGGGCTTCATGGGCCTGCCGTCGGAGGGCGTCGGCTTCTCCAACAATGCCAGCGCGCCCTTCGGCCCGCCGAAATATGCCAAAGTGCGCTTTGCCCTGACCGGCGAAACCGAACAGGTCATTCGCATGAAATACTATCTGTAACGGGCATTTTTCCTTTTCCCCTGATCGCGATTCTCGGTTAGGGGCGGCGTTTCCGGCATATTAGGATGTAAGGGGCTATCCCCCGGCACGGTGCGACAAATGCGCCTGCCCGAGGTCGACACAGATGGTTCAATTCGAACGCAGCGACGAGAATGTCGGCGGACGCGTCCTGCAAGGGGCGATGTTCCTCGCCGGTGCGCGCCTCATCGTGCGCTTCATATCTGTTATCAACCTCGCTGTGCTTGGCCGCCTGCTGACGGAGACGGACTATGGCATCGCCGCGCTGGCGCTGGTTCCGATCGCCCTCCTTCAGGTATTCAGCGACGTCCGCATCACCAGCGCGCTCATCGCGCTCGACGATATCGACGAGCGCCATATCAGTACCGCGTTCACCATCCAGGTGCTCCGCGGCATCATCATCGCCGCAATGCTGTTTTTCGCCGCCGACCCGATCGCCGACTATTTCAACGCGCCTGCCTTGCGGGACGTCTGCCGCTGGCTATCCGTCGTCCTCATCTTCGACGGGCTGAAGAACCCGGCATTCTTCCTCTACCAGCGCAATGTGGACTTTTCGAAGGAGTTCTGGCGCGTCACCGTCGCGCAGATCGTCGCCGGAATCTTTACCGTCTCAGCCGCTTTCATTCTGGAAAGCTACTGGGCCATCGTCATCGGCATGATTGCCTCCCGCTCCGTCGAGAGTGTGCTCACCTGGTGGCGCGTGCCGATCCGCCCATGGTTTAGTCTGTCGGAATGGCGCATATTCTTCAGCTACGGATCGTGGCTCACATTTGCGGGCATGGCGACACAATTGCAGGAGTCGGCCGGTAGCATCCTGTTCGGTCGCTATCTTGGCACGGATCCCGTCGGCAGTTACACCATGGGCAAAGAGGTGTCGGACCTTGCCCTGGCCGAAATCACCGCGCCGCTGCGCCAGACGCTGTTTCCGGGCTTCGGCGCGGTCAAGAACGACCGCGAACGGCTGATCCGCAGTGTAAAGACCGCGATGGGCACGCTGTTCGGCATTTCCCTGCCTCTTGGCGTCGGTCTCGCCCTGTTCGCGCCCGAGGCGCTGATGGTGCTGGTCGGGGAAAAGTGGCTCGACGACGCCTATATCGTTCAGGTGCTCGCCCCGGTGGGCGCGCTCACCATGTCGATCGCCGTGGTCGACAGCCTGGCCATGGCGCTACAAAAGCTGCGCGGCATTTTCTACCGCGCCGTGATCCTCGCCGTGATCAGCTGGCCGCTCATCTATTATGCGATGCTGGAGCAGGGTCTGTTGGGCGGTGTTCTGGCCGTGGGCGTCGTTCGTCTGATCCGCGTGATCTTCAATATGTTCTTTCTGCGCGGCATGATCGGTATGTCCATACTGACGATGCTGGCGACCGCTTTTCGTCCGGCCGTGGCGACATCGGTGATGGCGGCGGCGCTGTTCCTGCTGCCCCGCACCTATGATCCCGCGACGCTCGGTTCCGCTTTGACGTTGCTGTGGACCCTGCCTTATGTTGCGCTCGGCATCATCATCTACACGATCGTCACGTCCGTCCTGTGGCGTATGGCGGGCCGACCGCAGGATGGTCTGGAGGCGAACATTCTTCACTATGGCGGCGGACTTTTGCAGAAATTGCGGGCGAATATTCTTCTTTATGGCGGCGGAGTTTTGCAGACCGTTCGGCAGAAGCTGCGCAGGAAAAGGCAGGATGACTAATACCGGGTCCGCCAGCGAAACGGCGATCGCGCGATGAGTGGTTTTGCGGGCTATCGAGAGCTGGCGCCCGGCGGACTTTCGCCGCAGGATTTCGGTACCCTCAACGCTGCGCTGCGCAACCTTTCGCGCGATCCCGCGGACGAAATCAGGGTTGAACAGGTCGATACCTCGGTCTTTGCGACCTATGTATCGACGCCGGCTGACGGGGCCTGCCGATCCCATAATGGCGGGCGTTGTTTCGTTGCCGGCGACCCTGTCGTAACCGAGACGCAGACTTCCGACAGCAGCGATTTGAATACCGGCCGTGCCGCGCTGGCGATAGGTCTGATGGGTGACGGTGACGATGTCCTGCACAGGGCGAAAGGCGAATATTCCGCCGCGGCGCTGCGCGCTGACGGCAGCTTTCGCCTGGCCGCGGGTCATGTCGGAACCCGGCCGATACATATCTATCATGACGATCATCTTTTTGCTTTTGCCAGCAATCTCAGAACGCTGATGGCGATGCTGGGTGACCGGCTGAAAGTGGATCCCGTCTCGGCGGCGGAAACGCTCATCGCCGGACAGCGCCGCGCCAGCAACAGCCCCTATCTTTGCATGCGCCGCCTGCGCGGCGGGGAAACGATAACCGCCAGTCATGCGGGGATTGATCTGCGCGCATGGTTTCACTGGAGCGAAGTGGAGCGGATTGAGCGCAGCTTCGAAGACACGCTTGCCCTGGTCGAGCGCCGCTTCCTCAATGCCGTGCGCCGCCGGCTGAGAGACGCTGGCAAGCTGCGCTACGCCGCGCTTTCCGGCGGTCTTGACAGCCGGCTGGTGGTCCTTGCCCTGCGCGAACTTGGCGAGCCCGTGCGCACCATGGCCGTCGCCCCGCCCCGCCTTGCCGATCATGTTCTCAGCATTGGGGCGGCGCAGGCCATGGGCACCGACCATCATATTTTCGCCGTCGACGCCGCACCGTGGCTGACGGTCATGCCATTCAGCGCGCTGGTTGCCGCCAACCTTCCGCGCCTTGCCAGTGATACGCGGGACCAGCTGTGGCTGGGCGATGGCGGCAGCGTCTTGTGCGGCCACATCTACATGACACCCAAAAGCGTGGCGGCGTTTGGCAGGCGCACGCCGCGGGAGGAAGCGGCGCGGCGCATGCAGGAATATCTAAGCTTCGCGAAACTGCTTCCGGCGGCCACGCGCGATGACCTGCTCGGCAAAGTCGAGGCGCGCCTCGTCGCGGAACTTACCGACGTCCACCGGACATGGCCCGATGCACGGCTGCGCATGTACCTGCTCCGCACGGACCAGGAAACGCATTGCGACCCTTATTACGAAAATATCGACATTTACCGCGCGCCGGTCAGCCATCCCTTCTTCGATGCCGACTATATCAGGGCGGTGTTCGAAAGCCCGATCGAGCATCTGTTGCTGCACCGCCTGCAAAATGACCTGCTTCGACGGCTGAACGAGGATGTCTGGCGCGTGCCGTGGCAGGTCTATCCGGGCCATTTGCCCGGACCGACACCCGTTCCCGATGATATCGTTCTGCAATGGGATAAAGGCCGGTTCGAGAAGGATATCTTCCTCGACCGCAGGCGCAGCAGCATCGCGGCGCTGGGCAGCACCAGCGTGCGCGGTGCGAAAGACGCCGTCGCCCCCCTGCGCCTGAAAATGGCCACAGCATTGGCGAAAACACCGCTGCACGACCGTTCGTTCGTGGAGCGGCTGGCCCGCTATGCCCGCGATCTGAAGATCGTGCCCCATGGCGGCCGTCCGGCGAAATTCGGAGCCGATGTGCCGCACGATCACCACCCGCCCGCCGATTGACTCTCACGGCCCGAAAGCCCATTTTAGGATCAGCATTTGTTCCCAGGGGTGCCCGCTGTTCCGGGCTGAGACTGCCGCCGCGGCGGAACCCTTTGAACCTGACCCGGGTCGTACCGGCGTAGGGATGGAGAACCACGGGCAGTTCGCGCCCGCCGTCCGCGCCGCTCGTCCCCCGACGAGGAAGCATAATCTGATGGCCGACATTCCCGCGCGTACCGAACTGCCCGACACCAGCGACATTTCCGAAATGAAAGTCACGACCGGGCCGCTCCCCGCCAGTCGCAAGCTCTACCTGAGCGGCAGGCAGCATCCCGATATCCGCGTCCCCGTGCGCGAGATCCAGCTTGAGAAGACCTCGCTGGAACCGCCCGTCCGCGTCTATGATCCGACCGGGCCTTATACGGATGACAGCGTCGATATCGACATCACCCGGGGCCTGGCAACCGTTCGCGCCGCCTGGATCGAGGCGCGCGGCGATGTCGAACGTTACGATGGCCGCGCCGTGAAGCCCGAGGACAATAGCGTAAAGCCGACGCGCAAGTCCGGCACGCTACCCTTCCCCAACGTCGTTCAGCGCCCGCTGCGCGCCAAATCCGGCAGCAAGGTCACGCAGATGCACTATGCCCGCCGCGGCATTGTCACGCCCGAGATGGAATATGTCGCCATTCGCGAGAATCTGGGCCGTGAAAAGGCCATGGAGGCCTCGCAGGGCGGCGAGGGTTTCGGCGCGCAGCTGCCCGGCCTCGTCACCCCTGAATTCGTCCGCGACGAAGTCGCCCGCGGCCGCGCGATCATCCCGGTGAATATCAACCATCCGGAGGTCGAGCCGATGGCCATCGGCCGCAACTTCCTCGTCAAGATCAACGCCAATATCGGCAACAGCGCGGTCGCCAGCGATGTCGCCAGCGAAGTCGACAAGATGGTCTGGGCCATCCGCTGGGGCGCGGACACGGTCATGGACCTTTCGACCGGCGAGAATATTCACGACACGCGCGAGTGGATCCTGCGCAATTCCCCCGTTCCCATCGGCACCGTCCCCATTTATCAGGCGCTGGAAAAGGTCGGCGGCGTGGCCGAGGATCTGACCTGGGAAATCTTCCGCGACACGCTGATCGAGCAGGCCGAGCAGGGCGTCGACTATTTCACCATCCATGCCGGCGTGCGTCTGGCCTATGTCCCCATGACGGCAAAGCGCGTCACCGGCATCGTTTCGCGCGGCGGCTCCATCATGGCGAAATGGTGCCTGTCGCATCACAAGGAGAGCTTCCTGTACGAGCGCTTCGCCGAGATTTGCGAGATCTGCGCCGCCTATGATGTCAGTTTCTCGCTGGGCGACGGCCTGCGTCCCGGCTCCATTGCCGATGCGAATGACGAGAGCCAGTTCGCCGAACTGAAGACGCTTGGCGAACTCACAAAGGTCGCTTGGGACCAGGATTGCCAGGTCATGATCGAGGGGCCGGGCCACGTCCCCATGAACAAGATCAAGGAAAACATGGACCTGCAGCTGGAGGAGTGCCACGAGGCCCCCTTCTATACGCTGGGCCCGCTCACCACCGATATCGCGCCCGGCTATGACCACATCACGTCAGCCATCGGCGCCGCCCAGATCGGCTGGTACGGCACCGCCATGCTATGCTACGTCACGCCAAAGGAGCATCTCGGTCTCCCTGACCGCGACGATGTGAAGGTCGGCGTCATCACCTACAAGATCGCCGCCCACGCCGCCGACCTCGCCAAGGGCCACCCCGGCGCGAAGCTGCGCGACGACGCTCTCAGCCGCGCCCGCTTCGATTTCCGCTGGCGCGACCAGTTCAACCTGTCGCTCGACCCCGAAACCGCCATGCAATATCACGACCAGACGCTGCCGGCGGAGGGCGCCAAGGTCGCGCATTTCTGCAGCATGTGCGGGCCAAAATTCTGTTCGATGAAGATCACCCAGGACGTCCGCGACTATGCCGCCAGGCTGAACACGGACGAAATGACCGCCAACGAGCAGGGCATGGCCGAGATGAGCGAGAAGTTCAAAGAGGAAGGCGGCGAGATTTACCTGCCCGCGACGGAACCAGCCGAATGACCCGTCCCCTCGCCAAAGCATGCGCCGCTTTGGGCGCGTTTGCCCTGCCACTGTCCCTGTCCCTGATCGCGGCCCTTCCTGCCGCGGCGCAGGAACCGTTCGAAACGCTGATACCGGAAAACGCCGACGCGCGCGCCTTTCAGGAGGCCGTCGGCTATTCCGAAGCGGTCATCGTCGGTGACATGGTCTATTTGTCCGGCATCATCGCCGCGCCGGCACCCGGCGATGAAGGCATGGAGCCCGGCTTCACCCGCGCCTTCGATCATATCGGTAGCATCCTGAAGCGCGCCGGTGTCGACTGGGGCGACGTCGTCCTGTTCGACACATTCCACACCGACATCGCGGCGCAAATCACCCCGTTCGTGACAGTGAAGAACCGCTACATCAAAGCCCCCTTCCCCGCATGGACCGCCGTCGAAGTCTCTGGCCTGTATGAACCAGAGGGACTGGTCGAGATAAAGGTGGCCGCGCGGCGGCAACGGGGTAACGCAGAATGAGCATGGTAGATATGGGGGAGATGGGCAGGTGGGCAGGTGGTAGCTGGGAAACACCAGTGAATTATGTATAGTGTCCCTGCAATTCTCATCGCAATGCGACGCACATCTTGCGCGCGCGCATCTTAATTTCCAGGTTTGTATCCTTTGATCGGCCTATCGGTTCTCCTGTCGATGCCCACAGGAACAGCAGATTTATGGTTGGTGATGAGATTTACTTGCTGCTGCCATGTCACATTGTATATCATTTAAGTGTCTGATGTTACAGATTTTGGGCGATCTCAATATCGCCTGTTTTCGAACTTCTTCTGACCAATGCTCCTTGTCAGAAACTGACGATTTATCGACAGCCCTTGCAAAGTCTCGATAGCTGCGGGCTACGCTGAAGCCGTTCTCAAAAAATCGGTCGCGGATTTCATTCATTTCGGGGTGTCGTACTGGAT
>NZ_JAGSPA010000005.1 GCF_019204005.1 Pacificimonas pallii | reverse complement strand
TATAGTGCCTCTGAAATTTTTAGTTTCCCTGTAATTTTGCGCACGGATGAAGCATCCTACTGAATTTTACTTCGAAAGCTATGCGATTTTCTTATATACATGAGTAGAAAAATCAATATTAAAACGAGAAAGATTATTATCATTGAAGATACAAAACTATATTCCAGACTTCCACGCGATAATAAAATAAATCTCTCCATAAGATCACTATGTATATTATAAATCCAATGAGTCATTAATATTATGAATACTGAAATAAACAATACACTAAATTTTGCTTTTTCTATGAACATTTTTCCATACAAAACTGTTATCAGTGTATGTATTGCCATTGCTGCAAAGAATACTTTTATATTATCATAATTTTCAAACCAGTAATGTAAATCCCCATAGGATTTCGATATTCGTTCGGAAATTGCGAAAATCAATCCGACTAAAACAAAATTATGTATGGATACGGGTTTTGAAACAAATTTCCCCGTGATATACATACTCAATAAAATTGACAAAACCCTACAAAACTCTTCAAAAGTAACAGCAAAAAAATTATATATATACATACTTCCCCCATTGGGGAAAGCAAGATTCATATCGTTAAACAGATATTCCATTATTATATGATTAAAATACTTAAAAAGAAAAATTGTTAAAATAAAAAATATTGAAAAAAATAGAAAGGAAAATAATATATTACTTTTCACATACGGCAATGCGCTTTTTAATTTCATGAATCAAACACTATAAAAGATTTGAAATTAAAATTTCCTTCTTTAGCATCCCGGCATCTGTTCATCATCATTATTTTGATTCCCATTGCCACACTGGCCAAATTCTTCTTCTATCCAATTTACAAACTCTTCCCAAGATTCTACAATATCTCCTCCCCACTCATGAAAGCGATTTGCCCACCACACTCTATCTCTTTCGCCCATAGTGACCGTACCATTCGCCTCCATAATTTCCATTTCACGATCATAAAAATCAAAATCACCATCGCCATCTCTATCACGCCCGTCCGATGGAATATCGGTAAAAGATTCGCTCGCTCTTCCTTCATTCGGCCCTTGGAGAGTTTCGCTTACGGTTGTTACATCTTCACCAATCCAATCTGATCATTTTGAGTAGCATCTTTTATACGGCTGCATTCCGCGCCTCCTCACCCCGGCGAAGCCGCCGACCCCGCGGGCGGCCCTACCATCAATATTCATTTCCGTGCCCGTCACATAGGTCGCCCCGTCGGAGGCCAAAGTGAGGGCGAGGGCGGCGACTTCTTTGGGGGAGGCGGCAGGCGAGGCGCAGCGAGACGCGATGGAGTGATCGCAGACTGCCCTATCATCATGCGTCAGGGGCTTCCCTCGGACGGAACAGCGGTTCCATCGGCGATGCGAAATAGGTCGCCCAGACGTAGCGCCAGGGCATGATCACAAATACGATCACTATTCCAATGCATTGGTAGAAAATGCCCTCAATCTCGGGCGACCATGTCCCGGCCATCCAGCTGCGCCCGGCGATGCAAGTCAGCCAGACGGTTTTCCAAGTCATTTCAAACAGCATCAGTGGCAGCATCTTCAATGGGTAACGTATGCCGAGCAGTGACAGCAACGACAACGCAGCAAGCAGCGACGTGGCCACTCCGCCCATGGCACTCAGGTCGGAGAAATCGAAAATCAGTTGCATCCACAACATGCTGCCCATGAAAAATGCCATCAATAGGAACAGGAAACGCAGCGCGTTTACCCGCCACAGGGCAACGGGGGGAAACGGGTGGGTTGGGTCACTAATCATCGGAAGGCTCCGGCAGCGGAAAGGGTGCGATCAGTGAGTTAGTGCGCTAATACATTAATACTGTCAACAAGGAAAATCATCAGCCCTGCTCTCGCTCAGCTGTTCCGCGTAGAATTGCAGGAAGTGGAATTACAGGGACACGATACCTGAACCTTATATCGTTCAGTCGCGAACACATCACGCACGCATCGGCATGCCCAAAGCCTGCCAGCTACTGCCCTCACCTTACCCCGGCGAAGCCGCCGAGCCCGCGAGCAGCCCGCCATCGATGTTGATCTCCGTGCCCGTCACATAGGTCGCCTCGTCGGAGGCCAATGTGACGGCGAGGGCGGCGACTTCTTCGGGGACGCCAAAGCGCTTTAGCGGGGTGTCGGCGACCAGGGCCTGCATCTTCGCGTCGCGGTCGGGGCCGTCACCCAGCATGGGTTCCCAAATCGGGGTCAGGATCGCCGCCGGGTGGATGGAATTGCAGCGGATTTTCCAGCCCTGCTGCGCGCAGTACAGCGCCACGGTCTTGCTGTGATTGCGGATGGCGGCCTTTGACGAGGCATAGGCCGCCGCGCCCGGTATGCCGACCAGGCCGGAGCGCGATGAAATGTTGATGATGGACCCTGCCCCCCGCGCCTTCATCGCGCCGATGGCATAGCGGCAGCCGAGGAACGTCCCGTCCAGATTGACGCTGTGCACCGCGCGCCAGTCGGCAAGGCTGGCATGTTCGGGGTCGTGGGCCACCATGCCGCCCTCGAACCCCGTCACGCCCGCATTGTTGACGACGACATCGGCGGCGGGGACCGCGCGTTTCAGGCGGTCCCAGTCCGCCTCTTCCCGAACGTCCAGGGGTTCGAACCGGCAGCCAAGGCCCGAAGCCGCCTTTGCCCCTGCGGCCTCGTCGATGTCGGTCAGGATGACATCTGCGCCCTCTGCATGAAAATGCGCGGCGATGGCGTGGCCGATGCCGCGCGCGGCGCCGGTGATAACGCACGTTTTCTTGTTAAGTCTTTGCATGATCGTCTCGAAATCAGAGTATCGTCGGCGGAGCCCCGCCCCGCGTGCATCGTTTCCGCCTTAGCGGTGGCTCTGGATCATTTCGAAAACTCCTGAATATGACGACCTGCTTATATCTGGCCTCCGGGTCCGGCAAGGGGATAGGGGACGTATACAAAGCAAAGGGATGCCCTACGCGGCCGGGTTGTTCCCGCCGCTCTACCCCACGCCGTATTTCGCCTTGACCTCTGCGCCCGTCAGCTTTGGCGTGTCATCGGCGAAGCTGTAATAATCCGGCTTCTCGTCGATGAAGATCTGCTCTGACATGCTAAGCGCGTCCGCGTCCGAAAACAGGCCGGCCTGAAAGCTGTAATGGTCGCCCGGAACATAGCGATAGTAAAGGTTGGACCCGCAGGCCTTGCAAAAGGCGCGCTCCGCCCAGTCGGAGGACGTATAGACCGTGACGTGGTCCTCGCCCTTCACACGGAACGCGCCGCCACTCACGCCCATGAAGGCGCTGCCGCCCCAGCGGCGGCACATGTCGCAGTGGCACACAGAGACTTCCGCCTTCACCTCCTGCAAGGTAATGCTAACCGCGCCGCACAGGCAGTTTCCATTCAGATCGCTCATCGCCCGCTTTCCTCCGATCGTCCGCCCGCCGCACCGCGCTTGCAGGCCCGCATAGGTGCAGGATTGCTTAGCAGCGTGCAGGCGGCGGACAAAGGGGGGCGTCTGCTACAGCGTGATCTCGCCGCTCTCCCGGCCGTCCCACCAGTCGATGCGGGCGGGCTTCACCTCGATCAGGATCAGGCCATCGGTATCGAGGCCCTCGTCAAACCACGCTTCCAGGTCTTTCACCCAGTGCTTTTCCTGTGTCGCCCGGTCGCGGATCAAATGGCCCTCACCTTGCACGGCGGCGTAGAACTCGCCGCTCGAATAGGTCGCGCCGCACTGCGAGGAAGCGCGCAAATCGTCGTCGATCCGGCCATCGTCCGTGGTAAAGTGATAGGTAGTGCCATCCTCGGCGCTGACATCCCTGTTATTGGACATGGGCCGGGCGGCGATCTTGCCGTCACCGCCGGTCTTGGTGACCAGCATGGCAATGTCGATATCCTTCAGCTTCGCGGCGATTTGTGAAAGCGAACGGTCGGCCATTTTCAAACTCCTTTACGGGCAGGTTAGGACAGGCCAACGGGACACAGCCGGAAAAGTGCCACGCACGGACACCCGCGCCCGTGCGGCAAAACGCGCGTGACAATTTAGCGGTGGAAACGACGCATATCCCGTTCCAGAGGCAGAGGCCCATGAAGCGAATCTGAGCCGAACGGCGGCGAAACGACGTCGCCGTCCCGCCGCCCGAACCGCGCGCAGTGGCGGCTTCAGGATTTCGCCCGCTCGACAATTCCCTTAATCGATGGATTGGAGACGTTGGTCTTCACTTTTTCTTTTTTCGGTTTGCGCGCTTCCTTGCTGCCCTTGCGATTGTCGCCCTTGCCCATGATCATGTCCTCCGCGCGCGACCCGCGGCATTTGCAGGGCCGACGGCGCGGCGCCATCATAGGCGCATTGCGGCGAAAGCCCGCTATCAATTCGGCCCGCCCCCGCGCGGCCGATCCGTCCCTGTCTGCCGATCCCGCGGCATCGGATGTCAAACGCCCCTTCACAATCGGTGAGGATACCCTATATAGCCGGTGCCAACGTCGGATTTGCGACGGACTTCGCTTGACTTTTACCGCTGCCCCCGGGCGTCGGTTCCGACTGACGACTTCCTTTCCATCGAACGACTAGACGCGGCGATCCGGCGGCAATTTCGCATGCCGGACGCACCCATAAGTTCTTTGAAAGGAACTCAATTATGCCTATCGGCACCGTAAAATTCTTTAACTCCGACAAGGGCTATGGTTTCATCCAGCCCGAAGATGGCGGCAGCGACAGCTTCGTCCACATCAGTGCGGTTCAGGCTGCCGGCATGGACACGCTGAACGAGGGCCAGCGCGTATCGTATGAGGTCGAAACCGGCCGCAACGGTAAAGAAAGCGCGATGAACCTCTCCGACGCTTCCTAATTCCGGTGGGTCCCCGGCGGTGCCGGGGACCCATTCGCAGACCCCCCGCCCCTTCTGGAGCCTGGCCCCCGCTTAAGCAGGCCCGCTCTATCGCGCCCCGTCCGCGGCCCCGTCCGCATATCCCCATGCCGGTGGTGGCAGCTCCGCAGCCTCGCCAAGATCGAACGCGACCCGGAACAGCCGTCCGCTCGGACGCGCCAGTTCATAGGTGAAGCGCACATCCGGCTCGATCTCCATCGCCCATATATTCCTGACCGAGGCCGCCAGGCCCTGCTGCCCGAACAGCGCCACTGAATCCGTATCGACCGGAAATTCCTGACGCGCCGGAGATCCCATGGACGCGGTGTCACCGCCATATTGGGTTACCGGGTCCTCTGACCCGTCTTCGTGCCGGTGATCATGTTTCAGACGCAGGCCGGTATCCGCTTTCGTTATAATCCATGTCCGCGAACGGTTGTTTCCAACGTGCAGCGGGATCCGGATCATGGTCTCCGTGCAATCCCGGACATGCATAATGATCGGCCCGCTTGCGAACGGCGAGTCCGCGCCGGCATCGCGCCCCTGCGCATCGCGGTCGACCTCCACCTCACCGCCAAATGCCTGCCCGCACAGCGCCGACAGACGCGTGAAGAACGCGTCCTGCGCGGCGGCCGCCGACACCGGCCCGTTCGTCGTCGGCGAATCTTCACCGACGGGCATGCATGCGCACAGCAGCAGGGCCGCCGTGACGGGGAGGAAGCGGGCGCGATGGAAGCGGGCGGAGCGGAAGATCGTTTTCATCTCTCTCTCCTGCGTGAACAGGGTCGCCGCCGCAAGCGCGCGGTGACCCAACCCGGCGCGAACGCCGATATTTGACATTTCATGTGGGTGACCTCCTGATACGGGGGTATCGCAAACCAATGTGAGAGGACCACGCCGTGGCACAGTTCAGCGTCAATGTGCATCGTTTCGATCCGTACAAGAATTTCAAATTCCGTTTATTGTGGGATGGCCGCTACATTGCGGGAATATCCAAAGTGAGCGCATTGCGCCGGACCACGCACGTCGTGCCGCACAGGGAAGGCGGCGATGTGTCCTCTTCACGGGTCGCGCCGGGGCGCACGCGTTTTGAGCCCATCACGCTCGAACGCGGCGTGACCCATGATATGGAATTCGAAACCTGGGCCAATAAGGTGCATAATTTCGGGGGCGCGGCAGGCAATGAACAATCGTCGAAGGACTTCCGCAAGGACATTCGACTGGAACTCTATAACGAGGCCGGACAGCTTGCCATCGCCTACCACATCTTCCGCTGCTGGCCGTCGGAATTCATCGCGCTGGACGATCTCGATTCACAGGGCAGCGCCGTCGCCGTTCAGCGTCTCGTACTGCAGAACGAAGGCTGGGAACGGGATTACGACATTCGCGAGCCCGAGGAACCATCCTTCGACGTTCCCAAGGACGGTTGAAACGGGCGAAGGCTCTGCGCGGCCTTGACCCGCACCTGCCTCTGACGACCCGTCATCGCCGACCGGTCGTCAGGGGCGGGTGAAGCCTGGAACATGGGCAGGAAGGATATCGCGGTAGAAGGCGAAGGCGGTTTCCATGTCGACCTCATAGTCACCGGTGGGATAAATCATGGGGCCAATCCCGACGCGGCGGCGCTGATAATCCATGTAGCTGCAGACGATGGGAACCCCCGCCGCCATCGCGATCCGGTAAAAGCCGCTGCGCCACTCATCGACCGCGCTACGCGTGCCTTCGGGCGCAATGACGAGTGCGAGCGTTTCATGTGCCGCAAATTCATCGACCATCTGCTGCACCATGTCCTTGGCGGCGGCGCGGTCGACGGGAATACCGCCGACGCTGCGCATGAACCGGCCCATCGGCCAGCGAAACAGCGATGACTTGGCAATGAAATACGGCTCCATGCCCAGCTCGTCGGCGACCCCGATCAGGTTCGGAAAGTCCCAATTCGTCGTGTGCGGTACCGCGATCAGCACATATTTCGGAACTGCGGGCGCCTCACCGGTCGCCGTCCATCCGCCGCGCCGGTAAAGCCAGACCAGCAGCCGGAAAAACAGTCGCGCGAACCAGCCCTTTTCCGCCGCGCTTCGCATTGATCCGCCCTTCCTGCCCGCCTGCCGGTCGCTTGACACGGATCAGGCCCCTTTCATAGCGGCAGGGTCTGTTCACGGTCCTTGGGCAGATGCGGCGCAATCAGCCGCGCGATCTTTTTGCGGACGCCGAAATAGCCCGCCTTCGCATGCGGCCACGTCTCACGCTGAAGCGGGCGCAGCAGGCGCGCGCAGGGGAGGGCCTCGGCGTGCGCGTTCAGGGGTTCGCGAAGGGCATCGCGCAGCCATCCCTCACCGATCCACGGGACCGCAAGCGTCGACAGGCCGCGTTTCGCCAGGATGCCGCCCAGCGTCTGGTCTTCTGTCCAGACGGCGACGGGACAGCCAAAGGCTTTCTCCGCGCGGCGCAGGCCGTCATCGACCGCGGCTTCTGTGAAGGCGGTGACGGCCGCCGATACCGCACCGGAAGAGCGCGCCGCCGCCCGGCTCACGCCAATGACAAGGTCGGGCGTACGGCCGCCAAGATCCAGCGTTTCGAACGCGGTATCCTGCTCGTGCAGCAGCAATGCGAAGGGGCCATCGTGAATCAGTTCATCCGCAAGCGCCAGGTCTTTCCTGCGGTGCAGCTGAACCGCGTCCTCCAGCGAAGGCGCTTCCTCGGCAAGGCCCTCCGGGGCGAACCGGTCGCTGGTATAGCGGCGGATATTGGCCTTCGTCGCCAGATACGTCTTGCCCTGGGTGTGCAACCCGGCCGTCCAGCGCCAGTTCAGCGTGTTCGACGCCGCATCCCCATCAAGCAGATGGCGCAGAAAAAAGTCCGCGCCCAGCGTCCAGGGCAGCCGAAGCGTGAATATCCAGATGGAGGAAAACCACATGCGCGTGTGATTGTGCAGAAACCCGGTTTCGATAAGCTCTTTCACCCAGGTATCGAACGCGTCAATGCCCGTCCGGCCGCCGATCGCGGCCTCATAGGCGGCTGCGCGCTGTGCATTTAGATCCAGCGCGGCAAGATCCGACTCGCGGGTCTCGACATAGGCGCGCCAGACATCGGGCTTCCATTCCAGATGTCCCTGAAAATAAATCCGCCAGAACACCTCACTGATGAATTTTCCGGCGTCATTCGGTCCGTGCGCCGCCAGGGCCGCCGCGATCACCTCTGCCTCATCAACCAGCCCGCGCGCCAGATAGGGTGACAGGAGCGACGTCGCGTCCCGCTGCCCGGGTCCCAGATCATGGTTGCGATCCGCCTGATATGCGCGTCCGGCGCGCGGCAGGAACGCGTCCAGACGGTCCAGCCCCTCTGCGCGCGATGCGGTCCATCCGCTCACCGGGTCAGCGCATAGTAAATGACGTACAGCCATGAAAAGAAACCATGAAAAATCGCCCACAGGATCGATTTGTTGACGCTCCACGAAATCGCAATGGCAAGCGCGCTGCCAAAACCGATACCGGTCTTCGTGCCCTCCACAACGATGCTCCGTCCTTTTGCCATTCCGTCCATGCTCCTGAATATCCGGCTCGGGCCTTGTCTACCGAACGGGGTGCCGCATGCAAACGATACCGCCCGGAAAGTAGGCGCTGATTCGCCGCGAAAGTGCCTTTTTAGCCCGCCCGCCATTGATCCAGAGCAACCCCGAGTGCCCCCTGCGGCAAAAATTTCGTAATTTCGTCGCGGCAACCATTGACCGCGCCGCCCGAACACGCTTTCAACGAGCGCATTGGCGGTGGGGAGCGCCCAGGGGTGCCTCCGCTAGAGCCTGAACCCAACGAGGAGTGTGCCCAAATGGCCAAGTCACCCAATGCCCTGCAGCAGCCAATGAAACTGTCCGCCGAACTGGCAGCTGTTACCGGTAAAGACACGATGACCCGGGCAGAGGTTGTTTCCGCCATGTGGGTCTACATCAAGAAGCATGACCTGCAGAATCCCGAGAACAAGCGCGAGATCATGTCGGACGGCAAGCTGAAGCCGATCTTTGGCAAGGACAAGGTCACGATGTTCGAGATGAACAAGCTGATCTCGCCGCACCTGACAAAGGCGTAAGCCTGGACATATTTTCCGCTCATTGCGGGATGGCAAAGGGCGCGCGCTTCCAACCGGATCGCGCGCCCTTTTCCTTTTTGGGCTGAACCAACGCTAGCCCGGCGGTTCAGAGAGCGTTCAAGCCCGAAACGCTACAAAAGCCTTCAACATTGGAGGGCAAGGCAATGAAACAGGCACTGAAACCAGCACTGATCGGCCTATTGGGCCTGACGCTCGGTGCCTGCAGCTTTGGCGATTATGGCTATGGCGGCGTCAGCGTCGGGGTCGGCGGCTATTCTGACGATGGCTATGGCGATGGTTATTACGCCGGATATGATCCTTATTATTACGACGATTACGGCTATCACCGGACCTATCGCTATCCGGCTTATTATGGCTGGTACGATAATTTCTATTATCCGGGCCACGGCATCTACATCTTCGATCGGCGCGGCACGCGGCACCGCTGGCGCGCCAACCACCGCGATCACTGGGAAGGGCGGCACAGGGAATTCCGTCGCTGGCGCAATGCCAATCCCGGCGTCCGGCTGGACCGGATCGATCGCCGCATTGCCCGCCTTGAGCGCCTCGACCGGAGGGAAGGCCTGAACCCGCGGCAGGAACGCCGCCTCGACCGGCTCGACCGCCGCCGTGACGCCATCGCCAATGGGGAACGCGCCGGACGCCTGATCCGAGACCGCGTGAACGGCGACCAGCGCGACATCAGCCGCCAGGAACGCCGCGACCGGAGGGAAGGCCTGAATCCGCGGCAGGAACGCCGCCTCGACCGGCTCGACCGCCGCCGTGACGCCATTGCCAATGGGGAACGCGCCGGACGCCTGATCCGCGACCGCGTGAACAGCGACCAGCGCGACATCAGCCGCCAGGAACGCCGCGAACGCCGTGCAGAACGGCGTGGCCGTGCCGAGCGCAGTGGCGAACGTGCGCAAATACGTGCAGAACGCCGGGAGACCGAACGCCGGGCAGAACGGCGCGGCGCGAGAGCGGCTGAACCCGCCATGCGCTCCGCTCCGGCAACCCGCCCGCAGCGCGCCGAAAGACGGGCCGAGCGTCAGCGAACGCAGCGCGCCGAACGTCAGGCCCGGCCCAGCCGCGAAACGCGCGCGCAGCGCCCGGCGCACAGCGAGGGCACACGCAGCACGCCGCGCCGCGCACGCGACTCCGGCATACCCCAGGCCGATCCCCGCTAATGCGCGGCGCCGACCAGCGCCTACTGCCCGAAACATCGCGGATATGTCTGTTCCCGTGAATGGAAATATGTCTATAGGCGCGCGAACGCCGGGGGGCTGGCCGGTTTCCGGGCGTATGTGAGGCATCGACGGCGATAATGGCCGAACGGGGGGAGACGATTTTGGCAGGGTCGCGCCAATGGCTGTGCCCGCCGCTATTGGCGGTATCGGTGGCAGTCGCACCTGCTTTCGCGCAGGACGCCGGGGCCGATATCGACGCTGGCAACTCTGACGGCACGCCGCCGCCTGTTGTCGATGGCGCGCCGCAGGGCGCGGCGATCTTCACGCCTGCGCATTTCAGACGGTTTTCTCCCAATACCGCGCTCGAGATGGCGCGGCAGATCCCGGGCTTCATGATCGAGCGCGGAGACAAAAGACGCGGCCTTGGTCAGGGCGGCGCAAATGTCCTGATCAATGGCCAGCGCATTTCGGGAAAATCGAACGATGCCGTCGACGTCCTCTCACGTATTCCCGCAAAAGACGTCATTCGGCTGGAGGTGGTCGAGGGTGCCAGCCTCGACATACCGGGTCTGTCAGGCCAGGTCCTGAACGTACTCCGCGCCTCCAGCGGTATCAGCGGTTCCTTTTCCTACAATATGCGCTTGCGGACCGACCAGGTCAGCGACGGGTTTCGCAATGCGAACATCTCCGTTTCCGGCGGCGGCGACAGCACACGCTGGTCGCTGGGGTTCGAAACCCGGGAGTTTCGCGGAGGTGAAGCGGGGATCGAGGAGGTCACCGACATCTTCGGAGAGGTCATCGAGCTTCGCGATGAATTCGAATATTACGGCAATGATCGCCCCGAGCTTACCGGATCGTTCCACAAGACCGCCGGGAATGGCAATATCCTGAACCTGAACGGACAGGTCGGCTGGAACATTTTCCGGGGCGGCGAGAATTCACAGCGAATCCTGCCCGATATGACCGGCATCGATAACGTTCGCACGCTGCGGAGAAAGGAAAACGAGTTCAATCACGAGGTGAGTGCGGACTATGAGTTCGCGCTGGCGGGCGGACGGTTGAAGCTGATCGGACTGAATTCCTTTGAAGACTCGCCGACCTTGACCCGTTTCGATGTCGATTTCACCGATGAAAGATTGACGGAAGGGGGACGTTTCGCGCGTGACGCGACCGAAAGCGAAACGATTGCCCGCGCGGAATATGGCTGGGCCGCATGGGGCGGCGACTGGCAGCTGAGCCTGGAGGGCGCGCTGAACAGTCTGGAAATCCAATCGGCGCTTGAGGAAAGAGACGAGGACGGCACGCTAACGCCTATTGATTTCGATGGCGCGGCGGCCCGCGTGGAAGAGCAGCGGAGCGAAATCGGCCTCAGCTACGGCCGGGCGCTTTCAGGGAGGCTGTCGCTGCAAAGTTCTCTGGGCGCGGAATATTCCCATATTGACCAGTCTGGACCGCTCGGCCTCACGCGGTCCTTCGTCCGCCCGAAGGGCTTCGTTTCAGTCGTTTGGGCGCCGAACACCGACCTCGCCCTCTCCGCACGCATCGAACGCGACGTCGGACAGCTAAACTTCTTCGACTTCATCGCATCGGTAAATCTGAACAACGATACGGAAAACGCCACGAACGCCAACCTGTCGCCATCGCAAAGCTGGATCAGCGAGGTCGAGGCCACGCAGTCCCTTGGCGCGTGGGGCAGCTTTACCGCGCGCGGCTATTATGAGGCGATCAGCGATATCGTCGACCAGATCCCGGTTGGCGATGCCGGCGAGGCCCCCGGCAATGCGGGCAGCGCGACGCGCTACGGGATCGAATGGACCAGCAGTTTTCTTGGCGACCCGATTGGTTTTACGGGCGCAAAACTCGACATCGAACTTACCCTGCAACGCAGTCAGGTCGACGACCCGCTCACGGGCGAACGGCGTTACATCAGTGATGATGAACAGCGCGAATTGGAAGTCAATTTCCGGCACGATATCCCGGGTAGCAACCTCGCATGGGGCGGCAGCTTTGACGAGCGCCGTAACGCCGCCTTCGTCCGCCTCGACAGCATTTCACGCCAGGTGGAAACGCCCGGCGCTCTCAGCGCCTTTGTGGAACACAAGGATATCGCCGGGCTGACCGTACGCGGCACGGTGGGCAATCTGCTGAACCGCGATGACAAGGTCCGGCGGCAGGTGTTTTCCGGCCGACGGACCGACCCGCTGCAATTCACCGAAAATCGCATCCGCAATTTCGGGACAATCTTCAACATCCACCTTGAAGGGACGTTTTAACCGGCCCTAGAGGCGGCGCGGTGCGGGACGCGGTGCATGCGCGGGCGTCCGTGAAAAGCGCGGCGGGTGGCGCGGCGCATAGACCGATCCGACGCCCGGCTCGTCCAGCGTCAGGATCAGGCTGCGATGCCGCACCTGCGGATCGTCCGCAATATCCCCCGCATTTGCAATGACGGCACCCACGGCATCCTCGCGCAGGAACCCTTTGCGCAATTCGGCAACGGGCATCTCGGCAATACGCGCGGCCAGCAATCGCCAGAACGGCTTGCCGTTCTCCCGCCAGCGCTTCAGGTCGGAAAACCGCGCATCGTTCAGCAGGTCATCCTCGCCAATGGCGCGGGCGAGCGCCTGCGCCTCCTTATACTGCATCGCGCCGATGATGACCGCGCCGTCCTTGGCCGGCAGCGGCTTGTTCAGCATGGCATATTCCGGGAATGCCGACGCGCCGCCTTTTTCATCCTCGATAAAGCTCTGGTTCCACATGCCGTCGGGCCAGTGAAACGCCAGCGCGCTGTCCAGCATGACGCATTCCACATGCTGTCCCCTGCCCGATGTCTCCCGTTCGAACAGCGCGGCGGTGGCGGCCTGCGCCGCCGTCAGCGCGGTGACCTTGTCGGCCACGATCCCCGCCATCAGGGTCGGCTTGCCGCCCGATGCCAGCGTCTGCGCACCGGCAAGGCCGCTAATGGCCTGCACGGCCATGTCATAGACCCGCTGACCCGCATAGGGGCCGTCATCACCGAACCCCGAAATGCTGACATAGATCAGCCGGTCATTGATTTCCTGCGCGCGCGCCCATCCCAACCCAAGCCGCGCCGCGACACCTGGCCGGAAGTTCTGGATCAGCACATCCGCCCACGCGATCAGCGCCTCAAGGCGCGGACGATTGGCCTCGTCCGACAGGTCGATCACCTCCAGCGTCTTGCCGCGATTAACGGCGGCGTACATCGCCCCCAGCCCCGCTTTTGCCGGCCCCAGGCTCGCCAGCGGATCACCCTCCGGCCCTTCGACCTTGATGACCTCCGCGCCCTGGTCGCCCAGCCACATGCCCGCCATCGGCGCGGACACAATCTGGCCGAAGTCCAGGACCTTCACACCGGCAAGTGGGCCGGTCATCCCGATATGTCCTTTCCAGCGGTTTCCGGCAGGAAGAAGAAGGTGGTGATGAGCGCGATCGTCACGATCACGAACGTATACCACAGCCCCGAGAACACCGCGCCCGTCTGGACCACGATGAACTGCGACACGAGCGGTAACAACCCGCCAAAGACGCCAGTGCCGATGTGGTACGGAATCGACATGCTGGTGTAGCGCAGTTTCGCCGGAAACAGCTCCACGAGAATCGCCGCCACCGGGCCATAGGTCGCGGCCGACAACAGGCTGAGCGTGATGATGCCCAGCAGCACAATGCCATTGGCGCGCGCCGCCGGATCAGACTCAAGCGGATAGCCCGCATCCGCAACCGCCGCCGCAAAGCCGCCGGGATCGAAGTTCAGGATACGCGAATCCGCAACGGCGACTTCGAACTCATCGGCGCTTTTGACGGGAATGCGGGTGAAGTCGATGCCGTTCCCGACGAACCATTCCAGCGACTTGGCACAGTCGCCCTTCTGCACGTCGGCAAGCGCGCTGTAATTGCAATCCGCCGGAACGCTGATGACAACCGGGTTCTCGGTCATCGCCTTGTCCAGCGCCGGGTTCGCGGCCCCGGCGATCATATGATATAGCGGGAACAGCAATATCAGTGTCAGCGCATAGCCGCTGATCATGACCTTGCGCCGGCCAACCTTGTCCGACAGCCAGCCGAAGAACACGAAAGCGGGCGCGGCGACGATCACACCCCACGCGATCAGCTTCCTTGCATCCGCCTCTGACACGCCGCTCGTCGATTGCAGGAAATACAGCGTGTAGAATTGCGCATTGTACCAGATCACCGTCAGGCCCGCGGCAATGCCGAACATGGCGATCAGGATCAGGCGGACATTCTGCCAGTCGGCAAAGCTCTCCTTCAGCGGGTTTTTCGCGGTGCGGCCTGCGGCCTTCATCGCCTTGAACACCGGGCTCTCGTTTAGCTTCAGCCGGATCCACAGCGATATCGCCAGCAGCAGCAGCGAAATGAGGAACGGGATGCGCCAGCCCCATGCGTTGAACGCCTCTTCGCCCAGCAGGAATGTTGTCCCGATGACGACACCAAGCGCCAAGAGGAACCCGACCGAAACCGACGCCTGGATGAATCCGGTATAAAAGCCGCGCCTGTGCGCGGGGGCGTGCTCCGCGACATAGATCGCCGCACCGCCATATTCGCCGCCAAGCGCCAGGCCCTGAAGGATGCGGATGGTGATCAGCAGCGCCGGTGCCCAGACCCCGATCTGCGCATAGGTCGGCAGCAGGCCGATAGCGGCTGTCGCCACGCCCATCAGGCTGATCGTGACCAAAAACGTATATTTGCGTCCGACCCTGTCACCCAGATAGCCGAAGATGGCGGCGCCAATTGGACGCACGAGAAAGCCGACGGCGAACGTCGCCAGGCTCAGCAGGAAGGCCAGCGTTTCCGACTCCACCTGCGCAAAGAACAGGCGGCCCAGCAGCGCGGCAAGCGCTGCCGTAGACAAAGAAATCATACCATTCGAAAACGGTACCCAGCGACGATGCGGTAATGACCAGCCGGTCGCGCCGCGGATCGAGTTCAACCTCGTCCGAATGATCAGTTGCGGCCGTTGCCACCATGCGTCCTCCCCCAGATTCACGCTGGCGCAGACGGATAGCAGTTATCCCGGAATGCGCAAACGGTCAGTCAGGGGAGGAGGCCGAGAAAGCAGACTTTCTGCCTGCGACCCAGAAGCGGTCGGCAGTTGGTATTTCCCTATGGCTTGGCCGCACGCTGCGAATGGAAAAAGTCGATTTTCCAGCGCTCGTTCTCGCGAACGATTACAGCTGACTCGAGCCAGCGAACAGGCTGAAGGTCGGGCGGAATCCCGGCGCTGCCAATATTCTCCCAAGCGGACCATGCGACATCGCAGCTCAGCTTTGTATCTATCGGGCCTATCGACCAATTGATTTGCACACCCTCAGCGTGAGCGCTTCGAATTGCGTCCAAGAGCTCGGTCCCATCAAAACGCTTGCCGACATCGAACGCGTAAAAGGATTCGGTGGTCAGGCGTTTGAAGGACGCCTCATCATCCTCGCGAAGCGCATCGAACAAATCATGAATGGTGCGGTCGATCTCCGCCCTCGCAGTCACCGGATCGGAGCAGTTGGGCTGACGCGCATGGGCGCACCCGGTCACCGCTATCATCGTAGCAAACACAAGAAATGAGCTGAAGAACTTCACACTTCAAACTCGTTCTGTGGGCGGCACATGTCAATGCCCGCGAACCACTCCAATAACAGGCATTTCCGGGTGCTGGATCATCGGTGATAACCTGCCGGCCGCGCTGCGGGTCGAGCTCAACCTCACCCGCATGATCAGCCGCGGCCATCGCCACGATGCGTCCTCCCCCAGATTCACGCTGGCGTATACGAATAGCAACTATCCCGGAATGCGCAAACGGCCCGTCAGGAACGGAGGCCTGTAAAGCGAACTTTCTGCTAGCGACCCTAATTGCGAACGTTCGAGCTGTGTTTGTCATCGTCCAATTGCGGACTCGGTGCCTCGGCTCGGCTCGCCGGTATCAGCCACTCGTCAGCCTCGGCAGAGAACGGTCGATTGCGGAGGCACCGTTGCACCTCGACAATTCCGTTACAGCCATCGCGAGTGGGGCAGCAACACCATTGCAGGAGACCTGAAGCAGCTCATTGAGCCCGTTGGGGCTCGCGAGATGGATGCTCTCGTAAAGGCACACGGGGATCTGGTAGTTATTCGCGAACCGTCGGTCGGGACCGCCGCTCTTGTTCGGATGTTTCCAAGTGTGGAAGAGAACGGTCGTATCACCAGGGACGGCCCCTTCCTCGATGAAATTGGAATCCTGCCACACGATCGAAAGCTGGTCGTAAGCGACAGCACCGACACTTTCTTTGTGGACGACCAGTAGAAAATCAGGGAGAAAGAAGAGCGTCTCCTTGCCCACGCTCATCGAAGGCGGGGTGATGTTGCTCTTCAAGATCGTCGGCAGACCATAACCGAAAACAGTAGGACGCTTGTCCAGCACATGGCTGGCGCCAGCATTGCGCTTCCAAGTCACGAGGTCATTGACCGCCCCACCGGCATCGACGTGCCATTTGCCATGACAGTTCGCGACCCTGTCGAAAGCGTTAGTCATAGCCTCATACGCCTTGGCGGCATCGTCCTCGAGATCATACATCAGCACGACCGAACGCCGACTTTCGTCCAGCCATGACCCCAGCACCCGGCCCCCGAATGCAACGGTAGCGCCTAGTAAAAAGCCGATCCCCCCTCCGACAATCGTGGTCAACGCCGCAAACGCGATGCCGCACCACATCAAGACGGTCGCTAACCGCGCCGACTGCTGCTTCTCGACCATTTCGGCGAGCACGTCGGCGAAGCGCGCATCCTCCATGTCGGCGACAGCGCCGGAAGATACGGCGACCATGTCGATCCTGGATATGGTTTCAGGTTGCCTTTGGTTAGGTGCGGGGGGCTCGCTCAATGCCCGTCTTTCGCCATCACGAACCGATTGCGATGCATTGAGGGTCTTACGGTAGTAGAGGCCGCCGCGACCCGCGTGCACGTAATGACCGCGCGGACCCGTTCCGAGCCGAAAGCCACGCACCCCCACAGACAGGCCGACGCCTCCCTTGGAGAAATTGAAGCGAAACGGACCCGCGCTAACCGACTTCCTTATGTAGAACGGCATGGCCTACTCGTACCCGAATCCGTCGCCGTCTCGATCGACCAGATGACTTGATCGGATTAGGCGCCATAACTTCACGTCCGCTATTATAACGTTCTTCCCGAAATCCGCCAGTCCGCTCACCACCCAGCGTCAGACGTTGGCGCTTCATCGACACACGGTCCCCAACGCTCTTCGGTGTCAAATCCACGCGAGATCGTGAATACGATCGGAGTTCAGGGACAATACCCTACGAAAGAATATCGAGCCGCATCGGCGGTGTCAGGACGCTTGACAGTGCCCCCATGCGGCGGACGGCGTCGGCTGTCTGGCTGAGCTTGGTTTCATGCGTGATGATGGCGATGAAAACCTCGTCATCGCCCGCTTCGCCGCGCTGGATCAGGCTGGCGATGCTGACGCCGCAGTCGCGCAGGATAGCGGTCAGGTCCGCAAGGACGCCGGGTTCGTCGGCGACGGCAACGCGGAGGTACGAGCGTCCGATACTGTCCTCATGATCGCCTGTTTCCACGCGCTTCAACGAGGCGGCGGGAATGCCAAAGGCCGGCGCGGTTTCGCCGCGCGCGATGTCGATCAGATCGGCGACCACAGCACTTGCCGTCGGGCCTGCGCCCGCGCCCGCGCCTTCAAAGGTCAGGCGCCCGACGAAATTGCCGTCAGCCACGACCGCGTTCAAACTGCCGGTCACCTTGGCCAGCGGATGCGCAAGCGGCACCAGCACGGGATGCACACGCTGGACCAGGCGGCCATCGATAAGGCGCGCTTCGCCAACCAGCCGCACGCGATAGCCAAGCGCGGCGGCGCGCTCGATATCGACCTTCTCGATCTCGCGGATGCCGCGCGTTTCGACATGATCGAAATCGAGCGCGGTGCCAAAGGCCAGGCTGGCAAGGATCGCGAGTTTGTGCGCGGCATCAATGCCGTCAATGTCAAATGTGGGGTCCGCCTCGGCATAGCCGAGCGCCTGCGCATCTTTCAGGACATCCGCAAAGGGCGCGCCCTTTGTTTCCATCTCGGTCAGGATGTAATTGCAGGTCCCGTTCAATATGCCGAACAGGCTGACGATCTCATTCGCCGCCGCACCGCCGCCAAGGGCCTTGATGACCGGTATGCCGCCCGCGACCGCGGCCTCGTATTTCAGCGCCGCGCCCGCTTTTTCCGCCGCCGTCGCCAGCTCCGCGCCGTGATGCGCGACCATCGCCTTGTTCGCCGTGACGAACCCCTTCCCGGCCGCAAGGGATTTGCGGGCCAGTGCCACGGCAAGCCCGTCGGCGCCGCCGATCAGTTCCACGACCACATCGATATCGTCGGCCTGCGCCATCGCCGCGGCGTCATCCTGCCAGCGATAGGGAGACAGGTCGACGCCGCGTCCTTTCGCGCGGTCACGGGCATTGACCGCGACGATCTCAATCGGCCGTCCCGCACGGCGCGAAATCAGGTCGCGGTTTTCGGCCAGCAGCTGGACAACGCCTGCGCCCACCGTGCCAAGGCCGGCAATGCCGATGCGAAGGGGAATGGTCATGATATTGGTTCCGATACTTCCGGCCGATGATTTCCGGCCGTTCATGCTTTCTGGAAGAAGGCTTTCACCTGCCGCGCCGCCTGGCGGATGCGCTGCTCATTCTCGACAAAGGCGATCCGTACGAAGGCTTCACCCTGCTCGCCAAAACCGACGCCGGGGGAGACGGCAACGCCCGCTTCCTCGATCAGCTTCTTGGCAAAGCCGACGGCGCCCAGATGCGCGAATGCCTCCGGAACCGGCGCCCAGACATACATGGACGCATTGGGCACCGGCAGGTCCCAGCCCGCGCGGCCAAAGCTCTCGATCAGCACATCGCGGCGGCGCTTGTACATGTCGCGGCGCTTGGCAATCTCTTCTTCCGGTCCGTCCAGGGCGGCGACGGCGGCGACCTGGATCGGCGTGAACGCGCCGTAGTCCAGATAGGATTTCACCCGCGTCAGCGCCCCGATCATGCGCTCATTGCCGACCGCGAAGCCCATGCGCCACCCGGCCATGGAAAAGGTTTTCGACATGGATGTGAACTCGACCGCCACGTCGCGCCCGCCATCCACTTCCAGGATCGATGGCGGTGGATTGCCGTCGAAATAGATTTCCGCATAGGCAAGGTCGGAGATGACCCACAGCTCATGCTTCTTCGCGAAGGCGACCACCTCCCTGTAGAAATCGAGGTCGACCGTTTCCGCCGTCGGATTGCTCGGATAGCCGATGACCATGCCGGTCGGGCGCGGCACCGTGAAACGCATCTGATATTCCAGCGACGTGAAAAATTCCGGCCCCGGGCTCACCGGGATCGAACGGACCGTCGCACCCGCGATGATGAAGCCGAACGCGTGGATGGGATAGGACGGGTTCGGCGACAGGATGACATCGCCGGGCGCGGTGATCGCCTGCGCCAGATTGGCAAGGCCTTCCTTCGATCCCAGCGTGACGCAGATCTCCGTCTCGGGATTCAATTTTACGTTGAAGCGCCGCTCGTAATAACGCGCCTGCGCCTTGCGAAGGCCCGGAATGCCGCGGCTGGCGGAATAGCGATGCGCGCGCGGGTCGGCGGCGACCTCCGCAAGTTTCGCGATCACCGCATCTGGCGGCGGCGTGTCGGGATTGCCCATGCCCAGATCGATGACATCGACACCCGCCGCACGCGCCGCCGCCTTGGCCGCATTTACCTCGGCAAACACATAGGGCGGGAGACGCTTGATGCGGTAATATTCGTCAGTCACGTTTGGCCTCGATTGAACTATCTGCTTATTCCCTGCATTGTCAGGGCAAGGGCCGCTATAACCGCGGCAGATTTCGCTTGGCGAGCGAAAACCATGGGGAGCCTAAAAAGATGTCCGCAAAAGACCTGCAATCCGACCCGGCCGCGACGTTCGAGCGCATGACCTACCTGACAGGCAAGGCGCAGCAGATGATGATGGATTTCATGGCACGGCAGGAACCGGCGACGCCGTCTGCCAATATCGACCCTTTCGGTTTTGCGGATATGTGGACGGGCATGACGCAGGCGGCGCTGTCCGATCCGGTGAAGCTCGCGCAGATGCAGATGGACTATGTTCAGGAATCCGCACGGCTGTGGCAGGGCTTTCTGGGCGGCGACATGGCCGCACCGGTCGCCGATGCCGCGCGTCAGGACAAGCGCTTCAAATCGGAATCATGGGAAAGCGCACCTGCCTTCGCGTTCATCAAACAGGCCTATCTGATGACCAGCAGCTATATCCTGGATGCGGTCGGCGGGCTCGACAACATGTCGGAAAAGGATCGCGAGAAGGCGCTCTTCTACACGCGCCAGTTCGTCGATGCGATGTCGCCGACAAATTATCTGCTGACCAACCCGGATGTTCTGAACGCCACCATCGAGAGCGGCGGCGAGAATCTGCTGAAGGGCACGGAGCACCTGCTGCACGACATCGAAAATGGCCGCATGCGCATGACCGATGAGGACGCCTTTGAGGTGGGCGTCAATGTTGCGGTCACTCCGGGCAAGGTCGTTTTTCAGAACCGCCTGTTCCAGCTGATCCAGTACGCGCCAACAACGAAACAGGTGTATGAAATTCCGCTGCTGATCTTTCCGCCATGGATCAACAAATTCTATATTCTCGACCTGACACCGGAAAAAAGCTTCATCCGCTGGGCGGTCGAGCAGGGCCTCACCGTCTACGTCGTCAGTTGGAAGAATGCCGACGAAAGTACCGCCGACGTCGTGCTGGACAGCTACGTCAAGGAGGGCTTTCTCGAAGCCATCGATCAGGTTCTGGCCGACACGAAGGCCCCTGCGGTGCATACGATTGGCTATTGCGTTGCGGGCACGACCCTTGCGGCCGTGCTGGCGCTCCTTGCCGAACGCGGCGAAGCGGACAAGGTCAAGACCGCCACCTTCTTCACGGCACAGGTCGATTTTGAAGATGCCGGTGAACTCTCGGTTTTCATCCATGATGGCGAACTGATGCTCGCGGACGAAAATTCGCGCGAGAAGGGCTATCTCGATGGCCGCGCCATGGCGACGACCTTCAACATGCTGCGCTCGAACGACCTGATCTGGAACTATGTCGTCAATAATTATCTGCTGGGGAAGGATTATTTTCCGTTCGACCTGCTTTTCTGGAACGGCGATGCGACCAATGTTCCGGCAAAGTGGCACCAGAATTATCTGAAGGATCTGTATCGCGACAATAAACTCGTGAAACCCGGCGCGATCACGATCGATGGCACACCCATCGACCTGACGAAGGTAAAGACACCTTCCTATGTGCAGGCGGGCAAGGAAGATCATATTGCGCCGCTGAAGTCGGTCTGGAAACTGCCAAAACACTTCAAAGGCCCGGTCCGCTTCCTGATGGCCGGCAGCGGCCATATTGCGGGCGTCGTCAATCCGCCCAGCGCGAAGAAATACCAATATTGGACGATCGACGGCAAATTGCCTGACACGCTGGAAGAATTTCAGGCACAGGCCAGCGAAACGCCCGGCAGCTGGTGGCCCGACTGGATCGCGTGGCTGACCCCGCAATCCGGCAAGAAAATCGCCGCCCGCAAACCCGGCACGCGCAAACTGAAAGCGATCGAGGACGCGCCAGGCAGCTATGTAAGGGAACGCGTCGCCTGACGTCACGCGCACAGGGCCGTCATCGAAATCGGCTTCGATTTGCGACGGGCGGCGCCGGTGCTGAGACGCGTTTCACGGCCCATGGTTGATCGAATCGCCAAAATCGGCATTAACCATGTTCGTGCACATCGTGTTGGGGAGGGTTCCTGCATGCCGTGCCCGTTTGTAAGTGGGGCCGCTTATCTTTGTTCGATTGATGTCCCGGATCGCTGACAGCTTTCCGGACCGAGAATTTTACATGCGCAGCGAGGGGCGCATCCGATATCTGACGATCAGCAGCCGCGTGCAGCTGGGCATCCTTGCCGCGCTCGTCTTCGCCATGCTTGCATGGCTCACCGTCTCGGGCATCATGCTCGCCCGGCAGTATCAGGCGCACCAGACCGAAATCGCTATCAGTGCGAAGGCCGCCAAAATCGCGCGCACGGCGAATGCGGTTCAGGCCTATCGCGGTTCGGTCGATGACCGCGCGGACCTGCTGGAGGGTCGGCAAGAGGCGCTGGAGGGCCTGGCGAGGCGCTATTTCGGCGACCTTCCCGCCGCTGAGACGGCCGCTCCGGTTGCCGCGGGGGACACGGCGAGGAATGCGGTTCCGGGACTGGGCCGCCTCATCGACATGGAAGCGCGCCAGCTCGCCTTCGCCGCGACCATTACCGGCATCGCCAGGGCCCGCAGCGCGAGGGCGGAGGCGAAGATCGCCCGCCTCGGTCTGAAACCGGCCCGCCTTCTGGGTGCCCGCACTGGACAGGGCGGCCCCTTCATACCGTTCGGCAACGAAGCCGGCAGCGCTCAGGACACCGCCTTTCTCGACATGGCCGCCGCGATGGACCGGATGGAGCGGCTGGAAAGCGCGCTCATGCAGGTTCCGTCCGCCGCCCCGGCGAAGCAGATGAGCCTGACGAGCAAGTTCGGCTTCCGCTACGACCCGATCACCCGCGCGCCTGCCATGCATATGGGGCAGGATTTTGGCGGACGGCATGGCGAGCCGATCCTCGCCGCGGCACCCGGGCGTGTGGCAAGGGCCACGCGGCTTCGCGGCTATGGCAACATCGTCGTGCTCGACCACGGGCGCGGCATTCGCACCCGTTACGCACATCTGTCGCGTATCGACGTGAAGCCCGGTCAGCGGGTCGCGCGCGGTGCGCGGATTGGCGGCATGGGTTCGACGGGGCGGTCGACCGGCACGCACCTGCATTTCGAAGTCCGCATCGATGGCAAGGCCGTTGATCCACGTCCATTTCTGGAGGCCGCACCCCATGTTCTCGAAATCCAAAACCTCGCAGCCGGAGACGGCAGGACCAGGCCCGATGCGGGCTGAACCAAAACGCGGCGGCGGCGGCCCTGCCAGTGGCCCGTTCTCCGTGCTTGGCGAGGGCGTGACCGTCACGGGCAATATCGCCGCGCAGGGCGACCTTCATATCGAAGGCCGCGTCGAAGGCGATGTGAAATGCGCCGTGCTCGTGCTCGGCGAAAGCGGTCATATCGAGGGTGCCATCACCGCCGGTGAGGCCCGCATCGCCGGCTCCGTCAGCGGCTCCATCTCCGCCGATGAACTAACCATCGAAAACTCCGCCAGAACCAGCGGTGACATCAGCTATACGCGCATCGACATGAAGGCCGGCGCCCAGACCGATGGCCGTCTCAGCCACAAGGGGACGGCGAGCGAACTGAAACTGGTCGCAGAAGCGAAGAGGGCATCCGCGCCCGCACCGAAGGTGGCTGAATAGAATCCAGGCGCCAGGGGATTATAGGGCTGCAGGCTGAATTGTCTGCGGCGGAGCTGTCCGCCACATTTGTCTCCGCAACATACTAATCCTGATCATCCTGAGCGCAGTCGAGTGACGCGCCCAAGCCGCTGCAAGATCATTATGCGTCCTTCGACCGCGCTCAGGATGATCGGTCTTTGGCATGGCATATCGGACAAATGTCATACCCGCGCAGACCGGACCGGTATCCACGTCTTGTGACAGATCCAGGGCAGATGCCCGGAACTCACCGTCCGGGCACCCCCTGAACATATAATTGAACTTCCGTCCTGAACTTCCGTCCTGTTCCTATCGCGGGCGCGGCAGGTTCGGCATCGGCGTACGGCCCGGACGATCCTTGCGTGGCTGCTGGGCCTGATAGGCGACCGCGCAGTGCGCATTGCAATAGGGAAAACCGGGCTCCGACTTGCCGCCGCAGAAATGGAATTCCGCCTCGCCGGGATGACCGATCGGCCATTTGCAGGTGCGCTCGTTCAGGTCGAGCAGCGAGGTCTTGTCCTTGACCGCCTCGCTGCTGCGCGCAGGACGCAGCGGCTTTTTCGGGGCGGGACGCGGCGCGGGCCGCGGGTCGTGAATCTGGATACGCGGCGCGGCCGTCGTCGACTGATCGACGTCGGAGCGCGCGGACAGCGGCACCTTCGGATCGATGGCGACCACGACCTCCTCTTCGTCATCCTCCACCTCTACCACAGGTTCCGCGGCGGCCGGGATTTCCGGTGCTGCCACGACAGGCTTGACGGGCTCTGGCGGCTTCACCTTGGGCGCAGGCGCCTTTTTCGGTTTCGCGGGCGCGGGCTTTGCCGCGGCCTTCTTCTTGCCGGCGTCCGACTTCACCGGGCTCGGGCGCTTTTCAAGGCCAAGGCGGTGCGCCTTGCCGATCACGGCATTGCGGGTGACCCCGCCCAGCTCCTCGGCAATTTTCGACGCGGGGTGGCCCTCTTCCCAAAGGCGGCTGAGAATGGCGATACGTTCATCGGTCCATGACATGGGCGGGGCTTACTCCAAATTCATATGTCTCGCGCGACTTGCGAGGCGAAGGGCGCACCACTATCGACGACCGGCATGAGCACCAAGCCCAAACCCATCGCGACCGCGAAGCACCCGGAGCCGGGCGTGCCGCTGATCCCGTTCATCAACTGGCGGGGATTGCAGACGCTCTACATGAAGGAGGTGAAGCGTTTCTTCAAGGTGCAGTTGCAGACTGTCTGGGCGCCGGCGATTACGACATTGCTGTTTCTGGCGATCTTCACCGTCGCGCTCGGCCGCGGGGACCGGCAGGTGCTGGGCTTTGATTTCAACGACTTCCTTGCCCCCGGCCTCATCATCATGGCCATGATCCAAAACGCGTTCCAGAACAGCCAGTCCAGCCTGCTGATCGGGAAGATCCAGGGCACGATCGTCGACATATTGATGCCGCCGCTATCGACATGGGAATTGCTCGTCAGCTTCGTCGCGGGCGCCGTCACGCGCGGCCTGCTCGTCGGCGCCGCGGTTTACCTCGCCATGTGGCTATGGCCCGGCGTCAGCCCGGTGATTCGCGAACCATGGGCCATCGTTTTCTTCGGCCTGTCCGGCATGATCATGCTGGCCCTGCTTGGCATTCTTGTGGGCCTGTGGGCGGACAAGTTCGACCATGCGGCAGCGGTGACGAATTTCCTGGTGCAGCCACTGTCGCTATTGTCGGGAACATTCTACGTCATCGAGCGCCTGCCGGAACTTGCGCGCACGATCAGCCTTGGGAACCCGTTCTTCTACGTCATCGACGGGTTTCGCTATGGCTTTCTTGGCGTGGCCGACGGGCCGATCGGCCAGGGGATGATTGTCCTCACGGGCATCAACCTCGCCTTGCTCGCGGCCTGCTACCGGGTTCTTTCCACCGGCTGGCGGATCAAGAATTAGCGGGAAACGCCGCCGCAAGGGCGGATACGGCCATCCCACGATCTGCGTTTGCGGGCAGGGCCGCCGCTAACGCGCCTTCATCTCCAGAATATCCAGCATCGATTCATGGGCGGGCTGCGGCTGCACCAGCCGGTAATGCCCGGCGCTCAACATCTCCAACATCCCGACGACATTGCGGTCCGCCAGCGCGCGGTAGGCAACGGCGCCGCTTTCGTCGCCAAGCGCGAAGCCGCCCAGAAACACGCCGCCGCCGAAAACGCGCCCCGATTGCCGCTGGGAACCGGTCTCCTTGACCAGCCATGTCTGGCCATCCACGTCGTCGACGCGGCAGCGGAACCAGTCATAGGCGATGCCGCCAAGGGCCTCGACGCCCAGCTTGATCGTGCGGCAGCGGTAATCGCCGCTGGCAGGCACCGCATCGCTCGCCCCGCCCTGCTGCAGAATGGCACCTTCCCTCGCAATCAGGCCGGGATTGGCCGCGGCGGTCAGGGCGAGCGCATCGCGCCAGATATTCGCGCGATTGCCAAGCCGAACGGCATCTTCAGGAAGAATGGCCGCCTCCCAGCTATCCGCGCCGGGCACCATCAGGGCCGCATCCACGCCCATTTCAGGCGCGGGCGCGGCGCAGGCCGACAGGCCAAATCCGATGAGGGATGACAGGAGGGCGGCGCGGCGGAGCGGGATCGTCATGGCGGGAGAACGCACGAAGCCGGGTGTGGCTCCCGCCTCGCCTGCGCCGCTGCCCCGCCCCCGCTTTACCGCATCGTTTGACTGCCCCCCATCGCAGCCCTAATTCACATGCCATATCGAGGCGGCACGGCGGTGCCGCCTCTTTGCATTCGAATTTCCGACCGAAGGATATGCCGAGATGACCATTCCCGCCCTGATGCCAACCTATGCCCGCTGTGAGGTGGAACCCGTACGCGGGGAGGGCGCGTATCTGTACGGCGCCGATGGCAAGAAATATCTCGATTTTGCCAGCGGTATCGCCGTCAACTGCCTCGGCCATGGCCACCCGCATCTCACCAAGGCGATCCAGGACCAGGCCGCGACCTTGATGCACACGTCGAACCTCTACAATGTTCCGGGGCAGTGGAAGCTGGCGGAGAAGCTCGTTGAGCTGACCTTCGCCGATACCGTATTCTTCACGAATTCCGGCGTGGAGGCATTCGAATGCGCTGCGAAGACCGCCCTTGCCTATCAGCATGTGAACGAACACCCGGAGCGCAACCGCATCATCACGTTCCACAATTGCTTCCACGGGCGTTCCATTGCTGCGATTTCCGCGACCAGTTCTGAAAAACTGCGGACGCCGTTCGAACCCCTGCCCGACTGGTCGGACCACGCCCCGTTCAATGATCTGGACGCCGTCAGGGCGCTCATTAGCGACAGCACCGCCGGGATCATGGTCGAGCCCGTCCAGGGCGAAGGCGGCATCTTGCCCGCGACGCCGGAATTCCTGAAGGGTCTGCGCGATCTTTGCGACGAACATGACCTGATGCTGATCCTGGACGAGGTACAGTGCGGCGTCGGCCGCACCGGTACGCTGTTCGCGTATGAGCAGTACGGTATCGAGCCCGACATCATGGCGATTGCCAAGGGAATTGGCGGCGGCTTCCCGCTCGGTGCCTGCCTTGCCACGGAAAAGGCGGCGTACGGCATGACGGTCGGCACGCATGGCTCCACCTATGGCGGCAATCCGCTTGGCATGGCCGCGGGTCTTGCCGTCCTCGACGTGGTTGCCGAGCCCGCGTTTCTGACCCAGGTCCAGGAAACCGGCGAACGCCTGCGCCACGCGCTGGAACAGTGGATTCCGAACCATGACGATTTGTTCGAAAGCGTGCGCGGCATGGGGCTGATGCTCGGCATCCGCATGACCGAGGCCACGCGTCCCTTCGTGAATTTCGCGCGCCAGTACGGCATATTGACGGTCGCCGCGGGCGATAACATCGTCCGGATCCTGCCGCCTCTCAACATCGATGACAGTCATATCGCCGAATGTACGCGGGCGCTGACCGAGGCGGCGAACGCCTATCGCGAAGCCAAGGCAACCGGCACGGCCGGCTAGTTCGGCCGCCAATCAGGAGCAGCATCATGCCCCATTTTCTGGACCTCGAGCCCCTTGGCCCGCAGGCCGTCCGCGCGATTCTCGATGAAGCGAAGCGGCGCAAGGCCGCGCGCGCGGGCCGGCCGCGCGGCATGGTGGATGCCGATGCTCCCTTGGCGGGCCACGAGCTGGCGTCGATCTTCGAAAAAAGCTCGACCCGCACACGCCTGTCAATGGCACTGGCGATGAGGCAGCTCGGCGGTACCGTCCAGACACTGTCCGCGGGCGACATGCAGCTTGGGCGCGGCGAAACCATCGAGGACACGGCGAAGGTCCTCGGTCGCTTCGCCGACATTATCTCCCTGCGCACGGACGATCATGACAAGCTCATCCGCATGGCCGAAACAGGCGGCGTCCCCGTCATCAATGCCCTGACCGACGAAACCCATCCCTGCCAGGTCATCGCGGATATCATAACGGTCGAGGAGGCGCGCGGCGCCAATGTCGACGGGACGATCTGGACCTGGCTGGGCGATGGCAATAATGTCTGCCACTCCATCATCGAAGCGGCGGGCCTGCTCGGTTTCACGCTGCGCCTGTCCACCCCCGCCGCCTACGATCCCGATCCGCGCTACGTCGCGGCTGCGGAGGCGCGCGGCGGCAGGATCGAAGTGATCCGCAATCCGGAGGAAGCCGTCAGCGGCGCGGACGTCATTGTCACCGACACGTGGGTTTCCATGGGTGACAAGGACAAGAACAAGCGCATGGTGGCGCTGTCCGCCTATCAGGTGACCGAGGCTTTGATGGCGAAGGCGGCCAGCGATGCGATTTTCCTCCACTGCCTGCCCGCCCATCGCGGCGAAGAGGTGGTGGAGGCCGTTATCGACGGGCCGCAATCGCTGGTCTTCGAAGAGGCGGAAAACCGTGTCCACGCGCAGAAGGCTGTGATGCTGTACTGTCTGGGCAGGCTGAATGGCTGAATGGCTGAATGGCTGAATTGTAGGGCGGTGTCGGCGTCCCTACATAGCGCGGCATGACCAGCACGACACAACGGACGCCGCAAAGCGCCGCCGCCATCCATGCCCCTTCGCCAGAGGACAATCGGGTCATGGGGTTCACCATTCCGCTGCGCGCGGGACGCGGGCGCGTCATGCGCCTTGGCGATACGCTTGGGGTGATCCTCAGTGCGCATGATTATCCCGCGCCCGTTGCAAAGGCGCTTGGCGAAACGCTCGTTCTGACCGCCCTGATCGGCAGCGCGCTGAAGGGCGATGGCGGTCAGACGACCGTACAGGCAAAGGCGGAGAACGGTGCCATCGGGCTCATCGTCTGCGACTACCGCGCGGGCGAACTGCGCGGTTATTGCGGCTTTGACGCGGACAGGGTCGCGGCGCTGCCTCAGGGTGCTGACCTCCCCGCGCTGTTCGGCGAAGGATATCTCGCCGTCACGCTGGAACCGGAAAACGCCGAGGAGCGGTTTCAGGGCATCGTCCCGCTGGAGGGCGAAAATCTGTGTGCGGCCTTTACCCAATATTTTGAATCCTCCGAGCAGATCCCGACGGTCCTGCGCGCGGCGGTACGCCGGGACGAAAACGGCGCCTGGCATGCCGGCGGCCTGATGGTACAGCATCTGCCGCGCGGCGAGGATGGCCAGACCCGCTTGCATGTCGAGGATACCATGGCGGCCGCCGATGAGGACTGGGCTCACCTCAATGCCCTCGCCGCGACCGTGACGGCGGACGAACTGACGGACCCGGACCTGAAGCTTGAGGAACTCACCTGGCGGCTTTTCAATCAGGATGAAGTGCGCACCCTGCCCGCAACGCCGCTGTCACGCGGATGCCGCTGTTCCGCGCAGCATATTGCCGGCCGGCTTGGCACCCTGCCGGAGGAGCATCGCGCCGAGCTCAGGGATGAAGACGGCATGGTGAACGTGGATTGCGAATTCTGCGCCCGGAAGTTCACCGTCGCCATCTGATACGCACGGTTTTCCGCGCCATAGGTTTTCATGTTGGTTTCAGTAAGAGTCTCCTCGTAAGACGCCTTCATGCCCAGCAAAGATGATCATATCGCACGCCTGACGCACCTCGACCGCCTTGAGGCGGAGAGCATTCACATCATGCGCGAGGTTGCCGCGACATGCGAAAAGCCTGTCATGCTCTATTCGGTGGGCAAGGACAGCGCCGTGATGCTGCATCTCGCCATGAAGGCCTTTTATCCCTCCACGCCGCCCTTCCCGCTCATGCATGTCGATACCGGCTGGAAATTCCGCGAAATGATCGCCTTTCGCGACGCGGAGGCGAGGCGCGTCAACATGGAACTGCTGGTGTGGCAAAATCAGGACGGCCTGCGCGAGGGTATCGGCCCGTTCACGCATGGCAGCGCCGTGCATACCGACATCATGAAAACACAGGCGCTGAAACAGGCTCTTGATCATTACGGCTTTGACGCGGCATTTGGCGGTGCGCGCCGCGATGAGGAAAAGAGCCGCGCGAAAGAACGCGTCTTTTCCTTCCGCTCCGCGCAGCACCGCTGGGACCCGAAGAACCAGCGGCCCGAACTCTGGAACATCTACAACACGCAGGTCGCCAAGGGTGAGAGCATGCGCGTGTTCCCGATCTCGAACTGGACCGAGCTCGATATCTGGCAATATATTCACAAGGAAGGGATCCCGCTCCCGTCCCTGTACCTGGCCGCGAAACGCCCGGTCGTGGAACGCGACGGCGTGCTCATCATGGTCGACGACGACCGCATTCCCATGAACGAGGGTGAAGTTCCCGAGGAGAAAATGGTCCGCTTCCGCACGCTCGGCTGCTACCCGCTGACGGGGGCGGTCGAAAGCGAGGCGACCAGCCTGACCGATGTCATCCAGGAAATGCTCCTGACCACCACTTCGGAGCGTCAGGGCCGGGTCATCGACGCCGATGCGGGCGCCTCCATGGAAGCCAAGAAGGCGGAGGGATATTTCTGATGACTGACCAGGGTTCCTCTTCCTACGCCCCCGATGCGGCGATCGCCGCCGACATCCTCGCCTATCTCGAGACGCATGAGAATAAGGACCTGCTCCGTTTCCTCACCTGCGGCAGCGTCGACGATGGCAAATCCACGCTGATCGGCCGTCTGCTCTACGATACCAAGATGATCTACGAGGATCAGCTTGCGGCGGTCGAGCAGGATTCAAGGCGCGTCGGCACGACCGGCGAAGCGCCTGATCTGGCGCTTCTTGTCGACGGTCTCGCCGCGGAGCGTGAACAGGGCATCACCATCGATGTCGCCTACCGCTTCTTCTCGACCGAAAAGCGCAAGTTCATCGTCGCCGATACGCCGGGGCATGAACAATATACCCGCAATATGGCGACCGGGGCATCAACCGCCGACGTCGCCATCATCCTGATCGACGCGCGTCACGGTGTTCAGGTGCAGACCCGCCGCCACGCGTTCATCGCATCGCTGCTGGGCATCCGGCACGTCGCCGTCGCGGTGAACAAGATGGACCTGGTGGACTGGTCGGAAGCCCGTCTCCACGAGATCGAGGCAGAGTTTCGCAGGTTCGGCGACGGGCTGGGCTTTGGCGACATCACCGCCATTCCGATGAGCGCGCTCACGGGCGACAATGTCACCGAAAAAAGCGCCGCCATGCCCTGGTACACCGGCCCAGCATTGCTGGAATATCTTGAAACCGTGGACATTCTTCAGACCGAGGACGACGCGCCCTTCCGTCTGCCGGTGCAATGGGTGAACAGGCCCAATCTCGACTTTCGCGGATTTGCCGGCACCGTCGCTTCGGGCAGCATCGCGCCGGGCGATGAAATCATCACCATCCCGTCGGGCAAGCGCAGCAAGGTGAAGTCGATCTCGACATTCGACGGCGACCTGCCGCGCGCCGTACGGGAACAGGCTGTCACCATCGTGCTTGAGGATGAAATCGATTCGAGCCGCGGCGACATCATCTGCGACAAGGACCACCCGGCGGAACAATCGGACCAGTTCCGGGCGAAACTGCTCTGGATGGCGGAGAAGGAACTGCTGCCCGGCCGCCAATATCGTCTCCGAACCGGCAACAAAACCGTCGGCGCGTCGGTCAGCGCGCTAAAGCACAAGGTGGACGTGAACGATTTTAGCAAACGCGCCGGAAAGACCCTGGAACTGAACGAAGTCGGCGTGTGCAATCTTTCACTCGCCCAGCCCATCGCCTTCGACCCTTATGCGAAGAACCGCCGCACCGGCAGTTTCATCCTGATCGACCGCCAGACGAACGAGACTGTCGGCGCGGGCATGCTCGATTTCTCGCTGCGCCGCGCTGCGAATGTGGTCTGGCAGGATCTGAACGTCGGCCGCGCCGAGCGCGCCCGGCAAAAGCACCAGCGATCTGCGGTCCTGTGGTTTACGGGCCTCAGCGGATCGGGCAAATCGACCATCGCGAACCTCGTCGAACGACGGCTCTATGATATGGGCCGTCACACCTATATCCTGGACGGCGACAATGTCCGCCATGGTCTGAACAAGGATCTGGGCTTCACCGATGCCGACCGTGTCGAGAATATCCGCCGCGTGTCGGAGACGGCGAAGCTGATGGCCGACGCCGGCCTCATCACCCTCGTCAGTTTCATCTCGCCGTTCCGGACGGAACGCCAGATCGCGCGCGGCATGATGGCCGAGGGTGAGTTCATCGAAATCCATGTCGACACGCCGCTTGCGGTTGCCGAGGCCCGCGATGTGAAGGGTCTCTACGCAAAGGCACGCGCTGGCAAGATCAAGAATTTCACCGGCATCGACAGTGCTTATGAAGACCCGCTCGACCCTGAAATCCGCGTCAACACGGCGCGGATGTCCGCCGAGGACGCGGCTGAGACGATCGTCGCCTATCTGGAACGCGCCGGTTTCCTCAGCGGCGAATAGGGCGGCGCGGCATGGCTGACTACGACGTTTTCAACGGCGATGCCGACGGCATCTGCGCCCTGGTGCAGCTTCGCCTTGCCATGCCGCGCGAAACCACGCTGATTACCGGCGTAAAGCGCGACATTTCCCTGCTTCAGCGCGTGAAGGCAAGGGCAGGCGACCGCATCACCGTCCTTGATGTGTCCATGCGCAACAATGCGGCCGCGCTCGCCGCGGCCCTCGCCGCCGGGGCCGACGTGTTCTACGCCGACCATCACAATGCGGGCGATATCCCCGAGCACCCCGCCCTCACGGCGCACATCGATACGGACGCGCGCATCTGCACGTCGCTTATCGTCGACAGGCTGCTTGGGGGGAGCAGCCATTTATGGGCGATCACCGCTGCGTTTGGAGACAGCCTGTCCGCGGTCGCCCTCGACCTGGCGGCATCCGCAGGGCTCGGCGCGGCGGATACCAGGCGGCTCGAACGGCTGGGGACGCTGATCAACTATAATGGCTACGGCACCGCGACAAGCGACCTGCATTTTGCGCCCGACGCGCTCTATCTCAACCTCGTCAGGCATGCGTCGCCGCTCGGTTTCCTGAGCGAAAGCGCCGATATCTTCGCCGTCCTCGAAGAGGGCTACAAGGCGGACATGGCCGCCGCGGAACATGCCGATATCATCGACGCGGCGCCCGAAGGCCTCATCCTGCACCTGCCGGACACGGCGGCTTCGCGGCGCGTGTCGGGTGTCTATGGCAACGCCATCGCACAGGACCATCCAGAGCGCGCGCATGCCATCCTGACGGACCGGCCAGAGGGCGGCTATCTCGTCAGCGTCCGCGCACCCGTGGCGCGCCGGGACGGCGCGGACCGGCTTTGTCTGCAATTCGAAACGGGCGGCGGGCGCGCCGGTGCGGCGGGCATCAATCACCTGCCGGAGGGCGATCTTCCCCGCTTCATCGCCGCATTCCGCACCGCCTTTTAACCACTCTTCTCTCACAGGTTTCTTTCAGACCAGATCTATTTATGCTGCGATCGTGAAAAAACCGGGGGGGAGACGGGACATGATACGCGCAATCCTGCTGGCGTCCGCGGTGCTTCTGGCGGCCTGCGGCGCGACTGATGGAAATGAGGATGTCGCGCCGGCGAACGCGTCGGCCGAAATCAGGACGGCGGGGTATAATGCCGACCGCAACGCCTATTTCGGCGACCTCCATATTCATACGAAGAATTCGTTCGACGCCTATATTTTCAACGTGCGCTCGACGCCGGACGACGTGTACCGGTTCGCGCGCGGGGAGACCATCCGGCACCCGGCGGGCTATGACCTGTCCCTCTCCGGTCCGCCGCTCGATTTTGTCGCGGTAACGGATCACGCGGCCTATCTCGGAATACTTCCAGCGATGGACGATGACACGACCGAACTGTCGAAACTTCCGCTCGCGCAAAGCCTCTTCTCCACCGATCTCACGGCGATCGGCGCGGCATTCCAGACTGTCGGTGCCTCGGTCAGGAGCGGCATTGCGATCAAGGGTGCCGCCGACGAAACCGTCATGCGGTCGACCTGGGCACGCACGGTGGAGGCCGCCGACAGAAACTACGTGCCGGGCAGGCTGACGACCTTCGCCGGTTTCGAATATACCGCCGTGACGACCTCCGACGGCGACAGCGGCTTTGGCGGCGGCAATCTGCACCGAAATGTATTCTTCAGGGGCACGGCTCCCGACCGGGCGTTCGCAACGCTTGACTCCACCAATCCCGAGGACCTGTGGGACTGGATGGACGCGGAGCGCGCCAAGGGCCACGAAAGCCTTGCCATCCCGCACAACAGCAACGTGTCCGACGGCCGCATGTTCGCGCTCGACACCTATGACCGTGCGCCGCTCACCGCGGCATATGCGGAGCAGCGCATGCGCAACGAGCCGCTCGTCGAAATCACGCAGGTGAAGGGCACATCGGAAACCCATCCATCGCTGTCCCCGAATGACGAATGGGCGAATTTCGAAATCTATGACAAGCTGCTCGGTTCGGACACCGTGTCGAAAACCAGGGGCGGCTTCGTTCGCGAGGCTTATGGCAATGGCCTGCTGCTCGGCGAACAGGGCAAGGGCAATCCCTATCGCTTCGGCCTCATTGCCTCGTCCGACACCCATGTCGCGGGCGGCAGCTTCGATGAGAGCCGGATGTGGTCCAAGGTCGGCATTCTCGATGCGTCGCCCGTGCAGCGCGGGTCGGTGCCGCCCGATGGCAGGAAGACTTGGGAGGGCGTGACCCTCGATCCCAATGCCGACAACTGGTTTTCGCGCTGGGCCGCTTCGGGTCTTGCGGGTGTCTGGGCAGAGGAGAATAGCCGGGAATCCATCTTCGCGGCCATGCGGCGGAAAGAGACGTTCGCGACATCCGGGCCGCGCATAAAGGTGCGCATGTTCGGCGGCTTCGATCTGACCGACGACATTGTCGATGCGCCGGACCTGACATCACAGGCCTATGCGCGCGGCGTCCCGATGGGCGGCGACCTGATCGGCGATGGCCGGTCCAGCCCTGCCTTCCTTGCCTGGGCCGTCCGCGATCCCGGCGAAGCGCCGCTGGAGCGACTGCAGATCGTCAAAATCTGGTCGGACGGCCCAGGCAAGCACGAAAGGGTCTATGACGCGGCCTGCGCCGATGGCGCCGCCGTGGACAGCGCGACAAACCGCTGTCCCGCCACCGCATCGACGCTCGACCTTGCCGATTGTTCAGTCAGTGCCGAGGGCGGCGATGCGGAACTGAAAGTGCTGTGGCGCGATCCCGATTTCGATGTGAACCAGAACGCCGTCTATTATGTCCGCGTGCTTCAGGTACCCACGTGCCGCTGGTCGACATGGGATGCGATCCGCAACGGCTCGCCGCCCAATCCCGCGCTGCCACCGACCCTTCAGGAACGCGCATGGACCAGCCCGATCTGGTACGTCCCGCGCGGATGATGGCGCGCTGATGCCTCGGGTGCGGGCGCTCCTGCGCGAGCCGCTGGTTCATTTCCTCCTGCTTGGGCTCGCGCTGTTCCTCGTCTGGCAGCCGCAGGGCGACGACCGGACCATCCGCATCAGTGCGGCCGAACAGGAACGCCTCGCCGGTATCTGGGCGGCAGAGGCGGGCCGCCTGCCCGCGCCAGCGGACATGCGCGGCATTATTTCCGCAGAGGTTGAGGAACGGGCGCTGGTGCGCGAGGCGCTGGCGCTCGGCCTCGACCGGGACGACATCATCATCCGCAGACGGCTGGCGCAGAAAATGCGTGCGACAGTTGAGGGGTTGGCGGACATCGAAGTGCCGGAGGAGGACGAGCTTCGGCGCTGGTACGAGGCGCGCACGGACCGCTTTGCCGAGCGGCCGACGCGCAGCTTCAGCCATGTGTATTTCAGCCCGGACAGCCGCGGCGACACTGCCGAGGCAGAAGCGAACGCCGCCCGCAATATGCTCGCGGACGGCACGCCATGGCGCACGCTTGGCGACCCGTTCATGCTGCAAAGAAGCTATGCCAATATCGGTCAGGCGCAGCTCGCACAGCTGTTCGGTCAGCCGTTCGCACAGGCGCTGTTCGCGGTGGAAGGTGACGGCTGGAGCGCCCCCGTCGGCTCGGCATTCGGTCTTCATCTGATACGCATCGAAGCCCGCAGCCCCGGCCGCGTTCCGGCTCTCGACGAGGTAAAAACCAGGGTCATTTCGGCCTGGAAGGAAGAGGCGCAGCGAAAGGCCAACGCGGCGGCGATCGCCGATATTGTCGGGCGCTATGATGTCGAGATCGGCGCGCCCGAATGATCGTCCGCTGGTGGCTGGCCATGGCGCTCCTCGCGGTGGCCGCCGTTGCCGCCGCGCATGCGCATGAAGTGCGCCCGGCCTATCTTGAGGTCACGGCGACGCAGGACGGCGTTTATGATGTCCTGTGGAAACAGCCCGTCCTCGATGGCCGCCGCCTGTCCCTGACACCGGAATTCGGCCCGGCGTGCGAAGCGGTCTCTCCAAAGCGTCAGGCGGGCGCGGTTGGCGCCGTCGTCGAACGCTGGCGGATCCACTGCGCCCGGCCGCTCTCCAGCGTCGGCGTGGCCGGGCTCGACCGCACGCTCACGGATGTATTTCTGCGCGTCACCGCGCCCGGTGGAGAGGTGCGCAGCGCCCTCCTGAAACCTGCCGCCGCGCATCTCGACATGACGCAGACGCGTGCGTCGCCTGCGTTCAGCTATCTCGCCCTCGGGATCGAACATATCCTGCTCGGCCCCGATCATCTGCTGTTCGTCGCGGGCCTCGTCCTGCTGCTCGCCGGATGGCGGCGAATAGCGATCGCCGCCACCGCATTCACCGCCGCGCACAGCATCACGCTTGCGCTGTCGGCGCTCGGCCAGATCAGCCTGCCCGGCCGGCCGGTCGAAATCATGATCGCCGCCAGCATTCTGATGATCGCGGCCGAGATCATGCGTGCGCGGCGCGGCAGGCCCAGCCTGATCTCCCGCCATCCCTGGCCCATTATTTTCGGCATCGGGCTCGTCCACGGCCTGGGCTTCGCGGGCGCACTCGCCGAAATCGGCCTGCCCGCGGGTGAGGAGGCCAGTGCCCTCATCTTCTTCAATATCGGCATCGAAATCGGCCAATTGCTGTTCGTGGCAGGATTGCTGCTCATCCTTGTCCTTGTTGCCCATATCGGTAACCGGCTCCACCGCGGCGCTACGCTCCTGATGACATACTGCATTGGAATCGCTGGCGCATTCTGGACGATTGAGCGTTTGTTCTTACAATACTGGCGGTCCTGACAGGTGATGCAAAAATGTCACCTGATGCGCTCAATCGCGTGAACATAACGGCACCAATTCTTTTTTTGTTATCCAAAGCCGCATAGGCTCGTTCGCTAGAGGCGGCGTCAGAACGCCCATTTCACATCCTTGGGAGTTTTGAATATGAGATCTGCATTTGTGCGTACCGCCGCTCTTGCATCGGCGGCCTCCATTGCCCTGATGTCGTCCTCCATGGTCATGGCGCAGGACGCCGATACCGGCACCGCCGCCGCTGCTGCTGAAGAAGACGCCGACGATGACGTCATTATTGTGACAGCGACCCGCCGCGCGCAGGACATCCAGGATGTGCCGATCGCCGTCACCGCCGTGGGGCCGGTCCAGCTGGAGCGACAGGGCGTCGATAATGTCACGCAGATCACGCAAGTGTCGCCGAGCTTCTCAAGCTCCAATGCGCAGACCGCTTCCGGCACCGTTGTTCTGCGCATTCGCGGCGTCGGTACAACGTCGAACAATATCGGGTTTGAAAGCGCAGTCGGCGTCTTCATCGACGGCGCGTATCAGTCGCGCCCGGGTATCGCCCTTGGCGAGTTTGTCGATGTTGAGCGTGTCGAGGTTCTGCGCGGCCCGCAAGGCACGCTGTTCGGTCGCAACACGTCCGCTGGTGCACTGAACATCACGAATGTCCGTCCCGACCTCAACGAGTTTGGCGGCTTCGCCAATGCGACTTACGGCAATTACGATCACATCAGCATTCAGGGCGCGGTCAACGTGCCAATCGTGCAGGACACGCTGGCGCTGCGCCTGACCGGCGCCTATCGCACGCGCGATGGCTATATCGACGTCATCGACCGTGACGGCAACGACCTCGGCGATTCGAACGAAGTCGACCAGTATCTCGTCCGCGGTCAGCTCGGATTTGAGACATCCGGCGGTATCGAAGGACGCCTGATCGCCGATTATTCCAAGAGCACGGCGTCATTTGGCGCGGCCATTGAGGTGCTGGCATCGCCGGTTGAAACGAACAATTTGTTCGCGGCTGTCGGTCTTGGCGCGCGCGGCGGCATGGCCGCCCCAAACCGGGCTGTGTCCGCGTTCGACACGCGCGGCGCCCAGCGCGCCCTCGACGATTTGATTTCGACGTCAAACACGCTGCCCGTCGCCGACATCGACCAATGGGGTGTGACTGGCGAGATCAGCGTCCCGCTTGGGGATTTCGCGGACCTTATCTACATCGGTTCATATCGTGAATACCGGGCCGATAACGGGTATGATTCTGACTTCTCCGGTCTCGATGTGTTCAATGTCGTGTCGGGCGGCGACACGCAGATCGACACGATGACGCATGAATTGCGTGTGCAGGGTGAATTTCTCGACGGCGCGCTCGAATGGCTGGTCGGCGGTTATTATTCCGATGAAAGCATCGATCAGGTCGCCAAGTTCAACCTTGGCGAGGATTTTGGCGAGCTGGTTGGCGCGCTTTTCTTCGCGCCGACGGGCGGTGCCTTTGGCGCGAACCCGCTGACGGTGCTGTCGGGCGGCATCGACCCTTCGGTCGTTTCCGCATCGAACGCCTATTCGCAGTCGAGCAAAAGCTGGTCGCTCTTCACGCATAATTCGCTGGAGGTCGTCGACGGGCTGAAACTGACCGTCGGACTGCGCTATTCCGATGAGTCGAAGGACGGCTCCTTTTTCCAGCCCGAAATCAACAATCCGCTCTGCCCGGCAATCCTGGGAGCGATCGGCGCGGGCAATGTGCCTGCGCCGCTGGTGAGCAATGTCTTCGGCCTTGGCTGTTTCGCATTCACCGCGCCGGCCATCGGCAGCGATGCCAACCCGTTCCCGCTGCCGCGTCCGTTCGACGACACGTTCAGCGATACGGAACTGATCTACACCGGCAAGGTGTCCTATGAGTTTGACGAGCCGGTCAGCGTCTATGCCAGCTTCACGCATGGCTATAAGTCGGGCGGCTTCAACCTCGATTCGACCGCCGCGGCCGGCGGTGCCGATCCGCGCTTCGATTCCGAAGAGGTGGATGCGTATGAAGTCGGCATGAAGGCGCGTCTGATCGACGATGCGGTCACGCTCAACGTCGCGCTGTTCCTTGAGGAATTCAAGAATTTCCAGGTTCTGGAATTCACCGGTGCGCAGTTCCAGACGTTCAACGTTCCGAAGGCGAACACCAAGGGCATCGAGATCGAGGCGAATATCCGTCCAACCGACGAGCTGACGTTCAACGCCGGCCTGACCTATGTGGACGCCAGATATCCTGATGACTGCGCGGGCGATCAGGTGACGCCCAATGTCATCACGCTATGCGGCAACTCGCTGACCAACGCGCCTGAATTCGTCGGCATCGCAGGCGCCACCTATGCCCGCGACATTGGCGACAATCTGGACTTCTTCCTGAACGGGCAGCTGCGTATGGAAAGCGACCGCCGTACCTCGACACAGGCGCGCGCGCTGGCGGCAACGCCGGACCAGGTGGGCACGACGGCGCTGGTGCCGTTCGACGTGCAGGACGGCAATGTGAAGATCAATCTGCGCGCCGGTATCGGCAGTCAGGACGACCTGTTCGCTGTGGAGGCGTGGGTCACCAATCTGACCAACGAGATCACGCGCGGTGTGACGTTCAATACCGTCCTGCGCTCGGGATCGCGCTCCGCCTTCCCGCAGGACCCGCGCATGTACGGCCTGACGGTGCGGACGAAGTTCTAGTCCGTCGCTGACATTGCAAAATGAAATGGGGGTCGTCCATTCGGGCGGCCCCCTTTCGATCCGGGCCTATCCAAGCAGGATGGGCAGCAGCAGCGCTGAACCGCAGCTGATCGCCGCAATCGCCAGCAGGTTCAGGATCAGCCCCGCGCGCGCCATCTGCGGCATGCTGATCGCTCCCGATGCGTAGGCTATGGCGTTCGGCCCCGTCGCCATGGGCAGCATGAAGGCGCAGCTCGCCGCCACCGCAACCGGCATGGCCAGGTACAGCGGGTCGCCCCCGCCAGCCGCCGCAACCGCGCCGATAACGGGCATCAGCGCACTTGCCGTTGCGACATTGCTCGTAATCTCCGTCCAGAAAATCACGAAGGTGGTCAGCGCCGCGATCAGCAGGATCAGGGGCAGCATATTGAGGATCGTCAGGCGCGCGCCCATCCACTCGCCAAGGCCCGTCGCGGTAATCGCCGCCGCCAGACTCAGGCCGCCGCCGAACAGCAGCAGCACACCCCAGGGAATGCGCTCCGCTTCCGGCCAGCTCAGGAGGGCCCGCCTTTCGCCGCCGCCCGCAGGGACGAGGAAAAACAGGATGGCGCCGGCAATGGCGATCCAGTGATCGGTCACCCCGGCAAACGGCTGCGCGCCGCCGATCGTCATCTCGGTCAGGGGCCGCCGGAACATCCACGCCAGCGCGATCGCGGCAAAGGCGGTGGCAACGCGCCGTTCGGGCGTCGTCATCCTGCCCAGCTTCGCGCGCTCATCGGCGATGACGTCCTGTGCGGGACTATTGGCGTCGTCGGCGACACGCAGGGACAATTTCGTTAGCGCGAGCCACGCCAGCGGCAGCAGCACCAGCACCATCGGGATGCCATAGGCCATCCAGTCGGCGAAACCGATGCTGCGCCCGAACTCATTCTCCAGATAGCCGAGCACGATCAGGTTCGTCGGCGTCCCGATGGGTGTGCCGATGCCGCCGATGGAGCAGCCATAGGCCACGCCCAGCAGCAGCGCGATGGTCACCGGCGCGCCTTGCCATCCATCTCCGCGCAAACGCTGCGCCACGCTCAGCGCGATCGGTGTCAGCATGATCGCCGTCGCCGTATTCGATATCCACATGCTAAGAAGGGCGGACGCGGCCATGAAGCCGCCCACCATCGCCGCCGGACTGGCACCCGATCTTGCCACAATGCCCAGCGCAAAGCGCGTGTGCAGGCCCCAGGTCTCGACACTTTTCGCGATAATGAAACCGCCCATCAGCAGCAGGACGATGGGGCTCGCATAGGGCGGTGCGGCCTCTTTGAAACTCAGCACATCGAACAGCGGCAGGATGACGAGCGGCAAGAGCGACGTGACCGGGATCGGCACGGCCTCGCTGACCCACCAGCTGAGCATCAGCAGCCCCAGCGCGGCAACGGTCCATGCTTCCGGCGACATGCCGTCCGGCGCCGGAATTATCTTCAGCAGCGCGAACAGCGTCAGGCCGATGGCGATCCAAACGGGCTTGAAGCTCATTCCTTGGCAGCGGCGAGGGCGGCGGCCTCGACGGTCGCCAGCGTTTCGAACAGCGCGTCGCCTTCACCCGCGGGCAGCCTGTCCCAGATGGTCAGCGCCTTTGCCTGCGCCGCCGGCATGATCCGCTGATACATCGCATCGCCCGTCTTCGTCAGGGTCAGCAGTTGAGAGCGGCCATCGGCCGGGTTTGCGGCACGTGTGACGAGCGCCTTTTCCGACAGCGCCTGTACAGCGCGGCTCACCGTCACCTTGTCCATCCGCGTGCGTGCCGCGACATCGCGCTGGGTCCGGCCCGGCGCTTCCGCCACGACGGCAAGCACGCGCCACTCCGCCTGTTTCAGGCCGTCCTCCATGTAGGTCTCCTCGATCACGCGGCTGACGAGGTTCGACACGACCGATAGCCGATATGGCAGAAAATCGTCGAGTTTCAGGATCTGGGGAGCTTTGCTCATGTCATGATCGTTACATGGGTGCTGCATTGACTTGAACAGGAAAATTGGTTACATTTGAAACTTATTCATTTAGGAGCTTGTCATGACGGATATCCACGCCAACCCCGCCGGTCTCGACGGTTTTGAATTTCTCGAATTCGCCGGTGACAAGGACAAGCTCGACAAGATGTTTCGTCAGATGGGGTTCACGCCCATCGCGCAGCACCGGTCGAAAGACGTCACGCTGTATCGCCAGAACGGCATCAACTTCCTTTTGAACAGCGAACCGAACTCACCGGCCGCCTGGTTTGCGGAGGAACATAATGAGGGCGCATGTGCGATGGGCTTCCGCGTGGCTGACGCCAACGCCGCCTATCAGCACGTCCTTGCCAATGGCGCCGAGCCCGCAAGGATCGATACGGGCTGGATGGAACTGAAACTTCCCGCCATCCGCGGTATCGGCAACAGCCTCATCTACTTCATCGACCGCTATGGCAATGAAGCGAATATCTACGATATCGACTTCAAATATTTCGAGGGCGTGGACCGCGACCCTGTCGGCGCGGGACTGGAGGTCATCGATCATCTGACGCATAATGTCTATCGCGGCCGTATGAAATTCTGGGCCAATTTTTACGAGAAGCTCTTCAATTTCCGGGAAATCCGCTTCTTCGACATCAAGGGCGAATATACCGGCCTGACGTCGCAGGCGCTCACCGCCCCTGACGGCAAGATCAAGATCCCGCTCAACGAGGAAGCCAAGGAAGGTGGCGGCCAGATCGAGGAGTTCCTGATGGATTTCAACGGTGAGGGCATCCAGCATATCGCCATGTCGACGCCCGACATCTACCAGACCATCGATACGCTGCGCGCCAACGGCCTGCCCTTCATGACGCCGCCGCCGGCAACCTATTATTCCATGCTGGAAGAGCGCCTGCCCAATCACGGCGAGCCTGTCGAAGAGATGAAGGCACGCGGCCTGCTGCTCGACGGCTCGACGGAAAATGACGATCCGCGTCTGCTGCTACAGATCTTCACGGGCAATCTGATGGGGCCCGTCTTCTTCGAGATCATTCAGCGCAAGAAGGATGACGGCTTCGGCGAAGGCAATTTCAAGGCGCTGTTCGAAAGCATCGAACGCGACCAGATGGAACGCGGCGTTCTGAAGGCGGACGCCAGGGAAACGGTATAAATCCGGCAAACCCCCGCTTCTCCCCTTGGGGAGGGGCGGGGGCGCAGGCCCCGCGGGCCGCAACAGCTTTTGCGCCCGCGCGCCGCCGATAATCATAAGGCGAAAGCGAGATCACATGCTGACAGGCTTCCAGAATCATCAGTCGACAGAGGCCGTTTCCGGCGCGCTTCCTATCGGGCAGAACTCGCCGCAGAACGTGTCTTTCGGCCTTTATGCGGAGCAGCTGTCCGGCACCGCGTTCACGGCCCCCCGCCACGAAAATCTCCGCAGCTGGCTATATCGCCTGCGACCCACCGCGGCGCACGCCCAATATGTGCCCTATGCCGGCGCACAGGCGCTGCGCTCGGGACCATTCACCGAGACCCCGCCCAACCCGAACCGCCTGCGCTGGGACGCGCCGCGGCAGTTTGCCGGGGACTTCCTCGACAGCCTGACAACCTATGCAGGCTCCGGCAGTCCCGACGCGCAGCACGGCATCGCCGTTCATATGTTCAGCGCCGACAGGAACATGGACCGCCGCGCTTTCATGAATGCCGACGGCGAAATGCTGATCGTGCCGCAGGACGGCGCGCTTCGCATCCGCACCGAATTCGGGATCATCGACGCCGCGCCGCTGCATATCGTCGTCATCCCCCGCGGCGTGCGGTTTTCCGTCGACCTTCCGGACGGCAGGGCGCGCGGTTATGTGTGCGAGAATTACGGCGCCACTTTCCGCCTGCCCGACCTTGGTCCAATCGGCGCGAACGGCCTTGCCAATCCCCGCGATTTCGAGGCGCCGGAGGCGGCGTATGAAGATACCGACGAGCCCTATGAACTCATACAGAAATATTGCGGCGCGTTGTGGGCAACGGAGGTTCGGCACTCGCCCTTCGACGTGGTCGCCTGGCACGGCAATCTGGCGCCCTACCGTTATGACCTGACGCGATTCAACACGATCGGCACAGTTAGTTTCGACCATCCCGACCCCAGTATTTTTACCGTGCTGACCAGCCCGTCGGGCACGCCTGGAACCGCCAATTGCGACTTCGTCATCTTCCCGCCGCGCTGGATGGTGGCAGAAAATACATTCCGGCCGCCCTGGTTCCACCGCAATATCATGTCGGAATTCATGGGGCTTATCACGGGTGACTATGATGCGAAATCCGGCGGTTTCGCGCCCGGCGGCGCAAGTCTGCACAATTGCATGTCGTCACACGGCCCCGATGCCGCCAGTTACAAAAAGGCCGTGGAAGCCGATCTGCAGCCCGTGAAGATCGAGGACACCATGGCATTCATGTTCGAAAGCCGGTACGCGTTTCGCCCGGCGGGATGGGCCATGGAGACGGACCTGCTACAGTCCGACTATGATGGCTGCTGGAATGGGTTCGAAAAAGCGGATGTGCCCGGCTAAGGCCGGGCCTCTTCGCGGTGCCCCCCGGAACCCGGACATCCTGAGCGCCGTCGAAGGACGCACCATCCCTTAACAAACGTCATCCCGGCTTTCGCCGGAATGGCGGTCGCAGGACCGAAAACCATTTGACTGGGTCCACGCGGACGGCGCCTTACGCGGCCCCCGCCTCGCTGATCTCCATCAGCTCGTCCCACTTGTCATCCGGGATCGGCATCACCGACAGCCGCGACTGCCTGACCAGCGCCACCTCATCGAAACGCCCGTCCGCCTTGATCTGTTTCAGCGTGACCGGTGACGGCATATCGCGTTCCGCCTTCAGGTCCACCAGCCCGGATTTCTCGTCATTCGGGTCGTCATAATATTCCCTGGCGACCGAACAGATGCCGACGATCTCCAGGCCCTTGTTGGAGTGATAGAACATCACCTCCTCGCCCAGCTTCATCTCCCGCATATTGCCCAGCGCCTGATAGGAGCGCACGCCGTCCCACGGTTCCACACCCTTCTTCTTCTGCTGCGCCCAGCTCCATTTGAAGGGTTCCGACTTCACCAGCCATTTCGCCATCAGTTCGCATCCTCCTGCGCTTCCGGCCGGGCGGCCCTGAATGCGTCATGTTCCAGCAGTTTCTTGTCGATCTCGACCAGCCCGGGATAGGGTTCCAGATTCATGCGGAAACGCCGCGCATTGTACATTTGCGGGGCAAGGCAGATGTCCGCCAGCGTGACCCGGTCGCCGAACAGATAGGGGCCGGCTGCCGCTTCCGCCTGCTCTTCCAGCGCGCGGAAACCCGTGTCGATCCAGTGATGGTACCAGTCACGAACCGCGTCCTCGTCCTGACCAAGCTCGCCCTTCAGATAGTTGAGCACGCTCAGATTGTTGAGCGGATGCACATCGCAGGCGATGATCTGCGCGGCCCCGCGAATGCGCGCGCGTGTGGCGGCATCGCCGGGCAGGATCGTGGGCTCGGGATAGACCTCGTCCAGATATTCGCAGATGGCCAGGCTCTGGTTCAGGCCCACCTCGCCATCGATCAGATAGGGCACCCGGCCATGCGGGTTCAGCATCTTGAAACCGACACCGGACTGCGCGCCCTTCACCAGATCGACGGATTTGTGATCGTGTTCCAGCCCCTTCAGGTGCAACACGATCCGCACGCGATAGGCCGCGGTCGATCGCCAATAGTCATAGAGGATGCGGTCGCTCATGCGCCGCCCATCGCACTGGTTTCCAGCGGCACCACGTCCTGCTCGATGGTACCGAAGATGGGCTTGCCATCATCGCCGTCCATCCAGATGCGCACGCTGTCGCCGACCTTCATGAACTCCGTTTTCGGCTCGCCATGCGCAATGGTTTCGACCATGCGCTGCTCGGCGATACAGCTATAGCCCTTGCCGCCATCGGCGACAGGCCGTCCCGGCGAATTGTCGGGATCGCGGTTGGACACGGTGCCGGACCCGATGATCGTTCCCGCGCCCAGGCTGCGCGTCTTGGCCAGGTGCGCGACAAGGACACCCATGTCGAAGGTCATTTCCTCACCCGCTTCGGCGCGGCCGAACGGCTTTCCATTATAATCCACCTTGAGCGCATGATGCAGCTTGCCGCCCGTCCAGGCGTCGCCCAGCTCGTCGGGCGTGACGAAAACGGGTGACATCGCGCTGGCGGGCTTGGACTGGACGAACCCGAACCCCTTGCCCAGTTCGGCAGGGATCAGGTTGCGCAGCGACACATCATTGGTGAGGCCAATCAGCGCGATATGGTCGAGCGCGCGCTCCGGGGTCACCCCTTGCGCCACGTCCGTCGTCACCACGACAATCTCCGCCTCCATGTCGCAGCCCCAGCTTTCATCGGCCAGCGGGATCGGGTCCCGCGCGGCAAGGAAGCCGTCACTGCCGCCCTGGTACATCAGCGGGTCGGTCCAGAAGCTTTCCGGCAGCTCCGCACCGCGCGCACGCCGCACCAGCTCGACATGGTTCACATAGGCGCTGCCGTCGGCCCACTGATAGGCGCGCGGCAGCGGCGAATCCGCGTCGCGTTCGTGAAACCGTTCCCGCGGGATCGCCTCATGGTCCAGGTCTTCGGCCAGCTTTTCCAGCTGGGGCCGCGTTTCCGGCCACGCGTCGAGCGCGGCCTGCAGGGTCGGGGCGATATGCGTTGCATCGGCATACCAGGCGAGATCTTTCGACACGACGACCAGGCGGCCGTCACGCCCCTGTTTCAGGCTTGCGAGTTTCATCCTAACTCCTTTTATCTGCTGGCAAGGCTCTGGATGAGCGCGGGCCAGTAATCCAGTCCGAAATAGAAACTATCGACCGGAGCGTTCTCGTCCAGTCCATGCAGGCCGCCATTTTCGGGGCGCATGAAGATGGGCGAGACCGCATAGGTCGGAATGCCCGCGCGGCGGAACCAGATGCCGTCGGTCCCGCCCGCCTCCTGATAGGGGGTTGCGGTCACACCGGGATATTTCCGCTGAAGCGCGGCTTCGACGGCGGCGGTGACATCGGCGCGCGGCAGCGATATCGGGCTGGCCGTCGGCTCGTCGCGCACGGCCCAGCTGACATTGTCGATGCCTTCGCCGGCCGTTTCCAGCCGTGCCTGCACCTCGGCCACCTCGACGCCCGGAAAAATGCGGCAGTTGATCGCGGCGCTCGCCGATTGCGGCAGTGCGTTTTCGGCATGCCCCGCATCCAGCATGGTGGCGATACAGGTTGTGGCGACGTTCGGGCGCGTCGCCCAGTCATTATAAAGCGCCGACGCCGCCGCCGAATCCGCCGGATCGTCCGCAAAGCGCCGCATGATGGCCGCCGCCCCCGGCGATGCGGCCTCCGCCATCGCGCGAATGAACCCGCGCGTTACGTCATTCGCGCGCACGGGAAACTGAAGTCCCTCGACCCGCCGCAGCAACAGCGCCAGATCGTAGATCGCATTGTCCGCGCGCGGTCGGCTCGAATGTCCGCCCGCATTGGTGATGGTGACGTCGAAAGTCGCATAGGTCTTTTCGGCCACCTGCAGGCCGTATCCCTGCACCTTTCCCTCGGCGTCGATCATGCCGCCGCCCGCATCCGAATTCAGCGCGAATTCCGGCTTCACCCGCGCCAGCGCGGCGGCCAGGGCCTCCGTCGTCTTCATCCCCGTCTCTTCGTCACCCGAAAACGCCAGATACAGGTCGCGGTCGGGCGTGAAGCCGCTCGCCTTCAGATCGGCAAAGGCCCGCGTCAGATGCGCCACGCCCATCTTATTGTCGACAGTCCCGCGCCCCAGGAAATTTCCCTTCTCCTCGCGCAGCGTGAACGGGTCATGCACCCAGTCCTTCGGCAGCGCATCGACGACATCCATATGCGCCATGAACACCAGCGGCGCGCGGTGGCCGGTACCCGCGTATTTCGCGATCAGATACACCGTCTCGTCCATCGGTTCGATGCGGATATCCTCATCGGCAAAGCCGGCCGCTTTCAGGTCGCTGGCAACCCGCGCGGCCAGTCTCGGCACCTGACCCTGGCCCGCCGCGGTGCGCATCGAAATAATGTCCCGGTAAAGCTCAAGCGCCGCTTTGCCCTGTGCGCTGTCCGGCTCGGCGGCCTGGGCGGGCGCAATCAGAAGGGCGGCGGCAAACGCGAGAATCGGCAATTTCATCGGCACGTCTCCATGGTTGTCATGGCAGACCTATCATCGCGCGCCGCGAAGTGCACGAAAGAAGCCGCCCTCACACAGGATCGGTGCGCCGCGCCGGATATTGAGCGCGGCGGCATGGCGGCGCGGATCAGGCGCCTGCGCGACCCCGGTCGCTCCATGCACCTGATGCGCCAGCGCTGCTATGAAGCTGAGCTATGATGTGAAGCGGTCGCAGTCCGCCTGAACCAGCGCGCGAGCAGCTGGCTGGCCACTGTTAAGGATTCGCCGGAAATTCCGGCGGCCGCCTAGATCGACGCCTGTACCGGCCCGCGCAGCCGTTCCCAGCCCTGCACCGCCTGCTCTTCGGCTTCGCGCACGCGGCTCAGCTCCAGATAATTATTCAGTCGCACGCCAAAGCCAACGGCAAGGAAACAGTTAAGCGCTGCGGACGGAACGCCATAGGCGTAGGTGAGGACGCCCATCGTTGCGCACAGCAGCACCAGCACGGGAAACGCGCGCGTGTAGAATTGTGGATTGGCCCAGATCGTCATTGCCTTTTACCTTGATCAAAATGCCCCTGATCAGGTGACAGGATAGGCCTGACAGCGTTAACATCGCCCTCAGAAATTCGGCTAATTCGCGTTAACGATGAAAATCAGGGCGCCTGCCGCCCGGCGATGAGCATCGCCTGGCTGCCGCTCCCCGAATGTCCGGGAAAGACCATGACCTGCAACGTGCGACCGGTGCCCGCATGGCTGGCGGCGAAAACGTGCATGGACCCGGTGTCCATAATATTTTCCACTTCCAGCCCCGCGTCCCTGGCGCGCGCCCGGTAGAATGCGACGATATCGGCGGCTTCGTCGTCGCTGCTGAAACTGACCATGCCGCCCTCGAAACCGTCGCCCTCCACGCCCATATTCTGGCTGAACGCGCCGCCCGGAGCGCTCATCATGCCGGCGGCCGCGCCGGCGGCGTCAGGGTCGATCTCGGCTCCGGGATAAAGCGGCGCGAAATCCGGTAGATACGCACCGGCACTGCCGCCGCTGCGAATCTGGACGTCGCCGTTTTCTCCGTCCGTCGCCACTGTCAGCGTCGTTTCCTCGCCATCCTCGCGCACGGAATAGGAGCCGCCGCTGCCAGTCTCGCCAAATGCGCCGGATGCCGTTTCGCGGCCCTCGCCGCGCGACGCCTCGCGCGCGTCATTGCCGGAATCGCACGCTGCCAGCGCCAGGCACGCTGCGCCCACAAAGATAAGGTTTCCTGTCGACATGATGTCCCCCTTCCACGTCGCGTTTCCTTGGCACAGGCGGCAGCGGATTTGCAGGGAATATTTCAAACCGGGCAACCGAATTGGGACGGCCCGCGTTATTGATGTGCGCGACGACCTCTTTCACTTTCAGAACGGAAACGTGCTAGGGCGTCAGGCAAACAGGGGGTTAGATCATATGTCAGGCGTTTCGGACAGTTGCTTCATCAACAAGCTCGACCATTATCTGCAGCTGACGGAACGCGAAAAACTTGATTTGCTGGTCCTTGAGGAAAGCCCGCAGGTTTACGAGGCGGGCACTGTCCTTTACGCCGAGGACAAGGATGAGGCGGATGCCCTTTACATCGTCCAGTCCGGCCGCCTTCACGCGTCGACGGTCCTGGCCGATGGTGGCCGTGCCCTCCTGAAACTGCATTTCGCGGGCGACATCGTCGGCACGTCCAACATTCCCTTCACGACCGCGATTTCCACGGTCACCGTCGTGCGGGAGGCACGCCTTTGCCGCTTCCCGCGCAGCTCGCTGACCACCCTTTTCGAGGTGCACCCCCGCCTCGCTGCGCTGTTCTATTCCGTGGGCATGCTGGAAAACGTGTCGCTTACCGACAGGCTGCGCTCCATCGGCCGCACGGACGGCCTCTCGCGCATCGGCTCGCTTCTGCTTGAGATCACGTCCAGACTGCGCGTCACCAACAAGGATTTCGGCAATGAGGTCGAACTCCACATGACACAGGCGGATATCGGCGACGCCGTCGGTCTGACCCATGTCCACGTCAACCGCATGCTGAGGGAACTTGCCGACCAGGGCCTCATCGAACGGACCGGCTCGACCGTGACGATCCTTGACGAGGACCGCCTGAGGGAGGTCGCGCACTTCACCGAACGCTATCACCGGATCGAGACGGACTGGTTTCCCGCCGCGAAGGAATGATCAGCCCATCCTGACGCTTGTCAGCGGTGATCCCGCGCGCCGCGGCCGCTATTGTCCGCCCACGGAACGGCACACGCACATCGGAGGACATCGGCTTGCACCCCTATATCCACGCGGCGGCGACGCCCGAAAAACCCGCGATCATCATGGCCGGGACCGGCGAAACGCTCAGCTATGCGGAGATGGAGGCGATGTCGAACCGCGCCGCCCAGTTCTTCCGCGCCAAGGGGCTGACGCGCGGCGATGCCGTCGCGTTCATGCTGGAAAACTGCCTGGAATATCTTCCGCTCTGCTGGGGGGCGCAGAGGTCCGGCCTGCTGTTCGTCGCCATCTCGACAAAATTGTCCGTCGACGAGGCGGATTATATTCTGGAAAATTCCGGGGCGAAGATCTTTATCGCCAGCGCGTCTCTCGCGCCGACCGCGGGCAAATTGTCGGCGCCCGGCGGTAATTTCGCTATCCACGGCGATATCGCCGGATTCGATCCGCTCGCCGACGAGCTTTCGAAGATGCCGCCGCAGCCGATCGCGGATGAGAGCCAGGGCCGCGACATGCTCTATTCGTCCGGCACGACGGGCCGGCCAAAGGGCGTGACCGGACCGCTGCCAGAGGGGCCCTTGAACGAACCCAACGCCTTGTTGATGCTGGTGAAGACGCTGTACGATTTTCGCGACAGCATGACCTATCTCAGTCCGGCACCGCTCTACCATGCCGCTCCGCTCCGCTATTGCATGAGTGTGCATCGCTTTGGTGGCACGGTCGTTGTCATGCGGAAATTCGATCCCGAACAATATCTTGTCAATGTCGAGCGTTATGGCGCGACGCATTCTCAGGTCGTGCCGACCATGTTTGTGCGCATGCTGAAACTGCCGGACGACGTTCGCGGCCGGTATGACGTGTCCAGCCTTGAAGTCTGCGTTCACGCCGCCGCGCCGTGCCCGGTGGAGGTGAAACACCGGATGATCAAATGGTGGGGTCCGGTCATTTTCGAATATTACGCCAGTACAGAGGGAACCGGCTTTTGCGCCATCACGTCGGAGGAGTGGCTGAAAAAGCCTGGTTCGGTGGGAAAGGCGCTGCTCGGCGAGATCCGTATCCTTGACGATGATGGCAATCTGCTGCCGCAGGGCCGCGAAGGCCGCATTTTCTTTGCCGGTGGCGGCGAATTCGAATATCATGGCGACCCGGAAAAGACCGCCAGCGTCCGGCACGCTGAACATGGCGCCACATTTGGCGATATCGGCTATGTTGACGAGGACGGCTATCTGTTCCTCACCGACCGCGCCGCCTACATGATCATCACCGGCGGCGTGAACGTCTATCCGCAGGAGACCGAGGATGTCCTCATCATGCATCCCAAGGTCGAGGACGTTGCCGTTATCGGCGTCCCCAATGAGGAATTCGGCGAAGAGGTGAAGGCCGTTGTACAGCCGCGCGACTGGGCCGATGCGGGCGAAGACCTCGCCGCGGAACTGATGGCGTTTGCGCGTGAGCGGATGAGCCACGTCAAATGCCCGCGCTCCATCGATTTCGAAAAGGCACTGCCCCGGCACGATACCGGAAAACTCTATAAACGCCTGCTGAAGGACAAATATGTCGCCGCGGCAGCCGAAAAGGCATGAGCGGCTTGTGACAAACACATCCCGCGCTTTCCGCTTCGCGTCACCCCGGCGCAGGCCGGGGCCCATTTCTTGAGTTCAAAACAGGACGCCATCGCAGGAAGTGGATACCGGCCTCCGCCGGTATGACGGTCCCCTCAAAATCGAGCGCGATACGCACAGAAAGCACCAGCAGATGAACATCGATCATACAATCATCGCCGATGACCTTCGCTTCCCCGAAGGGCCGGTCTGGATGAAGGACGGCGGCATCATCCTGGTGGAGATCGCGGCCGGGCGCATCTCCCGCATCGCGCCGGACGGCACCCGGACGACGGTGGCGGAACCTGGCGGCGGGCCCAATGGCCTCGCCATTGGCCCCGACGGCGCGCTCTATTGCTGCAATAATGGCGGTTTTCAATATGACGACATGGACGGCCTGCTGATCCCCGGAATGCTGGCGGAGGATTATTCTGGCGGCCGCATCGAACGAATCGACCTCGAAACCGGCGCCGTCACCACGCTTTACGACAATTGGAACGGCCAGAGCCTGTCCGGGCCGAATGATATCGTGTTCGATTATTCAGGGGGCGGCTTCTGGTTCACCGACCTTGGCAAGGTGCGCGGCACTGCGCACGACCATGGCGGGCTCTACTGGGCGCGTGCGGATGGCTCGGAAATCAAACAGTGCGCGCATGGTCCCAACATGAACGGTGTCGGCCTCTCTCCCGATGGCAGGACGGTCTACACCGCCCTCACCAATGAACGCCTGCTGCTGTCCTTCAACATTACCGGGCCGGGCGAGGTCGAACCCAGCCCGGTGCCCGCCTTTCCCGGCAACGTCCTCCACAGCTTTCCGGGCCGCACCCTCCTCGATTCCCTTGCCGTCGATGCGGCAGGCAATATCTGCGTGGCCACCCTGCTCGAGGCGCCCGGTATCGCCAGCATCCACCCGGAAACCGGCGAACGGGAACAATTCGACTTCCCCGACCTGCTGACAACCAACATCTGTTTCGGCGGCCCCGACATGCAAGACGCCTGGATCACATTGTCGACAACCGGCAAACTCGCCAAATGCCGCTGGCCAGGGCCGGGTCTGAAACTTGCTTATTACCGGTAAGGGCAGGCACGTCGCGGTCGGGGGAGCGCCATGAACAATGCGGCTGACCGGCACCATTTCCGGACGCAGGCGCCGCCTTTGTCCGGCCCGCCCGGTGCGCGAATCGGGGGCGTGTGGCAACTTTATAATAGCTGAAAAAACCAGCGTCAAATCAGCCCCTTGCCGCCCCCGCTTTCCTACACATCCGGGCCGCCGCTAGAATGGCGGCGGCCCCAGCCTGCCCGCTCCTTCTCAGCCCCATCAGACCCAGATCCGATGCCAATGTCACGATATCATGGACTGCGGCACCTTCGGCAACTTCATGCCGCACGGCGCGCCGACAGATGGTGCGCGCGCAGCCCCTAGTGTAACGACCGGCGTCCCGCTAAACGCCTGAGTCATGGAAACGGCCACGATCCACGACGAAAGGACCGAGGAGGGCCGACGCCTGACCCTTCACGGACGGCTGACGGTGCGCGTGATCGAGGATATTTCGCCGCGGCTGCGGGAAATGGAGGACGATCCCGTCCCGCTGACGCTTGATCTCGGCGGTATGAAACGCGTCGATACCACCGGTGCGTGGGTGCTCTACCGCCTGGTCGAACATCGCACCGAGCAGGGCTTCATTACCGAGCTGACCGGTCTGACGCCGCGCATCGAAGCCTTGATGGCGCAGGTCGGCAAGGCGAACCAGATGACGACCATCCGTCATCCGATCAGGAAACGGCATTTCCATCTGCTCGCACGGATCGGCGCGTGGGTAGAGGGCGGTATTTACCAGTTCGGCACGTTCCTCGCTTTTCTCGGGCTCACCATGCTCGCGCTTGTCCGCGCGCTCATGCACCCCAGACGCCTGCGCTGGCTGGCGATCCTGCGGCAGGCCGAGGTCGTCGGCGTGTCCGCGCTCGGCATTGTCGGCCTGATGAGCTTCCTTGTCGGCATCGTTATCGCGCAGCAGGGCGCCGTGCAGCTGCGCCAGTTCGGCGCGGAGGTTTTTGTCATCAACCTCGTCGGCCGCATCACCTTCCGTGAACTCGGCGTGCTGATGACCGCCATCATGGTAGCGGGCCGTTCGGGCAGCGCGTTTGCCGCGCAGATCGGCTCGATGAAGCTGGCGGAGGAAGTCGATGCCATGCGCACCATTGGCATGCCGCCCATTGAAGTGCTCGTGATTCCGCGCCTGATCGCCACGACCATCGCGATGCCGCTGCTGGCCTTTTACGGGGCCATCATGGCCATTGTCGGCGGCACCCTTATCAGCTGGTTGCAGCTCGGCATTCCGCCCGCCATATTCATCCTGCGCCTGCAGGAGGTCGTGCCCCTTACCGACGTGCTGGTCGGCCTGATCAAGGCCCCGGTATTCGGCATCATCATCGCCGTCACAGGCTGTTTCCACGGCATGCAGGTGGAGGGCAGCGCCGAGGCCGTTGGGGAGAAAACGACAGCCGCGGTGGTGCAGTCGATCTTCCTCGTCATCGTTCTCGACGCCTTTTTCGCCATATTCTTCACGGCGCTGGGCTGGGCATGAGCGTGATCAAGGACGACCAGCGCGGCCCGATCATTCAGGTCGAGGGTCTGCGAAATCAGTTTGGCAGCCAGATCGTTCACGAGGATCTTGACCTGTCGGTGAACCGGGGCGAGATTATCGGCGTCGTCGGCGGTTCCGGTACCGGCAAGACCGTCCTGATGCGCTCGATCCTGGGCCTGCAGGAATTCGCCGCCGGGAAAATCAGTATCTTTGGAAAACCGATCACCGGTCTTGCGGAAAAGGAGGAGCTGGAGGTTCGCCGCCGGTTCGGCGTGCTCTTCCAGAACGGCGCGTTGTTCTCGACATTGACGGTCGCGGAGAATGTGCAGGTTCCGCTACGCGAGTTCCATAGCATGACGACCGAGTTGATGGACGAGATCGCCGGTTACAAGCTTGGACTGGCGGGCCTGGGGCCGGAGGCAGGGCCAAAATATCCCAGCGAACTCTCGGGCGGCATGCGGAAACGCGCCGCTCTTGCCCGGGCGCTTTCGCTCGACCCGCGATTGCTGTTCCTCGACGAGCCGACAGCGGGTCTTGATCCCATCGGCGCGGCGGCGTTCGACCATCTGATCCTCGAACTGCGCGATGCGCTCGGGCTGACGGTCTTTCTCATCACGCACGATCTCGACACGCTCTACACGATCTGCGACCGTGTCGCCGTCCTCGCGGACCGTAGGGTGCTGGCTGCGGCGCCCATCAAGGAACTGCTTGAAATCGACCATCCATGGATACAGGACTATTTCCGGGGGCCGCGCGGACGTAGTGCCATGGCGGGCGACCGGGAAAACAGAAAGCTGGCAGGCACATAATGGAAACCAAATCCAGTCATGTTCTCGTGGGTGCCGTGGCGCTCATGCTGTTCATCGCCCTGTTCGGCTTCATTTTGTGGATCGCGCGCGTCGATACCGGCGGCGAGCAGGAATATGACGTCTTCTTCCAGTCTGTCAGCGGCCTGGCGCAGGGCAGCGCCGTGAACTATTCCGGCGTTCCCGTCGGCAGCGTAAAGCAGATCGCGATCATGCCGAATTCGCCGGAGTTCGTGCGTGTACGCATTTCCGTTAGCAGCGAGACTCCCGTGCTTGAGGGGACGACGGCCACCCTGTCTTCTGTCGGATTTACCGGCGTCGCCATCGTGTCCTTGGAAGGGGCGATCAAGGGCGCGCCGCCGATCAGCGAGGAAGGGCCGTTCGGGGCACCGGTCATTCCCACAGCGCCTGGCACGCTCGACAGTCTCCTGAATGCAGCGCCGCAGCTGCTCGAACGGGTGTCCTCACTCACCGAAAGGCTCGCCCTCGTCCTCAGCGATGAGAATCTCGAATCCATCAGCGGCATTCTGGCGAACGCGGAAACAGTTACCGGTGCGGTCGCTTCTCGCGAAGGCGATATTGCCGAGACCGTGACCGAGGCCCGCCGCGCGGTTGCAGGTATGTCGCGCGCCGCCGATCAGATCGCACTGCTCGCGGGCACCACCAATCGCCTGCTGGACGATGAGGGGCGGCCCATGCTCGCGAAGCTGAACGAAACGCTGGCCCGCGCCGATACCGCATTGACCGGGATCGAAAGCGCTGCCGCCACGGCGAACCTGACGATGGATCAGGTCAATACGCACACCCTGCCGGAAGTAAATCTTCTGGTGCGCGATCTTCGCGTGGCCTCGTCTTCGATCGGTGCCATTGCGGCAAAACTCGATGAGGATCCGGCGGGCGCACTGATCGGCGGCCGGACGCTGCCGACCTATATTCCTGAGGAGAGTCGATAATGCGCCTGAACCTCGTCAATATGTCCGCAGCGATCCTGATGCTCGCTGCGTGCGGCCCGCTGGTGCAGGTCGGGGGCAACGCGCCGCCAGCGGCCAGCCTGCTGACGCTGGCGGCAACGGCGACGGCGCCCGAAGGCACCTCCGGTGCTCCGCTTCTGATCGTTCGGCCCGATGTGCCGGGGGCGCTGCGCACGACACGCATTCCCGTGCAGACGGCCCAGAACGAGCTTCAGTACCTCGACCTCGCCAGCTGGGTCGAACAGCCCAATATTCTCTTTCAGCGCGTGCTCGCCGACACGTTCGAGGCGCGGTCCGGCCGCCCGGCGATGGATGAGCGAAACATTGATGTCGTTCCGGCGGCGCGCCTGTCCGGCAAGCTGATGGAGTTCGGCCTCGATGTTTCGGCGGAGCGCGTCGTTCGTGTGCGCTACGACGCGGTGCTGACCAGCGCGAATGACGGCCTGCTCGGCACGCGCCGGTTCGAGGCGACGGAACCCGTCAGCAGCGAGACCGGCCCGGCAATCGCCAGCGCCCTTGGCCGCGCGGCAAACCGGCTTGCCGCCGATATAGCCGACTGGGCGGGTGAAAAATCCAGTTGAAGGAACCCGGAACGGCGCGAACCTGTTGACCTGAGGAAGAATGTCTTTGGGAGAACAGCAAATGGCTATCCGTCACCTCAAAATCGTCGCTCTGGTTGCCGCATCTTCGCTCGCCATTGCCGGCTGCGTGGGATCGTTCGATCCGGCAAATCCGCGGCAGGTCTCTGCGTCCGAGCGGCAGCAGGGCGCCCAGGCACATGAGCAGATTCTGGCGGAATTTGGCGGCGCCTATAACGGGCCGGGTTCAGCGATGGTCGAACGGGTTGGTAAAGAGGTTGCGATCGCCTCGGGCCTGACGGCGACGGGTCAGGAATGCACCGTTACCCTGCTCGACAGTCAGGTCGTCAATGCTTTCGCCATTCCAGGCTGCTATACATATGTGACACGCGGTCTCCTTTCGATCATGGAGAACGAGGCGCAACTCGCCTCGGTGCTTGGCCATGAGATCGGGCATGTCGCGGCGGAGCACTCGAAGCGGCGACAGAACCGCGCGCTTTTCAGCAATCTTGCCGCCATCGGCCTGGGGATCCTGACGGGGTCCGGCCAGGTTGCGCAGGCCGCGACACAGATCGCGCAGGTGACAACGCTGAAATATTCACGCGATCAGGAATATGAATCCGACGATCTGGGCATTCGCTACATGGCCGCGGCCGGCTATGACCCCTATGAATCCGCCGACGTGCTCGACGCGCTTGGCGACCAGTCCGCGCTCGACGCGCGTATCCGGGGCCGTGACGAGGCTGCGCAGGTTCCGGCGTGGGCCCGCTCGCATCCCCTGTCATCCGATCGCGTCAAACGGGCGGACCGAAAGGCGTCGGAGACCGGTCTTCAGCGGGGCGCGCAAAGCCAGCACACCGAACGTTTCATGTCCTCCATTGACGGCATGCTGTACGGCGATTCCCCCTCGCAGGGTTATGTCGACAAGCATAGTTTTGCCCATCCGCAGCTGCGCCTCGGCTTCCGTGTGCCAGACGGATATTATCTCAACAACAGCGCCCGCGCGGTGACCGCGACCAGCGGCAATTCGAAAACGCAGATACAGTTCTCGGGTGGTCGGCTTCAAAGCGGCGGGAGCATATCAAACCATGTCGATCAGGTCATAAATGGCATTTTGGGAAATGCACGGGCGAATGCGCAATTCTCCGATACGCGGACATCAACGATCAACGGCATGTCGGCGGCCACACGCCAGGCGCGGGTGTCCGCACAGGGCGGTCAGGTCGATCTGACGGTCGTGGGGTATAAGTTCGACGCCGACAGCGCCTATCATTTCGTGTTCATCAGTCCGGCCAATGTGGACGATGCGAATATCGTCAGGAGCACGTCGCAGAGCTTTCGCAAGCTATCGACTGCTGAGGCCGCTCGGCTGAGGCCGAAAATAATAGATGTCGTCACCGTGAAACGCGGCGACACTGTCTCTGGCCTCGCCCGTCGCATGGCGTTTGACGATTATAAGGTCGAGCGCTTCCGGGTTTTGAACGACCTTGACGATGGCCAGACGCTACGTGCCGGTCAGCAGGTGAAAATCGTCGTCAACGGATAATTTGGCGAACGGTTCGCGATGGATGATGCCATCGTCGGCTGTTCACCAGAAAGAAAAGAGGGCGCCCGGTTTCCCGGACGCCCCTTTTCGCTGCCCGAAGGCAGGCTGCTTTGCGGAACGCTCTCCTAGAGAGCGTCATCCATCGAAGTCGATGCTTTGGTCATCGTGTTACCAACCGAGTCGCCGAGGCCTTGCATCGCAGAAATGGCAGCAACTGCGATCAGAGCAGCGATCAGGCCATATTCGATGGCCGTCGCGCCGTCCTCATCACGACGAAATTTCCGAATGAACGACATAACTAATCTCCTATTATCGGTACGTACCTTAAAACTCTGGCCCCGTCCTTTTTATGGGTCAGTGACCAATCTTATATTCATCACGTCTTGAAAATTAATTAAACCAAATGGTGAATTTCATGTTCATAATCTTATAATACTCGGAAGAACTATCGGTCAGCACACGTTAATTCACTATGACATCACATCCTGGGATGTTGAGCTGACTTTTCCCCACATGTTGGTCAGGCTGGTGCCGAAAGCCTGAAACCCGCCAAGCGCAGCGACCGCGATGAGTGCCGCCAGCAGACCGTACTCGATCGCCGTGGCTCCGTCGTCATTACGACGAATCCTATGAATTATCTTGCAGATCATATTTGCGGAGACTCCGGCTCGTCCAATGTCCTCAGATAGATAAAAAACATTAACAAAGATTTTGCGCCCGCAGTGCGCGGCGCGTTAAGTATGAGCAATGTCAGATCCCGATAGCCCCCTACCTACGGTCTTCGTAAGCGCCGCCGCCCTGATCGATCGTGATGGCCGCGTGCTGGTAACGAAACGCCTTCCCGGCAAGCACCTTGCCGGAACGTGGGAGTTCCCAGGCGGAAAAGTGGAGGCAGGTGAGACGCCGGAGGCGGCGCTGATCCGCGAGCTTGCCGAGGAACTGGGGATCGATACCCATGAATCCTGCCTTGCCCCGACCGGTTTTGCCAGCCACAGCTATGCGGCCTTCCACCTGATCCTGCTGCTGTTCGCGTGTCGCAAATGGACGGGAAGCGCGAAAGGACGCGAGGGGCAGGCGTTAAAGTGGGTACACACCCCGCAGCTTTTCAGCCTGGATATGCCGCCGGCCGACCGTCCGCTGATCGGCGTTCTCGACGCGCTTATTTAGGCTTAACCCTTCGCAGGCACGCGCCCCGTCATCGTCACAATCTCAAGATGGGCGGCGATCCGTCCGGTATCATCGCGCAGCGTTTCGAGGTGCTCCGTCATGGCCTTCAATCGGGTTCGGCCGATCGGGCGGCGTGCGCGGGCGCGCAAATAATTTCCTTCGCCCATACCGCGCAGATCGCGCCGCATGGCCAGCGGATCACGGTAATGCACCACGGTCTCCGCAATATCGACGACGGGGTCGGCAAAGCCGGCGCGCTGCAGCAAGGATGGCGCCTCTCGCCCGTCGATCATCGGATGCAGGCGCGGAGATGCGCCGTCGCTGGCGGCAAGGTCGGCCGCAATAAGCGCCTGCCGCTGGTCCGCGAGCGAAGCACCGCCGACGAAACTGGCAAGGAAGATACCGTCAGGGCGCAGGCACTGGCGTATCTGGACAAGCGCGCCCGGCAGATCGTTGACACCGTTGAGGCTGCCGGCGGAAAGGACCAGATCAAACTGCGCCGCAGCGAAGGGCAGCCGATCCTCGTCGCAAATGACCTGCGGCGAAAATCCTGCGGCGCAGTCGCAGCGGATCGTTTCTTCCGACGGTACCATCGCCGATGCACTGCCATCATGCGCGCCAAGGTCGAGCACGCGTGACCATCGGCGCTCAAACCCCGCGGCACGCGCGGCGAGATCCCCGGCCATATGGTGTTTCAGAAACGCAAAATCGGCGAAGTCGCCAGCGCAGCGGTTTCGCGCCGCCCTGCGGGCAGCGCGGTCGAACGGTTCGGCGATGGACGCCTGTGCAGCGGGATCAGGTGTTATCATGATGCGCGCATATAGGATTTATCCGCAGGCGCGATAAGATGGCGGCATGCAGCAGCTCGGATCACATATGAAGCGCGCCGCGGCGACGGTCCTTGATCTGATCCTGCCGCCGCGTTGTCCCGGTTGCCGTGAGATCGTCGATAGCGCCGACCGTTTCTGTGCGGAGTGCTGGGAAACGCTGGGCTTCATCACCGACCCCATGTGCGCGACATGCGGATTGCCTTTTGCCGGTGAATTTTCAGATGGCGTGATTTGCGGTGAGTGCGCGGGCGCAACGCGCCCTTATGACCATGCGCGCGCGGCCATGCGCTACGAAGGCGCCGCGGTACCAGTCCTTCTTGGCCTGAAACATGGCGGAAGAACGCATCTTTCCCGTTTGATTGCGGAGGCTTTGCAGCGCCATGTCAGACCCGATACCGACCTGATCGTGCCGGTCCCGCTCGACCGGGCGCGGCTGGCCAAGCGGGGGTATAACCAAGCTGGTCTCATTGCCCGCGCGCTCTCCCGGCGCAGCGGTGTTCCGCTTGGCATCGACACGCTGATCCGAACAAAACCGACACGTTCGACCGCCGGTCTTAGCCGCGCAGCGCGATTCCGTGCCGCGCAGGGAGCCTTTGCCGCGCCCAAGCGCTTAAGGGATGGCAGCCGCGTCATCCTGATCGACGATGTGATGACGACCGGTGCCACGGCGGAAGCAGCCTGCAGGGCACTTAGAAAAGCGGGCGCGGCCCGGATCGATGTGCTAGTCTATGCGCGTGCGGCGCTGGCGGATGCCTGAATCAGCATGATGAAATACGACAGGAAACATGTTTTGCCCCAAATCGACATCTATACGAAATTCCTATGCCCCTATTGTACGCGCGCGAAAACATTGCTGGAGAAAAAGGGCGCGGCATTCAACGAGATCGATATCTCCATGGGCGGGCCGAAGCGGCAGGAAATGCTTGAACGGGCCAATGGGAGCACGACCGTACCGCAGATTTTCATTGGCGATACCTATGTTGGCGGATCCGACGACCTCGCCGCGCTTGAAAATAGCGGAAAGCTGGACGCGCTTCTCGCGGGATGACTCGCCTCGGTATCGTCCAGATGACCAGCGGGATCGACCCGTCGGACAACGCCGACACAATGGTCCGTGCGATTGCCAAACTCGCCCTTCAGGGTGCGGAGATCGTGTTCACACCCGAGATGTCGGGCCTGCTCGATCGCGATCGGGCACGCATGATGGCGCGGATAAGAAGCGAAGAGGATGATGCCGTGCTCGCCGCCGTGCGCCGCGCGGCACGCGCGCATGGCGTCTGGGTCGCGATAGGCTCGCTTGCCGTTGCGCCGTCAGATGCCGGGAAAGACGATGATGGCCGCCTTGCCAATCGCAGCTTCCTGATCGACGCGGAGGGCAATATCGCCGCGCGCTATGACAAGATCCATTTGTTCGATGTCGATCTTGGCGAGGGCGAGCGCTGGATGGAATCGAAGGCCTACAGGGCAGGTGACCGCGCCGTGGTTGCCGATACGCCCGCCGGGCGGCTCGGGCTTTCCATATGTTACGATATCCGCTTCCCGCGGCTATATGATGTCCTTAGCGAAGCGGGCGCGGAATTAATCACTATTCCCGCTGCCTTCACGCGTCCAACAGGAACAGCGCATTGGCACCTGCTCGCCCGCGCCCGCGCCGTGGAATCGACCGCGTTCGTTGTCGCTGCCGCGCAGACCGGTGCGCATGAGGATGGCCGCGCCACTTATGGCCACAGCCTGGTCATCGACCCCTGGGGCGAAATCCTGCTCGACATGGGTACAGCCGCAGGAAGCGCCCTCTGCGACATCGACCTGACCCGCATCGGCGATGTTCGCCGCCGTCTTCCCTCACGCGACCATCGCACCCATATTGCCCGCCTATGATCGTTTATGACCTGAAATGCGGTGGCAACCATGTCTTCGAAGCGTGGTTCGGAAGCGCGGATGATTTCGAGGCGCAGCAGCAACGCGGGCTGGTATGCTGCCCCATTTGCAATGTCGGCACCGTCGAGCGCCTACCGAGCCTGATGGCGATCGGCGGGAAGTCGGCGGATGCGCGCGAAGCTGGCGCACGGGAAGGCGACCGCACGGACGGTCATATGGCGGATGTCACAGCCGCGATGGGCGGCGGAAGCGCATCTCTATCCCCGCCCCCTCCTTCCCCCGCGGCTGGTCAACCCACCGATATCGAGACGGCGAAGGTGATGCTACAGAAAATGGCGAAAGCGCAGGCAGACGCCGTGGCGCAAAGTGACTATGTTGGCGACAAGTTCGCGGACGAAGCCCGCGCCATGCACTATGGCGAGCAGGACGCCCGCCCGATCTACGGCGAAACCCGCCCCGAAGATGCAAAGGCGCTTCGCGAAGAAGGCGTTCCGGCAATACCGCTGCTTTTCCCCGTCAAGCAGCAATCCGACGCTTGACGCCGCGCCAAACGCACGGTGAGTAGCGTAAGGCGTGCGCCCGTAGCTCAGTCGGATAGAGCACCAGATTCCTAATCTGGGGGCCACAGGTTCGAATCCTGTCGGGCGCGCCACACCTTCCCCGCTCTTCCGATTGGCAACCTTGTAGTTCGCCACGCCGGTGTAAGACCGCTTTTCATGTCTTGCCGCGCCCTCAACGCTTTCAAAAAAGGTTGAAAAGCTGACAGTCCGTTATCCGATAAGCGCGCACCGAAAGCGGGCGCGGCGGCGGGAGGCGAATGCCTCAGCAGCGATGGCGACGGGATTGCTGATTTTTTGTTAATACGAATCATTATCATTATCATTGACGAGGCGGAACTGATCCCCTAGCCGAACTGCGAATGATTCGCAGAAAGGACGTCATGAGGGTCTCGTATATTGTCATCATAGCCGCCGCGGCCCTGCTGGACTCGCCCTCGGCCGCGCAGGACGATGATCGGCGCGCGCGGCAAAGCGAAACGACTGAGGCGCAGCCTATCGACGACGGAACTATCGTGGTTACCGGACGTGCTCAAAAGCTATACCGGGCAGAGGAGGTTTCCGTCGGAAAGCTCGACACGCCGCCTCTGGAATCGAGCCTGGTGGTCACCACCATCACGAAACAATTGATCGAAGATCAAGGCGCGCGTGACGCGCAGGATCTCTATCGCAACATATCCGGCGTTAGCGTCTTCAGCTATGCTGGCGTTACCGCACGCGGTTTTCGGCAAGAAGAGAATTTCTACGATGGGCTACGTGGCGATCCCTATGCCGGCTTTTCGGTCCCGCAATTGTTCAATGTCGAGCGGGTCGAGTTCCTAAAGGGGCCGAGCGGAATGCTATACGGTGCAGGCGCGCCGGGCGGACTGTTCAATTATGTGACCAAGAAATCCAATGCCGATGCGTTCTCGGCAGAAATTAAGGGTATCGCCGGGACCGAAGATCGTTTCGGCGGATCGGCGGAGATCAATGCACCATTCGGCCGTGGCTTTGGCGCCAGGGGCGGCATCTTCTACGAGGACAGGGGAACGTTCCGTTTCAATTCCGCCTCGCGCACATTGATTGCGGATACTGGCCTTGCGATGGATTCCGGTCCGGTTCGCATTGATATCCAGGCCACGCGCTACGATCAGGAGCTGGACGCGAACCGCATGCGCGGCGTGCCGGTCGATGACGAAGGCAATTTCCTCACTTCGCGGCGGTGGAACCACAACGAGCCTTCCGATTTCCTCAACCTCACGTCCGACGTCTTCCAGTTTCGCTTGGAAGCGGCGCCGTTCGACGGGATCAGCATTGATGCCACCGCGCGCTACAACGATGCCCGCGAAGTGCAGAACTACCACGAACCGCGCGGCCTGTTCGATGCGGATGGCGATGGCACGATCGACAGCAGCATCCGCGAATTCCGCGATCAGCTGCGGACTCAGGAGACCTGGTCATTCGGTGGCAATCTCATCTGGTCGGGCACCCTCTCCGACGGGATCGGCAACCGCCTCCTGATCGGTGCCGATCACTTTGTCGGCGACAGCCTTTTCAAAGGGCGCTCGCTACGCGGAACCACCGTGGCCACCCCCGGCCTGCCGAATCCGCTCGGTCTGTTCGATCCCCAATATGGCCGGTCCGACCCGGCGACCTACAATCAGATCCCGTTCCGCCTCTCGGTCACCAAAAGCGAGCGTACCGGCGTCTATCTTCTCGACGAGATTACCATCGGGCGGCTCATCCTCGTAGGCGGCATCAGGCGCGACGATTTCCACGACAATGCCAATGGCGCGGTCTTCGAAGGGAGCGAGACGACGTATCGCGGCGGGGTGGTCTATCGCGTCACCGACGATATCTCCGCCTTCGGGCAATATGCCACCAGTTTCGAACCGCAGCGCCCGGCTTCGCAGAATCCGCTGGCAGGCGGCCCCTTCGCGCCGACGAGCGGCGATATCTACGAGGCGGGGATCAAGTCCGCACTCTTCGATGGGCGCGTCCAGTCTTCGCTTTCGGCGTACCGGCTAAGGCGGTCGAACATTCTCCAGGCCAATCCCCGCGGCGATGTGGGCGGCGACGGGATCGATGATCGCGTGGCGATCGGAGAAATCACGAGCAAGGGCATCGAGTTCGATATTGCGGCGGATATCACACCCGACTGGGTCATAACCGCCGCCTATGGATATAATGATACGCGCATCACCGAAGACAATGCGGGCGGCGGCTTCTCCAATGCTGTCGGCGACCGGTTCGCCAACGCGCCCGCGCACCAGTTCGGCTTCTGGACCCGCTATCAGTTCCCGGACATCGGATTGGCGGTTGCGATGGGCGGCGATTATGTGTCCGAACGGGTCAGTATCAGCGGGCAGCCAGTCAGGCCGTACATGGTATTCGATGCTTCGCTGATTTACGAAACCGGGCCGTTTCGCGCATTGCTGCGGGTCGATAACCTGTTCGACAAAACCTACGCCTCGTCCGGGTTTATCGCCCGGACCGGCCACTTCCCGGGGGAACCGCGTTCGGCCTTTCTTGAGGTGGCATACAGGTTCTGATGGAAATGGCGCGGGCCACCGGCAGCGGCGGGCAGGTCCGTGTGAAGCCCGCGCCAAAGGCCGCACGCTTATGGTGGAGGGTTCACCAATGGGCCGGACTCAAGCTCAGCCTGTTCATGACCTTTATCCTGTTCACGGGGACGTTGGCAGTTGTGAGTGCGGAAATCGACTGGGTGTTGCAGCCCAGCCTGCGCGTTCTGCCATCAAGCGTGGCGGGCCCTGTCGCCTGGGCCGAAATTGCCGCGAACGCGGCGGAATATCCCGGCGTTGCCAGGGCCACTGCCATTGAGGCGCCGACCGCATCGGCCTTTGCCGCGAAGGTCACGGTTAAGGACCCGGCGGGCGATATCTTCTTCCTCCATGCGCATCCCACTACCGGAAAAATTCAAGGGACCGGGCCCTGGATGGGTGCGCAGCGTGTTCTGCGCAACATGCATAGACATCTCAATCTTCCGGTCTGGATCGGCGTTCCAATCGTCACGTCTCTCGCCTTCCTGCTATTTATCACGCTCACGACCTCCTTCGTCGTTTACAAGAAATGGTGGCGCGGTTTCGCGAAGCCGCTGCGTCGGCGCGATGCGCGTACCTGGTGGGGAGATTTCCATCGACTGGCCGGTATATGGTCGCTTTGGTTCGTGGCGCTCATTGCCCTGACGAGCATGTGGTATTTCGTCGAAAGCCTCGGAGGCGAGGCGCAATCACATCCGCATGTCGAGCCGGAAGGTTTGACCGCCGCTGGCGCGCCGCCTGCCGATCTCACCAAAGCCTTTGCCGCCGCGCTCGCCGCCAATCGAGAGCTTCGTGCCAAGCGGGCGATCCTGCCCAGTATCGACAATCCCATGCTCCAGCTTCACGGAGATGCAAAAGCGGTTCTGGTACGCCCGCGTGCCAATGCGGTCTGGGTCGACGCGCGCAGCGGCGAAGTGATGCTGACCACCGATGGACGCGCCCTCAGCCTCCACCAGCGGATCAGTGAAATGGCCGATCCTTTGCATTTCGGGTATTTCGGCGACTATTGGACAAAAGTGCCATGGTTCCTGTTCGGCCTGGCAATGACGGGTTTGTCCCTTTCCGGCGCGGCGATTTATTCGCTTCGTATTGCACGCGAGCGCGGCGATCGCATTGAGCTGGGCCGGAGCTTTGCGGGAATGTGGACGGGTATGGGCCACTGGCGCTGGCTATCCGCCTGCCTGGTCTTAACCGCGTTCGTTTTTTTAACCTTCTTGATCCTCGGGATACCTTAACAACCGACCGGATGACTACCCTCATGACTTTTTGATTGAGGCAGAAGATGACGATCGCGGCGATACCGATGGCCATTTGACCTGGACGGCAGGCATGCGGGGTTGTTCCCCTGGCCAGAACGGCGCTGAACCAGTTTGCGTCATATTCCGGGTCGGCTGACAGCTCATAAAAGTAACCCCCTGCCTTTGCAGCGCCTGCCAAAGACAGGATGCAGGGAGACAGGGGGCACTGGACTTTGCGTTTCGCGTCAAAGGCGCGCCGCGATCGTGCGCGCCTTCGGTGACTGGTCAGACCGCACCCGAACCGGTGTTCCAGATGCGCATGGCGGCGACACCGAAAAGGCCGAGACCAAGCAGGAGGAACGGCGACGGCGCGTCGACTTCCGCAAGCAGGGTGAGGGAGAACATGTCGCCCGCGCCAAGATTTGCGATGTCGATGCCGAAGTCCTGGCCGCCGAAGCCAACATCACCAAGCTCGACACCGAAGGGCTCGCCGCCCTCGCCAAAGGCGATATCGATACGCGTATCACCGGCGCCGCCGGTTACCGTTTCGCCGACAGAAAAGGTCGGCACTACCGAACCGAGTGCGTTGAATGTCGTGCCGTCGAGCACCAGGCTGAACCCGGTCAGGTTAAAGAGACCTGAGAGATTGCCCATGATGCCGTCGAACGACAGGCTGTCGCCAAGATCCGCGGTTTCAAGTGTGACGTCGAGCGAAACCGTCGACAGGCCGTTTGCGAATGCGGAGAAATCCACGTCGGCAGCCAGGAGGCCCGGGCCGCTGTTCGATGTGTCGACGCTGTTGCCGTTCGTCGTCGCTGCGACGATGACGGCATGAGCCGGAGTGGCTGCCGCGACAGCGCCAAAGATGATGGCGGCGGCGGTTAGTGTAGCTGGTTTCATGATTAAGTCCTTCTCGCGAGAAATTTGACTGTGAACTGTATGTGCGGCCCGGTGCCCATTGAGAGAGGGCACCCAGGCCGCACAAATGATCGAAGGTACGGCCCCTAGAGCGTGCCGCGCTGCCATGGCCCGGAGATGGCGAACGTGATGCCGGGCGTCTGGTTATTCACGAACAGAATGCGGCCTGTCGGATCGAAGCAGGCACCGGCCCATTCCTGACGGCGATAATCGCCTTCGCCGATCAGCATCGTTGACTTACCCGCACCGGCAATGTCGGCCGTGGTCAGCTGGATGTTGTTCTTCGCGAAGGGATAAGCCTGTCCGTTCGGGAGGAGACCGAGAAGACGCTCGCCAAAGCCGAACTCATCCTCGACACCGCCGCCATCTTCGCACAGCAGGATACCGCCGCGTGGGCTGACCGTGATGTTGTCGGGGTTGTTGCCGGCAAGTTTCGATTCCGACGCGTAGATGCACTCAATGCGCTCGGAACGCGGGTCATATGCCCAGACGGCACCCTCGCCGCGGCCTGGACGATCGCCCGAGAAACCAGCGCTCGTATCGACGAAATAGATGATGCCGTCGGGGCCGGTCCATGCACCCTCACCGCGGCTCATGACCAGGCCGCCCTTCAGGTAACCCTGAACAAACGGTCCGGAGGCGAAGTCCGTATAGCTGATTTCGCCTTCGCTGATCGTGACTTCCGCGCCATCGGCATCGGGCTCTTCGACCTCGACCCATTCCAGAGTATAGGCGTCGCCAAGGCTCGGCGTCAGCAGCAGCTTGCCGTCCACACCGACAACTTTGGCCATGTAGAGCTTGCCGCCCTGCTCCAGGCTGCCCTGACGGCCGGATGCGTCGGTCGGTTCGAAGCGGTAAAGCCCCGAACGATTGCGGACGTCTTCCGTTTCGTAAACAAAACCGGTGACCGGATCGACAGCGACTGCCTCATGCGGGAAGCGGCCCATTTCGATGATCGGGTTGCCCGTCGTCTGGTTGGGGTCGGTACCCACTTCAAAGACGTAGCCATGCTTGATGCCGCCATTCGAATTGACGTCGAGCGTTTCTTCGCAGCTGAGCCATGTGCCCCACGGCGTCGTGCCGCCTGCGCAGTTACGAACCGTGCCGCCAAGCGAAGGCTGCGTTTCAAGATAACGCCCGCGCGACAGTACGATGTTGGAGTTCCCTCCCGAGTTCGGCACCGAAGAGCCGCCGCGCACATTGGTGTCATAAGCACCCGGTGCGTCGAGGAGGCCATAGCCTTCCACAGCACGCAACTCGTGATTGCGGATGAGCACCAGCCGCTGGCTACGACCGCTGCCAATGGCGACGCAGCCCATGCCGTCATGGCCTGGATGCACAGGCTGACCGTTGGTCATCATGTCACCGCGCCAGCTCATCGAGCGGTAGCTGAAACCGCGCGGCAGTTGCAGCAGGTTCAAACCGGTCTCAAGATCGCGAGTCGGGAAAAGCGGGCCGTACGGGCTGGTGCCGATCGTTTCAGCGGCACGCGCATTTTGCGCGAACAACATGCTGAGCGGTGCTGCCAGCATTGCGGTCGCCGCAACGCCGCCGGCGCCCTTCAATAGTCCGCGCCGTCCAATGGAAATTGATGCTTCGGTCATGATCTGATCCCTTCGTTTTGCTGAATGCACGAACGTGTATGGGCTGGCGTCATGACACCGCCGCGACCGGACTCTTAAAGTTTCATAACGTTACTGATGCGAAACGTATGACAGCGCGCCATAAGCCTGTCGCATTCCCTTAAATGTTACATTTATGTTGCAATGGATGTCATAAAAGTGTAATGTGCTAGTCAACAGACTGGGAGAACTATGATGAAAATCATCTTGGCAGCAGCAATTCTGGCCGTCGGCGCAGGTGGTGCGACGGCTGGTGAAGAAATCGGATACGAAAAGGATCAATTGGCCTTCTCGGCGATGATGGCAGGCGATTGGCGAATGGCGGAGCAGCAGCTTCATGAGAGTGCCGGCGAACTGTCCGATGACCCCGCGCATCTTCTCAATAGGGCGCAGGTATATGCGGTGACCGGACGTGCCGACGCAGCAGCCCTGCTGTATCAGCAGGTTCTGCAGGCAGACGACATTGATCTCGTCCTGTCCGACGGTCGCGTTGTTTCCGCGCATCAGATTGCGAATGTCCGCCTTCCGGCGATGCAGTACGCGCAGCGCTGACCTACTGGAACGTGCGATTCGTCAAATTGACGATGAAATCGGATGCGTCTGATCCCGGAGCCGGGCTCAGACGCATCACCAGATCGCCTGATCGACATTCGGCGGCCCCCGTCAACGGCTGCGTCCCGACATCCGGAAAGTCGATGCTTGCGGTGACATCTCCTGAAGCGGACGCGCAGATATTCCCTGCCATGACGACCCGCCCTTCGGTGACGCTGATGGTTCCCGCGAAAGGCACCGGTAGACCGAGCGCCTGAACGTCTCCCTTCACGTCAAAATCGAGCACATTGCCCCCGTCAGCAATATCTGCACGGAAGGAAAGCGGCGCGCCCGGCATCGAGTTCAGCACCACCTTCGGGCTGCCTGTCAGCATTCCGGCAATTCCACTGTGAAACTGCGTATTGCCCATGGCGATGTTGCCCACATGCAGATCATGGGCGGTGCCGCTCCAGATCGTACCGTCGACACTTCGGACCCAGACCGGCTGCTGCTCACTTGCGCGGCTGATGAGCAGACCGGCCGGCGCGAAAATGGTCAGGGACAAGGCCAGTAGAAGCAAGAACACCCCCGCGCGCTGCACGCCCGGATTGGCCATCAATGACGCCAGTGACACGGACATTAGCGCGCAACCGTCACGGCGAGACTGACAGTTCCGCGCTCGTTGCGCGTAACAGCGGCGTTCGTGATCTTCACGCCCTGCTCCTGCTCCAGTCGAGCGGCCCAGCCAAAGGCGATATCAGGACGCACGGCGTCAATCCGCATCTCAGTCGCGCCCTCGCCTCCGCCGGTTATGGTCGCAGCCATGCCGTCCGCCTCCGCCAGGGCCAGCAGTTCGGACGGTCCAAGACCGATATGATCCGCCGGCGTGCCCGCACTTTGCGCCGCAAGAACGGCCAGGCGCGTATCAATGGCCGCGGAAAGGCGCGCATCGGCGGCAGCCTGTGCGCGCGAAAGAGGCTGCACAATGCCATACCAGATCAGCGCAAGCAGCAGGGTCAGCGCCAGAAGGCAGATCAGCGCCCGTTCACGAACGCTATATCCCATCCATCTGCGGTGCCATTGTTTCCTCATTGAAACGCCACTTCCACACCCGTCTGCAAACCGCCGGGCACAGGCTGCACCGCGCCTGACACCAGCACATAGCCACCGCTTTCAAGCGTTGGCCGCATGGCCTCTGCCGAACTGCCCCGGAGCAGAAAAAGCTGCGCGCTCAGGCGTCCATTGTCCCATTGCAATGTGTCTATGCGCGCGCCCGGCACAAGCCGCACGGCCTGAAAGAGCGCGTCACTGGTCGCCGTCAGGCTGCGCGGATGACTTTGTCCTGTCTCGCCTGCCAGAAGGATATGGATGGCATCGGCCCGGTCGGTTCCCGGTGGCACGGCATTCAATGCCAGCTGTTCGTTTTCCTGTGCGATCGCATCCGCCTTCGCGTCCGTACGTATCAGATGGACGATCGCGACAGACAGAAGCAGGAGCGGGATCGCAAGCGCCCACAGGATCATCCGCCTGCCCCTCGCTTCGAGCCGCCGCTGGCCAGCCTTTGCAAAGAGGCCGCTTCGCAGATTGATGATCGGGGCCGCGCTTCCGGCGGCCATGGCCCCGCGCGTCGTGGCCGGATCAGCCGCTTCCGGAACGTGCGTCTCGCCGAGAATCAGCTGCACAAGACCGGGTTCGGCGGTGAACGCCTTCGCATGGGCGCGTACGGCAAGACGATTTGACGCAATTTCATACATGCGAAGCTGCTCGGCGGCAGGCAGCAGGACGTGATCCGGGATCACGGCATCGGGGTCGACACCGTGCGCCGCAAGCCGCGCAAGCCATGCCGACATCGCCCGGCTATCAACCGCGACCGCGAGATGGCGTCCGTCTTCATCCGCACCATCGGCCACGGCGATATGCGCCTGGTGCTGCGGCAGCGCCAGCGCATCGGCAATGCGGTATCGCGCGGCGGCATGTTGCTGCGCCGACGTCGCGCCCTCCAGTTCGGTCCAGCTTGCCGTGGCGGCTTCGCCAGGAATGACGGCGATGACAGGATCATCGCCCGAATTGACCAGCTGCTCGCCGATATAAAGGCTATCGCTGTCAAGAATATCGTCGTCCGCAGCCACGCGAATCCATTCCGCGGGCCCGTCTTCGCTGAGCGGCAGGAAAATCAGGATGCGCCCGCTCATAAAGCGTCACCCCAATGTCGCTCGATCACCGTCGCGCGGCCCGCCTTTATGCGCAGCAGGCTGCGGGATTCATGGATCGAGCCGGCATCGTCCACGACCATACCCATAAGGAAAAGATCGCTTTTCACATCCAGGCTCCGCTGTGCGCTCGAAGCCGCGGAAATTCCCGACATTGAAGGCACTGCCCAGAACGCCGCAATATCCGCCCAGCCCGCGGCAGGGCGAGCCGCGATCGCCTGCCGTGCCCGCCGCGGCGTGAGCTGTCCCGGAGCGAGCATGGCGATAAGCGGTGCGTCCGATTCGGCGAGGGTATTGACGTTGACCCTCACCATATCGCTATGCGGCATCGCGCACAGATAAGGCGAAAGGCGTGCCAAAATATCGGGCGTCATGCCCTTGATCGCCGCCAGCTCGCCAATATCCGAAATGAGCACGTTTCCCGTTCGATAGGAGACATCACCGCCGCGATATTCCTCGTCCTCTCCGCCGCCGCTTTGCGGAACCGTATCGCTGTCGATGAAATCGGCAAGGGCGAAAGCGAGATTGCGGGCGGTGCGTTCGCGAATCCCGGTGGCGCGCGCAAGGCCGATGAAGTGCTCAAGGCCGTGAGGGTCGGTATTCCTGACTCCCCCCTGCGCCGCGCCAACGACTGCATTGACGTTGAAGCAGTGCGAGCCATCGGATAGCGTGACCGCGACGCTGCCATCGTCCGTCGGAACGACAATCGGCGTGTCCGCCCAGCCACCGGCGAGCGTCAGACGATCCGGATATTGCGCCGTCAGGTCGACAAGCCGTGCCGAGGCCAGATGCTCCATCGCACGCATGTGATGCCGCGCCTGCATGGCACTGCGCCCATTGCTGGCCATGGCGACGGAGCGGTTCATGACTTCCAGCGTCGCCGCCGTCAGCGTCCCCATCACGGCCACCAGCAGCAGGACACTGATCAGCGCCATGCCGCATTCCGAAGTCGTCACCCGCATCACGAGGGAAGGCCGGTCATGAACAGCTGCTGCGTGGGACCAAAGCGCGGATGATCGAGCGTCAGGCGAATTGCCTGCACATATGTGCCGCTCGGCAAGGTACGCGGGACACGGTCGCTCCAAGCGCCTTTGACGTTGAATTCCACTTTGGCACGTCTGGCACCGGGAAAAAGCAGCGCAGGCGTTTCCGCGGCGACGCCGTCGACAAAAGGTGCTGTCCGCCGTTCAAGACCCCGCCCTGTCAGCTGCCATTCGACATATTGCATCGACGGGCGTCCGGCGCGTTCCTGGTCGTCCGGCCCGCGGCGCACGAAGGCGAGCAGCACCTCGGCATTGTCACCGCCCGCAAGAATGGCGCGCGCATCGCCATTTTCGTCGCGCGATGGACGGGCAACCATCTGAAGCAGGTCGGCGCGCAGCGCGGCGCGGGTGCGTTGCAGCGCCTGCACCTCTTTCGACGCCGCCTCGATGCCCTGACTGGCTCTCACGGTCTGCCCGAAAACAAATGTGCTGGCGCCGACGACAAGTGCGAATACGAATAGCGCGACCAGCGTCTCGACCAAAGTGAAACCCTGTTCCCTGCTGACCTCGTTGCGGCGCATCATCCGGCGCTCCGCATGCCCTGTAGAGATGCGGCGACGCCGTTTCCATCAGCGACATCGACCCGGAGACGGATCAGACCGTCGCCAAGCCGTTCCGCTTCGGTCGTAACGGTCCAGTTCTGCCCGGCATTGAAAATCGTCGCCGTGCTCGTTCCAAAGGCGGGCGCACGCGGCAGGAGCATCGCCTCCACCATCGCATTTTCGGCGGCGATATCGGCAAGCGCGGCGCGCTCGGCGGCGACCGCGGTACTCGCACTTGCACCGTTCAGGCGCAGCAGCGCCATCATCGCGAGCGATAAGATGCCGAGCGCCACCATGACCTCGACCAGGCTGAATCCAGTCTCAGCGGCGCGCATCGATGGTGACGTCCCCGGCGGTGGATATGTTGACAATATAGCGTTCGGCGCCGCCTGTGAGTGCGAGTGCCGTCCCCTCGGACAGACCGACCGCATCGAAGCGGACGCGCTCGACTTCGCCTTGTGCCAGTCCCACGCCCACGCCGCTTTCCCAGGAAGCGGGTGCCAGCGGTTTTTCCTGGATTTGCCGCCAGGCGCCATTGACCCGTTCCTCGAACCGGTAGCCCTCGGCGGACATCACGGCGGCAGTGTCCCGGCCGGAAAACAGCGCCCGGTCCCGCGCGGCGATCAGGCGCGAGCCGAGACGCTCCGCCTCTTCGCGGGCACGGACCTCGTCACCGGGAATGGTCATGACAACGGCAGCGCTCGCCACGCCGACAATGGCCAACACCACCATCAGTTCGACAAGCGTAAAGCCGGTCTGGCGAGCGGAAAGCGGCATGCTTTTATCCCTGCCAATTGCCAATATCGGCATTTTCATCCTCCCCGCCGGGAACGCCGTCCGCACCGTAGGAGAAGATGTCCACCTGCCCGCGCTGGCCCGGGAACTGGTAAAGATAGGCATTTCCCCACGGATCGGTGGGCAGCCGCTGCACATAGCCGCCGGCGCGGTAGCGCTCCGGACGTGCCAGTCCGGCCGGGGCCTGTTGCAGCGCCGCGAGGCCGTCCGCGGTGGACGGGAAGCTGCGATTGTCGATGCGGTACATCTGCAGCGCCTGCTCGATGACGGCGATGTCGGCGCGCGCCTTTTCGCGCTCCGCCACACCCTGGGCAGGAAGGACATTCAGGACGACAAAGGTCGTCAAAAGGCCAAGGATGGCAATCACCACCATCAGTTCGACGAGGGTGAACCCATCTTCGTCTTGAGATCTATCTTCAGGTTTATGCATGACGTTTCTCAGCTGATTGCAAGGGTGTTGAGCTGCATGATCGGCAGCAGGATGGAAAGAACGATAACCGCGACCATGCCGCCCATAACCACGATGATGGCTGGTTCCAGAAGCGACAACGCGCCAGTGGTGAAGGCGTCAAATTCGCGCTCCATATAGTCGGCGGCGCGCGCCAGCATCTCGTCCAGCTGGCCCGACTGTTCCCCCGATGTCGCCATATGGACCAGAAGCGGCGGAAACAGCGCCGTGCGGCGCATGGCACCGCTTAGACTGCCACCTTCGTTCACCGCCTCGACCATCGACAGGCAGGCAGCGCGGACAGCGCGGTTGGGCACGGTGCGCGCGGTGACCGTCAGGCCGTCGAGCAGCGGCATGCCATTGGCGACAACCGTGGACAATGTGCGGGCAAGCCGCGCCGCGTTCACCTCCCGGATCAGCCGGCCGATCAGCGGCCAGGTCAGCAGCCACCGGTCGAAGCGCAGGCGGAAACGCTCATCGCGCAAACGATAGATGAGCGCCGCGCCCGCAAGGAAAAATGCGATCAGCGCATAGGGACCGTAGGTCGTCATGGCGTCTGAAGTGCCGATGGTGATACGCGTCAGCATCGGCAATTGCTGGCCCATATTGTCGAACTGTTCGACGACGCGCGGAATGACGAAGACCATCAGGCCAGTAACAATCAGCAGGGCGACCAGCGCCAGCATGACCGGGTAGACCAGCGCGGTCACGATCTTCGACCGTACCTCGGCCTGCCGTTCCATCAGCGCCGCGAGACGGTCGAGGATTTCCGTCATCGCGCCGGAGCCTTCGCCCGCCGCGACCATCGCGCGGTATAGCGGCGGAAAGCTGCCGGGCTCATCGCCAAGCGCCGCGCCGAGGCGTTTGCCCTCCACCACGCCCGCGTGAACATTGCCGATGATCCGCCGAATATGCGGTTTGTCCGCCTGACCGGAGATACTGCGAAGCGCCTCCTCCAGGGGGGTTACGGTGATCAGCGTCGACAGCTGCCGCGTGAAGAGGGTCAGCTGTTTTGCCGACAGCTTCTTTTCGAACAGTGCCGGACCGGCGGCCGACGGTGCCGCGCGCGTCGCTGCGTTTATGCGAACGGGAATAAGGCCGCGCGCGGACAGCAGATCGCGCACCGCCATTTCGCCTGCCGCCGTCAGGGCGCCACTGCGCTCCCTCCCGCCCGCGTCGATGGCGAGGTAATCATAGCTGGGCATCGGCCATCACCGGTTCGGGATCGGTCGGAGAATCCTTGCGCAGGATCCGGACGGCTTCAGCGACCGTCGTCCGGCCCTCCATAACCAGGCGGCGGGCAGACGATGCCAGATTTGGCATGGTCCCGAACGCCTGACGGGCAAGAATGCCTTCATCCGCCCCGGATAGCATCAAATCGCGCATCGACTGGTCGATCCGTATCATCTCGTAAATGCCCACGCGCCCGCGATAGCCCGTGTTTCCGCAGGCAGGGCAGCCGCGCGGCGTACGGATGGTCGTTCCCGTATCAAGGCCGAGCGGGGCCGCCTCTGACGCCGTTGCCGGATGCGCCTCGGCGCAATCATTGCAAAGCGCGCGCACCAGTCGCTGCGCCATCACAAGCCTTAGGGATGATGCCAGCAGGAATGGCTCGACCCCAAGATCGCGCAGGCGGCTGATCGCGCCGACGGCGTCATTCGTGTGCACCGTCGAAAGCACGAGGTGACCCGTAAGCGATGCCTGCACGGCAATCTCCGCCGTCTCATGATCGCGAATCTCGCCCACCATGACGATATCCGGGTCCTGCCGCAGGATCGCCCGCAGGCCGGTCGCAAAGCTCATGCCGACCTTGGCATTGACCTGGGTCTGACCGATGCCCTCGACGGCATATTCGACGGGATCCTCCACCGTCAGGATATTGCGCTGCCCGTCATTGAGCATGCGAAGGCCGGAATAGAGCGTCGTCGTTTTGCCCGAGCCGGTTGGGCCCGTCACCAATATGATGCCATTGGGTTCGCCGATGGCGTCGGTGAAGTGCGCCAACAGGTCGGACGGCATGCCCAGATCGGCCAGGCCAAGCTCTGCCTGTTCCTTGTCGAGGATACGCATGACCACGCGCTCCCCGCCCCGCGCGGGCAATGTGGAAACGCGAACGTCGAGCTGGCGCCCGCCCAGCGTGAGCCCAATGCGCCCATCCTGCGGCACGCGCCGCTCGGCAATATCGAGGCGCGCCATGACCTTGATTCGGCTGGTGACGAGCGGCGCGACCTTGGCGGGCAGGCGCAGCACTTCACGCAACATACCGTCGACACGCAGGCGAACGACGAGCGCGCTTTCAAACGGTTCGACATGAATGTCAGACGCGCCCTCGCGGATGGATTCCGCAAGCACGCCATTGATCAGACGGATGACGGGGGCATCGTCGCTGGAATCGAGCAGGTCGGCAGCGTCTGGGAAATCCTCACTGAGAGCACCGAGGTCGGCCATGCCCTCCAGCTCGCCGCTCATCGCACCGGCATCGAGGCCATTGGCGCCGTACGCATCGCTCAGCAGGTCTTCGAATTCCTTCGCGCTCACAAAGCGAACGGTGATGGCACGGCCCACATGGCGGCGGACTTCCGTCAGGATCGACGGGTCTGCATCATCCCGCATACCGACGCTGACTTCCGCGCCCGCCGGATCGACGATGAGAATGCCGTGCCTTTTTGCGAAGGCATAGGGAAGCGGATCGGCTGGCGCCAGCGCCTGCCCTGATGCACCAGCGGGTGAAATGTCCCGGTCATCCATGGTCAATTATTGCCCTCCCCCTGTTGAACCGCGGGCGGCGCAGCATTCGGCGCCGCCGTCGGCACCAGTTCCGCAGGAATTACGGAGGGCGGCACAGTGCCGAGATATGTCCGGAGCACGCGGTCCATGGCAGGCTCGCTATCGGGGTCGTGAGCGAGATGCGTCGCGCGCATATAATCATAGCGCTGGGCCGCGACGGCCTGCGCGTCCTTGCGATCCTTCAAAATCCGGGGGCGGATAAAAACGATCAGGTTGGTCTGCTGTTTCGAGCGGGAGCGGCTGGTGAAGAGCTCGCCGATGACCGGAATGTCACCAAGCAGCGGAATCTTCTCAATGGTCCGGCGCTCGTTTTCATCGAGCAGCCCCCCCATCGCGACGATGTCGCCGTCGTCGACGGTGATCACCGTTTCGATTTCACGTGTGTTGAGGATCAGATCGGCACTGCCGCGGGTGACAGGACCGGCGATCGAAGAGACTTCCTGCCGGATAAACAGCTTGATCGCGCCGCCGGCATTGATCTGCGGCGTCACCTCCAGCTGAATGCCGACATTCTGCCGCTCGACGGTCCGAAACGCGTTGTCGAAATTATCGCTCAGCGCTTCGCCCGTCGTGATGGGAATTTCCTGACCGACAAGAATGCGGCCCGGCTGATTGTCCAGCATCATGAGAGACGGTGTGGACAGGACGTTGGAGGCCGTGTCCGTCTTCACCGCATTCAGGATCGCGCCGAAGATGACCTGCCCCACCTGTCCGCCGACGCCGAACAGACCGCCCTGCACATTCAGCAGCTGCTGCGCCGCCGCCTGCTGCAATGGCTCGCGAAGCGCGGTGCCGCCGCTGCGCGCGACGACGTCGCCGTCCACGGATACAGTCGTATCATTCTTCAGCCGCTCCGTCGCGATCGCACCGCCCAGGACCAGAGGATTGACCACCTGGTTGGAATAATTGGTGCTCGCGAAAGGGATTGTGCCGTCAGTGCCCGCCAGCAGGAACTGCACGCCGAGTTCCCGCGCGGCATTGTCGGATACCTCAAGGATCAGTGCCTCGACCAGCACCTGCTCGCGCCGCGTATCGAGTTGGCGGATCACCTCGCCCAGCGTACGCTGCACATCAGGCGGCGCGGAAATGATGAGCGCATTCGTGCCCTCGTAGCGCGCGATGACAGCGCGGCCCGGATTGCCCGTGGCCATTGGCTGCGCCGGTGCGGTATTGGTATCGCTTGCCGTATTCGTCGGTACGGGCGCAACGGTCGACACGCTGGTCCGCTGTCCCGCAATCTGCTGGAGCACAGGTAGCAGCGCCGCCGCATCGGCATGTTCGAGGTAATGCACCCGCACGTCCGCACCCAGCGCGGCGCGCGAATCGAGCTGCGCGACAATCGATGCCATTTGCGCCACCCGTGCAGGATCACCGCGCAGGATCACGGAGTTGGAACTGTCCACGGGCACGACAGCAATCGGACTGCCGCCCGTTTCCGAACGGCCAATATCCGAAATGGCGGCGGCGATCTCCCGCGCGCCGGCGTTGTCGAGGCCGATCAGACGCATGGCCGAGCGGTCGCGGTCAATTTCCGACAGGACGCCGCGAATGCGCGCCAGATTATCTTCATAGTCCGCGACGACCAGCGCGTTACCGCTAACACTGGCGCTTACCTGGCCATTGGTACTGATGAGAGGCGTCACAGCCTCCCTCGCGGCGGCGGCGCCAATCTGGCTGAGCGGGATCACCCGCGTGACAAACCGGCCGCCGCCGCCCCGCGTCGGCTCTCTTGCCGCATCCGCAGCGGGTGCGATTCGAAGACCGCCGCCTGAAATGGGTACCGCCACCAGGCCATTGGCGCGCAGCGTTTCGAGGAAGACCTCGAAATACTGGGCACGGCTGAGCGGGCGCTCGCTGACGATCGACACCGTGCCTTCGACAGCGGGATCGATCACCATCGTGCGACCGGTGACGCGGCTGGCATCCTCGATAAAGGCGCGAATATCAGCATCGCGCAGGTTAAGATATTGCTGCGCGCCCGCAGGCCCGGCGAATGACAGGATCAGCGTGAGGGCCAGAGCGAATCTTGCGAAAATGCTCATTCACCTGTCCCCTGCCCGACCGGCGCGGCGGGCCTGGACTGATCGATATAGATCGCCTCCCGGACGCCGCGATTGGTCAGGATGACATGATCGAAATGCACGCTGGAAAGCGCGATACCGGGCCCGATCTCTTCACCCACGCGATAACTCCGCTGCGGCTCGGCAGGCAGCGCGAGAATGGCCGAACCCTGGCCGCTGGCACGATTGAGGCGAAGCCCGAACAATTCGATGCCGCTGGCGCTGATCACGGTATCGCCGCCCTGCGCCTGAAATCCGAAAACCGCGTCCAGACCGACAAATTCGGTTGCCGGCGCAGTGGTCTTCTGCGGCACCGGATAGTCGCCGACAGGTCCGACAGTTGCGAAGAATGCCCATATCAGATGCGCGGCGGCAATGGCGACGCCAAACATGAATATGCCCTCCAATACAGGAAAGGCGCGCGGAAATGCCCTGTGGATAACAGGTGTCATGAGCCGTCCGAATCGTTAAGTAGCGGATGGAAATTTTCCGCATGACTAGGCCGACGACGTGACACTTTATTGACATTTCTCGGTCAATTTCGTCACATTAATGTTTGCGACTAGCTGGAACAGCCGCATCCGTTTAGCGGCGACCTATGGCTATCGAATATCTAACCCGCCTGTCCCGCCGCGAGCGCCTCATGCTGCTATTTGGCGCGGCAATCATTGTCATTCTTGCCCTGGTGTTCGTGTTTTCCAGTACGGATAAAACCCAGGAGACGGACCGCGCTCCCATCCTTGTCGCTCCCCAGCCGCAAATGGCGCGGCCAGCCATTTCGCGTGCCCAGCCCGCGCCGCCCGCAACCGCCACCTGGCCCGCCGGGATCACACTGACCGGTGTTTCCGCCCGGCACGGCGGCGGTGCCGCTTTTTTGGAAATGGCGGACGGGAAACAGCGCCGCGTGCCTGTTGGACGCACCATGATAAGCGGTTGGACGCTGACCGAAGTCGGACCGCGCTACGCGATCTTTGGTACGGCGTCGGGCGCGACTCGGCGTCTCACACTGACAGCTGCGGGCCTGGAGAGCGCAGACGTTAACGGCGCGAAGTCAACTGATGCACCGTCCGCATCCGCAGATATCGGTGCAACCGCTCAGACCGCCACAGCCGCGCGCGACACCGCCTTCACCGCGATGAGCCTAAGCATGGAAGAAGCCGAAGAGGCGGGATATCGCGGCTATCGGCTGACGGCCGCGCCGCCGGTTCTGTCGGCGCTCGGTCTGCGCGCAGGCGACCTGCTGGTGGAGTTCGATGATAATCCGTTTGACGATTCCGAGCGCGTTCAGGAACTTGCAGGAGATGTTGTCGCAGGACGCGGCGGAACGCTGACATATGTTCGCGCGGGCGCGGAACGAACGGTGGAAATTCCCCAGCGCTGACGCCCTACCGGCGGCCACTTGAGTCACAAAAACGCAACATCAATGTCATGTGTTTTTCATAGAAAACTTTTTGTTTTCATTGTCATATAAGCATCATTGTTTGTGACTAGCTCCCGGCTCGAAGCTGCGGCGAAGCTCTTGCCAGGTCGCGGCTGCACGTCCCGCAACACTCGGATCCTCCGACTAGATATTGCTTAGAACCTAAAGGGGTTTTCACCATGTCCTGCACCCGTTCTCTTCTCCTTCTTGGCTCCGCCTTCGCACTTGCCAGCTGCGGCGCTGACGATGTCGCATCTCCCGGTGACGGAATTGTCATCGTTCCGGCACCGGCTCCAACACCTACGCCCACACCCACGCCAACCCCGACACCCACGCCGACTCCTGGCCCGGGTTCGGGACCAGCCGATGACTGCCCCACGGGCACGACGCGCACGAACGAGATTCTGGACTACGGCACAGCGGCGGACAGTGACGATGCGCGCGTTTGCCAGCTACGCGGCGTCATCGGCAACGACCTCCGCCTCGAGGCGCTTCCGGGCGTTGTTTATTCCCTGTCCGGCCGCGTTCAGGTCGGCACCGATGTCGGTCCGACCGATGCCCCGGCAGCGGGTTCGCGGCAGGCCACGCTCAGCGTCGATCCAGGCGTCGTTATCTTCGGCTCCAGCGGCGCGGACTTCCTGCTCGTCAACCGCGGTTCGCAACTGCGCGTCGATGGTACGGCGGAAGCGCCCGTGATCATGACCAGCCGCCAGAATATGGAAGGCACCGCGACGGCCGAATCGATCGGCCAGTGGGGCGGTGTCGTCATTCTTGGCCGTGCACCTTTCTCTGACTGCACGGCGGGCACCGGCGGCACGGCGGACTGCACGGGCGCGGTTGAAGGCACGTCCAACGCCTTCTTTGGCGGCGACCTGCCCGGCGATTCGTCCGGCTCGGTCCAGTATCTTTCGGTACGCTATGCCGGCTTTGAAGTTTCCGCTGGCAACGAGCTGAACGGTATCACGCTGGCCGGTGTCGGCAGCGGCACGACATTCAATAATGTTCAGGTCCATAACAATTCGGACGACGGCATTGAATGGTTCGGCGGCACGGTGAACGGCAAGTTCCTCGTCCTCACGGGTAATGACGATGACTCGATCGACAGCGACTCCGGCTATACCGGCGTCAATCAGTTCGTGATCGTTACGCAGCGCGACTCGGGCGGCGACCATGCCTGGGAAGCAGATTCCGATGGCAATGAGAACCGCCTGCCGCGTCAGGATACCGTCCTTGCCAACTTCACCTTCCTGGCCAATGGCGGCACGGTGAACACGCTGCGCGGCGGCGGCGACTATGTGCTCGCCAATGGCATATATGTTTCACCCACCGGCACCTGCATCGACATTGACGGCGCGCAGACCGCCGCAGCGGCAGATGCGGCGAACGACGAGAATGGCCCGCCGGTCTTCCAGTCGGTCGTCCTTGCCTGCGGCACCGCAGCGTCGGATGACAGCGATGGCATTGACGATCTGGCGCTGTTCACGGGCGGCGGCGACAATAATGATGCTGCATTCACCTCCACCCTCGGCGGCACGTCTGGCCTCGTAAACGGTGCCAATGAGACGGCTGTGACAGCTTTCGACGCGTCGACCCTGAACAGCTTCCTTATCGCCACCGACTATATCGGCGCCGTCAAGGATGAGAATGATCTGTGGTTCAACGGCTGGGCTTGCGGCCTGGGTAGCAGCGAGGCCTGCGAGACCCGTCCGCAGACCATCGTCCCCGCAGGCAGCTAAGCTTCGGGACGAGTATCAAAGAGGGGCGGCGTCCACATACATAGGTGGCCGCCGCCCCCTTTTCACAAGACATATCAAGGGATTGCCCCGCCATGCCGCTGACATCATCCAAAACACGCCTGCTGCTGCTCTCAAGCGCGCTCGCCCTCCCATTTTTCAGCCCACTTTTCGGCGGCGCAGCGTTCGCACAGAGCGCCCAGGACCCCGAAACCACTCAAACCGTCGAACAGAATCCGAATGAGGAGGTCCAGCAAGAGACTCGCCCGGTCGATATTTCTGGTCCGGGGTCGGTCGACGAGGATGAGGTCATTGTCGTTCAGGGACGCTTCATTCCCGAACCCGTTCGCGCGTCCTCGGAAGTCCTCAATGTCCTCGATGCCGAGGCCATTGCGCGTTCAGGCGAAGGCGACATCGCCTCGGCATTGCAGCGGGTCACCGGCCTCAGCCTCGTTGGTGGACGCTTCGTCTATGTCCGCGGCCTTGGCGACCGCTATTCACTCGCCCTCCTCAACGGCTCGCCGCTGCCCAGTCCTGAACCGCAGCGCCGCGTGGTTCCGCTCGACATTTTCCCTACCAGTGTCATCGCTTCGTCCGTGGTACAGAAAAGCTACTCCGTCGCCTATCCGGGTGAATTTGGCGGCGGTGTCATCAACCTGACGACTCTGGCGGTTCCTGAGGAGACATTCCTGACGGTCGGTGCGGGCATCGGCGCCAACACCGAGACGACCGGCGAACTCGGTTACACCTATTTCGGGTCGGATACCGATTTTCTGGGCTTCGACGACGGATCGCGCGATATTCCCGATGCGCTGCGCGCCGCCTTCGCGGCTGAGGGCGGCATCAATCGCGGTCCCAATTTCTCCCTCGAGCAGCTTGAGGGGATTACCGCCGCGCTCAACAACGCCTCCACCACCATCGTACAGCGTAACGACGATATTCCCATCAACGGTTCACTTGAGCTGACCGCGGGAACGGCGATCGATATTGGCGATGACCGCCTTGGCGTCATCGCCAATATCGGCTGGGACAATAGCTGGCAGACGCGCGGCGGGACTCAGCAGTTCACGACAGGTCTGGATGGCGATAACACGCTCGTTCCCACCAGCGATTTTGAATTTCTGGCAACGCAGAACAGGATTGTCGTGAACGGCCTCCTTGGCTTTGGCTACGAATTTGGCGAACACAAGATCCGCTGGACGAATCTATACATTCGCGACTCTCTGAAGGAAGCGCGCCTTGATAACGGGTTTGCGTCAGTGGTCGGCGACAACCGGCTGCTCCGCCAGCGGACCACCTGGTTCGAGCGCCAGCTGATCGACACACAGCTCGTCGCGGAATTCGATTTTGGTGACTTCGGCGCCGACATCCGGGCAAGCTATGCGAAGACCGAGCGCGAAAGCCCGTATGAACGCAGCTTCAGTTACGAGTTCAATCCCGAGATCGGCGATTTCGTCAACGATCTTCGCTCAAACGGCCAGAACGCCACCATCGCATTCTCCGAACTACAGGAAGACCTATATGCGGGCGCGGTTGACCTGTCCTATAATGTGCCCGCCGCTTTCGACATGACGTTGAGTGCAGGCTACTCCTACTCTGACACGAGCCGGAACAGTTTCCGCCGGTCATTTGTCTATCGCTCGGATCGCGCGCTACCGTCCACCATCGCGCAGGCACGGCCCGACTATCTGACATCCGATTTCGTGGTCCGTGAATTCGACGTGCTCCTGCGCGAGCAGGCCGCCGGCGGAGAGGTCATCGAATATGACGCCGGCCTCGAAATTCACGGCGTCTACGCGCAGGTGGAAGCCGAACCCATCGACTTTGTCCGCGGTACCCTTGGGGTCCGTTATGAAACGGCGACACAGACGATCGACACGTTTGATATTTTTGGCGGTGTCGGGACAGGCGGCGATGCCAGTCTGGTCAACACGCGGCTGGAGAATGACTATTTCCTGCCCGCAGGTACGCTGACCTGGAACTTCGCCGATGACATGCAGTTCCGGCTTGCCGCGTCGAAAACCATCGCACGACCGCAGTTTCGTGAACTGGCACCGCAACAGTTTCTGGACATCGAATCCAACCGGACGTTCATCGGCAACCAGTTCCTGCGGGACTCCAGCCTGATCAATGCGGAGGCGCGCTTCGAATGGTATCCCGGGCGCAACGAGACCATCAGTCTGGCCGGTTTCTACAAGAATATCGACAACCCGATTGAAGCCGTTGCCTTTGTGCAGGGCGAGGCGTTTTTCACGACCTTTGCAAATGCGCCCGAAGCGCAGCTTTACGGTGCCGAGCTTGAAGTGCAGAAGCGCTTCACAGTCGCCGATACCGGCTTCTTTGAAACGCGTGATCTCGTGCTGGTGGCGAATTACACCTATACAAAATCCGAAATCAAAGTCGGTAATGAGCAGGTTCTCAACAATGAGGGGCGGCAGGTCGCCGCAAGCACGCTGTTTACCGATGGCGAACCGCTGACCGGGCAATCCGACCATTTGATCAACCTGCAGATTGGCTTTGAAGATTCCGAGAGACTATCGCAGCAGACCCTTCTCCTGAATTACGCCTCTGAGCGTGTGACAAGCCGCTTTGTCAGCGCAACTTCCGGCGGCGGCATTGCCGCCATTCCGTTCAAGGAAGATCCGGGGTTTCAGTTGGACTTCGTGGTACGTCAGGGCATCGAACTTGGCGGTATCGAGGCGGAGCTGAAGCTGGAGGCACGCAATATTCTCGGCGAGGATTATGAGGAATTCCAGGAATTCAACGGTTCCCGCCTTGACCGTAACGTCTTTGAACGTGGCCGCAGCTTTGCCGCCAGCATTGGCGTCACGTTCTAGACGGCACGGCCGCCAGCAACCCGCACGGTCACCAGCCGACCGCATAGGGCAGGGATAAGGAAAAGCTCGCCATCGGCACATATATGTAGGTGCCGATGGCGAGCAACGTGCCAAAGGGCAGCCGGGTCGTACGCCCGATGTCCTGGCCGCGTATCGCCATGATGAACGCGGCAGCCAGTCCTGCCAGTGCCGCAGCCGTGACAATGAATGGCAGCGCCCCGGCGCCGACCCATGTACCGATGGCAGCCAGCAATTTCGGGTCGCCGCCACCCAGCCCCTGACGTCTCGTAATACGTTCATATATACCCGCAACAAGAACGAGCGCCGCCCAGCCAATTGCGCCGCCGGCAAGCGACGATATTAAGTCGCCCTGCAGCGCCGCGAACATGATTCCCGCCACAGCGAGGGGCAGCGTGACGCGGTCCGGCAGCCAGAAATGCCGCATATCGAGAATAGCCAGGCACAATAGCGTCCATCCCATTCCCGCAAGCATCAGGTCCGCGAAGTCATCTGCGATCCATGCGCTCGCCATACCGATCGCAGCTCCCGCTATTTCCAAAAGGGGCAGAAGTACGGCTATGCGCGCCTTGCATGTTCGGCATCGCCCGCGAAGCACGGCAAAGGAAACGACAGGAACAAGTTCCCATATGTCGAGTTGCCTGCGGCAATTGTCGCAACGCGAACGAGCCCGGACAATCCCGTCGTCCCGCCCGGTGCGAAGTGCCACCACGCCGATAAAACTACCCATCACCGCACCCAGGATAGCCATCCAAAGCAAGATCATATTACCAGATGCAATCATCGCCGCAGTTCATCCCTGAATGAGCCATATATGCAGAAGTGTCATGCGGTGGACCGGCTCCCTCCCTGCCATCTCAATGGCGATGGGCCGCGGCAATTGGCGATCCCGATTTCACCTAGATATGAAGCGCGTGACCCAATGCGCGCAGGGCAGCTTCCTGCAAGGCCTCGCCCTGTGTGGGGTGGGCGTGTATCGTCCCGGCAATATCCTCGAGCGTCGCGCCCATCTCCATGGCGAGGCCGAACGCGGCAGAAAGTTCAGCGCAGCCCTTGCCAACGGCCTGCAGGCCCAGCACCAGATGATTGTCCTTGCGGGCGACGACCCGTACAAAGCCGTCATCCGCTTCCATGGTCAATGCGCGGCCATTGGCGGCGAAGGGGAATATCGCAGTTTCAATGTCGTGCTCCCCGTCCCTGGCTTCGTCAGGTGACAGGCCAACGCTAATGATTTCGGGATCGGTGAAACAGATGGCGGGAATGGCCACCTTGTCCCATTTACGCGGTTCGCCCGCGACGATTTCGGCGACCATTTCGCCCTGCGCCATGGCGCGGTGTGCGAGCATGGGTTCGCCGGTCACGTCACCGATGGCATAGAGCCCCGCCATGCTGGTGCGGCATCGCTCGTCAATGCGGATGTGGCGTCCGTGCATATCCAGTACCAGATTCTCGCGGCCCCAACCTTCCGTCAGCGGACGGCGGCCGACCGTCACCAGAATCTTGTCCGCCTTGACGGTTGCGTCTTTGCCGTCGGCGGTTTCGATCTGCAGGCCGGTTGCCGCCTTGCCTTTTGCCTTTGCGCCGAACAGCAATTCGATACCCAGCGCTTGTGCGCGTTTCTGAACGGGTCTGGTCAGTTCCTTGTCATATAGCGGGAGGATCCGCTCTTCCGCCTCGACGATGGTGACCTTCGATCCCAGCTTGGCATAGGCCATGCCAAGTTCCATACCAATATAGCCCGCGCCGACGATGGCCAGATGTTTTGGCGGCGCGCTCAGCGACAGCGCCTCTGTCGAGGATATGATGTCCTTACCAAAGGGCAGGAAGGGGAGTTCCACAGGCACCGACCCGGTCGCGATGCATATGGCTTCGGCGCGGATGGTCATGGGGCCATCTTCGCCGTCCACGCGAACGGTTTTCCCGTCCACGAACGTCGCCCGGCCCTTCACGGTTTTCACGCCAGCCTTTTTCAAAAGTGCGGCGACACCGCCGGTCAGCTTGCCAACAATGCCGTCTTTCCACGCGATGGTCTGCGCCAGGTCGAGCTTCGGCGTACCGGCACTGATGCCGAGCGGGTTATCGCCAGCGAAGTGCACCGCCTTTTCAAACTCCTCGGCAGCGTGGATCAGTGCCTTTGACGGAATGCAGCCGACATTCAGACATGTTCCGCCGACGGGGGCCGCCTCGACGATAACCGTCTCGATCCCTAGCTGCCCCGCGCGAATGGCGGCGATATAACCGCCGGGACCAGCACCGATAACGAGAAATTTGCAGGAAAGGTCGGTCATTCAGTCCTCGATGAAAATCATGGCGGGGGCTTCCAGCAGCGCCTTGATGCGCTGAATGAAAACGGCGGCGTCCCAGCCGTCGATCACCCGGTGATCGAAGCTGGAGGACAGATTCATCATTTTGCGCGGCACGAACTGGGTGTCCTGCCAGACGGGCATGATCCGCATCTTGTTGACGCCGACGATGGCCACTTCGGGATAATTGATAACAGGAGTTGTGACGATACCGCCCATCGCGCCAAGCGATGTGATGGTGATGGTGGAACCGGACAGATCATCGCGGCTGGCCGTGCCGTCCTTCGCGGCCTCGGCCAGACGGCTCAACTCGCCCGCGCAGTCCCATAGCGACAGCGACTCCACGTGCTTCACCACGGGGACCATCAAGCCATTATCGGTCTGCGCCGCGACGCCGATATGCATACCGCCATGCCGGTGGACCACATTCGCATCGTCGTCATAGCGCGCGTTCATCTGCGGCTGTTCACGGATGGCGCGGACCATGGCCTGCATCAAAAAGGGCAGCAGCGTCAGCTTCGGTCGCCCTTCGCCGCGACCTGCATTCAGTTTCGCGCGCAGCTCTTCCAGCGCGGTGACGTCGATTTCCTCGACATAGGTAATGTGCGGAATGCGCGACTTGGCGGTCGCCATCTTCTCGGCGATCTTGCGGCGCAGGCCAACGATCTTCACATCATCGACGGACGTGTCGCGCGTCCGCCTGGCAGAATGAGCCGCGGCTTCGCCGCCCGATGCGATGAAGGCGTCCAGATCGTCCATGGTGATCCGATTTGCCGCAGCGCTTCCCGGTACCCGGCGCAGGTCGATACCCACATCCATCGCCCGGCGGCGGACAGCGGGGGACGCCAGTGGTTTTTCTCCGTCCGCGCGCGGCACGGCAGCGATCGGCTTGTAATTGCCGGACGGCGCGGACCCCGGTTTTGCCGGGGCAGCGGGCTTGGCGTCTGGAACAGCCGCATCTGGCTGGGCGGTCTCGGCAGGCGCGGGCGCGGTGCCCTCCTGCGCGCGGGCGGCGGCGCCGGGCGACTGCGGTTCGGAACCATCGTCAACGGCAGACCGCATGACGGGTTCATCCATCTCGCCGGGCGTGGCATTGCCGTCCCCCTCGACTTCCATGCGGATAATCGGGGAGCCTACGGCGACGATTTCGCCGATGTCGGGACCCAGCCATATGATCTTGCCATCGCGCGGCGCGGGGATCTCGACCGTGGCCTTGTCGGTCATGACGGCGGCGAGGACCTGATCCTCACGCACCTGGTCGCCGACCGCGACCTCCCATTCGACCAGTTCCGCTTCGGCGACGCCCTCGCCAATGTCCGGCATCTTGATGACCTGTTCGCCCATCATTCGGTCTCCATGACGTGCAGAAGCGCTTTGCCGACGCGTGCCGGGCCGGGGAAATAATCCCACTCATGCGCATGTGGATAGGGCGTATCATAGCCTGTCACTCGGACCATCGGCGCCTCCAGGGAATAAAAGCAGTGATGCGCAACCAGAGCGGCCAGTTCGGCGCCAAAGCCGCACGTGCGTGTCGCCTCGTGCACGATGACGCAGCGCCCGGTCTTCTCCACCGATGCCTTGATCGTCTCGAGGTCGAGCGGCACGATCGAGCGCAGGTCGATCACTTCGGCATCAACGCCGGTTTCCTCAGCCGCGGCGAGCGCGACATGCACCATGGTTCCATAAGCAAGAACGGTGACGTCCGAACCGGCGCGGCGGATGGCGGCGCTGCCAAGCGGGACCGTATAGTGCCCCTCGGGAACCTCGCCCAATTCATGCTTCGACCAGGGCGTGATCGCGGCTTCGTGATGGCCGTCGAACGGACCATTATAAAGACGCTTGGGTTCAAGGTAGATAACCGGATCGTCATCCTCGATGCTGGCGATTAGCATGCCCTTGGCGTCATAGGGATTGGACGGGATGACCGTCTTCAGCCCGGACACATGCGCGAACAGCGCTTCGGGACTCTGCGAATGCGTCTGGCCGCCGAAAATACCGCCGCCCGTGGGCATGCGTATCGTCAGGGGGGCGATGAAGTCCTTGTTCGACCGGTGCCTTAGCCGTGCGGCTTCCGACACGATCTGGTCGTAGGCCGGGTACATATAGTCGGCGAACTGGATTTCGACGCAGGGGCGCAGGCCATAGGCACCCATACCTATGGCCGCGCCGACAATGCCGCTTTCATTGATCGGCGTATCGAAACAGCGCTGCGGACCGTATTTTTCCTGAAGGCCTTTGGTACAGCGGAATACGCCGCCGAAATAGCCAACGTCCTGACCGAATACGACGACCTTATCATCGCGCTCCATACAGATGTCCTGGGCGTCGCGGATCGCCTCGATCATGGTCATGCGTGCCATCAGATGCCTGCCTCCTGCCGCTGCCGGATCAGATGCGCGGGCGGATTTGCGAATACGTCGTCGAACATGTCCTTGGGGCTGGGGTGCGGTCCGTCGTGCAACGTGCCGTTCTTTTCCGCGCGCTTTTGTGTTGCGATGATATCGCTGTCGATTTCGGCCTGCGCCTGCGCATGCCGTTCCTCGCTCCAGATACCTTGAGCGATCAGATGCTTTTTAAGCCGCTCCAGCGGATCGCCCAGCGGCCAGTCGGCGGCCTCGGTCTTGGGACGATAGCCTGAGGGGTCGTCAGATGTGGAATGCGGTCCTGCGCGATAGGTGACGTGCTCGATCAGTGTTGCCCCGTGGCCCAGATGCGCGCGTTCGGCCGCCCATTTCGCCACCGCATGAACGGCGAGGAAGTCGTTGCCGTCGACACGCAGGGCGGGAATGCCAAAACCGAGACCGCGCGAAGCGAAGGTCGCCGCCTTGCCGCGCGCGATCCCCTGAAAAGTCGAGATCGCCCATTGATTGTTCACAATATTGAGAATGACGGGCGCACGGAATGTCGACGCGAAGACCAGCGCCGAGTGGAAGTCCGACTCGGCGGTCGCGCCGTCGCCTATCCAGCCGGCGGCAATCTTGGAATCACCCGCGATCGCCGATGCCATGGCCCAGCCGACCGCCTGAATGAACTGCGTGCCCAGATTTCCCGAAATGGAGAAGAAACCCTTCTCTTTCGATGAATACATGATGGGCAGCTGTCGTCCCAAAAGCGGATCGGCGCTGTTGGAATAAATCTGGTTCATCATCGTTTCGAGCGGGTAGCCAGCCGTGACCAGCAGCCCCTGCTGGCGGTAGGTGGGAAAATTCATATCGCCCGGGCTGAGCGCCGCCTGGAAAGCGCAGGACACGGCTTCTTCACCCAGCGCCTGCATATAGAAGCTGGTTTTCCCCTGCCGCTGTGCCATCAACATGCGGGCATCGAAGCTTCTGACCGTCATCATGTCCCGAAGGCCCTTCAACGCCTCCTCGTCGGTCAGCGACCCGGCCCACGGGCCGACGGCCCTCCCCTCGTCATCAGTGACGCGGATGATGTCATAGGCCAGATTGTGAATATTCTCGGCATCGACATCGACCGGAGGCCGCGCCGCCGCGCCCGCTTCGGGTACCACAAAACCGCTAAAGTCCGGCGTATCGCCCGGGCGGCATTGCGGTTCCGGAACATGAAGCTGAAATACCTTATTGCCGATCATTCGCGTCCTCACCGTCAATTTAGCCTATTCGTTCCGAATATAGCGCGGCACCCTGCATAGGTCCTCAAGTCCCAAATGGCGATGGCAACTCGTGTCCATCAGGGAAAGTTACCGGTGAAACATCTCAGCAGGCGTCATCGAAACCGACAAACATGGCTGCCTCCTCAACCGGGCGCCGTTCGGATATTACGGCGTTCGCCGGAAAATCATGGTCCGGCCAGCCGAGCGCAATGCTTTTCATAATCACTTGATCATCGGCGATCCCGGCATGTTCACGAACCACCGGGGATTGCATGATGCCCTGACTGTTGATGACCGCGCCCAGTCCACGAGACCAGGCGGCATTGACAAGCGCGGTTGCGACCGCACCGCAGTCGAACGCGGTATCGTCGCTGCCGGCAAGTTCGCGGTCATATGTGATGATGACACAGACAGGAGCGTCGAATTGGCGAAAGCCGCGCATGACCCAGTTCTGGCGCGCATCCTGATCCTCGCGCGCGATGCCCATGGCCGAGAAGAGCTGCTTGGCGACGCCGATCTGCCGCTCGCGGTGCGCGCCCGCAAACGCCTCGCCCGTTCGAAATTCGCGCGATTGCGGAACGCCCGCCGCCATCCGCTCGGTGTTCCCCTTGCGTATTCGGTCAAGCGCATCGCCAGTGATGACGTAGAAATGATAGGGCTGGGTATTCATCGACGAAGGTGCGCGCATCGCCAGTTTGAGAATGTCCTCGATCAGCGCGCGCGGCACGGCATCGGCCTTGTATCCGCGAATACTCCGCCGACCGAAAATCACGTCATCATACTGCAAGAACCATCCCCCTCGTCTCCGACTTTGCAGCTAGATAAAGATTTTCCGCCGCGCGAACACCTGTCACATGGCGATCGGGGAAGGTTCATCGTGCCAGCCCGGTGAACATGGATGCGGGGGACCGTCCGGCTGGGCCTGGACTGGGCCCGGCACCGGTTCTGCCGTACCGGGCTCAGCCGATCAGCGCGGCATGGTGGAAGCCAAGCCGCGGATCAGCCTTTGCCGATAGCGACGGGACGAATTCCTGCAGATCCGGCATGGGGACGCGAAGACGCAGGCTGTTGTCCGGATAATTGTAGATGCTGATATGGTTCATTCCGCGATTGGCCGTGAACAGCAGGCTCTGATCCGCCGACAATTGGCAGCCATAGACACTATCGAGAAGCGACCCCCGGCTGACGCGCAGCGCGCCAAGAAAATGCTGGGAATTGCTGAATATATTGCCTCGGACGAACGTATCGCAGACCTGTGTCACAACCTCTCGCGGGCGCTGGCTGAGGTCTGCCAGACTGGCCTTCTCGTCGATCATCCGGAACCGCGCCAGCCCGTCAAGATCCAGGAAGATCACCGACTGACTGCCGCCATTGCAGAAGATCAGTTCGCTGTCCGACATGGTGATGTCCGAATTGATGTGCGCGGGGGTTTCCCGCCCGGTCGCCCAGTGCCGCACGACCTTTCCCGCCGCCGGGTCGATTTCAAATACATATTCCTTCAGATAGGCCATGCCCCATTCGTGATAATCCTGATGGTCCTGCGGAGCGACGCGGAAAGATATGGCGTAAAACAGTTCCTTCCTTTTGTGCGGCAGGACATGCCAGCACGTCGCAGGCAGCGGCACGATGCGGATCTCGCCCGTTTCCATATCACGGACGCCGACATGGCAGGCTTCGCCGCGCCGACCGTCCGCAGGGCTGTCCATTGAGCCATAGCAAAGATAGCGCCCGGACGGGGTCAGCTTCATGGCGTGCGGCAACTTCACCCCGTGCGGTTCCAGCTGCGCGGGCTCGTCAAGTCTGCCAAGGGAAAAGCGGTAAAAATGCGCACCTATGGCGGTGATGAATTCGTCATCGTTCAGCCAGGCAAGATGCGTGCTGCCATGAAGTGATGTGCGCGGCGTTTCGAAACGCAATGTCGATATACGGGCCTGCTCCTCCAGCGTCTCCGGATCGAAAAACAGCAAATGCTGTCCGGCATTGCCCAGAAATCCGGTCGTTGCGGAAGGATTGATCGCGCAGGCATGCCCGGCCGCAATGCCGTCATAGTACAGGATTTTCCACGCGTAGCTGTCGTCTGCGGGATTGAACAGGAACATGCACATGCCCGCCATACCCTCAAGACCATTCACTCCGTTCCCGTCGAGAGCGACGTAGAAAACAAGTGGATAATCACGCATGACGCTGTGCTCACTTCAAGAGAATAAAGAGGTTACGCATACGTTATCAAATATTTTATCGGCACTATGCTGACTTTGCGACTCTTTTCTGATACGTGACTGTTCGTTCGTCTGTTGAATTGCTTGCCAAACACCATCTTGACTGAGGCGGTAGTATGACAAGATTGACTGAATCGTCCGAGCTTGCTGGCCGAATGCGTGCGCATGCACGCACGGCGCGCGCTCCGGTAGTGCATATTCTGGCTGAAGGTAACGCCAGGGAAATCAATACCGTACGCTGGTTCACGCGGCAGATGCGACAGCCAGCCATTCGTATGTTCGCGCTTGCCGCCAATCGGCTCGCAAATGGCAGCTTGTATCTGATTATCGGCGCGGCTTTCTGGCTATGGTACGGCATGCCGGGCGCGGTAGCCGGCGCGGCCGTCGCCATGGCATTCGGTCACTTGATTTATCCACTGATCAAGCGCCGTTATTGTCGGCGCAGACCATTCAGGTACGACCCATCGATCCCGTCCTTGCTGCCTCCCCTCGACGATTTCAGCTTTCCAAGCGGGCACATGATGAGCTGCGTCGCGGTCCTGACGCCGCTGTGCGTCGCCGTGCCGACGCTGTTACCGGCGATGGCCGCGCTTCTGCTGATGGTCGGCTGGGCGCGTCTGGCAGCGGGACATCATTATCCGACTGACTTGATCGCGGGAAGCCTGCTGGGCCTGATGGTGGCGCTGCCCAGCGCTGCCTTGCAGGTGACCTATGGCTGACCGGCCGGACGTCGGAAAAGACAAGAAACGAAACTGAACCAAATGTACGTTTCCGGAGGGAAGATATGGCGGATGTCGATGTAAATTATGATCCGATTACGGTGAATAGCGGTCCGGTAAATGTCGACATCACCGGCCTCGACGATGTCCGCATCCGATTCCCCGACCCGATCAGGACGGAGGCGGAAGTCGAATCCGAGCTGACGCTGCGCATTCCCGATATGATCCAGACCGACAGCAAGCTCCGTCTGGACAGCGCGTCGGACATCACCGCAACGTCGGACGTAAACGCGAATGTCGACCTGCAACCGGTGGTTCTTGACCAGTGTCTGCGTCTGTCGCTGGCGCCGCTGCCGCCGACCCGCATCTGCCTGCCCAGCCGCCAGCATGTGGGGCTGCGCCTGTTCGGTGTGGAAGTCGTCGGCGTCACGCTGGAGGGAGAGGCACGCATTGATATTTCCGACCTGCCAAAGGCCCCGTTCATAAAGCTCGCCAAGCCAAAACAGAAATCCGGCGGGCTGCGCGTCAGGCTGGGTAAATAGCCATGGCAACTGACGACCTCGAACTGATCGACTGGCCCGAAAAGACGTCGCTCTCGACATCTTCGCGGCGCGCGGCATTGAACTTTCCCGTCACGATGAAAATGAAGACAATCGGTGACATCAATGTAGCCAAACCGGTGCGCGTGAAGAGCGTGAAACCCGTTAGCAACAAAGCCGAAGCCAAGACTGCCAACAGCTACGCCGCGAGCGCGGCACCGCTGAACCTGAGAGGAAATGGCAACATAGCGACCGGTGATGTGTCGCTAAGGCTCGACCGGAACATGCCGCCGGGCGACTATGTGGCATCGATAGACATCGCAGGCCTGGCGCGCGACGTGTCCTTCGGTATCGTCGAGGACGTATCCCTACGGATTCGCCCTGCCCCCGTCGTGATCGACACCGGCCGGTCCCGCATCAGCGAGGCCATGGTGAGCTTTGAAAACCGCGGCAATGTTTCGCTGCCGGTCGATGTCAGAGGTGCTTATCCGCTTGGCCGGGAAGACCCACTGGCGGCGGACCAGTCAAGCGCTGATTCCGCTCTTGCCGTCCTGACCGCTGCGCTTAGCAGGGCGCCGCGTGTCCTGACCGAAATCGGCCTTATCACGATCGACATGCCCGCGGGGCCCTTCACCCTGTCGCCGGGGCAGACCCATTGCGCGCGCCTTTCGGCAAGTTGGGATGCGAAGCTGGATCCGGTTCGCCGGTACCGCGCTTTTGTCCCCGTCTACGCCGCGGAAATCGAGATCGCCGTCATCACTGCCATCAAGCCTGATCTACGCAAACCCGCTACCTCCGGCGGCGGAAAAAGGAAGAGGAGCTGATCCCATGCAGACCCAAATCATAAGACAGTCACCCATCAGCGCAAATGCAGATCCGGTGGCGGCGATAGAAACCCTGGCGCGCGACGTGATGCGGCCATGGACAGACGCCTTTGACAGCTGGCGCGGCGGCGTCGAGGACATGATCGCGCGTAGGACGGGCACAACAAGGCGGACCAGAAATGCAAATGGCTGTGCCTGTGAAGACGACTGCCAAACCGACGATTGCGGATGCACCTGCTGCGTCGCTGACAGCGACCTGGTGATCGAGGCCAGGGTTGGCGAACAGCGCGTCATTCCGATTATCATCGAGAACAAATGGCGCCGCAAAAGAGACATTGAGGTGCAACTGTCCGACTGGGCTTGCGGCGATAGCAAGCTGAAGATCGAAGGACGCATTGCCGACCCGTTGAAGTTCACCATCGAACCCTGCGGCGAGCACAAGCTGATGCTGGTCGTCAGCATTGCGGGCATCGCAAGCCTCAATGATTCGACCGGAACGACGGCCAGACTTCCCGAGGACGTGGAAAGCTGTGTGGTCTGCTATGCCGACCTGCGTATGAAGGGCTGCGATGTGCGGCCCATTCGGATCGCCGTTGCCGTGCTGCCCTGCGAATGCGGCGCATACCGGGTCGACTGCTGCCAGGCCTGCTGCTGATGGAAAAGCGTGCGCAGGAAGCGCCAGGCGCTGCCGAAACCATCGCAGACGTCAGTGAGCTGCTCTCCGAACTCGCCCGCCGCTGGGCGGGCCGCCGCGTTGGCGCGCTGAACGGCTATCGGCAAATCCTCTCCGATTATGGCGCGGGCCGCACAGACGTCCGCAAGACGGCGAGCGCCGCTCTTAGGCTGACGGCGGAAGAAGCGGTGAAATATCCCGGAGAACTGCTTGACCTGGCCTCGGACTATGCAAGCGGCGTCGCGCGGATGGCGGGGCTTTCCGCGAAGGGCGCCCGCACATCGCCCGGCAGCCAGCGTGCGGTCCATGACCTGATGCTGTCCGGAAAGATCGGCGAAACCGCGACGGCAGACATGTTGATTGAAAACCCGCGTGACGCCGAAGTCACCATCGGCTTTGCGGCAACCGCCTTTTCCACCGACGCCCGCGTGACCAAGCTGACGCCCTCGTTTGATCCGCCGACCTGCACATTGCCGCCCGGTAGCGAGCGGAAGATCGCCGTCTCGGTAAAATTGGACGGCCGGACAGTGAACGCTGGCGAGACTTACGCCGCGCAGGCCGTCGTGGACGGTTTTGACGACATGGTACTGCGCCTGAACCTGGCCGTAGACGCCGCTTGACGACCCCGCCGCCCGCAATTGCCGTGGTGACAGATGCGGCGGCGCAGCCTGCGCATCTTCTCGACCGGGCGGCGGCGGCCATCTCGCTCGATCGGCTGGTCCGCGCGGCCCTCAAGGCAAAAGACAGCAATCGCCAGGTCGTGATCGTGCCTGCTATGGCCGGATTTGCGAAACGCTCGCCTGCCATGACGGACCCGGCGCTGGTCGAACATCTGGCCGATCATCTCTACGCCCTCGGCGCAGACTCCGTCGTCATCGGCACGACGGAGAGCAGCGATGCTATGTGGGCGGAAAATCGTGACGTGTTCATGCGCGCAGACCTGCTCGGCTATCGCTACGTAACGCCCGCGGGCCGGGACTATGATATTGTCGATCTGTCGGAAGATGCGGAGGAGTCGCCGTTCCCGGAGGACGGCGTGCTTTGCGGCGTGCCGCTATCCGCGATTTGGCAGAACGCGGCGTTCCGGATCGTCTTCGCCGCCAATCGTACGGACGTGGCGGATGGCTTTGCGCTGACACTGGGTACGCTGCTGTCGGTATTGCCCGGCCGTGACAAGGACAGCCTCTACGTGCGGCAGCGAAATCCGGGCGCGGTCGTGCGCGCCCTCCTCGCCGCCGCGCCCGTCGATCTCGCCCTCATCGATGGCTGTGTCAGCAGCCACGGTGAGGGCGGATGCAGCCAGCCGCTACCGCTGGACACGCACACGATCATCGTCGCGCGCGACCCCTATCAGGCGGATCAGGTTGGCGCGCTGAAAATGGGTCTGGATCCAAACGTCTCTCGGCTGTGGCAGGTGCCAGGCGATGACGGTGATGCGATGATCGGATCGCTGCGTCCCTATGCCGACTGGATAAACGTGTCACCAAGGGCGCGGGATGCCGCGCGGCGACGGCAAAAAGACGCCGCCCTCGATCGCAGCGCAATTCCGGTCCTGCAAGCGGTGGACGAAGCGCTGTTTCCGTTTCGGAATGAGGCAAATGCGCGTCTGAACGGCTGGCTGCGGCAGTTTTTATCGGCGGACGCGGCGCCCGGGCGCGGCACCTACGCGCTGCTCGGGCTCATCCTCGCTCAACTCGCGGAGGCGCGAACGGCGTGGCAGACCATGTTCGCGAAGGATGCCATCATTCGCAGCCCGGCGGCGCTGAACGTACGCGCCGAGAATATCGATGACGCCGAATGGCGGAAAATCGCGCCCGCCATCGCGCGGCAGCGCGCGCTGCTGCGCGGATGCATCGCGGATGAGGAGGGTTTGCGCTGGCGGATGATCGACGATGCGGTCCTGTTCGATTGCGTGCGCAGGTTCCCGCTGCCGCTCGGCGTCTTCGCGGCTGCCGTCCCGGTCAATCGCACCATCCAGTTCATGAACGACTATATTGGCGGCGAGGCCCTGACCGTCGCACGCGATACAGAAGGCCGTGTGACGCGGCAGCTGGAACGCAATCTGTATCTGCCGCAACCAAATTTCACGGCACTGCTTGGCGGCAGCGTCATTGATGTGACGAAGATCGAAACGATCCGATATGGTGCCGGACGCCAGTCCATGGCCTGGCAGACACTGTTCAGTGAAAATGACTCCGCGCTCGCGGACGATGGGCTGGTCGAATTTGCTGGCGTGGGCGATGACACCGTCGTCACGATCTTCGCGCGGCAGCACTTCCGGCAGCCCGCTTTGGTTGAGGCCATCGATCTCAGCCGGTTTCCGGCGCTGCACGACTGGCTGGTCACCGACGCGTACCGCCGTTTCGCGAGCCGCACATTTGCCAATCTGGAGGCCGTTCTGGAGGGGCGCGATGTGCGTATCGGCAAGCCTGCCGCGCGCATTGACGCCGAAGAGCCGCTTCCTGTGGACAGCCTTGCCGCCATTGCCGAACGGCTGCGTGACGACCTTCCTGACGACTGGATCGAGGCATTGCGCAGCCGCGTAGACGGGAACCACAAGGATCAGCCGGTGCCGACGCGCATCGACGCTGACGGTCTGCGCCATTTTAGTGGGCGGGCGGGGGGCGAAGCCGATGTCAGGATGACCCGCGGCGCCGTCAGTGGCCTGCTCAACGACATGACGCGCGCAGTGGCTGTCGATCTTGGGATACGGTCGTGAAAGCGCTGGTAACAGGTGCGAACGGCCTGATCGGCGCCAATCTTCTGCGGTCGCTTATCCGCAAGGGGCACCAGGCTCTTGGTCTGGTGCGGGCGACCTCCGATGTCAGCTACATTTCCGATTTACCTGCACCTCTCTCAATCGGCGATGTCACGGATATCGAGTCGCTCGCCCGGGCCATGTCCGGCTGCGACGTCGTTTTCCACACGGCCGTTCATTTCAGCTATTGGGGCCATGACAACGCCGCCATGCAGGCAACGGCCGTGGACGGCACACGCAATGTCATCAGGGCCGCGCAGGAGGCGGGCGTTCGGCGTGTCGTCATAACGTCCTCGTCCGTCACGCTGGGCGCAGGGCTTAAGCCGATCGTGCGCAATGAAGGAGACGTCGCGGATCCAGACGATGCCGGACAGCCAGGCTATGTCGGCGCGAAGATCGCGCAGGAAATAGCCGCCGCCGATTTCGCAGGAAAGGCCGGTGTGGAGGTCGTGTTCGCTCTGCCCACCATGAGCGTCGGCGCCTATGGCAGCGCGCTGGGGCCGAGCAACGGCGTCATCACAAGCTATCTTGCCGATCCGCTGAAGCTGAGCTGGGCGGGCGGCTGCAATATCGTCGCCGTTCAGGACGTCGCCGACGGGCACCTGCTGCTCGCGGAGCGCGGCGCGGCGGGCGGACGCTATATACTTGGTTCGGAAAATCTGACCTGGCTTGCGATCCACACGATGATCGCACAGCTGGCAGGTGTCGAACCGCCGCGGCACATGGCGAGCGCCCTCACCTGCCAGATCATTGCCGCCGCGGAAGAGGTGCGCGCGCTCGTCACTGGCAGGGCGCCGCTCGCGACGCGGACACAAGCCGCCATGGTCGGGCGGTATTACTGGTATGATCATGGGGCGGCGGCCGCGCTTGGTTACCGCCCGCAAAGCGCGCGGGACGCCCTGGCAGGAGCGCTCGCCTGGCTATCAGCCGGACCGCATGTATCGCGTGAGACGCGCATCAACATGCGCCTCGACAGGAAGGTCCATGCGGCGCGCGCGGCGCGGCATGCAGCAGAGCGCACGCTGGAACGGGAGGCAGTGTGAAACCATTCAGCACGCTCGTCGGCGTCAGAAAACCTCTGCGGGACATTGCTACCGCTGTTCGCGACCGGCTGCCGGAGATCGCACCATCGCTTGCCGATGTCACGAGCATCAGGGTCACGGATCGGGAGGAGATTGCGGACGGCTGCCTGCGGCTCGTCAATGAATGGCGGGTGGACCCGAAACTCCCCAGCGCGGTCAGACAGGCGATCCCGGGCGACAGGCTCGGCTGGAACGATCACGCCCTGTGGACAGCGGACCTGACCCAATGCACGTGGCGGATCGAGCCTTTTTTCATGCCTGGCGCAATTCGGTGTGCGGGGACGACACGCTTCGAAACAGCAATGGGCGGCCGCGGCACAAAGGCCGTCTTCACGGGCGAATTCGATGTCGACCCCGCCGCGCTGTCAAGAATTCCCGTGGCCTGGCGCGGGGCCGCAACTTCCGCAATCGAGATGATTGTCGGATCAATGATCCCGCGCAACTTCCGCAAGACGATCGAGGCCGCGGCAGCCCTTCTGGACTGACCCCTGCGTCTCACCTCTGCGTCAGCGTGAAAGCACCCGGCAAGAGTTCCGGCAGGGTGTGCCGCGAACATGCGCTGCCATCGGCATTGCCGCAGATGATCTCGATCGGCGCGCCGCACAAGGCCTGGGCCTCGGCGATGGCCTGGCGGCAACCGCCGCAGGGCGTGATAAGCGCGCCGCCACCTGCCGTCTCCACCGGCCCGCCGACGATTGCGATGCGCGCGATACTATCCATACCAAATGTCTGCTGCGCCGCGCCAAGCGCGACCTGTTCCGCGCACTGACCGAGCCGGTAACAGGCATTTTCGACATTGGCGCCAAGCACGATTCGGCCATCGGTCGCCTCGATGGCGCAGCCCACATGAAAGTTCGAATAGGGCGCATAAGCCTGCATTCTTGCGTCGCAAGCGCGTCGCAGCAAAAAAATTTCACGTTCTTTCATAATGCCTTGCCCTTGAATTGTCGCATCTCGAATTTCCGCTTGGCCCCACTCGTCGCATGTCACCCTTGTTGCCGATCGGCAACAGAAGTTACCAAAACAATCTTTGTAAAGAAGCTGTCACGTTCGGCCTCTACGCGGACGCTCAAGCCTACGCTGCACCGCAGCATAATTAGGCCAGCAACATTCTCCTCAAGTGCCACACTTTACCCAATGCAAGGACCCCCCTCATGCGTCACCTGAAATTACTGCTTGCCGCCACCGCGCTTGTCGCACCGGCCGCCATGATCGCCGCGCCAGTCCATGCGCAGCAAATTACGTCGTCCATCGAAGGTACTGTTACAGGCGAAGACGGCGCGGCCGTCGCCGGTGCCACCGTCACGGTTCGCGACGAGCGTACTGGCTCCATGCGCACGTTGACGACCGGCAGTCAGGGCCGCTTCAATGCAGGCAATCTGACAACCGGTGGTCCATATACGGTAACAGCGACAGCATCCGGCTTCCAAGGTCAGACGCTCGAAAACATCAACACAACACTCTCGGGTGCAACCGAACTTGCCTTCTCACTGGCGGCTACATCCTCCGAAGTCGCCGAAGACACCATTGTGGTAACCGGTACGCGTGCCCGGCAGACTCAGTTGGCCGTTGGCCCCGGCCAGTCCTTCGGCATAGAGACGCTTGAAGCACTGCCCAGTATCTCCCGAGACATTCGCGACCTTATTCGCATTGACCCGCGCGTAAGCCTAGACCGTGACAATGAAGTCGACCGCATTTCTTGCCTCGGCGGCAATGACCGCACGAACGCCTTTACCGTCGACGGCATTGCGCAGGCCGACGTATTTGGTTTGAATGGCACGCCATTTGCGGCTCGCAATGCACTGCCGATTCCGTTTGATGCCGTGCGCGAGACGACCGTTGAGTTCGCACCGTTCGACGTTGAATATGGCTCCTTCACAGGCTGTGCGATCAATGTCGTCACAAAGTCTGGCGAAAATGATTTCCACGGCTCAGCCTTCTTTACCTATCGCGACGGCGGTCTCCGCGGCGATACAGCAGGTGGTCAGGAATTCATTCCGGCGGACTTCCAAGAAAAGCGCTGGGGTGCCACGTTCTCCGGGCCGATCATCAAGGACCGCTTGTTCTTTTTCGGCGGCTATGAGGAGACGGACCTTGGTGATAGCCAAGACTTTGGCCCCGACGGTGGCGGCTTCCCAAATGATGCGGACTTTGTGACGCAGAATCAGTTTGATCGCTTCTCGAGCATCCTGTCCTCCTCCTATGGTCGCGACAGTGGCGGTGCCCCGCGCGCCCTGCCAGAATCGAGTGTTCGCTATTTCGGTCGCCTTGATGCGTATTTGACCGACGACCACCGCTTGGAATTGACCTATCAACGCCTCGAGGAAGAAAATGTCGAAACCGATTTCGACGACAATAATTACACCGGCCTGAACAGCTTCGAGGTCGAAGGGACCGTGTCGGACTATTACTCGGCGCGCCTGTTCTCGAACTGGACTGATAATTTCTCTACCGAAGTTCGCTTTTCACGCTCCGAGGTTGGTGATATTCAGGGGCCTGTAGGTGGCGGCGAAGCTCAATCCGCCGACCCGCGCGTCCGTCTGGCAGTCGGCGTTGTCGGCCCCGATGGCGAGGCAGGATTCTTATCCGATGGCCCAGGTATCTTCCGCTCCGCGAACCAGCTCGACACTACGGTTGACCAGTTCAAGGTCGCCGCGCGCTTGAACGCTGGCGATCACAATTTTACAGTCGGCGCCGAATATAATGGCCTCAAGGTCTTCAACCTGTTTGCGATCAATGCAACCGGCACGCTGTACTTCCGAAATCTCGACGATTTCGCAGCGGGCCGCGTCGCACCGGGCTTTTTCTCGTCCGTCTTCGGCGACGTTGGCGAAAATCTCGTTGGTGGCTTGATTGGTGGCGGCACCATCAACGCATCGCCCAGCGGCGACATCAATGACGCAGCCGCAACGTTCAAACGCCAGATCTACACTTTCTACGCGCAGGACGATTGGCAGGTCACCGACCAATTGAGTATCCTCGCCGGTGCCCGTGTTGATCTGTATGATGGAGACGCGCCGCGCCAGAATCCGCAGTTCCGCGAGCGCTATGGCATCTCGAATGCAACGCCTTTCTCGCGCATAGAGCCACTGTTCCTGCCACGTCTTGCAGCTACCTATGATTTCAACAATGATGGGTTTATGTACAACTCGCAGGTCAGCGGCGGTGTTGGCCTTTTCGCTGGCGGCGATCCAACGGTTTGGTTCTCCAATGCGTTTTCCAACAATGGCTTCTCAACGGCAAGCGGTAGCACGTTCAGTGGCAATTGCGCAGGCCTGCAGGATGACGATGGCAGCTTCAATGTATTGGCAGGAGGTCAGTTTACAGGCTTCCCGCAGTGTGCTGTCGAGAATGCATCCGAACGTGCAAGCGCCGGCTCCGCCGACACACAGTCGACCAATCAGAACATCAAAATTCCAACAGTGCTGCGTGCCAATATCGGCTTTTCGACCGACTTCGGTTCGGGAAATGGCGGGTTCTTTGACGACTGGACCGCGAAAATAGACTATATCTACAGCCGTTTCCGCGACCCGTATAACTTTGTCGATCTATCGCAGATTCCCGATCCTTCCCGTGGCATTGGCGGCTTTACCGTTGACGGTCGTCCGATCCTGCGCCCGATTGACCCGCTGAACGACGGCTGCAACGCCAACCTTGTCGGTGACGGTGGCACATCGCCGGTCTATAATAATGTCACGGCGGATTGCTTCGGCACACGCCGCGACGACGAAATTCAGCTGACCAATGCCGGTGGTTTCGACAGCCATGCGGTATCGTTCATCCTTCAAAAGAACTTTGACCGCGGTGTTTTCACAGAGGGCGGTAGCGTTACGATGAACTTTGGCTATGCCTTCACTGACGCCGAAGAGCGCCGCACGAACGACAACTCGACGGCAACTTCCGGCTTCGACCGAACAGCGGCTTTCGACCGTCAGAACCCAGCAACGCGCACCTCAACCTATGAAACGCGGCACAACATTACGTTCGCTGCCCGGTTTGAAGAGCAGTTCTTCGAAGACTATGCAACTGAGCTCGGCCTTTTCTTCCAAGCACGTTCGGGTCGTCCGTACAGCCTGACATTCGATGGTGGCGGCGTTTTTGCCGACGCATCTTCAGGTGAGGACAATGCGCTACTTTACATCCCGACAGGTCAGGGCGATACGAATGTCGTATATGTCGACACCATCCGTGAGATCGACGGTGTAGATACCGTTGTCCAAACGGCGGCCGAGACTGAAATGATGTTCAACAGCTATATCGACAAACTGAGCTGCGCCAAGGATGCTCGCGGAACGTCGATCCGCGCCAATAGCTGCCGGAACGACTGGTATTTCGACCTCGACCTGCGTCTGGCGCAGGAACTGCCCGGCCCTGGTACTCTCTTTGGCGGCAACGACCGCATCGAAGTGTTTGCCGATGTCGATAACTTTCTGAATCTCCTGAACGGTGAGTGGAACGAGCTGCGCTCACGTGAAGAGCTGGTCGACATTGTCGATGGCGGTGTTGACGACCAAGGCCGTTACATCATCTCCGATTTCAATCCGGATGACGACAATGACGTAACGGTCAGCTCTTCTACCTGGCGCATTGTTTTAGGTGTTCGTTACGAGTTCTAGTAGCGGTGCCAATAGCAGGCAATTAAGGCCGCCTTCCTACCGGAAGGCGGCTTTTTTTTCGGTCGCCGATATTGAGACATCGACTCGTCTCCGTGCGAATGTCCGCGCTTGACAGGCGCGAAGCAGATAGCGATGCGCCCGCCTCGAATATCGCTGCCTTCTTGTTTGAGGCCTAAGCGGGCTGCTTCCCTATCGCAGGACCATCGACACGCCGCGACAGCGCGATGCCGAGCTGGATCAGCGGCGGTACCAGAAGCGCGGTCAGCACGATTTTCGCAATCAGCTGTCCGGGCAGGATCAGCTCGATAGGCTCGACGCCGTAAAACGCGATGGTAATGAACAGAACCGTATCGACGGTCTGGCTGAGCACGCCCGCAATCAGGCCGCGTGCCCAGGCGAAGCGGCTGCCCGCCCCTGCCTTGCCCTTCAGCCACGCGAAAATCGACACGTTGAGCAATTGCGATACGCCATAGGCGATCATTCCCGCCAGCATCAGGCGCGATGACTGGTTCAGAATGATATCGAAAGCGGCGCGCCGTTCTTCTTCCCAGAACTCCGCAGGCGGCAAGGCAAGCACCAGGCGGATCAGTAACATGGAAATAATCAGCGGAATGAAACCGAATATGACAAGCCGGTTTGCCGTCGCGCGCCCTGCGGTTTCCGCAACGACGCTCGACATCACAACGAGCAGCAGAAAGGCGAAAATGCCCGCCTCCACCGCCAGCGGGCCGAGCGCGACCAGCTTATTGCCAAGCACGCCCGCAATGCAGGTCATGCCGCCATAAAAAACCGAAATTGCGAAGAGCGAACGTGAAGGCACCATCACAAGTTCGTAACGCGGCTGGACGGTGGAGGAAAGCGCGCTTTCAACGCGGCACCGGGCCGCCTAAGCGGATGGCATGACGGACATTCGCTACGACGCGCTCGCCCTTGGCGATGCCATGGTCGATATTCTCAGCCCGGCGACCACTGACCTGCTTGCCGATGAAGGCATGGTCCATGGTCAGATGCGCGTGATGACGAGCGAAGCGGAGGCCGCACGCCTCGAAGCATTGATGTCGCACCGGAACGCCGTGGCAGGTGGTTCGGCTGCGAACACAATGGCGGGCCTTGCCATGCTGGGCGGGCGCGCCGCCTTTATCGGACAGGTCGCCGATGACGAGATGGGGGACCTGTTTACCCGCGACCTTGTCGCCGTCGGCGCGGCAATGCCAAAGCCGCCGCAGCCCGGACCGCCCATGACGGGCCGCTGCCTCATCTTCGTCACGCCGGACGGCGAGCGTACGATGAACACATGGCGCGGTGCGTCCGAAACCCTGGCGCTCACCAAAACGGACGAAACCGAAATCGCAGCGGCGAAAACGATCCTGCTGGAGGCGTATCTTTGGGATCAGCCGGTGCCGCGCATTGCCATGCGCCGCGCGATTGAGATCGCGAGGGCCGCCGGCCGCCGTATCGCCTTCACGCTCGCCGCAATCCGCATGGTCGAAAATAACCGCCATGACCTGCTCGCCCTGATGGCGGACGGCGCAATCGATCAATTATTCGCCAATGAGGAAGAAGTGCTGGCGCTCACAAGGGAGACGACGCTGAATGACGCCGTGGCCGCGCTGCGCGCGCTGGTTCCCCTGTCGGTGGTCACCCGTGGGCGGGGCGGCGCGCTGTCGGTAACGGCGGACGGCGTGACAGAGGCCGCTTCGGTCGACTGCTTGCAGCTGCGCGACACGACGGGCGCTGGCGATATCTTCGCGGCAGGCTATCTCGCCGCCGAAGCCAATGGGCAGGACGAGCGCAGCTGCCTGCGGCTGGGCGCGGCAGCGGCGGCGGACGTGATCTGCGCCATCGGAGCGCGGCCTGCGCCGGGACTTGCGGCTCGCCTGACCGCGGGCGGCTTTACGGGCGCAGACCGACACGGCATGACAATGCCTCAAAAATGAGGGCGGGGGTTTTTGCGCATATGAAACGGGTCGCGGTCTATTGCGGATCGAGCGAAGGTGCGCGTCCGGCTTATGCGGAGGCCGCAAGGGCTGTCGGCACCGCGCTCGCCATGCGCGGTATCGGGACGGTTTATGGCGGCGGACGGCTTGGCCTGATGGGCATGGTCGCCGACAGCGCCCTCGTCGCGGGCGGCGAGGTGGACGGCGTCATTCCGAGCGCCCTTGTCGAACTGGAGGTCGCGCACACCGGCCTCACCCGGCTTCACAAGGTCGAGACCATGCACGAGCGCAAGGCGCTGATGACCGAATTGTCCGATGGGTTCATCGTCATGCCGGGCGGGATCGGTACATTGGACGAACTGTTCGAGGCGTGGAGCTGGAATGCGCTCGGCTATCACTCGAAACCGTTCGGCCTGCTTAACATCAACGGCTATTGGAACGAACTGGCGAGCTTTCTGGACAGAGTCACGACAGAAGGTTTCATGTCGGCGAAGCGGCGTGAAAAGCTGATCGTGTCGGACAATATCAACGAACTGATCGACGCCCTTGGCGAAGGAGCGGGCACTGAAGCGGGGATGATCTGGTGATCGCACTTCTGGGAATGCTGGCCATCATCGCGGTGGCGATCCTGTTTTCCACCAACCGCCGCGCCATCCGCATCAGGACAGTCGGTCCCGCATTCCTGTTACAGGCGGGCATGGCAATTCTGGTGCTTTACACGCCCTGGGGCCGCGCCGCGATCGGCGGCCTTTCGCGCGGCGTCTCGAGCCTGCTTGGCTACGCGCAGGCTGGGACGAATTTCGTGTTCGGACCGCTGGCGTCGCCGGAAATCGGCGGCAGCAGCTTTCTGATCGCGGCCCTGCCCGTCATCATCTTCTTCGCGGCGCTGGTTTCGGTTCTGTACCATATTGGTATCATGCAGATTGTCATCCGCTGGGTCGGCGGCGGCCTGAAATTCATCACCGGCATTTCCCGTGTCGAGGCATTATGTTCGGCGGCGAATATCTTTGTCGGCCAGTCGGAATCGCCGCTGACAGTGAAGCCGTTCCTGCGCTCATTGGCGCCCGAACAGCTGTTCGTGATCATGACCGTCGGCATGGCCGGTGTCGCAGGTACGATCCTGGCCGCTTATGCCGCGCTGCTTGGCGACCGGGCACTGCCTTATCTACTCGCGGCCAGCTTCATGTCCGCACCGGGCGGAATCCTGATGGCGAAGCTCATCATGCCGGATCCGCCAGGCCCGATTGTCGAACCCGAGGCCGATTTGGAACTTGAGAAGGACGAAAAGCCCGCCAACATCATCATGGCCGCCGCCGAAGGCGCGCAGATCGGCCTCAAGATCGCTGTTGCTGTCGGTGCCATGGTGCTTGCATTTGTGGGCCTGATCGCGCTGGCCAATGGCATTTGCGGCTGGATCGGCGACCTGATCGGCGCCGAGGGCCTGAGCTTTCAGCAGATCCTGGGCTATATTTTCGCGCCGATCATGTATCTGCTTGGCATTCCGTGGGCGGAAGCAGGCACGGCTGGCAGCCTCTTTGGCGAAAAGATCGTGCTGAACGAATTCGTCGCGTTCATCTCGCTAAGCGCCGTCGAGGACACGCTGAGCGAGCGTACCGTCGCTGTCGTGACGTTCGCGCTTTGCGGCTTCGCCAATCTCAGCTCCATTGCCATCCAGATGGCGGTCACCGGCAGTCTGGCTCCGAATCAAAGGCCAGTCATTGCCAGACTTGGCTTGCGCGCATTGCTGGCCGGATCGCTCGCAAACCTGATGAGTGCAGCGCTGGCAGGGATGATACTTTCCCTATAATGATGCCGGCATGACCGAAACCGTGCTGCCCGCCCTTTCGCTTGACCTGCAAAACAAAGACGCCGCCGGCTTTGCCGAGCGCCTTGGCGCCTCGTTTCGCGAATATGGCTTTGCGGTCATCGCAGACCATGGCGTGCCTGCCGATCTGATCGCACAGGCAGAAGAGGACATGCGCGTCTTCTTCGCCCTGCCGGAGGATGTGAAGCGCGCCTACCACGTGCCGGGTGCCGCCGGAGCGCGCGGATTCACGCCCTTTGGCACCGAAATCGCCAAGGACGCGAAGGCACATGATCTGAAGGAATTCTGGCATATCGGCCGCGCGCTTCCCGCGGATCACCAACATGCGGAGATAATGCCGCCGAACATCTGGCCAAAGGAGGTCGCGCGATTCGAGCAGACGTTCGCCGCCCTGTTCGATGCCCTCGACAAGGCGGGTATCCGCATTCTCGACGGCATATCCGACTATCTTGATATTGGCCGTGACCTGCTGCGGGACGGCGTGACGGACGGGAATTCAGTGCTTCGTCTACTGCACTACCCGCCCATATCCGTCGACGCACCTGGCGTCCGGGCCGGCGCGCATGAGGATATCAATACCATAACGCTATTGCTGGGCGCGGAAGAGGCCGGTCTGGAACTGAAGGACAGGAGCGGCAGGTGGTTGCCGGTCGCGCCGCCGCCCGGCGCGCTGGTTGTCAACATTGGCGACATGCTGTCGCGCCTGACCAATGATGTACTGCCATCAACCAGTCACCGGGTCGTCAATCCCCCACCGGAGCGGCGAGGCAATGCCCGCTATTCCATGCCGTTCTTCCTGCACTTCCGCCCTGATTTCCTGATTGAGACGCTGCCTTCATGTCTGGACGGACGGGAAAATCGTTATCCTGAGCCGATTACGGCGCAGAATTTTCTGGAACAGCGTCTGCGCGAGATCGGTCTGGCCTGACGCCCCCGGGATCACGCGGCACCATGGATATCCACCTGAAGGCCATGTGCCGTCTGCCGAACCTCGGCTGACACCCCGAACACGTCGCGCAGCCGCGCCGCTGTCATCGTGTCCGCCGGGGAACCGTCAGCCACGATCCGCCCGCCCTGCATCCAGATCAGCCGGTCGGCGTAAAGCGCGGCAAGGCCAAGATCGTGCACGACGCTGAGCACCGTCCGCCCGCTGCGCGACAGCGTGCGGAATAGCTGCATCACGTCATGCTGATAATGCGGGTCGAGCGCGGCGATCGGCTCATCAGCCATGAGCAACGGCGCCTGGCCTGCAAGCGCGCGCGCAATATGTACACGCGCCAGTTCGCCGCCCGATAGCGTATCGACCGCGCGGTTCTCGAACCCGGTCAGCCCGCAATCCTGCATGGCCATCTCGATCGCCTGCCTGTCAGCCGCTGCCAGCTGGCCCACGGCACCGCCATGGGCAAAACGGCCCAGCGCCACGACGTCACGAACGGGCTGGGGCCATGCCAGGCTGCGCCCTTGCGGAAGATACGCAACGCTGCGGGCACGCGCAGCGGCGGGCAGCGCCGACATATCCTTCCCGCAAAGCAGAGCACGGCCGGCGGCCGGCCGCAGCAGGCCGAGCGCCAGACGAAGCAAGGTCGTCTTGCCCGACCCGTTTGGCCCGATCAGCATGGTAAAACCGCCTTCGCCAAGCTGGAAAGATGCATTGTCGACCAGCGCGCGTTCGTCTGCACGATAGCTCAGGCCCATGGCGGACAGGATCGTCATGCGCCCACGCTCCTGCGGCGCGCAGCGATCCAGATGAAGACCGGCGCACCGACAAGCGCGGCGACCACGCCCAGCTTCAGTTCCGCATCCGTCGGCAGAAGGCGCACGCCAATGTCGGCGACAACGAGCATCACCGCCCCCAGCATCGCAGACGGCAGCAATAGCCGTGCCGGATCATATCTGACAAAGGGCCGAACAAGGTGCGGAGCGACAATGCCGACAAAGCCAATGGCGCCTGCTAGTGCGACAGCGCCGCCCGTCGCAAGACCGGCCCCGAGGATCACCATCAGCCGCTGGCGGCGAAGGTCAAGGCCGATCCCTTCGGCGGCTTCTTCACCCAGGCTGAGCGCCGCAAGGCCGCGGCGGCGGCTCATCAGCATGGCCATGCCCGCGATCAGGAACGGCGCCGACATCATCAGGTCATCAAGACTGCGATTTGCCACCGTGCCCAACATCCAGTTCACCATATCCGCGAGCGAAAACGGATTGGGTGCGAGATTCATCAAAAGCGCCATCAGCGCCCCGGCGAAACTCGACAGACCGACACCGATCAGGATCAGCGTGACGACGGAGCGCGTCCTGATCGCCGCCGCGGCGACGATGAAGGTGGCGGCGAGCGCGCCGGTGATCGCGGCCAGCGGCAATACGAGCGGTCCTGCGCTGACCAGTCCGAAATAGAGCGCCGTCGTCGCTGCGAGCGCGGCGCTGGCGGAAACGCCAAGCACCCCCGGCTCGGCAAGCGGATTGCGAAGGAGCCCTTGCAGTGCCGCACCGCTCATACCAAGCGCGGCGCCCACCAGAGTTGCCGCCAGCGCGCGCGGCAGGCGTATCTGCCATATGACGATCTGGTCGCCTGCGCTGCCCATACCGGATACCGCGGCCAAAACACGTTCGGGGCCGAGCGGCACCGATCCGAACATGATCGCGGTCGCCATCGCGGCAAGCCACGCTGCGCACAGAATAAGGGCGGACCGTGTCATTCTTCGGCTGCCTCGGCAAGACGCTCGACAGCGTCCATCAGGAACCAACCGCCGCATGACGTCCACGCGCCCGAGATCGGCACGGCCGCGCGGCGCTCCAATTGCCGCTTCGCGACCGGATGCCGGGCCGCACTCCAGCTGTCGACATCGTCTCCATCTTCATCGAAAAATGCCGCCGCGACGATGTCGGGGCTTTCATAGGCAAGCCGTTCCAGCGGGATCGGATGCCAGCCGCAGCGGGCCTCGAAATTGCGGAGGCCCGCCGCTTCGATGATATCATTGACCAGCGTGCCCGTACCGCTCGTCGCGCCCAGCTGTGTCATGTAAAGCGCGCTGCGCCCTTTCCGGCTCGCGATTTCCGTAAGACGCGCATCCATATCCGCAATTACCGTTCGCCCTTTTTCCGGATTGCCGAGCGCCGCCGACATGCGTGCGATTTCGCTGCGGACATCGGCGATGGTGCCCGGATAGCCGACTTGCACGACGGGCACACCTGCCCGTTTCAGAAAGCCCGCCATCTGCGCGCCGCCGCCATAGGAACGGACGACCAGATCGGGTTGCAGTGCCAATATGTCTGCCGCGCGCGGGCGCACGGTCGGCAGACCCGCCGCGGCTTCACGCATATAGGAAAAGTCTGCCTCGGCAAAAGGCGACAAAGCGAGGACGTCCCGGCGCGCGGCGAATTTGAGGACATACTGGTCAGCACAATAATCCAGACTGACAATCCGGCGCGGCCCATCGGCTGCGGGCACAGCCTCCCCTGCACATCCCGCCAGCGCGAGGATCATGAGGAGAGGCAGCCGAACCGTCATCGCCCGCTACAGGGCCATCCTTATGCCGCCAAGGACCGTGCGGCCGGGTGAGCCATATTGAAAGACGGTCTCATACTCCTCGTCAAACACATTCTCCACGCGGCCGAACAGTTCAAGGCCGTCTTTCAGCTGAAAGGCCATGCGCACATCCGTGACAACATAACCGTCCAGGCGCTGATTGAAGAAACCGCCATTGAAACTCTCGCCGACATGCAGCACGGTCGCACCCATCTTGAGGCCGAAGTCGAATGCGTAGTCCGCAACCATATTGAGCTGATGCTTTGGCCGCCGTGCCAGCGGCTCGCCGGTTTCGTCATCCTGCGTATCGATGAGCGAATAGCTCGCGCTGAGGTCGAAGCCGTCCACCGGACGCAGGGCCAGACCGATCTCGACGCCTTCCGCGCTCGCGCTGTCCACATTGTCATAGGTACCGAAGGGGCGATTGTCGCAGATCGCATCGGTCACGCCAAAGCAGCTGGCAAAGACGATCTGGTTCCGGGCTTGCCGACTGAAATAGGTAATGCCGATTTCGGCGCGGCCGTCCAAAAGGTTCTGACGGACACCAATGTCCCACGTCGATGCGGTTTCGGGTGTCAGCGTGCGGTTGCCGAAATCGCTGAACAACTGGAACAGCGACGGTGCCTTGAAGCCCTCGCCATAACTCGCCCGAAGAACCGTCGCGCCATCATTCGGTGTATAGGCACCGCTCGCGGCAAACGTCGTCTCCCCGCCAAATGTCTCATGATCGTCATGCCGTACGCCGCCGGTTAGCGACAGGCCGGTCACAGGCGTCAGGTTCAGCTGCGCATAGGCGCTGTCGATGGATGTGTTCGCGCGTGACGCCGGTCCACCGAAACTGACCGTGCGAAATTCCGACGTCTCGCGCTCCGCGCCAAAGATCAGCTGCGCGAACGAAGTCGCGTCAAAGACGCCCTGATATTCGAAGCGGCGGTTCTCGCCCTCCGCTTCGAACGTGTCCGCGCCGCTGCCATCGACATTCAGCCGGTCGATGTTCGTATAGGCAAAGGCGATGCGATTGCGGAACCGCCCGTCCAGGAACGCCGCGTTCAGACCGGCATAGCCAACCAGGTCCCGGCGATGACTTTCATCGAGCGTGTCCTGAAAACCGCCAAGGCCGAAGCCATCAATCTCGGTCGTGCTGTCGGCGTAGAAACCGCGAAGATCGACGGAAAGCGCCTCTGTCAGCTCAACACCGACTTTCGCATTCGCGCCGTAGCTTTCGAAGCCGTCGGCCTCCTGCCCACCGCCCGCTGCGTTAAAGGCAGAAATGCCGTCCGTCCTTGCATAGCCGCCGCCAACACTGATGGCGGCGGGACCGGCACGGCCTGACACATTGCCGATCAGCTGCGCGCTGTTCCGTTCGCCATATTCGGCACGGCCCGTAACGGCCAGGTCGTCTGTCGGCACGCGCGTGATCATGTTAATCACGCCGCCAATGGCCTGGCTGCCGTACAGCACCGACTGCGAACCGCGCACGACCTCGATGCGCGCAATATTTCCGGTCAATAGCGGGCCGAAATCGAAACCGCCGCCGGGCGATGCGGGATCGTTCAGCTTCACACCATCGATCAGCACAACGGTCTGATCAGTATTGGCGCCGCGAATGCTGACAAAGGCGCTGCCGCCAATACCGCCGTTTCGATTGAACGTCAGGCCCGGCACGGTGCGCAGAATATCGAGCGTCTCGGTAGACTGGCGGCGCGTAATTTCCTCCTCGCCGATGATCGCGACAGACTCGCCGACCTGTGACAGCGCACGCGCCGTCCGGTTCGCGGTGACGACAATGGTCTGGTCGGTGGCGGCATCGATGTCGGCGACCTGAGCGCTGACAGGGGCCGTGCTCGCCAGAACGCACCCGGCAAACCATGGGCTGATGAATAGACTTCTCATAATTTCAGTAATCCAGAACGGTCCCGACGCGCGGGCCGGGGCCGAGCGCGGGTTCATGACAATCCGGCCCGTGACCCGGCATTCCGTCTGCGCATGAAGACACGACGGTTCACCCGGTCACGCCATAAGGCGGCCATCTCTTGTCGTTACTCTGGAAACACATGTTCCCCGTCCCGGCGGACTTACCCGGTCCCGGACGAACGACGCGACGGCAGGTTTCCTGGCTTGCCGATCTTCACTCCCAAGGCCGTCTTCCCGGTCGCGTGCGCGTCCAGTGACATGAATGGCCCGGAATTCCCGGCATACAGTTGCGGGTACAGCGCCGGCATTGAACCGGCTTCCCTCTTAGCTTTGCGCGCCGCAATGGCCCGCAAGGCACCGTCTGGGGCCGCTATTGCCAAGGGGGCATCAGGCCGTCAACGAAAATGCTGCGACGACAACATCGGCGCGAAGTGCCGACCCGATGCGCCGGGCGCGGGCGACCCGGTATACGACGCGACCGCCGTACCTTCACTGACAACATTGTCACGAAAAGGCCGATCGGTTAGGCGCTTCTGTTCCTGGGAGAGATGGCATGGCCGCATATGGCTGACAGCAAAGGCGGGCAGGCAGGCGTCGCTGCGCGAACGACGATGATCGACGTGGCAAATGCCGCAGGCGTATCGTTCAAGACCGTGTCCCGCGTGCTCAATGGTGAAGCCTATGTCCGGGAATCAACGCGCGGCAAGGTGTTGGAGGCCGCCCGCAGCCTCGATTATCAGTTCAATCATGCGGCCCGCAGCCTGCGCTCGGGGTCCGCGCAGATCGTCAGTCTTCTGACTGGCAATCAAAGCCGCGCGTACACCCAAAGCGTGCATCTGGGCGCGCTACAGCAATGCCAGCAGGCCGGTGTGCACGTGGTCGTCGAAAGCGCGGCGGCGGACATAGAGGTGAATATCGAGGCTTTGGAGCGTAGCCTTCTCGAAACGGCGCCGATGGGCGTTGTCGTGACACCGCCGCTTTGCGACAATGCTGAGATTATCGCCCTGCTTGAGCGCCATCATTTCCGTTACGTGCTGATCTCGCCTGTCGCGCCGGGGCCTGGCACCCCACATGTCGGAATGGATGATGAGGCGGCGGCACGGGAAATGACGGCTTTGCTGATCGGCCTTGGTCATCGGCAAATCGGCTTTATCCAGGGCGATCCGGACGACCCGGCGTCATCGTTGCGCCGCAGGGGATATCTCTCGGCCCTCGCAGACGCCCATATCGCCGCCGAGGACACGCTGGTTGTCTCTGGCAGGTTTGATTGGGACAGCGGCCTCGTGGCGGCGGACAGGCTGCTCGATCTGGACGATCCGCCAAGCGCGATTTTCGCCGCCAATGACGATATGGCCGCCGCTGTCATCGCCGCCGCCTATCGCCGCGACATGCGCGTGCCGGGCGATCTTAGCGTTGCGGGCTTCGGCGATACGTCCGTCGCAAGCGTGATCAGCCCCCAGCTAACGACGGTATATCAACCGATCGTCGACATGGTGTCGGAGGCGGTGCGCATCCTTACCGGCGTCATTAGCGGTGCGGATGTGGAGGTTACGCAGATGACCCTGCCCTACAGGCTGGTCGAGCGCGGTAGCACGGGAAAATGCTAAATCTTTAAAAACCGATGAACTTTCGGCGAGTTCAGCGGCGAACGAGCTAGCGGGAGTCGCCGTCTATAATCGCGCTTTCGGGATGATGTTTGTCGAGATGCTTCTTCACGATACGCAAATTCTTGGTGTTCGACCGGAACAGGACGTCGGCGGCGTCGCCGAGGAACGGGACGAAACCGATCGCTGTGTCGAACAGCGTATTCCACCCCATGCGCACCAGGCTCCATTTTGACATGCCGAGATTGCGCGCCTCCCAGATCAGGTAGCTCGACATGATGCCGCCGATAACGTCGCCGACAACCGGCAGAAATCCAAGAATGGCGTCCAGGCCGACACGGTCACCGATGATCGGCAGCCGCACAGGCAGGCGGATGGCCTTCTCCAGCACGGTCTCCAGCACTTCGACGCGGGCGCGGATCGCCGCCGGTGATTTTGGATCGATACCATCGCGGTCTATCTGCCGCGCAATATCCTCAAAGGCCTGCTGATCGACATTGAAAGGACGTGCCTTGGGCATTTCACTCATCCTACCGTGATCGCGCTGCAGGCAATCCGCGCGCCAGCCGCTCCTGATGGCTGGCTGATCATATCGTCCGCCATGGCGTGCACAATCAGCGCGGCACCGTCGAAATCGATCAATGATATCTCACCGTCCAGCAAAGACGCGCCCGAAACGATCGCACGCAATTGTGCCGTGCCGTCAGCATTCGCGGTCACATTGCCCAGATCCCCCTTATGCCGGGGATGCGCCTCATCGGTCGGATTCCAATGCCCGCCCGCACTTGTGAAATCCGGGGCGGCACAGCGGCCGACGGCATGAATATGGACGCCGTGGGTTCCGCCAGGCAGATTTTGAAACTTCACGTCGACCGAAATATCATTGCCGACATCGGTGAATACCGCGCGGCCATGAAACGTGCCCGCCGCGCCCGTCAATTGCGCATAGGCAACGCTGGACGGCGGTGGCGGCGCGCTGCTGGCAGCCTGGACCGTCTCGTCATCCGCGCCCGCTGCACAGGCGGCGATGGCCATTGCGAGACAGACTGCGGTGGAGGCACCCAGGACAGGGCCGATGCGTTTCATGCGTTATTCTCCCGTTTCAGGATACCCAACGCCGATATACGCGGATTGTTCAGTGGCCCGCGCTCAGAGCGCCTTCACAATCTCTTCCACCATCTTCTTAGCATCGGAGAGGAGCATCATGGTGTTGTCACGAAAGAACAGTTCGTTCTCGACGCCGGCATACCCCGCGCCCCCCATCGAACGCTTGATGAACAGCGTTGTGGCCGCCTTTTCGACGTCCAGAATCGGCATGCCGTAAATCGGCGATGTCTTGTCTGTCTTCGCGGCTGGATTGGTGACATCGTTCGCGCCGATCACGAAGGCGACGTCCGCCTGCCCGAAATCGGAATTAATGTCTTCCAGTTCGAAAACCTTCTCATAATCCACATTTGCCTCGGCGAGGAGGACGTTCATATGGCCCGGCATGCGGCCCGCCACCGGGTGGATGGCATAACGCACGTCCACGCCCTGCTCCTCCAGCAGATCACCCATCTCGCGCAGGACATGCTGCGCCTGCGCCACAGCCATACCATAGCCCGGGACGATGATGACCTTCTCCGCATTTTTAAGGAGGAACGCGGCATCGTCGGCGCTGCCGGTCTTATAGGGGCGATCGATGACGGGACCGCCACCCGCGGCGGTCGCGTCCTGGCCAAAGCCGCCCGAAATCACGCTGATGAAGCTGCGATTCATCGCCTTGCACATGATGTAACTGAGGATCGCACCCGATGAGCCCACCAGCGCGCCGGTGATGATCATCGCGCTGTTCGACAGGGTGAACCCCATCGCCGCCGCGGCCCAGCCGGAGTAGCTGTTGAGCATGGATACGACGACGGGCATGTCCGCGCCGCCAATGGGAATAATCAACAGGAAGCCGATCAGAAAGCTGAGGGCGACCACGGTCGGGATCAGCGACCCCTCTCCGGCCCCGCCCGCCCCGGACAGGACGTAGAGAACAACCAGAACGATAATTCCGCCAAGAATGCCGAAGTTGATAAGATGCCGCCCCGGCAGAATGATCGGCGCGCCGGACATGTTGCCGTTCAACTTCGCGAAGGCGATGATCGACCCGGAAAATGTAATCGCGCCAATCGCGGTGCCAAGCGCCAGCTCCACACGGCTGATGGCGAAGATCTGACCCGCACTGTCGGCGATGCCAAAGGCGGCGGGATTCAGCCAGGCCGCAAGTCCGACGAGCACGGCCGCCATGCCGACCAGCGAGTGAAACGCCGCGACCAGCTGCGGCATATCGGTCATCGCGATCCTGCGCGCGGTGACGAGCCCGATGGCACCGCCAACCGCAATGGCGACAGCAATTTCGAGGATTCCGGCCAGCTGCTGCATGACGAGCGTCGTCACCACGGCGATCAGCATGCCTGCCATGCCATAGCGGTTGCCCGCACGGCTCGTTTCCGGCGAGGAAAGCCCGCGCAGTGCAAGAATGAAAAGAACGCCCGAAACGAGATAGGCGAGTAGCGCCCATGCAGGTGTGTTTACGACATGCTCCATCGCGCTAGCTCCCCGCCTTTACGGCCAGGGCCTTTTTCTCTTTTTTCTTGTACATGGCGAGCATACGCGCTGTGACGGCGAAGCCACCGAAAATGTTGACGCTGGCCAGCGCGACGGCGATCAATCCCAGCCACTTCGCAGACGCGACACCCGCCGCGGCGGATGCGATCAACGCGCCGACAATAATCACCGAAGAGATCGCGTTCGTGACCGCCATAAGCGGCGTGTGCAGCGCGGGGGTCACCGACCAGACCACGTAATAGCCCACGAAACAGGCCATCACGAAGATCGACAGGATTGAAATGAAGTCCATTTCGAGTGTCCTCCTAATTATGCGCGAGCACGCGCTCGGCGAGCAGGCGCTGGATCAACGCCGGGTCGCTTTTGCGAGAAATTTTGACTTCGAAGGGCTGTGAACGCGAAGACACCCAAATCTTCATGTCGGTGTCCAGGTCGAGCGTTCCGGCACTTTCAACGCTGAAACGCGTAATGGACTTATAAGGCACACTGGCGACGTCCACCTTGCTGCCTGTAAGGCCCTGCACGTCGATCATCACAAAACGAAGATCGGTCAGAAAGGCGATATCCCGGATCGTCTTGAAAGCAGCGAGCACATTTTCGTCCGGCAACAAATGCTGCCCGAACTTTTCCTGAATTTCGCCAGGCGTGATCTCGTGGGAGCTAAACAGGCCCATTAGCCGTCGAGCCGCTCATTGCCCACAATACCGCCATGTGTGACGCGCACCCCCTGAACGATCTCATCATCCTTTGGCCAGATGAGCGCCTTGGCATCAGCGTCCCAGAAAGCACTGAGGAAATTCCACAAATTCCGCGCGTAAAGCTGGCTCGCCACCTCGGCGAGGCGGCCGGGGACATTCTTGTGTCCCACGATCTTCACGCCATGCTTCTCCACAATCTCACCGAGAATTGCCCCCTCGACATTGCCGCCCTGCTCTGCGGCGAGGTCAACCAGCACCGAGCCCGGTTTCATCGTCTTCAGTTGCTCGTCCGAAACCAGCCGCGGCGCGGCGCGGCCCGGGATCAGCGCTGTCGTAATGACGATATCCTGCCTGGCGATATGATCGCTGACGAGCTTGGCCTGCGCAGCCTTATATTCATCCGACATTTCGGTCGCATAGCCGCCCGTGCCTTCGCCTTCGATACCGGCGACATCCTGGACGAAGATGGCTTTCGCACCGAGAGACTCGATCTGCTCTTTCGTTGCGGCGCGTACGTCGGTTGCACTCACCTGGCCGCCAAGGCGGCGAGCCGTCGCAATGGCCTGCAATCCCGCGACGCCGACGCCCATGACGAAAACTTTCGCGGCGCTGATCGTCCCTGCCGCCGTCATCATCATGGGAAAGGCGCGGCCATATTCGGCGGCCGCATCCAGAACAGCCTTATAACCAGCAAGGTTCGATTGCGATGACAGCACATCCATCGACTGCGCCCGGGTGATGCGCGGCATGAATTCCATCGCCATCGCCGTCAGGCCCGCCTGCGCGTAGCTGTCCAGCAGGTCACGGTTCTGGACAGGATTTAAAATGCCGCAAAGAACCGCGCCGGGCGCGGCACCCGAAAGCGTTGCCGGCTCAGGTCCGCGAACGGCAAGGATAACATCAGCGCCCTTAACCGCGTCAGCGCGCAGTGCCGTGATCTCGGCCCCGGCATCCGCATAGGCAGAATCAGCGACTCCGGCGCGCAGACCTGCGCCCGCCTCAACGTGAACGTCCGCACCGAGATCGCAAAACTTCTTGACCGTTTCCGGTGTGGCGGCAACGCGGGGTTCGTCCGCGTCACCTTCGTTCAGAACGGCAATCTTCATACCGTGCTCAAAGCGCAAAAACCGCGAGGGCCAGTAAAACCAGCACAATTACCGCGATCGACCATTTCATCAGGCTTTTGAACCCGGCATATGTATTCGCGTGATCCTTCATCGCTTTATGGGTATAAGGCTTCTGCGCACTCATGATCCGAATGATCCTTTTTGTTCATCTTACCGCCTTATGACCCGGTCGGCGCGGCGTGTGAAGCGGAAGATGCGACATTTTAGTCCGGTCTTAACGGATGGGCCGCGAAGTTGAGCAGGGAAGGGCCTCAAACAACGTGCATCGAACCGCATCCTCCGTCCTGATTGTCGACGACGAACCTGCGCAGCGCACGCTGCTCAGGATGATCGTCGAGCGTGCCGGTTACGACACGGTGGAGGCAGGCTGCGGCCGCAGCGGGCTTGAAGCACTTGCGTCTCCCGACACGAATATAGGTGCCGTCATCCTTGACCACTCCATGCCGGATATGAGCGGTCTGGAGATGCTGCAGGCGCTGCGGCCAAAATGCCCCGAACTTCCGGTCATCATGTTGACAGGTCACTCCACTGTCAAAGTCGCCATTGACGCGATGCGCGCGGGCGCCACCGATTTTCTCATAAAACCCGCCAAGCCCGACAAGATCGCCGCCGCTCTTTCCAGCGCGATGTCCAGCGAGAAAGAGGCGGGCGAGCTACGCCCGATCACTGAAAAGCTGCCGGTGCAGGCCGCCTTCAAGGACGTTGTCGGCACGGCAACCTCGTTCCGCGCCGCTCTGAAAATCGCGGCAAAGGCCGCAAAACGGAACGTGCCCGTTCTCGTTGGCGGAGAAAGCGGAACGGGCAAGGAAGTCGTTGCCAATGCCATCCATGCCGCAAGCCCGAGGGCGGACAAACCGCTGGTCATCGTCAATTGCGGCGCAATCCCGGCGAACCTCGTCGAATCCGTCCTGTTCGGCCATGAAAAGGGCGCCTTCACAGGAGCGACCGCGAAGCATGAAGGCCGTTTCGTTGAAGCGGACGGCGGCACGCTGTTTCTCGATGAAGTGGGCGAGTTGCCGCTGGACGCTCAGGTCAAGTTGCTGCGCGCATTGCAGACCGGTCAGATTGAACCGGTCGGCGGGAAGGGCCACTTGACCGTAGACGTGCGGATCGTGGCTGCCACCAATCGTGACCTTGCCGAAGAAGTCATCGCAGGACGTTTCCGCGAGGATTTATATTATCGGCTGGGTGTGGTTCCCATCACAATCCCGCCGCTGCGGGAGCGGCGTGAGGACATTCCTGCTCTTGCCCGCTATTTCGCGGCCCAATTGCATGAAGAAGGCGATATTGCCTGTGCGGACATTGACCAGGAGGCGATGGCCCTCCTCAGCAATTACGACTGGCCCGGTAATGTCCGGCAGCTACAGAACGCCATCTTCCGCGCGGGCGTCCTGTGCGACGGCGATTGCCTTGGATTAAAGGACTTTCCGGAGCTTGCCAGACAAAGCGGAACCTTCGTCATTCCCCGCGGCAGTGCCGCAGCCGCTGCGGGTGCGTCAGCCGCGATGGCGGGAGGCGGCGAGGCAGATCGTCATTCGGCTCATCCAAAAAATGGCGTGCACCCGCCCGCCGCCGCGTCCGGCAATGGCCCCGACCAGCATCAGGCAGGCGGCGTGCACAGTCACGCCGCCGTCGATCATGACGGCCACATTCTCAGTCTGGCCGACGTCGAAGCGGCACATATCCAGTACGCACTGCGCCACTATCGCGGCAAAATGAGCGAAGTCGCCCGCCGCCTCGGTATCGGCCGCTCAACGCTTTACCGTAAGCTTGGTGAGCACAACCTCGACGAATAACGCGAATTGCGGCACCATTTGTGGCGGCTTCACTCAGCCGCCTTGGCGACTTCCGGTTCGGACCATGTTAGTTTCGGCTTTCGCGCGGCCGCGGTTTCATCGAGGCGGCGTAGCGGCGCGTAGAACGGTGCCTCGTGGAAACGCTCGACTTCGCCGGCTTTGGCGGCACGGGCCAGGGCACGCATCGTGTCGATGAAAGCGTCGAGGTTCGCCTTCGATTCCGTTTCCGTCGGTTCGACGAGCATCGCGCCGTGCACCACCAGCGGGAAATACATGGTCATGGGGTGATACCCCTCGTCGATCATCGCCTTTGCAATGTCGAGCGTCGTAATTCCGGTACCATCCAGCCATTCATCGCTAAACAGCGCCTCGTGCATGCACGGGCCGGATTCCGCGAAGGGTGCCGTCATATCGTCCTCAAGCTGGCGGAGGACGTAATTGGCATTGAGGACCGCATCTTCCGCGACCTGGCGGAGGCCGTCTGCACCATGTGACATCATATAACTGAGGGCCCGCACGAACATGCCCATCTGGCCGTGAAACGCGACCATGCGGCCAAAGCTGCCCTTATGGGAGCCGGCGGCAACCTGCTCCTCTTCCACCAGTTCATAACCTTCATCGCCCTTTCGCACGAATGGCAGCGGTGCGTAGGGCGCAAGCGCGGCGGAAAATACGACGGGGCCAGAGCCAGGACCGCCGCCGCCATGCGGCGTGGAAAACGTCTTGTGCAAGTTTATATGCATGGCGTCGACGCCAAGGTCGCCGGGGCGGACCTTGCCGACAATCGCATTGAAATTCGCGCCGTCACAATAAACATAGCCGCCTGCGGCGTGGACAGCGTCGGAAATGTCCTTGAGCTCGCTTTCGAAAAGGCCGCACGTATTGGGATTGGTGATCATCACACCCGCCACGTCCGGGCCAAGCTTTGCCTTCAGCGCGGCCAGATCGACGCGGCCCTGCGGTGTGGCCGGAATGGAATCGACATCATAGCCGCAAAATGCCGCCGTCGCCGGGTTGGTGCCATGCGCTGATTCCGGGACGAGCACGCGTTTTCTTGCATCCCCCTTTGCCTCATGCGCGGCGCGGATCGCCAGCATGCCGCACAATTCGCCATGCGCGCCCGCCTTCGGGCTCATCGCGACCTCCGGCATACCGCACAGCGTCTTCAGCCAGAAAGCCAGCGTATCGATCAGTTCGATCGCGCCCTGCACCGTGCCGACCGGCTGCAACGGATGAATGTCCGCAAAGCCCGGCAGGCGCGCCACCTTCTCATTCAGGCGCGGATTGTGTTTCATGGTGCAGCTACCGAGCGGGAAAACACCCATGTCGATGGCGTAGTTCATGCGCGAGAGGCGCGTGAAATGACGCACAACCTCAGGCTCTGCGAGGCCGGGAAGATCGATCGGCTTGTTGCGCTCCGTGCCGCCAAGCCGCATCCTGACATCCGGCACATCAGGCAGGTCGACCCCGGTTGTTTCGCGCGTGCCGACCTCAAAGATCAGGGCCTCGTCCAGCATCAGCGCACGGTTTCCAGAAAAGGTTTCCGGCGCTTCGCTCATGGTGACACCGGCGGCGGTGGCTCTTCCCGTCTTCAGCATGACAGCGCTCCTTCATAGGCGGCAACCAGGGCATCGATATCGCTATCGGTAACCGTTTCGGTGACCGCGAGCGTGACGCAGTTTTCAATATCGCCATCGTCGGCGTAGAGACGCCCGAGCGCGACGCCGCCCAGCACCCCCTTATCGGCCAGGTGCCGGATAACCGGCCGGGCCTCGCGGTCCAGCCGGATCGTGAACTCATTGAAGAAAGTGTCGTTGAGGACTGTCACACCTGGCAATGCGCCAAGGCGGTCCGCGACCTGACAGGCGCGTGCATGGTTGAGCGCGGCCAGTTTCCGGATGCCCGCCTCCCCCAGCAGGCTCATATGGATGGTGAATGCCAGCGCCATAAGGCCGGAATTGGTGCAGATGTTCGAAGTCGCCTTCTCGCGGCGGATGTGCTGCTCGCGCGTGGACAGCGTCAGCACGAAGCCGCGCTTTCCGCTGGCGTCGACCGTTTCACCGCAAAGACGCCCCGGGATCTGCCGTATATGTTTCTGGTTACAGGCAAACAGACCGAGATACGGCCCGCCGAAATTGAGGCCGCCGCCGATCGACTGCCCTTCGCCCACGACAATATCCGCGCCCATTTCTCCGGGCGAGCGCACCGCGCCGAGCGACACGATCTCCGTAACCACGGCGATCAGCAATGCGCCCTTCTCATGACAGGCACTGGCGAGCGCACCAAGGTCCGCGACATGTCCGAACAAATTGGGATTCTGCACGACGACGCAGCTTGTATCCTCGTCAATGGCGGCGATGAGCGCGTCCAGATCATCGCCCGGCGCGCCGGGCCGCAGAACCGGCGTATGAACGTCAAGCACGTCGTCCGTGAAATGTGTCAGTGTCTTTGCGACAGAAACATAATGCGGATGCACGCCGCCGGAAATCAGCGCGCGCTTTCGGCGCGTGATACGGCGCGCCATGAAAATCGCCTCTACGCATGCGGTGGAACCATCATACATGCTGGCATTGGCGACATCCATGCCGGTCAGGCGGGCGACCTGCGTCTGGAACTCAAACAGATATTGCAGCGTACCCTGCGCGATTTCCGGCTGGTACGGTGTATAGCTCGTCAGAAACTCCCCGCGCTGGATCAGGTGATCGACACTTGCGGGCACGTGATGCTTATAGGCGCCGCAGCCCAGGAAAAAGGGCGCGTCAGATGCGGTCAGGTTCTTTCGCGCCATCCGGCCAAGGTCGCGCTCGACGGCCATCTCGCTGGCGTGTGGCGGCAGCTCCCGAACCGGACCGTCAAGCCGCACGCTTTCAGGAACATCCGCAAATAACGTGTCTATGTCGGCTGCGCCAATCGCCGACAGCATCTGCTGCCGATCAGTATCTGTAAGGGGTAGGTATCTCAAGCGAACATACTCCGAAGGAGAAAAGTTAATGTTTGTTTTTATGCTGTTTTTACAGCCTTGAACCGCAACCGGACATAGTCCGCCGTCCAGTTGCCATCCCCGTCACAGAGCGACGGGCGCAGCAGCTCGGCGATCTCGGCAATTATCTCGTCACGGCCTTCCTCGGGCAGGAAGCCATGGCGGAAGGTATGGAACCACGCCGCCATACCCGCCGCCAGCGGTGTCGCCCTGGGGACCAGCACGCAGGTTTCGACCGAAAAGCCCGCCGCCTCAAGTTGCCGCGTTGCCGCAGCGACAGTCGGGTAATTCTGTTGATCCGGGGAGCCGAGACCGCGTCTTGCAAGCACGGCCCGAAGTGCCGTGCGCATGGCCGCAATATTGCCGAACCCGCCGCATTCGGCAACAAAGCGCCCGCCGGGTTTCAGCGCCTTTGCAACGCCCGAAAACACGGCATCATGGTCAGGCATCCAGTGCAGGGCGGCGTTTGAGAAAACCGCATCATATTCAGCGTCAAAGGCAAGTGCCTGTCCATCGGCGACATCCGCAGTGATCCCGCGTGCGCGTGCCGCCGCGACCATGCCCTCGTCAAAATCCACGCCGCGCACATCCGCACCCGCCGCAACGATCTTTTCCGTAAGGACACCGTCGCCGCAGCCAAGGTCCAATATCCGTTCCCCCGCGCGCGGAGCCAGCAGCTCGAGCGCCGCATTGCCAAGTGCGGGCACGAAACCTGCATTCTCAGCATAGGCGCCGGCATCCCAAAGGTTTGTGGCCGCGGTTGAGGGCGCGCCTGCCATCAGGTTTCCAGACCTCCTACAAAGGATTTATACGCCTGTTCGTCCATCAGTTCGCTGAGTTCGGACTTGTCGGAAAGCGCGACCTTGACGAACCAGCCATCCTCTTCGGCTGACGCATTCACGGTAGCGGGCTCATCCTCAAGCGCTTCGTTGACGTCCATCACTTCGCCGGACACCGGAGCATAGACTTCCGACGCCGCCTTTACCGATTCAACAACGGCAACCTCATCGCCTCGTGCCAGCATTTTGCCGACTTCAGGCAGCTCGACGAAGACAACATCGCCAAGCTGCTTCTGCGCATAGTCGGTAATGCCGACGGTTCCGGTATCCCCCTCGACACTGACCCACTCATGGTCTTCGGTGAAGTAGACGCTCATCCCTCTCTCCCAATGCTCGTTTTTTTGAAGTTCTTATCTAACGTATTTGTGCGGCACGAAGGGCATCGCGACGACGGTGGCGGGCAGGCGCTTGCCGCGCACCTCGACATCCAGCTCGGTGCCGTCAGCGGCGTCTTCATTGGCAACATATGCCATGGCGATCGGTGCATCCACGGAGGGGGCAAAGCCGCCCGATGTCAGCACGCCGGTTTTCCTCTCGCCCGCATAAACAGGCGCACCCTCGCGTGCGGGGCGTTTCCCCTCAAGCTTCAGGCCGACCCTGCGGACCTTCGTACCGTCCTTGATCTGCCTGTCGATACGGTCGAAACCGGCGAAGCCACCTTCCATCTTTCGCCGCTTGGACACGGCAAAGGCCAAACCCGCCTCGATCGGCGTGGACATGCGGCTGAGATCATGGCCATAAAGCGGCATCCCTGCTTCCATACGAAGGGAATCGCGCGCGCCGAGCCCGACCGGACGCACATCCTTATCCTTCAGCAAAAGCCTGGCGAGGCCGGCAACCTTCTTCGCCGGTATGGAAATCTCAAAACCGTCCTCACCGGTGTAACCCGAGCGGCTGATCCACATCTCGACGCCGCGCAGACGAATTTCGGACCCGCGCATGAACGTGATCAGGCCAACCTCCGCGCCAAGGCGTTCCAGCACGTCGGCTGCCCGCGGCCCCTGCAGCGCCAGCAGCGCCAGGTCGGCGCGTTCCCTGACTTCGATATGGGCAGGCAGATGCCGGTTCAGATGTGCGATATCCGAATTCTTCACCGCGCCGTTCACGACCAGATAGAAATGGTCGGCGCGGCGCGTGACCATCAGATCGTCGATGATACCGCCATTGTCATCCAGCAGCATGCTGTAGCGCAGACGTCCCTCTTTCAGACCGATAAAGTCGCCCGGCATGTGCGCTTCGAGTTCGGCGGCGACATTCTTACCGCGTATCTCCAGCTGGCCCATATGGCTGACGTCGAACAGTCCGGCCTTCTCACGGGTCCAGAGATGTTCCGCCATGATGCCGTCACCATATTGGATCGGCATGGAATAGCCCGCAAACGCCACCATTTTCGCGCCCAGTTCCCTGTGCAGCGCATCCAGCGAGAGCGTCTCAACATCTTTTGTGGTTTCGGTATCGGTCATCTGGTTCCACGCATTTAGGTTCGACAGGCCGAAACGCACGCGCAACTGTGGCGCGGCATTCGGAACGTCTTCCCCCTCTGTCGCGGAACCTGAGAGTTTCCAGTCGTCTGCACGACCTTACCCCGTCGGTAGCCCGTCGCCGGACTTTTCCAGAGTGCCGCTTGACTGCATCCCGACGCGGTCCTGTGCGCCTGAGAGATTCCGGGGGAAGGCTTGCTCCTTCGGCGGCGCTTTCAGGGGTTCCAAAACCGGTCCCTGCCAGCACCTCTCCCGCGCGGGATGCCGGACCGGAGTCCGACGGCAGGGACGGCATTGCGGGAGGGCCGCGAATGAGTCAATCGTTCGAATCGCGCGACTTGCTAATCGGCGCCCGAACCCGCTAGGCGCAGCGATCATGGACTTCAATCTGAATCGCCTCTGGGCCGCCGTGCAGACAGACCTTCGCCTACGACTGGGCGATTATCTGCTTCCGGCCGCCGCCTTCTATTTCCTGCCAAGCCTTGCGGTCAGCCTGCTGGTCAATGTCCCCCCGGATGCTGAACTGCTCGACAATCCCGCGATACGCTGGGGCGGCCTGACGAACATCGTCGCGGTGATGGGAACGCTGGCGATCACGATCAAGTCGCTATCGCCAGAAGTCCCGACCGGAATGGCGATCAGGCGGGCCGGGAAGCTCTTTCCTGCCGCGTTCATACTGGCACTCCTGTCGGGGATCGCCACCATCATCGGCATTTTCGCGCTGATCGTGCCCGGCCTTATCATCGCCGCGCGGCTGTGGCTGGTCATACCGGTGCTTATCGAGGAGCGGGGCAGGACAATCGACATCATGAAACGCAGCTGGGCGATGACCGACGGACACACGCTCAAGATCCTGGGGCTGTTCGCCATGCTTATGATCGTGGTTCTCTTGGCGGGGATGCCGGTCGTCGCCCTGTCCGCGCTGGACGGAATCCTGGGACTGGGTGATCCGAAAATCGGGGATGCCGGTCTTCTGGAGGCGATTGCCGCGGGCGTCGTCGCCTCCGGCACCGGCATCCTGGCGGCGGTGTTCGCGGCGAAAGCCTATGAAATGCTCGTTGGCAGGCCCATCGCCGATACGTTCAGCTAGGCGTTAGAAATCCAGCTTGTCATAATGGATCGGCGGGCTGATCCCCGCCATCCGTTCCGGTAACATGGCGCGAATACTGCGCCGCGATTTAACGGTGGCATACCAGGTCTTGGCATCGCGATAACCGCGCCAGTCGATGCCGCCAAGATAGTCCGCGACAGATAATTGGGCGGCGGCGGCAATATCCGCGAGGCTGAATGTCGATCCCGCCAGCCAGCGGCGGTCGCCCAGCAGATATTCGATATAGTCGAGATGCACCGCCATCGCCCGCGCCGCAACCCTCAGCGCGGCGCTGTCGGGAGAGGCCCGCATGACCAGCCGCTTGAACATCCGTTCCGTCAGCAGCGGATTGACGACCTCCGCATAGAATTTCTGGTCGAACCATGCCGTCAGCCTGCGCACCTCGGCGCGCGCCGCTGCGCCGCTGCCCAGAAGCGGGGCCTTCTCGATGGTTTCCTCAAAATACTCACAGATCGCAATGGAATCCGCGATGGGACCAGCCTTGCCGCCTGACAGAACCGGCGTCTGTCCCGCACGGTTCATATCCATCAGTTCGTCAGATTTCAGCCATGGCAGTTCTTCTTCAAGCGTGAACTCCACGCCTTTCTCGGCCAGTACAATGCGTACTTTCCGGGAGAATGGGCAGAGCGTGAAATGATGGAGCGTCCACATAGGCCGGAACCGTCATAACGGCGCGCGCGGCCGCTTTCTAGCCGCGGCGGCGCTTCACCTTGCCTGATTTTTTGCCCGCCTTCCCGCGGTGCTTCGTCCTTGGCTTCCCGCCGCCGCGTGGTGGCAGCGCGAACTCACCATCCGCGCGCTCGAACCGCAGACCACCGGTGACGGGATTGGCCTCCGCCAGCTTCAGGTCGAGCCGCTGGCCCAGCGAGAACGTCTCCCCCGTCCGCTCCCCTTTTATGGTCCGCGACGTCTCGTCGAAATTATAATAGTCGACGCCCAGCGCACGCATTGGCAGCAATCCATCGCCGCCGACACCGTCAACGGTGGCGAACAGCCCGTGCTTCGTGACGCCGGTCACGCGCGCCGTCACCATCTCCCCTTCCCGCTCGGCAAGATAGGCGGCGACATAGCGATCCGTGGTATCGCGTTCCGCTTCCATTGCGCGGCGCTCGGTTTTGGAGATATGTTCGGCGATCTGATCGAGTTCGCCGATTTCCGCGTCGGTCAGGCCGCCTGCCCCCAGCTTGTACGACCGCACCAGAGCGCGGTGTACCAGCGTGTCGGAATAGCGCCGGATCGGCGAGGTGAAATGGGCATAGCTGGCCAGCGAAAGTCCGAAATGTCCGAAATTGTCGGTCCCGTAATAGGCCTGCGTCTGGCTGCGCAGCACTTCGATACTGACCTGCTCGCGGAGCAGATCATCCTCGATCCCGTCAAGGACGCGTGCGAACATGGCTGGTTTGACGACCTGCCCCTTCGCGAACGGAATGCCGATCGTCTTCAGATATTCCCGCAGGGCATCGATTTTCTCCGCGCTGGGTGTCTCATGCGCGCGGTAAACGACCGGAGAGCGTTTCGCCTCCAGCGCTTTTGCCGCCGCGACATTCGCCGCGATCATGTAATCCTCGACCATCTTATGTGCGTCCAGGCGTTCACGGACGGCGATCCGCGCGACACGCCCGTCTTCATCCAGTTCAACGCGGCGCTCCGGCAGGTCCAGTTCCAGCGGCTCGCGGCGCTGCCGCGCGGCATAGAGCGCGCGCCACGCCTCCCACATCGCGTCGATTCCCGGATATTCCGCCGCCTGTTCATAAGCGATATTCGCTGTGCAGCGGATAACCGCACGCGAAAAACGCCAGCCGCGCAGGCTGCCGTCCGCCGCAATATCCAGATGACAGGCCATGACGGCCCGGTCCTTATTCTCGACGATCGAACATGCGCCCGCCGACAACACTTCGGGGAGCATCGGGACCACCCTGTCGGGAAAATAGACGCTGTTGCCGCGTTTCCGCGCTTCCCGGTCCAGGGCCGTCCCCGGGCGGACGTAAAAGGATACGTCGGCAATGGCCACGACGGCGTGCCAGCCATCCTTATCCTCATTCGCCTCGACCCAGATCGCGTCGTCATGATCGCGCGCATCTTCCGGATCTATGGTGATGATGGGCAGGTGCCGCAGGTCCTCGCGCTCATCGCCAAGGGGGAGGTCGGCGGCCTTTTCGGCCTCTTCGAGCACATCTTCAGAAAACCTGTCCGGGATGCCTTTTGCATGAATGGCGATCAGCGAGATCGACCGCGGCGCGAAGGGATCGCCCAGCCGCTCGGTGACCCGCGCCGTGCGTCCTTCCTTGCGCGCCAGCACCAGTTCACCGGCATCGGCACCGCCCGCATCGTCGACAGGCAGCATCGCGCGGACACGCTTGTCCGCCGACTGCAGATACCATCCGCTCGCATCGCGGCGCAGGATGCCCATTAGCTGTTCTTCGGCCCGGCCGATGGGTTTCATCACATGCGCAATGTGTCCGCGCCCGGTTTCCTCGATGCGCGCCAGAACACGATCGCCAGTGCCAAGCGCTGACTGCCGTGCATTCTGACGGCCACCGCCGCGCCCGCCGCGCAGTTCCTTGATCACAATGCGCGGCGGCGGGTCAGGCCGGTCCCACCCTTCGGGAGCGGCGAACGCCCGGCCATCCTCGACATGAGTGACGCGCAGCACGGTAACGCGCGGCAACCCGCCGCCTTCATATACGGACTTTTTAGGGCCGAAATCGATCACGCCTTCATCCGCCATTTCATTCAGCAGCGCCCTCAGCCCGCGCCGCTGATCGCCGCGCACGCCAAACGCTTTGGCAATCTCCCGCCGCCCGACCGGGCCGGGCGCAGCTTTCACGAATTCAAGGATCGCCTCGCGGACGGGAAGGTCGCTCACCAGGCAATTCCGGAGGAGGAAGTATCAGACTGCATGTGATGGCGATTTCTATACAAAGGAACAGTACGTCTTACCGCTATGCCCGCCTGCGTCAAAGGCAGCGCCATTGACTTCGCCAGGTTTGCCCCTCATATGCGCGCCAGCATCACTGCCCCTTTTATGCGGCATGATCGCGGGGCGGCGTGAATCGCCGGGGGAGAGACATCCCCTGTAGAGTCACCGCGTTTGGATGCACACCAGTTTAAAAGCGACCTGATTCACGCGGGGCGTCAACCCTCGCGGACGTACGCGCCCTGCCCATCGGCATGGTGCTGCGGCGCTGCGCGCAGCATGCGCGCACAGAAAGATAAAGAACAAAGATTATGACCAGTTTCAAGAACATGAACCTCGCCCAGCCGCTGCTACGCGCGCTGGAGAGCGAAGGATATGATACCCCGACGCCCATCCAGGCGCAGACCATTCCCATCTGCCTTGACGGCCATGATGTCCTCGGCATTGCGCAGACGGGCACCGGCAAGACCGCAGCCTTCGCGCTGCCGATCCTCGACCGGTTCAGCCGCAATACGACGAAGATTGCGCCGCGCCGTCCGCGGGCACTGGTGCTCGCACCCACGCGTGAACTCGCGACGCAGATTGCGGTCAGCTTCCGGACCTATGGCCGATTTCTTCGCTTGTCGGTGGAGACAGCTTTTGGCGGCACGCCGGTCGGCAAACAGAAACGCGCGCTCGACCGCGGTGTCGACATCCTCGTTGCCACGCCGGGACGCCTGATCGACCTTCTCGAACAGCGCGCCTTGACGCTTGACGGTATCGAAGTTCTCGTCCTCGACGAGGCGGACCAGATGCTGGACATGGGCTTCATCCATGCGCTGCGCCGGATCGTGCCTCTTGTCCCCAAGAGCCGCCAGACGCTCTTCTTCTCGGCAACCATGCCGAAGGACATTGCAGAGCTCGCAGGCAAGTATCTGACAAACCCGAAAAAGGTCGCTGTCACCCCCGTTGCAACGACCGCGGAGCGGATCGAGCAGCGCGCAGTGCTTGTCAACGGCAAGGAAAAGCAGGCGCTGCTGACCGTCACGCTCGAGCGCGAGAATATCGAGCGGGCGCTTGTCTTTACCCGCACAAAACATGGCGCGGACCGTGTGGTCCGTCACCTGCTCGCCGCGAACGTCAAGGCCGCGGCGATCCACGGCAATAAAAGCCAGGCCCAGCGTGAACGCGCTCTGGAGGCGTTCCGCGAGGGCAAATGCCGTGTCCTCGTCGCGACCGACATCGCGGCGCGCGGTATCGATGTCGATGGCATCAGCCACGTCATCAATTTCGAGATTCCGAACGTGCCGGAGCAATATGTACACCGCATCGGCCGCACCGCGCGTGCCGGCGCTGAGGGCCTTGCCATCAGTTTCGTCGCGAAGGACGAACGTCCCTATCTTCGTGATATCGAAAGACTGACACGCCAGAAGGTCGAGATGGTCCCGCTGCCTGACAATTTCATGGCCGACGTCGACCGCATCGGCGCGCTCAAACTGCCGCCGAAAAAGTCAGGCGGAGAATATGAGGGCGGCCGCGGCGGCCGCTCACGCGGGCCGCGCAATGGCGGCGGCGGCGACCGGAATGGCAACCGCAACGGCGGCAACCGACGCGGCAAACCGGTCGGCGAGGCCGTTCCGGAAACTCGCGGCAAGCCGCATCGCAAGGGCAAGCCCGGCGGTCGTCCCCAGGGCGAAACGCAGGGCCAGCACCACGGAAAACCGCGCGGCGCCAAGCAGGGCCCACGGCGTAGCGGACCTTCCGGTGCTGGACGGCAGGGACAAACAGCCAAAAGTCGGTAATCATACTCGCGGATCATGAGAAGGGCGGCCAAGGCACCGAACGGTACCATGGCCGCCGCTATTTTTGGATTATAGCGTGCCAGGAATTGGCGCCGTCTAGAATTAGGTATCATGTCTGGTGCTTCGGCACTGGCGGCCGCATGAGATACTAGGCCGTGAACCCACAAACGGGAATGGCTGACATCGGAAGGTTGGGCAAGGGCAGGCTTTTGTGGCTGGTGGAGTGCGCATCTCGCTCAAAAGCAGAGAAGCATGTCCCATCGATCTAAGCCAGGTCCATACCCGTCAGGTACGATCTTCTCGACGGTAAAACCGAACCGGCGATAGAACCCTTGGGTGTGCTGGCTGGTGTCTAAACGGACCTGCGTCACACCGGGCGTAGTTTGGGCAGCGCGCAAGCGTGCATTGGTGAGGATGTTGCCCAATCCCGTACCTTGAAGCTCCCTCGCAACCATTCCCCAGCAAAGGTAAGCCGTCTGACCTTGCGCATCCACCGAATGTCCGCCGCATGCTATGACACGATTGCTCCGTTCAATAACCTGATATGACCAGGCCCCTGCCTCCTGATCCAGAAAGTCCGCAAAATCTGCTCGCTCCGCGGCAGAAAAGAACCGGGGAACATTACCGTCAAACAACGAAAAACAGTCTCGCCGGTCGGACGTAACGTAAGGACGGACGATTGTGGTCTGTGTATCTGTTGCCGGGGTCATAATAAGATCAATGACTGCTTCAATCTGGGGCCGCAACCCGTTTGAACATTGCCCTAATCGGCGTTGCCCGACAAATCGCCTTCATATCGTGCCGCTCTCAAATTCACGCTGCTCATGAGCCGATACTGTCCCCAGACTTCGAATCGCGCGGGATCGAACCCCTGCTGCCCGACAAGCCTCGAGGCATACCTCGCGTTGATGATATCGCCGCGTTTTGAACGGCAACTTCTGGGTGCTGAGATCCGGTGCGCCGTGGCGCGATCTACCGGAATGCTATGGACCGCGTACCACCTGCTATAACTGCTTCGCGCGCTGGCGACATCCAAATGATCGACAGCACCTCCGTCCGCACCCACCAACAAGCCGCAACGGTAAAAAGGGATCGAGATCATCGTCTCGGTCGTTCCCGAGGTGGACTCTCAACCAAAATTCATGCGGTTGTTGACGGAAAGGGTCTCCCGATCCGGCCGAGCCTGTCCGCTGGGCAAAGCCATGACGCGCTACCAGATCATGTTGGCGAAGAAACAAGCTTGCTAGCGGATAATAAGACATACGATGCTAATCGCATCCGCGTGTCTTCCCGCGAAACGGGGGAGCGTTTGCCAAAATTCCGCCCAAGACCAACCGGCGATGGAAACCCTACTTCAGCACAGCTATATCGCGAGCGGAGCCTGATCGAACGCTTCGTTTCCAAGCTGAAGCATGTCCGTCACGTTACCACCAGATACGGCAAGTTTGCTGAAAACTCCCTGGCAGTGGCCCAACTCGCCTCAATGCGCCCATGATTTCGAGTTCTATGAGTCTACGGCCTAAGGACAATTCCACTGTCCGTGTGATTTCTGAATATTCTCTGCGGTGAAAATCAGCCTCCAATAGTCAATTACGCAAGAGACCCCTTCAAGAGCGTGCCAACGTCAATTCGCTTTGCGCCGGTTTCCCCCAAGCGGGATTGGGACTCAATCGCGACAAGCAGGCCCCATATTCGGAAACCAAAAAGAAAAGGGGCAGTACCGTAGTACCGCCCCTAACTTAAGTTATGCTGCTATGAATTAGAAGCTCAACTTGACACCCGCATAATAGCGGCGACCCAGTGGGTCATACACACCTGTATTGGCATCTTGACCAGTCGTCGACGCTCCAGGGACACTGGCGGTGTAGATAGGATCGTTGTTGAGCAGGTTGTCTACACCAACATAGAATTCGTACTGCTCGGCAATGGCAAACCGGATCTGAGTATCAAGATAGAACTCAGGATGCAGACGGAATGCATCATCTTCCCCTTCTTCCACGCCAGTAAACTGATCATCGAGGAAGGACTCACCAATATATGTACCGGTCAGGCTGAATTGTACTGGCCCACGGTCGGCAACGAGGGAGACGTTAAAGCGATCCTTTGCGTTACCGACTTCACCATCCAGATTGTCCTTGTCGGAGCCAGGAAGCGGGATCACAAAGTGATCAAGCAGATGCGTATAAGCAACCCGCAAGTTCACGCCCAAATCCTCATCACCCATCGGGAAGCTGTGACGGTAAGTAAGGACAGCATCGATGCCCTGAATTTCTTCACCCCCCGAGTTAGATGGGCCCGTATTCACGAACTCCAGCGCACCGACATTGTTCAAGCCAGCGGTGACGGAACGACGTGTGATGAAGTCGCAGAAGTCCTGATTACCAGCCTGATAGCATTGGTTCACAATAAACTGGCGCGGCGTGTTCGTAATCGCATCTTCAATCTTGACCTGGAAGTAGTCGACCGAGAGGCTCAGGTTACGAAGTGCATCAATCGAACGCGGGTTGATAACAACACCGGCAGTGATCGTCTCACCTTTTTCCTCATCAAGATTTGGATTACCGCCCGTAAACCCGGAAATGCCCTGGCGATCGGCCTGGCCGACAAAGAAGACACCGCCATTTTGAGCGATATTTTCGTTAACGCCGGGAGCGGCCCGACAATTTACGGAAAGCGCGTCTGTGCCCGCAGCAGTAACACCTTCGCAAGGATCAGTCAGCGTCGGGAATGTCTGATTCAGACCATCAAAAAGCTCACTGATATTAGGCGCACGCACTGTCTTTGCGTACATGGCGCGGAAGCGAATATCCTCAATCGGTGCAAACTCACCGCCGGCATTCCAGCTAAGTGTGCTACCGACCGTGGAATAATCCGAAATCCGGACAGCACCGCGGACCGAAAGATCGTGGATGAAAGATTCACGAACGAGCGGCACGAGAACTTCAGCAAAACCTTCGACAACGTCGAACTCACCGACGGTCGGGGGCAGCGCGTTACCGCCATTAAGCCCCTGCTGCTGCAGCGCATCCCACTGGCTAGCCGACTGCTCCTTACGATATTCCGCACCGAACGTCACCAGAACGGGGTCATCCGGCGTGATTGAAAACAGCTCACCGCCCACGTTACCACCGACGGAAACCTGCGAAATTTTCGCGTTGAACGCCTGCGGAGCAGCAAGATAGTTAATCATTTCAGGCGTGAAGGAATTCAGCCCGAAATAGTCAACCGGCACGCAACCTTCGTCGCGCGCATTTGCATCCGCACACTGGAAACCACCCTGGCCATCGGAAATGATCTGCTGCGAAGCGCGGTAATTCAGAATGTTAATCTGACCCGTGCCTGTTTGAGCGATGTTCGTTTCGCCATAATTGACGAACGTTTCATAATTCCAGCCCTCAGCAATGTCGCCTCTAAAGCCACCAACGATACGGAACGTCTGGCGAGTTGCCTCGCTGGCGCGAGGACCGAAATCAACCAGACGCTTCACCAGATTGATGTCTTTCAGGCCGTCGCCATTGGTGTCGATCGCATCATCGAAAATCGCGTCCGGCACGAAAGGATTGCGAACAACCGTATTCGTGTTTGGATCAAGCGTCTCAAGGTTCAGACCACCGCCCGTCGCGACGGCATTGGAGGAATCGA
>NZ_JAGSPA010000004.1:285000-303051 GCF_019204005.1 Pacificimonas pallii | reverse complement strand
AGAAGAACGGCTCACGCTTTTCATCAAATTCACCGCCAAAGAAAATCTGCGAGATGCTGTCTGTCGCAGCACTGCCCGCTTCAGTCTGATGATCGCGCTTGAACGCCGCACCTTCCTTCGAATAGCCCGCGAAAACGACCGCATTACCGCGGCCATCATCAAAATTCGCACCCAGCGTGACGTTTCCGAGATACGTGACCGCGTCACCTTCCTCAGACAGACCGATCTGACCGTCGAACTCGGCGCCCTCGAAGTCATCCTTCAAGATGAAGTTGACAACACCAGCAACGGCGTCCGAACCGTAAATGGCCGATGCGCCACCAGATGTGAGAACTTCCACGCGCTCAATCAGCGGCGTCGGAATCATATTAAGATCGACTGCGGAACTACCGTCAACACCCGCGACAATTCGACGGCCGTTCTGCAGCACCAGTGTACGTGCCGTACCGAGGTTGCGCAGATCGACGGTAGCGATACCGGACGCGGATGTACTGAAAGACGTATTGTTGCGCGAGAGCGTTGGCGCACCGAAAACCGGGTTTTCCAGAAGCAGAGACTGGATGTTAACCACGCCTGAGCTTTCGATGGCCTGCTCCGAAACAACCTGAAGTGGCGCAGTCGTGACCACATCGGTCGACGCAATGCGTGAACCCGTCACGACGATGACCTGCTGCTGCTCTTCTTCGGCTGCGTCAGCACCCGGCGTTTCCTGCGCGACGACAGATGTCGACAGGGTCGCTGCGGCAACAATTGCCGAGCTGGTGCACAATGCTGTGCGGAAAATTGATTTGGTCACGTCCTCATCCCTTATGTTGGACTACGAAAAGTCTAGCATTTCTGCGTTTTTCCGACTGTCGGCCGAACCTGCACGTACAGGCCCTTATCCCTTCCAGACGTCGAAACACACACCTCTGCCATTTGGCATGGGCGGCGTTTAGGGCGCAAAAAGCTGAACTGTAAAGCGTTCGTCACGATCCGGCGTATAAACGCTGCTTAAGTGTGTTTTCGCGGCAACACTGGTTTCACAGCCAATATGTCACGGAACGATCGCCGCCGCGCAGCGCTCACCATCTATGAAGCTCAAGATAAACGTCCATCTCGATTACCTTCTTAACGCGCCCGCCGACCTGCTTCTGCAGATCGAGGCGGCCAGCATGGCGGACCAGCATATTGATCGGGCGAGAATCGATGTCCCCGGCGACGGTCACTTTGCCAGGATTTCCGGGGAGGAAGGCATAGGCGAACGGATATGGCTTCACCGGGAGGGCCAGTTCACCGCCGACTATTCCGCGATTGTCGATGTTTCCCGGGCGGTGAACGACTGCCGCGTCATGGAGCAGATGCCGGTCCATCAGCTGCCCGGCGATACGGTGAAGTACCTGATGGGATCGCGCTATTGTCCCGCGAACGCCTTCCAGAGTTTCGTGAGCGCCGAATTCGGCACGCTTTCAGGCGGCGCGCGCATCATGGCCATGCGCGACTGGATCGAAGACAGCTTCACATATACGCCGGGCGCCAGCAACGCCGATACAACCGCGCGCGACACGTTCGTTCAGCGGCAGGGCATCTGCCGCGATTATGCGCATGTGCTGATTACCATGGCACGCGCGTCCGCGATTCCTGCGCGAATGGCGAGCGTCTACGCCATTGGCGTGGAGCCACAGGATTTTCATGCCGTTGCCGAAGTGTATCTGGGCGGGAGCTGGCAATTGGTCGACCCAACCGGCATGGCGCCGGTTGACGGTATTGCCCGCATCGGCGTTGGCCGCGACGCCGCAGACATCAGCTTTATGACGGTCTACGGCCGTGCGAGCCTGCAGGCGCAGACCGTACAGGTCGAAAGGCTTTAGCCGGGGCCGCGCCCCCGGCATGAACCTTTACGTCCGGCGGTCAAGCTCGTGCGTCCTGCCGGCCGTCCTGTCGCCCCGGGCAAGCGCGAAGACCACACCAGACAATGCCGCAAGCGCGATCAGGTTCGGGAAGGCCATGGCAGCATTCGAAATATCACCAAGACGCCACACCAGTTCCAGAGGCTGCGAGGCGCCAATGAAGATGGCGATGCACCAGATCACCCGCCACATCATATGCAGGATCCCCTCACCGCGCGCCGTCGCACCGGGGACGCGGTCATAAATGAAGGTAATCGCGCGCTCGCCATAATAGCTCCACGTGAGCAGCGTCGTGAACACGAACATGATGAGCGCGATACTGGCGATCAGAGTGCCGATGGGAATGCTGAACAGCTCTACCGGAAACGCCGCCGCGAACGCACCCGATGTCATCGCAAAGCCGGTCAGATCGGATTGCCAGGCATGCCGCACCGCCTCGCCATTGCCGGTGAAATTGCCTTCCACCGTCAGGATGACGAGCGCGGTCATCGTGCAGATCACGACGGTATCGATGAACGTGCCGAGCATCGCCATGCGGCCCTGCTGTTCCGGATCGTCAGTCTGCGCGACAGCGTGCGCAATCGGCGTCGAGCCCTGTCCGCTTTCGTTTGAGAATAGTCCGCGGGCGACGCCGGCGCGGATCGCGATGATGATGGTCGCGCCCAGAAAACCGCCCGATGCGGACTGCACGTTGAAAGCGCCGTGAAAAATACGGCCAAACGTCTCGGGAATGTCCTGAATGTCGAGAATGATGGCGATAAATGCCATGATCAGATACGCGGCGGCCATGAAGGGAACGACCTTTTCCGCGACCCTTCCGATAGACTTGATGCCGCCGATAATCACGATGAACACCAGGATCGCAATGATGAGCCCGGCCAGCCATTCCTCCATGCCAAATAGTTCGGTCATGCTGTCGGCGACGGCGTTCGATTGGATGGAATTTCCGGTCACGAGCGCGGAAAACAGCGTCCCGATACAAAAGAGAATGGCGAGCCACGTCCACTTCTTGCCAAGGCCCATCATGATGTACGTCATCGGACCACCACGGTACGTGCCCTCCGGCGTCTTTTCACGGAACCGAATGGCAAGGGACCCCTCGGCAAATCCGAGCGCCATGCCGAACAGGGCCGTCACCCACATCCAGAAGATCGCGCCCGGCCCGCCAAGCGTAATTGCCGTGGCAACGCCCGCCAGATTACCCGTACCGACCTGCCCCGACAGCGCCGTCGACAGTGCGGCGAACGGCGAAATCTCACCTGCGCCCTGTCCCTTGCGACCGGCAAACAGACCCTTGATGGCGCTGCCAAGTTTCAGGATTGGATAAAAACGCAGGCCAATCATGATATATGCGCCGATACCAAGCAGCGTCAGCGCCATGGGCGGGATCGGGATCGGGAACACCGATTCACCTTCCCAGGTGCCGCCCCAGATGAATTCACTGATATTCGTGACCTGATCGATCAGACTCATGGCGTAATGGCTCCCCCAAGGATCGCGCTGACATTGACGCGCGGATGCAGGCGGACGGGGATAAAGCTTGCGGCCCGGATGTCCAGCCGGGAGTTACGGAACCCGCTGGCCGCGCCAAGCCATCAGGCGATGATTTCCAGTTGCGGCAATGCGGCGAAGGTTTCGCTACCGAGGGGAACAGCGGCAGTGACGGCGACAGCGGCCACAGCCTCCACCCGAAAGACGACGTCCTGAAAGTCGTCGTCGCTTGTGGCACCAACGCGGAAAAGATCCTCGAACCCGACGCGCAGCGCGCCGGTATCATCATCGTCCACACCGGAAAGCACATGCCGCTGGCCATCGGCGTTCAGACTGGCATCGTGACTGAGGAAAATCGTAGCCCCGGCCACCGCACTGCCCGCGGCCGTCAGAACCGCACTGCCGCCCGAAACATCAATCCCCAGTGCATCGAGGTCGAGAGCCGACGGTAACATGTTCGCGCCGTCCTGCACCAGAAAGAAGCCCAGCCTGGACCCGACATCGACATTGCCGATCGTCAGGACTTCGCCCGCATCATCCTTCACATTGCGTGAGATGATCCGGACATCGGCGATCGTGCCGTCTCCGCGCACCTCGTACACGCCAAGGCTATTGTCGAACCCGGCATCCGATTCCTGCAGCGTCACGGTGAAGTTTCCGCGATTGTCCCCTGCCAGATAGGCCTCGTTTGCGATGCCGTTTATGCTGCCCGCGTCAACGCGCGCGCCTTCACCCAGTGTGGGCAGAAACGCCACATAACGAACATCGCTGCCGCCCTCCACGCGCGACAGCATGACATCGCCGCCAGTCAGCAGCGTGCTGATCACAGTCAGCGGGCTTTCGGTCACCGTGTTGAACACACCATCGCCATTGGCATCGAAACCAAGCTCCAGCCCGGCGCCGCCGCGGCGTAGCTGCACTTTGTCCCGGCTCAGATCCTGCCCCATAACGAACAGGCTGTCCCCAGGACCGAAATCGATGATGGTATCGCCGACCAGTTCTTCCATCGTCCCAACCACACGGTCATCACCCTGCGTGACGGTATACCGGTCATTGCCAAGGCCGCCGCGTAGGGTGTCGTTACCCGCGCCGCCATCGATATCGTCATCATCGTCGGTGCCGATGATCGTGTCGTTCCCCGGCGTGGCCGTCCCGGCCGACTGATAGGCGTCGACCTTCACATTCTCATCGTCAATAAAGGCCTGCCGAACGATGACCTGGGTCAGGCCGCCGCCCGAAAACGCGATTGAGTAGGAGCCGGACGGCGCCGCGAGCTGCCAGCCGCCAGAGGCGAAACTGGTCGTTGTGAAGATTTCCTCCGTCGAAACGTTGGTGAGTGTCACAGTGACGCCGCCAAGCCCCTCGCCGATATCGTAAAAATTGTCCCTGTCGAGATCGTTCACGACCACACCCAGGAACTGCGCCTGATAATCGAAGCGGCTACCAAGATTCTGCGTTACCACGAAGGGGCCGACGCTGGTATTGGGATTGGTTTCCGCAAGGGCCGCGATGCCGATCTCCGTATAGCGATCGTTAATCAGATTGTCGCGGTGCCCGGGCGGATCCTGAATACCGTCGCCGATACTGGCGAAATTGGGTAGCAGGTTTCCGCTTGCATCGTAATCGCTTACGCTCGACGCGCCGCGCACTTCGTCATAACCCCAATCGATGATGAAGCCCGCATGCCCCTGCAGCGCGTCCTCGGTGAATGCGAAGACATTCTCCGCCGCGGCCGAAAATTCATATCCGGCATTGCGAAGGCGATCGCCCAGACCGGGTTCGCCTGGCAATTGATGCGACTGCTGATCCGCGTGGATCTGCGCCTGCGAATGTGCATCAGCCGCAGTCGCAAGATTCGCGTTCCACGCAAGCGGTGCAGCAGCATCGAGACCGGCGAGCTGTACCTGAAGCGCGTCAAGGTCGACCCCAAAAAAACGGATCGCGCTTTCGATGTCCGGCGTGATGCCCGTGCCGCCGACAACAAGCCGCGCATATTCGCCGCCGGGGTCGACCCGGAACCGGTTGATCAATTCCAGCTGCAACTGCTCGAAACTCGTTGGCGCGCTCATGCCGCTACTCCACAAAACAGCCTTCTCTGCCTTCTGCGACCTGCCTGAAGGCCCCGCCACTTCTTTTAGACGTGCGGAAACGAGGTTGAGGTAAACGGCAAATGATTACGATGACCTGAATTCCGGCCGCCCTGCGCCTTACCCGATAGGTAATTACGAGAGGGACAGCGCTATGACGGTGATCGCGAAACATGATGCGGACGAGGCGGCGCGGCTGATCAGAAGCTGGCGCAGGAGCCGCGGCATAAGCCAGCAGCACCTTGCCGAGCTGGCCGATTGTTCAGTCAGACATCTGAGCTTCATTGAAACCGGGCGGGCGCATCCCAGCCGCAACATGCTTGAGGCGCTCTGCACGGCGCTTCGACTTGCCCCGATGGACGTCCAGCGATTGCATCACCTTTCAGGATTTGCCATCGCCGCCATGGTGCCGTGTCACGATGCTGGCGCGCTCGCCTTTCGAAACCGGCTGCTCAAACAGATGCTAGAGGGGATGGCCCCCTGGCCGGCGCTCGCGCTTGACGCCGCGTCCGGGATCGTCGCCGCAAATCCACTCGCGATGCTATGGCTTGAGAGATGCGCGGAGATTGATGCGCTTTATCATGATGGCCTGCTGAATTTCATCCTCGCCTGGTCACATGCGGATGGGCTGCGCCACGATGTGGGCGAATGGGAGCGTTATGCGCGCACCCTGTTACAGGGCGCCCATCGGGAGCGCCTGCGCATTCCGGAAATCATGGATCCCGTGCTGGAACGCGTGCAGTCAGAGGGAGATGTCCCGGCGACATGGCTGGCGGAGCAGGCGGAAATGGCGGAAGTCCCCCGCATCGCCCTGTCGATATGCATTGGCGGTCGAAGCGCGGCCATGACCATGCCCATCGTATCGCTGGCGGCCCCCAGCTGGTATTCGGCGGCGGCCTTCCCCGATACGCGGATCGTCGTCGGCATGCCGATTGAAACCGAAGACGCGGCCATACTCGCAGAAATGGCGGAGAGCGCGCCTGTGTCGGCTGCCGCCATGCCATCCCGCAGCTGACACCGGCGCTTCGCTTCACCGTGCCGACCGCCGATATTTACAAGATGTGGACGGCGGTGGACGCCTGCTCGATATGGCTCATAAAGGCCGCCGGAAATGGCATTATGTCCATCTCAGAAAACATATTTTCGTTCACGGCCACATCATGGGGGGATGACGCCGCGCCATCGATGACCGTATCGTCTGGCAGAACTTCCGCCAGGGCGGCGTCCTCGGCCGCGCCAGCTGCCTCACCGGCCGCCATTTCCGGCGCGGGCGGCGGTGGCAGCGCATTCAGCGCATCCAGTTTCGACTGGATCAGTTCCGCGTCCGGCATGGCCGTCGCCACCAGCAGATGACCGATGGTGACCATATGCGCGTCATGCTCGATATTATTGTAGCCGGTGCCGCCGAAATAATAATTATGCCAGAAATGGTGCGGCTGGCTGTCGGCAAGGAACTGCTCGAACGAAACGCCGATTTCCTTGAGCGGCGTATAATCCCGAATGACGAGGCCGGTGAGATGCACAGACAGTTCGCCGTTGATCCATAGCGCAAACTCACCGTCCGCCAGTGCGCGCCCATCTTCATAAACGGTGTTCAGCTTGATCATGTGTTGTAGGGCGACGAACTCATTCTTCGGCACGATCGTCTGCGCGGGTGTCACCGCGCCGTGCTCGTCCTCATTATTCAGATAATAACCATAGGAACCGAGCGAAACGAAATCCTCGGAAGCCGTACCATTGGCCACATGTTCCTTGAAGTTCAGGCGGAAGGAATAGCTGTCGCCGTCCGCCGCGCGGCTGCCCCATCCGGCCGCTCCATTCGGGCTGGGTGTTCTGAGGCCGCTTTGATGCGTATTGGCAAAGCCGCCTGCCTTGCCGCCGATACTGCCGGTCCAGCTTTCGTCGAACCGGACGAATTCGACGGCGAAAAGTGTGTCCGCCGACTGGGGAATCTCGGTGAACCGATGAAATGCGACAGCCTCGCCTGGCTGCGCGATACCGTCGGCAACGTCACCGCGCACGCGATATCGATCAGGTTCGTCAATACGGCGCGACTGCGCGATCTGCGCGCCCGTCAGGTCCAGAAGATAGTCACTTGCATCGGCCACCGGCACATCGATAGGATCCGGCAGGCCGGGCGCGATGTCCACGCCGGACACGGTCAGCGTCTGATCTCCGTATTGACGCTCCGTTGTATGCAGACGAAGCGTGGCGCTGACAATTTCATCCGAGGGGATGAATGTGTCGAATGCGATCAGGATGTCGCCGCTGGTCCGCAACGTATCGCCCGCGCCGAGCGACTTTGCGGTCGACTGGTCAATGAACGTATCTCGTGTCGCGTCGAAGGCGGCTGTGCGCCCGTCCGCATATGATATGATCAGCTCTGGCCGCAGATTGTCGTCGCCTGCTTCCCGGCTATAAAAAGTGGCGGATTTTCCACCACTCCGCTGAATGAGAAAACTGGCGGCACCATTCGCAAAATGGCCCGCTTCAAGGTCAATATCGAAAGCACGGGCCTTGTCCGTATCGCTGAGCAGCGCCTGCCCTATCTGTTCGGATGCGACATCGCCCGACCATAACAGCCGAAGTGCGGTGTTGAAATATGTGCGCGTCGCGTCCTCCGCCCATTGCGTGGTGAGCAGCGCGCCAGTGTCCGGATCTGGCACCGGGTCTGGGTCTGGCACCGGGTCTGGGTCTGGTACCGGGTCTGGGTCTGGGTCTGGGTCTGGGTCTGGCGTAGGGTCTGCGGCCGGTCCGAACGAATGCACATGCAGAGTTTGATCGCCGAACTGCCGGGCGGTCGTCATGAAGCTCAGACGAGCGCCCACGACATCGGCGCCCGGCACGAAATCATCGAACGCGATAAGGATATCGCCTTTCGTCTTCAATAAGGAAAGGTCCCCAAGCGGTCGGCTCGTCGAACTTTCGATATATGAATCGCGGGTCGCCTCGAATATTTCCCGCCGACCGTCCTGATATTCAACTGTGAGTTGCGGTCGGTCGTCGGCGTTTGCGGCCTCTCTTGACCAGAGGCTCGCACTGACACCTCCGATACGCCGGATAACAAAATCTGCGGGCCTTGCCGTAAGAAATGCGGCATCGAGGTCGAAGGTGATCGTTCGCGCCGTGTCGCTGTCTGCTAAATATGTCGACCCCAGCAGCGCACCAGCCCGTTCTTCAGCCCAAAGAATTTCCAGATCACGGCTCGCAAAATCACGCGATGCACTTTCGTCCCAAATCGGTTCTGGCAATTGTTCACTAAAAATCGAACTCTGATAATCTCGGATCAACATCGACGGCCCTACTCAACAAAGAAAGCCTCCACCATCGACCGAGAGTCTGAAATTGCCGTTAACATGTACGTTTTTCCGTAACTTTATCCGATGATTAGGTTCGGGTCAGGAACGATCGCTTCGACGGTGAACACAACGTCCTGAAAATCATCGTCCGAGCCACTGCCCGCGCCGCGGGCCAAGTCTTCGAAGCCAAGCGCCAGGGCATCGCCATCAGCCGTGATTCCGGACAGCACGTGCGTCATCCCATCGCTGTTGAGGGCTGAATCATGACTGAGAAAGATGGTCGCGGAGTCGACCTGGATCCCGCCGTCGGTCAGCACGGCAACGCCATCGACAATGGAAATGCCCAGCGCGTCCGATGCGAGAACCTCGGCGGACAGCCGATTGGCGCCATCCTGAATAATGAAGAAACCCAGCGTTTCGTCAGCCTCCACATCGTCGATACGAACCGTGCCGGTTGTGGTTTTCACGTTCGACGCGATGATCTCGACATCCGAGATCGAGCCGTCGGCACCGACCTTGTAGACGCCAAGCGAATTGGCGTTGCCGGCCTCCGACGTGCCCACCTCGATCTCGAAGGAATTGGTATTCGCGCCCGACAGGAAGTGCGGATTGACGATACCATTTACCGCAGCGGCGGCAACGGCGCTCGCCTCGGCGAGTTCCGGCAGATATTCGACGAACCGCACAAATACGCCGCCCGTACCCGTCGCGCCCAGCTGGATCGCACCATTGCCGGTCTCGCCGGCAAGCGACAATTCGATTGTCTCACCGCCTTTGAGGGTGATGATCAGTCCGCTGTCCAGAACGTCCGCGCGGACGTCGCCGCGCGCCGTGTCCTGAATAAACAGGCTGTCGCCTGCTTCGAACTGTTCGAAAATATCGCCGTTCAGGTCTTCCGCCGATCCCATCAGCAGATCCGCGCCGCGGCCGCCTGAAAAGCGTTCCGCAACCCCGGTGGCCACGAACAGGTCATCACGCAGATCGCCTTCGATCAGCACCCGGCCATCTTCGCCAACCGGCAGGCCCGGAATTTCGTCGGGGACTGCGTTGGGGTCCTCAATATCACCACTCGCGATCAGATCGGCATATGCGCCCCAGGGTATCACCGCATCTCCGGCGTTCAATTCATCCACCCGGGCCTGAATGACGCTCTGCGCCGGCAGGCCGCTACCGACATAAAGCTGGCCCAGTGACACAAGATGCGCGCCGTGTTCGACCAGCTCATATCCGACACCGCCAAAATAGTAGTTGTGCCAGAAATTGTGCGGACGGCTGTTTTCTAGGAAGTCCTCGAACGACACGCCAAGCTGCTTGAGCGGCGCGTAATCACGGATTTTTATGCCTGTCAGGTGGACCGACAGGATACCATTCACCCACAAGGCAAACTCGCCGTCTGAGTCGGAGGTACCGTCCTCGCGTACAGTGTTCAGTTTCACCATATGCTGCAGGGCGACGAATTCGCCTTTCGGTACCGGCACGGCGCCCGGCGTCACGGCGCCGTTGAACGTGCCGTTGTCCAGATAATAGCCATAAGTGCCAAGCGACAGATAGTCATCTGCCAGAGGATTGTCTGCGTCATGTTCCTTGAAGTTCAGACGGAAGCTCCAGCTATCGCCGTCCGCGCCATTACCGCCATACCCGCCGGAACCATTGGCGCTTTCTGCGTCCAGCCCGTCCGCGTGTGAATTCGAGATTCCCCCTGCCTTCCCACCAAAGGACGGGTCCCAATTGCGGTCGAAACGCACGATTTCGACGGCGTAAAGCGTGTCGCCAGCGCCTTCGAACTGCGTGGACCGATTCAGCGCGTGATTGGTTCCGGGCAGCGACACGCCATGACCGACATCGCCCTGCCTTTGGTATCGATCATCGTCAAGACCGCCCAGGCCATCCAGAATTTCCGCGCCTGTAATTGAAACCAGTAAGTCCGCCTCATCCACGACAGGAACATCGATAGTATCGTCGGGCAGGCCCGACTTTATGGCCGCCGCGTGAACCGTCAGCTGTTGATCGCCAAATTGCCGGGCGGTCGTCGTCAGCACGATGCGCGCTGACTGCACCGCAGCATTGGGAGCAAAGCCGTCAAACGCGATCAGAATATCGTCAACAGTCTTTATATATACCTCATCGCCGAGCGGCTTGCCCGTCGAATTGTCGAAATAGGTATCCCGCGTGGCGTTGAAGGACCGGGTCACGCCGTCGGCGTAGGTGACTTCCAAAACGGGACGGAAATCCACATCCTGCGATTCTCTTGAGTGGAAGCCGGCATTGATGCCGCCATCACGCCGGATCAGGAAGTTAGCGTCATTGCCGCGCAAAAAACCGGCATCAATGTCGAACGAGACGGCTCTTTCGGTGTCGGTATCCTTAAGTAAACCTCCGCCGACAATCTCTCCGGCGCGGTCGCCGCCCCAGTCGAGACGGAGGAAGTAGTTATAATACGCCCTCGACGCGTCCTCAGTCCAATCGACCAGAAACTGCGTATTCTCCGAAATGTCGATGCGCTGCCCAGATGGGGTATTGATCAGCCCGGTACCCATGATGTGAAACTCCTCGACTTTTTCAAACCGGTCGTTCCCGCATCAAACGACCATGTGTGAACACAATTGGCCGTGAAAGCTGATAACCATCTCAAGATTCATGGTTTTCTTGGCGTTAACCAATGGGGGCACTCAGTCCGCCGATAGAGCGGCTTGAATTTTCACGCCGCAAGTCCCGCACCCCCGGGGACTTGCGCCTTCATGGACAAACTGCTGTTAACGTCCCTTATGAACCAAGCCCCGCGCAGCCACGAGATTTGGCGTTTCTGGATTGATCGCGGCGGCACCTTCACCGATATCGTTGCCCGTCGACCTGACGGCACCGTCGCAACCGAGAAGCTATTGTCGGATAATCCGCAACGCTACGATGATGCGGCGACCGAAGGTATTTATCGGTTGACTGGAAAATCGCGCGACGAGAAATTACCTCATATTTCCATAAGGATGGGGACAACAGTCGCGACGAACGCCCTGCTGGAGCGGACGGGGCGTTCTGTCCTTTTGGCCGTCACGAAAGGTTTCGGAGACGCACTGTCCATTGGTTATCAGGCACGTCCCGATCTGTTCGCACGTCAGATCGTGAAGCCGCCACCGGTTTATGCCGACGTCCTGGAGATCGACGAGCGTGTATCGGCGGCGGGCGAGGTGCTAGTGTCGCTTGATGAAGCGGCCGCGCGCGAAGGGTTTGCCGCCGCCTATGAGAAGGGTCTGCGCAGCACGGCAATCCTTTGCATGCATGGCTTCGCGCATCCCGCGCACGAACGACGCCTCGCCGAAATCGCCGCAGAGGTTGGCTTTTCGCAAATTTCGGTCAGTCACGACGTCAGCGCATTGATCAAATTTATCGGTCGCGGCGATACGACGGTCATCGATGCCTATCTCTCGCCCGTCCTTCGCAGCTATATCGAACGGCTGACGGAACGGCTCGGCGATGCGGTATCCCCGCTGTTCATGCAATCCAATGGCGGGCTTGCCGCCGCGAGGTCATTTCGCGGCAAGGACGCCATTCTGTCGGGTCCCGCCGGCGGCATTGTCGGCATGGCACGGACGGCCGAACAGGCGGGATACGGCAATGTCATCGGCTTCGACATGGGCGGCACGTCCACCGACGTCTCTCACTATGCGGGCGGTTATGAACTGAGCCATGAGACCGAGATCGCGGGCGCACGGATCCGCGCACCGATGATGGCGGTCCACACGGTCGCGGCGGGGGGCGGCTCGCTTTGCTGGTTCGACGGCGCGCGCTTCCTGGTGGGTCCGCAATCCGCAGGTGCCGTGCCAGGACCAGCCTGCTATCGCCGCGGCGGCCCGCTGACGGTAACGGACTGTAATTTGTTGCTCGGCAAGATCGACCCGGCATATTTCCCCGCTGTCTTTGGCGCGGCGGGCGATGAGCCGCTTGACCGCAGCGCAGCCGAAGCCCGCATGGCAGAAGTGTTAGCCGATATGAAAAGGACAACCGGCCGGGCGATGGAGTCGGCAGAAGCTGCGCGCGGCTTTATCGATATCGCCGTCGCCAATATGGCGAATGCGATCAAGCGCATCAGCGTGGGACGGGGCCGCGATGTAACGCGCTACACGCTCGCCTGCTTCGGCGGCGCGGGCGGACAGCATGCCTGCCTTGTTGCCGAAGCGCTCGGCATGTCGCGGGTGATGATCCACCCGCATGCCGGTGTGCTCAGCGCCTATGGCATGAGGCTGGCTGATCGGCGCGCATCGAAGGAAGCGACACTTGGCCTCGCCCTTTCCGCGAGCAGGGAAATCGAAGCCGCCACCGATCGTCTGGCCAGCGCAGCGCTCGCGGAACTTGGCGATCTGTTACCCGGCGAGGCATCGTCCGAAACTGAGATTCACCTTTCGCTCCGTTACGAGGGTACCGATCACGGCATCGAAGTGCCCTATGGTGCCGCAGCCGACATGCGCGCCGCATTCGAAGTCGCGCACCGTGCCCAGTTCGGCTTTGTCGGCGATGCGCCCTTGATTGTGGACATGGCCAGAGCCGAGGCCATCGCGGTCAGTGACGAAGCGCCCGCCACGGTCGCCGACACGCCGTCACAGTCGGCCGCGCCCCTTGCCATGGCGGATTATGAAGGAACAGGCATGCCGGTGTACAATCGCGCCGGACTCGCGGCGGGATTTCACACGGCCGGGCCGGTGCTGATCATCGACCCTCTGTCGACAACCATGGTGGAGCCGGATTGGCAGGTCGATGTCACAGAGGCGGGAAATCTGGTCCTGACGAGCACGGGCGATCAGCGCAGTGCAAAAGCCGGTATCGACGTCGACCCCATTCGGCTGGAGATTTTCAACGGCCTGTTTATGGCCATCGCCGAAGAAATGGGCGCTGCCCTGCAGCACAGCGCTTCCAGTATAAACATACGCGAGCGGCTGGACTTTAGCTGCGCACTGTTCAGCGCCGACGGCGCGCTCGTTGCCAATGCCCCGCACATGCCCGTCCATCTCGGCTCGATGGGGGCGAGTGTGAGTGCGGTGCTATCGCGGCATCAGGGCGACATCCGTCCCGGCGATGTCTTCGCGCTGAACGACCCCTATGCAGGCGGCACACACCTTCCCGACATTACCGTCATCATGCCGGTCTTCCTCCCCGACATGGAGGCAGCGCCCGCATATTGGGTCGCCGCGCGGGGACATCATGCCGATGTCGGCGGTATTGCCCCCGGCTCCATGCCGCCCGGCAGCCGTACGATTGATGAAGAGGGCGTGCTTTTCGACAACATACACATCGTTGCCCAGGGTAATTTTCAAGAGGATGCGATCCGGGCGCTGCTACAGTCCGGCACCTATCCTGCAAGAAATCCCGCGCAGAATATCGCCGATCTGAAGGCGCAGGTCGCGGCCTGTGCGCGCGGCGCAAACGAACTGCGCCGGGTGGCAGGCGATTACGGCCGCGAGGTCCTCGACGCCTATATGGGCCACGTGCAGGATCATGCGGAACATGCTGTCGAGCGGCTGCTGTCCCGGATGACCGACGGACATCTGCGATATGAACTCGATTCCGGTGCCGCAATCGAGGTCGCGGTGCGCATCGAAGGCAAGCGGGCGACGGTTGATTTCACAGGCACCTCGGACCAGCTTGATAACAATTTCAACGCTCCCTTCGCCGTCGTTCGCGCGGCTGTCCTCTATGTTGTGCGGACACTCGTCGATGAAGCCATCCCCATGAATGACGGCTGCCTGCGCCCCATCGACATTATTGTCCCTGAGGGTTCCATGCTGCGTCCCCGCCCGCCCGCAGCCGTCGTTGCGGGCAATGTCGAGACCAGCCAGGCCATTTGCGACGCGCTGTTCGGCGCGCTCGGTGCCATGGCGGCGGCGCAGGGTACGATGAACAACCTGACCTTCGGAAATGATGACTATCAATATTATGAAACCATCGCGGGCGGGTCAGGCGCCGGTCCTCATTTCGATGGTACCGACGCGGTACAGACGCACATGACCAACAGCCGTCTGACCGATCCGGAAATCCTTGAAACGCGGTGTCCCGTCCTGCTGGAAGAATTCTCCATCCGCCGTGGTTCTGGTGGTGCGGGCCGTCATAAAGGCGGCGATGGCGTCGTTCGCCGCATCCGTTTCCTTGAGAAGATGCAAGCGAACCTTCTTGCCAATCGCAGGCGGGTTCCGCCCTTTGGCCTTGCTGGCGGCGATGATGCCGCTGCGGGAACAGGCCGCGTCGAGCGCGTGTGCGGAACGGTCGAGGTCATCGGCGGCACCGGAAGCGCGGACCTCTCTCCGGGCGATGTATTCGTCATCGAAACGCCGGGCGGCGGCGGTTATGGAAAGGGCCGATGACCGGGATGAACAGAATGCGACTTATCAAACCCCGTCATCCAGATTGTCATCATGGGACGCGCGATGATGTCGCGATGTTTCGGGCGCGCGCTTCGAATATGTCCGGGTTGGTGAATATTATGCCGAGCGTCCCGCGCTGATGCCGCCCGTCACCGACCTCCTCGTCCTTAGCGGCATTCTCGTGATCGTCATCGGCTTCGTGCTGAAGTTCAATCCGCTGCTGGTGGTGACGGTCGCCGCCTTTGTCACCGGAATCGCCGCTGGTCTTGGCCCGGTGGAAATTGTCGAGGCCTTTGGCCGTGCCTTCAATGAAGCGCGTTACATCTCGATCATATGGATCGTGCTGCCGGTGATCGGCCTGCTGGAACGGCGCGGCCTGCAGGAACGCGCCCGGATGACGATCGAAAAAATGCGCGGCGCAACCGTCGGCAGACTGCTGATCGCCTATCTCGCCTTTCGCCAGATCATGGCAGCGCTCGGCCTGACAAGTATCGCCGGCCACGCCCAAACCGTTCGCCCGCTCGTCGCGCCCATGGCTGAAGCCGCCGCCGATACGCAGGGCGACGGTCCGGACGAAGATCGCAGCGAGACGGTGAAGGCCATGTCCGCAGCCACCGACAATATCGGACTGTTTTTTGGTGAGGATATCTTCATCGCTATCGGCTCGATCCTGCTGATGGTCGGGTTTCTGGCGCAATATGGCATCACGCTGGAGCCGCTTGAACTGTCGGTATGGGCCATCCCCACCGCCATTGCCGCGTTTATCATCCACGGCTATCGCCTATGGCGGCTCGACCGTCAGATCAGCGCGAAAGGCACGCGATGATCACGCTGGGCTTTGTTTATATAGTCACCGGGTTGTTCTTCGCTGTAACCGCGCTCCTCAGCGCCGCTGATCGCAGCAATCAGAAGCGCTTCGGCAATGCCGCTTTCTGGGGACTGCTCGCCCTCAGTTTTCTGGCGGGCGATCGTCTGGGCGACCTTGGCAACGGCATGCTCGTCATCTGCCTTGTCGCCATTGCGGGTTTTGGGCAGCTTGGACAGGGGAGCGGACGGACGACCGATGCCGCCGCGCGTGCCGCCGAAGCACTGAAACGCGGTGCAAAGCTGTTCCTTCCCGCTCTTGTCATTCCCGCCGTCGCACTTGGCGGAACCCTGCTGTTCAAATGGCGCGAAGGGATCGCGCAGCAAGGGCAGGAAACCATCGTCGCCCTGTGCCTTGGCACAATCATCGCCTTACTGTGCGGCTATATCTGGCTGAAGCCGAAACCGATGATCCCGCTGCAGGAAGGGCGGCGCCTGATGGATGCCGTGGGCTGGGCGGCGGTGTTGCCGCAGATGCTCGCCAGCCTTGGTGCGGTATTCGCCTTGGCGGGGGTCGGCGACGTCGTCGGCGGAATCGCGGGCGTCGCCATACCCGATGGCAGTCTGTTCGGCGCGGTGCTCGTCTACGCGCTCGGCATGGCGCTGTTCACGATGATCATGGGCAATGCTTTTGCCGCATTTCCGGTGATGACCGCCGCGGTGGGACTGCCCCTCCTTATCCGCACTTATGACGGCGACCCCGCCATCGTCTGCGCCATCGGCATGCTTTCGGGCTTTTGCGGAACGCTGATGACGCCGATGGCGGCGAATTTCAATATCGTCCCGGCGGCTCTCCTCGATCTGAAGGACCGGAACGGCGTGATACGGCAGCAGATCGGGACCGCCATTCCGCTTCTGGGGGTCAACGTCCTGCTTATCTGGTGGCTGGCCTTCTGATGCAGCTGACCGAGGATCTCGCCGCCCGCTTTGCCGCGCTGACCCTTGGCCATGTCACGCGCGAATTTCCGCACAAGCTCGATCATGTTCTTGATGGTCATAAGGACGCGCAGCGACCCCGCGATCTGCATCCGATCTTTTACGGCAGCTTCGACTGGCACAGCTGCGTGCATGGCTGGTGGCAGCTGATGCGCCTGTGCCGACTATTCCCGAATGCGGGATTCGTCGATGATGTGAAGATGTTGCGTGACCGGCTGTTCACGCCGGAAAATATCGCAGCCGAGCGGGCCTATCTGTCGCGTCCCCATGCCGCCGCGTTCGAGCGTCCCTATGGCTGGGCCTGGTTGATGGCACTGTCGGGGGAAATGCCGGCTCTCGAAACATTTGCCCGTGATTTTGCCGCGCTCATGGTGTCGTATCTTGGCCGCATGACCTATCCCATACGCACGGGCACGCATTTCAGCAGCGCATTCGCCATGATCCTGGCGCATCGCTGGGCGGAAAGCCGCGACCCGGCATTGTCCGCCGTCATTGAACGGCGCGCCCGCATTTGGTTCTTGAACGACCGGGACTGTCAGGCCTGGGAGCCGGAGGGCGATGCGTTTCTATCGCCTGCGCTCATTGAGGCTGCGCTGCTCAGCCAGATCCTGCCCGGGCCTGAATTCGAGCGCTGGTTTGACAGGTTCCTGCCGCGGATTTCCACAGGCACCCCGGCGACGCTGCTGACGCCGGCAATCGTATCCGATCGCAGCGATGGGAAGATCGCCCATCTCGATGGCCTGAACCTTAGCCGCGCCTGGTGCTGGCGCCTGATCGGCCGGGCATTGCCGGACGGGCATGCCGTGCAGGCGGTCGCTGCGGCGGCCTATCGGGATCATTTGAACGCAGGCCTGCCGCATATTGCCGGTGACTATGCCGGCGAACACTGGCTCGCGACCTTTGCCCTGCTGGCGCTGGAGGCCCCCCGGACCGCTTGAAGCGCGGGGGTGCCGGACCAATATCGCTGCAATTGCAATCGGCTGAGGAGCGACGCCATGGCAGGCGGCTGGACCCGCGACGGCGCGGTACAGGATCAAATCGACGACACGGTGAAAGATGCCGTCCTGCAGGCCCGTGCGAACCTGCCGCAAGGCGAAGGTACCGAGGAGTGCGTGCTGTGCGGTGAGGAGATCCCGGA
>NZ_JAGSPA010000004.1:0-280000 GCF_019204005.1 Pacificimonas pallii | reverse complement strand
GTAATTCCGAATAACGCTAGCCCCCTCCGTATTACCGCGGCTGCTGGCACGGAGTTAGCCGGGGCTTATTCTCCAGGTACTGTCATTATCATCCCTGGTAAAAGAGCTTTACAACCCTAAGGCCTTCTTCACTCACGCGGCATTGCTGGATCACACTTTCGTGCATTGTCCAATATTCCCCACTGCTGCCTCCCGTAGGAGTCTGGGCCGTGTCTCAGTCCCAGTGTGGCTGATCATCCTCTCAGACCAGCTACGGATCGTCGCCTTGGTGAGCTTTTACCTCACCAACAAGCTAATCCGGCGCGGGCTGATCCAGGGGCGATAAATCTTTGGACCGAAGTCATTATACGGTATTAGCAGTCATTTCTAACTGTTATTCCGTACCCCTGGGTACATTCCCACGTGTTACGCACCCGTGCGCCACTAAGTCCGAAGACTTCGTTCGACTTGCATGTGTTAGGCATGCCGCCAGCGTTCATTCTGAGCCAGGATCAAACTCTCAAGTTCATGATTGAATGGCAGGCCCGGACCGAAATCCAGACCAATCACCCAATGTTCAAGGAGCCAAATTCCTGCACATTACAAATGGTGTGTTGTAAGGACAGGTAGATGGCTTATTTGGTTACCGCAGTATCCGACCCCTTGTTGGTCAGACTACGGGCCGCCGCCCACATGTCCCTTCTTCATTATACGACAATGAGAAAGAGCGAAACGTGCCCCTTCCGACCTTGCGGCCGGACTACCGGTCGAGAGACAAGTTGGAGCGCTGCAGGCCGCTGTGTGCGTCGCTGCATCGTTGAGTGGCTTATATGGGCTGGGCTGGCAGATCGTCAACAGCGTTTTGAAAGAAAAGTGCGCCGTTCCCGCAATGCTTTGTAAACAAAGGGGATAAAAGCGCGTCCGGGTACCGTAGGGGCGCCCGCGCCGGTTGATAGATCGCCTTATGGCAGGAAAATATGACAGATTCGCGTGAATCACGTCTCGCGACTCCGTTGGACCCACCGATTCCCGTTACCGATTCTCCCGGCGCGGCGTTGGCACACCGGATATGTGCCCGCCGCGAATCACGCCGCCGGTCGCAGGGGGACCGGCTCAGCTGTGCGCGATATAGTCTTTGAGGGCGTCAGCCTCACGCACCGCCTCTTCGATGCGGCGCTTCACCAGATCGCCGATGGAGACGATGCCGAGAAGCTTGGCATCCTCAACAACCGGCAGATGACGGATGCGCCGCCGCGTCATGCGGGAGAGCGCGCTGACGACCGGATCGCTTGGCGGGACGGTGATCACATCGGCCGTCATGATCGCGCTCGCCGGACCATCCAATATCCCCGGGCCGCGCTCGGTTATGCAGCGGACGATATCGCGTTCCGAGACAATGCCCGCAATATGGTCGCCGATCATGACCAGAACAGCGCCAATGCGATGCTCCACGAGAATCTTCGCAACTTCTGAAACGGACTGGTCCGGTCCGACGCTGATCACGTCGCCGCGTCCTTCGATTATATTGCCGACAAACATATGCGTCCTCCCAACGGTCGCGCCGCGTCACCTTGCCCTACCCCGCGCGATCACACCCGGGTTGAGCATCGCGCAAAAACAGCGCAATGAAAAGGGCATGGCAAGAATATCCGCAAAACGCCGCTTCGGCTGGCTGTTCGGCTGCGCGGGCACGGCGGGAATCGCCGTCGCCGTCGCCGCGCTGGCATGGATATCGAAGGACGGCGCGGCGCTGCCCCTGCACATGATCATATCCGTCAGTCTGGCGTCGATCATGTCCATGCTGCTGGCCGCTGGACTGATGGGACTGATTTTCCTGTCGAGCGACAGCGGGCACGACCAGATCGCCGCCGATGAAGCGGCGAAGCAGGAACCGGAAGGCTGGCAATAGCCCCCCCCCGGGATCCCTGCGCCTCGCGTCTTGCTTAAGCCGGTGCCCGCAAATCAGAAGTCGACGAGCATGCCGACACCGACGCTGTCCGCGGAATAGCCGCCTTCGACAGGGTCGACCGCGACCGCGAACGGTCCGCCGTCGATGGACAGATGGTTATAATTGAGGAAAAATCGCAGATACGTGTCGGCGTACCAGTTCAGCGCCGCCTGATAAGCCGTCTGCTTGCCGCCATCGATACTGCCGTCCACAAGGTCGATATGGTCGAGCCGCGCCGCGATCTGCCAGGCGCCGGCACCGCCGGTCGCGATGCTTTCCGCAACCTTTGGACGTCCGAAGGTACCGTCCTTATAGGTACGCTGGCCGCCGGAGAGGAAATATCCGGCCTCGACATAACCGCCCCAGAAACCGGCGTCGGGAGCCGCGCCAAGGCCATCGACATTGGCGAACATCACTTCACCGGCGACGTGAAGCGGGCCGGACAGCACCGCGGCCTCAGCACCGTAAAGCGTGTCGGAGGCGGCCTCCAGGCGGTCCGTGTTCACAAGGCGCAGGTCGGTGGAGTGGATGCCCGGTCGTTGACGATAGCGGACCGTCTGGGCCTCGTCCGCGAATTCGGTGTGCTGGACACTGGCGCCGATATGCAGCTGCGTATCCTTGCCGAGGACGGGCGCATAGACGGCACGGGCCGCAAGGCTCCACTGGTTGTCGCCGTCCTCGATCAATGAACCGAGGTCGTTCGCAAACACGCCGCCGCTCAGGAACACGTCACCCGCGGCATAGTCGACGCGAATGCCGGCGCGGCGTTCCAGACCGAATGCATCGGTAAGGGCCGAACGCTCGATGAAGGTGATGTACCTTGAGGAGGTGAGCTCCTCCAGACTGACACCGGTATTCTGGTTGCCGATCGCCACCTTGGCATCGCCAAAAGACAGATAGGCGTAGGCATCGGCGAACTCGACCTCATTGTCGGCAAAGTCGACTTCGAGCTTATAGCCGATATTCGTGCGGATCTTACCCTCGACACCAAGACGGGCGCGGCGAAGTTCGGTGGTCCAGCCCCTGCCCTCATTGTCGATCGCATCGGGTACGCTCAGATGACCGCCGGCGAACTGCAGCCGTCCGCGCGGCTTGAAACTCCAGCCGTCACCGGAAATCACCGGCGCGCCCTTCCAGGCGACCTGGGAGACGTTCTTCTCGGCGGCGACCTCCACCGCACTCAGCCGGGTATCCTGGCCTTCGAGGACGGCCGACTGCGTCTCGGCAATGGCGGCCTGCCGCGCGTCACTGGTGGCGGTTTCGGCGCGAAGGGCCTCGACCTCCGCGCGAAGGGCCGCGAGCTCGGCCTGTAGCGCCTCGATCTGCTGCAAGGCCGCGTCGACGTTCCTATCCTGAGCGGCAGCGGGGAGGCAAAGCCCGGTTGTCAGCAATAGTGCCGCGGACAGATTGCGGAATATCATATGTTCAGCTTTCGAAAGAGGGGGCTTTCGACGCCAGATACTGAGGTTCGATGGCGCTTCCGTGACGTTTATGTTGTGCTTTTATGAAAGTGCCGTGCCTCTGTTACAAAACTGTCAAAGAAACGAGACCGAGGCGTCAATTGTATCCGGACCGCGCTCGTCGTCTTTCTCGTCATCCCGGTCCGCGGCCTTCTTGCGCGGAGCGGCCTTGCGCGGCTTGCGAACCGCGCGAACCGGCTTCTTGTCATCGCCCTGCTCTTTATCATCGCTGTCCGCCGAGGCATCGTCGGCCTTGCGGACACGATCAGCGGCCGGTTTCCGTCGCGCCCGGACAGGCGGCTTGCGCGCAACGCTGTCGTCACGCCCGTCATCATCATCGTCCTGATCGTCATCGCCGGAATCAGCGCCGTTATCGGCATTGCGGCCACGACCGCGCTGCTGCCGGTTATCGCTGCGATTGTCGTTCCGGTTGTTTTGGCCACGCCCGCTGCGCTGCTGCCGGTTATCGTCATCATCGCCGATGTCGTTATCATCGGAATCGTCATCGTCGTCGTTCTGATTCCGGTTACGGCCACGGCCGCGCGAATTCTGCTGCTCGTCCTTTTTGGACTGCATCTCGGCGACGACGCGGAAATAGTGATCGGCGAACTGCAGATAATATTCCGCCTGCACGCGCTCCCCGGTCTGCGCCGCGTCGCGCGCCATATTCTGATATTTCTCGAGAAGCTGTTTCGCGTTACCGCGCTGACGCTGGAAGTTCTGCGGCTGGCCGCCCTGCGGACGTCCGCCGGAACGGCGGCGACGACCCTGTTGCGCATTTCTCATGAGACGAATGTTATCCTTACCCATGCCGACCGGTATCCGGAACGGCGCGCGCTGTTATTGCGCATCTACAGCGGCCGCATGTCTGTTGGCCGGTGTATGTCGGAGGTCGCAGACGCGTTATCCACCTGTCAGGTGTGCATCCACGGTTCCGAACATAGCACGAAGCTTGTCCTTGCCAAGCCTGAAATTACGATCTGGTAAAGGAAAGCGCCCGCTCATGTCCGGCAAGGTCTTTCCGGCCGTCCGCGAAACGCAGCCCGTTCTTCGCCGCCATATCCCTAACAGCAGCCCCCTGCCCTGCACCGATTTCAAGAATCGCGACGCCGCGCTGCGTCAGCCGGGCGGCCAGTTGCGGCACGATGATGAGATAGTCGGCAAGGCCGTCTGCCGCCGCGAACAGCGCGGGATGCGGTTCATGCTCCCTGACCCCGGGGCCAAGAATATCCGCAGCATCGACATAGGGCGGATTGCACAGGATGAGGTCGAACGCTTCTGTCAGTTCCGCGCACCAGTCGCCGCGTCTGAACATCGCGCGGTCCGACATGCCAAGCGTTGCCGCATTCTCCATGGCAACGGCGAGCGCGGCTGGGCTTGCGTCTATGCCGGTACCGCCCGCATCCGGAAATTCGCTGAGCGCGGCCAGCAGGAGACAGCCGGATCCGGTGCCGAGATCGAGAATCCGGTGCGGGGGACGATCCCCGAAATGCGCAAGCGCCGCCTCGATCAGGCTTTCACTATCGGCGCGCGGAATCAGGGTGTCGGGCGTCACCTTCAACGCGAGTGACCAGAATTCAGCCTGCCCGGTAATGTAGGCAAGCGGCTCGCCCGCCGCGCGGCGGGCGATGAGGGCACGATATGCGTCCGCATCGATCTGGTGGCGCCTTGCACCAAGAAGAAGCGCGCTGCGGTCGGCGCCGATGACATGCGCGGCGAGCAGTTCCGCATCGAGGCGAGCCGTTTCGGGTTGAGCGGACGCGCTCAGTTCACGTGCTGCTGTGGATATGAGCGCGAAAAGCGAAGTGCCGTGATGACCGCCCTCATACCGAACTTGTGTCAGCATCCCTTTTTTCCTTCGAGTGGAGGAAAACCCGGCCGCGCAGCGTCGCCATGTTCAGACATCCGACCCTCAATATCGAAGCTGACATAAATATAAAGCGTGCCGAACGGCTTGCCTGCACGGAAATGGACGGCGGGATTCGGACGGCGCGGCGCCATTGGGGCATGAAACAAGATGGATGCCGAAACAAGTTCAGCATGACGTCCAGGGGTAGGCTCGCGCCTACCCGTCACCCAGCCCTGCCAGCCGCTCAGCCTCATCTTCCGCGATCAACGCGCCGACCAATTCGTCCAAGTCACCCTCGATGATCGTCGGCAGGCGGTGGAGGGTAAGGTTGATGCGATGGTCGGTGACGCGGCCCTGCGGGAAATTATAGGTGCGAATGCGTTCCGAGCGGTCGCCGGAGCCCACCATGGACTTGCGCGCGCCGGCGCGTTCATCGGCCAGTTTCTGGCGCTCCAGTTCGAACAGCCGCGCACGCAGGACCTTCATGGCCTTGGCGCGGTTCTTGTGCTGCGATTTCTCATCCTGCTGGATCACCACGAGACCGGTGGGAATGTGCGTGATGCGAACCGCCGAATCGGTCGTGTTCACGGACTGGCCGCCGGGGCCTGAAGCGCGGAACACGTCGACGCGCAAATCCTCATTATTGACCTGAACATCGACGTCCTCCGCCTCCGGCAGCACGGCGACGGTCGCCGCGCTTGTGTGGATACGGCCGGAGGCTTCGGTGGCGGGCACGCGCTGGACGCGGTGCACGCCGGATTCGAATTTCAGCTTCGCGAAGACGCCCGCGCCCGACACATTGGCGATCACCTCCTTAACGCCGCCGGCATCCGCGCCGGACATATCCATGGTTTCGACCTTCCAGCCCTGCGCCTCGGCATAGCGCGAATACATGCGGAACAGGTCCCCTGCGAACAGCGCGGCCTCCTCACCGCCGGTACCGGCGCGGATTTCCAAGATCGCACTGCGATCATCCGCGACATCCCTGGGTAGCAGCAGGACCGCAAGCCGCCGTTCCGCCGCCGGCAGCCTGCCGCGCACGTCCTCCAGCTCCGCCTCGGCGAGTTCGCGCATCTCCGCATCGCTTTCACCATCGGACGCGAGTGCCTCCAGTTCGGCAAGTTCCTCGCGGGCGCTGCGCACTTCCCTCGCCGCCGCGGCGACGGGATCAAGCTCGGCATATTCCTTGGACAGCTCGACAAAACGCTCCGCCGCCAGTTCGCCGGAGGCCATGTCGGATGTCAGCTCGGCATGGCGCGCGATGATGGCGTCGATGCGTTCGTCGGGGACGGTGGGCGTGTCGCTCATCGCGCCTGCCCCCCCAGATTGCGCGTTCGCCAGGCCGGAAAGTCCGGCACGTCGCCGTCATGTCCGGTCAATGCGACAAGGCGCAGTTCCGCGAGATAACCGCCGACGAACCCGGCCTCCGCCTGCGGAATGCGGACCTGTTCACCGGCGACGAGATCTTTGACCTGCATGGTGTCGTCCCGCATTTCATCGGCACCGATGATGATCGCGAGGCGCGCGCCGCTGGCGCTGGCGCGGGTCATGCGCTTCTTCATATTGCCTGCCGCGAAGGTTTCGACCGCCACGCCGCCGCCTTTGCGCAGCGCCGCCACCAGGCGCGCACCGCGCGCACTCGCCGCGTCATCCATCGGGATGAAGGCGAGATCGACCCCTTCGGGCGCAGGCGCATCGATCAGCATGGCGAGGCGTTCGATACCCGCCGCCCAGCCGACCGCCGGGGTATGCGGGCCGCCCATCGCCTCGATCAGGCCATCATAACGGCCACCGGCAAGGACAGTGCCCTGCGCGCCGAGCGCGTCGGTGACAAACTCAAAGGCGGTATGACGGTAATAATCAAGGCCCCGCACAAGCCGCGGATTGCGCGTCCATGCCACGCCCGCCGCATCGAGGCCGGAGGTCAACGCCGCGAAAAACGCCGCGGCTTCGGCAGTCAGGAAATCATCGATCACAGGCGCATCCGCGACGAGCGCGCGGTCGCCCTCGTTCTTGCTGTCGAGAATCCTGAGCGGATTCGCATCAAGGCGCCGCTGGCTGTCTTCGCCCAGGCTGTCACGGTGCCCGTTGAAATAGGCAAGCAGCGCCGCCTGCCATGCCGACCGGCTTTCAGGATCGCCCAGCGTATTCAGTTGCAGCGTCACATTCCCGGCGACACCGAGTTCTTCGATCAGATGCTGGCCCAGCGCGAGCAGTTCCACATCGGAATCGGGACCAGCGGACCCGATAATTTCCGCATCGAGCTGGTGAAACTGACGGAAGCGCCCCTTTTGCGGCCGCTCATACCGAAAGCAGGGTCCCGTTGCCGCCAGCTTCATGACACCATGCTGCTGCCAGCCGTTCGACAGATAGGCGCGCGAGATTCCGGCGGTGAATTCAGGACGCAGCGTCACCGAATCGCCAGAGCGATCCTCGAACGTGTACATCTCTTTCGAAACGACGTCCGTCGTCTCGCCAAGCGAGCGCGCAAAGACGCCGGTATGTTCGAAAACCGGAATATGGACGGAACGGAAGCCGTAAAGGCGGCGGACCCGCGCGAATGTGTCGACGACGTGGTCGAAGCGGGCGGCTTCCTCGGCAATGAAATCATTCGTGCCGCGAATGGCGGAAGGCTTGTTACTCATGAGCGGGGACATAGGGCGCTGGCCTTCGGAAGACCAGCGCGGAAGACGTCGCGGACAGACTCGGGCGCGCTTGACTTTTTACCGGGGCGGGGGCATTTGCGCTCGTCATGCTCGCGGGCGCAGCAATGCCGCCCGCGTTTTCTATTTTAACGAAGTAAAGGGAACGGGCGCCATGGCGAAACCGGCAAACGTGAAAATCAAACTCGTGTCGACCGCCGATACCGGCTTTTTCTACGTCACGAGAAAGAACCCGCGCAACATCACGGAAAAGATGGTCATGCGCAAATATGATCCCGTCGCGCGCAAGCATGTCGAGTTCAAGGAAGCCAAGATCAAGTAAGCGCCGGGCGGGCGCTATAACGGCCTGCCCCAACTGTTTCAGCGATTGCGGGTCCGGCAATGGGCAGCGGTTTCGGGATCAGCCGCCCGTCATATTCTCGCTTGTCCGGTTCATGCGGGCGTTTTCGACCTGTGTCTGATTCCGCCCCATGTCCTTGGCGACGTACAGGGCCCGGTCGGCCCGCGTGACCAGATTGTGCATATCGCCGTTCGTCGTCAGCGTGGCCACGCCAATGCTGATCGTTACGCCGACTTCCTGCCCGCCCACATTGATGCGGGTCTCCGCCACCAGCAGGCGAATCCGCTCGGCGACATGCACGGCCTCGTCTGAATCGATCCCGGGAAGCGCGACGGCAAACTCCTCGCCGCCAAATCGCGCGGCAACATCGACGCCGCGTATATTGGCGGCAATGGTTTCCGCCACGCGCCGCAGCATATGATCGCCGGCGGTATGCCCGTGCTGGTCGTTCACATCCTTGAAACGATCGAGGTCGAGAAGCAGCAGTGATAGCGGGGTCGCATCCGCATGCGCCGCACTTGCCAGCAGTTCGAGCTGGTGCGTCAGATAATGCCTGTTGAACAGCCCCGTTACCGCGTCGGTGGTCGCCAGCCGTAAAGACGCGTGCATATTGCCGCGCAGACGGTCGGAGAATTTCTTGCGCCGGATCATGTTGCGGATGCGCGTCTCGATCTCCAGCCGCGCGGAAGGCAGCTTCACGCATTCATTGGCACCCAGATCGAACGCCCGCGCAATGGGCGCGACCCTTTCATCAATGCTGGCGGCGAGGACGGGCAGCCCCCGCGTTTCGGCCGAGCCCCGCAGCCGCGCGAGCAGTTCCAGACCGTCCCGCTCATGCGCGGCGATCGGCAGCGCCACGAGATCCACTTCGGACGACCGGATCATGTCGAGCGCGCCGTCGATGGGCAGCGTCCGGATCGCGCCGAAGGTCGCAAGTCCGGGTTTCAGAGCGGTGAGGAGAGCCGAGCCATTATCCACCAGCGCGATGGTCCGCGCACGGTGCGGTGCCGATCCATCATAAAGTGGCACCAGCGCGGCGGAGACGTCCTCGGGCCCGCACATTTCATCAATCAGCTCTTTCTGCCTGAGGAGCGCGCGCACGCGGGCAATCAGTTCAACGGCGTTCAGCGGCTTGCAAACAAAGTCCTCCGCCCCGGCCGCGAGCCCCTCGGCGCGCGCCTCTGGCTCTGCGATCGCCGTCACGAAAATGACGGGCAGCATGCGCGTTTCGCTCAGTGCCTTCAGCCTGCGGCAGACGGAATAGCCGTCCTCCCCCGGCATCATGACGTCAAGCAGGACAAGGTCGGGCTTTTCCCGCTTGGCGATTTCGACGGCTTCCTCGCCGCTGCTCGCCTTGATCACATCGTAGAATTCATCCTCGAGAATAGCCTCAAGCAGCAGCAGATTGGTCGGCAGGTCGTCAACGATAAGGATACGTGCTGTCATCTAATAAGAGTTCCTATATGTACTGACGCACGATGTCGATGAAGCGAGCGACGGAGATCGGCTTTGCGATATACGCCTCGCAGCCGCCCGCCTTCATGCGCTCCTCATCGCCCTTCATCGCAAAGGCGGTGACGGCGACGACGGGAATGTCGGCCAAAGCGGGGTCGGCCTTCAGCCAGCCCGTCACTTCAAGGCCGGACACTTCCGGCAACTGAATGTCCATGAGAATAAGGTCGGGCCGCTGCTTGCGCACCATGTCGAGCACACGCCGTCCATCGCGTGTCTGCATCGTCTCATACCCATGTGCCGCCAGCAGATCGCAAAACAGTTTCATGTTGAGATCATTGTCCTCGACGACGAGAACTGTTTTCGCCATGTGTGTGGGATCCTTCCCGAACCCTGCCAGTTGCCAGCAAATGCAATTGCAAGAGCGTAACCCGCATAAATGGTGGTAGCTGAATGAACCCTTTACCAAGAGCTAGCAAAAGCAACATGCCAGACCACGAGGTTCTGGCGATATCGGCGATAGCGCATATCGCGTCGGACGAAAACCTTCTTGGCCGGTTCATCGACCTAAGCGGCCTGGATGTGCCGCAGCTGAGGTCCGGTCTGACGGACGCGGGCACCCAGCGCGCCGCACTGGAGTTTCTGGCCGCGCACGAACCTGACCTGATCCGCTGCGCCGAAGTCCTTTTGGTGGACCCCGCAGACCTGATCCGTGCAAGAGACGCCTTATGAAACCCCTGTTGATCTCCGACTGTGACGAAGTCCTCGTGTCGTTCGCGGCGCCCTTTGGCGCGCATCTCGAAGAGGCGCACAATATGCGACTGAGGCTCGACAGCTTCGCGCTGTCCGGTAATGTCCGGCACATGGCCGATGACAGCCCGGTCGCCGATGACGCGATGCCAGACCTTCTGATGGATTTTTTCCGGACCGGCATGCACCGCCAGACCGCCGCGCCCGGCGCGGCCGAAGCGCTCGCGGCGCTGGACACGCTCTACGATATTGTTATCCTGACCAATATCGAGGACGAGCATCGCGAGCGCCGGAAGTCACAGGTGAGGGCACTCGGCATGGACTATGAAGTCTATTGCAATCGCGGCCCCAAAGGCCCGGCGCTGAAGCGGATCCTGGAAGCGCATGGCAGTCCGCCCGCCGTTTTCATGGACGACCTGCCACCGCACCATCAGAGCGTGAAAACCGAGGTCCCGCATGTGCACTGTATTCATATGGTTGCCGATGCGCAGCTTCGCCAAATGATCCCGCCTGCGGCACATGCCGATGCCCGCATTGATGACTGGCCCGACGCAAGGGTCTATCTGGAACGTCTTATCAACGAGGAAAACCTTGCACGGACCGGGGTCCGTGTAAGATAGGAGCCGAATATGACCATTGAAGAAAAACTGAACGCCCGCGGGCTCACCCTGCCCGCCGCACCCGCCGCCGCCGCAAACTATGTCCCCTTCGTAAAAGCGGGCGGGCTGCTCCACATTGCAGGGCAGATACCGTTCGATGCGAATGGCGAGTTGATGTGCGGTACGGTGGGCGACACCGTGACAACGGATGAGGCCTATGCCATCGCCCAGCGCTGCGCGCTTGCCATCCTTGCCCAGACAAAGGCCGCCCTCGGCTCGCTGGAGGCGATTCGCCAGGTCGTGAAGCTGAACGTTTTTGTCGCATCCGTGCCGGGATATACCGAACAGCCGAAAGTCGCGAACGGCGCCAGCGACCTCCTCGCGGAGATTCTGGGAGAGCCGGGCCGACATGCCCGCAGCGCCGTCGGTGTGGCGGCACTGCCACTGGGCGTCGCGGTCGAGATAGATGCGGTGATCGAATTCGATGCTGATTGAAAGCAGTCGGAAAGCACGTGACGCACGGGAAGCCAAAATGGCGATCCTGTCTGCGAAACCCTTTGCGCATCGCGGCCTTCATGCGGAAAATGGGCCGGTGGAAAATAGTGTCGCCGCATTCGAGGCGGCGATCAACGCCGGTTTCGGTATCGAACTGGATGTCCAGTTGACGCAGGAGGCCGGGGCCGTCGTGTTCCACGACAGCACGCTGGAGCGGCTTTCGGAGGGGACCGGCCCCGTGCTGCACAAAAGCATGAAGGCCCTGGAGGCCATAAAGCTCAGGAACTCCGACGAAAAAATCCGGACGCTGCAGGATGTGCTGCTGCACATTGGCGGCCGTACCCCGGTGCTGATCGAGGCAAAGGTAGGTCAGGCAAGTCCGCTGGCACTGGCGCTGGCGGTTCGCCGCGCGCTGGAAGGATATGTCGGCCCTGTTGGCATCATGTCGTTTCATCCAGCGGTCTCGCGCTGGTTTCATGACCATTTTCCGCTGATGCTGAACGGGCTGGTCGTCAGCGAAGAGCCGGATACGGCCGGTTCCGCATGGCGTGCCAGCGCGCCCGCACGATTCTTCGCCATTCAGCGGGCCAGGCCCAAATTCATCGCCTATGATGTCCGTTCGCTGCCCAGCCGTCTGGCGCGGCATTTCCAGAAGCCGGGCAAACGCACCTTTACCTGGACGGTTCGCACCGATCAGGACATTGCCGTCGGCCGCGCTCATGCCGACCAGCTGATCCTTGAAGGGCACGCCGCCGCGCAGCTTGCTGGCCGGAAAGACTAGCGCGTCACTTCCAGAGCGCCTGCGTGAACATGCCGCTTTGCACATGTGCCGCTGACCATCGAGTCTGACCGAATGGCCGCTCCCCGCATCGAACTGGTTCCATCCGCCAGCGCCATCCCGGCCGCGGCATGGGATGCCTGTGCTGGCACCGGCAATCCGTTCGCAACGCACGCATTCGCCCATGCCCTTGAGCAATCGGGCAGCGTCAGTGCGCAGACGGGCTGGACGCCCGCACATCTCGCCGTCCGGCCCGATGAGGCCGCGGACCCGGTTTCGGTCATGCCCGCCTACGTCAAAACCCACAGCCGCGGAGAATTTGTCTTCGATCATGGCTGGGCCGAGGCGTTCGAAAGGGCGGGCGGGCAATATTATCCGAAATTGCAGATCAGTACGCCCTTCACGCCCGCTACGGGACCGCGGCTGCTGACACGCAGCGACGCCGACCCCGCCCTGCTCCTGAAGGGTGCGGAGGCGGTATGCCGGCATCACAGCCTGTCATCGGCCCATGCGACGTTCATACCGCCCGAGCAATTGCCGGTGTTCAGGGATGCGGACTGGCTGATCCGGCATGGTGAACAGTTCCACTGGTTCAATCGCGATTATCGCACGTTCGATGATTTTCTGGGCGCGCTTTCGTCCCGCAAGCGCAAGACCATCCGCCGGGAACGCCGGGGCGCGGCGGACAGCGGCCTGCGGATTCTACAGCTGCGCGGTGCGGATATTCGCGAAGAGGACTGGGATGATTTCTGGGTTTTCTATCAGGATACGGGCGCGCGGAAATGGGGGTCTCCCTATCTGACGCGGTCCTTCTTCACGCTGATGTCTCAAATGATGGCGGACCGCCTGCTGCTGGTGGTGGCGCGCATGGAGGGAAGGACCGTGGCCGCCGCGCTGAACTTCATAGGAGGGGACTGTCTTTATGGACGTTATTGGGGCACCGTCGTCGACGTGCCGTTCCTGCATTTCGAACTATGCTATTATCAGGCGATCGACTTTGCGATCGCGCATGGACTGGCGCGGGTCGAGGCGGGCGCGCAGGGTCCGCACAAGCTGGCACGGGGCTACGAACCCGTGACGACATATTCTGCGCATTTCATCGCCGATGCCGGATTGCGGACAGCCGTGGCGGAATTTCTGACCCATGAGCGCGACATGGTCGCCCGTGATATCGAGATCATGCGCGGAATGACGCCCTTTCGCAGGGACGAAGGCTAGTCTCGTCAGCTAGGCGGCGACGGCCGTCAGGAAGGTGCGCGCATTGCGCTGCGCTTCCGAAATCTGCTCATGAGTCATTTCCGCGGACACTTCGCTGCGGTCCTGCTTGGCACGCTCATCGCCCTTGAGCGCGGCGAGATTGAACCATTTATGCGCTTCGATCAGATCGACATCGACACCGGCACGGCCCACCGCATAGGCAACGCCCAGCTCGTAAAACGCATCCGGGTCGCCGCTCATCGCCTTCATGACCTGCTGTTGCAGAAAGCGCGCGTCTCCATTTTTGATCCGTCCCATTTTTCCGTCCCATCCGTTCTGTTGGCGCAATCAAAGCACCGATGGTGTTCAAAAATGGTTAACGGCCGGCGGCCTGCTGAAGATGAAGCTTTCCTGCCCGCCCGCAACAACCCGCTGGACGCGCGAAGCGGGCAGCAGGACGATCGCCCTGGTGCCCTTGCCTGAGGTGCCCACAAGACGGAACGTGCCCTCATGCAATTCCACGAGCGCCTTTGTCAGCGGCAGGCCAAGGCCGTGGCCGGGAATGGTATTGTCACGGCGAAGCCTGCCAAAAGGCCGCATGGCGACGTCGATCTCCGCGGCACTGATACCCGGACCATTATCCATGACCTCAAGCGCCATCCGGCCCTGCCGGTCGATGCGCGCGGTGACGCGGATACGGCCGCCATCAGGGCCATATTTGATCGCATTGGACAGCAGATTCACCACCACCTGACGCATCATGCGGCTGTCGCCCAGAAGCGGCGGCAGGTCGGGCGGTACACGCATGTCGATTTGAACATTATGCGCGGATGCCGACGTCGCGAGCATGCGCGCGGCGCTCTCAATACAATCGGAAATATGGAAGCTGTCGTCGGTCATATCCATTTCGCCCGAAGAAAACCGGGCGAGATCCAGCATGGCATCGACTGTGCCGCTGAGCGCCTGCGCCGCCTCCCAAAGCATACCGGCATGACGTTCGATCCGGTCCGGAGCGACATGGCCGCCGGCCAGCATCTCCGCATATCCCATGATCGCGCCCAGCGGCGTTTTCAGCTCATGCGCAAATGCGGACATGAAAAGGTCGGGCGCCGTGTTTGCCACGTTGTTTTCCGGCACGCTCTTCGAACTACCTGGCTTTTCCACGAAGGCCCCCACCATAACCGCGTTCAGCCCCCGCCGACACGGTAAGAAATAGTTAAAGGGTATTAACAAAGCGTAAATTTTGCCAATTATCCGTACATAAATCCTATGAAAATCGGGTCATGCCCGCGCGCGGCCATCTTGTCGGAAACGCAGGGGTGACCGGCATCGCCCGGCGCCTGTCACCGCACATATTCCGCGCCGGTCACGCGCCGGTCGCAGCGCCGAATGTCACCAATCGCCCGCATGGTTCGAGCGAAGCAGCCGGTGCCGCGACGCTGTCAGGCTTTCGCTTTTCGGCGCCATTCCGTCAGCAGAAACTCTGTGTAGCCATTGGCCTGCGCCGCCCCCTTCAGCACAAGCGCCTCGGCGGCCCGGTAGGCCGGCCCGGTATATTTCGGGGCCATTGGCCGATACGCCGGATCGTGCGCATTCTGTCTGTCGACCACTTCGGCCATGCGCCGCATTGCGGCGCGGACCTGCTTTTCAGTCACGACACCGTGCATGACCCAATTGGCGATATGCTGGGAAGAAATGCGAAGCGTCGCACGATCCTCCATCAGGCCCACATCATGCACGTCCGGCACTTTCGAGCAGCCGACACCCGCGTCGACCCAGCGGACGACATAACCAAGAATGCCCTGGCAATTATTGTCCAGCTCCTCGGCGATTTCCTCGTCCGACCAATTGTGGCCGTCGGCAAGCGGCGGGGTCAGAAGGTCGGAAAGACGATCGGTGACCGGTGACCGGGCAAGCTCGTCCTGCCGGTCAAGGACATTGACCTGATGATAATGCAGCGCATGCAGCGTCGCCGCGGTCGGACTTGGCACCCATGCACAGGTCGCCCCCGCCTTCAGATGGCCGATTTTCTGCGTCATCATATCGGCCATCATGTCGGGGGCAGCCCACATGCCCTTGCCGATCTGCGCCCTGCCCTTCAGACCCGCCGCGAGGCCGATGCCGACATTGCGCGCCTCATAGGCGTCGATCCAGGCATCGGCCTTGATCGCGCCCTTGCGCTTCACGGCACCCGCCCGCATCACCGTGTGGATCTCATCGCCCGTACGGTCGAGGAAACCCGTATTGATGAAGACGAGGCGCTTCTTCGCAGCCTGGATACAGGCGGCCAGATTCGCGCTCGTCCGGCGTTCCTCGTCCATGACACCGATCTTCAGCGTGTTCTTTTCCATGCCGAGCATTTTTTCCACGCGGTCGAACAGCGTGCAGGCGAAGGCGACTTCCTCGGGTCCGTGCAGCTTCGGCTTGACGATATAGACGCTGCCCTCGCGGCTGTTGGTGCCCCTGTCGTGCAGCGCGCAAAGCGCCGTGACAGCGGCGTCGACGAGCGTTTCGGGAACGTCATTGCCCGCGGCGTCCGTCACCATATCGGTCATCAGATGATGGCCAACATTACGGACGAGGAGCATGGACCGGCCCGCAAGCGTCACGGCGGCGCCGTCCGGCGCGGTGTAGTCACGGTCCTGCGCGAGGGCGCGGGTGAACGTCTCGCCGCCCTTGGTCACGTCCTCCCGCAGCGTGCCCTGCATCAGGCCGAGCCAATTGCCATAGGCCAGCACCTTGTCCTCCGCATCGACCGCCGCGACGGAATCTTCGCAGTCGATGATGGTCGAGATGGCGGATTCAACGATCAGGTCAGCGACACCGGCCTTGTCCGTCCTGCCAATGGCATGCGCACGGTCGATCAGGATTTCGACGTGGAGACCATTATTCTTCAAGAGGATCGCGGTTGGCGCGTCAGGGTCGCCGCGATAGCCCGCGAACTGGTCCGGATCGACAAGCGTCGGGGCGAGCTGTCCCGCCACGATCTTATAGGCGGCAAGCTTTGCATGACTGGTCGAGGCGAGTTTGAAATGCTGGTCAAGGAAAGCCTTCGCATAGTCGATGACCTGCTGGCCCCGCGCCGGGTCATAGGGGCCTTTTGGCGGCACGGAGCCGAGCACGTCCGTCCCGTAAAGAGCGTCGTAAAGGCTGCCCCAGCGGGCATTGGCCGCGTTCAGCGCATAGCGGGCGTTCGTGACCGGCACCACGAGCTGCGGGCCGGGGATCGTCGACAGTTCCGGATCGACATTCGTGGTTTCGATTTTGAAACCGGCAGGCTTCGGAACCAGATAGCCGATGCGCTCAAGTTCCTTCCGCTGCGCCTCGACATCGAGCGGCCTGCCCTGCTGCTTGGCGTACCATTCGTCCAGCAGGCGCTGCAACGTATCGCGCTTTTTCAGAAGTTTCGCGTTGATCGGCGCGAGATCGCGCATGATGCCCGACAGCCCCGACCAGAAGGCGTCGGCCTCGACACCGCTGCCCGGAAGCGCGCGGGTTTCTATAAAGTCGGCAAGGCGGGGGTCGACGCTGAGGTCGGCGCGAATGGTGGTCATATTCAGTCCTTTGCGAATTCAAAAGCGTTCGGGCCGCGCTGCGTCTCGTCGATAATCAGCCGGCGGTTCGTCGGGGGCACGGCGCGCTGGCGGCAGCCGGTGCGGGTGCAGGCGGCGCAGCCAAGACCGATCGGCATGGCCGTGCCATCGAGATCCAGCCCCTTGGCGTATGTCAGCCCGTGCGCATGCCGTGTTTCACAGCCAAGGCCAATGGCAAATTCAGGCGCGGCCATGCCGAACGGCTGGCGATATGCCGTGACGGTGCGGGCCATGGTCAAAAAGCGGCCACCATCCTCAAGCTCGACAAGCTGGGTCAACGTCTCGCCGCGCCGCTCAAATGCGCGGTGAAGCGTCCATAGCGGACAGGTGCCGCCCGTCTGCGCAAAAGGGAAGCTGCCCGCCGAAAAACGCTTCGAGATATTTCCGGCCCGGTCGACCCGGATCAGGAAGAACGGGATGCCGCGCGCGCCCGGGCGCTGCAGCGTGGTGAGCCGGTGCGCCACCTGCTCGAAGCCCGCGCCAAAGCGCGCTTCCAAAAGGGAAATGTCATACCCCGTCGCCTCCGCCGCCTCATAGAAGCGCCGGTAAGGCATCATCATGGCGGCGGCGGCATAATTGGTGAGGTTCTGCACCAGCAGGCGCTCGGCGGGTTTCGATGCCAGGTTTGCGCGCGAAGCGACGGCCTCGATCTGCGATTTCAACTCGAAGGTCGCCAGTTGATATGCCGCCTGGAACGAGCGGCTGGCATTGTCGAGAATTTCGCTCAGCTGAACCTGACGATTGTGGATATCGAAGCGGCGAAGCAGCTCCGGCATCACGTCGGCGGGAAGGATGCGTATGGTGAAACCGTGCTTCACCCGCAGCCGGTCGGACACGCTGCCCAGGAAATGCGGTCCGGCAAGACGCAATTCATCCGCAAGATCCTCGCAGGCCGCCTCCAGTTCGGGGAAATGATTGCGCGCGCCCTCGATGATCGCCCGAACGGCGGCAAGCGGGGTTTGCCCCTTGCCCGGCGTGGGTTCCGGATCGCCGCCGCTTTCCTTCGCGCGGTGCAGCTGGATCAGCGCCTGGGCAATGCCGGGCTGGGCGGCCACGAATTCCTGCAGCTCCGCCTTGCCGACATCAATGCCGCTGAGGAGAGGCGACGCCAGCGCTTCGGCGACCTCCCGCTCGACCTGTTCCTCTCCCTCGGAGATCAACTCCCGCAGATCCGCATTATAGGTTTCGGAAAGCTTTAGCAGGAAGGGTGCCGTCAGGGGGCGCTGGTTGCGCTCGATGAGATTGAGGTAGCTGGTGGAGACGCCGATTTCCTCGGCCATGCGCGTCTGCGTCAGACCCAGCCGCCCGCGCAGGCGGCGCATGCGCGGGCCTGCGAATATCTTACGATCGGGAAGGGAAAACCGCTCGCTCTTCATTGTAAAATATTTACAACTTTACAATACATTTTCGCGAAGTCCGCACTGGTACACATGATTTCCACAGGATTCCATTGACCGTTGCTACGATGTACCGGCAGAAGGGTCAATGTCAGTTTTCACCGCCGATCAGCGAATCTTTTCGCACATGCAATGTGAAAACAATGTAAATGAAATTAACCACTGGAGTGCCCGAATGACATATACGAACCAGATCACCGAGGCTGAACGACTGATCGGCCAGAACGGCGCTCCCTGGGCAGATGTAGAGGCGGAGGCCGTTGCGCGCATGCGCCTGCAGAACCGGTTCAAAACGGGTCTCGACATCGCGAAATACACCGCGAAAATCATGCGCGAGGACATGGCCGCATATGATGCCGATCCCGCGAACTACACCCAGTCGCTGGGCGCGTGGCACGGCTTTATCGGCCAGCAGCAGATGATTTCCATCAAAAAGCACTTCGGGTCCACGAAACGCAAATATCTGTACCTCAGCGGCTGGATGGTCGCCGCGCTGCGCAGCGCCTTTGGACCGCTGCCCGACCAGTCCATGCACGAGAAAACCACCGTCCCCATGCTGATCGAGGAACTTTACACGTTCCTGAAGCAGGCGGATGCCCGTGAGCTTGGCCTGATGTTCAGTGAACTCGATGCCGCCCGTGAAGCCGGCGACGAAGTGAAGGCGAAGGATCTGCAGAATCAGATCGACAATTTCCAGACGCACGTCGTGCCGATCATCGCCGACATCGATGCCGGTTTCGGCAATGCCGAAGCGACCTATCTGCTGGCGAAAAAGATGATCGAGGCGGGCGCCTGCGCCATCCAGATCGAGAATCAGGTGTCCGACGAAAAGCAGTGCGGCCATCAGGACGGCAAGGTGACCGTGCCGCATGAGGACTTCCACGCGAAGATCCGCGCCGTCCGCTATGCCTTTCTGGAACTGGGCGTTGACGATGGCATTATCGTTGCGCGCACCGATTCGCTGGGCGCGGGCCTGACGAAACAGATCGCGTTCACGAAGGAAGCGGGCGATCTTGCCGACCAGTATAATTCTTTCCTGGATGTGGAAGAGGTGGACGCGAACAATGTCGGTCACGGCGACGTGCTGATCAGCCGCGATGGCAAGCTGGTGAAGCCGAAGCGCCTGCCCTCCAACCTGTTCCAGTTCCGCGCCGGCACGGGCGAAGACCGCTGTGTCCTCGACAGCATCACGGCGCTGCAGAACGGTGCGGACCTGTTGTGGATCGAAACCGAGAAGCCGCACATCGGCCAGATCGGCGGCATGGTCAGCCGTATCCGCGAGGTCATGCCGAACGCAAAGCTGGTCTATAACAACTCGCCGTCATTCAACTGGACATTGAATTTCCGCCAGCAGGTTTACGATGCCTGGGCCGAGGCGGGTAAGGATGTCAGCGCATTCGACCGCGCCAAGCTGATGAGTGTCGATTATGATGGCACTGAACTGGCGGCAGAAGCCGACGAACGCATCCGCACCTTCCAGAAGGATGCCGCGCGCGAGGCCGGCATCTTCCATCACCTGATCACATTGCCGACCTATCATACGGCGGCCCTGTCGACGGATAATTTGTCCAAACGCTATTTTGGCGAGGAGGCCATGCTCGGCTACGTCCTGAACGTCCAGCGCGAGGAGATCCGTCAGGGCATCGCGTGCGTGAAGCATCAGAACATGTCGGGTTCCGACATTGGCGACGACCATAAGGAATATTTCGCCGGTGAGGCGGCCCTGAAGGCCAGCGGCAAGGACAATACGATGAACCAGTTCGCCGCCTGAGGCTAATTGTTTGGGCAGGCGGGAAAACAGCAACCCCGCCCGCCCCGTCCCTCTTCTGGGGAGGAGAGAGCGCCCGTTCGGACACTGGTCGTCGTACCAGGGTCCGGGCGGGCGTCTTTCATTTGGCCAGCTTTCGCAGACATGATCAAATTTTCGCGGGCGAGACCATGGCGACGGGGTCAGAAACGCCGGATCATGTGAGCACGTTCGCTCCTCTTTGCACCGACAGTCTCTTGCCGGGCTTCGCCGTCAGGCTGCGCGTCTTGATCGTATCAACATAGGTCCAGTCGCAGCGCGCCTGCTCCGCCTCCAGCGTTACCACACCATAGCCGCGCCGGGACAGGTCGGTCCATTGCAGTTCCGGGCTGCTGCCGATCATCGCGCTTTCGATGACCGCCGGGTCCGTTCGCGTGAAGAACGCTTCGTAACCGGGCGACGTGACGGACGAGACGGCGAATTCGACGCCCGCGGGCGCGCCATTTTCCGTCAGGTTGAATGCCCAGCTATTGTGGCTATCGCCCGCCAGAACCACCAGATTGGCGTCGACAGCCTGCGCGTCCGTCAGCAGGCGCGACCGCGCGGCGGGGTAGCCGGTCCAGGCATCCATGCTGGCCGGAATACCGGCCTGTGACAGGCCAAGCGCGGCATTGACCCTTTGTTTTACATAATCGGGCGCTGCCGGGTCGAGCCACGCGCCGATGGCGGACGGCGTATAGGTCGTCCCCATGACGACCTGCTGCGCCAGCACCTGCCAGCGCTGGCCCGATGAAACCGACGAGGCCAGCGCCTCCTTCAGCCAGGCTTCCTGCCGCATGCCCATCATCGTCCGTGCAGAGTCGCCCCAGTCGGCATCCTTCAACCGTGTGACCGCGGCCGCGAAGCTGCCCGCCTCTGCGAAGACCCGCGCGACATCGACCTGTTCGTCGCGGCCCTCGATGCGCGTGTCGAGCCGGAACAGCGTGGCCAGATCGCCGATGCGGTAGGCCTTGTACGGCTCGTCGCTGACCGGCATCCAGTGGCGATAGGCGGCCTTGGCGGTGGCTTTGCGCAGGTCCCAGTCGCCTTCTGTATCAGGCTGATGATTCTCCGCGCCGCCTTCCCATGCGTCATTGGTGATTTCATGATCGTCCCAGATGCTGACCATGGGCAGCACCTGGTGCAGGCGCCGCAGGTCGGGATCGGCGCGGTAGACGGCATAGCGGCGATGATAGTCGTCCATCGACACGATCTCATGCGCCGGGTCGACGTCCCGGCCCGCGATTTTCTGGTCCGCAGCCGGATAGGTGCCGGCGGCATATTCATAGAAATAGTCGCCGAGATGGACCGCCAGATGCAGGTCGTTCCGCATGGCCGCATGGGCATAGGCGTTGAAATAGCCGAAAGGCAGGTTCGAGCAGGACATGACCGCCATTGCGAATGGATCGGTCCCCGCCGCCGGCAGCGTGCGGGTGCGGCCGACCACCGAGGTCTCACCGCCGGGCGCGCGGAACCGATAGAAATACCACGTCGCGGGCGACAGGCCGGACAGCACCGCTTTTGCGCAGTGGCCCGAAGCCTCCGATGACGTCGCCTCGCCCGATGCGACGACGCGGCCAAACTCGGCGTCCTCGGCCAGTTCGACGGTGAGGCGCGTGTCGCTTGCCCCGGCCGCGCCGACATAGCGCGTCCACAGAAGAATGGCATCGGCAGCGGGCTCGCCAGAGGCAACGCCGTGCGTGAAGCCGCGCCCCATTGTGGCCGCCATCACGGCGCCTGGCAGCGTAAGCCCCGCCGTCATGCTCCCCGCCGCGGCGAGGGTGGCACCCAGAAACTGACGGCGGCGCAATTCGATACTCATGACATCTCCCCTAGGCTTCGTGGGCCTGCTAGGCCAAACCTGTGACAAACATGATACGCCCCATCATCTTCGCGCGCTATCCTGAGCCTGGCCGCTGCAAGACCCGCATGATTCCAATGCTGGGCGCGGACGGTGCGGCGATGCTGCAGGCGCGGCTGGTGACGCGCGCGCTTGACCGTCTGGCACCGCTCTTGCCGATATTGTCGGTGACAGGCGGAGACGACCGGGCATGGCGGACACGATTTGGCGCGGGCATCAGCCTGCGGAAAGACGCGGGCGACGACCTTGGCGCACGCATGCTCGCCGCGCTGATACCTGGCCCCGCGATCGTGGTGGGAAGCGATGTGCCGGGCATGAGCGCAGAGCTGGTCAGCGCCGCCGCCATGCAGCTTGATGCGCATGACGCGGTTTTTGGTCCCGCTGAAGATGGCGGATTCTGGCTGGTTGGCATGACCCGGCCCGATCCGCGCCTGTTTGAGGGCGTTCGCTGGGGCACGGACGATGTACTTGCCGCCGTCATGGCGAACGCGGCGCGCTGCGATATTTCGGTCGCGCGTGCCGCCACACTAGCCGACTGCGACTGTCCTGAGGACCTGCGGCACTGGCCGGAACTGGCGGCCGGTCTTGTTCCCGGTGCGTGACATCAGCGTCATCATCCCCGCCCTCGACGAGGCGGACAGGATCGGCGACTGCCTCGCTACGCTTGCGGGCGCGGAGGTGATCGTTGCCGATGGCGGCAGCACGGACGGCACCGTGGAGATCGCGCGTGCTCACGGCGCGAGTGTCGTCGCATCGACCGGCCCGCGCGGCGCGGCGCTGAATGCGGCTGCCGGTGCGGCCTCTGGTGACATACTCCTTTTCCTGCACGCGGACACGCATCTGCCAGCTGGATGGACGACGGGTGTTCGGGACAGCATGCAGGATCACGGCATCTCGCTCGGTGCCTTTTCACTGGCGATCAGGAATGCCCGGCGTGCGGAGCGCCTTCTCTGCTGGGGCGCGAATATGCGCAGCCGGGTATTCTCCCTGCCTTATGGCGATCAGGCGCTGTTCCTGCGGGCGGAAATGTTCCGGCGGCTGGGCGGGTTTCGGGCGGTCCCGATCATGGAGGATTTCGATCTTGTCCGCCGCGCCCGTGCGCTTGGCAGGGTCGTCACCCGGCCGGAACACGCCGTCACCTCGCCCCGCCGCTGGCGCAAGAAGGGAGCCGTGAAGACGACCGCGATCAATCAGGCCATGCTGCTCGGCTGGCAAATGGGGATTTCGCCCGAGCGGCTTTCCGCATTCTACCGCGGACGCCGCCTGTAGCGGGCGGGGATCAGAACACAGCCAGTCAATGGCGACACGCTCGCCGACCGTGCCCGTGACCGGGATATCAAGGCGCGCGCCGGGGGCAGAACATTGACGAAACCACCGAGCGCGGTGCACTTGGGTCACCCGCGATCTTCATCGACGAGACGCAGACGTGTTTCCGCGACGCTCAATTGCCGCCGGTCCGGCACGCGATTGCGCGCCGGCCTGGATAAAACCCTGATCTGGACCGGAGAAACCATCATGGTGCGGTCGAGAAGACTCGAACTTCCACGGGCTTTCGCCCACAACGACCTCAACGTTGCGCGTCTACCAATTCCGCCACGACCGCACTTGTGATGGCATGCGACGGGTCGGACCCGTCTGGCAAGCGCCGCGCCTTAGCAGAGCCATATTGGCCCCGCAAGCGCTGTCTCCCAAAGAAGGACGCCCGCTTCGATATCTCTATCGAAACGGGCGTTTGCCGCGTTCATTTTGAGCGGCTTTTCTCAGGGATGGAGGAAATCAGGCAGCTTGCGCCTGCTCCGTTTCCTCAGCCTTTGCCGCGGCGCGGGCGACCGCCGCGGCCTTTTTCACGAGAACACCGACGATCTTCTCCTGTGCCTGATCCTCATTAGTGCCTTCAAGCGCGGCGAGCTCGCGGGCGAGGCGACCGATCGCCGCCTCGAAAATCTGGCGTTCGGAATAGGACTGTTCCGGCTGGTCATCACCGCGGTGCAGGTCACGCACCACTTCGGCGATGGAGACAAGGTCACCGGAATTAATCTTCGCCTCATATTCCTGAGCGCGGCGCGACCACATGGTGCGTTTGACCTTCGGCTTGCCCTTCAGCGTCGTCATCGCGTCGGCGAGCGTCGCCTGGCTGGACAGCTTCCGCATGCCGACGGTTTCAGCCTTCATGGTGGGGACGCGCAGGGTCATTTTTTCCTTTTCGAAGCGCAGCACATAAAGCTCCAGCGCTTCCCCGGCGATTTCGGTTTTCTGAATTTCGATCACACGGCCCACACCGTGTTTTGGGTATACAACAAAGTCACCAGCAGCAAAGCTGAGAGAAGATTTCTTGGCGGCCATAAATACTCCTAGGACAGCATCGGCTTTACAGCCTGCACGAAACGGCGTGCCCGTCTGAATTCGCCATCGCTGTATGGTGCCTGCACCAATTGTCACAAACCGGATTCAGTCGCGCAGGCTGCAACTGGTCGGCCATATAGGTTTCATCGCAAGAACCGAAATTCTTACGATTATCACATTACCATAACAGAAAAGAACGAAATGCGCCAGTCGAGAAGGCGCGGCACCCCCGGCACGTTGCCAATCCGTTACTGTCGGCCGCGCCATCGGCGATGCGCGCGGCCGAAAACCTCAGCCCTCGCCGGGTTCGGCCGAGAAGTATTTCTCGAACTTGCCGTCTTCACCCTTGTGATCATCGGCCTCGGGAAGCTCGTCCTTCTTCACCGTGATGTTCGGCCATTCGGCGGAATAGGTATTGTTGAGTTCCAGCCATTTTTCGAGGCCGTCCTCCGTATCGGGCAGAATGGCCTCCGCGGGGCATTCAGGCTCGCACACGCCGCAATCGATGCACTCCGACGGGTTGATGACGAGCATGTTCTCGCCCTCGTAGAAACAGTCGACGGGGCATACCTCGACGCAGTCGGTATATTTGCATTTGATGCAGGCGTCGGTGACGACGTAGGTCATGGCGATCTGTAACCCCGATTAACTACTGGACAGCCGCGTTCGTAAGCGTGGGTCCGAACAGGGTCAATCCTGAGATTAGCGGGCGGGCGCCGCCGCTTCGCGTGCCTGTGACGATATGGATTCGGCTTGGCTGGCGAGGCGTTCGGAATGAACGCCATCATGGCACCGACATTGGCGGCGGGCCCCGCGCCCCGTCGCATATCCTCACCTATCCTGGACTGTCCTGAACATGATCCCGCCGATCCGAAACGGCAAAGCCTGGCGCCAGGTCGGTATAAAGTTCGCGCGCGTCGGTATAGGGTCCGCGGCGATCCCCCAGGGCACTGACACGCACGATCCTGACCCGCTCGCCCCGCGTGAACGCGATCACATCGCCGACGTGCACACAGGCGGAGGCGCGCCTGATCACCCGTCCTTCTATCCTGATCCGGCGGCGCTTGGCGAGACTTTGGGCTTCGCCGCGCGTTTTTGTCAGACGGGCAAACCACAGGAATTTGTCGATACGCTGCGCCGGGACCGGCCCATCTATCCGCGTACCGCTCAAACCTTCAGCGCCTTCAGCGCCGCGAACGGAGAGTGCGGCGACGGCGCGCGCTCGCCGCGGCGATCCCGCACGGGGCGGTCGAGGCCGCGCCAGAGGAATGCACGCCGCCCGTCAATCTCTGTTCGGCGATACCCCAGCGCGCGCATCACCTTGCCAAAATCCGCGGCGTCGAGGCCCAGCGTTGGCACCCAATTCTCATCGGGCATGAACGGTTTCATACCCTTGCGCTGCGTATGCAGGGCACGCGACAGGCGCTCGATCATGTCGAGCCGGATCGCGCGGCCGCCAATGACGGTAAATCCGGCCACCGGATAAAACGCATCGGGAGCGGCCGGATCGGCCGCAAAGGAGACGATTCCAGGCGCAGGCGGCTGCGGCATTTTCTCAAGGCCCGAGGCAATGGCCCAAAGGGCGAGCCGCCAGCGGGTCGGCGCCGGGCGCAGCAGCCCCGAAACGAACAGGTGGGTGATGCCGATGGTGACGCCGGCCTTCGACAGCAGTGCACGGTCTTCCCCGGTCATCGAGGCCAGCAACGGCGCGAGAGGCCGCTTTTCCAGAACGCCCAGCGCCTCGATCATCTGCACGGCCAGACCCCGCGCCGCCGGGCTGGCATTCTGCGAATCCGCCGTCTTCGCAAGCAGGGCGAGCGGGGCGAGATGATGTTCGATCCGGGCTGACAGCCACGATGACAGTTTTTCCGCCATCCTGACCGTCAAACCGGCATCGAGCGCACCGATCGCCCGCGCGAGCCGGATGCGCGGCCGCAGCGCCGTCGGTCCGCCATGAATGCGAGCCACGCGCGCGCCGCGCCACAGGATACGGGGCGGAAGTTTCCCGGTCAGCGCCAGCTCGAATTCGTGATCGGGCGCGGCAATCAGCTCGGCCCCGCGCTTTGCCAGCTCGCCGGACAGGCGGCGCTCGGCGGCGGCGATCAGACGCTTTTTCTCGCCTGCCTTCGCAGCCGTTTCCGCCGTGAAGCGAAACCCGGTGAGTGTTCCGATTTCCTCGCCGCCAATCGCGACGGTCCCGTCGCCGTCGATTTCCAGGGGCAGCATGTCGGCGCCGCCCGCAAGGTCGCGCATGAGGACCGACGTACGCCTGTCGACGAACCGCTGACGCAGCCGTTCGTGCAGCGCGTCCGAGAGCTTTTCCTCGAGCGCGCGCGTCCGGTCGGCCCACAGGCGCGGATTGGCCAGCCAGGCCTCGCGATGTGAAATATAGGTCCAGGTCCGCGCCGCCGAGATCCTGTGCGACAGCGCGTCGATGCCGCCCTGCCTGTCATCAAGGCGCGCCACTTCCGCCGCGATCCAGTCGGTCGGAATATGGCCATCGCCCTCCGTCAGATTGAGGAAGATACGCGCCGCGAGACGCGCATGTTCCTTTGCCCCGGACTTGCGATAATCGGGCAGGTTGCAAACCGACCATAATATACGAAGGCGCTCCGGCGACCCTGCGCGGCCCGCAATGACGGGATCTTCGGCAAGTAGCTTCAGCACCGCCTCGTCCGTCGCGCGGTTCGTCCGCGCCAGATCATCCCGTTCCGGACGCTGCTCCAGCGATTGGATCAGACTGGGCAGCGACCGCCAGTCGAGCCGGGCATTGCGCCACGTCAGCCGCTTCACGGGTGTGAAGTCGTGGCTCTCGATCGCCTCGACCTCCGGTTCCTGCAACTCGGGTCCGCCAGCGTCACCGTAGACCAGCGTGCCGAATGTACCGTCGGTCTGGTATCGCCCCGCCCGCCCGGCGATCTGGGCCATTTCCGCAGGCGAAAGTCGGCGGTTTCTCTGTCCATCGAATTTCGACAGGGCCGCGAAGGCGATATGATCGATGTCCATGTTGAGACCCATGCCAATGGCGTCGGTCGCGACAAGATAATCCACCTCGCCCGACTGGTAGAGGTCCACCTGAGCATTTCGTGTGCGCGGGCTGAGCGCGCCCATCACCACCGCCGCGCCGCCCTTTTGCCGCCGCAGCATTTCGGCAAGCGCATACACCTCTTCGACGCTGAACGCGATCAGTGCCGCGCGGCGCGGCAGGCGCGACAGTTTCTTTGGACCGGCGTGGGTGATCTGCGAAAAGCGGGGGCGGCTTTCGATGAAGGCGTCGGGCAACAGGCGCCGCACCATCGGGATCATCGTCGATGCGCCCAGCAGCATGGTTTCCGCCGTACCGCGCCGGTGGAGCAGGCGGTCGGTGAACACATGGCCGCGCTCCGGGTCAGCGGCGAGCTGCACCTCGTCTATGGCGATAAATTCGGGGTGAATATCGGTGGGCATCGCCTCTGCCGTACACAGCCAGTAGCGCGCGCCGTCGGGGACGATCTTTTCTTCGCCGGTCACCAGCGCGACCTGCGCCCGCCCCTTGATCGCGACGACCCGGTCGTAGACTTCGCGCGCCAGCAGCCGCAGCGGAAATCCCATCATCCCGGATGCATGGCCGCACATGCGCGTCACCGCGAGATGCGTCTTGCCCGTATTGGTGGGGCCAAGGACGGCGGTCAGCTTCGGGGCAGCCATGGCAGGAATGTGGCGGCTCCCTGCGCGCATCGCAAGCGCCAAGATTGCCGCGCTTGTGGATGGTTCCGGCGCGGACTCCGTTCATCCCTTCATGTGAACCGTTCACCGCAAGGAGGCGCTATCGCCGATTCCGTTTATTTGACATTAAGGATTCTGCGTGACTATTCGGATTCACAGGAAAATTCAGTCTCACCGAGATATGGTTTCCAGAAGTTGGCCAGCCTGGCATGCGCATGTGGACAGGCGGCGAGGGAGGGGTCTCTAATTGTACAAGGGCGCGGCACTTGATGGACTGGCGATGTTTGCGAACACGCAAGCACCCGCCCCGGCGCATCCCGCACAGCGCTTTTTTGTCGATCTGGGCGATGATATCGGCACGGGACGCTGGTGGCGCGGGATGGCGTCACTGGTCATCATGCTGGCGATCGCGTTCCTGATCGCAAGCAGTCCGGCATCGCTGCCGGCGCGCGCGGCACCCGCATTGCAAAGCGCACAGCTCGGTTCGCTCACCGCGATCCGCGTCGCACCGCTTTCCAAAGGCGGCCAGACGGGAATGAAGGTCAGCGCGACCGCTCTTGTCAAACCGCTGAAAGAAACGCCCGAGCGGCCGCGCATAGAGCTGGTGGCGGAGCTGGGCGCGGTCGACAGCTTCTCGGGCGCGCTGCGCCGCGCGGGCGTCAGCATGTCGGATATTGCGGAGGCCACTTCGCTGGTTCAGGATCACGCCGACATCTCCCGCCTGCAGCCCGGCACGACCTTCGATCTCGTCCTGGGCCGCCGTACCGACCGGACACAGCCGCGGCCCCTGGAAGAACTCGCCTTTCGCGCGGCCTTCGACCTGAAGATCGAAATCGCCCGCAACGCCAGCCGTGATCTGTTCGTGCGCCCGGTACCCATCCGGATCGATGACACGCCGCTGCGCGTGTCCGGCCTCGTCGGCGATAGCCTGTACAAATCGGCGCGGACCGCCGGCCTGCCAAGCCGCGTCGTTGCCAATTTTATCAAGGTGCTGAGCCCGCGCGTGAATTTCCAGCGCAACGTCTATGCCTCTGACGAATTCGATGTCGTCGTCGCGCACAAACGCGCCGAGACGGGGGAAACCCAGACCGGCGAATTGCTGTATGCGCGCCTTGATGGACAGGGAAAAGACCTGGAAATCGCCGCATGGGAAAAGGACGGCAAGACGCAGTATTTTCTTGCTGACGGCAAGGGCGTGAAAGAGGGGATGTCGCTGTCGCCTGTACGCGGCGCGCGCACCTCATCCGGGTTCGGTATGCGCCGTCACCCGGTCCTGAAGCGCACGCGCATGCACAAGGGCATTGATTACGCCGCGCGTTCCGGCACGCCTATCGAAGCGACCGCAGCGGGCACCGTCATTTTCGCCGGACGCAATGGCGGCTATGGCAATCAGGTCCGCATCCGTCACCGCAACGGCATCGTGACCAGCTACAGCCACATGCGCGGTTTCGCCGACGGTATCGGGCGCGGCACCAGCGTCAGTCAGGGACAGAAGATTGGCTATGTCGGGTCCACCGGCATGTCGACGGGGCCGCATCTGCATTATGAAGTGCACGTCGCCGGACGCGCGGTGAACCCGCGTTCGCAGAAACTGCCAACCGGCGTCGAACTGACCGGCAGCGAGCTGCGCGCATTCCAGACCGAACTTGCCCGCCTGCGCGGCATTTCGCCGGTCGGGAACAAGGACGAGGCAGGTGCCGATATTGAGGTCGTCAACGGGCCCTAGCGACCGGGAATTCCGCGCTGTCGGCTTTGCGGGTCCGACCGCGAATTCGCTGAGCCGATGATGCCAGGTGCAGCTGGGGACGCATCCGGGCTGAACCGCGTGAAGCCTTAGATCCGCCGCCCACGCGCCTGCGCACGGCGGGCGAGTGTCAGAAATATGTCCGCGGTCAGCAGGTCGCCATCCGCCGTCCCGCTGGACTTGAACTTCACTTCCGCCTCCGATAGCCGGCCGAGCGCGGTTTCGGCGTCGCGGGCATTCCACAGCTTCAGCTCCCGCGTCAGGGCGGCCTTCTCCTTCCAGAAGATACGTCGGCCCTCGGCCTCGATCACCGCTTCTGCGCTTTGCCCCGCCGCCGTGCCGCGCGCCAGCGACACCAGCTGGGAAAAGCGGCGCTGTACCGCGCGAAGCTGCGCGACGCTCACCTTGCCATCATGCAGCAGCCGCGCATGTTCACGTGCCGCCGCATCCGGGTTGCCGCCCGCCACCGCCATGGTGAGCGCCGAAAAATCGCCCTCTGAAAACGCCGCCCCCAACAGGTCCATGACATCTTCATTCAGCGCCTTTGGATCGTCCGCGGACGCATCCAGATAGAGCGCGAATTTCTCGATCTCCCGCTCGGCAATGGCACGATTGGCGACGATCATCTGCGCCATTGCCTGCTGTACGGCCCGGTCGGGCTGCAAACCCGCCGCCGCGCATAATTCCTGCGCCAGCTGAGCGGCATCACGCGCATTCGGCTGCCAGAATCTGAGCGCCGCGCCCAGATCGCTGCCGCCGATCATTTTCACCAGCGCCGAGGTCGCCTTGATATCGCCGCCGGACAGGATCACCGGATTGCCCGCCTCTGGCGCCTGCAGCAGCGCCTCGACAGCGGCGCGGATGTTCGATCCGGGGGCCTCGGACACCTGGTCGACACGGATCGTCCTGTTGCCGCCGAACATGGAAATCGCCGCGGCCTCCGCCGCCAACCGTGACGGATCGTCCTTCAGTTCGGCGGATGTGAAGTCGGTGCGGGCCATGGGGTCACCACCGATCAGTGCCGCGGTCAGCCGGTCGGCGGCGGACTTCGCGCCCGCCTCGTCCTGTCCATAAAACAGCCAGATGCGCGTCTGCGCGGAGCCATTGGCCATGGCGGCCGCCATGGCCGCGTCGATGGCGGGGCGTTTGTCGGCCTTCACCGGTCCCGCGATGCCGCGAAGCTGGCGATGCGCGCGGTAATCTGGCTGGCAATATCTTCCGACAGACGCTCAAGCGCGTCCTGTTCCGCCGCGACGACGGCATAATCGGAACTGACGACGTCGATGCCGCTGTCCGTCCGCACCGTCTCATCGATCAGCGTATTGCCCGTGACCTGGTCGATCAGCTGATAACGCGCGCGCAGCGTTCGCCGTTCGCGCGTGATGGAATCATCGCCGCGAATGCCAAGGCCGCTAATCTCGTCGTCAAGCGCGACATCCAGCCGGTAGCGCGTGTCCCCCTCGCCCGTCATCCGGTCGAGCAGCGCCTGCCGTACCAGATAGCCGGGACGGTCAGGAATGGATGACACGCTGATGCTGTTCAGCGTCTGCGCCGCCGCGCTATTGCCGCCGCCGCCATAAACGGGTGCCAGCTGGCACCCGCCAAGCGACAATGCCGTGACGGCGATCAAAAGCGCGCGGCGGGTCATCCGACCACCAGATTCACGAGACGGTCGGGAACGACGATGACTTTCCGCAGCGTCTTGCCGGCGAGCGCCGCGGCGACCTTTTCGCGCGCCATGACCGCGGCCTCCACCTCCTCGCGCGGCAGGCCCCTGGGGATGTCGAGCGTGTCCTTCAGCTTGCCGTTCATCTGAACGGCGATGGTCACACTGTCCTCGACCAGCATCGCGGGGTCGGCGACGGGCCAGGCCGTGTCGGCGGCAAGGCCTTCGCCGCCCAGGATCGACCAGGCTTCCTCGGCGATGTGCGGCATGGCGGGCGCGGCCAAGAGGACGAGGGTCCGGATCGCCTCGGCACGCGCGGCGCTGGGTTTCGCCTTCTCGATGGCCCCGGTCAATTCATAGCAGCGCGCGACCATCTTGTTGAAGCGCAGGGCGTCAATGTCTTCAGTGATGCCCTGAATGGCCTTGTGGACATTGCGGGTCAGGGCCTCGTCATCGCCGTCGCCCTCGCCCGCCTTGCCGACCAGTTTCCACAGGCGCTGGACGAAGCGATTGGCACCCTCAATGCCCGCATCGGACCATTCGAGGTCGCGCTCGGGCGGCGAGTCGGACAGCACGAACCAGCGTACAGCGTCCGCGCCATAGCGTTCGATGATGGGTTCGGGGTCGACCGTGTTTTTCTTGGACTTCGACATCTTTTCGATGCGGCCGGCTGTGATCGCGGCGCCGGTGCCCCGTTCGAAAAGGGCGCCGCCGCGCTTCTCAACGGATGTCGGCTCGACCCAGCGACCATCGTCAGACCGGTAGGTCTCGTGCGTGACCATGCCCTGCGTGAACAGCTGTTTGAACGGCTCTTTCACGTCGACCATGCCGATATGGTTTAGCGCGCGCGTCCAGAAGCGGGCGTAGAGCAGGTGCAGGATCGCGTGCTCGACGCCGCCGATATACTGGTCGACGGGCAGCCATTTGGCGATTTCCGCGGGATAGAAGGCCGTGTCGTCCGGCTGGCTGGCGAAGCGCAGGAAATACCAGCTGGAATCCGCGAATGTATCGAGCGTGTCGGTCTCGCGTTCCGCCGCCTCGCCGCATTTGGGACAGTTCGTGTCCTTCCACGTCGGGTGACGCAGCAGCGGGTTGCCGGGCCTGTCGAAATTCACGTCCTTCGGCAGCTCGATCGGCAATTGATCTTCGGGAACCGGCACGACGCCGCAGGCGGGGCAGTGCACGAAGGGAATCGGCGTACCCCAATAACGCTGGCGGCTGATGCCCCAGTCGCGCAGACGATATTGCACCGTCCCCTCGCCCCAGCCCTCGCTTTGGGCCTTTTCGATGACGGCGGCGATGGCGCCCTCGACCTCCATACCGGTCAGCCAGCCGGAATTCACCAGCTTGCCGGGCCCCGTATAGGCCTCGTCCTGAATGCCCTCGCCGGCCTCACCCTCCGGCGCGACGACGCGCGGCACGGGGAGTGCGTATTTCCGCGCAAAATCGAGATCACGCTGGTCGTGCGCCGGGCAACCGAAAACCGCGCCCGTGCCATATTCCATCAGCACGAAATTCGCGATGAAGACAGGTAGCGTCATGCCGTCATCCAGCGGATGCACGACGCGCAGGCCGGTGTCGTAGCCGCGCTTTTCCGCCGTTTCCAGCTCCGCCTCGGTTGTGCCTGTCGCGCGGCAACTGTCGATAAACGCCGCAATACCGGCATCGGTCCCGGCCAGCTCGGACGCCAGCGGGTGATCCGCGGCGATGGCGGCGAAGCTCGCGCCGAACAGCGTGTCCGGGCGGGTCGTGTAAACGCTCAGCCGGTCTTCGCGACCCTCAATCGCAAAGCTGAACCTCAGCCCCTGCGAGCGGCCAATCCAGTTTGCCTGCATGGTGCGCACCTTGTCGGGCCAGTTTTCCAGCCCTTCGAGACCGTCCAGCAGATCGTCGGCAAAGTCGGTGATTTTCAGGAACCACTGTGCCATCTTCTTGCGCTCGACATCCGCGCCGGAGCGCCAGCCCTTGCCATCGATGACCTGCTCATTGGCAAGGACGGTCATATCGACCGGGTCCCAGTTCACATAGGCCTCGCGCCGCTCGATCAGGCCAGCCTGGTGAAATTTCAGGAACAGCGCCTGTTCATGACCATAATAGCTGGCATCGCAGGTCGCGAATTCGCGGCTCCAGTCGATCGCGAAACCCAGCGTTTTCAGTTGCGCGCGCATTGCGGCGATGTTGCCGCGCGTCCAGCCTTCCGGATGCACGCCGCGCTCCATGGCGGCATTTTCCGCCGGCATGCCAAAGGCGTCCCAGCCCATCGGGTGCAGCACCTCGTCGCCCGCCATCCTGCGCTGGCGCGCGATGACGTCGCCCATCGCATAATTGCGGACGTGACCCATGTGGATGCGCCCGGAGGGATAAGGGAACATCTCAAGGACGTAGCGTTTCGGCTTTTCAGACGCACTGTCGGCGACGAACGTGCCGCGCGCATCCCATTCCCCCTGCCAGCGCGCCTCGGCGGCGGCGGCATCGAACTTCGCACTCATGGAATCGGGCACTAGCCGATCTGCGAACGGCGTATGTCACGCGCGCGGGTCAGGATCGTTTCTTCCAGCTTTTGCACCGTACCGGCGCGCACCGGCACATCGACCCAATTGCCATTGCTGTTCTGCTGGCGGACCGCGGCGACGCGCAGGCCATCGGCACGCAGCATCTGATCCAGAATATAGACGGTCACTTTCACGCGCTCTTCGGACACTTGCGGGTTGGTATACCAATCGGTCACGATCACGCCGCCGGTCGAATCGACCTGCGCCATCGGCATGAACGACAATGTTTCCAGGCTTGCGCGCCACAGGAAGGCATTGACGCCAATGGTGGTCGTCTGCGCAGCGGCGATGTCGGCGCGCGGTGTCTCGCCCCCACGGCTGCACGCGGCCAAAGCAAGGCCAATGGCGGTCAGAAGAAGCGGACGGACAAAATTCATGTGAAGACCTACCTCGGCAATTCGGTGTTGGATATCCAGGACGTCTATAGGCAGCTACGCAAAAGACGCCTAGCCCCCCTCGTAAACTGACAGGCCTGTCACCAGACTGCCACAGACAATGGACAAAAGGGGCCATCGCCAGTGTATCCGATAATTTTGATTCGGATATTTCGTGGGTTTCGGGCATTGTGCCTCGTAACGAGACCTGATGAGTCGAAGTGAAACAGGGGAACGCGCCGAGACGGCAATATTGTCATGGGTAGGAAAATCGCCATCGCGCCCCTGAAGGCCGCAGCGCTTCTAAGCGCGATGAGCCTTGCGCTCGCGATGCCCGTCATGGCCCAGGACAGGGCGGGTACGGATCGCCCCGTGACCGGCACCCTTGGCAGTTTCACGCCGTCGGGCAATGGCAATACCAGCCTGACCGAAAGCGAGAGCCGCTTTTCCTTCACGCCCTCTGGCGCGAAGGAAAAGAAGCGCGGTGTCAGCGTCGGTGTCACGGGCCGTGTCGTTCGTGATACGGTGAAGCCCGCACCGTCAGAGGTGACGGCAGCTCGTGCACGCACGGCACGGGCACCTATTGAGGTCGAGGCGAAACTGGACGTCGGCTATCGCGGCTTCAGCCTGTCAGGCGGTGTCGTGAAGGAAAATGACCGGACACTCGGTGTCGAACGCCAGGGTACGGAAGTCGGCTTTGCCTATGCGGGCAAGCGCTGGCGTGCGGGTGTCGAGGCCGGGGCAACCGCACCTGCCGACGCAAGCCGTATCCTGCCGAACGGCCTCGGCGAGGCTGAACATGTCGAACTGGGCGGCGCCTATTCGCTCAGCCCGCGCCTGTCGGTACGCGGCGGCGTGCGCTATGACCGCCTGCATCCGGAGGCCTATGGCCGCGATTTCGTGAACCTTGATGAGGACACCGCCGAAGAATCCGGTACGGTATACCTCGGGACGTCGTTCAGTTTCTAACTGAGGGCCGAAATTGCGCCCCACCCCGCGGCGCCCCACTGTTTTAACGACCGGTACCGATGCGGTGTCACGCCGCCGAGCGCCGCCACACGCACCTTTGCCGTGCGCGCCAGACGGCCAAAGCCGGTTCGACCCATTGCCCTGCCGTCTGGATGACTTTGGGTGGCGAACACCGGTGAGAGAAAGACCAGCCGCGCGCCGGCCCGCTCCGCCCTGATCAGCTCTGTCCGGTTGTGCGCCGCCGCCGTGAAAGGCCGCGCCATGCGCGCGAAACCCGGCATGTGTGTGCCGTCCGCGCCCACCCGCCGCGCCAGTTTTTCATCTCCGGCCACCAGAAAAACATGCCCCTTCTGGCGGGCGATGCGCGCGCAGCGGCGGGCCAGCGGCTCACGCCGGGGATCTGCATAATGCCGGAAAATCACACCGCTGCCCCTCGGCAGGCGGCGTATCGCGGCGCATGGGTCGCCGCCCCGCTTTTCATCGGTGAACAGCCAGCATTCCGGCAGGCACTGATTTCTGGGATTGCGGCGGAACATGATCCTCCTTTAGCGAGAGCGCATGACCACTCAACATGCTCCGCTCGACAAGGTCCGCGACTCGATCGCCCGCACGGCCGGAATCGCAGGCCGCGAGGCGGGCGATGTCACGCTGATCGCCGTCTCCAAAACCATGGCGGCGGACGACATCCGGCCCGTACTGGCGGCGGGGCAGCGGGACTTCGGCGAAAACCGGGTACAGGAGGCCGCGGAAAAATGGCCGGGCCTGCGAAAGGAATTTCCAAAGACGCGCCTGCACATGATCGGGCAGCTTCAGTCCAACAAGGCCGAAGATGCGGCCGGGCTGTTCGATGTCATCCACAGCGTCGACCGCGCATCGCTGGTGAAGGCACTGGGCAAGGCCATGAAGAAGACAGGCAGGCGCCCGGACTGTTTCGTGCAACTGGATATTGGCGACGAGCCGCAAAAGGGCGGCTGCCCTCCTGGCGGACTGCCCGACCTCCTGGAACTGTGCCGGGCGCACGACCTGCCGATTGTCGGCCTGATGTGCATTCCGCCGGCCGATACCGAAGCCGCGCCCTATTTCGCGCTGATGCGGAAACTGGCGGAGCGGCACGGCCTGCCGGGTCTCTCAATGGGGATGTCCTCCGATTATGAAACCGCGATCATGGTCGGCGCGACACATGTCCGGGTCGGTACGGCTATTTTTGGGGCGCGAACCTGATGCCTGCGTCTAACCTCCGGCCAATCATCTTCGATTTCGATGGTGTGCTGATCGAAAGCGAACTGGCCGGAAACCAGCAGCTCGCCGAGGCGCTGACTGAACTTGGGACGCCGACGACGACCGAACAGGCCATCCGGGCCTTCATGGGTCTGTCCGGTGAGAATTTTTTCCGCGCGGTGGAAGGCTGGATCGGCGGCAGCATTCCGGACCGTTTCCATGACCTGCGCCGGGCCGAGGACGCGCGCGTTCTTGGCACAGGCCTTGACCCGGTGCCGGGCGCACTGGCCTTTCTCGACGCGCTGCCATCCGCCCGTCCCCGCGCCATCGCCTCATCAAGTTCGACGGACTGGATCCTGCGCCATCTTGGCCATGTCGCACGGACAGGGCACTTCGGCGGCATGATCTTCAGCGGCAAGGAACATGTCGAGCGCGGCAAGCCCGCGCCCGACCTTTACCTGCATGCGGCGGCGGCACTTGGCGCTGATCCTGCCGATTGCTTCGTCATCGAGGATTCCCCCGTTGGCGTCACCGCCGCCCGCGCCGCGGGAACATTTGTCTGCGGGCTGGCGGCCGGCGGGCATTGCCTGGACGGGCATGACGAAGACCTGCGCGGCGCCGGTGCGGATGTCATCGCCTTCAGTTATGAAGATGTCGCGGCACATCTGGCCACATTCGATGAGAGGGACTGACATGATTACATTATACTGGTCTCCGCAAACCCGCGCTGCCCGTGCGCTTTGGGCACTGGAAGAGGTCGGCGCCGATTATGATGTGAAGCATATCGATATCCGCGCGGAAGGCCGAACCGATCCGGAAGAGTTTCACGCGGCCAGTCCGCTTGGCAAGGTCCCCGCCCTTGTCGACGGCGAAGCAATGGTCGCCGATTCCGCTGCCATCGCCATGTATCTCGGTGATCGCTATGCCGCCGGAACGCTGGCCCCAAAGCTGAATGATCCAGCGCGCGGCGAATATCTCTTTTGGCTGTTCTTCACCCCGTCCGTGATCGAACCTGCCATGGCCGAGAAAATCGCGAAACTGGAACCGAACCCTGTCTCCCATGGCTGGGGCAGTTTCGACAGGATGATCGCTGCCCTGGAAACACGCCTTGGCGAAAATGAGTGGGCAGCCGCGGGGCGTTTCACAATGGCCGACCTGATGCTGTCGGGTTCGATCCAGTTTCTTACCATGTTCGGACTTCTGGACGCACCGCCTGTCCTCAGATCCTACATGGACCGCTGTCTGGCCCGCCCGGCATTTGCGGCCGCCATGGCGCGGGACAAGAAGGAAACGGATGCCGACTGAGTCAATCGCGAGTCTGCAAATGCCAGACCTGTACCGGCCTTGCGCGCGCTTCGTCGTGAATATTTGCCGTGCCGGCCAGGATATACTCTTCTGCCAGTACGAGATTCAGCGCGGCACGCGTATCGCTGTTCTGATCGATGATGTCGAGCGGCGCGGCGGTAACGATAATGGCGGGACGTGACGCGAGAATACGCTGCATTTCCGCCGACACGTCCACGCCGATGGCACCTGCCTCTGCGGCGTTGTTCAGATGCTCCGGGAAGAGGTAGGGCGTGGCTGTGCACCGGGCGGCGCGTCCATTGGCGAGCGGCGGACCGTCAAATATGAACAGGCAGCCCGGCCGTGGCTGCGCGTCGATGAGGCCAAGCAGCCGGGAGAACCCCGCCTGCGAGCGGGCGGTCCTGTCCGCATTCGGGAACCCCGACCAAAGCAATGATGACGCGATCAGCGCGGTCGCCAACACAGGCCCCAGCCGGCGACGCGCGAATGCGGCGGCGGATGCGACACAAAGCGGAACCAGCAGCGGCAGCGCATAATGGTCCCAGAAATTCGGAACGCTGAGAAACCCGGCCGCTGCGCCAATCAGCCAGAATAGCATGAACGTGCGAAGCCGCGTACCGGGACGCATGACGGCGAAACCGAAAGCAGCGACGGCAATTAGCGGTAACAGGCGCGGCGCGAGATGTGCAAGCTTGTCCATCGACACGGCCCAAGTCTGACCAGTCTTCAGAAATACGGATTCCACCGTGGCAAACCAGTAGGCGTCAAACAGTCCGGCGGCGCCAAACGCGGCAAGGATCAGCAGCGTCGGCAGGGCACCGACAAATGCCAGGATCGCCGCCACGGGAACGACGCGGCGACCGCTGCCCCTTTTCTCCCACCATATGAAAACGAGAAACAGGCCAAGCGCCGCACCCTCGAAGAGCGCAGTCGGTTTCACGGTAATCGCCGTGCCGCACAGCAGCATCGCACCCAAGGCATGCCAGCGGCTCTCAGGGTGTTCGGGAGCCAGCGCAATTCGCGCGCAAAGATACGCCCCGCCCGCGATCAGACTGTTGTAAAACACCGGAGCCTGGCCGCCGCCGCCGGCGAAGGGTTCCAGTGCCGCCACATAGACCAGCCCGGCAAGCAGACCCGCCGCCGACGTTCCCACGCGGCGCGCGGTGGCGCAGATAAACGCCGCCGTCACAAATACCGAGGACGACGCCATCATCTGATAGGCCAGAATGCCGTCGCCGAACTGTGCGGCACCCAGGTAGATCAGGAACAGGCCGAACGGCTTGCGGTCCCAGATGTCGACATAGGGCACCGCGCCATCGGAAATCAGGTGGCCGACCAGCAGATAGAAGCCCTCGTCGACATGGTAGTTCGGGTCGCCAAAACCTGGCGAGCGAATGGCGAGGGTAAACAGGAACAGGATGCCCAAAGGCAGGATACGGGCCCGCATGTCTCGGCCCGCTTCCCGTGAACGTGCGGAGGCTGATGCTATTTGCGTCGCCATACGAACCACGAGGTTGCGACATAATTCCAGACAGAGCCAATCACCGCACCGGCAAGACCGGCCTGCCACCAGCTGGCATCCTGCGCATAGAGCGCCGACCCCGCACCGATATTCGCAACCGCCCCCAGGCCGCATGCCGCTGCGAAAACGCCCAGGCCCTTCACCCAGCGCAGCCCCGTCAGGCGGCGATCCCGGTATGTGAAATGGTTGTTCAGCGTGAAATTGAATGTCATCGCCGTGCCCACCGCGACGGCCTGCGCGACTGCAAATGACATGGGTAGTTCCAGCGACAGCGCCAGGGCGATCAGGTGCACCCCCATCCCAAGCGCGCCCACCGCGCCGAACATGACGAATTTCACCGGAACGACCCGCCCGATCAGCTTGTCCAGCAGCAGTTCGAAATATTCGAGCGCAACGGCGCTATCGAGCTTCGAATTGCCCGCCGTTCGGCTACGGAACGTATACGCCACCTCTTTCGCCCGGAGGCCCGCGGGTAAGGTCGCCACAATGTCCAGCAGCAGCTTGTACCCCGTCGAAGACAAGCCTGGGGCGGCGGCGATCGCGACATCCCTGCGGATGGCGAAAAAGCCGCTCATCGGATCCGACAAGGGCGTTTTCATGAAGGGGAGCGCGGCCTTCGTTGCCAGCTGGCTGATCCTGTGCCGCGCCGCCGACCAGTCCCCAACCGATCCGTCAGCGGCGTAGCGTGTGCCGACCGCCAATTCGCAGCCACCTTCAAAGACCGCCCGGAACAGGTCTGGCAGGATTGTTTCATCGTGCTGGCCATCGCCATCAATGACCGCCACGACGGGCGCGATCGTGCTGAGGAACCCCTCCATGACAGCGGACGACAATCCGCGCCTGCCGATACGCCGGGTGACGCGGATACGCTGATCCGCGCTGGCCATTTGCTCAAGCCGTTCGATGGTGCCATCCGTCGATCCGTCATCGACGAAGATCATCTCCCACTCGATCCCCGCAAGCGCAACAGCGAGCGCTCTGGCGAGCGGCACGACACTATCGGCTTCATTCAGCACGGGCACGACCACGGCCAGTTCGAGCGCGCACGGGTCCGCCCGTGCGAAGAGTTCTGGAGCGAGCTGTTCCACACCCACGCCCTAGCGCAGCAGGCGTAAAGAACCCGTCAACCATAGCGGGGGCATGACAATGACCGGGCCGCCGTTAACCATGGCTTCGTTTTCCATGGCTATTGGGCAGGGATGACCGCGCTTAGCCGAGCCTCTCAGACCACCGCGCAATCGACCCCGCGTGCGACCGGCCTTACATTGCTGGGGGGGACGCTGGCGATATTACCGCTCGTGCTCGCCGTGATGTATCGCACCTATTGGTACCATATCCCGAACGAACTGGTCGAAGCGACGCGGCAGGCCAGCCTGCCTTTCATCATTGCAGAGATTTGCGTCATCGCCATCGCCATGCGCGGAGGCTACTCGCCTGTCAGGCTGATCCAGAGGCTTGATCCGGTCCGGATGATCGCACTCCTGGTCTTTCTCGCGACATTCTGGATCAGCTCGGCCACGACGTCCGAAATGCGCGCGCATTCCGTCATGTGGGCGGCATATTGGCCCATTCACCTGCTATTCGCCGGCGCCGCGTTCCACCTGTGCCAGGGCGCGACGAAGCGGCAGATGCACCGGCTGGCCTATCTGACGGTACTCGGCCTGGCGGCTTATGTGCCCATACTTGTCATGCACCTGGCATATGGCGGGCCGGAGACGATCTGGAACTCGGCCATGCCCGGCTATTTGAGCGTTCGGCACCTTGGCATATTCTGCGCGGCCGTTCTGGCGGGGCTGCTCGGCATGCTCTGGCTGCGCGAGGACGAAAAGAGCGCACATGCCTACGTCGTTGTTGGTATCCTGCTATCGGCGACGCTGCTGATGTGGAGCGGAACGAGAAGCGGTATCTATGCGATTGTCGGCGCGTCCGTCATTACCATGATCATGTTGCAGCGTGCGCCATCATGGCGGCGCATGGTTCAGACAATCGCCTTGCTACTCACCGCCCTTGCCCTTTCGTTCGTCGTCTGGATGCCACCATCGGGTAGTTTTGGAATGATCCGCGTGCTGGACACGGGCGGCGGCGACGCCGGGTTTTCAACCGGACGCATGGATATCTGGCTGCGCATGATGGCTGCCTTTATTGAGCGCCCATTTCTGGGCCATGGTGAAGGGGCAAGCCTGTGGCTGATGCAACCATTGGATCTGATGTACATCCAGCCGCACAATGCGCCGCTACAATTTTTAGTGAGTTGGGGTTTGATACCGACGGCGGCAATCACGGTCTTCGCGCTCAGCACCTGGTGGCGCGCGATCCGCGCGGTGCGGCGGACATCATGGCTGCTGCCATGCATATTGGTGATCAACAGCCTGTTGATCATTGCCCTGGTCGACGGCGTCTTTTTCTTCCCGAGATTTATCGTGCTCGCGATGGCAGCTACAGCGTGCTGCCTTGCCGTAAACGCAAGGCTATCACTTGAGGAGCAGTCCCGCGCGCGCCGCCCTATCGCGGTGCGGCGCGGGCGCTAGGCTTCGACCTTCTCCGCCAGGATGGTCAGGCTGTTATCGCCAACCTCGGCAAAGCCGCCTTCGATCTTCATCACGAGCGGCTCTGCGCCCGCCGTCTCGTAAATGGCGATCTCGCCATCCCGGATGGTGGACATGAACGGCGCATGGCCCTCCAGCACGGCGAAGTCACCCTCGGTCCCGGGGACGACGACCTGATGTACCGGGCCGCTACGGACCTGGCGCTCGGGACTGACGAGTTCGAAATTAAAGGGCATCCTACGCCGCTTCCGCTGCCATCTTCTGGGCCTTTTCACGGGCTTCGGCGATGCCGCCGACCATGTAGAAAGCGTTTTCAGGCAGGTCGTCATGCTTGCCCTCGACGACTTCCTTGAAGCTCTTCACCGTGTCTTCCAGGTCGACGAACTTGCCCGGGATGGAGGTGAAGACCTCTGCCACGTGGAATGGCTGCGACAGGAATTTCTGCAGCTTGCGTGCGCGGGCAACGGTCAGCTTGTCCTCTTCCGACAGCTCGTCCATGCCGAGAATGGCGATAATATCCTGTAGCGACTTGTACTTCTGCAGGATTTCCTGAACGGCGCGGGCGGTTTCATAATGTTCCTGACCGACGACGCGCGGCTCAAGAACGCGCGACGTGGAATCGAGCGGATCGACGGCGGGGTAGATGCCCAGCTCGGAAATCGCACGGTTCAGCACGGTCGTCGCGTCGAGGTGGGCGAACGATGTCGCGGGCGCCGGGTCGGTAAGGTCATCGGCAGGCACGTAAATGGCCTGCACCGACGTGATCGAGCCCTTGTTGGTGGAGGTAATCCGCTCCTGAAGGTTGCCCATGTCCGTCGCCAGCGTCGGCTGATAGCCCACGGCCGAAGGAATGCGGCCAAGCAGTGCCGACACTTCCGAACCCGCCTGTGTGAAGCGGAAGATGTTGTCGACGAAGAACAGCACGTCCTGATTCTCGATATCGCGGAAATATTCGGCGATCGTCAGGCCGCTGAGCGCGACACGTGCGCGGGCACCCGGAGGCTCGTTCATCTGGCCATAGACCAGCGCCACTTTCGAACCTTCCGAAATCGCATTGCCGTCGGCGTCCTTGGCGATCACGCCGGCGTCGAGGAATTCGTGGTAAAGGTCGTTGCCTTCACGCGTCCGCTCGCCAACGCCCGCGAAGACCGACGTGCCGCCATGGCCCTTGGCGATGTTGTTGATGAGCTCCTGAATCAGCACGGTCTTGCCGACCCCGGCGCCGCCGAACAGGCCGATCTTACCGCCCTTTGCGTAGGGCGCGAGAAGGTCGATGACCTTGATGCCCGTGACCAGAATGGAACTGTCGGTCGACTGGTCAACGAACAGAGGCGCCTCCGCGTGGATCGGCATGGTCTGCGCCGCGCTGATCGGGCCGCGCTCGTCGATCGGCTCACCGATGACGTTCATGATACGGCCGAGCGTTTCCGGGCCAACCGGCATGCGGATCTGCGAGCCGGTGTCGGTGACTTCCTGACCGCGCACAAGGCCTTCGGTCGCATCCATGGCGATGGTGCGCACCATGCTTTCGCCGAGGTGCTGTGCAACCTCGAGAACCAGGCGCTTGTCGCCGTTCTTTGTTTCCAGCGCCGACAGGATCGCGGGCAGGTCGGTATCGAACTGCACGTCGACGACGGCACCGATGACCTGCGCGATGCGGCCGATATTGTTCGTGGTTGGGGTGGTTGCCATGGTCTTTTCCTCAGCCTCTACAGCGCTTCTGCGCCGGAAATGATTTCGACGAGTTCGGTCGTGATGACCGCCTGTCTCGTGCGGTTATACTGGATGGTCAGGTCGTTGATCAGGTCGCCTGCGTTGCGCGTGGCATTGTCCATTGCGGTCATCGATGCGCCCTGCTCCGATGCGCCATTTTCAAGCAGCGCCTTGAACAGCTGCACGGCGACGTTGCGCGGCAGCAGGTCATCGAGGATCGCTTCTTCCGACGGTTCATATTCGATGGCACCGGTGGCCTTGTCGCCATCGGCGTGGCCGTCGATGGGAACGGGAATCACCTGCTGCTCCGTCGGCACCTGCGTCAGTGCGGATTTGAATTTCGAATAATAGAGCTGCGCGACGTCGAACTCACCGGCGTCGAAACGCGTGATGATATCGTCGGCGATCTTTGCTGCGTAATCGAAATCGGGGTCCTTGATGTCGCTGAAATCCTGAAAATGGACGATCATGTCAGGATATAGGCGGCGGATGACCGCGCGGCCCTTCTTGCCGAGCAGGTAGAACTTCACCGTCTTGCCCGCTGCGATCAGGCTGTCCGCGGTTTCACGCGCCTTCTTGACGATATTCGCGTTGAAGGCACCGGCAAGGCCGCGATCGGACGTGGCGATGATCAGGAGATGCGTCTGGTTCCCGCCCGTCCCCACGAGCAGAGGGGATGCCTGCGCATCGTCACCGAGGCGACCCGCAAGCGACGCCATGACGGACTGCATTTTTTCCGCATATGGACGCGACGCCTCGACGCGTTCCTGCGCACGGCGCAGTTTCGCGGCGGCGACCATCTTTTTCGCCTTCGTGATCTTCTGGGTCGATTTGACCGATCCGATCCGATTTTTCAGGTCTTTGAGGCTGGCCATGAGGCGCTAGTCTCTCTTCCTTCTTTCATCATCCCGGCAAGACCGGGATCCAAAATCAACGACCGCGTCTTGTCCGGTGCGTTTGAAATGGGCCCCGGCTTTCACCGGGGTGACGGTTGGTGTTTATGCGAACGTCCGCGCGAATTCCTTGCAGAGATCGTGCAGCTTTTTCGTCGTGTCGTCTTCCAGCTTGCCGGTATCGCGAATGGTCGTGAGCACACCGGCATGATTTGCACGGACATCGGTCAGCAGCGCACTTTCGAAACGCGTCACGTCACTGGCGGGAATGCCATCCAGATAACCGTTCACGCCCGCGAAAATCGAAACGACCTGCTCTTCCATCGGCATCGGGCTATACTGTGCCTGCTTCAGCAGTTCCGTCAGGCGCTCACCGCGGGCGAGCAGCTTTTGCGTCGAAGCGTCAAGATCGGAACCGAACTGCGCGAACGCCGCCATTTCGCGATACTGGGCAAGATCGAGCTTGATCGAACCTGCGACCTTTTTCATCGCCTTGGTCTGTGCGGCGCCGCCGACGCGGCTGACCGACAGGCCGACATTAATGGCCGGGCGGATGCCCTGATAGAAGAGTTCCGTCTCAAGGAAGATCTGGCCGTCGGTGATCGAAATCACATTGGTCGGAATATAGGCCGACACGTCACCAGCCTGCGTTTCGATGATGGGCAGGGCCGTCATGGAGCCGCTGCCATTGGCGTCGTTCATCTTCGCCGAACGCTCGAGCAGGCGGGAGTGCAGATAGAAAACGTCACCCGGATAGGCTTCGCGGCCCGGCGGGCGGCGCAGCAGCAGGGACATCTGACGATAGGCGACGGCCTGTTTCGACAGATCGTCATAAACGATCAGCGAGTGCATGCCATTGTCGCGGAAATATTCCGCCATCGCACAGCCCGTGTAAGGCGCGAGATACTGCAGCGGCGCAGGCTCGGACGCCGTCGCGGCGACCACGATGGAATATTCCATCGCGCCGTTTTCTTCGAGAGCGCGAACGATCTGCGCGACGGTCGAACGCTTTTGCCCGATGGCCACGTAGACGCAATAGAGCTTCTTCGACTCGTCGTCGCTGGCATTATTGCCCTTCTGGTTGATGAAGGCGTCGATGGCGACGGCGGACTTGCCGGTCTGGCGGTCGCCGATGATCAGTTCGCGCTGGCCGCGGCCGACGGGAACGAGTGCGTCAACAGCCTTCAGGCCGGTCTGCATGGGTTCGTGTACGGATGTACGCGGAATGATGCCCGGCGCCTTCACTTCGACCAGGCTGCGCGTCACGTCGGTCAGCGGGCCCTTGCCGTCGATCGGATTGCCAAGGCCATCGACCACGCGGCCGAGCAGGCCCTTGCCGACGGGCACATCGACGATCTCGCCGGTGCGCTTGACCGTATCGCCTTCCTTGATCCCCGAATCGTTGCCGAAGATCACGACGCCGACATTGTCCGCCTCGAGGTTCAGGGCCATGCCCTTCACGCCGCCGGGGAATTCGACCATCTCACCGGCCTGGACCTGGTCGAGGCCGTAGACGCGGGCGATGCCGTCACCGACGGAGAGCACTTCACCGACTTCCGAGACCTGGGCCTCGGTGCCGAAATCGGCAATCTGCTGCTTGATAACGTCGGAAATTTCAGACGGGCGAATGTCCATGTGTTAAGCGCCTTTCATGGCCCGACCGATATTGTCGAGCTTGGTCTTCAAGGAGGAATCGATGAGGCGGCTGCCGACCTGAACGATCAGGCCGCCGAGAATGTCGGGATCAATTTTCGTGTTGAGGGCGACGTCGCGTTTGAAGCGGGCGCGAAGAACGGTTTTCACCGCGCCTTCCTGATCCTTCGTAAGCGCATGTGCGCTCGTCACGTCAGCCGTAATCTCGCCGCGCGCCTCGGCGGCAAGCTGCTGATAATTGCGGATGATGAGGGGCAGCGCGGCAAGGCGCCGGTTTTTCGACAGGACGCCCAGGAACTTCACCGTCAGCGCGTCCAGTTTCATCTTTTGCGCGACCGCCATCATGCCCTTCGACGCCTGCTCCCGGTCAAGGAGCGGGGAAGAGATCAGGGTGTTCAGATCCTTCGACTCGCCAAGAGCCTCTTTCAAGCGCGCGAGCGATGTTTCCACCTCGTCCGCCTGGTTTTCGGTCCGCGCAAGATCGAACAGGGCGGACGCATAACGCCCGCCAAGCCCATGGACCATGCTGCCCGTTGTATCGCTGCCTGCCGTTTGCACGCCGTTCCGTTTCCGCACCTTGTGGGATCAATTTCGAATGCCGTTACCGCCACGTGAAAAGGCGGCGCGGAGACGACTCCGTACCGGCGCTGCGCCCGCTAACATGCAGACGTTTATGTTGCAAGGCAGCATTAGCCGCGGCGATAGCAAAAACGCGACGCCGGAAAGGATCGAGCCCTGATCAGCCGCCGAGACGCTCTGCAATCTCCGCGAGCCGCGCGTCGCGTCCGCACCCCTCGCGGTAGAAGGCGTAGCGCAGTTTGTTCTTGATGTAATAATCCTGATGATAGCGTTCGGCGGCGTAAAAAACATTCGCCGCCACGATGCGCGTGGCGACCTCTTCGCCAAGTTTTTCCTGAACCGAGTCGCGGCTTGCCTCCGCAGCGCGGCGCTCGCCGCCGTTGCGCGGGAAAATCGCGCTTCGATAACTTGGACCCTTGTCGCAGAACTGGCCGGACGGGTCGAGCGGGTCGACGTTCCGCCAGAAGATATCGAGGAGGTCCCGGTAGCTGACGATGTTCGGGTCATAGCTGACGCGGACGGCTTCATAATGGCCGGTCCCGCCCGCTGTGACCTGCTGATATGTCGGATTTTCGGTCGTGCCGCCCGCATATCCCGACACCGCTTCGTAAACGCCGTCGATCTTTTCGAAATCGGCCTCGCCGCACCAGAAACAGCCCATCGCGAAATAGGCGCGCTCCCGTTTCGATTCCCCGCCGGAGGCGGCAGGGGCGTTCTGCGCTTCCGCGGAGCAGGCGCACATCGCCAAGAGCCCTGCGGTAAGGATGAATATGCGCATCATGCGCCCTTCTTTGGTCTATGAACGAAATTCAGTGCGGCACCGTTGATGCAGTGGCGCTTCCCCGTCGGTGCCGGGCCATCACCAAACATATGGCCAAGATGGCCGCCGCACCTTGCGCAGTGCACTTCGGTGCGGACCGTGAAGAAGCCGCGATCCCTGGAGGTTCCGACCGAATTCTTGCGGATCGGCGCCCAGAAACTCGGCCAGCCCGTGCCCGAATCATATTTGGTGAGCGACGAATAGACAGGATTGCCGCAGCCCGCGCAGGTAAACACGCCGCGGCGCTTTTCCGCGTTCAGCGGCGACGTGCCCGGACGTTCGGTGCGCGCTTGCCGCAGGACATGATATTCCCGGTCGGTCAGGCGTTTCTTCCATTCGGCATCGCTATAGCTGACGGGAAAATCGCCGCGCGCAGCGTTACCGGCGCGCGCGGACGTGGCCGCGAAAAGCGCGGCAACCCCGCCCGCGCCAAGCCTGAGAAACTCGCGTTTCGTTGTCATAGACATATCCATGTTCGCATATTCGTGACCGGCATCCTGCCGGTTACAATCTTAAAGCAACATGACTCGTCATCAGACGAGTAAGACGCGCGCGCGCACAAAATACCTGGGATGTCACGTTTCCGGACGGGAGGACATGTCGCCGCGGAACATGCCGTTCACGCGTCCTCGGGTTCGCTTTCCAGCAGATCGCGAATATCAAAGCCAAGGCGTTCGACATGGGCGCGGATGCGCGGCCAGTCACCCTTCAGGAAGATGCGGCGCTGCTCCGTCACCAGCCGCTCACGCGCACCGGCGGTCACGAACAGGCCGAGACCGCGGCGCGCCTGGACAAGTCCGGCGACCTGCAATTCCTGATAGGCCTTGGATACGGTCAGCGGATTGACCTCCTCCTTCGCGGCCAGAACACGAACGGACGGCAAGGGCTCGCCCACGCCGAATTCGCCATCAATGATGGATGCTGAAATCCGGTCCCGGATCTGCAGATAAATGGGTCTAGCGTCCTGCCACATGAGTGTTCTAACACCATAGCACAGTAAGGCAGTCAACCCCGATGCCGCAGGTCGCCCTGCCCAACTGCGTTGATTCGCGCGTGCGGTGGCGGCAAGGGGAAGTTCAGGTTCAAGACAAGGAAGCAACATGTCCCGTTCCCCCCGTCGTCCGCTTATCGCTGGCCTTTCCGTTCTGATCGCGACGGGCTTTACCGCCAGCGCGGCAGCCGAGATCAATGAAGCGGAGTTCATCTCCTGCGCCGCGAAGGTGGATCAAGAAGAACGCCTTGCCTGCTATGACGGCATGGCGACCCGCTTGAATACCGAGGCACAGCAGATCGTCGCGGATCGCGCCGCGAAGGAAAAGCGCCTTGCCGAGGCCCGCGCCGCCGAAGCCGCGAAACTGGCCGCGGAACAGGCAGCGGCGGAGGCTGCGCGTCAGGCCGCCCTGGCCGCGGCGGAAGCGCAGGCCGTCGAAGCGGCGTTCGGTGCGGAAGACCTGAAGGCGGGGGACGGCCGCGTCGCGCGCGGAATAGACGATATCTCCTCGACCCTCGCGCAGATGATCCCCGGTAACAGCTTTGTCGGAAGCACCTTCGTTCTGGCGAACGGTCAGGCATGGCGGCAGAAGGGGGGGCGCCCGTTCAAGGCAAAACCGGGCGCCGAGATCACGGTCAAACGCGCGGCGCTATCGGGCTATGAACTGCGCGTGAGCGGCCGCAAGCGGGCGGTGCGCGTCGACAGGGTCAATTAGCGAAAAAAACCGGGCACCCGCAGGATCACCACGTGCTGACGACTTCGTCCAGTTCGGGGCGCGGGCGCTCGATGAGCGTCTTGCCGGGCGACCCGATGAAGAAGAAGCCGATGATGGTATCGCCCTCCTCCCCCAGCGCCCGTGTCACGCTTTTGGAATAGGCCGCCCAGCCGGTCAGCCAGCCCGATACATAGCCTGACGCATGGACGGCGTGCTCAAGCGTCATGGCCGCCGCCGCCGCGCTCCATTCCTGCTCCTTGAGGGGAATGGAACGGGACGGATCCGGGCGATGCAGCACGGCAATCAGCAGCGGCGCCTGCTGCGCGAAATCGTCAATGGCCTTTCCCTCCAGCCTGCCGGCATTCGGGCGTTCCTCGGCATAGGCCGCGTGCAGCATGGCCGCGAAGGCATCGCGCCGGTCACGCGGGATGACCACAAATCGCCACGGCGCAATCTTGCCATGATCCGGCACGCGCGTTGCCGCGGTCAGGATCGCCGTCAGTTCCTCTGCGTCAGGCGCGGGTTCCACCATATCGCGCGGGCGGCCCGATCGCCGGCTCATCAACAGGGCAAGAGGTGTCGAGCGATCATTCATCGGCTCTGGCGTCGGCGGCATCGAGACATACTTTCACATGGAGCGGGACAGGGTTGCACGTTCGGCTGCCTGCATTAGCAAGATACACTCCATCCCCCAATCCGGAATTCCAAGCCAGCCGTGTCCAGCAATCTGTTTCCTCGTGCGGCGTTTTACAGCGCTTTCATGTTCGCAATCGCAGCGCCCGGCCGTGCGCATGCGAATGACGAAATCATTGTCACCGGTACCGCGCTGCCCGCAGCGCCCGGCGTGGCGGCGGATGCGACGCTGGTGCTGCCGCCCGCCCTGCTGGCCGATGCGCCGTCGGGACAGACCGAGAATATGCTGGCGGCCATTCCCGGATTTCAGCTGTTCCGCCGGTCCGATGCGCGCAGTGCCAATGCGACCAGCCAGGGGGTCACTTTGCGCGGAATCGGCGGCAATGCCGCGGGGCGCGCGCTCGTCCTGCTGGACGGCGTTCCCGTCACCGACCCCTTTGCGGGCTGGGTACCGTGGCCAGCGATCGCAGCGGGCAGTCTGTCGGCCGTTCGGGTCAGGACAGGCGGCGGGACGGGCGCCTTCAGCGCAGGCGCGCTGTCGGGCGCGATCGAATTGATGAGTGCGGGGCCGGACACGCGCAGCAGCGGCCTTTCGGCGCGCTATGGCAGTCGTGACGGCATCGACGTGGACGGCGCGCTGGTGGGGCGGATCGGCGGTGGCTTTGTCGCAATCGACGCGAGCCATGCGTCGGGAGATGGATTTTTCATCACCGCGCCGGAGGATCGCGGCGCCGTCGATACCGCGTCGCCTTATGATCAGCAGAGCCTGAGCGCGCGCGCCGTCTTTCCCGTTGGCGCGGATAAGGAACTGCAGGTCCGCGGCGCATGGTTTCAGGACAGCCGCCAGCGCGGCCAGCGTCTGGTCACCAGCGGCATTGACGGCGCCGACGCAAGCGTCCGCTTCGTATCGCGCGGGGCCGTTCCGGTGGAGGCGCTGGCCTACGTTCAGGCCCGCTCTTACCGCGCGACCTTCGCGCGGACCGCAGGCGATCGTTCGGCCGAACAGCCGGCGCTCGACCAGTTCAACGTTCCCGCCACGGGGATCGGCGCGAAGTTGGAGGCCAGGCCCTCCTTTGGCGCACACGATCTGCGCGTCGGCGCCGATTGGCGTCACGCGAGCGGAACGACCAATGAGCGATTTGCCTTCGATGGCACGCGGCTGACCGCTTTGCGTGAGGCGGGCGGACGCAGCGATATTTTTGGCATGTTCCTGCAGCACGACTGGCAGGCGAGCGATGCACTGCTGCTGACCGCGAGCGTACGGATGGACCGCTGGTCGCTGACAAATGGCCGGTTTTCCGAACGGAGCACCTCGACGGACTTTGCCGACCGGTCGGGCTGGGAACCAAGTGGGCGCGCCGGTTTCGCGTTCAGCGCCGCGCCCGCCCTGACCATAAGGAGTGCCGCCTATACGAATTGGCGGCTGCCGACCCTGAATGAACTGTACCGCCCCTTCCGCGTCGGCCCCGATGCGACCGCCGCAAACGCAGCGCTTCGTCCAGAACGAACCTATGGTGTCGACGTCGGCTTTGATTACCGCCCGCTGTCCACCGCCCGGCTGAGCGTCACCGGTTTCATTCTGCGCGCCGACGATATCGTCAGCAACATCACGCTCGCGCGCGGACCGGGCGTATTTCCCGGCACCGGCTTCGTCTTCGGCGCGTTTCGCCAGCGGCTGAACCTGGACGCGGTCGAAGCGCGCGGGATTGAGGCCAGCGCGGATCTGGAGATCGGCAGACTGTCGCTATTTGCGAGCTATGCGTTCACGGATGCGGAACAGAGGGGCAGCGGCGCGGCGGCCGCGCAGGATGGCTTTCGTCCGCCGCAGGTCGCCCGCAACCGTGCCTTTGCCAGCGCACGCTACCGGATCGGCGAGAACGGTCATGTCGGCGCATCGATCCGCCACGTCTCCCGCCAGTTCGAGGACGATCTAGAACGCCGTCCGCTGGACAGTTTCGTTCACATCGACGCGGGCGCGGCCATCCCCATCGCACGCGGCTTTGCCGTCACCCTTTCCGGCGAAAACCTGACCGATGCCCGTATCGAGGATGGCATCGATATTCGCGGCGCGACAACGCTTGCCCGCCCGCGCACCATGTGGGCGGGGATCAAGTGGACCGGCTGACCGCGGACTGTTGCGCCGCGGCGCACGAATCGAACGGGCTTTCAATAACAAATTGTCGCGGCTAATGTCCGGCACTTGAATGCGGCATCGGGGAGGTGCCGCGCGGAAAAAGAGGGCTTATATACATGGCGAACACGTCAGCGGCGGCCGCACCCGGCCTGCCATCCACCGACAGTGCAGGCACATTCCTGGGGCATCCAAAAGGACTCTTCGTCCTTTTCTTTGCCGAAATGTGGGAGCGCTTTTCCTATTACGGCATGCGCGCGCTGCTGATCTTCTATCTGGTGAAGCACTGGGCATTTTCCGACGGCGAAGGTTCGATCATCTACGGCGCGTATACCGCGCTCGTTTACATTACGCCGGTGGTGGGCGGCTATCTTGCCGACAGGTATCTGGGGCAAAGAAAAGCCGTTCTTTTCGGGGCTATCCTGCTGACGCTCGGCCACTTCTTCATGGCGTTCGAAGGAGATGGATCGCTCGGACAGGACAACCCGATGATGTCCGTCTTCTGGCTGGCCCTCGCGCTTATCATCGTGGGCTCAGGGTTTCTGAAGGCGAACATATCGGTGATCGTCGGTCAGCTTTACACGCGCACGGATATCCGCAGGGACCCTGCGTACACAATTTTTTACATGGGCATTAATCTCGGCGCGGCGCTCGGTTCGCTGCTCTGCGGTTACATTGGCGAAACCTATGGCTGGGCCTATGGCTTCGGCCTCGCCGGTTTCGGCATGCTGGCGGGCCTGATCGTCTTCATCTGGGGCAAGCCGCTATTGCTTGGCCGCGGTGAGGCGAAGAACCCCGCACGCCTGAAGGAAAAGGTCGCGGGCATTTCCGTCGAATGGTGGATGTACGTCGCAGGGTTCGCGCTTGTCGGGCTGTGCTGGCTCGCCATTCAGAACCAGGCGCTGGTCGGCTATGTTCTGGGCGGTTTCGGCGGCGCGCTCGTGCTGTATGTCATCTTCATCGCCGTGGTCCGCTTACCGGCAGAGGATCGCGACCGCATCTTTGCCGCGCTGTTCCTGATCCTGACGTCGATCATTTTCTGGGCCCTTTTCGAGCAGGCGGGTTCCTCGCTCAACCTGTTCACTGACCGCCATGTCGACCGCGGCGGTGTCCCGGCATCGGTGTTCCAGTCGATCAACGCGATTTACATCATCATGCTCGCGCCGATATTCGCCATCGTCTGGACGTGGCTGGGGCAGAAGGGCATGGAGCCCTCCGCGCCCCTGAAGTTCGGCCTTGGCGTCGTACAGGTCGGACTTGGCTTTCTGGTGCTGGTATGGGGCGCGGAGGCCGTGGGCCTCGACGTGCCTGTACCGGTGATCCTGATCTTCCTGATCTATCTTTTGCACACGACCGGTGAGCTTTGCCTTTCGCCGGTGGGGCTCAGCGCCATGAACCGGCTTGCCCCAACCCATATGGCCAGCCTGATCATGGGCACCTGGTTCTTCGCTTCTGCGGCGGGTAATTTCGCGGCGGGCCTGATCGCTCAGGCGACGGGCGGCGAAGGGCTTGAAGGCGCAGAGGCCGGCAAGGAGGTCGTTCTGGGCGTCTATGAGACCGTCGGTCTTTTTGCCGTCGGTGTGGGCGTGGCCGTGATGATCATCTCGCCGCTCATAAAGAAACTGATGCACCTCGATACGCTGGCCGACGACGATGTCGATCACGCATTGGCAGGCGAGGCCGGTCTTGCCGAGCCGCAGGCCGCGGGTGTGAACACGACGACGGAGACACGTTAATGTCCAGGCTCAGAATGGCGCTGGCCTTGGCAAGCGCCGCGGCGCTCACCGCCTGTGCGACCGCGCAGGCGGATACGGCCGGGCCGAAATCGGCTTCATCGTCCGAACTGCCAAAACGGGCGGAGAATCCCTACGCGTCGACCTATGCGCCCTACGGATCGCAGACGACCGTGATCGAGAACGCCAATATCTATGACGGCGCGGGCGGAAAGATCATGGGCGGCACGCTCCTGATCGAAGGCGGCAAGGTCGCCGCCATTGGTACCGCCGTCGACGCCCCCGCCGATGCCCTGCGCATCGATGCGGGCGGCAAGTGGGTCACGCCGGGCATTATCGATATCCATTCGCACCTCGGCAATTATCCGTCGCCCAGCGTCGATGCGCATTCCGACGGCAATGAAGTCACCGGCCCTGTCACATCGGAGGTCGAGGCACAGCACGGCGTCTGGCCGCAGGACCCCGGTTTCAGCCGCGCGCTTGCCGCCGGTGTCACGACGCTGCACATCCTGCCGGGATCGGCGAACCTGTTTGGCGGGCGCGGCGTGACGCTGCGCAATGTCCCGGCCCGCACCGTGCAGGGCATGAAATTCCCCGGCGCGCCCGACAGCCTGAAAATGGCCTGCGGCGAGAACCCCAAGCGTGTCTATGGCAGCCAGGGGCGCATGCCCGGCAGCCGCATGGGCAATTTTGCGCTCTATCGCATAACCTGGCAAAAGGCGGTCGAATATGACCGCCAGTGGGACGCCTGGGACGAGAAGGTCGAGAATGGTACCGCAAAAGCAAAGGACATTCCCAAGCGCGACCTGCAGCTTGATACCTTGCGCGGTGTCCTCGACGGCGAAATCCTGGTGCAAAATCACTGCTACCGCGCCGATGAAATGGCCGGAATTCTCGATCTGGCGAAGGAATTCGGCTATAAGGTCAGCGCGTTTCACCACGCTGTCGAGGCCTACAAGATCGCCGACCTGTTGAAGGAGAACGGCACCTGCGCGGCCATGTGGGCCGACTGGTGGGGCTTCAAGATGGAAAGCTATGACGGCATTCGGGAGAATATCCCGTTCGTCCACGCCGCCGGTGCCTGCGCCATCACGCACTCCGATGACGATATCGGCATCCAGCGTCTCAATCAGGAAAGCGCCAAGGCGCTTGCCGATGGCAATCGTGCCGGTCTCAATATCCTGCCCGAAACAGCATGGACATGGATCGGCATGAATCCGGCGAAGGCACTTGGCATCGACGATGAGGTTGGCAGCCTGGAAGTCGGCAAGCGCGGCGATGTCGTTCTATGGAACGGCGACCCGCTTTCCGTATATGCCCGGCCGGAGAAGGTCTGGCTGGACGGTGCGCTGCTGTACGACGCCGGGAGCGGCATGCGCCCCGTCAGCGACTTTGAACTCGGCCAGCCCGGTGAAGGGGACACGAAATGAAGACGATCCACTTTTCCGGCGCAGCCGCCATCGCCGCGGCCATTGCCGTTACCGCACCGGCGGCGGCGCAGGACTTCACCATCGTGAATGCGCGCCTGATCGACGGCACCGGCGCCGCTGAACGCAGCAACACCACGATCACCGTCCGCAATGGCCGCGTCGCGAACGTCGGTAGCGGCGGCGCGGCCGGCGGCACGGTCGTGGATGCGCAGGGGGCCTATGTCACCCCCGGCCTTGTTGCGGCAGGCAGCGTGCTCGGCCTTGTCGAAGTCGGCGGAGTCGCCTCCACCAACGAAACCCGCTCGTCGAAAAGTCCGTACTCGGCCGCGCTTGACATGGCCGATGCGATCAACCCGGCCAGCACGGCGATCGGTGTTGCCCGGATCGAGGGGGTGACGCGCGCCGTCGTCAGCGGCTCTCCATCCGGTGACCTGTTCGGCGGCTTCGGCGCGGCGATCAGTCTGGACGCGACCGACCCGACACCGCTTATGAACGCAGCCGCCTTTCAGGTCATCGACATGGGTGAAAACGGCGCGCGCCGTGCAGGCGGATCCCGCGCCGCCGCCTTTGCGCGTCTTGAAGACGCCCTGTCGGAAGCCGCCGCCTATGCCCGCGCCCCGGCGCGCTACGGCGATGGTCGCAGCGAGGATTCACTGCTGACGCGCGCGGACGCCGCGGCATTGTCGCGCGTCATCGACGGCAGCGCCCAGGCAATGATCAATGTCGACCGCGCCAGCGATATTCGCCGCGTGCTGCAATTGCGCAGCGACTATCCGCGCATGAAGATCGTTCTGGCAGGCGTTGCGGAGGGCTGGCTTGTCGCCGACGAAATCGCGGCGGCGAATGTTCCGGTCGTGGCCGTCCCGATGCGGAACCTGCCCGCTTCCTTCGAAACGCTGGCGGCGACGCAGTCCAATATTGGACGCATGGTCGCCGCGGGTGTCAAGGTCGGCGTCATTGATGCGGGCGGCCCATCGGTCAGCCCGCAACTGCCGCAGCAGGCGGGACAGCTGGTGGCGCAGGGCCGCATCCCGGGTGCGACCGGCCTTAGCCACGAGCAGGCCATCGCCGCGATCACAAGCATACCGGCGGACATTTTCGGCCTGACGCGGTCCGGGCGGATCACGCCGGGCGCGCGTGCCGACATCGTCATCTGGGACGGCGACCCCCTGGAGACGGCCAGCGCCCCGACGGCGATCTGGATCGACGGCAATGAGCAGCCGATGACCAGCCGCCAAACGAAGCTTGCGGAGCGCTATAATCCGGCAAATGCGGATACGGGCCTTCCCAAACATTACACGCGGCCACGTTAAGGCAGGCAGCAAGCCGCAACGAAGATAGATGAAGGGAGAAGCGATGATGGAATGGATGTTGATGCCGCTGAAGCGCTATGCGGATTTCAACGGTCGCTCGCGCCGCAAGGAATACTGGATGTTCCTGCTTGGCTACATCGTTGTCTATGTGGTGCTTGGCCTGCTGACCGGTGGCTTTGGCACCGACCCGAATGTGGTCGGGTCCATGCTGCTGTTGATTTTCAGCCTGGGTCTGCTCATTCCATCGCTGGCTGTCGGCGTTCGCCGACTACATGACCTCGATAAGTCCGGCTGGTTTCTGCTGATCGGGATAATCCCGATCATCGGGAGCCTTATCCTGCTTTATTTCTTCGTTCAGGACGGCACGCCCGGTCCGAACAAATATGGCCCAAACCCCAAAGGGCCCGACAACGAAGCGCTGCAGGACGCGTTCAGCTAGAACCTCTCGCCCTCCACCAGCGTCAAAAAGCGCGGGAACGTCAAGCGCATCCCGCGCTTTTTCTATCTCATGCACAGTGCCAGACTCGCCCATGAAGAGGATTTCGATGGCTGGCGCAGCGCTGCGCGCCAGCTTGCGCTCGGCGGCGTTCACCCCGCGGACATCATTTGGCAAATCGGTGATACCGCGCAAAACCTGTTTGGCAGCGAGGCGCCGCCGGCGGCGACTGCCAAGGGAGACTTAAAGGTCCCCAAGGCCTTTATCGATCTGGCGCGCAACGTGATCTGTCACCGCGATCCAGAGCGTTTCGCCCTGCTCTATACGATGCTGCTTCGCCTGCAGGACGAGCGCGGTGCGCTTGACGATCGCGCCGATCCGCTGCGCAAGCGTCTGCATGATCTGCGCAAGGCGGTCGCGCGGGACATTCACAAGATGCGTGCCTTTGTCAGGTTTCGCGAGATCGACACCGATGGCGATAGCCGCTTCGTCGCCTGGTTCGAGCCTGACCATCACATCGTGCGCACGAACGCGCCGTTCTTCCAGCGGCGGTTCGCCAATATGAACTGGTCGATCCTGACGCCGGACCTCTGCGCGCACTGGGACACGCAGGGTCTTAGCTTTACGCCAGGGGCAACAAAGGCGGACGCCCCGGACGGCGATCCCGTCGAGGACACGTGGAAGACCTATTTCGCCTCGATCTTCAACCCGGCGCGGGTGAAGGTGAAGGCGATGACGGCGGAGATGCCAAAGAAATACTGGAAAAACATGCCGGAAAGCGCGCTGATCCCGGAGCTGATCGCGGGGGCCCGCGCGCGGGAGACGGTCATGGTCGATACCGCGCGTCAGGCCATGGTGATTGCAGGAGACAATCGCACGAAGTCATTTTCCGCACTTCGCGAAGAAGCGGTGGGCTGCCGCGGATGCGATCTGTGGAAGCCGGCAACGCAGCTTGTGTTCGGCGAAGGGCCGGTTGACGCCGACCTGATGTTTCTGGGCGAACAACCCGGCGATCAGGAGGATCTTGCCGGGCGGCCGTTTGTCGGCCCTGCGGGACGCCTGTTTGACCAGATCCTGCGTGAAGTCGGGATCGACCGGACGACCGCCTATGTCACCAACGCGGTGAAACATTTCAAATATGAGCAGCGCGGCAAGCGGCGTATCCATGCAAAGCCGTCAGGACCGGAAATCGAAGCCTGCCGCTGGTGGGCGGACCAGGAACGCGATCTGGTGCAACCCAAAATCACCGTCGCCCTTGGCGCCAGCGCTGCGCGGTCGATGTTGGGGAAAGTCGTGACAATCACGAAGACGCGCGGATCGCCGATTGCGCTGCCGGACGGATCCGAAGGCTGGGTGACGGTCCACCCGTCCTACCTGCTGCGTATTCCGGACCGCGCAAAGGCCGAGGACGAAACCGCCCGCTTTCGTGACGAAATCGCCGCTGTGAAGGCCCGTCTGGCGGAGCTTCACTAGCGCAGTACCGAAAATATGGCTTCGAAATCGCCGGTTAACGGCTTTTAAAAGGCGGCGACGAAACACCAGTCCGGCGCAGAGGGGCTGGACCCGCATGGGCAATCAAATGGATGCACCAGTCGAACCGGTCGCCGCTACAGTGTCGTTATCCCCGGTTTCCCTGGTGCATCAGGCGGGCCGCGTCACGCGCGAAATAGCTGAGCACCGCGGAACATCCGGCGCGTTTGAACGCGGTCAGCACTTCCATCATGCCGCGGTCCCGGTCCAGGATCCCGGCGTCCATCGCCATGCGCATCATCGCATATTCGCCCGACACCTGATACGCATAGATCGGAACGGCGAATGTGGACTTCACCCGCTCGACAATGTCGAGATATGGCAGGCCGGGTTTCACCATGACGCTATCGGCGCCCTCGGCGATATCGAGCGCGACTTCGCGCAGGGCTTCCTCGGCATTGGCGGGGTCCATCTGATAGGTTTTCTTATCGCCAACCAGCCGCCCGCCGGAGCCGACGGCATCGCGGAAGGGTCCGTAAAACGCGCTGGCATATTTGGCGGCGTAGGACATGATCTGCACATCCTTGAAGCCCTCGGCCTCAAGCGCGGTCCGGATGACGCCGACGCGGCCATCCATCATGTCGCTGGGCGCGATGATATCGGCGCCATGGCGCGCCTGGTTCACGGCCTGCGCGGCGAGCACCTCCAGCGTCTCGTCATTCAAAATACGGTGGTCGTCCGACAGCAGCCCGTCATGACCGTGATCGGTATAGGGATCGAGCGCAACGTCGGTCAGTATGCCCACATCAATGCCGGCATCGCGGATCGCGCGGCTGGCGCGGCACATCAAATTATCGGGATTGACCGCTTCCCGGCCATCGTCCGACCGCGCAGCCGCCGCCGTGTTCGGGAACAGCGCGACCGCAGGAATGCCAAGATCCGCAGCTTCCCGCGCCGCCTCGACGATCAGATCGACCGACAGGCGCTCCACACCCGGCATCGTGGCCACCGGCTCCCGGTAGGCCTTCCCCTCCGCAATGAACAGCGGCCAGATCAGATCGGCGGGCGACAGGACGGTTTCCGCATGCATGCGGCGGGACCAGTCATGGGCGCGTGTGCGGCGCAGGCGAAGCGAGGGAAAGCCGGGCGTCATATCGCAGCTTGTGACAGATGCGGCGGGCAGGTTCAATTCAGGCGCGCGGCGGCCGCTGATACCTTATGAATTTCGTCAGCGTGCCGATCCGGTCGTAAAGACGCCGCCCGGTGTGATTGTCGCTTTCCGTCAACCAGTAGACGTTCGGCGCATCCAGCGCATCGGCCTCGGCATAGACGGCCTCTATCAGGCGGCGCCCGACGCCCATGCCGCGCATGTCCGGGTCCGCATAAAGATCCTGCAAATAGGTCACGTCCTCGACGCGCCAGGCATGGCTGTGCAGCAGGAAATGGACGAGGCCAACGAGCCTTTCCCCGCTGAAGGCGAGGAGGCCGCGCGGGCGATACCGGTCGCCATCCGCGAGCAGTCGAGACCAGGTCGTACGGTAAACCTCCTCGGGGACACTGGATTCGTAGAACCGCAGATAGTCCGTCCACAATTGGCGCCACGCGGCCTCATCGCGCGGTTCAGGGGCTCGTATCTCGATCATGTGGCGCAATCATCCCGTTGCCGCATCCAAACCGCCAGTATACAGCGCGCGGCATGCCCGGCAATCCTATCCTGATCTTCGATTCCGGCATTGGCGGCCTGTCCGTCGCCGATCCCGTCATGCGGGTCCTGCCCCGCGCGCCCATCATCTATGCCGCCGACAATGCGGGATTTCCTTATGGGTCGAAGACGGAAGCAGAGATCGCGGCGCGTGTTCCTGCCATGCTTGGGCGGCTGGTCGAGCGCTACCGTCCGGCCCTTGTCGTGATCGCCTGCAACACCGCCTCGACCATCGCGCTTTCGCATGTCCGATCCGCCCTCGATCTGCCCGTCGTCGGGACGGTGCCCGCCATCAAGCCCGCAGCGGAGCAAACGAAATCCGGCGTGATTGGCGTGCTTGGCACGCCCGCGACGGTCCGGCAGGCCTATGTCGATGATTTGTCGGCCCGCTTCGCGCCGAACTGCACGGTGCTGCGTCACGGCGCGCCCGACCTTGCCGCCAATGCGGAGGCGGCACTGCGCGGCGATGAAGTGCCGACGAGTGCCTTCGCCGCCGCCATGGAGGGCCTCCTTATCCAGCCGCGCGGCGATGTCATGGATGTGGTTGCCCTTGCCTGCACCCATTTCCCGCTGGTGCAGGATCAACTGGCGGCGGCGGCCGGACGCCCGCTGACCTTCGTGCATGGCGGCGGCGGCATAGCCCGCCGGACGGCGCATCTGCTGGCGGATGTGCAATGGCCAGATATATCCCTGTCACACCGGGCAGTGTTCACGCGCGACGATCCCGCGCTAGAGGCTCTTCGTCCGGCATTCTCCGCGCGCGGCTTTGCCAATATCGATGTGTTATAGGAAAAGCGCCTTATGGTCATGACCAATGAAGAAGTCCGCGAACGCATGAACCGGTTTGCGCCGCCAACCGCCGCGTTCCTGAAAACCGAATTGCTGGCGGTCGACCAGGATGCAGGTACGGTTCGCATGGCCTTCACCGTCGGCCCGGAACTCTGCAATCCAAATGGCAGCGTGCAAGGCGGCATCGTCGCGGCCATGCTGGACGATGCCGCCGCCTATTCGGCCATCGTCTTTTCGAAGCGCAAGATCTTCGTTCCCACACTGGAAATGAAGGTCAGCTTTTTTGCCGCCGCGAAGACAGGCCGCCTGTACGCCGACGGACGCTGCGTCAAATTCGGCAGGACCATCGCCTTTATGGAGGCGGATCTGACCGACGAGGACGGCAAGCTGCTGGCACGCCTGTCCACCACCAGCGCGCCGCGCGACCTCCCCAACCCCAAACTCGTGGAACGCAAATGACCGACGACGTCCTGTTCGAAACCCGCGGCCGCCTTGGCCTGATCACGCTGAACCGCCCCAAGGCGCTGAACGCGCTCAATCGCGCCATGTGCAACGCGATCTACACGCAGCTTGGCGAATGGGCGGACGACGACGGCGTCAACGTCGTAGCGATTACCGGCAGCGGCGAAAAAGCCTTTTGCGCCGGCGGCGACGTCGTCGGCCTGTACAATGGGCGCGGAGACGGATCGTCGGACTGGGAAGATTTCTTCGGCGACGAATACCGCATGAACCACCGCATCGGCACGTTTGAAAAACCCTATGTCGCCATCATCGACGGTATCACCATGGGCGGCGGCGTCGGCCTGTCGATCCACGCACCTTATCGCATCGCCACCGAAAGAACGCTGTTCGCGATGCCAGAGACCGGCATCGGCCTGATCCCCGATGTCGGCGGCACGCATGCCCTGTCGCATATGCCGGGCGAGATCGGGACATATCTGGGCCTGACCGGCGCGCGGCTGAAGGCGGAGGATTGCCTATATGCAGGCATTGCCACGCACTACACGCAAAGCGGCAATGTCGAAGGATTGATCACGGCGCTGGCGAGCGATGTCGACAGCGTGACCGATGTGATGGTGCAATTCGAAAGGCCGCCCGGGCAACCGCCCGCTCTTAAGACCCACCGCGAGAGCATCGACAGGCACTTCGCCAAGACCAGCGTCGAAGAGATCATGGCCTCGCTAAGCATGGGCGACGACTGGGCGGAGGCGCAGCGCGACCTGTTGATGCGCATGTCGCCGACCAGCATGAAGATCACGCTGCGCGCCCTGCGCGAAGGCGCGGATGACGATCTGGCGGGCTGCCTGAAACGGGAATACCGCCTGGTCGGCAATATCAAGGCGGGGCATGACTTTTACGAGGGCATTCGCGCGCAGCTGATCGACAAGGACCGGAAACCGCGCTGGAACCCGTCCAATCTGCGCGACGTCACGGCGGATATGGTCGACAGCTATTTCGCGGTGCCGCCGCATGGCGATCTGCGTCTCTGATCCACATTCGGCGGCTTGTGCCTGAAATGCCCGGTTTCCACCGGCGTGCGCTTTCTGAAATTGAGAACCATTCTCAATAATAGTTATACGTCAATAACTTGCGACAAAAAGGAGGATGCCACAACCTGCCGCATGCGCTACAGGGCACGAAAATCGACGAGCAGCGGGTGCGGAACGTGAACTATAATATGATATTCGAAAAGGCGATCGACCGCCTTCACGAAGAGGGCCGCTACCGCGTCTTTATCGACATCCTGCGCAATCGCGGCAATTTCCCCAATGCGAAATGCTTTGCCGGTCATAACGGACCGAAACCCATCACCGTATGGTGCTCGAACGACTATCTCGCCATGGGGCAGCATCCGGCGGTGATCGAGGCCATGGAGGCGGCGCTGCACGATGTCGGCGCGGGCTCTGGCGGCACGCGCAATATCGGCGGCAACACGCATTTGCATATTCAGCTTGAGCGCGAACTTGCCGATCTGCACGGCAAGGAAGGCGCGCTGCTGTTCACATCGGGCTATGTTTCCAACGAGGCGACATTGTCGACGCTGGCAAAGCTGCTGCCGAACTGCATCGTTTATTCCGATGAACTGAACCATGCGTCGATGATCGCCGGCATTCGCAATTCCGGCTGTGAAAAGCGCGTTTTCCGGCACAATGATCTGGAGCATCTGGAAGAACTGCTTGCCGCGGACGATCCTGAAGCGGCCAAGCTGATCGCCTTTGAAAGCGTCTATTCCATGGACGGCGACGTGGCCCCCATCGCAGCCATCTGTGATCTCGCCGATAAATACAACGCCCTTACCTATCTGGACGAAGTGCACGCGGTGGGCATGTACGGCGCACGCGGCGGCGGCATTTCGGAGCGCGACGACTGCGCGGACCGGGTGACGATCATCGAGGGGACGCTGGGAAAGGCGTTCGGTGTCATGGGCGGCTATATCACCGCATCCAAGACACTGATTGATGTCATCCGCAGCTATGCCCCCGGTTTCATTTTTACCACCAGCCTGTCGCCGGTCCTGGCCGCCGGTGCCCTGGCCAGCGTCAAGCACCTGAAGGCATCCTCGGAAGAACGCGAAGGGCAGCAGAAGGCGGCCACGCGCCTGAAAACGATGATGACGCAGGCCAATCTGCCGGTGATGGAGTCGACGACGCACATCGTCCCGCTGCACATCGGCGATCCGGTGAAAGCGAAAAAGATCAGCGACATTCTGCTGATGGAATACGGCGTTTACGTGCAGCCCATCAATTACCCGACGGTCCCGCGCGGGACGGAGCGCCTGCGCTTCACCCCCGGCCCGCACCATGACGAGCTGATGATGACCGAACTGGTGAAGGCACTGGTTGAAATCTGGGGCCGGATGGCGATGAAGCTGGCAGCCTAGGCCGGTAGCCGCGCGGGCCTATTCCGCCAGTTTCAGATAGGGTGTCGCATCGACAAGCCGGAAACCCGGCGTGTCGCGAACCAGTGTGTCCAGCCAGTATTTATGCCCCGAACCGACCAGTACGAATATGCGCTCGCCGGGCTCTGCGATCAGGCCGATCTTTGCGAACATCTTCGCGTTTCTCAAAAACCACATGGCGTTCAGATCAGCCCCGGGCTGCGTATCGGCATCGCCGATCTGCAACACGCCGAAATAGAAATTGCTGTGCTTCTCGGCGATTTTCCCGCTGTCATTATGCGGCAGGAGCGACGTCGCGATTGACTGGGTTTTCTGTTTCTCGCCTTCCGCCGCCGCAAAAGCCTGGGCGTCCGCGATTTTCGTATCCAGAACCGGTGTCATGCCATTCGCATCGGCATAGGCCGTCAAGGCTGCAAACGGAAAATAGTCGGGCTCGTCATCAGAAGGCTGTTCATCAAATCCGTAAACAGCCTCATGGCCAAGCATATGCGCGAGCCGGTATCCGATCTGCACCGTTTCGTTACGCCGCTCGGATAGCTGCGCAGGGGTGAAGTCAGCATAATCGCTGACCTCGAATGGCGGCGCGATCTGCGTTTCGACGAGCACGCGATCAGGCTTCCACCCGGCAAGCGCAGCCCCCAGCCGCGCCAGTTCCGCCTGCCGCGAGGGCGTCGTCACATCGTCGACCTCGATATTGACGACATCGAGCCCGGGATTGGCAAAATGGTAGGTCCCGAACACCATGACCTCGACATCAGGCGTCTCTTGAGCGGCGACGGGAAAAGCCAGAACGAGCGCCGCCATTGCGGCCAGAAACATCTTCATTGTCGCCTCCGATTTAGTGTCATATATCACTAACGCAATGCGGTCGCGCCCGTCAACGTGGATGCGCATGACAACAGGATCAGGCGAATATGCCCCGTAAAAGCCCCGATATGGGGAAACTCCATGGTAGCACGCGCGCGCGTCATCCACTAGATGTAGCGCTATGCCCACGCCGCTTCGTATCGCTCTCGCCGCCGACCATGCCGGCTACCTCTTGAAGGATAAGATCAGGATTTGGCTGGAGGAAATGGGGCATGAGCCGATCGACCTCGGTACCAATAGCAATGATTCGGTGGACTGGCCGGACTTTGGCCGTCGCATCGGCCAGGCCGTCGCGTCCGGCGAGGCGGCGCTCGGGGTCGCCATATGCGGGTCGGGCATTGGCATTTCCATCGCCGCGAACAAGGTCGCGGGCGCGCGTGCGGCGAACTGCACCAGTGGTCTGATGGCGCGGCTGTCGCGGCAGCATAATGACGCGAATATCCTGTGTCTTGGCGAGCGTCTGATCGGCGAGGCGACGGCGCGTGATGCCCTGAATGAATTCATCTCAACCGATTTTGAAGGCGGGCGGCACCAGCGGCGCGTCGACATGCTTGACCAAGGATAAACCATGAGCAGCAATCCCGACACCCGCCTGCCCGCGAACGATTATTCCGGATTCTTTTCAACGACTCTGGAACAGGCGGACCCCGCCGTTTTTGCCGGCATCGCGGCGGAGCGGCACCGCGAGCAGACGGAAATCGAGCTGATCGCGTCGGAAAACATCGTATCCGAGGCTGTGCTGCAGGCGCAGGGGTCGATCCTGACCAACAAATATGCGGAAGGCTATCCGGGTCGCCGCTATTATGGCGGCTGCGGCCCATCCGACACGGTGGAAGAGCTGGCACGCGAAAGGGCGAAACAGCTGTTCGATTGCGCCTATGTCAATGTGCAGCCGCATGCTGGCGCGCAGGCAAATGGCGCGGTGATGCTGGCCCTGGTGAAACCGGGCGACACGATCCTGGGGATGAGCCTGGATGCAGGCGGCCATCTTACCCACGGCTCGAAACCCGCACAGTCGGGAAAATGGTTCGACGCGGTTCAGTACGGTGTCGACGAACAGACGCAGCTGATCGACTATGACAGGCTGGAGGCGCAGGCGATCGAATGCCAGCCAAAGCTGATCATCGCCGGCGGCAGCGCCTATCCGCGCCACATCGACTTCGCGCGGTTCCGCGCGATCGCCGATAAGGTCGGCGCCTACCTGCATGTCGACATGGCGCATTTTGCGGGTCTGGTCGCGGCGGGCGAGCATCCGTCCCCCCTTCCCCACGCACATGTCGTCACGACGACGACCCACAAGACACTGCGCGGCCCGCGCGGCGGCATGATCCTGTCGAACGATGCCGACCTGGGGAAAAAGTTCAACAGCGCCGTTTTCCCCGGCCTGCAGGGCGGCCCGCTGATGCACGTGATCGCGGCAAAGGCGGTAGCCTTTGGCGAGGCGCTGCAGCCTGATTTCAAGACATATGCGCAGAATGTGATCGCGAACGCGAAGATCGTTGCCGCCACATTGAAAGAGCGCGGCTGTGACATCGTTTCAGGCGGCACCGACACGCATGTCGTTCTTGTCGACCTGCGTCCCAAAGGCCTGACCGGCGCGGACGCCGAAGAGGCGCTGGAGCGCGCCAACATGACCTGCAACAAGAACGGCGTTCCGTTCGACCCGCTACCCCCTGCGAAGACCAGCGGCATCCGTATCGGTTCGCCGGCCGGCACGACGCGCGGCTTTGGCCAGGCCGAGTTCCGCGACATTGGCGAGATGATGGCGGACGTCCTCGATGGCCTGGTTGACAATGGCCCTGAGGGGAATGGCGCCGTCGAAGACGCGGTGAAGCAGCGGGTGCTGGACCTCTGCGCACGCTTCCCGATTTATCCGGAGCGGTGATACGGTCGATGCAGCCCTTTATGTTTGATCATCCCGGGCGAAATCGAGGGACGCACTTAAGTTGCTGCAAGACCATGGTACGTCCCGCGACTTCGCCCGGGATGATCTGGTTTGGCAAAGGGCACAATTTTTAGTGCGCTGCCCTTTCTGCCTCAATGCCGACAGCCAGGTGAAGGATTCGCGGCCGACCGAAGACGGGTCCGCCATTCGCCGCCGGCGCCAGTGTCCGGCCTGTGCCGCGCGCTTCACCACGTTCGAACGCGTGCAATTGCGCGACCTCTCCATTGTCAAGAAATCCGGCGACAAACAGCCCTTCGACCGCGACAAGCTCGCCGGATCAATCGCCATCGCCTGCCGCAAGCGCCCCGTATCGGAAGAGCAGATCGAGCGCCTCGTTTCCGGCATCCAGCGCCAGCTGGAATCGTCGGGACAAAGCGAGATCGAGACCGACAAGCTGGGTGAATATGTCATGGAGGGCCTGCACGCGCTCGATGAGGTGGCATATGTGCGCTTCGCCAGCGTTTACCGCGAATTTCGCGAAGCCAGGGATTTCGAGAAGCTGATCGGCGACATGCCCGACGAGAAAGCCGCCAATGGCGAGCGGCCGGTTCCCAAGGACACGCTGTTCTAGACGGCACCCGCTTATGTCAGCCCCCATCATCATCCTCGTCCGCCCGCAATTGGGGGAGAATATCGGTGCGGCGGCGCGCGCCATGCTGAACTTCGGCATCAGCGAGCTGCGCCTCGTCAGCCCGCGCGATGGCTGGCCCAACCCGAGTGCCGGTCCCGCCGCAGCGGGTGCGGATGAGGTGTTGATCGGAGCGAAAGTCTATGACAGCGTCGCCGAAGCCATCGCCGATTGCGCCCATGTCTATGCGACGACAGTGCGAAAACGCGGCATCCTGAAGGACGTCAAGACGCCGGAGCAGGCGGCCACGGACAGCATGAAGCGGCCGGGCCGGACAGCGATTTTGTTCGGCGCGGAGGCCACCGGCCTCGACAACGCTGAAGTGGTCTGTGCGCAGGAAATCATTACCGTGCCGGTGAATCCGGAATTCACATCGCTCAATCTGGCGCAGGCCGTCATCCTGTGCGCCTATGAATGGTCGCGCCACCGTACCGACCTGATGGCGGGCGAGGGCCTGGAAGCGGCCGCGCCGCAGGCCGAGGTCGAGGGTCTGGTCGGGCAGGTCCATGACGCTCTGACCGGTGCCGACTTCTTTCGCACGGCAGACCGTGCCCCCACGGCGCGTCAGACCGTGCGCAATCTCCTTACCCGCCCTGGCTATACCAGCCAGGAGGTGCGCACGCTGCGCGGCATCATCAGCGCCTTGACGAAACCGCGCCGCGCGGCGGCGTCTAGAGACGAACCGTAAGCTAAACCTGTTCAAACACTCGTCATAATTGACGGCTATCCGGTGCAATTACGAAATGACTTGAGATGATAGTCTAGGAATTGAACATGATTACCGAATATCTGTGTGCGGCGGCGCTTTCCATCTCCGTCCTGCCGGTTAGCGTTCATGCTGCCGACCAGATCGTCAGCGACGATTCTGCCAAGGAGGAACGGGTCTGCCGCAGGCAGCAGCCGGAGATCGGCAGCCGCATCGCCAAGAAGCCCGTCTGCCGGACGGCTGAAGAATGGGCTGAAATCGACCGTGCTCATTCGGACGAACACGGACGCTGGGAACGAAACCGCCGTTCCATGGGCACGATCGACAATTGAGTTTCGCAAGGGTCGGCGGGGGCCTCTTGCCCCCGCCGTCCGCCTAGCGCAGCGCGTCTGACAGGAACCGTTCCGTACGTGTCAGCATGTCCGTGCGGGCAAAGCTGCTCGGCAGTCCGTGATCGAGATCCTCATACTCGATATAGGTGACCGGTTTTCCGGCATCCTGCAGCGCGTCTTCCATCGCGCGCGAATGTCCGACATCCACATTCAAGTCCTTATCGCCGTGAAACAGGAGGACAGGGGCCTGAAACAATGCGGCCCGGCGCTTTGGCGACCCCTCTTCGATATGCGGGCCCGAGCCGACCTGCGCAGCCACGATGCGGTAATTGGTAAATCCACGCGAATCCTCTTTCAGCTGCCCAAGATCAGCGACCGGGGCGATGGCGACAACGGCTTTGTACAAGCCGGGATCGACTGTCGCGGCCTGAAGGGCTGCGTAGCCGCCATATGACCAGCCAAGAATTGCCATTTTACCGGCATCCGCCAGCCCCGACCGGGCCGCCCAGCGCGCACCATCGTTAATGTCATCAATCGACGTCCTCCAGGCGCGAAACGCGTTGTCGCCGAGCCAGGTGGCGCCGAAGCCCGCAGACCCGCGATAGTTCGGCTGGAGAACCGCATAGCCGTTCGCCGCAAGCGACTGCGCAAGCCAGTCGAAACCCCATGTGTCACGCGCCGAAGGTCCGCCATGCGGCAGGACGATGAAGGGAAGGTTCCTGGCATCTGCGGCGGTGCCCGGAGGAAGCGTCAGATATCCGGGAATCTGCGTGCCGTCGGCCGCAGGATAGCTGATCGGCGTGACTTCGGACATCGCGGTGTCCGAAAGCGCCAACCTGACCGCGCTCATCTTGATCAACTGCTTCGTTTCTTGATCGAAAATATAGTAGGTGCCTGGATCTCGATCAGACGAAGCATTTAGCAGAATACGGTTTCCGTCCCAGCTATCCTCCAGTAATTGCACGGAAACATCGCCGCCAAGCGCGCCCGTCAACGCGTCTGTAAGCTGTTCAAGCTCCGGGTCGAAAAATTCGATATGTGGGTATTCGTCCGACCACGATACACCCACTGGACGCCCCCATCGTCCGAACTTGACGAGACCGTCTACATCGACGGCGTCGTGGGCAAATACGAGTTCGGGCGTGCCCTTGCCCGACGCCGGTTCCTTAAAAAGCGCCTGCCGACCTTTATGTGGCCGCAGCATATAGATAAATTGTCCGGTCTCGTCGAAGCCTTCGAAGCTTACACCGGCAGGATCATCATACTGCGCTTCGGCAAACGTGACCCAGTTTTTCTTGTCGGCCTCACTCACAAGATAGCGGTAGGTATTACCAATATTCCCCCGCGGGGCGGATTGCCGTTGCAGGATTACACGCACATTGCCGCGACCATCTGTTCCAAACCGTGCGGCATTCTGCGTCGGGCTGAGGGCTGTGCGCATCCTGCCGGAATAGATATCCACTTTCTGGACGCTCAATCCTTTCCGGGTGTCCGCAAGCAACGTGCTTCCTGTTCTTTCGGGCAGCAACTCGATTTCCATCAGCACATGGCGCGGCTCATCCGGTAAAATATCTATAATGTTGCCAGAATACTGATTCATGCCAACGGAACGAAACCTGTTCCTCTGGCCAAGCTGCACGACATCGCTGCCATCAAGGCTAAAGGCGAGCATGCGGGTAAATCCAATTAACTTCCCGTACTCGTCGGACTGACCGTCCGCCAGACATGCCAGACGCTCTACATTCAGCCAGCGGCAGTTATGAAAGTCTACATTCTTGTCGGATCTTAGTACCGGTCTCTTCTCCCCAGACGCTACGTTCGCGACGTACAGTACCGAAAATGGTCCCGAGCGATCCAGATAGCTGACGTGTTTCCCGTCAGGTGCGAGTCGCATATTGGTGACATCCGGCATGCGGCCGAACTTGATCGCGGTGTCGCTGAAATCCTGAGCCGCAGCCGGCCCCAAGGACAGCGCCGCAGCACCCAACGCCGCCATCAACAGACTCTTTACCATATTCATGATCCACCCGGTTTCGTCGAACGCACCTTAGATATCCCACGTGCGTTACAAAAGTCACCCTTGACTCCCGCCGTGGTACCATTAGTGCGCGCCCTTCGTGATTTGGCCCTGCATGCCCGGTGAAGCAGGTGCCGCGCCCGGCGCAAAGGCTGGACGGTGCGAGCCCGGGCAATGACATAAGCAACTTACCCGAAAGGAGCGCCGACCATGTCGAAGCGCCAGTCCTCCAAGTATAAACTCGATCGCCGTATGGGCGAAAACATCTGGGGCCGTCCAAAGTCCCCGGTGAACAAGCGCGAATATGGCCCTGGTCAGCATGGTCAGCGCCGCAAGAGCAAGATGTCCGATTTCGGCATCCAGCTGCGCGCGAAGCAGAAGCTGAAAGGCTATTATGGCGACGTCACGGAAAAGCAGTTCCGTGGCTATTACAAGGAAGCCAGCCGTCTGAAGGGCGATACATCGCAGAACCTTATCGGCCTTCTCGAACGCCGCCTCGACATGATGGTCTACCGCGCAAAATGGGCACCGACGATCTTTGCCGCGCGCCAGCTCGTCAGTCACAACCACATTCGCGTCAATGGCGTGAAATGCAACATCGCCAGCCGCCGCATTGATGTTGGCGACGTCATCGAACTTCGCAAGAAAGCGAAAGAGATGGCGCTGGTGATGGAAGCACAGACGCTCGCTGAACGCGAAGTGCCGGAATATGTGGCCGTTTCCGAGGACGGCAAGGCGGAATATGTCCGCGTTCCGACCCTGGACGAAGTGCCTTATCCCGTGGTGATGGAGCCAAATCTGGTCGTCGAGTTCTACTCGCGCTAGTCCGCGCCGCATTATCATTATCTGAAAAAAGGGGCTGCATCCTGGTGCAGCCCCTTTCTACCGATTGCTTGACTGCTCTGGAGAAATCCGGTGTATCATGGACAATTATCAAACCAGTTTAATGACGGTAGGGAGATATAAGATGCGCGTTTCCGTTTCAGTTCTCATCAGTGTTGCCATTTTGGGAACGACGTCCGCTGCTACCGCCACCGAACCGACGGCCGTGGTTACAGAGCAGGCAGAAGAGAAAAAGTGCAAACGCGTCAAACTGCCTGGTTCAATGATTAAGAAGAAATATTGCTACACAGAGGCAGAGTGGGAATATCTGAGCACAGTCTCCAAGCGCGATTACCTCGACGCCGAAAGAGGGCTTCGCGCACGAAATAGCGCGAGCAACTAGTCAGAATTACATTCTCCTGGCGTTCGCCGCTCAGGTTACGTCAGTGCTGACCCGCTTTGAGCTAGAATGTGCGGGCGGGCGTGTGTTCTGCCAGGGCCCGATAGAGCGTCGCAGGCACGACAGCCAAAAGGCCAAATGCGCATATAGCGGTGAGCTGTATGACCCAAAAACCAGTGGTCGCCGGGCCGAGAGAAGCCAAGGCCGCGCGCACTTCCTCTAGATTTGCACTGTCGCTCAACACCACGACCTTCAACAGGAGAAGAACGGGCACGAGAGCCAGGATCGCCGTCAATAACACGCAGAAGACCTTGAATTGGCTAGGTAAGACAAGTCGCCAGGACTGCCGGAGGGCCGCAATAGGAGCGACGCCAAGCGCGGCGGCAACCGGCATGGCCACGAGCCAGAAGGTCATCAGGGCCAGAATTGCCGGCAAGGCGAGGATCGCAGCGGCCGGGACCACGAACAGCGCCAGAAGCTGTCCGAAAATAAGCATGACAACCGCCATCGCCGCGATCAACAGGCCGGTCACCAGCGGTGGCTGGATCCGCTTCAGCCCCGCAAGAATATAGGTGCGCGTGTCAAGGCGCGCGGCGCTCGCGAGCGTCGCCGCCATCACTGCGCTGACAAACATCAGCCGTGTCAGTGCGCGGATCGTCGTGGCCAGCGTGGACGTGCTGGATGCCCCCGATTCCGTTGCGCCCAGCATCTGCATGATGACTTCCGGACCGACGACAAGGCCAAGCCCCAAAATCGCGATGGGGGCAAAATCGCGCCACCATGTCATGACCGCCGCCTGGAGAATGGCGGGAACGTCAAGCCGTCCTGTCACGGCGCGGTGACTTCCCGCGCACGGCCACGGCCGACGGCGTGCAGCTTGCCGCTACGCCTGACCAGCGCAACATCGGCGAGCTTGCTGACGGCCAGCAGTTCGATGGGGCCATCCCCCGGCACGTTAATGCGCCTTTCGCGCCATTTCGGCGAGCCGACGCGCACATCGATCAGCCGATCGCCCGCAGCCCCCCGAAGCTGGACGAAAAGCCTGTCACGACCGCCCCTCGCCCTTTCAATGCCGAACCCCGCTGGCGGGACATAGGCCTGCTCGGGAATTGTCAGGCGTTTTGGCCCCATCAGGGGGCCCATGGGATAGGACGCAAGGCCTCCCGCCGGGATACCGTTCCACGTTGCGCCCAGAAGGGAAATGGCACGGCCTTGGAAAAAGTCCTGAAATGTAAACCGTGCGGGCAAGCGGGACCGGACGAAATTCTGTGCCCAACCGAAATGGAACAGCATGTCCGTTCCGGTTTCGTCCTGCAGCGTCGCGGCATGGAAAAGCCCGCCTGTGGACACATCGAATATCGGCGTCATATCAGTGCTGCCTTCGACCAGTGCGAGGATGGTCTGGGCGGTGTTCAGCTCGGTTCCGCGCGTCCATAACTTCAGCAGCCGCGGCGTTCCCGCCAGCGTCAGCGTACCAGCGCCGCTATCGCCCGCAAAGAGGATCCGCCGGTCATCATACCATGACGCCGCATTGGGGCCGAAATCGGTCTGGAAGCCGCCCTCTATGGCGGTGCCGCTATCGACATCGATTTCGAGAATCCGCGTGCCCTGGCGGCCCGCCTCGCCGGGCTGGCGCAGTGTCAGCAGGCAACGGGAGAAGGACGGCGGCAGACATTGCGACCGCTCGATCAGATTCGGCGCCGCATCGAACACCGTGCGCCACGCAGTCCGACCGCGCAGCACGGACGATAGCGGCGCACGGCGCAGCGCGGTGCCGCTCGTCATGGTCAGTTCCTCGCCATCGAAGACAGCGGTGCTGGCGTTGGCAGGCACGGTAAAAACCGTCGGCAGCGCGGCGAGCAGGAAGAGGGCGGCGGCAAGGACTGTGCGGATCATCGCGATCAATGTGGGTCAGAGTCGCGCCGGACGCAACCGGCGATCACCGCGCCTTGCCGTTCAAGACGTGCCGTATGTCTAAGCCGCCGCGCTCGCGGCGCTCAGCACGGCGCGAACGGACGCCGTTGCGATATCCTCGTCCATGCCCACACCCCACACCGTCTCGCCATTGGCGTCGGTGCATTCGACATAGGCGGCCGCCCGCGCATCCGTGCCGCCGGTCATGGCATGCTCGGAGTAGTTCACCACGTCGAGCGCCACGCCGAAGCTATCGGCAAGCGCGGACACCACACCCGAAATCAGGCCATTGCCGCGACCTGAAATGCTGCGCTCGGTGCCCTGATCGAGGATCTTGCCGGTGAAGATGCGCGTGCCATCGCTGGCCCGGCTTTCTTCATAGTCAACCAGACGGAAGCGCTTGGGCGTCCTGCCGATCCGATATTCCGCTTTGAACGCCTGCCAGATATCGTCGGCGTTCAGCTCTCGGCTGCTGCGATCGGCCAGTTCCTGCACGGCACGGCTGAAATGCGCTTGCAGGCGCTTGGGCAGTTTCAGCCCCTTGTCCTGCTCAAGCACCCAGGCGACCCCGCCCTTGCCGGACTGCGAATTCACGCGAATGACAGCCTCGTAATCCAGCCCGATGTCGCGCGGGTCGAGCGGCAGATAGGGCACATCCCAGATTTCGTCATTGCGGGCGGCCTGCGCCGCAAATCCCTTTTTGATCGCATCCTGATGCGACCCGGAAAAAGCGGTATGAACGAGTTCGCCCGCATAGGGATGCCGCGGATGCACGGGCAGCTGGTTGCAATATTCCGCCATCTTCACGATCCGCTCCATGTCGGAAAAATCGAGCCGGGGCGAAAGGCCCTGCGTGTACATGTTCATGCCAAGCGTCACCAGGCAGACATTCCCGGTGCGCTCGCCATTTCCGAACAGGCACCCCTCGACCCGGTCCGCGCCCGCCATCATGCCAAGTTCCGCCGCGGCAACACCGGTACCGCGATCATTGTGCGGGTGCAGGCTGATCGCAACGCGGTCGCGGTCGCGGATATTCCTGCCGAACCATTCGATCTGATCGGCATAGATATTGGGTGTTGCCGCCTCCACCGTGGCTGGCAGGTTCAGGATGATCGGCCTGTCCGGCGTCGGTTGCAGCACGTCCATGACAGCCTCGCAAACCTCCAGACTGAAATCCAGCTCCGCTGTCGAGAAAGTCTCAGGTGAATATTCGAAATGCCACTCGGTATCCGGCTGTTTGGCGGCTTCATCCCGCAGGATCTTCGCGCCGTCGACCGCGATCTGCTTGATATCCTGCCGGTCCATCTGAAACACGATCCGCCGCCAGGCCGGGCTGACGGCGTTATAGAGATGTACGATGGCGGCGCGTGCCCCCCGCAGACTTTCGAAGCTCTTTTCGATAAGGTCCCGGCGAGACTGGGTGAGCACCTGGACGGTGACATCATCCGGGATCGCATCCGACTGGACGAGGCCAGAGATGAAATCGAATTCGGTCGCGCCCGCCGACGGGAAGCCAACCTCGATCTCCTTCAGGCCGATTTTCACGAGCATATCGAAAAAGCGGCGCTTCTTTTCGGCATCCATGGGGTCGATGAGGGCCTGATTACCGTCACGCAGATCGGTGGAAAGCCAGCGCGGCGGTGCCGTGATCGTCTTTGAGGGCCATTCGCGATCTGGCAGGTCAACCTGCGGAAAAGCGGTATATTTGCGGGAAGGATCGGTCAGCATCGTCATATCATCCGGAAGAAGGGCGCAGGATCAATCGCTGCGCATTGTTGGTCTGTCAGGTTCGGATGGCCCCCAGACGGCGGAGGCAGATAGCGCCCGCGTTCACGCCTGGGGGCGTGTAAGTCGCAGGAGAAGAAGGCCCAGAGTCTTGATCATCGCCGATGACGATAGAACGCGACGCCCAGGCAGGCAAACCCTAAATGAAGCTGTCTTCGCGTCTGTTTGTTTCCCGGGGCAGGCACTCGATCTCGATATCGCCGCGCAGACCGGGCACGTCCTCGTGGGCGACGGCGGTACCGTCGGCATGAATGGCCCAGCAGCGATCGCCCATCGCCTCAAGAAACTGCCGCAGGTTTATCGATGGCGCAAGCGAAGGCGCGGCCGCGATATCGACATCGGCCTCTGCCGGGATGTCCGCATTTCCTGCCGCCATCAGTCCGGCGATCAAAAGGATGTTTGCGATCGGCATATTCGGGCTGCCTTGCTCTTCATTGTTTCTTGCCAAGCAGGATCAAGCAAACACCGTGCCGGAACCATATTCTCCAGCCTGCTCAAAGGCGCGCAGGGTTAACCGGAGCCCGCTGCCCGCAAAGGTGTAAAATCCGCCGACAGCTACCCTTGGTTAACGCATTGTCACTATGCTCATCAGCGGCGTTTATCGAAAGGTCATTTCAGGCGATGCGGCAACTGATCTACATCAGCACGACCCAGGGCGACCATGCGGACGGCGAACTCGAAGCCATCCTGTCGTCGGCGCGGTCGCGCAACCGCGCTGACGGCATTAGCGGGCTCCTGCTGTTCAATGGCCTGCGCTTCCTGCAGGTTCTGGAGGGTTCGGCAACGGCGATCGAGCGGACCTATCGGCGCATCGCCGAGGACAGGCGACATCGCAGCATCGTTGTCCTTGGCGACCGCACCATTGAGAGCCCCGAGTTTGGCGACTGGTCCATGGCGTTCGAGCGGTCGGACAATAGTGCTGAATTCGCCGCTCTTGCCGAGCAGATCGAGACCGCCCTGATCGCCGCGACCCCGACCACGACCGCCCTGTTCAGGAACTTCGCCAAAGCGGCATAGACGCCCGAGGTCCGCTATTTGGCAATAGCTGCCCGTTTTTCGTCGGCACGGTACGGATCGCGCTGCTAGACAATCCGAATGTTACTTACCGAATTCGACGACGACACATTATATCAGGCGTTGACCGATCGCGATCCCGCTTTTGAGGGGAAAGCATGGGTGTGCGTCACGTCGACCGGCATCTTCTGCCGCCTGACCTGTCCGGCGCGAAACCCGCTGCGCAAGAATGTGATCTTTGAAACATCGCTGCAGGCCTGTGTCGATTCCGGGTTCCGCCCGTGCAAGCGCTGCCGCCCCCTCGACGCGCCAGACCATCCGGTCATCGGTCCCCTCTTGCGAATGCTCGACAGCGAGCCGCAGCGCCGCTGGCGAGAAGACGATGTGGTGGAACTCGGCCTCGACCCGTCCACCATTCGCCGCGTCTTCCGCCGTCATTTCGGGATGACTTTCCTTCAGGTTGCGCGCGCCCGGCGTCTCGGTTCCGCCGCAGGAAAGCTGGCGGCCGAGGAGAAGGTCATCGACGCCCAGCTTGATGCCGGCTATGAAAGCGGTTCGGGATTTCGCGCGGCCATCAAGAAAATTCTCGGCACCCCGCCGACCAGGTTTCGCGGCCAGGGCGTACTCAGCGCGGACTGGATCGAGACGCCTATTGGCCCCATGCTCGCCATTGCCGACGAACATGTCCTGCATCTGCTCGAGTTCAACGACCGCAAAACCCTGCCCGCTGAAATCGAACGCCTGCGCGAGCGGCAGGGAAAGCCGGTCATCATGGCGCGCACAGAGCCGCACAAACGGATTGCTGAATGCCTGGCAGACTATTTTGCCGGGACGGCGGGCCTGCCGCCACTGCCCGTCGGAGATCACGGGACCGCGTTTCAAAAATCGGTCTGGGCCGAGCTTGTCCGCATCCCCCTTGGGGAAACGCGCAGCTATGCGGGCCTCGCCAAGGCGCTTGGCAATACGGGTGCCGTCCGCGCCGTCGCCCGTGCAAATGGCGCGAACCAGCTTGCGCTGCTGTTTCCCTGTCACCGCGTCATCGGGTCCGACGGATCCCTCACGGGCTATGCGGGTGGTCTGTGGCGCAAGAAATGGCTTCTGCAACATGAGCAGCGCATGGCTGCGAAAGGATAGGCTTCATGACCGGATTTCACGATCTGCACATCAAGGGCGAACCGCTCGTCCTGTTTAACGTCTGGGACGCTGGAAGCGCGCGTGCGGTCGCCGCATCAGGTGCGGCGGCCATCGCCACGGGCAGTGCCGGGGTCGCCATGGCGCAGGGCTTTGAAGACGGCGAAAACGTCCCGCTCGACATTGTTCTTGCAAATGCGAAACGTGTCGTCGCGGCGGTGGACGTACCGGTCACGATCGACTTCGAAGGCGGCTATGCAAAGGACGGTGCCGCCCTGACTGACAATGTCGGCCGTCTCGTCGCTACGGGCGCGGCCGGCATGAATTTCGAGGATTGCGTTCCGGGCACAGCCGACATTTACCCGGCGGATGTTCAGGCACGCCGGATTCAGGCCGCGCGCCAGGCCTCGGCCGATCTCTTCATCAATGCCCGAACGGATGTCTTCCTGAGGTCCGATCCGGCAACGCATGCGGATCACATGGAGGACGCCCTTGGCCGCGCCGCACAATATGCCGATGCGGGCGCGGACGGTTTCTTCATTCCGGGCCTTGCGGACCGGGCGCTGATTGCGCGAATCTGCGCAGGGACTGGGCTACCCGTGAACGTGCTGTGGCGCCCGGAGCTTGGCAGTGCCGCCAAGATGGCCGCGCTTGGTGTCGCCCGGATCAGCTACGGTTCTCTCCCGTATCGCGACGCGATGGCCGCTTTGGAGGCCGCGGCAAAGGCAGCTCTTGGCGGGACATCCTGACCGCTGAAACCGGCCGGGGCGCCCCGTTCCAGAAAAAGCCGTGACTACGCGGCGACGGCTTCGTCGGCGGTCTGCTCGTCACCTTCCGGATCGCGCAGCACATAGCCGCGGCCCCAGACGGTTTCGATATAATTGTCGCCCTCGCACGCTGCGGACAGTTTCTTGCGCAGCTTGCAGATGAAGACGTCGATGATCTTGAGTTCGGGTTCGTCCATGCCGCCATAAAGATGGTTCAGGAACATCTCCTTGGTCAAGGTCGTGCCCTTGCGGAGCGACAGCAGCTCCAGCATCGCATATTCCTTGCCGGTGAGGTGCACACGGCTGCCGCCGACATCGACCGTCTTGGTATCGAGATTGACCGCCAGCTTGCCGGTCTTGATGATCGACTGGCTGTGCCCCTTGGAACGGCGGACGATCGCCTGGATACGGGCGACCAGCTCATCCTTGTGGAACGGCTTTGTCAGATAGTCGTCCGCGCCGAAGCCGAGACCGCGGATCTTCGATTCAACATCGTTCGCGCCCGTCAGGATCAGCACCGGCGTACCGACCTTGGCGAGCCGCAGCTTCTTCAGGACGTCATAGCCATGCATGTCAGGGAGGCCGAGATCGAGCAGGATGATATCATAGTCATACAGCTTGCCGAGGTCGATGCCCTCCTCGCCAAGATCGGTCGCGTAGACATTGAACCCCTGACCTTCGAGCATAAGCTCGATGGCTTCGGAGATGTTCTGGTCATCCTCGATCAGCAGTACCCGCATTGTGATGTTCCTCGTCCAAAAAAGCGCAGCAGGGCGACCTCGCCGTCGCTCCTATCCGTTAACCATGACACTTATCATCAATAAAAGTTAACGGCGGGTAAAGGGTTAACGCCGCATCCATATTGTGCTTTGCGGGTCACAGGTTAAGGGGTCGCTAACCACCCCCGGTATAGGGTCCGCGGCATGACCCGACCGACCCATGCCGCGACATTTCGCGCTCTGCCTGCAAACAATCTGCCTGCTGCGGCCCTGCTATCGCGAATTTCAGACGAAGATGAGGAAATCGCGCCGTCCGATGAATGGATCGGACGGGTGCTTTGCCCGTCGGGCGGATCGCGCGATGGACGCCCCGCACCGGCCGCCGGGTCCCTGCACCGCGTCCTGCGCCCCGCGCAGCCGGTTCGGCAGCAGGCCGCGCCCAAGGGGCAGCCATTGGACACCGGCATTGCCGCGATCGACCTGTTCGCGCCCATGACGGGCGGCCAGCGTATCGCCATGCTCGCGCGCGGCGGGGCAAGCAGGGCGGGCCTGTTCGGCATGCTGGGGCGCTTCACCGATCGCGACGTCGTGGTGATCGGCCTCATTGGACTGGCCGAACGCGACGTGCGCGAACTCGTGCAGAACCAACTGGGGGCCGAAGGCATGTCGCGCGCCGTCGTCATCGCCGCGTTCGATGAGGATGGTCCCGTAATGCGCCGACGCGCGGCATGGGCCGCGCTCACCATCGCCGAACATTTCCGCGACGCGGGCAAGCATGTGCTGTGCCTGCTCGATTCAATATCGGAATTCGCCGATGCGTGCCGGGAGCTTTCCGTCGATGCCGGTGAAGTAAGGAATGCGTTCGCATATACGCCCCATATCTTCGACGAGGTGCACAGGCTGATATCCCGCGCTGGCATCTTGCCAGGTGGCCCCGGCGAGATGACCGGAATCTTCGCGGTTTCGGAAAGCGCAGACCGGCCCGACGACCTGCTTGTCAGCGCCGTTTCCGAAATGGTCGATGACCGGATCGTGCTTGATCGCGAGATCGCCGCGAAAGGCCGCTTCCCGGCGATTGACCTGCTCGACCGTGCCCATCGCGACCCGCCCGCAATCGAAACCGGCACCGATCATGAGAAGACACAGCTCATCGCGGCCGCCCATGCCGAACTTTCGCTGTGCAGCAATATGGAGGAACTGGTCAGGCTCGGTGCCTACACGCCCGGCCGAAATGCCGAAGTCGATCGCGCCCTTTCATGTGCCCCGGCCATAGAAAATCTGATGAAACAGTCGCGCCGGGAGCGGCGGGACTCCGCGGCGGCGCTTGCCGAACTGAAAGGATGTCTGTCATGAACGGCACGGTAATCAGCGGCAACGCGTCCGCGCCGCAATTCGAGCTGGCGACCATTGACGATATCCACGACCGAATTTCCGTATTGCAGCGAAATCTTGCGATAAATGCCGCCGATTTCGACCGCTCGGCCGACAGGCTGGAGGTGGAGCTTCGCCTGGCCGCGGAATTGCCAAGTGTCGATACCGCCGCCTTTGCCGCCGCACAGCGCCAGCGACTTGGCGCGCTGCAACATGCGCGCGCGGGCATGATCGCTGAACTGGCCGAACTGAAGCGCCGTATGGGAGGTACATTCATGCGCGCGCCGCGCTAGACGCGCCTTTTCGCATTTGTCATGGGAACGGCATGCACTTCTTATCCGACAATGCCGCGCGCGCCTGCCCGGAAGTCCTGCAGGCCGTTCTCAATGCCAATGACGTCGTTGACGGCGCGTATGATTCCGATTCCATATCGGCGCGGCTCGACAGTGGCTTCAGCGACCTGTTCGGTATCGATTGCCGCGTGTTTCCGGTGTCGACAGGCACGGCCGCCAATGCGCTCGCACTGGCCGCGATGTTGCCGCCATTTGGCGCCGTGGTCTGTCATGAGGAGGCGCATATCCACGTTGATGAAGCAGGGGCACCGGAGTTTTACACCGCAGGTGCGAAGCTGCTACTCGCCGACGGCGACGGGGCAAAACTGACGCCGGAAAGTGTCGCGAAAACCATGGCCCCCATGCGCGGCGACGTTCATCAGGTCGCTGTCCGTGCGCTCTCCCTGACGCAGGCCACGGAATATGGCCGTGTCTACACGCCCGATGAAATCATGGCCCTGTCGGCGGATGCGGCGCGGCGCGGCTGGCACGTTCACATGGACGGCGCGCGGTTTGCCAATGCGATCGCCACACTCGGCTGCCATCCCGGGGACGTCACATGGCGTGCCGGTGTGGACGCGCTGAGTTTTGGATTCATCAAGAATGGCGGCATGTCCGCCGAGGCGCTCATTATCTTCACGTCCGAACTGGCGGAGACCATTCCGCTGCGGCGCAAGCGCGCAGGACAGATGCCCTCGAAGGGACGTTTCGCCGCTGCCCAATTGCTCGCCATGATCGAGGACGACGTCTGGCTGCGCAATGCCCGCAGGGCGAATGCCGGTGCGCAGCGCCTCGGCGCGGCGGCAGCTGACCGGCTAATGCACAGGGTCGACGCGAATGAAGTCTTTCTGCGCATCGGCGTGCCGGGGGCCACCTTGCTGCGCGAGCAGGGCTTCGACTTTTACGACTGGGGCGACGAGGGCGCGGGCGAAGCCCGTTTCGTGGTCGCATGGGACACGCCGGACGGCGATGTCGACGCGCTCGCCAAAGCCATTGGCAGCCTCCCGATCTAGCTCGACAGCGGTCGTTTTCCTGCTAGGCGGCGCGGCATGCCCGTTCGCGTCCTCCTACCTCTTGCCATTGTCACCCTGATCTGGGGAACGACGTGGTATGTCATCAAGACGCAGCTTGGCGTCGTGCCTGCGCCGTGGTCGGTCGCCTATCGCTTCACGCTCGCGGCATTGCTGATGTTTGTGCTGTGCTTTGCGCGCGGACGCTCGATCGCGTTTCCGGCAAAGGCCCATTTTTTCTTCCTGATGATCGGCGTGTTCCAGTTTGCCGGGAATTTCAACCTCGTCTACCAGGCGAGCAGGTTCGTCACCTCAGGCCTGATCGCGGTCGCCTTCGCGCTGCTGGTGGTTCCGAACGCGATTTTAGCACGGATTTTTCTTGGCCATAGGGTCGACCGGCAATTCATGATCGGCAGCGCGCTTGGTATAATGGGGGTCGCCCTGCTATTCCGCCAGGAGCTGCTTGCGCTCGCCGATGCCCCCGATCTCGCGCTTGGTATTGGCGCGACGGTGCTGGGTATTCTGTGCGCCTCTGCTGCCAATGTCATGCAGGCCGCGCCGCAGGCCAGGGCATATGGCATGTCTGCCATGCTCGCCTGGGCGATGACCTATGGCTCGGTCATCAATATCATTTTTGCATGGCGCACGTCAGGCCCGCCGGTGATCGACGCGGCACCGCTCTATCTCGGCGGCATCGCCTATCTGGCGGTCTTCGCATCGGCCATCGCGTTCGTGCTGTATTTCGGTGTGATCCGCGAAATCGGCCCGGCGAAGGCCGCTTATTCGAGCGTCCTCATCCCCTTTGTCGCCATGACCATCTCAACGGTTTTGGAAGGGTATCAATGGACGCCTTATGCGATTGGCGGCGCTGTGCTGACGGCGCTTGGTCTGGTCATCGCGCTTCGCGCAAAGAAGCGGGTTGTGACGGCCCCGCCTGCGGCGGCTCCTGCGATCAAGTCCGGCTGAACGCCGCCGCCTGTTCAGCTGTGTTCCTGGGCGGTGTTTCCCATACCTCCTAATCCCGGTAATCCAGCGGCGGATCGCGGTCGCCCAGCAGCGCACGATATTCATATCCTTCGGGCTGGCGGCTGATGAATTCCGCCTTTGCTGCGGCAATCACATCGGGGCGCTGGTAAAGTTCGATCGCGGTCAGTGCGAGGATCTTCGCTGCATTCTGCATGCCCTTCCAGCCAATCGACATGCCGCCAGCCGCGACGGCCTGCCAGCTATGTGCAGGCGTGCCCGGCACCCACGTCGCCGTGCGGAAGCCTGCGGTCGGAACGGCCCATGACACGTCGCCGACATCGGTCGAACCCGCGCCGTGATTTTGGGACAGGGGATCAATCGTCACGGCATCCGACAGGTCCACGTCCTTGCGTCCAAGTGTCGGGACAATGTCCTTAGCGAAAGCTGTTTCTTCCGCGGTATATTCGACGCCGCCGACCTCGGTCATCTTGCCATGAACCAGCTGTTGCAGCGTCTCGTTCGGCAGCAGCGGCATCGCACCGTGAATGACTTCGTAATCGACCTTCGTCCCGGTCCCCATCGCCGCGCCCTCGGCGACCCGGACAAGACGTTCGAACGTCTCACGAACGACCTCCGCATCGGGGTTGCGGACATAATAAAAGGACTCGGCAAAGTCCGGCACCACATTGGGCGCGCGGCCGCCATGGGTGATGACATAGTGCATGCGGCTTTCCTGCGGCATGTGCTCGTGCATCATATTGGCCATCACATTCATGGCCTCGACCCCGTCGAGAGCGGAGCGGCCATATTCAGGCGAAGCCGCGGCATGAGCGGACGTACCGCGAAACCGGAATTTCGCGCTCTTGTTCGAATTGGAGGTCGCGATGTCGGCGCTATTATTGCTGCCCGGGTGCCAGTGCAGCGCGACATCGACGTCCTCGAACAGGCCGTCCCGGACCATATAGACCTTGCCCGCGCCGCCTTCTTCGGCGGGCGTGCCGTAAAAGCGCACGGTCCCCGTGGTGCCGCTCGCCTCAAGCCAGTCTTTCACGGCGATGGCCGCACTGGCGGAGGCCGCACCGAACAGATGATGTCCGCAGGCATGGCCCGCATCCGCGCCCGCTATGCCCTGTTTTCTTGCCACAGCCGCCTGGCTGAAACCGGGCAGCGCATCAAATTCGCCCATAATGCCGATCACCGGGCCATCGCCCGTCGTGAAGGTCGCGGTGAACGCCGTCGGCGCGCCTGCGACACCCGCGACGATGGCAAACCCCTCATCCTTCAGACGCCGCTGCAAAATGCCGGAAGATTCGGTTTCCCGGTAACCAAGCTCAGCCAGATTCCAGATCGACTGCGCGACATTGATATTGATGTCACGGTCAGCCTCGATACGGTCGAGCACGACGTCGGCATCTGCCGCCATCGCAGGCATGGCCAGCATCGCCGCCATCGGAACCAGAAACACACGCATCGGCCTCTCCCATCATGAATTTCGCACCGACCCTGCCCCGCCGCGCATCGTCCGTCACCCCCAGACATCAGTGGAGGATCAGTTTCATTTTCATTGGCACGATCCTTCGCTACACCGGCGCGCATGTCCAAAACCGCCACCCCAGATCCAGAGCGCGTCATCGCGCCTGACCGAAAACCGGAAGACATTGACGCCGCACTGCGCCCGCAGCGGCTGGAGGAATTCGTCGGCCAGGAATCGGCACGCGCAAATCTGCGTGTCTTCGTCGAGGCGGCGAAATCCCGCGGTGAGGCGCTGGATCATGTCCTGTTTTTCGGACCGCCGGGGCTTGGCAAGACAACCCTGGCGCAGATCGTCGCACGGGAACTCGGCGTGGGATTTCGCGCCACATCCGGCCCCGTTATCGCCAAGGCGGGAGACCTTGCGGCGATCCTGACCAATCTTGAACCCAATGACGTCCTGTTCATCGACGAAATCCACCGGCTCGCGCCCGCCGTTGAGGAAATTCTTTATCCCGCCATGGAGGACCGCGCGCTCGACATCATGATCGGCGAAGGGCCATCGGCGCGCAGTGTGAAAATCGACCTGCCTCCTTTCACGCTTGTCGGCGCGACAACGCGGTCCGGCCTGCTGACAACGCCGCTGCGCGACCGGTTCGGCATTCCCATCCGTCTGAATTTCTATACGCCGGAAGAACTGGAACAGGTGATCGCCCGCGCGGCGCGCCTGCTTGTGATGCCACTGGAGGCAGATGGCGCCGCGGAAATCGCGCGCCGGTCGCGCGGAACGCCCCGCATTGCGGGACGCCTGCTGCGCCGCGTTCGCGATTTTGCCAGCGTTGCGGGCAATGCGCGCATTGATGCCGTCGCCGCCGATCGCGCGCTGATGCGGCTGGAGGTCGATGCCCTTGGCCTGGATGCGATGGACCGCCGCTATCTGGGTGTCATCGCCGGCGACTATGCGGGCGGCCCGGTGGGCGTCGAAACCCTCGCGGCGGCGTTGTCCGAGCCGCGCGATACCATCGAAGAGGTTATCGAACCCTATCTGATCCAGATCGGTCTTCTTGCCCGCACCGCCCGGGGGCGGCAGCTGAACGGCAAGGCATGGGCCCATCTTGGCCTCGACGCGCCCCGGCCGGCGACGGACCAGCTTCCGCTCTAGCGCTGGTAATCGGATTGAAACCATCACGGTCCTAGGGTCGCTGCCTTCGCGCCAGCGGAGTGTATGCGACAATAGAAAGATATCATCATGGGTGCGTTTGGCCGGTTCGTGGAAGTCGCCGAAAGGCTTGAGGCTGTGCTCGCCGACGAGGGCCGCATGATCCAGGCCGGGTTCCGCATCGATGAACGCAGCAAAATCAATGACACCAAGGCGGCGTTGACAGCCGAACTGGAAAACACGCTCAACGAGCTGAAATCAGGCGATCATTCCCTGTTGGCAGGCTTGCCGCCCGCCGAGCGTCAGAGCTTTGCCGGGCAATTGTCGAAACTTCAGACGGCAATGGTTGAAAACGAAGCGGCGCTCTGCCGCGCCCGCCAGGCCGCGCACCTGCATGACGGCCTTGATGGCCAGGATCGGAACTCGCCCCCGGCGGCGGCCGCGGGCTGACACCCACCCATGCCGCACCTGTAGAAAAGACTTGGGCCACACGCCCGCGCGCGCTATTTCGGCCCCATGAGCATCGATCCGGACAATCCCGAAACCGTCTACGTCAACGCGACGCGCACCTCCTGCGAAGGCGAGGGCGGCGCGCTGGGTCATCCACGCATATTCCTGCAGATGGGCGGCGAGGGTTTTGTCGATTGTGGATATTGCGACCGTCGTTTCATTCTGGAGGGCGGCCCCGCTGACAAACGCGGCACTGCGTGACTGGTTCGCCGCCTCCGCAATTACTGATCTTCGGCAAAGGCTACACGGCGACCCATCTGGCCAATCGCCTGCGCAAGGAAGGCTGGGGAATTTCAGCGACGGGCAGCCAAGCGCGCCCTTGTGTCCTTGCCCTCGATGATCCGGCAATACCGGACCTGATCGACCGCGCGACACATATTCTGTCATCAACGCCGCCCGTCGGCGACACCGACCCCGTCCTGGACCTGTATGAGCACCAATTGTCCCGCCGGAACCTCTGGACGGGATATCTGTCATCGACCGGTGTTTATGGCGACCGCCAGGGCGCGTGGGTCGACGAGACTGCGGAAATCGGCACCGGCCGCCGGACGGCGCGTTCGGTCGCGGATCAGCGGTGGCAGGATCTTCACGGGCGCGTATGCATCTTCCGCCTTCCCGGCATTTACGGCCCCGGCCGGTCGGCCCTTGACCGCCTGCGGCAGGGCGATGCGCAGCGCATCGACGCGGGCGGACAAGTCTTCAGCCGGGTCCATGTCACCGATATCGCGAATGCCGTGCGCGCCGCAATGCAGCGCCGTGCCGTCGGCGTCTACAACATCTCGGACGACCTGCCCGCGCCCGGCGAACAGGTGCTTGCCTATGCCGCCGGACTATTGGGAATGGACCCGCCGCCGCTCGTCCCCTTGGAGAAAGCACAGCTATCACCGATGGCGCGCGGATTTTACTCAGAGAACAGACGCGTCGCGAATGGCAGGATGAAACGTGATCTGCTGCAGCGACTGCATTATCCCGACTACCGGGTGGGCCTGGCGGCGATCCTTGCGGAGGAAAAAGCATGAAATTCGGTGTCGGGCAAAGCCCAAAACGGCTAGAAGATGAACGGCTGATCACGGGCGCGGGGCGTTTTACGGATGATTATCAGCCGGACGGCTGCACCTTCGGCGTCACGGTACGCTCCCCCTATGCCCATGCCAGGATCCTCGGCATCGACGTCAGCGAGGCGCGGGCCATGCCGGGTGTCCTGGCGGTTTACACGGCGGACGACATTGCCGATTATGGCCGCATTCCCTGCCTGGTCCCGCTGTCCGGTCCGGTGAAGGCGGAACGCCCGCTGCTGACGGGCGACAAGGTTCGCTTCGTGGGCGACGGTGTCGCCTTCGTGGTGGCCGAGACACGCGAACAGGCGCGGTTCGCCGCCGAAGCGGTCAATGTCGACTATGAAGAGATCGAGGCGGTCCATTCCATCGACCGGGCTCTGGAAAACGATGCGGCCAGGGTCTGGGAGGAGGCGGAGTCGAACAAGCTGTTCGACTGGCAGGTGGGCGACAGTCAGGCAGCGGACGAAGCCTTCGCCAATGCTGCGCATGTCACGACCCTCCGTCTTGTACAAAATCGCGTCGCGCCGACATCGATGGAGGTCCGCAGCGCCGTGGGGCAGTGGGATGCGGCCGGCGCCGACGGCAAGGGCGCGTTCCTGTTTCACACGGGCAGTCAGGGCGTCGCCAACATGCGCCCGCACCTCGCCAAGACGATCATGAAGGTCGAGCCTGAACAGATGCGTATCGTCACCGGCGATGTCGGCGGCGGCTTTGGCATGAAAAGCTTCTGCTATCCCGAATACGGCCTTGTCCTGCATGCCGCGCGCGCCCTTGGCCGCCCGGTGAAATGGACCGGCGAACGCGGCGATGCTTTCCAGACCGACCTGCATGGCCGTGCCATGGTCACGGATGCGCAGCTCGCGCTTGATGACAAGGGGATGATCCTGGGCCTGAAGGCGGAGACATGGTCCGACCTTGGTGGCTACCAATCGCAATATGGCCCGGCGATCCAGACCTTCGCGGGCGGCAGGATCATCGGCGGCGTCTACCGCATCCCGGCGATCCACAATGTGGTGCACGGCGTTGCGACCAACACGGCGCCTACAGACGCCTATCGCGGCGCGGGACGGCCAGAGGCGGCCTATATTATCGAGCGCCTGATGGAGGCCGCGGCCCGGGAAACCGGCATGGATGTTATCGACATCCGCCGCCGGAATCTGCTGCGTCCCGATGAACTGCCACATGAAAACGGCCTTGGCCTGAACTTTGACGTAGGCAACTACCCGGCTCTTCTCAACGCGGCGGTAAAACGTGCCGACTGGGCCGGTTTCGATGTCCGCCGCGCAGAAGCGGAGGCGCGCGGCATGCGCTATGGCCGCGGCGCCGCCTTTTACGTCGAGATCGCTGGCGGCGGTTCAACGGAGGAATTCGCCGACGTCAAGATCCGCGGCGGCAAGGTTCATGCCGCCATCGGGACCCAGTCGAACGGACAGGGCCACGAAACCGCCTATGCGCAGGTCATCGCGGAAAAGCTGGGCATCGACCTTGAAGACGTCATTATCGAGCAGGGCGACACGGATCGCCTGGACGTCGGAAACGGGACCGGTGGTTCGCGCTCCATGGTCTGGGGCGGCGCTGCCGGTCTTGAGGCGGCAGCGGATGTGATCGCAAAGGGCCGTATATTTGCCGCGCAGGATCTGGGCGGCGAAGTCGATTTCGACGCGGGCGTCTACCGCGCGCGCGGCACCAATGAAACGCGCGGCCTGATGGAAATCGCCGCCGCGCATCCGGGCGAGCTTGATGTCCGCGCCAGCTACAAGCCTGAAAATCCCGGCCCGACCTACCCCAATGGCTGCCATATCGCGGAAGTTGAACTGAACCCCGACACTGGCATCCTGTCCGTCTCGAAATATACGGTCGTCGATGATTTCGGCACATTGGTGAACCCCATGCTGGTCGAGGGACAGGTGCAGGGCGGCGTGGCGCAGGGCCTGGGCCAGGCCGTGATGGAGGATGTCGTTTACGACGAAAACGGCCAGCTTCTGACCGGCAGTTTTATGGATTATGGCATCCCGCGCGCCGACGATATGCCGCTCGGCATGACGTTCGATACCGAACCGGTGCCGAACCCGAACAACCCGCTGGGCGCGAAGGGGTGCGGTGAGGCCGGTACGATCGGCGCCATGCCATCGATCATGAATGCGCTGGTCGATTGCCTGGGCGGTCAGCATGTCGACATGCCCGCAACGCCGGAGAAACTCTGGCGGCTCGCACAGGGTCTGGAGATGCGTCAGGCGGCGGCGTAGCGGCGCCATGGCAGCCGAGACCATAGCCAAGATGAACTGCGCCGAATGGCTCCACCGGATCCGCACCACCGCCCGGAGCACTGCCAAAGCCGAGCGGCGCGCATGCCGACGTCGCGGCGGCCTGCCGCGAAGATTGTGATGCGATGAAGGCGCAGGCACTCGGCGGATAACATCTGTGTTGTTTATATAATACACCTCTGCTAGAACAGTTTCAGATCAAACCAAATCGGAGACCTTATGCGTAGCTCGATCACCACCCTCACCGCCGTCGGCATCGCCATGACCATGGCAAGTGCGGGCACCGCCGCATCGGCAAAGACCGCCGCGCAAAATGCCGACCTCATTCCGCGCGAGGCGCTGCTGGGCAATCCGACAAAGTCGCAGGGCCGGATCAGCCCCGATGGAAAATGGCTCAGCTGGCTGGCGCCGAAAGACGGCGTGATGAATGTCTGGGTCGCCCCCGCGGCAGACCCTGCGGATGCGCGCGCCGTTACCGACGATGCCAAGCGCGGCATCAACTCGCACATGTGGACACCCGACAGCCTGTTCATCCTGACGCAGCAGGACAAGGGCGGCGACGAGAATTTTCATGTCTATGCGACCGATATCGCCAATGGCGCGACCATCGATCTGACACCGGCGGCAGAGGGCGTTCGTGCGGTAATCCAGAATGTCAGCCGCGAACGCCCCGGTGTCGTCCTGATCGGTATGAACGACCGTGATCCGCAACTGTTCGACCTTTACGAAGTAAATTATTCCAATGGCGAAAAACGCCTCGTTGCGGAAAATCCGGGTTTTGGCGGCTGGGTCGTCGACCATCAGAACCGCGCACGGCTTGGCATGATCAGTCAGCCAGGCGGCGGCGCAGACTATTTCCTCGTCGAGCCTGATGGCACGCAGGGGGAAAAATTCATGTCTGTCGGTACAGATGATTTTTTCAACACGCAGCCCTTTGCCTTCTCGAAGGACGGCGAGCGCCTCTATCTCGGCGACAGCCGCAACCGGAACACCAGCGCCCTAGCCTATATCGATCTGACCACGGGTACGCAGACGACCCTTGGCGAGCATGAGAATGCCGACGTCTCCGACGTCATGTTCCACCCGACGACCTATGAACCGCTGGCCTATGCCGTGAATTATAAGAAGGAAGACTGGACCGCGCTGTCAGACGACGTCGCGGGCGATCTCGAATTCCTGAAATCCCGGTTCAAGGGTCAGATCAATCTCGCATCGGCAACGGACGACAACCGGAAATGGGTCGTTGTCGACGACGCCGCGGAACAGCCCGGCACCTATATGCTGTACGACCGCGATACGAAAAGCCTGACGGAGATGTTCACGACGCGCCCTGAATTGGCCGATGCGCCGCTGCAGCCGATGCACCCGCTGGTCATCAAGGCCCGCGACGGTCTTGAACTGGTTTCTTACCTGACTCTGCCGCCGGGCAGCGATCCCGATGGTGACGGCCGCCCCGATGAGGCTGTGCCAACGCTTCTGTGGGTGCATGGCGGACCATGGGCGCGCGACGGATATGGCTATGACACCGTGCATCAGTGGATGGCGAATCGCGGCTATGCCGTGCTCAGCGTCAATTATCGCGGCTCGACCGGCTTTGGCAAAGACCACGTCAACAGGGCCATTGGCGAGTGGTCCGGCGCGATGCATGATGATCTGATCGATGCCGTCGACTGGGCCATTGAAGAGGGCATTGCCCAGGCCGACAAGGTCGCGATCGGTGGCGGTTCCTATGGCGGTTATGCGACACTGGTGGGCGTGACATTCACACCCGACAAATTCGCATGCGGCGTCGACATTGTCGGCCCGTCCAACCTCATCACGCTGATGGAAAGCTTCCCGCCTTATTGGCGCCCGATCCTCGAAGGCACCTTCTATCGCCATATTGGTGATCCGGCGGACGCCGAAGCGCGCGCCGATCTGGTCGCACGGTCACCGCTGACGCATGTCGACAAGATCAAGGTTCCGCTGCTGATCGGTCAGGGCGGCAATGATCCGCGCGTCACAAAGATCGAATCGGACCAGATTTCGGACGCCATGCAGGCAAAGGGCCTGCCAGTGACCTACATTAATTATCCCGATGAGGGTCACGGCTTCCAGGAGCCTGCCAACCGCCTCAGCTTTTTCGCGGCGATGGAGGGTTTCCTTGGTCAGTGCCTTGGCGGACGCGTGGAACCCATTGGCGATGACTTTGACGGCAGCTCCGCCGAAGTCATCGCGGGCGCGGAATATGTCGAAGGTCTCGCCGAAGCCGTATCGAGCGACTAGAGGATAACACACTGTAGGTGGCGGCGCTCCTTTCGGGGAGCGCCAGATGAAAGAAAGACGATATGGCTGACCCGACGACCGGAACCGAAAATGCTGGTGCCCCGACGGCATTGAAGCTCGATGCGCCCGACCCGGTGATCAAGGTCGAAGCGGCAAAGGCGGCAGGTCTTGTTCCGATTGAAGACGAAAAGAAGACCCAGTTGGAGGATAATGTCGACAGCTTCATCGCGGAGCTGACCGAGCAGGATTCCAACAGCCCGGAATTCGGTCGCCGTATCGACCAGCTTACCGCGCTTGGCCGTGCGGAAATCGAGGAGGCGGCGAATTATTCCAACCGCTTCCTCGACCGGCCGACACGCTCGATGAATAGCGAGAGTGATATCGGCAAGGACCTGACGGAACTGCGCCGTACCGTCGAGGATCTCGATCCCGGCAAACGCGGGAAGATGCTGACCAAGAAGAAGCTGTTCGGCCTCATCCCCATGGGCAGCAAGGCGCGCCAGTATTTCGCGGGCTACGAATCGGCGCAGGGGCATATCTCTGCGATCCTGAAGCGGCTGGCGTCGGGCAAGGACGAGCTGCTGCGCGACAATGCCGCGATCGACGTCGAGCGTCAGAACCTGTGGAAAACCATGGGCAAGCTGGAACAGATGATCTTCGTCGCCAAGACATTGGACAGCAAGCTTGAGGTGAAGGCCGCGCAACTCGATGCGACCGACCCCGCCAAGGCGAAGGCACTGCGGGAATCGGCGTTGTTCTACACGCGGCAGCGCGTGACCGACCTGCTGACGCAGATGGCTGTCACCGTGCAGGGCTATCTTGCGCTCGATCTGGTGAAAAAGAACAATATCGAGCTGATGAAGGGCGTGGACCGCGCGTCCACGACGACAGTGAGCGCACTGCGTACCGGTGTGACCGTGGCGCAGGCGATGACGAACCAGAAACTCGTCCTCGACCAGATCACCGCGCTCAATACGACGACGGCGGGTGTGATCGATTCGACCGGCGAGATGCTGCGTACCCAAACCGGCGAAATTCATCGCCAGGCCGCATCTTCCACCATTCCCCTCGAAACGCTGAAACGCGCATTCGAGAATGTTTATGCCACCATGGATGAAATCGACACCTTCAAGGCCGAAGCGCTCGGATCCATGAAACAGACGGTCAATCTGCTGACGGACGAGGTCGAGAAAAGCCGCGGCTATATCGCCCGCGCGGAGGGTGTGGAGCAGGCCAAGCTTGAACATGCCAAACCCGCCTTCACTGCGATCGAGGGCTAGGCCATATGGTTCAGTCGGTTGACCAGGTGCTCGCGAAGTTCGACGACATCACCGCCCGCGCGGACCGCCAGCTGCGGGAGCTTCGTCAATCCGACGCCGGCCGGGCCGCGGCACGGCGCATGGAGGCGCGGGAACGGTCACCATGGCTGACAAAACTGAAGCGATCGGGCATGGCGGTCGCGGGGGTCGCCGTCGCCGCGCTGATCCTGGCCATGATCATCGGCGGGATCGGTATTGACGGGTTCATCCTGCTGGTTCTTGCATTGGGTGCGGCCGCGCTCGTGCCGCTGTTCCTGCCGCTTCGCGGGGCCGCGAAAAAGGAACCTGAGCCGACGGTGGATAACATCATCAACGCCGAACTTGGCGCGCTGCCCGTACGCGTCGAACGCTGGCTGGCCGCGCGCAGGCACGAACTGCCCGCCCCTGCCCGCATTCAGGTCGACGAGTTGTTGCTGCGCCTCGAAATTCTCGCGCCGCAGCTGGAGAAAGTAGAGGCCGACGCGCCCGTGGTGACCGATGCCCGGCGCCTGATCGGCGATGAGCTACCGCGCCTTGTGACATCCTATGTGGACGTGCCCCTTTCCTACCGCGAGGTCGGGGGCGAGGCCGACACCAAGCTGCGCGAGGGTCTTGCCACCATTTCAAACGAACTAAAGCGCCTCTCGGAACAGCTCGCCCGCGGCGATCTCGACCGTCTTGCCATTGAAGGCCGTTTCCTCGAAATCAAATATAAGGACGGCGAGTCCGCGCCCGGCATGTAATCGCCGTTCTGCACACACCGGTTAATCGACCGGGCGTATCCGTTTCGATTTCCTTTCGTCGGCGTCGTCGGCGACAGCGATCTTGAAACTATATATTCCTTTTTCCGCATCGTGGTGCAGCTTCGTCCGAAGCTGGCGAACCATGCCCTGCACGATGCGCGCGCTTGGGGTCGTCTGGCCCTGCACGAAGGGGTCGTCGCCGGCGAACGCCTGACCGCCGATCTCCATAATGGCGCGGCCCTGCTCCACCTCCCGCAGCGTGACCTGAACGGTCATGTCCTGCGCTCCGGTCATGTGCGCGGCCGTTCCGGCGATGATTTCCGTCACGAGAAATGAGAGGGGAACCGCAGCGTCCTGTCCGACAAACATCCGCGCAAGCCGGGTTTCTATCGTGGTCGCCACACCTTCGACAGCGCGAATGCTGCCTTCGAGGCCAGAACACAAATCTGTGAAGAGGGCCGCCAGATCGACGCCGCGCGACAGATCATCGGCATGTAACCAGCGGTGGACATGCGCCAGCGCGGTCACACGCATCTGAATGGTGCCATAGGCGCGGTGCTCGCCCCGATCGTCGGTGCCGCGGCCTTTCAGACTGATCAGGCTGGTGATGATCTGCAGATTGTTTTTCACCCGGTGATGCACCTCGCGCACCAGGCGTTCCTGCGCGGCGAGCGCCGCTTCACGGTCCTGCCGGTCGAGCCGCTGCTCGGCGGCAAGCTCGTCAAAGGCCTCGGCAAATTCCGCCAGCTCCCGCGTATTGCCCGCGCGCGGTGCCAGCCCAGCATCATCATCACCATCGGCCCGCGCCATCAGTCCGCGCTGCATCGACGCCAGCGGAACGACAACCAGTCTGCGCAGCGTCAGCCAGCTGATCAACATGGCTGCCAGCCACATGACCGGCGGGGCGAATATGGCCGCCACCTCGCCTATCCGAAGCGGCGGCAAGTCTTCTTCATAGCGAACTGACAGGCCAGGCAGGCGCGTCGATGCGATCATCGCATGAGCGCCGCCACGCGACGGATTGACGACATCGATATCGCCCCCGCCGCTTTCGCCATTCGCGACCTGAACGTTCAGGTGGCTGTTCAGCGGCCGAACGACACCGCTCAGTTCCTCCTGAAGCGCAGAAACCGGGATCATCGCGACAACGCTGCCGCGCGCGGCGGCCGGTGTCGCGCTTTTGACGGCATAGATAAGATGGCCGCGTGTCTCGCTGAAAAACAGGGCCGAGCCAACACCTGACGAACGCGTGTCGATGGCCATGACGCTCGCTATGTCCTGGTCCGAAAGGTCCTGCCCCGCCCCGCCTGCCCCGCCACTGGAGCGGCATAGCGTTCGGCCCGATTCGCCGATCCGGAACAGCCGTCCGAAAAGCGGATCGAGATCAGCGAAACGCGTCAGTTCATCATCGCACACTTGCCGCGAACTCAGACTATCGAGTGACCTTGCCGCCAGGGCACGCAGCGCCAGTCCGTGATCGGCCAACACATTGTCGACCTCCAGCGCGAGCGCCGCGCCGCGCGCTTCGACACGGATGACCGCCTGCTCACGGGCGTCGCGAAAACTGTTGATCGACAGTGCGACGGCGATGATGCCAATCGGCAGAAGCGCAAGGCTGATCGCAGCCATGAAGCGACGCGAAAGGGGGTGCCGATCGGCCGTCGGAGAATGCGCGTTATCTTGATCCATGGTCATCTCTCAACACGCGGGACCACACCCCGTTCCCATCCGAGTTCGCGACATAAGATAGCTGGCTGACAATTGCCCCTTGCCCCGGCGAGGGAACGCAGGTCTAAGACCGGCGTTCAGCCCTCATACGCAAGCCTGACAGGAGTCATGAGCAAAATGTCGCTCGCCACCGAAATCGCCCCGCACCTCCCTTATTTGCGCCGGTATGCGCGCGCCCTGACCGGCGCGCAGACCGCTGGCGACGCCTATGTCCGGGCAACGCTCGAGGCCATTGTCGAGGCACCGGATTCCTTCCCGAAGGATGTCGAAGCGCGGCTGGGCATTTATCGCACCTTTCACGCGATCTGGAATTCCGCCAACGTTGATTCCGGCATCAGCGCGAATGAGGGTTCCGAATTCGAACAGGTGGCGCATGAACGGCTTTCGGGCATCACGCCGCTTTCGCGTCAGGCGCTGTTGCTGACGGCGATGGAGGGGTTTTCCAACGAGGACACCGCCTATCTGATCGACAGCAGCGAAGACGAGGTGGACGCTCTGGTCGCCGAAGCCATCGCGGAGATCGACCGCCAGACGAAGACGAGCGTGCTGATTATCGAAGACGAGCCGATTATCGCCATGGATATCGAGAGCATCGTCCTTGATGTCGGTCATCAGGTGACCGGAATCGCAACCACTCGTGACGAGGCCGTCGCGGCCGCCACGGAACAGCAGCCTGGTCTGATCCTGGCTGACATTCAGCTGGCCGACGATTCCAGCGGCATCGATGCGGTGAAGGACATTCTGGAAAAATTCAGCGTCCCGGTGATTTTCATCACCGCCTTTCCGGAACGCCTGCTGACCGGTGAACGGCCGGAGCCGACCTTCCTGATCACGAAGCCTTTCCAGCGATCGACGGTAAAGGCAGCCATCGCACAGGCGCTGTTTTTCCGGTCGAGTGCCGCTATACCCGCTTAGGTACGGCATAGCTCCGAGCGCTCGTCTGTTTGCGGAAACGGGCGTTTTTCCGTATTGCAGAACTTAATCGACGCAGGAGTATATGAGTATGGACGAGAAGCATGAAGAAGTCGGCAAAGAGGACGCACGCGGCGGCGAGACCCCCGGAATCGGTCGCTATGTCCTGCTGATCTCCGTGGTGCTGGTCGTGGTTGGCATGGGCGTATTGCTGGGCTTCGCGGGATAATCGCATGACCATCAGGGGGGACGCATGATGGCAGACTCAGCCATTGATCCGGCAGGCGACGGCAAAGTCAGCGTTGCCGATGTCGGCGGTTTTCTACGCTCGGTATTCGCAGCGCCCGCCGCCGAAGCGATTCCGCCTATGTTTCAGGAACTGCTCGACCGCCTGCATTCCACCCCCGCCAAGGCGCCCAAGCCGGACACCGAGCAGCTTTCCGATACGGATTTCAAGGCGGAACTGGCACTTGTCATCTCGCATCTGCGCGCATTCGGGCGATCGCTTTCGGGAAATGCCGACACCGCCGATGATCTGGTGCAGGAAACGCTGCTAAAGGCTTGGGCAGCGCGGCACCGCTTCCAGGCCGGCACGAACATGCGGGCGTGGACGTTCATCATCCTCAGAAACCTCTTTCTAAGCCAGATGCGCCGCGCGCGCTTCAAGGGGGAATGGGACGATTTCACGGCGGCGAAGATCCTCGCCGCTCCCGCCGGACAGGATCAGCAGATCGAGCTGGCCGACCTGCAACGGGGACTGTTGGAATTGCCGCAAGCCCAGCGCGAGGCGCTGATACTGGTCGGTGCCGGCGGGTTTGCCTATGAAGAAGCGGCAAATATCTGCGGCTGCGCCGTTGGCACGATCAAAAGCCGTGTCGCCCGGGGCCGCGCGGCACTTGAAACGTTACTTGCGGAAGGCAATTTGCCGTCCCGTACCAATTCTCAGACCGCCGGAAATGGCGAAGGCGCACTTAACGACATTATGGGACAGGTGGACGAGCTTTCCCGCCAGAAGTGATCGGACCACAGGCAGTTCCCGCTGAAAGCGCTTCGCCGGGATCACCTGACCGCCGTCACGCGGCGTCGGCCGCACGCTATTTCAGCTTATCGAGAAGGTCCTTGAATTCGTCATCGAGCGGCTCGTTGAGCGTCTGCCCATATAGACGGCGTAAAGACGCACCAAATGATGCGCCGCGCATGTCGTCCGCGCTTCCAACACGGCGCTTGGCCTGCCGCTTACCGGCTTCTGGTGGCTGGGCCGACATGGTAGTGATAACGCGATGCCCCCCGCTACGTTCCCGCCATGAGTAGTTCCCTGCCGGAAAACCTCGCTAAGTGTGGCCTTTCTGCCACATTTCTTTCTGCTGCGGAGCGCGCCTGGCAGCACGCACCGTTTCTGCGCGGGATCATGAGACGTGATCCGCAATGGCTCGACGAAATCGGCCGCACGGGACTGGACGGGTTCATCGCCGCAACGATGGCGGGGGTCCATGCCGGTCAGGATGTTCCGCTCGCGCTGAGGCACGCCCGCCGCCGTATCGCGCTTGGGACCGCGATCGGCGACCTCGCAGGGGCGTTCGATCTCAGCCAGGTTGTTCACGTTCTGTCGGATTTTGCCGACCTTGCCATCGACAGCGCCATCCGCAGCGCGTTTCACGACCGCGTCCCCGGCGCATCGCCCGACGGCTTCACGGCGCTGGCGCTTGGCAAGCTGGGCAGCCGCGAGCTCAACTATTCCAGCGATGTCGACCTGATTTTCCTGTATGATGGCGACCGTATCGCCCGGCGTCCGGACGAAGACCCGGAACGCGCAGCCGTGCGCATTGCCCGGCGCACGGCCGAGATCCTGCAGCAGCCGACCAGGGACGGCTATGTCGCCCGCGTCGATCTGCGCATTCGCCCCGACGCGGAGGTCAACCCCGTCGCCATCCCGCTCAGGCGGGCGGAAATCTATTACCAGTCGGAGGCGCTGACCTGGGAGCGCGCCGCCTTCATTCGCGGACGGGTGGTGGCCGGCGACATGGCCATGGGGGAAGATTTCCTCACCCAGATCGCGCCATTCATCTGGCGCCGCTCGCTCGATTACACCGCCGTCGCCGACATCGAGGACATGAGTCTGCGCATCCGCGACCATTATGACGAGCGACAGACGTTCGGTCCCGGCTTCGATCTGAAGCGTGGCCGCGGCGGCATCCGCGAAGTCGAGTTCTTCGCCCAGGTGCAGCAGCTCATATTCGGCGGCCGCGACCCGTCATTGCGGGCGTCCGATACACGCTCCGCCCTGACGGCGCTGCAACAGGCCGGCCATGTCGAGCCCGCGCTCGCCGCCAGCCTCGCCGCGCACTATGAGCGCCTGCGAAACGCGGAACACCGGCTGCAAATGCGCGAAGACGCGCAGACCCATTCCATTCCAACGCGCAAGGATGACCGCGCGGCGTTCGCAGCCTTATGCGATGCGGCAGGTTACAGGGCCTGGGCGAGCACGGTCATGCCTGGCCTCGCGCTGGCCGCAGAAGCCTATGACGAGTTGACGGAGCGTGCGGAGCGGCCGCCCGTTCCGCGCGGTTCCGCACTGGCGGATTATGTCGCCTCATCCGGCGCGACACCGCGCGGGGAAATCGTGAAATTGATCGAGAAATGGCGCACGCGGAAGTATCGCGCGCTGCGCAGCGATGCCGCCCAGCGTGAATTCGAACAGGCCCTGCCGCTCCTCATCGAGGCGTTTGCGGGTCTGCGATCCGCTGCCAATGCACTTCGCCGGTTCGATGATTTCCTGGCGAAGCTGCCAAGCGCGTTCCGGTTTTTCGCGCTGATCGCTGCGAACCCTGCCCTTGCCGGCCTGCTTGCCCGCGTGATGGGCCATGCCCCGCTGCTTGCCGGAAAACTTGCGCGGCGTCCGGACCTGTTCGATGCCATGCTCGGCGGTGCGCGCCAGGCGCTTGGGACGGCGGAGGAGTTTCACATCGCGGCCGCGCGGATCATCGGCCGCGCGGCGGACTTCGAACGCGCACTCGACGCGGCGCGTCACTGGGCCGGTGAGCAACGCTTTCGTATCGGCGTCGCCCTGCTGGAGGGTGTCGCAACGCCTGCAGCCGCGGCCCGCGCCTATGCCGATACGGCCGACGCCGTGGTGTCCGCGCTGACCAGCGCCGTTTTCAACGCATTCTCCCGCGATCACGGGAAAGTACCGGACGCGGATCCGATCATTCTGGGCTTTGGGCGTTATGGCGGCCGGGCGCTGACCGAACATTCCGATCTCGACATCGTATTTCTGTTCAGCGGCGATCACACGGTGCGCGCGGCGAACGGCACGGGGGAGGCGCTGACCGCCGCGGGCTGGTTCAACCGCATGTTCCAGAGGCTGGTCTCGGCGCTCACCGTGCCGACCGCCGCCGGTCCGCTTTACGAGGTCGACACCCGCCTCCGGCCCTCCGGCGCACAGGGGCTGCTGGCGGTCAGCCTCGACACATTCGCGGCGTATCAGGCGAAGGAGGCGTGGACATGGGAACATATGGCGCTGACCCGCGCGCGCATCGTCATCGGCCATGACCATGCGGACGCCATTCAGGATATCATCGACACCGCGCTGCACCGCGACCGCGACCCGAAGCGCCTGCGGGACGAAGTGGCCGATATGCGCGCGGATATGATGCGCGCGCACCCCGGCACCGGGCCTTTTGATGTCAAGCATGGGCGCGGCGGGCTGATCGATCTGGAATTCATTATTCATTATTGCCAGCTGAGGTCGCACCGGGGTCTGTTCACCGATCTTGTCGAGGCATTGACCGCCCTTGTCGACGACGGCCAGCTTCCAAAGGCGTTGCTGGGCGCCCATCGCAGTCTTGCCGACTATCTCATCATCTCGCGGCTGGTGGAGGGGGCGACCAAGGGACCGGGCGGTGCGGCGACACGTGCGCTTGTGGCCGCGCGCTGCAACATGAAGGACTGGGCGGCGTTGAAAGCGGATATCGCCTCGGCCCGCCGCATTATCGCGGCGGAATGGAAACGACAGTTCGAGAAAGGATCGACGACATGACGAAGGCACCGGAAGAGGGCGACACCGCCCCTGATTTTTCATTTGCGGGAGAAGACGGCCGGACCTTCAGCCTGTCCGATTACGATGGCAGAAAACTGGTTCTGTATTTCTATCCGAAGGACGATACGCCGGGCTGCACGAAACAGGCCATCGGATTCACCGAAATGGCGGACGGGTTTGCCGCTGCGAACACCGCCATTCTTGGGGTCTCGAAGGACACCGCCGCAAAGCATGCACGGTTTCGGGAGAAACACGACCTTGGCATCGACCTTGGATCGGACCCGGATGGTGAGGTGATCGAACGCTATGGTTCCTGGGTGGAAAAGAATATGTATGGCAGGAAATATATGGGTATCGATCGGTCCACGTTCCTGATCGGCACGGACGGAAAGCTCGCCCGGATCTGGCGCAAGGTGCGCGTCAAGGGGCATGTCGAGCAGGTCCTTGAGGCTGCAAAAGCGCTTTGAGTCCCGCGCCGCGCCCGACCGTCTCCGATGCTGCGCGCGCTGTTCTGCTGACCGCGGACCCGCACGCCAAGGCGGCTGAAAGTCAGGCGCAGGCAAGCGCGTGGCGGGCTGGAAAGATCGACTGGCATTTCACAGGGACGCTGCCGGACCGCCCGGCCCGCCCGGGGCGGCCGGAGCTTCTCGCGCCAGGCCGGATGCCGCGCCGCGGGCGAGCGGGGTCCGAGCGCTCGCGCATTGCGCTGATGCACGCACTTGCGCATATCGAAATGAACGCCATCGACTTGGCCTGGGACGCCGCGGCGCGTTTTGGCGGCGACATGCCCCGCACCTTCACAACCGACTGGATTTCGGTTGGCGATGACGAAGCCCGCCATTTCCTGCTGCTCGCCGACCGGCTGGCGGCTATGGGGGCGGCCTATGGCGACCTGCCGGCGCATGACGGCCTATGGCAGGCGGCGGAGGAAACCGCCGACGACCTGCTCGCGCGGCTGGCGATCGTGCCGCAAGTGCTGGAGGCGCGGGGGCTCGATGTATCGCCCGCGACCGTCGACCGGCTGGAAAAAGCGGGCGATGCGGACAGCGCGGCTATCGTCGACATCATCTATCATGATGAGATCGGTCATGTCCGAATCGGCAATCACTGGTTTCGCCACGTCTGCGCCTTGACCGGCAAACCGCCGGCGGAAACCTTTCGAAATCTTGTAGAAACCCGGTTTCGCGGTCGATTAAAACCTCCGTTCAACGACTCGGCGCGGGAATCTGCCGGTCTGACGAGAGATTTCTACGCGTCCCTTGAATCGCATTAACCAAAAGAGCAGATTTGTTTCGTAAGCAAATCCACATGCGGGTTCATCTTGCTTCGAGATCAGAGGAACGCACCGACATGGGCCAGTCCGGGTCGGTGACAGGGGGTTATTTGTATATGCGTCAGCGTCTTTCCGCGATCATTTCCAGCGTGTTCCGTGAGCGCGAATTTATGCATTATGACGAGGAAAAGGGCATGCGCGTCGTCAAGCTGACCGTGCGGTCCCAGATCATCGCCAGCGCGGTCTTCGCGGCGATGATCGGCTATACCGGCGTGGCCACTGGCGCCGCGGTGATGGCTGCCCCTGATGGCCATTTGGAGCAACAGCTCGCAGACAGCCGTTTGGAGGCGAAGAAGATGCGCACCCATGTCGCTGCCCTTCGCAACGACATAGACATGCAGGCTGCGCGACTGGCCAAACGGCAGAATTTTCTGGCCAGTCTTTACGAAGGCAAGGCAGACCTTGGCGAACTCGCGATGATCCTTCCCAAGGAAGGCAGCAACGACGTATCGTCGCCCTCCCTGATGCAGGCCTTTACCCGTCTGGAAGAAACCCAGCTGGCATTCGTCGATGAAGCTTCGACAGCAGCCGAGGCGCGTTACCGCGATCATCAGGCGACGCTGCGCTCGCTGGGCCTGCGCCCGGAACGTTTCGTCCGGCAGTCGGTACTTGGCGGCGTTGGCGGACCCGATATCGGCGCGACCGCAGACGGTAGCCCGCTGAACGACGCCGACCCTCATTTCGCGCAGCTGTTCCTCAGCTGGAAGAAATTGGATCTGCTTGAAAAGGGCCTGAATGCCGTGCCCAGCTACAAGCCGGTGAAATCCTATACATATACGTCAGGTTACGGCGTTCGTTTCGACCCCTTCAAGGGCACGACGGCCATGCATCAGGGGGTCGATATGTCCGGCCCCGTCGGTGAGCCCATTTATGCCGCGGCGGAAGGCACGATCGTACGTTCGGGTCGCCATGGCGGCTATGGCAAGCTGGTCGAGATCGATCATGGCAGCGGCCTGACCACACGCTACGCGCACATGTCGCGCCTCGACGTACGCGTCGGCGATCGCGTCGCACGCGGTGAAAAGATTGGCGGCATGGGCTCGACCGGTCGTTCGACCGGTTCGCATCTGCATTACGAGGTGCGCATCGACGGGCGCGCGGTCAATCCGATGCCGTTCCTGGAAACCGCCGATATCGGTGCGATGCCCAGCAGCATCGTCGGCGCGAAGTAAACGCGCCGCGCGGCAGCTTCCTGCGCCGACTGACGTTGCGCGCAACCCTGACACGCCCTACATTCCCTCTATGGCTTCCGTAACTCTTTCATCGAGCGCGGCAGAACGTGTCGCGACCATCGCCGCAAGGCAGGGCGCGCCGGCGATGCTGCGCCTGTCCGTGGAGGGCGGCGGCTGTGCCGGTTTTCAGTATAAGTTCGGCCTGGAAACGGCGCTGGAAGATGACGATATCGTCACCGAAACCGACGGCGTGAAGTTGATCGTGGACATGGTCAGCCTCGACCTGCTGGATGGTTCGGAAGTGGATTTTGTCTCCAACCTTGGCGGCGCATCGTTCCAGGTTAAAAATCCGCAGGCGGCATCCGGCTGCGGCTGCGGCACGTCCTTTTCCGTCTAGCCGCGCGAAAAGGCTCCAGGCTCCGTGCGCATCGCGACCTATAACGTCAACGGCATCAAGGCGCGCCTGCCGCGCCTGCTGGAATGGCTTGAAGAAACCAAACCGGACGTCGCCTGCCTGCAAGAGATCAAATCCGTAACGGAAGGCTTCCCGGTCAGGGAGGTGGAGGAAATCGGCTACCACTGCCTTGTCCATGGCCAGAAGGCGTTTAACGGCGTCGCCATTCTCAGCCGCAAACCTGCCAGGCTCGTCATGACCGGCCTTCCCGGCGAGGATGGCCTTGAATCCGGCGCGGAGGATCAGGCACGCTATATCGAGGCGGACTATGAGGGCGTTCGCATTGCCAGCATCTATCTGCCCAATGGAAATCCCCTGCCAGGACCCAAATTCGACTATAAACTGCGCTGGATGGAACGGCTTCGGAAACGCGCGGCGGAATTGTGGGATGCGGAGATCCCGGCGGTCCTCACCGGAGACTATAATGTCGCGCCGGAAGACCGCGACGTCTTTTCCGCGAGCGCAATGGCGGGCGATGCCCTGATCGAGCCTGAAAGCCGCGCCGCCTGGCGCGCGATCCTTGCGCAGGGATGGCTGGAAGCGCTGCGCGCCGTTCATCCGCAGGATGACGGGCTCTACACATTCTGGGATTATCAGGCGGGCGCATGGCCGCGCGACGCGGGCCTGCGTATCGACCACCATCTGCTCAGTCCCACCATCGCCGATCGCCTGATGAATGCCCAGGTCGACAAGGAATATCGCGGCCGCGACCGGGCCAGCGACCACACGCCGGTATGGATAGACATCGCCGACTGACGGCGCATGATGTCAGGCGTTATCGCTTGCTTTCGCCGTGAAAGACCACGGTTCGCCGCGCCGGAAACGCCGCCTGCGCGGTCAGCCGGTCTCCCTCGAAACGGAAGTGCCAGGTCGTTCTTATATCGGGTTCGCCCGCGAACGCCCGCGGCGCCAGAATGGCGGCATTCCTTCCGCCGGAATCGTCCCTGACGCTGCGATACACGATGATTTCCGTATCGAGCGCGCGGGCATGATCGGCAAAGCGCTGGCAGGGCGCATAATCATCCTTGCGCATCCATAAGGCGTCTCCCGCATCTAGCGGCGGTGCCGTGAGATCAAGGCTTTTTGCGGTACGCACGGAAACGGTGAACGCGCTATGCTCGCTCGTCGCCTGCGGCCGGGTCATGGCGGGCGCAGCCGCAAAGAAGCGCAGCCGCCAATAGGCCGTTTCCGCAAGCGCTGTCTCTTCGGTTTCCGACGCGTAGAAAATGCCCGGCTTCACGCCCGCGCGGCGAAACCGCGTGCCCGCCGCGTGCCAATAGCGAAATGGCGATGCGAGCAGGAAGTGCAGCCCCAGCGCCGCGTCCGGCATGGTTGGCTTTACATCCTCGACAAGCTGCTCCAGCCGCGCCTGCGCCGCCGGATCATCCGCCAGCCTGTTCGTTGAAATCCGGTGCTGCGCCTCGACGATACGCCATACGGGCCGCGCATAAGAGCGCAGCATCGTTTCATCGGGGACAGGCGCGCGGACCCGCTGCGTGTCAGCTGCGGCCACGATATCCATCGACATAGGCCGTCAGGTCGAGCAGGCCCCTGATCGTCGGCAGGCGCTCGATCGGTTTGCCGCCCAGTTCCCGATTATCGCTGCGCAGCCAGCTTTGCGCCGCCGCATCATCGGACCCCAGCAGCGCGTCCAGCCCGCGGAACAGCCGCACAACATATTGCCCCAGCTCAAACGGTTTGGTTCCCGGCTGCACATCATATGTCCGGTTCTTCAAACGCGATGCGGATGCCGCCGACAGTCCCAGCGCCTGCCCCAGTTCGGCATTGGACAGCTTCCAGAACACCGCGACACGCGCCAGCGCCTCGCTCAGGATCGCGGCGTTGTCGCCATGGTCCACATCCGGAAATTCAGGGGCAAATATCGTCGCCATATCCATTCTCCTGAACGAATATATACACAATCGATCATCAGATTGCAATAAGGCTAGAAACTTTCCTCTTCATAGACCTTGCTGACATCACCGTTCCAACGGCCATGATAGGCCTCCAGCAGCCGGTCCGCAGGCGTCATGCCGCTTTCGACGATCTCGAACAGCGGTGCCAGGAAACCGGCTTCATTGTCGCCCATCGTGTTGAGCCGCCTGCGTGCGACCAGCCCCGCCTCCGCGATCTTCAGCACTTCGTTTCCGACATCGCGCAGCGTGCCCTGTCGGCCATTGATGGGCGCACGCGTTTTCAGCCCGTGTTGCGGCACATCGTTCCGCATGATCGCCAGATCGTCGATGGTCCAGTCGCGAATCAGATCGGCGCACGCATCCAGCGATGTCTGGTCGTACAACAATCCGACCCACAATGCAGGCAGCGCACAGATACGCCCCCACGGTCCGCCATCCGCGCCGCGCATTTCCATGAAGCTCTTCAGGCGCACCTCGGGGAACGCCGTCGACAAATGGTCATTCCAGTCGTCGGCGGTGGGCCGCTCACCGGGAAGTTCCGCCAGCCTGCCGTCCATGAAATCGCGAAACGATTTTCCGGCCAGGTCGACATAATCATCGCCGCGCACCGCGAAATACATCGGCACGTCCAGCATATATTCCGCCCAGCGTTCGAACCCGAACCCGTCTTCGAAAACAAATGGCAGCATGCCCGTGCGGTCGGGATCGGTGTCGGTCCAGATATGACTGCGATAGGACAGATATCCGTTAGGCTTTCCGTCGGTGAATGGTGAATTCGCAAATAGCGCCGTTCCCAGCGGCTGCAGCGCCAGCGATACGCGGAACTTCTTCACCATGTCCGCTTCACTGGAATAGTCGAGGTTGGTCTGGATCGTGCAGGTTCGCAGCATCATGTCCAGCCCCAGCGCGCCCACCGTGGGCATATAGCGCCGCATGATGCCATAGCGCCCCTTCGGCATGACCGGCAGTTCTTCGCGCGACTTGTCCGGCCACATGCCAAGGCCAAGAAATCCCAGGCCAAGCTCAGCACCGACTTCCTTCGCCTGCTGCAAATGCCGCCCGGTCTCCGCACAGGTGTCGTGCAGGCTGTCAAGCGGCGCACCGGACAGTTCCAGCTGCCCCGCCGGTTCCAGGCTGACATTCCCGTCATCGCCTTTCAGGGCGATGACATTGTCTTTCTCGTAAATCGGTTTCCAGCCAAAGGCTTCCATGTGCTTCAGCACATCGCGAATGCCGCCCGGGGCATCATAAGCGGGCGCGGAATGATCGCTCAGGCGATAGACGAACTTTTCATGTTCCGTACCGATGCGCCATTCGGCCTTCGGTTTGCAGCCATTTTCAAAGACGGCGAGCAGGTCTGCACGCCCCCGGATTGTCGGTGCGGCGGCACCAGTGTTCTCGCGCGTGCTCATTTCTGGGACTTAGCGCCGCTCTTTGGCCTGAGTCATCCTCGAATTTCCTTCACTGCGCAAAAGCGCAGTTTTTCCTAGGCGTCGTGAATACCCGCAAAACGCCAGGCAAGCTCAGTCCCCGCATGATAGGGCACCACGGCACTTCCCGCCGCCGGAATCGTATCGGGAACCGCCGCGGACGCGCGCTCCAGAACGACACGCTCGTTATTGACCGGCAGTCCGTAGAAACGCGGCCCGTTCAGCGACGCAAACCCCTCCAGCAGGTCCAGGGCCCCTTCTTCATCGAATATCGCCGCATAGCTTTCCAGCGCATGCGGCGCATTGAATAGCCCGGCACAGCCACAGGCGGACTCCTTGGCCCCCTGCTCGTGCGGGGCGCTATCGGTGCCCAGAAAGAACTTCGCCGACCCGCCCGTGGCCGCTTTCCTCAGTGCCAGCCTGTGCCGCTCCCGCTTCGCGACGGGCAGGCAGTAATAATGCGGCCGAATACCGCCCGCGAAGATCGCATTGCGGTTGAACGCCAGATGATGCGGCGTGATCGTCGCCGCGACATGGGTGCCGGCGGCGTCCACAAACTGCACCGCATCGGCCGTGGTGACATGCTCGAAGACGATCCTCAGCTCCGGAAAGTCCTTCACGATCCCCGACAGGACACGGTCGATGAACACCGCCTCCCGGTCGAAAATGTCGATCTCGGGATCGGTGACCTCGCCATGTACGAGAAGCGGCATGCCAATGGCCTGCATGCGCTCCAGCACGGCATGGATGTGCCTTACATCCGTCACGCCATGCGCGCTGTTGGTGGTCGCGTTGGCCGGATACAGCTTGGCCGCCGTCCACGCCCCTTCGGCATGTCCCCGCGCAATCTCCTTCGCGTCGATATCGTTCGTCAGATAGGCTGTCATCAGCGGCTCGAACGAAACACCGGCGGGCACCGCCGCCATGATCCGCGCGCGATACGCGTCCACCGCGGCAATTGTCGTCACCGGCGGCGACAGGTTCGGCATCACGATGGCCCGCGCAAATTGCCGCGCGGTATAGGGCGTCACCGCCGCCAGCATCTCGCCATCGCGCAAATGCACATGCCAGTCATCTGGACGCCGGATTACCAGCCGTTCGGTTGCATCGCTCATGTCGTCACCTTTGTTCATGCGCCGCCTGCCACAATGCCAGAGCGGCGACCGCCGCCGTATCCGCCCGCAGGATACGCGGTCCTAAGCTGATCCGCCGCGCCTGCGCCACCGCTGAAATCGCTGCGCGTTCATCATCTGAAAAGCCGCCCTCCGGCCCGATCAGGATCGCGGCCGGAGCGGGACACGCCTTCAGGGTTTCAATCGCATCCGCGCCGTTTTTCCCGGCGCTCTCTTCATCGCAAAAGATCAGCGCACGCTCCGCCGGCCAATCCCGCAGGAATTGCGTCAGCCGCACCGCGTCCCCAAGTTCCGGCAGCGCCGTACGCCCGCATTGCGCCGCCGCCTCGATCATATGCGCCTTTAGCCGCTCCGGTTTCGCCTGCTGCGCCTCGACCCCGCCCGTCCGCGCGGTCAGCAGCGGCACCAGCCGCGCGGCACCCAGTTCACAGGCCTTCTCCGCAATCCACTCATAGCGCGCGCGTTTGATCGGCGCGGCGCACAGCCAGACATCCGGCACGGTCTCGCGCTGCGATACCTGCCTTTCGACGCGAACGATGACATCACGCTTTGACACCGCGTCGATATGCGCGGTCCATTCCCCCGTGACATCGTCGAACAGCCGCACCTCGTCGCCCACTGCCAGACGCAGCACGCTCGCCAGGTGCCGCGCGGCGTCCGCGCCAAGCGCGACGGCCTGGCCCGCGCCCAACGCGTCCGCGCAGTAAAGTCGAGAGATATGCCTGCCAGCCATGACCGAATGACGTAGCCTCGCACGCGCGTACCCGCCATAACAAATCGCGATGGAAAAGGAGTCACGGAAAAATGCTCAAGATCGCCAATGTCCTCTGTGCCCTGCTTCTCGGGTCTGGCATCGCGGCGCCTACGTTCGCCGCCGAAGAGCACTTCACCGAACTCAGCAGCGCCGTCGATGCGGGTGAGTATCGCAAGATCGAGGCCATTATCGTCGAACGCGGCGGCAAGATTGTCTATGAGAATTATTTCGGCAAATCGGACGCCGATAGCCGCATCGACGCGCGCTCCGCCGGAAAATCCATTACGGCGCTGGCGGTCGGCATGGCTGTGGACGATGGCAGCATTCCCGACATCTATGCGCCCGCCTTCACCGCGTTCGCCGCCGAGGCGCCTTTCAGGCATGACGGCCCGGAAAAACAGGCGATCACCATTGCGGATCTTATGAACATGTCATCCGCGCTTGAATGCGATGATTGGGATGATGCCAGCCCCGGCAATGAGGAGAGGATGTATCGGAAACGCAACTGGACCCGCTTCGCGCTCGATATCCCGATCGACCCGGATTATGTCCGCTCGGACAAGGGTGTCGGACGGTTTTCCTATTGCACGGCGGGGGCGTTTCTTCTCGGCCGCATTGTCGAGCGCGCCACCGGGATGCCGTTCGACGACTATGTGCAGCAGCGCCTGTTTACGCCGCTCGGAATCTCGAACCCCGAATGGACGCGCTCTCCTTCCGGCGAAGTTCAGTCCGGCGGGCAATTGTCGCTGACGGCGCGCGATTTCGCCGCCATTGGCCGCCTCGTTCTCAGCGGCGGCCAGCATGAGGGGCGGCAGCTGATATCGAAAGACATGCTTGGCCTGATTGGCACCCAGCAACTGAACGCAACGCCCACCGACGGCTATGGCTGGTTCTGGTGGCGACGCCTTTTCCAGGCGGAGGGCCTGCCGCCGCAACCGGCGGCCTACATGTCCGGCAATGGCGGTAACAAGGTCGCGATCTTTCCCCAGCTCGACACCGTCATCGTCATCCTGTCGACGAACTACAACCGCAAGGACATGCACAGCCAGACGAACGACATTATCGAACGCCATATCCTTCCAGGCCTTGTAGAGGCGGGGGATGAGTGAGGCGGTCACACCTGACGCAAAGCGGCGCTCCATCGTCGGCCTGCTTCCGGCGGGATGGCGGCCCTGGGCACGGCTCGCCCGCCTCGACCGTCCCATCGGCACATGGCTGCTTTTCTGGCCATGCGCCTGGGGCGTATTCCTGGCCGGGGCGCCGCTGCGCGACGCCTATCTGATCCCGCTGTTTCTGGTGGGCGCGCTCGCCATGCGCTCGGCGGGATGCGTCTATAACGATATCGTCGACCGCAACCTCGACGCGAAGGTTGAGCGCACGCGCAGCCGCCCGCTCGCATCCGGCGCGATCAGCCTGCGCGGTGCGTGGATCTTCCTCGCCGCGCTCTGCCTCATCGGTCTCCTCGTCCTTATCCAGCTCAATCTGTTCGCCGCCCTGGTCGCAATGGGCAGCCTTGTCCTCGTCGCTGCCTACCCCTTCATGAAACGCATCACATGGTGGCCGCAGGCATGGCTCGGCCTTACCTTCAACTGGGGCGCGTTGGTGGGGTATGCCGCCGCGACGGGCACGCTCAGCTGGGGCGCGGTATTCCTGTATCTCGCCGGTGTGTTCTGGACCCTGGGCTATGACACCATCTACGCGCTGCAGGATGTCGAGGACGACGCCCTCGCCGGCATTAAATCCAGCGCCCGCGCTCTGGGAGCGCGCGCGAATATCTGGATCGCGCTGTTTTACGGCGCGTCATATATTTGCGCGCTGATCGCGATCATCCTCGCCATCGATCCCTGGACGCAGGGCTGGCTCGCCGTTGTTTTCGCCGGTCATTTGATGTGGCAGGTACAGGATCTCGATATTCATGATCCAAGGCAGGCGCTTGGCCGCTTTCGGAGCAATAGCGTCGCCGGTGCCCTCCTTGCCGCCGGAATTCTGATCGCCGGTTTATAGCGAGCGCAGGGGCGCGGCCCGCGCGCTTCGCGTCAGGGACTGGATCTGGTCGGCGGCGAGCTGGCCTGCGGCATGTTCCCCGGTCAAAGCATGTCGTCACATATAATTTTCGATGCGCCGCCATGCCAGGCGCACTACCCATTCGCGCCGTGCATCCCTAAGTGCGCGCGGGTGATTACCGAAACAGACGCCCTCGCCCATCTCGAAACCGTCCTCGCCGCTTTGAAGCGCGCCGGGGCCAGCCATGCCGACGCGGTCTATGTCGGCGGCGACAGCGCCTCCGTCTCCGTACGTCTTGGCAATGTCGAGGACATCAGCCGTTCCGAAGATGCGGAGATCGGCATTCGTGCGTTTGCGGGCGACCGCAGTGCGAGCGTTGCGCTGTCGGACTTCGCGCCCGCCGCCATTGCAGAGGCGGCCAGGCGCGCCGTTGCCATGGCCCGGCTCGCCACGCCCGACGAGCATGCCGGGCTCGTGCCGGAGGAGATGCTGGCAAAGACGGCGCTGCCCGATCTCCAGACCGATGATGGCGGCACAGTCGACCTCACCGCCCTCGAAGCGAACGCGCTCCAGTGCGAGGATGCCGCACGCGCGGTCCACGGCGTCACCAATTCCGGCGGCGGCGGTGCCAGCGCCAGCCGCGGCACCTTTGCGCTTGCCACCAGTCACGGCTTTGCCGCGGCCCGTACCGGCACGTCATACAGCGTCTATGCCAGCGTCATCGCGGGTGAAGGTGAAAATATGCAGCGTGACTATGCCTCGCACAGCGCGCGCCATCTCGCGGATCTGGAGGATGTGTCAGAGGTTGGCAGCCGCGCCGGAACGCGCACGGTCGCACGCCTCAATCCCGTAAAACCGAAAAGCGGCGTCATGACTGTCCTGTTCGACCCGCGCGTATCGCCCGGCATCGTCGGTCACCTGATCGGGGCCATTAATGGCGGCGCCATCGCCCGCGGCACCAGCTTCCTGACCGAACCCGATGCGCAGGTTTTTGGCGCCGGCGTCGCCATTCTGGAAGACCCGCACCGCGCGCGCGGCCACCGCAGCCGCGCCTTTGACGGGGAAGGTATCGCCACGACCCGGCGCAGCATCGTCGAGGATGGCCGCCTGACAGGCTGGCTTCTCAACAATGCCGCGGCCCGCCAGCTTGGTCTTGCCACGACCGGCCATGCCGCGCGCGGCACGGGCGGCCCGCCGGGAATCGGCCCTTCCAATCTGCACATGGCGGCGGGCACGCAATCGCGCGAAGACATGATCGCCGCTATCGGCTCCGGTATCCTGATCACCGAATTGATCGGCCAGGGCGTCAGCATCGTGACCGGCGATTATTCCCGCGGCGCGGGCGGTTTCCTGATCGAAAATGGCGAGATAACCCGTCCGGTCAGCGGCATCACCATCGCCGGCAATCTGAAGGACATGTTCGCCCGCCTCATCCCCGCCAGCGATCTTGAGTTTCGCCATGCCACCAATGCGCCGACCCTGCTTGTCGAGGGCATGACCGTGGCCGGGGAATGAGCGCCGACGACCTGGCTCTCATGACCGCGGCTGCGCGCGAGGCGGGCGCGCTCGCCCTCGACCTTGCGAAGGGCGGCGTTGAAAAATGGGAAAAATCGCCTGGCAATCCGGTGACCGAAGCCGACGTCGCGATCGACGGGCTGCTCTCAAGGCGGCTGCTCTCAAGGCGCCCGGACTATGGCTGGCTGTCGGAGGAACGCGCGGACGACCTTACCCGCCTGAACCGCGACCGTGCGTTTCTGGTCGATCCGATCGACGGCACGCGCGACTACGTCCGGGGGCGCAGCGGCTGGTGCATTTCCATCGCCGTCATCGATGGCGGCATCCCCACCGTGGGCCTGCTCTACGCGCCGGTTCCCAACCTCCTCTACACCGCACGCCTTGGAAAGGGCGCCTATCGCAATGGCGAAAGGATAAGCGTCAGCGGCAAGGCTGAACTTTCCGGCGCGCGCTTGCCCCTCGACGCCGACACGTTCCGCTCGAAATATTGGCAGGGGCCGCCGTGCGCGCCCGTCGCCAAGCCAAATTCCATCGCCCTGCGCATGGCCCGTGTCGCCGAGGGAGAAGCCGACGCCATGTTCGACGGCCGCCCCAGCCGCGAACTCGACATCGCCGCCGCCGCCCTCATCGTGATGGAGGCAGGCGGCATCGTCACGGACAGCAAGGGCGCGGCGCCAAGCTTTAACAAACCCGTTGCCCGCAATTTAAACCTGGTCGCCAGCGCCACCCAATCCCTGCATGAAGAAGTCCGCGCGGAAATGACCGCGATGATCGACCGCTGGCGCGCGGACCGGGCGGCGAAGAGGAATTAGCGCAGCGGATGGTCGGGGGTGATTGGCGCTGCCTCGCGCAAGGTCCGCCGCCCCGGCGAATGAGGAAACGGCGCGCGAAGGAAGGACGACGCCTGTCAGTATCGAACAGTCCGCAACATAAAAACGCAACCAGCCGGGACCGCGTGACAGTCCGCGCGCTAGCTCAGCGTCGCCAGCGACGCCGCATCGAACGGCCGCAGTTCATCATGCCGCCCGTCCTTTACCTTCGCGGCCCAATCGGCATCCTGCAGCAGGGCGCGGCCCACGGCGACCAGATCGAACTCGCCTTTCTCGACCCGCTCGACGATGTCCGCAATGGGGCGCGTCTTCGATCCTTCACCGCCGAAACTGCCGATGAAGTCCGAGGAAAGTCCGACCGATCCCACGGTGATCGTCGGCTTCCCGCTCAGCTTCTTGGTCCAGCCGGCAAGGTTCAGTCCCTCATCTCCATCGATCTCGGGAAACTCCGGCTCCCACCATCGCCGCTGCGAGCAGTGGAAGATATCGACGCCTGCATCGGCAAGCAGCGTGACGAACGCTTCCAGTTCCTGCGGCGTTTCCGCCAGCCGCGCGGTATATTCCTGCTGTTTCCACTGGGAGAAGCGCAGGATCAGCGGCATATCGTCATTCATCGCGGCGCGCGATCCACGAATGATCTCGGCGGCGAAGGCGGCCCGCTCGGTCAGCGTTTCGCCGCCATATTTTCCATCGCGCCTGTTCATCATCGACCAGAAGAACTGATCGATCAGATAGCCATGCGCACCGTGCAGCTCGACCGCGTCGAAGCCCAGCCGCGACGCGTCCCCGGCGGCCTTCGCAAAGGCCGCGATCATATCCGCGACTTCGGAATCGGTGGGAACGGGCTGAACTTCCTTGCCCTGGTGGGTCACGCCAGAGGGGCTGTCGCTGACAGCCTCGGGAACAGGTCCCGTGCCAGGTTTGCGAACCATGCCGACGTGCCACAGCTGCGGCGCAATCGCCGCGCCCTCGGTCTTGTGCACCGCTTCGACGACATCGCCCCACGCGTCGAGCGCTTCGGGCGCATGGAAATTCGGAACGCGCGGATCGTTCGAGGCCCCGCCCCTGTCCACGGTGGTGCCTTCGGTGACGATCAGGCCGACATCGGCGGCGGCGCGCCGGCCGTAATAGTTTTTGACATCCTCTGTCGGCACACCGCCCGGCGACTGGCTGCGCGTCATGGGCGCCATGACAATCCGGTTCGGAATGGTCATTCCGCGGCAGGTGAACGGGGTGAAAAGCGCGTCCGCTGAAGTCATGACGTGATCCTGAAAAAGAAAAGATGTCGAGGCGGCGCCTAACCCGCTTTGGGGGCGGCACTCTGCCTGTTTGAACCGATAGCGTCAGCGCGGCTGAACGCCGAGGCGTGGAATTTCAATCTTCGGACACCGGTCCATGACGACCGCCATGCCCGCCGCTTCGGCCTTTGCGGCGGCCTCATCGTTCACAACGCCCAGCTGCATCCAGACCGCCCCGGCCTCGACGGCAATCGCGTCGTCAATCACGGCGGCTGCGGCGTCGGAATTGCGGAACACATCCACCATGTCGATAGGCAGCGCGACATCGGCAAGCGACGCGACCACGGTCTCGCCGTGCACCTCTTCACCCGCAATCACGGGATTTACCGGGATCACGCGATATCCCTGACCTTGCAGAAATTTCATCACCCGGTTCGAATCGCGGCTCGCTTTATTTGACAGGCCCACCAGCGCAATCGTTCGCACACTCTCCAACAGTGCCTTTATGTCGGAATCCCTGGTCAGCGGCATCATCTCGTCTCCTGTTTCATAAGCAGCCGTCCGGCGACCTGGCGCAGCGCATCGGCCGCTTCGCCATCACCAAGAACGGCTGGTAAACCTGCATCCGCACTCTTCCTCAGCGCCATCGTCAGCGGGACTGCGCCCAGAAACGGAACGCCGCGCGCCTTCGAAGTTTCCTCCGCGCCGCCATGTCCGAATATATCGGTCGCCGCGCCGCAGGCGGGACAGACGAATGTCGACATGTTCTCGACAATGCCCAGAACCGGAATGCCGACCTTGCCGAACATCGCGATGGCCTTTTCCGCGTCAATCAGCGCCAGATCCTGAGGCGTCGAAACGATGACCGCCTCAGCCCCGGCGATCTTCTGCGCCAGGCTTAGCTGAATGTCGCCCGTGCCCGGCGGCATGTCGATGATCAGCGTGTCAAGCTCGCCCCAGTCGGCATCGGTCAGCATCTGTATCATGGCCGCCGCCGCCATCGGCCCGCGCCAGATCACCGCCTGGCCGGGTTTCGTGAGGGCGGCGATGCTCAGCGCCTTGATGCCATGCGCGTGCATCGGCTGGATCCTGCCCTGCACACCCTCGGCGCGCCCCTCCAGCCCCAGCAGCATGGGCACACTCGGCCCGTAAATATCCGCGTCCAGCAGCCCGACACGCTCACCCGCCTGCGCCAGCGCCACGGCCAGGTTGGCGGATATGGTCGACTTGCCGACACCACCTTTTCCGGATGCGACGGCGATGATCCGGCCAACATTTTCCAGCTTCGCAGCGGGTACGTCATGCGGCGCGGCAGCTTTCTTCGGGGCCGCCTTCATCTCGGACGTCGTAATGACCCGCGCACCCGGCGCGGCCTGATCCAGCGCGGATTTCAGCGCGGCGACATCGCCCTGTGACAATCCGCCAGTGTCCAGCACATAGCCCGCCTGCCCGCCCCTGATCATGACGCCCGACACCCGTCCGCTGGCGATCACGTCCGCGCCAGCCGCCGGATCGCGCACTTTGGACAAGGCCGCGCGCAGTTCTGTTTCGGTCATCTTTCACGTCCCGTCCGGCAAAAATAGCGCACCTATAGGAATGCGCGCGTGGCCTTCATATATAGGCGTGACATATTCATGCGTAAGGGCGGGTTAGTATATATGCCATGGGATAAGAACGAAGGCGGCGGCCCCTGGGGCAATGGCGGCGGGAAAGGTCCGCGCAATCCCTGGGGCCAGAGGCCATCAGGCGGCGATGACCAGAACAAGGGCGGCGGCGGTCGCGGCGGCAATCCCGACTTTGACGACTTTATCAAGCGCAGCCAGGAACGGCTGCGATCCGGCCTGCCCGGCGGCGGCGGCGGAAAAGGCGGCGGCGGGTCGGCCCGTGCCCTCCCGTGGAACTGGATCGTTGCAGCGCTGATCCTCATCTGGGTGGGCGCGACCAGCATCTACCGCGTCGAGCCGGATGAGCGCGGCGTCGAACAGATGTTCGGCCGCTATCTCAAGACCAATGGGCCCGGTACGCATATAAAATGGCCCTCGCCGGTGGTGACGGTCACCAAGCCGAAGGTGGAGCAGGTCTCGACCATCGCGATCGGATCGGACAATGCCAACGATCAGAACCTGATGCTGACCAGCGATCAGAATATCATCGATATCGCCTATCAGGTGCGGTGGAAGATCAAGGACCCTGAACTGTTCCTGTTCCAGATTGCCAATCCCGAAGGGACGATCCGCGAAACGGCCGAGAGCGCGATGCGTTCTGTCGTGGCGTCGGTGGAGCTGGATGCCGCCATAGGCCCGCAGCGTGAGCAGGTCGCGGCGGAAGTCCGTTCGCGCACACAGGCGCTTCTCGATGAATATCGTGCCGGCGTCGATGTGGTCGGTGTCGATATCCGTCAGGCCGACCCTCCCGCGGCCGTCGACGATGCGTTCAAGGACGTGAGTGCCGCGCAGCAGGACGCGGAAAGCCTGATCAACCAGGCGCGCGCCTATAATCAGCAGCTTATCGCTCAGGCGCAGGGTCAGTCCGCGGCGTTTGACGCTGTCTATGAACAATATCGCCTCGCACCGGACGTGACCCGCAAGCGCATGTATTACGAAACCATGGAACGTGTGCTTGGGAAGGTGGACAAGACCATTTTGGAGTCCGGCGGAAACGTCGTGCCCTATCTCCCCCTACCCGAATTGCAGAGGCGCGCCCGTAGCGCCGCGCCGAATGGAGGTGAATGATGAGCCTGAAAAACCCGATCATCCTGCTCGCCGCGCTGTTTCTGTTGCTGGTTCTCGTGGCGACCAGCTTCTTCACCGTCACGGAATCCCAACAGGCAATCGTGACACGCCTTGGTGAGCCGGTGCGCATCATCAACGCCTATGACGAGTCAGAAGTCTATGGCCGCACAGGTGCGGGCATCAATATGAAGATCCCGTTTCTTGAGGATGTCGTCTACATCGACAAGCGGGTGCAGGATCTGAACATGCAGCCGCAAACCGTGCTGAGCACGGACCAGCTGCGTGTCGTTGTCGACGCATTCGCCCGGTTTCGCATCACCGATCCGCTGCGCATGTATCAGGCGGTCGGAACAGAAGCGCGCGCTGCGGATGAGCTTGGGCAAATCCTGACGTCGCGGCTCAGGAACGAGCTTGGCCGCCAGACCTTCGCTGCCCTGCTCAGCCCGGAACGTGCCGACCTGATGCAGCAGATTCAGTCCGCGATCAGCAGTTCCGCCGCAAATTACGGCGCGGAGATCGTCGATGTGCGGATCAAGCGTGCCGACCTGCCGACGGGTCAGCCGCTTGAATCGGCGTTCACCCGCATGCGCACCGCGCGTGAGCAGGAGGCGCGGCGCATTCGCGCAGAAGGCGACCGCGAAGCGCGCGTCGTGCGCGCTGAGGCCGATGCGGAAGCCGCGCGTATCTATGCCGAGAGTTTTGGCCGGGATGAAGGATTCTATGAATTCTACCGGGCCATGCAGGCCTATGACGAAGCGTTCAAGGACGGCAATGCCAGCATGGTCCTGTCATCCGATAATGAATTCCTCGAGCAGTTTCAGGGGAACGTCCGGCGCTAGGGCGTAAGAGGCTGTGACGCTTGTCCTCGCCATCGGGCTTGCCATCGCGTTGGAGGGTGCAGCTTATGCGCTGTTCCCCGAGGCGATGAAACGAACGCTGGACATGATTTTCGCCGAAGGCGTTGATCGTGTGAGGATAATGGGTGCGGTCAGCTTTGCCATTGGCGCGGCGATCGTGCTCGCAACGCTCAATTTCTCTTGATGCGCGGCAGAATGGCGCGCAGATTCGAACGATAGACTGTCAAACGTCAGGAACGAAGCAAACGATGCCCACAATTCGCACCGCAGCTACCACCATCACCTCCTATGTCGCCGCCGGGCTGCTTTTCGGCAGCGCGGCGACGCTTGCCCTGCAGGCGTCCAGCAATGCGCAGGCCGAGGCCGAGCCGCAAAATGCCGTATCGGCTGTAGAACAGGTCATGCCGCCGGCCGGTGCGCCGATGAGTTTCGCCGACCTCGCCGCCCGGTTGCAACCGGCGGTCGTCAACATCTCGACGACACAGCAGGTCGAGGTCCGGCGGATGCCGTTCCCGCGCATCGGTCCGGGTTCGCCGCTCGACGAGATGTTCCGCCGGTTTCAGGATCGTGAAGAGGATGCGGAACCCGAAACGCGCGAGGCATCCTCGCTCGGTTCCGGCTTTATCATTTCGCCGGACGGCTATGTCGTCACCAACAATCACGTCGTCACCGCGCGCTCTGGCAATGATGCCGTTGAGAGCATTACCGTCACCCTGGGTGAGGACCGCGAATATGAGGCAAGGGTCGTTGGCCGCGATCCGCTGACGGACCTGGCACTACTCAAGGTCGACGGCAAGGACCTGCCCTACGTTCGCTTCGGACGCTCCGACAGCGTTCGTGTCGGCGACTGGGTTGTCGCCATCGGCAATCCCTTCGGCCTTGGCGGCACTGTGACCGCCGGAATCGTTTCCGCCCTGCACCGCGATATTCGCGCAGGCCAGTTTGACCGCTTCATCCAGACCGATGCCAGCATCAATCAGGGCAATTCAGGCGGTCCGATGTTCGACCTTGCCGGTAATGTCATCGGTATCAACACCGCGATCTTCTCGCCCACGGGCGGCAATGTGGGGATTGGTTTTGCCATTCCGGCAAGCCAGGCGCAGCCGGTCATCGACCAGCTCCGCAAAATGGGCCGCGTTCGCCGCGGCTATCTGGGCGTCTCGATCCAGCGTCTCGACGACGACCTTGCATCGGGCCTGGGCCTTGAAAGCGATGCCGGCGAAATCGTCGCTGGTGTGGAGCCGGGCGGCCCTGCCGACAAGGCGGGCATCAAGCAGGGCGATGTCATTGTAAAGGTCAACGGCCAGGACGTGACGGCACGCAATAATCTGAGCTTCCTCGTCTCGAACAGCGCAATTGGCAGCCGGGTTCCGATCGAGCTGATCCGCAGCGGCAAGCGAAAGAAGCTGACCGCCACGCTGGCGGAGCGCCCGTCCGAGAACCAGATTGGCGCGAACGCCAATGGCGATCCTGATGTGGAGGCCGACGATTCCGCGCCCGGCGCGGAAAGCGCGCGCAAATCACTCGGCATTTCGCTCGCCGACCTGACACCGGAGATTCGCCAGCAACTGCGCCTTTCCGACGATATTGAAGGCGTCGTCGTCGCAGGTGTCGACCGCCGCAGCGATGCTGCGCGCAAGGGCATTGGCCGGGGCTCCATCATCATCTCCATAAACGACCAGACGACACGAACACCGGCAGAAGCGGCCGCGGCCGTGGCCTCCGCGCGTGAAAGCGGCAGAAACACCGTCGCCATCCTCGTCAAGCGACGGGGTGACAATGCGCCCATCTTCATCGGCGTCGAGATGATGGCGCAGGACAAGGAATAGGCCGCGCACTACCCTTGTCAAATGGCGTAATCCTGACATTGCGTTGACAGGCGCCGGTTCCTACAACCGGCGCCTGTTACAGGTTCAGGGATAGTGTCATCATGGCGGGCAGCGACAGCATCATCATCGGCAAGGGCCATGAGAGCCTTCAGAAAATGCTGCTCGGCCGCGTCAACCGTCATGGCCTGATCGCGGGCGCGACCGGCACCGGCAAGACGGTCACACTACAGATCCTGACCGAAGGTTTTGCCAGGGCGGGCGTCCCCACCTTCCTGTCGGATGTAAAGGGCGACCTGTCCGGCCTTGCGATGCCCGGAACCACATCGTTCAAGCATCACGACAAGCTGATTGAGCGGGCCCGTGAAATCGGCCTCGATAATTACACATATGAGCCGATGCCCGTCACGTTCTGGGACCTGTTCGGCGAGCAGGGCCATCCGGTACGGGCCACGATCAGCGAGATGGGACCGCTGCTGCTTTCGCGTCTAATGAACCTGAACGACACGCAGGAGGGGGTGCTCACCATCGCCTTCCGCATCGCCGATGAAGAGAAAATGCTACTCCTTGACCTCAAGGATCTGCGGTCGATGCTGACGTGGCTTGGCGACAATGCCAGCGAGGTGAAGACCAGATATGGCAATGTGTCCAAGGCGTCCATCGGCGCGATCCAGCGCCGCCTGTTGCAGCTTGAGGAGCAGGGCGGCGACAGTTTCTTCGGCGAGCCCGCGCTCGATATTGCGGATTTCCTGCGTACTGCGGATGATGGCCGCGGCATTGTGAATATCCTCGCCGCCGACAGGCTGATGAACAGCCCGCGCCTTTATGGCACATTCCTGCTGTGGCTGCTCAGCGAACTGTTCGAGATGCTCCCCGAAGTCGGCGATCCCGATAAGCCCAGGCTCGTCTTCTTCTTCGACGAAGCCCATTTGCTGTTCGATGAGGCCCCCAAAGCGCTTATCGACAAGATCGAGCAGGTCGTGCGGCTGATCCGCTCCAAGGGTGTCGGCGTCTTTTTCATCACACAGAACCCGGCCGACGTGCCCGACGAGGTGTCGGGCCAGCTCGCTCACCGCGTCCAGCATGCGCTGCGCGCCTTCACACCCAAAGAGCAGAAGGCCATCCGCGCCGTCGCCGACACATTCCGCCCAAACGAGAGCATCGACGTGCGCAAGGAAGTGACGGAGCTTGGTACCGGCTGGGCGCTGACCTCCGTCCTTACCGAAGACGGCGCACCCACGCCCGTCGAGCGCACCATGGTCCGCCCGCCGTCAAGCCGCCTTGGCCCGCTGACCGATGCCGAGCGCACCGCCGTCATCGCATCGAGCACTGTCGGCGCGAAGTACAGGGACACGGTCGACCGCGAGAGTGCCTATGAACTCCTCGCCGCGCGCGCTGCCGATGCCGCCGAAGCGGACGCGCTGGAAAAGGCGGAAGCCGAAGCCGCGGCCAGCCGCAAGCCAGGGCGCAAGGCCAAATCAGGCGGCCTTGGCGGCCTTTTCGGCGGCGGTATCATTGGCGGCATCATCGCGAAAGTCACCGGCAATCTGGTGGCGAAGCAGGCCAGCGATTTCGGTGCACGCATGGCTGGTCAGGACACGTCCCGTCGTCAGTCGGGCACACGCGCCGCCGTGGGCACAGTCGGCAGCGAACTCGGTGCCGAGATCGGCCGCGCGCTTGGCGGCAGGACCGGCGCCAGGATCGGCCGCGGCGTTCTTGGCAGCTTCAGCCGCACCATGGCGAAGAATCTCAAGCTTTAGCGTCGCGCGAGTCCTGAACATTCGTCATTCCGGCAAAGGCCGGGGTGACGGATCAGGGAAATCATAACCGGGAAGAGCGTCCTGACGCCCTTTTCTCCTCCCTTTCGGGAAGGGTGAGCGAGCGCAGCGAGACAGGGGATGGGCGATCCCCATTCGCACGGCCCAACCCCGCACTCCCCTTCGCGCCGTGTCGCCCTTCCCGAAAGGGGAGGGAAAAAGCGTCAGCCCCCGACGGTCGCTGCTGCGATCGCGGCATCCTGCGTCGCGGCCGGCGCAGCGATGATGTCGCGTGTCTGCGCGCCCTTGTTCACTGTCATCGTTTCCGGATCGCCCGCCGTGGAACGCGCGCTTGCGTCGGGCTTCGACGCGCCGGCATCCTCCAGCATCAGCGTCTCCGACTGGCTTTTCGCTGGCGGGCGCACACCCGGGCCGAACAGGGCCTCCATGGCCTGCGTCTGCGCATCCGCGCTCAGCGCGCGCGGCGCACCGGGGCGCGGCGGCTCCAGGTTGAAATCTGGCGGGACCACCAGCGGCGCATTGCGGCTGATGGCAAGCTCGTCCGGGGCATCCCGATTGCCAAGATTCAGCAGGCCGCCACCGCCGCCGCATGCCGACAGGGCGAGGGCCGCACTGAGCAGGCTTCCGATTGCAATCAATTTACGCATGTTCTTCTTCCTTTTTCGCGTGCGCGTCTTTTCCAAAGAATGCGCGCAGCAAGAGCAGACCCACCCCTATCGAAATTGCCGCGTCCGCGACATTGAAAACGTAAAAACTCCATTCGGCCACATAAAAGTGGACGAAATCGATGACATAGCCCAGTCGCACCCGGTCGATAATATTGCCGATGGCACCGCCCAGGATCAGTGACATGGCGAACAGATCGGCGCGGTCGCGTTCTGAATTGATCCACCAGATGACCGCAGCCGATATTCCCGCGGTCAGCACCACAAGCAGCCAGCGCGAGATATCGCTGCCGCCGGCATCAAGCAGGCCCATCGCGACGCCCCGGTTTTCCACCCATGTCAGGTTGAGCGACGGTATCAGCGGAATGCTGCCAAGACGTTCAAGCTCGATGACCGATACCATCAGCCATTTCGTCAACTGGTCCAGCAGCAGCACGATACCGGCGATCACATAGGCAAGCGTGCGCGTCATGGTTTCACCACGTCCCGGCACCGCCCGCACAGCTGCGTCCCGGTATCCACATCCGGTGTATGCCGCCAGCAGCGGGCACACTTCTCCAATTCGGTAGGATCCACTCTCACCCATGCCCCGTCATACGCGGGCGCGGCTTCCGCTCCCCCGATGGCATCGGCACGCACATCGACCCGGCTGACGATCGCCAGTTCGGCAAAATCGACGCTTTTCACATCGCCCAGCGCCTCGGCGTCGGACAGCACCAGGGCCACGTCGGCCTCGTTCGAAGACCGGATGGTCTTTTCGCGGCGCAGGGGCTCAATGGCCTCGGTGACGACCCCGCGCAGCGCGCGCAGGCGTTCCCACTTTACCGCAAGCGCCTCATCCGCCCAGGCCGCATCGATCTCCGGCCATTCCTTCAGATGCACACTGTCATCGTCACTCGGGAAGCGGCTCTGCCAGACTTCTTCCGCCGTGAACGCCAGGATCGGCGCGGCGTAGCGCACCAGGGCGTGGAACAGCGTGTCCATCACCGAAAGGCATGCAAGCCGCTTCGGATCGTCCAGCGCGTCGCAATATAGCGAATCCTTGCGCACATCGAAATAGAAACTCGACAGGTCCGCGCCGGCAAACTGCTCCAGCGTGACGAGGTAAGAGGTCCAGTCATACGCCTCTGCCGCCGCACGCAGCTTCGTATCCACCTCGGTCAGCCTGTGCAGCGCCCAGCGTTCCAGTTCCGGCATCCGATCGGCGGGCATGACGTCCGGCGTGGTATCGCCCAGCGCGCCCAGCAAATAGCGGAACGTGTTCCTCAATTTGCGATACCGGTCGGCAATGCCCGTGATGATCTCGTCGCCGATGCGGTGATCCTCGGTATAATCCACCGCCGCGACCCACATGCGCAGGATATCCGCGCCCTGCGCATCGATGATCTTCTTGGGATCTGTCGTATTGCCAAGCGACTTCGACTGCTTCCGCCCGTTCTTGTCCAGCGTCATGCCATGCGTCAGCAGCGCCTTGTACGGCGCATGTCCGCGCGTCGCACAGCTTTCCAGCAGCGAGGACTGAAACCATCCGCGATGCTGGTCCGACCCTTCCAGATACAGGTCGGCAGGCGAGGACAGGTCCGGCCATTTCCCGGATTCCAGCACGAACGCATGCGTCGTCCCACTGTCGAACCAGACGTCCAGAATGTCCGTCACCGGCGTATAGTCAGCGGCCTTATAGGCATCGCCCAGCAGCGCCTGATGATCGGCCGCGAACCATGCATCCGCGCCGCCCTCACGCACGGCTGCAACGATGCGCGCATTGACCGCGTCATCCTGCAGGAACGCGCCGCTTTCCTTATGGACGTACAGGGTCAGCGGGACGCCCCATGCGCGCTGACGTGACAGCACCCAGTCCGGCCGTCCTTCAACCATGGATTTCAGGCGCTTGTGACCGCGCTCCGGCACGAAGCGGGTCTTGTCGATTTCCGCAAGCGCGATCTCGCGGAGGGAGCGCGTGTCAGGGCCTGCATCGCCATCCGCACCAGCCTCCGCGTCCATGCGCACGAACCATTGCGGCGTACAGCGATAGATCAGTTTCGCCTTTGACCGCCATGAATGCGGATAGGAGTGCGTGTAATCCGCCGTCGCCGCCAACAGTCCGCCCGCGCCGCTCAGCGCGGAACAGACGGGCCCGTCGACCGCGTTGACCTTATAGACGTGATGGCCGCCCACGACCGGCCAGTCGGTGTGATAGACCCCTGCCTCGTCGACGACGAACATCGGATCGATACCATGTTCCTTGCACAGCCGGAAATCATCCTCGCCGTGATCGGGCGCCAGGTGTACCAGCCCCGTGCCGCTTTCGGTGGTCACGAACTCGCCCGGCAGGAACGGGCGCGGTTCCGCATAGAAACCGCCAAGCTCATGCAGCGGGTGGCGCGCGACGGCGCCTTCCAGCGCGGTGCCCTTGATCAGGATCGGAGGCGGGACGTCCGCGATCTTTCCGAACAGCAGGTCTTCAAGCGACGGCGGGTCGCCATCTTCATTGCGGGGAAATACCTCCGCCCTCTTCAGAAACGCGCCCACAAGGGGCTCGGCAACGATGTAGCGACAGTCTTCCTTGCCGATGACAAGATAATCGAACGCTTCTCCATAAGCGATCGCCCGGTTTACCGGGATCGTCCACGGCGTCGTCGTCCAGATCACCGCTTTCGCGCCGACCAGTTCCGGCACCTCGGGAAATTCGCTGATCTCGAAAACCACGTCGATCTGCGTACTGGTCACATCCTGATATTCGACCTCGGCCTCGGCAAGCGCCGTCTGTTCGACCGGCGACCACATTACGGGCTTCGCGCCCTGGTACAGGCGGCCCGACCCGGCAACTTTCAGAAACTCTTCGACGATGACCGCTTCGGCCTCGTAATCCATGGTCAGATAGGGCTGGTCCCACGTTCCCATGATCCCCAGGCGCTGGAACTGCGCGGACTGCACGTCGACCCATTTCTGCGCGAACTCGCGGCACTCGCGGCGGAATTCGATGGGGTCCACCTCGCGCTTGTCGCGCTTCTTCTTGCGATACTGCTCCTCGATCTTCCATTCGATGGGCAGGCCGTGACAGTCCCAGCCGGGCGTGTACGGCGCATCGAACCCGCGCAGCGTCGCCATGCGGACGGCGATGTCCTTCAGCGTCTTGTTGAGCGCATGACCGATATGGATATCGCCATTCGCATAAGGCGGCCCGTCATGCAGGATCCAGGTTGCCCGCCCCCTGCGCGCGGCGCGCAGCCGCTCATAGACCTTGGTATTTCTCCAGCGGTCCAGAATTCCCGGTTCCTTCTGCGCCAGCCCCGCTTTCATGGGAAAGTTGGTCTTTGGCAGGAACACGGTGTCGCGATAGTCGGGCGGTGTAGCGTCAGTCATAGACGCAGGCGTCTAGCGGCGCGAGCGCCAGGTTGGAAGCTCTTGCTTGTGTCCTCACAATTGTCAGAACACAATCTGGCTACGCTTTACTATCCGCTGGTCGCGATGGCGCCCTAGCGCTAACCGGCGGGCGCATGAGTATAAAGCTCGATATCGCGGTCGCGGGATGCGGCATTTCTGGCATGGGCGCAGCACTGCTGCTCGCCCGCGAAGGCCACCGTATCACCATTTTTGAGCGGTTCGATCAGGCCCGCCCTGTCGGCTCCGGCCTGATGCTGCAGCCGACTGGCCTTGCCGTCCTCAATCATATGGGCCTGCGCGGTGCTATCCACGCCAGCGGCGCGCCTATTACTCGCATATTGGGTAGGACAGCCGACAAAAGACGCCTCGTCCTCGACGTCAATTATAGTGCGTTGAAAAACGGCAGTGGCGTTGCGGTCCACCGCCCCGTGCTTTTCAACGCCCTGTTCACGGCGGCGCAGGTCGCCGGTGCGCAGATTCAACCCGGCCACACGATCGCTGGCACTGAACTCGTATCCGGCGGAAAACGCCGTCTGACCTTCGCGAACTGTCAGCCTTCCGCCGCCTTCGACCTCGTCATCGACAGCCTTGGCGCCTTCTCTCCGCTGCGGCCGGTCGCGCCCGAACCACTCGACTTCGGCGCCTTATGGACGACGGTTCCGTGGGAAGAGGCGGACGGCTTCACGTCCGACTGGCTGGAACAGCGCTATCGCGGCGCGCGGCAGATGGTGGGTATCCTGCCGTGCGGCGACACGCTTGAGGGGCGGAACAGCGCAACATTCTTCTGGAGCCTGCGCGGCGCCGACCTGCCCGCATGGAACGCGCAGCCTTTCGAGGCTTGGAAGGCTGAGGCCACCGCACTTTGGCCGCGTATGGCACCGCTGCTCGCACGAATCACCAACCGCGAGATGCTCACTTTCGCCCGCTACGCCCATGCCACCACATGGGCACCCGCAGCGCCCGCATTTGTTCATATTGGTGACAGCTATCACGCCACCAGTCCGCAGTTGGGCCAGGGCGCAAATTTCGGTCTGATCGACGCGGCAACGCTGGCGCACAGCATCGAACAAACGCCAACCCTGCCGGACGCGCTTATCCAATACACTCGCGCCCGCCGCCTGCACATCGCACTTTATCAGACGCTCAGCTATCTGTTCACGCCTGCTTATCAGTCGGACAAGGCGTGGCCCGCCTTCATCCGCGATCATGTGCTGTCGAACTTACTGAACGTCTGGCCCGCTCAGCCTTTCATGGCCGCGCTGGTTTCAGGGGTGCTGTGCGGCCCCTTGGGCAAGATCGGCTTGCGCGGCTTGGTGCGCTAAACCTGGCAGCCATCATCCAGGTCCGTTTATCCCAGCTGCAATCGATGGCCAGGTTCGCCAGGCCGATCGTGCGCTATGGTTTGGCAAGGATGATGATTTCGATGCGCTGATCTGTCAGCGGTTCGGCGATTTACACGCGGAACTGGCCAAAGAGGTTCCCGGTGCGTGGCTGGGCACGCGCGAGGGGGTGCTGGCGGCGATCATCGTGCTGGACCGTTATGCCCGTGCCGTGACGGACCAGCAGGCCATATTCGCCCGCGCGACGTCGCCGTCAACAAACGGTTCAAAGGCGGCCCCGACCGCAGTGAGCACATCGCGGCGTAGGTCTTCGTCCAGGTCCGGCAGCAGCGGTCCCAGAACACCGAGGCGTGTATAGTAATTTTCAAGCTGGCGTGCGGGAAAGGCGAGCGCTTCGTCGACCGGAACGCATTCAACGCCGTGCCACCCGGCTTTGCGTAAAAGCCCGACCACGAAATCGCGGTCCGCAAAAGCAAACTGTCCCGGCGCATTCGGAACATAGGCGGGGATGTTGGGGACAAGCGGTGCCGCCGCGCGTGCCGCCGTGGTCATGAATGGGTTTTCGTCCGGATCGCGCCATGCGCAGAAATGCAGCGATCCGTGCGCGGCCATCGCATCTCGCAAATGCCGGAACGCCGAAACGAAATCTTCAAAGAACATGACACCAAAGCGTGATACCATCATGTCGAATTTCTGGCCGCCGAAAGCATGCGTTCCGGCATCGCCAATCCTGAATTCAGCATTGCTGCCCGCGGCAAGCGCACGTTGCCGTGCCGCCGCGATCATCGGCTCGGATATATCTATGCCGACGCATTGCATCGCTCCGTCCCATGCACGTTCGATTGCCACTGTGGTCCCGCCCGTTCCGCAGCCAATATCGAGCACGCGGGCCGGGCGCTCGATCATGGTGCGCTCGACAATGATGTCCAGAAACGGCGAGAGTACGCCGTCCATCAGATCCTGCATCGCCACCCAGGCCTTGCCTGCCCGGCCATTCCACTGACCGGCGGCATTGTTCTGTTTCGTCATGAATTCACTCCAGTGATTGCCGTTTTGCGATTGGGCATGCATGATGCCACTTAAAGTCGACTTGAGGTCAAGACGAAAATTCATGGATATTTCGGAAGTGTCCCGCCGCGCGGGCGTCCCGGCATCGACGCTACGCTATTATGAGAGTGTCGGACTGATTAGATCGGCGGGGCGGCACGGACTGCGGCGTCAGTTTTCACCAGCTGTCCTCGAACGTCTCGCTCTTATCACCCTGGGACAAGCCTCGGGATTTTCATTGGGCGAGATCCGCGACATGTTCTCAGAATCGGACGATCTAACTCTTGATCGAACGCGACTATTGCAAAAGGCGGAGGAGCTGGAGATCAGGGTTGCCCGCCTGAATGCGATGCGCGACGGGTTGCTCCACGCAGCCGCGTGCCCCGCGCCGCGCCATCTCGACTGTCCCACATTTCGCCGACTTATGACGGTCGCTGCTCGTATCGGACGAAGGAACGGACCGGATCGAGGGTTCGCCGCGGCGGGATCAGGCGATTAAAATCCGCCGCCATCATCCAGATAGGCCTGCTCCGGAGCGCTGTTCTCACGCCCCAGCGCGGCATTGCGACCGGGAAAGCGCCCGAATTCCAGAATGACATCCCGGTGTTTCCGCGCAAATTCGGCGGGCTGCTTCAGCTTGGCGGCATCGTAAAGTTCGACAGCCCGGTTCTGTATATCGATATGCTCGCCGTGCATGAAAGGCATGTAGAGAAACTGTTTTTCATCATCCGCGTACGTCCCGTCCCAGCCGCGATCGATGGCCAGGTTCGCCAGGCTGAGCGCATCGGCGTCCTGCGCATAGGACCGGCCATCGCCGCGAAACAGGTTCCGGCTGAACTGGTCCAGCACGATGATCGCCGCCAGCACCCCCTCGCGCGTGCCCAGCCAGGCACCCGGAACCTCTTTGGCCAGTTCCGCATGTAAATCGCCGAACCGCTGACGGATCAGCGCATCGAAATCATCATCCTTGCCGAACCATAGCGCGCGGTCCGCCTCCTCGAACCAGAAGGCGAGGACGTCCTCGGGCGCTAACGCGGATTCTGGCATGGTCTGATATCCTGCGGCGCTGGTCGGGGGTTCTTCGCCCGGAAAATGGCGACATAGGCCGAGCCGTCCTTGAGCGGGGCCTGCGCCACCTGCACGAAACCAAGGGCGCTCACTTCGCATTCCAGCAGTTCCGGCGGCGTACCGTGCTGGCTGGTGATGCGGTCATCGTCGACGATGGCGATCGTCGCGCCCGGCTTCAGGCTCTCACGCAAATGCCACAGCAGCGCGTAAGGATTCTCGATCTCGTGATACATGTGCACCAGCAGCGCGTGATCCAGACTTTCCTTTGGCAATTTGGGGTCGAATGGCGTGCCGAGCACTGCCTCCACATTCGCAAAACCATTGGCGCTCGCCCGGACGCTCAGATCCTCGACGACGTCGCCGAAAATGTCCTGCGCGTAAACAAGACCCTCCGGGCCAACCGCTTCAGCGAGCCGTTGCATGTAAAAGCCGCGTCCGGCGCCAATATCCGCGACGGTTTCGCCCGGCTCGACACCCAGCACGCTCAGCACGGTCTCCGCTTCGCCGGTGCCTTCGCGCGCTTCCTCATCGGAATATTGATTCGAAATGATGGCGGATACCGGCCGCTCGACGGGCGGGAACGGTGTGATATCGGCTTCAGGCTCTTCAGGCGGGCCGTCACAGGCCGAAAGCAGGGTCAGGCACGCAGCGATCAAACAGAAAGGCGCAAGTCTGATATTGGACATGGGGAGATACTAAACCTACATCGCGGACGATGACACGCTCCTTTGTCAAAATGCACGGCCTTGGCAATGATTTCGTCATTTTCGATGCCCGAAGCGAGCCGCTCACGCTGTCACGCGCGCAGGTGCGCGCGCTGTGCGACCGGCGCACCGGCATCGGATGCGACCAGTTGTTCGTCATGGAACCCAGCGAAACCGCCGATGTCTTCATGCGCATCTGGAACGCCGATGGCGGCGAGGTCGGGGCCTGCGGCAATGGCGCGCGCTGCATCGCCAGGCTGGTCAACGACAGCGGCCGCGACGTCAGTATCGAAACCGTCGCGGGCATATTGACCGGCAACGCGGCGAAGGATGTCGTCTCGGTCGATATGGGCATACCCGGCCTGGACTGGGATCAGATCCCGCTGGCCTACGCGATGGACACCGCCGAATTGCCGGTCGGCTGGGAAGACCTGCAGAACCCCGGTGCCGTGAACATGGGCAATCCGCACGTCGTTTTCTTCGTTCCGGACGCCAATGCTGCCGACCTCGCCCGCCTTGGCCCTCTGATCGAAACCGATCCGCTGTTCCCGGAACGCGTCAATGTCGGCATCGCGCAGGTCAATGCGCGCGATGACATCACCCTGCGCGTTTGGGAGCGCGGTGCGGGCCTGACGCGCGCCTGCGGAACAGGTGCCTGCGCCGCCGCCATCGCCGCCATGCGCCGCAACCTCGCGGACCGCACCGTCACGGTCCACCTGCCGGGCGGCGACCTCAGGGTCGAATGGCGCGCCGACGACCATGTGATGATGACCGGCGATGCCAACATCGCCTTTACCGGCGAGGTCGACCTGTGAGCGCGCAGATCGTCAATATGGGCTGCCGCCTCAATATCCATGAGGGCGAAATCATCCGCCAGCATATCGCCGGGCAGGACGATCTTGTCGTCGTCAACAGCTGCGCCGTCACGAACGAGGCGGTGCGCTCCACCCGCCAGACCCTCCGCCGCCTGCGCCGCGAACGTCCGGACGCGACCATCGCCGTCACCGGCTGCGCCGCCCAGATCGACCCGGCCAGCTTTGCGGACATGCCAGAGGTCGACCGCGTCATCGGCAATGCCGACAAGCTGACGCCGGAAGCCTGGCGGCGTGAAGGGCGCGCGCGACGGGGCGACCAGATTTCCGACATCATGTCTGTCACCGAAACCGCGCCGCACCTCGTCGCCGCGATGGGCGCCAATACGCGCGGTTTTGTCGAAGTGCAGAATGGCTGCGATCATCGCTGCACCTTTTGCATCATTCCCTATGGCCGCGGAAATTCGCGCAGCGTCCCCGCCGGCCGTGTCATCGAACGCGTGCGGGCGCTGGTCCAGGGCGGCCACCGCGAAGTCGTCCTGACCGGCGTCGACCTCACGAGCTATGGCCCCGACCTCCCCGGCAGTCCAACGCTCGGCAGCCTGATCGCGCGCATCCTGAAGCACGTGCCCACGCTCGAGCGCCTGCGCATCTCCTCCATCGATTCGATCGAAGCGGATCAGGCCCTCGTCGACCTGATAGTGAGCGAACCCCGCATCATGCCGCATCTGCACCTCAGCCTGCAGGCGGGCGACGACATGATTCTGAAGCGCATGAAGCGCCGACATGACCGCGATCAGGCCATTCGCTTCGTCGATACCATCAAATCCCGCCGCCCGGACATCGCCATCGGCGCGGACATCATCGCGGGCTTTCCCACGGAAACCGACGCGATGTTTGAAAACAGTCTGAGACTGGTGGACGACTGCGACATCGTCTTTGGCCATATCTTCCCCTATTCCGCCCGGAGCGGCACCCCCGCCGCGCGCATGCCGCAGGTACCGATGCCAATCCGCAAAGCGCGCGCAAAGGCCCTGCGTGCGGCGTGCGCGGCAAGACGGGATCGCTGGTTCGACACGCTGGTGGGAACGGAGCAGGCGGTGCTGGCGGAGCGCGGCGGACAGGGGCATACGGATCATTTCGCACCTGTGCGGCTGACGAGTTCCTGCGAACCGGGCGAGATCATTTCTGCCAGGATCACTGGCCATGAAGCGGGCCGATTGCTAGCAGACACCGCAACTTATCCCGCCGCCTCGCTTGAGGCAGGGGAACTGAATGGCGCGCGCATCATGTCGAAAACTACCCATGTCTGACACCGCCCCCCCCACCCCGAAAACATCCTGGCTCGGCCGCCTGAAATCCGGCCTCGGTCTCTCGTCGAGCAAACTCAGCGAGAATCTGGCCGTCCTCACCAAACGCCCGCTCGACGACGACATGCTGGAGGAGATTGAGGACGCGCTCATTGCCAGCGACCTTGGCCCCGCCATGGCCGCGCGCATCACCGCGAAACTCGCAGCCGAAAAATACGACCGGCAGGTCACCGACATGGATATCAAGCTGCTGGTCGCGGACGAGGTCGAGGCGGTCATGACGAAGGTCGCAAGGCCGCTCGACATCACCGCTTTCCCGCGTCCGCACACGATTCTGGTCGTTGGCGTCAATGGCAGCGGCAAGACGACCACCATCGCCAAGCTTGCGCACCTCTATCAGGAACAGGATTACCGCGTGATGCTTGCCGCGGGCGACACGTTTCGCGCCGCCGCCATCGAACAGCTGAAGGTCTGGGGCGACCGGCTGAATATCGATGTGATCCACAAGGATGTCGGCGGCGACGCGGCCAGTCTTGCCTATGATGCGCTGACGCAGGCGTGGGAACTTGGCTCCGACGTGCTCATCATCGATACGGCGGGCCGCCTGCAAAACAAGCAGGGCCTGATGGACGAACTCGCCAAGATCAAACGCGTTTTGAAACGCCGCATGGAATCCGCGCCGCACGACGTTCTCCTTGTCCTCGACGCCACGACCGGCCAAAATGCCCTGACCCAGATCGACGTGTTCAAGGAAGTCGCGGGCGTCACCGGCCTCGCCATGACCAAGCTGGACGGCACCGCGCGCGGCGGCGTGCTGGTCGCGGCCGCGGAACGCAGCGGCCTTCCCGTACATGCCATCGGCGTCGGCGAAAAACTGGGCGACCTGCGCCCCTTCGACCCGCGCGCCTTCGCTGAAGCGCTAGCCGGGATTGCGCCAACCGACGCGAAACACCAACCCCCAGCATCCTGAGCGCAGTCGAAGGACGCACCTAGGCTGCTGCAATACCATCGTGCGTCCCTTGACGTCGCTCGGGATGAGAAGATCAGGAAAGCTGCATCAACTGCCCCCTTCCCGCCTCCCTCATCCCCCGGTAAGGCCGCGTCATGACCAATCCCCCGCTTCCCGACCCCGCCGCGCCCGCGCGCGCAGAGCTATCCCCCACCGTTCGCTTCATCATCGATTTCGGCCCGCTGCTGATCTTCTTTGCAGTGAACAGCCTCGCGCCCGGTGACGATATCGACCAGGCGGTCTGGGCGACGGGCGCGTTCATGATCGCCATCGTCATCACCATGGCATACAGCTTCTGGAAGACCCGCCGCGTCACCCCGATCCAGATCGTGACCGGTGTCATCGTCGCGGTGTTTGGCGGACTTACCATCTATCTGCACGATGAAACCTTCATCCAGCTGAAGCCGACCATCGTCTACGCGCTGTTCGCGGGCATTTTGCTCACCGGGCTGCTGACGGGCAAACCCCTCCTGAAAATGGTCCTGGAAAGCGGTTTTCCGGACATGACGGAGCGCGGCTGGAACCTGATGACGCGCAACTGGGCGCTGTTCTTCCTGGCCCTTGCCATTCTGAATGAAATCGTGCGCCACCAGTTCACGTTCGACCAGTGGGTGCAGTTCAAGGTCTGGGGCGTTACCGCCCTCAGCTTCATCATGGCCCTCGCGCAGGCACCTATCCTGATGAAGCATTCGGAAGGCGGCGAGGCTGAAAATTAGCCTCCGCCGCCTGCCAAAAAGTAGGACCTAGAACCCGATCTGGGCGCTGACGAAGACGCGGCGCGGGTCACCGTAAAAGCCCGTCAGCGTGCCTTCGCGGCCCAGGGTCCGCGTGACGGGGCCGCCGATGGGCGCACTGACGAAATTGTAACCGGCGACGACATAACGCTTGTCGAACAGGTTCTTGCCATACAGGCCGATGCGCAGGCGGTCGTCATCCGCGGTCCAGCTGATGCTGGCATCCACCAGCGCGAAACCGTCCTGATCGAGGAAACGGTTCGGCGTCTCGAACTGGCTGGCATCGCTGCGGAAGCTGATCTGGGAACCGATGGCCAGCTCACCCTCGCCGTAAAGGCTCATCGGCAGACCAAGGTCGATGCGCGCGCTTGCGGTCACATCCGGCGTATTCTGGAACACGCGCTGATCGGCGACATCATTGCCCGACGCATCGATGAACTCGTCATATTCCGCATCCAGAATACCGAGCGACCAGCCGAAATCGAGGCGGCTGCCACCGCCCGCGAAATCGCGGCCAACCTTCGCCGTACCTTCGAATTCCAGGCCCTTGATGGTCGCGGCACCGGCGTTCGTCGTGACGCCGACAAAGGTCTCGTTGATACCGTCATTATTCGCATCGACGCCGATCGATCCCGGAATCTGCACATCGGTATAGTCGGCGATGAACGCGGCCAGGCTGAAGTTCAGCCGGTTGTCGAGCAGTGACGCCTTCCAGCCAAGCTCATAGCTGTCGACCTTTTCAGGGGCGAAGCGGAGGAATGCGAACTGGTCATCGCCGTCAATGTCGCCATCACCGTCGATATCGGGGGCAAGCGTCGTCTGTCCGCGCGGATCGAATCCGCCGCCCTTGAAGCCCTTGGAATAGGTCGCGTAGACATTATGATCCGGGGTCGGCGTCCAGCTGACCGAAGCGCGCGGGGTAAACTCCTTGAAGGTTTCCGAGCCGTCGAAATCGGACGTCGTCGCGATCGGTACGCCCGGACCGTCAAAAGCATCCGAAAGCCCGCCGATAAATGTGCGTCTCAGGACCGTCGACGACCTTTTGTCATTCGTGTAGCGACCGCCAACCGACACGCTGAACTGATCCGAAATGTCATAGGTGAAGTCGCCGAAGACCGACCAGGTCTTCGTACTGACGTCGCCCGCCGTCTGTGCGTTCAGGCCGGGCAGGCCCACAATATCCCCCGTCGTCGCCAGCAACACGTCGAAAACCGTGACAGCATTCGCGTCGAGATAATAGAATCCGAGCAGGCCGGCGAGATTGCCGTCGTCGTAGAGAAGCTGGAATTCCTCGGAAAACTGGTCATTCTCATAAATCGCGGGCACGTCCAGATCCGCGGCGGGCAGGCTGTCAAAGTCGATGGGCGTCGTCGAACTGTCCTCGCGATAGGCGAGGATGTTCTTGATCTTCAGCGTGTCGGAAACCTCCAGTTCCACGGACAGCGCGCCGCCATAGGCTTCGACCTCCTGATCCGGCGCGGACAGGCCCGACCGCGTATCATAGACATTGTCCAGGACCGGCGCGCCCGACAACAGACCCGGCAGGAAACGATGCCCCTGACGCGGGTCGCTATTGTCCTTCACATAGTCGCCGGACAGGCGGATGAAAATGGTATCGGCGGGCTCGATCTCCAGCGTCCCGCGCGCCGCCCACACGTCCTTATTATAGTTCTCGACGCCATCCTGAACCAGATTGTCGCCAAAGCCGCCGCGGCTCAGGCGCGCGACCGAACCGCCGATACGCACGGCATCGCCAATCGGCGTCGATGCCGTCAGAACAGCTTCCGCCTGATCGTAACTACCAAAAGTCCCGCGCAGTTTGACGCTGGTATCGCCCGGCAGGCGTGCGGTGACATATTTGATCGCGCCGCCAATGGTATTGCGCCCATAAAGCGTGCCCTGCGGTCCGCGCAGCACTTCGATGCGCTCGACATCGTAAACATCGAGGACGGATGCCTGCGGCCGGTTCAGGTAGACGTCATCGACATAGACACCGACGCCCTGTTCAAATCCGGCGACGGGATCCTGCTGGCCGACACCGCGCATGAAGGCGGTGAGTGTGGTGTTGGTGCCGCGCGACACTTCCAGCGTCACGTTCGGCACGGACTGCGCCACCTCGGTGATTTCCAATACCCCCTGCTTTTCAAGCATGTCGCCTGACAGGGAGGTGATTGAAATCGGCACATCGATCAGCCGCTCGTCACGGCGCCGCGCGGAGACGATGATCACATCGTCCTCATCCTCGGCCGATATGCCGTCATCGGGTGCGCCCGCCCCGGCATCCTGCGCGGCGGCGGGCATGGCGAGTGCAAGGGCCGTCACGGAAACGGCAAGGCGGAAAGCAGTAGAGCGAGTGGGCATGTGCATGATCGATAATCCCCAATGGTTGACCGCATGAATGCGTCATCAAAAGCGCATTAGTGAAAGTTGAACCATCTTTCAACTTTCACTAATGCACATACTCGCTAAAGGGACAGGTCATGGGCGAAACGGGTAAGATGATGGTGCGCAGACCGCGCACGGCACGCGGCGAGCGGACGCGCCGAACGCTGCTCGACGCCGCGGCGCTGGAATTCGGAACACTAGGCTTTCAGGGCGCATCGATCAGCGGCATCACGCGCCGCGCAGGCACAGCGCTTGGCAGTTTCTATACCTATTTCGAATCAAAGGACGAGATCTTCCGCGCGCTCGTCAACGACATGTCGGCACAGGTGCGGGGCACGATCGGGCCAAAGATCCTTGCCGCGCCCGACCGTCTGACAGGCGAATTGGCCGGCCTTACCGCCTTCATCGAATTCGTACGTGAACATCAGGAACTGTACCGCATCGTCGACGAGGCTGAATTTGTCGATCAGGACAGCTACCGCGGCCACTACCGCCGCACGGTCGATGGCTATCTGACCAGCCTGACCGAGGCGGCCGAACGCGGCGAGGTGCGCAGCGACATCAGTGAAGTCCACGCCTGGGCGATCGTCGGCATGAACGTTTTTCTCGGCCTTCGCTACGGCGTCTGGTCGGACGAGGAGGCGCCCGCGGATGTGGCGGCGCAGGCCTTCGCGCTTCTGAGAGACGGCCTGAAACCACAGTCCGGTTGATCTGCGGCGGTCATGGGGCGTCGCCGCCGTTCACATGCGCCCAGACATGGGAGATGACGACCGAGCCTTCACCGACACCGGAGGCGACCCGCTTTATCGACCCCTTGCGAACGTCTCCCACGGCGAAAATCCCGGGCATCGAAGTCGCGAACGGAGTGTCCTGGCCAGCATCTTCGCCCGTCAGGACAAAGCCCCTCTCATCAACGTCAATCAGGTCCGCGATCCAGTTCGTGTTCGGTGCCGCGCCAATCATCACGAAGACACCGCCGACAGGCTTGCGTTCGACATCGCCCGTCTGCCGATTGCGGATGTCGACCGCGTCCAGCACGCCATCGCCGTACAGGCTGGACAGTTCCGCATGCGGATGGACGGTGATGTCAGGGTCGGCGTACAGCCGGTTCGACAGGTAGGAGGACATGGAATCGGCCAGGCCCTCGCCGCGAACAAGCACATGTACATGGCTGGCCACCCGGGACAGGAACATGGCGGCCTGACCGGCGCTGTTGCCGCCGCCCACGATGACCACTTCGCTATTGCGGCAATAGCGGGCCTCGATCTCGGTCGCGGCGTAATAAATTCCCGCCCCCTCGAAGTCCTTGAACCGCTCGATGGGAAGGCGGCGATACTGGACGCCCGATGCCACGACCACGGTGCGGGCATTGACCGTTTCGCCGTCATCGAGGGTCAGGCAATATCCCGCGTCACACGGCGCGACGGTGGTCACGCGGCGCGGCATGATGAAACGCGTTCCCAGCCGCATGGCCTGGATCTCCCCGCGCCAGCAGAGATCGGCACCGCTAATGCCGGTGGGAAAACCCATATAGTTTTCGATGCGCGATGAGGACCCGGCCTGACCGCCGATCACCTGATCCTCGATCACCAGCGCGGAAAGCCCCTCCGCCCCGGCATAGACGGCGGCGGCGATACCCGCAGGCCCTCCCCCGACGATCACGGTGTCGAAATGCTCCGCGCAGGACAATGACAGGTCGAGCCCCAGCAGTCTGGCAATCGCACGTGGGTTCGGGTCGTCGACCGCCTCCGCTCCAAACAGAACCGCAGGCCGATCCAGCGGCAGCCCCGCCGACCGCAGAAGGGCGTCCGCCTGCGACGTGCCAAGGTCAAGGCGCGTGACAGGAACGCGGTTCCGGTCGGCGAAGGCGGCGATGCGGCGAATGGCGCGGTCGTCATCGCCGCCAACGAGCGTCAGCGAGCTCTTCTCGTCTTCGAAAACCCGTCTGCGGCGCCCGGCGAATACCGTCACCACACTGTCCGACAATTCCGGAATTCTCGCCATCAGGTCCAGCATCTCCTGCCGCGGGACCACCAGCGTGTCGGTATCGAGCGCCGCACGCATGCACATCGTCCAGCTGCCACCGTTCAGAAAGGCGATCTCGCCGATATACTGACCGGGACCCAGAGTATGCGGCAAGGTTCGCTCACCCGTCGAGACATCGACAACCTCGATCTCGCCGTCGTCGATGAAGACAAACTCATCCATCGGGTCGCCCGGCCGCACGATGATGGTACCCGCCGGATATCTGCGCGATGCGGCGATCTTGCGGATCGCGCGAACATGCGCCTCCGCAAGCGGCTGGCGCGGCGTGGTATTCAGATCGATTGCAAGCTGTTCCATGCCGTCGGCGCTCCCATGGTCGGTACGTCGGAACCACCTAACCGGAAAATCCGGATTGCACATCCGGGACGATGGTTTAGCCGATCTTAACTACGGACGCTTTATGTCGATCCCATGTCGCTCCGGAACACAGCCGCTTTACATGCCATTCATGGCCCGTTCGCTTTTCTGGTGGCGTACTGCCTGACGGCGGCATTCTCGGTCGCCTTCACGCAGGGTACAGAAGGCCTCGCCGCAACCTGGCCTGCGAGCGGGCTCGCTGTCGCGTGCCTGATGCTGACGCAGCGAAGATATCGGGCAAATTATCTGGTGGTGATCTTCGTCGCGACCGTCATCGCCAGTATCGCGACGGGTGCGACGACACGGACGGCAATCCCGTTCGGGATCGCAAATACCGTGGAATCCTGGATCGCCATCCTCATCATCGAGCGCACGGGCAAGCCCCGCCTGCGTTTCGACAATATTGTCGACGTGGGCCGCATGTTCCTCGCCGCCATATCGGCCTGCCTGATCAGCGGCACCATTTCCGCGACGCTGACACAGAGCGGGATCACCTTTGCCCTGACCTGGTGGACCGTCGATGCGCTCGGCATTCTGATCGTGACGCCGATCATCATCTCGCTCGTCAGGTTGAAGAATGAGGGATGGAGCGACGAACCTGACTATCCGACGCCTGTCGAGGCGCTCCTGTGGATCGCGGCGATCGTGGCAATCACCGCCAGCGTATTCGCACAGGCCGACTATCCGTTACTTTTCGTACCGCCTGCGGTTATCGTCGCGGCCACCTACCGGCTTGGTCATTTCGGGGCGAGTCTCGGCATCTTCTCCGTCACGGTCGTCAGTTCGATCTACACCGGCGTGGGCGCAGGTCCCGCGCATTTCGTCGACGGGGGCATGGAAAGTGCGATCAAGTTTCTGCAATTCTATCTGACCGTACAACTTGTCAGTGTCCTTCCGCTTTCCGCTGCCATGAGTGCGCGCAAGCGTCTTTCCAACGAACTTGAGCAGAATGTGCGTCTCCTGCGGCAGGCCGAAGCGACGACGAATGTGGGACATTGGCGCCTGCATCTCGAGACGGGCGAGCTTAGCTGTTCTGATGAAGTATACAGGATCCATGGGACGGAGCCGGGCCAAAAGATCGTGCCTGAAAAAAGCTTCCGGAGCTATCGTGCGCGTGACGAGGAAAAAATGCGCAGGGTCATGCGGCAATGCATCAAGACCCAGAAGGACATTGGCTTCGACGCCGTCATCCGCCGACCGGACGGTGAACTGCGCCACATCCAGATGAAGGTATCGGCAGAGGTCGGCAAGGACGGACGCACGGCGGCAGTCTTTGGAACGACACAGGACATTACGTGGCATGTCGAAGCCGCCACCGCCGTTAAAGAGGCCCGCGACGCCGCCGAAGCGGCCGCACGGAAAGCAACGGACCTTGCCAATACCGATCAACTCACCGGCCTGCCCAACCGGCGCCGCACGATGCAGGCGCTGGAAGAAGCGATCGAGGAAACGCAGGCCCTTGATGAGCCCTTGTCCGTCGCGATCTTCGACATCGATCATTTCAAGGCGATAAATGACAATTTCGGCCATGCCGTCGGTGACATGATCATTCGCTGCGTGGGGCAGACAGCGGACGCCGCCGGGCGAGAGGATGACTTTGTCGGGCGTATTGGCGGCGAGGAATTCGTTATGCTGCTGCCGACGGCAAACGCGCATTTCGGAATGGTCGCTGCCGAACGTGTCCGCGCGAAAGTACAGGAAGCGACGAGGGCCGCGAACGAAGAGGCCGCGGCGACAGTCAGCATCGGTGTTGCGACCTACAAACCGGGCATGAGCGCGCAGCAGCTGCTCGATATGGCCGATAGGGCGCTCTACGCCGCCAAGGACAGCGGGCGCAACGCCGTCCATTTGTTCCAGGGGCTACCCGCTGAGGCGGTCTAAACCGCACCCTGGTCAGCGGGCCGTTCCGTCGATCCGCGCCCGCTGCGGCCGAACCCGCGCGCAGGATGGCCGTATTGTCATCGCGGCCTTGTCGTAGGTGAGGCTGGAGCCGTCCGCCAGGTTTTCAGTGCCGATCACGATTCCATGCGTCGCCGTCTTCTTGCGGTTGCCGGTGACGACGATCTCGTTCGGGTCGTGATCGTCGTCCGGGATGCCGCGCGTGGAGCCGGTATCGCGCGTTCTGACGACGACATTGTGTAACGCGAACTGACCAATCTGGATCGGACGTTCGACGTCCATTTCGCGCACGGACCGTTCAAATCCCATTTCCAGATTGACCGGTCTTGGGTCGCCGACCATTCGGCCCCGATAGGTGTGTGCCAGCACGGCTCCCGTCGATGCCGTCACCATTGTTTCGGGACTGTCGAATGTGAAGATCACCGGCACGTCTTCATCGGAAAACAGAAGAGAACCCGGAACAACAATATAAAATATTGTAAATACTGCCCTATTTTATCGACCCTCGGCGTGCAATCCATCAATCTTACCATAAAGTCAATGGAACGTAATGTTTCGACACCACACTACGAAATTTGACAGTATTTGATCCTATATTTTTTGGTAATTCGTGGTTGCAATGTAAGCAGTATAATAAATTCATCACCGCTATGTGGATATTATATTAGTTTCATTCGAGTCTATCTATTTTTTAAGAATTCGCAAGAAAGGATATAATCACTCTGATTTATGAATCTGGCCGCTATCCAGTGTAATTTGTCAAATCTGCGGCCGATTTCAGTTCGTCCTTAGCCCGGTTTCACAATTAATGGGCCGTTAATCGCAGGAAAAGTATAATTTATTCTCTAAATTTGACATCATATATTGCCATTATTAATAAAAATCTTCGAATAATACTGTATAAGCATTTTAATCCACGAGGAGCATCAAATGCGCACCGTAGATGTTTGGTCACAGATGACAACCGAACGAATGGCAAAGGCCCCATGGCTAGAAACCCTTCTCCGATGGACCAATCAGACAGCTGAGCCGTTGATACCGTCAACGGCATCAACGCTGCGTGCGATGGATGCAGCCAATGTCGATATTTCCCTGCTTTCCGCCTGGCATGGACCGCAAGGATCGTTGATCTCCAATCAGGAAGTAAGCGATCAAATTGATTCAGCGCCAGACCGGTTTCGCGGACTGGCGACAGTTGATCTGACCAATCCTATGGAGGCGGTTCGCGATATCCGGAAATGGGTTGATGGCAATAAATTTGTGGGCGTTCGCGTTGTTCCTTGGCTTTGGAATTTGCCTCCGAATGATCGCCGCTATTATCCGGTTTACGCGGCATGTGTTGATCTCGGTGTGCCGTTTTGCACGCAGGTTGGCCATACGGGACCGCTATTGCGGTCTGAGACTGGAAGACCGATTCCATATTTGGAAGACGTGCTGCTCGATTTCCCGGAACTCGTCGTTGTTGGCGGGCATGTCGGCTTCCCGTGGATTGATGAACTCATTTCGTTGACGATCAAGTTTCCCAACTTTCATGTCGACACTTCGGCTTACGCTGTGCACCGACTGCCGGTGAATTTTGTCGAATATATGAAAGGCATCGGTTCAAAACGTGTGATGTTTGGTACCAACTGGCCGATGTTAACTCCGTCGCAATGTCTTGAACATTTGGAAAGCCTTGAGTTGTCCGAGATGCAGGAAGAGGCATTTCTTTCCGGCAATGCCAAGCGGGTATTCAAGCTCTGAGAATGAAAGGGCGGATCGATAAGATGAGCGAGATGATCGTCCACTAATGGTGGACCGGGACGACTATAAAACGCCTGAGCGTCTTCACAAACAGCTCGAACCGGTCATGGTGCAGCCAGTGACCGGCTTGCTCAAACTTCTTCACCGTCAGCGTCCGTCGTCAGTTCACAAGTTCTTTTGAAAGCTGTTCGATCAATCTGGCGACCTCCAAACTTTCCCCTCTTGGCTCGGGCATGACGAGCCAGAAGGACGGCGCGGGAATTTGGAGTTCGCTTACCCTTATCAGCTCTCCGCGCGCGATCCTCAGGTCGACCAGAGTCTCCGACAGCAGCGCGACACCAACGCCCGCTATCGCAGCCTGGATTGCATGGCTTTCCTCCGAGAACGAAGCGACGAATGGTCGTATTGGTCGCTTGATTTTGGCGAGGTCGAACCATCGCTTCCAGTCGAGGTTCACGCGATCGGGGGACGCCCATTCGAAGTGGATGAGGGGCGCTTTCGCGATGTCTTTCGTCGCAGCCGGGATCGTTTTAAACGATTTGGCAAGAGTTGGGGCCGCCACCGCGATCAGTGCATCCTGTCTGAAGAGATTCCATCTTCCATACGACCCGGGCGTTTCCTGTGACCGGATGGCCAGATCGGTCACTCCGCGCTCTACATCCACGGGTGCATTGTCGGCCTTGACGATCAAGTCGAGGCCCGTCGCCTCCCGTATGGAGGGAAGCCGGGGCGTAAACCACTCGTTCGCAAAAGCCAATGTCATGGAGACGGTCAGCGGACTTCGCTGTCCTGGGCTAATCTGCACGATCGCGTCAGCGACGCTGTCGAGCGCATCGCGCAGAACGGGATAGAGCTTCTCGCCAGCCGGGGTCAGCCGGATCGGTCGCGGCGAGCGCTGGAAAAGTGCGATGCCGAGGAAGCTTTCGAGCTTGCGCACCTGATGGCTGACGGCTGTGGGATCCAGATGCAATTCCTCCGCGGCATTTGCGAAATGGAGGTGTCTGGCGGCCGCTTCGAATGCTCGCAACGAATGTAGCGGCGGCAGACCTCGCAATACTTTCCTCCATAGCGACAGGATGAATCTCGTTCATGGTATGAACGAGAAATCGCCCTTCGCCAATCATTCGCTGCGCCCCTACCCGACCATCTTCCGCAATCCGAATGAGGAATATCACCGTATGACTACGCTGTTGAACGTAAATGCGAGTGCGCAAACTGAGGAGCGCTCGATAACGAGGCGCTTGACGCAAAACTTCATAGACAGTTTCGTCTCCGTCTGTCCCGCCGCACAGGTAGTCGAAAGGGATCTCGGTCGCTGCCCACCTCCCTTTGTGAATGCCAAGTTCATCGAAGCGGCGTTCACCCCCGCCGATGACCGAGCGGAATGGATGATCGAAAAACTCTCCGTATCGGACCATCTCATCGACGAAGTCATCAGGTCGGATGTTATCGTCCTGGGTGCCCCGATGTACAATTACGGAATGCCGGCGGCTTTGAAGGCCTGGTTCGATCAGATCGCAAGGATTGGAAGAACCTTCTCCTTCGATCTCGTTCGGGGCGATCATCCTATCCGTCCGATGCTCAGCGGAAAGAAGCTCGTCGTCCTTTCCTCGCGCGGAGAATTCGGCTTCGAGCCGGGCGGCATCAGAGCCTCTTCCAACGCGCTCGACCCTGCGATCGCAGCCTGTGCCCACTACCTCGGTGCTGAGCGGGAGGAAATCGAGACCGTCGCAGTTGAATATCAGGAGTTCAAGGACGAGCGGCATCGGCGATCGCTCGAAGCAGGACTTAATCAAACTGTCGAAATCGCGCGTCGGCTCGCCACCTCAGCATGACGTGCCATACAGCAAGGAGAGGTATCTGTCGCGCCAAGCTGCGCCGACCGCCGCCGTTTCCGGCCCATCTTGGTCGGCAAGCTCCATGCCGAGGAGGCTCGGGCGGGAGTCGGGGCGCAAATATGACTGATATGCCTCGGAAGCCCCCCTGACAAAAAGCTGCTTGTCTGGCATGAGACAATATCACATACGGTGCGCATGTCGCCCCATCTCGTTCGCCTTCTGACCATCATCCTTTTCATTGTACTTCCCGTACAAGAGGCAATGGCGAACCCCGTGGCCATCGTGGATGTCAAAGTCTTCGATGGCGAGATGGTGATACCAAAAGCCACGGTGATATTCGACAATGGGATCGTCACGTCCGTCAGTCCGGGCGCGGCGAGTGAGGACGTCAGGCGGGACGATGCGCTCACCGTCGTCGACGGACAAGGCATGACACTCCTGCCCGGCTTGATGGACGGACATTATCATACCAGCGGCGAGCTTGGCGGATTGCAGGCCTCCATCCGCATGGGCGTGACCAGCGTATTCGATACCTATACGCCGGAAGACAAGCTGGCGGCCCTGCGCGCTCAAATCGGCGAAGAGCCTGATGCCTCCTACGCGGATTTCTGGTCGGCGGGACAGGCCGGCAACGTCCCCAATGGCCACGGGACGCGGGACCCGGAAGCCGACGCCATCGGGAGCGTCGGAGACATCGACCGCTGGCTCGCCAACAGGCTTGCTGCCGGCGTCGATTATATCAAGCTGATTGCGGAACCGGGATTTTATCCCGGGATGAACACGCCGAGCATGGATGCCGAGCTACTGCGTGCAGCGACCACTGCGGCGCAGGCCAGGGGCCTGCCGGTCATTGCGCATGTGAGTGAGCGCAGGACGGCAATCTGGGCCATTGATGCCGGGGTCGATATTCTCGCCCACCCCTGGAGTGGAGGCGTGACCCCGGGAATGATCGAAAAAATGAAACGCGGGGGCATCACCGTCATGTCGACAATCGGGGTCTACACCGGGATGTACGATCCTGAAGGCCCCCGCTCCATATTGCAGGATCCGCGCCTGCGGACTGAACTTGACGATACCGGCGTCGGCAGATTGACCGAGGTGTTCGAGGTGCCCGCCTCTTCGCCGCGCAACGGACCGGAACTGCTCGCCCTGATCGGGACCCTTCACAAATCCGGAGTTCGTATCATCGCGGGCACCGATGCGGTGAACTGGTGGGTCTGGCCCGGGGTCAGCATGCACCGGGAACTTGAACTACTCGTCGATAGCGGGCTGTCGCCGGTCGCGGCCCTCCATGCCGCCACGGCTGCGGTCGCTGATACGTTCGCCATCGCCGACCGCGGCCGGATCGCTGCCGGCAAACGAGCGGATCTTCTGCTGGTGGCGGGCGACCCAATTGCCAATATTCGCGATACGCGGAACATCATCGCCATCTGGAAAGCGGGACAGCGCGTCGACCGTTCCGGACCACCGCCGACCCTTTCCACAAATTAGGCTCCCCGCCGTCAATCCAACAAACAAACAGGACCGACAAATGCCACGGTATTACATCTCATTATTCCTCTCTGCGTCGTTTCTAACCTCGCCCGTTCTCGCAGACGGCAGCGCCAGACCGGATGGTGAGGCGCGCGCGCAGGTCGAGGAAAGTGCGCCGCATGAAGGCGGCGCCTTCGAAGACGACAGCATTCTCGTGATCGGACGCTCCATTCAGGACTATATCGCAATCGATGCGCTCACCGGGAACAAGAACGCCGCATTGCTGATGGATACGCCGTCGACGGTCGTCGTGGTATCGAAAGGCCTGATCGAGGATCGCGGTTTGCTTCGGCTCGATCAGGCGCTCGACACGGTATCGGGCGCGCAGGCCAAGGCGGGCTATGGCGGGACGCAGAATTTCGGCACTTTCCTGCGCGGCTTTGACCTTGGTCAGGTGACCTTGCGGGACGGGTTTCGCGATCCGGGTTTCTATAGCCTGCGCAACACCGCCAATACCGAGCGCTTCGAGGTTCTCAAGGGCCCGGCGTCCCTTTTATACGGGGCGATCAACCCCGGCGGGATCGTCAATACCATCACCAAGACGCCGCTGGACGAGGCCCATCTCGACGCGACCGCCATTATCGGCAGCTTTGATTTCTACCGGGCAGAGATCGATGCCGGTACACCGATCGCACAAGGGGTCAATGCCCGCCTGAACGCGGCATATGAGGATGTCGGCAGCTATCGTGATCTGGTCGACAGTCATAGCCTGTTTCTGGCTCCGGCCATCTCTCTTCAGCTCGGCGACAAAACAAGATGGCTGGTTCGCGGCGAATATACGGATAGCGAGTTCGTCTGGGATCTCGGCCTTCCCCGCATAGCCAATTCCCTGCGCGTGCCGGTGAGCCGCTTTCTCGGCGAGGAGGACGGCGTCAACAATGTCAAATCCTATTTCGTCAGTTCGCTGCTCGAGCATGAATTGTCCCCGGATTGGCGCATCCGCCAGAATCTCAGCTACAACGTCACCAACGGAGACTACCAGCTCCGGTCATTCTTCGCCGTCGCGCCGGATGACCGTACCGTGCGGCGTGCTGCTTATAATACCGACGAAGGTCAGCGCAGCTTTATCGCGCAGCACGAACTGCTTGGTGATTTCGATTTCGCGGGCATGCGCAACCAGCTTACATTCGGGGCGGAATATTACGACACGCAGCAGGAATATGCGTTCGAATTCCAGAATCTGAACGATATCGATCTGTTTGAGCCTGTTTACGGCGCTGTCGCTGGCGACCAGTTTGCGTTTCCGCTCTTTTCCTCGGATATTCGCCGTGAAGGTGTGGCGCTTTATGCGCAAAATCTGATGCATCTTTCGGACAATCTGAAATTGCTGACCGGGCTGCGTCAGGAATGGCTGCAGGACGAGAATTTTGACCGCCTGGCGGATACGCAGTCACGCGACACCAGGGATGCCGCGACCACGCCTCAGGTCGGCGTCCTGTTCCAACCGGCGGAAACCACCAGCCTGTTCGCAAGCTACAGCAAGAGCTTCACGCCCAGCACCGCGCGAAGTGCGGACGGCACCTTCCTCGATCCGGAGGCGGGACGGCAGTTCGAACTGGGATGGAAGCAGACCTGGCTCGATGGCCGCATATCGCTTTCGCTGGCCGGGTTCGAGATCACCAAAAGCAATGTCGCGGTTCGCGACCCGGAAAATCCGACATTCAGCGTCCAGTCAGGTGAACAACGAAGCCGGGGCATAGAGGTCGATATCGCCGCCAACCCGCTGCCGGGCCTGGCCATCACACTGGCCGGTGCGCATATCGACACGGCCGTCACGGAAGACACCCGGTTTCTGGTCGACGCACAGCTCGCCGGCGCGCCCCGCTGGAGCGGCAGCCTGTGGAGCCGGTATCGCCTGCAGGAAGGCCCGCTCGAGGGACTCAGCGTGGGCGCCGGTATTTTCTACTCCGGCGAGCGTGAAGCGCTGCTGCGTACGCAGGCCAGTCCCGAAGACGGCTTCCTGCTTCCCTCCCATGTCCGCCTGGATGCCATGATCGGCTTTGAGAGGGACGGATGGCAGCTCCAACTGAATGCGGGCAACCTGACGAATGAAAAGATCTATCTTCTGTCAGGCGTCGCAATGATGCCGCAGGCGCCGCGCAATGTGCACGTCAGAATTGGAAAGAGCTTCTGAACCTGCCGACGGGCAAGAAGGCGCGGGTTCGTTGGCAAGGTTTATCCGGAGTCCGGCCAACACGGATGCGACGAAGCCGAACGGAAGGCCTCTCACACCGCGCCTTGCGTGTAGCCTTGTGATGAAGCTGCCTTCGAGGATGGGACGCAGATCGCTCGGCAGACGATAGCCGCTTTCATACCCGGGCTGCTCCGGCGGCGGCGCGCTCCCTCAGGGTCGCGGGAGCATGTCGGTGACGGACGGAAAGAGACGCGCGCCGTATCGTGGCTTAACCATTCGCATCATAGTCCGGCAGCTTCTTCAACACGTCCGCATCATAAGGCTGCTCGAGGAACATGAGCGGATAGTAGAAGGCCCTAAGTTTCGCATGATATCTGCGAACGCGGTCCTCATAGCCGATCATCGACAGGGCGTCGGTATCGGCCAGTCTCTCGAACGCGCGTTCGACCAGAGACGTCGGGGACAGAAGAGCCGCCAGACCAGCCTGCCGGTCGCGCGCGATCCGCGCCGCACGATATTCGCTTACAAGCGGCGCGGCGGTCTGGTCGCCGACCTGCTGGAAAGCGTAATACCATTTCCATTCAAAGCCTTCTTCGATCTCGGCATGGTCGGCGAGTTCGGGGTGTTCGGCGACGAACGGCTTCATCGTCGCCGCCTTGGGCAGGTCCCAGGCATCGTTGACGGTCTCGCGCTGTAAGAGAAGGATTTCGCCGCCGTCAGGGACGGGGTTCGCCGCCTCGATGCCGGCCTTCGAAACGGCGGGCATGACGATGGCCAGTGCGAGCCAGAGGCCGATCAGCGAGGTGAGGAGCACGGACGCAGAGGCATCGATACGGCTGACCAGCTCAACGATCAGCCACCACAGGAGGAGCGCGCCGATCATGATGCCACTGGCCGTGACGGAAATGACCATCGACGTCCCCTCGACCGCAGCGCCGATCCAGAGCGGGATGAGGAGGAGAAGCGCGAGCGCGGTCACCCGGACCAGCGCGCGCGGGAGCCACATTGAAAATGGCGACCCCGCCGTCGCGACCAGAAGATCGTGCCGCCGCGCCGTGCGCTCGGACGCGCGCAGGTCGTAAAGCAGCAGGATCAGGAGCAGCGGCGCGACCGACGCGGCGAGAAAGGCGAAGTCAAACCGTCCCACGAGGCCAAAATCGGCGTTGCGCGTGTCCGCCTCATGGATCTGGCCCTCGAGCGCCAGCATCCGCACCCGGTGCTTCCACGGGCTGCTGTCCCGCTGGCCCATCGCGGCAAATGCGAAATCTGACGGCGGCGCGTAGGTCAGGTGAAAGGCGTAATAGGCCGCGCCGCCCCAGTCTTCCTGCGTTTCGAGCGCATTGGCACGGTCGGCGGCATCTTCCTCGATCAGCGCGGCGATGGTCTCGCGCTGTTCGCGCACTTCGGCGATGCCGAAGGACACGGCCGCGCAAGACAGGAAGAAGGCCAGTATTAGCCAGAACAGCGCGCCCCGATCCTTCGCAAGAAAGCGGGCTTCGCGGGCGAGGCTCGCAAACATCAGAGCCGCACCCGGCGCGCCGCGACAAGGACGATGCCGCCCGCCGCGAGGAGCCATGCGAGAAGGATGCCGAGCGACCCTCCCGCGCGTCCGAGCCGTTCATCCGCGCCGTCGGGCGCGAAACGGAATTCGTCCAGCACCTGCCACGCGCTCGCATTGACCCGTGCACGAAGCCGAGCGGCTTCGTCGGCATTGCGGTTCATATCGATCGCATAATCGAGTTCGGCGGCGTGCTTTTCGTTCAGCGCCTGCACGAAGCCGAAGCGTAGCGCCTCGCTCTCACGCAGGAAGCGGTGGTGGGTGGCAAGGTCCGTGCCCGCAATCGCGCGCGAGGCGGAACTGACGGCGATGGTCGGCGACAGAAGTCCGAACAGGCCAAAGATGCGCGACTGGCTCGCCTCCAGCCGCATGCGCTCTTCGGCATAGCTGTTCAGAAGGTCGGTCAGCTCGGCCTCGGAATAGGCGGCGACGACGCCGCGCCAGTTGATCGGCAGCTCTTCAATGGTCTCGACATCATATTGCTCAAGGACTTCGGCCTGCAGCTGCATGAAGGCCGGGTCGGCGGCATTGTGACCATCGCCAAGCTTGCGCTGCTCCGCCAGCATGATGAGGTCGCTTTCGATCTTGCCCGGCGCATCGACGGCGGCACTGCTGGCGTTGATGGCGAAGCGCGGGACGATCAGAGCGGCGAACAGCCAGACGAAGATGAGGACGCCAAGCGATACCGCGCGCTGCGTTAAAAGTACGGACGCCGCCAGAACGATCGCGCCCCAGGCGCAGAGATAGACGAAATAGCCACCGACGAGCGAGAAAGCGGCAAGCATGCGTTCTCCAAGAGTGACCGAATAAGCGGCAACGGCGATCAGCGGGAGCATGAACATGGCGATGACGGCGAGAAGCGCGGCCGCCTTGCCCAGCGCGAGTTTCGTGCCCGGCAGCCCCTGCGCAAGTATGACGGCAAGCGTGCCGCTCTCCCGCTCACGCAGGAACAGCGCATGGCCGAGTACGATGAGAAGGAGCGGCAGAAACAGTTGATAGAGGCTGGCAGGCGTCAGGGCCGCGAAACCGCCAAGATCGGCTGCCGCCTTCGTGTCGGCGAACATGGCCGTGTTTTGCCGATGCCCTTCCAGAAAGATCGATTGACCCGTGACAGCGTCCACGCCGGGCTCGAATACCGCCAGCGGCGGCGGCGGGCGGAAGGCATAGTGGCCGTAATGCACCATGCGGTGCGGATGGCGGTCGGGCTGGGCGAAGAAGGTCTGCTCGGCGGCGACCTGCTGTTCGACGCGCTGCGCCTGTTCGTTGGCGATGCGGTTCGCGGTAAGAATGCTGGTCACCGCGATAAGGACCGCGACAATGAGCGCCGCGGCGACAACGACTTTGGAGCGCAGCCAGAGCCGCCATTCCTCGCGCGCGATACGGCGAACGCTGCTCATGCCGCCTGTCTTTCGGCAAAGGCGGCGTGCACGGTCTCGGTGTCGATGCGCTCGCCATTTGCGGCGGAGAAACTACCGACGAGCTTGCCGCCTCTAAGAAGGCCGACGCGGTCGGCGACCTGGCACGCGCCGTAAACATCGTGCGTGACCATCAGGACGGTCTGTCCGCCGCCGGCAAGCGCCTTCACCAGATCGTGAAATTCGTCGATGGCGACCGGATCGAGGCCGGAGGTGGGCTCGTCGAGCAACAGGATCGGGGTCTCGCGCAGAAGGGCGAGTGCGATGGCGGTCTTCTGCCGCATCCCCTTTGAATAGGACCGCAAACGGCGCGTGCGGGCCTCTGCGGGAAGGGCGACCCGGTCGAGCGCCGCGTCAAGATCGGCGCGGCCCGCGGGTTTCCCCGCCAGATCGAGGAAATAGTCCAAATTCTCGTAAGCCGTCATATGGCCATAAAGCGACGCTGCCTCAGGCAGATAGGCGATCGCGCCGCGCGCCGCCGCGACATCGCCGGTGACACTCTGTCCGTTCACCAGAACCTCACCGCCCGACGGTTTGAGAAAGCCGAGGAATGTCAGCAGCGTACTCGACTTGCCCGCGCCATTGCCACCGAGCAGCGCGAAGATCTCACCCCGTGCGACGGTGAAGGAAACACCATCGAGAACGGCATTTCCTTCCCGGACGAGGGACAGCGATTTTGCCTCAAGTGGCGATGTCATGAACGATCCCTTCGGGTCAAAAGCTGAACCGTGCCGAGACCTGGACCGTTCTTGGAGCGCCTGGCTGTACCCAGACGTTCGCGAAAGAGTCGGTGTAATATGTCTCATCGAACAAATTATCGATATCGAGCTGAACGGTAATGTTCCTGGCGGGTTCGATCTGACCGAAAATACGGATTATGGTATAATCCGGCAGATCGAAACTGCCGCCCACTTCCCCGTTTCGTTCGCCAACGTGAAGCATCCCGCCGCCGATCCGCGCGCCGAGGTCGGCGATGGCAAAATCGTGCGATACCTGCAGGCTCAATTGATGATCGGGCGAGCCGATCAGCGGCTCGCCCGGCGCGAACGTTGTGAAAGTCGCGGAATCCGTGCCGCTATTGGTATATTCAGCGTCGACGTAAGCGTAGGAAAACCAGATATCGAGACCGCTATCGAAGCTGGCATTGGCGTCCAATTCTATCCCGCGGCTGCGCGCTTCACCGGCAGGGATCAATTCACCGGCGGCCTGGGGACGCGGATCGAAGACGAGAATATTGCTTTGATCGACATCGAAGACGGTTGCGGTGGCAGCGCCCTGGACGCCATCGAAAACCGAACCCAGATCGAGCTTTATCCCGGCCTCGAACGACGTCGATTTGTTCGGATCGAACGATGTGCCCTCGAAATCGGCGCCCGAAAGCTGGCGGATGCCTTCGCCGTAGGACGCGTACAGGCTGATATCGCCAGTCGCGCGAAAGACCACGCCTGCCTGCGGCGAGAACGCACTGTTGGATGATTCGCTCACGACCGCAGGGCTGCTGCGCCGGTTGATCAGCTTTTGATCGAAATCGTCAAACCGGCCGCCGAGACGAACCTGAAGCCTGTCGGTCAGATCGATCTGGTCCTGAATGTAGAAACCGAACCCGCTGGTCGTTTCCAGCCGGTCGATCTGCGGCGCTGCGTCTGGTCGCGGGAAGATGCCATATTGCGGGTTGTCGGGGAAAATCAGCAGATAGGTCTCCGGGTCGAGTGCGCTGCTCGGCGCGCCGCCAATACCACCCTGACGGAAACGACTGGCGACCTGGTCGTTATCGAACTCATCATAATCCACACCGGCGATCACGCGATGGCGAATGCCGCCGGTGTCGAATTTACCGAAGACTTCCGCGCGCAGGGCGAGATAGTCGGCTTCATAGTCCCTGAACCGGAAAAACCGCGAAATGGCTTTGCCATCGACCAGGTAAGGCTGGCGACTGCCGAAATTATTCTCATACGCATCCCCGAAGAGAGACGTCTCACGGTATCCCGCACCGACGAGGATCCCCCAATCGCCGCTGAATTCGTGCTGAAATTCGAGTTGGTGACCCGTCACCTCAGTGTCGATGAGCGCATCGGGTTCGCCGGTGAATAGTCGGCGCGGCGAAAATCCAAACTGCTCGGAAAAGACGACACCACGATCCTGGGGCAGTTCCTGCGCGGTGTATTCCAGTTCGTAGATAAGACGCGAATGCGCGCCGATGTCGAAATGCACAGACGGGTAGAGGCCGAATTTTTCTGTCTCCTTGCCGCGGCGAAAGCTTCCCGCATCCTCATAGAAGCCCGCGACCCGGATACCGACATTTTCACCAATCACCGTTTGCAGATCGACGTCGCCGCGATAGAAATCGAAGGACCCGCCCTGAACCTGGAGGTAACCCGACGTCTCGAATTGCGGGCGTTTGGTGGTGAGGTTGATGGTGCCACCGGGCTCACCGCGTCCGAAGAGCGCAGAGCGCGGCCCCTTCAGGACCTCGATCGCCTCGATCCCTGAAATATCGCGCGGCCCGCCGAACCCGCGACCGGCGTTGAAGCCGTTGACGAGAAAGCCGCTCGGCAAATTGATGTCGCCCGAAAAGCCGCGAATGGAGAAGCTGTTCCACAGCCCGCCGAAATTATTCTGGCGGGCAACCGACGCGGAAAGGTCGAGAGCGGAATTGAGGTCGAGCGCATTGGCATCCCGCAGCAGCCCCTCGTCCAGGACGAGGTCCGCATTTGGCGTTTCCAGCAGGTCGAAATTGCCGCGATAGGCACGGCGACCGGTGACGACGATGCCTTCCTGAGCACTGTCTGCCGCCTCAGCATCCTGCGCCAGGGTATCCTGCGCCAGGGCATCCTGCGCCCACACAGGCATCGCTAGCGTCGAGCCCAGCGCAAGCACCGATACCGATGCGACAAATTTAGTCAATTTCACCCTGATTTCCCTGTTCGTGCTGATGATTGAAAAGGCGATAAATGTGCGCGGCGGCAAGAAACAGCCCACCGATGACCGTCAGGACGGTCTCGTCCTGCGCCAAGCTTTCGGCGTTGAGGCCGCCGAATAGAAAGAGGCAGCCAAGCATCGCCGGCACCACAAATGATACGCGGCGCGCGTCCCGGGCGCGCAACATGACCGCCACTGCAAGGCCAATCGCGACAGTCGCCAATATAATATGGACGGCTTCAGAGCCGAGTGCCGCGCCGAAAGCAGGCAAGGCCGCGGATGCGAGCGGCGCGGCAAGGCAATGCACCACGCACAAACCGCTCGTTACAACGGCGGCGCGATCGGCTGCACCGATGGCAAACATCTTGATTCCGATAAATGTTATGTTATTACATATACCGATAGATTGGGCAGTTCACAGGGTCAACCGGAATATTGGGCGCGCTCTGAAAGAGGAGGATTTTGTGACGGATTATGTGCGCTGCGCGGACTCTGCGAAGGGCCGGCATGGCTCGCCAGAAAAACTCGCTTCTTCTTTCCGCGATGCGGGGCGGGCGCTACGGGCACCGCTGCGCGACATGGCCCAGATCGAACGCAGCAATCCGCTTGGCGACGCCGATGCACGGCGATTGCTGGCCGCCGCGCCTTTCACGGTTCTGGCAGAAGGTTCGTGCGACAATCTCGAAGATCAGCTGGGCCGACTGCCGCGCGTATTGCGGGACGATATTCTCTCACTTGCGGTAACGTTTGCCGCGCTGATGAGTGTCAAGGCGGTTCGCGTAAAGCTGAAAGCCGTGACGACGAATGCCTGCCACAAATTACATTCCGACCTGACCAACCTGCGCCTGATTACGACCTATGCCGGGCCAGGAACCGACTATCTTGCCGACGCGGACGACGAGGGGAGCCTTGCGCGCCTGCCCACCGGACATATCGGACTGTTCAAGGGGCGCACCTATGGCGAGGGCCACGGTGCGTGCCTGCACCGTTCGCCGCCGGTCGAGCATACCGGCGAGCGCCGCCTGCTTCTCGTCATCGATACGCCCGAATTCGGAACGCAGCTCATCGATCCCGCCTATCCCGACCCTGAGGCCACAGCGGCGAAGCGCGCGGCCTAGCTGCGTTCCGGGCGCGCGTCGCGCAGGCGGTAAAATATCCCGCTTTCGTCCTGCCCGGTTAGTTCCAGAACGCCGGACACTATGAAAATCTTTTGCTCGTCAGTGGGAAAAGGCGTGTTCGCATAGACTTCGATAAACTGCGTCGGCGCGGCGTGGAAGTGGAACGGGCACCCGGGTGGATAGCCGAGCAGCACAAAGTAGGACTGCTCGCTGGTCGCCTCCAGCGGCATCATCCAGCCCGCAATCTTAATCCGCTTGCCTTCGAGCGCCTTCACCTTCTTCGTGAAGACCGGCTTGGCATAAATAATGCCGTCTTCGAGCCGCTGGGTTTCCTGCGTGGCTTCCAGCGTCGCCCATGACACACCGCCGCGCGGTGTCGCCGCCGGTTTCCACACATCCTCGACCTCGGCAGGCGCGGCCCGCTCCTGAATGGCACCGGCGCTGCTCGCCCCCAGTGGCGCGGCAAACAGAAGGACGGCTGTCAGCAGGGGTTTTGCGATGGACATGGCGAGGCTATCTCCGCTTTTTCAGGTGGCGCGCGCGAGCGTGCGCGCAAGGTCTATTGAGAAAATCCTCGCCGCCGGAATGACCGCAGCGACCGCTCCGATGCCGAGGACGGCGAAGAAAATCACGCCCTCAAGCGGATCGAAGGCGAACGGTTCGATACCAAGATCCCCGATGGTCGCAAACGCGTTCGCTGCCAGCCCGATCAGCAGATGGGCGGCCGCAATCCCCAGCAGCGCCCCGGCGGCAGCGGTCAGCACGCCCTCCAGCAATATCGTCCCGAAAATGCGCATTTTTCCCGCACCCATGACACGCAGGAGAGCCAAATCGCCCTCCCGCGCGCGGGCCACATTCAGCAGCGCGACAAAAATTGCGAGCCCTCCCGTCGCGGCGAGCAGCCAGGCAAACAGGCGCGCACCATCCAGGCTGGCCCCGAACAGGCTCAGCAGCCGCGCCGTTTCGATGGCGGGAACAGCGGCCTGCATCTCCGTCTGCCGATTGATCATCGCAGGCACGCGGATCGCCGCCGAGGCATTGCGGTACTGAACGAGCAGCGCGGTCAGCTCCCGCTGCGGCCCCGCGCTGCGCGCCTGTAGCGGGTTTGTACCGGGCAAGCCGACGGCAGCGATCTCTTCCTCACCATGATCATCGGCATGTTCGTCATCATGTGCATGGCCATCAGCACTGTCATGAGCATCGCCCTCATGCGCGTGCCCGTCATCGTCAGCATGCTCTTGGCTGCCATGATCGTGCGCGATACCGTGGACGTCCCAGACACTTTCGACGGAGGTGAGGATCAGACGGTCCAGCACGGTTCCCGTCGGCGCGAGGATGCCGACCGTCTCAAAGGCGGCATGATCATGGTCGGAGCCGCCATTCTCCGCATCGCCGGACAGGCCATGGCTGCCAAGGAATTTCTGTCCCAGGGTCGCTTTCATCTCTGCCGCGACCGATGCGCCCAGGACGGCCTCCAGCGGCGCATCGAAGAGGCTGCCCATTTCAATGCTACCACCGTAAAGGCCGAGCAGACCCTCGTCTGTGCCCACGATGCGATAACCGCGAAAATTGTCGCCCAATGCGAGTGGGATCACCCTTTCCACCGCCGGGTCTCGCTTCAAAAGCTGCTGGCTGGACAGCGGAATATTGCCTGTCGGCTGGTCGACGTGAAAGACACTCGACAGGATCAGTTGCAGCGGCGACCCCTTCGCGCCGACGACCAGGTCGATGCCCGCCGCATCCTGCTCCAGCCGGTCGCCCACCTGCCGTCCGAACTGCAACAGCAGGACCAGCATCGTGACCGCGATGCCCAGCAGCAGGATGTTGAGCGCCGTCGTCAGCGGGTGCGCGCGCAGATAGGCGAAAGCGAGACCGATCATGCCACGCGCCGCTGCGCGCCGGGCGGTGTCAGTTCGACGACGTTCGGCATGACGTCCTTCAGCCGCTCGTCATGCGTGGCGATAAGGAGCGTTGTGCCGGTCCTTTCAGCATTTTCAAGCAGCAGATCCGCCACCCGCCGCATATTCTCCCCGTCAAGCGCCGAGGTCGGCTCGTCCGCAACCAGAAGGGCGGGCTCCCCGACCAGCGCCCGCGCAATCGCTGCGCGTTGCGCCTCGCCCTGGCTAAGCTCGGCCGGGCGCGCCTTTATGCGATGTTCTATGCCGAGCGCTGCCACCAGCGCGCGCGCGGTCGCCGGGTCCTTCCCCCCGCGCTGAAGACGCTGCGCCAGTAACAGGTTGTCGAACAGCGACAGCGCCGACACCAGCCTTAGCGTCTGGAACACGATGCCGACATGACGGCGGCGAATATCGTCGGCTTCGCTGCCCCGCGCCGCGCCCATATCCTCACCGCAGATGCGGATCGTCCCGCACTGCGGTGTCAGCAGGCCACAGATGAGGTTGATAAGCGTCGTCTTGCCCGATCCTGACGGGCCGAGCAGCAGGCTGTGCTGCCCCTTGCCAAGTGACAGGTCGATTTGGCTGAGCGCCGTCCCGCTGAAATAGTCATGGGCGAGCCCTCGAATCTCCAGAACCATGTTCAATAATCGTCGGAACCGTCGCCTGCGTCATAACGCGATCCCTGCCCCCGGACGCCTTCATCCTGAAAAAGCGCGCCGCGAACTGGCGCGCTTTCGGTCGTCACGTCCCGCGACCAGACGGGCGCACGGCGAACGGGTGCCTCATCGACGGCCGCGGCTGCGGCGGCGTCGACTGGAGTGCTCATCGGCCCGGCGGGCTCTGCCCGCTGCGCCATCATGTCCATCTGGGCGAACGGGCTGAACCGGAAACCACCCGCACCGTGGAATTCGCACGCGGCAACGGAGGCGACCGGGATCATGGTCGATACGGACAGAAGCGCATAAATCGTAAATTTCATTGCGAGAGGTTACAACATATCGGCGCTGGAGTCACTATGTTTCCCCGATGACTGGCTGCGGCGATGACAGGGTATGCGCCTTGCGAGCCCGCTGCAAAGATGGCCGGCCGGCACATCGTACCCATATTGACTGTTTTGTTATAGTATAACATATCGCATAAGCGTCAAAAATTCAGATCGACAGAGGGGGGAATCACGATGATCGAATATGTGCGCTTCGCGCTTGGAGACACGGCATGAGCGCGAAGACGCGGCCAAGCCCGGCCGCGCCGCGTGCAGCTGCGGCTGTGCTATTCGCGATGGCTCTGCTTCACACAGACACTGCAGGGGCACAGGTCACCGCAGCTGCCGCGCCGCCAGTCGATACGCAGATTTACGAGCATGATTTCTTCGCCCGTTTCAGCCCGCAGAGCGCGCGCGACATGATTGATCTCCTGCCGGGCTTTTCCCTCGATCTTGGTGACGAAAATCTGCGCGGCTTCGGCGGCGGCGCGGGCAATGTCCTCGTCGACGGCCAGCGACCGTCCTCCAAATCCGGGGGCATCGAAGACGCGCTGGATCGCATACCTGCCACGCAGGTGCAGCGCATCGAACTCATCCGCGGATCGGCCGGTCTCAGCGAGGCGGCGGGGCAGGCCGTCGTCGCCAACGTCGTGCGCGTGCGCGGCGGCGCATCTGGAAGCTGGGAAGTCGAAATCGAACGCGCGGCCGACGGTATCGTTTACCCGAGTGCTGAACTGACCGACGCGCGCAGCCTCGGCGCTTGGGAGACCTCGACCAAGATCAATGCCTTCTGGGAACGTTTCCCACTGTCAGGGCCGCGCATGCGGTTTGACGCGAACGGCGCTCTCGTCTCGTCGCAGCTGGAGGACCGACCGAGCACCTTGTGGCAGGCCTTCATCTCCAGCGAGGCGAAACGCCCGGCATGGGGCGGTACGCTGACGCTGAACGGCCGCTTCGGGCGCAGCGAGTTCCTTCCGGATACCGAACGGCTCGGTTTCGACGGCCGTTTTCCGGACGCCAGTCCCGACGAGCGGTTCGCGATCGACTTCGATAGCAAGCTTTGGACGGGCGAGTTCGGTATCGACTGGGCGCGTCCGGTTGGCGACGACTGGACCGTGAAGCTTCTGTCCCTCTCATCTTTCGATGTTCTCGACGATGAGCAGATCGTGACTGTCGAACGTCCGGTCGGCACCGAAGTGTCTGGCTCGACCTTTCTTCTGGAGGAGAACAGCTTCGAGACGGTCTTCCGGGCCACGGCGACCAAGGGCGGCAACGGTCGCCTTCGTCCGGAAATCGGCAGCGAGATTGCCTATAACCGGCTAGACAGTGCGCTTGCGCTGGAAACCCGCGACGGGGACGATGTTATCGTCATCGATTTGCCTGCTGCGAATGTCCTGGTCGAGGAACTGCGCGGTGAAGCGTTCGCGAACCTGATCTGGCGCGTATCACCGAAAGCGACGCTGGAAAGCGGTCTCGCCGTCGAGGCTTCGCGCATCTCGGTGTCCGGAGATGCGTCGAATACGCAGACGTTTTTCTTCCTGAAGCCCTCCGCCACGTTCATCTACGACGCCGCGGACGGTTTGCAGCTCAGGCTTGGCGTGCGGCGCACCGTCGGGCAGTTGGACTTCAGCCAGTTCGCCGCGTCCGCCGAAGCGGCCGACGATCGCTTTCTGGGCGGCAATCCCGAACTCGGCCCGGATCGGACGACGCGCCTTTCTGCCACGCTGGACCTGAGGTCCGACACGCGCGGCGCGCTGAATGTGGAAGTCTTTCACGAATGGCGGGACGACGTGATCGAACAGGTACTTCTGCCGTCCGGCGCGTTCGGTTCGGCAAATGCGGGGGACGGACGCGTCTGGGGCGTGACCGCGAACGGCAGCCTACCCCTCGCGCCTCTCATTCCCGGCGGCCTCGTCGAAATTGAAGCGGAGTTCCGGGATTCGACGTTTCTTGATCCCATTACGTCAGAAAAACGCGCTATTTCCAACGTTTCCTCGCCAGATATTCTCATCGAATTCCGTCAGGACCTGACAAAGCTCAAATTCGCCTGGGGCGTCTCCTGGCGCGCGGCGGAGAAGAGCCGGTTCTTTTTCGGCGATGAGGAGAGCTTCAAGCGCGACGGCGAACAGTGGAGCGCCTTTATCGAAACCACCCGCATCGAGGGCGTCCGCGCGACTTTGGCGATCCGCAACATCGGCGCGCGCAATTTCCTGCGTGAACGCCGGTTTTTCAGCCCCAGCCGTGCGGGCGCGTTCACGGGTTCCGAAATCATCGATCATGATCGCGGCTTCTTCACGACATTGACGTTGACGGGCCAGTTTTAACATCGCTCGCCGGCGGACGCGCTGGGGTGATGTCCGCACTGGCCTGCGCATGATTGGGGTTACGCCAATCATCACGGTCAGGCGTTTACACCTCCGAAAATCCGGTGGGAGCGCCTGCGTGAAAAATCAGCGCTGACAGCGCACAAAGAAAACCGGCAAGAACGCGAGGGCGCACCCAGTCTCGCCGACTTCGCGGAACTCAACATGGCGGGAGAGTTCGAAACGAAGTGCTAGCGCGTGATGACCTTAGCTTGAAGCGTATCCGGCGTTGACGAGGTAGTTGGCGCATTCCTGTTCAGTTAAGCGGTCCAGCAGGGTTCCGATTCTGCGCCAACTTGCCTCCATCGTCCGTTCGGAGGCGTCGCGGAGCATATGCTTGAGTTTGGCGAAGACCTGTTCGATGGGGTTCAGGTCCGGGCTGTAGGGCGGGAGGAACAGGAGGTTCGCTCCGGCCTTTCGGATCGCGGCCCGGACGGCATGGCCTTTATGACTGCCGAGCTTGTCCATCACCACCACGTCGTCTGGCCGCAAGGCCGGGACGAGCACCTGCTCGACATAGGCCCGGAAAGCCTCGCCCCCTTCGACTGCCTGCCTGCGGCAGTCGCTCAGGACAGGATTGACCGGGCCGTCGAGAACGAAGGGCGCGTCGATCCGGTCCCGCAGCCACGCCTCGTGCGCGCCGACGATCTTGCGCGGTGGATGCCCGCCCGTGCCAGCCGGCGCGCAGCTCCCGGTCGTACGTAACCGCTGAGACCACTTCACTACGCTGGACGGTGCCACATCCAGTGCCGACGCCACCCGACCTACGCTCTCCCCCGCCGCAAGCCGCGCCATCGCCCGCTCCCGAAGGTCCATCGAAAGGGCCTTGCCCACTGCTCACCCTCCATCCTGTGCCTGCACAAAATGAATCAGCAAAATGCAGCTTTGGGAATCCCCAATCGATTCAAAACAAAATCATCCCGCTTTAGGTGCCAGAACCCCCGTACCAGACAAGTGGTTCGTCCGTCCTGGGATCGTGCATATCATGCGCAGTCAGCATTTCCGACTCTGAATTGAGTATAGTGTCCCTGCAATCCTAGTGTCCCTGCAATCCCATTTGGCATTTCTTAGTACCCCAAGTAGCGAAATCTAATGTGTTCGTCGAAATGAGTGATTTCGAGACAGTTCGTGATTGCTGGCGTTGGCCCAATTTGATTTCTTTTTTCTTCGTTTTCTGGATAGAAAAAAACATTCTTCAGTACGGCGATTTTCCGATTTTCAAAAAATAGGTACGTATATGTCACTTCTATACCAGTAGGCTTATGATAATCTGGAATATCGGCCTGTTTTAAGAAATAACCTAAATCTGATATCTTTTTCTGACTGTCATAACTCAGCGTGCTTTTGTCTGATTGGATATCGTCTACAATTTGGACGTAGCGTTCCCACGCATCAATATTTAATATTTGAAATAAATTTTCATTATTACAAATTTTTTTTCTGAATTCTTTTCTTTCTGTGGTTTCGAAATCAACTGGCGGAGCACAGCTGATAACCAGAATAAGCAGAAGAGATGCGAGAAATTTTTCGCTATTCACCGCCCCCTCCCCGCTTCACTTGTCGCCATCGACATTGGCGACAAGAAATAGTCGATGATCCGGCGCTGGTCTGTTTTGATCTCTGCCGTCGCCGTCGTGCTGGCTGACATCGCGCGGCATAGGGCGGCGGTCTTGGGGGTCAGCCTATCAGGGGACGACGGACATGCCCCAGTTTCCAAGCTCATCGATTGCCCCCGCGAATCCAACATGAAACATGCTTAGCATCATCCACATAACTATCATATGACATGGAGCAATCCGCACGCAGACAATCGCCGCACCGCCCCCGACATCGCCGCGGCCCCGCATCAATGGCAGCATGAATTAAGTATAGTGTCCCTGCCCCTTATTGGTCGGGCGCTACGCTGAAATCATCCCGGTATCGTTCGATGACCCGCCGCCGACCGACTTCGACCCGATGGCATTGCCGCTATTCGTTTCGGTCGAACAGGCGGCGGAACTTACGCTGCCCGACGTTGCCGACGTTGGCTTTCCGTTTGGCCAGCTTCGCCCGGCGTTCCGGCTAGGGACTATCGCGGGCCGGGTCGAAGACGCCGCCATTGCCCACAAGACGCCGTGGCATGGCAAGGACGGCAGCGGAATGCCGGTCATGGCCCTAATCGGCCTCACCGACCCGCTACAGCCGATTTCAGCGGCAGTCAGCGCCGCCGGGGGCGACGCGCTGGACCTAGGCGCGGTTCCGGTCATCGCTGCCCCTCTGTGGGAAATGAGCGATAAGGAAATCGCCGAAATTTTGACCAAGCTTCCATTTCTGCCGAACAGCTAAGACGGGGCGTTTCCTTCCGCTCCCCGTCTAGCCCCGACCCTGCAATGAAGTGCCGTAGGGTCGGGGCTTTTTTTTCGTTGAATGTTTTGACGTATATCGCGAACGCCTCGTTTGGATGCTAGGCGTAATGAATGCCGACCGACGTTGAACAGCAACTAATCACCATGCTTTCGAAAGAACGGGGACTGCCAGCCGACCGCATAAAGCCTTCGTCGCGCCTATTGGACGACCTTGGCATGGATGGTGACGACGCCGTAGAGTTCTTCATAGACGTGAAGGAAACATTCGGCACCGATATTTCGTTGCTAGAAGAGAACTGGAACCGGCATTTTGGGCCGGAAGGATTGTCATGTTGGTTGGGGGTCATAGTGGTCCCTGTCGCATTCCTCACAGGAATGATTTCGGCGCACTTCGGTTTGCCCAATTGGGCGACGTTCATCGCCGCGCTTATCGCGATTGTCGCCGGAGTTTGGGCGTTGAACAAAATTCCGTCGAAGAACCCGCATATTCCGATTACGGTTGATGAACTGGTTGAAGCTGTGAAGGCGGGGGCATGGTTGAAGTCATACAATTGATAACGGCCTTCGGCCTTGGTTCCATCGTCACGGCGCTTATCCAGTCGTGGCTTTCACGACGCACGATTAAGGACGAACGTAGCTTCAAGGAAAAGCAAGCCGCCTATGTCGGACTGCTAGAAGCATATCACCGCGCCGCTGTCGAAGGCACTGACGAAACATCGAAGCTGTTCGCCTATTGGCAAATGCGGTGCGAGTTGGTCGGGTCGGCAGACGTGCGGGACGCCATTCGCCGTATCGTTGAAACGAACGATGACCGCGCCGGGCGTCAAAAAGCCGACCACGACATGAAAGAAGCTATGCGCGCTGATTTGGGCGTAACGTCGTAATTACGCCAATCCTACCGCCAGCCGCATGTGGTAGTTCATGTGGTAGCTTTGCCGCCGAAGCGGTTAAGTCACTGACTTCAATGAAAAATTGGCGGAGAGGGTGGGATTCGAACCCACGGTACCCAGAAGGCACAACAGTTTTCGAGACTGCCCCGTTCGACCACTCCGGCACCTCTCCGCGCTCGGTCGCCAGGGCGTCAACGCCCGTGCGGATCGAAGGGCGGCGATATAGGCGCGGGGGCGCACCTTTGCAAAGCATAAAGACAGCGCCGCTATGTTATGCACTTTGCAGCGCGCGGGATGGCTCCCTATATCTGCCATTGAGCGCAGCGGGACCGAAGAAAGGAGCGTGTAACATGGCGGACACTCCAGACCGGAACCCCCGGTCGAACGAGGAATCCCGGAACAGGAAGCACGGCGAAAGCGCGATCGTGCGTCAGGCTGCCTTCGGTCTTGGCGATATTGTGCGCCACCGGCACTTTCCGTTCCGCGGCGTGATCTTCGATGTCGATCCGGAATTCGCCAATACCGAAGAATGGTGGCAGGCCATTCCCGAAGATGTGCGTCCGAAAAAGGAACAGCCCTATTACCACCTGCTCGCCGACAATGGCCAGGATGCCTATGTCGCCTATGTCAGCCAGCAGAACCTGCTGTTCGACGATGACGGGGCGGAACTGCTTCACCCCGCGGTCAGCGACCTGTTCGAGCGGGACGATGGCGGCCGCTTCCGGTTGAAGCCGGGGCACGCCAATTAGGCGGCGGGCCACCCGTTAAAAGCCTGGCTGAAGGCGGCAATCCATCTTGACGCCGACATCGCGCTATCCTAGGTGGCCCTCTCGCTCAGCGGCGCGGTGGATCGTTGATTCGCCTAGGCGCTGCACTTTTGCGTTTGATATATATTCGTTTGGAAGACCCGATGTTCGCGATCGTTCGCACGGGCGGCAAGCAGTACCGCGTTGCCGCCGACCAGAAAATCACCGTCGACAAGATTGACGGCGAAGTGGGCGACAAGGTCGCACTCGACGACGTCCTGATGATGGCCGATGGCGACAAGGTGAAGGACGCCTCAAAGGAAGTCGTGCATGCCGAAATCATCGAGCAGGCCAAGGCGAAGAAGATCAAGGTCTTCAAAAAGAAGCGCCGCCAGGGCTATCGCCGCACGCAGGGCCATCGCCAGCGTCTGACGGTGCTGCAGATTACCGCGCTGGGCGGCAAGGCACCGGCCAAGAAGGCTGCGGCTTCCGCGAAGACGGCCGAGGAAGCGCCTGCGAAGGAAGAGGCCAAGGCCGCTCCCAAGAAGGCTGCACCCGCCAAGAAGGCGACCCCGAAGGCCGCCGCCGCTGACAAGAAGCCCGCGGCAAAGAAGGCGGCGCCGACAAAGACGGCCGACGACGCCAAGCCCGCTGCGAAAAAAGCGCCGGCCAAGAAGGCCGCCCCGAAAAAAGCCGCTCCCAAGAGCGATAAGAAGTAAGAGAGGACCTGAACGATGGCACATAAAAAAGCAGGCGGCTCCTCCCGTAATGGACGCGACAGTCCGGGTCAGCGCCTTGGTGTGAAGCGTTTTGGCGGTCAGCATGTGCTGGGCGGCAATATCCTTGTGCGTCAGCGCGGGACGAAGTTCTACCCGGGCCAGAATGTCGGCATGGGCAAGGACCACACGCTGTTCGCGCTTGTCGAGGGCGAAGTGAAATTCCACGACGGCGCCCGAGCCCGAAAATATATTTCGGTCCTGCCAATGGCAGAGGCAGCCGAATAAGCGTGGTGATCCGCAAATAGGTCGCCGGAGAGGTGACCCAGGGTCGAGAGACCCGTGAAAAGGGAGACGGGTCACCGCCTCCCTTTTTCGTTTCTCCCGGGATTGGAACCCCGGACATGTTCATGGTCACTGACAGACTGTTCCTGCGGCCGTTATGGCCGGAAGATGCCGATAGCCTGACCGCGCGGATGGGGGTGAAGGCCGTCGTCCGGAACCTGGGCACGGCACCCTGGCCCTATACCCGCGCCGATGCGGAACAGAAGATCGCGGAGGATGGGAGCGGCTGGCCCGCAAAGGTCAGCCTCGGCATATTCCTGCGCACCGAAACCGGCCCCGAACATGTCGGCGGGATCGGCTTCGGCAAGAGCCCGGTCCGGGCCCGGGAAACCGAACTCGGCTACTGGATCGCGCCCGATTATTGGGGTCAGGGCATCGCCGCCGAGGCAGGCCGGGCAGTCCTTGAACATGCCTTCATGGCCCGGGGCCACGAACGGATGTGCGCCGGACATTATGTCGACAATCCCAACAGCGGGAAGGTGCTGCGAAAGCTCGGCTTCCGCCCTACCGGCGAGATGACCATGTACGCCAGTGTCGGCCGCGGCTGCGATGTCGAGTGCATCGAATATGAACTCAGCCGCACCGACTGGTCCGGCGATTATCTGCGCGCCGCTGCCTGAACGGGTGGCGGCGCGCGTCTTTAAATCATGTCTGACAGAGGACATCTACCATGCCGTCAGCAGATGAGGATCTCATGCACATCCGCCCCGCACAAGGCGCGGAAGACCGTGATTTTATCGAAATACTCAACCCGCGATTGCATTCGGTCATACGCGCGCCTGCACATTCGCAGGCGGACGTTATCGCATTTCAGGAACGGTTCACGAAGGGTGTTCTGGACGATACGCGGACTCCCGGCGCAACGCTCATCGCCATCTCAAGCAAGGGGCACCGCCTCGGCTATGTCCATGTCGGGCAAGGGTCCGACGATGTGACCGGAGACCCCTGTGCCTATGTCGCGCTGCTCGCCATCACGCCAGCGGCGGAAGGCCGAGATATTGCCCGCACCCTCATGGAGAGCGCGGAGGCCTGGGCGGTGGATCAGGGATATCGACGGATCGCGCTCGACGTCTTCGCAAGCAACGACCGCGCACGCAGGTTCTACGACCGAATCGGTTTCGCAGAAGAGAGCATCAGATTGGCAAAACGCCTGGAGCGGCCTCCTATCGATAGCCAGCGTCCCTGACGCCCGTTAAGGCCTTTCAGCATGCAATTTCTCGATCAGGCGAAAATCTATCTGAAGTCCGGCGCGGGCGGCCCGGGCGCGGTCTCGTTTCGCCGTGAAAAATATATTCAATATGGCGGCCCGGATGGCGGCAATGGCGGCGATGGCGGCGACGTCATCTTCCGTGCTGTCGCGGGCCTCAACACCCTGATCGACTTTCGCTACCGCCAGCACTGGCGGGCTCCGCGCGGCAAAGGCGGCGCTGGTTCCAATCGCACCGGCGCAGGCGCACCCGATCTGAAGATCAGCGTGCCCGTCGGTACGCAGGTCTGGGACGATGAGCGCGAAACCCTGCTCGCCGACATGACCGAGGTCGGGCAGGAAATCACCATCCTGCGCGGCGGCATGGGCGGGCGCGGCAATGCCAGCTACAAGACATCGACCAACCGCGCCCCGCGCCAGTCGCAGCCCGGTGAACCGCCAGAGGAAATGTGGGTCTGGCTGCGCCTCAAACTGCTGGCGGATGCGGGCCTTGTCGGCCTGCCCAATGCCGGTAAGTCCACCTTCATGTCCGCCGTCACGAATGCCGATGCGAAGATCGGCGCCTATGCCTTCACGACAACGAAGCCGCAGCTTGGCGTGGTCGAACGTCACGACCGCAGTTTCGTGCTGGCGGACATTCCCGGCCTGATTGAGGGGGCGGCCGAAGGCGTTGGTGTTGGCGACCGCTTTCTTGGCCATATCGAACGCTGCCGCGTGCTGCTGCACCTTGTCGACGCGGCGGAGAATGACCCGGCGGCGGCCTATCGCACCGTTCGCACGGAACTTGCCGCTTATGGCGACGGCCTCGATGAAAAGCCGGAAATCGTCGCCCTGACAAAATGCGATACGCTGGATGCCGAACTGATCGCAGCGCAGCGCGCGGAGCTTGAGGCCGTTTGCGGGCAGGCCGTATTCGATGTCTCCGCCGTCTCGGGACATGGCATGGACATATTGATGGACGCCCTGTGGGAGATGGCGCTGGGCGCGCGCGACGAGGAACTGGGGGTCAGCGAGGAGCCAGAAGCATGGACTCCCTGAAGCGCGCGCAGGCGCGGTTTTTCTCTCTTCCTTCAGGGAGGCGAAAAGCGCATGCCGGATAACATTCCCGATTCCCTGGTGGTCAAACTCGGGTCGGCATTGCTTATTGATGATCGCGGCGACGTCCGCAGCACCTGGCTGGCGTCCCTGATCGACGACGTCGCCGCACTTCGCGCTGGCGGCACGCATATCATTATCGTCTCCTCGGGCGCCATTGCCCTTGGCGCGCGGCGTCTTGGCCTCGCCGATGGCGGCCGCGCGAGCCTTGACGACGCGCAGGCCGCCGCGGCGGCAGGCCAGATCGTGCTGTCCGGTCTCTACGCGGATCTGCTGTCCGCCAAGGGCCTCGCGGCGGCGCAGATGCTCGTCACGCTCGGCGACCTGGCCGACAGGCGGCGTTATCTGAACGCCAGCGCCACCCTGTCGCGCCTGCTGGCGCTGGGCGCGGTGCCGATCATCAACGAGAATGATTCCGTCGCCACGGAAGAAATCCGCTTTGGCGACAATGACCGTCTGGCGGCCCGTATCGCGCAGGCGGCGGGGGCGGAACTTGTCGTCCTCCTTTCCAATGTCGCCGGGCTGTATGACGGGGATCCGGCGCAGGCGGGCGCACGCCGCATTGGCAGTGTCGAGCAGGGCGCAGACATCACCGCCGTCCTCGGTCCTTCGACCGGCCCGGGCTCTGGCGGCATGGCCGCGAAGGTCGAGGCCGGGCGGATCGCCGCGGCGAGCGGCATCGCGCTCGCCATCGCCGATGGGCGCGGCCCGAACCCGCTGAAACAATATCTGGATAGCGGCACCGGTACACTGTTCGCGCCAGCCGATGCGCCCGCCGCCCGCAAGGCGTGGCTGCTTGGTCATCTCGACATGCGCGGCAGTGTCACCATCGACGCCGGTGCGCGCGACGCGCTGTCATCGGGCCGCAGCCTGCTCGCCGCCGGTATCACACGCATTGAGGGCGATTTTGTCCGCGGCGATGCCATTGAGGTGGTGGGCGAGAATGGCGCGAAAGTCGCGCGCGGCCTTGCCAGCTATGACGCGGATGATATGCGCAGGATCGCCGGACGCAGAACGAACGAGCAGGCCGTCCTGCTCGGCTACACCCCCCGCGCCGCCGTGGTGCACCGAAACGATATGGTCCTGTTATGAAAGACGAAACATGCGCGGCGTTGATTGCCGACCTGGGCATGAAGGCCCGCCGCGCCGCCAAATCCCTTGCCCTTGCAGATAGCGCTGGGAAAGCGGGTGCCGTCCGTGCCGCCGCTGCCGCCATCCGCGACGAGGTGGACGCGATCTATGCCGCCAACAAGCAGGACATTGCGGATGCCAGCGCGCTCTCCGATGCCATGATCGACCGCCTGCGCCTCGACCCCGCACGCATCATGGCCATCGCCGATGCCGCCGATGCCATTGCCGATCTGGACGACCCTGTGGGCGAAATCATCAAAAGCTGGAACCAGCCAAACGGTCTCTCCTTCGAACGCGTGCGCGTGCCCCTGGGCGTGGTTGGCATCATCTATGAAAGTCGCCCCAATGTCACCGCGGACGCGGCGCTGCTGTGTCTGATGGCCGGCAATGCGGCCATCCTGCGCGGTGGCAGCGAAGCGGTGAATTCCAACAGGGCGATCCACGCCGCGATCCTGCGCGGCCTCGACGACGCCGGCCTGCCTGCCGACGCGATGCAGCTGGTCCCCACACAGGACCGCGCCGCCGTCGGCGCCATGCTGCGTGCCGTCGGCCTTATCGACATCATCATCCCGCGCGGCGGCAAGACGCTGGTCGCGCGCGTGCAGGAGGAGGCCCGCGTGCCCGTCCTGGCGCATCTCGACGGCATTTGTCACACCTATGTCCACAGGGCCGCGGACCTCGACATGGCAAAGCGCATCGTCCTCGATGCCAAGATGCGCCGCACGGGCATTTGCGGCGCGACGGAGACCCTGCTGATTGACCGCGCCGCCGTTGATATCGCGCCCGCCATCATTCTGGCGCTTCTCGAAGAGGGCTGCGAAGTTCGCGGCGATGTCGCCATCAACGGCATGGACCGGCGTGTGAAGCCCGCCCGGCCAGAGGATTGGGATACCGAATATCTGGAGCCCATCGTTTCGGCCAGACTCGTCGATGGCCTTGACGATGCCATTGCGCACATCGCCCGGCACGGCAGCCATCACACCGATGCCATCATCACCGAGGACGGGGCGGCGGCACAGCGTTTCCTGGCGGAAGTCGACAGCGCCATCGTCATGCACAACGCCTCCACCCAATTCGCCGATGGCGGTGAGTTCGGCTTCGGCGCAGAGATCGGCATCGCCACCGGCCGCCTGCACGCCCGGGGCCCCGTCGCGCTGGAAGGGCTGACGACCTACAAAACCACGATATGCGGTACCGGGCAGACGCGCGGATAGGCACATCCTTCTGGCCAATCCGGCCTGATACATTTAGGTATCGCCGCTTTCCTACAGGGCCGGAATAACATGACGAATCGTCTGATCGCCGCTTTTTGCGCACTGCTTTGCCTGTCGCTGGCCGCGCCCGCGACGGCCGGACCATGGCTTGATGCCGGCGACCGCCAGGCGCGCAATGATGTTGAGCTTCTGAAAAGCGCCGGCCTGATGCCCGGGCCGGTCAACGCCTGGCCGCTGTCCTGGCGGCAGGTGGACGTCGGCCTCCGCATCGCGCGGCAGGATACCCGCCCGCCGCACATCGAAGCCGCGATTGCCCGCCTTGAGGCGCTGAGCGAACGCGCCCTGCAATCGCGCCGGGTGGAAGCAGAGGTGCGCCTGACGACCGACCCCTCGCTCACCCGTGATTTCGAAGACAGCGCGCGGGAGAATGTCGACGTCTCGGGCAAAGTCGAATTTGACATGGGCCGCCTTACCGTCGCCGTCGGCGGCGGCTACCGCGAAGGCCAGGACGGCAGCGATTTTCACGCCGAGGAAAGCTACGCCGCCCTCGCGCTCGGCGAATGGGCGCTCTACGGCGGCTATGTCGAACGCTGGTGGGGCCCAGGCCAGGACAGCGCGCTGCTTTTTTCAAACAATGCCCGTCCGATCCCGCAGATTGGGATTACCAAATTGTCGGCAGACCCGATTGATTTCCCCGTCCTGCGCCTCCTCGGACCCTTTAAATTTGACGCATTCGTGGGGGTGCTGGCGGAAGAACGCCAGGACTTCGACAATCCGGTCGTGATGGGTTTTCGCGCCGCCTTCGAACCCGTCCGCGGCCTCGAAATCGGCGTAAATCGCGGGCTCCAGCTTTGCGGTGAGGGACGGCGGTGCGACGCCAAAATCATCGGCCGCGCGCTCTTTCCATTCGGCGGCGCAGAGAACACGGCCGGAATAAGCGATGACGAGCCTGGCAACCAGCTTGGCGGCTTCGACGCCAGCTACACTTTCCTTGCGGGCGGCACCGGTATAAAAGTTTACACCGAGTGGGAAGCGGAAGACGAAGCTGGAATATTCCTGCTGGATCGCTTCGTCCGCCTTTTCGGTGCAACTGCGAGTGGAGCAATTGGCGATGCCGGAGCCAATTGGCAGGTGAATGTCGAATATACGGATACGCTGTTACGCGCTTATTTCGACGCCAACGATTTTCTCAGCGGGCGGCCACTTCGGGGCCGTGCTTATACCAACATTATATTTACGGACGGGTACACATACCGTGGCCACACAATCGGCGCCAGCATTGGCGGCGATAGCGATCTACTGACAGTGGGCGGTTCCTACACCGATAGTACCAATCATCGATATTATGCAGCTTTCCGAATGCTTGATCTTAACAAAACCTCTGTGAATGAGCCCAGTTATCGCACACGATTTCGTGAGAAGATTACATTTCTCACCGTGGGAGCTCTTATCCCGACATATTTCGGCGATATCTCCGGGGAACTGCGTTGGCGAGATGACCAGCCGGATACACCCGGAAGTGCCCCGTCGGCCATTAATGCAGAGCTAAGTTGGCGTAGCCGGTTTTAGCCCAAAATCCATCCATACAGGGTAGCATACCCTCTGCAGAAGCGGATAAGGGGTAGCTCGAGGCTTACCGTCCGATAGCCTTTCCGAACCGGTCAAGAGAAGTTGATCACTCGCAATCACGCGCCGTCTGCCTTAGAGACACCCGACACAATCCACGTACACAGGCTGGTTATGCACGCTTCCACCGCAGTAGCGGTCCTTATGTCCGTTTATCGAAACGATACCAAAAACGCTTTTGCTGCCGCCGTACGGTCCGTTGTCGAGCAAGAAGGAGTCGAACGCGATATCCGCATATATTTGGCGATAGACGGGCCATTGAATGAGGCAGTATCTCAGTGGATTTTTGAAAATGAAGATCATTTTTATGTGGTCTCCCGCAGTGCTCGAAACATTGGACTTGCGAAGTCGTTAAACCGGCTAATTGGTATGCTTGGAAACGAGAATTACGTTTTTCGAATGGACAGCGACGACTTATGCCTAGCAAATCGCTTTTCATTGCAGATTGATTTCCTTGACGGTCGCCCTGATGTCGACATTCTGGGAGGTGCGATCATTGAACACGATGTCGATAGCGGAGCATTACGGCTTTGCCACTATCCACTTACACATTCAGATATTGTGAAAAAAATGGTGCGCCTCTGTCCGTTCGCGCATCCTACGGTAGTGTTTCGCAGAAAGGTGCTAACCTCTGGTGGCGGCTATCCTGAAATGATGGCGACCCAAGATCTGGCTATGTGGTTTGCCTGCCTCCAAAATGGGGCCCGCTTTGCAAACCTGCCGGCCCCTCTCGTGATAATGGATGTGAGCCGTGCATTCCTCGGTAGACGCAGTCTGAAAAAGGGGTGGCATGAATTCGGGATATATCTAAATGGAATTCTAGACACACGAGGGTATAGCTGGACCATCATTTATCCTCTGGTCCGCCTGGTAGTTCGTTCTGCCCCTGTTTGGGTTCGCAGGCTGGTCTACAGATCATCTTTTCGGCGTCCACAAACGACTCTTGGTGACAAGACACAGCTTGCTTTAGAAGCCAGAGACATCCTAGGAAAAAGACAGCAGAATGTTTGAAACATCGGTTACCGCGGCAGAGCCTGAGGTACTTACCTGGGATACCGTGATCGCTGCCCTTAGAAGGTGGTGGTACATACCCTTGTCAATCATGACAGTCTCGCTTGTTGCAACGATCATTTACTTACATTCCGCCACCCCCACTTATCGCGCTTCGATGGTCGTAAGTCCAATTTTCAGCGATGATAATGGTGCTGGCGGTGGCTTGGCACGCTACACCGATCTCGCTTCTTCAATTGGTTTGGACATTGGTGGGCAGAACAACCTAACGCACTTTTCGTTGTTTATGGAAACGCTGCAATCCTATGAGCTTGCCGAACGACTGGGACGCGACCAACAACTTCTGCCCGAACTCTATCCGGCTCTCTGGGACGCCGACGCGCAACGCTGGCGCGACCCAGATTCCGTTCGCTCCGCGCCTGTCCGCTGGATTCGGGCGTTGCTGAACCGCCCGCCAACTTCATCGCCAAATCTCGTCGATCTCCAGAAGTATCTCAAAACCGATCTGACCGTTGATGATCCGCCAACCCCTTTCAAGACAATCTCATATAGCAACTCGGACCCTGAATTTGCTGCCGCGTTTTTGCAGTCAGTATATGAAAATGCAGACAGCGCCGTGCGTGAAAATGTGCGCCAACGCGCTACGCAGGAAGCCAGGTTTATTGAAGGCCTGTTAGCGGGAAGTTCTGTATCAGAACACCGGCTGGCATTGTCAGATCTGCTTGCTCAAAAACAGAGGCTTATCATGATGAGCAGCATTGATTTACCCTTCTCGGCTCAGCTTCAACAGCCACCGGTGACTGCGAACGACCCGGCAAGCCCGAGACCTTTGCTGCTGATTGTAATGAGCATATTCTTCTCCATTGTGCTGGGCTTTTTTATAGTGATCGCCTTATCATCGAAGCGGTCTAACGAACAGCCTTCATAGGCTGACTGCTCGCTTGATGTTAACAAATTACAAACTTAGAAGTAGCCTAAGACACATTCTAATTGCTTATCTATTTTCTATTTTATTCTTCTACCCTTATGGGTTTGCTGTATCTGGTGATAACTATTTGCGGATTTCAGATTTTTTTGCTGTTCTGTCGTTTTTTGTTGGCATTGTAATTATAATGAAACGGGGATCAATTTATCGTTATCCAGTATTTGAGTTGTTGGTTCTTCCTCTCGCTGTTTGCGAAATAATTTATCCCATGCTATCGATACCCGGATTAGGTGCCGGTTTGTCAGGCCTCGGGAACAGTCTGCGAATGATCTTGCTTTGGGGCCCTGCCCTTGTGCTTATATGGAGCACGTCCAACAGGGATTTTTCACTATATGACAGCAGTGTTTGGAAATTATTTACTTTCGCATTGCTAGCCAATTTATTCTACGGGTTTGTGCAGATGCTGTATGCTATTGGCATTGCTCCGGCCACGCTCATTTTTACATCTCACCTAGAGCGCTTCGCTGTAGACAGCCATTTTCGAATTATCGACTATATCCGTGCTGCTGGCTTCTTCGGGAACACAAGTGGCCTTGCAGCATTTGCTATGATATGTCAAAGTTACTTCTTTGCGAGATTCATTTCTAGGAACACAACAACTGACTTATATTTAGGACTCATTTCTGCTATACTTTCTGTGATGACATTATCTCGAGCATCAATGGTTGGGACGTTGCTGATATTGACCTTTCTTTGGCTTCGATTGGATCTGCGAAAGAAATTTATTTCAGTTGTAGCTTTTCTGGTTTTTATGATTCCGTTTCTTTTTCTCATCGACGAGTATGTAGGCATCGACCTACTATTTCATCGTTATGAGGTCTTTTTCGAGTTGGGCGCCAGTGGAGTTTTGAGCGATAGCTCGTTCTCTCTACGGTTTTACGAATTCTGGCCTAGGGTTATCGAGAAATTAGATGCCTATCCGTTGGGTACACTGTCTTCTCCAGGTGAGAAAATTGGCCTTATAGATTCTGGATACCTGACATATTACGCACAAGGTAGAATGCCATTTTTACTAGCATCGATAATACTGCCGCTAGGCCTTATAATGATCGGTACATCATCGTTCCTTAAAAAACGGAATGAAGGATCTATTCAATTGGGTTTTATATCACTTTACATTTTAGGAGCAATGGTGGTCTCTATACCACTCCGCTACCCTTTTATCGTTTTCTTTATCGTCTATGCATGCTGGAATCATAGCAAAATTAATTTATATTCTAGCACAGCAAAAAAGATTGTTTCAAAGTGAAAATCCTATTTATTATTTCACGACTCAAAAGAAGTGGCCCTGTAAATCAGGTATTTAACATCGCTAAAAACCTGCATTCAATTGGAGCTGATGTACGTGTAGCCGCGCTTTCGCGTTCGAAATGCGAATCGAGAGAGCAGGATTTCAAGGATGTCGGTGTCGACGTCCAGAATTTAGATCTATCTAGGTCATCATTTTTATTTGAAGGTCATGCTGCCATAGCGGAGCAGGTGAGGCTCTTTCAGCCCAAAGTGATACACACACATGGCGTTCGCGCAGATTTTTTAATGTCCATGACAAAATATCGCCGGAGAACAGTTGCCACATTACATAATAATCTATTTGAGGATTATGTACCCCGCTACGGACCAATCCGCGGCCGTTTTCTGGGTTACATTCATTTATTCGCCCTACGTCGGCTAAAGTCCGTGGTGCTCGTGTCGGCCGCTGCGAAAAAGAGGCTGCGTTCACATTTAGCGGATACGACGGTTGTCGCTAACGGCGTGGATATGGATGTTTTTTTTCACGCCTCTCCTGAAGAACGGGCTGCAGCAAGGTCTTCACTCGGGCTTAGCCAGAATGCCTTCGTCGCCGTCTCCACCGGTCATCTATCCAAACTGAAAGATCCACGAACAGTCATTATGGCGTTTCAATCGGCGCGCTTAGGCCCTGATGCTTGTCTATTGATGGTCGGCGATGGCGAAGAGCGCGGTCAATGCGAGGCACATGCGAGCGATCAGGTAGTCTTCTGCGGTAGACAACAGAATATCAGACCCTATCTAGCTGCGGCCGATGTGTTCATGTCGGCATCCACTACAGAAGGGATGCCGACCGCGCTGCTAGAGGCCCTCTCGATCGGGATACCAGCCTGTATCTCAGATATTGCAGCTCATTTAGAGGTACTCTCGGTGCGCACCGATGCAGGAGAGGTTTTCAGGGTAGGAGAAGTAGACGACGCAGTTCTTGCACTTCGGCGATTGCTACCAGTCTCATCCCTGAGACGAAAGGCAGCACGAGAAATTGCTACTCACTTCTCTGCAAAAGACTGCGCGAAAAATTATCTAGCCCATTATGAGAAGATACTTCCTTTATAAAATCCGATGACCCGTTTAAGAGACGATCGGAAGGTCTGATAACAGCGTTGTCCTTGAACTTGTGATTACGAAAAAATTGCAGCTTCATATGCTTTCGCAACTTGTTCTGGCGAAAACCTAGATGCAGACACGCGAATTGATTTTCGATCCCAGTCGCTTTCTGCGGCCTTAAGCAGAGCTTCCGCTATGTCTCGCGGCCTTCGTGATCTCACTAGATAACCATTTTGGCCATTTTCTATGATTTCTTCGGGCCCAGATTTACAATCGACCGACACGATTGGCGTCCCGAACGCAATCGACTCAATCAGGCAATTCGGAAAGCCTTCATAGATCGATGTAAGCGCAGTCACATCTGCAGCGATGTAACAACCAACAACATCTGTAACCTGTCCGAAAAATTTCACTGCATCTTCCAAATCTAGCGCCTTTGCCTTTTTAGCTAAAGCTGACCGCTCGGAACCGTCCCCGTAAATTGAAAGCGAGGCTGTTGGTAGTTTAGCTTTAACGTCTGCAAATGCGTCAAGCAGCAAAGATACATCTTTAACCGGCTCAAGCCGACCTACAAAAGAAATTCGAAAGCCTTCTTCTTTTTCTTGAAACTCTTCGCGCCGCTGCCAAATTTGCGGCGCGACGGCATTATGAATTATCGAAATTTTTTCAGGATCTACAGCGTAATTTTTGATCAGATCGCTTGCCATACCATGCGACTGCGCAATGACGTGATCGGCCTTTGGAATCGCCCCCCGCGCGAAGGCATGCACAACAGCGCCATGCCAGACCGATTTTTCAGCAGAAAACTGCTGGGAAAGCGTGCTGATATTCCGTAATATAAATCTCGGCTTCCTGCGCAAAAGTCGTCTGAGAGGGATAAGGATCGCGAGTATCTGATGATTGAACACCAGTATCTGGTCGGCAGCATCACGGCATAAAAATCGATATAGCGAGGGAATTGCGTATCGCGCTCGCTTAACGCCGAGAGACATGACTGTGACTTTGGACGACAGGTCCGTTCTCATAGGTCCGATTTCGGAATCCATTACAATAACGCGCACGGCATAGCCCATGTCAGCAAACTGATTGGCCAATACGGTGCACATACGCTCGGCTCCACCCCGGCGCAGACTGCTAATCAGAAGGTCCAAGGATTGGTTCACGAAAGGACCGCTAACGCCCGCTTGTCCCAGCTAAAGTCCTCAACAAGGCGGCGATAAGCTTGTTCCTGCAGTCTTGTCCTCAGTTCAGGTCTGTCCAAGTCAGAGATCGCCTGGACCCATTGGTTGATGTCATCAGCGACAGGCATCAGTGCCGTCTCGCCAGGTGTGAGTATTTCGTGAAGCACAGGTGAGTCGGAACAGATAATGGCTCTGCCTGCTGACATGTATTCGAAAAGCTTCAATGGTGACATCCACTTGGCGGTATCGCCACTACCGCCATGGACAGCAACTCGAGCCTGATAGGGCGCGAGTAGGACGTCGCACTTTTGCATCAGCTTGCCCACGTCTCGTGGGGCGGCATGCCCTAATAGATGAAAATTCTCTCTGCCGCCGACTCTCGCCTGCCACTTCTCGACATCCTGAGGAGTTCCTCCGTAAATGACATAGTCAATTGACGGTGTTCTTTTGGCCATTTCGAAAATGATGTCGATGCCGCGCCCCTCGTAGAGACCACCAAAATATCCCGCAGTTCGTACTGGACCGCGCGCGGCTTTAGGTGCCATACTGACATCAGCGCCGTCATGGGCCACGATAACGCGGTCACTCGGAAATGAGCCCTCAGTCTCGAACCAGCGCTTTAGCGGACCGCTGATGACTACCATCTTCCGGAACGCTCGCTGACGCACCAGCCAACGAAACATTATTCGTTCTATTACAGATTTATCTGTAATCGGTCCGTGCATCTCTAATACCGTTGGGATCCCATTAGTGATAGCGAAGGCACTTACGGCGATTGATCGGGAGTAAAGTAGGTCTACACTCGCCGCCTTGGCCTTTCTCGCTACATCCAAAGCGAAAAAGAATGCCTTCCCACGGATCGGTGGCCAGGCGGCACGCTGTATTCCAAAAATGTTCTCTGCTCCATAATATTCAAATACGTCCGTCAAACTTTCCTCTGTGTCGGACGGCAAAAAAAGCGTTACGTCGTGGCCAGCACGTGCAAAAGCGGCGGACATTCGCATGACATGTACACTATTTGCAGCCCGCGATGGCACTTGTGACACAGCGGCATAGGCAATCTTCATGATGGAAGACGCATCTTTGGCGGAACGAATTGTCCATATATCTGATGCAAGGTATTTTCGCCAAATGTCCTACCCGAGGAAAACAGGCTCGCACCCCAATCTTTCTGGGGGATGCTAAAGCCCTTTTTTCGCCGATTCAAAATGGCGGCAGGCAACTCATCGCGTTGCGAGGCCATAAGGAGGCCCTTTAATCTTCCATCCCGATAGCGGTCTGCTTCAGAGACACCGAAGCCAAATTCGATCAAATTAGTAGAAAGTAACGGAACGCGGGTTTCCAAGGAAACCATCATCGCAGCCCGGTCAACTTTGGTCAAAATATCATCCGGCAAGTAAGTGTGAAAATCGAGATACTGGAGACGAGTTAGAACTGGTAAGTCTTGGCGATAAAAGGCGCGATATTGCCAATAGTCGTCATAATCTTCCGGAATTTCCCAATAGTTACGATAATCCATTTTCTCCCGTGCGATCAGCCCCCCCATCAAGCGTGCATAAAGATCAAAGCCTTTAAGGAGGTGATCGTACTCTAATCGCTCTGCTATACGAGCCGATAGTGGTGCCGGCGTATGGCTAGCACGTATGCGCAACTTTCTGGTTAAAGGTTGAAAAAATGAAGGGAACCGCATTTTTCGTGATTCAGCTCGAGAAAATCGACGGTACCAGTTATATCCGCCAAATACTTCGTCGCCACCATCGCCTGTTAAAGCAACTTTAACGTTCTCTGCAGCCAATTTAGAAACACAATATGTTGGTACGGCCGAACTATCGGCGAAAGGTTCGTCGTAATTACGAATGACATCCTCAACAATATTGCCCGCCTCCTCTTCAGAGAGAACATACCTGTGGTGGCAGGTCTGATAGCGGTCGGCGACCATTTCCGCAAAAGCAGTTTCATCATGCGAAACGCTATCAAAGCCTATGCTAAACGTCTGCTGACGAGCGCCGTGATGTGCGGCGGCAGCTGTCACCGCACTAGAATCGATGCCGCCACTTAGGAAAAAGCCGATTGGTACGTCGGCAATCATCTGTTCTCGTACTGAGTCTCTAAGCTGGCCACGCAACTCAGTCGCAAGCGAGCCAGTGCTCCGGCTGCCTATACTATCATCGAGGGACCAGTAGGAAATATCTTGTCGGCAGCTGCCTTCGAGGTCGATTTCCAGGTAGTGCGCCGGAGACAGCTTTTCTACATTTTTATACAAGGACTTAGGTGTGGGCACATATCCATAGGTAAGAAAGTCATAAAGAGCGCTCGGGTCATGTGTCAGAGAACCAGGCTCGCTATATTCAACGATCGCCTTTAGCTCCGACGCAAAGGTAATCTCCGAGTTGCCGAAGCCCACATAAAGTGGTTTGATACCAACCCGGTCGCGCGCCAAGTACAGCTTTCCGCGAACAGGGTCGTAAATCGCGAAGGCGAACATGCCCTCTATGCGGCCAAGCAAACCCCGGATCCCCCACTTATCAAACCCGTGCAACAAAACTTCGGAATCCGTTGTACTTTCAAAGTCATAGTCGAAAGCGAGCTGCGCGCGCAATTCGCGAAAATTGTAGATTTCGCCATTATACGCGAGCACGTGTCCCGAGCGCTTATGTACCATGGGCTGTACGCCGTGAGAGGATGTATCGATGATGCTCAACCGGCGATGTCCGACGTACGCACGCTTGTCCTGCCATTCGCCCCACGCATCTGGCCCGCGATGAGTAAGCGTATGCAACGCGTTACGGCAACGGTCGGCCGTTGAAGTGCCAATCGGCTGCGGTTCTAAGCCCAGCCGCGCCACACCAAACAGTCCACACATTGCGCTCTTCCTTCAGGAACGGGCCAACCGACTGCGTAAGTACGTAATCGCTGACCCCCTTACGATCTCCCACGGGGCTTTCAGGTGTTTGCGCGCTGCAGTTTCAAAGTCTGCTACAGACAGAGGGTTATCATAAGGCGGGCTCAGCGCGTCAAATGTGTCGTGTATCGCATACTCTAAAAGCGTCTCATCAGTCATTTGCATAAGTTCCGGCTTTTGAGAGTAGTTCATGAAAGGCACAAAATGCCACGAGATCCGCTTGCCAACTTTGGATTTGTTTAGAGCCTCTGTAATCCGGAACATAGTAGGGGCGGCAGACTCGATGAACCGATACAAACGTTCGGGGTCTATTCGTTTGGTCAGCGGCCTCATCGCATACTTCCATCTTGCCATCTGAAAGAGATCGCGAGAGTAGGAATGCACGAAAACAGCGCCTTCCGGTTTCACAAACCGCAGAATGTGATCGAGAATGCCCTTTGGATCCGGCGTGTGCATGATCACACGATGACAGAAGACAATATCGAAGCTCTGCGCTTTAAAAGGAAGGTCGGCAATGCTGGCCTGAACAAGGCATAATTCAGGCCGCTGGCCGAGATTGGCAGCTGCGACATCCACTCCTGCAAGGTCAACGGCGACCACTTTGGCGCCCATTGAAAGAAGAATTTCCGTGTCAGGCCCGGCGCCGCAGCCGCATTCAAGAACGGTCTTTCCTCGAAAATACTCAACAGGCCAACCGGTGCGTTTGAGTATGGTATTCCGCCTGTCGGAGGTTCCGTTTTTGGAATCTAGCTGGAGCGTAGCGTGTTCCGTCCGAAGCCTTTCAAAATTGCCATGGGAATACGAACTGCCAGGCGTAAATCTAGGGATTCCAGCCTCCAGGGACACCGAATGCTCGCCGAAGCGCAGCCGCCCCGGCTCCAATACCCCGTCATGTCCATCGACTGAGAAAAAATTTAAGAACTGATCAATCACGTGCTTTTACTTCTCTTCGTCAGCGAGTTGAGTCACGCAGGCGAAATTATAAAACAATGATTGTCCTTTCAGAGCCCTTCTCAGGACTTGATCACGGAAAGTTCTCGTCCAAGCAACTCTGACCGGAAGTTGATGCTCAGATCGAACGATTTTAAAACCTGAATCTGAAAGATATGACTTGAATTCTTCCGCTGTCCATTCGCGAATGTGGTATGGGTTTCGAGGTCTTTTGGAATCTTCATTGTAGAGGCGCGCACGATCGGGAGTTGAAAATAGTGCCACGCCATTCGGTTTGAGACGTCGTTTGACATAGTCCAGAAGACGGTCGGGGTCCGTCAAATGTTCGATGACGTCGGAGCTGATAACCAGATCGGCTTTTTGCTCCGGGTGTGCCTCGGCAGGAGAGTCAAAATCATCGCCAACCCAATTTCCCCAAGCGTATCGGTCCTTGCAAAAAGCGATAGCATTGGGCTGATCGAAGCCGGTAAACTCGACTTCCGGATGCCTGTCATGCAGCCAGGCCAGCTTACTTGCGGGGCCGCAGCCAACATCGAAGACCGTTTGAAACCCGTTCTCGAAGATCAGCTTCGATGCCAGCGCATATACTTGGTGCTGATATCGGAGCGAAATTCCGAGGCGCTTCTCATCCCAGTATGTTGCTTCCTGAGTATCGAATGTCAGCCTCGCTTCGTTGCCTTGGTAATCGCTAGGCAAAAAATAACGATTACTCATCGACGTCCGCGCACCTTCGCGGCGCGTAGAGAGAGAGACATCATAAAACCCCAAACTAAATAGAAAACGATGTGGGCAGCGCCAGCACCGACCAAGCCATACTGAACGGTTAGCAGATAGAGCGCCGCAAAGTAAATGGCGGCGGCTATCGCGATCGCCGCGAGTGAGCGTTCCTCATATCCCATGGCTGTCAGAGCGGGATAAAAAGCAATCGTTGAAATCGCGATGTGGACGCCAACGGCATACAGGATAAAAACCGGAACTGCGCTCAGATAATCTGCCCCAACCGTGTACGTAATCAATGGCACAGCAGCAGCGTAGAGAACGATCAGCATCAACGTTGCAGCCAAGAATGTCATTAAGGTGATCTTTAAAAACAGGCGCCAGAAACGCGTGTCTGCGCCAGCGGCGGAAAGAGATGCGAATTCAGGATAAATGACGACGTTTACTGGATCGATAGGGCGGCTGAGGGTCGACCCAAACTGCTTAGCGACTTTGTAGATGCCAGCACCGCGAGGGTCCAGGATTGCGCCAACAACAAGAACGTCCAATTCGCGAATAGCCATTTTCAGACTGGTCACCAGATTGGTTACAAACAAAAATTTAAGCATGCGCCATCGGCCGCCGTCCACGTCGCGCGATGAAGAACGTAAAAATTGCGCCAAATTCAGACGGCGTATCAACCGAATGCCAACCCAAATGAGCGTTCCGTTCTTTATCAGATCCGCAACCAACCACGACAGAACGAAGTACGAGAACCCAAAATCGGCCGCGAAACCTATGATGCTCGCGATGGCCTTCAAGGCTGCAGCCAGGACATTCAATTTCGCCAGCAGACCGAAATTTCGTTCCAGCTGGAGTAAACCCGTGGTTACGCCGACAATGTTGGTAACGATAACCAGCGCGTATATCTGCACCAGCACAATATCACTATCCGACCATCCGAATTGACCGGCGACTAGCGGCGCAAGACCAACTGCGACAAGTGCGCCTGCGGCTGCCGTTGAAACATCCGCGAAGAAACATAGTTTTACGACCGTCCGCAGTTCCTCGACATCGTTTCGCTCGCGCGCCGCTGTGCCGAACCGTACCAAGGCCGTCCAGGATTGGAAGTTCAGAAGGCGATCGACGACAGTGACGTAGGTGACGATCAAGATCAAAACACCAAATAAATCGGGTTCCAGCGTTCGAGCCGCCGCCACGACGGACAACAATCCCAAAACACCCGCGATCATGTTTCCGGAGAAGACAGCTGCCGCATTCCGGATCAATGCTTGAGCCAGAGGTGAAAATGACGAAAATTTCACCCGCTCAATCCTGTCCTTGGCTAGTGTGGCCATATCCATGACTACGCAAAACGCGTCTAACCCGGACACGGCGGGTATAAAAGATTCTCATGGTTTGGTGGAGCCGAGGGGGCTCGAACCCCTGACCTCTACACTGCCAGTGTAGCGCTCTCCCAGCTGAGCTACGGCCCCATCATAGTACCGGACACAGGTGCATCCGGCTGGAACGCGGGCACATATCGCTGCCCGCGCATGCTGACAAGCCTGTCAGCGCATTCATCCGCCCATGACAGCGGCGGGCACCGCCGGGGCGGCACCCGCGGCGGTGACAGACTTACGTCTCCGGCTGTTCGTCGTCGCCCTTCGACTTCGCCACCTCGGACAGGTCTTCGTCGCCGCCCAGATCGTTCTCGTCATCGGGGCTGCCCTCATCGTCCTCGTCAATGTCGAGATCGTCCTCTTCCAGGCTTTCCGTCTCCGCGGCTTTTTCCTTGGAGGTTTTCGCCGAATCGAACGGCAGGGGCTGCTTCGATTTCAGAACCGGCTCGGGAGTCCAGACATGCGCGCATTCGATGCACGTCACGGGCGAATCCTCGCCCAGATCGTAAAAGCGGGTATTGCATTCCGGACAGGTACGTTTGGTACCCAGGTCCACCTTAGCTGCGGCTGCCAAAATTCGTCTCCATTATGTGGTGGCGGGCCAAGCGGTGTGATTCGCGGCCTGTCCAAGTTGACGGGCGCGCTTGCCACGCCCGGTACGCACTGTCAAAGCCCCGCAAGAATGGGCCTGCACGGCGCAGGTTTCAAGGGACCCCGATGACTGCCGCAATGACCGCGCCCCCGAAACCACTTTCCCTGTCTGCCGAAAGGGCGCTTTCGGGCACGGTATCGGTGCCGGGTGACAAGTCGATTTCGCACCGTTCGCTCATGCTCGGCGCGGTGGCCAGCGGCCGAACGACGATCACGGGCCTGCTGGAGGGGGAGGACGTTCTTGCCACCGCCGCGGCGATGACGAAGATGGGCGCGGTGATCGCGCGCGGCGACACCGCGTGGACGGTGGACGGCGTCGGCGGCGCTCTGCTGGAACCCGAAAGCGCCCTCGACCTTGGCAATAGCGGCACGTCGGCGCGGCTTCTGATGGGTCTGATCGCGGCGCACCCGATCACCGCCACGCTGATCGGCGACGACAGCCTGCAGGCGCGCCCCATGGGCCGGGTCACCGCGCCGCTTGGCGATATGGGCGCGACGTTCGCGTCGCGCGGCGGCCGGCTGCCGCTGACCATCACCGGCGCGGCGCAGCCCATGCCCATCGAATATACCCTCCCCGTCGCCTCGGCGCAGGTGAAGTCCGCCGTTTTGCTCGCCGGTCTGAACACACCGGGCGACACCATCGTACATGAGGGCGAAGTCACGCGCGATCATTCCGAACGCATGCTGCGCGGCTTTGGCGCCGAGGTCGAGGTCACCGAAACGGATCGCGGCCGCACGATCCGCCTGCGGGGCCAGCCGCATTTGTCCGGGCAGGCGATTCGGGTGCCGGGCGACATCTCCTCGGCGGCGTTCCCTATCGTTGCCGGCCTGATCGTTGCGGGAAGCCGTGTGACGGTGACGGGCGTCGGCCTCAACCCCACCCGCACGGGCATTTTGGAGGCGCTCGGGCTGCTCGGCGCGAACGTCGGGGTATCAAAGGATGGCGCCGCCGGAGCAGAACCTGTCGGCGACATCACGGTCGAGGCGGGTCCGCTGACCGCGGCGGACATTCCCGCTCGCCTGGCACCGCTGATGATCGATGAATATCCGATTCTGATGGTCGCCGCTGCCTTTGCCGATGGCGATACCGAGATGCGCGGGCTGGCGGAATTGCGCGTGAAGGAATCCGACCGTCTGGCCGTGATGGCGGAGGGCCTCGCGGCCTGCGGTGTGCCGCTGCGCCTGCTGGACGATGGCATCGTCATAACGGGCTCGGGCGGGCGGGCCATCCCGGGCGGCGCCCGAATCGACAGCCACCTCGATCACCGTATCGCCATGAGCTTCGCCGTTCTTGGTCTCAATGCGGCGGCGCCCGTCCTGGTCGACGATGCCCGGCCGATCGAGACGAGCTTTCCCGGCTTTGCAGCGCTGATGCAGTCGCTTGGCGTATCAGCCCATGTAGACGATCAGGAACGTTAGCGCGCCCAGATAGACCAGCCCGGCGGTGCGCAGGGCATCGGCCCACGCCTCCCTGTCCGTCTGAACCTGGCGCATGCCAAAGGAAATGGACTTGCGGGCATAGCTGAACATGATCTGCGGGCGCCTTCCTTTTCCTGGTCCGATTTGAATGTCTTAACAAACCGTAAACGCCGCGAAACCAAAAAAGATGGTTAACGACTGAGAAACTTTTTCGGGCGGCGGCACCGAGCGCGAAAACGCCCGCCGCTAGGCCGTCAGAATGGCGGCGATGCGATCCGCCGCATGTCCGTCGCCAAACGCCGCTGAGAATGCGGGTCTTTGCCCGTCGTCGAGGAATTGTTCGGCGGCGGCCAGGATCGCCTCCGGATCGGTGCCCACCAGCCGCGCATGGGTTCCTGCGAGCGCCTCGGGGCGTTCGGTGACGTTCCTGCAGCAGATCAGCGGTGTGCCAAGGATGGCCGCTTCTTCCTGCACACCTCCTGAATCGGTGATGGCCAGATCGGCCCGGGCCAGCAATTGCACAAAATCGGCATAAGGGATTGGCGGCACGACCTCGATTCCATGCCCGGAACCGAGCGCTGCCAGTTCATCGGTCGTGGTCCGCGGATGCGCGGGATAGATCACATGAACATCGCGGCGACGTGCCAGCTCGGCGGCGGCGCCCAGGATTGCCCGTGTTCCAGCGCCCTCGCTCTCCCGCCGATGCACGGTCAGCACGACCAGTTTGCCGCCGGCGCTTTGCGACGGCCGCGTGCGCTTACGCTGGTTACGGCCCGGCAGGATCAGGCGAAGGGCATCGACAATGGTATTTCCGGCAATGTGAATGCGATCGGCGGCAATCCCCTCCGCGGCCAGATTGCGGCCCGCAAGCGGCGTCGGCGCGAAATGCTGCGCCGACAGTCGGCCAATGCCTGCCCTTATGAACTCTTCCGGAAATGGCGACAGCCAGTCGCCGCTTCTCAGGCCCGCCTCGACGTGATGGACCGGAAGCCCTGACAGGACACCCGCCAGCGCCCCGGCAAAGGCGCTGGCCGTATCGCCCTGGACGATCACACCACCAGGTGCATGCGCACGCAGCATGCGCTGCATGTCGGGCAGCATTTTCAGGGGTGCCGACACGCCGCGCTGCGGACTGCGCTGGACGGCAGTGTCAGGAATGGCGAATGCCGCCAGCGCCGATGGCAACAGATCGGGATGCTGCCCGGTATCGTAAATACGGGCGCCGGCGCCGCGGGCGCGCAAAGCGAGATAGACGGGGGCGAGTTTGATGGCTTCGGGCCGCGTTCCCATGACGATGCAGAAATCGGCCAGATGGCTACCCTTTCGTTGACTTGCACGCTCCGGGTCCGCCGCCTAGGCGAAACATTATGGTTCTCACAAGTCTTCACACGTCGCTGGTTATCGCCGTCGATGGCCCCGCCGCATCCGGCAAGGGCACCATCGCAAAGGCGCTCGCCAGTCATTATGGTCTGCCGCATCTGGATACCGGCGCACTCTACCGCGCCGTTGCGCTGTCGATAATCCGCGCGGGCGATGATCCTGCGGACGCCGAGGGCGCGGCGCGGCATGCGCGCATGTTCGGCGATGATCTGCTTCACGACCCTGACATCCGGTCGCGGCGGACGGGCGCCGTCGCTTCTGTGGTCTCCGCACATGGCCGCGTCCGCGACACGTTGCTGGCGCGGCAGCGCGCTTTCGCCGCGCAGCCGGGCGGTGCGGTCCTCGATGGCCGGGATATCGGAACCGTCATCGCGCCCGATGCCGCCGCCAAGCTGTTCGTTACCGCAGGCATTGACGAACGCGCGCGTCGCCGCACGGCGGAGCTGGCCGCACGCGGCCATGATGCGGAGCTTGAGGCGGTAAAGACCGACCTGATCGCTCGCGACGAGCGCGACCGCGACCGCGATGTGGCCCCGCTCCGGCCGGCACCCGGCGCCACGATCCTCGACACCACCGCACTTGGTATTGAGGACGCGGTTGCGGCGGCGATCGAAGCCGTCGAGGCGGCGCGCGGTGAAGCCGTCCGCCCGGGCACCTGAACCGCAAAAAGCTGGCCGCCGTGCCGCTTTTCCTTGCTTATCGCGCCCGCGTCGCCTATGCGCACGCTGGTCCTGAGAGCGGTGAAAACATCGCCATTGGGCACCAGCGTCAGGAATAGTGGGCGGCGGGGATGACCCCGAGACCGTCCGCTTTGTCTGTTCTGGTAACATCAAAAATAGGGGCAATCCCGCTCCAGACCACCGGAACCAACCGGTCGGCATGAATATACATATTTAAGGAATTACAGAACTTTATGGCTACAGCAGCACAGCCCACCCGTGACGATTTCGCCTCCATGCTCGAAGAGAGCCTGGGCGGCAGCGAGACCTTCGAGGGTCGCGTCGTCACCGGCACCGTCACCAACATCGAAAATGACATGGCGATCATCGACGTTGGTTTGAAATCGGAGGGCCGTATCGCGCTCCGCGAATTTGCCGCCCCCGGTCAGAAGGCCGACCTCAGCATCGGCGACGAGGTCGAGGTCTATGTCGACCGCGTCGAGAATGCCCATGGCGAGGCCATGCTGTCCCGCGACCGCGCCCGCCGCGAAGCCGCCTGGGACCGTCTCGAATCCGAGTTTGACGAAACCGCCCGCGTCGAGGGCACGATCTTTGGCCGCGTGAAGGGCGGCTTCACCGTCGATCTTGGCGGCGCCGTGGCCTTCCTGCCCGGCAGCCAGGTCGATGTTCGCCCCGTGCGCGACGTCGGCCCGCTGATGGGCATGCCGCAGCCGTTCCAGATCCTGAAGATGGACCGCAAGCGCGGCAATATCGTCGTTTCGCGCCGCGCCATCCTCGAGGAAACGCGCATGGAGCAGCGTTCCGACCTCATCCAGTCCCTCACAGAGGGCCAGGTGGTCGAGGGCGATGTGAAGAACATCACCGATTACGGCGCGTTCGTGGATCTCGGCGGCATTGACGGCCTGCTGCATGTCACCGACATGAGCTACAAGCGCGTTGGCCACCCCTCCGAAATCGTCAATATTGGCGACAAGGTGAAGGTGCAGATCGTTCGCATCAACCGCGAGACGCAGCGCATCTCGCTCGGCATGAAGCAGCTGGAATCGGACCCCTGGGACGGCGTCGCCGCCAAATACCAGATCGACCAGAAGGCAACGGGCCGCGTCACGAACATCACCGACTATGGTGCGTTCGTCGAACTGGAGCCGGGCATCGAGGGTCTGGTCCACGTTTCCGAAATGTCCTGGACGAAGAAGAACGTCCACCCGGGCAAGATCGTCTCCACAAGCCAGGAAGTCGATGTCATCGTTATCGAGGTCGACGAAGAGAAGCGCCGCATCTCGCTGGGCCTGAAGCAGGCGATTTCGAACCCCTGGGAAGATTTCGCCGCCGCGCATCCGGTCGGTTCGATCGTCGAGGGCGAAGTCAAGAACACCACCGAATTCGGCCTGTTCGTCGGTCTCGACGGCGACGTCGATGGCATGGTGCACATGTCCGACATCGCATGGGGCGTCTCCGGCGAGGAAGCGCTCGACCTGCATCATAAGGGCGAGACGGTGAAGGCTGTCGTCCTTGACGTCGACGCCGACAAGGAGCGCATTTCGCTTGGCATCAAGCAAATGGACCAGGCCGAGGAAGGCGCGTCGAGCGTCGCCGTGGCCTCCAGCGTCAAGAAGGGCGACACCGTTACCGGCGAAGTCGTCGATGTCCGCGACGGCGGTGTCGAAGTCTCCATCGACGGCGGCGCGACGACCGGCTTCATCCGCCGCAGCGACCTCAGCCGCGACCGCGACGAGCAGCGCCCGGAGCGTTACCAGGTCGGTCAGAAGGTTGACGCGCTGGTCACCGGCTTTGATCGCTCGAAAAAGCCGAATCTCTCGATCAAGGCGCTGCAGATCACCGAAGAGAAGGAGGCCGTCAAACAATACGGGTCTTCCGACAGCGGTGCATCGCTCGGCGATATTCTTGGCGAGGCACTTGGCAAATCCAAGGACGACGACAAGTCATAACGCCTTAGGAACAGTTAGCCTTTGAAAGCGCGTCCCGGTGAATTTCGTCGGGGCGCGCTTTTCATTGATAAGTTTGATTTAGGTTAGTATGGACTTTTGTCTGATGGCTTGCTGATAGCGTGGGGTCAAAAAAGGGGACTTACATGATCAGATCCGAACTCGTGGCTGCGGTCGCGGAAACTCACCCTCATCTGTCCGCGCGCGAAGCGGAACGTGTGGTCGGTACGATCTTCGAATCGATTATCGACGCACTGGCGGATGGCCGCCGTGTGGAACTGCGCGGTTTCGGCGCGTTTTCGACACGCGCACGCGATTCGCGCACGGGTCGCAATCCGCGCACGGGCGAAGCGGTGCACGTCGATGCGAAGCGCGTTCCGCACTTCAAGGCCGGCAAGGATCTGCGCGAGCGCCTGAACCGCTAGGCAGCTACCGGAACGGATGCGCGCCCGCCCCGCCCGGAGCGATTCCGGCCGGGGTCACGTCCCGGTGCCGACCAGCACGGCGAACAGAAGCGCGCCGAACAGAACGGCCGCGCTATCTGGCGCGGCGCCTTTGCGGATGCTAGGCTGTATCGATGCGGATCATCACTCTCGTCGTTTACATCGTTATCGGGCTCTTTGTGGCCTGGTTTGCCTCCAATAATTTCGGCCGGGTGCCGATGTGGCTGCCCGGCGGCTACGAGGCGAACTGGCCGCTCGCCGTATATCTGATCGCGGCGATGCTCCTTGGGGCACTGCCGCTATCGCTGATGCACTCGATCAGCCGCTGGCGCTGGAAACGGCGTGTGAAGAAACTCGAAGCGCAGCTGACGGACCACGGCACTTCGCCTTCATATGGTTCAGGGCCCCATGATTCCGGGCGCCTCGACCCGCCGCCCGTCACAGAGCCGCGGTCCGCATTCACCTCTTCGTGACAGGAAACCCATGACGGGAAACCCGGTCTTTTGCGCGGTCGACACGACCGACCTTTCTGATGCCTGCCACCTCGCCAGAGCGCTGGCGCCGCATGTCGGCGGATTGAAGCTTGGCCTTGAATTCTGGAACAGTCACGGCGCGCCGGGCGTCGCGGAGGTGATGGCGCGCGCGCCGAAGGCGCGGCTGTTCCTCGACCTGAAACTGCACGACATCCCGAACACCGTCGCGGGTGCCATTCGCGCGCTTGGCAATGTCGATTTCGATATTCTGACGGTGCACGCCGGCGGCGGCAGCGCCATGATGCGCGCGGCAAAGGCCGCCGCGCCCGGCCACGCCGCGGTCGTCGGCGTCACCGTGCTGACCAGTCTGGATGACGATGATCTTTCGGCCATGGGCGTGCCAGGCGGCAGCGGCGCACAGGTCGCGCGGCTCGCCGCCCTGGCGCGGGACAGCGGTCTTGACGGCATTGTCTGCTCCCCAAGGGAAGTGGCCGACCGGCGCGCCGACTGGGCGGCAGGGCTGTTCGTCGTTCCCGGCATCCGCCCGGCGGGGAGCGACATCGGCGACCAGAAACGCGTCATGACGCCCGTCGAGGCACGCGACGCCGGGGCGGGCATTCTTGTCATCGGCAGGCCGATCACCGCAGCCCCCGATCCCGCCGCGGCGGCACAGGCCATCGCCGCCGTCCTGTCCGCCCGCGCGCGCTAATCATGCCTGTCGACGCAAAAATCTGCGGCATTCGCACGCCCGGCGCGCTGCACGCGGCCCGCATGGCGGGCGCCAGCCATGTCGGATTCGTGTTCTTCCCCAAAAGTCCGCGTAACATTACGCTTGGCGAAGCCCGCGGCCTGTCCGCCGCCGCCGACGGTATGATGCGCGTCGGCCTGTTCGTCGACGCCGATGACGACCTGCTTGCCGCCGCCGCGCCCATGCTCGACATTCTGCAGCTGCATGGAGGCGAAAGCCCCGCCCACGTGCAGGCGGTGAAATCCCGTCATGATCGTCCCATATGGAAGGCGCTCGGCATTTCCACGCGCGCCGATCTGCGCGCGGCAGAGGCATATCGCGGAGCCGCCGACATGCTGCTGCTCGACGCCAGGCCGCCAGAGGACAGCGACCGGCCCGGCGGGTGCGGCGTACGATTCGACTGGCAGCTGCTAAAGGACGCCAGGCCGGACATGCCCTGGGGTCTCGCCGGCGGCCTCACCCCTGAAAATGTTGCCGAAGCGATCACTGCGACCGGCGCACCCCTTGTCGACACCTCCTCTGGTGTGGAAGACGCACCGGGACAGAAATCCGCGGCCAAAATCGCCGCCTTCATGGAAGCCGTGCACAGCGTATGACCAATCCGAATTCACGTCCCTCAGGCTCATTGCGCGCCGGCCCCGACGAACGCGGTCATTTCGGCCAGTTTGGCGGGCGCTACGTCGCCGAAACCCTGATGCCGCTGATCCTGGAGCTGGAACGGGAATATCGCCGCGCGCAGGCCGATCCCGCCTTCCAGGCCGAATTCGACGATTTGATGAAGCATTATGTCGGGCGCCCCTCGCCGCTCTATTTCGCAGAGCGGCTGACGGACGAAATCGGCGGGGCCAGGATCTATCTGAAGCGCGACGAGCTGAACCACACCGGCGCGCACAAGGTCAACAATTGCATCGGCCAGATCCTGCTCGCCCGCCGCATGGGCAAGACGCGCATCATCGCCGAAACCGGCGCGGGTCAGCACGGTGTCGCCACCGCCACGGTCTGCGCGCGCTTCGGCCTCCCATGCACCATCTTCATGGGCGCCGAGGACATCCGCCGCCAGCAGCCCAATGTCTTCCGCATGAAACTGCTGGGCGCGGAGATCGTCAGCGTCACCGCCGGACGCGGCACGCTGAAGGACGCCATGAACGAGGCGCTGCGCCACTGGGTCGCCCGCGTCGAGGATACATTCTACATCATCGGCACGGCCGCTGGCCCGCATCCCTATCCAGAGCTGGTCCGCGATTTTCAAAGTGTCATCGGCACCGAGGCCCGCGCACAGATTCTGGAACGCGAAGGCCGCCTGCCCGACGCGCTGATCGCCTGTATCGGCGGCGGCAGCAACGCCATCGGCCTGTTCCACCCCTTTCTGGATGACAGGGACGTGCGCATCATCGGCGTCGAGGCGGCGGGCCGCGGCCTGGATGGCGACGAGCACGCCGCCAGCCTGGCAGGCGGCAAACCCGGCGTCCTGCACGGCAACAAGACCTTTCTGCTGCAGGACGGGGACGGCCAGATCACGGAGGGGCACAGCATTTCCGCCGGTCTCGACTATCCCGGCATTGGCCCGGAACATAGCTGGCTGCACGACATCGGCCGCGTCGACTATATGAGCGCGACCGACGAACAGGCGTTGGACGCCTTCCAGCTCCTGTGCCGGACCGAGGGCATCATCCCCGCCCTGGAACCCGCCCACGCCATCCACGTCGTGCGCGAAGTCGCAGCGGAAATGTCCCGCGACCAGATCATCATCGCGAACCTCTGCGGCCGCGGCGACAAGGACATCTTTACGGTGGCGGATGCGCTGGGGGTGGAGATATGAGAAACACTGAAAACGCCGCCTCTCCCCCTTGGGGAAAGACCGAGAGGGCGCGCTCGGCGCGGCCGCGCCCTCCCCTAATCCCTGCCCGTCGGGGAGGAGAAGGACATGACTGACCGCCTCTCCGCCGCCTTTGCAAGGAACCGCGCCGCGCTTGTCGCCTTTGTGACGGCAGGCGATCCAAGCCCTGCGCACACCCCCGCCATCCTCGACGCTCTTGTCGATGCGGGCGCGGATGTCATCGAGCTCGGCATGCCGTTCACCGATCCAATGGCCGATGGTCCGGCGATCCAGGCGGGCAGCATCCGCGCGCTGAACGCGGGCACCACGCTGAAAAGGACGCTGCGGATTGCGGGCGATTTTCGCGCGCGGCACCCGAAAACGCCGCTGATCCTGATGGGCTATCTCAACCCGGTCCTGGCCTATGGCAGCGCCTTTGCGGCGGATGCGGCAAAGGCAGGCGTCGACGGCTGTATCCTCGTCGACCTGCCACCCGAAGAGCATGAGGAGGTTGGCCCTGCGTTTCGCGATGCCGGGCTGCATTTCATCCGGCTTGCGACACCAACGACAAATGAGGCACGCCTGCCCACCGTCCTGAACGGCGCGTCGGGGTTCCTCTATTATGTCTCCGTCGCGGGCGTCACGGGAACCGCCTCCGCCGCGACGACCGATGTCGGCGACGCTGTGGCGCGCATCAAGGCGCATAGCGACCTGCCCGTCGCCGTCGGCTTCGGCATCCGCACGCCCCGGCAGGCCGCGGCCATCGCGCGGGTCGCCGACGGCGTCGTCGTCGGCAGCGCGATTGTCGACCTGATCGGCGAAAATCCGGATGACCCCGCACCCGCCGTACACGCCTATGTGCAGAGCCTGTCAGAGGCGATAAGAGACGCCACATGAGCTGGCTCAACAATCTTCGCCCCCGCCTGAAATTCCTTCAGAAGAAGGATTCTCCCGATAATCTGTGGATGAAATGCCGCGGCTGCGGGCAGATGATTTTCCAGCGTGATCTGGCGCAGAACCTGCACGTCTGCCCGCAATGCGATCATCATGAGCGTATCGGCCCGGTCGATCGCTTCACACAGCTGTTCGACGGCGGCACCTACCGGACCATCGCCACGCCAAAGGTCGCGGACGACCCGCTGAAATTCCGCGATCAGAAGCCCTATCCCGCCCGGCTGAAGGCCGCCCGTGCGGCAACGGGCGACAATGAGGCGTTCCTGGTCGCGCGCGGCGCGATCGGCGGCGTCGATACCGTCATGGGCGTCCAGAATTTCGCCTATATGGGCGGCTCCATGGGCATGGGTGTCGGCTCGGCCTTTGTCGCGGGCGCACGCGAAGCGCTGAAGCATGGCCTGCCCTATGTCGTCTGCACGGCGTCCGGCGGCGCGCGCATGCAGGAGGGGCTGTTCAGCCTGATGCAGATGCCGCGCGCCACGGTCGCCATCGAGGAACTGAACGAGGCGGGCCTGCCCTATGTCGTCGTCCTCACCGACCCGACGACGGGCGGCGTCACCGCCAGCTACGCCATGCTCGGCGACATACAGATTTCCGAACCGCGCGCGCTCATCGGCCTCGCCGGACAGCGCGTGATCGAACAGACCATCCGCGAGAAACTGCCAGAGGGCTTTCAGCGCGCGGAATTCCTCTTGGAACACGGCATGATCGACAAGGTCGTGCACAGAAAAGACCTCGCTGCCGTCCTCGGCCGCCTGCTCGGCATGATGACGGGTCAGGTGAAGGACGCGGCGTGATGGGCGCGCTTCCCTCCACCGCGTGCGGGGGAGGGTAATATGCCCCCCATCATCGGCGATGGCGCACGCTCCGACGACGATGCCCTGAACGCGCTTCTGGAGGAGGCGCGCCGCCTGCATCCGCAAAGCATCGACCTGTCGCTTGGGCGGCTGGAGGCGCTGCTTGAGAAGCTCGGCAATCCGCATCTGCACCTGCCGCCGACATTCCACGTCGCGGGCACCAATGGCAAAGGCAGCGTGTGTGCGTTCCTGCGCTCCGCGCTTGAGGCGGCGGGATATAAGGTCCACGTTTATTCCAGCCCGCACCTCGTCCGCTTCAACGAGCGGTTTCGCCTTGCCGGACAATTGATCGAAGATGGCCCGCTCACCGCATTGATGCGTGAAGTGATGCAGGCGAATGACGGCGCGCCGATCACCTTTTTCGAGCTGACCACCGCCGCCGCCTTCACCGCGTTCCACCGCACACCCGCCGACGCACTTGTGCTGGAGGTCGGGCTTGGCGGCCGTTTCGACGCGACGAATGTCATCAGAAACCCCGCGGTCTGCGGCGTCGTGCAGATCGCCCGCGATCATGAGAAGTTTCTCGGCACCGACATCCTCGGCATCGCCTTTGAAAAGGCCAGCATCGCCAAGCCAGGCGTGCCCATCGTCACCGCGCGCTACCCCGCTGCCATCGCCGCAAAGGTGGGCGAAACCGCAGCGCTGGCGGGCGGAAAGCTGATCCCGCGCGGCCTCGACTGGGACGCGACCTTCTACCAGGGCGAGCTGCATTACCGCGACAGGGCCGGCAAGGTTACGCTGACGCCGCCGCGCCTGCCCGGCGCGCACCAGCATGACAATGCCGCGCTGGCGACCGCCATGCTGCGCCATCAAAGCGCGCTCGCCATCCCCGAATCAGCCCTGCGCGCAGGCCCCGGCTGGGCAAGCTGGCCCGGTCGGTTGCAAAGGCTGGAATCAGGGCCCCTTGTTGACCTGTTGCCCGCAGGCACCGATCTCTGGCTCGACGGCGGGCACAATCCAGCCGCGGGCCGCGCCATCGCCGACTTCCTGCGCCGCATCAACAGGACCGATCGCCCCGTGCACCTCATCACCGGCATGATCGACGGCAAGGACGCGCGCGCCTATTTGAAACCGCTCGCCGCCCGCGCGGAGACGCTGTGCGCCGTGCCGGTATCGGGTCACCTGACCCAGCAGCCCGGCGTCCTGGCGGAAATCGCCGGTAACCTTGGCCTGACAGCACGCAGGGCCGCGGGCGTGGCGGAGGCTCTGCGTACAATCCCCAGCGCCGCTGACGCCGTGCCCAATGGGATCGTCCTTATCTGCGGATCGCTCTATCTTGCGGGCGAAGTGCTTGCGGAAAATGGTCCCCTGCCGACGTGATGGACGTCGTTCACCGGTCCTTTCCGCCCATTGCCAATGCCGATATCCGCGTCCTGATCCTGGGCAGCATGCCGGGCGCGCGTTCGCTGGAGCTGGGGCAGTATTACGCCCATCCGCGCAACCAGCTCTGGCGGATCATGGCGGCGATCACCGGAAGGGACATGGTGACATTATCCTATGATGAAAGATGCGCGGCGCTTCTCGATCACGGCATCGGCCTCTGGGATGTTTTTCAGTCCTGCACCCGAAATGGCAGCCTCGACACGGCCATTCGCAACGCCCGGCCGAATGATCTGATGGCATTTGTGAGCGCGCATCAGCATCTGCGAATCATCGGCTTCAATGGCGGTAAGGCGGCGAAATCCGGCCGCGCGGTGCTGCCGGAAACGACCGCCAGGATCATTGACCTGCCGTCGTCAAGCCCTGCCTATACGCTGCCACTGGCTGCGAAGATCGACAGCTGGCTCCCCATCCGCGACGCGCTCGTCAGGTGACCGTGCGCTGCGCCGGGACATCATCCGGCGCGTTCTCGGTCCCGGCCGTCCCGATCGCTTCATCCACCAGACCCGTTCGCATCATCCACCAGTATAGCAGGATGCCCGGCACGGCGGCGACGGTCGTAAGCAGGTAGAAATCCACATAACCGATCCGCTCGATCAGCTCGCCTGCGTCACGCGGCGCTCACGAGCCCACTCAAGAATCGATAAGAAAACCGCAACACCGCCAATGGCGGCTGTGATGTAAAAAATCTGCGCGTAACCGACACGTTCTATCCCCTCACCAAGAGCTGCCCGACCAAGTGAGCCTACCAGAAATGTAAGCGACGAGAGCAACGCATATTGCACCGCACTATACTGTCTGGAGGTCATCGCAGAGAGATACGCTACGAACGCTGCTCCAGCGATACCACCCGCGATATTCTCACCCGATATCGCAAGCATCAGGCGCGCCAATCTATCGTCAGCACCAAATAAACTGCATAGCGAGTAGAACCCGCTATATTGACCGAAAACATCAAGACCTGCGCCGCCGCTGGCAAGGTCGGCATAAAGCAAATTACTTGCTGCAGCAATCACGGCACCAAAAACAACCGTGGCCATTCGTCCAATCCACGCGAACAGGACGGCGCTGAGCGTGATTCCCAACATTGTCATTCCAACTCCAAAGAATTTGGAAGCGACCGCCACCTCATCATTCGTATAGCCAAGCTCACCAAGATAGAATGGGTATGCGAAAGGGCCCCATATTGAATCGGTGATGCGATAACTGAGGATGAGAGCAAGGACGAGGATGGTTGCCCAGCGCAGGCGGCCGACGAGCTCGCCAAGCGGCAGAATCAGCGCGCTATATCCGTGATCTAGCACTCTTCCTATGCCGCCACCGTCGCTGACCGTCTCCGTAAGAATATGCCGCCCCGAATGCCGGAATTTTTCAAGAACCGCAGCGATGATCGCAGGAACGATCACCGTTGCGACAACAATCAGCGGCCCATATGTCCGAATAAAGATGGTTGGGTCCGGACGGGCCTCAGATTCAGCGCCGAGTGATCTCACCATGAATACAAGCACCGTCGTCAGCGCCCAACACCAAAGAGCGGAAACGATCGCCAATGCCCATGCGCGAAGTCTGGGAACAATTGCACCAGCTTGCCGCAACTCGCTCGGTCCCTCGGAATCCAAGGGCCGCGGTGTATCAGGAGCAAGGAATGTCGCGACGAGTACGAGCAACATTGCAACACCGAAAAGAAAGTAAACGTTAGGCCATCCAATTCGCGCAGCGAGCACCAGCGCAAGAGCGCCGCCAGCAAGCGACGCGACACGGTAACCGAGCTGGTAAACCGTCGATAAAAGATCGAGCGTGGCGATGTCATCGGCCACGTCTACACGCCAAGCGTCAATCACGATGTCCTGTGTCGCCGACGCGAAAGCCCCGATTCCTGCCAGAAGGCTGAACCAGCCTAAAGCACTCTTCGGGTCGAGCTGCGATAATATGATCAGAATTGCGCCGATCAAAGCTTGAGCAAGAACTAGCCAACCGCGTCTCCGGCCAAGTCTTTCAAGACCGGGCAATCTCACGCGATCAATAACGGGCGACCAGAGAAATTTAAAAGCATAAGCCAGTCCGATAAGCGAGAAAACGCCCATCGTCTCCAAATCGACCTTTGCTTCTGATAGCCACGCGTAAAGTGTGCCTAGCAACAAGGCGTAGGGCAGCCCCGCTGCAAATCCGAATGCGAGCATAATGCCCAATTTTCGATTCCGAACAGCGGCAGCAAGAAGCTTTAAGCCGCGAGGGCGTTCATTACTCATCGGTCCCGACTAGCAGCAAAAAGATCGCCACGTAAGCGATTGTGCGGCGATCACCCGCAAAAGCCGATAGCTGCGCCGCGCCGCGCGAAGGTATAGACATCGGCGCCATGGACATGCCCGCGCCCCATTTGCGGCCGACCGAAGGCCAGAAGGACCTCGTCCGCCGCGTGATCGCGGGCAGCGACATGCGCAGCGATGCGACCTCCACGATCGATCCGTCCGTCTATCTGGACGAGGCGCGCCATGCCGCCGAGCGGGACAGGCTGTTCCGCGCGATGCCCGTCGCCCTCGCCCCGTCCGCATTGCTGCCTCACCCCAATAGTGCCGTTACCCATGACGGCTTTGGCGTGCCGATCATCCTGATGCGCGACAAGGACGGCCGCATCGGGGCCCATCTGAATGTGTGCCGCCACCGCGGCACGCGCCTGCTGGATACCGACCAGATTGTGACAGGGCCGCGCATTGTCTGCCCCTATCACGCCTGGGCCTATGGGACGGACGGACGCCTCACCGGACTGCCCCGGCCGGAGAGTTTTCCCGGGCTGGAGAGACAGAGCCACGGCCTGATGCCGCTGCCCTGCCGCGAAGCCGGCGGGATCGTCTGGGCCGGGCTGGACGGCGAACGCGACTATGATTTCAGCTATGCCGAGGGGCCGCTCGCGGCGGATTTCGACGCGCTCGGCCTGTCCGGCATGACACTATATGCGCGCCGCACGCATCAGGTGGCGGGAAACTGGAAACTCATCATGGACGCGTTTCTGGAAAGCTACCATGTCCAGCGCCTGCACAAGGACACGCTGGCACGATTTTTTGCGGATGGCGAGGGCGCTGGTGACATGATCGGCCCGCATCAGCGGTCGCTCGTGACCCGCATGAAGGACGCCGGCAACCTTGATATCGAGGACTGGCCCGCCATCCGCCAGGCCGGGACGTTCACCTATCAGATGCTGCCCGGCACCGTCGTCATCTGCTCGCCGGATTATGTCAACGTCATGACCCTGATGCCGCAATCGCCATCGGAAACGCTGGTTGAGGATTTCATGCTGATCCCCGAACCGCCGAAGGACGCCGAAACCGAGACCCATTGGGCGAAAAGCTGGGCGCTGCTGGACGGGCAGGTATTCGGCAAAGAGGATTTCGGTGCGGTCGCGCTCGGACAGCGCGGGCTCGCCTCGGGCGCGGTCGGCGAAATCCTGCTTGGTACCCTGGAACAGGGCGTGAAGCGTTTTCATGAAGAAGTTGACCGCATAGTCGGATAAGGGCGGCGCGACATGCTTGTCGAAACCGCCCTCCTGATTCTCAGCGCCATCGGCACCGCCGTGTTCGCCATCTCCGGCGCGCTCCTTGGCCTGCGGAAGGGTATGGACATTGTTGGCGTGTCGTTCGTCGCCACCGTCACCGGCGTTGGCGGCGGCACGGTACGCGATGTGCTCCTTGGCGCGCTGCCGGTCGCATGGGTGCAGCAGCCGACGGATATCGCCATCTGCATCGTCTGCGCGTTCCTGGTCAGCGCCCTCAACGCTGCGCTGCTGGGTCAGCGCATGACATGGCTGCTCTATGCCGACGCCGCGGGCCTCGCCCTGTTTGCCGTCCTCGGCGCGGCCAAGGCCGACGCCGCTGGTGCGCATGTCCTTGTGGCCATCCTGTTCGGTGCGATGAGCGCGTGTTTCGGCGGCATCATCCGCGACATCATCTGCGGCGAACGCCCGATCCTGTTCGCCAAGGAAATCTACGTCAGCGCCGCCCTCCTCAGCGCGGCGGTCTACCTGTTGATCCCGGAAAGCATGGGATTTGAAATCCGCGTGGTCGCGGGCGTGCTGTCGGGTCTTGCGCTGCGCATCCTCGCCATGCATTTCGCATGGACCCTGCCCTTCCCGCGCTACCGCCAGCCTGTCAGCTAGGCGCCGGAAAAATGAAAAGTTGAAAAAGGATATCATCAAGATGCGATTTGTATTTCTGGGGGCGACCATGCTCGCCCTGATCGGCAGCGGATGTGCGAATGAGCCGACACGCGCCATGGCAAGCGGCGCGCAAAACCTGTCGGCACAGGACGCGGCACTGGCAGCACGCGTCGATACCTATTTCGCGCCGCTTGTCGAAACGCGCGACATTTCGGGAACACTGATCGTCAGACGCGGCGGCGTTACCGTCCTCACGCGGCATCTGGGTTATGCCGATTGGGCGAAACAGCGTCCCCACACCCCCGCCACACTCTACAGCACAGCGTCCGTCACCAAGGGCGTGACGGCGGCCGTCATCATCTCGCTCATGCGGGACGGCCGTCTGGACATGGACGAAAGCCTCGGCACCTATATGCCCGCAATGTCGGTCTATCCCGCGCTGACGGCACGGACGGTCCTGCAACATCGCGCGGGCCTTCCCAGAGAGTTTCCCGATGATTACGATCCCCGCAGCCAGACCACCGCAGCGTGGCTGGCGGCGGATTCCGCCCGCGTCGGTCCTGGCGGGGAGGAGGCCTATTCCAATGTCGGCTACGCCCTTCTCGCCGAGCTTGCCGAAGCTGTCGGCGGGCAATCCTTCGAAAAGCTGGCGCAGGCACAAATACTGTCCCGTGCCGGGCTCGGCAGCGCCGTCATCCAGCAGGAGACGGCGGGATCGCTGGCGGACGGCGCGATCGGATATTCCGCTGGACCAGAGCCCCTCGGCGTCATGCCCTCGATCACCGCGCCGCCCGAAGCGGGGGCCACCGGCCTCATCATGACGGCGGACGATCTTGCGCGCTGGGCTGAGACGCTCGCAGGCAATGCCTATCCCGAGCTTACCGAAAATGACGGCGCGCTTGGGCCGGTCCATGTCGGATCAGGCGACGGCGGGCGCTATGTGTCAGTACAGGGGAGCCTGCCGGGTTACACGGCCAATGCGGTGTCCTGGATGGACCGCGATGTTACGATCGCCTTTGCGGGAAACCTGTTCAGCTATCCGGCGCTCGACCTTAACAACACGCTCATCGCCCTCCTCTCGGACGAGGCGATGACGCCGCCCGCGAAACGTCCCGGCCCGGTTGCCATCTCAACGGATCATCGGGCGCTCATCGGTATCCATGATACCGCCTCGTTCGGCCGTCTGCGCATTTCCGCGGCCGAGGATGGAAACATCTTCCTTTCCATGCCGGACAAGGCGGCGCACTGGCGCTTTCATCTGACGCCCATCGAAGGCGGCGTCTTTCACTGGCGTTCTTTCGACCAGCTTGTCTCACGGGATGAAAAGGGAACGCTGCGCATCGCGCCCCGATAGAGTGGGCGGCAGGCGAAAAGGGATTTATCCCTTTTTCGCCGGTGCCTTCCGTTTCGCGGCGGGTTTCTTCTTGGCGGCAGGTTTCTTCTTCACGGGCGCCTTCCTGCGCTTTTTCGCCGGACCCTTGGCGGCGCGTTCGTCGATCAGGGTCGCGGCCTCTTCCAGCGTCAGGGTCATCGGGTCGGCGCCGCGTTTCAGGCTGGCATTGGTTGTGCCGTCCGTAACATAGGGGCCATAGCGCCCCTCCATCAGGCGGATTTCATCGCCTGATATCGGATGCGCGCCCATGATTTTCAGCGGTTCAGCCGTCTTGCGGCCACCCGATTTCGCCGCCTCGGCCAGCTTTACGACGGCGGCGTTCATGCCGGTTTCAAAGACCTCCTCGGTGCTGGACAGCTTCGCATATTTGCCGTCGTGACGCAGATAGGGGCCATAGCGGCCAATCGCGGATTCGATGTCCTTGCCGGTTTCGGGATGCTGGCCGATGACCCGCGGCAGGCCGAGCAGCTTGACCGCCATGTCGAGATCGACGCCGTCCGGGTCCACGTCCTTGGGAATGGACGCGCGCGGCGGTTTCTTTTCCTCGCCCTCCTGCACGAACAGACCGAAACGGCCCGAGCGAAGGGTGACGAGTTCGCCGCTGACCGGATGTCCGCCCAGTTCCTTCGGATATTCACCCGCCGCTCCGGCATCGTCGCCGCTGCGATTGCCGAATTCGCGAGTGAACTTGCATTCGGGATAGTTCGAACAGGCGATGAATGCGCCAAACTTGCCGCCGCGCAGCGCCAGGCGTCCGTCGCCGCAGCTGGGGCAGGCGCGCGGATCGGTGCCGTCCCCCTTGTCCGGGAACAGCATCGGTTCCAGGAATTCATCGATCGATGCCATCACCTCAGACGGCTGGCGCTCCATGATCTCCTCGGTCTTGGGAAAGAAATCCTTCCAGAAGGCGCGTAGGACGTCCTTGTAATTTTCGTCGCCGGCAGAGATTTCATCCAGCTGCTCTTCCAGCCCGGCGGTGAAATCATATTGCACATAGCGTTCGAAATAGCGCTCCAGGAACGCCGTCAGCAGGCGGCCTTTTTCCTCGGGATAGAAGCGCTTCTGTTCCATGCGCACATATTCGCGGTCCTTCAGGACCTGCAGGATGCTGGCATAGGTGGACGGGCGGCCAATGCCGAGTTCTTCCAGCCGCTTGACCAGACTCGCCTCGGAAAAGCGCGGCGGCGGCTGCGTGAAATGCTGTTCCGCGCTCGCCTCGCTACATTCGGGCGCCGCGCCCTTGTCGATCTTCGGCAGGCGGCGGTCATCATCGCCCGCGTCGTCTTCGGGTGCATCGTCCACATCCTCGCGGTAAAGCGCGAGATATCCGGGAAACACCAGCACCTGGCCGCTGGCGCGCAGCTCCACGCGGCCATGCGCGTCATGCAGCGTCACGGTTGTGCGGTCGAACTTGGCGGACGCCATCTGGCTGGCGAGCGTGCGCTTCCATATCAGGTCATAAAGACGCCGTTGCGCCTCTGGCAGGCGGGACAGCCGTTCCGGTCCCTTCGACAGGTCGGTCGGGCGGACCGCCTCATGCGCTTCCTGCGCGTTTTTCGCCTTTGATTTATAGACACGCGGGCTCTTTGGCAGATGCGCCGTGGTGTAGCGGTCCGCGATGACATCGCGCGCCTGCGCAATCGCCTCGCCCGCCATTTCGACACCGTCGGTACGCATATAGGTGATGTGCCCGGCCTCGTAGAGCGCCTGCGCGGTGCGCATCGTGTCGGACGCGGACATGCCAAGCTTGCGCGACGCCTCCTGCTGCAGCGTGGAGGTGGTGAACGGCGGATAGGGGTTGCGCGTGACGGGCTTGGTCTCGACGGCGCTTACCGAATAGCGGCCCGCCTCGACATCGGCCTTGGCTTCATTGGCGACGGCGGCGTTGCCAAGCGAGAATTTGTCGAGCGGATTGCCCTGCCATTTCACCAGCCGCGCCGGGAAGGTCTGGCCGCCGGGCAGTTTGAACGTACCGAGCACGGTCCAGTATTCCTGCGGATCGAACGCTTCGATATCGCGCTCCCGCTCCGTGATCAGGCGCAGGGCGACGGACTGCACGCGGCCCGCCGATTTTGCCCCGGGCAGCTTGCGCCACAATACCGGCGACAGCGTGAAGCCCACCAGATAATCGAGCGCGCGGCGCGCCAGATAGGCATCGACCAGCGGCGTATCGAGCTGACGCGGGGCCCCCATGGCGGCGGTCACGGCGGCCTTGGTGATCTGGTTGAACGTGACGCGTTCCACCGTGTCCGGCAGCGCCTTCTTTGCTTTCAGATGCTCATATAGATGCCACGAAATCGCTTCCCCCTCGCGGTCGGGGTCGGTCGCCAGGATCAGGCGATCGGCGGCCTTCGCCTTCGATGCGATTTCGCGCAATTGTTTGGACCGGTCCGTCTGGACCTGCCATTTCATCGCAAAATCATTCTCCGGATCGACCGAGCCGTCTTTCGGCGGCAGGTCGCGAACATGGCCATAGCTGGCGATGACGTCGTAATTCGATCCAAGATATTTGTTGATCGTCTTCGCCTTGGCGGGCGATTCGACGATCACGAGACTCTTTGCGATGACCGTGCTCCCTCTCGGTTGTCGGGCGGGGCATATAGACAGGATGCGGGTCCCGGCAAGGGCACCGCCATACAAAACATATTGGCTGCTTTCCAATTGGCATGTGATTTCCTAAGTCCTACACCATGCCTATGGACATCCTCTCCGCACCCTGGTCCTGGCTCTTTATCGGCTATCTGCTGGGCTCGGTCCCGTTCGGGCTGGTGCTCACCAGAATTGCGGGCAAGGGCGACATACGGTCTGTCGGTTCCGGAAATATCGGCACCACGAATGTCCTGCGCGCGGGCGGCAAGGGTCTTGCCGCCGCCACGCTGCTCCTGGACGTCGGCAAGGGCGCGCTCGCCGTCTGGCTGGGCAGCCAGCATGCGCTCGGCGGCGACATCATGGGCGGCATGGGCGCGTTTCTGGGGCATCTGTTCCCGGTCTGGCTGCTGTTCAAGGGCGGCAAGGGCGTGGCGACGATGCTCGGCATCTGCTTCGCGCTGGCGTGGCAGATCGGGCTCGTTTTCGCGCTGGTCTGGCTGGGGACGGCGGCGTTGACGCGCTATTCCTCGCTGGCGGGTATTCTTGCCGGCCTCGCCGCGCCCCTTGTGCCGCTGTTGCAGGGACGTTGGGACGCGGCGCTGCTGCTCGGCGGGATGGCGATGCTGGTCATCGCCAAGCATGAGGCGAATATCGGACGACTGCGCGCGGGCACGGAATCGAAAATCGGCGCGAAAAGCTAGGCTGTGGCGGGCGGGCTAGAGGGGGAACGGCTCGCGAAGCTGAGACTGGCGCGGACGGCCAATGTCGGCCCGGTCACATACCGCGCGCTGATGTCGCGCTTTGGCAGTGCGTCGGCCGCGCTGGATGCGATACCGGAACTGGCAAGGCGGGGGCGCGGGAAAAAGCTGATCCCGGCAAGCGCCGCCGATGCCGAACGCGAAATGGCACAGGCCGCCGCTCTTGGCGCCGAGATGATCTTTCTGGGCGAGGCCGAATATTCGGCCATTCTCGCCGAGGTCGAAAGCGCGCCGCCGGTCATTACCGTACGCGGCGACCCCGCTTTGCTGCAACGCCGGGCTGTCGCCATCGTCGGCGCGCGCAATTCCTCCGCGGCCGCCCGCCGCTTCACGCGGGAACTGGCGCATGACCTCGCCAGATCGGGCCTGATCGTGGTGTCCGGCATCGCGCGCGGCGTCGATGCGGAGGCGCATCAGGGCGCGCTTGCCGACCAGAGCGGCGCGGGCGGTACGATTGGCGTGATCGCAGGCGGCATCGACGTCAAATGGCCGCGTGAAAACGATGCCCTCCACGAAACGCTGTACCGGCGCGCGCTTGTTGTGGCGGAACAGCCCTATGGCATGGAACCCCGCGCGGCACATTTCCCGCGCCGCAACCGTATCATCAGCGGGCTGAGTCTGGGCACGGTCGTCATGGAGGCGGCCCCGCGTTCCGGCTCGCTCATCACGGCACGCATGGCCAACGAGCAGGGGCGCGAAGTCATGGCGGTGCCGGGCTTCCCGCTCGACCCGCGCGCGCAGGGCTGCAACGGGCTGATCCGCGACGGCGCGACATTGGTGCAATCGGCGGCGGATATCATCGAATCGCTGTCGCCGATCGCAGACGTGCCGCGTATGGCGGCGGACCTGTTCGATTACCGCGCCGCAGCGATTGAGGATCCGGATGACGAGGCCCGTCACAGCGTGGAGGGGCTGTTGTCCCTGACGCCGGTGCCGGTCGACGAACTGGTGCGCATGACAGCGCTGCCACCGGCGGTCATCGCGACCGTGCTGCTTGAACTTGAACTGGCAGGAAGACTGGAACGCCATGCCGGGGCGAAGGTCTCTTTGAACGGCGCATGACCAGCATATGACCGGCCGCCTGACGCCCAATGTGCTGCTCAGTGCTTACGCGTCCGGCGTGTTCCCGATGGCGGAAAGCGAACGGGACAGGGATATCTTCTGGGTCGACCCAAAGGAACGCGGCATTCTTCCGCTCGACCAGTTCCATTTTCCGCGCAGCGCCGTGAAACTGCTGAGGCAGGAACGCTTCGAACACCGCGTCGATAGCGCCTTTCACGATGTGGTCGCCGCCTGCGCCGACCGAAGGGGCGGCACGTGGATCAACGACGAAATCCGCGACGCCTACAGCGCTCTTCATGACGGCGGCCATGCGCATTCCATCGAATGCTGGCAGCAGGGAAAGCTGGTCGGCGGCCTCTACGGCGTCCGGCTTCAAGGCGCGTTTTTCGGGGAAAGCATGTTCACCCGCGTCACCGGCGCGTCGAAAGTCGCACTCGCCCATCTGGTCGCCCGCATGCGCATGGGCGGATTCCAGCTTCTGGACACGCAGTTCCTGACGGATCATCTGGCACAATTTGGTGCCATCGAAATCCCGCGCGCCCTTTACCGCCAGCGCCTGCGGCTCGCGCTCGGCGCGCCAGCTGATTTCGGCTATTTCACCAGGATGGTGTCCGGGCCGGTTTCCGGCCAGTCCATCTTACAGGCGCTGACCCAGACATCGTAATTTGGATGGTCGAAGCTGTTTAGCGATGGCGTATTCGCATATAGCCAGCCGGAAAACACGCGCGCCGGGTCCGCGCCTCTGCGCGGCGTGTAATCGACCTGCAGAAAGCCGCCGACAAACTTTTGCGCTGCCCAGGGCGGAGTCGCTTCGCAGGCCCGGACGGCAATGGTCAGGCCCCGATAGCTCACGGTCTTGCCTGGATTGGTTTCGATGGTCTCGGTTGCCTGGCTCGCTTTGTCGAGCACGCCGATAATGACGGTGCGCTCCGCCATGGGCGTCGTGCCGGACCGGGCATCCGGCCCGCCACCGGATTCATCATTCGACTGGGCCGCGGCGGCGCCGGCAAGCAGCCAGGCCCCGCATATACCGGCCATTATCCCGGACATAGGTCGTACCGCCATCGGCGCTACAGGCTCCCGTCTTCGGCCATATCGGCGGCAGGGTCTTCAAGATTGCCAAAACCGCCTTCCTGCATGCCGGGCCCGGCGGGCGCGTCATCCGCACCGGTCTGGTTGATATAGCTGCCGATCAGGCCGAGCATGTCGACCGACCCCTGCGTATCGAGGATCTCGTCGCCGCTCATCAATGTTTCCGGCGCACCGCCCGGCGTCAGCGCGATATAGGTGCCGCCCAGAAGGCCTTCCGACGTGATCGACGCGCTGGAATCGGTGGGCAGGCGATAGCGCCCGTCAATGGACAGGTCGAGCTTTGCGCGGAACGGAAAATCTTCTTCCAGGGTCTGACCGGTCACGCGGCCCACGGTAATTCCGGACACGCGTACATCCGTGCCCACGGCAACGCCCGCGGCATTTTCGAACAGCGCGCCGACGGAATAGGAATCATCACCAATTTCGGCGGTGGTTTTCTGATAAAAGAAAAGCCCGGCAAGAACGGCGATCAGCAGGACCGCCGCACCGACAATGGCTTCGACCAGATTTTGACGGAACAGCTGGTTCACGCGGGGTCGCCGCGCACCGGATCGTCACCGGGCGACCAGGCCTCATAATCACCTGTCGTCCTGGGGCGCTGACCGCTGCCCGGCATACCGCCGGGGCGGATATAGGCCTGGGGGGAACCGGTCAGGTTCGGTTGATGGGGCTTCACCCACGCCCGCCGTGCCTCGGCGGGAATCGGCGCGTCATGGGTGCGGTGCAGCCATCCGTGCCATTCGGACGGTATGCGGCTGGCTTCGTTCTCGCCGGAATAGATGACCCAGCGGCGCTCGCGCTGCCCGTTCTTGGCGGCCTTGCTGTAATAGATGTTGCCGGCGTCATCGCGGCCCACCTCCTCGCCATTGGCGCGTGACCACAGGCGCGTCCCGATCGTCGGACCGTCCCACCAGGTGAAAATGGATTTGAAAATGCCCATGGGGCGGACCTCGAAAAAGCGAAGGGGAAGCGGAGTGCCCCTTAAGCCGCCATCACGGTCATTTGGCAAGAGATTCCCCGTTCGGACCCGCCGGGACGGCTGGTGCTACAGGACCGGTTGGTAGACGACCCTGTCGCCGGGCTTCGCGCCAATTCGCGCGGCTTCACCGCCATTCAGCTCCAGAACCGCCTTCACCGCGCCGCGAGAGGCATAGCTGCTGGTCGTCAACGGCAGTGTATCCGCATGAATGCTTTCGATTGTGCCGTCGGGCGCGATAAAGATGATGTCGAGCGGGATGTAGGTGTTTTTCATCCAGAACGCCGCCGGTCGCGGCGGATCATAGGGAAACAGCATGCCCGCATTCTGCGCCATGTCCTGCCGAAACATCAAACCGCGCGCCTGCTCCTCCGGCGTTCTGGCGACTTCCGCGCGATACGCCTGCGGGCCACTGGCCGTTTCGATGGACACATCGACCACCTTAGCCGTGGTGGCGGCTGATGTGTCCTCCGCCGGGGCGCAGGCGGCAGGCGCGATGACAGCGAGTACCATGGCAGCACCGGCTGCGCGTATCGCTGTGATCATACCGCCGAACCGGCGCTCGCGGTGCGCGGCATGTCGATGTCGGTCGCGGTTTCAGGCGGTTCGACGATCACGGCAAGCGGGCCTTTGCTGCGCTGGACGATCCTGGCCACGACCATCTGGCCGGGCTCAAGGTCCGTCAACCCGCCGCGGCGGACGGTCTCCATATGAACGAAAATATCGCGATCGGTGTCATTCGCGGCGACCAGGAAACCATAACCTTTCAGTCTGTTAAACCATTTCACCGAGCAGGATTCGGGTGGCCCCGCACTTTTTATGAGGGAAAGCGGGTCATCCCTCTCCTTGGCCCGCTGCGCTTCGGCTTCAGGATCGGGGCCAATCGCGGTGGAAAGATCGACCTCCGTGACGGCAAGCGCCTGACGTCCTCGGGGGCGGTCCACCGCGATGCAGCGGACACCTGCCCCCTCGGGAAGCGCACGGCGACCAATATCGGCCAGACAGGAGAAGTGGACAAGAATGTCGCCATCATCATCTTCCGGGACGATGAAGCCATAGCCACGCACAAGATCGAACCACTTCACGCGGCCCGAAATCTCGAAACTGCCTTCGGCGGCGTGGCGGTCCTCGCCGCCAGCGAGGACATCGCCGCCGCTCTGGCGGGCATGATTCACCTCATTGGCTGACGCGCTCACAGAATTTGCCTCCAACATAATATAATTACGCTCCCGTCCCGTTATAGCACGCCGAAGCGCCGTCTTGAACATGAACTATGATGTCTTTAGCCACCGCAGCGAAGGAGACGTGTGATGCAGATCACGGGTGAGCAGGAAATTTCGGCTTCGCGCCAAAAGGTTTGGGCCGCGCTGATGGACCCTGACGTGCTGGCACGCTGCATCGACGGCGTCGATGCGCTCGACAGGACCGATGATGGCTTTGCCGGTGTCATGAACGCAAAGGTCGGCCCGGTCCGGGCGAAATTCAAAGGTGCCGTGGCCATTACCGAATCGCAGGAACCCTCACGCTATGTCCTCGTCGGCGAAGGCAAGGGCGGCGTCGCGGGCTTCGCCAAGGGCAGCGCGGAGATCGACCTGACCGAGGCCGGGCCCGACAGGACGCTCCTCACCTACACCGCGAACTCGCAGGTCGGCGGCAAGCTCGCCCAGCTCGGCGCGCGCCTGGTCGAGGGGGCGGCGAAGGGATATGCCGAGCGCTTCTTCGAAAATTTCCGCAGGGAGGTCGAAGAGCCGGCCGCCATGACCGGACCCGGCCCGGCGGACGCGGCCGCACCGGCCGGGGCCGCGCCGGTGACGGCACCCCTTGGTACCGTCGATGAGGCAGAGCCATTCCGTTCGCAGTCGCGCGGCGCGGGGCCGATCATCTGGGCTGGCGTCGTGGTCGTGATCGCCATCGGGATCGTCGCAGCCCAGTTCCTTTAAGCGGGCTTTGCAGTGACCGACCTTTATCGCACCGCCCGCGACTGGCTCAGCGCCGGACACCGCGTTGCCGCTGCGACCGTCACCAGGACGTGGGGCTCCGCACCGCGCGGGCATGGCGCGCATTTGTTCGTCAGGGACGACGGCCTGTTCGAGGGGTCCGTCAGCGGCGGCTGCGTCGAGGGCGATGTTGTCACCGAAGCGATGACCGCGCTTGAGACGGGCATGACAAGGCGCCTCCACTACGGCGTTGCCGATGCAAAGGCCTGGGAGGCCGGGCTGGCCTGCGGCGGTGAAATCGACATTCTTGTGCAGCCGGTCGGCGGCGCGGCGTTTTCGGCGGACCTGCTTGACAGGATCATTGCCGCACGCGCCGATGGCCGGACACTGACCCTCTATACGGACGAGGACGGCCGAACATCCGCCAATGAAGGTGACGGCGCCTTTCGCCGGCTTTACACGCCGCCGCTGGAACTGCTGCTCGTGGGGGCCGTCCATATCAGCCAGGCGCTGGTTCCGATCGCCCGCACGCTCGACTACCGCGTCCGCATCGTCGATCCGCGCGGCGGTTTTGCGGCAGGCGAGCGCTTTGCCGGAATCGACGTCGATGCGCGCTGGCCGGACGAGGCACTGGCGGACTGGCAGCCCGGTGCGGGCAGCGCGGTGGTCACCCTGACCCATGATCCGAAACTTGACGACCCGGCATTGATCGCGGCGCTGCGGTCCGAGGCGTTTTACATCGCCGCGCTCGGATCGCGGCGTACGCACGCCCAGCGCGTTGAACGCCTGACGGGGGCTGGCTTTGACGAAGCCGACATTGCGCGCATCCACGGGCCCGCCGGTCTCGACATCGGGGCGGCCACACCCGCGGAAATCGCACTGTCGGTGGCCGCGCAGATGGTGGCCGCCTGGCGGGCGCGGGGCTGAATGAAATTTGGTGATTTCCCTATCGGAGAATGTGTAGGCGCCGCGCTCGCGCACAGGATCGATGTCGGCGATGTCAGGCTGGAAAAGGGCCTGATCGTGACGCGTGCGCATGTGGCAGCCGCGCGCGCGGCGGGCCTCCATGTGCTGCCGGTCGCCATTCCGGATAAGGATGACATTGCGGAAAACGAGGCCGCCGCCCAGCTTGGCGCGGCGCTGTGCGGTGCCGGTCTCGACGCAGACGCCGCCGTGCATGGCCGCGTCAATCTAAGGGCGCGGGCGGACGGCCTGTTCATGGCGGATCACGGCACCATCGACGCCGTGAACGCCGTGGACGAGGCCATGACCCTTGGCACGCTGACGCCGCATGAACGGGTGCGCGCGGGCGATATCGTCGCCACGGTGAAGATGATCCCCTTCTTCGTGAAGGGGGCGAATGTCGACAGTGCCAGCAATCTCGCCTCGCCGCTGGCCCTATCGCCGTTCAGATCCATGCGTGTCAGGCTTTTGCAGACGCAGCTTGCCGGTACGTCGGAAAAGATGCTTGCGAAGACCGAACGTGTCACTCGTGCGCGCATCGATTCGCTGGGTGGTCTGCTGACACGCGCGGACATGGTCCCGCATCAGCGCGCGTCGGTGGCGGCGGCCATCGGCGCCGCCACCGGCGCGGATACCGACCTCATACTCATCGCGGGCGCCTCGGCAACGAGCGACCGGCGCGACGTGATTCCCGCCGCGATCGAGGCGGCTGGCGGGCATATCGAGCGGCTTGGCATGCCCGTGGACCCGGGCAATCTGCTGCTGCTGGCCGAAGCGGGCGGCACGCCCATCATCGGCCTGCCGGGCTGTGCGCGCAGCCCCAAACGCAATGGCTTCGACATGGTGCTGGAGCGCGTGTTCGCCGGTATCGGCGTCACCGGCGCGGATGTCGCCGCCATGGGCGCGGGCGGCCTGCTGGCAGAGGTCGATCGCCCCGATCCGCGCGGCGCGCAGGGCGGCAGGCGCGTCGAGACGGTCGGTGCCCTTATCCTCGCCGCCGGTACCTCCAGCCGCATGGGCCGCAACAAACTTGTCGAACCGCTGGGCAGGGATACCGTCATCGGCACCACGATCGCCGCCGCACATGACGCGGCCCTGCCGGTACTGGTGGTCACCGGCCATGATGCCGGACGCACCCGCGCCGCGCTTCCCGCCAATGTCCTGACCGTTCACGCGCAGGATCATGCGGACGGCATGGGCGCATCGCTCGCGGCGGGCATTCGCGCCGTCCCGCCTGACTGGGATGCCGCCATCGTCATGCTGGGCGACATGCCGCTGGTGGAGGCCCGCCTGCTGCGCGCGCTGGCGGGGGCCGCGCGGGACAGCGGCAGCATCTGCCTGCCCGTTCATAGCGGCAAGCGCGGCAATCCCCTATTATGGGGCCGCGATCATTTCGCGGCGCTGGCCGGGCTGGCCGGTGATGTCGGCGGCAAGGCCGTTCTGGCCGAGCGGCAGGAACACATCATCGAGGTGGACGCGCCTTCGGATGCCATATTCATGGACGGCGATACGCCGGACGCGCTCGATGCGATCCGGCAGGCGTATGAAGCGCGGGCGCCCGGTTAGCGGGGCTTTCGCTGGTCCGGCGCACATATTCGAATGCAATACCCTAAAATCCGATCATCCTGAGCGCAGTCGAAGGATGATAAAAGTAAGTGTTTGGCATCAGCCAGCGGTGAAGCCAGCCCGCCTACGCGCCCTCCGCGATCCAGGCGTCGATATTCTCTTCCAGCACGTCGAGCGGCACCGGCCCGGTCTCCAGCACAGCATCGTGGAACCCGCGCCAGTCGAAATCTGCGCCCCTGGCGGCGGCGGCGTCCATCGCCCGCTGGCGCAGTTCCATGATCTTAAGCTTGCCGATCATATAGGCCGTCGCCTGCCCCGGATAAACGGTGTAGCGCTCAATGGCCTTCCTGATATCGCCGTCCGGATTGGGCGTGTTTTCGGTCAGATAGGCAATCGCTTCTTCCCGGCTCCACCCCTTATGATGAATGCCGGTATCGACGACCAGGCGGCAGGCGCGCCACAATTCCATGCCCAGGCGCCCGAAATCGGAATAGGGGTCGGTGTAAAATCCCATATCCTTGCCCAGTTCCTCGGAATAGAGGCCCCAGCCCTCGGTATAGGCCGTGAACCCGCCAAAGCGGCGGAAGGACGGCAGCGTCGTCATCTCCACCTGCAACGCCCGCTGCAGATGGTGCCCCGGTTTCGCCTCATGATAGGCAAGCGCCTCCAGTTCCGTCTTCGACTGGTCGCGCAGATTATACAGGTTGATGTAATAGGTGCCGGGGCGTGACCCGTCCGGCGTCGGCGCATTGTAAAATGCCTTGCCAGCGGATTTTTCGCGGAAGGCCTCGACCGGCTTGATAATGAAGTCCGCCTTGGGCAGCCGCCCGAAATAATCGGGCAGGCGCTTATCCATCTCCGCCAGCTTCGCATTGGCCTCGGCCAGATAATCCGCACGGCTGGTATGGAACATGGCGGGGTCGTTGCGCAGCTTGACGAAAAACTCCCCGCGCGTGCCGGTGAACCCGACCTGGGTCATGATCGCCTCCATCTCGGCGTGGATACGCGCGACCTGCTCCAGGCCCAGCTGATGCACCTGGTCGGCGGTCATGTCCGTCGTCGTATAAAAGCGCAGCCGCTCCTGATAATAGGCGGCGCCATCCGCAAAGCGGTGTACACCGTCAACATCGGGCGCGGTGGCGGCCTGCCGCTCCACCATCGCCGCCAGCCGCCGATAGGCCGGACCGACGGACTCGATCAGCGCCGCCTCACCCGCCGCGATCAGCGCATCCTTTTCCGCCTGCGGGATGCCGAGTGCGGCGACTTTCTTCTTCAGGTCGGCATATAGCGCGGTCGGCTCACCTTGCGAAAAGGGCGCGCCGTTCATCAGGTTCGCGATGTCGCTCTTCACATAGGGAAACACCCAGTCCGGCGGCATGACGCCGTTCCTCTCGCGGGTCTCGGCCTTCGCGATCAGCGAATCGATCACCGGCCCCAGCCCGCGCAACCGTTCGACATAGGCGTCCGCCTGCGCGCGGTCGCGCACGACATGGATATTGATCAGAAAGGCGGGCATGTCGGAATGCGCGCCGTTCATCTGGTCGAAGACATATTCATTGCCGCGAAACGGAAATGCCGCGGCACTGCGCTCCATCATGGCCGCGAACAGGCGGTAGGACATGCGCGAATCCTCGGACAATGCCGCGTCCGAAAAACGCGCGCGCATGTCCGCCAGCCAGCGCTGGTCCTCCGCGAACCGTTCCACCGCACCGGCGTCGCTATAATCGCTCCATCGGCCATAATCGGCGTCGATGATCCCGCGCCGCGCCTTTGTTTCGGGCGAACGGGCAAGCACGGCCGCATTGTAACTTTCAAAGAATGTCGCCAGCGCGGCGTCGGCCGGCACATGTTCCGCAGCGCCCGTCGCAGCGACCGCGGCATCGGCGGGTGCCGTGGACGCCGTGGGCGCGGCCCGGTCGGGCGCGGCGCACGCGGTGAGAAAAATTGTCCCGATCAGGAGCAGGGCGCGTGTCATATCCATATGTCCGAGAAACTGATGAAATGATGGCGGGACCCTAGGCGTGCGAGCCGCTTTTGGCTAGGCGGGCGCTCATCATGTCATCCCTGTTCACCCTCGCCCGCCCGCTCATCTTTGCCATGGACCCGGAGCGCGCGCACCGCGCCACGATCGCGGCGCTGAAGACGGGCATGCTGCCGCGCCGCGACGTTCGCGATTCCCGCCTCGAAATGACGGTGGCGGGCCTGCGCGTGCCCAACCCGCTTGGCATGGCCGCCGGCTTTGACAAGGACGCCGAGGTGCCGGGCCCGCTCCTGAAGCTCGGCTTCGGATTTGTCGAGGTCGGCACGCTCACGCCGCTGCCGCAGTCCGGCAATCCGAAACCGCGTATCTTCCGTCTGGAGGCGGACCGGGGGGTCATCAACCGTCTCGGCTTCAACAATGGCGGCATCGACCAGGCCATAAAACGCCTGCGCAGGCGCGCCTTCAGACATGGAACCGGCCGCATCGGTATCAATGTCGGCGCCAATAAGGATAGCGAGGACCGTATTGGCGACTATGTCACTGGCGTCACGAAAGCCGCGCCGGTGGCGGACTATCTGACCGTCAACATCTCCAGTCCCAATACGCCGGGGCTGCGCGCGCTGCAGTCGAAGGACGCACTCGCAGAGTTGTTGTCGCGCACTCTGGACGCGCGCGGCGGCCGCGATCTTCCCATGTTCGTGAAGGTCGCGCCTGACCTCACCGACGCCGATGTCGCCGATATCGCCGAGGTCGCGGCAGCCAGCGGTATCAACGGCATCATCGTTTCCAATACGACCATCGACCGCCCGGCGTCGCTGCGGTCGGACCGCGCCGATGAAATCGGCGGACTTAGCGGCCAGCCCTTGATCGCGCTGGCCCTGCGACGGCTGAAGGATTTCCGGCAGGCGCTTGGCCCGGATATGCCGCTGATCGGCGTTGGCGGCATCTCGAACGCCGACGACGCCTATGCCCGCATCCGTGCCGGGGCGTCGCTGATCCAGCTGTACAGCGCCATGGTTTATGAGGGGCCGGGTCTGCCGCGCCGCATTCTGAAAGGTCTGGTCAGCCATCTGAACGCGGACGGTATCGCCAGGATTTCCGATGCGGTCGGCGCGGACGCGCCGCGCTGAGCGCTATCGCCGGTGAATTCTCACCATTGTCTCCGCCGCCCATAGCTGCCTAGAACATGGGCCATGAAAAAACTCGCATCGCTCTTGCTCCTCGCCGGAATCGCCGCGTGCGCGCCGCCGCAAAGCTCCTCGCCCTTCGCGGCGGAAAAACCTGCGCAGGCGGAAACCCGCAGCGAGGAAAGCTACACCGCGCTGGTCAGCGCCGCGCATCCGGAGGCATCGGCGGCGGGCGCTGAAATTCTTGCCGCGGGCGGCAGTGCCGCGGACGCGGCGATCGCGACGCTCGTCGCCCTGACTGTCGTGGAACCGCAATCCTCCGGCATTGGCGGCGGCGGGTTCCTGATCTACCACGACGCGGAATCCGGCCGCACCTACGCACTTGACGGCCGCGAAACCGCGCCGCGCGCCGCGACACCGGACATGTGGCTCGACGAAAATGGCGAGAAGAAGCCGTACCGCGCCAGTCAGGCCGGCGGCATGTCCGTCGGCATACCCGGCAATCTGCGCCTGATGGAACAGGCGCATAAGCGCTTTGGCAAATTGCCGTGGAGCCGCCTGTTCCAGCCCTCCATCCGGCTTGCACGCGGCGGCTGGGAGGTCTCCCCCCGTTTTCATGCGATGCTGGGGCGCAGCGGCCAGCGCGCGCGGATGACCCAGTGGGCGCGCGCCACCTTCTATAATGCTGACGATACGCCCCGGGCGGTGGGCACACGCGTCACAAACCCGGCACTCGCCAATTTCCTGGAACGGATTTCGCGGGAAGGGCCCGGCGCTTTTTATTCCGGCCGTTCCGCGCGCAGCATCGTCGATGCCGTCACCAACGCGCAGATCAACCCGCAGGTCATGACCACCGCCGATCTTGGCGATTATACCGCGATATGGCGCGATCCCGTCTGCGGCACCTATCGCAGCTATCGGATATGCGGCATGCCGCCGCCGTCTTCCGGCGGCACCACCGTCATCGCCATGCTGAAACAGCTTGAGCGGTTCGACCTGGCCTCTTTGGGTGCGGACAGTCCCGAAGCCTATCATCTGATCGCGGAATCCATGCGCCTCGCCTTCGCCGACCGGGAAGCATATCTTGGCGATCCCGATTTCGTCAGCGTGCCGACCATGGGCCTGATCGCGCCTGCCTATACGGCGGCGCGTTCGAAACTGATCGATCCCGCACGCGCCGCCGCCAGGGTGACGCATGGCACCCCTGCGGGCGCACCCGATCATGCGCCTGTGCGAAGCCCGGACGATGGCGGCACGTCGCACTTCGTCACGGCGGACAGATCGGGCGACGTCGCCTCGCTCACCTCGACCATCGAAAGCGTGTTCGGCTCTGGCCTCACCGTGAACGGCTATTTCCTGAACAACGAGCTGACCGATTTCAGCTTCTCGCCGGCATATGAAGGCCGCGCGGCTGCCAATGCCGTTGCGCCCGGCAAACGGCCGCGCAGTTCCATGTCGCCAACCATCGTCTATGCGCCCACGGGTGAAGTCGCCTTTGCCATCGGCGCGGCGGGCGGGCCGACGATCATCGCGCAGACCGCAAAGGCGATCATCGGGGTCATCGACTTCGGCCTGTCTGTGGAGGATGCCATCGGCATGCCGCAGGTCTATGCCGCGCTCGGTCCGACGATACTGGAATCCGATACGGTGGCCGCGGCATTCAAGGACACGCTGACCGCGAAAGGCCACAAGGTGCGCCTGTCCGAACTGCCGCTGAAAGCAAACGGACTTGCCCGTGCCGGACGCGGCTGGATCGGCGCCGCCGACCCGCGCAGCGAAGGCACGGTTGAGGGCATCAGGTGAACATAATGACTGGGGAGCGCAGAACGACATGACCGAACCTCAGGACTGGCCAAATCTGGTCACCATGTTTCTCGACCAGGCGGAGGCGAATGGCGAACGGCCTTTCCTGTGGGCGAAGTGGGATCATGAATGGCAGTCGATCAGCTGGATCGAAGCCGCCTATCAGGTCGCGCAGGTGGCGGAGGGGCTGATCGCGGCGGGCATCAAGCCTGGCGACCGCGTCGTCCTGGTCAGCGAAAACCGCCCGGAATGGTGTATCGCCGACCTCGGCATCATGGCGGCGGGCGCGGTGACGGTGCCGACCTACACGACCAATACCGAACGCGATCATCTTCATATATTGGAGGATTCGCACGCGGCTGCGGCCATCGTCTCGGATCAGAAGCTGGCAAGAATATTGCTGCCGGCTGCCTACCAGTCGGACGCCTGCGATCTTGTCATCGGCATGGAAAGGCTGAAGATCGGACAGTCATCCGGCGCGCGGGTCCGGGAATGGCGGGAGTTGTTTGGCGACTGCCCCGGCGACCTCGCCGCCCTCCGGCAGCGTATGTCAGGCGTCGAGCGCGAAGATCTCGCCTGTCTGATCTACACCAGCGGCACGGGCGGCGCGCCGCGCGGTGTCCGGCAGCATCACGGCGCGATCCTGTGCTGCGTCGCGGGCGCGTTCGACATTCTCGCAAATGATTTCGGGCTGACGGAGAACGAGACTTTCCTGTCGTTCCTGCCGCTCAGCCACGCCTATGAACATTCGGCAGGTCAGTATCTGCCCATTATGGCCGGCGCGCAGATTTATTATTCGCAGGGCCTCGATAAGCTGGCCGCCAATATCGAAGAGACCAAACCGACCATCATGGTCGTCGTCCCGCGCCTGTTCGAGGTGCTGCGGACCCGCATTTCAAAAGGCATCGAAAAGCAGGGCGGTGCGGCGAAATGGATGCTCGAGCGCGCACTCAATCTCGGCCGCCGCCGCGTGCATGCGGGCAAGACATCGCTGGTCGATAAACCACTCGACATGATCCTGGAAAAAACCATCCGGGGGAAGGTCCGCGACCGTTTCGGCGGGCGGCTGAAGGCGATGGTATCGGGCGGCGCGCCGCTCAATCCAGAGGTTGGCTTGTTCTTCCAGGCGCTCGGTGTCACGCTGCTGCAGGGCTATGGCCAGACCGAGGCTGCGCCCATCGTAAGCTGCAACCGCCCGTCGCGCACGATCAAGATGGACACGGTCGGCCCGCCGCTAAAGGGCGCCACCGTCAGGATTGCGGAGGACGGCGAAATCCTGGTGCAGGGCGAACTTGTCATGCATGGCTATTGGAATAATCAGACCGAAACCGACCGCGTGCTTGTCGATGGCTGGCTGCACACCGGCGATATCGGTCATATTGACGAGGATGGCCACATCGTCATCACGGACCGCAAGAAGGACCTGATCGTCAACGACAAGGGCGACAATGTCGCGCCGCAGCGCGTGGAGGGCATGCTGACGCTTCAGCCCGAAATTCTGCAGGCAATGGTCGCTGGCGACAAACGCCCCTACCTCGTCGGCCTTGTCGTGCCCGATCCCGAATGGGCGATGGCGTGGGCAAAAGAGGCCGGCGCGCCCGCCGACATGGCCCAGTTGAAATCCATGCCCGAATTCCACCGCGCCGTGATGGGCGCCGTCGACCGTGTGAACAAGGGACTCAGCGTCATCGAACGCGTCCGCCGCGTCATCCTTGCCGACGCCCAGTTCACCGTCGAAAACGAACAGATGACCCCCAGCATGAAAATCCGCCGCCACGTCATTCGCGACATTTATGGCGAGCGGCTGAACGGACTTTATAAATAGCAGGCGTGCGTTTCTCGCGCGCGCTCGGTCCCGAACATGTTGGTTATCATTTCGGCCTGCTGTCCGCTCAGAGAGGACTTTCGGGCACATTTCTGGCAGGCATTCTGGTCATCCTGTCCCTCGTCGCCGCATGGATCGCGGCGCGGCGCCGTCCCGGTAAGGGGCACGGGCTGACGGCTCTGGTCTGTCTGGCCCTCACCGTGAACAGCGCAGTGCCCGCTTTCACGGCGACTGAACGATCTGTGTTCCAGCTTGGGGACTTCATCCGGTTGGAAGGGCTGGCCGCCTTTGCTATGATGTTCACGCCGCAATCGGTGCCAACGCTTATCGGGGTCATCTGGGCGGCATCCCGCGTGACGGCCGCGAAAGATCATGATCCCGGAATCAACCGCTAAGATATGCCAATTTCCCCGGACATGATTCGGTTGGAGCTCCTCCGCCTCGCAGCGGCGCGCGCACCTCTGAAAAGCTTCTGCCCGTCCGAAGTGGCCCGTGCGCTATGGCCGGATGTCTGGCGCAATCACATGGAGGCTGTGCGGGCAGAGGCGGAGACGCTTGTCGGGGAGAATCTGCTAATCTGCACGCAGGGCGGCACACCCGTCGATATTGCCTCTGCCAAAGGCCCCATTCGCCTCACCAAGGCCTAAGCCGCGCGAAGCCGGTCGCGGTCCAATATATGCAGGCCGCGGCGGCCTTCGCGGCGGATGGCGCCGGTCTCTTCCAGCGCACCGAATTCGCGGCTGACCGTTTCGATCCTCATATCCAGCAACTGGCCGATCTCGGCACGGCTGAACGGCAGCTCGATATAATCGGGACCGGCGCGGCACACCGGCGCGCGCGCGTCCAGGTTCAGAATCAGGCCCGCAAGCCGCGCGCCCGCGCCGCCCATGCGGCTGCGGTCCAGCCGCGCTGCGGTCAGTTCATCGAGCGTACGCCGCAGCAACTCGGTCTCCAGTACGCGATCGTTCGCCAGCGCCTTTCGGAACGCCTCCAGCGCGACAAGACACAATTCACTGTCCACCAGCGCGGTAATCTGCACTGGCGATGGCCCGCCAAAGGGCGAACCCACAAAATCCCCCGGATAGGCCATGCCGACGATGCGCTCTTCACCATCCTCGGTCAGCGTCGCGAGTTTCAGCGCGCCCTTTGTCACCGTCGCGCAGTTCGCCTCCCTGTCACCCTGCCAGACCAGCGTCTCGCCCCGAAACAGCCGTTTTTCCCTTCCCGCGCTTGCGAAATCGGACAATGCATCGGCGTCGAGGACATGGCAAAGCGCCTGGCTCTGTACCGAGCAGTTCCGGCACCGGTCCGCTGTTTCCATCACCTCATCCCTTTTTCCACACAAAATTGATTCCGGTCAAAGTGAACCCGCCGCGCGCTGCTAGCAAGGGGGCGCGAAGCGGCCGACGGTCGCGGCGATGTAAGGAACGCGCGCATGAGTCAGGACGTCTTTCCTAAATATGATGATCTGATCCGGGAACTGGGAACCGCCGAGCGGCCGGACCTCCGTGACAATATCTGCACCGAAGCGGCGCTCCTGACGGCATCGGACGCACCACGGGCCGCGGGCGCGCCAAAGCATATCGGCATGCCGCGCCCCGCATCAAAGGCGGTGATGTCTTGAAGCAATCCATCGCCTTCGTGGCACTCACCGCCTTGTGGAGCCTTTCGGCCTGCGCGCCGCAGGCTCCCGTAAACACTGGTCAGGACCAGCTTATGGCCGTCTCCCGCGGGGGCGCCATCGCCAATACGGTCTGTGCGGAGTGCCACGCGATCGAGGCGGCGGAGTCTCCGCACCCGAATGCACCGCCCTTTCAGGTGATCGCCGAACGGTACCCCCCTGAAGCGCTGGCGGAGGCCTTTGCCGAAGGCATTGATGTCGGGCATCCCGACATGCCGAACTTCATGTTCGAACCCGGTGAAAACGCGGATCTGATCGCGTTTCTGCAATCGCTGAGAAAGACGGAGCCGCGGCAATAAGTCCATCACGCGGCCGCCTGTTCGTCCAGGCTTTCAAGCGCAGCGAGGAATGCGCCCCAGTGGCTGTACAGCAAATATTGGCCGGCCCCCTCGACCATGGTTACCTGCGTATGCGGAACGGCGCGGCAATACCCCTCCTTATACGCGGCGGTCGCGACGAGATCGCCGTCACCCAGCACGATCCGAACGGGCACCGTCAGTGACGCGCCGTCTGCCGACCAGTCGGTCAGGACAAGCGGGCAGTCCTTGACGAAACCGCCGCCGCCCTGGGCCGCCGTGTGCCGCAGGCCATCGACGATGGCGGCATAGGCGTCCGGCATGGCAAGAGCGGCCATGTCGGCGGGAATGTCCCGGTGCAGCGCCTCGATAAACTGGTCATGCTTTCCCGCCTTGATCAGCGCCGTGCCCGCCCGGACCACGAATGTCAGCGCCGCCGGCGCATGGCGCGTCGTGCGCGCGACAAGCCGCTGACGCGGCGGCAGCGCCTTCATCATCCTGTCGTCCCAATAGGGCGCATGGCTGATAAGCATCAGGGCACGCGTGCGCGCCGCTTCGGCCAGTGCGAAATGCTGCGCATAAAGGCTTCCTGCGGCATGTCCGGCGGCGATGACGCGCCCGATATCCAAATGGTCCAGCAATGCCCGCGCGTCCCGCGTCACCTGCGCGACAAGCTCGCGTCCCTCTGCCTTCACCGGATCGGACAGTCCGAAACCCGGCCGGGAAATCGCAATGACGCGCCAGCCGCGCTCGACACAGGCCGCCGCGCATTTGTCGGTCAGATAGCAGCCGTAAAGCATGTTGTGGAAAAACAGCACGGCACGGCCATCCGGGTCGCCATGTTCGACATAGGCGAGCGAGCGCCCGTCACTCAGCCGCAGCGACGTTTCCCGCCGGGCGGCAACCGGCTTCAGATGCGGCGCCACACGGCTGCGCGCCGCCTGACTATAAGCGTAATTGGCCGCGAAACCGCACACCATCTTGATCAGGCCCGCAATGCCGTTCGCGCCGGTTTTCTGCGTGATCTGGCGCACCTGCGTGCGCACCGTGTGCATGGACACGCCGCGCCGTTCGGCAATTTCAGCGACCTGCAGCCCCTGCCCCAGCGATGCGGCGACCGCAGCCTCCGCATCGCTCAGGCTGAAGGCGCTGCCAAACGCCGCCGCCGCGGCCTCGTCAATGCGCAGGCTCACCGCGCTTAACAGATATTGGCTGCGCGGGCCCGTCGCGGCGCTTTCGACCTGCGTCGCGAGCAGGCATTCCGGCGCGTCGGCATTGCCGATGTCGCACGGCACGAACAGGAACGGCGGCGCATCCCGCTCGCATGTCCATGTCAGCAATCGCCGCACGGCGTGCGCCGACAGGGTGGACTCGCCAAGCGCCGCGCGCGCCCTGCACGCGGTGACGGCGATCGCGTTCCGATTTGCCGCCAGCACGGTTCCCGCCCGGTCGATGACGATCCCGATGCCGGGGGTCATCTCGGCCAGCTGTTCAGGCGTCCGCTCGGCCGCGCGCAGACGGTCGGCCTGCTCCAGAATCATCTGCGAACGTGCGAAATGCTGCGGCATCACGGTATCCTCGAACCGCGCGCTCCCGGCGGCGTTCAGTTCGGTCAGAAACTCGTCCCATGCCTGCATCAGCGCGTCATAGCGCTCGGGCTCGACGGTGGCGGCATAGCTCTCGTCGATCAGGCGTTCCGGATCTGGCGTCTCCGTCAAATGACGGCCCCCCGCGCGAAATGTCATCGCGGCTGCGTACAGAAAAACCGCCCGCTTCGCCATTGGCTAAGTTGGCGGGGCGACCCGGCCCCGTCCCCGCGCTAACAGCGAGGCTGCTCATGCCCCGTTCGCTCCCTCCCGCCCTCGCCGGTCCCTTCTGGATTGTCTGCTCCTCCCTGCTGTTCGCCGCGGGCTGGACGTTCATCAAGCTGGCGGGCGCGGATATTCATCCGTTCGCCGTCGTCTTCTGGCGCTGCCTGATCGGCGCGCTGCTGCTCAGCCCCTTTGTCCTGTCCGGCCATGTGAAAATGCCGCTCGGCAGGATGGGCGGACATATCGGCCGGGCGACCTCCGGCATTATCGCGATGTTCTGCACATTCTACGCGCTCGCCAATGCGCCCATCGCCACCGTGCAGGCGATCACCTTTGCCGCGCCCGTCTTCGCCACGGTCGGGGCGGTGCTCTTTCTGGGCGAGAAGGTGCGCATGCGCCGCGTCGCAGCGCTTGGCATCGGCTTTGCAGGCGTGATGGTCGTGCTTCAGCCCTGGTCGCAGCCGCTCACCATCGGCGTCTCCGTTGCTGTCATCGCCGCCCTCGCCATGGCCGTCACGACTATCGCCATCAAGAAGCTCGTCGGTTTCGACAGGCCCATGACCGTGGTCGCGTGGAGCTTCGTGCTTCCCATTCTGCCCAGCCTGTTTGCGGCCAGCTTCGTCTGGACCTGGCCCCAGCCGCGGACCTGGCTGTATCTCCTCGGCATTGGCATTTTCACGCTGGCGGGCCAAAGCGCCATGGTCCGCGCCTTCAGCCTGGCGGAGGCGAGCGCGATCATGCCCTATGACTTTGTGCGTTTCGGTTTCATTCTTGCCATCGGCGTCACGCTGTTTGGCGAAGCGCTGAGCCCCGCCGTGCTGATCGGCGGCGGCATCATCCTGGCGAGCGCCATCTATCTGGCGTATCGCGAGGCGCAGCTGGCGCGTACGACAGGGCCCGCGAGCGCCAAACCACTGATTTAGACGGCGCGCCTATTCCGCGCGCTGATATTCGAACAGTTCATGGCGGACGCCGTCTTTCGTTCCGACCCTTAGCCCGACCCGCATCTCGTCGTCACCGGCGCGCTGCAAGGTGACGCCGTCAAACCACGCCGTATCGTCCGAAATGGCGACCAGCGGGAACTCGACGATCTCGTCCTTCTCTTCCCAACCGGTAAGGTCGCGGTTGAAGTGCTTCAGACGGTAAACCAGCGAGCCCTCGCGCTCCTCGATCAGGATGAATTCGTAAAAGCCCGCTTTGCCGTCCTTGACATAGCGGAACATCCCCATCATCTGCCCGTCCGTGGCGGCGGCGTAGACCTCCTCCGTCTCACCGCCCAGCCCCTTGCCGACCCAGTGGCCCACCAGCCATTGGAGCGATGCCAGGGTCGCTGGCGGCGAAACCGCGCCCTCGTCCAGCGATCGCACATCGGGTGTCCCCGTAAACGCCATAAGCGTCAGGCTGAGCGCGACGATCACCGATTTCATGGCGACTTCCGATCCAGTTCATCTCCGGAAACACGGGTGACATGTAGCACATTTGTGCTGCCGGGTGTACCAAAGGGGACGCCCGCCATGACGATCATGCGGTCACCGGCCTCGACGAGCATGGTCCTCAGCGCCATGCGCTTTGATTTCGCGACCATTTCCTCAAAATTGCCGACATCACGCGTCTGCACGGCATAGACCCCCCATAACAGCCCGATGCGCCGCGCTGTCTCGCGTTTCGGCGTCAGGACAAGCAGCGGCACGGGCAGCCGCTCGCGGCTGGCCCGGCGCGCGGTCGAGCCGGACGACGTGAAGCAGCTGACAAGCGCGCATGGCACCGTCTGCAGCACCTGCCCCGCCGCCGTCGACATCGCGTCCGCCGTGGTCGGCTGCGGCATGGTCTCGGTGAAATGCACATGACGCCCGAACTCCGGATCGGCTTCCGCCTCCAGCGCGATGGCATGCATCATTTTCACCGCCTCGATCGGATAGTCGCCTGCCGCCGTCTCCGCCGACAGCATCAATGCGTCCGCGCCTTCGTAAATCGCATTGGCGACATCGCTGACCTCGGCGCGGGTGGGCGTGGGCGATGTAATCATGGAATCCAGCATCTGCGTTGCCACGACGACGGCCTTGCCGGCACGCCGCGCCAGCTGCACGATCTCTTTCTGTGCGCGCGGCACCTGTTCCGGTGGCAGTTCGACGCCCAGATCGCCGCGGGCCACCATCAGGGCATCGGACATTTCCAATATGTCCTCCAGCCTGTCCATCGCGCGCGGCTTCTCGATCTTCGCCAGCAGCGCCGCGCGCCCGGCGATCAGCCGCCGCGCCTCGGCCACGTCGTCCGGACGCTGCACAAAGCTCAGCGCGATCCAGTCGACACCCTGGTCCAGCGCGAAATCCAGATCGCGGCGATCCTTTTCGGTCAGGGCGGGCAGCGGGATGACCGCGTCGGGCACATTGATGCCCTTGCGGTCATTCAGCTCGCCATCGTTCATGACGGTCGTCTCGATCCGGTCATCGCCCGCCATATCGATGTGCAGTGCCAGCTTGCCATCGTTCAGCAGCAGGCGCTGCCCCGCCTCGACGGCGGTGAAAATCTCCGGATGCGGCAGGTAAACGCGCGTCTTGTCGCCCGGTGCCTCATTCTGATCCAGGATGAAACGCGCGCCCTCATTCAGATGGACCGGCCCGTCCGCGAACGTTCCGATGCGGATCTTCGGCCCCTGCAGATCGGCCAGAATCGTCATCGGACGCCCCAGCTTTTCCTCCAGCGCACGAATATGGCCGATGACGGCGCGGTGATCGTCATGCGATCCGTGGCTCATATTGACGCGGAATGCGTCGGCACCGGCGCGGTACAGCGCCTCGATACGATCGGGCGCGTGCGATGCCGGCCCCAAAGTTGCCAATATGCGGACCTTGCGCCTGCGCGGTTCGATGTTCACCTATAGCCTCCCGAGACTGATAGGCCGGAGCCTTTGCCGCCCCGGCGCGAAAGTGCAAGCGAAGGATTCATGATGACTGACAGCGCTCATAACAGCGTAGACGCCGCCACCCGCACCGAACTGGAGGCCGCGGCCTTTCGCCGACTGGTCGATCATTTGCGCCGCCGCACCGATGTCCAGAATATCGACCTGATGGGGCATTCCGGTTTTTGCCGCAATTGCCTTGGCGACTGGTATCTGGAAGCCGCCGAAGCGCGCGGTGTCGAAATGTCGAAGGACGAGGCCCGCACCGCCATTTACGGCATGCCCCCCGCGCAGTGGAAAGACCGCTACCAGCGGCCCGCGACGGAGGAACAGCTGGCACGGATGCAGGACAGCGTGGCGAAGAACCGCTGACGGTTTCCGCGGCGCCTGGAAACGCGGCGAGCGTCCGGGCCGCTTTTGGCTTGAGACTGGCGGCCCGCTCGCCTATCTCACGCGCCCGCCGCTCATTCCGCGCGCAACCGATCCGATGAAAGATATTGCCATGGCCGACGCCACCCATTCTTCCGAACAGCTCCGCCTATTCATTGAGCGCATCGAACGGCTTGAGGAAGAAAAACAGGCCATCGCCGACGATATCAAGCTGGTCTACGGCGAAGCGAAATCGGAAGGCTTCGATCCAAAGATCATGCGCATGGTCGTCCGCCTGCGGAAAATGGACCGCGGCGACCGGCAGGAACAGGAAGCGCTGCTGGAAACATATAAGGCGGCGCTGGGCCTGGAAGAGTAGCGCCGGTCTTACGAAAGGGTTCCAGCCGCAATCACCTGAATTCCATCATCCCGAGCGTAGTCGAGGGATGATGGGGTTTTGAGCATTGCATCCACCAACACACGTCATACCGGCCTGCGCCGGAGTGACGAGCCCATTATATTTCCGCTCACCCAGCGCCCTAGGCCGCCTGCGCCATCGCCAGAAACTTCTCGCGCCGCTGCCGCCGCAGCTCGTCCGCGTTCAGGCCTTCCAGCGACGCCAGCTCGTCACCGATCGCGTCCGATAGCGTAGCGAAAACCGCCGCCCGGTCACGGTGTGCGCCGCCCAGCGGTTCGCCGACGATACGGTCGATCAGCTTCAGTTCCTTCAGTTCCTTTGCGGAAATCCGCATGGCCGCCGCCGCATTCTCCGCCTTTTCCGCCGCGCGCCACAGGATGGAGGCGCAGCCCTCGGGCGAAATCACCGCGTAGAAGCCGTGCTCCAGCATCAGCACGCGGTTTGCCGCCGCCAGCGCCAGTGCGCCGCCGGACCCGCCCTCGCCGGTAATGGTCGCGATCATCGGCACGCCAAGGCGCAGGCAGGCCGCGGTGCCCTGCGCCAGCGCCTCTGCGGCGCCGCGCTCCTCCGCTTCGATGCCCGGAAACGCACCGGCGGTATCGACGAAGGTCAGCACGGGCAGGCCGAACCGGTCCGCCATCTGCATCAGGCGCACGGCCTTGCGGTAACCCTCGGGTCGGCCCATGCCGAAATTATGCTTGAGCCGGCCTGCGGTGTCGCGGCCCTTCTCATGTCCGATGATCATCACCGGACGGCCGTTGAAGCGCGCCATGCCGCCCATGATCGCCTCATCCTCGGCGAAATAGCGATCTCCCGCCAGCGGTTCGAAATCGGTGAACAGCGCCTCCGCAAAGTCCGTGAAGTGCGGCCGGTTCGGATGCCGCGCGACCTGCGCCTTCTGCCAGGGCGTCAGATTCGCGTAGATGCGCGCCAGTTCGCTATCGACCTTCTTGCGCAGCTTGCGCGTTTCGGCGGCGATGTTGACCGGGCTGCCCTCGGCGCTGCCTTCAAGCGCGTCGATGCGCTCCTGCAGCGCGGCGATGGGTTTTTCAAATTCGAGAAAACTAACCAATTTCAATTCCCGTATGACAGGCTGTGCCATCCCGCTCCCCGCGCTCTGCAAGCCGCCAACATAGCCTCGGGGCTGGCAGGACAGGGGGTCCGGAATGTCACTGCGATTGCATATAAAGCGCTAGGACCCGGAAACTCGCCGGTCAACGCCTGTCCGTCCCGTCGGCCAGCGGATGTTTCGCGTTCACAAGCGCCACGAGGGTGTCCGACTGGACATGCGTATAGATCTGCGTTGTCGCAATATCGGCATGGCCGAGCATCGTCTGCAACGCGCGCAGGTCCGCCCCGCCCTCCAGCAAATGCGTGGCAAAGGCATGGCGCAGGACATGCGGGCTGACCCGTTCGGGCGGGATCCCCGCCTCTGCGGCGCATGCGCGGACAATCTGGAACAGACGCACCCGGGTCAGATGCCCCTTACGCGACGGGAACAGATAGACACCGCCCTTCGGCAGGGTCGCCGCCCATGCCCGCGCCGCGTCGGCCGCGCGCGCGCCGATGGGCACCATGCGCTCCTTGCCGCCCTTCCCGCGCAGCACCGCGAAGGGCTGCCCTTCCCGGATCGCCGCACGCGGCAGCGAGACGAGTTCGGTCGCGCGCAGGCCCGACCCGTACAGCAGCTCGAGCAGCGCCTGGTCCCGCAGACCGGCGGATTTTCCGGTCGCGCCGCGCGCTTCTGCAACATGAAACAGGGCCTCGATCTCGGCGCGTGACAGAATTTTCGGCAGCGACCGGCGCGGCGCCGGACTGGGCAGGTCGTCCGCGGGATTGTCGGCGCGGTGCCCGTCGCCCTGCAGGAATTTGAAAAACCGGCGCACCGCCGACAGCTTCCGCGCCAGCGTCGCCGGCGCGGCATCCGCCCAGACCAGCGGCAATGTCTCCAGCGTCGCCGCGTCGGCACCCGCCAGGCTGCCGGAAAGCGCGGCGCTGGCCTGCTTCAGGTCGCGCGCATAGGCGGACACGGTATTCTGTGCCGCGCCGCGTTCGGCGCGCATCATGTCTAGGAACAGCGCGATCGCCTCCGGATCTGCAGGCGTCCCTGCCGACATTATACCCTGCGCAGATAGGCCTCGACGGCCAGCATGCGTGCCTCGTCGCCCAGACCGACCTGCCGCCATGCATCGAGGATGGGGCGCACGTCGCGCGGGCGCACTCCGGACCAGCCGCCCTGCAGGCCGATGGCCGACAGGACGGCGACTTCACCGCGCCGTCCCTTTTTCGCCGCACGGGCCAGCGCCTCGGTATGGATATCCTCGCGACTGTCGACACCGAAATCCTCGAACAGGCTGCTCCATTTGCCGCCGCTTATCCGGCCAAGCCCGGCCAGCGAGGACAGGATACTGCCGATGCCGGCGCGCGCGCGGGTCTCATCCTCTTCCGCAAGCGTGCGATAGGCGGCGCGGAACAGGTTCGGCTCCAGCGGCACGACACCGCCGCGATCCGCCAGCACCAGCATTGCCCAGCCTTCCAGTTTCAGCGGGTCATCGGCGGCCGACAGGACCGGCCACCACGCCAGCGCCTGATTGTAGCGGCCCGCCGACAGCATCGATTCAATGAGCGCGGGTGCCTCCTTGGCAAGCGCACTGCTCGGCTCGATCCTGGCCGCCGCCGGTCCCGTCGCGATCAGTGCAGCATGCCGTTCGGTCGGCGTCTCTGCCGCGTCCCAGATTTCGCGCATGGCAGTAATGCGTTCCGTCGGCGTTCGTCCGGCATAGGCTGCCCGCATGCTCAGCACGGACTTCGGGACTTCACCGTCTTTCGCGCGGGCCGCCTGCAGCGCGGATATCGCCGCCATCTCGCGTGCGGACACGATTCCGGCGGAGGCCGCGGGAATCGCGGCGGCCGCGCGCTGCGCCACGGGTGTCTGCGCGCTCCGAAAGGCCCAGCCGCTGGCCGCCACGGGCGCGTCGGCCCATGCCTCGGCGGGAATTTCAAGCTCGGCTGCGGTCGCCATGCCGACGCGATAGGCATTCAGGCGTTTGTCGTCTTCCCAGTCGATATTCGCCGCCCGCCCGACACCGCCCGCCAGGCTGGTCACCCGTTCGGCGAGCAGAATGTCGAAATCACTGGCCTGTTCCGCGCGGCGCAGGCGGTTGAACAGGGTCGCGGAGGTGCCCTCGTCACCTTCCAGACCGCTGCAAACCGCCGCCATCAAAAGCCAGAAATCGTCTTTCGATATCACCTGCGCCGTCGTTTCCAGCGGACATAGTGCTGGAATATCGGCGGCGGCGACATGCACCTGGCTCGCAACCTGATACAGGCGCGGCGTGAACGCATCGACGGGCAGACCGTCAATCAACAGCTTGGCGCCGTCGACCTCCCCCATCTTCAGGAGCAGGAGCGCTCTTTCCGCCACCCAGTCCGCATCGCGGATTTCGCGCGGCGTCTCAACATGGCTCAGGAGCGCGCGGCGCAGCACGATGTGCGCCCAGCGCGACGCGGGCGGCGCGTCCAGCCTGCGCATCATCGCCGCCATGAAGCCGCCATGTGATCCGGCGAATGTCTGCGGGCCATAACCACCGCGCGCCGGTGTCAGCGGCCCTGCGCGGGACATGTCGCGCACCGATTTCGGTGCGGTATCGAGCGGGTCTGGCGGTGCGGGGGGCAGGGCGGCGACAACGGCCGGCGGGCCCGTTTCGGCGGGCCCGGCCTCTTCCGCCGCCTGGTCCAGCGGCGACGGCGTCGCAGGTTCGGCCGCGGGCATGGCGGACGGCGCAGCGGTTTCCGGTGCGGGCGGCTCATCGAAAATGTCGGGCAGCAGGCTTTGCTGCGTGAACGCGGGCGCCGCCAGCACGGCCGCAATCGCGGCGACCGACAGCGTGCGCTTATAGGCCGAGCGCATCGGCGCTGACTTCCTGTTCGACTTCCGTCTGCGCGGCGGGCACATCCTGAAACCCGAACCACAGCGCCATCCCCACCAGCACAAGCAGGATCAGCAATAGCAACAACATTAGCAAACGGCCCAAAGAACTTCACCTTCCAGTAACGGGATACGCGCACATATACCCGGCACCACTCGCATGGGCCGACAGTCATGTGTATAGCCATCCTCGTGAGCCAGAGCGAACCGAAAAACAAGGACGGGCCGCTGGTCCTCGTCGGCCTGATGGGGGCCGGGAAATCCACCATTGGCCGCCGCCTGGCCGCGCGGCTGAATATCGGCTTCGTCGACGCCGATGACGAGATCGAACTGGCCGCCGGGCTGAGCATCGCGGAGATTTTCGAGCGCTACGGCGAAGCGCATTTCCGCGATGGCGAACGGCGTGTCATCGCCCGTTTGATGGAAGAAGGCCGGCAGGTCATCGCGACGGGCGGTGGTGCCTTCATCGATCCCGACACGCGCAGCGCGATCCTCGCCAATGCCATCGCCATTTGGCTGGATGCGGACATTGCGACGCTGGCGGAGCGCGTGGCGCGGCGGAACCACCGTCCGCTTCTGGTCGGCAAGGACCCTGCCACCGTCCTCAGAGACCTCGCGGACATAAGAAACCCGTTCTATGCGCAGGCCCATATCCATATTTCCAGCACGCCGACGCCGCATGTGCGTACGGTGGAGCGGGTGGTGGACGAACTCGAAAGCCGAAAGCTGATATGACCCGCATCGATGTCGCCCTTGGCGGGCGCAGCTATCCCATCCTGATCGAGAGCGGCCTTCTTTCCCGCGCGGGCCAGAGCATCGCCGCGCCCGGCGGCGGCCGCGCGCAGGTGATCGTCACCGATCAGACCGTCGCCGCGCATCATCTGGACGGCTTCCTGCGCGGTCTCGACCGGCCATCGGAAACCATCGTCCTCGCCGCAGGCGAAGCGACCAAAAGCTGGGCGAATCTCGAAATACTATGCGAACAGCTTCTCTCGTTCGGCGTGGAACGGGGAGACAATATCATCGCGCTTGGCGGCGGCGTCATTGGCGATCTCACCGGGTTTGCCGCGTCGATCATCCGGCGCGGCTGCCAGTTCGTACAGGTTCCGACCACGCTCCTCGCGCAGGTCGATTCCTCCGTCGGCGGCAAGACCGCCATCAACAGCCGCGCGGGCAAGAATCTGGTCGGCGCCTTTCATCAGCCAAGCCTGGTGCTGATCGACCCGGATGTGCTGACGACACTACCGGCAAGGGAATTGCGCGCGGGCTATGCCGAGGTCGCCAAATACGGCCTGATCGGCGACGCGCCGTTCTTCGACTGGTGCGAGAGGAACGCCGCCACGCTGCTGGCGGGCGACACCGCCGCCCTGACCGAAGCCATCGCCGTCTCCTGCCGCAGCAAGGCAGCGGTCGTCGCCGCCGACGAACGCGAAACGGACGACATGCGTGCGCTGCTGAACCTTGGCCATACGTTCGGCCATGCGCTGGAGGCGGAGGGCGGCTATTCCGGCGACCTGCTTCACGGCGAAGCCGTCGCGATCGGCATGATCCTGGCGTTCCGCTATTCCGCGCGTCGGGGCCTGTGCGGCAGTGCGGATGCAGACCGTGTTGCCGACCATTTCGCCGCGCATGACATGGCGGTCGCGATCCCCGGTTTCGCGCGCGACCCGGACCGTCTGATCGGCCATATGCGGCAGGACAAGAAGGCGCGCGGCGGCCAGGTTCCGCTGATCCTGGCACGCGGCATCGGAAAGGCGTTCGTCGCGCATGACGTCGACCTTGCCGATGTGCGCGCCTTTCTTGCCGAAGAGATCGCAAAGCTATGACACCCCCCTTCATCACCGCATCCGCACTCGGCGTTCCGCACGGGTTTTTCGGCCGTCAGGGCGGCGTATCGACCGGTCCGATGGCGAGCCTCCAATGCGGCTTCGGCGCGGATGATGACATTGAGGCGATCCGGCAGAACCGCGCGCGCGCCGCCGCCGCCATCCTGCCGGGTGCGCCCCTTTCCTCGGTCAGGCAGGTGCACGGCACGCGGGTCATCACGGTAACGGACAGCATCGCCGAGGATGCCCGCCCAGAGGCCGATGCCCTTGTCACCGACCGGCCCGGCCGGATTCTCGGCATATTGACGGCGGACTGCGCGCCTCTCCTGTTCGCCGACGCGAAGGCGGGCGTCGTCGGTGCGGCCCATGCGGGCTGGAAGGGCGCGTTTGCCGATATTGCCGGTGCCACCGTCGCGGCCATGTGCGCGCTTGGCGCGACGCGGGCAGGCATTGTGGCCGCCATCGGGCCGTGCATTGCGCGCGGCAGCTATGAAGTGGATGCGGGCTTTTACCAGCGCTTCTGCGCCAGCGACCCGGAAAATGACCGCTTCTTCGCGAACGGGACGCGGGCGGGCCACCACCAGTTCGATCTGGAGGCTTTCAATGCGGCGCGCCTTGCGGCGGCGGGCATCTCGAATGTGATTTGTCTCGGCCGCGACACCTATGCCGAAGCGGAACATTATTATTCCTATCGCCGCGCGACCCATCGCGGCGAGCCGGATTACGGACGGCAGATCAGCCTGATCGCACGCCCGGACGATCCGGCGTCACCCGGCACCATCTAGCGGGCGGCACACCGCGACGGTGCGCTTCGACAGCAGCAGCATCGCACCGTCCTCGGCAAGGAACGGAAAGAAAGAGCGTGTATCGTTAAGGCAGTCGAGCACGCGCTCACCGACCCCGACAAAAATATGTCCCGTCAGGTTCGTGCCGTCCTCCAGAACCACTTCGACCGCCTGTTTGCTTTTCGTCCGCACGCGGCGCTTCATGCGGACCCCGGCCCGCACGATGCTTTGCGTCACGGCCTCGGGCACGCTGCCATCGTCCGCCTGCCCGAAACCCGATAGATCATCTTGCGTTTCCATTACAGACAGGCCTCCAGCAGGGGTTTCTCAAATCCGTATCCCTTCGCCTTTTCGAGCGCATGGGGACGCAGGCCGAGGGAGCGGTACTCGCCAATGATCTTGCCATCCTCATCCTCGTCAAGATACTGGAATTTAAATAATTCTTGCGTGATGATTATATTCCCTTCCATGCCGCAGACTTCGGTGATGGATGTACAGCGGCGGGAACCATCGCGCAGGCGCTTGACCTGAACGATGACGTCGACGGAATCGGCGATCTGGCGCGAAATGGCTTCCTTGGGGATCTTGATGTCGCTCATCAGGACCATGTTTTCCATGCGGCCCAGGCATTCACGCGGGCTGTTGGCGTGGAGCGTACACATGGACCCGTCATGGCCGGTATTCATGGCGGCCAGCAGGTCGAAGGCCTCGCGCCCGCGAATTTCGCCAAGGATCACACGGTCAGGGCGCATGCGCAGCGAGTTGACCACCAGATCGCGGATGGAGATGGCGCCCTTGCCCTCCAGATTTGCCGGCCGCGTTTCCAGCGGCAGCACATGCGGCTGCTGCAGGCGCAGCTCGGCGGCATCCTCGATCGTGATCACGCGCTCGCCGGGATCGACCATCTTGCTGAGGGCGTTCAGCATGGTGGTCTTGCCCGAGCCCGTGCCGCCGGAGATGACGATGTTGAAGCGGCTGGCGGCCATCACCTTCAGCGCGGTGCACATGCGGTCATCCATCGCGCCCCAGTCGCGCAGATTTTCCAACGTGATCGGCTTTTCAGAGAATTTGCGAATGGAGATCGCCGTCCCCTTCAGGGACAAAGGCGGCACGATGACGTTGACGCGCGATCCGTCTTCAAGCCGGGCATCGGCCAGCGGCGTGGTCTGATCGACGCGGCGGCCGACACGGTTGACGATGCGCTGGGCGACCTGGTTCAGATGTTCTTCATCGCGAAACCGGATATTTGCCAGTTCCAGCTTGCCCGCTTTTTCGATGTAGGTCTGGTCCGGACCATTGACCATGATGTCGGTAATCGAATTATCGGCCAGCAGTTCTTCCAGCGGGCCAAGGCCGAGCAGTTCGTCGACCAGCACCTTTTCCAGTGCGATCTGCTCGCGCCGGTTCAGTGTCAGCCTCAGCTCGGCCAGCACTTCGCCGGTGATCGGGCCGAATTCGGCGGACAGCTCACTGTTCGAAAGCGCCGCCGCGGCCTCAGGATCGATGCGCTCCAGAAGGCGCGGCATCACCTGTTCCTTGATCCTGTAGATCGACTGCTCGAAACTGCCATGCTCGCTCAGCGCCCTGCCACCGGACGTGCGGCCGCGTTCTTCGAGCCGTTCCATGGCCGCGTGGACAGGGTTTGCGATGATTTCGGTGATCGGCTCCAGCGATGCCTCATCATCCTGAAGCGGCTCGTCGGGTTCCTCTTCGAATTCCGGCACCGCCGCCGCAGCGGCGCTTCCCGCGCCGCGCATCGGCTGCGCATGACCGAAGCCGCCCTTACGGCTGATACTGGCTCCGATTGTTCCTGGTTTACGACCAAACGAACTCATGAACATGTCCCCGGACTGACCAAACCCGCACTGCGCAGGCAATCATTCAGTATCAGCGTTTAACGGCACAGGCTTTCGGAAGTCCTAACCATGACGCTCACGCGCCTTTCCGGCGCGTCCCTCCGTGGTTGCGGGGGCGTCCCTCTTTTGGACCCGCCATACCGGCAAATTTGTCCGGACAATGTCGAGCGGGCGTGCGCGGCAGGGTCGGCGCCGCGCGAGCCTCGCCTGCGCGCCCATATTGACGGGTTGGGAGGAGGAATGGTGCCGGCTATCCGACTCGAACGGATGACCTACCGCTTACAAGGCGGTTGCTCTACCAGCTGAGCTAAGCCGGCACATGGGAGCTTCTGGGCGCTGTCTCTGCGCGGGGCGCGCCTCAAAATCAAGTCACTGAAAGGGCTATTCAGCCTCCGCCTTGATACGAAGCGCATGAATCGGATTGTCCATCAGGCCGCCGAGCGCGGCATAGATGGCCCGCTGCCGCGCCACCCGCGATTGCCCGGCAAAGGCGGGCGCGGTGATCTCCACGGCAAAATGGCTCTCGCCCGACCCGTCATGCCCGGCATGGCCAAGGTGCTGCTCGCTTTCATTGATCACGGTCAGCGACGTTGGCGACAGCGCGTCCCGCAGGCGGCGTTCGATCTCGGCGGCGACGGTCTGAGGGGCGGACATGAGCGCGCATCCTTCTTCATGATTGCGATTTGCCGCCTATATGGGGCGGCGTGAGTGATGCGAAAGACCAGAGCCGGAACGCGGCGGCCGATTCGGAAGGCCCAAAGCCGAAGAAGCGCCGCGAACGCTTCCACGGCCGGGTGACGCGCGAGCGCCCCGCCACCTGCGCGCGCCGCGGCTGCCGCGAGCCTGGCGAATTCCGCGCGCCGCTCGCGCCCAACACCCCCGCCGCCCGCGACGGTGCGCCGGAATGGCAGTATTTCTGCCTCGACCATGTCCGCGAATTCAATGCGGGCTATAGCTGGAAAGGCGACATTCCCGGCCCTACAGACCGCTGGGACCGCGCCGCAAAAGGCTTCGCCGCTAACGCCTATGCGGGCGCCTTCGCCGACGAGCTTGGCATCTTCGGCAGGGACGCATTCGCCGCCGGCAGGAGCTCTGTGACGCGCTGGTCACCGGCAGAACGCGACGCGCTCGGCATCTTCGACCTTGGCGAAAGCGCCAGTGCCGCGGACATCCGCGCGCGTTACAAGGAGCTTGTGCGGCGCTATCATCCCGATTCCAACGGTGGCGACAGGTCGCATGAGGCGCGGTTGCAGGCCGTCCTCGATGCCTATACGTCCCTGAAATCCAGCTCTGCCTTTACCGACTGACTTCCCCTTAAAGGATCCCCATGGCCAGCCAGCCCGTCCCCAATGACAGTGACATGACCAACGCGACCATCATGAGCGCGCCCGATACCGAGGTGGACGCGCGTCAGACGTTCGGCGTCGATATCGACATGAAAATTCCCGCCTTTTCCAAGGCGGACGAGCTGGTTCCCGATCTCGATCCCGATTATGTCTTCGACCCGGAGACGACCCTGTCGATCGCCGCGGGCTTCGCCTTCAACCGCCGCGTCATGATCCAGGGCTATCACGGCACCGGCAAATCCACCCATATCGAGCAGGTCGCCGCGCGCCTGAACTGGCCCTGCGTGCGCATCAACCTCGACAGCCACATCAGCCGCATCGACTTGATCGGCAAGGACGCCATCGTGCTGAAAGACGGCCAGCAGGTCACCGAATTCCGCGAAGGGCTGCTGCCCTGGGCGCTGCAAACGCCGACCGCGCTTGTGTTCGATGAATATGACGCGGGTCGCCCGGACGTGATGTTCGTGATCCAGCGCGTCTTGGAGGTGGAGGGCAAGCTCACCCTCCTCGACCAGAACCGCGTCATCCGCCCGAACCCGTTCTTCCGCCTGTTCGCGACGAGTAACACCATCGGCCTCGGCGACACCAGCGGGCTTTATCACGGCACGCAGCAGATCAATCAGGGCCAGATGGACCGCTGGAACATCGTCACCACCCTCAACTACCTCCCCGCCGCGACCGAAATCGACATCGTCCACGCCAAGGCCGGAAAGATGTTCGCAGGCGACGACGGCAAGGCCAGGATCGAAAACATGGTGAAGGTCGCCGACATGACGCGGCAGGGCTTCATGAACGGCGACATTTCGACAGTCATGAGCCCCCGCACGGTCCTCACCTGGGCCCAGAACGCCGGCATCTTCGGCACTCTCGGCTTCGCCTTCCGCGTCAGCTTCCTCAACAAATGCGACGAACTGGAACGCCCGATTGTGGCGGAATACTACCAGCGGGTCTTTGGCGAGGATCTGCCGGAGAGCGTGGTGTCAAAGGCGCGGGGGTAAATTCGACGGAAAAGCATCAGGTGTAACGAACGGTAAATTCGCTCCCCCTTCCAGGGCTTCGTTCACTACTAAGAATTTTGTTGCATAATTGGAATTAATTTGATTCTAGACCCTGAAAAGGGAACGTTATGACAGTTTGTGTTTCTGTGAAAGTACATGATTGTCTTATTTTTGCTGCAGATAGCGCTTCGTCGTTGGTCGGTTCTGCATCGAATGGCGATCCTGTGGTTCTGAATGTGTACGATCATGGGAACAAAGTTTTCAATCTTTATAAAGGAAAACCGATTGTCGCCATGACTTGCGGCATGGGTCATATGGGCTATGCATCCATAGGTAATTTAGCCAAAGATTTTCGCCGGATGATCACGAAAGGTGTCAATGGCGATAAAATCGATCCAGAAAATTATACTATTAAAGAAGTTGTAACGCGCGCTCACGCATTCTTCTCAGAAAAGTACGTGCAAATTGACCCTAGTCCGGCAAGCCCGCATGGATTTGAGTTTTGGATCGGCGGATATGGAGCAAACTGCGATAATGCAGAGATCTGGAAACTTGTGATTTCCGATGGTGAGGTGTACGATCCGGAGTTGATAGCTGACGAAAGCCAAAGCGGACACGTGTCATGGGGTGGTCAGCCGAAACCCATTCAACGGCTCATTTTAGGCTATGATGCGGAACTCGCTGATGGGTTGGTGGAAGCCGGTATACCAGAAGGGACTGTCCAGCCCCTCTTAGCACAGGTTGGGCAACGATTGCTGACGCCGCTCGTTCATGCAGCAATGCCAGTGCAGGACGCTATCGCTTTGGCGGATTTTTTGGTCGATTTGACGAAGCGATACTTTGCCTTCTTACCAGGGGCTGACATTGTAGGAGGTGATACTGATATTGCCACGGTAACGAAGCATGAAGGCTTTAAGTGGATACGGAGAAAGCATTACTACGACGCTCACCTAAACCCTACGGAGACAGATCATGCCTGATCGTAAAGAGTCACCTTCCGAAGTGCGGGTTGTTCCGGGCAAAACAATGCCAAGCCCCCAGTATCATTATCAGCGATATGAGGGTCGGTCTGGCTCTGCTTCCGCTAATCCTTTAAAAACTGAAGGCAAAAAATTTAACGAGCTTCAGAATTTTGTTCCCACAGGAAGCTAGCGACCTTGAGGTTCCGGGCACAGGTTCACAGGTTCCGGGCAGGTTCCGGGGGCAGGTTCCGGGGACACCACACTAAATTCCCCATGTCAGCAGCCCGTCAGTTCAATAATGATACCGGCACTGCGCGATCTCCAGCGCCTGCGTGTCGCCTTTGCCACTGACCCGATAAACCAGCCGATGCTCGCGGTCGATACGGCGGGACCACCAGCCGCGTAGGTTGCCGCCCAGCGGTTCGGGTTTGCCGGTGCCGCGAAAGGGTGTGCGGCGGCATTCCTCGATCAGGGCATTCAGGCGGGTGAGCGTCTTTCCGTCCTCGGCCTGCCAGGATACATACTGCGCCCAGCCGCGCGAAGAGAAAACCACCTTCACGGCTTGATCAGTTCATGTTCCTCACCGCCGCCTGCGTCCAGCTCCGCAATCGCTTCCAGCAAGTGTTCGGCGTTCTTAGGCGAACTGAGCAAATACAGCGTCTCCTGCATGCTCTCCCACTCGCTTTGGGACACCATGACGACGCCCTCGGCCTTCTGCCGTGTCACGGTCACGGCAATCTTGTCCGCGCACACGCGGTCCATGACCGATTTCAGATTGGCGCGTGTATCCGAGTAGCTGATGGCCTGCATGACATTATCCTCTCACGGTTAAATATGTGCAGATATATGTACAATGTCAATTGCCCTCGCCCCCAACACGCGCCCGCACCCTCACCACCGCCAGCAACCGCCGCCCGCGCTATTCCCTGCCGATATGTACGAAATCCACCAGCCCGTCATGGTTCGTACGGTAGACACGCTGCGATGTGCCCGCGATGGCGGCGGTGCCGCGCGCATGGGCCTTGGCACGGTACAGCGCCTCATCCGCCCGCTTCAGAAGGTCGGAATGGTTCTTCGTGCCGCTGGTCAGGGCCGCCGCGCCCATCGTGGCCGACACCATGATGGTGTCGCCTTCATCAAATATGGGAATGCGCAGCGCTTCCAGCATTTCTGAAATCGTGCCCTCCAGATCGCTCAGCGTGCGCGCATCATCGATAAGCACGACGAATTCATCACCGCCCAGCCGTGCCGCGATATGTCTATCGAACGGCGCGGAGCGCAGGGCCTCGCCGATCTGCCGCAGCACGCTGTCACCCGCCAGATGACCCAGCCGGTCGTTGACGTTCTTGAAATTATCCAGGTCGAGCAGCAACACGGCGAAGTCGCCGCCATTCGCGCGGGCGGCATCGGCGCCCTTGTCCAGTTCTTCATAGGCAAAGGCGCGGCTGTAGAGTCCGGTCAGTTCATCGGTATAGATGCGTCGGCGCAGGTCCTGTTCCATCCGGTAGCGGGCCGTGATGTCCTGAAACACACCGATCAGGGCAGTGGGCGCGCCGTCCTTCATTTCGCGAATGCCCATCGCGCGCACGCGCTTCTTCACACCGTTCGCATCGACGAAATCCAGTTCGTGATCGAAGGGGGTGCCATCTGCGACGCATTCGGCCACAGCCGCCTCGGTAATCCGGCGTTCCTCGGGGGGATAGAATTCCAGCGCATTGTCGAGCATCTCGGTATTGCCCGAAAGCCCGTGGATCGCGGCTGTCTGCTCCGACCAGTTCACCTCATCGGTGGCCAGGTCCAGCCGCCATGATCCGACTTTTGCCATCCGCTCGGCGAGGCTGAACTGCCTGTTTGTGCGCTCCAGGGTTTCGATCAGCCGGGCATTGCCCTTATTGGTCTTCGCCAATTGCTTTGCCATGCGCCGGTTTCTCGCCAATGCGGCGGCCAGCGGGAAGGCGAATAGCAAGAGGACCAGCAGGTAGAATTGCAGGAACAGGACCTGTCCCGCCGTACCCGCCTCGCTCAGCCGCACCGGTCCCGACCCATATTCAGTCAGCACGGTGCTGATGACCGCGATCAGAAACACGGTCATACTCGCGCCCACCATGCCCATTCTGTAGGCAGCGATCATGACCACGACCGGCGTCAGAAAGAGGATCGGATAGGTCGTTTGCGCGAAGACAGGGACGACGACTGCCAAACTCAGCATGAAAAGGCCCGCAATTTCGAGGCGCGGCCATTTGGCGCCATAATGGCCCCATTCCCTGCTGCGGATCTTCGCCAGGAAAACCAGCATCGGTGCCACGATCATAAGGCCCAGGAATATGGTCATTCCCCACGACATGAAAAATGCCCCGCTGCCCTGGGTTAGCAGCGTGGCCGTCGCCGCACCGACAGAAGCGGCCGCGAGCATGCAGGTGGTGAAACCGCTGACGCCCCTAAATGTGTAAAATTGCAATTTTCCGCGTGCGAAGCGGTCAAGCAGCGCGGCCGCGCTCAACGCCGCCAGCACGTTTGCCATGGCGAACGCCAGCACCGTGCCGGGCGGCGCCATCATGGCCATACTCACGGCCGCGCTGCCCGTGAACAGGGCGGCAAGATAATAGATCCGCCGGTTCTTTTTTGTCAGGAGTAGCACCGCGAGGGCAAGGCCGCTTGCCGGCCAGATTATCGGCACGCTCCCGCCAATGGACAGGAACTGCATCGTCAGCATCGCCGATCCGGCATAAGCCAGCAAAAAGAGCAGTGGCCCCAATATTCTCGATGATTTCAGAAACATATGCATGCAATTATATATGGTCAACATCGTTAATAATCAGCAAACTGGCAAAGATAATTGATCCAAAGCGGATCATTCCCAATGAAAATATATTTCCAATTTTCATTGGTATTATTCTTACATAATTCTATGTAAAATTAAGCACATGCGTAAATCATCTGTGAATATTATTATATAATATCTATATTTCTTTCATAGAATTCTTGATAAATTCAAAGTCGAAATGAATTTTCTTGCCATGTTCCGTCGGTGCAGGAATGGCGTGGACGGAATGCACATCATTCCTGCACGGCCTGGCTCCCGGCTTCGGTGTCCTTTCCCGCGCACCCTGCATAAAGACACCTTGCGCTTCCGCTCCCGCGCTCTGCCCCCCCCCGTGTCATTTCCGCAGGTTGCAAAATAGGGTTTCTTCACCGACAATCCGCCGATGCATGACATCCGATCAGCCGCCCTGCGGTGCTTTCCCGTTTCGAACCGGCACGCCGCTGCCGATAAGGCTGCGCGCGCGGCATTCTGGCCGCACCATCTCACCAGCGGACATAGTGTGAAGTGAGTGTGAAGTTACAAGGTCGGAGCCGATGAGCGCGAAGTCAGATTCCCCTGTTGAGGATTTCCGCCATGCCCTCGCCGCCACGCTGCGCGCGATGGGACATGTGGATGAGTTCGAGCTGAGCTACACCGCCGACAAACCCTCTTCCTCGGCAAATTCCGCGCGCGTGCCGCAGCCGCCGCGCGCCATGCCCGCACGCGAAATTGCCGAATGCCGGGGCTGGGCCGATACGTTCGCGCTGAAACAGCGGTATCATAACGCGGCGGCGCATATGGCGGCGCAGCCCGCGGCGGGCGCGGCGCGCGATGTCTTCAACGCGATCGAGCTCGCCCGCTATGAGGCCATTGGCGCGAACGCGATGCCGGGGACTTCAGCCAATCTGGACGCAATGGTCAGCGCGCGCACGCGTATCGATCCGATCGCGCGGGCACGCGATGCGGATGAAGTGCCGCTATCGACCGCTGTCGGCCTGATCGTACGGGAGCGGCTGACGGGCGCGCCGGTACCGGAACAGGCGGCGCTCGGCGTATCGCTGGTACGCGACTGGATCGAAGACCAGGCGGGCGAGCATCTGGATGACCTGCCCGCACTGCTCAACGACCAGAAAGCCTTCGCAAGGCTGACACGAAGTATCCTGCGCGATCTGGAACTTGAGGGCGCGGAAGAGGATGACGACACCGAATCCACCGAGCCCGATGATGATCAAAACGATGATCCCGACGATTCGGACGGCGACGAGGATGAAGAGGACGACGACAATGCCGCCGGTCAGGACAGTGCGCTCGACACGCGTTCCGAAGATTCCGACGGTGAACCGCAGGAGGGCGACCAGGACGCCGAAATGGACTTTGACGACCTGGCCGATGCGGAAATGGGTGACGAGGCGGATGAGGGCATGCAGCCTTTCCGCCCCAACATGCCGTGGACCGACCTGCCAAAGACGTTCGATTACGGGGCGTTTACTGCGGAATATGACGAGATCCTGGGTGCCGAAGAGCTGTGCGATCCCGAGGAACTGACCCGGCTGCGTAGCTATCTGGACCAGCAACTGACCAGCCTGCAGGGTGTGGTGGCCAAGCTCGCCAACAAGTTGCAGCGCAAATTGCTGGCGCAGCAGAACCGGGCCTGGGACTTCGATCAGGAGGAGGGCATGCTCGATGCCGCCCGCCTGGCCCGCATCATCACCAACCCGACAAGCTCGCTGAGCTACAAGGTCGAGCGCGATACCGATTTTCGCGACACGGTCGTCACGCTGCTGATCGACAATTCGGGATCGATGCGCGGACGGCCGATTTCCATCGCCGCCATTTGCGCCGACATTCTGGCCCGCACGCTGGAACGCTGCGGTGTGAAAACGGAAATTCTCGGCTTCACGACCCGCGCCTGGAAGGGGGGATCGAGCCGCGAAAAATGGTTGCAGGAAGGCCGCCCGGCACAGCCCGGCCGCCTCAACGACCTGCGCCACATCGTCTACAAGCCCGCCGATGCACCGTGGCGGCGCGCGCGCAAGAATCTGGGCCTGATGATGCGCGAGGGGCTTTTGAAGGAAAATATCGACGGCGAGGCGCTGTTATGGGCGCACAGCCGGATTGCCAGCCGCCCGGAGGAACGCCGCATCCTGATGGTGATTTCCGATGGCGCCCCGGTCGACGATTCCACGCTCAGCGTGAACAGCGGCAATTATCTGGAAACCCATTTGCGGCAGGTGATCGACTGGGTGGAGACCAAAAGCCCCGTTGAGCTGATCGCCATCGGCATCGGCCATGACGTGACCCGCTATTACAAGCGTGCCGTCACCATCATGGACGCCGAACAGCTGGGCGGCACGATGGTGGAGCAGCTGGCACAGCTGTTCGAGGATGAAGGTCCGGGGCAGAAACGTGCGGCCTGAAAGCGGGAAAGGAGGGCTTTGCCGGTCCGTGACTCCGGCTCTCGGCGGTATGACGCGTGATGTTGGGCGCAACCCCGCCACATGAACCGAATCTGCACGCTCCATTCAGGCAACTCTCAAACCCGTTCAGGCAGTGTCCGATTCGTGGTCGCAGGTTCAACGATGGTCCCCTGTTTCACCTGCGATCACACCCCTTCTCGAGCGGGAAGGGCATGTATCAGAAGGAGCAACGACATGCTGAAGCCAATTCTTATCGCGACCGTCGCCGCAGGCGGTTTCGCAGCAGCAGCCCCCGCCATGGCGGATGACGATGATCGCCGCTGGAATCAGCGCTACGAACGCGGATATGACGATAGCCGCTGGGCAGACCGCCGTGCCTATCGGCAGGATCGGCAGGATCGCCGCGCTCACCGCGCCTACCGGGCCGGCTATGACGATTATCGCCGCGGCTATGAACGCAACGCCAGGCAGTTCGGCGCGAAATTCGCCCGCAAGGCCTATAAGCGCGGCTATCGGGATGCGCGCCGGGAATATCGTCAGGCGGCGCGCTATGACCGCCGCTACGAGGACAGTTACCGCCGCCCGATCCACTACCGCTCGGCGCGCGATGTCCGCGGCGGCTGGTACGGTCAGAACGGGCGCTATTATCAGAGCTACGACAGGTGCAGGCGGTCGAGCGGCAAGGTGAATGCGGGAACGATCATCGGCGGCGTCATTGGCGGCGTGCTCGGCAATGAAGTCGCCGGACGCGGCGACAAGACGATCGGCACGATCATCGGTGCCGCCGCCGGTGGTGTGCTTGGCCACGAGGTCGGCAAGGGCGATGACCGCAAGCGCTATTGCTATTGAGCGGGAAACCGGACTGAGGCCGGGGGAGCGGTGCCATCGCGCCGCGCCCCCGTCTCATGCCCCGGACATCATGGCGCGCCGCGCGCCAGCGCGGCTTCGGCCGCCCGCTGCGTCAGGGGATGATAGCCATCCTTCGCTGTCGCATAGGCATCCCGCGCAATTTCAAGGCCCCAGTCACCCTGATCCACCAGCCCTTCGTAAAGCGGGCTGAGAAACAGGTTGCGACCGACCTCATTCAGATATGCCTTCAGCGAGGGGACGGCGGGCTCGTAGCGATTGTTGATGGCAATCTCGTACCATGCCGACCGCACATAGGCATTGTTCGATGTCGACAGGCCCAGCGTCTCGTCGAGCTCCTGCAGCCGGGAATCCGTCTGTTCCCGCGGCAGGCCGCGCAGCAGGCGCAGCCACTGCTGCGTCGCCCAGCCGCGGGTATCGATATCGGCGGCGGCACCGCCCGCAACAAAAGCGTCCCGGACGGCATCGACATCCGCCAGCACGGTCGATCTTTGGGCAATGGCATTGTCCGGCAGGCCCGGCTCATAGGCCCACTCGTCGACCTTCAGCTTCGCCTCCAGCTCCGCATCGCCCTTGATCAGATTGGCGCGCAGGTCCGCCAGAAAGCCCGCGGTTGTCTGCGGCTGAAAGGCATTGCGGTCGAAATAGGCGCGCAGATACGCGTCCCAGACCTCCCGCCCGACGGTGCGCTCCAGCGTGCGCAGAAAGGTCATTCCCTTGAAATACTGGATGCGCGCCGGTCCGTCGGAAAGGTCGCTGTGCAGGCGGGTCGTCGGCGCATCGGCGCCCTCTTCATCAAGGATCCTCAGCATCTCCTGATAGTCAAGATCGGCGTAAAGGTCGGCGCGGTCCTTGCCATAGAGGCCTTCCATGATGCGATTCTCGAAATAGGTCGTGAAACCCTCGTTCAGCCAGCTGTCTTTCCACGTCGCATTGGTGACCAGATTGCCGGACCAGCTGTGCGCCAGTTCATGCGCCACGACATCCGTGTTCGACCGGTCGCCGGTAATCAGCGTCGGCGTCAGAAAGGACAGGTTCGGGTTTTCCATGCCGCCATAGGGAAAGCTTGGCGGCAGCACGAGCATGTCATAGCGGCCCCAGCGATAGGGGCCGTACAGCGCCTCCGCGGTGTCGATCATCGCCTCGATATCGGCAAATTCATCCGCCGCCGCGTCAACGATTTCCGCCTCCGCATAAACACCCGAGCGCGGCCCAAGCTCCCGGAAATCAAGGTCGCCAATGGCGATGGCGATCAGATAGGGCGGTACGGGGTTTGGCATTTCGAACCGGTAGGTCATCATGCCGTCGCCCGCATCTTCCGGCCCGCCGCTGGCATCTTCCGTCAGGCTCAGCGCGCTCATGACCGGAATCACGCCCTCGGGCACAGTGATCTCCGCCGACCAGGTCTGGCGAATGCCGGGGCTGTCCTGCGTCGGAATCCAGGTGCGGTTGAGGATCGCCTGGCCCTGACTGAACAGAAAGGGCTGACGCCCGCCCGCCGTCGCTTCCTTCGGAAGCCATTGCAGCGCCGCCGCAGCGGGAGCGGATGTGTAGGTAATGACCACCTGCTCCGCGCCGTCCAGCTGGATCGTCAATGGCGCGCCGAGCAGCTCGTCCGCTTCGCCGACCGACCATGCCAGCGCCTTGCCGTGCGCATCGGTGACGCTGTCAATCTCCAGACCACCATCATCCAGCACGACGGCCTCGCCGCCATCGGCAACCTGCAGGTCGAGCGTGGCCGTTCCGGACATGCGCTGCGTTTCAAAGTTGGCCGTCAAATCCAGATCGACATGCGTCACGCGGGCCACGTTTGGGACAGCATAGGTCCACGCGTCCACCGCCTCTGGCGCGGTCAACACGTCAGCTGGCGCGGCGCGTTCGGACCGTGCCTCATCCGTGCCGGTCTCAGGCGAGCAGCCCGCAATAAGCGCGGCGGTCATGGCGGCTAGAAATGCAAAACGCATGAGAAACTCCGGATGCTAAGGTAAATTATCGGCTGACCGCGTAAAGCGCGACAGCGGCGGCGTTGGATACGTTCAGGCTTTCAATCGCATCGCTGATGGGCAGGCGCGCGAGGATATCGCAATGCGCGGCGACGTTCTGGCGCAGCCCGTCCCCCTCCGCGCCCAGCACCAGACAGGTCGGCAGGTCGCGCGTCGCATCCGACAGCGTTCGTTCCGCTTCACCGGCCAGGCCGATGCGCCAATAGCCCGCCTCCGCGATCTCTTCGAGCGCGCGGGACAGATTCGTCACGCGGCACCATGGCACACGCTCCAGTGCGCCTGACGCCGCCTTGGCCAGCGCGCCCGACTCGGGCGGCGAGTGACGGTCCTGCGTGATTACGCCCGCCGCACCGAATGCCGCCGCCGAGCGGATGATCGCGCCGACATTGTGCGGGTCGGTGACCTGGTCCAGCACCAGCAGCGGTTTCCCGCCTTTCAGCAGCTCGTCAAGGTGCACCACCGGCAGCGCATCGACCTCGATCACCAGGCCCTGATGCGGCGCGTCGCCCGGCACCATCCGCGCCAGCGCCGCGCCGTCGCCGCGCTCCACGGGCATATCGGAGGGCAAGTGATATTTCTGCGCGACTTCGCCCGTCACGAACAGCTTGCGGCAGACGCGTCTGGGATTGTCGAGCGCCGCCTCCACCGCGTGCCGGCCGTAAAGACGGATCGCGCCCGCGCCGCGTTTCGCTTTCGACGCCTCGCGCCCTGCCCTGCCCCTGCGTGCCATGACTTGATTCCTGAAAAGAAGGTTTGCCGCAACGATCTGGCGCGCGGCGCGGCGCAAGGCAAGCGCTCGCGCATTCCGGGCGCTATGGAGTTGACAGTGAACATGCGCTTCGCCATCTAGCGCGGCCTTGCCAGAACACCTCTGTGGAGGGGTGGCCGAGTGGTTAAAGGCAGCAGACTGTAAATCTGCCCGCGTATGCGTACACAGGTTCGAATCCTGTCCCCTCCACCATGTTTGCGGTAAGCGCTTTGCGGGGCACAGGCCCTGTTTTGCGGGCGTAGTTCAATGGTAGAACACCAGCCTTCCAAGCTTGTGATGCCGGTTCGATCCCGGTCGCCCGCTCCACCGCAAATTCCATCCCGCCTCTTGCGGCGCGGCATTTCGGCGATATGGTTATCATGATAAGAAAGGAGCATGCCATGGATGACCGTTTGCATGTCTTTGCGAAAATCACGCCTAAATCCGCACATTTCGCAGCCGCCAGAACCGCCATTCAGGACATCGTTTCCCGGACGCGGGCTGAGCCCGGTTGCCTGGCCTTCGCGCTGTTGGAGGGCCGGGACGATCACTGTCTGTATCTGATCGAGCAATGGACCGGCCAGGATGCTCTCGATCACCATTATGCACAAAGCTACACGGCTGCCGTCTTCGCGAAATATGACGGCTGGCTGGCCTGTCCGGTCGAGGTCACGAAGATGCGCGGCGTCACCTGATGTTCTTTTTGAAAGACCTGCCAACGCAGCGGATGCTGCAACGCTATGCCGCCGAACATCCCGAAATGGATGTGGATAAAGTCGCCGCGGCCCTGACGATGATGCGGCGGGCGAGTGTCCTCATCCGTGCGCTGGACGCCTATTTCGCCGCGTTCGACCTGTCATTGCTTCGTTTCCTGATCCTGATCGTCATCGACCGCGAGGCTGCGGATGCGCGCCTGACCATCGGCGACATTGGCAGGCGCATCGATGTGTCAAAGCCGGTCATGACGCGAACACTGAAGCGCCTTGCCGACGGCGGCCTGATCGACATTGCGCCGGATGGCGCCGACAAGCGATCGAAAGTGGTGACACTGACAGCGGCAGGACAGGACAGGCTCGCCCGTACCCTGCCCGGTTATTTCAAAATGATCAGCGGCGATATGGCGACCGCCATGTGACCCGCCATCGCGTCCGGCGCCCTCTCTTCATCCGGATGTTCGCCGTTCCGCCAGCCAGGGCCAGGCTGCCGATTGCGCCGCGCGATACGCCTTTGCCAAAATCCTGCGTGACCACGACGCCATGTCTGCTAAGCGCGCATTCGGCAAAAGCGGCAATGAGGATATTGCCGGCTGGACGGGGACGGAACGCATGGCGGTAAAACCGGTCGATACGAAGCGCGCGCCGACCAGCCCCTATTTTGCAGGCGATCTCTACGGTGAACTCGCGCTGATGCAGGCGGAGACCTCGCGGCCGAAAGTCACCGCGATGTTGCCGGGCATGATTGCCTGTGTCACGGCCAGCCTGGCCGCCGCCTGGCTAAGCACCACATATGGCATGCCGATCATCCTGATGGGGCTGCTCGTCGGCCTCGCGATGAACTTCATATCGCGCGACGAGCGCACACATCCGGGCCTGGATTTCGCATCGCGCACACTCCTCAGGATCGGCATCGTCATCCTGGGGACGCAGGTCACGCTCCAGCAGATCGCCGCGCTTGGCATCACGCCGTTCATGGCGCTGCTGGTCGTAATGGCATGTGCGTTCGGCGCCGCCATTCTGTGCGCGAAAATGGTCCGGCAGCCCGTTGAATCGGGCGTACTCGCGGGCGGCGCCACGGCCATTTGCGGCGCCTCCGCTGCGCTCGCACTTTACGGTGTGATCGGGAAAGAGCGGCTCAGCCAGGCACAATTTTCCATCACGCTGGTCGGCATTTCGCTCGCCAGCGCGCTTGCCATGTCCTTCTACCCCGTCCTGGCGGCGGAAATCGGCCTTGATGACCGGCAGGCAGGTTTCCTGATCGGCGCGTCGATCCACGACGTCGCACAGGCCATTGGCGGCGGCTTTGCCTATTCCGACGAGGCGGGGCGCAATGCCGCCATCGTCAAACTGTCCCGCGTCGCGCTGCTTGCGCCCATCGTGGCGCTGACGGCGCTGTTTCTGAAACGGGCTGGCGGCGGCGACGAGGAGAATGGTGAGAAGGCCTTGCCATTGTGGAAACGGTTCGCGCTGCCCTGGTTCATCACCGGCTTCCTGGCGCTGCTGCTTGTCAATTCTCTCGTACAGATGCCCGCACCGGCCGCGCAGCACAGCCTGACGGTGTCGAAAGCGATGCTGCTTCTTGCCGTCACGGCAACGGCAATGCGGTCGCGAATGGACCTGATCATGAAAAGCGGCTGGCGCACGCTGATGCCTGTGGTGGCCGCGACGCTTGCTTCCCTGCTTGTGGGAATCGCGGCGGCGTTCATGATCTAGGACAAATCCGGTCGGCGCGTCCCCGGCCTGTCAGGCGACGAGTTCCGCCTTGAACGCCTGGCCATCTTCATCGCCGAGCGCGAGGGTGCGCAATCGGCGGATCCGCGCGGCCGACCTGTCCGTGGGCGCGCATTTTTCGTAGTCGGCCAGAATGGCTTCGAAATTGGTCAATCCCCGGTCGAAAGTATCGCCGTAACCCTTGATCAATCGCTGGCATCGCACCAGTTCCAGCGCGATGTCGCGATCCTCCGCAACCGCCCGTTTCACGGTTTCAAGCCAATTGTCGATTCGGTTCTGTTCTTCGACGAAACGTAGCGAGGACCGCCGAAACCTGCGCATCCCGGCAAGCGCGCGCAGCAGCAGATACCAGCGCAGGCGAGAGGTGCGGACATGCCTGCCATTCTGGAAAAACCGGCCGAGGAACCGGCTTATCCACCGCGTTCGAAGAATGGTCCGTCCGACCGCGGCAGGCAGGGTTTCGCAGACTTCGCGCAGCCGCGGATGCATGAATTCGGTAATCGAGACGAGCTGCCCGGGGGTTGCGCCAATTTCCTGGTGAACCCTTGTGGTTCGGCTTGAGCGAACCTTGAGGTCCGCGACGCGCACGGTGTCCTCATAGCTCATCCACAGGGCAAGATAGCGCGCAACCTCGTCGGTCAGGCTATGGGGCTCCTGATCGAGGCGCGCGATCGAGCCGACCCGGTCGAGATAAAGATCCGCATAGGCCTGATCCTGATAGTCCATCAGCCGCTGCGCCCCTATCCTTGCGTGGCGACGGGCCATGTGCGGCAGTTCGGTGTCGATGCGTTCGGCCAGACGCCGGCCCGCCGCGGTCGTCGGTACCGGTTCCGCAAGTGCCGGTTCTGCGGGCAATGGTTCGGCGGCGGCGGCGCTGTTTTCCCGGGCAGCCTGATAACCAAGCCGGAACCCCGCCAGATTGCTGTCAACGGCAATTCCGCTCGCGCGGATGACGTTTTCATATGCCTCGAGCGGAAACGGCATGGCTTCGCTACCGGCCAGCGCCCCGAACATCACCGAACTGACGACGCTGTTCGATTGCCGTGTGGCCCGGTCCATATCGAAGCCGATGAACTTCCGTGAATTCCTCCGCGCCGCCGCTAGGATATTTTCGCTGCTGCGGCGTCCGTCGCCCATCGCCGATTTTTCGGAAATGGCGAAGATCCGGTGGGTCGAACCGATCAGGGTGGTACGGTCGGCGGATGAAAAACCACGGAGAACCGCCCGCCCCGTTTCCATCAATTCCGAAGCCAGCACGATGTCGACATCGCCCGGCACCGGCATCTGCGCCATGATCGGCTGCCGCGTCGTTGCCGCCCTGGTCAATTCCACATAATATACGGTCGAGCCGGTCCGCTGCGCCACGCCGGGTACCGACGTTCTCTGGGCCAGCCGGCCGGACGCGACGGCGAGATTCTCGATCCACTCGGCCAACACGCCCCCGCCCTGCCCGCCAAGCGCCAGGATCGCCACGCTCAGCCGTTCGCGCTGCGCCGGTTCGGGCATTAAAACGCCCTTTCCAGCCGGGCGCGATCATGCCGGCCTTGAAACCAGCCGATGATGGCGCCGCGCGTGGCCGCCCAGAACCTGTCCCAGCGTGTAGGGTTCGAAATGATCGCCGCGCGATAGAAGCTGGGGCAGAGCACGGCCGCGTGGCTGACCTCGCCGCACAGCCCGCAGCCCACGCAGCTATTATCAACATGCGCGACCGGATCTTCGCGCAGGGGATCGGGATTGGGCCTGATCGACAGGGACGGACATCCCGATAGCCGGATACAGCTATGGTCGCCGGTGCAGGTGTCCGGGTCGACGCCGAAGCGTTCGCGCACGACCCGCTTTTTATCCTTCAGGGCCTGACGCACGACCCGCTTTTCGCGGCGCTGGCGGGTGAGCATGCATTCCGACTGCGCCACGATTACCTTCGGACCCGTGTCGGGCGTCTGCATCGCTTCGCGCAGCGTGTCGCGCATATGTTTGATATCATAAGTGTCGTCGATGGTCTTCACCCACTCGACCCCGACGCCCCGCACCGCACGGGCGATGGGGTTTCGGGTCTTTCGCGCGGGATTGTCGGCGCGCGAGGACAGGATGTCCTGACCGCCGGTTGCCGCAGAATAGCCATTGTCGATAACGATCGTGACCGCATCATCCTTGTTGAACACGGCGTTGCCGATGCCCGATGTCAGTCCGTTATGCCAAAACCCGCCATCGCCCATAATGGCGATCGCGCGCTTCTCGCCAGCCTTGAAGGCCGACGCGCCCGCGCTTCCCAGGCCGTAGCCCATCGTGGTGTTGCCGATATTGAACGGCGGCAGGATGGAGAAGAGATGACAGCCAATATCGGCCGAGACATGGGCCGGGCCAATTTCCCGTTCGAGCAGCTTCATGGCAGTGAAGATCGGCCGCTCGGGACATCCGGTGCAAAAGCCTGCCGGGCGCGCCACGATATCGCTGGCGACCGCCGGTACGCGGCTGGGCATCCGCTCGGCAATGACCATATCCCGCGACCATTCCCGCAAGAAATCGCGTAGTCCCTCGCCGATGACGCTCGCGGTATATTCGCCAGCGCGCGGCATGATGTCCTTGCCGACGATCCGGGTCGTTAGACCGGCCCGGCGGATCAGCGTGTTCAGTTCGTGTTCGATAAACTCCGGCTGTCCCTCTTCCAGCACCAATATGGCGCGCTTGCCCGTGCAGAACGCGGCCACTTCTTCCGGAATGAGGGGGTAGGTGACATTGAGGCAGTAGATCGGCAAATCGCTGTCACCGAAGCTGTTCGACAGGCCGAGCAGTTCCTGCGCACGGTTGAGGCTGTTGTACAGGCCGCCCTGGACGATGATCCCGATATCGCCTTCATCCGGCCCGAAATGCTCGTTGAGCCGATTGTCACGGACAAAGGCGATCCCCGCCGGCCACCGCTTTTCGATCTTTTCAATCTCATGAAGAAAGTTGGCGGGCGGCAGGACGATCCGCTCGACATCGCGCACCGGCGAGGCCGCCGCTTCGGAAACCGTCATGCGCGGCCGCTGGTTGTCCTTCGCGACAAATTCCCCGGTCATGTGGCAGGAACGGACCCGAAGTTCCAGCATCACCGGCGTGTTCGACGCCTCGGAAAGTTCGAAGGCCTGTTCGACCATCGCCACAATGCTGGGCAGGTTCGGCCGCGGATCGAGCAGCCACATCTGCGATTTCATGGCAAAGGCGTGGGTGCGCTCCTGCATGATCGAGGAGCCCTCGCCATAATCCTCGCCCACGATAATGAGGGCGCCGCCCTTCACGCCGCCGGATGCGACATTGGACAGCGCATCGGACGCGACATTGGTGCCGACGACCGACTTCCACGCCACGGCCCCGCGCAGGGGGTAATTGACGGAGGCGGCAAGCATCGCGCCGGCGGTCGCCTCCGACGCGCTGGCTTCGAAATGGACGTCCAGCGATGCCAGCAATGCGCTGGCATCGGCGAAGACATCCATCAGGTGGCTGATCGGCGAGCCCTGATAGCCGCCGACATAGGCAACGCCCGACTGCAGCAGCGCCTTGGTGACGGCAAGGATACCTTCACCCCGAAACACCGCGCCCCGGCCAGCCTCCAGTTTCAGGACTTCGCGCTTGAACGACCGTTCCGCCATGCCGTCACATTCCGACGAGCGCAAGGACCCGCAGCGGACTGCCGGAGCCGCCTCGAATCTTCAGCGGCGCAGCCACCACGATCGCGCCGGTCGGCGGCAGTTCGTCGAGATTCTCCAGGCACTGGAGGCCGTAACGGCCCGCACCGTGCAACAGGGTGTGCGCCGGATAGGGCGGCTCCAGCAGATGGGCCTGCCCGGCATCCGTTCCGATCGTCTCGACGCCGAAGCCGAGCACATCGCGTTCCTCCACCAGAAACCTCACGGCGTCTGCGGAGGGGCCGGGGGTGTGCGCACCGTCCTCCCGGCGGTTCACATAATCGTCCGGCGATCGCTTCGACCAGTCGCTGCGAAAGAGCACCCAGCTTCCCGCCGGTATCCGGCCATGATCCTGTTCCCAAACGGCAATATGTTCGACATCGAGCAGAAAATCCGCATCGGCAGCGCATTGGGCGGAAAAGTCGAGGACGACAGCCTGGGCGATGAAGTCCTTCACAGGCAGTTCATCGACGGCGTTATTCTCCAGCTCACTGCCGCTGACCCAATGAACCGGCGCATCGAAATGGGTGCCTGTATGCTCGCCGACGGTGAAATTGCTCCAGTACCAGGCAACGCCGCGCGCGTCATAGCGGGAGATCTCCTCCCGCGAAAAGGGTGCGCACTGACCGAACTCCTCCGGCAGTATAAGCGTGGGCGTGTCCTCCGACAGCGTTTGGGTGAGGTCGACCACGCGGACCGCGCCGTCGGCGATCGCTGTGGCAAATTGCGCAAGCATCGATGAACTGGACATCTTTTCCTCCACTGGTCAAGGCCGGGAACAGGCTGGACGAGAAAACTTGCAAATGCAAGTATCTTTGCCGGGACGACATGTTCATGTGCCAGGGAATGACGATGTGACTGATGATCTGCGTCCGCTAGGCGATCCGGGATCGACGCAATTCGAGGTGAAATATTATCCCTTTTATCTGCTCAACCGCGCAGTCGGCAGGTACAATACGGTGATCGAGATGGAACTGCGCAAGATCGGATTGGACATCCCCGGCTGGCGGGTATTGATGATCCTGGGCGAACAATCACCGCGCCCCATCGCGCAAGTGGCGAAAACGGCGGTCATCAACATCTCGACCATGACACGCATCGTTGAAAGGATGGTCGCGTCGGAACTGATTGAGACGGTGCCATGCGGTAAGGACCGCCGCGTCAGACAGCTTGCGCTTACCGGCAGCGGGCATGAAAAGCTCGCCGCGGCGAGAAAACTCGCCGAACCCGTCTATCGCAAGCTGGTAGACGGCTTCTCCGCCAGCGAGTTCGCTGATCTGATCGATTATCTGAATCGCCTGTATACACGGCTTGACTGATGCATCGGCGCTTCGGCAACCACCTGGCCTAGCTGGCAAGCCAGCAGAGAACTTCGATCGCGTAGCCTTCGCAATCCTCGCAGATAAAGCCGTAGAAGGACTGAGCTTCATTGACTCTGGTCACTTTCGGCGTGCCGATTATCGGCACGCGATCGCGTCTGGCACGGCCATGCCAGTCGTCCACCGCGCTCCGGTTTTCGGCGATCAGGCTGAGCATGACCGGTTTGTCTTTTGCAGGCCGCAGCGATCCGCCGCCGCCGACCAGGCCGAGGGATGCGCCTCCCGCCAATGAAAACAGATGAACCCATTCGGTGGATGTCGCCGGGGTGCGCTGCAGAAACGCCTCGTAGAACGCCGCGGCCCGGGGCAGATCCTCGTAGTAGAAAAAGGTGATGGTGCCCGTGATTGCGGTCATAACCATTCCCCGTTCGCATATTGCCAGCCCGCCCGCTGGCTCACGCCGACGGCGCGGCGCTCAGCTTTCCGGGCCGGTGTCCATGCTCAGAAAATGAATATATTCGATTTTCCCGTTTTTTAGCAGCGCATATCCCATGAGTTCGGACGTGTTCACCACCGCGCTGCCCTTGTCGCGCGCGCGGATGACATGGTGCGTGAAAATCTTGTCGCCGCTTTCAAAACCCATTTCGAACGGCAGGACGATTTCGACTTCGTCGACCTGCGAATGTATCCGCCGGAAATGCGGGACCATATTCGCGACGCCTTGGACCGACACCTTATTGTTGACGACAATCGCGGCGTCCGCTGTGAAAAAGCGTGAAAACGCGTCTTCGGTCAACGCGTCCTCGTCCTTGATCGCCTCGTTCCACCAGGCGAACATATCAACAAGGACATTGCTGCTCTCATCATGCGCCGAAGCTGGAGATGCCAACAGCAAAAACGGCAGGACGAGGGTCATGAGAAGACGTTTCACCAGGATATACTCCATCTTTATTTCCAGGATAGAGTGTCCTTGCGAACACCCTCTTTATAAACAAGATTGATCTTGTGCCACGCCCAGCGCTCGGTCAGCGGATCCGCGCGCAGCGATATCAGGTCGGCATATTTTCCCGGCTCCAGCGTACCGATACGGTCGCCATAGCCGATGGCCTCGGCGGAAACGGCCGTCCCCGCACGGATCGCATCCATCGGCTTGAAACCGCCCTCAATCAGATATTCGATCGAATTGCCGATGGCACCGTAATAGAGCGTGTCCAGGCCCAGAGTGACCCTGACCCCTGCGTTAAAGGCAGCAAGAGCCTGGCCCTGCTGGGTTTTATTGGATGGGAAGAAATCGCGTTTCGCGCGGTGCGATTCGCCATCCTCATAAGGCCGGTCGACCGTCCGCACCTCGGGGTTCTTCTCAAGATATTCGAAATAATGCTTGCGGCCATATTCAATCCAGTCGGCCGGGCCGGTGGCGACATTGTCGAGATAGTCCCATGTGCTTTCGTCGGGCCGGAAGCCGACATAAACCAGCGGCGTAAGGCTGACTGAGACATCGTGCTTCACCAGCAGGTCGATGATTTCCCTGGTCATCGGACGCGCGTGCTCAATATTGTCCGCCCCCGCCAGGACGGCCTGCTTGATCGACGATCCCCAGCGCCCGGTCGCATGCACCGTGACCTTCATGCCCCAGCGATGCGCCTCGCCGATGATCGCGCGCAGTTCCTCGTCGGTGTACATTGTCTCGGTCGGCGAAAGGTCGAGCAACAGGATCTTGAGCCATTCGGCACCGGCGAGGGCTTCGCGCCTGACCTTCTTTTTCGCTTCCCACGGGCCGTCGACCCAGCTGTCCGATCCGCCATGGCCGCCCGTGGGCGTCAGGCCCGTACCGCCATAGATAATCCGCGGGCCCGGCACGATGCCCTTTTCGATACCTTCTCGAATGAACAGGTCGACCGGATTGTCCTCAGTCCCGGCGGACACCATTCGCATGGTCGTGACGCCGGAAAGCAGGGACGCACGGGCATCGCGAACCATATAGAGCATCTGCTCCGCGCCCGGTGCCTGGCCCTGGGCATTGAGGCCGGACACGCCGTCGAGCCCGGCCGCGCCATAACGCAGATTGAGATGGCCATGCGTGTCGATCAATCCAGGCAGCACGGTTTCCGCCGACGCGTCGACAATCGTCGCGCCCGGCGGAATGACGACATCGGCCCGGCTGCCGACCGCCTCGATCAGCTTGCCCCTGATGACGATCACGCCGTCACGAATTGGCTCCCCACCGCGGCCATCGATAATCTGCCCAGCCATGATGGCTGTGACATCGCCGCCAGCCGGGACGGCCTCGCGCGCCTGTGCCGCCTGTGCCATCAACAGGCTGGCAAACATGGCCGCCATAACCAGGATACCGCGCCTGGATCGTCTCGCCAAACCAGCCAGATCGCGCGCGACCCATTCCGTAACCGCCATTTGCAACACCCCTTGTCAAACGCCATCCCAAGCCATTCTCGCAACTGTGGATGGCAAGCATCATTGTTTCAATAACACATTATGTCCCCGGCCATTGCCTCACGTGCAACGCCCATCAGATATTGTCGCCGGGATGGCCGACACGGGCACGGGACGGACCGGCCATCTCGCCTCGAATGGCTGCAGATTTTCCGGAGACACTCTCCCAGCGGCGATCAGCGATGCGGCCGCGTTCGCATAGCACAGGCGCCCCTGACAAAACCCCATCCCCACACGCGACAATAATTTCAGGGCGTTGGGGCTGGTCACTTCGGGGTGCGTAGCGAGGATTTCCCGGACGGTTTTGCAGGTCACCTTCTCGCAGCGGCAAAGAATGCTGTCTTCCGTGGCCATTGCGCCCAGCAGTCCGGGGGGAAGAGCGGACAGGCGATTGAGGTAGGCTGCGAACCGCTTTTCCCGCGCCAGGCCGCGCCGTGCGCGCGCGCCGACACGTGATAATTTGCCGATGCCATTCAGCGACAGCGAAGATGCCATACCCAGTCCGGCCAGCGTTCCCTCATGCCGGCTGGCATCAGCACCGGCCATGCCGGTTATCTCCCCAGCGACATATAATCCGGAAAGGCTGCTTTCCATCGCCGCTGAATGATCGACGATCCAGCCGCCAGCCGCTTCCAGCCAGCGCACCTTCGCACCGGCCTGACGCGCCAGTTCGGACGAAACCTGAAAGCCATAGCACAGCCCAAGACGGTCGACGGTGAACCGCTTGTCCTCGGCACCGGCGGTGCCGCTTCCCCGATGATCGACAGGCGTGAGTGACACCTCGGACAATTGGGCCGAGCCCTCCGCCGCATTCACCCTGTGCCTGAAGAATATCCGCGTACCCGCGCGCCTGATCCGCCAAAGGCTATGCGCGGCGGTCAGGAACACCCGCCAATGGGTCAGCAATATCAGCGGCCGCCGTAGCACGCCGAAAAGGAAATCTCGCCGGGACTGCGCGAACGCGACGGCCTTTACCGACGCTCCGGCCGCGATCATTTGCGACGCGACCAGAAGCATGAAGGGATGCGTGCCGGAAAACAGGACGGTTTCGCCAGCGAGCATTTGCTGTCCCTTGAGCCAGCCCTGTAGCGCGCCGGCACCCATGACGCCGGGCAACAGGCTGCCGGGAAAAGGCACCGGGCGCTCGTGGCAACCCGCCGCGACCAGAACCCTCTTCGCCTTCACGCTGCCAAGTGTGTTTCCGGACAGGGTACTGATTTCGAACCCGGATGCTGCCTCCGCGGGTTCTATGCCCAGCACGGTGGTGGAGAACAGCCAGGTGACCTCCTGCGTTTCGACACGGCGCAGCAGCGCCTTGAGCGCGCCGTAAAGTCCCCCCGGCAGCCAGCGCCGGATGATGAACGAGCGCGGCGGCTGACGCATGATCTGCCCGCCGGCGCGCGCCTGCTCGTCGATAATGGCAACGCTTGCGCCGAGACCTGCCAGCACCTCCGCGGCCGCCAGACCGGCGGGACCGGCACCGACGATCACGACGTCATATGCTCGGCTCTCTGGAATTTGCGTCATTCCGGCTGCCCGCTGCCGCAGGTGGAGATGCGCTGCCCGGGCCGGGCAGGTGTCAGACAGGCCCGTACGCGATGAACCTGATCCGAACCGGAATCGTCGGTCACGGCAACAAGGCAGTCATAGCAGACCCCCATATTGCAAAACGGCCCTCTTCGGTTTCCCTCCCGGTCGGTCGAGCATCCGACCTTGCCCGACAGGATCAGGCACGTCGCCAATGTTTCGCCTTCAAATGCCGTGACCGGAATATCGTCGATGAAGAGCGTGAAACTGTCGCCGCGAACGACTCCCGCATGAATCCGTTTCGCCATGGTTCAGGCGCTCGCCATGAAATTGTTGATATGATCGAAGCGCGCGGGACTGTAGATTGAAATGTCATGTTCCGTGCGCCGGGTCACCATCAATTCGGCAATCAGCGCCGCATAGGCCGGACCAAGCGTGAAGCCCGAGCCGCCAACCGCTACGAAATAGCCCGGGCTTTGCGGCACCTCACCCAATAGCGGCAGTTCGTCATGCGTGACGCCGACCGTTCCGGTCCAGCAGCGCAATATATGCAGGGCGGCAAGAGCGGGCACAGCCTTCGTCGCCAAAGCGATATTACCTACTATCTTGTCGAGCTGCGCACGAGGACGGCGGCGGTAATCGGGGACGCCGTTCGACCGTTCGAACCGCGAAGACCATCCGCCTCCGATCAGGACGTTGCCCGCGGCGACCTGCTTTAACGACAATTTGGCACCGGCGCGCTGCAGGAGATGCGGCAGGAACGCTTTGGTACGTTCGGTGACCGACATGGTGAGAGGAAGCGGAAAAACCGGCAGATGAAGATGCGCAAGGCGGCCGGCCTCGGCGGCAAAAGCACCCGCCGCGTTCAACACCATGCCGATCCTGACAGTTTCAATTTCCTCACCCGGACTGTTTCTCAGCTGGGCGATCCACCCGGTGCCTTCAGGTTTCAGCAAAACCACTTCGCAGCCCGTTTTCAAAATAGCGCCATGCCGTTTCGCAGCGCGCGCATATGCCGGTGTGACCAGACGGGGATTGGCATGGCCTTCCTCGGCGAGATAGCTGGCCATTTGGACATCCTCACCCAGATATGGTGCCAGTTTGCGCAGTTCCGCCGCGGTCAGCAACTCGCTGTCGATACCAAAGCTGCGTTCAAGCGCATTCTTCTGTTTCAGCAACGCGACCTCGGCGTCGGTAACGGCCAGCATCAGCCCGCCATCCATCGTGATTTCCAGATCCGCCCGAAGCTCGCTCTCAAGCGTCTGCCAAAGCTGGATCGCGAACGCGTTCAGCGGCAGAATACGCGCGAATTCCCCGCCTTTGTCACTGCCATGTTGCAGCAATCTGTGTTCGAGTTGAAAGTGGAGCGATCCTGCGTTCTGGCCGGATGCGAGACTGTTGATTTCGTTGCGTTCGGCCAACAGGACCGAGCTACCGCGCTTCGCCAGATAATATGCGCTCGCACAGCCGGTCAAACCGCCGCCAATGACAAGCGCATCATATGATTTCATCGGTTAAACACGTGGTTTCAAATTATTCCCAAAGATGTGAGCGACTGCCTCACAATGGCAACCTCCTCCTCACGAAGCGGCAGGATCGGTCGGCGCGGATTTCCTCCGGGCAGGCCCTGCAGGTTGAGGGCCGTTTTCATGATAGCCTGGGCGGAACCAAATCTCGCCATATAATGATCATCAAACCAGTCATTCATGATCTGCTGGTCCATCGCGCCGTAAGCAAGCGCCTCTTTTATGTTCCCGCGCCAGAACTCGTCGAAAAATTGCGGCTGATTACGCCCCAGAACGGCTCCGGCGCCCATTAGACCATCGGATTTTCCGGCCTCCAGCAGGGCAAGTCCGCGCTCGTTCATCGGGCTGCCGAATATGCGGATCGTCTGGTGAAGTTCATCCGCAGAATCGAGGAATTTCCGCTCCACACCGGTGGAGTTCTTAAGGGCGACCACCTTATCCAGTTCGCTCAATCGTTTCAGCAGCGACAGGGAAAGATCGACCCCGGTTCCGGGCGGCCAGTTATAGATGCATATGGGAAGATCGACAGCGTCATTGATCTCTTCGTAAAACGCGTAGATGCTTTCATCCGGCGGCTTCACATAGGGCGGCGGCGTCACCAGGATCCCGTCAAAACGGCAAGCCTTTGCGATTGCTGCCAAGGAGATGACTTCCGCTGCGGTGAAGGCATTGCACCCTGCCACGAGAGTCATCTTACCGCCAAGCACATCGCCCGCGATTTTGAATAGCTGTCCCTTTTCGGCATTGGTCATGGAAAACCATTCCCCGGTGGTGCCGGCGACAACGACGCCGTGCATCCCTTCCTGGTTCAACCATTCAAGCAGGTCGGCGAACATCCTGCCGTCGAACGCGGAGTTCTCGTCGAAAGGGGTCGTGATTGCCGGGATATATCCTCGCCAATCGATTGAATCCCTGTCCATACAATCTCCTTTGCCCCCCATGCTATTTTTGACCGAAGCAAACAGCGAATTTGAACAGGCTGGCGGCCACCAACATGGTGTATTATCAAAATAATACAGTCAATCTAGTTGTCTGGTCGCACGTCTCCAACTACAAATATTTTGTATTTCCGTTGCCTATGACGCAATTAAGGACGTCCCTTTATGAACTTCAATCTTTCGAGATTACGCTATCTTTACGAGGTGAGCCTGTGCGGCTCCATGCGGGCGGCAAGCGAGAAAATGAACGTCGCGCCGTCATCAGTCAGTCGGCAAATCGCCATTTTGGAGGACGAGCTCGACGCACCTGTGCTCGAACGCGGCCGGGGCAAAGCCAAGCTGACCGATGCCGGGGCGATGGCGGTTGAATATTATCGCGAGGATCGCGCGCGCAAGGAAACCCTGGCATCCCATCTCGACGAGATACGCGGGCTACAGCGCGGTTGCGTCCGGCTTGCCATTGGCGAGGGCTTTGTCGGCGACCTGTTCACAGAGGCCATGCATGCATTTCTAACCAGATATTCGGCCATCGACCTCGACGTCAGGGTGACCGGCACGAACCAGGTTCTTTCCATGGTGGAAGAGGACGAAGTGCATATCGGCATGGTCTTCGATTGCCCCACCCTGCCGCGAATTTCGATCAAGCATAGCTACAGTCTGCCTCTGAAGGCGGTGATGTCGCCGGACAATCCCCTTGCCCAAAGCGAGATGGTCGGGCTCCCCGATCTGGCATCGAGCAAATTTGCGCTTCCGCCGCCAAATTTCAGAATTCGTGAAGTCATCGAAAGAGCCGCTTTCGATGAGAAGATCGCGCTGGCGCCAGCGATGATATCGAATTCCCTACTGATCCTGAAAAACCGTGTCATGGCACCGGACTGCGTCACGGTCCTGCCTGATTTTGCGATCTTGAAGGAACTGAAAGCAGGACATCTTGTTTCGGTTCCGATCAGAAGCAAAAGCCTTTCGAACACTTCCGCCGGCATCGTTACCCGGCTCGGGCGTCTGCTGCCGCTGTCCGCGCAAGCGTTTCTATCCAATTTGCGCGGCAGCTTTCAGCGTGAGCTGGGATAGACAGCCTGTTGCCTGGGGAGCAACATTTCCTGCGCTGCGATGACATTGCCATTGGATTGACGAGCCCGATAAGGTCGTTCCGGACACGTCTGGGGGCATTTGAATCCAGATGGTCTTTGATAGGGGGGTGTGGCTTTGCAAAACCGGAAATGGACGTCCAACGCCTATTTTCTTGCCGCCGCCATCGGGAGCGCCGTTGGCCTCTCAAACATCTGGAAATTCACTTATGTCGCGGGCGACAATGGGGGCGGCGCCTTTGTCCTCATTTACGTTCTGGCCCTGTTTTGCATCGCCCTTCCCGCGCTGATCGCGGAGTTCCTGATCGGCCGGAGAGGCGGCGCGGGCGTGATAAGGACCATGCGGAACCTCTCCGCCGGTGATGGCATTTCACCTCGCTGGCGGGCGTATGGCTGGCTTGCGATCTCTGCGGTGTTCATTGCGCTCAGCTTCTATTCGGTCGTGGCGGGATGGACATTGGACTATTTCCTCACATCGCTTTTTTCCCCGCGCGATTTCGTGTCTGAAACAACCGCCGCAGAAGATCTGGGAACGCTGCTTGCGTCGCCGGGTCGCATGATGGTTGGCCAGGCCATGTTTCTTCTCCTGACTGCCGGTACGGTTGCGCTTGGCATTAAGGGAGGGCTTGAAAAAATGCTCGGCTGGATGATGCCGGGGCTATTCATCCTGCTGATCCTGCTTGTCATTTACGCTGTCTTCTACGGCGACATGGCCCAGGCGCTCCGCTTTATGTTCTTCTCGGATTTTTCGGCACTGACACCGAAGATCGTGCTGATGGCTTTCGGCCAGGCGTTTTTCTCTCTTGGTGTGGGGGCAGGCGTATTGATGACGATCGCCTCCTACATGGATAAGGAAACGCCGCTGGTTCGATCGGCGATCGTGGTGGCGGTCGCGGACGGCACCGTCGCCATCGTCGCCGGTCTTGCCATTTTCCCTATCGTGTTCGCAAACGGGCTGTCGCCGACCGAAGGTCCTGGCTTGATCTTCGCGACGTTGCCGGTCGCTTTTGGTCAAATGCCGGGGGGCGCCTTTATCGGCCCACTTTTTTACCTGCTCCTTGCCTTTGCCGCGCTCACCTCTTCGATAACCCTGCTTGATGCCGTGGTCTCCAGCATCGAAGACATCACCAGATATTCCCGCGCCGCGCTGACATGGGTGATTGCGTCGATGATTTTCCTCCTCGGCCTGGCGACGGTGTTCTCGTTCAATATCTGGGCCGATGTTCGGCTGCTGGCGGCTGTGCCGGCTTTTTCGGAGAAAACCATTTTCGACCTGCTCGATTATCTCGTGTCGAACATTATGCTTCCGGTCGGCGGTATCAGTGTTGCCCTTCTGGCCGGTTGGGGCCTGTCAAGATCGAGCCTGCTTGATGAACTCGCAACGGGCGACACTTTACTGTTTCAGTGCTGGTTATGGCTCGTACGGCTCGTGGTGCCGGTTACAATCGGTGCGGTGTTCCTGCTCAATCTGGCTTGATGAGCCCGCAGCCATCGGCGTGCCGCAAGTAAATTACGCCGCGATGCACTGGGCGCAACGAATGCCGACACACGCTGTTATTGAAACAACATGCCGATCTCGTCGAATTATAGAAGGTCGAGTTCCGGTATCGAGGGGGCCGGCAAGGTTTAATCCGCGACATGGCGCTTTCGGCTCATATGTCACGGTCGCTGATAATCGAACACCTATGGGGAAAGAACTATGAGATTCGCCAAAGCGAGAAATGGCAAAGCCATTTACACCGGGCTCCTGTCTGCAAGCGTCATCGCGCTATCCACCAGCGCAGCCGCGCAGGAGCAGGTTGAGGGTTCGCCTGGCCAGAATCAGACCGATGACGCGGCCGACGATGGCGGCATCGCCGAAATCGTTGTCACAGCCCAACGGCGCGAGCAGAAGCTACAGGATGTTCCGATCAGTATCTCGGCCTTTAATGAAGATACGATCGAGAAGAACATGTTCGACGACGTGGGGGACTACATCTCGCAGACCCCCAATGCGAGCTTCATCTCAAATGGCGCCCGTTCCCGCCGGGAACTCAGCATTCGCGGTGTGACCAACTTCCTGGCGGTGGATTCGGCGCTGCGCACATCGACCTTCGGCTTCTATGTCGACGGATTTAGCGTTTCGGGCAGCAGTGTGAACCCGCCGATCATGGATATCGAACGGGTGGAAATTCTCAGAGGCCCGCAAGCGACTTACTTTGGCAGGAACGCGGTCGGCGGCGGCATCAGCATTACATCAAATCGTCCCGATAATGATTTTTCCGGGTCGCTGATGGCGGATTACAGCCGCTTCGACACCGTCGATCTCGAAGCTGTCGTCAACATTCCCATCGTGACCGACGTTCTTGCGGCGCGCTTCAACGCCAAATACTTCAAAACCGACGGCAATATCAAAAACATCAACCCGATTGGCGGCGGCAATGAAGCGACCTACAAATATTTGAAAGGCTCGCTTCGGTTTACCCCCACTGACAGGCTGACGATCGACGTGATCGGCAGTTACGTTGATGAAGAGAGCGGCATGCGGTCCGGGGTTCCCTCCGGTGTGTTCTCGACCTTCGCGGGCGATGTTCTTTATGCAAGCTTCCCGGACCGGGATGGCGATGGTCGGGCCGATCCCGATCCCGACGGTGTCGGTTTTTATCCGGAAAACCGCAACCGGACCAATTTCAACAGCCCGCAATCGGTCGGCACCGAATTTAAATATGTCGTTGCCAACGCCGAATATGAATTTGACGATCTGCTGCTGACAAGCATCACGGGATATCTGGAATCCGACTTTTTCCTCGCAGGCGATATCGACGGCGGGAGCGGCGATTATTTCAACGAATTCCGCGAAACGCCGCGCAGTAGCTTCAGTCAGGAATTGCGGGTGCAGAACACCGGCAGCGGCCCGTTCCTGTGGAATATCGGCGTGCTGTACGCGCTCGATAAAGGAACGTCGGAAAACAACACTTTTGTAGGTGCGGCTATGCCGTTCGGTCTGCCCGACGGCTTTCTGATCGACCAGAGCCTGTCAGAGGGACGCTCTGAGAATTTCGCGGTTTTCGGACAGGTGGACTGGGAAATCTATGACCGCCTTACGCTCTCATTCGGTGGCCGGTACAGCATCGAGAAGATCAAGCAGGACGAGACCGGCTTTTCCGGTGTCACCGTCACGGTCGCCTCGATTGACGAGACGTTCAAGGATTTCTCGCCGCGCTTCGCCATTGGCTATGACGTCAATGAGTCCACGCGCATCTACGGAACGGTTTCGAAAGGCTTCAAATCAGGGGGCGTTCAGGTCAGTCCCTTCCCTGGTGCGGAAGCCTATGATCCGGAAACGATCTGGAATTACGAGCTGGGGATAAAAGCCGATGCCTTCGACCGGCGGTTGCGGTTCAATGCGGCGGTTTTCTACATGGACTGGAAAGACCTGCAGACCACGTTTCAACAGGCAGGCACCGATCCGGATGGCAATCTGATCCTGTTCGGCGGTATCGAGAATGCGGAAAAAGCGGTTTCCAAGGGCATCGAACTTTCCGCCAATGCGCTGGTGACCGACGGCCTGACCGTGAATGCGAGCGTCGGCTATCTGGATGCCAAGTACAAAACCTTCGTCTCCTTCATCGATGGTGAGAACCGCGTGCTCGACGGGCGGACCATCCCCAACTCACCCAAATGGACGCTGGCGGCGGACGTCGAATATGCGTTCGATGTGAATGACGACATGGAGGCCTATGTTCGCGGCGAATGGAATTATCGCGACAGCATTCGCTCAAGCAATTCCGCGCTGATACGGACCGGTTTCCCGTGGGAGGTGCCCGCCTGGGACGTTTTCAACATGCGCGCGGGGATTGAGACCGGGCGGTATACCTTCTCCGTCTATGCGGAAAACCTGTTCGACAGCAATTACTATACGAACGCTTACCAGAAGGCGTTTACCGGCGGCCTGCATATCGAACCGTCCTTCCGGAACTACGGTGCCAGGCTGAAGGTCAAGTTCAATTGACCGCCTGACGCTGGTCATCAGGGGGCTCCGCGAACGGCAGATCGTCAATCCTCGCCTGCGCGGAGCCCGAACTTCAGGAGTGAGCCGTGATGCGCATGAGTGGACCGAACAGGCTGTATCTGCTGCCCGTTTTCGCGGCAATGTTTCTGCTGCTGACGGGTTTCGCGGACAAATCGTCATTCGATGCGACCGTCGATCGCTATATCGAAGAATGGACCGAATTCTATCCAAGCCGCGCTTATAGCGAAGGGCATCAACCCTCCGCCGCCCGGTTCGAGGACTTCGCGAAACCTCGTATCGATGAATGGGTCGCGTATAACCGTCAGGTCGCGGGCGGACTGACCGCCGACGATATCGCCGCGCTTCCGTTCTCCAAGCAGATCGATGCCCGCGTGCTCATGCGCCAGATTCGATCCGAAATCGAACAGTGGGAACAGGACCGGATTCTGAGCGACCAGCCGCTATGGTATGCCGAAACCATCTCTCAGGCGCTGACGCATTTGCTGGTGCGTGACGATCTTTCGGATGCGGAAAAACGCGCGGCGATGCGCGCCCGACTGGCCGGCGTCCGCGCTCTTGCGCAGCTAGGGTCACGCAACCTGACCGCAGGCAATCAGGATAAAACGGCGGATGCCATCAGCATCCTCAGGCAAACAGCCGGTTTTTATGAAAGCCGTTTACCCGCGATCATTTCCAGCTGGGGTTCGAACACGGAAACCGGGCTTGGCGGCGCCGTCAGCGCCATACGAAGTCTGGCCGATCATATCGAAGCGCGGGTGTTGCCGCACGCCTCCGTGCCGCACAGCTATGGGCCGGAAGCCTATCGCCGCAAGCTGGAAATATATACCGACGGAACGATCAAGTCTGCGGAGCTGGCGCAAATCGCGCGGGCGGAAATTCGCCTTGTGCGCCGGATGATGATCGATGTGTCCCGGGAATGGTGGCAGGATACCCATGGCGGCGCGGTGCCAGCCGATCCTGAACTGCTCGGTCGCGCGATTGCGGCGATGGAGGACGACCGCGTCCAGAACGGCGCTGAATTGCTGAAGAGCTTTACCGAACTGACCGCCAAAGCCGAGACCTTCATTCGGGAGAACGACCTGGCGACCCTTCCCGACCCGCGAACCCTGTTCATCGCGCTTTCGCCGGAACATTTCTCAGGAGCTGCCGTTGGCGGCGTCTACCCGACCGGCCCCTTCAGTCCGCAGGCGGATACACTGTTCTACCTGCCCTATGTGCCCGACGATGCTCCGGCCGAGCGCAAGGCGGGCTTCTATCGTTCGTTCAACGATCACTTCAACACGATGATCATCTCTCATGAGATGTTCCCCGGCCATTACATGCAATATAAGACGGCAGTCCTCTATGCGCCGCCGGTGCGCACCCTGTTCGCCAACCAGACTTATGTCGAGGGTTGGGGCACGTTCACTGAAGAGCTGATGCTGGATGCCGGCTGGGCGGATGGCAACCGCCTCACGCGCCTGGCGCATCTGCGCAAACGCCTCGAAAACGCCACCCGCGCCTATACCAGCGTGATGGTCCATAGCGAAGGCTGGAGCGAGCGGCAGCTTACCGATTTTGCGACAACGGAGGGACTGCTGGCCCCGCAGTTCGCCACCAATCTGTGGCACCGCGTCGTTCGCGACCCGCTTCAATTGACCACCTACTTTCTGGGGTATCGGGCGTTTGGCGAATTATGGGCGGCGGAGCAGGCGAGGCTGGGGGACAGGTTCAGCACGCGCGATTTCGTCGATGGCGTGTTACGCGCCGGGCCGGTGCCAGTCGACGCTATGCCAGCGGTGCTGGCCGACAGCCGGAAGACTGTCCTGACCGGCATGTTCGAATGGTGGAACGCCGAATTTGCGAGCGACAGACCCTTCACTCAGGAGGGCTTTGGCCAGTATTTCACGGACGATATCGTGTTCGAGATAAATGGCCGCCGTTCACCGGCCGGGCTCAAATCGCTCACCGAACGCTTCAACGCCATCAAAGACGAGTATCATTCGATAGAAATCGTTCTGCCGATGCGCGAGGAGTTCGTCTCCGGTGACAGGATCTTCACCTATCATGTCAATCGCGGGAAGAAGGACTCCGCCGATCCGCCGGGCGGCTATACGCACGTGATGGGCTATGCCGAAATCAAGGACGGCAAGATCGACCTGATCAACTTTTTCCACTTCGATGAAGATGGGCAACCCACCGAATAGCATGCCCGCACTTTGCGGATAATGCCTTGGGATTACTGGGCCTCGCTGCCGTCCAGCTGCTGCTCGACCCAGTGATCCACCCAGCCTTCCATCGCCCATAGCGGCACATAGCCATTTTCCAGTACCGCCTGATGATAACCGCGAATATCGAAACGGTCGCCCAGTCTGGCACGTGCGTCTTCGCGCTTTTCCTGAATGCGGATCATCCCGACCTTGAAGCTGGTGGCCTGGCCGGGAACCGCGAGATAGCGATCGACCGCGCGGATGTTCGCCTCTCGCGCGCTGGGCGTATTCGCCTCAAGATAGGCAATCGCCTGCTCGGGTGTCCATCTTTTGTAATGCAGACCGCTGTCGACCACCAGGCGCGTCGCCCGCCATAGCTCCGCCGACAGGCGTCCGAAGTCCGAATAAGGGCTTTGATACCCACCCAGCTCCTTCGCCAGGGCCTCTGCATAGAGCGCCCAGCCTTCGACATAGGCACTGTTCGAATACCATAGGCTCAGCTTGCGCAGCTCCGGCATTTCACTGTCGGCCAGGATCGTCGATATCTGCATATGATGGCCCGGCAGGCCTTCGTGATAGATCAGCGCTTCCCGGTCATGCAGTGCCATACCGCCCATATCATCGAGCTTCAGGAAAACCCGTCCGGGTCTGCTGCCATCGGCCGTGCCTTCTTCATAGAGCGCGCCAGCCGATGATTTTTCGCGATATGGCTCAAATCGCCTGACCTCCAGGTCAATCGGCGGCGCGGCGTAAAAGGCCCGCGTGATATTGGCCTTCATGCGCGCAAGATCGGCGCGCGCCGTCGCCAGATAGGCCAGACGCCCCTCCTCCGTATCGGGCAGATAATATCGCGGATCGGTTTGCAAATGTGCGAAGAACGCCTGCAGATCGCCATCGAACCCGACCTGGGTGCGAATGGCGTCCATCTCCGTGTGAATGCGCTTCACTTCGCGCAAACCCAGCTCATGAATCTCAGCCGGCGTGAGGTCCGTGGTGGTGAACTGCCGGACCAGGAAGGCGTAATATTCATCGCCATCGGCAAGCTGCCAGACCCCGCCATCGACCGGCGAGGCACGCTGCTCCCGCTCCAGCTGCGCGATCAGGCGCTCATATCCCGGCCTGAAACTGGCTTTCAACGCTGCGGAGGCCCGGTGCAGAAGGGCGTCCCGTTCATCCTCGGTCACATCCAGCGCCGCGACCTTCTCCCTGAAATCCGCCCATATCAGATTGTCGCCATCGGCATCGAACGGAGCGCCCGTAACAAGCGCCCGCGCGCCCTCAAGCAGGCGCGGATAGACCGTGCGCGGCCCGTACAGGCCGCGCGACGTACGCGCCTCCATATGCTGAACGAAATCACCCAGTAGAGGCCCGACCGCTTCCAATCGCGCAATATAGGCCTCGGCATCGACTTTATCCGCGACCGGGTGTTGCTTGGTGAGGGTGCCCGGGATGCTCAAATGCAGGCCGACGATCTGGTTCAGCGGATAATGGTGGTAGCGCCACCGGTCGCGCTCCAGACGGAGCTGCAGCTCATCTTCCAGCACGCGGTAATGTAACAGCGCGCGCGGACTGAGCCGTTCGGGATCGAATTGCGCCCTCAGCGCGGCAAGCTCGCGCCGTGTTCGCTCGGCCTTGCGGTCCAGCGCGTCGCCGGACATATCGTCCCAGCGGTCGCTGTCGCGGTCCAGCCCGAGGCTTGCCGAAAGCATCGGGCTTTCCGCGATATCGTTCTCATAGATCGTACCGAGCAGCGCGTATAATTCCTGGTCCTCCGCAGCCGCGGGCACCGCCGCGAGCGATGCTGTCATGGTGATGCCGATCATCAGGATATTGCCGGGGAGCTTCATGGGGTCTCTTTCGGAAAAAGGCGGCGAAACAAGGGTTCGCCGGTACAGGGACTTGACAGGGGCGGCGGCTACCCGCCGATTCAGCCGGGCAGTGCGGCGGTCGCTTCCACCTCGATCAGGAATTCCGGCATGGCCAGGCTGTGAACGCCGATCCAGGTGTTCGGCGCCGGTGTGATATCGCCGTAGAATTCGCCCAGCGCCATGCCCACCGGCTCGAGATATTCGGGCTTATGCTGCACGACATAGGTTCTGATACGGACGAGATCCTCAATACCCGCGCCGGCAGCCGTCAGTACCGTTTTCAGGTTTGCCAGCGCCTGACGGGCCTGGGCCGCTATATCGCCCTCCCCCACCAGATTGCCGGCCCTGTCCCAGGCCACCTGACCCGCGCAGTGGATGGTGAGCTGCCGGTCCGTCCGGCACGCATGGGAAAACCCGAATGCCAGGCTGTCGTACATATGATCGGGGTTCACGGCATCGTGGATCACGGGCGGTCTCCTTGCGGGCGGTTAAAGATGGTCGTCAAAATAGGCGCTGATCCGGGTATAGACATGCTGCTGCACATCGCTCAGGCCATGATGCTGACCGGGATAGATCATCATATCGAATTGCTTGTCCGCCCGGATCAGGGCGTCGGCGAATTGCAGCGTGAAACCATATTTTACATTCTCGTCGGCGGTGCCGTGGATCAGCAGGAGCTTACCCTCCAGCCGGTCGGCGAAATTGATCAGGTTGGTTTGGTAATAGCCTGCCGGATTCTCATCGAGCTGGCCCATCCACCGTTCAACCCCAACCGATTGATAGCGCGACAGGTCGATCACCGGGGCTACGCTCACGCCGACCTTGAAATGCGGTGCGCCCTTGGTCATCAGCGCGTTGGCAAGATAGGCGCCGCCGCTCCAGCCCCAGAAGCCGAGACGTTCGCCATCGACATAAGGCAGGGATTTGAGATAGCGGGCGGCCTCCAGCTGATCGTTCACCGCATATTTGGCATAATGGCCATAGGTGAGATTCTTCGCCGCCTTGCCGCGCCCCGCGGTCGTACGGTTGTCGACGCTGAAGACGATATATCCCCGCTGCGCCATATATTTGTGCCACAGCAGCCGCGATGGCCCGCGCCAATTGCCCCAGCGATTGGTCACCACCTGCGAACCGGCATTCCCATAGCCATAGGCGATGACCGGGTATGTCTTTCGTTCGTCGAAATGGCTCGGCCTGATCATCATCGCATTCAGGCGGATACCGTCCGACGTCTCGATCTCGAGGAATTCGGGCTGCGGAAGCGCATATTCGGCGAGCTTTTCCGTCATCCCGCCGTCGAGAAGCGCGAGGTGCGTCCCATCTGTGCGCATGAGCGAGATCGTCGTCGGCGTTCGGATGTCCGAAAATCTGGCGATCGCAAGGTCGCCGTCTGGCGATACCTGCCATTCATGCCAGCCGGGTGGCCCGGATATTTTTTCAAGGCCGCTGCCATCGAGTTTCACACGGTAGACGTGCTGGTTTATGAAGCCGTCTTTCTTGGCGTAGAAATAGAGCCACCCGCGGGCTTCATCGACCGAGATAAGGGAGGAAATTTCCCAGTCCCCTTCGGTCAGCTGCCACTTCTCACCGGACTCATCGAACAGATAGGCGTGGCGATAGCCGCTTTCTTCCGATGTCCACACGAACCCCTGACGGCTCGACAGGGCCAGCAGATCGTCGGTGATATCGATCCATGCCCTGTCGGTTTCCCGGTGAATCGCGCGACTGGCCCCCGAGCGGCTGTCGGCCAGCAGCAGGTCGAGGGTCTTGTGATCCCGGCTCAGACGCTGGATAATCAAATTCCTGGAATCGCCCGACCAGGTGATGCGCGGGATGTAATCATCCGGATTGTCGCCTGTATCGACCCATGTGGTGCGGCCGGCCCGCAAATCGTAAACGCCAATTTTAATGCGCGCGTGCCGCTCCCCCGTATTGGGATATTTCAAGGCGTTGACGCTGTTATATTTGCCCAGCTCGTCGACGATATGGAAGGTTTTGACATCGCTCGCATCAAGGCGCCAGAATGCGATCCTGCTGCCGTCCGGGGACCAGTGCCAGGCCCGCCACGGTCCGAATTCGGTACTGCCATAATCGAATATCCCATTGAAGATATTCGCGTCGCCATCGGATGTGACCGCTTGCGGACGCAGGTCTCGAAGGTCGGCGACATATAGATTATTATTACGGACATAGCCGACATGGTCGCCGCCAGGGGACAGCTCGGCATATCGGGTCGGCTCGTTTTCACCCACCAGAGGCCGCAATGCGCGCGATTGTATGTCATAAATGTAATGAACCGCCTCCGCGGCTCCATCCCAGGTCCGGACCTCTCCTTCCGAGAGCAGTTTGAAACGGTCGTTCCGCGTACAATCGCGCCAGCCGATATGGAGCGGACGGCCTTTATATGACAGCTGGCCCGCTGCGATGACCGGCTTTGGATCGCCGCCATCGACATCCTGGCTGTGAATGCCGGCAAGTCCGGTCTCCGGATCGCGGGACAGATAGGAGAAACCGGCGCCATCCTCATTCCAGCAGGTCTGCGCGATCGCTGGCCCCTGCGCGAGGTCTCCTGCGAAAATGGCGTCGAGCGAGAGCGGGGTTTTGGCCTGCGTACCGGCGGCGCCAAGCAGCAGAAGGCCTGTCAGGACCCAGATCTGCGCGGCGCGCGCCCTCATAGATATTCGACCAATTCCAGCTGATGGCCAAACGGATCAAGAATATACCAGGAAAGCGATGGATCGCCGGGACCGTCTTCTGACCGGATCGGCCCGGCCATGGCCCTGCACCCATGTTTCACCATATAACCGACCGTCGCTTCGACGTCTTCGACTTCCAGGCAAAGATGGCGGCTGCCAACATCGCAGTTGCGCGGCGGCTCGGTTCGCGCATTGTCCGGTTTGGCATAGGCGAACAGCTCCATACGAAGATTGTCGGCAAGTTCCACCATCGCGATCTCAAGGCGTGCACCCGGAACATTCACATGCGCATCCGTCCAGTCCCGACCGTCTTCCATGGGCGGGATCTCAGCGGCATCGAACGGCCCCATGCGATAGAGCTGCCGGGCGCCCATGACATCGGTGTAAAATCCGAGCGCCGCTTCAAGGTCCGAAACGGTCAGCGAAACATGATCGACCCGCTTGAAGATCGGGGCCTGGTTTATCGTCATGACACTCTCCACCCGAAGCCGCGCGAAGCAAGAGGGCACCGCCCGCCGCTTGCGCCATTTTCGATCAATGAGAGATGTCCCCTCAAAACGAAATAACACATTTTCAACCTTCTCGTTGCCGAACCCGCAACATCGGCATCGGCATGAGTGAATGGTCGCGCCTGCGCAGCTGCGGTTGGACCGCGATCTCATGAATTGCTAAGCATTCGCTATCCAGAACGCACTCGCTGACGGGCTGCGGTTGGACCGCGATCTCATGAATTGCTAAGCGAATCTCACGTCCTCGAAACAGGACAAGTTGCTGCGGTTGGACCGCGATCTCATGAATTGCTAAGCCTTCCGATGCAGCGCATTCGCCGCCGCGTTGCTGCGGTTGGACCGCGATCTCATGAATTGCTAAGCGGCTCCCGTGCTGTAAGACTTTTCATGGACGCTGCGGTTGGACCGCGATCTCATGAATTGCTAAGCAGAGGATGAAAGAATGTGTTCCAGCGGTCGGCTGCGGTTGGACCGCGATCTCATGAATTGCTAAGCGTCGTATGAACTGTCAACGCAAACAATAAAGCTGCGGTTGGACCGCGATCTCATGAATTGCTAAGCCGACCACGGCGCGCGGTCACCATCCCGTCGGCTGCGGTTGGACCGCGATCTCATGAATTGCTAAGCCGTACTTTGCGTCACACACGAACCAATGACGCTGCGGTTGGACCGCGATCTCATGAATTGCTAAGCAGCGCAGATAATTATTGAAGAGCTCGGCATGCTGCGGTTGGACCGCGATCTCATGAATTGCTAAGCATCGACGACCATTCAGCAGTCAGACTGGCGGCTGCGGTTGGACCGCGATCTCATGAATTGCTAAGCACCGCCGCCCAAAGCTGTTCGCTACCCGTGCTGCGGTTGGACCGCGATCTCATGAATTGCTAAGCGGGTAAAGTGGGGTATGCCCGCTCTGTATAGCTGCGGTTGGACCGCGATCTCATGAATTGCTAAGCCGCCCTCGTCGTCATCCGCTGCCTCTTCCTGCTGCGGTTGGACCGCGATCTCATGAATTGCTAAGCGTCAAGAATATCGGCAACATCTTCAAGCGGCTGCGGTTGGACCGCGATCTCATGAATTGCTAAGCTCTTGGAACGAAGGCGCGCGGATACAAGGAGCTGCGGTTGGACCGCGATCTCATGAATTGCTAAGCAACGTTCGGCACAATCGCCGCCGTAGTGTTGCTGCGGTTGGACCGCGATCTCATGAATTGCTAAGCAGTTGCAAAGCGTAAGGACGAACCGGCCAGCTGCGGTTGGACCGCGATCTCATGAATTGCTAAGCAATATCGCTCGGAGCACGATGCTCGACGCCGCTGCGGTTGGACCGCGATCTCATGAATTGCTAAGCCCTATCTGGCGACGGACGGCGACAATACGGGCTGCGGTTGGACCGCGATCTCATGAATTGCTAAGCTTCATCGCCAACGAGACACACGGCGCCATGCTGCGGTTGGACCGCGATCTCATGAATTGCTAAGCGGATCACCTGCTTGGTAATTGAAAAGGAAAGATTTTCTGTCATTAACAATGGCGGAAAACCAGTCCGCATAGCTAGAATAATGCCAGCTGTCCGGGGCTTTTCTTGCGTCTGAGTCGGCGCTGGGACGAAAATCGGACGATGTTCTCATATTGTCTATCCGTGAATCCCAAGAGGTGAACATCGCCTTCAGGCGGCAATCCCCGTTCGATTCGACCAGACAGCGTTTCGAACTGTTCCTTGCCTGAACAAAAGCGGGCATAAACGGAAAACTGGCTCATTTCGAAGCCTTCGTCTAGCAGGAATTCGCGAAATTTGGTGGCCGCGTGCCGGTTCGGTTTTGTATCGACCGGCAGGTCGAACATACAGATGATCCACATCAGGCGATATCCACTCAATTGGGTTGAATGCGCCGCACCTGTATGGGCGGCGGAATCCGCGCGCGGTTCAGGCACGGCCCAGAGCCGCCAACTGCACAGGTGGCGGCGATGCCGGCAGGTCGAGCTGAGCCGCGTTCCCCATGAAGGCCATGGCCAAAGAGTGGGCGGCGCGGCGAATGGCAACCGCGACTGGACTGACCCCATGCGGTAGATGCAGGTCCTCCGCCAGCAATCCGGCCAAGCGGGCTTTTACCTGGCTATCGACATCCATCATCCCCGACGCCGCCATGTTCCGCACCGCCATATCGACATAGGGTCGGAACGGCTCGATGAGATCATCCGCCAGCGCAAAATCATTGTGGCCCGCACTGTGATGCACGGCAATGGTCGGGTGAAGTCCGCTGGCCACAATGGCCCGGGCACATGCCGCGCGCATGACGGCATAACCGTAATTCAGGAGGGCATTGGTTCCGGGCTTGTCCCGGTCGCGCCGAAATTCCCCGCCCATCAGCCGGGCCCAGTATCGCCGCGCCGCCTGCGCCTCGATATTCTCAGGGTCACCTGTGCGGACGCGCCGCGCCATATGCTCCAGAGCCTCCGGTGAGTGCCCGGCTGCCGCCAGAACGGCGGCCTGCGCACGGATTTTCGCCTGTATCAGCTGTTTCCATAGCCGCTTTTTGAGCGGCAGGGCCGCTGTCAGCTGCGCCCGCATCCGCGCGCCCTGCGCATGATGACCGGACAGGGGCCACAGACAGGCCACGGGCTGGTGATTCCTACCGCAGAGCACACCGAAAACACTACGTTCGGCGAGCGCGGCGATCAGATTCGCCGACAGGGTGGTGCCGTGGCCATGCACGATGAGCGCGCTGATATCATCCAGCGGCACACGACCTACTTCTTCGTGGTCCCGGCTGACCAGCAGAAAGCCGCGGTGCAAGGACAGATGCTGGCCATTATCCGCAATATCGACGACCCGGTCGATGCTCATCTTTTGCGCCTCCCAACGCTATCATGCTGTATTTACGGGATACAGGTTAAGCGGAGGTGTTCGGTCCCGGTAGCGACCAACAGCGTATTATTTTGGCGGTCCTGGATCCCAGACCTGGCCCAGTTCGTCGATACGTATCTGGCGGGCATTTGCCTTTTTAAGACCGCCAGCGGTGGGCGCGTAATATTTGAAAGGATCGTCGGCATCCGCATCGCGTCGCTTCAGGTCGCCCGCTTCCCTGTGTAGCACTAGCGTGATTTGCCCGTTTTGGCCGAATTTGACGACACGGCCAATCACTGTCCCTTCGGAAGGATGGTCAAAGGCGACCATGTCATTTTGATGCAGCTTCAGAACGCGCCGAGCCGCTGGATGAGGGCGCGATTCCTGCCCGCCGACTTCAGGCTGATGCGCGTCATACATGGTGATGATGCTCGACTCTGGCGCGCCATCGCGCGTCTTCCATTTCGTCACCCACTTGCCATCCGGCATTTCCCAAACGTCGTAGCGATAATTCGCATCGCCTTTATAGCCTTTGTAAGCACGACCATCCCGATCGCGGATCTTCACCGTCTTCAGCGGTTCGGTCACGCGCACGTGACGAATACCCCTGTACATGGGATTGCCATGCCTGTCGGTGACACCCGGCGCACCGGTTAGGGCAAAGCCGCGCAACGCCTGCTCCCATGCCCTGCCCTTAAGCCCGCGCGTCGCGGTCCACAGGGCGTTGCGCAGGTCGGGGTCGCGCACCTGCATGATCTTCTTTTCGTTGGTCAGCGACAATAGCGGTACGCGCCGCACGACGATTTCATTGCCCTTCTCGTCCGTCTCCCCGGTCAGGCCATAGGCCGTGTCGTTGTGAAGCTGGCCCGCCGTCTCGTCCCTGCCGATGCGCTGCTGCTGGCGCGTACCGGGATGGCCACGGTCGGGCTTGTGGCTGACCGTGACGCGGTTGACCAGACGCTCCAGATCCTCGCGAAATCCTTTCCACGGCTCCGGCATGCCGGCAAAGATATTATCAAGGCCCTGGTCGTCATTCGCGCCCGCCGCTGTGGCCACGCGCTGCATCAGCGACTGATCCGTGACCGCGGTGACGAAGGCGTCGATCATGTGGTGGCGGTGGTCGAGGCGATTTTTCGCTTTGTTCAGACTGACATCCGCACCGACCATATTGTGATCAGGGAGCAGGCTGTTCAGCCCCCATTGCCGCCGCAGCATTTCCGTCAGCCGTCCCGGAATCACCCGCACTTTCTGGCTGCCCGGACCGGTTTCGGGATAAAGCGCGGCAAGATAATCCTTCGCCAGCCGCGACAGATATTGCGTGTCGGTCAGTTGCCGCGCGAGGAAGCCGCCCTGATCGGCAAAGCGCGACAGCGCGTCAGGCGCGAACCGCCAGCGTTTGTTCGGCGGCAGTTTGGCCGCGCGGCTGGCGATATCCTCCCAGTCCTGTTGCCCGCCAAATGCGTCATAGGGCGTGCGGTTGGATTTCCGGCGGTTTGCCGCCGCCATGCAGACCAGCTGGTTCGCCCCGCTGTCGTCCAACGTTTCGCGGATCGGCAGGATATGATCGATATCGGTTACGCCGGAAAACAGCATTTCAATACCGATGGGCGTCCCCGTATAGATGCAAACCCGCGCCTTTGGATCGGGATGCAGCTCTTCCCACAGTCTGAGGGTCGCACGGTTACGGCCATTATTGGCGACGCCGATTTCTTGCAGCTTTTCCCCGCGCCGGATCGCCTCGTCGCGATTTTTCGCATTGCGGCGGTTCAGCTCCTTCTTGTCATCTTCAGACAGTTTCAGGTCGCGCGCCAGTTCAACGACGATTTCCGCAGGCTTTCCGTGTTTTGCGATGATCGCATTGACGACCCGGCGCAGCTGCCCCATGCCGATGTGCACAGTGGGGTTGGTGATGCGCCCGAACCGCTTTTCGTCACACTCGTCGGGGTCTTGAGAGCCGGGCGGAATGTTGCGCTCCAGAATCTCGCCATAATAAGGCAGGGTCTCGAAAATCTCGCCGGTGCGAAAATCGCTATGGTGGCCAAGGTCGGGACTTAATTCGACAGCCTTGGCTTCCGGAATGACAAAACCGTCGTCCGTCTCCCGCGCCATCAATTCCTTTAAGATCGCCGCCGCCGCGGTTGGTCCGACGCGCCCATATCCTTCCGGAAGCCTGGCCGCCGCGATCTCCCGCGCCTGTTCGTCATCGACATCAAGCTCCGCCATCAACCAGGGCACCAGAACATCCAGTTCTTCCTCGTTAAGCAATCGCTCGACGATCCTCCACTGCCGGTCCAGATCGAATTCGCGCCAGACAGGACCAAGCCGTTTTACCAGTTCATGCTCGATCTCGTCGCCGACCAGCCCCTTGCCGCGCTGTTCTTCGCCCTTGAAGCGCGTGTTCTTCAGGCTTTTCGCCGCCTTTCGCAGTGATCCCCATGTCACCGACTTCTTGGTCGCCGTCGCGGACCGGAACGTGCGCAGGATATTGTCCCGCTCTTCCATGGTCAGCGCGCGGGGCTCTTCCCCGGTCAGTTCGACAGTCAGTTCATTGATCGACTTCACCAGGCGCAAACGCTGGAACAGCGGGTGCGCTTTTGCCATGCGCGGCTCGTCATTATAGGTACAACGGCCCACTTCGGGCGCTTTCAGCGGACGCTGGTAAAAGATCACGTCGTATAGGCGGTCCCGCGCTTCATCGGTCAATATATCAGGATGATGGCGGGCCTGCGCCTCCCACAACGCGGCGAATTCGGCCTCCAGATGCCGCCGCGCAGGATAAAAGGCATAGCCATCCTCATCATCCGCCTTCCTGACCCGTGTCCGCCCGCTGTTCGCATGGCGCATGGCCAGAAACTGCCCAAAGGTCTTCGCACCCGCCTCTGCCATGGCGTCATCCAGCGTCTCATGGCCTTGCGCGACGATGCCCAAATCCTCGTCCGAGCCGCGCTCCGCCTTGCGGTTGGACTTGAACCCACGCCGCTGATTCAGGTGAAACAGCGCCCGGCCCAGAAAGGCGGGCGGTACAGCCTGCGTCAGCGCCTGTGCGCGGATTTCATAGGGGTCGACCAGTTTCAGCGACTGACGCTCGGCCTCGTCCTCAGGCATCAGCCCCAAGCGCACCAGTTCCGCCAGCAGAACCTCCCGCCGCCGCAAATAACGGTCCCGCCGCCGCCGCGCCGCCCGCGCGTTGCGCCGGTCCACCGCCAGCGACGTCCCGGACTTCGCCTCGCGTCCATCGGAATAGATCCGGACGCCGCCGTCAAGAATTGCTGCCGTACGCCCTCTACTGTTCAAACGAACTATGATCCAACCAAGGGAATCAGTACCTAGGTCCAAGCCAAGCCGATATGAGATTTCTTCCTTCATCAAGGCCCCCCAGTAGTTGCTTTCAGCAGCCGATGCCGAGTAGGCTCATTTCGAACCAAGCATAAACATTGTCAATCAAGAAAAGCATCCTTAGTTTATAGGGGATGTTTTTCAAATTTAGCCTTGCAGATGCATTCACTTTTTGTATGCTTGTCCGATCGCCGATGTACGGGTGATCCGTCCTGGGTCCAAACCAGAAACGGATCACCCTCTCTTCCCAAGAGATATCAGAGGCGTAGGCCAAGCTTCCAAACCTTGGCCACAATTTACAACTATCGCACTCTATTTGGAAAGCGTCCTTAGTATGTAGCTGCGAGTAGACCGTGATCTTTTGAATGCTAGCGATAACCGAGTTGTAGCTCAACCGCAATTTTCTATGTTGCACGAAAAGCTATCTTCGTTGTAAACTTACCTATTCATGAGATCGCGGTCTGGTCGCTAGCAAGTAGCTTAGACTGCAACAAATCAGGGCGGGGCCTACGGGCTCCGCCTTTCTCATTGTCAGTTCCGTCGGCGACGCGCCTCGATCCCGGGTCTTTGCTGCCAAATTCCTGTCAGCCTTCCGATTGCCTGTCCAGGACTGAACGACCCGCGAACGGCCCCAAAAATGTTCGATATTCTTCGTCTGTTGATGGACGATTACGGTTGAGCCGCGTTCGGCCCAGCGCCGGAAGCGGTTGTAGAGCGTATCTCCGGCCCATAGACGTACTCGGAATAATCGCCCCAGCGACCGCCGCTCCCTATCCATGGACAATGCCAGAGAGCCCGCGGCGATCATTTCCCCGCGGTATTTCACGAACATCCTGCGACAGGAGCGCTTCGATCCGCGCCCATTGCTCATCCGAAACTCGGAAGAGAGCCGCGGATCATGCCTCCCAATGGCGGTTAGTGAATTATGTTTCGGCGCTGATGGAAATCCCGTTCATGGGTCTGGCCCTGCGCCAGTGGTATCGCCAAGGCTATAGATATTTATAAATAACATTGTGCGGAAATGTGATATCTCACATTTATTTCGTTAACGAAATCATTACCCGCTGAAGTAAATCCGGAAACTATAATCGCTCATCAGCTTGCGCACACCGCCTCGCTTTGAAACTCATCATAGTCTCAGCGGGCTACCGACGATTAAATATTTGTTAAACATATACTTATTCGGTAGACAAACGACAGCCAGGCATGTTTGAATGAATTTACAGAAGAGTAAGTGACGTGCACGTCGGCGCTTGGCATAAACATCTGGGGCAGCGGTTCAACGCCAGCCAGACATTGCATCGCCTGCGTGAGCCGCGCGGAACTGACGCCCTTCTTTCGGTGCGGACAGCGGGAGAATGCGGATGGCGTTACGTTTCGGCCGAAAGCTACAGTCTCCGCTTCTGTTCGCGCTTCTGATGCTTCTCAC
>NZ_JAGSPA010000003.1 GCF_019204005.1 Pacificimonas pallii | reverse complement strand
TGACGGCATCGAATGGCTATGGCGAGATCATTCCGCTGACGGCGTCGAATGGCTATGGCGAGATCATTCCGCTGACGGCCTGACTTTTCAGAGTTGAGATAGCTTTCGGGGTTGCTACGTGTTGTAACGTAGCAGCCCTTTTTGTTTGCTCTGTTTTAGAACAGTCACTCTTTCTGTAGAAAAGCGCGGTAGGGCTACATCATAAGGTCGATCGCCGTCGACCGCGTTCGGGATCGAAAAGGGTTGTCTGTTATTGTGTTTTTACACCGTCTGATCACTTTCCTATTCGTTGCTGGGCTAACGCTCATCGCTGAACCGCTCGCGTCAGAGACGCAAAGGTCGGTGTCAGGCGCGCAGCGCCTCGACGTGATCGAGGAGATGCTGAACGCCGACCCAAAAGAAGCCTTGACGCGTCTCGACGGATTAGAGGCATCCCTTCGAACTGCGGGTGCCCGGCTTGGCACGGCTGTGGATAGAGCCCGGGCGAAGCGTATTCGCGCTGCGGCACTGATGGGCCTGAACCGTCTGGATGAAGCTCGACCATTATTGGACGAGGCCCTTCGCAATATTCAGAATATTGCTGGCGCGGATAGAGAAAAAGGTGAAATTCTGCGCACGTCCGCGGTTCTTTACTATCAGCAGGGCAAGATTGACGTTTCGCTCTCGCAGGCGGTTCGTGCTCATGATTTGTTGCGCGATGCCAGGGTTCCCGCATCGCAGGCGAAGGCTCTTATCCTTATGGGTGTGATCTATCGCGACGCGGGCGATTATGAACGGACGCTCCGTTATTATCAGAGTGCCGATAAACTGTTCGACGGCGGCCCCACCATGCGGCTTTCGCATCAGAACAATCTGGGTTTTGTCTATGAAGCAATGGGGCGTCATCAGGATGCGCTACAGGCATATAGGCGCGCCAATGTCATTGCCGCAGACCTGGGTAGTCCGTTGCTGCGGGCACGCATTGCCACCAATCTTGCGAAGACCGAGATGGAGGTCGGCGATCTGGAAGGTGCCCGTCGTTCGCTCGACGTTGCGTCGCGACTGGTCCGAGCGGAAGAGACGGCGGCGTGGCGACCATATGTTCTAGGTACCCGCGCGAAACTCGCCGCATTGGACGGACGAAACAGGGAAGCCGCCGACCTCCTCGATCAGGCATTTGAAGACGCGGATTTGACGGCGACGCCGACAACTTACCGCGACTTTCATGAAATCGCCGTGAATGTCTATCGCCGACAAGCGCGCCCAGAAGACGCGCTTGAGCATTTCGCGGCGTTGAAGCGGCTTGATGACGAAGCTGCCCAGGCGTCGGCGTCGGCCAATAACGCCATTCTTGCGGCGCAATTCGACTTTGCCGGGCAGGAAGTCGAGATTGCCAATCTGCGGACGTCGCAGCTGGAGAGCGACGTGCAGATGGCTGAAGAGCGCGCCCTTTTCAATCAGCGTGTTGTCTTTGGCGTGCTGGCGGCGTCCGCGATCATCATTTCGCTGACGTTGATCGCGCTCTACATCGCCCGTCGCCGGCGGCTGGAGGTCGACGCGGCCAATGTGGAGCTCGGGCAGACGAACGCCGAGCTTGAAAAGGCCCTTAACGCAAAAAGCGAATTCCTGGCGACCACGAGTCACGAAATCCGGACACCGCTGAACGGCGTTCTTGGCATGACACAGATCATGCTTGCCGATCGCAACCTTCCTGACGACGTGCGTGAACGCGTCGCGCTTGTGCACGGCGCCGGAACATCGATGAAGGCGATCGTCGATGACATATTGGATGTCGCCAAGATGGAAAGCGGTGTCGTGGCACTGCGCCGTGAACCCTTCGACCTGCGCGACACGCTGGAAGAAGTCAGCCGCATCTTCGCGGATAGCGCTGCTGAAAAGGGACTCGACTATCATATTGACCTCGGCGCGTGCCCGGCGCGCGCCATTGGCGATGAACAGCGGGTTCGGCAGGTGGTCCTGAACCTGGTTTCCAATGCCGTAAAGTTCACGAGCGAGGGGCATGTCCGCCTGTCCGCGCGGCCAGCGGCGGATGACACGGACGCCCTGCACATAGAAATCAGCGACTCGGGCATCGGCATTCCGGAGGGTCAGCAGGATGCGGTCTTCGAAGCTTTTCATCAGGTCGACGGCACCCGAACACGGGCATTTTCGGGAACCGGTCTTGGCCTTACCATCAGCCGCGAGCTTGTCCTTGCCATGCACGGCGATCTGAAGCTGGAGAGCGCGCTGGGAAAAGGGACGTGCTTCACGCTGAAACTGCCGCTCTCGCTGGAAATCGCAAATGCGGGCCAGCGGCCCGACGAGGCAGCACCCTCAAATCGGTCCATCGTGCTTTACGCGGCGAATGCCCTGATCGAGATGATCGCGACGCGTGCGCTCGGCGAGGCGGCGGCAGGTGTGGACGTCAGTCACGACCACGGCGAAGCGGTCGCGTCGGCGCGGACCGCAAATGGGCTGGTTCTGGCCTACAGCACCGCTGGCCAGGCGGCGGACATCGAGCATATCGTTAATTTGCGCAGGGACTGTCCACACCTCTTTATCGCCGCCGCTGGCTGGCCCGCCGATACCGGTATTGATGCGCATGCCCTGTGCGATATGGTCGTGGACGATGTCGCTTCCCTGGGGCAGGTTGGACCGAATTTGATGGCTCTTGGCGAAGACGGCGGCGGCCCGCCCGGCGACGTCGCCGGTCACGTGGCGGTAAAACTTGGTTAACGAATTCTATGGCAAGGCAAATTGATCATGTCCCTCAAGCAAGAAGGCTGTAGATGCGCGCGCTCTTCATAGAAGATGACGAGTTGAATCGACGCATTGTCGAGGACATGCTGCGTGTTGGCGGTGCCGAGATGACGGGCGCGGAGGACGCCGTGCGTGGCCTTGAGGCGCTTGAGCGTGACGCCTTCGACATCATCCTCGTCGATCTTAGAATGCCCGGAATTGACGGGTTCGAGACCATCCGCAGGATTCGCGCCCGCGACGATGAGAAAGCGGCACTGCCCGTCATCGTGGTCACCGCGGATACGGGCGCGACGATCACGGCGGACTGCATGGACTGCGGCGCCAATGCCGTGCTCCTGAAACCGGTCGCCATGCGGGAGCTGTTCGAGACCATCGCCGACCTCGTCGTCGCAGGCTCGGCTGCCGGCTGAGCCCAACGACAGCGCTGGGAAACAGGCGCTAGAGGATCGCCAGCGCCGCGCGTGCGATCAGCGCACCGAGCGCGATCCAGCTGAGCGCGAAGATCGCAAAACGCAGCACCACGACATTGATCGTCGCCTGTACCAGCGAGTGAACGACGCGCAGTCCAACATAGGCCCAGGCGCACCAGACGTGAATCTGATCGGCCAGACCCAGGAGCACGATGGCGATGACAATCGCATAGAACATCACCGGGGCCTCGAAGAGGTGATTATAATTGTCCGCCACCCGCGCCGCTTTGGACGGCAGCGTATAGCTGCCGGGATGGGCGGCGTCCTGCGGATCGATCTTGGCCGCCGACATGGCGGGCAGGCGGGTCGCATACAGCCAGATGAACATGACGAGCGTAAGCGCGCCCATGGCAATGATGGCATGCAGCATGGACGCTGCATGTGTGGAAATTTCTGGCATATCTATCTCCCATCCTGAACTGGCTGCGTCCGGGTCTAGGAGGCTGGCGCGCGAAGTGACAGCCACGCAAATGCTAGGTCGATCTCGCTCCCCAGCAGCAGCGGCGGCATGGCCAGCGGCATTTGGGCCGGTCATTCCGCCGCGCATGTCGGACAACTGTCGGAATATTTTACACTTTTAAATGAGCGCGGCAGCGGAATGATTGCAATATGTTGTAATCATATATGAAGTTTATTCTGGCCCCGAAATTGCCTGTGCGGGAGCGATCGTCACATAGTTTGGAAATCGTCTCATGGCACGCGTCACAAATCTCACGAAGTCCGCAGCAATCGGCGCGATGGTCCTTTGTGCCGCATCCGCGGCACCAGCGATTTCGGCGATTACCTTTGATAATGTCGATATCACGCAGGGGTTCGGCTCTGTCAGCGCCAGCGGCGGCGGTAGTTCAACTGGTACGGTGGATATCGGCTGGAACGGTACGCCTTTTGGCGGCTATGCCGACTTTACTGCGGATGCGTCATTCGATGTGGTCTTCAACATGCTGACCAGCAACGGCAGCGCATCGGACGTTTCCGGGTTCATTCTCGAGGTTCTTGATTCCCCGTCAGGCAATGTGGTGCAGCGGCTGACGAACGATACGAACGCCTGTGCCAACGCAGCGGGCGAGCTGGCTGGCACTTGCGACTTCATTGCCGCCGCCGGTGCGAATTCCGGCAACGCGGCTGGTGCCGACAAGCCGGTGACAACCCTGTTCTCCGACCTGATCGCAGGCAGCTATCGTCTGGGCGTTTTCGATAGTGCGACGCCAAGTAACGCATCCGCGCAGTTCCTGGTGGTGGAGCAGGTCCCGGCTCCCGGTACGATCGGTCTTCTCGGCCTCGGCCTGCTGATGGCTGCTGCTGCGCGCCGCGCACGCTAAGACGGTTTCTTCATTTGAGAAGGGCGCGCGGACACTATGTCCGCGCGCCCTTTTTCACGCCAGACCGGGCAACGGCTCCGCCAACCGTACGCGCAGGATTGGCGGCAGCGTGCCCGGGTCCGTGGCATCTCGCAGAAATAACTCACTTCAAAGCCCCAGGGGGGTAAGAAGGGTCATGGCGATCTGTCCGTAAACGCGGTGGCCCGCAATGTCCGGCTGTCGGGCAGTTTCGCGATGGCTCACACAATTCGGATGTCTGTCACCACGCGCAAAAAAAAAGGGCCCGCACATGGATGTGCAGGCCCTTGTTCCGGTCAGATAGCCGCTCGCTACGCCCCTTCAGGTACGGCGCCATCCGGTTCGCCGTCACTGCGACCAGCGCGCGTGCCGGCCTTGGGGATGGCGCTGGCGCCGGTGGCGGGGCCGATCGTGCGGGGCTTCGGCCCGTCCGTGCGATTGATATCGCCGCCGTCGAGCAGGATCTTGATCTCGTCACCGGACAGCGTTTCATATTCCAGCAGGGCGCCGGCCAGCGCGTGCAGCTGGTCCTCATGACCCGTCAGCACTTCCTTGGCGCGCGCCAGACCGCCCTCGACGATGCGCTTCACCTCCGCATCGATCAGCTGGGCGGTCGATTCGCTGACATTTTTCTGCTGCGAAATCTGCTGGCCCAGAAACACTTCCTGCTGGTTTTCGGTCAGCATCACGGGGCCGACCTTGTCCGACATGCCCCATTGTGTGACCATGTTACGCGCAAGACTGGTCGCATATTGGATGTCACTCGACGCGCCGGACGAAACCTTGTCATAGCCGAAGATGATTTCCTCGGCGACGCGGCCGCCCATCGCGACGGCCAGGTTCGCGTGCATCTTGTCGCGGTGATAGCTGTATTCGTCCCGCTCGGGCAGGCGCATCACCATGCCCAGTGCCCGGCCGCGCGGAATGATGGTTGCCTTGTGAATGGGATCGGACGCGGCCTCATATATGCTGACGAGGGCGTGTCCTGCCTCATGATAGGCGGTCATCTTCTTTTCGTCCTCGGTCATGACCATGGACTTGCGTTCGCTGCCCATCATCACCTTGTCCTTGGCCTCTTCAAACTGCGCCATGCCGACAAGCTTCTTGCCCTGACGTGCCGCGAGCAGCGCCGCCTCGTTTACAAGATTCGCAAGGTCCGCACCGGAAAAGCCCGGCGTACCGCGTGCAATGGTGCGGGCGATGACATCGGGTGCCAGCGGCACCTTCTTCATATGCACTTCCAGGATCTTCTCGCGGCCCTCGATGTCGGGGCGCGGAACGACGACCTGACGATCGAAGCGGCCCGGACGCAGCAGCGCGGGATCGAGCACATCGGGGCGGTTCGTTGCCGCGATGATGATGATGCCCTCATTGGCATCGAAGCCGTCCATTTCGACGAGCAGCTGGTTCAGTGTCTGTTCGCGCTCGTCATTGCCGCCGCCAAGCCCGGCGCCGCGTGAACGGCCGACGGCGTCGATCTCGTCGATGAAGATGATGCACGGCGCGGACTTCTTGGCCTGCTCGAACATGTCGCGGACGCGCGACGCGCCAACACCGACGAACATTTCGACGAAATCGGAACCGGAAATGCTGAAAAACGGTACTTCCGCCTCGCCCGCAATGGCACGTGCGAGCAGTGTCTTACCCGTACCCGGCGACCCCACGAGCAGGGCGCCCTTCGGGATCCGGCCGCCCAGCCGTGCGAATTTCGACGGATCCTTCAGAAAGTCGACAATTTCCTGCAACTCTTCACGCGCTTCATCGATACCGGCGACATCGTCGAATGTGACGCGGCCGGACTTCTCCGTCAGCATTTTCGCGCGGCTCTTGCCAAAGCCCATCGCACCCTTGCCCGCGCCGTTCTGCATCTGGCGCATGAAGAAAATCCAGATACCGACCAGCAGGAGCAAAGGCACCATCTGGATCAGGATTGCCCCCATCAGGCTGCGGCCCTCGGCAGGCTGCGCATTGAAGGTGACGCCCTTTTCCTCCAGCCGGGACACAAGGCCGGGATCGTCGGGCGCGTAGGTCACGAACGCCTGACCATTGGTCATGTTACCGTTGAGTTCCTGACCCTGGATTTCCACTGACTCAACAGCGCCCTCATCGACCTTTTCGATGAAGTCGGAATAGGCGATGACGGTGCCGTCACTGCCGCTATTCTGGCCGCTGACCAGAGACACACCGACAATCAGCGCAAGCACGATCATGGCCCAAATTGCCAGATTCTTCGCCCACGGTGTCTGCGGCTTGTTATCGTTCCGGTCGCTCATCAAGTGGTCCTGTCGAGAGATTTGTGAAGCTAAGATAGGTATTCGGACGGGATAGCCAATAGGTTTCGCTATTCCCTTAAGAGAGTCCATTCCGCGCCGCCACTGCCATAAAGGCCCGAGAGCGTCGCTTTTCCTCCGGATTCCAACGTGTCCATGAAGCGTCCGAGGTCCGCCGCCCGGGGTTCGGGCGCGGCCATGGCGGCGAAAGCGCGCAGCATCAGACGGCGGCGCAGCTCTGCCGGCAGACCGTGTGGATCCATGGCGAGCCCGGCACCGGCATCGGTGCCGGCACGCGTCCTCACCCGGCTTTCAAAGGCCAGGTCCGTGACCCATTCGAGCGCGTCGTCCGATTGCGCAAGATGCGCGGCAACCTGCGCCAGCCGGGCGGGGTCGAACGCGGCTTCGCGTGCCAGAAATGCGCGAAACCGAGTGCGTTCATACCGTTCGTCACTGTTGCTGGGATCTTCGCGAGGGGAAAAGCCCGCATCCCACGCCGCGGCGATCAGCGCGGTCCTGGGCATGTGCAGGCAGGGCCGCGACAGCGTCACGTCGCCGCCAAGCCGCCGCGACGCCCGGATGCCGCTCAGGCCGGAAAGGCCGCTGCCCCGCGCCAGACGCATCAGGACCGTCTCGGCCTGATCGTCGGCGTGATGCGCTGTCACCAGGTGCGGGATATTCCGCGTTTCGCACAGCGTCCGCATGGCGGCGTAACGCGCCGCGCGCGCTTCGGCCTGTACATTTGCCGCCGGTTTTCCCGAAGGCCAGACCAGCTTGTGGATGTGGCAGGGCACGGCGATATCGGCGCAAATGGCCGCGACATGGGCGGCGTCCGCCGCGCTTTCCGCGCGCAGGTCATGATCAACCGAAATGACGAGGAACCGGCCTGGAATATCCCGCTGTGCGAGCGCAAGCATGCCCATGGAATCGCCGCCGCCCGAAACGGCCAGCGCGATCCTCTCGCTCTGCGGCCAGCGGGGCCCGCTTCGGTCAGCCCGCGTCAGGAACAGTCGGCCTCCAGCCGTGCGGCAACGACGCCGCTTGCCACTTCATCGCTCAGCTTGCCGTCATATTCGCGCTCCAGCCGGTCATAGGCCTGACAGGCCTGCGCCGTGCGCGGCGGATCGATCCGCATCAGCGCCTTGCCGACCCACAGCAGGCTGTCAGGCGCGCGCGATCCCTCGCGGCGATCCTGATAATTGTTGAGGAATGCCTGCACCGCCTGCACCGGCTGATCCTGCGCCAGCAGCGAACGGCCAAGCCAATACCCCGCATTGGACGCGCGCTCATGTTCCGCATTCGTGTCCAGAAACGATGCGAAAGCGGCTTGGGCACCGGCGAAATCCTGCTCGGTATATAAGGCATAGGCGGCTTCATATGCGGCGAGCGCCGTGTCGCCGCCCGCAGCGCCGTCGGCCGCTATGTCCCCACTTGCAAGCCCGCCGCCTTCCAGCGCCTGCAGCCGCAGCTTGGTATCTCCCTCGAACCGTGCCAGCGCTTCTTCCATCCGGCGCAGCTTGAAACTGGTTTCCTCCATCTGTCCGGTCAGGCTCTGCACCTGCGCCTCAAGCGCTTCGATGCGATCGGTTACGATCGTCGAGGGCGTGACCGCGGGGACGCCGAAACCGCCATTACTGTCTGCGGGCGGCGTGATCTCCGGTTCGAAAAAGTCGGAATCTGCCCCTGGGAACACCTTTCTCTGCACCGCGCGCACTTCCTTTTCCAGGCGGTCGAGACGCCGGTCCAGCGTATCGACGGTCTGCGCCGATGCGGCGGGCGCAAGAATGCCGAGGGCAATGCAGGCAAGAAGGGCAGGGCGGATCATGTCTATCGCTCCGAAATCTTAAATCTGGGCACGGACTGGCAGGGTGATGCTGAAGCTACGCTGAAGATGGATACGGCGCTTCCCCATGGGGATCACTCGCCCGCAGCCGCCGATGCGGCGGCGGCAAGCCCTGCGGATGTAAGGTCGACGGGGCCGATGACGTCCCCCGGCGCGCCGATCTTGGGCAGGGATGTGCCGCCCGCGGCGATGTCCAGCACACCGGCATTGCCCGCGCGCAGGATCAGGCCGCTGCGGCCCTCGGGGACGGCAAAGCTCTCACCAGGGGCGAGCACGCGCTCGAACAGTTTCTCGCCGCTTTCGCGATCCGAAACGCGCATCCACGCGCCGTCGCTCACATTCGCATCGACGCTGATCACTATCTGCCCGGTCGGGAGCGCGGCTTCGGCGGGCGATGCCGCGTCATCGGCCGCATCCGGCGCCGCCTCTACCAGCTCGGGTTCCCGCACTGTGACGACGGGCTCGCTGACTTCCAGCGGATCGTCCGCCACGTCAGGCACGTTATTTTCGCCGCCGAACCAGCCGGAGGTGTATGCCAGGCCGATCAGCACCACGAGCGCGATCAGCAGGATGCCCAGCCATACGGCCGAACGCGGCGGTGCGCGGCGTTCGTCGATCGGCGACAACACCGTTACCCGCGGCTCGCGCGGGATGGCGGTATTTTCGCTCCGGAACTGCGCGCTGGCGGCGTCCGGGTCCATGCCCACGGCGCGCGCGTAATTCTTCACGAAGCCCAATGTGTAGGGCAGCGCGGGCAGGTCGTCGTGGCGGCGTTCTTCAATTGCGGTCAGGTGGCGCAGCGGGACGCGGGTCTGCGCGGCGATATCGCTCAGTTCGCGGCCCTGATCCAGCCGGGCGGACTGCAACTGCGTGCCGATATGACTTTCGGGCGCGCGTTCCAGCGGCGCATCGGGTCCAGAGGATGCCGGAACATCATTGTCGGTCTCTTCCATGGCAAAACCTTTCATCTGGAACCAGATACGCTTCACAATCTCTAGTCGCGCGCATCACCGCTTTCGTCAATGGCCTGCCGCGCGCGATTGCAGGTCTGTAACACTCTTCCTATTATAGGCGGGTAATCAGGCCCGCGCCGCGGGCGGAAAATATGTATCTCCGGGAGAGTTCTCATGGGCAGTCTCAGCATCTGGCACTGGCTGATCGTCGCGCTGATCATCATGCTGTTGTTCGGCAAGGGCCGAATCTCCGACATGATGGGTGACCTTGCCAAGGGTATTACGAGTTTCAAGAAGGGCCTCGCCGAGGACGACACGAAGGTTTCCACGCCGCCCAGGCAGGTGGAGGCCCATCCCGCGCCGCCCGCAGCCGAGACGGTCAGCGATCCCTCTTCCGACAAGTCGGCCTAGGCAGGCCGTCCTTGCCTGAACGGGCAAGAGCGGACGCAACCTCGTTATGCCATTTTTTGACTTTGGATCGGTCGAGCTGCTGCTCATCGGTATCGTCGCGCTCATCGTCGTCGGGCCGAAGGATCTGCCCAAGCTGATGCGCGCGGCGGGGCAGGCGCTCGCGAAGGTCCGCGGCGCGGCGCGTCATTTCAAATCCGGCGTCGATGAAATGATGCGCCAGGCCGACCTCGACGAAATGCAGTCGAAATGGGATGCGCATAACAAGTCGGTGATGACGGGATCATCGGCCGACGACGCGGGGACCGCGCGGTCCCCTGCACCGGATATCGCGGCGGGATCGCCGTCCGGCGCGCCGCCCGCAGCCGCATCGTCGTCCCCGACGACGCAGCCGACCACGCCAACCACGCCCCCGACAGATACGCCTGGCAAATTATGACCGATGTGACGCCCGAGGGTGAAATGGCGATCGAACCGCCGGCGCTTGTGCCTCCCGCCAATGAGGTCGACGCGTCGAAGGCACCGCTTCTCGATCATCTGATCGAGTTGAGAACGCGGCTTCTCTGGTCTCTGGCTGCTCTGATGGCGGCGTTTTTCATCGCCTTTTATTTTTCCGACCAGTTGCTGGCGTTTCTCGCGCAGCCCTTGCTGACGGCCTATGACCGGGTCGGCGAAGCGCCGCCGTCATCGTTGATCTACACGAAGCTGTACGAGGCGTTTTTTACGAAGATCAAGGTGGCTCTCTTCGCCGCTTTCCTGTGCGCGTTTCCGGTCATCGCGAATCAGCTTTGGGGATTTGTCGCGCCGGGGCTTTATAAAAACGAAAAGCGCGCTTTCCTGCCCTTCCTTCTGGCCACGCCGATCCTGTTTTTCGGCGGCGCCGCCATGGCGTATTTTATCGCCATGCCGACAGTCTACACGTTCATGCTGCAAATGCAGGGCACGACGAATGGCGTTTCACTGACCGCATTGCCCGCGGTGGGCGACTTCCTCAGTTTCACGATGAGCATCATCTTCGCCTTTGGCGCATGTTTCCTCGTGCCCGTCGCACTGATGCTGCTGGCCAAGGTCGGTATCATCAATGTCGCCCAGCTGAAGAGCTTCCGGCGCTACGCCATCGTCATCGCGTTTGTCATCGCCGCCGTGGTGACGCCGCCTGATGTGATCAGCCAGTTCATGCTCGCCGTGCCGATGATCCTCCTTTACGAACTCTCCATCATCGCGATCACCCTGACACAGCGGCGCAGCAAGGCTGGGAAAGACGCGGTTCGCACCGATTGAGACACGGCCGCGAAATTTCATCGGCCCGAATCGATAAGGGCACCGTATGGCGGCGCAGCGACGCGTGCCCGAATACGGTGCCCTCATTCATGTTCCGCCGCCGGTTCCAGGCGACCGAAACAGATCTAGTCCACGGTCTTTTGAACGGCTTCGCCAACCGATTCGACGTCTTCGCCGGCGCCTTTCACCGTGTTGCAGGCGGTAAGGGCGAGGCCGAGCGCTGCGATGGCGGCTATGCTGATTTTGCGCATGATCATACTCCCGTCGTGCAGCGTCGGCGCAATCCGCCTGCTGCGGACTGTCATAACCATGGATAAGCCTTATTGGTTCCGTCGTCGGCATTGGCCGCGCCCGGGGCATCGCTGCATAACGTTACGGGAAAGTGCGAAACCCGGTGCTGAGCAAGGGGGGGATATGCTCAGCACCGGGTTCCTGATTTGAATAGCGAGAGCGGGGGGATGTCATTCGCTATCGAGGTGTTAACGGCCCATATCGCCGGGGGTTCCCGGACAGATCGAAAATTTTCGCGAAGAGGGCTGACATGCGCATCCTGTCCGCCCGTCAGCGCCCGTCCCGCGGAACGCGGCAAGACCCTCGGTCGTTATAATCGGCATCTGCACAAGAGGAGCACGCGCCCATGGCAAAGCCGCCAAAGACACCGCCAAACGACACAAATCCACCCCCCGCCCCAAAAAGCGACGAGCTGAAAGACGAGGAAGCAAAGCCGACCGAAACGCTGGCCGAGCGTTTGGAACAGCAGAAGGGCCTGCCGCCTGATGCCAAGACAAATTGGACCTGAGATACCGCTTTTCGGCCCCGCCCCTCTCCTGAAGGGGAGGAGAACTTGTCAGGCTGGCGGATTATGCTTCCTTTCAAAGGAGCTGACCCGATGGACTTTTCCCTTCCGGCCGACCTGAAGGCCTATCTCGACGAACTCGACGCCTTTATCGAAGCGGAGATCAGGCCGCTCGAGCGGCAGGATGACAATGTCCGCTTTTTCGACCACCGCCGCGAACATGCGCGCACGGACTGGGACAATCAGGGTCTGCCGCGTCAGGAATGGGAGGATCTGCTGAAACAGGCGGTCAGGCGCGCCGATGCCGCCGGCCATTGGCGCTTTTCCGCCCCGAAAAAATATGGCGGCAGAGACGGATCCAATCTGTGGATGGCGGTGATTCGCGAACATTTCGCCGCGCAGGGCCTCGGTCTGCACAATGATCTGCAAAACGAACATTCCATCGTCGGCAATTTTCCGTTCGTGGAGATGTACGAACAGTTCGGCACGGACGCGCAGAAGGAGGAGTTCATCCTGGGCGGCTTTTCCGGGGAGCGCCGCGTTGCCTTTGGCCTGACCGAGCCCGATCATGGCAGTGACGCGACGCACATGGAAACGCGCGGCGTGCCGGAGGAGCGGGACGGGGTGCCCGGTTTCCGTCTCAACGGCCGCAAGATGTGGATCACCGGCATGCACAAGGCGACGCACTGCGCCGTCTTTGCCCGCACATCTGGAAACGACGGCGACGCGCGCGGGATCAGTTGTTTCCTGACCCCTGCCGACCAGCTACAAATCGATGACTATATCTGGACGTTCAACATGCCGACGGATCATCCGCGGCTGACGATCGAGAATGTCTGGGTACCGGAAAGCGCGCTGCTCGGCCCGCCCGGCGGCGGCCTCGCGCTGGCGCAGAGTTTCGTGCACCAGAACCGCATTCGTCAGGCGGCATCATCGCTGGGCGCGGCGGTCTATTGCATCGAGGAAAGCGTAAGATATGCCCGCACCCGCAAGCCCTTTGGCGAACCGCTTTCGCAGAATCAGGCCATCCAGTTCCCGCTCGTCGAACTCGCGACCCAGGCGGAAATGCTGCGCTGGCTGATCCGCAAAACCGCGTGGGATATGGACAATATGCCCCACAAGGAGATCGAGAAGACCATCTCGGACAAGGTCTCCATGTGTAATTACTGGGCGAACCGCCTTTGCTGCGAGGCGGCGGACCGGGCGATGCAGGTACATGGCGGCATCGGCTATTCCCGCGAAAAGCCGTTCGAACATATCTACCGCCACCATCGCCGCTACCGCATCACGGAAGGCGCGGAGGAAATCCAGATGCGCAAGGTCGGGGCCTATCTGTTCGGCTATCTGGGGCCAAGGCGGGAAACCCTCGGGAAGCTATAAGCCGTCCCAAGTCCGTGAAACCCGATCATCCTGAGCGCAGTCGAAGGACGCACGATCTCCTTACATATGTCATACCGGCGCAGGCCGGTATCCATCTCTTGCGAGAGAAACCGGGTGCGGGCTTTATAGATGGACTCCGGCCTTCGCCGAAGTGACGGTTTACAAATTGTGCGTCCTTCGACTGCGCTCAGGATGATCGGATTATAGGCGTGTTGAACTTCAAAGTGCCGACAACAGCCACCCCTCAATCGATCATCGCCTCCAGCGTCCGCACCCGGTCCGCTTCGGCCGCCGGTTTGTCGTTCCGGATCCGGTGTATGCGCGGAAACCGCATCGCGATCCCGCTCTTGTGGCGCTTTGAGCTGTGCACACTGTCAAACGCCACTTCCAGCACCAGCGTCTTCTCGACTTCGCGCACGGGGCCAAAACGGCCGGTCGTGTTGCCGCGCACGAACTTGTCGAGAAACCGCAGTTCCTCATCCGTAATGCCGGAATAGGCCTTGCCCACGGGCACCAGCTCACCCGCCTCGGTCCAGCAGCCGAACGTATAGTCGCTGAAATATGACGACCGCCGCCCCGATCCGCGCTGCGCGTACATGATGACACAGTCGGCGGTCAGCGGATCGCGTTTCCATTTGTACCACTGGCCGACCTTGCGCCCGGCGATATAGGCGCTGTCGCGGCGCTTCAGCATCAGGCCCTCAATGGCCGCGCTGCGTGCCCCTTCGCGGATCTTGGCGAGGTGGTCGAAATCATCGGCCTCCACAATGGCGGAGACATCGAACCGTTCGGCGGGGAGGCGCGGGACGAAGGCCTCCAGCCGCCTGCGCCGCTCCTCCCAGGGCAAGGCGCGCAAATCCTCGGCGCCGTCGAACAATATGTCATAGGCGCGCACGAAAGCGGGCGCTTCGGTCAGCATTTTCTTCGACACGGTCTTGCGGCCCAGCCGCTGTTGCAGCGCGTTGAAACTCGCCGCCTCGCCGCCCTGATCCGCAGTGCCCTGCGCATCTCCCTTCACCAGCAATTCGCCGTCGATGACGCCGTGTATCTGAAACGCGTCGGCGACATCGGGAAAGCTGGCGGTGACATCATCGCCGGTGCGGCTGAACAGTTTCGTTTCGCCGTTCACATGGTTCAGTTGCACACGAACGCCGTCCCATTTCCATTCGGCGGCATATTGGGAGAGGTCGACGCGCGCATCCTCCAGCGGATGCGCCAGCATGAACGGGCGGAAGACGGGAATATCCTCATGCGACGGCTGCGGGGCCGTTCCTTCCCCCCACGCGAACAGCGCGGTGTAGGGCGCGTCGATGCCGTGCCAGACCTCCTCGACCGCATCCAGATCAAGAGCGAACGCCTGCGCCAGCGCGGTCTTCGCCAGCCGCGCGGACACACCGATCCTCAGCGCGCCGGTCGCCAGCTTGATGAGCGCGAAGCGCTCTGTCGGCACCATCGCATCCAGATAGGCCGACATTTGCAGCGGTGCCTCGGCGCGGCTCAGCGCCATCAACCTGTCGACCACCGATGACAGGCGCAGATCCTGCGGCGCAGGTTCCGCGCCCGGCCTCGGCTCCCACAGCAGGCTCACCGTTTCGGCCATGTCGCCGACATAGCTTCGGCTCATCTTGAACAGCACCGGATCGACGCGCTCTTCCGTCAGGCTCTTGATCAGGCCCGCCTTCACCGTCCGGAAATCCAGCTCTCCCGTCAGCGCGGCCAGCGCCCATCCGCGATCCGGATCCGGCGTGCCGATCAGGTAATCCGCGATCAGCTTGATCTTGGCATTGCGGGAACGCGTGTAAACCAGGCGTTCGAGAAGGTCGGCGAAGGCGCGCACCTAGACCAGCGCGTCCTTCGCCAGCATGTGCGCATGCGTGCGGATATCGCCGGGCCAGTCCTTCGTCTGCGCCGCGAACTTGTCGGCATCCGCGGCGAAAAGCGCCCGCGCCGCTTCCTCGAATCCCGGCAGGTCGCCCGCGATTGCGCTCATGAATTTATAGGCCGCGTCGGCGCTTGCCCGGGTCCGTTCGCCCGTTGTCGAGACCGCCTGATCGACCAGGCGGCGCAGCGTGCCGGACGCGCCTCCGCGTTGGCGTGACAGCCAGTCCCAGTGCCGCGGAAGCAGCGTGATTTCCCTGGAGACAACCCCCAGCTTCGGCCGGCCCTTTGCGGGCGGCGGCGGTGCGTAGCGGGCCATGATCTCACCTTCATCCCCGCGCGTATCGACGTCGGTTTCCCTGCCGGTCCGGTCGCTGAAGATCAGCACCCGGTCGGCATGGGCGTGTTTGACGGCCACGGCGATCACGCCAAGTGGACCGGAGGCGAGGCGCTGTTCACCGGCAAAAGCGGTATAGGTTTCCTGTTCCATGACCTACTATTTACCGGGGTAAATATCGAAGTCAATACACCTGGGTAAAATAAATCAGTCATCCTCATCTTCCCGGCCCACCATGTTGAGCGCCCGGGCCTTTATCTGCCGGGTCATGCACCAGTGCAGCAGCGCGTCTTCGCGGCCATGGGTAACCCAGACTTCCTTGGGGCCGATGTCCTCGATGGTCTGCGTCAGTTCATCCCAGTCTGCATGATCGCTGAGGATCAGCGGCAGTTCGACATTGCGCTGCCGCGCGCGCTGGCGAATGCGCATCCAGCCGGACGCCATGGCGGTAATCGGATCCGGCAGCCTGCGACTCCACCTGTCGTTCAGCGCGCCCGGCGGACAGATGATGATCGTGCCCTGCAGTTCATCCTTCTTCCTGCCCGTCGCGAGTCTCAGCTCGCCAAGGTCGACGCCCAGATCCTGATACAGGTTGCAAAGCTTCTCCTGCGCGCCGTGAATGTAGATCGGCTCGTGATGGCCAAGGTCGCGCAGATGCCGGATCACCCGCTGCGCTTTTCCCAGCGCGTAGGCGCCGATCAGGACGCAGCGTTCGGGATTCGCATGCAGCGCGTCGAGCGCCTTTTGAACTTCTCCCGCCGTGTCGGGATGCCGGAACACCGGCAGGCCGAATGTCGCCTCGGTGATGAAGACATCGCAGGGCACGACTTCGAACGGCGCGCAGGTCGGGTCGGCGCGGCGCTTGTAATCGCCGGACGCGACGATGCGCTCGCCGCGATACTCCATCACGACCTGCGCGGAGCCTAGCACATGGCCGGCGGGGACGAAGCCGACATCGACCTCGCCGATACGGGCGATTTCGCCATGTGCCATCGGCGTGGCCTTGGGATATTCGCCGTAGCGCGTTTCCATGATCGCCAGCGTCTCCGGTGTCGCCATGACATGGCTGTGCCCGGAGCGGGCGTGATCGGCATGGCCGTGCGTCACCACGGCCATGCCCTGCGCTTCCGACGGGTCGATCCAGAAGTCACCCGGCTCGACATAAATGCCGGTCGGGTGGGGTTTGATCCAGTCGCCAAGGGTTTGCTTCGCCATGCGGGGAATATGGGCGAGCGGCGGCGATGGTTCCACTGCGGCACATTGTTCAACCGGCCGCGGCCGCACCTTCGCCAGTGACGGCGCTATGTCCTGATGCTGTCACGCAGCGCCACCGCCTCGCGCGTCAGCGCCGTGATCCGGTGCCAGTCGCCAGCGGCAATCGCGTCCGACGGGACGATCCAGCTGCCACCGCAGGCGTGAACGCGACCGAACTTCAGATAATCGGCGAAGTTGCCAAGGTCGATGCCGCCCGTGGGGATGAAACGCACATCGCCATAGGGCGCGGCAATGGCCTTGAGCGTCTTCAGGCCGCCATTCGCCTCGGCGGGAAAGAATTTCAAATGTGTCAGACCATATTCCAGCCCGCGCTCGATATCGCTTGGCGTCGCTATGCCAGGCGTGATGAGAACGCCCGCTTTCACACACCATTCCACCGTGGTGGGGTTGAGGCCGGGCGATATGATGAACGCCGCGCCCGCGTCCAGCGCGGCCTTCGCCTGATCGATGGTCAATATCGTTCCCGCGCCGATCAGCATGTCGGGCTGCGCTTCGCGCATGGCGCGGATCGCGGCTGCCGCCGCGGCCGTCCGAAATGTGATCTCCGCAACGGGAAGTCCACCGGCGACGAGTGCCGCGCCAAGGTCCGCAGCCCGGGAGGCATCGTCGATCCTGATGACGGGCAGCAGGCCCGCCTGGCCGATCCGGTCGATAATTTTCGTGGTCATGTGAAAGGTCTTTTTCTCGCAAATCTGCATTTTGCGCGTCGAACGGAAAAGCGCATGACCGGACCGGATGAGCGGCGTTTACCGGTTTTATGCGGCTCGCCGATATCGCCCGGGTGGATCATTGCTTCCCCCATACGCATGCTTCTGGCAATCGGAATTTTCGGCTGATCGGCCGCCATGGAGGTCACAAAGGCGCAAATGGAAAAAGACGGGGAAGACGACAAGCAGCCCGCAGGCCCGCTCCGTCACCTGTGGTTCGCGCTCGGGGTGATGTTCCTTGGCCTCGGCGCCGTCGGCGCCGTGCTCCCCATCATGCCAACGGTCGTGTTCCTGATCGTGGCGGCAGCCTGCTTTGCGCGTAGCAATCCGGCATGGGAGGCACGCCTGATGCGGCACCCGGTCTTCGGTCCGCATATCACCGCATGGCGTGAGCGAAAGGCGGTGAGCCGCGCAGGCAAATGGTGGGCGACGGTCGGTCTTGGCGGCGGCGCGATATTCAGCCTGTTCACGCTATTGCCGCCATTCAGTTTCATTACACCGGCGGTCGCTGCGATCGTCCTGCCATGGCTATGGTCGCGGCCGGAATCGTAAGGGCGTGGTCGGGCTTCGTCCGGATTTTGCGGGCGATCTTGCCTGCCGAATGATCTAGTCCCGCTTTGATGATTGACCTTCCCGGCCCCATCACGACCTGGTTTGCCGAGCGCGGCTGGCGGCTCAGGCGGCACCAGGCGGAAATGATCGCCGCTGCGCGCAGGGGCGACGATGCGCTGCTGGTCGCCGCGACGGGGGCGGGCAAGACCCTTGCCGGTTTCCTCGCATCGATCGCGGAACTGATCGAGAAGCCGGATTTCGACGGTCTCCACACGCTGTACATTTCGCCGCTAAAGGCGCTTGCCGTCGACGTGCAGCGCAATCTTCTCGAACCGATCCAGGACATGGGCCTCGACATTCGCGTGGAAACACGCACGGGCGATACACCGTCCAATCGCAAGGCGAGGCAGCGCACGCAGCCGCCGCAGATGCTGCTCACCACGCCGGAATCGCTGTCGCTGCTGCTCAGCTATCCTGAGGCGGAAGCCATGTTTGCCGGGCTGCGCACGATCATCGTCGATGAAATCCACGCTTTCGCGCCAACCAAGCGCGGCGACCTTTTGTCGCTCGCCATGGCCCGCCTGCAGGCGTTATCGCCGCAGCTCCGCCGCGTGGCGCTGACCGCGACCGTGCGCGATCCCGACGGGTTTCGCGGCTGGCTGTCCAGCGACGGCGATTATGAGGGCGTGACGCTGGTGGAGGGGGAACCGGGCGCCAAGGCGAATATCCGCATCCTGCTGCCCGAAGACCGCGTGCCATGGTCGGGGCATTCCGGACGCTATGCCGCGCGGCAGGTCATGGAAGAGATCGCGGCGCACAAGCTGACGCTCGTTTTCTGCAATACGCGCGGCCTGGCGGAACTGATCTTTCAGGATCTGTGGGCGGAAAATGACGGGAATCTGCCCATCGCGGTCCATCACGGCTCGCTGAGCGTGGAGGCGCGCCGCAAGGTCGAGGGCGCGATGGCGCGCGGCGACCTGCGCGGGCTTGTCTGCACGGCCTCGCTCGATCTCGGGGTCGACTGGGGCGATGTCGATCTCGTGGTGCAGATGGGCGCACCAAAAGGCTCGTCGCGCCTGCTGCAGCGCATCGGCCGCGCCAACCACCGGCTCGACGAAGCGTCGGAGGCGATCATCGTACCCGGCAACCGGTTCGAATATCTGGAGGCGCGCGCGGCGCTCGACGCCGTGGCGGAGGGAGAGCTTGATCCCGACATCTGGCGCAGCGGCGGGCTCGATGTGCTGGCGCAGCATGTCATGGCGGTCGCATGCGCCGCACCATTCAGCGCCGACGATCTCTATCGGGAGGTCAGAACGGCGGCGCCCTATGCGCTGCTGACGCGGGAAACATTCGATGCCGTGCTGCATTTCGTCGAATCCGGCGGCTATGCCCTGCGCGCCTATGATAAATACAGGCGCATCACGCGCGGCGGGGACGGCCTCTGGCGCATTTCGCATCCCCGCTTCGCCGCGCAGCACCGCCTGAACGCCGGCATCATCGTCGATGCGCCGGTGCTCGACGTGCGCTTCAGGAATGGCCGCAAGCTCGGCACGGTCGAGGAGTATTTCGCATCGACACTGCGTCCCGGCGACAGCTTCTCCTTCGCGGGTGTCCCGCTCGAAGTCGTCGGCGTGAAGGATGCGGACCTGCTCGTCAAAGCCACCGCCAAGCCCGCGCGCATTCCCACCTATGTCGGCGCGCGCATGCCGCTGACGACCAACCTGTCCCGCCGCGTCCGCCATTTCCTGCACGAGCCGGACGCGTGGCAGCGTTTCCCGCAGGACGTCCGCGAATGGCTGCAAATGCAGCGGCTGCGCTCGGTGCTGCCCGCCCCCGACGAATTGCTGGTGGAGACATTTCCGCGCGACGACCGGCATTATATGATCGCCTATAGTTTCGAGGGTTGGAACGCGCATCAGTCGCTCGGCATGCTCATCACCCGGCGGATGGAAACGCAGGGTCTGTCGCCGCTCGGTTTCGTGTCCAACGATTACGCGCTCGCCTGCTACAGTCTGAAGCCCGTCACCGACCCCCGTCCGCTCTTTTCCGCCGATATATTGGAGGACGAGCTTGTCGAATGGATACAGACATCCGCGCTCCTGAAGCGCGCGTTTCGCGAAGTCGCCGTGATCGGCGGCCTGATCGAACGGCACATTCCGGGCAAGCGGAAGACCGGCCGTCAGGTGACATTCTCGACCGACCTGATTTACGATGTGCTGCGGAAATACGAGCCCGACCACATGCTGCTGAATGCGGCGTGGGAAGATGCCAAGGGCAAGCTCACCGACATCGGCCGCCTCGCCGACCTGCTTGAGCGGGCGCCGTCGACGATGGTGCATCAGCGGCTCGACCGGATCAGTCCGCTCGCCGTTCCGATCATGGTACTGATCGGCCGCGAAAGCGTTGCATCGGGGACCGTGGAGGATGAAATTCTGGCGGAGGCCGAACGGCTCGCCGCCGAAGCGATGCGCCCGGGCTAGGGCGGCGTTCATCCCTTGTCCCGCCTGCCGCCGCCCTTGACCGCGGCGTCAAAAAGGAGTTCGCTTCGCCTTAGCTACGGAATTTCCTGGGGAGGATAATATGCGATTTGGATTTCGGTACGCGCTGATGGGCGGTCTTCTGGCATCGTTCCTGGCCGCCCCCCTTGCCCATGCCACGCAGGGGAAGGCCGATCTTGGCGATGATCTTGCGCTGGGCGAAAATGTCACCGAACGCATGACGGTCCCGGTGATGATTAACGGGCAGGGTCCGTTTCCTTTCGTCATCGACACCGGTGCGGAGCGCTCCATGATTTCCAGCGAGCTTGCCGCCGAACTCGGGCTTGGTGCGCGCGGGACGGGACTGATTCACACAATATCGGGAATATACCCCGTCGACATGGTGAGCATCGAGCGTCTCAGCATTTCAGGCGATGGCGCGCGCCAGTTCGACGTTCCCGCGGTGCCGCGCGCGGCGCTTGGCGCTGTCGGCCTTCTCGGGCTCGACAGCCTGCAATCGTCGAAGGTGCTTTTCGATCTGCGCAAGGAGGTGATGAGCATTCGGCCGTCTGTGCTGGCCCCCTCCCGGCGGCGGGCGGCGAAGTCGGATCATGACACGATCGTTGTGACCGCCAAGCGCGCGCATGGCCGGCTGATCTTCACCGACGCGCGGCTGAATGGAACGGCGGTGCGGGTCGTCGTCGATACCGGCGCGGAGGTGACTGTGGGCAACACGGCGCTGCGGACCGCGCTGCGCCGCAATGCCACCGACGGCACGCTGGTCAGCCTGATCGACGTGGTGGGTGAGGAGCTTGAGGCGAACTTCAACCAGCTGCGCTCGTTGAAGATTGGCGGAATGACATTGAAGGGCGGCGGCATCGCCTATTCCGATGCGCCGATATTCGCCCAGCTTGGCCTTGATGACGAGCCGGCGATCCTTCTGGGAATGGATACCATCCGCGCCTTTCGTCAGGTCGCCATCGACTTCCCGAATCGCCAGGTCAGTTTCCACCTCAAGCCTGACGGCGTCGGTGCGAACCCCCTGGCCTCCGACTGCCTCGCATCGCGCATTGCGCGTCGCGGCTGCTGACGCCATAAAGGGGGCATGGTTCCCCTTTCGTTCGCAGGTCAGGACTTGATTCCATTGCCCGATGGCGCGCTGTGGTGGCCCGCGCGCCGCGCGCTGCTGCTTGCCGACCTGCATCTGGAAAAGGCCAGCTGGTTTGCCGCGCATGGCCAGATGCTACCGCCTTATGACAGTCTGAAGACGCTGCAGGATCTTGCGGTTCTGGTGGACCGTCATGCGGCGGGGGAGGTCTGGTGCCTGGGCGATTCCTTTCACGACAAGGCAGGGTCGGACCGGCTTTCTCGGGATGCGCGGGCGCTGCTTCTCGACCTGACGGCCCGCACCGAATGGACGTGGATCACGGGCAATCACGACCCGATGGCCACAACTGGCAGGGTCTGGGGCGGCAGGGTGATGGTGGAGGCCGGGATTGGCGGGCTTCTGCTCCGTCACGAGGCCGAGGCCTCGGAAACGCGACCGGAGCTCAGCGGCCATTTCCACCCCAAGCTCCGCCTGCGCGGCCGGGGGCGGGGCGTGTCACGCCGGTGCTTCGTGGTCAGCGACCGCAAGATCATCCTGCCCGCCTTCGGCGCCCTGACGGGCGGCCTCGATGCCGCCGCGCCGCCCATCATGCGCGCCATGGGGCCAGGCGCAGCGAATGCGATCATCCCGACCGCCGAAAAACTGCTCAGCTTCCCGCTTGCCGCCTGACCCCGGGCGAATTTACTTCCGCTTACGGCGCATCGCCGCCAGCCCGCCCAGGCCTAGGCCAAGCAGGCCGAGCGCTGCGGGAGCAGGCACGATGTTGAGCGCGAAGACCACCAGATTGCCGGTTTCCTCATCGGCGGCGGCCAGGAATTCCTGCCCATCGCGCATGAAGAATGTCAGGCCTTCCGGACGGCCCAGCAGATCCGACGTGATCGCGCCCAGATATTCAGGGTCGGTGCCAAAGCCGAGGCCTTCCAGGCTGAAGGTCAGGATGGTGCCCAGATCGCCGCCATTCGCGCGCTCCAGCCCCAGGAACAGAACCGGCACGCCGTCAACCATGCCAAAGGCGACCGCTTCGGGCTCGGGACCCTTGGCATCGCTGCGTTTGTCATTGAGGGCGCCGCCCGGCAGGTTGGTGACGATCTTTTCAACCAGATCGCCGCTGTCGTAGATGATGTTCCCGGCCGTATCGCGGATCGAGAAGCCGCGCCCGCCAAAGGTGTAATATTGCCCATCCGCGGGGCCGTCGGCGCCAAGCGTGTTGGTCAGTTCCAGGCGCGCGAAGTCTCCGCTCAGGCCCTGGTCGTCGCCGCGCTCTTCCTCTTCAAATCCATCATAGTCGCGCGCGTCGCCTTCATCGGCGGTGATGAAATAGGTCTGGCCATTGGCCTCGACGGTCAGGATCGCATCGGGCTGATAGAGGCCATATAATCCTTCCAGGCTCTGGAAATTGCCCGGCCCGCCATCACGGTCGCTCGGGTCCAGCTCATTGTCGCCCGGCTGCCAGCTTTTGAAGCCAAGCGGCAGGATGTCGGTAACCGTTGCGGTGGCGAGGTCGACGACGGCGACGGCGTTATTTTCCTGCAGCGTCACGAACGCGGTGGTGCCGTCCGCGTTGATCGCCGCGAATTCGGGTTCCAGATCCTGGCTGACGCTGGCGCCCGGGCCAAAGATGCGCACGCCCGCTGCCTGCAGTTCCGCCTGCCGGCTGTCGAACGCGTTGAAATCCGCCGTCGCGACAGTCCCGGTGCCAAGGTCGATGATGCTGATCGAGCCTTCCGGATCGAGCTGCCCGTCCTCATAGCCTTCGGGTTCGCCCTCATTGGCGACGACGATGCGGCTCTGATCGGGGGTGAAGGTCAACTGGTCGGGCAGTGCGCCGACGGTGTAGCTGGCGGGCGCGGCGTTCAGGTCGCTCAGGTTCCAGACCAGCACGCGGCCAGGATCGGTCTTGTTCGCGGCCTCGACGGCCACGGCGACCTGCGTCGTGCTGACGGCGACGCTGTTGGCCGTGCCGTCACCCAGGTCCAGCATGCCTGCGACATTGCCGTTCGCCGCGTCCACCACCCGCACGAAACTGGCATCGTTTTCGATGCCGACGACGAAGAACCGGTTCGCGCCGGAATCATAGGCCGGGATTTCCGCCTCGTCGCCAACGACGGTGGTGAGGACGGTGTCATGGCGCAGGATATCGGCCTGCGCGGCGGCGGCGAGACCGGCGGCGGCGATGGCGCTGGAAGTGAGCAGGCGAACGATGGCTGACATGTCGATAATCCCTGTTGCGATTGGTTAACGCGCCCCTGCCGACACGTGGCGCGGGGAGCAATCGGGTCACGGAAATTTCATCGGCGCGTCTTTTAAGCGTAAAGGAAACAGGGCGCTGGCTATTGGCCCTCGGCGCTGTGGCAGGGCATCGGGGCCGCCGCCAGGCGGCGTGCTCCCGTCGCGGCGAATGCGGGCGGCAGTACCGCGGGCCTACTTCGCGCCAAGCCCCAGAACATCGCGCAGGAACAGCGTTTCAGCGGCAAGGCGATAGTCCTGATTGGCTTTCTTGCGGAAACCATGCCCCTCATCCATCGCCATGACAAACCATGCTTTCGTGCCCTGCGACTTCACGGCGGCGAGGATCTGCTCCGCTTCCGATGCCGGCACGCGGGGATCATTCGCACCCTGCAGAATGAACAGCGGCTTGGTGATCTTGTCCGCGTTTTTCAGGGGGCTGATCCGGTCGAAAAAGGCGGCGATGTCCGGGTCGCGCTCATCGCCATATTCAACGCGGCGCAGGTCACGGCGATAGCCCTTGGTGTTCTGCAGGAAGGTTCTGAAATCGCTGATGCCGACCATGTCGATCCCGCCCGCCAGACGTTCGCCATAATCGACCATCGACGCCAGCACCATATAGCCGCCATATGAGCCGCCGGAAACGACGACGCGGCTGGCATCGAGGTCGTCCTGCGTCTCGATCCAGTCCAGCAGCGCGCCGATGTCCTCGACCGATTTCTTGCGCAGCAGGCCATTGTCGGCATTCATGTAATTCTGCCCATAGCCCGTGGATCCGCGCACGTTCGGACGAATCACGGCGATGCCGAGTTCACTCGCCAGATATTGCCGTGTGGACGAGAAGCCCGGTCGCGCCTGACTGGCGGGGCCGCCATGGATGGAGATGAGCACGGGGTGCGGTCCCGCGCCCTTCGGCCTGTAGACAAAAGCCGGGATCTGCATGTCGTCCTTATTGGGATAGGCGATCAGCTCCGGTTCCACGAACCGCTCCTCGCTCAGCCCGCCCAGCTCCGCCTTCGTCCAGCGCGTCAGCTCACCGGAACGGACATTCCATACCCACGCATCGCTGGGGCTGGTCGCGGCATTGAAGGTGAAGCCCAGCTGTTCGCCGTCCGGGTGCCAGCCAAGGCCGCTTGCGATACCCGCGGGCAATTCCGGGCCTGCGGAAATCATGCCTGTCTCCAGGTCCAGCATGCGGATGCTGCCCAGCCCGCCTTCATTGATGGTGAGGGCGATTCGCGTTTCGTCAGGACTGACCGCATATCCCGACACGTCCCAGAGCACAGGCGCCGTCAGATTGATGACCGAGCCATCCGGTTTCACCTGGACGAGGTTGACCATGTCCGCCTCGCGGTCCGTCACGATCAGGATGCTGCCGTCGCTCAGGATATCGCCGCCGCTATAGGCATTGTTTTCATCGGCCAGGATTTCGCGGGCCTCGCCTTCCTCTTCGACCAGATAGAGGTGGCTTTTCGAATTGGAGACATAGCGCTGGACCAGCAGTGTCTTGCCATCCGCGCTCCAGTCCAGCGGATAGTTCGCGCCTTCGCCGGCATAGAGGGTCTGCGGCACCGCTTCTGTGTCCTGTCCCGCCGCCTTTTGCACGACATTGATCTTCCAGTCGGGTTCGCTGGCGCGCGCGACATTATAGGCGATCTTCGCGCCGTCATCGGACCAGACGGCAAAGGAATTGCGTTCGCCGGGCGTCGTGAAACCCATGACCGTGCCGGTGGCAAGGTCATGGGTAAATAATTGAAAGAACTCGTCGCCACCGGAATCCCGGGAAAACACATAGCTTTGTCCGGCGGGGTTCGCCGTGATCCCGCGCACCGGCTCGTTGTAAAAGGTCAATTGACTGCGGACGCCCATCGGGGCGGTGAGGCGGTGCACCTGGCTGGTCTCACCGAATCGTGTGCTGATCAACATGCTGCCGTCGGGCAGGAAATCGCGAAAGGCATGGCTACGCACATTGCGGTATCGCTGCACCTGCTGCGCCAGCTCTGCGGGAATTTCCGGGACTCCCTCAATGACGAGCTGTCCCTCCGTCCGGCGCTCCTGCGCGGCGGCTCCGCCGGCCCCGCCGACCATTAACACAGCATATACTCCGGCTATGGCCGTCAGCGATTTCGTCATATTCCTCATCTTCCCGCCTGTTGTCGCAGACCCGTGTAGTGCGCCGAAAGAAGCGGCGCTAGGGCAGGGGCAAGAAAGCCTTTGTGGCGGAAACCGGCGGCGCGTCGCACGTTGCGGGCCATGACCGATTCAGGCGAAATCATTCTTGTGGGCGCGGGCCCGGGCGACCCCGACCTGCTGACCGTGCGGGCACTGCGCGCGCTGGAGCGTGCGGATGTCGTTGTGCATGACGGCCTCGTATCGGCGGAGATACTGGACCTTGCGCCCGGCGGCGCGCGCATGATTTCCGTTGCCAAGCGCCGCGCGCGCCACACCCTGCCGCAGGAACAGATCGGTGAGCTTCTGGTGCGCGAGGCGCGGGCAGGGCATATCGTCATCCGTTTGAAGGGCGGCGATCCCTTCATCTTTGGCCGCGGCGGTGAAGAGGTGGAAGACGCGCACCGGGCCGGTATTCCCGTCACCGTCGTGCCTGGCATTTCGTCCGCGCTTGGCGCCGCCGCTGCCGCTGCCATGCCATTGACGCACCGTGACCACGCCTCGACGGTCACCTTCGTCGCCGGGCAGTGCCGCGGCCTGTCGGACCAGAATTGGGCGGGCCTTGCCGGAAAGGGCCGGACGCTTGTCATTTTCATGGGCGTTGCGACCAGCGCTGCCATTGCGGAAAAGCTGATGGATGACGGCCTGTCACCGGCGACGCCCATTGCCATTCTTGAACGCGCGACGCTGCCGGACATGCGTGTCCTGCGCGCGATGCTCGCCGACCTGCCCGGCCTTGTCGAACGCGAAAATGTCGAAAGTCCGGCGCTGATCGTGGTCGGTGATGTCGCACGGCTTGGTGTCCGCACCGCCCAGCTTCTGGAGACTGTTTCGTGAAGATCGTAACCGGCAATGACCTGAAAACCGGCGATGTCATCTGGTGGACCGGCTCCGGCTGGTCACGGCATCTTGTCGACGCCGCCGATGTGGGCGAGGACGGCGAGGCGATCATCGCCCGCGAATCCGCCGCCCAGAAGGTTTTCGACGGCTATGTCGTCGATGGCGAGATGACTGATGCGGGCCCGCGGCCCGCCCATATCAAGGACCGCATGCGCGCATTGGGGCCATCCGTGCGCCTCGACCTCGGCGTGCAGGCGAAAGGACCCGTCCATGTATCGTTATGACCAATATGACCAGGCGATGGTCGATGCCCGGGTCGCGGAATTCCGCGACCAGGTGGAACGCCGCCTTTCGGGGGCGATGACGGAGGATCAGTTCAAGCCGCTGCGGCTGATGAACGGCCTCTATCTGCAATTGCACGCCTACATGCTGCGCGTCGCCATCCCCTACGGTACGCTGTCGTCCACGCAGATGCGCGCGCTGGCGGACATCGCCCGCAAATATGACAAGGGCTATGCCCATTTCACGACGCGGCAGAACGTCCAGTATAACTGGATCCAGCTGAAGGAGACGCCCGACCTGCTCGCCGATCTCGCCAGGGTCGAGATGCACGCGATCCAGACGTCCGGCAACTGCATCCGCAATATCTCCTCGGATCAGTTCGCGGGCGTTGCCGGTGATGAAGTCATCGATCCGCGCCCGCATGCGGAACTGCTGCGGCAATGGTCCAGTTTTCATCCGGAATTCTCGTTCCTGCCCCGCAAGTTCAAGATTGCCGTCATCGCCTCGGATGCGGACCGCGCCGCGATGCGCCTGCACGACATCGGCATTCGCATCGTCAGGCGGGACGGCGTCCTTGGCGCGCAGGTGTTCGCGGGCGGCGGCATGGGCCGCACGCCGATGATCGCGCCTGAAATCCGCGACTTCGTTCCCGAAGACCAGATGGTCAGCTATTGCGAGGCGATCCTGCGGGTCTACAACCGCCACGGCCGCCGCGACAATAAGTATAAGGCACGCATCAAGATCCTGGTGCACGAAACCGGTGCCGACAAATTCCGCGAGGAAGTGGAGGCGGAATTCGCGCATATGCAGCCCCTCGACCTCGACCCGCCGCGCGCGGAACTCGCCCGCATCAAGGCGTTCTTCGCGCCCCCCGAATATGCGGCGATCGAGGATGGCTATGATACGTCAGACCCCGATTTCCGCATCTGGGCGGAAACCAACCTCTTCCCGCACAAGCAGCCTGGCTATGCCGCCGCCACGATCAGCCTGAAGCCGGTCGGCGGCATTCCGGGCGATGCCAGCGCGGAGCAGATGGATATCGTCGCCGATCTCGCAGCGCGCTATTCCATGGACGAGGTGCGTGTGACGCACGCCCAGAACCTCGTCCTGCCGAATGTCCGTCAGGACCGGCTTTATGCCCTGTGGCAGGAACTTGACGCGGCCGGCCTCGCTCCCGCCAATCTCGACCGGGCCAGCGACATCATCGCCTGCCCGGGCCTTGATTATTGCAGCCTTGCCAATGCGCGCTCCATCCCGATTGCGCAGGAGGTTGCGAAGCGGCTTGCGCCGATAGAACGCGAAGTGGGCGCGTTGCAGATCAAGATGTCCGGCTGCATCAACGCCTGCGGGCATCACCATGCCGGTCACATCGGCGTCCTCGGCGTCGACAAGAAAGGCGTGGAATCCTACCAGCTTCTGCTTGGCGGCAGCGCGGCGGAGGATGTCAGCCTCGCGAAAATCACCGGACCTGGTTTCGACGAACGCGGCATTGTCGATGCCATTGAAACCGTGACAAGTGTCTACCGAGACGCCCGCGAGGGCGATGAGCGTTTCCTCGATACCTATCGCCGCCTCGGCATGGCGCCCTTCAAGGAGGCCCTCTATGACAAGGCGTGACGTGATTTTCCCTGCGGGACGCGCGGATATATATAAGAAAATGGGGTATAGCGCCGCCGTGCGCTCGGGCGATTTCCTGTTTGTTTCCGGACAGGTGGGCAGCCTTGAAGACGGCAGCGCCGTCGCGGATATCGGCGAACAGTACAGGCAGGCCTTTCGCAATCTGAAGGCGGTGCTGGCCGCCGCGGGATGCACGTTCGACGATGTGGTCGACATCACCAGCTTCCACGTCGATCCAGAGGCGAATATGCACCATTTCGCCGCTGCGAAAGCGGAGGTGTTCGGCGCGGAGCCCTATCCCAACTGGACCGCGGTCGGCGTCACCTGGCTCGGCGGCTTCCAGTTCGAAATCAAAGTCATCGCCCGCATTCCCGAAAGATCCCGCGCATGAGCAGCTGGCCACGATATCGCGATGACGCCGCCGCCAATGAACCGGCCGTCACACTGGACGCCTTTCTGGACCAGCCCGAAGCGGTCGCCGTCCGGATTGAACCGGATGCGGACGTTCGTGTGCTGGTGCCGCATCTTTCCCGGCTGAAACTGATTGAAATCGCTTTCCCCGCCTATCGCGACGGCCGCGGCTATTCCGCCGCCCGCATCCTGCGCGAAGCAGGCTATACTGGCGAGCTGCGCGCCGAGGGCGACGTGCTCCTCGACCAGATCGCGTTCATGCGCCGCTGCGGCTTCGACAGTTTCGCGCCCGCCGTGCCCCTCGATGCGAAAGCTGCCGAGGCCGCCATGGCCCGCTGGCCGCATGCCTATCAGCGCGCCGCGGATGCGCAGCCTCCCATATGGGCGCTGCGGCATGGCTGAGGCGGCGGCCGCTTCTTCTTCCGGCGCTTCTTCATCTGGAAATGCGCGTCGGCATGACCGCCTCGACATCGGCTATACCGATGCTGACGCCGCCGTTCTGAATGCCGGATTGGCGGCGCTCGACACGCTTGCGTTTCTAGAGGTGATGCTAACGGAAATCGCGCCCGGTGAACTCGCCGTCGTGTCCTCGTTCGGCGCCGAGTCCGCGGTGCTTCTCGACCTTGTGTCCCGCGTCGATCCCGCGACGCCGGTGGTGTTTCTCGACACGGGCAAGCATTTTCCCGAAACGCTGGCCTATCGCGACACGCTCGTCGAGCGCCTTGGCCTCACCAATGTTATCTCGGTCATGCCTGGCCCTGACGACATCGCCGCCAAGGACAGCAACGGCCTGCGCTGGTCATTCGACCCCGATGGCTGCTGCGAACTGCGCAAGGTCCGTCCGCTCGCGCGCGTCTTGACGGATTTCGGCGGCTCCATCACTGGCCGCAAATCCTTTCAGGCGGCCACCCGCGCGGAACTCCCCCGCGTCGAAGCCGAGGATGGCCGCCTGAAAGTGAATCCGATCATCGACTGGCAAAAGGCCGATATCGAGGCCTGGTTCGCCGCCAACGACCTCCCCCGGCACCCGCTGGAGGCCGAGGGCTATCCCAGCATCGGCTGCTCCCCCTGCACGTCGAAGGTAAAGCCCGGCGAAGACCCGCGCTCCGGCCGCTGGCGCGGCTGGGACAAGACCGAATGCGGCATCCACACCGATGACGGCGAAGTCAGCGAGCTGCCGAGTTTCTAGGGCCGCTCAGCCTTTCGCCAGCATCCAGATGCTCATGCCGATCATGGCGAGATTCTCGATCAGGGAGATGAACCCCAGCGGCACATTGGACTGGCCGCCGACACAGGCGCATTTCAGCTCGCGTCTGTCGATATAGACGGCCTTGAACACGCTGACGGCGCCGATGCCGCCGATGAACAGCGCGATGGGCGCGGACAGCCAGGTCAGCGCGCCGGCGATCATCAGGATCCCGGCAATGGCCTCGCCAAAGGGATAGACATAGCCATATCTGACCCAGCGCCGTGCCAGCAGGTCGTAGTTCAGGAACATGGTCGAGAAGCTCTCAAGATCGCGCAGCTTCTGCACGGCCAGGATCACCATCGAAATCGAGACAAACCATTCGATGCCGCGCACCGTCGTCAGCTCGCGATAAACCGCCCAGTTGAGCGCCAGCGCCATCAGCGCGGCCACGCCAAAGATCACCAGCACCGGCACATAGGTCGTGTCGTCCTTGCTTTTCTTTTCCTTGCCGAAAAACACGCGCAGATCGTCATAGCCGCCGATGCGCCGACCGCCGATAAAGATCTGCGGCGTCGTCTCGACGCCATGTTCCGCCTTGAACGCATCGGTTTGCGCCCGCGTTAACAGATGGCGGTCCTTGACCTGATACCCCTGCCGTTCCAGCAGGTCCTTCGCCTTCAGCCCGGAAGGGCAGACATGCTCGTTCATGACCATGCGATAGAGCGTCGCCGTTTTGCGTTCCGCGCCCGCACTCATCGTCTGGTCCGTTCCAGCAGGTCGACAAGCTCGCTGAATTTGGCGCGCTGTTCCTCGGCATCGCCGGACGCGATCGCCTCCGCGACGCAGCAGGCGCTATGGTCCTTCAGGATCTCGCTTTCCGCCTTGGCAATGGCCGCCTTCACCGCCTGCAACTGGGTCAGGATGTCGATGCAATAGCGGTCGTCCTCGACCATCTGCGCCACGCCGCGCACCTGCCCGGCGATGCGGTTCAGCCGGTTGACCTTCTGTTTCGTGCGACTAGCCGCCACGGCGATTCTCCATTGAAATACCCATGGGGGGTATATAGGTGAGCCCGTATGACAAATTCAACCCGTACGCATTTTCTGCCGCCGGTGGCCCGCCGGACCTTCCTCGGCGGCGCTGCCGCGCTCGCCGCCGCATCCGCACTTCCCGCCTGGGCACGGGGCGCGCATGTGGGCGGCCCCCATCTGCGCAAAGGCTTCGACGAAGTCGCCGGCGACAGCATCGACCTCACCATCGCGCGCGGCCACCGCATGGTGGAGGGGCGCAGCGGCATGGGCATCGCCGTCAATGGCAGTGTGCCCGGCCCGCTCGTCCGGCTGCGCGAGGGGCAGCATGTCCGCCTGAACGTTACAAATGGCCTCGATGAGGATTCCTCGATCCACTGGCACGGCCTGCTGGTGCCGTTTCAGTATGACGGCGTCCCCGGCATCAGCTTTCCCGGCATCGCGCCCGGTGAAACCTTCACCTATGATTTCCCCATCCGGCAATCCGGCACCTATTGGTGGCACAGCCATTCGAACCTGCAGGAACAGGCCGGGCATTACGGACCGATCATCGTCGACCCGGCCGGGCCCGACCCGGTGCAGGCCGACCGCGACTATGTACTCCTGCTGAGTGAATTCACGCCGCTGCATCCGCACATGATCATGAAGAAGCTGAAGGGCGGCGAAGGCTATTTCAACTATCAGCAGCGGACCTGGACCGACGACTATCCGCTGACGGGGCAGGACCGCCGCATGTGGGCGGAAATGCGCATGATGCCGACAGACATCCTGGACGTGACCGGCGCGACCTATACCTATCTGGCCAATGGCCACGGCCCGACCGAAGGGCTGGAATATCTGTTTACGCCCGGTCAGCGCGTGCGCATCCGCGTCATCAATGGCAGCGCGATGAGCTTTTTCAACGTCCGCATTCCGGGCGTGAAATTCATGGTCGTCGGCGCAGATGGCCAGAATGTCCGCCCGGTCGAGGTTGAGGAGTTCCAGATCGGCGCGGCGGAAACCTACGATATTCTCGTCGAACCCACCGCGGACGCGCACAGCATCGTCGCGGAATCGATGGATCGGTCCGGTATGGCACTGGCGACGCTGGCCAGCCGTCCCGGCGCGCGCGCGGAGGTTCCGGCGCTCCGCGATGCCCCGCTTCTCACCATGGCCGATATGGGCATGAACCACGGGGATATGGACCATGGCTCCGGTGAAGGGGGCACGATGGATCATGCCGCGATGGGACATGCCATGCCCGCGGCGGCAGACGCCATGGCCATGGAAGGGGCATCCATGGACGGGATGTCGATGGACGGGATGTCCATGCGCGACACGTCGCTGCTGCCGCCCCATGTGAAAATTGGCCCCGGCATCGACATGGTATCCATGGCACCCGCCGACCGTATGGGTGACCCCGGCATCGGCCTCGACAGGGTCCCGCACCGGGTCTTGAATTACAGGGACCTCGTCGCGCTCACGCCGAACGACGATCCGCGCACCCCGTCACGCCGGATGCAGATCCATCTGACCGGCAATATGGAACGCTATATGTGGTCGTTCGACGGGCGGAAATTCACGGCCGTCAGCGACGATCCCATCCGCTTCGCCTATAATGAGCGCGTCAGGGTCAAGCTCGTTAACGACACCATGATGGCGCACCCCATCCATCTGCACGGGCACTTCTTTGAGCTGGTGAATGGCGCGGAGGCCGGGCACCAGCCGCAGAAGCATACTGTCATCGTGCAACCCGGCGGCAGCGCGACGTTCGACCTGACCGCGGACGAGCTCGGCGACTGGGCCTTCCACTGTCACCTTCTCTATCACATGCATTCCGGCATGTTTCAGATCGTGACGGTCAACGCGCCGGGAGCGGCGGCGTGAGGGTTTTCGCAGCCGCGCTGCTGCTCGCGGCCGCCGCGCCCGCACTCGGCCAGCATGCGCATCACCAGACGCCCGCCGAACCGGTAAGGGCCGCGCCAGAGGCGACCGAGGCACCTGCCGAAAATCCACACGCCGCGCATCCGACAATGGATCATGGGTCGATGGATCATGGGGCACCGGATCAGGGCGCGATGAACCACGACGCGCCCACGGCTACCGAAGCTGCGGATCACAATGGCATGGATCATTCGGCGATGGGCCCTGCGATGCCGGAAACCGCTCCGCCGATGGATCATTCGAATATGGACCACAGCAAGATGGACCATTCGAAGATGGATCATTCGGCCATGGGCCATGGTTCCGCGCCAGCCGACATTCCCATGGCACCGCCGCCCGCCGCGGCAGGTTCGGGTCCGCCGCGCGCCGCCGACGCCATCTGGGGCGCAGCGGCGATGCGGGCCTCTCGCGAAGCGCTCGCGCATGAAAATGGCGGCATGTCGCTCTTCTGGTTTCAGGGCGACCGCGCGGAGCTTCGTGTGCGCGAAGGCCATGATGGCTATTTGTGGGATGTGCAGGGCTATTATGGCGGCGACATCGACAAATTCTGGTTCAAGTCGGAGGGCGAAGGCAGTTTCGGCGAAGCGATGGAGGGCGTGGAAGTGCAGGCGCTCTGGAGCCATGCCATCGGTCCGTTCGCCGACCTGCAACTTGGTCTCCGGCAGGATTTCGCGCCGCGCGACCGCACTTATGCCGTCATCGGCGTTCAGGGCCTCGCGCCCTATAATTACGAATATGATGTGGCGGCCTTCGTCTCTGACAAGGGCGACCTGACCGCGCGTGCGGAGCTCGAACTCGATCAGCGCATCACGCAGCGCCTGATCCTCCAGCCGCGCGGCGAAGCGGTGCTGAGCGCTCAGGATATTCCCGAACTCGGCATCGGCGCGGGGGTGGACAAGATCGAACTCGGCCTGCGCCTGCGTTATGAATTCGCCCGCGAATTCGCGCCCTATCTGGGCATCGAACAGGAATGGAAACTGGGCCAGAGCGCCGACTATGCCCGCGCGGCAGGAGAGGATGCCAGCGTCACGAATTTCGTCGCTGGCATCCGCTTCTGGTTCTAGCTGCCTTGCAGGCCCTTTCCCCGGTCGGGTTGCCACGCGGGGATCGGCACGCGCTCAGCGTCCGCTGCGGGTTCCTTTGGCGCGCCTTCTGTGGGCGGCGAACGCAAGACCTGAGCAGCCGAGAAGCATGAGCCCTGCCGCCGCCGGTTCTGGGACATCCATGGGGTTCACGATCGACCTTGTATCGAGCGAGATATCGTCAATCGCGAAATCATTTCCGAACGAAGCCGTCTGTGCGTTCCGCAGGAACAGGCTCGCCATCGTCGAAGAACCGCTGTTGAAAGTGGTGGACAGTCCGTTCCAAATACCCGTTGCCGCCAAAATGCTGTCGTCATCGCGTAGCGTCACGGCGCCGACCCCACCATATCAACACCAGCTGCACGGCGCCGTGGGATCAGCTATATCGTATATCTAACGTGAGCAGTGCCGCTTTACCGCGCGGCGCACTCACGCGTGGATCGGCGAGCCCTCGACGTCCATCGCGGCTTCTTTCAGCGCTTCGGAATGCGTCGGGTGCGCGTGGCAGGTGAGCGCGATGTCTTCGGACGATGCGCCGAACTCCATCGCCTGCGCGGCCTGCGCGATCATGGTTCCCGCCATCGCGCCGATGATATGGACGCCCAGCACCCGGTCCGTCTCCGCATCCGCCAGAACCTTGACGAAACCGTCGGTATCGCGGTTCGTCTTGGCGCGGCTGTTCGCGGCGAAGGGGAACTTGCCCGCCTTGTAGTTCGTGCCCGCCGCTTTCAGCTGTTCTTCCGTCAGGCCGACGCTCGCGACTTCCGGATGCGTGTAGACCACGGCCGGTATGACGGCATGATTGACATAGCCGGTGCGCCCCGCCGCCCAGTCGGCCACCGCGACGCCTTCATCCTCCGCCTTGTGCGCCAGCATGGGGCCGGGGGTCACGTCGCCAATGGCATAGATGTGATCGGCGGCGGTGCGGCCCTGCGCATCGACCTCGATCTGCCCGCGATCGTTCAGCGACAGGCCCGCCGCCTCCAGGTTCAGCCCGCCCGTGTTCGGCACGCGGCCGATGGACAGCAGCACCACGTCCGCTTCCAGCACGTCCGCCTTGCCGCCCTTCGCGGCCTCGACGCTGACCCTGGCGGTTCCGCCCTTGGTCTCGACGCCGGTGACCTTGGTGCCGGTCATCAGGGTCATGCCCTGTTTTTTGAGGATGCGCGCAAAGGTCTTGGTCACCTCCGCGTCCAGCCCCGGCGTGATCGTGTCCATATATTCGACGACCGTGACATCCGTACCCAGCCGCTTGTAAACACTGCCCATTTCCAGGCCGATATAGCCGCCGCCAATGACGATCATGCGCTTTGGCACCTTTGGCAGCGACAGCGCCTCCGTCGACGACACCACGATCTCGCCGTCGATCTCGACGCCTTTCAGGGGCGTGACGCTGGAGCCGGTGGCGATGACGAACTTGTCGGCGGAATAGCTTTTGCCCGCGACCTCGACGCTGCTTGCATCCCGGAAGGCGGCGCGGCCCTTCAGCCAGGTGACCTTGTTCTTCTTGAACAGCATCTCGATACCGCCGGTCAGTTCGTTGATGGCTTTCGCCTTCTCGCCTTGCATCGCGGCCCAGTCGAGCGTGACCTTGCCCAGCTTGACGCCGAACTTTTCGAGCGCACCGGACGATGCCTCGGCATAATATTCCGACGCGTGCAGCAGCGCCTTCGACGGGATGCAGCCGACATTCAGGCAGGTGCCGCCCAGCTTGTCGCGCGATTCCACACAGGCCACTTTCAGGCCGTTCTGCGCCGCGCGGATGGCGGCGACATAGCCGCCCGGGCCGGCGCCAATAACGATCAGGTCAAAATCGGACATGGGAGGGATATCCTTGCAACTGAAAAACGGTTCGCGGGAGCGACTCGCCGCGTTCGCGATTTCACATAGTGACGATTGCCGCAAAGCGAAACGGGTGACGGCCCGGCGGCGCCGCGTTAAGCACATCAATCATGACAAAGCTCGCATTTCTCGGCCTTGGCGTCATGGGCTATCCCATGGCCGGTCATCTGAAGGCCGCAGGCCACGACGTCACGGTATACAACCGCACCGCGGCGAAGGCCGAGGCGTGGGCGAAGGCACATGGCGGGGCCGTCGCCGCCACGCCCGCCGAAGCCGCAAAAGCGGCGGACATCGTCATCGCCTGCGTCGGCCGCGACGAGGATCTGCGCGACGTGACAATAGGCCGTGAGGGCTGTTTTTCCGCCATGGCGGCCGGCACATTGTTCATCGACCACACCACCGTCTCCGCCGCCATTGCCCGCGAACTTGCCGCAGAGGGCGAAGCGCGCGGCATCGGTACCCTCGACGCTCCTGTGTCGGGCGGGCAGGCGGGCGCCGAAAAGGGCCAGCTGACCATCATGGTCGGCGGCACGGACGCCGATTTCGCCCGCGGCGATCCTGTCATGCGGGTCTATGCAAAACGCGTCGGCCATATGGGCGCGGCGGGGGCGGGGCAGACGACGAAGATGGTCAACCAGATCGCCATTGCCGGTATCCTTCAGGGCCTTGCCGAGGCCGTCAATTTCACCCTCGAATCCGGCCTCGACCCTGAACAGGTGTTCGACGTGATCGGCAAGGGCGCCGCGCAAAGCTGGCAGATGGACAATCGCGCCGCCACCATGGCGAAGGGCGAATATGATTTCGGTTTCGCCGTCGACTGGATGCGCAAGGATCTCGCCATCGCCCTCGCCGAGGCCGACGCCAGGGGCATCCCGCTCCCGCTGACCGCGCTCGTCGATCAGTTCTACAAGGACGTGCAGAATCTGGACGGCGGGCGGCAGGACACGTCCAGCCTGCTCCGCCGCTTCCGCGGCTAGTGGATGCGTATCGCGCTCCTCACCTGCGCCAGCAATCTGCCGGGCGCGCGGGATCGGCGGACGGATGCGTTCGAACATGATGTGATGGTGGCGACGCTGGGCGCGGCCTTTGCCGATAATGGCGATCATGTGGAGGTGGTGCGCTGGGATGCGCTCAGCGAGGACTGGTCCCGCTTCGACGGCGCTTTGCTTGGCACGGTGTGGGATTATCCCAGGCGTAAGGACGAATTTCTGAGCGCCATCGACCGCATCGCCTGTGCGACACGGCTGTTCAATCCGCCGCCACTGGTGCGGTGGAATCTCGACAAGAGCTATTTGCGCGACCTTCATGGAAAGGGTGTGCCCATCATCCCGGCCATATGGCTCGACACGCCGGATACCAGGGCGGTCGAGGCATCGTTTGACGCGCTTGAAACGAACGATATCGTCCTGAAGCAGCGGGTCAGCGGCAATTCCGAAGGCCAGTACCGGCTTCGCCGGACCGACCGCATCCCCGATTCCTGCCAGCCGATGTTCGCGCAGCCCTTCCTGCCCGCCATATTGGAGGAGGGCGAATACAGCTTCATTTTCATTGGCGGCCACTTCTCTCATGCGCTGCTGAAATGCCCGGCGAGCGGAGACTACCGGGTGCAGTCGGATTATGGCGGTACCGAACGGGCCATCACACCCGATGATGATGATCTGGCGGCGGCGGCGGCGGCACTTTCCGCGCTCGAAGACGCGCCGCTTTATGCGCGTGTCGATATGGTGCGCGGAAATGAGGGGTCCCTGCTACTGATGGAGCTGGAGCTGATCGAGCCGTTCCTATACCCTGAACAGGGGCCGCATCTGGGCCGGATGTTGCACGGGGCACTCGCCGAACGTCTGGGCTTCTGATGGCCGCTCTTGTCTTTGTACGACCGCCGGCATTGTGGCACAGGGCGCACCAGACACTGTTTTCAAAGGGTTTCCCCATGACGATCAGGCTCCACCTTATCCTGCTGACGGCGCTGTCGCTGTTCGCCGGTCAGGCCGATGCGCGCACCATTTTCACCAATGCGAATGGCTACACGCTGGACGAGGTCGGGCGTCTTATCACCTTTGACACGCTCGTCGTCGGCGACGATGGCCGGGTGGAACAGACCATGTCGTCGCCCGCGCGTCCGCCAAACGGAGAGATTGTCGATGTCGGCGGCCGCACCATGCTGCCCGGCCTGATCGACGCGCACGGTCATGTGATGGGGCTGGGCCAGGGGCTCATGACGCTCGATCTGTCGGGTACGAAAACGCTGGAAGAAGCGCTTGCGGCGGTGGCGGGCTATGCCGCCGCCAATCCCGACCTGGCGTGGATTCGGGGACGCGGCTGGAACCAGGTCACCTATGGCATGGACGGCTTTCCGACGGCGGCGCAGCTCGACGAAATTGTCTCCGACCGCCCGGTCATTCTGGAACGTGTCGATGGCCATGCCAGCTGGGTGAACAGCGCCGCGATCCGCGCTGCGGGCATCACCGCGGCAACGGTCGATCCCGATGGCGGCCGGATTGAGCGCGGCGCTGACGGGAAACCGGCGGGCACGCTCATTGATGCCGCGTCGGCGCTGGTCCACGCGGTCATGCCGGCACCGACGACCGCACAGCTTGAGGCGGCGCTGACGACCGCGCTGCGGAAAATGGCGGCCACCGGTCTGACCGGTGTTGCCGATATGGGCACCACGCCCGCCGAATGGGCGGTCATGCGGCGCTTCGGCGAAGAGGGACGGCTCACCGCGCGCATCGCCGCTTATGCCGGCGGCATGGACGCACTGGCCGACATGGCCCCGTCCGGTCCCAGCGGCTGGCTGCATGGCGACCGGCTCGCGCTGGTCGGGGTGAAGCTCTACGGCGACGGCGCGCTCGGCTCACGCGGCGCGGCGATGATCGAACCCTATAGCGACGATCCCGGCAATACCGGCCTGCTGTTCGTCAGCGGTGCGGAGCTGCGCAACCAGTTCGTCTCCGCCGCGTCGCGCGGCTTCGCCATTGCTTTTCACGCCATTGGCGATGCGGCGAACAGGGAAGCCCTCGATGCGTTCGCCGACATCCTGGCCTATGTGCCCGGCGGTCGTCATCGCATTGAACATGCCCAGATCATCGCCGCCCAGGATCTGCCACGCTTCGCCGAGCTCGGCATCATCGCGTCCATGCAGCCAACCCACGCGACCAGTGACAAGGCCATGGCGGAGAACCGCGTCGGTCCGGACCGGATCAGGGGCGGCTATGCGTGGAAAACGCTGATGCAATCGGGCGCGCGTTTCGCCGCCGGCAGCGACTTTCCAGTCGAACCCCCCGAACCGCTCTACGGCCTTCACGCCGCCATCACGCGGCAGGACCGTGACGGCGAGCCCCCCGAAGGCTGGTACCCGGAAGAATCGCTTGGCCGTCAGGCCGCATTCGGCGCGTTCACCACCGGCGCGGCCTATGCCGCCGGTGCAGAGACGAGGGTGGGCACGCTGACCGGCGGAAAATGGGCCGATTTCGTCATCCTCGATGCCGATCCGTTTCAGATCGACGCGGGCGATATCTGGTCGATCGCGGTCGAGGAAACCTGGCTGGCGGGCGAGCGTGTGTTCGCACGCGATACGGACGGGAATGGGATCTGATCGCGCATTGCACTTGTTCTATGTATGTTCTCGCGGTATCATCTTATGTCATCCCGGCGAAGGCCGGAATCCATCTCCTATGCGTGAGCCGGAAAGCGCATTCGAGAGGCGGACCCCGGCCTCCGCCGGAATGACGGTTTCCATGAATTTCGAAAAGGGTTGAACTCCATCCAATGCCCACAGAATTCATCATAGCCGCTCTGGTCGCGCTCGTTCTCGGGCTGACGCTCGGCTGGCTGATCTGGGCGCGGGCGGCGACGGCGCTCAGGGCGCAGCTTGCGACCGCGACGGAAGAACGCGACGAAGCCCGCGCGGCGCGGGAACAGCTGGACGGTGAAATGCATCTTGCGCGGTCGGACAGGGCGCTTGCGGAGCAGAACGCCGCCGGTCTGAAATCGCGGCTGGAGGAGCAGGCCCCCGAAATCGAACGCCTGCGCGGGGTGGAGGTCGCCTTTGAACGCCTGAAGGCCGCACATGATCAGCGTGAAGAGGCGTTTCGCGAGCGTGAGGCCGATCTCGACAAGCGCTTCCAGGTCCTGGCGGATGCCGCACTCGGCAAGACCACCGAGGCTTTTCTGAAGCGTGCCGATGAAACGCTGAAGCTGCACCGGGAAACCGTCGCCAATGACAGCGGCAAGAACCGCGAGGCGCTTGACAAGCTGATTTCGCCGATGCGCGAGACGCTGACCAAATACGAGACGCAGCTGAAGGAAATCGAGGAGAAGCGCGCCGGTGCCTACGGCGCGATCACCAACGCCATTGCCGATGTCAAATTGGGGCAGGAGCGCGTCAGTCAGGAGGCGCAACGCATCGTCGGCGCGCTGCGCAATGCGCCCAAGGCGCGCGGCCGCTGGGGCGAGCACCAGCTGCGCCGCGTCCTCGAAATGGCGGGCCTGTCGAAGCATTGCGACTTCGCCGAGGAGGTGCATGTCGGCACCGATGACGGCCCCAATATCCGCCCCGACGCGGTCATCAACCTGCCGAACAACCGCGTGCTGGTCATTGACGCGAAAGTCTCGCTCAATGCCTATCAGGATGCGGCCTCGGCGGAGACCGATGAGGAGCGGCAGATTCACCTCCTCGCCCACGCCAAGGCCATGAAAGCGCATGTCGATACGCTGGGGCGCAAAAGCTATACGCAGCAGTTCGACGAGACGCTGGATTTCGTCATCATGTTCGTGCCGGGCGAAAACTTCCTCGCCGCTGCGCTCGAAACCGATCAGGATCTGTTCGAAACCGCATTTGAGCGAAAAGTGCTGCTCGCCAGTCCGACCAACCTGATCGCCATCGCCAAAACCGTCGCCATGGTCTGGCAGCAGGAAAACGCCGCCGCGGATGCCCGCGAAATCGCCGCGCTGGGCAAGGAACTTTATGACCGGCTCGCCACCATGGGTGAACATGTCAGCCGTGTGGGCCGGAACCTTGACCTCGCTTCGGGCGCCTATAACAAGCTGGTCGGCAGCCTGGAATCGCAGGTCATGACATCCGCGCACCGCCTGCGCGAAAAAGCCATCGACGCGCCCAGGAAGACTGTCGAGGCCCTGCCGTCCGCCACCGTGGAAACGCGCCCGCTGACCAAGCTGGATGCGGGCGAAGCCAAGGCGGATTAGACATAAAGTATTTCACCAGAGCCAGTCATGCTGAGCGCGGTCGAAGGACGCACAATCCGAATAGCGTCACCCCGGTGACAGCCGGGGTGACGTGAACCATTTCCTGTACAAGGCGTCAGCACCCCGTCTCAGCCAACCAGCGGCGCCGCCCCATCGGCATCCAGCACATCGCCGGTCATCACACCGGTGACCGTCACCGCTTTTTCAACGAGGTCGACCGGCGTCCGGCGCAGCACCAGCCGCAGTTTCCGGCCGTCATGACAGGCCAGCATGAACTGCCCCTCCTCGCGCACCAGCCGCCCCGTCACCTGAAGGACATTCTCACCGGCGTCCTCTTCGGTATCGCTCACCCGCGCCGCCGCTGCTGGTTCAGCACTTCATAGGCCATGACCGCGCAGCTGACCGCCACGTTCAGCGAATCCGCCTTGCCCAGCATCGGCATCTTCACCAGCGCGTCGCATGCGGCCTCATAATCATCCGGCAGGCCGGACTGCTCATTGCCCATGAAGATGAAGGTCGGCGCATCATATGACATCGCCTGGTAGTCGGCGCTCGCCTTCAGGCTCGTGCCGACCAGCATGGCGGGGCCCGCGCGCAGCCACTCGAAAAATGCCGCGCCCTGCGCCTGCGCGACCGGCACGGTGAACAAGGCGCCCATCGACGCGCGCACCGCCTCCACGCTGAACGGGTCGCAGCTATGGTCCAGCAGGATCACGCCGCCCGCGCCCACGGCATCCGCCGTACGCAAGATCGTGCCCAGATTGCCGGGATCCTTCAGCGCCTGACAGACGATCCAGATGTCCGCCGCGCCGCGGTCGAGCCGTGCCAGCGCGGTATCCAGCAGCGCGAAGACACCGACAACGCCCTGCGGATTATCCTTGCCGGTAATTTTCGCAAGGATGTCGCGGTGGACTTCCAGAGCCTCCCCGCCCGCGTCTTCCGTCGCCGCGATCAGCCGCGCCGTCAGCTCATGCCGGTCGCCTTCGGCAAAGATCAGGATGCGCGGCGCATGGCCTGCGTCCAGCGCCTCGGCGCAGATGCGCAGTCCCTCGGCCATGAACAGGCCCTCTGCGGCCCGATGTTTTTTCTGCGCCAGCGCGCGGACGCGCTTGACCGTCACGTTGGAAAAGCTGGTAATCTGGCGGGGCATGGCGCGCGGCGGCCGCCTATTCTTCGCCGAACTTGGCTTCGATCAAATCGACCAGCGCATCGACGGCGGCCTCCGCATCGCTGCCGTGACCGCGCACGATCACCGTGTCGCCCGGGCCGGCGGCCAGCATCATCAGGCTCATGATGCTGCGACCCGGCGCGGTCGTGCCATCCTTGTCGACGATGATGTCCGCTTCGAAATCCGTTGCCAGCGTAACGAATTTCGCACTGGCACGGGCGTGCAGCCCGCGGCGGTTGCGGATCGTCACGGGCCTGCAGATGCCGCCACTATCCTCGCGGCCGGTCAGGCGACTTCGCCAAGTATCTTCGACGCCACGGAAATATATTTGCGCCCCGCTTCCTGCGCGGCTTCGATGGCGTCATGCGCGCTCATTTCGCCGCGCACGCTGGCCAGCCGGATCAGCATCGGCAGGTTGATGCCCGCGATGACTTCGACCGCGTTCGATTTGCCCGCGCCCATCAGCGAGATGGCCAGGTTCGACGGTGTGCCGCCGAACATATCGGTCAGGACGATGACACCGGAACCGGAGTCCGTCTCCACGATCGCGTCGGCGATATCCCGCCGCCGTGTTTCCATGTCGTCATGCGCTTCGATGCAGATCGCGGCGATCTGCTGCTGCTTTCCCACGACGTGCTCCATGGCCGAAATGAACTCGCGCGCGAGCCCGCCATGTGTAACCAAAACCATACCAAGCATGAGATCTACGCTGTTACCCCCGCGCCGCCAGCTTCCGCCTCGGCACCTTCACTATGTCCGAACACATCGCGGTGGACCACGTTGGGCTGAATGCCGGATGCACGCAGGTCCGCCGCAAGGCGCTCCGTCACGAAAACGGATCGATGGCGACCGCCTGTACAGCCAATCGCGATGGTAAGATAGGCCTTTCCTTCACGCGAATAGGCCGGGATCAGCGACTGAACGAGACCCGAGATCCGCTCATAGGCGTCATCGAAAGACGGGTCTTTGGCGACATATTCGCCGATTTCGGGATCCAGTCCGGTCAGGGGCCGCAAAGTCTCCACCCAGTGCGGATTGGCCAGGAACCGCATGTCGAACATCATGTCCGCGTCTCTCGGCACGCCCCTCGCAAAGCCGAACGACATCAGCGTCAGTGTCAGGCCCGCATTGGGGGCACCGCCGAACTTCTGCCGGATCGAGCGCCTGAGGTCGTGAACGCTATATTCGGTGGTATCGATGACGATGTCCGCCCAGCGCCGCAGCGGGGCGAGCGATTCGCGCTCGCGTGCGATGCCGTCCGTGGCGGGCCGGTCCTGCGCCAGGGGATGACGGCGGCGGGTCTCTGAAAAGCGCCGTACCAGCTCACCGCCGGCGCAGTCCAGGAACAGCACGCGCGCATCATTTCCCGCTTCGCGCAGTTCCTTGATGCGGGTGACGACCTTATTGGGCGCAAATGCGCGCGTGCGGGCATCGATGCCCACCGCGACCGGGCGATCCTGCAATTCCTCGCCCGTATCCAGCTTCAACAGGCGGTTCAGCAGTGACAGCGGCAGATTGTCGACCACTTCATATCCGCGGTCCTCGAGCGCGCGCAGCGCCGTCGATTTCCCGGCACCCGACATGCCGGTGACGATCAGCAGCGGCGGGCGCCGTTTGGCCCCCGATGCGCTGCCGGTCTCTGTCGGGGAAGAGGCGGGCGAGTCGGCCATGTGGCGTTAAAGTACAGCATTCGGCGGCATGCCGATACCCATACCGACCAATATGGGCGCAGATGCCGCTCTGGCGTCGATCTGACGCGACGGCAGCGCCACGCCGCAAAAATGGCGTTCCTCCTCAACCGGCATGCGGGCGGGATCGTTCGACAGCGCGAAATGATGCGTGACGCGGGTGCGCCCTGCCGCGGGGACGTCCAGGATTCCCAGGCCGCGCGCTTCGATCCTGCCGGCAAAGCCGGGAACCGCATCACCGTAAAGCACGCCGCCCACCGCCGCCAATATGACCTGGTCGTCGGCGACCAGCATCCCCCCCCGGTCGATCAGCCGGATGGCGAGGTCGGATTTCCCCGCGCCGCTGTCTCCTGTCAGAAGGACGCCCGCATGCCCCAGCCGGACCATCGTCGCGTGGATGCGTTCGCTGGTCATGCGGCGGGCAACGTCGCCACGAACCGCGCGCCGCCCTCGGCGCGGGTGTGGGCTGCGATGGTGCCGTCATGCGCCTCGACGATGGCGCGGGATATGGCGAGGCCGAGGCCGCTGTGCCGCCCGAAATCCTCGCTCTGCGGCCGCTCGGAATAAAAGCGTTTGAAGATCTTCTCTTCCGTGCCGGGCGGGATGCCGGGGCCGGCATCCTCCACATAGAATATCACATCGCCGCCGCCGCGCGCCGCGCCGACCTGCACGATGCCGCCATCGGGAGAGAAGCTGATCGCATTGTCGATCAGGTTGCGAACGACCTGGGCCAGGCGTCGCTCATCGGCAAGGATACAGGTGGTCCCCTGTCCCGGCCGGGCAAGCGCCAGTTCGATATTCCGGGGCAGGCCGCGCTCTTCATACAGCGTCACCACCGCCTCCAGCATCGCGCCCAGATCGACCCGTTCGAACCGCGCGCGGCTCAGTTCCGCGTCCAGCCGGGACGCGTCCGAAATGTCGCTGATCAGCCTGTCCAGGCGGTCGATATCGGCCTTCACGATCTTCAGCAGCTGCGCCCGCAGGTCCGGGTCCTCCACCCGTTCCAGCCCTTCGATCGCGCTTCTCAGCGACGCGAGCGGATTTTTCAGTTCATGCGCCACGTCCGCCGCAAAGGCCTCGGTCGCATCGATCCGCGACCTCAGCGCACCGGTCATATCGCTAAGGCTGCGGGAAAGTTCGCCGATCTCGTCGCGGCGCAGCTGAAAGCGGGGGACCGTGACTTCGCGCGACCGTCCCAGCCGCACGCGCTGCGCGGCAATCGCCAGCCGTCGCAGCGGCCGTACGATGGTCCGGGCCAGAAAACTCGACAGCAGCATCGACAGGGCCACCACGCCCAGAAAGATCAGGAACATCGCCGCACGTTCCGACCGCACGATGCGCGTGATGTCGCGCGCATTCGCTGACAGCATCAGCGTGCGTCCTTCGGGTAGCGCCGCCGCCGCGAAGGCAACCGGCGTACGATCCGGCGCGTATAACAGCGTTGCCGCCGGCCGGCCCTCGGCCCGGGCCATCGCGATCACCGCATGGGAGGACGCGACATCCGGCGCGTCCAGGTTCATGTCGTCAAGCCTGCGCGCCCCGGCCAGCGCCTCGATGCTCCGGTCCAGCAGCCTGGCGACGTCCTTGCGCAGCGGCTGCGTTTCGGGATCGATCAGCGTGTAGGTGGGCCCCGCCAGATCCCAATTGTCCACCTGCAGCCGACCGTCCGGGCCGTAGACCCTGACCCTGAAACTTGCGATTCGCGCCGCGGCGGCCAGCTGCCTCGCCAGCGCATCGCCGTCGGCGTCGCTTACCGAGGCCGCCAGCAGCGCCGCGGAAACGCGGACCTCCGTCTCCCGCTGCTCCAGCAGGCGCTCGCGAAATCCGTCCAGATACAGCACGCCGCCTGCCAGCATCAGCACGGCAAACAGGTTCACGGCCATGATACGCGTGGTCAGTGACCAGCCGCGCGACCATTTCAGCTGTGAATCGTCGCGCACCGCCACGGCCTATTCGCCCGCGGCGTCCTCGTTGAACCGGTAGCCGACGCCGTACAGCGTCTCTATGGATTCAAACGCGTCATCGACCACGCGGAACTTCTTTCTCAGGCGCTTTATGTGGCTGTCGATCGTACGGTCATCGACATAGACATCGTCCTGATATGCGGCATTCATCAGCTGGTCGCGCGATTTCACGAAACCGGGCCGCTCCGCCAGGGTTTGCAGGATCAGGAATTCGCTGACCGTCAGCGACACGTCCTTGCCGTCCCAGCGCACCCTGTGACGGCCCGTGTCCATCGACAGCCGCCCGCGTTCCAGAATGCGTTCGGCGTCCGCTTCGGTATCGTCATCCTCGGGCTCCGCGCGGCGCGCGGCGCGGCGCAGCACGGCGCGGATACGCTCGATCAGCAGGCGCTGCGAAAACGGCTTGCCGACATAGTCGTCCGCGCCCATGCGCAGGCCGAGCGCCTCGTCGATCTCGGTATCCTTCGACGTCAGGAAGATAACCGGCACCGGGCTCTTCTCACGCAGCTTTTGCAGCAGTTCGATTCCGTCCATGCGCGGCATCTTCACGTCCAGCACGGCAAGGTCGGGCGGATTCTCCACCAGTGCCTTCAGCGCGGCGACCGGGTCGGAATAGACGCGGACGATGAACCCCTCGGCCTGGAGCGCGATGGACACGGATGTCAGGATGTTGCGGTCGTCATCGACCAGCGCGATGGTGGCGGACATGGCTGCGTCTCTAACCTATATGCATACATTCGTCACGACCCTGAAATATCCTGTAGCGCTCTGTTCACGACTTTGGCTTAAGGGGGCGCATATGACTGAACATGAAGACCTGCTTAGGCATCAGCTCGGCAATAGCGAGGCGAAGGCCGACGGACTTGAACGCCTGCTTGAAAAGGCCGTGCGCCACATTCAGGAAATCGCTGTCCCGTTGCCGCCCGAGGGCAGCCGCCGCGCCGCGCTCGCGTTCGTCAACCGCATCGCCGACCTCCTCGATGGCAAGGATATCGACCGCAGTTCCGGCGCGGCGCCCGACGAGGACGCGCTGAAGGGCAGGCGCGTCATCGTACTGGAGGACGAAGTCTATCCCGGCATGGCCCTTCGCGTGATCCTCCTGGACGCCGGTGCCGATCAGGTCCGCCTTTGCAATGGCATCGCCGCCTGCCGCGCGGTCGTCGCTGGCGATTTTGGACCGGACGTCATCGTTCTCGACCTCGATGTCGGCGGCAAGGACGTACGGCCGCTCGCCCGCGAGCTTGCGGACCAGGGCGTGCCCTTCGTCTTTCACACCGGTTTTGCGGATCAGGACCTGCTCTCGACACAATTTCCGAATCACCGCGTGCTGAAGAAGCCGGCGCCCGCCGACGTCCTCGTCGAGGCGGTCGTGGAGGCGATTGAAAGTGCGCAAACCGGCTAAGGTCATGACAAGGCTGGCCTGACATCATTGTCATAAGGGCCAAAGGACAGGTTAACCCTGCCTCTTTTGACGGCGCGAACTTTTTCAGTGTATTGAATGGCATGTTTCAGATGCGGGGTCTGGCGACGCGATGCCGGACCCTCGCTTTTTCACACGACGATAAGGAGACAGCCCCCATGGCTGCGGACCACATTATACCGGCATTCGACCTCACGAAGCAGGGCGTTAGCACCGGTGCGGAACTGCACTGGAACCTGATGACGGCCGCGCTGGTGGAAACATCGGTTGCGCGCGGGGAAGGGCGGCTGTCGCGCCACGGCGCGCTTGTTGTCGAAACCGGCGATCGTACGGGGCGTTCCGCCAAGGACAAGTTCACCGTGAAGGATTCCGAAACCGACGGCAATGTCTGGTTCAACGACGGCAACAAGCCGATGGACCCGGCGCATTTCGCGGCGTTGAAGGCGGACTTCATGGCAGAGCTTGCCAGGAAGGACACGCTGTTTGTGCAGGACCTCTATGGCGGGTCACAGCCGGAACACCGCGTCAAGGTTCGTGTCATTAATGAAATGGCGTGGCATAATCTCTTTATCCGTACGCTGCTCTGCCGTCCGGAGCGCGAGGAACTGACCGATTTCGTACCGGAATTCACGATTATCGACCTGCCGACGTTCACGGCGGACCCTGAACGTCACGGCACGCGCAGCGAGGTGGTTGTCGCGGTCAACTTTACGGAAAAACTGATCCTGATCGGCGGCACGCGCTATGCCGGCGAAATGAAGAAGTCGGTCTTCGGCCTCCTCAACTACCGCCTGCCGGCACAGGGCATCATGCCGATGCACTGCAGCGCCAATATCGGCGATGACGGCAAATCGGCCGTGTTCTTTGGCCTGTCCGGTACGGGCAAGACCACGCTTTCCGCCGATGCCAGCCGCACGCTGATCGGCGATGACGAACATGGCTGGTCCGATACCGCGGTCTTCAATTTCGAAGGCGGCTGCTACGCCAAGATGATCAACCTCGATGCGGAGGCCGAGCCGGAAATCTACGCGACCACGCGGAAATTCGGCACCGTGCTCGAAAATGTCGTGATGGACGAACAGACGCGGGAACTCGACCTGTTCGACAATAGTCTCGCGGAGAATACCCGCGGCGCCTATCCGATCCACTTCATTCCCAATACCAGCGAGAAGAACCTCGGCCCGCCGCCCTCCAATGTCATCATGCTGACGGCGGATGCGTTCGGCGTGCTGCCTCCGATCGCGAAGCTGACACCCGATCAGGCCATGTACCACTTCCTGTCGGGCTACACCGCCAAGGTTGCGGGCACGGAAATCGGCGTGACCGAACCGCAGGCCACCTTCTCGACCTGCTTCGGCGCGCCGTTCATGCCGCGCCATCCCAGCGTCTATGGCAACCTTCTCAAGAAGCGCATCGCCGAAGGCGGCGTTGACTGCTGGCTGGTCAATACCGGCTGGACCGGCGGCCAGTACGGCACCGGCAACCGCATGCCGATCAAGGCAACGCGCGCCTTGCTGAACGCCGCGCTCGACGGCAGCCTGAAGGATGCGGAATTCCGCACCGATCCGAACTTCGGCTTCCAGGTGCCGGTCTCGGTCCCCGGTGTCGACGACGGCATTCTCGACCCGCGCTCGACCTGGTCCGACAAGGCCGCCTATGACGAAAAGGCCGCGCACCTCGTCGGCCTGTTCATCAAGAACTTCACGCAGTTCGAAGACCATGTGGACTCAGGCGTCCGCAACGCCGCGCCAAAGGCGGCGTAGCGGGTACGAAGATTCTGCAATATCCTTGTTTGATCATCCCTCGATTTCGCTCGGGATGATGGGGTGTGCATATTGCGCATCCGCATTTCGAATTCCCGTCCGCTTGGCGCGAACATAGGACCGCTACGCGGCACCTTCCGCGTGCCCTGATGGCACCATCCGCCGCCCACACTGGCAACTTCGCGCATCGCCCGCCCGCGGGACGGCGACTCGCTGGTTGAACGGCATTTCGTCCGCCATTCCAGCGCGGTACCGAAACCACTTTCCTACACCCGCACAGATCAGAAATACTTGCCGCGCACAGCTCCGTGCCCCGCGCTCTTTCTCATGGAAATCAACGGCGAACGTCACACCGATACCCAAAAGCGTGTCACCTTCGCCAACTTCAGCAACCCAGGCGAAGCGAACATATTCGCGGGTGCGCTCACAAAACCGGGTCATCCTGAACGCAGTCGAAGGACGCGCTCATGTTCCTGCAAACCCGGATGGGTCCCGATACGGGGCTCGGGACCATCCGATGCGGTGCATGGCCTTGGCAGGTTGTCACTCTTCCCTTGGGTCGCGGGCCGTGCCCCGCTAGGACATCGGCATGTCCGCAAAAAAGCAGAATCACCTCTATCTCGTCGATGGCTCCGGCTACATCTTCCGGGCCTATCACCGTCTGCCGCCGCTCACCAACAGGCACGGCGAACCGGCCGGGGCGGTCTATGGCTTCACGTCGATGATCTGGAAGCTGATTGACGAGCTGAACGATGCCGACGGACCGACGCACATGGCGGTGATCCTCGATCATTCGTCGCATTCGTTCCGCAATGACATGTATGCGGACTACAAGGCGCAGCGCCCCGATCCGCCGGAGGATCTGAAACCGCAATTTCCGATCATCCGCGATGCCGTCCGGGCCTTCTCGGTCCCCTGTATCGAGCAGGAGGGCATTGAGGCCGACGACATCATCGCCTGCTACGCGCGCGCCGCGACAAAGGCCGGGTGGAAAACCACCATCGTCTCGTCCGACAAGGATTTGATGCAGCTGATCGATGGCACCAATGTCGATATGCTCGACACGATGAAAAGCCTGCGCATCGGCCCCGCGGAGGTTGAGGAGAAATTCGGCGTCCCGCCGGAAAAGATCGGCGAGCTGCTCGCGCTGATGGGCGACAGTGTCGATAATATTCCAGGCGTCAAAGGCGTTGGGCCCAAAACCGCCGCGAAGCTGATTCTGGAATATGGCGACACTGAAGGTGTCATCGCCAATGCCGGTAAGATCAAGCAGAACAAGCTGCGTGAGAATATCCAGAATTCGACTGAGGAGATCCGGATTTCCCGCAAGCTGGTGGAGCTTTACTGTGACTGGGAGCTGGCCGAGCCGCTCGATGCGCTTGCGCTCGCCGAACCTGCTGTCGAACCGCTACAGGCCTTCCTTGAACATCATGGCTTCAAGACCATGCTCGCCAAGCTTGGCGTCAAATCGTCCGGCATACCAAAGCCGGCCGAAGCGGCCGCGTCGCCGGCCGTGCAGGAACCCTTCGATACGTCAGCCTATGAATGCGTGACGACGATGGATGCGCTCAACCGGTGGATTGCGGAGGCCGCGGCGCTCGGCACTGTCGGCTTCGATATCGAGACCAACGATATCAACGCCATGCGGGCTGATCTGGTTGGCGTTTCGATGGCCACCGCGCCCGGAAAAGCCTGCTACATCCCGCTTGCGCACATATCCGGTGAGGGGCTGTTGGGGGAATCGGTGGACCAGCTCGACAAGGCGGCGGCGCTCGCCAGGCTGAAGCCTCTGCTGGAGGATCCGTCGGTCCTGAAGATCGGCCATAATCTGAAATATGACCTGCTCGTCCTTTTGAACCGGGAGGGGATAAACCTCGCTCCCATCGAGGACACCATGCTGATCGGCTACGCGCTGGAAGGCGGCAGTCATATCGGCGGCGCGCACGGCCTCGACCCCGCGGCGAAGCGTGAATTCGATCATACGACCATCAAGTTCAAGGAGGTTGCGGGTACCGGTAAATCGGCCGTCACATTCGATCGGGTCGAGCTGCGAAAGGCGACCGAATACGCCGCCGAGGACGCGGATATTGCGCTCCGCCTGCACCGGGCGTGGAAGCCGCGCCTGTGGCGTGAGCGGCTGACGAGCGTTTACGAGCGGCTGGAACGCCCGCTCGTGCCCGTGCTTGCCCGCATGGAACGGCGCGGCATCTCCGTCGACCGCGCCGCGCTTTCCCGGCTCAGTGCCGATTATGCCGAACGCATGACGGAATTCGAGAAGACCGCCTATGAACTGGCCGGGCGCGAATTCAACATCGGTTCGCCCAAGCAGCTTGGTGAAATCCTGTTCGGCGAAATGGGGCTGGAGGGCGGCAGGAAATCGTCCAAGACCGGTGCCTATTCCACGGACGCCGATGTCCTGGAGAAGCTCGCGGCGGACGGCGTCGGCATCGCGCAGACGGTTGTGGACTGGCGCCAATTGTCAAAGCTGAAATCGACCTATGCCGATGCGCTGGTCGCGGCGATCAATCCCGATACGGGCCGCGTGCACACCAATTTTCAGATGGCGGCAACGACGACGGGCCGCCTGTCCTCAAGCGATCCGAACCTGCAGAACATCCCGATCCGCACGGAAGAGGGCGCGAAGATCCGCGAAACCTTCGTACCGGAAACCGGCAATCTGCTGCTGGCGGCCGATTATTCACAGATCGAGCTGCGCCTGCTCGCGCATATCGCTGACATTCCGCAGCTGAAGCAGGCGTTTGCGGATGGCATCGACATTCACGCGCTGACCGCCAGCGAGATGTTCGGCGTGGCGATTGAGGGCATGGACCCGCTGGTGCGCCGTCAGGCCAAGGCCATCAATTTCGGCATTATTTACGGGATCAGCGCCTTTGGCCTCGCCCGCAATCTCGGCATCGATCGCAGTGAGGCGGCGGACTATATCGACCGCTATTTCGACCGCTTCCCCGGCATCAGGACGTATATGAACGAGACGAAGCTGAAAGCGCGCGAGAAGGGGTATGTGGAAACGCTCTTCGGCCGCCGTACGCATACGCCCTACATTAAATCGAGCCGCCAGAATGAGCGCGGCTTTGCCGAGCGCGCCGCCATCAACGCGCCCATTCAGGGCACCGCCGCGGACATCATCCGCCGCGCCATGACGCGCATCGAACCCGCGCTCGCCGAGGCGGGGGTGGAAAGCGCGCAGATGCTGCTGCAGGTGCATGACGAACTCGTGTTCGAGGTACCCGAAGCCGACGCGGATGCGGCGGGCCGTATCATCAGGAATGTCATGGAAACCGCCTGCGCCCCTGTTCTGGAGCTTGATGTCCCCCTTGTGGTGGATATCGGCACCGGCAAGACCTGGGGCGAGGCACATTGATCAGGAGCAAAACGCATGTCCGAAGACGAAAAAAAGGAAATCACCGATACGCCGCCCGACCGCCTTTCGGTCAGCCCGGGCAGTGACCATTACGAGCCCGAACATCTTGAGCGCGGTATCGGCATTCGCTTCAACGGTGTCGAGCGGCATAATGTCGAGGAATATTGCGTGTCGGAAGGCTGGATAAAGGTTGCCGCGGGCAAGGCGCGCGATCGTAACGGCAATCCGATGACGATTAAGCTGAAGGGCGTCGTCGAGCCGTTTTACGAAAGCTGATCGCGCGCGCCTTCCGCATCAATTTTTTCCGTCAGCCTCACGACTTCTTTACCTTAATCAGGGCAGGAACGGTCTATGGGGCGCCACTGCCGGATGCCCTGTTTCCTAAAGGATGGCACTGCATCTGATGTTCGCACGCAGGCTGAAATTTCGAATGCTGGCCCTTCAGGGGTTTCTGTTCCTGATGCTGGTCGGCCTGACGGCGTTTATGAGCCGCTCTTTCGGCGACGTGATCCCCGTGTGGCTGTTCTTCGTGGCCTGCCTCTCTTTGGGCGCCGTCGCCCTGCTCTGTTCGCAGGTACTGGTCGCCCGCGCGCTGGACCCGATAAGCCGTGCCATCGAAGAAATTGAAACGACTGTGCAAAAAGCGGGCAGGGATCATGCGTTGCCGGATTTCAGCGTCGGCACGCGTATTGTCCTTCCCGAGGTGACAAGATCCATTGACCGCGCCGTTGATCGCATGCGGAATTCCTATTCCGAGATGGAGAGCACCGCGCTGACCGATGCCGTGACCGGCCTTCCCAACCGGCTGCACTTTTCCGCATTGGTCCGTAAACATCTTCCCTATGAAGACGATGATGCCGGGGCGCTGCTGTTCATCGATCTCGACCAGTTCAAGGCGGTGAATGACAGTTTGGGCCATTCCATAGGCGACGAGCTGTTGCAGGCTTTTGCGCAGCGGGTCCGGGGCCTGTTGCGCAAGGGCAACTCCATTTTCGCGCGTCTGGCGGGCGACGAATTCACAATCTTCCTGCCAGGCAAGGGCGGCATCGAGATTTCACAGGCGGTTGCGGACCGCGTGCTGGAGGCCCTGACACGGCCTTTCACGATTGGCGAGCACCGACTGACGGTCGGGGCCAGCATCGGCATTTGTCATGCACCGGCTGATGGCAATGACTATGACACGCTGATGCGCAATGCGGATACGGCCATGTACCGTGCCAAGGCGCTGGGCCGGAATCGCGCGCAGCTGTTCGAGGCCGCGATGCACGATCAGGCCCGCGAGCGGCTGGAGCTGGAAAATGCGCTGCGCGGTGCCGTCGACGCCGGCGAGTTCATAATCCACCTGCAGCCGCAGGTGGACTGCAAGACTGGTCAGATCCGCGCTGCCGAAGCGCTGCTGCGCTGGGAGCACCCGGTACGCGGCCTGCTCCCCGCGGGCGAATTTATCAACGTGGCGGAAGAGACCGGTACCATTGTCGAGATCGGCACCTGGGTTTTGGAAGAGTCGTTGGGCATTATCGGAAAGTTGCAGGGGCTTGGACCGAATTTCCGTCTTTCGGTAAATGTTTCGGTGCGCCAGATTCTGGCACCCGGCTTTGTCGACAGCGTCGAACATGCGCTGGAAAAGACGGGTGCTGATCCGAAACAGCTGGAGCTTGAAATCACCGAGGCGCTCGTGATGGAGGATATCGCCGACATCGCGCCGAAGCTGGCCTATGTCCGCAGCCTGGGTATCAGCATTGCCGTCGACGATTTCGGCACGGGGTATTCGAATCTTGCGCGCCTGAAGGCGCTCCCCATTGATCGTGTGAAGATCGACCAGTCCCTCGTGCGTGACATCTCGGCATCGGGCAGTTCACGGACCATCGTGCAGGCAATCGTCAGCCTGGCCCAGGGACTTGGCTATGAAAGCGTGGCGGAAGGGGTCGAGGCCGAGGTGCAGCAAGAACTGCTGACCCTGATGGGCTGCGAGGTCATGCAGGGTTTCAGTATTGGCAGGCCAATGGATGAGGACGCGTTTTTCGCCTGGGCGAAGATCGCGAGCGGCATGCCTGATATCTCAATGAGCCCGCAGGATCACCACGCGACAGGATGACGGAATTCCGGTTTCCGGGGTAAAGACGCCGCGCTCGGCGTCGCGGCGCCCGCGATCCTCGATCGCCTTGCTGGCGCCCGGGCAGGACAGGATGACGTCCGCGCGTGACAATTCCCTCAGATCCCTCAATGTCAGATCATCGGGATCCGCGGATCGCGGTCGCAGGTCATAGACGGACGACGGGTCGCCCTGACCCGCCGCAAGAGCATCCAAGATCGCCGCCTCTGGCTGTTCGGCGGCACCCAGCGGGTCGAGCGCCGCGCCGGGCGCCATCAACCCATCCCAGAACAGGCGGCGCGCACCGGGCGTGTCCAATGTCTGGTTCACGCGCGGGCGGAGCGTCCGCACGGCCTGCGCGATCTCGCCGAGACGTGCCGGTAGCAAGGCCTCCAGCCGCTCCCGCAGGGTCTTCGACAATGTAGCCGACGCACCGCCCGATCCAATGGCGATGGTAATCGGCGCGCGGTCGACAATGGCCGGGAAACTGAAATCGCAAAGTGCGGGCTTGTCCACGACGTTCACCAGCAGACCGGCAGCGCGCAGTCTGGCGGCTTCGTGCGCCGCTTCGTCCGCATCATCAATGGCGAGAACGGCGATCCGCGTGCCGGGCGTCGGGCGCGTGACGATATTCGCACCTGCCGCCTCAAGGAGGCGGCGCTTCGGCGCCGCACCTTCGCCGTCACCGAACAGCATCACGTCCCGGTTCCGCAGCAGTAGAAAGACGGGTAGCGCCTGCATGGAGGAGGTATCGGGTGGCCGCGAGCTAATCGTCGTCAGGCAGACCGCGCGCCAAACGGCCGGCGCCGACAAGAACAACGCCGGATTCCGCAGCAAGCGCGTCCAGCCCCGATAGTGCCTTGATGGTTTCCGCCGTCGGACGCGCATAACCGATCGCCCAGCCCCGCCGCTTTGCGGTGGAGATCAATGCCGAAAGATTGCTCTCAATGTTTGCGACGGTCGCAGGTTCGTCGAGGAAGCGGTCATTCGACCGGGAGGAAACGCCGTTTTCCCGAGCCGTGCGTTCGGCAACGCTGCGCGTAGATGCGCGGGCGTCGATATACGTAAGCCCGCGCAGATGCAGTTCCTTCATGACCGGCTGCAGGGCATTGGCATCCTGTGTGAAAGCGCTTCCCATCATACCGGTCACGCCATCGAGTTCACTGAAACGGGAAAGCGCCCAGTTCAAACGCTCAAGATTGTCATCGGCGGTCGCGGCCCGCAGCAATGTGTTCCGTCCGGGGCTAATCGCCGGATAGCGCTGCGGCTCCATCGGGATCGATGCGAAGACTTCATGCCCATCGGCATGCGCTTCGCGCGCAAGTTCCATCGACGCGCGGGCATAGGGACTGAAAGTGAGTGTCACACCACGCGGCAGCTGTTCGATCGCACTTCTGGAGAGGTTGGCATCCGGTCCAAGCTCGGTCATCACAACCGCAATCCTAGGGCCATCGGGAAGCGGCGCATCTGCGACTTCCCGCCCGCCATCCGCACGCGCATCACTGCCCGCTTCTTCCTCACCTGCCGTTTCATCCCGGCCGCGGCCGCGATTCGCCTCAAGCTCGGCAATATCTTCATCCGTAAGCTCGGCGATCGGGGGGCGTACCTCTGCCTGAAGCGGCGGGGAATTCCGCCCTTGATCATTCTCACCGCGCGCTGCCTGCGCCGGGGCAAGCGGACTCAGCAATTGCGCGAACAGGGTGGCAAGGCCGACGAATATCACGGCGCCGACAAGGACGGTCATAAATACCTTTCCAGAGCTCATCTGCCTCGCCATCGGCGCCTAGTTTCCTGCACTCGCGGTCTGCACTTCGGCTTTGCCGGTAAGGCGCCCAAGGATGTCCAACGCATAATGCAGCTGGTAATCCTCAATGCCCTTTTCCTCGAGTTCTTCCGTCGTGATTTCGAAACGCGGATTGGCCTTCGCATCGTCCTCGACGATACTCTGATCCTCAACGTTCGAATTTCGCAGCGCCTGCCGCAGATCGCTTTCCCGGACGATACGGCGGTCCCGGCGACTGGCGTCAGTCAGTTGAGGAACCACGATGTCGGGTTCGATCCCGGCTTCCTGCACCGAACGTCCGGACGGCGTGTAGTAACGCGCTGTCGTCAGACGCAGCGCCGTGTCCGTGCTGAGCGGGATAAGCGTCTGCACCGAGCCCTTTCCGAAGCTGCGCGCGCCGATCACCAGAGCGCGGCGATGGTCCTGCAGCGCGCCTGCGACAATTTCCGAGGCGGAGGCGGAGCCCTCATCGACCAGGATGATGATCGGTTTGCCGTGCGTCTGGTCCTCGGTGCGGGCGAAATAGCGCAGGACATCGCCCTTGGCCCGGCCACGCTGGGACACGATCTCTCCGCCATTGTCCATGAAGGCATCCGTGACTTCGATGGCCTGATCGAGGAGGCCGCCGGGATTGGAGCGCAGGTCAATGACGTAGCCAAGCAGCGGTTTACCGACTTTCTTCTCAATCGCGTCGATCGCCTCGCGCGTGGCGGGACCGGTCTGCTTGTTGAAGGTCGAAATGCGGATCACGCCGACATTGTCGGTGACTTCCCAGCGCACAGGCTTCAATTCGATGACAGCGCGGGTAATGCTGATTTCGAGCGGCTTGGTTTCACCGGGACGGATGACGGTCAGCGAAATGGGGGTGCCTGGCGGGCCGCGCATCTGCTCGACGGCTTCATTCAGGCTGAGTCCGTAGATGAGCTCATCGTCGATATGAGTGATGTAATCGCCCGCCTTGATGCCGGCTTTTGATGCAGGCGTGTCGTCGGTTGGCGCGATCACCTTCACCACGCCGTCTTCCATCGTCACGGAAAGGCCAAGGCCGCCATATTCACCGTCCGTCTGGGTCCGCATGTTCTCGACATCGCGCGCGGCCAGGAAGCTGGAATGCGGATCGAGACTGGCGAGCATGCCGTTAATGGCGCCTTCCAACAGCTGTTCGTCAGTCACTTCCTCGACATATTCCGAGCGAACGCGCTCAAATACGTCCATCAGCTGGTCGAGCTGGCGATATGTGTCCGGACCATCGGCAGCCTGCACGCTCGTTTGCGTTGGTATCAAGGCGGCGATGCCGAGCGGCAGAAACGCGTAGAGAATGCGATGTTTCATCGGATGGTCCTTCCCCTTGGGGACAAAAATCTCCCGGACAGGGTAGCATAATGAATGTGAACGATACAGCAACGGATACGGGATAAATGATCATCGCCCCCTGAAGCGTGCCCGCCGTGCCGCGCGCGGTGATCGGCCCTGAAGGCGATCATGATTGACAGGTTCGCGCGATGCCATGGCCGCATCCACCTCTCTTGCGCGATTGTCCGGCCATGCCGACAGACATGATCTTACGCGAAAACAAGACAAGGTGGGCGGCTGCTTCCCGCCAGCGACGCATGACGAGGGGGCAGCAGGAAGCGGAGAACGCGCTTATCCCAGTTCCCGACCCGCAGTTTCACCGCCGGGACAAAAAGAATGATTTCTGTCAAAACAGTCCCGGAATCATTATCAGAGGTCCTGTGCCAGGAATTATGGAAACATTATCGGTCGCCTGCGAAGCCTGTCCGGTTCGAAACAAAGCCATTTGCGCCGCCCTTAGCGGCCCCGAATTGTCTGGCCTGCGCCAAATCCGCCGACACCAGTTCATTCCGGCCGGTCAAACACTCGTCTGGGAGGGGGATGACGCTTTTGTCGTCGCAAGTGTGACGGCAGGCGTTCTCAAACTCACCAAATCGCTGGGCGACGGCAAGGAACAGATTGTCGGCCTTGCCTTTCCAGCGGATTTCGTCGGCCGACCCTTTCACGACAAGACGATGAGCACTGTCACGGCGTTAACGGACACGGAGGTCTGCGTTTTCAGACGCGAGGATTTCGACAATTTCGCGCGCGAGCATCCTGAACTTGAACACAAGCTGCTCGAGCGGACGCTTGCCGAACTGGAACGTGCGCGCGAATGGATGACGCGTCTGGGCCGAAAAACGGCCAGCGAAAAAGTATCGAGTTTCGTGCTCGACATTTCCGAACGCCTGTCTGCGGAGACCTGTCACGGCTCGACCGTGCTGGACCGGTTTGAGCTGCCCTTTGGCAGGCAGCAGGTCGCCGATATTCTTGGCCTGACGATCGAGACGGTCAGCCGCCAGATGACGTCACTGAAACGGCAGGGACTCATCGGTTTGAGCGGACGCCGGACGATCCAGATCCTGAACCGGGAGGGGCTTGCCAAGGCCGCGGAAAGCTAGGCTTTACAACTCGTCGGTCAAAATTGATTGAGGTCAATGTTTCGCCGGCCTCCATTCGCCATTCCGGTCCGCAGGGGCGCACGACTTCGCGCGCATTCAGTTCCGGAGATGGGAAAAATGGACAGTGTAGTGATGCGCGCAAGCGGCTGGTTTGCGCTCTTCCTCGTGACCATGGTGCTGGTTGTCGTGGCCGAAGATCGCGGATACGCCGTCCATATGGCTATCGCCGGCGCGGCGGCGCTCATCATGGTATGGGCGACGCTGACCCGCATTGATTATTCCGCGCTCGCGCGCGGTATCCTGCGCACGCCCGACGATAAGAGCCAATATTATGATGATGTCGTGCGCTGGGGCGTCATCGCGACCGTCGGCTGGAGCGTCGTCGGGCTTCTTGCCGGTCTCTTCATAGCCCTTCAGCTTACATATCCGGTGCTGAATTTAGGATCGGAATTCACGACTTTCGGCCGTCTTCGTCCCCTCCATACATCAGCGGTCATTTTCGCTTTTGGCGGCAATATCCTGATCGCCAGCAGCTTCTATGTGGTCCAGCGGACATGCCGGGCGCGCCTCGCCTTTCCCGGGCTCGCGCGGTTCGTCTTCTGGGGGTATCAGTTTTTCATTGTCCTGGCGGCGACCGGCTATGTCATGGGCATCACCGCATCACGCGAATATGCCGAGCCGGAATGGTATGTCGACATCTGGCTGACGATTGTGTGGGTCGCCTATTTTGTTGTTTTCGTTGGTACATTGGCGCGGCGTAGGGAGCCGCACATCTATGTCGCGAACTGGTTCTATCTGAGCTTCATCATCACGATCGCAATGCTGCACATCGTCAACAATCTGGCGATACCGGTCAGCATTTTCGGCTCGAAAAGCTATAGCGCATTTGGCGGGGTGCAGGATGCGCTCACGCAGTGGTGGTACGGCCACAACGCCGTCGCCTTCTTCCTGACCGTCCCGTTTCTGGCGATGATGTACTATTTCGTGCCCAAGCAGGCGAACCGTCCGGTTTACTCCTACCGCCTGTCGATCATCCACTTCTGGTCGCTGATCTTTCTCTACATCTGGGCCGGGCCGCATCACCTGCACTACACGGCGCTGCCAGACTGGGCGCAGACGCTGGGTATGGTGTTCTCGGTCGTGCTGTGGATGCCAAGCTGGGGCGGTATGATCAACGGGCTGATGACGCTGAACGGCGCGTGGGACAAGATCCGCACCGACCCCATTATCCGTATGATGGTCATGGCGCTGGCGTTCTACGGCATGGCGACCTTCGAAGGGCCGATGCTGTCGATCAAGGCTGTCAACAGCCTGTCCCATTATACCGAATGGACGGTCGGTCATGTGCATTCCGGCGCGCTCGGCTGGAACGGCATGATCAGTTTCGCCGCGATCTATTTTCTGGTCCCGCGTTTGTGGCGGCAACCCCGGCTGTATTCCCTGCGTATGGTGAACTGGCACTTCTGGCTCGCGACGATTGGCATCGTCCTTTACGCCGCGGCCCTATGGGTTGCGGGGATCATGCAGGGTCTGATGTGGCGTGAATATGGCGAGGACGGCTATCTCGTCTACGCCTTTTCGGAAGTCGTCAGCGCGATGTTCCCGATGTACCTGATCCGCGCCGTCGGCGGCGCTCTCTACCTCGCCGGGGCAATCATCATGGTGTACAACGTCTGCATGACGATTGCAGGCCGGCAACGCGCCGAAAAGCCGATGAGCGACGCCGTCTACGATCCAGCGGCGGATCGCCCGATCGTCACGCAGCCGGCCGAATAGGAATCCCGACATGTCTCTACTCACACGGCAACACAAGAAACTTGAGCGGAATATCACGCTGCTCGCAATCTGCAGCCTGATCGCTGTCGTCATCGGCGGCGTCGTTGAAATCGCGCCCTTGTTCTGGATCGATTCCACCGTGGAGAAGGTGGAAGGCGTTCGCCCTTACACGCCATTGGAGCTTGCCGGCCGCAACGTGTACATCCGCGAGGGCTGCTACAACTGCCACAGCCAGATGATCCGCCCGTTCCGCGACGAGGTGGAACGCTATGGCCATTTCAGCCTCGCTGCGGAAAGCATGTATGATCATCCGTTTCAGTGGGGGTCGAAGCGGACGGGCCCGGACCTTGCGCGTGTCGGCGAGCGCTATTCGGACGAATGGCATGTTCAGCATATGAAAGATCCCCGGTCGGTCGTCCCGGAATCGATCATGCCGCCTTACGCGTTCCTGGCGGACCGCGATGTCCGCACGGATGACATTGGCGAGCATCTGATCGCCCTGCGCCGGGTCGGCGTCCCCTATACGGACGAACAGATCGAGTTGGCCGAGGAAGACATGCGGCTTCAGGGCAATGCGGATGGCTACGGCCCCGACCTCGCGGTGCGCTATCCGAAAGTTCAGGTACGGGATTTCGACGGTGACCCGCAGCGTCTGACCGAAATGGACGCGCTCGTCGCCTATTTACAGATGCTGGGCACGCTGGTCGATTTCGAGACCGCCGAGCCGATGGAGCGTTCCGAATGACCTATGACGAAATGCGACATTTCGCAGACAGTTACGGGCTCGTCGTCATGGTGATCCTTTATATTGTCCTGTGCGGCTGGGCGTTCCGGCCGAACGCGAAGAAACGCAATGAGCAGGCTGCGAACATGATTTTCGCGGACGATACCATCAAGGACGAGAATGATGGCTGACAAAAAGCGTATCGACGAGCCGACGGGCACGGAAACCGTCGGCCATGAATGGGATGGCATCGAGGAACTCGATACGCCGATGCCGCGCTGGTGGTTGTGGACGCTCTATGCGACCATCATCTGGGGGATTGGCTATACGGTGCTTTATCCGGCATGGCCGGGCATTACCGGCTATACGAAAGGTGTGCTCGGCTGGTCCAGCGAGCAGGAGTTTCGCGACGAAATTGCCGCCGCAACGGAACGGCGCGCGCCGGTTCTGCGCGCGCTCGCGTCAACGCCGATCGAGCGGTTGCCGGACGATAGCGAACTTCTGCAGTTCGCCATTGCGGGCGGCGAATCCGCCTTCAAGCAATATTGTGTTCAGTGCCACGGGTCCGGCGCCGCGGGTTTCACGGGCTATCCGAACCTGAATGACGACGAATGGCTTTGGGGCGGTGACATCAAGGCGATCGAGTTCACGATTGTCCATGGCATTCGCAATCCCGATCATGACGACACAAGATATTCCCAAATGCCGGCATTTGGCCGGGATGGTATTTTCTCTCCCGAGGAAGTCACGGACGTATCGAATTATGTACGGGTCATCAGCGGACAGGAAGAGAAGAGCGAGTCGGCTGCCCGCGGCGCGGCGCTGTTCGCGCAGCAATGTGTCGCCTGTCACGGGGCGGATGGACAGGGGGACCGCGAGCAGGGCGCGCCAAATCTGACTGACGCCATCTGGCTATATGGCGGCGATGCCGAGTCCATTCGCAATACGGTTCATAATAGCCGCTCTGGTGTCATGCCGCGCTTCGGCGAGCGCCTCGATCCGGTGACGATCAAGATGCTGGCGGCCTATGTCCACTCACTCGGTGGCGGCGAAAATTATGTCGAGGTCGCCGCCGATCCCGAGGTGGAGGTCGATGAACGCCCCTGACACCCTCGATGAACCGCCGCTGCAGCTTTACGAGAAGCGCAAAAGCGTCTTTCCGCAGGCAGTTGACGGCACGTTTCGCCGTCTGAAATGGGCCATCATGGCCGTGACGTTGGCCATTTACTACGTCACGCCCTGGATTCGCTGGGACCGGGGACCCTATGCTCCCGATCAGGCGGTGCTCGTCGATCTCGCCAATCGCCGTTTCTATATGTTCGGTATCGAGATCTGGCCGCAGGAATTCTACTATATCGTCGGCCTGCTCGTGATGGCGGGCATCGGCCTGTTTCTGGTCACGTCCGCGGTTGGACGGGCCTGGTGCGGTTATGCGTGTCCGCAGACCGTGTGGACCGATCTTTTTCAGCATGTCGAACGCTTCGTCGATGGCGATCGGAATGCGCAAATCCGGCTGCAACGCGCGCCCTGGGGGCCGGGGAAGATCGCGCGGCGCCTGTTCAAATGGTCCATCTGGCTTGTGATCGCGTTTGCGACCGGCGGTGCATGGATATTCTACTTTGCCGATGCACCCACTTTGGCTCAGGACTTTCTGACCGGGAATGCCGCCTTCGTCGCCTACGCAACGGTGGGCGTTCTGACGGCGACGACCTTTATTTTCGGCGGGTTTCTGCGCGAGCAGGTGTGCATCTACATGTGCCCATGGCCGCGCATCCAGTCGGCGATGCTGGACGAAAATTCCCTGATCGTGACCTATAAGGAATGGCGAGGAGAGCCGCGTGCCAAGGGCCTGAAGAAAGCGCGTGGCCCCGACGAGCCCTTTGGCGACTGCATCGATTGTATGAAGTGCGTGTCCGTCTGTCCGACCGGCATCGACATTCGGGAGGGACCGCAGATCGGCTGCATCACATGCGCGCTGTGCATCGATGCGTGCGACAAGGTAATGGATCAGATCGGTCGCCCGCGCGGCCTGATCGACTATGCGACGCTGGAGGGGCAGGAGAGGGAGCGTGAGGGCAAGCCTGCTTTGTCGCCGCTAAAGACGCTTCTGCGGCCGCGCACGCTTCTCTATTTCGGTATCTGGGCCGGTATTGGCCTGGCCATGCTATTTACGCTCGGTACCCGTTCGCGCATCGATATCGCCGCCGCGCACGACCGGAATCCGCCTTATGTGCAAATGTCCGATGGTACGGTTCGCAATGATTTTACACTGAAGGTCAGCAATATGCAGGCGCGGCCCCGGCAAATGGAAATCGGCCTGGTCGGGCTCGACGATGCGGTGATGTGGCGGCGCGGAGGCAGCCGTGACATCGCAGGGCGCACCCTCACGGTGGATCTGCCCGCCGACAGCGTGAAGCCGGTGAAGGTCTTCGTCGTCGGCCCGGATTCAGCGCTGGGTCGCCGCGACTTCGCTTTCAGTGTCCGCGCCCTCGATGAAGAAGGCGGTGCCGACAGCGTCAAGGTTCATTTCGCAGGTCCGGGAGACGGCTCGTGACGCGCAAGTTCACCGGACGCCACATGTTCATCATTCTGGTACTGTTTTTCGGTACGGTGATCGTCGTGAATCTGATCATGGCGCGGTTTGCCATTGGTACTTTTGGCGGCACCGTCGTGGACAATAGCTACGTGGCGAGCCAGAACTATAATCAGTGGCTGGAGGAAGGGCGGTCCGCCCAGGCCCTCGGCTGGACCCTGACAGGTGAACGTGCCGAAACGGGCGCTTTCGTGGTGACGCTTGTAGACGGGACCGGCCCGCTGAAAGACGTCGAACTATCGGGAACGGCGGAGCACCCCCTTGGCCAGAGCGAAGACCGGGTCCTGTCGTTTACGAAACTGTCCCCGGGCATATTCACCGCCCCGCTTCCCGAAGGGCGCTGGAAAGTGCGTCTTCGGGCGGAACGTCCGGGACAGGAATATCGCGCGATCAGGACAATCGAATGAACGCGCCAGCCAATGTGCGGCTGCGCCCGGCAGGTAGTACCATAGAGTCGGTATTCACGGTTCCCGGCATACGCTGTGCCGGCTGCATCGCGAAAATCGAAACCGGAATGACCGCGATACAGGGCATCGCGGCGGTTCGCGTGAACTTTTCAGGGAAAAAGGTTTCGGTGTCGCACCTCCCGGAACTTACCCCCCGTGACATCGAAACATGTTTCGAACGGATGGGATTTGAAGCGCAGCAGGCCGTTTCGAACATCGACGAACGCGACCCCGAAGCGAAGATGCTCACGCGCGCGCTTGCCGTCGCCGGTTTCGCCGCGATGAACGTCATGCTGTTTTCTGTCAGCATTTGGGCAGGGGCGGACCCGGCCACACGTCAGCTGTTCCACTGGCTGTCAGCGCTGATTGCCGTGCCTGCGATCGCATATGCCGGCAGACCGTTCTTCCTCTCCGCCTGGCGTGCGCTGCGGGCGAGGCGCACCAATATGGATGTGCCGATCGCTGTCGGTCTTGTGCTGGTGACCGCCATGAGCCTGCATGAAACGGTGACCCACGGACCGCATGCCTGGTTCGACGGCGCTGTCATGCTCTTGTTCTTCCTGTTGATCGGGCGTGTCCTCGACAAGCAGGTGCGCGCGCGCGCCATGACCGGGATCGAAGCTCTGCTGAAGCAGCGGGCGCCGGGTGCGCATGTCGTTCAAGGGGATGGCGGCACAATCTGGCGTGAAGCTGAACATCTGGCGCCCGGCATGCGCATGCTGGTCGCGGCAGGCGACCGGTTCGCCGCCGACGGCACCGTCGAGTCGGGAACCAGTCATGTCGACGCCAGCCTGCTCACCGGCGAAAGCGAGGCTGCCGAAGCACGCGTCGGCAGCGACGTCGCGGCAGGATCGCTGAATCTGACAGCGGCGCTGACCGTCCGCGTCACGCGCGCGGGCGAAGACACGGCGATCGCGGAAATGGCGCGCCTCATGGAGGCGGCGGCTCAGGGAAAGTCGCGCTATGTCCGCATCGCCGACCGCGCCGCGCGGCTCTACGCGCCAGTGGTGCACCTTGTCGCTGCCGCTGCCTTCACCGGCTGGATGATGGCAGGTGCGGGATGGCATGAGGCGCTGCTGATTGCCGTTGCCGTGCTCATCATCACCTGCCCCTGCGCACTTGGACTTGCCGTTCCGGCCGCGCAGGTGGTTGCGGCCGGGCGGCTGATGAAGGCGGGGATCCTCGTCAAGGATGGCAGTGCGCTTGAACGGCTGGCCGAGGTGGACCAGGTCTTTTTCGACAAGACGGGAACGCTGACGATGGGGTCGCCCGTGCCGCAGGATCTTGGTGTCTTATCGGATGAAGATGCCAGCGTGATCCTTGCGCTCGCCCAGTCGAGCCGACAGCCGCTGTCACGTTCCCTGACCCGGGCGCTGAACGGCATGAACGTCACGCCCGCCGCGCTTGAAAATCTTACTGAGCGTCCCGGCGAGGGGGTATTCGCCGCCTATCGCGGACAGCCGGTGGCGCTGCGCAAACCGTCGAAGCGCGATGCACCATTGGCCACTTTGTTTGAACGTGACGGAGATCCGCTGCATCTCCTGACATTCGCCGACGATTTGCGCCCTGAAGCGAGGTCGGCCATCGACGCGCTTAAAATCCGTATTCCCGATATCGCCATCCTGTCCGGCGACCGCGAGGGCCCCGTTGCCAAAGTTGCGCGGGATCTTGATATTCCCGCACGGTCCGACCTGCTGCCGCCACAGAAGCTTGCGACGATAAGAGCGGCGCAGGCAGATGGGCACCGGGTCTTCATGGTCGGAGACGGGCTCAATGACGGGCCCGCGCTTTCCGCTGCGGATGTTTCCATGGCGCCCGGCACGGCCAGCGATGCCGGGCAGCAGGCCGCCGATTTCGTATTCCTGGGTAATAGCCTGCGGCCGGTTGTCACCGCGCTCGACACCGCGAAACGCACGATGCGGATCGTCAGGCAGAATTTCGCGCTTGCGATCATGTATAATATTCTGGCCGTCCCCCTCGCCGTTGCCGGCCTCGTCACACCGCTTGTTGCAGCGGTGGCCATGTCGCTGTCGTCCGTGATCGTGGTGGGCAATTCGCTGCGTCTGGCGCGTTCATGACGGGCCTTGCGGTTCTGATTCCCATCGCGTTGGGACTTGGCCTGGCGGGGCTGGCCGCGTTCTTCTGGGCGATGAAGCACGACCAGTTCGAGGATCTCGACGGTGCCGCATTGCGGATTCTAAACGAAGACGAAGATGAGGTTGCCGCAAGGCCCGAAGCGCGGCCATCGCGGCGGCCCTCCCGCGATCACGGAAAGGCGTCTATCGAACAGCGGGAAATGTGAGTTCGAACCGGGCCCCATGTGCGGGCTGCGTGTGAACGAGCTGCAGATCGCCACCATGCGCGCGGGCAATTTGCCGCGCAAGCGTCAGGCCGATGCCGCTACCTTCCGGTCTCGTCGTGTAGAAAGGCTGAAAAACCCTGTCACGATGCGCGTCGGACAGTCCGGGTCCATCGTCGATAACGCTGAGGGTCAGGGCATTTGCAAGGCGCTGAATCTCCAAAGTGACATGGACCCCGCTACCGCCAGCTTCGACGGCATTCTGCAACAGCGCCCAGACCGCCGCGTTCAACTGATCCGGGTCTGCCAATACCAATTGCGGGGCGCGATCATATTTGACGGTGAGGTTCGGGCCGTTCGTCCACCGTGTGTCAAACATTCGCTGCAGATCCGACACGAATATCCGTAACTCGATGGGAGAAATATCAGGCGGAGGCAGGCGTGCCAGATCGCGATATGCGCGGCTGAATTTCTGCAAGCCATCGGCGCGCCGCGCAATCGTTTCCACGGCATCGCGCGCAGCGGCTATATCGGGCTTCACATCCATCATCAGCGCCGCCGCTGTTCGCCCGAGCGACGCAATGGGCGTCAGCGCGTTCATGATCTCATGGCTCAGCACCTGCAGCAGGTCGCGCAGCGCATTGGCCTCCGCGACCTTCAGTTCGGCATCAATATCGATAAGCGCGGCGATCCGCCCGCCTGTCCCGCCGGAATCGAGATCGGCAATCGCCAGCGCTGCGGCATGCCCTCCGTCCATTCTGACGCTGGTGGTTTGGCCCGGGGCGGTGGCGGAAATGGCCGCCACCAGTCCATCGGGCGGTGACGGAATGAGGTCGTCGGCCGCAAATAGCCGCCGCGCGGCGCGGTTGACGGCCCATAGCCGCATTTCCCGGTCAAGCGTGACAAGCGGCGCGGGGGATAGGTTCAGATAGGCAATCAGCCGCTTCTGCTCGCGCAGCGCCGCTTCGTCCGGAGTTTGCATGACAACCGTAACGGGGGCCGTCTGCCGCGTTGCCATCGCCGACAGGATCGCGGAGATCCAGACTGCCACGAGAAGCGCAAGCGCAGTGTTGGCATAGAAGCCCTCGCGCCAGGCAAGCATGGCCGCCGCTCCCGTGAAGATCAGCAGCGTGGCGTATAGCGCGGTCCTCAGCCTAAAGTTCATATTTTGCCATTCTGCGATAGAGCGCGGCGCGGGTCAGGCCGAGATCCTTGGCGGCGCGGGACACGTTGAAATTATGCCGCTTCAGGGCGGCCTCCACCAGCACCTTCTCGCTGCGCGTCAGGTTGAGATCCGCCGCGATGGCGCGCGGGCGATGGTCGTCATCATCTATGGCAAACCCGAAATCATCGACGCCGTGCTCCTCGCCCGTGCCGAGCAGTACCGCCCTCTCCATGGCCTGCCGCAGGCCGCGCACATCGTCGGGCCAGCTGTCCGCGGCGATTGCCTCTTCCGCCTCATACGTCAACGCCTTTGCGGGCTTTCCATAGCGCCCGGCGAACAGGGCAAGAAAGTGCCGGGCCAGTAGCAGTGCATCGCCCCCGCGCTGACCGAGCGGCGGCAGGGTGATCTCGATAGTGTTGAGCCGGTATAGCAGATCCTTGTCCAGCCTGGCTTTCAGCTCGGCACGGGCCTCGCAGCTTGTGGCGATGACGCGCACGTCGGAAAGGGCACGTGCAAGAGTGGGCTGCAACGCGGCGCCCAGCTCTCCCACATCCTCGATCAGCAGGGTCGCGCCTCTGGCACGCGCCGCGGCATCGATAATATCGGCATCGGACAGGGGTGTACCCGCTGCGAGCGTAACGAGCGGTTGATCGGCCAACGCAGACGCATGATGCAGCGCGCGTGCGGCAAGGCTCTTACCGCTACCCGCCGGTCCCTGAATAAGGACGGCGGCGCCCGTCGGGGCGACCCGGGCAATGGTATCACGCGCGCGCACGATGGACGCATCCTCGCCCAGGAGTAGGCGGTCCTCGGTATTTGCGGCGATGTCGGGCGCGGCCTTGGTCTTGGCCCGGCGCAGGTCGGTAGCGCGCTGAACCGTCGCGACCAGACGCTCATTGTTCCAAGGCTTGATGACAAAATCGCTTGCGCCGGCCCGCATCGCCTGCACGGCGATATTGATGCCGCTATGACCGGTGACAACGACAATGATGGCATTCCGGTCGGCGGCAAGCAGCCGGTCCAGCATCGCGAACCCTTCCGCGCCCGACGTCTGCCCGCGTGCGAAATTGAGGTCGAGAAGGATGACATCAAAGCTTCGCCCCGCGAGCAGGGGCCATGCCGCATCCGGGGATGCCGCGCCCGTCACCGCGATGCCCTCCCGCATCAGCAGCAACCGTGCCGCCTTCACGATGTCAGGATCATCATCGATAAAGAGGACGGATGATGATTCGGGCTCATCTGATTCGGTTGACATGTTTTTACCCGTGTTCGAAATCGGACACCTCCTTACAGGGGCGAACAGCCGCGCGCCAAGACGTGTAATTTTATTTAATCAATTCAGAAATTAAGGTTGATTCTGCAAGCTGACATATACTGTCCTCATGACAGCAGTGAGCACCCCAGACGTAAGCGGCGCAAATATGGACCGCCGGATAGAAGCGCCAAAGCCAAAATCGCGGACATGGGCGGTGCGGCTTGGCATCGGCCTGGTCGCCATTCTGGCAATTCTGTTCGGCTATCGCCTCATCCCCGCATCAGGGTCACTGACCGTCGATGCCGCTATGATCCGCACGGGTGAAGTCGTGCGCGCACCCTTTCAGGATTATGTACCGCTCCGCGCGAAGGTTGCGCCGTTTTCGACGACGTTCGTCGCCTCTGTCGCGGGCGGCCAGGTCGAGGCGCTCATCGCCAGTGACGGGCAATTGGTGACCAAGGGCGATGCGCTTGTGCGCCTCACCAACCCCGCGCTGGAGCTCGATGTCGCCTCGCGCTCCGCCGACATTGCCGGGCAGCTTGGCAATGTCAGCGGCCAGCGCCTCGCCGTACAGCGCGGCCGGTTCGAGGGCGACAAGGATCTTGCCGAAGCGCGAAACGCCCTCATGAAGGCGGAGGAAGATTATCAGGCCAAGGCGTTCCTGTTCGAACGCCAGATCGTCAACCAGGCCGCCCTTGACCCGGTCGCTGCGGAGGTTGCCTTTCGCCGTGCGCGGCTGCACGCCCTCGAACAATCGCGCGCCAGCGAACAGGGGGTCCTCGCCAGCCAGTCTGCCCGTATAGGGAGAACCGAGGCGCAGCTGAACCGCAGCCTCGCCATGGTTCGCCGCAGCCTCGATGCGCTCACCATCCGTGGACCGGTATCGGGCCGCCTGACCGCTTTCACCCTACAAGCTGGTCAGACGCTCACTCCCGGCGATCCAGTCGGGCAGATCGATAGCGAGGGCAGGTGGAAACTCATCGCCGATGTCGATCAATTTTATCTGGGCCGCGTCGAAACCGGCCTTGCTGCACGCGCGACCATTGGCGGCAAGGTCCTCCCGATGACCGTCATCAAGGTCCTGCCGCAAGTTACGGACGGTCAGTTTCGTATAGAGCTGGGCTTTACTGAAGAGCCCTCTGCGCAACTCAATCGCGGCCAGACGATCGACGTGCGGCTCGTACTGGGCGCCGACCGGCCTGCGTTGGTGGCCCCGTCAGGTGGCTGGCTGGACGGCAATGGCACCAGCGCCTTCGTCATGGACGGCGAGGGCCGCGCACATCGCCGCGCAATCACCAGCGGCCGGCGCAATCCCGACCAGGTCGAAATCACCTCCGGGCTTTCCGCCGGAGATCGCATCGTGACCTCCGCCACCGGCAGTTACGCCGACTACGACACGCTCATTCTTAATTAGGAAAACCGATGATCCAGCTCGAAAATGTCTGCCGCCTGTACCGTTCCGACGAGGTCGAAACGACCGCACTCACGAGTATTGACCTCAACATCGACGCAGGCGAATTTGTTGCCATCATGGGGCCGTCCGGTTGCGGCAAGTCCACGCTTCTGAACGTTCTTGGCACGATAGATCGTCCCAGTTCCGGTCGGTACATCTTCGAGGGTAGGGACATCAGCGCCAGTGCCGAGCAGCAACTGGCAAAGCTGCGCCGCGACCGCCTGGGTTTCGTCTTCCAAAGCTTCAATCTGATTGACGACCTGACCATCGGCGAGAATGTCGCGCTCGGCCTCGCCTATCGCGACATGTCAGCAAAAGAAAAACGCGAGCGCGTCGAGGCCGCCATGGACCGGGTCGGCGTCGCGCATAGGAAGGACCATCACCCGCACCAGTTAAGCGGCGGCCAGCAGCAGCGCGCCGCCATCGCGCGGGCGATTGTGGGAGAACCGAAGCTGATCCTGGCCGACGAGCCAACCGGGAACCTCGATACGGAAAACGGCGCGCAGGTAATGGACATATTGTCCGAACTCAACGCGGACGGCGCGACCATCGTCATGGTTACGCACTCACCCGCCCATGCCGATATCGCCAAGCGCACCGTCTCTATGGTCGATGGCCGCATCCTCACCTCCGCCCGCCGCGCCGCCTGAACGGGAACAGATACATGACCTCCACCGCTCTTCTGACGCTCTACCGCTCGCTGACCCGGCACAAGCTGCACGCCGTCCTGTCCATCGGCGGCCTCGCTCTCGGCATCGCGGTGTTCCTGGTGCTCTATCTCTTCGTTCAGAACGAGCGTGGTTATGACCGGCAGTTGCCGGGGTCCGAAAATATCTATGTCATGACGCTCACCTACGATCTGCCCGGCATTCCAGAGCTTGAGGGCGTAGATACAATGGCTGCGCTCATTGATTTTCTGAGAGCGGATTATCCCGGCCTGCAGGGTACGCGTCTGAAGGAGACCGGTATCGCCGTCCAGAAGGGAGCGAGCGCGACATCGGAACAGATGGCCCTTGTCGACAGCAACTTTTTCGATCTGTTTCCCTATCCCGTGATTGCGGGAGATGCGGCAGCGCTAAGCGACCCCGACAGCATTGCGATCACAGAAGATATGGCGCGAAAATATTTCCGTGACCCGCTGCCCGTGGGCGAGACCATCGCCCTGACTGTCTATGGCGAGACACGCAGTTTTCAGGTTGGCGCGATCCTGAAACAGCCAGCCGCGAACCGCAGTTTCGATCAAGAGATTTTTGGCCAATATGTGCGCGAGCGCTACGCAGATGAGAATTTCGACAATTGGGGCAGTCAGCAGCTCTATACATTCGTTCAGCTTCCGGACGCGAACGCTGCGGCGGCTATGACGGCGGACATGCCTGCGTTCATCGACCGGCATACCAACGCAGTCGATGTGGCTCCCGGCCAGCAATATTCCGACATCATGACGATGCAAACCCGTCCCCTGCACGATGTCCATCTGATGCGAGAAAGCGACAGGACCGTCGTCGTCACGCTTGGCGTAGTCGGCATCTTGACCCTGCTTATAGCGATCGTGAACTACATCAACCTCGCGACAGCGCGTGCCGGTCTCAGGGCGCGAGAGGTGGCGATCCGGAAAGTTTTGGGCGGCACGCAGACATCACTTGTCATCCAATTCATGACAGAGGCGATCGCGACCGTAGCCTTCGCGTCACTCATCGGGCTGGCCCTGACGGAGCTTTCGCTCCCCTTCGTAAACAGTCTGGGCGGTACCGACCTTGGCCTGACATATTGGGGCGCCGGTTCGATCCTGCCGCCGCTGATCATGATGGTCCTCATCGTCGGTCTTCTGGCAGGGCTTTATCCCGCCTTCATCCTGTCCGGTTTCCAGCCCGCCGCCGTTCTTGCGTCGGCGCGCGCGCCGGGCGGGGGCCGCGCGGGACAAAAGCTTCGGCGCGCACTTGTCGTCATGCAGTTTTCGATTGCCGTTGCGTTCATGATCGGCACCCTCATCCTGCTTGCGCAGACTCGTCATCTGGAACAGGCCGATCTCGGTTTCCAGCGCGACGGCCTGATCACCGTCCATAGTTTCCAGAACGTGCCCATGGACGACAGCCAGGGGCGGGAAATGCTTGCCGCGTTCCGTGCCATCGATGGTGTGACGAGCGTCGCTGTCAGCAACGACACCCCCGGCGTCGCCTATAGTACGAGTTCCACCACGATCCAACGGCCCGGTGAGAATATGCCGACGCCCTCGCTCACATGGGTGCGGACAGGTCCCGGCTATTTTGACACATATGGTGCCCGCCTGATCGCGGGACGGGACTTTCGCGCGGATATCGCGCTGGACGATACGGCCGATATCAATTTCGAGGATATGAAGGCGAATACCTATAACATCATTCTCAGTCGTGCCGGTGCGCGGGACCTCGGCTTTGCGTCACCTGAAGCCGCGATCGGGGAAATCGTCCAGAGCTTCGGCGCTGAAGCGGAAAACCGCGTCATCGGCGTCGTCGACGACATGCGCTTTCGAAGCCCTCGGGAAGCCTTGCGCCCGATGATGTATTTTTACGAATCCGACAATATCGACGGTGCACTCGCCGCCCTCAGATTCGAGGGGCGTCCCGCCCGCGACGTGCTTGCGGACGTCGAGGCGACATGGAAAAGAATAGCTCCTGCCGTCCCGTTCAGCGGAAACACGGCCAGTCAGACACTTTACAACAGTCTTTACAAGGCCGACGCACAGCGCTCGCGTCTGTTCACGATCGGCGCGGTGCTGGCTGTCCTTATCGGCTGTATCGGCCTTTACGGCCTCGCCAGTTTCGACACGGCGCGGCGGGTGAAGGAGATCGGCATCCGCAAGACGCTGGGCGCGTCAACGAAGGAGATCCTGCGGCTCCTGATCGGCCAATTCCTCCGGCCCGTCCTGATTGCCAATCTCATCGCCTGGCCGCTTGCTTATCTGGCTATGTCGAACTGGCTGAACGGCTTTGATGACCGTGTTGCGCTGTCGCCATTCTTCTTCATCGGCGCTTCGTTCCTCGCCCTTATCATTGCCGCCGTGACCATATTCGGCCAAAGCTGGCGCGTCGCGCGCGCCGAACCGGCCCGCGCACTAAGGTATGAATAACGATGTCCGGACCCAGGGAAACGTGGGGGACGACACGTGGTTGCTGGATGGGTGACACCCGGTACGCCTTGCCCCGTCGGGCCCGGCCTGTCTGACATTCATGTGAGGTACCGATAGCGGCTATCGATCATGTGAATCGAAAGCGCTTCGGCCAAACTAGAGCCTCATGGAGACGCAATTGATAAGATTGTTGCAAGCAGATTAAATCTGTTCGTTTCCAGATGAAACTATCTGGACAAATCAAGTTTTTGCTGCGACTGCACGATCCCTAAAAGGGGCAAAAATGCAGTATGAGTCTACGGCTGCGCAGGGCGGTGATACCGCTTTGCAAAGCTTCTTGATGCTGGCGCAATTTCTGCGCGTGGCAGTCGATCCAAATCAGCTGATTCACGAACGCGGGCGGGGCAATGACCCGTTTACGCCGCAGGACATATTGCGCGCCGCGAAACCTCTGAAGATCAATGCGCGGCTGAAGCGGGTCCCGGTTGAAAAGCTCTCACGGCAACCCCTGCCAGCAATCGCGCGAGGCACTGACGGGCGCTTCTTCATTCTCGCGAAGATCGACGAGCAGGACGGCGCCGAAAAAGCGCTGATTCAGCGCCCGGACGGCGACGGCAAGCCCGAAATCTGGGACGCCGATACCCTGGCTGCGGAATATGGCGGCGAGCTGATCTTCATGACCACGCGCGAGATGCTGGCGGGCGGACAGCGCCGGTTCGACGTATCGTGGTTCATTCCTGCATTGGTGAAGTATCGCAGCGCCCTTCGCGACGTCCTGCTGGCCAGCTTTTTCATGCAGCTGGTGGCACTGGCGACACCGATCTTTTTCCAGCTGGTCATCGACAAGGTGCTCGTCCACCAGTCGATGACAACACTGACCGTGCTCGCGATCGGTTTCGTCATCATATCCGTGTGGGAAGTGATTCTGTCCGGCCTCAGGACCTGGCTGTTCGCGCATACGTCGAACCGCGTGGATGCGGAGCTTGGCGCGCAGCTGTTCCGGCATCTCCTGAAACTGCCGCTCAGCTATTTCGAAAGCCGCAGGGTAGGCGACAGCGTGGCGCGTGTCCGCGAATTGGAAACCATTCGCGAATTCCTGACCAACTCTTCCGTGACCCTCGTCATCGACCTGCTGTTCACCTTCGTGTTTCTCGGCGTGATGTACATCTACTCGCCGATGCTGACGCTGGTCGTGGCGATTTCGATCCCCATTTATATTGCGATTTCCGTCGTGATCACGCCCGCCCTTCGCCGCCGCCTGGAAGAGAAGTTCCAGCGCGGAGCGGAAAATCAGGCGTTTCTGGTCGAGAGTGTGACAGGCGTCCAGACGCTGAAATCCATGGCGGTCGAGCCGCAGATGCGCGAGCGCTGGGAAAAGCAGATCGCAGGCTATACCAAGACCAATTTCGACGTCGTGCGGCTGTCGAACTGGGGCAGTCAGTCGGTGCAGCTGGTCTCCAAACTCACCACTGTCGCCATCCTGTATTTCGGCGCGAAGGCCGTGATTGGCGGTGAGCTTAGCGTTGGCGCGCTGGTTGCCTTTAACATGCTGGCGGGGCGCGTGGCCCAGCCGGTGCTGCGGCTGGCGCAGATGTGGCAGGATTTCCAGCAGGTGCGCGTGTCCGTCGAGCGTCTGGGCGATGTTCTGAATGCCCCCGCAGAGCCGGATCAGAAGCTGGGCCGTGCGGCGCTTCCCAAAATCGAGGGGCGCATTGGCTTTGACCAGGTGCGTTTCCGCTATCGCCCCGACACCCCCGAAGTGTTGCGCGGTGTCAGTCTGGAGATCGCGGCGGGCGAAATGCTTGGCATCGTCGGTCCGTCGGGATCCGGCAAGTCGACGCTGACGAAGCTTGTACAGCGGCTTTATGTGCCGGAGCAGGGCCGCGTGAGCGTCGATGGCACCGACCTCGCCATGGTCGATCCCGCATGGCTGCGGCGTCAGGTTGGCGTCGTGCTGCAGGAGAACATCCTGTTCAACCGCTCGGTCAGGGACAACATCGCGCTCGCCGACCCCACATTGCCGCAGGAGCGCGTCATGGCCGCCGCCCAGGCCGCGGGCGCGCATGAGTTCATCCTGGAACTGGCGGAAGGCTATGACACGCAGATCGACGAGCGCGGCGGCAATCTGTCGGGCGGGCAGCGCCAGCGCATCGCCATCGCCCGCGCGCTGATCACTAACCCGCGCATCCTGATTCTGGATGAGGCCACCAGCGCGCTGGATGCGGAGAGCGAGGAGATCGTGCAGCGCAATCTGAAACTGATCGCGAAGGGCCGCACGGTGCTGATCATCGCACACCGCCTCAGCGCGGTGCGGCAGTGCGACCGCATCATCACGGTCGAAAAGGGCGAGATCACTGAAGAGGGCGATCACGAAACGCTGATCCGCGCCGGTGGCCGCTACGCCGAAATGTACAAGCGCCAGATGGGAGTCCCGGTATGAGCGTCGCATCGGCCGCGGCCGATCGTTTCCCGTCGCTCGCGCGGCACTGGGCGGTGCTGCGCGCGGCGTGGAGTCAGGAGACGGAGCGCGCAAAAACGCACCGGAAAATCGACGAGACCGACTTCCTGCCCGCCGCGCTGGAAGTGATGGAAACCCCGCCCAGTCCGATCGGACGCGGCCTTTTGTGGTTCCTGATGTCGTGCCTGGCCATCGCGCTCTTGTGGAGCTTTATTGGCCGCATGGACGTCGTTGCCGTCGCCCCCGGAAAGCTGGTGCCGGAGGGCCGCGTGAAGACCGTGCAGGCGCCGGAACTCGGCATCGTCCGCGCCTTGAACGTGCGGGAGGGGCAGCGGGTGGCCGCCGGGGATGTGCTCGTCGAACTCGACCCGACCGTCGCCGATGCGGAGGCGGGACAGGCCGAGCGCGCGCTTCTGGCGGCGCGTATCGATGCGGCGCGGGCCAGGGCCGTCCTGGGCGGCCTGCAGGGCGGCAATGCCACGTTCACTGCGCCCGAGGGAACGCCGGACGCCGTCGCGCGGGTGCAGCAGACGCTGATCGCGGCGCAGCTGGCGGAGTACCGCGCGCGCAGTGCGGGCCTTGCCGATCAGGCGCGGTCCGCGCAGGCGCAGGCGGGCGCCGCGCGTCAGGAGATCGCAAAGCTCGGTGAGACGGCGCCGCTGCTGCGCGAGCAGGTGGAGGCGCGCCGGGAGCTTGCCGAGCGCGGGTTCCAGTCGAAACTGCAACTGCTCGACTATGAAGCCGCGCTCGTGGAGGCGGAGAAGAACGGCGCCATCGCCCGCAATACCGAGCAGCAGGCGCTCGCGAGCGTATCGGCCGCGCGGCAGGGGCAGGCACAGGCGCGGCAGGAGGCCATCCGCGCCGCGCTTGCCGAGCTGTCCGACGCGGAAAACCGCATCGCCATGGCGGTGGGCGACATGACCAAGGCGGGCCGCCGCGCGGGGCTGATGCAGCTGACCGCGCCGGTGTCGGGGACGGTGCAGCAGCTGAAGCTTGCCACGATCGGCGGCGTCGTGCAGCCTGCCGAGGCGCTGATGGTGGTGGTGCCGGAAGGCGGCGGCGAAGGCACCAGTAGAAAGGCGCCGCGTGGTGACCGTCATGACCTTGTCGCGGAGGTCATGTTATTGAACAAGGATATCGGCTTCGTGCGGGAGGGGCAGGAGGTGGCGGTCAAGCTGGAGGCGTTCCCGTTCACCGACCACGGCCTGATCCCCGGCACGCTGACGCGCATCAGCAGCGATGCGGTGGAGCAGGAGAATGTCGGCCTGGTCTACACCGCCCGCGTCGCCCTCGACTGCGCACCGACCGGCGAAGACACACGCAAAGCCGCCCAGACCGCCGCCCTGTGCCGTGCAATGTCGGCGGGCATGACCGCAACGGCGGAGATCAAGACGGACCAGCGCCGGATTATCGACTATTTCCTGTCGCCGATATCGAAGGCGACCAGTGAAGCGGGGAGGGAGCGGTGATCCGCATTTCAACGATTCTGTGCATGTCGCTGCTGATTTCCTGCATACTCATGAAGTACCCAGGTATTCGTCTTACTGCGGTGCCTGTTTCGGAAACCGAGGCGAAATTGCAAAAGCTCGCGCGAAACGCTCAGGAGGGTTTTAAATGGGCGCAGCTGGAGCTTAATCACAGGGACAGGGGCACTATACTTAATTTATGTTGCCATTGATGCAGGGCGTCGGCGATGTTGGCGGTGGTGCGCACGGCCGTGCGATGAGACGCGGCGCGGCGATTGTCTGCGTGCGGATTGCTCCATGTCATATGATTGTTACGTGGATGATGCTAAGCATGTTTTATATTGGATTCGCGGGGGCAATCGATGAGTATGGAGACTGGGGCATGTCCGTCGCCCCCTGATAGCCTGACCCCCAAGACCGCCGCCCTGTGCCGCGCGATTTCAGCGGGCATGACGGCGACGGCGGAAATCAAGACGGACCAGCGCCGGATCGTCGACCATGTCCTGTCACTGATATCGAGGGCGACGAGTGAAGCGGGGAGGGGGCGGTGATAAAAATCAAACTTGTAAAAATGCCATTGAATTGCATAGGATTCTTAATGCCATTAAGCCTCATTTCTGTGTTATCATTATCTGCTGCGATGCTTGTACTTTCTTGTAGCTCATCGGCGCCAACGGAAGCTCTATCTAATAGCGACCTTGTTTCTGTATATGATGAGCTAATCCAAGAGGCTATTGGTGGTGGAACGCTTACCTCCCTGCCTTCAAAGAAATTCGATATAGTTATTGGATTGAGAAGAAATGGCGAGTGCCTTGATTGGAACGCCGACGATGTTGATTCCTCTCATCGCGATACATTGTCATCTATTAGTGACTTATACATGAAGTTTTCTCGAAATAGCGAGCAAAACTTTGAGGTTATTATACGCGGACGCGCGTGTGCGACCGAAAATGATGGATATCTAAATTTGGACATAGAGATATCAGATAAAGATGATTCAGGATTAACTGAAGTCCTCGTTAATGATTTATCTAATAACTGCGCAATCTATAGGGCAAAAGAACGAAGTTATGTAGTACATATACCTGAGTCTGAAAAATACATTGATCTTTCTGGTCAGGCGTGTGCCGTTGCAGCCTCTTTCACTAGTTTAGGTCTTCATGGACTGGCCGAATATACGATGAGGGTGGACCTCGAAGATATCCATTCCCCGCGCTTATTTCCGCATATGTTCAGCGGTAATAGTATAGATGTTGTGTCATTTTCAAATATTTTTCCCGTGAACGATGAATACAAAGAAAATAAGGAGGAATTTATTGAAGAAAGATTAAAAAAATCTGGAGAAAATCCGTTTGATCTTAATCTAGATAAAAAGCGTTACTTAATGCAGATAATGCGTGATCGCATACATGCCATGAGTGGAGATAAATGATGCCGTTGACTCACGTCAGTTTTCAAGAGATGTCAGATCTTTTACGAAATGCAGCAGCGAAAAGTGTTTCGACTCAGCAATTTTCAGCGATCTTTAATGTTCTAGAGAGTCAAGGCTATTATATGAAGGTCGCGCCAAATTTCGGCGTTGGCATTAATCTAAGTACAGACGTATTTTCTATTGGTGGAAGTCTGACTTTCGATGATCGCGCAGTCAATGCGTCAGGCAGCTTCTTAATTGGCGGTAGGGGCAGAGCGGTTGTTGGAAGCTTAGATCAATTCGAGGGTTTCGATAGCGACGAACTCGTCGTAGTGATGGAAGAGAGTGTTAAAGGGCTGTCAATACAATTATCTGCTGAGCAAAATAATCAAAATCAGATTAAATCTGGATTGCTATCAATTTCATTAACTTGGCCATTCACAAATGCCGGTGTTAGGTATGGTTTTAATATCCAGATGTATAGCAAGCAATCATTTGTAGAAGATTTTGCGATTACTCAGCTTTCGAATTGGATTGATAACCATTATAGTGAAATCTCAGCCGAATTTAATGCTTCTAAGGACGATATCGTTTCCGATATCGTTGGTGGAGAGGGGCCAAATTGGCAAGCAGCAGCAATGTTCTCACTATATAAGCGATTTGGTATTAAAAACTTCGACCAACTTCCTGCAGTTGGTCTTGACCGTAACCCATTCACCGGGGCAAATGGTGTATTTGATTTCGGACAAGACTTTTCACTGGAAACAGGAACAGTAAATGGTGATAAAGTTGTTAATATCTCTACCCGCTTTGAAAGTAGGGTAATTGATGGTGACAAGAGATTTGTAACCGAAACGACGACACAGTATTGGTCGCCAGAAGTTAGCCCGGAGGGAAGGATTAGGCCCAGCGGACGACCAGTATCCACAGAAAATCCACAAATACTTGATAAACATTATGAAGTAAATTACGTAAAAGATCAATTCGGGAATATTGAGCCGGGATCCGTCCTTTTCAATGGTGAGCTAGTAAGTAAGCCTGGTAGGACAGCAGAAGAGGACCTTAAAGCGGCTCGAACAACGCAACAAACTATGATTGAAAATCACTGTTTTGGTAAAGATACCAAGATTGGTATGGCAGATGGTTCTAAAAAATCAATTATTGACGTTTGTGTTGGTGACAAAGTTATAGCATTTGATTTAAATAATGAAAAATTTTGCGAGGAAGTAGTATTAGAAACTCATAGGGTGGTATCTAATCACAGCGTTGTACTATTTGGTAAAACAATTACATCACTAGGGCATAAATTCCTCTGCTGTGACAATAAGTATTATGAGTTATCTGAAATTATTGAAAGAAATCTTAGTATTAAAAATTACGATGGTTCAATAATGCCGGTAACATCGAAAGACGTATTTATAAGACACGAACAAATAGAATTGTTTAATCTAACTGTAGGAAGGTTGAACAATTTCATCGCAAATAATTTGTTGGCCCACAATACGTCACTCGTTACATTCTTTGATCCTGACGATAGCCTTATAGAGGCATCTATCTCTAATGACGGGACATTCTTTGCTAGACTACGAAATGCGGCAGGGAATGAAAATTATTTGGCAGGGCAGAAAGGTGATGATGGCAATACTGAATTAGTTGAAAAGGTAGAAGTAGTAGATTTCCCGAATCACGGCGAGGCGCGAATAATTAGGAGGTGGGACGAATTCGAGGAAGGTGGAGAGCCTATTGGGGAGCCATCGCTGGATTTTGATTTTTCTCGATCTCTCATTTCTGGCGAGCAAATTGGGTCGCTTTTTGGCGGTATCTTGGGACGACATTTGGTATCTGATCCGTTGGGTTCAGTCGCGTCGAGCACAGTTTTAGGCGCGGTAATGGGAAATCTAGGCGAGGCCGCTCAAGCTTATTTTTTGAGATTGCCGGTAGACGGGGAAGGACTGCCGATCCAATTTGACGATGCGCTTGACGTAGCGTTCACCGATTTCGGTATAGATTTGGCATCATCCGGTGCTGGCGCCGTATCTGCGTTTTTGACTGGTGAATTACTGGCTTCTTTAGGTATTGATGGCGCCGTTGGGAGCGTGCTGCAACAGAGCGCGAGCACGTCCGTTGCTACAATTTCCAACAATTTACTTCGGGCCGGTACCATTAATGTGGATACTGGTGTTAAATTCAAGTGGAACGATGGACTTGATGGCGCTGTCGGCAATGCCTTTGGTTCTTTTTTGGGAACCTTTGCCGCTTCTCAGATTGTGGCATTTGACACTATTGGTGGCCAGTTGGGCTCATCTATAGGGGCAAGTATAGGCAGTGCGGTGGCGGGAAAGTTGCTTGGTGACGCGCTGGCGGGACTCGGAACTGCGCTCGCCGGACCTGCAGGTGCTGCGATTGGTGCATTTGTGGGCTTTCTTCTTGGGGGGCTGATCGGGTCTGTTTTTGGCGGCACACCTCGTTCGGGCGGGGATGTATCATGGGATTCCGCCAGCGGAATGTTTGTGGCAGAGAATTTTTGGGCGAGAAAAGGTGGCTCGATAGAGGCAGCTGCCAATATCAATAAGACAGTTGCCGATACGTATAATTCCGTGCTGTCATTTGTCGGTGGTCGTCTCTCGAACTTTGATGAAATAGATTTTGGAGGTTACGGCCTACGAAAAGATAAGTGGGTGTGGTGGAAGGACAGCAGTAGATCCAAAAATGCGATAGCATTTCGTTCCACTGATTTTGCAGAGGTAACAAATGTCGGTGTCCATCATGGTATTTCTAAAATGGAAATCTCTGGCGGAGATACATTTTTGAAGAGAGCATTGTATAATGGTATTGAGCTTGTAAGCAGAGAAAATTTCGTTATCGAAGGTTTGTATAGTGACCTTCTGGTGGGAAAACGATTTTCGGAATATTTTCAAAATCAGAAAATTGTAAACGCAATAATCGCGTCATCACCAGATAGTGCATTTTCAGCAGAATGGGCAATTACGTTTGTCAGGGCTAGCGAGCTCGGAATACTGGAGCGGCATAAAGCGGATTGGTTTGGAGGATACTCGGACTTTTTAGCGCGTGAAGACGCGGTTTCTTCAAATGTAAAGTTTTATTTTGAAACTGATTACGCAAGCGGAAAACTATCAAGGGTGATTTCTGATGATACTGATTTTGTCTTTTTCGACACGATTTTTGCGGCGTCTACAGATATTATCGATGGTTCGACCGGGGCTGACAGAATTAAATTCTCAGGCAATTTTCTCGAGGGGCAATCTGGTGATCTCAATTCTGGAGTTTTGGTCAATGGTGGCATCCATGATACAGCGGATCACAAGATCAATGTAGCTGCGACTGTTGTTGCGGGTTCAGGTGACGATGTGGTGATGTTGTCTGACCGCGGCGATAATGCTCTAGGCGGTGCGGGCAACGACACGCTTTATGGCGGCCGCCTCGACGACTGGCTGCTTGGCGGAGACGGCGATGATACGCTGGTGTCCGGCTCTCAATCCGGCGGCCTGGGCGGTGACGGGAATTATCTCGATGGCGGGGACGGCAACGACACGCTGACCAGCCGAGAGGGGTCTGACTGGCTTGAGGGCGGTGCGGGCAATGATGTGCTGATCGGCGCGGGCGGGGACGATATCCTGTCCGGCGGCGGCGGCGACGATACCGTCTCGGGCGGCGCTGGCGATGACCAGTATATCTACCGCGCGGGCGGCGACAGCGACATTTTCGAGGATGACGGGGTCAGTTACGGCACGGGTCAGGGGCAGATCGCCCGGATCGACACGGCGCAGCGCATCGCCGACCTGACGGCGGGGCTGATCGTCAAGGACTGGATCGGCGACACGCCCTATGTCGAGCGCACGCGCGCGATCAGCGGGCGTTCGGGCAGCGCGGGTCACGCGGCGGGCGGGCGCGACGCGCTGGTGCTGGGCGCGGGGATCAGGCTGGAGAATATCGCGTTTCAGCGCAACGGGGAGGACATGCTGGTCCTGGTCGTCGACGATCAGGGCGTGCCCCTGCCGGGCCAGGTCGTGCGCATGGTGGACTGGATGGACCCGTTCAAGCGGATCGAGATCCTGCGCCTGGCCGACGGCACCGAGCTGGAGATCGGGAATTTCGCGAGCTTCACGCGCGGCACCCAGGGTGACGATGTCATCGTGGGCACGAGCTATTCCGACTTCGTGCACGGCGGTAGCGGCAATGACGTGATCTACACGCTGGGCGGCGACGATGTCGGTATCGGCGGCGCGGGCGATGACTTCATCAGCGCGGGCACCGGCCGGGATATCGTGCTGGGCGCGGACAGCGACGACCATGTGATGGGCGGCGCCGATGCCGACGTGGTCACAGGCGGCCGCGGCAATGACCGCGTCTTCGGCCAGTCCGGCGATGATATCGTGGCCGGTGAGGCTGGGAACGACCTGGTTGTGGGCGGTAGCGGCGATGACATTTTCCGCTTCTCGCGCGGGCACGGTCATGACATTGTCTTTGATGCGTTCACGAATGACTGGATCAATGTCTGGCAGCTGGGCGAATTCCAGAACGGACATTATACCGAAGCGGATTCGCTGGTCATTCGTACCCGTGAAGGCGCACTCGTCTTTGACGGCAGCAACTGGCTTTTGAACGCAGAATATGACTGGGAAAACGGTATTCTTCGTCGCCACATGACGGGCGAAAGCGCGGACTCCGGGAACGATACGCTTGAATTCGATATCGGTATCGACGTCGCCGACATTCAGATGATGACCGCTGACAGCGACCTGATCCTCGGCATCGGCGAAAGCAATGCCGAATCCGGTGGATTTGCCTCTTTGGTGGATTCCATCACTTTGAAGGACTGGCAGCTCGACTGGGGCACGGCAGGCAAGCCGATCGAGCAGTTCTCCTTCTTCAATACGGGGCTCCTCGACACCGGCAGCATCGGTATCTGGGGCGGCGGCGGTACGGACGGTGACGACACGATCGTCGGTGGCGGCGATGGGGACTGGCTGACGGGCAATGCCGGGGACGACTTCATCGAAGGCCTGTACGGCGACGATATCCTGAACGGCAATGGCGGACAGGATATCCTCGATGGCGGTACGGGCGACGATGTCCTGTTCGGCGGCGCGGGCGATGATGTGCTGCGCGCGGGCCAAGGGGACGATATCCTGATCGGTGGCAGCGGCAACGATACGGTCGATTACAGCCATCTTGCCACATACGCGACCTATGTGAACATCTATCTCGACCATGAAGAGTTCAACACGGAAGACGCCGCGGGCGATACCTATGAGAGCATCGAGAACATCACAGGGTCACGGCGCAAGGATCGCATTTACGCCAATGACGGTGATAACGTTATCGAGGGCGGCGCCTTCAGTGATACGCTGTGGGGCGGCGGCGGTGACGACACTTATGTTTACGGCGAAGGCACTTTTCATGCCGACACAATCCATGAAGGCGAGTTTGCCGTCGATGGGACTGGTGTGGCCACCCTTACCGGCGGTGATGGCGGCCTCGATACGATCGAACTCGATCGCATCTCGGATATAAGCGAACTTAATCCCAGATGGCAGAATGGGAATGATCTGCAGCTAAGGATTACGGGGAATCTGAATTCGATTATAATCAAGGATCAGCGACTTGGCGGCGCGAGTGCCGTTGAGCTCCTGCAGTTTCAGGATGGGCTGACGATCGACCTTGCCCATGTTTTCTATTTGTACGGCGGGGGCCTGATCGGCGGCGCGGAAAACGACCTTATTGTCGGCTCACCCCATGACAATGTCATCGAAGGGCATGATGGCAATGACGCCCTCGGCGGCGCCTCGGGCGATGACAGTCTTTACGGCGGTGCGGGAGATGATAGCCTTGAAGGCAATATTGGCGCCGATCATCTCGATGGCGGCGCGCATACGGTTCGCGATCCCGCCGTCGAAGGCCAGAACGTGCAACTGGGGGATACCATCCGCTATGTCGTTTCGGATGCGGCGGTCACCGTCGATCTGGCTGCGGGTACAGGCTCCGGCGGTCACGCGCAGGGTGACACAATCGTCAATGTAGAGAACATCGTCGGCTCGGCTGGATATGGTGACACATTGTCGGGTGACGCCAATGATAACTGGCTAAAAGGCTTGGCGGGCGACGACACGCTGGACGGACGCGGCGGCGATGACGTCCTGTACGGTGGTGACGGCAATGACGTATTGACGGGCGGCGCGGGCATAGATGCCATTTACGGCGGTGACGGCGACGATGCTCTGACTGGCGGAGATGGCAACGACCAGCTTTATGGCGATGCCGGTGCCGATACGCTGGACGGCGGTGACGGCGATGACACCCTCGCAGGCGGCGAGGGCGACGATATCCTGACCGCCGGCAGTGGTAACGATGCGCTGCAGGCATATGCCGGATCGGACACGCTGTCCGGCGGTGACGGCAATGACGTATATCTGCTTGGCGGTAATGGTAATCACACCATCACCGCAGGAGCAGGTTATGACGACGTCAGCCTGACGGAAAGCCGTGCCGAGGACCTGACGTTTGAGGTCGTTGCTGGCGATCTGAAGATCAGCGATACGCTGACCGGTATGCAGGCGACAATCGTCGGCTGGGCAAGCGGCACGCACGGCGTGCGCAGCATCACGGCCAGTAATGCAGGACTATCTAAATTCGATCTCGAGACCGCTCTTCAAGCTGGCGGCGTGCTTGGCTGGGAAGATCTGGAATCCGTCTGGCAGTCGGCGGGGATTTTTTCCAGCCGTGCCGTTTATGAGGGCACCAGCGGAGTGGATACGCTCGCGGGCGATCCCAATTACTTCGGCGGCGCGACATTCGAGGACAAAGCCGGCAACGACCTCGTCACCGGCACCGATTTTGATGATACATTCCTGTCCGGCGCGGGCGATGACCACCTGAATGGCGGTGAAGGGAACGACACTTTCATCTCTGAGCTGACTGCTGGCTTCGATTATTTCGATGGCGGTGCCGGTTTTGACGAAATCGTCATAAAGGATGGCGACAATGCGCTCGGAATCCGCACGCTGACTTCCATCGAACGCATTCGCGCGGAGACGAGCAGTATTCTGCATTTCCGCAATGGCAGTTCGGTCAATATCGACCTTTCAAATACTGAACTCGTCGGAATTGAGCGGCTCGAGCTTTCGAGTTTACAAGACAGCCTGATCGGATCTGTCGGCGATGATCATATTCTCGCCGGTGCAGGCGTTGATATTGTCGACGGCGGCACAGGTAATGACCGGATCAGCGGCGGGGCGGGCAGCGATACATTATCTGGTGGTGCAGGAACGGATCAACTCGACCTGTCGACCGAGGCTGGCGATTGGACAGTAGACCTGACTGCCGGAACGGCCACCAACGGAACAGACACCGACACAATCGACGGTTTCGAAGACGTAACCGGGTCGGACGGCAACGATCATATTACTGGTAACGATCTGGCAAATCGCATCGCTGGCGGCGCTGGCGACGATGAACTGTTCGGCGGCGCTGGTGACGATGTTCTCGTTTCCAGCGAAGGCGTCGACAGTTTCGACGGCGGTGCAGGCAATGACACGATTGACCATGGACACGCAACGTCAAGCATTATCGTGGACCTTGATGCAGGTACGTTCAAGTCAGGCCTGACGGCAACGCAAAGCGTCGCATCCATAGAAAATGTGATTGGCGGCAGTGCCTCCGACACATTCTTTGGCGATGACACCAACAACAGGTTCACCGGCCTGTCCGGTAACGACACGATTATCGGCCGCGGCGGTGCGGATACGGCCGTTTATTTCGGGATCAGCAGCGATTACAATGTACAAGCCGGAACCAATGGCAATTATACGGTTCAGGATATCAACGCCGCCGACGGAGATGAGGGCCAGGATAGCTTAAGCGGAATTCGTTATCTGGCGTTCGCCGACCAGATAATCGACTTAAACCCTGATAATGTTGCCCCGCGTATCGTGACGGAGGTCCCGGACCTTGCGGCAGATGAAGATGGGACATTCAGTTTCACCGTGCCCGCGGACGCTTTCGCGGACGATAATGGTGACGATTTTCAGATATCGGCTACACTTGCAAACGGCGACGCGATTAGCACGACCGGCTGGCTGAACTATGATGAGGCGACCCGAACTTTCAGTGGAATCCCAGGGGATGCGCACGTCGGCACCCTTTCCATCGCTATTTCCGCGCGCGACAGCGAATTCATCACGACGCAAATCTTTGAGCTGGAAGTACGCAACGTTAATGATGCACCGACAGCAGTAATATTTGCGGGAAGCGTCGACGAGAATGCACCGGCCGGCACCGTCGTCGGCAATGCCGTCGCCGTCGACGACGATCTGAACGATACGCATAGATATCTGCTGATCGATCCAAGCGGGCTGTTTCAGATCGACGGTGCGACGGGCGCGGTCACGGTTGCCGCTGGCGCCGAGGTCGATTTCGAGGATGATCAGGCGCACGACGTCACGATTGCCGCCACTGATGCCAGCGGTGCATCTGTCGAACAAACATTCGTGATCAGCGTCAATGACATTAATGAGGCGCCTAGTGATATCGAGTTCACGGGTTCGTCCAGCATTGACGAGAATGAGACCGGCGCGCTCCTGGGATATCTCGGCGTTATCGATGACGATTCAATCAATGTTGCAAATGGTCAGCATTTGGTGACCATATCCGACGATCGCTTCGAAATATCCGGATCGCAGCTGCGCCTGAAGTCAGGCATAGCGCTGGATTATGAAGCCGGAGATACGTCAATTACGCTGACGATTACAGCGACGGATCAGAATGGCGCCGGGCTCGCCTATCAGAAAGACTTTGTTTTTGCCGTCAACGACCTGGTCGACGTTGTGAATGGCACGTCCAGTCGTGACATATTGAACGGTGCGAGCGGCGCCGATGAAATCAACGGTTTTGATGGCAATGATCATCTTTATGGCCATGGGGGTGCGGATATCCTCCAAGGCGGTGCCGGCCTCGACAGGCTCTATGGCGGTAGCGGCGCGGATTATCTCTATGGCCAAGCTGATAATGACCATCTCTACGGCGAGGACGGTGACGATTATGTCTATGGCGGTAGTGGCAACGACTATGTGAATGGTGAATTTGGCCATGACCATGTGTATGGCGGAGCGGGCGACGATGATCTGCACGGCCAAAGAGGCAATGACTATCTGGATGGCGGCGATGGCGCTGACGTCGTGAGTGGCGGTGACGGTGACGATACGCTGCTCGGCGCCGCTGGGAATGACAGGCTTTACGGCGATGGCGGCGACGACGTTATCAGCGGCGGCGCTGGAAACGACGTCATTTACGGCGGGACCGGACAGGATCATATCGACGGCGGTTCGGGAGATGATATTCTCACCTACTACACCGCAACCAGCGGTGTCACCGTGGACCTTGAACTGGGGACTGGCAGCCGGGGGCAGGCCAGCGGCGATACGATAACCAGCATCGAACAACTTTTTGGAACGACCCATGATGACGTCCTTTACGGGTCGTCCAGAAATGAGCGGCTGGAAGGGTATGGCGGAAACGATATACTTTATGGCCGGGCTGGCGACGATATTCTGAGAGGGCGAGAGGGTGACGATACGCTCTACGGCGGTGACGGCGCCGATAAACTCTACGGCAATGAAGGAAACGACACGTTATATGGAGAGGCTGATGGCGACGAGCTTTATGGCGGCGATGGGAACGACACGCTAAACGGCGGCGCTGGCGGTGATAAACTATATGGTGAGGCCGGGGACGACATCCTGAATGCCGGTGATGCTGGTGACAACCTCTATGGTGGTGCCGGAAATGACATTCTCACCGGTGGTAATGGAGATGATAATTATCATTTCGACCGCATGTCGGGTGAGGACATTGTCCACAATTACGACGCGGATGGTGGTCAGGACCAGCTGAGCTTTGGACCCACAGTAACAAAAGACCATCTCTGGTTCGAGAAGTCCGGACGCGATGTGATCGTTTCGGTTTTGGGCACCACCACCAAGGTAACCGTTAAGGACTGGTACGACATTAACGGAAATCCCAGTGCCAGTTTCGTGATCGAGCAAATTGTGGGCGGCGATAGCGTCACCAACGACATCGATGTCGAAGGTTTGATCGCGACGATGGCTGCGCACAGCAGCGGACCGCCCCCGGGCGCGACTGAAATCCCGGCCGCCATTCAGGCGCAGGTTGACGGCCACTGGTACGGGAATGCGGCTCCGGTCGTGACCGGACTTGCGAGTGTTCGAAACTTCACTGAGGATAGTGGCCCAGTTTCGCAATCATTCACCGTGTCAGACGATTTCACCGCCCTTGCCTCGCTGCAGGTCGTGGACATCACCTCCAGTAACGAAGCGCTGCTGTCTTCGTCGCTGATCACGGTGTCAGGAACGGGCGCGACCCGCACACTGACATTCGCGCCCAATGCCAATGCAAGTGGCAGTGCCATCATCCGGTTCGCTGTCGACGATGGCGGCCTGAAGACGCTTCAGGAGTTCACGGTGAATTTCGCGGCCGTCGCTGACGCGCCGACACTCGCCCTTGCGCAGGCCAATGGTTCGGTCGATAGCGGCAATGAAGGCATGCCGATCGGGCTTGATATCGCGGCGGCGCTTACAGACACGTCGGAAACGCTCGAGATCGAGATTAGCGGCGTTCCTGCATCGGGTGTCCTGAACAAGGGGTCGAGGCAGGAGAGCGGCAATTGGCTGTTGTCAGCGGGTGACCTTGCCGGACTTACCATCACACCGGCTGTCAATGGCGCAGGACAGGACCTGAACCTGACCGTCACGGCACGATCTTATGATGGCGGCGATACCGCGGAGACGGTGGACAGCATCGCGATCGCCGTGAACGGCGCGCCGACCGCAAACACATTTAATTTCAACGTCGATGAAAATGTCGCGCTGGGCACCATGGTGGGGACGGTCTACGCCAGTGACCCCGATCCCGCCGCGCATCGCGACGGGGACATTCGCTACCGTTTCGCCAATGGCACGCTCACATCGGACGACGGGCTGTTCACGATTGGCATTGACAGCGGCGCGATCAAAGTCGCCGCCGGTGTGGATTACGAGGCATTGTCCGGCGTTGGCCATCAGGTCAGCTATCAGTACATCGCGAGCGACCGGAACGGAAATCCTGGGCATTTGTCAGATGAAGGCACTGTCGCGATTGCTATTAACGATGTGAATGAAGCGCCTGTTCTCAATCCTGCCTATGATGCGATCCTTAATACTATAGACGAAGATGCCACGGAAACAGCGGGCCGGCTGATGAAGGAAATGTTGTCTGCAGCCGCGATAACCGATCCAGAGGGCAACGGGCTTGAATCGATCGCGCTGGTGGCCGTGGATGGCTCGAAAGGGATTTGGCAGTACAGGCTTGCGAGCAATGGAGGCTGGGTCGATGTCGGTTCGGTATCCGAAACAAACGCTCTGCTGCTGGGCGAGGAAGATCGTCTTCGTCTGAAGCCGAAAGCAAATTTCAACGGCACGATATCGCAGGCGATTACCTTCAAGGCGTGGGATGAATCGAGCGGTGTTGCCGGGACGAAGGCGGATGCGTCCCAGGATGGCGGTGCGAGCGCCTTTTCGGTCGAGACAGATACCGCACGGATCAAGATAGTAGCGGTCAACGACGCGCCAATCATTACGGGTTCCTATAACCTTCCGACGATCAGCGAGGATCCATCCACGAATGTTGGCCATAGCATTACGGATATGGTCCGCAACGGCCGCACGAGCGACCCTGATGGAGCTGCGCCGATTTCCGTCGCAATTATTGGGGCGAGCTCCAGCGACGGCCAGTGGCAGTATTCAGTTAACTCAGGGACGAGCTGGAACAGTTTAGCGAACGCATCCAGCAACAATGCGCGGCTTCTCGCAGGCACTTCCAGCCGCGTCCGGTTTGTCCCGAACGCGAACTTCAACGGAGTACCCAGTCCGATCACCATGCGAGCCTGGGACATGTCTGTCGGGGTTAATGGCGGAACATATGCCATTACCCAGACAGGTGGAACCACCGCGTTCTCATCTGCCACGAGCACCAGTACAATCACGGTGTCACCGACAGGAGATAATCCAGACCGGCCAACGACGAGCAAACTTGTTCGAAGCTCGTTTGTAGAAGGTGAAGCTCGGCATCTCGTGACGCTAACCAGCATCGATGTAGACGGTCCCACGCCAGCGCTTGAGGTCAGCGGCCAATATGCAGCCCATTTTGAAATCAGGCCTGGTAACCAGCTATGGAGCAAATCCAACATCCGCTACGAGGATTTTGCCGATACTACGCCCACTGTCAGTGTCATCGCGCGCGATGGTACGAACCGTACGTCTGCGGCATGGAACGGAACCTTCACGATTATCGATCGCAACGAAGCGCCGACCGCAAGTTTCTCCCTCGCGCAGCCAAAAGTCGTTGAGCAGGCAAGCTCGACCATTAAAGTCGGAACGGTCAATATCAGCGATCCTGACCCCAGCACAGCAGCTAATGGGCAGCATAAAATCGGCTTCTACTATAATGGAGTCGTGAATAACCATTCACAGGACGGGCGCTTCAGGGTCGTTGGCAATGACATTTATGTCTTGGGCAACATCGATTATGAGAATTCTGGTCCGAACAACCAGTACCAATATGTTTTGCACATCCGCGACCGCAATGGCGGCGCTGGTTATCTAGAGGACACTGTCAATATAACGATCCCTGTTGGGGATCTGCCATTTGCGCCTACGTTCGTGCAAGCGCCGAGCAGCCCTAACGGTACGATGACCCTTACTGCTGATGTATGGACGCATGTGACATATTTCCGCCTTGAGGATGACGATGGTGACGATTTGGCACCCATTTTTGAGGTGCAAACGGCACCAGGTTCTCAAGGTCTCAAAGGTACGTATCAAATTAAAGCACTCAGTGCAGGACTCTTCAGTTTACAAATTAAATCTATCACAGGCGGTGTGAGCGGCGAAGATACCGTCACGATAGAAGCGAAGGATGTTGTCGGTGCGACTGGTCCGAAACGCGCGATTAACGTTGCGTGGGTCGCGAATACTCCTGGCGGGTTGCCGTCTTATCCCGTTGCCCTTGATCTTGACGGCGAAGGTATTGAACTGATCAGCCTTGCTGATTCGAATACAAAAGTAGACATGAATGGTGACGGGAAGAAGGACGTAACCGGCTGGATCGGTCCAGACGATGGTTGGCTCGTTCTGGACCGCGACGGAGATGGCAAAATCGCTGCGTCCGAGATCTCCTTCATCAACGATACGCCCGGCGCAACGTCCGACCTGGAGGGGCTTGCGATTTACGACACCAACGGAAACGGGCTTCTGGATTCACGCGACGAGCGCTTTTCCGAGTTTCAGGTGTGGCAGGACAGGAACAGCAATGGCAGGTCGACCAGGCGTGAGCTTATGTCGCTTGCCGAGGCCGGTATCGAAGCCATCGAACTGAAACCCAAACCGACCGGCCAGATCGTGCCGGGCGCGACCGACAATGTGATAACCGGGACGTCCCGGTTTTTTCGCCAGGATGGAAGTGTCGGCGAAGTCGGCGACGTGGCGCTGATGTATATTGATCGGGCGACACGTCGGCGCAGGAGCACTGGTGACGCCCGGCCACGCGCTGTCGATGCCGCGCTCCTGACGACGATCATTGTCGATATCGAAAATGACGGTGTTTCGAATGTGCGGGTGCGGAACGGCCCCAATTTCGATCAGGACGGAGATGGCGACGCCGGACGGGTCGGCTGGATTGGCGCTTCCGACGGATTTCTTGTACGAGACGGGAATGGCAATGGCGTGGTCGACGGTGCCGATGAACTGCGCATCGGGGCAAATGGCGACAGCGGTTTCGCGGCCTTGAGAACGTTCGATGCCGACGCGAACGGGCTGATTGACCAGAATGATGCCGTGTTCAGCAGTCTGAAGGTCTGGCGCGACCTCGACCAGAATGGCGTGTCGAGCCAGGACGAAATCTTCTCGCTTGCCGATATCGGTATTGATCACCTGTCCCTGGAAACGCTGGAAGGCCGCCGCAAGCTGAGGCGGGTCAACAATACCGAGACTCGTAGCGGCGAGGCGTACAGGGGCGACGGGTCGAGCATCGCGCTGGCAGAGATTGCGCTTGGCATTTCGTCCGAGGAGGCTGTCGATAATGATGCCATCCTTCCGCAACTGGCGAACATCCTGGAGTATCAGGGCGGGCAGGACAGAGATCCCCGTGCCCAGTCGCTGGCGCGCCGGGAGTCGCTCGCCATTGGCGGCGGCCGGGCAGGTACGGGTGAAAGTGGCGCAGCTGGACCGACCGGCTTTGAAAATGCGCTCGACCAGTCACTTGATGATGCCGGTCGATCCCAGACCGCGGTTGGCCGGGACATCTCGCAACTGGTGCAGGCCATGTCGAGTTTCGGCAGCGCTTCAGACCATATGGCGGAAAGCCGTCTTAGCCCCCTCGTTGACACCAACGGCTTCCGGTCGGAGATGTTCAAGACGCTCAGCCGCGTGTAGGAAACCTCATGAAAAATGAAAAACCCGCCGCGAGCGGCGTGACGATCAGTCACCTTTTTGGGGAGATGACATGGCTAATGAGCCAGTCCCCTCTCCACCGGGCTCTGCCAATCTTCCAGTTGGAAATGCTGGTGATGGCGCCGATCATGCTGCGCCAGCTTTATATCTTTCGCGACGGCGACAAGCCTGTTGGCTATGCGACCTGGGCATATTGTAACGCGGCCGCGGAAGCGAAGCTGGAGAAGGGCCTGCTTGCGCCTGGCGCAGCGTTTGCGGCGGACGACTGGAAGTCCGGCGACACCTGCTGGCTTGTCGACCTCGTCGCGCCATTTGCAAATGCCCAAAACCAGCAACGGGAGATCATGATCGCCGATCTTATTTCCGGCCCGCTGAAAGGTATAGAGATCAAGCTGCAGCATCTGGATCCGAAAACGGGCGCGCGAAAAACACAGACGATAGCCCCCGATGCAGGCGAACAGTTGAAGGCGAAACTCGAAGAAGCAGCATCGAAGATTAACTAAAACCGCTGCGCGCGCACCTTCATGTCCGCCATCACCTAGGTTGACGAAATCTGAGTTTGGACTCGGGGGGACGGGGACACCGGTCCACCCTTTTCGTATGTTTTGAATAGCGGTTCGGTCGCTCCACCGGCATCGCCACAAGGCATGCGGAAAATGGTGCCGCTTAGGTGACTCGAACACCTGACCCCATCATTACGAATGATGTGCTCTACCAGCTGAGCTAAAGCGGCCCGGGAGAGAGGGAGCGTGGGCTCCGCAACTGCCGAAGGCGCGCCAGATAACAGTGTGCGGGCGCGCTGACAAGCGAGATTGGCGGGATACGAAATCCGGCGGGATGTTAACCATCTCGAAAGTGCTGCATGTCAGACGTGCATGAGAGAAGAACTTTTTCGTCGGTTGGGGTTTGTTGTGATGGACAGTGTAAACGGCGTTTTCGCGGTTGCTGAGGATCAGGCGGACGAGCCGGAATTCGAAACGCCGCCGGTATTTGTCGAACAGGATGAGCGCCGCATGCATGTGCGGGCCTATAATCACTGGGCGGGCCTTCTGAACGGGCGTGAATTCCCTGCGCCGGATGATTATGCGCCCGAGATGCTTGATGATTTTGGCGCAAACAGCGTCCTTTTGGACTTCACGGCCGGTAGTCAGAAGCCGGTGCTGCGTTACGTCGGGGACTGGTTGCGTGAGGAATGCGATCTTGAGGTCGGCGAAACCGGCGTGGAAGCCGTCCCGAGCCGCAGCCTGCTGTCACGCCTGACCGACCACTATTTCGAAATCATCGCGAATCGCGCGCCCATCGGCTTCGAGGCCGAATTCACCTCGCGCCGGGGGAACAACACGCTCTATCGGGGCATATTGATGCCGCTCAGCGCTGATGGTTCCACGATCGACCATGTTTATGGAGTGATCAACTGGAAGGAACTTGCAGAGCCGGAAATGGAGGCCGCACTGGCCGCCGAGGCCGGGTTCGCGGAACTGTCACTCGCGCCGACGGAAGGTGTCGATTTCGCGGATGGCGCGGATGGCGCGGATGATGCGGAGAAGCGGGCAGGCGGCGGCGTCGCCGACTGTCTGACGCGCGCCCGCGATGCCGCAGACGCGCTGAACAAGAGTGATGACCGCAGCCGACTTGCGCTCTACGAGGCGCTATCATCGGCATGGGATTTCCATTTGAGCACGCTGGGCGCGCCCGATGAATATGCCCGGCTCCTGTCGCAGAACGGACTGAAGGTTCAGCAGCGTGCGCCAATGACGCCGGTGGTGAAGCTGATTTTCGGCAAGGATTATGACAAGACCAGACTGACTGAATATGCCGCTGCGCTTTCCCATGCTGCCCGCGCGGACGTGTCTGAGGATGGCTTTGGCGCCTTTATCCAGACATTCGATGGCGGGCTGAAAGGAATGGTGAAGGCGGAACGCGCCGCGCGCCGCGCCGAATCGGCAAAGCCGACGGTGGACCGCAATGCTGCGCTTCGCGATAAATTGCGCGCCGCGAAGTCCATTGCGGTACTGCCGCTCGATGTTCCGGGCGACGAGGAGTTCGTTCTGGTGGTGGCCCGCCGTAATGCCGACGGGGGGCTGGGCGTTGTGGGCGCGGTCGGACATCATGAGGAACTGGTCGACCGGGCGTTACGCCGTCTTTGATATCCGGCGTTTGAACGACATAATCCAAGAAGACTTTCCCCGTCTTGCGTCCTCCCTTCGGGAGGAGCATAAGCGCCCCCCTCGCTGCAAGTCACAGGGCTGCAAGTCAAAAGGGCGCAGGTGTGTACATGGTTAAGGGACGCAAAGACCCACTGGAACGGGCACTTTTCGAAGGCGCGCTGCCAGGTGAGGCGGATGAGCTGGACGCCAAGGCCTTGAAACGCATCACCGGCCAGGTGCGGGGCGCATTGAAGGAGCGCGAAGCCGGCACCACAGTCATCCAGGTCGACAGTATCGAACCGGTTCCCGGTCACAGGCGCACGGGGCTGGTTGTCGTCAACGACGACATGCCCTTTCTGGTCGATTCGGTAACCAATGCCCTGACTGCGCGCGGCATGGCGATACACCGCCTGCTGCATCCGATCCTGGATGTGCAACGAACGAAGGGCGGACGGCTGAAATCGGTCGAGGCCGCGAATGGCGACGCCACCGACGGATTGCGCGAGTCGCTGATCTATGTCGAGGCGGACCGCATCGGTGCCCGCGGCCGCGCGGACCTGGCGAAGGAACTGACCGAGGTGCTCGCGGATGTCAGATCGGCGGTCACCGACTGGCGCGCCATGGTCGCGGCCATGCAGGAGGCGGGCAATTCGCTGGTCGCCGCGAAGATTCCCGCGTCGGCAGGAGAGGTGATCGAGGCGAAGGCCTTTCTCGACTGGCTGGCAGCGGACAATTTCACACTTCTGGGTTTCGCAGCGTACAGGTTTGACGGCGCGCTGGCCGATGAGACCGTGGAACCTGTCGTCGAGGCTTCGCTGGGCCTGCTGTCCGATCCGGATTTCCCGCTGTGGCGCGGCGCGGGTGGTTTCGAGGTTCTGCCATCGGCGCTTCGCGAATTCATGGCAACGCCCGATCCCATCCTGATCACGAAGGCGAATGCGATCAGCCGGGTGCACCGCGCGACCTATTATGATGTCATCAGCATCAAGCGCTATAATGACAAGGGCGAGGTTTGCGGTGAATATCGTTTCGTCGGCCTGCTGACATCAGCGGCGCTTTCGACATCTCCCGACGACGTGCCGATCATGCGTCGCAAGATCGAAGACGTTCGCAAAACGCTGGGTTTCGATCCGAAAAGCCATAGCGGCAAAGCCCTGACGCACATTATCGAGACGTTCCCGCGAACCGACCTGTTCATCGTCGGTGCCGACCGACTGGCGGAAATGGCAAGAGGCATGCTGTCGCTGCTTGATCGCCCCCGGCCGCGTATTTTCGCGCGCAAGGATCCGTTTGACCGCTATGTGTCCGCGATCGTCTATGTTCCGCGCGAAGCCTATAATACGGGTATCCGCGCGCGTATCGGTGCGATGCTTGAGGACGCGTTTCAGGCACGGCTTGCCCGTTTCGACGTCGAACTGCGTTCGGAGGGGCTGGCCCGCGTGCAATATTATCTCGGCACGACGCCGGGCGATGTGCCGACGCTGAATGAGGCCAGCCTCAACGAACGGTTGCAAAAGCTTGTGCGCGGCTGGGACGAGGCCCTGGAATCCGAGCTGATTCAGCGCCTTGGCGGCCAGCGCGGCGGCCGCCTGTCGCTCACGCACGCAGGTGCGTTTTCCGCCAGTTACCGCGACCAGTTCGATGCGGTGGAAGCCGCCGCGGATATCGAACGGCTTTCCGATCTTGATGGCGAGGGTGATCGCGACGTTCTTTTCTATCGGCGCGCTGGCGATGCCGATCACACGCTTCGGATCAAGATTTACCGGGCCGGCAAGATTATCCCGCTCAGCGACATGGTGCCCGTCCTTGAAGCTTTCGGGTTTCGTGTGATTGAGGAATATCCCTTCGACCTGCATGGTGGCCGTCACGGCTGGATCCACGATTTCTTCGTCGAAAGTACGCATGGCGAAGCCCTCGACCTTGATTTTCTAAAGGTGCAGGCGGAATCGGCATTGAGGGCCGTGCTAACGGGCGCGCGGGAAAACGACGCCTTCAACAGTCTGGTGACCGGCGCTTCGCTTCGCGTCGAACATGTGACATGGCTGCGCGCCTATTTCCGCTATTTGCGCCAGACCGGCCTGACTTATGGCATGCCCACGGTCGTTGAAGCGCTGCGGCGTCATCCGAAGCTGACGGCAGACCTGATCGGGCTGTTCTATGCGCGGTTCGATCCTGCGCAGACGAAGCGCGATGCAGAGATCAAGGCTCGTGAAAAGGCGATTGCGGAAAAGCTCCGTCATGTGGCCGCCATCGACGAGGATCGCATCATTCGGCTTTACCGCGATGTCATCGATGCGACGTTGCGCACAAATGCCTTTGCCGAGGATGCCGAGGCGCTCGCGTTCAAATTCGACAGCGCGGCCATTCCCGGCCTGCCGCAGCCGGTACCGTACCGCGAGATCTGGGTGTACAGCCCGCGTGTCGAGGGCATTCACTTGCGCGGCGGCCCGATTGCACGCGGCGGCCTGCGCTGGTCCGACCGGCGCGACGATTTCCGGACCGAAGTTCTCGGTCTGGTGAAAGCGCAGATGGTCAAGAACGCCGTCATCGTGCCCACCGGTTCGAAGGGCGGGTTCTATCCAAAGCAGTTGCCGCCCATCAGCGACCGCGAAGCGTGGCTGGCCGAAGGCATTGCCTGCTACCGGATATTCATCGGTTCGCTGCTGTCACTGACGGACAATCGCGTGGGTGACAAAACGGTACCGCCAAAGGATGTGGTCTGCCGCGACGATCCCGATCCCTATCTGGTGGTTGCCGCCGACAAGGGCACCGCGACATTCAGCGACATCGCCAATGAAATCAGTGTGGAGCGTGGTTTCTGGCTGGGCGACGCCTTCGCGTCTGGCGGCGCGAACGGCTATGACCACAAGGCGATGGGGATTACCGCCCGCGGCGCGTGGGTCAGCGTGGAACGTCATTTCCGCGAAATGGGCGTCGACGTCCAAAGCGACGTGGTCACCGTTGTTGGCGTTGGCGACATGTCCGGCGATGTTTTCGGCAACGGCATGCTGCTTTCGGAAAGCCTGAAGCTTGTGGCGGCGTTCGATCATCGCCACATTTTTGTGGATCCCGATCCCGACCCTGCGAAAAGCTTCGCGGAGCGCGCGCGCCTGTTTGCGCTGCCGCGTTCATCCTGGGAGGATTACGACCCCAAATTGATCTCCAAGGGCGGCGGCGTTTTTCCGCGCGCGCAGAAATCCATCAAGCTGTCGCCGCAGATTTGCGAGCTGCTTGAGATCGACGAGAAGGAAGTCGCGCCCTCGACACTGATGAAGGCCATCCTGCGGGCGAATGTCGACCTGCTGTGGTTTGGCGGTATCGGCACCTATATCAAGGCGGGCAGCGAAAGTGACGCCGATGTCGGCGACCGCGCCAATGACGAAATCCGCGTCGATGCGCGTGAGGTGCGTGTGAAAGTGATCGGCGAGGGTGCGAACCTTGGCATTACCCAGCACGGGCGCATCGCCTTTGCCCGTGGCGGCGGCCGGGTGAATACCGACTTCATCGACAATAGTGCGGGCGTCGACTGCTCCGACAATGAGGTGAATATCAAGATTGCGCTGCAGGAGCCGCTGCGCACCGGCGCGCTTGATATGGAGGCGCGCAACAAGCTGCTGGCGAGCATGACGGATGCGGTCGCCGCTCTGGTTCTGCGTGACAATCATATGCAGACCCAGGCGCTTTCGGTGGCGGAAGCGGGCGGCCCAGCAGCGCTGCCGGCGTTCCAGCGCGTGATCCAGCTGCTTGAGGCGCGCGGCCGCCTCAACCGGGCCGTGGAACATCTGCCGACCGACGAACAGCTGACACAGCGTGCGGCTGCGGGTTTCGGTCTGACCCGGCCCGAACTTTCGGTGATCCTCGCTTATGCCAAGACGGTCATTTACGAGGCACTGGTCGCTTCCGATGTCCCCGACGACCCGGTACTGGCCGAGGATCTCTCAATGGCGTTCCCCGATGCGCTGGAAGCGCGGTTCGCGCCGGAGATCGCGGCGCATACGCTGCGGCGGGAAATCATCGCGACCAAACTCGCCAACCAGATGGTCAATCGCGGCGGTATCGCGCTTGCCTTTGAACTGGCCGAGGAACACGGCACGACGCTGGCGCATGTCGGTTCGGCCTTCGTGGCGGCGCGCGAACTGTTCGGTCTGCGCAATTTATGGCGAACGATCGATGCGGCTGAGGATGCCGATGGCGAGGAGCGCATTGACGCCGCCGCGCATATCATGCTGCACGCACAGTCCATCACCGGGCTTCGGCTGCACATGTCGGACCTGATCCGCGTCACCGAGGCGCATGACCATCCATCGGATACGATCACGGCGCTGAAGCCGGGTGTCGATATTCTCGCATCCGATATCGAGGCGCTGCTGCGCGACGAACCCCGTGCCCATCTGGAGCGCGTTCGTCAGCGCCTCTCAACCGGCGGAGCGCCGCAAGCGATCTCCGAGCGATTGATCGATCTGCAGGCCCTCGACGGCGCGATCTCGACATCGCGAACGGCGTTCGATGGGGGCATCGACGTTCGGTCCGTGGCGATCGCCTATACCCTGCTTGGCCAGGAAGTCGGCCTCGACTGGGCGAAGGCGGCGGCGGCACAGATGAATCCGACGGATCCCTGGGAGCGTCTGCTGGTCGCCGGCCTTGTGCGCGACTTTGAGTCGCTGCGCATCAGCCTGATCCGGCAGATCACTGTAAAGGGTGCCGATCCGAGCGCTGCCGTTTGCAAATGGCTGGAACAGCATAAGGAGCGTGCGGATCGTATGCGGACCGGTATAGACCGCGCGCGCAATTCCGGTGCCGTGACGACAGCCATGCTTGCGCATCTTGCCAGCCAGGCACGTTCCCTGCTCGCCATTTGAGGGGATTTCGGGTAGGAACATCGTAGGTTCATTGCACGTTCAAGCGGCAGACAGGAAAGACTGGTTTCTATGGACAAGCGTTTTCTCCTCATCGCCGCGGCTGGCTTCATGCTGACCATATGCCCCTGCGCCGCCGACGCGCAGGAAACACCGCCCGCGACGGATTCGGGCGTACTGGTCGCGCCCGGCGCAAAGCGGGTGCCGCTCGATAAGTTCATGCCGCGCAAGGGTTGCGAGGGCGTGCCCGATGACGAGATCTGCGTCACTGGCGACCCTTATGAAGAGCCGGAGGAGACACCGCCGCCGCCAGATCCCGGTGATCGCCTGCTCGATGTTCAGTCCGAACGCTCGACACTTGCGAATACCGGCTCGCAGACGCCGATGGACTGTTCTCTTGTCGGTGCGGCAGGGGTATCGGGTTGTGCGATCAATGATTTCAAACAGTGGAAAAAAGAGCGCGAGCTGCAGAAGAAGCGCGAACAGCTTCCCATCGAATAGCCGGCGCATGCGCGCGCGGTCATGGCCGCGCCCCTGTCCCCGTGATATGACGGGTCATGGCTGACACCTACCCCCGCGTGAAAACCCGGCGCGCGATCATTGACCGCCGCGCGGTTGCCGACGCACTTGCGATGTGCATGGCCGATCGCGCCACTGCGACGGAAATCCTGCGGCGTACCTATGAGGACGGCGTCGCCGAACTGAATGCGCGCATAGACGCCGATCCGGGAAAGGGGCTGGCGCATGCCAATTCGAGGTCGTTTCTGACCGATCAGCTCATCCGCCTGATCTATGACTTCGCCACACAGCGGCTTTATCCGAACAGCAATCCGACAGCCGCGGAGCGTCTCGCGGTTTGCGCCGTCGGCGGTTATGGTCGCCGCGAAATGGCCCCGTTCAGCGATGTCGATCTGCTGTTCCTGACCCCTGGGAAGCTGACGGCATGGTCCGAGCAGATCATTGAGGCGATACTCTACACGCTATGGGACCTTGGCTGGAAAGTCGGTCATGCGACGAGGTCGCTTGACGAGATGGTCCGTCTGTCACGGGAAGACGTGACCATCCGCACGGCGATGCTCGAGGCGCGCTATCTTTGGGGCGATCAATATCTGTATGATTCGGCGGCGTCGAAATTCACCGCTGAAGTCACGCACGGAACAGAACGGGATTTTATCCAGCAGAAGCTGGCGGAACGTGATACCCGCCATGAACGGATGGGTGACAGCCGCTATGTCGTGGAGCCGAATGTCAAGGAAGCGAAAGGCGGCCTTCGCGATCTGCACACATTATTCTGGATCGGAAAATATACCTACCGCGTCGACCGTGCCGCGGAGCTGGTCGACCGCGGCCTGTTCGAGCCGGAGGAATATCGCCAGTTCAATCGGGCGGAAAATTTCCTCTGGTCCGTGCGGACCCTGCTACACCGCCTGTCGAACCGGGCGGAGGACCGGCTTACCTTCGACATGCAGAGGGAACTTGCGGCCCGCCTCGGCTATCAGGAGCGTGCGGGCAGCGCGCCGGTCGAACGCTTTATGCGGCACTATTTTCTAATCGCGAAATCTGTCGGCGACCTGACCGGGCTTTTCCTCGCGCATGTGGAAGAGCAGCATGCCGCCGCGCGCCTGCGTTTACCGAGCATCACGCGCGCGCCGCGCCGGTTGAAGGGGTTTACCGTTCGCGATGGGCGCCTCGGCATTCCCACGGAGAATTTTTTCCAGGAAAGACCACTGCGGCTGATGCGTCTGTTCGCGCTTGCCGATCAATATGGCTATGAAATCCATCCGCTCGCGATGCGCCAGGCGCGGCGCGATGCACAGCTTGCTGCGGACCTTCAGGAAGACGAGAAGGCCAATGCGCTGTTCATGCAGGTGCTCACCAGTCCGCGCGATCCGGCGCTTGTCCTCCGATGGATGAACGAGGCAGGCGTTTTCGGCCGCTTCATGCCGGATTTCGGCCGCGTCGTGGCGCGCATGCAATATGACATGTACCACCATTATACCGTGGACGAACATACCATTCGCGCGATTGGCCTGCTGTCCAAGATCGAGAAGGGGGAATTGGCGGGCGACCATCCCGTCGCGACATCGCTGATTCACAAGATCGCCAGCCGCGAGGTGCTCTACGTCGCTGTCCTCTTACACGATATTGCGAAGGGCAGGGGCGGGGATCACAGCGAAGTCGGGGCCGAGGTGGCGGAGCAGCTCTGCCCGCGCATGGGCATGACATCGGCGCAGACGGAGACGGTGGCCTGGCTGGTGCGCTGGCACCTCCTAATGTCGGCAACCGCGTTCAAACGTGATTTGTCGGACCCGAAAACAATCGAAGACTTCGTGGTCCGCGTGCAGAGCCCGGAGCGGCTGAAGCTGCTCCTCATTTTGACGGCCGTGGATATCCGCGCTGTCGGGCCAGGCACGTGGACGCCGTGGAAGGGCCAGTTGCTGACCACATTGTTCGAGGCGGCGGAGGCACGCCTGCGTCTTGGCCATCAGGAACATGGTCGGCAGAATCAGATCGACGCGAAGCAGGCGGCTGTCGCTGACGACCTTGGCTGGGACAAGGCGCACATGTCGAGATATGCGGCACGTTTCTCCGACAGCTACTGGGTGGCGGAACCGCTCGCCACGCTTGCGGCCAATGCGCGGCAAATCGACACCGGTGAGCGTGAACTGAGCGTCGCCACGACCGTCGATCCGGAAACCGGGCTGACGCACGTCACGACCTATGCCAGTGATCATCCGGGTATCTTCATGCGGCTCGCAGGCGCAATCAGTTTATCGGGCGCCAATATCCTCGACGCGCGCGTCCACACCACGCGTGACGGCATGGCGCTCGATAATATCGGTATCACCGCGCCTTTGGGGGAACCGTTCAATGATCCGGGTCAGCTGACGCGGCTGCGCCAGAATATCTGCGATACGCTGGAGGGGCGTATCCGCCTGCGCGAGCGGCTGGCGAAACGCCCGCTGGCCATGACGCGTGCCGATAGTTTTCCGGTGCAGACGCGGGTCCTGGTACAGCCAAACGCGTCCAACCGTTTTACCGTCGTTGAAGTGAACGCTGCCGACCGTCCCGGGCTGCTTTATGCGCTGGCGCGCGCACTGTTCGATGCCAAATTGACCATCCGCTCGGCCCACATCATGACATTTGGCGAGCGCGCGGTGGACACGTTTTACCTCACTGACCTGATGGGGCACAAGCTGGACAGCGTGCAGCGCCTGCGCGGTCTTGAACGCCGCCTGCTGAACGCTGCGAAGGTCGCGGAAGAAGAACGCAAGGCGGCCTAGAACAGCAAATCCGCCAGCCGCTTCTTCTGTGCGCGGGCATCGCCAAACCGGCTTGCGTCCCAGATCGCCCGGCGTCGGTGCAGGCCGGCATCGCAATCATAGGTGAAGCCGAATCCGCCGTGAAACTGGATCGCGCGGTCGGCGGCATAGCTATAGGCTGTCTCCGCCTGCGCCTTTGCCATGCGGACTGCGACTTCGCCGCATCCCTGATCGCCGAAACTATGCGCGGCGGCGTACAGATGTGAGCGGGCACGCTCATAGCTGACAAAGGCGTCCACGAGCGGATGCTTCAGGGCCTGATAGCTCCCGATGAGTTTCCCGAATTGCTTGCGCGTACGCAGATAGTCGGCGGTATAGTCAATGACCCGAAACGCGCCGCCGCACATCTCTGCGGCGTGCAGCAGGGCGCCGGCCAGTTCCACATGGGCAAGTGTCGCCGCGACGGTGTCATCCGGCATCATGCCATCGGCGGGAATTTCAAAGGCCGTCAGGGTCAGCTCATAGGCGCGGCGGGTATCGTCGATAATGCCTTCCCGCCTGAGCGCGCCTTTGGGCAGCGCGCCTGTTTCAGCGATCGCCAGCCGGGTCCGCCCGCCATGGCCGATCGTCATGATGATCAGGTCTGCATTTGCGCCGTGCTCGATCAGACCGATGCGGCCCGACACCATGACGCCGCCCTGTTCGGATTCGCCAAGCGCCTTCATCATATCGTCATTGTCCGGGTCTGCGATGGCCAGGGTCCCGATCACCTCACCGCTCGCCAGTGCGGGGAGCCAGCGGTCACGCTGCGCATCCGACCCGCATTTCAATATGGCCTGCGCGGCGAGCGTCGATGCCATGAACGGCGTGGCCATCAGGTGCCTGCCCATCTGCTCCATGACGGGCGCGACTTCGGCAATGCCAAGGCCCACGCCGCCATGCGCCTCGGGAATCGCGATCCCCAGCCAGCCAAGGCGGCAGATCTCGGCCCAGACGTCGGTGTCATAGCCGTGCTCATCTTCGATCAGCGCACGAACACGGTCGATCGGCGATGTCTCGCGGCAGAAATTTGCCGCCACCTCCATCAGATCGACCTGTTCTTCTGAAACGCCGATACGGCCGAGGGCGTCTGTAATGCTGTCCATCACCTTACCTCGTTTTCGGCAGGCCGAGCACATGCTCGCCAATAATATTGCGCTGGATCTGGCTGGTGCCGCCGCCAATGGTGGCGCTGAAGGCATTCAGGTAACTGCGCGCCCACCAGCCTCCATCTGCGGCATTGGGTTCGTCGATATAATATGCCGATTTCGATCCCAGCAGGGTCAGCGCGAATTCCGAAATCTCCCGGAACAGCTCGGTGAACTCCAGCTTCGACATCGTCGGCAGCGACATGGGGTGATCACTTGTCAGCGCGGGCAGGCGTTTCCTGTCGTTCGACAGGCTGAGCGCGTGCATGTCCATGATATGCCCGATCAATCGGTCCTGTAGCACGGGATCATCCATCGCCGTCTTGCCATCGCGTTTCGCCTGCCGGGCAATGTCGATGACGCCCATCATATCAGGCGCGACGGAGACGTAGCCGCCCGCTTGACCGCCGCGCGCGCCGCGTTCATATTCCAGCGTTCGCATGGCGACTTTCCAGCCATTGCCCTCACCGCCAATCAGACTGTCGGCGGGGATGCGCGCATCCTCAAAGAAGGTCTGGGTAAAGCCATATTCGCCGGTCAGCTTTTGCAGCTTCCGCGTGCTGATCCCCGGCACCGTCATTGGCGCCAGGAAAAAGCTCAGTCCGGCATATTTTGTTTCCGCATCCGGGTTGGTCCGCGCAAGCAGGATCATGTATTTCGCGTAATTGCCCTGCGTGGTCCAGATCTTGGAGCCATTCAGCACGAACCCGTCATCGTCGCGCTCTGCCTTTAGCTGAGCATTGCCAAGGTCACTGCCATTTTCAGGTTCCGAAAAGCCCTGGCACCAGATGTCCTCCGCGCTCAATATCCCCTTCAGATAGGCGCGCTTCTGCGCCTCGGTGCCGGTGTCGAGGATCAGTGGCCCGGCCCAGTTCAGTCCGATCGCGTTCAGCAGGATCGGCGCGCGGTGCGCTTTCATCGCCTTGGTGGCGACCTTTTGCAGGGCGTCTGAAAGTCCGCCGCCGCCATATTCCGCCGGCCATGCCGCGCCCAGATATCCGGCCTCGTACACTTTGCGTTGCCAATCGCGCAGAAAGTCGAACTGCCTGTCCTCGCCCACCTCCATAAATGTCAGCGGCAGCAGGAAGCCCGGATCGTCCGGTACGTTTTCGGAAAACCAGGCGTCCGCATCAGCGGCAAATTCGGCGAGTTCTTTTGGCGATGTCGTCATGCCTGCCAGCCTACGCGCCGCGCGGCCTGTTCATAAGCTTGTAAAAGTAGCAAGTGAGGGCCGAACGGAATTATTGGAGGTGAAGCATGAGCGTCACGATGGAAGTGGAAGACGGCACCGCGCTGATCACGATGGATGACGGCAAGGCGAACGCAATTTCCCATGAAATGCTGGACGCGCTTGAACCGGCTCTTTCCGACGCTGAAGCCGATGACACCGTCAAAGCGATTGTCCTGGCTGGCCGCGAGGGGAAATTCTGTGCCGGTTTCGACCTGAAGACGATGCAGGGCGCTGCCCCCGCCGACGCGGCGAAACTGGTCAATCGCGGCGGCGTGTTCGCGCACCAGCTTTTCGCCTGCGCAAAACCGGTCGTCGGTGCGGCGACCGGCCATGGAATCGCGATGGGCGCGCTTCTCCTTCTTGCCTGCGACACGCGGGTAGGGCCGAACGGCGCGTTCAAATTCGGCCTCAACGAAACCGCCATCGGCATGGTCATGCCGCGTTTCGGGCTCGAGCTTGGAAAGGCGCGCCTGCAGTCTGCCGCGCTGACCAGCGCCATCGTGCAGGCACGCATCTACGATTCGGAAGGCGCGGTTGCTGCGGGATATCTCGATCTTCTGACGAACGAGGACACCATTATCGGCACGGCCCTGGAAATTGCCGCCGCGCTTGGAAACCTTCCGGCCAAGGCATATGCGGGAAACAAGAAACTGGTCCGCAAACCATTTCTGAAGGCCATGGAAAAGAGCCTGTCCTAGCGGATCATCGGCGATATGCGCGCTGTCCTGTCGCATATCGGCGGCGGATGTGCCGTCCTATTGACGTCGCCAGGGATTGAGGGATCACGAACGGAGGCTGGGTGCCATGTTCGAAAATGCCGATGCCATCCTGCTGGCCCGCATTCAATTTGCGTTCACGATCAGCTTCCACTTCATATTTCCGGCTTTTTCCATCGGTCTGGCGAGCTATCTCGCCGTCCTTGAGGGGATGTGGCTGAAGACGAAACAGCCTGTCTATCTCGATCTTTTCAAATATTGGGTGAAGGTGTTCGCCGTCACATTCGCCATGGGTGTCGTGTCGGGCATCACCATGTCCTATCAGTTTGGAACGAACTGGTCCGTCTTCTCCGACCGGACAGGCCCCATTCTCGGTCCCCTGATGGCCTATGAAGTGCTGACGGCGTTTTTCCTGGAAGCCGGATTTCTGGGTGTCATGCTGTTCGGAATGAAGCGTGTCGGTCCGAAACTGCACTTCGCGGCCACGCTCATGGTCGCCATGGGCACATGTGTCAGCGCGTTCTGGATCCTGTCGGTGAACAGCTGGATGCAGACGCCTGTCGGTTTCGCGATCAACGATGTCGGTCAATATGTGCCAGCGGCCTCGTGGTGGGACATCGTCTTCAACCCCAGCTTTCCATACCGGCTCGTCCATACGGTCATTGCCGCCTATCTGACGACTGCATTCGCGGTTGGCGCCGTCGGAGCGTGGCACCTGCTGAAAGACAAGGCCAACCTGCACGCGCGCAAGATGTTTTCGATGGCGATGTGGATGGCCGCCATCGTTGCCCCGATCCAGATCGTCGTTGGCGATCTCCATGGCCTGAACACATTGGAGCACCAGCCGCAAAAAGTGATGGCGATGGAGGGGCACTATGATTCGTACCCCGACGGCGCGCCGCTTATTCTGTTCGGCATTCCCAACAGTGAAGAGAAGCGCGTCGATTACGCGGTGGAGATCCCCAAGGTATCGTCGCTGATCCTGAAACACGACCTGAACGCGCCTCTGGATGGCCTCGATACCATTCCCGACGAAGAGGAGCCGCCGGTCGGTATTGTGTTCTGGTCGTTCCGCATCATGATCGGGCTCGGCTTCGCCATGCTGGGGGTTGGCGTGCTTAGCCTGTTCGCGCGCTGGCGCGGGAAGCTCTATGACTGGCCGCTGCTTCACCGGCTCGCGCTGATCATGGGCCCGTCGGGTTTCATCGCCGTTCTGGCAGGCTGGGCGACGACAGAGGTCGGGCGTCAGCCCTACACGGTCTACGGCGTCATGCTGACGGCGGACAGCGCATCGCCGATATCCGCGCCTGCCGTCGGCGCATCGCTGATGGCATTTGTCATCGTCTACTTCGCGGTGTTCGGGATTGGTGTCTGGTACATCCTGCAACTGGTCGCCAAGCGGCCGCATGCCCATGAGTCCGGCCCGGCCCGCGCGCCCATCCGAAGCGCTGGCATCACGCCCGGCCCGGCAGAGGGGAAGGGCGGCGATGGCCGCATGGACACCCGCCCTCAGAACCCTGAAGTGGAGCCTGCGAAATGAGCGGTCTGGAAACCAGCCTGCCGCTGACGACGATCTGGGCGTTCATCATCGCCGGTTCCGTATTTGCGTATGTCGTCATGGACGGTTTCGACCTCGGCATCGGTATCCTGTTCCCCTGGTTCGATGTGGGGAATGAGCGCGACCAGGCCATGAACGCCATCGCGCCCGTATGGGACGGGAATGAGACATGGCTGGTGCTGGGCGGCGGCGGCCTGTTCGCGGCGTTTCCGCTCGCTTACGCCGTGGTATTGCCAGCGCTCTACCCGTGCGTGATCGCCATGCTGCTCGGCCTCGTCTTTCGCGGCGTGGCGTTCGAATATCGCTGGCGGGACCCCGGGCACCGCGCATTATGGGATATTGCGTTTACCGCCGGTTCCGTCGTCGCGGCGTTTTCACAGGGTCTCATTCTCGGCGCACTGCTCGACGGGATCGCGGTCGAGGCGCGCGCCTATGCGGGCGGCTGGTGGGACTGGCTGTCCCCGTTCAGCATCCTGACCGGCATCAGCGTAATTGTCGGCTACGCGCTGCTGGGCGCGACATTCCTCATCTACAAGGTGGAGGGCAATGCGAACGTGATTGCGAAACGCTTCGCATGGCGACTATTCTGGGGAACGGGCGCGGCAATTGCCGCCGTTAGCGCCGGGACGCTGTTCCTTTCGCAGCGCTATTTCGAAAAATGGTTCAGCATGCCGGGCCTGGTTTATACCAGCATTGTGCCCATCCTTGTCGCGGTCCTCTGTTTCCTGTTCATCCGCGCGATGCGGCGGGGGCAGGAATTGGCACCGTTCCTGATCTGCCTGGGGCTCTTCCTCGTCACATTCGCTGGCCTCGGCGTCAGCATGTGGCCCGACATCATCCCCGGGGCGGTCAGCATCATGGACGCCGCGGCGCCCGCGAAAAGCCAGATCTTCATGCTGGTCGGTGCCGCCATCATGATGCCGATCATCATCGCTTACACCGCTTATGCCTATTGGGTGTTCCGCGGAAAGGTCGGTAGCGATGGTTATCATGACTGAGCAACCGCCGCAGGCGCCGCTGTGGCAGCGTTTGGCCTGGATGGCTGCGATATGGCTGATGAGCGTGGCTACGCTCGGCGCGGTTGCTTATCTGATCCGGGCATGGCTGAAGGTCTGATCACGGGGAGACATCACATGCTGAAATTCATTCTGGGCACGTTCATGGCCGCTTTGCCGATCGGCACCGTCGCCGCACAGGATATGAGCCGGTTTCATGCAGGCGATGTGGTGGCGGATTTCGGCCCTGTCGCCAGCATCGATCAAACAGACCCCGTACCCGCCGATGCGAAATTCAATATCGCCTTCGACGTCGCCACCGCGGCTGAACCAGGCGAGGTCAGCCGCCAGCTCGAAAGCGCGGCACGTCTTCTGAACATGCTGGCGGAGGCAGGCATCGATCCCGCCAGCGTACGCCTCGCCATCGTCGTCCACGGCGGGGCATCGACAGACCTGCTGTCAAACGCAGCCTATGCCGCGCGCCACGGGGGTGCGGAGAATGCGAATGCGCCGCTGCTCGCCGCGCTGCTGGAAAAACAGGTGCGCGTGATCCTGTGCGGGCAAAGCGGCGCGGCCCACGGCATCGATGCCGACGACCTGCTGCCCGGCGCGGAAATGGCGCTGTCGGCCATGACCGCGCACGCCCGGCTGCAACAGGCGGGCTACACGCTCAATCCATTCTGAGCCGCTGGCAGCTACGGCAGGGGTGTGGATGCGGACGAAACCGTCCCGACAGCCTCGGCCGCTTGCGCTTCCGCAGTCTCGGTGGCCGCAGCCGCTTCCCGGTCCCGCTCGGCCCGGCTCTTTTTTTCGCTTGCGGTTTTCAGCTGGCCGCAGGCGGCCATAATGTCCTGACCGCGCGGTGTGCGAATGGGTGCGCTGATGCCCGCGTCGAACACGATTTTGGAAAAGGCCCGGATTCGCTCCGGCGCCGAGCAGGCATATTTGCTTCCCGGCCACGGGTTGAATGGAATCAGATTCACCTTCGCGGGCAGGTCATGCATTTTCAGCAGGCGAACCAGCCTGCGCGCATCGGCATCGCTGTCATTCAGGTCTTTTAGCATGACATATTCGAACGTGATCCGGCGCGCATTCGACGCGCTTGGATAGGCAGCGCAGGCGGCCAGCAGTTCCTCGATGCCATATTTTCGATTGAGCGGCACGATCTCGTCGCGGACGTCCTTGTTCACCGCATGCAGGCTGACCGCCAGATTGACGCCAATCTCGTCACCGCAGCGTGCCATCATCGGCACCACGCCCGATGTGCTGAGCGTGATCCGCCGCTTCGACAGGCCAAGGCCGGTCTCGTCCATCACGATGCCCAGCGCGCTTTTCACATTGTCGAAATTATACAGCGGCTCACCCATGCCCATCATCACGATGTTGGTCAGCATGCGCGACGCGCCGACCATGACCTCGCCTGGCCGGGGCCATTCGCCCAGCGCATCGCGGGCCAGCATGATCTGCCCCGTGACTTCGCCAGCAGTCAGGTTGCGGACCAGCTTCATCGTGCCGGTGTGGCAAAAGCTGCAATTCAGCGTGCAGCCAATCTGGCTGGAAACGCACAGCGTCCCCCGGTCTGCGTCCGGTATGAACACCATCTCATATTCATTCCCGTCACCGGTTTTCAGCAGCCATTTGCGCGTGCCGTCTTCACTGACCAGCGCTTCGGTGATTTCCGGGCGGCCGATGATGAATTTCTCTTCGAACAGCGTACGGTGCGCCTTGGCGATGTCCGTCATCGCGCCGAATTCGGTCTCACCGCGCAGGTAAATCCAGTGCCACAGCTGTTTGGCGCGCAACCGCGCCTGCTTTTCCGGCATGCCGATATCCAGCAAGGCCGCCTTCAGTGCGGGCTTTTCAAGGCCGACGAGGTCGGTACGGCCGTCCGCCCGAACGGGTTGCGGACGGGGTACAGGCACGGGGCTGTTCGCGCCCGGAATGGTCATCGCGGCAGTTGGCATGGCTGTGGACTTAGGGGCTCTGGCCCGGATTGTCAGCAGGCGCAATGTCGACGCCCCGAGGACATGAACGGAATCTGAAACGGGAATACAGATCGCGTTCAGGCGACTGTCTGCAGATGCGCTTTTCCCACCCTCAGAGAAGAAAGCTATCCCAATGTTCAAGTCGAGTATCATCATCGTTGCCGCGGCTCTTGCCGTTCCAGCTGCCGCGCAGGCCAAGGATGCCGATAAAGCGATCCCCTATGTTGGACTGAACGCGGGCTGGCATCAGCTTGAGAAGTTCGACGGTAATGATTTTGGGGTCAATGACGACTTCGCGATCGATGGCCTCTATTATGGCGCTTATGCCGGTGTGCATGTTCCGGTGGGCGAAAGCCTGATCGTCGGCCTTGAAGGCAATTTCAATTTGGGGTCGTCCGATATCGACAAGGAATATGGCCTGACAGCGCATATCGGTACGAAGATCGGTGAGAATTCCCTCATTTTTGTCCGCGCGGGTTACCAGTGGATCGATCTCGATCTCAATAACGTCGCCGGAGAGATCGGCACCGCGCTCGGCTTTGAAGGAGCCGATCGTGATGATTTCATCGACGGGTTCAATAATGGCGCAGGTAGTGCTGACACGGTCGACGACTATCTGGTCGGCATCGGCGCCGAGTTCGGCCTTGGCGAAAGCGCCGCCTTTCGCCTGACCGCTGACACGGTCAGCTTCGATACGGTTCGTCTGGGCGCAGGCGTCAGTTTCCGTTTCTAGCGAACGGTACCTGAATGAAACACGCGGGCCGCGGCGGTTACACCGGCGCGGCCCGTGCTGTACCGAGGTCGGCCGTTCTTTTTAATATCCTTTTGGCGCGTCGCGACCGTCGGCGCTTCCCATTCCCATATGGATTGACGTTTCCGCCCCGTTCTCGATCCTGAACACCGTCCCCTGCGGCGCGTCGCCCGCAATCGGCACGCAGCCCGGTTCGATGGGGTCGCCGCCGACCAGTGCGCCGCGCAGGACGCGCGCGGTAATGCCATGCGAAACGACAAGGGCGGGGCGGACCGGGTCCAGCTCGGCCAGCCAGTCGTCGAGCCGCGCCCGGATGTCGGGATACCATTCCCCCTGCGGCGGCGGGACACTGAACAGGCGGCGCTCCGCATCGACGATCGGCACGCCCGCCTCTTCGACAATGTCCTGATAGCGGCGTCCCTCCCAGGCACCGACATCGATTTCCAGCAGCCGTTCATCCTGCCTGATATCGAAATAATCGCGCTCCAGATGCTCCGCGACCACTGCGCATGTTTGCAGCGTACGCCCGGCCTTTGACGACCAAAGGTCGATATCCGGCTTTGCGCCCAATATGCCATGCAGCGCGGCGCCCATGGCGTCCGCCTGCTCGATTCCCCTGCGGGTCAAAGGGGTATGTCCCATATGTCCCTGCATCCGCGCGCCGAAATTGAATACGGTCTCGGCATGGCGGGCAAGATAAAGCGGAGCTGTGCGGGCGGGCGGTGTGCGCATGGAGGGTCCAGTCTGGTTGTTCGATAGGCGGCTTAGGGCGCGGCGATACATATGGTCAGTCCCCAAAATCGATACCGACATGTTCTTTCCTACCCGGGTGCTGGGCGTTAGAGACGGGCAATGTTGAATTTCAGGAGACTGCCCTCCCATGGCCGACAAAGTATACGCAAATGCCGCCGCCGCCCTGGAAGGGCTGACCGTTGATGGCATCACCGTCATGGCAGGCGGCTTTGGCCTGTGCGGTATCCCCGAAAAGCTGATCGCGGCGTTGCGGGATTCGGGTGCGAAGGACCTGACCTGCATCTCCAACAATGCCGGTGTCGATGATTTCGGACTCGGCCTCCTGCTGCGAACGCGGCAGATCAAGAAGATGATCTCCTCTTACGTCGGTGAGAATAAGGAGTTCGAACGCCAGTATCTGGGCGGCGAACTGGAATTGGAATTCAACCCGCAAGGGACGCTTGCCGAACGCTGCCGCGCGGGCGGCGCGGGCATTCCCGGCTTCTACACAAAGACCGGCGTTGGCACCCTGGTTGCGGAGGGTAAGGAGCATAAGGAATTCGGCGGCGAGACCTATATTCTGGAGACCGGCCTCGTCGCGGACGTGGCGCTGGTAAAGGCGTGGAAGGCCGACCCATACGGTAACCTCGTTTACCGCAAGACCGCGCAGAATTTTAACTCTGTCATGGCCACGGCAGGCAAGGTCACCATCGCCGAAGTCGAGGAACTGGTCGGCCCCGGCGAACTCGATCCCGACCGCATCGACACCCCCGGCATTTTCGTCCAGCGGCTTATTGTTGGGCAGGGTTACGAGAAACGGATCGAGCAGCGTACAGTTAGGGAGGCGGCATAATGCCTTGGACACGTGATCAGATGGCGGAACGCGCCGCGAAGGAACTTCAGGACGGGTTTTACGTCAATCTGGGGATTGGCATGCCGACGCTGGTGGCGAATCATATTGGTGAGGACATCGATGTGACGCTGCAGTCGGAGAATGGCATGCTGGGCATGGGCCCGTTTCCAACAGAAGACGAGGTGGACGCCGATCTGATCAATGCGGGCAAGCAAACGATTACTGAATTGAAGCGTACCAGCTATTTCAGCTCCGCCGACAGTTTCGGCATGATCCGCGGCGGGCATATCGACCTGTCGGTGCTGGGCGCGATGGAGGTCGCGGAAAATGGCGACATCGCCAACTGGATGATTCCCGGCAAGATGGTGAAGGGCATGGGCGGCGCGATGGACCTGGTCGCAGGCGTCAAGCGTATCATCGTGCTGATGGACCACACGAACAAGGCGGGTGAAAGCAAGTTCCTGAAAGCGTGTTCCCTGCCGCTGACGGGAAAGAATGTGGTCGACATGATCGTCAGCGATCTTGGCGTTTTCCGCCGCCTGGACCATGACAGCCCGTTCCAGCTGATCGAGCTGGCGCCGGGTGTTACCGAGGAAGAGGTTCGTAGCAAGACCGAAGCCCATTATGAGGTCGCGCTATGATCCGCCCGCTTGCCTGCGCTGCCGCCGTCCTTACGCTGGCGGCCTGCGAAACGACGCCCGGCTATTACACCGCGCTGGAGCAGCTTGGCATTGAAAAGCGCGATCTGCTGGTCGACCGGGTCGAGGACACGCGGGCGAGCCAGAAGGGCGCGCAGGAGGCGTTCCGCGCCGCCCTCAGCAATTATCGCAGTACAGCGAATACGGACGTTTCGCGGCTGGAGGGCGCCTATGACCGGTTCAACGGCGCCTATGACAATGCGAAGGACAAGGCCGCCGCGGTGAGGAGCGACATCGGCTCCATGCGCCGCGTCGCAAAGGACCTGTTCGCCGAGTGGGAAGCGGAACTGAACCAGTATCAGGACCCTAGCCTGAGGGCATCGTCCGAAGCGCAGCTGCGCGATACGAAGGCGAAATTCGCCGCGCTCGATACGCGCCTGACCCAGTCCGAAGCGAAGATGCAGCCCGTACTGCTCGTCTTCAGGGACCGCGTTCTCTACCTGAAACACAATCTGAACGCGCAGGCCATTGCGCAGATGCGCGGAGAGGAAGCGCGCATTTCCGGCGATGTCGACGCGTTGATCGCCGACCTGGATGTGTCGATCGCGGAGGCCAATCGCTTCATCGCGGAGATGCGCAGCTGATCCCGCGCACGGTCTGATGCGCGCCTGCCAAGAAAACTCTGTCCGCGCCCCACTCTAGGCGTTTGCGCGGCACGGCAATTTCGCTAAAGCCGTAGGCCGAGTCAGTTTCAGTTTCGAAGATGGGGTATTCCATGAAAGCGACGGTTGAACGGGCGACTTTGCTCAAATGTCTGGGCCATGTGCAGTCTGTCGTCGAGCGCCGGAACACAATTCCCATTCTTTCCAATGTACTGATCGAGGCGGAAGATGGCGGCCTGAAGCTGACCGCGACCGACCTTGACCTGCAGGTCGTCGATTCAATCGCGGCGACGACCGATACGGCCGGTGCCACGACCGTCAGCGCGCATACCCTGTTCGACATTGCCCGCAAGCTGCCCGACGGCAGTCAGGTGTCGCTGGACGTCGGCGACGGCAATATGAAGATCAAGGCGGGGCGTTATTCGTCCAAACTGTCGACCCTGCCGCGCGACGATTTTCCCATGATCGCCGAAAGCGAACTGCCGACGACGTTCAGCCTGCCCGGCGGCACGCTGGCGGAAATCATCGACAAGACACGCTTCGCGATCTCAACCGAAGAGACGCGCTATTATCTGAACGGCATTTTCATGCACGTGACGGACGGCAAGATGTATGCCGTCGCCACCGATGGACACCGCCTGGCCCGCATGACGCTGGACGCGCCGGACGGGGCCGAAGAAATGCCCGATGTCATCGTGCCGCGCAAATGCGTCGCCGAGCTTCGCAAGCTGCTGGACGAGAATGAGGGCGACGTCGAGATCGGCCTGAGCGCGTCGAAAATCCGCTTTCGCGTCGGCACGGCCGTGCTGACATCGAAGCTGATCGACGGCACGTTCCCCGACTATAGCCGCGTGATCCCGACCGGGAATGACAAGCTGCTGCGTGTCGACCCCAAGACGCTGGCAGAGGGCGTCGACCGCGTGTCCGCCATCGCGACCGACCGTACCAAGGCCGTCAAGCTGACGCTCGACAAGGGCCGTATCGTCCTGAGTGTGACCAGCCCGGAAACGGGTACGGCGACCGAGGAAGTGCCGGCGGACTATGATAATGATGGCTTCGATGTCGGATTCAACGCGCGCTATCTGCTCGACATCCTGCATGAGGTGAAGGGCGAACAGATCGACGTCCATCTGGCCGATGCCGCCGCGCCGACGCTGATCCGCGAGGGCGACAATTCGAACGCGCTATACGTCCTGATGCCCATGCGGGTGTAACGCCGGGACAGGCACGATCGCGACGAAGTTGGCGAAGGTGCCACAAGGCCGGCATTTAGATTTCAGCACGTTATTTTCGGGTTTTGAGGTTGAGAAAGAGCTGCCGCCACCGAACGGCGCGGCGGATGCATCACTATGTCCGGGCGTTGCGGGTGTAGGAAAGTCATTTCCTGAACCACAGCGAAATCAATGATTTGACCATATGAGATGGAAGTTTATGGTCCCTGCCGAGTCTGTTGCCCGCCGTGCCGGTCAAAGTTTGTGATGGGCCCCGGTTAAGGCGGTGAATGAGGCGTGCCCCTCCCGACCTTCTCAAACATCCCGTTTTCGCCGATAGACGCAGGTGTGACCACGGAACCCCGCATCATTTCCCAGCTACAGCTGACCGATTTCCGGTCGCACGCGGCGACGCGTCTGGCGGCAGGGGCGGGGCTGATTGCGGTGAGCGGGCCGAACGGGGCCGGGAAGACGAACCTGCTGGAGGCGATTTCATTATTGTCGCCGGGACGCGGGTTGCGGCGGGCGGCACTGGGGGCGATGGCGCGCGAAGGCGGTGCGGGCGGTTTCGCCGTCGCCGCACGGCTGGACACGGGCGCTGGCGAGCCCGTCGAGATTGGCACCGGGATCGATGCCGGGTCGGCGCGCCGGATGGTCAGGATCAACGGGTCACCGACGAGCGCGGCGGCGCTGTCGGAGTGGCTGTCGGTGTTGTGGCTGACACCGGCGATGGACCGGCTGTTCACGGGTCCGGCAGCGGACCGGCGGCGGTTTCTGGACCGGCTGACGCTGGCACTATTCCCCGGACATGGTCAGGCGGCGACGAGATATGAGGCGGCGATGCGGGAGCGAAACCGCCTGATCGCCGATGACCGTACGGGCGATGGCTGGCTGGGCGCGGTCGAAATCGAAATGGGGACATACGGGACGGCGCTGGCGCAGCAGCGGGCGGCGGCGGTTCAGTCGCTGTCGGCCGCGCTGGCCGGTCAGGACGGGCCGTTTCCTTCGGCGGCGCTGACGATAGACGGCCATGCGTGGGGACATGCCGCCGAATTGACGGCGGCGCTGGCGACGTCGCGCCGAAATGATATTCGTGCCGGGCGAACGCTGGTGGGGCCGCACAGGGACGATCTGATCGTGCGTCACGCGGAAAAGGAACAGGAAGCGGCGCGCGCGTCCACGGGCGAGCAAAAGGCGCTGCTGATCGGGATCGTGCTGGCCCATGCCGGGCTGGTGATGACGCAGACCGAGCGGCGGCCGGTGCTGCTGCTGGATGAAGTGGCGGCGCATCTGGACGAGGCGCGGCGGGCGGCGCTGTTCGGCCTGCTTAATGGGCTTGGCGCGCAGATCTGGATGACAGGCACCGATGCAGCGCTGTTCCGCGATATGCCGGGCGCGGCAACGCATGTGGACATGACCGGTGGGGCGCCGGTCGTTCGGGTCTGATCCAGGCGTTTGAGAAGCCATTTCGGGGGGCGGTTTCCGGCTATGGCTGATGCCGCTCAGGATGACCGGGTTTCGCCGGTTGTTTGAAACGGAGTGTTTGCGGCGAACCTCTTTCCAGAACTGCGCATTGTGGAAACAGGGGCGAAATCGCGCAGTTTTCCGTGCATTTTTGAAGGTGAGTCGCTATATAAAAACAATAGATCGCGCGCCGCTCGCCGGCCTGCGCGATCTGCTGTTTTTCAAGGCGGGGAAAAGGACTTCACTTGGCCGATAACGACATGACCGACGAGACGGGCGCGCCCATTGCAAACACAGCGGATAATGGTGATTATGGCGCGGATTCCATCAAGGTTCTCAAAGGACTGGATGCCGTTCGCAAACGCCCGGGCATGTATATCGGCGATACTGAAGACGGTTCCGGCCTGCATCATATGGTGTTCGAGGTTTCCGATAACGCCATCGATGAGAGTCTGGCGGGACACTGCGACCTGGTCACGATGACGCTGAACGCCGATGGATCGGTGACGATCAGCGACAATGGCCGCGGCATTCCGACAGACATTCATGCCGAGGAAGGCGTGAGTGCAGCCGAGGTCATCATGACCCAGCTGCACGCCGGCGGCAAGTTCGATCAGAACAGCTATAAGGTGTCGGGCGGCCTGCACGGCGTCGGCGTATCGGTGGTGAATGCCCTGTCCGACTGGCTGGAGCTGCGTATTTTCCGCGACGGCAAAGAGCATTGGATGCGGTTCGAAAATGGCGACACGGTCGAAGCGCTGAAAATTGTCGGTGACGCCAATGGCCGGAAGGGGACCGAGGTCACCTTCATGGCGGCGGAATCGACCTTCAAGCTGATCGAATATGATTTCGAGAAGCTGGTGCATCGTTATCGCGAACTGGCGTTTCTGAATTCCGGCGTGCGCCTGCTGCTGGCCGATGAGCGCCACGCCGAGCGCGAGGAAGTCGAGCTATATTATGAGGGCGGCGTCGCCGAATTCGTGAAATATCTGGACCGCAACAAGACGCCGATCATTCCGGAACCCATTCTGGTGATGGGGGAGCGCGATGATGTCGGCATCGAAGTCGCGCTGCAGTGGAATGACAGCTATCACGAGCGGGTCCAGCCCTTCACGAACAACATTCCGCAGCGCGACGGCGGTACCCACCTGGCCGCGTTTCGCGGGGCGCTGACGCGCACGCTGGGCGGGTATGCCGAGAAATCGGGCGCGCTGAAGAAGGAAAAGGTTTCCCCCACTGGTGATGATATGCGCGAGGGCCTGACCGCCATCGTGTCGGTGAAGGTGCCCGATCCCAAATTCTCCAGCCAGACCAAGGATAAGCTGGTCTCCTCAGAGGTGCGCTCGGCGGTGGAAGGCCTGATCGGCGAGAAACTGGGCGAATGGCTGGAAGAACATCCGCACGAAGCCAAGATCATCGTCGACAAGTTCGTCGGTGCCGCCGTCGCGCGGGAAGCGGCACGCAAGGCGCGTGAGGCGAGCCGGAAAACGGTGCTGGGGATATCCTCGCTGCCCGGCAAGCTGAACGACTGCCAGGAAAAAGACCCCGCAAAATCCGAACTGTTCCTGGTCGAGGGTGACTCCGCCGGCGGCAGCGCCAAGCAGGGGCGCGATTCCAAATATCAGGCCATTCTGCCGCTGCGCGGCAAGATCCTGAATGTGGAGCGGGCGCGGTTCGACCGCATGCTGGGCTCAAAGGAAATCGGCACGATCATCCAGGCGCTGGGCACCGGGATCGGCCATGAGGATTTCAATATCGAGAAGCTGCGTTATCACAAGATCGTCATCATGACCGACGCCGACGTCGACGGCGCGCATATCCGCACGCTGCTGCTGACTTTCTTTTACCGGCAGATGCCGGAACTGGTGACGGGCGGGTATCTCTACATCGCGCAGCCGCCTTTGTATAAAGTCGAAAGAGGCAAGTCCGAAGTCTATCTGAAGGACCAGCCTGCCTTTGACGAATATCTGATCGATGGCGGCCTGGAGAATATGGTTGCCGAAACCGCCGACGGCGCGCGGTCCGGAAAGGACCTGAAACTGCTGATCGATCAGGCGCGGCGGATGCGCATGCTGCTGGGCTATGTCCCGGGCCGGTATCACCCCCGGATGGTTGAGGCGGCGGCCGTTTGCGGCGCGCTTGGAAAGGCGGCGGATCAGGCGAATGCCGATATGCTGGCCCGCCTGCTGAACGCGGAAGGCGAAGACGGCGAGTGGGCCGTCGTGCTTGGTGACGGCGAGGCGGGGGGATATATGATTACCCACAGACTGCGCGGCGTTACCGATGCGTATGTGCTGGACAATCAGCTGCTTATGTCCGCCGAAGCGCGGAAGCTGGCGCAGATTTTCGAAGGCGAGACAGCGTATCGCGAATCCATTCGCATTGGCGAGGACCATGTCGTTCGGCGGCCATCGGAGCTGTTGGATGCGGTCTTTGCGATCGGGCGCAAGGGCCTGAGAGTGCAGCGCTATAAAGGACTTGGCGAAATGAATGCCGAGCAGCTGTGGGAGACCACGCTGGACCCGTCAAATCGGTCGCTGCTGCGGGTGGAAGTCGAGCAGGCGGACATCGCCGACGACATCTTCACACGCCTGATGGGCGACGTCGTCGAACCGCGCCGCGAATTCATTCAGCAAAACGCCCTGTCCGTGGCCAATCTGGACGTCTGATCGGCTCTACGAGGACTTAATATCCGCGCTTATGAACCCAAGGTCGTGTTCGATGGGCGCATGGCTTCGTTCCTGTCAGCGTTCGTGAGACGAATTGACCGGAAATTCGCCATGGGCGGCGAGATGGCAAGATGGGGAGATGTTGGAGCCCGGTTTACGGGGCGATATACGGTATCAGTCCGGCAATGATCGCGACCGCGATGAGGTTGAGCAGCAGGCCGCGCCGCATCATATAGGATGCGGACAGTTTTCCGGTCATGAACGCGATGGTGTTCGGCGCTGTCGCCACCGGCATGATGAAGGCCGCATTGGCGGCAAATGCCGTGCAGAGGGCGAGCGCGACCGGAGACAGGCCCGCCCCTTCGCCAAGGGCAGCGGCGATCGGCAGCAGGATCGCGACCGATGCGGTGTTGCTGATGAATTCGGTCACCAGGGACACGAGCAGCACGAAGCACAGCAGAATCGCCCAGCCCGGCAAGGCGGCGAGCATGCCGGTCGAGGTTCCGATCCAGCCGGTCAGGCCGGATGCCTGAAACCCATGGGCCAGCATCAGACCGGCACCGAACAGGAAAAGCACGGTGAACGGAAATGATGCGAGCGATGCCAGCGGAACCAGCCTCTCCCTCGCCCCTCGTTCCGTCGGCAGCAACCAGAACAGCGCGGCGACGAGCAGCGATATCGTCACGTCATTCCACAGCGTTTCTGGCAGAAATATATTGACGAGCGGGCGCGACAGCCAGCCTGCCAGAAGCAATGCGAGCAGCAGCAAGGCGCGCCTCTGAGGGGAGGAGAGGCGTGACGATGGCCGAGCGGTGTGCCCGCTTGCCTTCGCGGGCGGCACGTCCCCTTTGGGTAGCGATCCCGATACGGTCAGGACTGCCCAGCTGGCCGCCAGCAGGGTCGCGGAAATCGGCAGTGATATGGCCATCCATTCGACGAAGCCGATCTCTACCTGCAAGGCGTTTTTCAGAAACGCCGCAGTCAGGATATTGGGAGGTGTACCGATCAGGGTCACCATTCCGCCGATCGTGGCCGCATATGCCACCCCCAGTGCCAGGGTCGCCCCCAGTCCCTGCGTTTCCGTCCCGTCGCTCCCCTCGCTGGCAAAGGCAAGCGCGGCGGGCATCATGATCAGCGCAGCGGTGGTATTGCTCATCACCATGCTGGCGAGCGCGGTGACGAGCATGATTCCGGCGAGCAGCCCCCTGGCGCTTCGCCCGAACAGAAAGCCGATCCTGTCCAGCACCCATCGATGGACGCTGTGCCGGTCGATGGCACAGGCGGCAACGAACCCGCCAAGGAAGACGAGTAATCCCGGTTCGATCGAAGCCAGCAGCAGCGCGCCGGGCGTGGTCACACCATATGCGGGAAGCGCGATCAGCGGGAGCAGTGAGGTCACCTCCAGCGGCAAGGCTTCGGAGCCCCACCATAGCGCCATGACGATCGCGACCATCGCCGTCAGGAAGGCGGGTTGCGGAATGGCGAACTGACCCGAGACCAGCGGCGCGACGAGGAGGAAAAGGATACCGGCCGCGACAGGCGGATATTTGAAACGACGCTTGGTTTGCATCGGCTAGAACAGCGCCTCGGCAGCGGTTTCGACGCAGGCGATCCCGCGCGCGATGACACGATCGCGCCAGCTCTGGTCGGCGGGCGCGTAAACCTCGCGCATCTCAGCCGTGATTTGCTGCCCCTGTGCCGAAGACCGATCGCCGTGATGGTGCAGCCAGTTCTCTCGAAATCCGGCAAGAAAGACACGATTCTTTTCGTAGGTTCCGAACTCCAGAGTGAAGCTGCGCATGGCGCTGCCCGGTGCGCATCCGGCCACGGCGCGGGCCAGCTTGCCTCTGGTCGCGGTCATTTCGCTATCGGTTTCACCATAGATTGCTTCGACCTCGAAGCCGGGAAAATGGCCGCAGATCCATTCGTGATTGGCTGTCCCCGCCGCTTCGCCGCTGAGAATCGTTGCCTCGCCGAACGCGCCCAGACCCGTATGCAGATCGACGATCAGACCCTCTGCGCACCCGGCCAGATAAGTCTCGGCGATGGCGCGGATCGCTGAATTTGCTTCGGCAGGACGATCGCCGCCATAATTCAGTCCCTTGGGGAACTCATACTGCCCTTCGATAATGGTCTTTTGCAGCCAGGCGGCCCCCTTCGTTTCCGTAAGTTCGGCGGCGGTGCGCAGCAATCGCTGTGTCGTCTCGTCGGTCATCGCAACTGGATTGATGACGGGGTCGAGTGCGGCATAATCCGCGCTTGTTTCCGGCATTGGCTCGAAATTCTGAAAATTGCGGTTCAGATCGATATTGTCTTCATTCTGCCGCCTGCCCCAGGCCCAGCCGAATGGATTGACGGCGTGGATCAGCAATATGCCGTCATCGGGCGATTGCAGAGACGATACCAGACTCCCGGATTCAACCAGACCGAGTTGAATGCTGGCGCCAGCGGGGCCCTCAACACCATGGACGCCCGACAATATAATGAGCGCGCGTTTGGGCCGTTCAGCGCCGTAAGAGGTGCAGGCGATGGAGAGCGGTTCGCCCGCTGGCCCCTTCGCCGATATCGGCAGCAATTCGCTTCGCCAGCCGCCGGCTTCGGCAGCGGCGAGATATGCCGACCGGCTGTCGAAAAAATCGTCGATGAAGGTCATTATATCACCCACAATATGATGAGGCTGGCGAAGGCGCTGATTGCCACCGGGGCGGCGAGGCGGGCCGCGCGGCCGACAGCGGTGAGGCCAGTGCTCTGATGGCGTACGGACAGAAAGAGCCAGGGCAGAGCGCCAATGCCAGCCGCGACCATCCCGAAAATGGCAAGATCCGCCCATGCGGGCAGGCCAAATAGCAGCATCTCGCGCCGGTATGAGGCGGTCAGCGCGACGGCCGAGATGAAGCCAGCGATTGAGGCCAGAAACACAATGCTGGTGATCGCGGCGACGAGATCTTGCCGCGTCGTCGCATCTTGCGCGCGTGCTGCCGGTTTCGCCCACACCCTGCGAATGCGCACGGCATGGAACAAACCGAGGATCAAAGCGACCAGACCCACCGCGGCAAGAGTGACATTCTTCATATCGGCCCCTGCAAACAGCCGCTGCAGCAGGCGCGGATGATATGCCGTCTGCGTCAGAAACGCGATCCCGGGCACATCCTGCGCGCAGGCCCCATCGACCGGATGGGAAGGATCGTCGATGAAGCGGTCGACAAGGTCACGGGCGCACTGGCTGCTTCCGGTGACGCCGTGCCCCAGATTCGGCAGCTCGATCCACTGGACGCTTGAGAATTCCCGGGCGCCCTCACGGGCGGTGACAGGCGGCGTGATCGGGTCGATCGAGCCGGTGAGGATCAGGGTGGGCACCGCGCTCGGCGCGGGCGATCCGGCGCGCGGGTCTGTGTTTGGCAGGCCGATGGCATCGCACACGCGCTTATATTGCGCGGTCAGGGCGAACAGGTGCTCGGCGCTGCCGTCGCTGGCAAGGGAAAGACCATCGAGCCCGCGTCCCTGACAATCAATGGCGTAGTGGACTCCGAACGCCATTCGTTCGACCTGATCCCTTTGCATGATCGCAAGATTGCGCGCCAGTTCCACATCACCTTTGGCGATCCGGTCGATCAGATAGGGCAATATGGCTATGCCCTTGGGCGAATAGAGCGCCTGATGGACCGTGAGCTGGAAATCCTGCTTGTTGAGCGCGATGGTCCGGTCGAGCGGGCTGCCGGCGTGGCCGGTGACAGGCGCGCGTTCAAGCCGCGCGACCGCCTTGTCGTAAGTATCGCGCAAGTCCGGGAAGGTCGCGGCACAGTCAGGCGATGCGGCGCAAATCGCGAACAGGCGCTCGAGTGAGGAGTCATAATTCGCGCCCGCGCGTGCGCGCCAGTCGGGCGCGTTGGGCGAAACCGAATCGAGAGCGAGACTGCGGATTGAATCCGGATAGAGATGGGCCGCGGCAATGCCGACCGCGGTTCCATAAGATACCCCCGCGACATTCCAGCGCCTGATGCCAAGCGCGCGCCGGATATCCTCGAGATCGTCGGCGATGATGCTGGTCTTGTAATTCCCGAACTCAATGCCCTGCCGCCGCGCCTCCTGCCGACATGACACGACCTCTGCGGCAACCGCCTGTGCCTGCTGGTCGGTCGTCAGATCATCCAGCATGTGCCGGTAGATCCTCGTCCCGATTTCGGGGCAGAACGCGCCGGAGAACCGCGAGCCGCGCTGATCGAACAGGATGAGGTCGCGCGAGGCGCGCAGCGGGGAATCGAGGAAGCGGTTGATATTGCGTATGGAGGAACTGCCCGGTCCGCCGTGCAGAAACACCGTCGGAGCCTTGTTGGTCGATCCGTCCATCGCCGGGAGGATCGCGACGCTAAGCGCGATCCTGTCCGAGGCGCGATCTGCACGGTTCTGCGGCACGCTGACCGTGCCGCATCGAACCGCGCCATCGTCGACCTCGACCGGGCAAGCCCCCGCCACAAAAACAGGAGCGGGTGCCGTCCGGCCCAATCCGGGTGGATCGGCAGGCGGGACTGTTTGACTGCCCGCACCAACCGCACCGAGCAGGGCAAGAGCAGGCAGAAGCAGCTTTGACATCGAGCGCAGGAAAGCCATGCCTTAATCCAGCACGGCACCGGTGGATGCGCAGCTGACATGTTTGCGATAACGCCGCATGAAGCCGGGCGGGATGGGGGTTTCGACCGGGTCAAGCGCGTCCAGACGGTCCGACAAGACCTGATCGGTGAGGTCGATTTCAAGCTCGCGTTTCTGGATATCGATGCGGATCGTGTCGCCGTCGATCACGGCGGCGATCGGCCCGCGATCATAGGCTTCGGGTGCGATGTGGCCAACGCTGATGCCGGACGTGGCGCCCGAGTAACGGCCATCCGTCACAACCGCGCAGCGCAGCCCCATGAATTTCAGAGTCGAGGTGATCCCCAGCATTTCGGGCATGCCCGGCGCACCCTTGGGCCCTACATATCTGATGACCACCACATGTTCGCTGGTCACTGCGCCTTCGCGAATGGCGGCAAGCGCCTCCGCCTCCGAATTGAAACAGATCGCCTTGCCGCTGAAGCTCAGTTGATCGGTCGATACGCCGGCCTGTTTGATCACCGCGCCGTTCGGCGCGAGATTGCCGCGCAGCACGGCGATGCCGCCATCCTCTCGGAAGGGTTCGCTGCGGTCGGGGATGACGCGGCTGTCGAGAACCCGCGCGTTTTTCGCCACGTCCTGTAACGTGCCCCCGCCGACGCTTCGGCAGCTCATATCAAGATCGCCCTGCATGGTCTTGATGACAGCCGGCATGCCCCCTGCCGCCCACAGGTCGGGAATACCCCAGGGTCCATTGGGACTGATCGCCAGCAGGGTGGGCGTGGTCGCGCTGCATTCGTCGAAGACGGAGAGCGGCAGTTCCATGCCAAGCGAGTGGGCGACGGCGGGCAGGTGCAATACCGCATTTGTCGACCCGCCAATGGCCATATTCATAATGACCGCGTTCCGCATCGCCGCCGGTGTCAGAATGTCGCGGAAGGTCGTGCCCTCGCGCACCAGTTCGACGACCCGCTCGCCGGTCCTGCGGGCGTAGGAGAGCTTGCGCGAATCCGTCGCGGGGACATTGGATGAACCCGGCAGGCAGATGCCCATGACTTCGGCGAGGCACTGGAACGTGTTCGCCGTTCCCATGATTTCGCACGCGCCGCAGGTCGCGCAGGTGACCGAGGCCGCCAGGTTTTCAAAATTGTCGTAATGGTCGGAGTGGTTGATGCTGGGCTTTGTTCCTTCGCCGCGCTTGTTGCGAATGTCGAATGTTCCGGGCCCGCCTGCCAGATAGATTGACGGCATGTCCAGCCGCGCCGCGGCCATCATCATGCCGGGATTTATCTTGTCGCATCCGGCAATCATCACCAGGCCATCGAACTTCTGCGAGCGCACATGGGTTTCGATAATGTCGGCAATCAGGTCCCTCTGCGCCAGCACGTAGTTCATGCCGTCATGACCCATGGCCACGCCATCGCAGGGGGCCGGGACGTTGAACTCGAACGCCTCCCCGCCCGCGGCGAGGATGCCCATCTTCACCCTCTCGGCCAGCTTGTTCAGATGCGCGTGCCCGGTGGTCAGTTCGGAATGCGAGTTGGCGATCGCGATCAACGGTCTCTTGCGCAGCACTTCGGTATCAAGAGCGACACCCTGGAGTAATCCCCTGCGAAATCCGTCCATCGACGGGTTGCCGCTGTCATAGATCAGTTTGCTGTTCCTGTCCGTCATGGTGATTTGGCTCTTTTCTCTGGCGCTTTCAGATGCAAGACTGGCTTATTGGGAGGGAACCGGGCGCGCTGTCGGCCAGCCGACAATCGCCGCGATGGTTCGGGAGGATGAGCTGGCGCATCGCGCGTTCGGCGTTCCTGAAAGGATGATCGAGTTATGGGCGCGGGCGCTGGGGGGGGGATGGTTGGAAAACCTGCCGGACGCGGTGCGCAATGCCATCAGGGAACGAATGTCGCCCGTTTCATTCCCCGCGGGCGCGGCAATCTTTCACCAGGGTGATGAAGCCGACGCGCTCTATGAGGTCATTTCGGGCGAGGTCGTTATCAGCCACATCGCTGTTGACGGCCGCGAAACCATTATCACCGTGTTCGGCCCCGGCGATTGTCTGGGAGAACAAGGCCTGATCGATGGCGGCAAACGGGAGAATTCGGCGCATGCGCGTGGTGAGGTTTCCCTGCGCAGGCTCGCCAAGGCGCATTTCAACGCATTGCGCGCGCAATATCCGATCATTGCCGAACATCTCCTGCAACTGGTTTCGCTGCGGTTTCGCCTGGTGCTCCGCCTCCTGGAGGAGGCGTCGTCATCGCCCTTGCGCCTGCGGATACTCAGGCGGTTGGCCGTTCTGGCCGAATCCAATGCCGCCGACGGAGGTGGTGGTCTCGCCATTCGGACCACGCTTTCGCAATCCGACCTGGGCAAGTGGGTGGGGTATTCCCGGCAGAGCGTGAATGCCGAGCTTCAGCGCCTCAAACGCGATGGGTATCTCGACTCGATCGACGGAAAAATCATCATCGCCGACCGCACGCTGCTACTGAGAGCGATGAGTGAGGAGGCTCTTGCGGCGCGCGAAACCGATTGAGCAGCCGATCCGCCGACTTTATTTTTCGAAAGCCGCGGTAAATTCGGTGACGGCCGACATTAACAGGCTGTCGAGATAACAGGCGAACATGCGGACGCCCAGACTTTTCAGGGCGGGGATCTGATTCGGACTATCGACAAGAATGCCGACATGCTTCTGGGCGGCGCGCGCTTTTCCTACGATCCCGACCACGGCGGCGATGAAATCGGGGTGTTGGAACTGGAGCGGGCAGCCGAGGCTCAGCGAAAGGTCGGCGGGCCCGATAAAGACGATGTCGACCTCCGCAACCCCTAGAATCGCATCGATATTCTCAACCGCTCTACGGGTTTCGATCTGGGCGATGGCAATGGCATCTTTGTTGCTGTTTTGCAGCAGGCCGGGGATGTTGTCCGCCATCCCGAATTCGAGATTGCGGGTCATCGCGACGCCGCGCCGACCCTGCGGCGGATATTGCATGGCCGCGAGCAGATCGGTCGCCTGATCCCCGGTTTCGATCATCGGAGCCATGATTCCGTCTGCGCCCAGGTCGAGGAAGCGGCCGATGACGCGGTCATCAGGCGACGGTACGCGGACAATCGGCGTGCATTCCGCCCTGTGGCACGCCAGCGAGAGAGCGGGGGTGTCCGCCGGCTCGATCAATCCGTGCTCCCCATCCCAGACGATGAAATCGAACGCGCGCGCGATCTGTTCGGCCAGCGGAACCTCGCGATAGGGAGAAAAAGCGCCGACGACGACTTCTCCATTACCGAGTCTTCTCATCAGATCGCCGCGTATCATGGATGTCCTGCCTTTCTGCCACGCCCGGACCGACACTGGCTTCGGGCACCAAGCAAATAGCGGCGGCAATTTTCGTGACCTGTCGCGCAACTGACAGGTCGGGGCCGGATCTCGCGCGATGAAGGCGGCAAGCCCATCGACCATCGATCGAGACGAGCAATCGTCAAAAGAGGCAATGATAGAAAGGGAGGCAAGAAATATGAATAAGAAGAAATTACCTACCGGTGCGCTGCTGTCATGCGCGGCAATCCTCGCCCTGCAATCCGCGCCTGCTCTGGCGCAGCAGGCGCCGGAAGACGCGGCTGCCGAGGAGGCTGCACAGGAAGCGTCCGACGTCATATTGGTCACAGCGCGTCGCCGGACCGAGACCATATTGGACGTTCCCGCTTCGCTGACTGTCATCGGCGGAGACGCCATCGAAACGCAGGCGATTCTGGATTTCAGTGAAATCGGCCGGTTCGCGCCCAATGTCTTCACCGAGGAATCGGGCAATCGGCCCGGGCGCACCCGTTCGTCCATCCGCGGCATCGCGGATCGAGCGGGGATCTATATCGACGATGTCTTTGTGGGTGATTCCTCCGCCGCCAACACGCTGCTGGTCGATATCGACCGGGTCGAGGTTCTGCGGGGACCGCAAGGCGCGTTTTTCGGGCGCAACACCAGCGCGGGGGCGATCAATTTTCACACGCGCGTGCCCTCAAATGACTTCGACGGGGCTTTCATCGGCCGCTATGGAAGCCACGAGTTCCTGAACCTTTCCGGACTGGTCACCGGGCCGCTGATCGAGGATCAGCTCGCTTTCAAACTGGCGGGCGGGATCCGCCGTCACCACGGCTATGACAGGACCGTGTCGGGACTGCATGTGAACGGCGAAGACCAGCTGAGCCTGCGCGGCGAACTGTATCTGACGCCCGGGTATCGCTTTACCGCCCGGCTGGCGCTGACCTACGATCGCGACAAGCCGCGCGTGGGTTATCTCGACGCGATCGAGGATTTTGGCGCATTGGGGAATGTCTTCGGTCATGCGGCCGCCGATGCGAAGCCATTCGATCGCATCCTGCCCGACCTCAATATCGAGAGCCGGACACGCCGAGAGGTGATCGGGGCCTATCTGACCCTGGGTCTCGAGACCGGATTTGGCGAAATCACGTCGATCACCGGCTATCGCGACGCCGAGTCGGACAATTTCAGGGATCCCGACGGCGGACTGGCGGATGTGATTTCGGGCAACCAGCCGCTCGACTATTCCTCTTTCAGCCAGGAATTCAAGATCACCGGAGAGCATGACCGCGTCAGCTGGTTGGCCGGCCTATATTATTTCAACGACCGCCGTGAGGAGAGCGATCTGGTTCGGCTGGGACCGGATTTCGTGGTCGACTTCAACCCCGCTCTGGCGCCGTGGACCGGTTCCGGATTGCTGACGATCCAGAACCTGTTCGACAATCCCACAGCGCAGGTGGCACCGGGCGTTTTCCTGCCGCTCAGCGCGGTCGTCGGCTTCGCCGCACCGACGCCCTATGGCGACCGTTCGACTTTCAAGCGACGCGATGTGGAAAGCTATGCCGCTTTTGGTGCGGTGACCTTCGAACTGACGGATACGCTCGAGGCGACGATTGGCGGGCGATATACGCATGAGAAAATCCGGGGCGCCTTTTCACAGCAGGGCGTCGCATGGTCGCCGCTCGATCCCGACGTGCCGCTACAGAGATTGAGCAAGTCCAACGACGATTTCTCGCCGTCGGCATCGTTGACCTACCGCTATCATGATGATGGTTCGGTCTATGTCACCGTCTCGCGCGGGTTTCAGAGTGGCGGCTTCAATCTCGATCCGGGGGGCACGCCGCTGGCCGAACGGGACTTCGATGCGGAATCCGTCATGAATTATGAAATCGGGTTGCGCAACAGCTTCGCCGGTGGGCGCGTGACGACCGCGTTCACGGGGTTCTACCAGAAGTACAAGGATTTCCAGCGCAGGCAGTCGATCTCCACCAATACGGGGCAGATCACCCAGACGTTCAATGCGGATGCCGATGTTGTCGGTTTCGAGGCGGAACTGGCGGCGCGGATTACCGATCATTTCGATGTGACCGCCGCGATCGGATATCAGAAGGCGGAATATGGCACGTTCGCCAATGCCCCGATCAGCACTCCAGACGGTGTTGTGATCGCGGATCTGACAGGGTCGCCTTTGCCGATCGCACCGAATTTCACCGGTTCGTTTTCCGCTCGTTATTCCCATCCCATTTCCGACAGCGTCGATCTGAATTTCGGCGTCGATGGGCAATATCGCGACGAATATACCGTCATTGACGGGGCCGAGGTGGCCGAATTGCCTTACGCGGTGGCTGAGGAGGCGTTTCTGCTGAACGCCGATATCGGCCTGTCGCTACCGGATGATTTCGGCATCAGGGTACGGGTGCAGAACATTCTGAACGAAGAGTACATAACTGCGCTCAATTTCGTCCAGCAGACCGGCACGATTACCTCGGCGCTGTCCGCTCCCCGGACCTTTTTCGTGGAGCTTTCCAAGCGGTTTTGATGACCCCGGTCCCGCGCCGGCCTCTCGTGCACGCCGCAGAATCGTCGCGGTTCTGGGCGGCGCGTGGGGAAAGGCTTGCCATTACCCTCTTCTATATGTAATTATTAATTACGTTTTGGAGGAGGTGTTGGGCAATGACAAAGACCATCGTGGGATATGCAGACCGTCTGTCAGTGCGGGCAGGAGATAAGATCGCGTTTCACGCGTCCGCTTATGGCTCCGGGACGACCGATGTCAGCCTTGTCAGGTTGACCGGCTGCGATGATCCGGATGATGGCGGCATCTTCGAAGAAACCGAGGTTCCCGCCGCATGGGCGGGGCGGATCGAGGTGCCGCACCAGCCTATCTTCGCGGGTTCCTACGCGGCTGCCGAAGGTGTTCGCGCAATTTCCCGAGACGGCGGCGTCCACCTCGCACTGTTTGTCTGGCAGAATGAGCATGTCAATCACCGCCAGTGTCTCGTGTCGATCGGCAATAGCGCAAGCGGTGCGCGGCTGGAACTGTGCCTTGAGGATAAGGTACCGCAGCTCATCTGCGGAGATGCGATGGTTTCCGGCACAGCCATATCTCCTCGCCGCTGGACGTTGTTGCTGATCGATGTCGACGGGGGCGGCCAGGCGACTATTCGTCAATGTCCAGCGCCGCAGCACGGTTTGGAGATGCGGGAGGCCAATGGCTCGCTGGTCGAAGGATGGGGCACGTTTTCCGGTGCGGCGGGTCGCGGCGCGCGCGCATCGCATCTCGAATGCTGGTTCGGGGCCGCCAATCGCGATGGCCGCCCGGCGCTTGCGTTCGATGGCAAGCTTGAGCAGCCCGCGTTTTTCGACCGCGCGCTGAGCGACAGCGAAGCGGGTCTTTACGGGAACACCGCGCCAGAAGCGCATGCTGGACTGCCCTGCAACCACATCTGGGATTTCGGTAGCGATATTGCGAGTGAAACAGCCGTGGACAGGGGCCCGGCATCGCGTCACTGCCGCATCGTCAACCTGCCTACGCGGGCGGCCTGTGGACGCAAGTGGGACGGCACGGTCCATGACTGGACGGTCGACAGTTCGCATTATGGTGCATTGCACTTTCACAGCAATGCGATTGCCGACGCCGAGTGGAAGCCGTTCGCGACCTGGACGGTGCCCGCGGATCTTCCGAGCGGCCTCTACGCGGCAAAGCTCGTGCAGGGCGAGAGCGACGATTACGTGCCTTTCTATATCCTGCCGCAACTGGACGCCGCAAAGTCGGCCATCGCCTTCCTGGCGCCGACCGCTTCCTACCTCGCTTACGCGAATTTCTGTATCCAACCGCAATTCGCGCCGCTTTACCCGCAGATGCGCGAGGACGTCGACGGCGATGCCCTGCTTCGCGCACATCCCGAATTCGGCGGCGGTCTGTATGACATGCATCCGGATGGGAGCGGCGTTCACTATTCATCGCTGCACCGCCCGATCGTCAACTTCCGGCCGAAAGCGTCGAACTGGGCGTTCACGGCAGATGGCGACATCATCGCCTGGCTGGAACAGACCGGGGAGACCTACGACACGATCACCGACGATGCGCTTCATCGCGAGGGCATCGACCTGCTCGACGGATATCAGGTCATTGTGACGGGCACCCATCCTGAATACTGGTCGACCACGATGATGGAGGCGCTCGAAGCCTGGCTCGCGCGCGGTGGGCGGCTCATGTATATGGGGGGCAACGGCTTTTACTGGCGGATCGCCTTCGATCCCAATGGCACGGACTGTATCGAGGTCCGCAGGGCAGAGGACGGCACGAGAGCCTGGCTGGCCGAACCCGGCGAATATTATCACTCGTTTTCCGGTGAACTGGGCGGCCTGTGGCGGCGGCTTGGCAGAACCCCGCAATCCCTGGTCGGCGTCGGCTTTTCCGCGCAGGGTTTCGGGGGAAGCACCCATTACCGCCTGACCGAAGCCGCTGCGGATCCGCGCGCGGCCTTCATCCTCGACGGTGTCGAAAGCGAGGTGATTGGCGATTTCGGCGCGCATGGCGACGGTGCGGCCGGAGAGGAAATCGACCGTGCCGATTTCGCGCTCGGCACGCCGCCTCATGCCCTCGTGATCGCCTCTTCGGAGAAGCACAATGCGCTCATGCTTCGGGCCAAGGAGGAATTGTTGCAGACCATGCCGCCGGGCATTGAGGACCCCGAAGTCCGGGCCGATATGGTGTTTTTCGAGACCGCCAGCGGCGGCGCGGTCTGGTCAACCGGCTCGATCGCCTGGGCAGGGAGTTTGGCGCATAATGACTATGACAACAACGTCGCGCGCATCTCCACGAACGTCTTGCGGCATTTCGCCAAGGCGGAGACCTTCAGGCTTCCCTAGCCGAACAGTTGATTGAGAACCATTTCGCTGAAGCGCTCGACCAGAAGATCGGCGTCCTTCGGCGGGACGGCCAACGCCATTCGGAAGGCGCTGCCCGACAGATGGCACATCATAAAGCACTCGATGCGTTTCATCGGACTGGGCTCGCCCCCCAGTTCGATGAACTTTTCGTACAGGCGATCGCCGCTTTCCCGGCTGTCCGCCAGATTGATCTCCTCGATATCGCGATCCGCCTCGCAACCCGACAGGACATCGCGCAGCACCGGCTCGTTTTGAAAACGCCTGAAGATCCGCCATATCATCCGGTGCATGGATTGTTCGAGGCTGGCGAGATCGGTCGCTTTCACGGCCGATGTCGAAAGATCCTCGTTGAACTGCCTGAAATATTCCCTGGCCAGCTTGGCCAGGATAGCCCGCTTGTTGGGAAAATAGCGATATACCGAACCGATCGGGACATTCGCCTTAACCGCCACGTCGGTCAGCTTGAGCGCATCGCTCCCCCGTTCGTGGATCAATTCTGCCGCCGCTTCGAGAATGCGCCTGAATGTTTCGCGGCTGCGATCCTGTCTAGGTGTCGCTCTCACATGCAATGGCCTGATTCCCGTCATCCTCGACCCATAGGCGCGCGGCGCGCGAAGAAACAAGTTTGACACCATCAAACATGATGTTTACTTATGTTATGAAACATGAGGAACCGTCATTTATGTGTCACGCGCCGCGCGGATGCGGGCGTACGCTGCGGAAACCCAGGCAAAATAATTGCGAAACAAGGTTCGGGGAGAGGATGAATGGATAAGCTGTCAGTCGTGCGGAAATCGAGGAGGTCCCGTTCGCACGTCCTTCTGGGGTCGGTAATGGCGTCCATATTGGTCGCTGCGCCCGCGCTGGCCCAGACCGAAGAGTCCGAAGCGCAATCGACAGACGGTGCCAAGGCCCCACTCTCCAGCGGCACTATTGTCGTAACCGCGCAGCGGCGGGCGCAGAACCCTCAGGACATCGGTGTTGCCATCACCACGCTTGGCGGCGAAACGCTCGCGAGTCTGGGCGTGACCGACAGCACCGATATCGATTCCCAGGTGCCCAATCTCATCATCGACCCGATGGCGGGTTCAGGTACCCAGCCGGTCGTTTTTCTGAGAGGCGTCGGGCTCAACGATTTCTCACTGAACAACAGCGGCCCGGTGGGGCTCTATTTTGATGACATCTACCTCAGTTCGTTCAGTTCGCAGAACTTCCTCCTGTTCGATCTGCAACGGGTCGAGGTCTTACGAGGGCCGCAAGGGACGCTATACGGGAAGAACACGACCGGCGGCGCGATCAACTATATATCAAATCCGCCGACCGACTATCTCGATGGCTATGTTCAGGGCTCTATCGCTGAATTCGGCGCTTATGAGATCGAAGGCGCAGTGGGTGGGCCGATCGCGGAGGGCGTGAATGCGCGTGTTGCCGTTGCCCGGCATTTCGCGGATGGCTTTTTCGTCAACGAGCTTACGGATAGGCGGAGCAACGGGACCGACCTCTGGGCGCTCAGGGCCTTTGTCGAGCTGGAACCCTCGCCCGATGCGCGGATCCTGCTACGCTTTCGAGCGGACATCAACGATACCCCCTTTTCGCAATATGAACGCTATGAAACGATCGACCCGGTAACCGGAGGGGCATGTTCCACCGGTCAGTCACGGGCGGGCGAATGTGTTGATGTCCTTGGCTATCGCGACACGACCAAGCGATATCGGGGGAATTTCAACCGCGAGGAAAGCATCGACCGCGAGGTCTATGGCCTGTCGGTCAAGGCTGAGTTCGCGCTTGGCGACGTCGACCTGACGTCGATCACCTCATATGAGGAGGGGCAGAACCTCCTGCCCGAGGATTCAGATGGCAGCCCCCTCCAGCTTCTGGCCATCACCGTCGGGGCCGACACCGACACGTTCACGCAGGAATTGCGGCTCTCGGGCGAGACCGACCGTCTGAACTGGATTGTCGGCGGATATTATCTCGACGAACGCACGCGGCAGAACCAGTCCGCCGACCTGTTCCGGGAATTGCGTCCGCTCGTGGCGTCACTGGCGCCGGCGACCAATCCGGGAGGTTTCGACCCCTTCGGCGCGGTGCTGGGAACGCCGGTGTCCTTTTCACGCCACAAGAACCAGCAGGATTCGCAATCGCTGGCCGTGTTCGCCAGGGCGGAATTTGCGCTTACCGATCAGCTGACGGTAATCGGGGGCTTGCGCTACACGAAGGAAGAGCGGGAGTTTCGTTCCGAAGCCTTCTTCGAGGAGCCGACATTCCGCGTGCCGCTCTATCAGGCCGACCTTGCCTATTCAGACGACGATATCTCTGGAAATCTCGCGATAAATTACCAGCCAAGCCGCGACTTGCTGCTCTACGCAAGCTATTCCAAGGGCTTTAAGAGCGGCGGTTTCAACGGTGGTTTTCTCTTCCAGGCGGCGGAGCTGGGGCCATTTGAATCGGAACAGCTCCACGCCTATGAGGCGGGCGCCAAATGGTCTCTTCCCGGCCATATAGGGTACCTCAACCTGGCTTCGTTCTACTATGATTATTCCGACCTGCAGGTCTTCACTCTGGTCAACACCGGCAACGTCCCCGCCACGATTCTGGACAATGCCGCCAATGCCGAGATCTACGGCGCCGAGGCCGAGTTGTTCCTCAACCCGGTCGACAGTCTGAATGCCACATTCTCACTGGGATATCTGGAAAGCGAACTGGTCGATTTTGTCAGTGCCGGCGTCAGCCAGGCCGGGAACCGGCTGCCGCGGACGCCCGAGATCACGTTCAGCGGTGCCATTTCCTATCAAGCCGATCTGTCCGATGACCTCTTCCTGAGGCCGAGTGTCAACTTCACATATACCGGCCATCATTTCTTCCTTACGGAGAATCAGCCTCTTGCAGCGCAGGACGCCTATTGGCTGGTCAATGGTGAATTGACGATTGGTTCCGATCGGGGGTGGCAGCTCGCCGGGTTCGTCAAGAACCTGTTCGACGTCGAATATAATGTGAACGTCAACGATCTTTCCGATCTCGGTTTCCATCAGGTCGTCGTGGGCGCGCCGCGCACCTTCGGCGTTCGCGCCCGCTTTGATTTTTAGGAGGACTATTACCGTTCCAGCGGTCCCGGCCCGCGCCCGGCACGCTGGCGGAAAGGCATCGTCAAGATTGCTGGGGCCACCAGCCGCGACATCTCATAGCGGAACGCCGAAGATAAGCTGCTTGGCTTCCGCAATGAGCCTTTCGCCTTCGTTCCGGTTCAACGTCAGCGCAGTGCGGATGGCGAAGGCGCTCATCCCCAGAAGCAGGAGAATGCGGTTGCGAACCTGCTCGGCATCCGCACCGGGCGCAAAGCGCATATAGGTTTCGGTCAAGAGCTGAGCGAGGCGGTCGTCGTCCTTCTGGTTCAGCCTTTGCAAATTGCGATCGGCCTCCATGATCGCCCACAACTCGCGAAGGAAGGTCGCATCGCCGCTGTTGCGATGGGCGGTCACGAAAGCCTCGGTGAACATCGTCCTGACGTCCTCGGCGCTTGCGCATTGCGCGGCCGCTTTCTCAACACGGTCGTAATTCTCGTCGAATTCGCGCAACGCCAAGCGCGCGATGACGGCATTCTTCGTGGGGAAAAACTGATAGACGGTTGCGACATTGACCTCCGCCTCCTTGGCGACATTGTTGAGGTTGAGCGCGTAGACGCCGTCCCGCTCGATCGCCTTGCGGCTGAACTCCATGATCCGCTCGACACGACGCCGACTGCGATCCTGTAAAGGCCAGCGCCCCAGAATTTCCTCGTCCCAATCCTCCGCGGCGATCAACGTCATAGCTTCCCCTTCACTTCGAGCCTGCCATCTCCAGGCCGCCAACAATAGTCTTGACCTTTAATATAATAAATTATTATATTAAGACCATCAACCGATGGCACCATAACCTGTCGTGCCGCGCCGCAATTACGAGAGAGGGCTCCTGTGAAGCAACATATCGACGATACAAGCCGCGCATATTTCCCCGCCAAGGGGGCGCAATGGGAAGAGGTCAAGCAGCGGCTTGCGGCGTTCAAGGACCGGGACATAGGCCAGGCTCAAGGGCGGCTGAATGTCTATTGCCATCAGGGCACGCCGGAACTGCAGACCATTCGCGATGAAGCCTACACGATGTTCTCTCACGGCAATGCGATGCTGGGCGGCTTCATGGAAGGGAGTGGCACGATGGAAGCCGAAGTCCTCCGCATGGCGCTCGAGATATTGAATGGTGCGGAAAACGGCATCGGCTTCATCACCACAGGGGGTACGGAGAGCATATTCTGTGCAATGCATGCCGCGCGTGAATGGGCCCTGGTCAATCGTCCTGTGCCCGGCACGCCGGAAATCATCACGCCCTATTCGGCGCATGCCGCCTTCGACAAGGCGTGTCACTTTCTGGGCATGAACATCGTGCGTGTTGCCTTGCGTGATGACCTCTATGCCGATGTCGCCGCGATGGAGGCGGCCGTTACCGAAAATACGATCGCGATCATGGGCTCCGCGCCGTGCTGGCCCTATGGCCTGATCGATCCGATCACGGAAATCGCGGCGGTGGCGATGCGCCATAATCTGTGGATGCATGTCGACGCCTGCGTCGGCGGTTACATCAATCCATGGCTGGAACGGCTGGGATACGACATTCCGACATTCGATTTCCGCGTGCCCGGCGTCCGCTCGATGTCGGCCGATCTGCACAAGCACGGCTATGCGGCGAAGCCCTGCTCCACGGTTCTTTACAGCTCCAGTGATGCGGAGACATACCATTATGTGCCGGTCGATAACTGGCCGATCGGCGAATACAGGACCGCGGGTATGGTGGGGAGCCGCCCTGCCGGTTCGATCGCCACGGCATGGGCTGTGATGAACGTCCTGGGTGAAGAGGGCTATGTGGAGATGGCCCGGCAATGCATGGCCGTGAAAGAGCGGCTGGTCGAAGGCATCGAGAAGATTGAAGACCTGAAATGCCTGAAGAACGACTCCACGATGATCTACTTCCGCTCGGAAACGCTCGACATGATGACGATCATGGGCGGGCTGTCCGAACGTGGCTACTTCCCGTTCGGCGTTTTCAATCCGCCGATGCTGCAACTGGTTCCGGAGCCCACCTCTGATGAGGTGATTAATGACTATCTGAGAACGCTTGCCGAAGTCGCCACCGGGGTCAGGAACGGCACCATCACGTCGACCGCTCTGGCGCGCTACACCTGACGGCTGGACGAGAGAGGTAAACCGATGCTGTTCAAACTGGTCATCTGGCTGCTCAGCCTGCGGATAGGAAAGCTGATGCGCAGCGACAGGGATTTTCGCTACGCCGTACGCGAGAAGAATCTGATGCTTCAATTCGCCCTGCAGAATGGCGAAGCCGTTCGCTATCTGGACTTCGACAAGGGCGTGTATCGAACCGCCAGTGGCTGGCACGAAGCCGCCCGGCAGGGCAATGCCGTCAGCTACAAGGGCAAGCGGGTCGCCACCTTCTCCTTCGCATCGGCATGGACAGGTCTGGCCCTGTTGATCAGGGGATCGAAGGACAGCGGCGTAATGCTCGCCGCGATGCGCGAAAAGACTTTGGTCGTGAAGGGCGATTTCACCCTCTTCATCTGGTTCGGCTGGCTGGCCGACCAGCTTTAGGCGGTGGCCACGAATTCACCGGACGAGACGGAATAGGGCGCAAGGGCGGGCGGCTGCCATTGCTGAAGGAAGGCACCGCCCGCCACTTCGCACGTCCGATCGCCAGGAAAATCCACTGAAAATCCACTGGCGAGGCCCAAAGCGCCCGGCCTCGCTCATCAATCATTCATGCGTAGGAGACATGGGGCTGTATAAGTTTTTTATGGATTCATAAACAGCATGTTCTATAATGGCGACGTGATGAACCAGGACGGGCCTTGAACCATGCTGCCAGAAATCAACAAAAGCCGGGCGGGCGCCGCCGCCATCAGGCCAGCCTTCCTCGCGCATATCGTGCTGCGTACCGGGCAGCCCAAGGTGATGATCGAGTGGTACAAGTCGGTGCTCAACGCTTCGGTTGTACATGCGAACGATCAGGTGACCTTCCTGACCTATGACGATGAACATCATCGCATAGCGATCGCGCGCGTACCGATCCTGGGTAAACGCGCGAAACACCGGGCGGGCGTGGATCATGTCGCGTTCACCTATGCCAACCTGGCGGATCTGCTCACCCATTTTGCCCATCTGCGGAGCATGGGTATCGAACCGATCTGGTCCATCAACCATGGCCCGACCACGTCGCTCTATTATGAAGATCCGGACAGGAACGTGCTGGAACTCCAGGTCGATAATTTTTCCTCGCAGGAGGAAATCGCCGAGTGGATGGAAGGCGGTGATTTCAACGAAAATCCGATAGGCGTCGATTTCGACCCTGTCGAACTCAAGCGCCGTCTCGATTCAGGTGAAGACGTCAAGATGCTGACGGCCCGTCCGCGAATTGGTGCACGCAGCGCCAGCAGCATTCCGAAAGCCTATCTCGGGCGATTTGCCAGTCTTGCCATCCGCGCGGCAAAGGCTCTTGGCGCGAAGGTCTAGCGGATGGCCGCGAAACAGAAATCGACGCCGCCCATAATCACGGTGGTCGGCTCGGGCCCGGTTGGTGCGACACAGGCCCTGCTGCTTGCCCGCCTTGGGCTTCATGTCATTCTGATCGAGCGCAAGGGGGCGCCAACCATGCACCCGGCAGCCCATGTTCTGAACGCCAGGGCGATGGAAATCTGGGAAACCATCGACGCGGACCTTCCGCGCCGAATTGCCCGGGCCGGCCGCACGATCAGCGCGGTCCCAAGCGTGAACTGGCAATATTCGCTGCTTGGCAAGACCATCGGTGCGGTCCGGATATTCGACAATCCGGATATGGAGGAACGCGCGAAAACCCAAAGCAAATGGGAAACCGTGCATCTGGGGCAACACATGCTTGAGCCGATGCTGTGGGAGATGGTGGCGGCGGAACCGCGCATCGATTTTCGCATCCATGCCCTGTGCACAGGTGTGTCGCAGACTGATGACGGGGTTACAGCCACCGTCGAGCAGGGGGAGGCAACCACCACCATCGAAAGCGACTATCTCATCTCGGCCGAGGGTGCGGCATCGAGCATCCGCGAAGCCCTAGGGATAGAAATGGACGGCCCGATCCTTGCGGAGATGTCCAGCGTATTCTTCAATTGCCCCCTGCCGGAGAGCGGTGACGGTCGATCGGCGGTCCTGACATGGATCATCAACGAGGATATCATCGGTCCGGTCATCCATCATGGCCATGGCGATTACGTGCTGATGACCAACTATCTGCCTAGTTTTCAGCCGATAGGAGAGATGGATAACGACTGGTGGAAACCGCGTATCCAGGCCGCGATCGGCGCGCCCGCAGAGGTGACGATCAAGTCGCGAGGCGTGTGGACCATGACCTCGCAGGTCGCACAACGCTATCGCCATGGCCGCGTTTTCCTGATCGGAGATGCCGCCCACCGCTTCCCGCCCACCGGGGGATACGGGCTGAATACGGGTATCGGCGATGCGCATAACCTCGCCTGGAAACTGGCCACGCTACTGTTGGACGGCGCGCCCCCCGAGCTTCTGGAAAGCTATGAGGTTGAACGCCGGCCCGTTGCCCGGATGGCCGCGCAGCAGAGCGTGGACAATTTCTACAAAATGGATCTCGTAACGCGCCATATCGGTATCGACGCCGATGGCCCGGCGAGGCTGGAGAGGGCGCTGAACAAGGCGCCGCTGGCATTGCTGCCTCATTGGCTTCGCAAGAGAATTGCCAGGAGCGCGATGACTTCCAAAGTGAGGCATGCCGCCCGAAAGCTCAATCCTTCCGCCCCGAACCACGCCAGGCTGGTCAAGGAGATGGAGAAGGATTTCGACAGTCAGGCCGCGCATTTCATGGCACGCGGGGTTGAGCTGGGATTCACGTACAGCGACGGGATCGTCCTGCCGGAACAGAGTCCGAAGCCCATAAGGGGCGACGGCATTCGCGAATATGAGCCTTCCACCTGGCCGGGTGGCCGCCTGCCTCTCGCAAGGCTGGAAGGCGATGCCACCGAAACGACCACGCTGGACATTCTGGCGAGCCGTTCGCTTTCACTGCTCACCACCCCCGACCATGCCGCGCACTGGAAAGAACTGGCCGGGTGCGCGACGCTGTTCGATCTGCCGATAGAGGTGATAAGCTGCCAACTGCGCGATAGTGCGCAGTGGAGAACGATCTTCGATCTCGAGGCGGGTGGAGCGCTCATCGTTCGTCCTGACGGCCATATTGTCTGGCGGACGCGTGGGAGCGACGCCGCCGAACAATGGGAGCGGCTTTTGCAGCGAGGGGAGGTTTCGCAAGCCAGAAGAGCCGAAACCGTCGCTGGCTGAGCCCACACATGTCGTGCCATGAGCTGCATGCGCTTTGCCGCGTTGGCGGATGTGGCGATGGGCCGTATAGCGACATAATGACGAAGTCAGGACAAGCTGTGACCAACAGGCGGGGCCGCCGCCGCAGCGCCGCCGAACAGGACGGTAACGAAGGAAAGGGGCAGGCGATCAGGGAGCGAATCCTGAATGCGGCCCTCGACTTGTTTTCCCGCCACGGCTTCGATGGCGTGTCCCTCAGCGCGATAGCCAAGCATGCCCAGGTGGCGCAGCCGCATCCTTACTACTATTTCAAGGACAAGGCTACGCTCTGGCAAGTCGCCATCTCGCCACCGTTCGAGGCTGTGCTGCAACAGATACAGGTGGAAGACGATCTCAAGGACCTGAACGACCATGATCGTTTCCGTGTCCGGCTGAGGCGAATCATCCACGCTTCCATCGACAATATCGCGATGATGAAGATATACCTTCAGGAAAGCGCCACCCCCAGCGCTCGCCTCGACTATATCGTCGACACTTACCTTAAGCCCATCCATGCTTCGCTGGAGGGGGAAATTCACGCGCTGGCCAGGAAGAGCGGCGCCAATCCGGCCTTCGTTCTGGCGGGCGTCGTAGGTGCGATACACTTCTTTTTCGGAACGGCCGATCTGCTGACCAGACTGCACGGGTTGGACGTGGCCGACGCCGACACGAGGCGCGATTATATCGATTTCATCGTGGATCAGGTGCTGCGCGCGACATCGGAGCGGTGATCCCCCCAGCTGGTCGGCAACATGTCAATCAGGCATCGCCGCAAGTGAGAATTTCTAATTTTATTATTATATAAATTTATTGGTTGAGTCAATAAACCACGAAGGGGTATACTCCGCGCCCAACGACAGGCGGCTGCTCTGGGCGCTGCCTGTCCGGCCGCGCCGGGCACTGGGGGAATAACAATGAAATTCGTCACCTTTCGAGATTTCGACGGGAAGCCGAGGCCGGGTGTCGTCGTTGACGGGGACCGTTCCGTTCTCGATCTGCTTGCCGCAAGCGGCGGACAAATCACCACGATATTGCAAGTGGTCGAAGGCGGTCCCGCAATGCTCGACAAGGTACGCGCCCTGGCAGCGAATCCGGGTGCGGAGCATATCGTCGCCCTCGACGGGCTCCGGCTGGAAGCGCCGCTGCGCCCCGTTCAGCTGCGGTCCTTCAGCGTCTATGCCCTACATCTCGAGCGATCGTTTCGGGCTGTTGCCAAACACCATTGGAGCAAGCTTAAATCCCTGCTTTTCAAAGTGGCGGTGAAAATCCCGCCGAAACAGTTTTTCGAGCGGCCCGTCTATTATAAGGGCACGGTGACCAATATCGCTGGCCCGCACGACGACATCATTCGCCCTCCTTATGGGGAGAAGCTGGACTACGAACTCGAGCTGGCGGTGATAATCGGCAAGAAGGGAAAATCGATAGCTCCTGCCGACGCGGAAGAGCATGTTTTTGGCTATCTGGTCTACAACGACGTCAGTGCCCGCGAACAGTTGTTCGACGAGGTCGGCCCCATGTCCGCCGGTCCCGCCAAGGGGAAGGACTTCGACAACAGCAATATCATAGGCCCGTGGCTGGTAACCCGTGACGAGGTTCCGGACCCGATGAATCTGAAAGCCCGCGTTCGGGTCAATGGCGAAGTGCGCGGCGAATCCTCGACCAGTATGATGTCGCATTCGATAGCCGAGATCATCGCCTATACGTCAACGGGCGAGACTCTCTATCCTGGCGAGATGATTGCGACCGGTGCAATGCCTTATTGCTGCGGCATCGAGGACTGGAAGTTCCTGGACGATGCCGACGAGGTTCGACTGGAAATCGATGGCATCGGGCAGATGACCAACCGGGTGGTGCCCGGCTGATTGCCATTGGCGGGGCGGCCGGAGCCGGTTTCCCTGTCGAATTCGGCAGGCCGGCCGAACTGCCAGGCTGTTGCCTGCCTGAGCGGACAGCGGTTCAGCCGACGATCGGCGGCAGTTGCTGTTCCCGCTTGATCGTGTTCATCGAAAAACAGGATTCCACCTGCCCGACCCCTTTCAGCCGGGTGATCTTTTTCTTGATGAAGCGCTCATAGCTTTCCAGCCCGTCTGTCACCACACGCATCAGATAGTCACGGCCGCCGGTAACCAGATAGCATTCCATCACCTCTGGCCATGCCATCACGGCATTCTCGAATTCATCAATATATTCATCCGCCTGCTGTACCAGCTTGACCGAAACGAACACGCTGATCGGCAGGCCGTAAAGCTTCTGATCAACGATCGCGGTATAGCCGCAAATATACCCCTCAGCCTTCAACCGCCGCAGTCGGCGCAGACATGGCGTCGCCGACAGACCCACCTTGTCCGCCAGGTCCTGGTTGGTCACCCGGCCGTCCTGTTGGAGGATCCCCAATATCTTTCGATCAATACGATCTAGCATATTCCACTCTCTTACCGGGAAAAATTAGCAACATCGTCTATAATGCAGGTAAATGCTGATGAAAATAGAGATAATCTCGCGATACCGAGTCTGCTAATTTCCCGACAACGCCAAGCGCGAGGGAGGGGGATTTTCATGGGTGAGGATGATCGACAGGGCGGAAAACGGAAGCTGCATCCCGAATCGCTGATGATGAGCCACGGCTATGATGCCACCCTGTCGCAGGGTTCCGTGAAGCCGCCGATCTTCCAGACGTCCACCTTCAGCTATCCGAGCGCCGAAGAGGGGCGCAGCTTCTTCGATGTCGCCGCGGGCCGCGAGCCTGGCACGGCCGACGTCGACGGCGGCCTGATTTATACGCGCTACAACAACCCCAATATGCAGATCGCGGAAGAGCGCCTGTCATTGTTCGAGGACGCCGAACGATGCGCGGTCTTTTCCAGTGGGATGGCCGCGATCGCGACATGTGTTCTTGCGCATTGCCGCCCCGGTGACACGATCGTTTATTCTCGTCCCATCTATGGGGGCACCGACGCATTTCTGAATAAATTTCTGACCGAGTTCGGAATTACCAGCGTGCCTATCGCAAATACAGGCAGTGCCTCCGCACTTCACGAGGCAGCGGCGAAGGCGCGGTCCATGGGGCGCCTGGCCATGTTCCTGCTCGAGACGCCATCCAATCCTCTCGCCAGGCTGACCGATATCGCGGGCGCGCGGGACGCCGCGGTGGAAAGCGCCGGGATTTCCCAGCACCGTCCGATCGTCGCAATCGACAACACACTTCTGGGACCGGTCTTCCAGCAGCCACTCCGGCATGGAGCCGACATCAGCATCTATTCGCTCACCAAATATGTCGGAGGTCACAGCGATTTGATTGCGGGTGCCGCGATGGGTTCAGCCGAGGCGATGGGACCGGTGCGCGCGCTGCGCCCGCTTTTGGGGGGCAGCCTCGATCCGCACACGTGCAGCCTGCTTTTGCGGTCGATGGAAACGCTGACCATGCGAATGTCGAAGGCCGCCGAAAACGCGACCGCCATCGCCGCATGGTTGCAGCGTCACCCCGATGTCGGCGATGTCTTCTTCCCGGGCATGGCCGCAGAGGGTTCGTGCCAGCGCGGTCTCTACGAGACACAATGCTCCGGCCCGGGGGCACTCATGTCATTCGATCTCGGCTCACGGGAGGCGGCGTTCGGGTTTCTCGACGCGCTCCGGCTGGCGCGGCAAGCGGTAAGTCTGGGCGGCACCGAGACCCTTTGCTGCCATCCGGCGACGACAGTGCTCTCGGGCTTGACGCCCGAGGAGCGGTCCGAGCTTGGTGTCAGCGACGGGCTTATCCGGCTTTCGGTGGGCTGCGAGCATGTCGATGACCTGATCGATGATCTTGATCAGGCCCTGAACAAAGTAATGCACTCCAAGAATTGAACACTGGAAAGGTTTTTTATGCTTAACAAGGTTGATGTGGACGCGCTTCAGGGCGCGCGGGATGCGATCACGCAGGATCCCGCTGGCGGTATTGCCGAATATGGCATTGAGATCGAATGGCAACAGGGCGTGCGCGGCGAAGTGAGATCGCTGCCAATGCGTCTGGGGGGCGAGGAGATCGCGCGGGATTTCACCTGGATTGTTGACGAACCCCCGCAGCTGCTCGGCGAGAGCCAGGGGCCGACGCCGCAGGAATATCTCATGTCGGGCGTAGGTGCCTGCATCATGGTCGGTTTCGCTGTGAACGCATCGGTTCGCGAGATCGAGTTGCGCTCGCTCAAGGTAACGGTCACCGGCAGCCTCGACCTCGCTGGCTTTCTCAATCTGCGCGAACATGCGCAGGTGAAGATGTCAGGGATCGAATATCATATCGAAGTCGATGCCGATGCCGATCCGGCGACCCTGAAGGCGATCGAGGAGGCTGCGGTCAATTTCAGCCCGAACGCCATGACGGTTCTCCACGGGATACCTGTCTCGGGCCGCCTCTCCCAGGCCTGAGCGACTTCGGCCGCCTCCTCATCATTGCAGGAGGCGGCCCTTTTCCGCCATTTTACCAATGGTTCGCATATTGTCTGTTGGGAGGTGCCGGCTTCGCGGTCAGACCGCCGAGACTGGTTTCCCGCGATTTAGTTTCCGACAATCTCCGCGTCCCGGCCAACGACATCCATAAAGCCCGAGCCCTTTGAGTTGAGCCAAATGTGGCCGACGAAGGGATGCTGATGGGGCGGGTCAATATCCAGAACGCGCGCATGATGTTATCGGCATGCGCACCCGATGATATGAAATAGTCTCGCCGCACTAGGGATTGCGATGTCCATCGCGCAGCACGGCTGGCATCTTCACCAGAGCTCCTCAGCGACGCGGACCAAAGATCGAACGATCAGGATATTTCTCAAAGAATGATGGAATCGATCCGCGGACTGCACAAGCTCTGCCAGTCGACATGGCAAGCCACGCGTTCGCGCGGATTTGGCATGGCGGCGGTGGCTGGCTAGAACCCTCGTTTTCGATGAAATGGGGGGAGATGATGATGAATGATGTGACGAACAAGCCGCCGCTTGCGTTCTGGCTCGTGTCCGCGTTGCTGTTGCTGTGGGAAGCGGCGGGCTGCGCCATGTATCTGAATAATGTGACGATGGACATATCGACGCTGGAACCGGACATCCGCGCTTTGTACGAGGCGACACCCATATGGGCCGCGGCGGCGTTCGCCATCGCTGTCTGGGCCGGCCTGCTGGCGGCCATTCTGCTGTTGCTGCGGCGGCGTCAGGCGCGCCCTTTGTTCCTCATATCGCTGGTCGCCGCCGCCGCGCAGTTCATCTGGTGGCTGGCGTTTAGCGGGGTGTTCGCGGTGCTGGGCGCCGCATCGGCGATCATGCCCGCGCTGGTGATTATCATCGGGATATTTGCCGTCTGGTATTCGCGCCGCGCCGCCACGCAGGGCTGGATCCGCTGATAGCGCGCGGTTCGGGTGGCCCCGTATTTACACGGTGAACGATGCCGGGCGGCTGAACCGGAAAGGCACGTCAGCCAAGGCGGTCGAGTTTTGCCTGCATAGCCGCAAGTTCGGCTTTCAGCTCCTCGACTTCGCTATCCTTTGCGGGGGCGGGGGCCGGGTCGGAGTCGGCGGGCTGCGCCGCCTTCGTCTTGCCGCCGGTGAACGCGGCCTCGAATATCTTCATGTTCTGCTGCGCGAGGGACGCGAAGGGGTTCGACGCCCCCAACATGGATTTGGCGAATTCCGCCTGGTTGCGGCGCAGCGCGGACATGCTCGCCTCCAGATAGGAGGGCACCATGGCCTGCATCTGGTTGCCGTAGAGGCTGATGATTTCGCGCAGGAAACTGGTGGGCAGCATGGTCTGGCCGCCCGCCTCTTCATCCATGATGATCTGCGTCAAAACAGTGCGGGTGATGTCGGCGCCGGACTTGGCATCGACCACTTTGAAGTCGGTGCCATCGCGCGTCATCCCGGCGAGGTGATCGAGCGTGATATAGCTGGAGGTGCCCGTATTATAGAGGCGGCGATTGGCGTATTTCTTGATAATGATGGGGTCGCCCGCATCGGATTTTCCGGAGGAAGTTTTTGCCAAGGTCTGATTCCAATGCTGCGGATGCGAACAGCCTAGCACGGAAAAATGCTGCGCAGCAATATGGTCAGGCTGAACGTGGCCGGGGCCCGCATCCACTGCCACTGTTCTGGCAACTGGTGCACGCCGAAGTAAAAGACGATGCCGCACGGCGCGCGCGTGTGATGGCGGCTGTCCGGCGGTATCAGGACGCGCCGCGCGCCGCGCCGATGCCGCCGCCGGACGTCGTCGCGGAAGACGGCGGGACGCGGCTGCTTTCCTATGGCGGGGGTGAGGGGAGGGCGGTGGTCTTCATACCGTCACTGGTGAATCCACCGGATATTCTCGATCTGGACGAGGAGCGGTCGATGATGCGCTGGTTCGCGGCGCGGGGCCGGCGGGTATATCTGATCGACTGGGGCACACCGGCAGCGGCGGAGCGCGCCTATGACCTTGCCGACTATGTGCTCAGGATCGAGCGGCTGCTGGCCGGGCTGGGGCGGCCGGTGGTGGCCGGATATTGTCTTGGCGGAACGCTGGCGATGGCGGTCGCGGCGCGCGGCGGGGCAGCGGCGCTCGCGACCATCGCGGCGCCATGGGATTTTTCTGGATATACGGACGAGCGGCGAGACGGGCTGGCGGCGTTCTGGCAGCGGACAAAGCCAATTGCGGTGCCGCTTGGCAGCGTGCCGATGAACATGCTGCAGCCCGCCTTCTGGTCGCTGGACCCCGGCGCGCCCGTTCGCAAGTTCGAACATTATGCGGCGATGGCGGCGGATGATGCAGAGGCGCGGCGGTTCGAAGCGATGGAGGACTGGGCCAATGGCGGTGCGCCGCTGACACTGCCCGCGCTGGCCGACACCTTTGAGGGGCTGTTCGGCGGCAACAAGACTGGACATGGCGAATGGCGCATTTGCGATGTGCCCGTGACGCAGGACGCCATAAAAGTGCCATGGGTGAACTTCATATCGTCGACCGACAGGATCGTTCCGGCGGCCGCCGCGCCGCGTTCGCCCGACGACCGGCACGTCGCATGCGGTCATGTCGGCATGGTCGCTGGCAGCCGCGCGCGACCGCTTTTGTGGGAACCACTGGATCAATGGATACGTAGTCTTTAGGTGCAGCGCAGCAAGTTTTAAGGAGACAGGATCATGAACGACGTCGTCATCACCGCAGCAAAACGTACGCCGGTGGGCAGCTTCCTCGGCAGTTTCGCAGGCACGCCCGCGCATGAACTTGGCCGGACAGCTCTTGTCGCGGCAATGGAGGCTTCGGGAATTGGCGGCAACGATGTCTCGGAAGTGATCCTGGGACAGGTGCTGACCGCGGCACAGGGCCAGAACCCGGCGCGGCAGGCGGCGATCAACGCCGGTATTCATGAATCGGCCCCGGCCTACGGTGTGAACCAGGTCTGCGGTTCGGGCCTGCGCGCGGTTGCCATTGGCGCGCAGCAGATCGCGCTGGGCGATGCGAGCGTCGTGATCGCGGGCGGGCAGGAGAACATGTCCATGTCGCCGCACGCGCAGGCGCTGCGCGCGGGCCAGAAGATGGGCGATCTGCAGCTGGTCGACACCATGATCCGCGATGGCCTGTGGGACGCGTTCAATGGCTATCATATGGGGCAGACGGCGGAAAATCTGGCTGAGAAATACCAGATCACCCGCGAAGAGCAGGACGCGTTCGCCGTTGCCAGCCAGAACAAGGCGGAAGCGGCGCGCAATGCGGGACATTTCAGGAATGAAATCGCGCCCGTGACGCTGAAGACCCGCAAGGGCGAGACGGTGGTCGATACCGATGAATATATCCGTGACGGCGCCACGCTGGAGGGCATTAGCGGCCTGCGCCCCGCCTTCACCAAGGAAGGCAGCGTCACGGCCGCCAATGCAAGCGGACTGAATGACGGCGCGGCCGCCATCGTGCTGATGAGCGCCGCCGAAGCGCAGACGCGCGGCGCGCCGGTGCTGGGCCGCGTCAAGAGCTGGGCGAGCTGCGGTGTCGACCCCGCCTATATGGGCATCGGGCCGGTCCCGGCGTCGAAAAAGGCGCTGGAGAAGGCCGGGTGGTCCGTGGGTGATCTTGACCTGATCGAGGCCAATGAAGCGTTCGCGGCGCAGGCCCTGTCCGTGGGCAGGGAACTCGGCTGGGATGCGGACAAGGTAAATGTCAATGGCGGCGCGATCGCCATCGGTCATCCGATCGGTGCCTCTGGCGCGCGTATCCTCACCACCCTGCTGCATGAAATGCAGCGCCGGGATGCGAAGAAGGGTCTTGCCACATTGTGCATTGGCGGCGGTATGGGAATTGCGCTGACGATCGAGCGGTGACCCCGGTTTCTGCGCGGTTTATTGCATTAACCAAGGTTTAGGGTGTCTGCATTTATGCCGGGGCGATGCAGACGGTGCCAGATTCTGAAATGCCGACCAGTGCGCAGGGCGCGGAGACGCCGAATACTCCCGTTCAGTCTGCCGTCGCCTCTATTGCCAGCCTGCTGACGCATAACAGCATGGGGCAGGAACTGAAGATGTTCCTCCGCCCTGTGGACGATGCGGGACGGCGCACGCAAATCGCGCAGATGAACGCGGCGCTGGCGGCGCTGCCGATGTCGTGCATCACCGGTATGCTCATCGCGCCGCTCATGGCCTTTTATTATGCCGACCTGGTCTCGATCTGGGCGGTCCTGCCCTGGACGGCGATCATCTACCTGGGACTATCGGGCAGCCTGGTGATGACACGAAGTGACCTGTCGGTGCGGTCAATCGAAAAGAACCTCACGCGGTACGAAATATTCGTCCTGCTGACGGGGGTTGGCTGGGCCGGTCTTGCGTTGACCATCGCGACGTCCCCCGAAGCGCCGATCTATACCCTTCTGGTGCCATTCCTGATCGCCATGGCGGCGTTGGGGACGGTGCTGCATGCGCTGATGCCCCGCGCGTGCCTTATCTTCCTTATCGTTTCGCTGGCCGCCGCGGGAGTGGTGGTGACGCAAAGCCCGTATCCGCCGCCGCCGCTGTTCCATATGCTGGTGCCTGTATTCGGGATCGTCCTCCTCCGCGCCGCATTGGTGAACTGTCTGATCTTCGTGCGTGCGCACGCTGCCGGTGAGGAGTTGATCGCGGCCCAGCGCGCCCGGCTGGAGAGTGCCGAACAGGCGTTGCAGGCGGAGCGCGAGCGCGCGAAAGCGAAAAAACTTGCCGATGCCGCAAATCTGAAGGCGTCGCAGGCGGAGCTGACCGTGCGTCAGGACGCGGCGACATCGCGCGAACGAGAGCGAAACGCGGTGGCGGCGGCCTTTGAAGCGACCATCGGCGAGATCGTCAGGGATATCAGCGATACCATCGCCCTTGTGGAAGCCGACGCCTCGAACATGCGTGAGCTGGCGGCCAAGAGCATGGCGGCGACGGGCGATGTCGATGCGGTCGCGGGCAATGCGGCGCGCGCAGCGGAAGACATTGCCGGCTCGGCCGCGAACCTGGCCGAAGTCTCTGGCGCGCTGGAAGAACGGGCGGCGCGGCAGGCCGACCTCAATCGCCGCATCGATGCGAATGTATCCGCCGGCGATAATGCCATGGCCGCGCTGGCGGAGCGCGCGAACGGGCTGGAAAAGATCGTCTCGACGATCGCCGATTTCGCGTCCCAGACGAACCTGCTGGCGCTGAACGCCACCATAGAGTCCGCACGCGCGGGTGAAGCGGGGCGCGGGTTCGCCGTCGTTGCGAATGAAGTGAAGATGCTGTCATCGAAGGTTGCCGCCGCGACCACGGAAATTGGCGGTCAGCTGAGGGAACTTGAGCTTGGCACCGGCGCCCTGGCGGAGCAGTTCGCCGACATTCGCGTGCAGATTGCGGAAATGAACACGCTGAGCGTGGAAATCGCTGACGCCGCGCAGGCGCAGCGCGGTGCGACCGAGGACATAGACCGAAATGCAAAGAGCGCCAGTCACGATGTCGACCAGGTCTCGACGGGCCTTTCAGGGGCGATGGACATGGCGCGCGAGGCGGAACGGCTGACCGAGAATGCCAGCCTGTCGGCGAAGGATCTTGCCGAGCGTTCACGCGCGCTCCTCGCCGCGTCCCAGGAATTCGCGTCGTCGCTGAGAGCCGCCTGACACCATATTCGCGCATGGACGGCCACGCGGCGCTCTCGACAAAATATAGATACGTACCCATGTTTCGCACATGCGTCCGGTGGCCACAGATTTTCGTACATTTTACGCGGGGCGCGATGGCCGCCGGACGGCGCACCGCCTTGCGCAGATCATTGCCCCGGTGGTCAGGTCAGGACCGGACAAGCGCTTTCTTGCCGTCGGCTATGCCGCGCCGCTGCTGACGGGATTGAACCCCAAGCGGTTCGAACGGATCGCCATGCTGCGACCTGCGGATCAGGGTGGGCGCCGCTGGCCGCTGAGGGGGCACGACAATTGCGCGGTGAGCGGCGATCCCGCGGCGCTGCCCTTTCCCGGCGCGCTGTTCGATCAGACGCTGGTGGTGCATGCGCTGGAACATGGCCGTGCGGATGACATTCTTGCAGAACTCAACCGCGTATTGTCACCGGCAGGGGAGTTGATCCTGATCGTTCCCAACCGGGCGGGCCTGTGGACGCATTTTGAAAAAACGCCTTTCGGGCTGGGGCATCCCTATGGACGCGGCGAGCTGACCCGTGTGCTACAGGCAAATGATTTCACGCCGGTATCGTGGAAGACAGCGCTGGTCGCGCCGCCACTGACAGGGCTGAGATGGCTGGATGCGCCGCTGACAAGGATCGCGCCGGGCCTGGGCGGTATTCATTTCGTACTGGCGCGGAAGTCGGGCGGTGCCCTGCCTGCGCGGCCCGCCGTCAGCGCCGCGCGCGCGACACGACCCGTGCGAACCGCTGCGGCTCCTGCCGCCGCGCGCGCCGGAACCTGACACCATCGACCAGGCTGGCGCCTGCGATCAAGACCGTCAGCAGGCATGCGACAAGCAGAGTCCAGCCAAATCCACCCGGATATTGTTCAAGATATTCCAGGCCGCGGATCGCGCCGCCGAGTGCAAGGGCATAAATCACGAGCCCGGCTTCAAACCCGTTTTTGAGAACGAACAGGTTGGTGACGCGTGTGATCATAGCGCGTGCCAAGCAAGGCATGTGCCAAAACGTGAAAGCAGTCACTTAATTGGTAAACGGTTTGTCAGGTGTAAAGCGGGCCGACACTTTATCACGCAGGATCAATGTTTTTTCAGCAGGAACACGGCGTGTTCCGCCAGAAGGTTTGCCGCCGTCGCAGCGGTGCTGCTGTCACCGGACAGGAACCATTGCTGTTCTATCGACGCCCCCAGTTCATCCGCCATCGCGCGAAAGTCGGCGATGGTGACATGATGGATGTTGGGCGTGTCGTACCAGCGTTCCGGGAGCAGGCGCGTCACCGGCATGCGGCCGCCGAACATCAGGCTGGCGCGGACACGCCAATGCGCGAAATTCGGGAAACTGACAAAGGCGCGCTGGCCAATGCGAAGCAGTTCCGAAAGCACCAAATCAGGGCGGTGCACGGTCTGCAGCGTCTGAGACAGCACGGCATAGTCGAAACTGCCCGTCATGTAATTGCCAAGGTCGGTATCGGCATCGCCCTGGACGACGCTGAGCCCCTTGCCGACGGCAGCGGCGACATTGGCAGGGTCGAGTTCCAGGCCGCGGGCGCGCACGGCCTTGTCCGCCTTGAGATTGGCCATCAGCGCGCCTTCACCGCAGCCAATATCGAGCAGGCTGGCCCCATGGGGGACCTGTTTCGCGATCACGCGCAGATCCGGGCGCAGCGACGTCATCCGAGGAATCCCGCGACGATCCGGTTGAGTTCCGGCGACTCCAGCAGGAAGGCGTCATGTCCGAAGGGGCTGGACAGCTCGACGAAGCTGACCTCGGCACCGGCGGCATTGAGCGCGTGCACGATTTCGCGCGATTCCGACGTGGGATAAAGCCAGTCGGTGTCGAAACTCACCACGCAGAAGCGGGTCGATGTCCCCTCGAACGCGGCGGCGAGCTTGCCGCCATGCGCCTCCGCCAGATCGAAATAGTCCATGGCGCGCGTGATGTAGAGATAGGAATTCGCATCGAACCGGTCGACAAAGGCGATGCCCTGATGACGGAGATAGGATTCGACCTGGAAATCCGCGTCGAAGCCGAAGCTTTTCGCATCGCGATCCTGCAGGCGGCGGCCGAATTTCTCGGTCAGGCCCGCTTCTGACAGATACGTGATGTGCGCGGCCATGCGTGCGACGGCGAGGCCCGCGCTGGGCGCCTCGCCGCGATGGTAATCGCCGCCATTCCAGTTCGGGTCGGCCATGATCGCCTGCCGCCCCACTTCGTGAAACGCGATGTTCTGCGCGGAGTGGCGTGCGGCGCTGGCGATCACCACGGCATTGTCGAGGCGTTCTGGATAAAGCGCGTCCCAATTGAGCACCTGCATGCCGCCCATGGAGCCGCCGACGACCGCGTGCAGCCTGTCGATGCCAAGATGGTCGATCAGCTTTGCCTGCGCGCGCACCATGTCCGCGATGGTGATGACCGGGAAACGCATGGCCCAGGGCGCGCCGTCGGGGGCCATGCTGGTCGGACCCGACGTGCCGAGGCAGGACCCGAGGACATTGGAGCAGATGACGAAGGCGCGGTTCGTGTCGATCGGCTTGCCGGGCCCGATCATGCCGAGCCACCAGCCCGGCTTTCCCGTCACCGGATGCGTGGACGCCGCATATTGATCCATCGTCAAGGCGTGGCAGATCAGGACGGCATTGGAGCGGTCTTCGTTCAGCGTGCCATATGTTTCATAGGCCACGTCGAGCGCGGGCAGGGTCTCGCCCGAATCGAGACCGAGTTCACCAAGACTGGCGACAGTTCCCGCCGCGCCCCGATCGCCGTTCATGACCGGGGAGGGTACACCTGACGCCAGGGCGTGATCGTCACGCTCGCGAACAGGCCGGCTTTTGCATAGGGATCGCCGGCCGCGAAGGTCTCCGCCTCCTCCCTGCTGGCGAACGCACAGATAATCAGCGAACCCATGGGCGCGTCCGCATCATCGAGCAACGGACCGGCAACGATAAGGTCGTCTGTTTTCGTCGCGATATATTCAAGATGCGCGGGACGTGTGTCCGCGCGCAGGGAACCGGCGTCCGGCTTGTCGAGGCAGGTAATGGCGAAATCGGGCATGGCACGTGCGTTAAAGCGCGCGCAGGGCCGCCGCAAGCGTCAGCGGAAGCCCTTTGCCGGGTGAAAGCGCTTGTCACCCGCGCTGCCGCGCCGAATAAGGATGGCGATGAAACGGGCAATCGAACTTGTGGGCGGACTGACCGTGCTGGCGTTGTTCGCCCTTGCCGGCGATGTGCTGGTCATGGTGACCGGCATCCCGCTGCCGCCCGCGATCATTGGCATGGCGCTGTTCGCGGGCGTCATGGCGCTGGCACCGAAACTGAGGGCGCGGGTGGCGCGGGCCTCGATCTTGATGACCGGCCTGCTGGGCGCGTTTATCGTGCCGCCCTTTGTGGGGGTGATGCTGTTCGCCGATGAGGTGCAGGCACATCTGGTTCCCGTGGCGGTCATCCTGCTGGTCACCACACCGCTGACCGGGCTGGTGACGGCGCTGAGCTACAGGATGCTGCGGCGATGATGATGCTGACCGAGGATATGTGGCGCGGGGCGGCGGCGTGCCTTCTGACGCTGATGGCCTTTGTCGCGGCGCGCGGCGCGGCGCGGCTGGCGGGCGGACATCCGCTGGCCAATCCGGTGCTGGGCGGAGCGCTGATCACGGGCGCCATGCTGTGGGCGCTGTCCGTGACTGTGGAGGATTATGTCATCGCCGCGCGGCCGTTGATGGGAGCGCTGGACCTGGCGATCGTGGCGCTTGGCTATGTGCTGGTGGAACGGCTTTCCGGCCGGATCAGATTGCTGCTGCCGATTCTGGGGGCGCTGGCGATCGGCACCGCATTCGGCATTGCGAGCGCCTATTTTGCCGCGCGGCTGTTCGGGCTGCCGCTGGATTTCGTACAGGCGATCAGCGCGAAGACGGTGTCGAGCGGCTTCGCCATCGCGCTGATGGAACGGCTGGGCGGGCCGCCGCCGCTTGCGGCGGGACTGGTCATCGCGACGGGGATGATCGGCGCATTGACCGTGCCGCCGCTGCTGAAATGGCTGAAGCTGGACGATGACGATACGCTGGGCCTAAGCACCGGCCTTGCCGGGCATATTGTCGGCACGGATATGTTGATGCGGAGCAATGCAGGGGCGGGCGCGGCGGCGGCGCTGGCCATGGCGGTCGCGGGGTTGATCGCGGCGGTGATCTTGCCGCTGTTCCTGTCCTGAAACGCTTGACGAACGGGCGATTCCCGCCTATGTGCCGCGCCTTTCCGGAGTGCGGCCTGAAAACCGCATTTCTCGAAGTGCCGCCCGGCGGTACTCCTAAAGACTTACGAATTTGAGGATTAGCACCATGTCGCGCATCTGCGAACTGACCGGCAAGGGCCGGCTCGTCGGCAACCATGTCAGCCACGCCAACAACCGCGTGAAGCGCGTATTCCTGCCGAACCTGCAGAAGGTGTCGCTGATGTCCGACGCGCTCGGCAAGAGCGAGTCGTTCAAGGTGTCGACGCATGGTCTGCGCTGCGTCGAGCATAATGGCGGCCTCGACAATTGGCTGGTCAAGACCAAGGACGAAAAGCTGAGCGTCAAGGCGCAGCGCATGAAGCGCGCCATCAAGAAAAGCCGCAAGGCCGAGAACGCGCAGGCCGCTGCCTGACATGGTCCGCGCCGCCTGCTTTCGGGCGGCGCCATGATGACGTCAGCGACACGGGGCCTGACCAGTCGAATGGCCCCCCTGCCAGCGTGCGGGCGACATCCAGCGGCTAGTTGGGGTATGCGCGTCTCGATACAGGCCGAAGACATCTGATTTTCGCGGATAGCGCGGTGGGTCAGCCGTTGATCGCTGCCTCGATGGTTTGCGTTAGGGTTTTGTAACTCAACGGTTTTTTCAAAAATCCGGCCAATGGATATTTATCGTGGATCTCGCCGGGATTGGCGTGCCCGGAATGAAAGACGATCGGAACGTTCATTTCCACAAGCCGGTCCGCCACGGGAAACACCTGTCCGTCCGCCAGTCTGACATCGAGCACGGCCACATCGGGCCGGTCGCCGTTCAATCCGGTCATGCATTTCGATACGGTGGTGAACGGGCCGAGGATATCGCCCTGCGCGTCTTCGACCAGATCCATCAATTGCATGGCGATCGCGGCTTCATCCTCGGCGATAAAGACTTTCAGACCGTTCAGTTTCATCATCCTGCCTGTTCATTCGGAAAGGCCAGTCGTCCGGTCCACAGCCCATCCTCCTTCTGAATGTCAACGCTACCATCAAGCTGCATGGTTGAGAATTTGATAAGACGCGATCCAAAGCCCGTGCCGGCTTCGATGTCACCGTCATCCTGCGGCAGCCGCGGCTTTTCCCGCCATGTCAGGACGAGCCCGTCCGACGGGCTATGACCCCACGATATCTCAACGTCGCCGCCGCTCGCGCCAAAAGCCCCATATTTCGCGCTGTTCGTCGCCCATTCATGAAGGATCAGCGCCAGCGGGGTCAGCTTGTCCACATGCAGGGTCACATCCGGCCCTGTCAGGCTGATATCGGCCTGATCCTCATAGGGCTCGATGGCGCCGTTGATCACATCCGCCAGTCCGATCCCGGACATTTCGGTATGGGATTGCGTAAGGCTGTGCGCCCGGCCAAGCGCCGCGATCCGTTCACTGATGTCCGTGGCAAGCTGGCTTGGCGATTTCGCCTTTCGGGCCGCTCCGACCACGAACCCGCTGATGACCGCAAACAGGTTCTTGACGCGATGATTCATCTCGCTGAGCATATATTCCCGCTGTTCCGCGAGCTTGGCCTCGGGGGTCACGTCGAAGCTGACACCCACCATCCGCTTCTGCGCAGATCCCGCCAACAGCCTGCCCAGGCCGCGGAGATGACGAACGGTTCCATCGGGCCGATTGACACGGAACGACGCCTGATAATCGCTTTCGCCGCTGATCGCTTTTCTGAGCGAGGTTTCGACTGCGGCGCGGTCGTCCTCGTGGATCAGGGCCATGAGATTTTCAATGTCGGATGTCTCATCCCGGGTGACTCCGAAAAGTTCAAGTTCGCCCTCGTCCAGGATCGTGCGTCCCGTATCGGCATGGTATTCCCATACGCCGATACGTGCGACGCGAAGGGCCATCTTCAGGCGTTCCCGCTCCACCTCCAAATCCCGCTTTGTTTGCAGAATGTCCGTGATGTCGTTGAGGACAATGGTTGCGCCGTCGATCGTCCCGTCGGGAAGCCGGTAGGGCAGGACATTGAGCGCCCATTGCCTGGCGCCGGATTTGGACATGATCGTGCGGGATTCGGCGACACCGCCGAGCAGGACCTTGCGAACATCGTCAAGATGACTGTCATCCGCCAGACTATTCGCGACATTCGCCAGGGCACGCCCTTTGTCGCTTCGCACCAGTGGGAAAATATCGGTTGCGGCATCGGTGAAGGTACGCACCATCATATTATGATCGAGAACGACGACAGCCAGTTTTGTCGATTCGAAGAAATTCCGCACATCGGAATTGGCGATGACGAGTTCGTCGACCTTCGATTTCAACTCGTCATTTACCGTCGTCAGCTCTTCATTGGTCGATTGCAGCTCCTCATTCATCGACATCATTTCTTCGTTGGAGCTCTTCAGCTCCTCATTTGCCGTTTCCAGTTCCTCGACCGTGCCGCGTAATCTACCCCTTGTCAGTTGCAGCGCTTCCTGCAGTCGCTCCACCTCACCGTCCGCAGGCCCCATTTCCGCGAGCTCGAGATCGTCGCCGGCCTCGAACGGCGCAATGTCTTTGAACACAAGGAGAATATTATCGTCGGCAAGCGGATCGGCGATCACGTCAACGGTCTGGCTGCCGAATTCCGCCTTCACGTTCACGGCGCGCGCGACGACGCGTTTTCCCGTCTGCGCAGCCTGCCGCACGAGTTGCGGCAATGCTTCCCGCAGGCCGGGCCTGGCGAGGCTGGCCGCGGATGTTGAGCGTTTACTGGCGTCCGGGAATTCGAAATATTTGGCAAGCCGACCGTTCGAGTTGATAATGGCACCATCAGCGTCGATGATCAGTGTCGCGGGAGCGTAATGCTCGATAATCCGCCGATAACCCAATGTGTCGTCGAGACTGGTTTGCGCGCTGCCGCTGAAACGTCGCGGCGCCTGCGGTTTTTTCTGCGGGCTCTGGATCGTGAAGGGCAGTTCGATCGGGTAGACCGGCCCCCCTTCGCGGCGTTTGAAAATGCGGCTTTTCTGCTTGGCGACAGCGAATAGATTTTCGTGACGCCCGATACTTTCCGAAGGCCCCAGAAACAGGTGCCCGTCTGGTTTCAATGCATAATGGAAGATCGGGAAAACCTGCTGTTGCAGCTTGTCACCGAAGTAAATCAGAAGGTTACGGCAGGAGATCAGATCAAGCTTTGAAAATGGCGGGTCCTTGACCAGGCTATGCGCCGAGAATCTGACAAGGTCCCTGACCTTCGGAGAAATCTCGAAAAAGCCATCCCGGCCGATCGTGTAATTATCCCGAAGGTCTTCAGGAATGTCGGCAAGCGCCGCGATGGGATATCGTCCTTCACGGGCGATCGCCAACATGCTTTCATCGATGTCCGTGGCGAGGATCTGGATAAGCGGCCGCTGCGCCTTTCCGCGAAAGGCGTCGGCGAGCAGGATGGCGATGGAATAGGCCTCTTCGCCGCTGGAGCAGCCGGGTACCCATATTCTTATTTCGCCATTCGTCGATGTTCGGGTCGCAAGCGGCTTGATCACCTGCTCTTTCAGATCGTCGAACATTTCCGGATCGCGGAAGAAGCGCGTGACGTTGATCAGAAGATCGCGAAACAGCGCGTCACATTCATCCTCGTCATCTTTCACCCGCTGCAGATATTCCTGCGCGCTTTTTGTTCCCAGAACCTGCATCCGGCGTTCGATGCGGCGGACCACAGTTGACTGCTTGTACCCGGTAAAATCATGACCGATGACCTCGCGAAGGGCGCTGCACATTTCATCGACGTGGTCGGCCACCATTTCGGCGGCCTTGTCCCAGCCATCGCCGCTTCCGCGTCGCTCGAAATATTCACAGAGTGTGGCAACAATCTCCTCCGGCTTGCGTACGAAATCGACCAGTCCCGTGCCGATGGCAGATACCGGCATACCATCATATCGCGCCGTTTCCGGATCCTGGGCGATACCATGCCGCCCTCCTCCTTGATTGCCCGCAGCCCGCTGGTGCCATCGGCACCCGTGCCCGACAGGATCACGCATGCGGCATTTGCACCGCAATCCAATGCGAGGCTCTGGAAGAAATCGTTGATCGGCCGTCGCAGCCCGCGAGGCTCGCTGAACTTGTCCAGCATCAGTTTGCCGTCCTCGATCCTCAGGCCGCAACCCGGCGGAATCACGTAAACGTGATTGGAGTCGACGACCTCGCCGCCGGTGATCTGCTTCACCGGCAATGCGGTCTGACGGTTCAGCAACTCGGCAAGCAGACTCTCATGGTTGGGATCCAGATGCTGAACGATCACAAACGCCAGTCCGGTATCGGTAGGTGCCGCCGTCAACATTTCGCGGATCGCTTCCAAACCTCCCGCAGAAGCCCCCACGCCGACGATCGGCACGACCGGTTTTTCATTCATATTTGCAGCCTGATTCCGTTTCACGGAGATAGCTGTAAATCTGCGATCTGCTAATCGCAATGAATGTAGATTAACCCAAACCGGCATCTGCCAAAAGATGCGAAGGGACGGGCAAGCTCAAGATGGCGGGCACGTCAGTAAATGTGCGGAACGCGTCTTTCTGCCGCACGCCGAAACGGCGCGTTTGTCTGAGACGCACTTCGCAAAAGCAGCCGTTCCGGGGCTTTGGTCTGCACGGCGGACCAGACCAGTTGGATGGCAGCCCGGCATCAGGGGTGCCGCGCGGGGATTGCGACGCGGACCGAGCATGGCCGTGTCGCGGGCCGGATTTGTAAACCCGAGCGCGGCTCCTCCGGCGCGGTATCCGAAGGCAGCGAAATGCCGCCAATATGGCCGCTGTTGCGAGTCATTATCACCTGTGTATAAGAGCGCGAACGATTCGCAATTAGGGATTTCATGTGCGCCACTATCTTCGTTTCCGCCGCGTCAGCACAGTTTCAACCATTCTCCTCATAACCTTTCCCACGGCAGGGCTTCGGGCACAGGAAGCCGCCGCCGGTGCCGATCAGGGTACCGCGGAGGAAATTGTCGTCACCGCGCGCGTCGGCACATTTGGCGCGACCAAATCACAAACGCCGATCCTGGAGACCGCGCGTTCGCTTTCGGTCGAAACCGCGCAGGACTTTCGCGACAAGGGTTTCCTCAACCTGGATGACGCGCTGGGATATACATCAGGCGTCACGCCAGAACCTTTCGGGTTTTCGACACGCGGCGATTTCAGCACCGTGCGCGGGCTCGATGTGCCGGAATATCGCGACAATCTGCAGTTCCTGTTCGGATTCTACAACAATCCGCGGCCTGACCTCTATACGTTGGAGCAGGTCGAAGTGCTGAAGGGGCCAGCGTCGGTCCTTTACGGCGCGGGCTCGCCCGGCGGCATCATCAATGTCGTGACGAAACGTCCCTATGCGGACAATGCGGGCGAATTCGTCGTGGAGGCGGGCAATTTCGACCGGTTTCAGATTGCAACCGACCTGAACGGCTTTATTCCGGGAACGGGCGAAACCGGAATGGCGCGCCTGGTCGCGCTATACCGGGACAGCGGTACGCAAATCGACGAGGTGAACGATGACAAGCTGGTGATCGCGCCGTCATTCACGGCCCAGCCCGCCGATGGCACGACGATCACCGTGCTCGCCAATTACACGGAACAGAAAACCGACGCGGCGCATCAATTCTATCCCGTAACCGGAACATTGCTGCCGTCCGCCGATGGCCGCAAAATCGATCGCACGGAATATCTGGGTGAGCCCGGTTTCAACCGCTATGACAGCGAAAGCCTGGCGATCACGCTGATCGCCGAGCAGCGGCTGACCGATAATATCGCGCTTGAGGGTGTTGGCCGTTATGTCGATGCGCAGTCTGAATATTATCAGAGCTGGCCGGGATTTGCCGGCGCGGGCATTCCGCGCATCGATGCCGACGGAAACGCGCCGCGCAGTTTCTTCCTCTCGGATCGCCGGTCCGAACAGATCTCCTTTGACGTCCGTGTGCGCGCCGACTTCGAAACCGGCGCATTGCAGCATGAAGTGCTGGCCGGGATACAGTATCAGGACGTACTGACCGATGCCGACAATGCCTTCACCCGCCTTGGCGCGATCAATGTATTCGCCCCCGTTTATGGCAATGCACCGTCAGAAGCGGCCCTTCGCGCGCTTCAATTCAACAGTCCGACAAATTATGTGGAGGAAACCGGATATTATCTGAACAATCAGATGACGGCCGGGAATGTGATCGTGACCCTGGGCCTGCGCCTGGATCAGGTTGAGAACCGCGTCGGCGGGGCCCCGGCGCAGGAGGACGATGCCGCAAGCTTCAGCGCGGGCGTCCTGTACAAGCTGCCGCACGGCATTTCCCCTTATGCAAGCTATGCCGAGTCATTCGAGCCGGTGACCGGTATCGACGCGCTGACGGGCGAGCAGTTGAAGCCGCAAGAGGGCCGCCAGTACGAAATCGGCATCAAATGGCAGCCTGAAGGCATTGACGGCCTTGTGACCATCGCGGCGTTCGACATCGAGCAGTCCAACCTGCCAAATGCGCAGGCTCTTTTCGGGGCGAACACGCAGCAGGAAGGCATCGCGAAGATCCGCGGCGCCGAATTCGAGGCCAATGTCCGGATCGGGGGCCTGAACCTCGACGCGAATGTCAGCTATCTCGATACGGAAAGCCCGGAAGGCCGCCGTCTGGACAGCATTCCCGATTTCACGGCCTCGCTATTTGGTATTTACCGGTTCACCGAAGGCCCGTTGTCCGGACTGAGACTGGGCGGCGGTGTCCGGCATGTCGCGGGAACGGAAAGCACCGACATCTCGCTGCTGACCGGTGACCTGATACGCTATGTCACGAACGGCTACACCGTCGGCGATGCGGTGATTGGCTATGAGGTCGGCAAACTGGATTTCTCGGTGAATGTGCGCAACCTGACGAACGAGGATTATCTGACCACCTGCCTTGCCCGCGGCGACTGCTACCCCGGCGAGCGGCGGAGCATCGTCGCCTCCGCGGCCTACAGATTCTGACGCGCGGCGATGTCCGATCCGCTTCTTCTGACACTGGGCACGATCGGTGCGATCGGCGGAATTTTCCTGCTGCGTTTCAGCTGGGGCCGCAGGACGCGTCACGGTGTTCTGAACCTCGCGGCGTGGGCCGTCCTGTCGGCCGGGGTCCTGTGCTGGGCGATGGCGGGCGGTGCATGGGGCATTGCGATCGCGTGCTGCATCGCCATGCTTTCCGCAGCGCCGTTTCTGGCACAGGCCGCCATGGTGTCGAAGCCACCAAAACGCGCGGAACGAGAGGTGATGGACCGTATCGCCGCGACAGGGACGCCCGATGCGGGCCGGCGCGCCGGTGTCTTCGCCCTCGTCGTGCCGGGCGCGCTGGGCCTGTCAGTCCTGGTCGGGCTGAATGGACAGGCGCTTGCCCGGCTGTCCGGCTGGCACCCGGCGGACAGCACGTCCTTTGGCCTTTTCCTGATGCCCGTCACATGGGCGGTGGTCGCGACGTTTCTGCTGTTTCGCGACGGTCTTTTTAGGATGGCCGCCTGGCTGGCGGGCGGTGTGACGCTGTCGGCGGTCCTTCTCGCAGTTCTGCCAAGGGGAGGATGAGCGATGCCATCCCAGCATTCGAAAATGGCCAACCTGTTTCGCCGCGCGCTGCCGGTGCATACGGCCATTGGCCTTTGGGCCGGTGCCCTGCTTTATATCCTCTGCCTGACGGGCATGCTTATCGTTTTCGATGAGGAATGGCAGCGATGGGAACAGCCCGATGTCCCCGAAATGACAGCGATCGCGCCTGCCGCCGTGCAGCAGGCCGCTGTCAATGTCCTTGCCGCCGAAGCCGAGCTTGAAAAACGAACCACCCATCTTTTCGTGCACCTTCCTTCCGGCGCGCTGCCGCGTACGATCGTCACCACCGATACGCAGGCCTTCCATGTCGACGGGGCGGGGAGGATACACGGCCCGGAAACGAACAGCTGGACGCAGTTCCTGCTGGATGCCCATTATTATTTCCATTTGCCGAGCTTCATTGGCCTGACCCTGGTTGGTGGCCTGGGCGTCATGATGGTCGCGCTGGCAATCAGCGGTATTCTTGCCCATCCGCGTATCTTTCGCGACGCATTCCGCCTGCGCGCGCGTGCGGGAGACCGTCTGGCCCTGACCGACTGGCACAATCGTCTCAGCGTCTGGACCCTGCCTTTTGGCATTGCCGCCGCGCTGACCGGAGCCCTGCTCGGTCTGGCGTCGATCATGGCGGTCGGCATGGCGGAGACCTTTCATGGCGGCGATACCGAAGCCGTTTTCGCACCCATCTTTGGCGAGGAGCCCGCCGCCGACCCTGCGCCCGCCGCGCTACCGGACCTGGCAGGCATGATGGAAGACATGGCCGCCAGACATCCGGACATCCGGACAAGTTATGTGATCCTGCACGATCCGGCGACCGCGGGTCAGCATGTGCAGCTTCTGGGCCACCCGCCCCGCCGCCTGATCTTTGGCGAATATTACGGATATGACGGGGCGGGCAATTTCACCGGGACAGCGGGCATGGCGGATGGCACGGTCGGTCAGCAGGTGTCCGCGTCGATCTATAATCTGCATTTCGGCAATTTCGGCGGACTGCCAGTGAAGCTGGCCTATATTCTCCTGGGCCTTTCCCTCACGATCGTCAGCGGCTCCGGCATGTCGATCTGGCTGGCAAAGCGCCGCCAGAAGGGGCTGCCGACGGCCAGGCTTGCCGGATTCTGGAGCGCCATCGTCTGGGGCACGCCCCTGATGCTCGCCCTGACGGCCGCCGCGCGGCTGGTTGTTGGCGGCGGCACCGCCTTTGCGGCCCTGTTCTGGGCCGGCATGACGGCCCTCATCATCGCCGGGATTCTGATGAAACGGCCAAGGCAGATGACGCGCTATCTACAATGCGCGCTCGCGGTCACATTGTTCGCCGTGGGGGCGGGTCATGCCATCTGGATTTCCTTGACGATGAGCGCCAACCCCGCGGGAATGCCGCTGTGGCTCGATATCGCGATCGTCATTATCGGCCTCATCATCTGGTGGTTCAGCCTGCGTCCGCGCGCGAATTTCGGATCGCATCCGGTTCCCGGTGCGGTGTCGGCGCAAAGCCCGTCCTGAGGCACCCTCCTTATGGTGCCGAAGAACCGCCTTCACGCCATCACGATCTCGTCATCGCCATGCGCTGCCAGGAAGGCGATCAATCCGGTGGTTTCCACACCGGGTATCAGACGGTCCGCGCTGAGGTTCGCAAGGTGAATGCCGGTCTCGCAGGCGCCGATGCCGATCTCCATCTCCCGCGCATTGGCGAAGAGGTCGGCGATGGTGGGGCTCCCGGCGGCCCTGTGCGCGGCATCGGCAGGCCAGACGCGGCCCGCCTCCAGCGCGGCGACGGCGCTTCCCTGGAAAAAGATCGCGACGGCGCGGCCGAGAGCGGCGGATGCGACCGCCAGTGACAAAGCGGCGTGCAGGCGTGGCTGCGTGCCCTCCGCGACGAGCAGGCTCAGGCCGCGGCGCATCTGGGACATTTAGGATCCTTGGCGAGCGCGATTGTGCGCATGCGCTGGGCGAGGGCGTCATAGATGATGACGCGACCCGAAAGCGGTTCACCGAAGGGAACGAGGCTGCGGATGACTTCGAGCGCCTGCATGGCGCCCATGATGCCGGCAACGGCGCCCAATATGCCGACATCGGCGCAGGAGCGGCCAGGCCGGTCCTGCATGTCGCCGACATAGCAGTGCCAGCAGGGCTGGTCCGCCTCCCACCCGCGAAATGTCGAGAGCTGCCCCTCGAACGGGCCGAGTGCGGCGCTGATCAGCGGGGTTTCGAGGGTGAGGGCGGCTGCGGCGACGGCGGCGCGGGTGGTGAAACTGTCGGAGCCGTCGGCGATGGCATCGTGACCCTCAAGCAGGTCCGCCGCGTTTTCAGGGGTCAGGCGCTCGCGGACCGCGGTGACGCGGACCTCGGGATTGAGGGCCTTTAGCGCCGCCTTCGCCGAGCCCGATTTCGAGACGCCCACGTCCGCAGTGCCGTGCAGGGTCTGACGCTGGAGGTTGGAGAGGTCCACCTCGTCATCGTCGATGACTGTGATCCGGCCAACGCCTGCGGCGGCGAGATATTGCAGGCACGGGCTGCCAAGGCCACCTGCGCCGATGACCGCCACGCGGGCGGCGAGGAGCTGCTTTTGGCCGCCGCCGCCGATTTCGCGCAGGACGATATGGCGGGCATAGCGGGCAAGCTGCTGGTCGGTGAGGCCGGTCATGAGGGTGTACCTGACGCATTTTCCGTTTCAAGTCCCTCACCCCGGTGAACGCCGGGGCCTATCTCTTGAGTCCGCGCCCTGCTTCTCTTGCAAGAGATGGATACCGGCCTTCGCAGGTCTGGCGGGCAAAAGGATGCGGTACCCTGAACGTTATGATCCCGAGCGCAGTCGAGAGACGCACGGTGCTGCTGCAAAACGATTGTGCGTCCTTCGACTGCGCTCGGGATGATCGGGATTTCGTTGGTTGCGGCGGAGGGCATGGGATCGCCTCAGCGCCCGGTGGAGCCGAAACCGCCTTCGCCCCTGCCGGTTGCATCAAGTTCGGCGACCTCGGCGAATTCAGCGCGGGTGACGGCGGCGGGCACCAGCTGCGCGATGCGTTCGCCGCGGCGGACGGGAAACGACTGATCGCCGTGGTTGATCATGATGATCCGCATTTCACCGCGATAGTCGCTGTCGATGGTGCCGGGTGTGTTGGGGCAGCTGATCCCGTGTTTCAGGGCCAGGCCGGAACGTGGGCGGACCTGCACTTCATAGCCCGGCGGAATGGCAATGGCGAAGCCGGTGGCAACGGCGCGCCGCGCGCCGGGGGCAAGGTCCAGATCTTCGGCGGCGACGATGTCCATGCCGGCCGCGCCGTCGGTGGCGTAAGCGGGGAGCGGCAGGCCTTCGCCGTGGGGCAGGCGCTTGATTTCGATAGTGATGGTCATGAAAATCTTTCCGCAATGCGGCCCGCGAGGCGGCGGGCGACGTCTTCCTTGGACATGTCGGGCCAATCCTCGACGCCGTCAGCGCTGATGAGGTGAACGCGGTTGTCGCCGCCGCCCATCACGTCGCCGGACACGTCGTTGGCGATGATCCAGTCGCAGCCCTTGCGGGCCAGTTTCGCCTGGGCGTGTTCGACGATTTTTTCCGTTTCCGCCGCGAAGCCGATAAGGAGTTCGGGCCGCCGTGAATGTGCGCCGAGCGCGGCGAGGATGTCCGGATTTTCGGTGAGGGCGAGCGAAGACATGCCGCCGTCCTTCTTCTTCACCTTCTGCGCCGCCGCCTCTGCGCGGTAATCGGCGACGGCGGCGACCATGACGGCGATGTCCGCAGGAAGCGCCGCTTCGACAGCCGCGTGCATCTCGCGCGCGGTCTGGACATCGATGCGCGTGACATTGGGCGGGGCGGGCAGAGTGACCGGGCCCGCGACGAGGGTCACGTCCGCGCCGAGCCCGGCAAGGGCCTCCGCAATGGCGAAGCCCTGCCTGCCGCTGGAGCGGTTGGCGATGTAGCGCACGGGGTCGATGGGTTCATGCGTCGGGCCGGCGGTCACAAGCGCGCGCCTGCCGGTGAGCGGGCGTTCGCCGCCGGGCAGGGGCCGGGCGCCTTCGCTTTTCGCAAGCTCGCCGCGGATGCGTTCGGCGATTTCGGGCGGTTTCGGCAGACGGCCTTCGCCCCATTCGCCGCACGCCATGCCGCCGGTATCCGGGCGCATGATGCGCGCGCCGTCGTCGTGCAGACGCTGGAGATTGCGCTGCGTGGCCGGGTGCGCCCACATGCGGACGTTCATGGCGGGCACGAACAGCACGCGCTTGTCGGTTGCCAGCAGGAGCGTGGTGGCGAGGTCATCGGCGATTCCGGCGGCCGCCTTCGCCATGATGTTCGCCGTTGCCGGGCAGACGACGATCAGGTCGGCATCGCGCGACAGCTGGATATGGCCGATCTCGGCCTCCTCGGTCGCATCGAGCATGTCGCCGAACACGCGGTCCTTTGTCAGGACGCCCACCGAAAGGGGGGTGACGAAGCTTTTGGCGCTGTCGGTCATAACCGCGCGGACCTTGACGCCTTCACGGTTCAGCAGCCGGATCAGTTCGAGCGATTTATACGCCGCGATGCCGCCCGAAATGATGAGGAGGATGCGTTTACCTGTCATGGCGCGCCTTATGCCGCGCGAGCGGGGGCAAAGTCGAGGGCGGCATCGTGCGTGAAGCGGCGCGCGGCGGCGCGCCATCTTGCCGCTGGGTCCTCGCGCTCTAACTAGACGGCATGTCAGAGTCTTCCGTCCAGAGATTGCGCCGCGCGATGATCCGCGTGGGCCGGCCCCGGCGCGTCAGGATGGACGGCGTTTCGGTTTCGGACGGTGACATCGCGGGAATGGCGGCGCGCACATACCGGCCGCGGGAGGTCCGCGGCGCTGCGCCCATGGTGTATTTCCATGGCGGCGGATTCATGGTCGGCGATCTCGATTCGCATGACCGGCTGTGTTCCCGTCTGGCGGCGCTGGCAGGGCTGGAGATCGTCAGTATTGCTTACCGGCTGGTGCCGCCGCACAGGCCGCCAGCGCAGCTGGATGACGCACTGGCAGCGTGCGCGGCGCTGGGCGAGAGCGGTCAGATCCTGGCGGGCGGTGATTCTGCAGGCGGTTATCTGGCGGGGCGATGTGCGCTGGGGATGCCTGGCGCGGTGAGCGGGCTGATCCTGCTATATCCGCTGCTGCAGATGGACCCGGCGCTGTGGACTGACCGTGTCTTTGGGGCGTCGCGCTGGGCAGGCCGGATTGCGGTCAGCCAGATGGCACGTCTGGGGCTGGCAGAGGCCTATGCGCCGCTGGTCGATATGGATTTGTCAGGATTGCCACCGACGGTGATTGCCGCGGGTGGCTGGTTCGATCCCGTGTCGCCGGACATTGAGCCGTTTGCCGACATTCTGGATCGGCATGAGGTGCCGGTGGACATCGTGCGGGCGCGAGGCCTGGTGCATGGGGAGCTGTGTTTCCCCGACCGCTCACGGCGTGCGGAAAGCCTTCTGCGCGAAGTCGCGGCGGCGAGTGCACGGCTGGGGCTGACCATTGACGAATAGGGCAAGCTCGGCCGTGATTTCGGTGCTGGCCGGGATCGGTTCTCTTGTGAGGAAACGCCGCCGCGCCGCCGCGACTGCGCGCTGACATTCGCGTAGGGCGCGTAAATTTGCTATAAGCGGCGGTATCAACTCTGTTCCCGTTGCGTAAGTGCGTTTCCGATCCTGCCGTAAGAAACGAGGGGAACTCGCGATGCTGATCAAATTGCCGCTGGTGACCCTGATCCTGTCGCTGCTGGGCGCCACAGCTCTGCAGATTATCATACCGACGAGCTCAACGGAGGGCGCGCTGGCTGTCTTCGTGGTGGGCTTTCTCATCACGGCCGCGATCATCCTGATTATCCGCGGACTCTTTTCCCGATCCGCAAAAGCCGACGAAGGATGAGGCGCGCGCTTGTCTGCCTGCTGACGGCGTGGCTGATGCCGCTGGCCGTGGTCGCCCATGCGCAGACCAATCCAGCACTTTCAGGACTGTCGCAGGCAGCCATCAGCGAGTGTGCGAAACTGCGCAGCGGCGACACCATCGCGACCGTTCTGTTTCGGACAGACCGCGTTACACTGACGCGGTCAGGGCAGCGGACGTTGGCCATCCTGAAACGCTGCATCGGTGATGACGCCGAGCTGCGTATCCGCGTCGGCGGCAATCCGCGAACCGACGGACAGACATCGACGAATGAGGACGAGGCGTTTCGGCAGTTCCGGAACCGCGTAGTGCTAGTCTCACAGCAATTGGATGGGCCGCGTCTATCCATCGCGCCTGCGGTGCGCGTTGATGTCGAAGTTTATGTCGGGGATTTGCAAAGCCTGCGCCTACATCCTCGCCCCGCCATGCTATTGGCACGCGCGGAAGCGTCGGGGCGTGCGGCTATTCTGGGCGTGAGGAATTTCGATCCTCCGGAAGAACCGGTGCCGGTTGGTCCACCGCCGCCGCCACGACAACCATCTGTAATACGACCACCTGATAGGCCGGTGGTGGTCCATTCCGAGGCGACCAGCGCCCCGCGGATCGCCACGCGCAGCTTCGCGTCGGGGCTGCCGCCAGTGACCGACCGCTTTGGCGCGATTGCCGTACTTGCGTTTCCCGGCGCCGCCGCGACCGTGTCGGATATTCGCCGCATGGGAGCGATCTGCCGCGTATTCGTGAGGAAATTCGACGATGCTGCCGAAATTCTTGCTGAGCGACCGGATGCGAGGCAAATGGTCACCATCTGGCCGGTAAAGGCGAGCCTGAACATCATTCCGCTCAGCCGAGATGCTTCTGATGACGAGATCGAGGCTGTCTGCGGCGACGTGATCGGCGGCTACGACTACATTACCGCGCGGGAGTGGCTGCAACATGTGCCAGAGGATTTGCGGGACCGCGGCGCGCGGGGACCCTATCTTATCGCATGGGCGCCGCCGGGTAGCATCGGCGACAGCGATCAGCCCTTTTTGGTATCCGATCTGTCGGCACTGGATAGCGAAGCGGCGATTGACAAGGCATTCCAGCTGTGGAGCGAGGAAATCGAAAGCAAGCCGGAGCGTTGGTCGAACGGCTGGGATCCCCAGATGCTGCTGCTGGCGATCGGAGCCGCTGCGGATCGCTATGGTGAGCAGATCGTCAATGGGATTAGTTTCGTCCTTGGGCGAGACAGCGATTGACCCGTATGGTTAGTCAGCGGCTTTAGAGGAAGGCCGCCAAGGCAAGGGCCAAAGCGGCGCCTAGCCCGGTGCCGAGAAGCATCCACGCAGACCGGTGCATGGGCTGCGGCTCCGGCATCGGCGCGAGCGGCGGGAGTGGGGGTGCGCCGCCTTCCTTTGGTACCAGCGTCATGACGCGGCGCATGAAGTCCGGGAATTCAGCGAGCGTGCGGGCGTTCCTGATCAGGCCGTCGGCAATGACCGCCTCGGGGCCAAGCTCGTCGCGGCTCCACTCCTCGATCAGGGGCGCGGCGATGACCGACATGTTGACGTCGGGGTCGAGGGCGTAGGCGACACCCTCCACCATCACCATGGTCTTTTGCAGCAGCAGCAGATGCGGCTGCGTCTGCATGTCGAACTGGCGCGTGATGGCGAACAGGCCGTCGAGCATATTGCCGATGGAGATGTCCTTCACCGGCAGGCCACGAATGGGCTCGCCCACACTGCGAAGCGCCGTGGTGAATTCGCCGATATTGTGATGCGCGGGGACATAGCCCGCCTCGAAATGGATCTCGGCGACGCGGGCGTAATTGCCGGTGATGAGGCCGCCGAGAATTTCGGCCAGCCAGAGCCGCGCCTTCGTATCGATGCGGCCCATAATGCCGAAGTCGATGGCGGCAATGCGGCCATCCGGCAGCGCGAACAGATTGCCCTGATGCAGGTCGGCGTGGAAAAACCCGGCGATGATGGCCTGGCGCAGGAAACCGCGCACGAGGATGCCCGCAAGCGCCCTGCGATCCAGGCCAGCGGCGTCGACGGCGGCGATGTCGGTCATCTTGATGCCATCGATCCATTCGATGGTCATCACGCGGCGGGCCGTGCGCTGCCAGTCGATTTCCGGGATGACGAAGCCGGGTTCGGCGGTCAGCTGGTCAGCGAGTTCGGACGCGGACGCGGCCTCCATGCGCAGGTTCAGCTCACGCTCCACCCAGCGGCGGAAATAGGCGATCGTCGCGCGCGGGCGCAGACGGGAAAATTCGCCCCCCATCCGCTCGATATGGATGGCGGCCCATTCATAGGTCGAGATGGCGCGTTCGAAATCATCCTCAATATGCGGGCGCAGGACCTTGATCGCGACGGTGCGCCCCTCCGTGGTGACGGCCTTGTGCACCTGCGCGATGGACGCGGACCCGACGGGGGTCTCGTCAATGTGGGAAAACAGCGAGTCCGCCGGACAGCCGAACGCCTCCTCAATGGACGCCTTGAAAATCTCGAAGGGGTAGGGGTCGAGGTCATCCTGCAGCTTTGCCAGTTCGCGGGCCGCGTCTTCGCCAATGAGGTCAGGGCGTGTCGCAAGGGCCTGGCCCAGCTTGATCGCGGCGGGGCCAAGGGCGCGGAACGCCTCGACATATTTCGGTTCCGTCGGCGCGAACGTCCCGAAGCGCGCGAGCCGGGCCAGGCGCCTCAGGGCGGGCGGTGAATGCGGATTGGTCTCGAACACGCGCAGGACGCCGTGGCGCGCAAGCGTGCGGCCCCAGCCGATGATGCGGCGCAGATGGGTAAAGTCACTCGTCACGGTTTTCGGACCCTCACGCCTTCCAGCCCATATGGATCGCGCTGACGCCGCCCATGATGGGGGTCGCGGACACACGCGAAAACCCCGCCTCGCGAATCATGCCGGCGAAGGCGCCCATGGGCGGGAACTTGCGAATGGATTCGACGAGATACTGATAGGGTTCCTCGTCGCCGGCGACCACGGCGCCGACGCGCGGCCAGAGCTTCATCGTGATCCTTTCATAGGCGTCGCCAAAGACGGGCCATTCGGCGCGGCTGAATTCCAGGCACATGAAGCGGCCGCCATATCTGAGAACGCGGTACGCCTCGGCCAGCGCGGCCGGAATATCGGTCACGTTTCTGATGCCATAGGCGATCGAATATGCGTCGAAGCTGGCGCTGTCGAAGCTGAGCGTTTCGGCATTCTGTTCGGCGAAGGTGAGGGCGGTGAAGCCGCGCTTTTCGGCGCGGGCTCTCCCGACGTCCAGCATGTGCGGATTGATATCGGCGACGGTGATGTCGGCGCCCGATGGGACCATGCGAAAGGCGATGTCGCCGGTGCCGCCCGCCATGTCGAGAATGCGCTCGCCCGCGCGGGGGCGCAGTTTGCGCACGAAACGGTCCTTGATCAGACGGTGCGTGCCCGCCGACATCAGATCGTTCATCACGTCATATTTCTGCGCGACGCGTTCAAAGACGCTGCCGACTCGTGCGGTCTTTTCTTCAGGCGTTACATCCTGGAAGCCGTAGGAAACCATATCGCTCATGGCCACGGCGCTTAGCCGCACCTACCGCGCGCAGCAAACGCGCCTTATGTCGCTGGCAATGATCCTGCGCGGAAGGGGCGAAACCGATTCCCGAATTACCTGAAGTCGAAACGACGATGCGCGGGGTCGCCCCGCTTTTGGTGGGGGAGCGCCTGACGGCTGTCGAGGTGCGCCGGCCGGACCTGCGCTGGCCGATCCCGCCGGATTTCCGGCAGCGCCTTCAGGGGGCCGTGGTGACGTCGGTGGGACGGCGCGCCAAATATGGCCTGATGCACACCGACCGCGGCGATAGCGTCATCCTGCATCTGGGAATGTCGGGACGGCTGCGGCTGAATCCCGACAGGGATGAAAAGCATGACCATGTGCTGTTCGAGACGGGGAAAGGACGGATCGCGCTGAACGATGCGCGCCGGTTCGGGTCGCTGCATATCGTGGAAACGGACAGGCTGGAGACGCAGCCGCTGATCGCCGCCTGCGGTCCGGAGCCGTTGGGGCCGGAATTCGGCGCGGCACATGTGCGGAGCGTGACGAAGGACAGCCTTTCCCCGGTCAAGGCGCTGCTGCTTGACGGGCGCAGAATTGCCGGACTTGGCAATATCTATGTGTGCGAGGCGCTGTTCGAGGCCGGTATCAGGCCGACGCGCAAGGGCGCGCGGCTGACAAAGGCAGATGCGGGGCGACTCGCCCAGACCATTCCCGCCGTCCTCAGCCGGGCGATCGCGGCGGGGGGATCATCGCTGAGGGATTATGCGCAGCCTTCGGGAGAGCTGGGCTATTTCCAGCATGATTTTCGCGTGTACGGACGGGAGAGGGAGCCCTGCCATCGCTGCGGCACGGCGATTCGGCGAATCGTACAATCGGCGCGATCGAGTTTCTTCTGCCCGTCCTGCCAGACATGACGCCGATGCGTGCGAATGTCCGAGCGGGCAAAATGTCCCATTTTCCTTGACGATTGCAGGGGTGCCGCCTATGTCGCTGCCCTTGCTGGCGGTCGGCCCTGTTCCGACGCCCCTATCGACACGCTTATATAAAGACGAGACAAAGAGCCCATGGCCAATTCACCACAGGCGCGCAAGCGCATCCGCCGCAACGCCGCCCGTACCGAAGTTCTCGGTGCGCGTCGCAGTGCCATCCGCACCTTTGTGAAAAAGGTAGAGAGCGCGATCGCGTCCGGCGACTCGGCGGCAGCGAAGACAGCGCTGAAGGAAGCGCAGCCCGAGATGCAGCGCGGCGTTGCCAAGGGCGTGCTTCACAAAAATACGGCCTCGCGGAAGATTTCCCGCCTGAGCGCGCGAATCGCAGCGCTCGGCTAAAGGCCGGTCGGGTCCGCCGGGCCGGACTGAATTTTCGATAAAAGGGGCGTCCCGGCTGAGTCCGGGGCGCCCTTTTTTGCAGGAATCGGTTAACTTCCGAAACTTAGCCATCATGGTTCAAAATGGATGCCAATCGCAGCCCCTGAGAAGAGCCTTTTTCGGTGCGATGCAGCGAATCGCGGGGCTTCCGTGTCAACGGATTTATTTCGAATTTATGACTCGTCTGAGGCTTGATTGAGGCACCCTTCGGAGCGTACAAGATCGCTCTGGCCGAGGGGCTGACCGGGGGATTTTGTTCTCCCCTATACATGATTACATTCGGATGCGGTCCGTACTCGGCTTCGTATTCATAGTTTAGCAGAAATAACAGCGTCCACCACGCTGCCGGATTGCTTGTGCACTTCGCGGCGAAAGAGAGCTTTGACTTTAACTGGTCTTTCTCGTTTCGCTGATTTGCTAATAATATCATGTTTTCCCGGGCTTTTTCTGCGCTCTTGCGGGAGTGCTGGGCGTGGAATGGCCGTGAGGGGATGGATTAACGATGGCGGTGGAAGGATCTGTTAGCGGCATGTCAGGCGCACATAATCGGAAGCTGCGGGATGTATGGGACGGCGCGCAGCAATGGGCGGATGTTCGCGAAGCCCTGCAACATGAAGTCAGCGCGCGGACCTGGTCGTCATGGTTTTCCAATATGGTGCTGGCGGGCATCGAAGATGATTGCGCGATTCTAAGCGTTCCGACCGCTTTTGGTGCCGACTGGATTCGCGGGCAGTATTCCGAACGGCTGCGCATGTTGTGGGCAAAGGGTGACAGCCCGATCACGCATGTGCGGATTGTCGCCGGCGCGCCCATTATCGAGTCGGACACGCCGATCGCGGAGATCGACGTTTCGGCGCCCCCTGCCGTTCCCCTAGTCGATGAGGTGCTGAACCCGCGCTACACATTCGACCGCTTCGTCACCGGCAAGGCGAACGAGCTGGCCTATTGCGCCGCCGAGACGATGGCGTCCGGCGGAGAGATCAGTTTCAACCCGCTGTTCCTGCACGGCGCGACGGGTGTCGGAAAGACGCACCTGATGCACGCCATTGGCTGGGCGTACCGCGCGCGGCGGCCGGACGCGAAAATCATCTACATGTCCGCCGAGAAGTTCATGTTCGAATTCGTGACGGCGATGCGCGCGAAGGATACGCTGTCGTTCAAGAGCCGCCTGCGCGGTGCCGACCTGATGATGATCGACGATGTACAGTTCGTCGGCGGCAAGGATACGACGCAGGAAGAGCTGTTCCACACGATGAACGAGGTCATCAATGCGGGCCACCGCCTGGTGATCAGTGCCGATCGCAGCCCTCAGGATCTCGACGGGATCGAGGCGCGGGTCAGGAGCCGGCTGTGCTGGGGCCTGGTCGCGGACATCAATCCGGCGGAATATGAACTGCGCCTCAACATCGTGCGTGAAAAGCTGGCTGCGCGTCCCGCCGCCGAGCAGGCGCTGGTCCCCGATGACGTGGTCGAATTCGTTGCCCGCAAGGTGAGCGCGAATATCCGCGAGCTGGAAGGCGCGGTGAATCGCATTGTCGCATTCGCCAATACCCGCCGCCGCCCGCTCGACATCGATCAGGCCCGCGCGCTGTTGGCCGACATGCTGCGTGCCAATACGCGCCGCGTGACGGTGGACAGGATTCAGCGCCAGACGGCGGACTTCTTCAATATCAAGCTGTCCGACATGATGTCGGCCCGCCGCGCGCGCGACATTGCGCGGCCGCGCCAGATCGCCATGTATCTTGCCAAGCGCATGACCCCGCGCAGCTTCCCCGACATTGGCCGCCGCTTTGGCGGACGCGATCATACGACCGTCATGCACGCCGTGAAGCGCATCGAGGCGCTGCGTGCCGACGATGGCGAGCTGAGCGCCGATATCGACCGGCTGGAGCGCCTGATCGATCTATAGGGATGGCTGACAGCTGTCCGTGAGCATGACCGCGATCGTCATCAGCCCGGGCACAGTCTGGGGACACGCCATCATATCGCAGCAGCCCTGGCGCATCATTCGAGCACGCTCAGGATGATCGGGTCTTGATGAGGGCATCGAGAGAGAATGTACCTCTCATAACACCCGCTAATCCCGCAGATAGAAGTCCACCGTCGTGACGACGCGCACTTTCTGGGCGGGCGAATCGCCGGAGCTGCCGACGGCGCCGTCGCGGGCGTCGATGCTGAAATAGCCCTGGCGCGCCGATTTGATGCCGCCAACGGATGCTCCGGAATCGCGGGCAAATTGTTCGGCGGCGGCGCGGGCGTCCTTGGTGGCCTCCGCGATCATTTCGGGTTTCAGTTCGGTCAGGCGCGTGAAGCTGTAGACCATCGCCGCGCCGCCCTGTTCGATGGCGACGCCGCGGTCGAGAAGGGCGCCCTGGGCGGCATAGGCCTTTTCAGCCCTTGCGATGTCATTCGTATTGAGGCGGATCGCCTGACGGATCTGCACCTGCGGAATCGTGCCGTTCATCCACTGATTTACCGACAGCTCCGGCGCGGAAATGGCCGCGTCGGCAAATCCCTGTTCCTTTAGAAACATACGGGCCGAATTCGCCATCGCCCCGGTCTGTCGTTTGACGGTTTCGAAATCATTGCCCTGCGCCGTGAAGCGGATGGTCCAGGTGGCAAGGTCCGCGGTGACTTCGCGCTCCGCCAGGCCGCGCACGGTGACAGAACGGTCCGACAGATTGGCGCGGGTGAGGCCGTCGCCGAGGAGGTAGCCGCCGACGATCATGCCGAGCGCGAGAATGACGGCCGCGATCAGCCAGTTTCCTGATTTTGTCATATTGCTGCCCCCTTAGGCGATCCTGACCTTTTGATGATATTGCTCATGGCTACGTGTATCGCCAATGAACTCGCTTATGGCACGATCAGAATTTCGCTTCATCTTTCCCCTGCGGGTCCGTTATGCCGAGTGCGACGTGCAGGGCGTTGTCTTCAACTCGCGCTATCTGGAATATCTGGACGTCGGCGTCACGGAATATTGGCGCGCGGTCGGCCTGTGGGATGGCGGTTCGCAGGACCTGGAGTTTCATGTCGTGCGGAATATTATCGATTATCGCAAACCGCTGTTGATGGACGAGGAATTCGATATCTGCCTGCGTACCGCGCGCATCGGCACCAGCAGCATGACGATGTTTTGGGAGCTTCACGGGCGCGGTGAAGAGGATTTGCGCGCGCAGGGCGAAACAATCAGCGTCCATGTTGCCGAAGCGCGCGGCGCGCCGGCACCGGTGCCGGACGCCGTGGTGAACATGTTCGCCGCTTTTGAAGGGGGCGACCTGAAAGGAAAGCCTGCGCGATGAAATATCTGCACACGATGGTGCGTGTCACCGACCTTGACCGGAGTATCGCCTTTTACGAAGCCCTCGGGCTGGAAGTCGTGCGACGCAAGGAGGTTCCCGAGGGGCGCTTCACGCTGATCTTCATGGCCGCGCCGGGCGATGAGGCCGCGCAGATCGAACTCACTCATAATTGGGACACCGAAGAATATGAGGGCGGCCGGAATTTCGGGCATGTCGCCTATGCGGTCGATGATATTTACGCGAAATGCCAAAAGCTGATGGACGCGGGCATCACCATCAACCGGCCGCCGCGCGATGGCTTCATGGCCTTCGTCCGTTCGCCGGACGGGATATCGGTCGAACTGCTGCAGAGTGGCGAGCGCCTGCCGCCGCGCGAACCATGGGCCTCGATGGAGAATATCGGTAGTTGGTAGCCGTTTTCATCGGCTAGCCTGTCCGCGGCGCTGCGCGGTGGATTCTTCGCTGGCCCGGCAAGGACGGCGTCCCTCGCGACCGGATATCCAACCGCATTTAGCAAAGGTTACCGCCGACGGAAAATTGCGCTAGGAGGGCTCACATGTTGAAAATCGTACAGATACCGGTGCTCTCGGATAATTATGTTTATCTGGCGCATCATGAAGCCAGCGGAGAAACGGCGGTCATCGACCCCGCGGTGGCCTCGCCTGTGCTTGCCGAGGCCGAGCGGCGTCGCTGGAAGATAACCCAGATACTGAATACGCATTGGCACCCCGATCATGTCGGCGGCAATGCGGAGATCAAATCGGCCACCGGCTGCAGGATTACCGGACCGGCCGGGGAACGCGACAGGATCACCGCGATCGACCGTGCGGTGAGCGAGGGCGATACCGTCTCGATCGGCGCGGATGAGGGGCAGGTCATCGACGTCCCGGGGCACACGGCGGGGCATAATGCCTATTATTTTGCCGGGAGCGGCGTTCTGTTCTGCGGCGATACGCTGTTCGCGATGGGCTGCGGCCGCCTGTTCGAAGGCACGCCTGCGCAGATGTTTGATAGTCTTGGGAAACTGGCTGGCCTGCCAGACGATACCGAGGTTTATTGCGCGCATGAATATACCGAGGCGAACGGACGTTTCGCGCTGACGGCGGAACCTGGGAATGCGGCGATCGAGGCGCGGCAGGCCGAGGTGATCGCGCTGCGCGCGGCCGGGACGCCCACGGTACCGTCGACGATCGGCCGTGAGCGTGAAACCAATCCATTCCTTCGCGCGAAAGATGCGGCGGAGCTGGGCGAGAGGCGTGCCGCAAAAGACGCGTTTCGCGGATAGTCCTGCCGATTGCATATCTATCGGCGGCGGGTGGGCCGCTTTCTGGGTGAGCGGGAATTTGGGAGAAGAGAAACATGCTGCGTAACTGTCTGACCGCGCTCGCGCTGAGCTTCGCCATTGCGACACCTGCCGCCGCCGCGCCCGCGACGCCGCCCGCGGCCAAGGATCAGGGCGACCGCTATATGGGCGACACGCACAAGACGCGGTCCGATGTGCTGGGCGTGAACGGCATGGCGGCCACGTCGCAGCCGCTGGCGACGCAGATCGCGCTCGACATATTGAAGGCGGGCGGCTCGGCGGCGGACGCGGCGATTGCGGCAAATGCGGCGCTTGGCCTGATGGAGCCGACCGGGAACGGCATTGGCGGCGATCTGTTCGCCATCGTCTGGGACCCGAAGTCAGAGCGGCTGCACGGGCTGAATGCGTCGGGACGCGCGCCTTACGGCCAGACGCTGGAACAGTTGCGGGCGGCATCGGCGCGGGCGGGGGATGAGAATGACATACCCGACTGGGGCTGGCGATCGGTCACCGTGCCGGGTACGGTTTCAGGTTGGGGCATGCTGCACGAGACGTTCGGCAAGCTGCCCATGGCGCAGCTTCTGGCGCCGACCATCGCATATGCCGAGGACGGCTTTCCGGTATCGGAACTGATCGCCTGGTACTGGCGCAGGAGCATGACGAATTTCGCCAATTTGACGGAACAGGGGATCGTCGAAGAGGGCGAGAATTGGCGGCAGCTGTTCCTGCGGGAGGGGAAGGGCCCGGATGAAGGCACGATTTTCCGGAACCCCGATCTTGGGCGCACGCTGCGTATCATCGCGGCCGAAGGTACGGACAGTTTCTACAAGGGCACGCTGGCCGATGCCATGGCCGCCTATTTCGAGCGCATCGGCGCACCGCACCGCAAGGAGGATTTCGAGCGGCACACATCGGATTGGGTGGAGCCGGTTTCGGTGAATTACCGGGGTTTCGATGTGTGGGAGCTGCCGCCCAACGGCCAGGGCATCGCGGCGCTGCAGATCCTCAACCTCTTGGAGGGCTATGATCTGGCGGCGATGGGGCGGGATTCGGATGAATTCTGGCACATTTTCGTGGAGGCGAAGAAGCTCGCCTTCGCCGACCGCGCGAAATATTATGCCGATCCCGCCTTTACCGAGACGCCGGTCGAGTGGTTGCTGTCGGACGCATATGCCGATGAACGCCGCAAGCTGATCGGCGCGGCGGCGGCCCCGTCCGTCGAGGCGGGACGCCTGCCGGGCGATGTCGAGGCGGCCGACACCATTTACCTGACCGTCGCCGACAAGGATGGCATGATGGTCAGCCTGATCCAGTCGAACTATCGCGGTATGGGATCCGGACTGGTCGCCGATGACGGCGCGGGCAATACGCTGGGATTCATGTTTCAGGATCGCGGCGCGCAATTCTCGCTGGATGCGGCGCATCCCAATGCCTACGCGCCCGGGAAACGTCCGTTTCATACGATCATTCCCGCGTTCATGACCAAGGATGGCAAGCCCTTAATGTCATTTGGCCTGATGGGCGGCGCGATGCAGCCGCAGGGGCACGCGCAGATCGTCGTCAACATGGTCGATTTCGGCATGGGGCCGCAATCGGCGGGCGATGCCGCGCGGTTCCATCATGTGCAGGACGACGAGCCGACGGGGAATGCGCGCATGACCGATGGCGGCCTGATCGAGATCGAATCGGGCGTGCCGCTGCATGTCGTGAGGGCGCTGGAGACGCGCGGACACCGGGTCGAATACACAACCGGGCCGTTCGGCGGTTATCAGGGGATCTGGAAGGACCCGGACACGGGTGTCTATTTCGGCGCGAGCGAGATGCGCAAGGACGGGCAGGCGGCGGGATACTGACCGCCCGATACTGACGGCCCATCGTCAGACCGTAAAGCTGCGGTTCATGTTGGGGCCAGCCTTGGCGGTGTATGATCATGAAAAGGGAGATGGACCATGAAGACCTTTTTGACCCCGCTGGCGGCGGCGGCAACGCTCGCCATGACGGCCTGCGCGACTGACGGCCAGACCGAACGCGCGAACGCGCCGCTGCCCGCGGCGGCGACTGCCGACGCGATTGGCGCGCCTGTCGGCTGTATCAACAGCGGCCTGATCGCGTCGACCAAGGGCATTACGCGCAATCACATGATGTTCGAGATGAAGGGGGGCAGGCTGTACCGCAACGAGCTGAGCGGCAGCTGTCCGAATGCAGTGCGCGGCGATCCCTATCGATATGTCAATCCGCAGGGCACCAGCCTGTGCCGCGGCCAGATCATCACCTATTTCGATGCCAGCAGCGGCATGGACATGGGAAGCTGCGTGCTGGGCGACTTCACGCCGATACCCGAAGACACGCCGCTGAAATAGCCGACGCGGCGCCGGAGAGGGCCGCATGACGCGCCAGCGGCGGCGCGCTAAGCCTCGCTGTCGTCGTTTCCGGCGTTCATACGCTGGACCGGCAGCGGCTCCTTGAACGTGAGCGTACGGTAGGGGAAGGGGATTTCCACGCCGGCATCGTCCAGCGCCCGCTTGATCGCGCGAATGACTTCGTCGCGGCTCCTGTGCATATCGACGGGTTTGGAACCGGCCCACCAGCGCACCGTGAAGTTCACCGACGAATCGCCAAATTCAGATGCGAAGACCTGTACGGGCCTGTCATTGTCGACAAGCTCGCAGCCCTCCACGGTTTTCTGAATGAGGTCGCGCGCCATGTCCGCGTCGGTGTCATAGGAAACACCCGCCGTGATCTGATGGCGGCGCATCGGGTTGTCCGTGTGGATTTCGACCGGATTCTTGAACAGCATGCTGTTGGGCATGATGGTGACTTCGTTCGACAGCTTGCGGATATAGGTTTCGCGCAGGGAGATGTGTGTCACTTCACCGGAAATGCCCTCACACTCGATATGGTCGCCGATCTTCATTTTTTCGCGAAGCATCAAAAGGATGCCGGCAAGGAAATTCTCGAAGACGTCCTGAAACGCGAACCCGATGGCAACTGAACCAAGGCCCAGCGCGGCAATCAGGCTGCCAAGCGTCATGGACGGGAAAACGATGGTCATCGTCAACAGGATGCCGACGATCCAGACGGCGACCTTCGTCAGCGTCTGCGTCAGGTTCACGAGCGATTTGCGCTCACCGGCTTTCGCCGCCGCCTTGCCGGCCACCTTGCTGAGCATCTTGGCGATGATGCCGAAAATCACGAGAACGACGATCGCGATGGCAAGCGTGGGGAGCGCGGCGATCAGCCCGCGCGCCATCTCGGTCAGCTGTTCGGTCAATGTGCCGATGATGCTGAGGCTGTCGCCCACCTCACCTACGATCGATTCGTTTTCGGCCGGTGCCTGCGCTGCGTTTTCCGCCGCCTGATCCTGCATATTGTCCCCGGAGTGTCTCGTTATGTTACGTCAGTGAATGAACGGCGACAGGCGCCGGTTCCGTCTAGCCGTCCTGATCGGGATTCGCCGTGCCGCCCGCGGCCCGCAGGATGGCCTTCTGAATGCGCGGATATGTTCCGCAGCGGCAGAGGTTGGTGATGCCCGCGCGGACATCGTCGGCACTGGGTTCCGGTGTCCGTTTCAGGAATGCGGCGGCGGCCATGATCATGCCGGACTGGCAATAGCCGCATTGCGGCACCTGCTCGGCCACCCATGCCTGCTGCACAGGATGCGAGGAATCGGGGGACAATCCCTCGATCGTAATGACATAGGTACCCTCTATGTCGCCAATGAAGGTCTGGCAGGACCGCCGCGCCTCGCCGTCGATATGCACGGTGCAGGCCCCGCAAATCCCGGCGCCGCAGCCATATTTCGTGCCGGTCAGATTACTGGCATCGCGCAGCGCCCAGAGCAGCGGTGTATCTGGCGGCAGATCATATTCGACAGGATTGCCGTTCACGGTGAAGCGAGTCATGACGTCTGCCTACTTTGAAATGGCATCATGAGCAAAGGGTGCCGCCGGTGCAGGGAGACGAACATGCAGACTGAAACGATTTCGCTCGAGATTGCCGAACATATCGCACATGTGAAACTGACCCGGCCCGATGAACTGAACACCATGACGCCCGCATTCTGGGAAGACATGATCAGCGTGTTCGAGGCGATCGACGCCGACCCGGCAGTCCGCGCGGTCGTGCTGTCGTCGACCGGGCGGCATTTCACGGCCGGTCTTGACCTGAAATCAGCGCAAAGCCTGCATGGCGACCCCAAGGATGTCGCACGCGAGCGGGTACATTTCCTGAAGCATGTAAAACGGCTGCAGCACAGCTTTACCGTCATCGACGAATGCCGTGTCCCGGTGATCGCGGTCATTCAGGGCGGCTGCATTGGCGGCGGGGTCGATCTTGTGACGGCATGCGACATGCGGATCATCGCCGAAGGCGGTTGGTTCTCGGTTCAGGAAATCAATGTCGGAATTGTCGCCGATGTCGGCACGCTGCAACGCATTCCGCATCTGCTGCCGCAGGGTATCGTGCGTGAACTGGCCTATACCGGCCGCCGCTTTCCCGCCGATGAAGCGAAGAGCTATGGCTTTGTGAATGCCGTTGCGGCGGATCATGAAGCGGCACTGGCCTCCGCAATGGCGCTTGCGAAGACGATTGCCCAAAAATCGCCGGTCGCGATGATGGGGACGAAGGCCGTCCTCAATCGGGGGAGAGGGCAGACGGTCGAGGCGGGCCTGGATTACGTCGCCGTCTGGAACGCAGCCTTTCTGCAGGGTGAGGACATGCGCGAAGCCATTGGCGCGCAAATGCAGAAACGGGAACCTGCGTTCAAGAACATCGCCTAGGGACCTCCGGCGCCAGTCGGACCGGGATTCCAGAATCGCTTCCGGGCACGCGCGGAACCTAAGCGGCGCGCCGCGCGCTGGCAGATCATGTTCTTATCCGATGCCCCCACATTCGACCTTATCCTCCGCGCCTTTCTGCTGACGGCGGCGGCAATGATATGGGTCGTCATCCTCGTTCGTGTCGTCGGCCTGCGATCATTTTCCAAAATGACCAATTTCGATTTCGTCATGACCGTGGCGACCGGCTCTTTGCTGGCGGGTGCAGGGCAGGCGACGGACTGGGGCGGGTTCGGGCAGGCGATGCTGGCCATGGCGGCGCTGTTCCTGGTCCAATATATCACCGCACGTCTCCGCAAGGATTCGGATACCGTCGAAAATGTGATGCAGAATGACCCCATCCTGCTGCTGCGCGACGGCGAAATCATCCCCTCGGCTTTGACGAAAACCCGCGTGGCGGAGAGCGATCTGATCGCGAAACTGCGCGAAGCGAACGTCTTCGACATGGCGAAGGTGAAGGCCGTCGTGCTGGAGACCACCGGAGATATATCCGTCCTGCACGGCGATGAAACGCTTGATGACCGCATCATCAAAAATGTCAGGGGCGCGGATACCGGCTGACCTGTCCCGGCAATAGCTGCGGCAACCTAGCGCTTGTCGCTTTTGAGCGGCTTATCTATAGGGCGTCGAAAGTGGGAGCGCCGATAAGGTGCGGCCCGCGTGATTTATGGTATTCAGGCCCCAGGGGACATAATGGGACGTTTCACGCATATCGCCGCCGCCGCCGCGCTCGCAATCGCCGTTTCTTGCGGGGGAGTCGCGGCTGCACAGGAACTTGAGCCGGTCACGGCAGGCACGGCGCCCGACAGCGCCATATCCGCCGAAACCACCGCCGACGAATCGGCCGTGGCCATGGACGCCGCTGAAGAGATGGGCGCCGAAGAGGTGAATGTCCTCGCCGGGATGGGAACAAAGGCGGATGCCGCCATGGGGCAGCCGCTTGGCGGCATGGACATCCAGCCGCAGGTGACGAGCCTGGGTGAGCGTGCGAACAATTTCAACACGCTGCTCCTCATCATTATGACCGTGGTCACCATCTTTGTGTTCGCCCTGCTGATCTGGGCGATCATCCGGTTCCGCCGCAAGGCGAACCCGGTACCATCGAAGACGACGCATAATGTCGCCATCGAAATTCTGTGGACGGTGGTGCCCGTGCTGATCCTGGTCGGGATCGCGGTGCCGTCATTTGGCCTGCTGAACGACCAATATGATCCGCCGGAAGCCGATGTGACGGTAAAGGCCATCGGTCATCAATGGTATTGGGAATATGAATATCCCGATGAAGGCGGTTTCTCGTTCGACGCGATCATGCTGTCCAACGAGGAAGCGGCGGCGGCGAACGAACCCAAGCTGCTGGCGACCGACAATCGCGTCGTCGTGCCGGTCGGAGCGACGGTGAAGGTTCTGGTCACATCTGTCGACGTGCTGCATAGCTGGGCGATTCCGGCCTTCTGGATCAAGATGGACGCCGTTCCCGGAAAGATTAACGAAACGTGGTTCAATGCCGAGAAGACCGGCGTTTTCTACGGTCAGTGCTCCGAGCTTTGTGGTACCAAACATGGCTTCATGCCCATCGCCGTCGAGGTGGTTGAGCAGGCGCAGTACGACCAGTGGGTGGCCGCGCGTCAGGCGGATGCGGGGATCGACCCCGCCGACCTGATCGAAGCGGATGCGCCAGCCGTAGCGACCGCGGATGCCGCGGATGTCGCCGTTGACACGGTGGCCGCCAATGCGGGCGGCGAGATGAGCGACCTTGTCGAGGCGTCCACCGCCAGCCCGGATGGCACCGTCATTGAACAGTCCGCCGCCGATTCCGGCGTTGCGACCACAGAATAAGCTTCGAGGGTAGAGTATCATGGCCACCAACGCCCCCACGACCAGTGAATTCACCGACGCCCATGGCGATGATCACGCGCATGACGCGGATCACAAGCCCGCGTTCTTTGCCCGCTGGTTTCTGTCCACGAACCACAAGGATATCGGTACGCTGTACCTGATCTTTGCCCTGACCGCGGGCATTATCGGTGGTGCGATCTCCGGTATCATGCGCGCAGAGCTTGCCGCGCCCGGCATGTCGGTCATTACCGCCTTCACCGACGGCAATATCGATGCGGCCTACCACATGTGGAACGTGTTCATTACGGCGCACGGCCTGATTATGGTCTTTTTCATGGTCATGCCGGCCATGATCGGCGGTTTCGGTAACTGGATCGTGCCCCTGATGATCGGCGCGCCCGACATGGCGTTTCCGCGCATGAACAATGTCAGCTTCTGGCTGATCGTGCCCGCGTTCCTGCTGCTGCTTGCCAGCATGTTCGTTCCCGGCCCCGCCGGCTATGACGGCGCGGGCACCGGCTGGACGGTATATCCGACGCTGTCGACGGCGGGACATCCCGGCCCGGCGGTCGACCTCGCGATCCTGTCGCTTCATCTGGCGGGCGCATCTTCGATCCTCGGCGCGATCAACTTCATCACCACGATCTTCAACATGCGTGCCCCTGGCATGACCATGCACAAGATGCCGCTATTCGTCTGGGCCGTGCTCGTGACGGCGTGGCTGCTGCTCCTGTCGTTGCCGGTGCTTGCCGGCGCGATCACCATGCTGCTGACGGACCGTAACTTCGGTACGACGTTCTTCGATCCTGCCGGCGGCGGCGATCCCGTTCTGTACCAGCACCTGTTCTGGTTCTTCGGTCATCCCGAAGTGTATATCATGATCCTGCCGGGCTTTGGCATCATCAGTCAGGTGATCGCCACCTTCAGCCGCAAGCCCGCTTTTGGTTATCTCGGCATGGCCTATGCCATGGTCGCGATCGGCTTCATCGGCTTCATCGTGTGGGCGCACCATATGTATACGGTGGGCATGGACGTGAACGTGAAGCTGTACTTCACGGCGGCGACGATGATCATCGCGGTCCCGACAGGCGTGAAGATATTCTCGTGGATCGCGACCATGTGGGGCGGCTCGCTGAGCTTCGAGACGCCGATGCTGTGGGCGATCGGGTTTATCGTGATGTTCACCCTGGGCGGTGTGACGGGCGTGATCCTGTCGAATGCCGGCGTGGATACATATTTCCACGACACCTATTATGTCGTCGCGCATTTCCACTATGTTCTGTCGCTGGGCGCGGTCTTCGCGATCTTTGCCGGCTGGTATTACTGGTGGCCGAAAATGACGGGCAAGATGTATTCGGAACTGCTCGGCAAGCTGCACTTCTGGATCTTCTTCGTCGGTGTGAACGTGCTGTTCTTCCCGATGCACTTCCTGGGCCAGGACGGCATGCCGCGCCGCATTCCCGACTATCCTGACATGTATGCCGAATATAATGCCTGGGCGACCTATGGATATGGCATCATGGTGATCGGACTGATCCCGTTCTTCCTGAACATCATCTACTCGTTCGCAGCCGGGAAGAAGGCCGCGGACAATCCCTGGGGCGAAGGCGCAACGACACTGGAATGGACGCTGACCTCACCGCCACCGTTCCACCAGTTCGAAACGCTGCCTGAAATCAAGTAATGTCGAGTACGCCGATCACACCAGCGGCGGCGTCAGCGCTACCGCTGGCGGATTGGCGCGATTACTTCGCGCTGACGAAGCCGCGGGTCATGTTTCTGGTGGTCTATACCGCCATTGCGGGCCTGGTGGCGGCGCCGACCAGCGTACATCCGGTCATTGCGCTGACGGCGATCCTGTGCATTGCGGTCGCAGGCGGTGCGGCGGGCGCGTTCAACCAGTGGTATGAACATGATCTCGATGCGCAAATGAAGCGCACCGCGGGCAGGCCGCTTCCGCGCGGCGTCATCACACGGGAAGCCGCGTTCGGCTTTGCCATGGTTCTTGCGGTCGGATCGGTAACAGTCATGGCGCTGGTCGTGAATCCGGTGGCCGCCGCGATCCTGCTGGGCGCAATTCTCTTCTACGTATTGATCTACACCGTTTGGCTGAAACGGCGCACGCCGCAGAATATCGTCATTGGCGGTGCGGCGGGCGCGTTCCCGCCGATGATCGGCTGGGCAGCCGCGACGGGCGACGTGACGGTTCTGCCGCTCCTGATGTTCGGGATCATCTTCCTGTGGACGCCGCCGCATTTCTGGGCGCTCGCGCTGTTCATGGAATCGGATTATGAAAAGGCGGGTGTCCCCATGCTGCCGGTGACGCACGGCCTGAAGGAAACACGCAGGCAGCAACTCATCTATACGCCGCTGCTGGTCGCCGCGAGCGTGGCGCCCTGGGCGCTTGGGCTGACGGGGGCGCTTTACGGCATCGCGGCGTCGGGGCTGGGCCTGATCTTCACCGTGCTGTCCGTGCGGGTGTTCCTGAACAAGGCCGAGGTGGCGGCGGACATGAAACCGGAAAAGCGACTGTTTGCCTTTTCCATCCTGTATCTTTTTGTGCTGTTCGGCGTCCTTGCCGTTGACCGGGTGATGCTCGTATGACGCCTGAAGACGAACGCGAGACGGCGAAGCGCCGCAAGCAGCGCAATTATGTGCTGGGCGGAATCCTCCTGGCGTTTGCCGCATTATTCTATGCCATTACGGTCGTCAGGATGCAGGTCTGATGGCGGTCGCGGCCAATACCCGGACGGGATTAATGGCGGCGGGCGGCGCGCTGGCGATGCTTGGCCTCGCTTACGCAAGTGTGCCGCTATATGAGATTTTCTGCCGCGTGACGGGTTTTGGCGGCACGACGCAGCGCGCCGCGGCGAATGTGGATGTCAGCGAGACCGGCATTCCCATCAAGATCCGCTTCGATGCCAATATGGCGGGCGGGCTTGGCTGGGAATTCAAACCGGCGGCGCCGACCGCAACCGTCAATATCGGCCAGCGCGCAATGGCGTTCTATCAGGCAAGAAACCTGACCGACAAGCCGATTACCGGTGTCGCGACCTTCAACGTGACACCCGATACGGCAGGCAAGTATTTCGTGAAGGTCGCATGCTTCTGTTTCAACGAGCAGACGCTGCAGCCGGGACAGGTCGTCTCCATGCCGGTCAGCTATTATGTCGATCCGGCGATCCTGGACGATAATGACGGCAAGCGGATTGAAGAGATCACGCTGTCCTATACCTTCTTCCCAGCGCGCACAGAGACCGCTAGGACGCGCACAAAGACTGACAAGCAGGGATAACAGACACCATGGCCGGCGCTAAGAACCACGACTTTCATATCCTTCCGGCAAGTCCATGGCCTCTGCTTGGTGCGGTGACCGCACTGATCATGGCCGCGGGCGCGGTGATGTGGATGCACGAAGCCGCCTTTGGTGGCTGGGTATTCATCATCGGCACGCTGGGCGTCCTGTTCGTGATGTACAGCTGGTGGGCGGATGTGGTCCGCGAGGCCAATGGCGGCGATCATACCAATGTGGTTCAGCTGCACCATCGCTATGGCATGATCCTGTTCATCGCCTCTGAAGTCATGTTTTTCGTGGCATGGTTCTGGGCGTATTTCGACGCGGCCCTTTTCCCGTCGACCGTGGAAGCCGTTGGCGGCGTCTGGCCGCCCGAGGGTATCGAGGTGCTCGATCCGTTCGTCTATCCGCTGCTCAACACCCTGATCCTGCTGCTGTCGGGGACGACAGTGACATGGGCGCATCACGCGCTGATCGAGAATGACCGCGACGGGCTGAAGAAGGCGTTGTGGGTCACGATCATCCTGGGCGCGCTGTTCTCATGCGTGCAGGTTTATGAATATAGCCACGCGGCCTTCGGCTTCGCAGGCAATATTTACAGCTCCACCTTCTACATGGCGACCGGCTTTCACGGCTTTCATGTCTTTGTCGGCACCGTGTTCCTGATTGTCTGCCTGGTCCGTGTATACAAGGGCGACTTCACGCCGGAGCATCATTTCGGCTTTGAAGCGGCGGCGTGGTACTGGCATTTCGTCGATGTGGTGTGGCTGTTCCTGTTTATCGCCATCTACGTGTGGGGCAGTGACTTCGGCGCCGCGGTCATTCCGCATAGCGGGTGACGGATAAGCCCGACGTCGACCTGCCCGCGGCGCTGACCGGGAAATGCCCGCGCTGCGGCGAAGGAAAACTGTTCCGGACGCTGACGGGGTTTGCGCCCGAGTGTGAACATTGCGGCCTCGATTTCGAGCGTTTCAATGTCGGCGACGGCGCGAGCGTGTTTTTGATCCTGATCCTGAACACCATCGGCATGGTGGGCGTGCTGCTGGTGCACTTCAAGCTTGGCCTGCCGCTGTGGCTAAACCTGGCAGGCTGGGGCGTGATCCTGGTGGGGCTCACGATTCTCGGCCTGCGTGCGGCAAAAGGTTTGCTGCTGGCGCTCGAATATAAAAACGACGCACGGGTCGGTGAGCGCAAGATATGAAATTGCCGGTCATTCCGACCGTGATGGTCGCGATCGCACTTCCCATCCTGATTTCGCTCGGCATCTGGCAGCTGGGCCGCGCGGATGAAAAGGCCGTGATCCTGGAGGCCATGTCGGCGGCCGCCGACCTGCCGCCCGCGCATGTCACGGGCGATGACTGGCCCGGCGGACTGGATTTTCGCCGTGTCACGATCATGTGCGACTTTACCGGCCCGCCGACGGCAAAAGGCGGCCGCAGCGCGGAGGGGACGCTCGGCTATAGTTATTTCGCATATTGCGAGCCTGCGGAATCCCTGAAGGCGCTGACCGTGAACGTCGGCTGGGACCGCCGCCCCGACCGGGAGGTGGCACTGCCCCGCTTCGTAAGCCCGGACAAGCGCGCGTCCGTGTCCGGCCTTCTTCGGTATGCCCCCACGAAGATCGGGGTCATGAACGCCATACCCTATCTGCTGATCGCCGATCCGGCGCTTGGCGGTCTTGAGCCGAGCCTGCAGCCGACAGTCGGCGATATTCCCGACAATCACATGTCCTACGCGTTTCAATGGTTCGGTTTCGCCGCCGTGCTGGCGATCATCTATCTGCTGTTCGTTCGCGGCTGGCGCCGGGGACGAGACAACGTTGCGGCCCCGGACGCCGGGCGCTAAGCCTTCGCCGCATTATGGAATATGTCTCCACGCGCGGTTCCGCGCCGACGCTCTCATTTGAAGACGTTACGCTCGCCGGCCTCGCCAGCGATGGCGGCCTTTATGTGCCGCGTGAGTGGCCGCGCCTGACGCAGGACGAGATCGCCGACCTGGCGGGTCTTGGCTATGTCGAGACGTGCGTGCGGATATGCGCGCCTTTCGTGAAGGGGAGCCTGACCGGAGATGAACTGCGCGTCCTGGCGACGGAGGCCTATGGCAGCTTTGCCCATGCCGCCACGGTGCCGGTCGTCCAGCTTGACGCGCAGCACTGGCTGATGGAGCTGTTCCACGGGCCGACGCTGGCGTTCAAGGATGTGGCGCTACAGCTGCTGGGGCGGCTTTTCGAGACGTTCCTGGCCAATAGCGAACGGCAGCTGACCATCATCGGTGCGACGTCGGGCGATACGGGAAGCGCGGCGATCCATGCTCTGGCCGGACTGGAGCGCGTCGACGTGTTCATGATGCATCCGAAGGGGCGCATTTCGGACGTGCAGCGGCGGCAGATGACGACAATGATCGCGCCCAACATCCACAATCTGGCGATCGAAGGCAGCTTTGACGATGCGCAGGCACATGTGAAGCGCATGTTCGGCGACCCGGCGATGAATCGTAGGTTCGACCTGAGCGCCGTGAACTCGATCAACTGGGCCCGTCTGATGGCGCAGGTCGTCTATTATTTTTATACCGCCGTGCGTCTTGGCGCGCCGGAGCGCAAGGTCGCGTTCAGCGTACCGACCGGCAATTTCGGCGATGTGTTCGCGGGCTATGTCGCGGCACAGATGGGGCTGCCCATCGAACGCCTGATCGTGGCGACGAATGTAAACGACATATTGCACCGGGCACTCAGCAGCGGCGACTATAGTGTCGGAACCGTGACGGCGACCGCCGCACCGTCGATGGATATTCAGGTCAGTTCCAATTTCGAACGGCTGCTGTTCGACATGTGCGGCCGCGATGGACCGGGGCTGGCAGCGATGATGGCGGGGTTCGAAAAGGAGAAACGTCTGTCGATTTCCGACAATATGCAGGCGGCGGCGACGCTGTTCACCTCCGCGCGCATCGATCCCGATGAGATGTCGCTGGCGCTGCGCTGGGCGCAGGCGGAGGCGGGCGAACTGATCGACCCCCACACCGCCATCGGCCTGGCCGCCGCGCGCCAGTCCGACCTGCCGCCGCATGTGCCGATCGTGACGCTGGCGACGGCGCATCCCTCGAAATTTCGTGACGCCGTGGAGCGGGCCTCTGGCGCCCGTCCGCGCCTGCCAAACCGGCTGGGCGGCCTGATGGATCGCGAGGAACGCTGCGAGACCATTCATGGCGGCTATGAGGCGTTTGCGGATTATGTGTCGGCCCACGCGCGCGTGCGCGCCTAGATGGTTTCGATGCAGCGCCTCAGCACCCTTTCCAATGGCCTGCGCGTCGTCACGCGTGAGATGCCCAGCGTGGAAACTGTCGCGGTCGCCGTTCATTCCGATGTCGGATCGCGGCACGAGAAAGCCCGTGAGAACGGTCTGGCGCATCTGTTCGAACATATGTTGTTCAAGGGCGCGGGCGGGCGATCCGCACGGCAGCTTGCCGAGACCATCGAGGACGTCGGCGGCGACATGAACGCCATGACGGGGCGCGAGGGTACCGTGTTCAGCGCGCGGCTGCTGGCCGGTGACCTGCCGCACGGCTTGTCGGTGATCGCGGACATGATCCGCCATCCGCATTTCGATCCCGACGAGCTGGAACGCGAGAAGCAGGTCGTGTTGCAGGAACTTGGCGAAGTGCGCGACAATGCGGGCGACCTGATCTTCGACGATTTGCAGGAGGCCGCGTTTCCGGGGCAGGCGCTCGGGCGCTCCATCCTTGGCGACGAAACCAGTATTTCCGGTCTGACGCGGGACGATCTGACCGGGTGGGCCGACCGGCACTACCGGCCGAAATCCATGCTGGTGGTGGCCGCAGGCAAATTATCCCATGACGATGTGATGGCGGAGGCGGAGGCGCGTTTTGGCGATATGGAAGGGGGCACGCTGCCACTATCCGAGACGGCGCGGTTCCATTGCGGCGGGATGCACCGCGACCGGCCCACGGAACAGGCGCATCTGACGCTGGGCTTTGCCGGGCCGGCGGTGAAGGCGGCGGACCTGTTTGCGGCGCGGCTGTTCGGGGAAGCGGTGGGCGGCGGCATGTCATCGCGGCTGTTTCAGGAACTGCGCGAAGAGCGCGGACTGGCCTATAGCGTCTATGCGAGCCACGCGCCGTTCGCCGATGGCGGGCTGTTCACCTGTTACGCCGCGACACCGCGCAGTGAAGCGGAGGCGGCGCTGGCATTGATGCGGGAGGTTCTGGCGGGTGCCGCCAGGGATCTGGAGCAGGCCGAACTGGACCGCGCGCGCGCATTGGCCAAATCGGGGCTGCTGATGGCGCTGGAAAGCTGCGAGGGGCAGGCGGGTTATGTCGCGCGGCAGGTGCTGGTGCATGGCCGTACGGTGGAGCCTCAGGACGTGGTGGCGCAGATCGATGCGCTGACGCTCGATGAGGTGCGCGCGGCGGGGGCGGCGATGCTGGCGGGCGCGCCCGCGATGGCCACGATCGGCGCGGGCAAGCTGAAGGCGGCGGCCTGAGCCGGTGCAGCTCGATACCATCATCGCCGAGCCGCACGAGGCTTACACCCTGATCGATTCAGGGCATGGGCGAAAGCTGGAGCGATATGGTCCGTACAGCTTCATTCGGCCCGAACCGCAGGCCATGTGGGCGCCGGCGACCGGCGACTGGCAGGCGGATGGCGAGTTCCTGCCCGCCGCGGACGCAGATGGCGGCGGCCGCTGGCATCTGGCGGATCATGTGCCGGAAAGCTGGCCGCTGACGCGCGGCGATGTGCGCTTCCATGCGGCGAACACGCCGTTTCGGCATCTGGCCTTTTTCCCCGATATGGCCCCGCAATGGGACTGGATGGCGGCACGAACGCGCGCGGGCGATGAGGTGCTGAATCTGTTCGGTTATACCGGTGTGGGTTCGCTGCTGCTGGCCGGTCAGGGCGCAAGGGTCACCCATGTCGATGCGTCGAAGAAAGCGGTCGCGGCAGCGCGGGACAATCAGGCGCTGTCGAAGATGGACGACAGGCCCATTCGCTGGCTGGTCGAGGACGCGCTGAAATATACCGAGCGGGAAGTGCGGCGCGCGCGGCGCTATGACGGGATCATGCTGGATCCGCCGAAATTCGGTCGCGGTCCGAAAGGGGAGCGCTGGGAGCTGAACGAGACCCTGCCCGAGCTGCTGGCCGCGATTGCGCAGCTGGTCGACGACAGGTCCAAATATGTCGTGCTGACCGCCTATGCGGTGCGCATGTCGGCGCTGGCACTGGGCGTGCTGATGGAGACGGTGCTGCCCAGAGGGCATGTGCAGATTGGCGAGATGGCGGTGCGGGAAGAGGCGCGGGGGCTGTTGCTGCCGACAGCGATCTTCGCGCGCTGGACGCCGGAGAAACCGGACTAGCTAAGCAGCGACAGGCGCGGGATCAGGCGATGCTGCGCGCGGGTGCGCATGCTCTGCTCCATCATGGGCGTTTTCAGCTGCGCGTAACGAAGCGGCGTGAGGCCGGTGAAGGCCTTGAATTCGCGAATGAAGTGCGACTGGTCGTAAAAACTGCTGCCCGCCGCGTCCTGCCATCTGAGACCGGGTGTCAGGCGTAGCTGTACGGCGGAGCGGAGCACGCGGCTTTTCCGTGCCAGCATCTTTGGGCTGACCCCGAAATAGGTGCGGCACAGACGCTCCACCTGCCGCGCCGACACATCGCAGGCGGCAATCAGATCATCGACCCTGGGGTTTGCCGATCCGGCGAGCCATTCGTCCGCGATCGACTGGAAATGCGCGCCGCGCGCTTCGCGCCGTGTGGCGAGTGCCCGGAAAAAGGCATTGGCGGTGTCGACGAGAATGGCGTCATTGCCGCAAAATGCTTCTGTGTGGGCCTGCATGACGCCATGCGCGCGCCGGGCGATGCCGCCGACCACGTCCTGCAGCGGGACGATGCGGTCGGTCATTTCGTCCGCAGGCACGCCGAGCAGCGCCTCGAACCCCGAAGGCAGGATTCCTGCGCCCAGAAAGCGGCCCGGGCCTTCCGCCTCGATCATCATCGGTTTTGTTCGATGCCCAAAAAGGTTCGCGCCGTTTCGGTCGGTCCAGCCGGCGTCATCCGCCAGCCCGATCCGGTAGCGGCCCCCAAGCGCGAAACGTACGCTTGCCTGCTCCGCCTGAACGATATCGCTGAGCGCGGGAAGCTGGAAATCAAGAACGTAATAGCTGGATATGAACGCGCGAAGGTCGGGCGCAGGGACATAGAATCGCATGTCAATCATAAGCCACTCCCCGCCCCGGCAGGGAGCATAGCGTAAATTCACAAACCTTGCATTTGTGAATCGGGTCTATAATTACGACCTGTTCAGAAAAAACGCACGGAACAGGAAACCTATTTCCCGTCCCGTGCGTATCTGGATCGCAGGCTTTGTATGATGCTTGCGTGACGTGCGAGTTGCGTATTCGCGTACCCACCGACGATCCAGAGTGTTCTTGCGTATAAGTGCCATCGACCATCGGATATTGTACGAATCCGACATTGTTGCGTTTTTCAGGTCATGGTCATTCCGGTGCAGGATGGAATGCCCCTGGATCGTCGGCTATTTTTTGTCTCTCCCGTTATTCATCGACGCTTATATGCCATCAGGCGCGAGGCCGGTGTGATCAGGGTCACACCCCGATAAGTTTCTTTTTCGGCCTGCGGGATGTCCTGTCATACCCAATAGTGATGACGCACCTGAAATAACCTGACGGCGTGCGGGACGCGCGCCTGCGGCGACTGGCCGCTTGAACGTCAGCGGCATTGCCATCATATAAAGCGGACTGAAAAGGTCCGAATTGATGATTCGTCTGTCTAATCTTGCTGATTATGCCGTTGTGGCGATGGTCCGCCTGGCGTCCGCGCCAGAGCGGATGAGCGCCGGTGCGCTGTCGGAGCAGACAGGCATACCGGCCCCGACGGCCGCCAAGCTAACCGCGACGCTGACACGTGCCGGACTGCTCGATTCGACGCGCGGGGCAAGCGGCGGCGCGGCACTGTCACGGCCCGCATCCGACATCCGCCTGACCGAGATTGTCGAAGCGGTTGACGGCCCGATCGGCCTGACCCAATGCCTGCATGACGGCGCGGGCGACTGCGCCATCGGCGTGTCGTGCAATGTGCGGCCGCACTGGACCATCATCAACCAGAAGGTACGCAGCGCGTTCGATGACGTGTCGCTCGCCGACCTCATGAAATTAGAGATCAAGGAACCCGCCTGATGGCCACGACCGAAACCATCGCGATTGCCGAAGAAGCGTCCAAGTATAAATGGGGTTTCTCATCGGACGTGGAATCGGAAATGGCCAAGAAAGGCCTGACCGAGGAGACGGTGCGCTATATTTCCGCGAAGAAGGGCGAGCCCGAATGGATGCTCGACTGGCGGCTGAAGGCGTTCCGCATCTGGGAAAAGATGGAAAGCCCCAACTGGGCGAAGCTGAAGATCGATCCGATCGATTATCAGGACGCCTATTATTACGCCGAGCCGAAGAAGAAACCGACCATCGGCAGCCTGGACGAACTCGATCCGGCCATTCTCGACACCTATAAGAAGCTCGGCATTCCCATTGAGGAGCAGAAGGTCCTCGCCAATGTCGAGGGTGCCCGCAAGGTCGCCGTCGATGCCGTGTTCGATTCGGTGTCGGTGGCGACGACGTTCCGCGAGGAACTGTCAAAGGCGGGCGTCATCTTTCTGTCGATCAGCGAGGCCATCAAGGAATATCCCGATTTGGTGCGCAAGCATCTGGGCAGCGTGGTCCCGATGCGTGACAATTTCTTCGCAACGCTCAACTGCGCGGTCTTTTCGGACGGCACGTTCGTCTACATTCCGGAGGGCGTCCGCTGCCCGATGGAACTGTCGACCTATTTCCGCATCAACGCGGAAAATACCGGCCAGTTCGAACGCACGCTGATCGTCGCCGACAAGGGCAGTTATGTCAGCTATCTGGAGGGCTGCACCGCGCCGATGCGCGACGAGAATCAGCTGCACGCGGCGGTCGTGGAACTGATCGCGCTGGATGATGCGGAGATTAAATATTCCACCGTTCAGAACTGGTATCCGGGCGACGAGAACGGCGTCGGCGGCATCTATAATTTCGTCACCAAACGCGGCCATTGCAAAGGCGACCGGTCGAAGATTTCGTGGACGCAGGTGGAAACCGGCAGTGCGGTGACGTGGAAATATCCCAGTTGCGTGCTGGCGGGCGAAAGCTCCGTCGGCGAGTTCTACTCCGTCGCGCTGACCAATAATCATCAGCAGGCCGACACCGGCACGAAAATGATCCACCTCGGCAAGAACAGCCGTTCGACGATCATTTCGAAGGGCATCAGCGCCGGGAAATCGGACAATACCTATCGCGGCCTGGTTCGCGTGGGGCCATCGGCGGAGAATGTGCGTAACTTCACCCAATGCGACAGCCTGCTCCTGGGGTCGGAGTCGGGCGCCCACACCGTCCCCTATATCGAGGTGAAAAACCCGTCCGCGCAGATCGAGCATGAAGCCACGACCAGCAAGATCAGCGACGATCAGATGTTCTACGCCCAGTCGCGCGGCCTCGACGAGGAAGAAGCCGTGGCGCTGATCGTCAACGGCTTTGCGAAGGACGTGTTGCAGCAGCTGCCGATGGAATTTGCCGTGGAAGCGCAGAAACTGCTCGGCATTTCGCTTGAGGGGGCGGTGGGGTGACAGAAATAGTTACGGACGATCAAGCGATGGTGGAACAGGTTCAACGAATGGCGAAAGCCTTCGACGCGATTGTGGTGATGAAGAGTTACCGGACGGGCGGTTTCGATTGAAGATGTCAGATGAGGATCGCGCAAAACTGTCCACTGCAACCAATATAAGTGATGAAGATTCTTAATGCTTAACATCAATAACCTCCACGCCTCTGTCGGCGACAAGCCGATCATCAAGGGCCTTTCGCTCGACTTGCCCGATGGCGAAGTCCATGCGATCATGGGGCCGAACGGGTCGGGGAAATCGACGCTTAGCTACGTCCTGTCGGGGCGTGACGGGTATGAAGTCACGGACGGGACGGCGACGCTGGACGGGCAGGATCTGCTTGCCATGGATGCGCATGAACGCGCCGCGGCGGGACTATTCCTGGGGCTGCAATATCCGGTGGAGATTCCGGGTGTGTCGAACCTCAACTTTCTGCGCACGGCGCTGAATGCGCAGCGGGAGCAGCGCGGCGAGGATGCCGTGTCCGCCGCCGATTTCCTGCGCATGGCGCGCACCGAGTCCGCCGCCTTCGACCTCAGCATGGACCATATGAAGCGCGGCGTGAATGTCGGCTTTTCGGGCGGCGAGAAGAAGCGCAACGAGATGGTGCAGATGGCGCTGTTGCAGCCAAAACTGGCGCTGCTCGACGAGACGGATTCCGGCCTCGACATCGACGCGCTGCGGGTGGTTGCGGACGGCATCAACCGGCTGCGCGATCCGAAGCGATCGTTCCTCCTCATCACGCATTATCAGCGCCTGCTCGACTATGTGAAGCCCGACCGCGTCCACGTGCTGCAGGACGGCGCGATCACGCGGTCCGGCGGGCCGGAACTGGCGCATGAGCTTGAGCGCGAAGGCTATGTCGGGATCGCCGCGTGAACCTGCCTGCGCGCCTTGACGATATCGGCCTGCCGACCCGGCATGAAGACTGGCGCTGGTCGGACCTGAGCGCCATCGAAACCGCGCTGACATCTGCGCCGACGCGGCCTGCGAACGATGCCGCGCCCGACCTTCGCCCGTGGATGGTTCCAGAACATGACGGGCCGCTGCTGATCTTTGTCGACGGGCGTTATGTCGAGCAGGGGTCGACACCGGGCTATGTGAAGACGGCCATGGCCGCAGATGTGGACGGCCACGGGCTGCTGGGGAAACTGGCGCGGGCGCACCGCACGGTGGCCGTCACGGCAAAGCCCGGCGAGCGGTTGCATATCATTCATTTTGCAAGTGGCGGGCAGGCGCATCTGGACCTTGTCTACGATTGTCCGGCTGGTGAGACGATGCGGGTTATCGAGACCTATGTCGGCGGCGGCGATTGCTGGACGAACGTCGCTGTGACGGCATCCGCAGGTGAGGGCGGGCGCATTCGCCGTGCGGTTCGCGTGCTGCAGGACGGCGGCGTCTGGACGGAGAGCGTCGCGGGCACTGTCGGCACGGCGGCGCATTATGGCAGCGTGAGCATGCTAGGCTCGGTGGCCTCCGCCCGCAGCGAATATGCGCTGGTGCTTGGCGATGACGCCGATGCGCGCGTCGACGGCACGATGGTCGGCGGCGGGCGGCAGATCCTGGATATTGTCGGCCGCGTCCGCCACGAAGGCGTTGGCGGGACGAGCGGCCAGACCTGGCGTGCCGTCGCTGCGAACAAGGCGCAGGCCAGCTTCGCCGGCCGTATCGAAGTCGCGCGGGGCGCGCAGCGAACCGACGCCAATGAAGACATAAAGGCGCTGCTTCTCGACCGGACGGCGACGGTGAATGCCAAGCCGGAACTCGAGATCTTCGCGGATGACGTGAAGTGCGCGCACGGGGCGACGGTGGGCGAGCTGGACAGAAACGCACTGTTTTATCTGGCAAGCCGCGGCGTGCCGGAGGATGCCGCAAAAACGCTGCTGACGGAAGCGTTTGTCGCCGACGCGTTCGAGGCGGTGGAGAATGCCGAACTGCGTGACCTCCTCGGCAATGATGCGCGCGCCGCCTTGGAGGCTGTGCGGTGAACATGCAGGTACCGATCATGTCATCGGCACCGGACTGGCGTGCGGATTTTCCCGGACTGGCACCGGGCTGGTCCTATCTGGACAGTGCGGCGACGGCGCAGAAACCAAAAGTCGTTATCGACGCGATTGCGCGGGCCTATGGCGAGGAATATGCCACCGTCCATCGCGGCGTCTATGCGCGCAGTGCGACCATGACGGAGCGCTATGAGGCGGCGCGGGAGCGGGTGGCGACATTCATCAACGCAGCCAGGCCGAGCGAATGCGTGTTCGTGCGCGGTGCCACCGAAGCGATCAACCTGGTGGCCGAAAGCTGGGGTAATGCAAATGTCGGCGCGGGTGACCATATTCTGCTGACGACGCTGGAGCATCACAGCAACATCGTGCCGTGGCAGCTGCTGGCGGCGCGTGTAGGCGCGAAAATCGATGTCGCGCCGTTGACGGCGGACCACCAGATCGACGTGGACGCGCTGGAAAACCTGATCGGCGAGCGCACGAAACTTGTCGCGGTGGCGCATGTGTCTAACGTGCTGGGCGGCGTGGCGGACGTCACGCGCATCGCGAAGGCGGCGCATGCCGTGGGCGCGAAACTGCTGGTCGATGGCTGTCAGGCGGCACCGCGTCTGGCGATTGACGTGCAGGCGCTGGACGCTGATTTCTATGTGTTTTCCGCACATAAATTATACGGCCCCACGGGTATTGGCGTGCTGTGGGCGCGGGGCGATGTTCTTAATGGCATGCAGCCCTGGCAGGGCGGCGGGTCCATGATCGAAGAGGTCGGTTTCGAAGGGTCGACCTGGGCACCCGCGCCGGGGCGGTTCGAGGCGGGGACGCCGCATATCGTCGGTGCCGTCACTTTGGCAATTGCCATCGATTATGTCGAAAATATCGGCCTGGACGTGATCGATCATCACGAGCGCGCGCTGGCGGCGCAGGCGCGGGACGAACTTCGCGCGATGAACTCCCTGACGCTATACGGTCCCGATGGCGGCAGGGGTATCGTCAGTTTCGCCATGGAGGGGGTGCATCCGCACGACATCGCCACCATATTGGATGAGGAACAGGTCGCGATCCGCGCGGGACATCATTGCTGTCAGCCGCTGATGAAATATCTGGATGTGCCCGCGACGGCGCGGGCGAGCTTTGGTGTCTATTCGGGCGCGGAGGATGTCGAGAAGCTGGTGAATGGCCTGAAACGTGTGCAGAGGATTTTCGGATGACACAGCAAAGACCCATGGCCCCCGGAGCGCTTGACGACTTCATGGACCCGGCGCTGCAGTCGACGAACCGCAACCGCAGTTCCGCGTTCGATGGCCCCGAAAACGCGAAGCCGCTCGGCGTCGACGCGAAAGATGCGCCGCGCGGGAAGGACTATCTGGAAGGCTTTCTGAAAGAATCCCCAAACACACCGGATGAAGGTGCCCCCGCTGGCAGGCTCTATGAGCAGGTCGTGGAGACCCTGCGCGAGATTTACGATCCGGAAATTCCGGTGAATATCTATGATCTGGGCCTGATCTACGGCGTCGATATCGTCGACGATCACGCGGTGGTCACCATGACCCTGACCACGCCGCATTGCCCCGTGGCGGAAAGCATGCCCGCCGAGGTTGAAATTCGCACGGGTGCGGTACCGGGAATCGGGTCCGCCGAAGTCAATCTGACCTTTGATCCGCCGTGGGATCCCGGCAAGATGTCCGACGAAGCCAAGCTTGAACTGGGGATGCTGTGATGGCCACCGCGACAAGAGAGCGCCCCGCGCCGATCTCGCTGACCGCGCGTGCCGTCGCGCGCATCGAGGAGCTGATGTCATCGGCGCCGGAGGGCACGGCAGGTGTGCGCCTGTCGACGCCGCGCCGCGGCTGTTCCGGCCTTGCCTATTCCATCGATTATGTCGACGCGCCCCAAGCCAGTGACGAAGCGGTCACGACGCCTGCGGGCACGCTTTATGTGGACGGCCCGTCGCTGCTTTACCTGATCGGCAGCCGCATGGACTGGCAGGAAGACGATTTCACGGCGGGATTTACGTTCGAAAATCCGAACGCGAAGGGCATGTGCGGCTGCGGCGAGAGCTTTACGGTCTAGCCGCGCGTGAAGGTGCCCGGGTCCGCCTCTGCCCCATGGCGGGGAAAAATCCAGACGTTGGTGGAAGCGCCGTCATTTCGCCGGTTCATCATGACGGTGATCGTCGTCAATGCCATCCTGATCGGCCTTGAGACCGACCCGGACGTCATGGCCTTCGGCGGCGAACTCATTGTTTTTCTGGATAAGGTCGCCATAGCGATCTTTACCGCCGAGCTGGCTTTGAAGCTTTTCGCCTATCGCGCGCGCTTTTTCCGCGACGGGTGGAATGTCTTCGATCTGCTCATCGTCGCGGTGGCCTATGTCCCGGCGGGCGGCGGGTTTTCGGTGCTGCGCGCGCTGCGTATCCTGCGCGCCCTCAGGATCATATCCGTCGTACCGCGCATGCGGCAGGTCGTGCAGGGACTGTTCACAGCCATTCCTGCCATGGGGACGGTCGTCCTGCTCCTGACGCTGATTTTTTATATCGCGGCAGTGATGGCGACGAATCTGTTTGGTGAACGTTTCCCATTGTGGTTCGGGACCGTGGGGGAGTCGCTTTACACGCTGTTTCAGATCATGACGCTGGAAAGCTGGTCGATGGGCATTGTGCGTCCGATGATGGACGTTTATCCCTATGCGTGGCTGTTTTTCGTTCCGTTCGTGCTTATTTCATCCTTCATCGTCCTGAACCTGTTCATCGCCATTATCGTGAATGCCATGCATGAGGCGCAGGACGAAGCCAGTCACGCGGAACGCGACGCGATCCTGTCGGAAGTACGCCTGCTGCGGACCGAAATGCAGGCGCTGCGCGACGACGTTGCCCGCCAGTCGCTATCGCGCGCGCCTTAGCACCACGTAGACGGCGCCATTGCCGCCATGACGGGCGTGCGCGGGGCGTGTCGCCGAGACGAATGGACGAAGCTGCGGTGTTTCCAGCCAGACGGGCAGGCTTTTCGAGATGATCCCGCGCGGCGCCTCCGCCGGGCTGCGCGGTTTGCCGGTGATCACGAGGAGTGTACGGACCCCGTCGCGGCTGGCACAGTGTATGGCGCGTTCAAGCGCGTCATAGGCACCATCGCGGGTGAGGCCATGCAGATCGACCGTGCGGTCGGGAACGATCTGCCCCTTGCGCACGCGGCGGTCCCAGCCGCCGTCGAGCGACGCGCGTTCGGGGGCGGCGAGGACAGTGCTGGGCCGCAGCGTCGGTGCCGTGGGCGCGCGCTCACGGATATCGACCCGCGGGAAGCTATGGTGCACCGGCACCGGCTTATCGCCGAGCGGGCGCACCGTACTCGCGACCTGGTCCCACAGCGCCCGGTCCTGCGCAGGCAGGGATTTCGGACGCTTTGGCACCGGTTCAGCGCAGGTCCAGCGCCGCGAGGCGCATTTCGCTGCGCAGCCGATTTGCGGACACATTGGGGATCAGGATCACCGCGCTGCCCTTCGATGCGAGGCCGCCTGCGATCGTGCGGGCGCGTGCGCCTGCGCCCCAGAACAGGTCGAAGCGGTTCGTGCCCTTGATCGCCCCGCCGGTATCCTGCGCCACCATGAGCTTTTGGAAAGGCGTCATGACGCGCGATTCGTTGAGATATTCCGTGGTCAGAAACACCGGCGCACCAAGCGGTACATAGCGCGGATCGGTGGCCAGGCTGACCTCTGGCGTGACGGGCGTTCCCATCGCGCCAAGCGGGCCTTCGCCGGTCAGTTCCTGAAAGAAGATATAGCTTTTATTCTCGTGCATCAGGGCCCGGCCCCGGTCGGGATTGGCGCGCAGCCAGCGCATGATTCCCTGCATCGAGGCTTCGCCCGGTGCGAGGGCGTCCATTTCCCTCAGACGGCGGCCGATGCCGACATATTCGCGGCCATTCTGGTCGGCATAGCCGATGCGCATGACGCCGCCGTCCGGCAGGCGCAGGCGACCCGATCCCTGGATCTGTAGGAAAAACAGCTCGATGGCGTCCTTCGCATAGGCGATTTCGAGGCCGCGCTTGGCAAGCGCGCCCGCATCGATGGCGGCGCGGTCGTGATAAAGCGAATATACGCCATTTGCATCGACCATGCCTTTCATGAGCTTTGTCCTGCCGGGATTTTCAGGATCGGGCTGTTCGGTGCGCGTGAGATCCTCCGGCGGTGCGTAGATCGGGACGTTGCAGTCCGGTGTGGGCTGGCGGCACCCCTCGATCTCGGGCTCATAATAACCGGTGACGAAGGCATCGCCTTCCGCCACGATGACGGGCGTGAAGCTCGCTTCGAAAAAAGCGCGGGCATCGGTCGCGCTCTTCGCGGCGGCGCAGGGGGCGAGCCAGTCGTCGGAAATGGCAAGGCGGCTGGGATCGGGACGGCGCGTGACGGACCGGCAGCTCTTTTGGAAAGCCGTCAGCGCGGGGGTGACATCGCTGGCGGGCCAGCCGGCGACATCAGCAAAGGTGACGAGCCGGAATCCAGCGGCGCGGGCGTTTTCTTCCGGTTCCTGAACCACGACCGGCGGCACGGCAGAGGTCGGCTGCGTCACCGAACCGGAAGGCGGCAATGACGTGCGGGACGCACAGGCGGCAAGCACGAAGAACGCAGTGAGCAGGGAAAGTCTTAGCACGCATCTAGGCACGGAGATGGATTCCTCTTCTCACGCCTACCTAACGCAGGCGAAGGTGAAGGTGAATCCACATTTTATATGATGTGAGATGCGTTTTAGTCGCCCGTCAGAATGCGGTCGACGAGCTGCTTCACGGTCGGCACAAAGCCGTTGGAGTAAAATGGGTCGGTCGAGAAATGATGCGCGCTGTGCCCGGCGAACATCAGATTGTCGTCGGGGTCGCCGCCATGGGCAATGTCCTGCAGTGTCTTCTGGATGCAAAAGCTGCGGGGATCGGCGAGGCGGCCCGTCGAATGCTTTTCATTATGTTCCGCCCAGGACGAGAATTTGCACTGCGACAGACAGCCCATGCAATCGGCCTGATCCTTGCGCAGGATCTTCGACATCTCGTCGGTTTCAAAAACCAGGGTGTCGTCTGGCGTCTTCATGGCGACAGTAAAGCCTTCGCCGACCCAGCCGCGGGCCCGCATCAGGTCCGCCCTGGTGACCCAGAACGTCTTATTGCCCTTGAAGCCCACATCGAGCTTGTGCGTGTGGGTGTCATCCGCCGCAGCGGTGAATGCGATCTGGCGTTCCGAACGGCGCGCCATGTCCATCAGGAACGGCGTTTTCACCGCGGAGGAATAAAATCCCGTCGGGCTGAACGGGTGCAGCAGGATGTCCCCCGCGCTCAGTTTTGGCAGGCGCTCCTTCCAGATGTCCGGAATTGGACTTTCCTTTGTGAGCAGCGGACGGCTGCCGAACTGGAACGCGATGGTGCCGAGGTCCCTATTGTCGATCCAGTCTTCCCATTCGCGCAGGAACCAGACGCCGCCCGCCATGATGATCGGCAGATCATCGGATATGCCGCCCGCCCGCATGACCTCGCGCAGGTCCTTCACACGCGGATAGGGGTCCTGCGGCACTTCCGGGTCTTCGGCGTTGGAAAGGCCATTATGACCGCCCGCGAGCCACGGATCCTCATAGACCACCGCGCCCAGCCAGTCCGGATGCTTTGAATAGGAACGCTTCCACAGCGCGCGAAAGGCCCGCCCGGACGAGATGATGGGATAATAATATTTACCGAAGCGCGCGCTGATTTCGGCAAGTTTGTAGGGCATGCCCGCGCCGCAGGTAACGCCGTCGACCAGGTCGCCCGCCTCGCTTTCGAAAATCCCCTCAAGGATGCGCTGCGCACCGCCCATTTCCCAAAGGACATTGATGTTGATGGTCGCATCGGGCCCGGCGAGGTCACGGGCCTGTTTCAGCTGCGCCACGCCGCCGTCGATACCGTATCTGACGAGTTCCTCGTGCCGGTCGTCGCGCGTACGGCCATGGTAGATTTGCGGGATGATGTCGCCATTGTCGTCATAGCTGTCCGCGTTCACGGCGCTGACCGTGCCGATGCCGCCAGCCGCGGCCCAGGCCCCGGAAGACTGGCCATTGGTCGCGCTGACGCCCTTGCCGCCCTCAACGAGGGGCAGCACTTCGCGTGCGCCCATGCGGATGCTGTTGATTGTTTTCATTGGTATCCCGTTTGCCCTGTCCTTGGCGCGTTATAGGAGCGCTGAACGAAAAAGCCGATAGCTAGTTGGCATGCGTGTCAATCCGCCAGCCGTTTGAGTTCGTAGATCAGATCAAGCGCGGCGCGGGGGGACAATTCGTCCGGACGCGTGTCGGCAAGCTTTTCACGAAGCGCGTCCTTTACCTCCGCCCTCGGTTCCGCGGCCGCGAACAGAGGCAGCTCTGTAAGCCCGGCCGCGATGCCGCCGGTTGCATCGCGTGTGTCTTCGAGGGCGGCGAGCACTTCGGCGGCGCGGGCGGTGGTGTCGCCGGGCAGCCCGGCGAGACGCGCAACGGCAAGGCCGTAGCTTTTGTCGGCGGCGCCCTCCGTGACTTCATGCAGGAAGACGAGATCGCCCTTCCACTCCCGTACCCTGACCGTGGCGAGGCGCAGCGCGTCGAGGCGCGGTTCGAGGGCCGTCAGTTCGTGATAGTGGGACGCGAACAGGCAGCGCGCGCGCAGGCCGTCATGCACGGCCTCCAGCACCGCCCACGCGATGGAGAGGCCATCATAGGTCGAGGTACCGCGGCCAACCTCGTCAAGGATCACCAGAGAGCGGTCGGTCGCCTGATTGAGAATGGCGGCCGTCTCGACCATCTCGACCATGAATGTGGAGCGGCCCTCCGCCAGATTGTCGGACGCGCCGACGCGGCTGAACAGGCGGTCGATGACGCCGATATGCGCCGCGTCGGCAGGCACGAAACTGCCCGCCTGCGCCATGACGGCGATCAGCGCGTTCTGGCGGAGGAATGTCGACTTGCCGGCCATATTGGGGCCGGTGACCAGCCACACGAAGCCATCGCGTTCCAATGCGCAGTCATTGGCAACGAACTGGCCGCTTTTCATGGCCGCCTCGACAACCGGATGGCGGCCCCGCGTGATCGTGAAGGCATGACTGTCATCGACCGCCGGGCGCACCCAGCCGCGCTGGGCGGCAAGCTCCGACAATGCCGCCGAAACGTCGATACGGGCGAGCGCGGATGCCGTCGCCTCGATGCTTTCAGCGTGCGTGAGGACAGCGGCGTTGAGGTCGGCGAAATGCTTCGCCTCCAGCGCGAGCGCCTGACCCTGTGCCTGAGCGATCCGGGTGGCGAGGCCGGCGAGCTGCTCCGAATTGAAGCGGACGGCATTGGCGAGGGTCTGGCGGTGCGCGAACGTGCTGTCCGCCGCCATCATGCCGTCCGCATGTTTCGGCGCGACTTCAATGAAATAGCCCAGGACATTGTTATGTTTGATGCGCAGCTTTTCAACGCCGGTCTGCGCGCGATACTCCGCCTCTAGCGCTGCGATATGACGGCGCGCATCTTTTGCCAGACTGCGGTGCTCGTCGAGCGTGTGATCATACCCCTCTGCGATGAAGCCGCCTTCATTGGCGTTCATGCCGGGCTCTGGCACCAGTGCGGCGTGAAGCAGCCCGGTCAGTTCCCCATGCGGGCCGATCGTCGCGAGAAGGTCGGCGAGCATGGGCGGCGGGCCCATTAGCGTGGCGCGTTTCAGATGCGCGCGAATCTGGTCGGCGCGGGTCAGTCCATCGCGGATCAGGCCGAGGTCGCGCGGGTGGCCGCGCCCCGCTGCGATACGGCCAAGGGCGCGTTCGAGGTCGGGGACTTCCTTCAGGGCGGTGCGCAGGCGTTCGCGGACCTCGCCCCCGGCATGGAATGCCGCGACGAGGTCAAGGCGCGCGGCGATTTCGGTGGCGTCGGTGAGCGGTGCGGCCAGATCGGCGGAGAGCTGGCGTGCGCCGGGCGCGGTGACCGTGGCGTCGAGGCAGGCGGTCAGCGAGCCTGCGCGGGTGCCCTTCGCGGTGCGCGATAGTTCAAGGCTGCCGCGTGTCGCGGCGTCAATGCGCATGAAGCCGCCGGGCAATTGCCGCTGCGGCGCGCGCAGGCGCGGCACGGCGGCCATCTGCGTGGCCTCAAGATAGGCCAGGAGCGCGCCGGCGGCGGCGATTTCGGCGCGGGTGAAATCGCCAAGGCCATCAAGCGCACCGATTTCAAACCGGGCTTTCAGCGCGGCCTCCCCGCGGGACGAATCGAAGTTCGGCTTTGGCAGCGGGCTAAGCGGCCAATTACCAGCGATCTCAGTACCTTCGCGCAGGATCAACTCGGCGGGGTTAAGGCGCGCGAGTTCGGCGGGGAGAGCCGCGGCCGTGACCGGCGCGGTATGGAAACCGCCCGCCGACATGTCGCACCACGCCAGCGCCGCTTCGCCCGCAGCCTCCGCATAGGCGGCGAGATAATTGGCGCTGCGCGCGTCGAGAAGGGATTCTTCCGTAAGCGTGCCGGGTGTGACGACCCGGACGATCTCGCGCTTCACCACGGATTTCGAACCGCGTTTCCTGGCCTCTGCCGGGCTTTCGACCTGGTCGGCGATGGCGACGCGGAAACCCTTCGCGATCAGGCGCGCAAGATAGCCCTCCGCACTGTGAGCGGGGACCCCGCACATGGGGATTTCCCGCCCTTCATGCTGACCGCGTTTCGTCAGCGCGATATCGAGCGCGGCGGCGGCGCGGACGGCGTCGTCGAAGAACAGCTCAAAGAAGTCACCCATCCGGAAAAACAGCAGTGCGTCGTCGCCCGCCTCGGCCTTGATGCTGAGAAATTGCTCCATCATCGGCGATGGGGCGCTGGAAGACTTTGCTGCGGGCATGGCGAAGCGTGTTAGCGGCGCGTATCCGGTTCGTCATCATGGGACGCGCGATATTCGCTGGCGAGCGCGATGATCTGCCTTGCCCGCGCCGGGTGGCAGATCAGAATGTCGGGCACGACGACATCGGCGCGGTTGTAGCGAAGCGCCGCCCCGTCAAGGCGGGAGCAATGCAGACCGGCTGCCTGTGCGACGGCGACGGGCGCGCAATTGTCCCATTCCGACTGCGCACCGGAGTGCAGATAGGCGTCCGCCTCGCCCATGATGACGGCAGCGGTCTTCGCGCCCGCCGAACCGATATGAACGAGCGTGCCGCCAAGCCTCTCGGCGGCGAACGCCGCGACCGGCGCGGGGCGGCTGCGACTGGTGGCGATGCGCAAGCGGGCGGCTTCGCCCGTCAGGGGGCGCGTCTGGTCCGACCGCAGGACGATGTCGCGGGCGGGCAGGGCGACGGCACCGAGCGTCGCTTCGCCATCGATACTGAGCGCCACATGCACGGCCCAGTCGTTCCGGCCCGCCCGATATTCCCGCGTGCCGTCGAGTGGATCGATGATCCATACGCGCCTCGCGGACAGGCGCGCCGCGCTGTCGGTGCTTTCCTCCGACAGGACGGCGTCGTCAGGGCGGGCCGTGCCGAGCGCAGCCAGAATGGCGTCGTTGGCGCGCGCGTCGCCGGCAGCGCCGAGGGCACCGCCGCTCAATCCCGACGATGCGCGCAGGTCCACAAGCAGTGCGCCTGCCCGTATGGCGAGATCGGCGGCCAGATCTTCGTCTGTCATGGGGAAGTCTTGGCGTTTTTCAGGCTGACGGTCTAGGTTCCGAATTCCACGCAAATGAAGGGGAGAAAGATCATGAACCTTGGCGCGTTTTCGACGAGCCTGGCGGTGAAAGATCTGAAGGCGTCTGAGGCATTTTACGAAATGCTGGGCTTCACGCCAATTGGCGGCGACGGGGAACATTATCGGATCATGAAAGGCCCGACGGCGGTGATCGGCCTGTTTCAGGGTATGTTCGAGGGTAACATCATGACGTTCAATCCGGGGTGGGATGAGAACGGCGAAACGGTCGAAGGCCATACCGATATTCGCGAAATCCAGGCGAAGCTGAAGGCGGCGGGCGCGGTGTTCGAAAAGGAAGCGGACCCAGACGGGACGGGACCGGATAGTTTCACCATGCTGGACCCGGACGGCAACACGATCCTGGTCGATCAGCACATCTGACACCGAATCCTTTTAACAGGATGGACGGGCTTTCCCGCGCCGCCTAGCCATGAGCGTGAAGGAGATCGCGCGTGTCAAAGCGGTTCGAGGGAAAGTCCATCATCGTCACCGGCGGCGGGTCCGGCATCGGTGCCGCATCCTGCCGCCTGTTCGCAGAGGCGGGCGGCAAGGTCCTTGTTTGTGACAGGACCGAAGCGGCGCACGATACCGCGGCCACGATCCGGGAGGCGGGCGGCATCGCGGCGGCGCGCGTGATGGATGCGGGTGTCGAGGCCGATGTGCAGGCGATGGTTGCGGCGGCGGTCGACCTGCACGGCGGACTGGATGTGTTGTTCGCCAATGCGGGCATTTCCGGCGGGCGCGAATCGATCCTGGAAGCGGATGAAGCGCTTTGGGCCGAAACGCTGCGCGTAAACCTTATCGGTCCGGCGCTGGCGATTAAGTATGCCGCGCCAGTGATGGTGGAGGCGGGCGGCGGCGCGATCATCTGTACGGCATCGGTCGCGGGGATCAATTCTGGTGCGGGGTCGTCGCACTATTCCGCCTCGAAAGCGGGTGTCATGAGCCTCGTAAAGACGGCCGCCCAGCAACTGACCGGGTCAGGTGTGCGGGTGAACGCGATCTGTCCGGGCGTCATTGAAACGGGAATGACGAAGCCGGTTTTCGATTATGCGCGTGAAGCCGGAAAGCTGGCAAAGATCGGCCGGATCAACCCGCTGCAACGTGCGGCGCAGCCGGAAGAGATCGGGACCGTGGCGCTGTTTCTGGCGTCGGACGACGCATCCTATCTGAACGGACAGAGTATCGCCGTCGATGGCGGATTATCCTCTTCGCATCCCGTGACGCGCCAGCTGTTCGGGCAGGTGGCGGTATGAGCCTGCCGCGAATTCTTGCCGGGCGCGAACCTGTCAAAGGCGGCTATCGCGCCGTGATCCCGGACGCATGGCTGCAGGGCCGCACGGCCTATGGCGGTCTGTCCGCGGCCATGGCGTATGCGGCGGCGCGGGATGCGGACGCGGACCTGCCGCCGCTGCGGTCGGCGCAGGTCAGTTTCATCGGGCCGCTGGCGGGGCCGGTGACGGTAACGGCGGCAGTGAAGCGGCGCGGCAAGAATGCGGCGTTCGTGACCGCGGAAATACACGGTGAAAACGGCCTTGGCCTTGCGGCGACATTCGTTTTCATGCGGGAGATGAAAAGTCATGTCGAACTGACCGGGGGCACGGCGGCGCCCATCTCCTCGCCGCCTGGTCCCGCACGGCCGGTTGAACACGCAACGGCACCGAGATTCCTGCATAATTTCGATATTGCGCAAGTGGATGACTGGCCGGACCGGGGCAGCGCGGACGTCTTGCGCTGGTTCCGCACCAAGGACCGCGACGGCCTGGACCCCATGACGGAGATGATGCTGATCGGTGACGGCCTGCCGCCCGCAGCGATGGCGCTCATGACGAAGCCGGTGCCGGTGTCGTCGCTGACGTGGATTTACAATCTGCTGACGCCGGCACCGGTCAGCGCGGACGGCTGGTGGCTGCTGCGCGCGACGTCGGACCATATCGAACATGGCTGTACCAATCAGGACATAATGGTGTGGAACGCGGATGGCGCGCTGGTGGCGCGCGGGATGCAGTCGATTGCTTTGTTCGGGTGACGTCCCTGGCGGGGATGGTGCGCCGCCTTGGCTGCGCCAGGGGGATGACCCGGATTTTTCTTTCGGGCGATCAGGCCGCTTGCCTCGGACACCGAATTTGATCATCCCGGGCGCAGTCGAGGGACGCACGGAGACAGCAAGATGACCATCACAGCCACAGACCCCGCCAAACATGGGCTTGACCCTGAGCGCCTGATGCGGGCGGATGCGTTCCTGAAAGAGAAATATATCGACACCGGACGGTTTCCCGGGACGCAATTGCTGGTCAGCCGGAATGGCGAGCCTGTGCATTTTTCGACCCAGGGGTCTTTACGCGAAGATGGCGTCCCGCTGGCGGAGGATTCGCTGTTTCGCATTGCCTCCATGACGAAGCCGGTGACATCGGCGGCGTTCATGACACTGTTCGAGGAAGGGCGCGTGCAGCTGGACACGCCGGTCGCCAGGGTGCTGCCGGAACTGGCGGAGGTCGGCGTGCTGGCGGGCGGCGGGTCGGGCGTGCCTTTCCTGACCGAGCCGGTGACGCGGCCGATGCAGATGGTCGACCTGCTGCGGCATACGGCGGGCTTCACCTATAGTTTCCAATATCGTTCCGCCGTCGATCACGCGCATCGAGAGCTGAAGCTGGAAAATACGCACGGCAATTTCGACCTGGATGGGTTCGTGCGGGAACTGGGAAAGCTGCCGCTGGAATTCTCCCCGGGGGATGCGTGGAATTATTCGGTCGCGACAGATGTGCTGGGCGCGGTCGTGCAGCGGCTGGCCGACAAGCCATTGGACGAGGTGTTTCAGGAGCGCATTTTTGCGCCGCTCGATATGGTGGACACCGGATTTTTTGCGCCGCCTGAAAAGCATGACCGGCTGCCGGATTGCTGGTTTGTCGATCCGGGGAAAGGGAAACGGCTGTTCGATAGCCGTGCGAAAAGCGCATGGGGCGCGAAACCGACGCTGCTGTCGGGCGGCGGCGGGCTGGTCTCGACCAGTGCGGACTATCACCGCTTTGCCCACGCCTTTCTGAACGGCGGCGAACTGGACGGCGCGCGCATCCTGAGTCCGAAGACGGTGGCGCTGATGACGTCCAATCATCTGCCCGGCGGCGCCGACCTGACACAGATTTCGCGCTCGCTGTTTTCCGAAGCGAATAATGAAGGCGTTGGCTTCGGGCTGGGCTTCTCCGTCACGATGGCGCCGCACCGGTCGCTGGTCCCCGGCAGTGTCGGCGAATATGGCTGGGGCGGGTATTTTTCGACCGCGCTGACGATTGACCCGGTCGAGAAGCTGATCGTCATCTTCATGACGCAGGTGGGGCCGTCGATGCAATATAATGTCCGGCGCGAACTGAAGACGATCATTCACGGCGCGATGACGGAAAGCTATGCATAGATTGTGAGGGGACACGCGGTGCGTCGCCCGGCTGCGCTCGGGATGATGAGGCCCTGTGTCCTGAATTGATGAAATTGGGGAGGTGCCCTCTCTGCCCCCCGATATGCCATAGCTGAATTTCATCATCCCGAGCGCAGCCGGGGGACGCAATGTCCACGCTGCAAGATCAGCAATTTCGGAGACCATCATGACCAGCCCCGTCCGCACCGAACTTCACGACGACGTTCTCGTCGTCATTTCCGACAATCCCCCGGTGAACGCCCTGGGCGCGGCCGTGCGGCAGGGCCTGAAGGACGGGATCAAGGAGGGACTGGCCAATGACGGGGTGAAGGCGATCGTCATTCGCTGCGACGGGCGCACGTTCCATGCAGGGGCGGATATTACCGAATTCGGCAAGCCGCCCATGGGACCGAGCCTGCCTGACGTGCTCGACGAGATGGAGCGCGCGCCGAAGCCGACCATTGCCGCCATTCACGGCACGGCGCTGGGCGGCGGGCTGGAGGTGGCGCTGGCCTGCAATTACCGCATCGCGGTGCCATCGGCGAAGCTGGGCGTGCCGGAAGTGAAGCTGGGCCTGCTGCCCGGCGCGGGCGGCACGCAAAGACTGCCGCGTGTCGTGGGCGTCGAGCAGGCGCTGGAGATGACGGTGTTCGGCAATCCGATATCCGCAAAGGCGGCGGAGGCGTCGGGGTTGGTCGACAGGCTTGTCGAGGACGATCTGGCAGGCGCGGCGATCGCCTTTGCCCGGGAAGTTGCGGCAAAGGGCGATCATCCCGTATCGTCAGCGCGGACCGACAAGCTGCCAGATGCCGCCGCGATCGACGGCATTTTCGAAGCGTTCACGCAAAAGAACGGCCGCAAGATGCGCGGCTTCGATGCGCCGGCGGCGAACATGCGCTGTGTCCGTGCCGCTGCCGAAATGCCCTATGAACAGGGTGTCAAGGTCGAGCGCGAGGAGTTTATGAAGCTGATGACCGGCGACCAGTCGAAGGCGCAGCGGCATCTGTTCTTTGCCGAACGGCAGGCCGCCAAGATTGACGACGTGCCAAAGGACACGCCGCTGATCGACATAAAAAAAGTTGGCATCATCGGCGCGGGGACGATGGGCGGCGGCATCGCCATGAATTTCCTGTCGGCGGGTATTCCGGTGACGACGCTTGAAATGTCGGATGACGCGCTGGAGCGCGGTCGCGGGGTCGTCGGCAGGAACTATGCCGGAAACGTCAAGGGCGGCCGCATGACCGAGGCGCAGGCAAAGGGCGCGATGGACATCTGGACGGGGACGACCGATTATGCCGACCTTGCCGATTGCGACCTGATCATCGAGGCGGTGTTCGAGTCGATGGACGTGAAGAAGGACGTGTTCGGGAAGCTTGACAGCCACGTGAAACAGGGCGCGATCCTGGCCTCCAACACCTCATATCTGAACATTGATGAGATCGCCGCCGCGACGAGCCGCCCGGACGCGGTCGTTGGCATGCACTTCTTTTCGCCTGCCAATATCATGAAACTTCTGGAAGTGGTGCGCGGCGCGAAGACGTCGGATGCGGTGCTGGCGACGGTGATGGCGCTGTCGAAGAAGATCGGCAAGGTCGCCGTGGTGGCGGGCGTCTGCGACGGCTTTATCGGCAACCGGATGCTGAAACCGCGTCAGGTCGAAGCCAACAAGCTGATTATGGAAGGCGCGAAGCCGTGGGACATCGACCGCGTGTTTGTGGAATTCGGGTTTCCGATGGGGCCATTCCAGATGTCCGACCTCGCGGGTCTCGACATTGGGTGGCACCGCGATGAAAGCCGCATCGAGACGCTGCGCGACGAGCTGTGCGCCGCTGGCCGCTGGGGCCAGAAGACCGGCAAGGGCTTTTACGATTATGACGATTCGCGGCGGGGATCGCCATCGGACGAGGTCGAAGCCTTGATCGCCAAATGGGCGGAGAAGGAAAGCAGGCCGCAGCGCCATGTGCCCGACGAGGAAATCCGCGAACGCTGCCTCTACACCATGGTCAATGAAGGCGCGTTGATCCTGGAAGAGGGCATGGCGCAGCGTGCGTCCGACATCGATGTGGTCTGGATCTACGGCTATGGCTGGCCGCGCTATACTGGCGGCCCGATGATGTGGGCCGACCTGACGGGGCTGGACGTCATCGTCGCCGGTCTGGAAAAACACGCGGCGGAAATGCCGGAGTGGCCGTTGTCGCAAATGCTGAAGGACAAGGCCGCGAAGGGCGAGACGTTCAATTGAGCGTCTCCTCCTTACCCGTCGGCGAAGGACGCGAATGGGGTGCCGTTCAATCTGCGATCATGGCGAAGCTGACGCGGCAGGCGCTCGACCTTGCCGAATGAAATAGGGGTCAGCGCCGCCGTGATGCGATAGGACGATAGGCGACCAAAGGATGGAGCGCCAAAATGCCCGATATTGATCTCGACAGTTTCCGCGCCGAGACGCGCGCCTGGCTGGAGGAAAACTGTCCCCCGGAAATGCGCACGCCCGCGGCGTCCGACGACGATCAGTGCTGGGGCGGACGAAAATTCACGTTCCAGTCCGAGGCGCAGAAACTGTGGCTGGAGCGGATGGCGGCGAAGGGCTGGACGGTTCCCGACTGGGCACCGGAATATGGCGGCGGCGGACTGTCGCGCGCGGAAACGCGTGTGCTGCATCAGGAAATGGCGCGCATCAAGGCGCGCAGCCCGCTCAGCAGTTTCGGCATTTGGATGCTGGGTCCTGCGCTTTTGAAATACGGAACCGAAGATCAGAAGCGTGAGCATCTGCCGCCCATCGCGCGCGGTGAAATCCGCTGGTGCCAGGGCTATTCGGAGCCGGGCGCGGGCAGCGATCTGGCGGGCCTGCAAACGCGGGCGGTGAGCGCAACTGACGAGGGCGGCGATTATTACATCATCAACGGCCAGAAGGTCTGGACCAGCTATGCCGACAAGGCGGACTGGATCTTCTGTCTGGTCAGGACCGATCCCGAGGCGCCCAAGCATAAGGGGATCAGCTTTATCCTGTTCGACATGGACCAGCCGGGGGTCGAGCCGAAGCCGATTCGGCTGATTTCCGGGTCCTCGCCCTTTTGCGAGACATTCTTCACAGATGCGCGGGCGGAGAAGAAGGACCTGGTCTATGAAGAGAATAAGGGCTGGGACGTCGCGAAATATCTGCTCGGTCACGAACGTGAGATGATTTCCGGCATGGGTCATGGCGGCGGCGGCAAGACGCTGCCGCAAATGGCGCTGGACTCCGTGGGAGTGGGGGCGGGCGGGCGCCTGGCCGATCCCCTGATGCGCGCGGAAATCGCGATGTTCGAGGTGCGGGCGGCGGCGTACCGCGCGCAGGCTGAGCGATTTAACGATGAGTGGAAGGCGGGCCGGATTAATCCGGCTGTGTCTTCCATGATGAAATATTACGGCACCGAGCTTAACAAGCGCCGCAATGAGCTGGCCATGCAGGCTGGGGGCACTGGTGCGCTGGAATGGGAGTCTGAAGAGTCGAACGGCGGCAAGAGCGCGCGCGACTGGCTGCGGTCGAAGGGAAATTCGATCGAGGGCGGGACGAGTGAGATTCAGCTGAACATCGTGGCGAAGCGCGTGCTGGAATTGCCCGGTTAGACGCGCGGAAGACTGTCATCCCGGCGAAGGTCGGGATCCCTCTCCCACCATATATGCGGATGGAGATTGCCGGAGATGGATTCCGGCCTTCGCCGGAATGACGAAAGTATCTGGATATGCCCCTCTACCTTACCGATGATCAGGACATGCTGCGTGACAGCGCGAAGGGTTTTCTCGCTGTAAAAGCGCCCGTTGCACATCTGCGGAAGCTGCGCGACGCGGATGACGCCGCCGGTTATGACCCGGCGCTGTGGAAAGAATGCGCAGAGATGGGCTTCACGTCGATCCTGATACCGGAAGCCGAGGGCGGCCTGGGTCTCGGCCATGTCGAGGCGGGCGTCGTACTGGAAGAAATGGGGCGCAATCTGACACCATCGCCGATGCTGCCCACCGCCGTCGCTGCCGTTGCGGCCCTGAAGAAAGGCGGCGCGCAGCACCGGGACAAATGGTTTCCAAAGATCGCATCGGGCGATGCGACCGTGGCGCTCGCCATCGACGAGGGGGCGAAGCACGACCCGGCGGCGACGGCGATGCGCGCCGAACGCTCCGGCAATGGCTTCAAGCTGTCGGGGCGCAAGCGGTTCGTCGTGCAGGGGCATACCGCCGACATGCTGATCGTCGCGGCGCGCACGGCGGGCAGTGCGGGCGAGAGCGACGGCATCACATTGTTCGCCGTGGAGAAGGGCACCGCGAAAATGACGGCGGATCCCCGGCGGCTGGCGGATTCGTCCTTTGCCGCCGTGGTGGAGTTTGATGGTGTCGAGCTTGATGCCGACGCGGTGATCGGTGAAGTCGATGCGGGGTGGGCGCCGCTGACCGCGATGCTGTGCGCCGGCCGTGCCGGGGCGAGCGCCGAGCTGCTTGGTGTCGGGCAGGGGACGACGGACCAGACAATGGCGTACATCAAGGAGCGCAAGCAGTTCGGCGTTATCATCGGTACGTTCCAGGCGCTGCAGCACCGCGCCGCGCATCTTTATGCCGAGCTGGAGGTCGCGCGCGCCGCGACGCTGAAAGCGCAGCAATTGCTGGATGACATTGTCGACGAGAAGAGCGCCGACAGAGCGCGCCGCGCCGTTCATACGGCGAAGGCGATGACGGGACTGGCGACGACGCTGGCGGTTCAGGAGGGCGTACAGATGCATGCCGGCGTGGGGATGACCGATGAATATGATGTCGGGCTGTACATGAAGCGCGCCCGCACGCTGGCGGAACTGTTCGGGGACACCAATTACCATGCCGACCGGCTGGCATGTGAAGCAGGTTATTAAATTATGAAACTGGCCCTGTCCGCGTTCTGGCGGCCCGCACTGGAGCCGCGGCTTCCCGGCGATGTCGAGGCAGCGTGGTTTCACGATGTCGATAGTGCCATGGAAGCGGTCAAGGGCGCGAAGGCTGCGGAGCTGGATCTTCTTTGCGGGCCAGACGCGTTTACCCGCATTCTTGAGGCCGGACAGAATCTGGAGTGGATCGCCTGCTGCTTCGCCGGGATTGATCGCTATCCGGCGGAATATATCCAGCAGCGCGGACTGATCTTCACCAACGGCGCCGGCGTCACCGCGGTTCCTGTTGCAGAATGGGCGGTCATGGGCGTCTATGCGCTTGCCAAGGGATTTGCCGATGTGGTCCGCATGCACGATCGCCGGGAGTGGCGGGAAATCCCCTATGGCACAGTCGAGGTGTCATCGTCGAAAGTGCTGCTGATCGGCTATGGCCATATCGGCAAGGAAATCGCGCGGCAGCTGCGCGGAGTCGGCGCGGATGTGACGATTGTGCGGTCGAGGGCGGATCATATGACAGGCGCCCTCGGCCCCGATGACTGGCGGCCACGGTTGGCGGAATTTGATTTCGTCATTCTGGCCGCGCCGGGCACGGAGGAAAATCGCGGCATGATTGGCGCGGACGAACTGCGCGCGATGAAAAAGGGCGGACATCTGATCAATATCGGTCGCGGAAGTCTGGTCGATCAGCAGGCATTCGTGGCGGCGATGGCGGCGGGCGAGATTACCGGCGCGCTGCTTGACCCCACCGAGCCGGAGCCGCTTCCACCGGGCGATCCCCTATGGACCGCCGAGCATACCATCATCACATCGCACCTGTCCGGCCGCAGCCAGACAAGCATGCCGGACAGGGTGAGCGATTTGTTCCTGGATAATCTCACACGCTTCCGCGAGGGCGATGCGCTGGTGAATCTCGTCGACTTTGGCCGGGGGTATTAGCCCCGTCGAACGAGGCGTCTAATCCGAAACCTGTTGTGCGGGGGGGCGCTGGCCTGAGCGCATATTTTCAAGATTGCGCTGCTGGCGGACCATCATGCGGTCGAGCAATTCCATGCGATTGCGGGCGCGCTCCATCTGCTGACGCACGCGCGCCTCGCGGTAGGCAAGGGCGGCGGCGAAGGCGCGGCGGTCCGATGACGACAGCTTTTCATATGCCGTCAGCATGCGTTCATGAGCACGCGCATGATCGCGCATCACAAGAGTCCGCTCCGCCCGCTGCGCCTCTGCGATGGCATTCACGTCGAGTTCCTCGGCTGACAGCAGCTGAAGGACACGGGCGCGGGCGCGGCTGACGGCCTGGTCATGGCCAGGCGCATGTTGCCGTGTCATGGCCGCGGCGAGGATGGCGCGGCCCTCCTCGGACAGGCCGCCAAAGGGCTGCTGCGCAGCAGCAGGCGCGCCGATGGCCAGGCCGATCAGCGCAGCGAATATCAGATGCGTCTTCATGGCAAGAACATCTCCTCTTCAGGGCGCGGTGTGAAGACGTGACCGACCATGAACAAATCATCGTTCGGTTCATCGAGGCTAAAGCCGCCCGCCGCCAGCTCTTCATTCAATGCGGCCAACCTTGTGCCGCCATCGGTCGCACGCCGCGGTGCGCCAAAGGGCGTCGGCGCAGCGGGCGCGGCCGCAGTCGCCATATCGGGAATTTCGACATCGGGAACTGCGATATCGGAAACGGCGATATCGGCGGCCATAGGGTCGGAAGGTGGAATATAGGCGGGCGGGATGCCGGGAACGACACCGTCGGAGGTGCTGGCGAATGCGAGCTCCTGCGGGGCGGCTTCGCGCTGAACCGGCGCGGGCTCGGCTGCTGCCAATTCAACGCTGTCAGCGGGAATGGACGGCGACAGGGGAGACTGTCCGCCAACAAACATGACGCCGGCGACGGCCGCCGCCATGCCGCCGCCGATCAGCGCGGCGGGAAACCAGCGGCGATCATTGGCGGCTTCGGGGATATCCGCGACGCGCGCCGATGCCAGTGCGCGCTCGGCGGCGACAATCGCCACATGCTCGGCAATCAGCGGATGACGGTCCGCCGTCGCCCAGCGGGTCAGCAGCGCATCGATGGCTTCCGGTGTCGGTGCCGGTGCTCGAATATCAGGCGGCGTCTTCATGCCTCCAGCTCCTCTTTCAGCGGCGCAAGCCGCCGTGCCAATTCCGCCCGCGCACGTGCGAGCAAACCTTCGATTGCTTTTGGCGTGGTGTCCAGCGCCTCGGCAATCTCGCTCATCGTCGCCCCGTCGCCGTAAAACAGCGTGATCGCTGCCCGCTGGCGTGCGGGGAGTTCCATAACGGCGGCATTTACGCGGCGATCGCGCATCATGTCCCCGGTTGCATCCTCCGGCCCGGCCTCGTCACTGGCCGCGTCGTGAATCTCGTCAATATCCTCTACGGGCTTCATGGCCCGCTTGCGATCGATGCAGCAATTGACGACGATACGGCGGAACCATGTCGAGACCTTCGCCCGTTCAGGGTCAAACCGGTCGGCTGTTTTCCACAGCTTCACCAGGGCGGTCTGCACCGCATCCTCGGCCTCGGCACGGCTGCCCATGACCTTCATCGCCGTGCCCAGCGCCGGACCATAAAGGGTCTGCGTCAGGGCCCGGAACGCCCCATCATCCCCCGCGGCCACGTCAGCCATGAGCGAAGATGGGTCGATGGGTGAAGGACGTGTCATCACCTGCAACATCGCAAGGGTTACGGGCAAAATAAAGGCAGTCCCCCGCGCGCTTCAGCGCAAATCGGCCCAGCCGCTTCCCGCCCGCCCTTCGGGCACCCTCCCCCGCAAGCGGTGGAGGGGACCCTGGGTTTACTGTTCCCGCAGTTTTTTCTGGTTCACTTCCCAGGTCTGGCCCTTGCGTATCAGCGCGCCGAGGTCGACGACCTTGCCGGCGCTTTCCTTCGCGTTTTGGGTGACGACGTCCTGTTCGAAGCTGGGCTTTGGATCGCAGTAGATGACGCCCAGCGCGACGGGCATGGTGGGATGGCGCATTTCGACGAGCATCTGGGCGAGGGTGCGGTTTTTCTCGTCATGGGCAAGGACGCCCGCAGCTTCCCAGTCGCCGTCCACGACATCGACGATTTCGAGGTGTAGATCGTCGCGGTTCAGCTTCAGGCCCTTTTCGCCCTTGGCGAACAGCATCGGCTCGCCGTGGGTTAGCCAGATCTGCGTATTGGCGCTGTCCTTCTTGTTGGTGAAGGGTTCGAACACGTCGTCATTATAGACGATGCAGTTCTGGTAGAGTTCGACGAAGCTGGCGCCCTGGTGCGCATGGGCGCGTTTCAGGATGTCGGGCATCTGTTTTTGCGCCGTGTCGATGCAGCGGGCGAGGAAACGCGCGCCTGCGCCCAGCGCAAAGGTGCATGGTTCGGCGGGCGCATCGACGCTGCCATAGGGCGTTGAGGGACTGCGCGTGCCGATGCGGGACGTGGGCGAATATTGCCCCTTGGTCAGGCCGTAAATCTCATTGTTGAACAATAGCACCTGGCAATCGAGATTGCGGCGCAGCAGGTGCAGCATGTGGTTGCCGCCAATACTGAGCCCGTCGCCGTCGCCGGTGATGATCCAGACATCGAGATCGGGATTGGCGAGCTTCACCCCCGTCGCCAGCGCGGGCGCGCGGCCGTGGATCGTGTGAAAGCCGTAGGTTTCCATATAATAGGGGAAGCGCGAGGAGCAGCCGATGCCGGAGATGAACACCGTGTTTTCCGGCCGTGCGCCCATTTCCGCCATGGTGCGCTGTACGCCCTTCAGGATGGCATAGTCGCCGCAACCGGGGCACCAGCGGACCTCCTGGTCGGTGGCGAAGTCGTTGGGTTTCAGCTTGGTGGGGGTCATGTCGTTCATTGGTTTGCTCCAGCTAAATCTGCTACCCGCTCAGCGCCTGAATGACGTGCATATTTGGAAGGTTGTCCAAAACAATCTCGACATAAATCATTACTCGTGGCGAGATGCTCCAACTCGTAAACGTATAGTTCCGGAAAGTCGTTCTCACACTTCACCAACATTCCTGTAACTTTTACGCAAACAAATATGCCACCTTCCTCAATGCTGCCGGAAGATTTAGGAAGTACCTTGGAAGATTCTGCAATCCGAAGATTTGCAACTGTTTTCCAGTCTGTTGGGTACATGCCATTCTGCCTAAGGCGAACGCTCTTCCCATGGCGACCCCATCCTGGCTCCATGATTCCGTCCGCGCCTTTCAGTTTTTCCGCGCTGTCATATTCACAAAGAGGTTCGTATTCGAGATACCCCCTGCTCTCCAGCTCCGCCTCGATTTCATCACAACCAGATAGCCAGATTGATGCCGAAAGGGCGACTATCAGCCAGATGTTCAACGCTATATCCCCCCAATCGCCGCTTCGATCTCGGCAATCTTGAACGGCTGACCTGACACCTTGTTCAGCGGTTTCGCGTCGACGAGGAACTGATCCCGCAAAACAGTCTTCAATTGGCCGGTATTCATTTCCGGCACCAAAATCTTTTCGAAGCCCTTCAGCAGCGGGCCGAGGTTTTTCGGCATGGGCCAGATGTGGCGGATGTGGAGGTGGGCGACGTTCCTGCCCGCTTTCCGCGTCTTTTTGACGGCCTGATGGATGGGGCCGAAGGTGCTGCCCCAGCCGACGACGACCATGTCGTCATCGGGGCCGCCGAGTTCGAAGCCCTGATCGGGGATGGAGTCGGCGACGCCCAGCACCTTGTTCTGGCGTGTGTCGGTCATCTTCTGGTGGTTGTCGGCACCATAATCGATATTGCCGGTTTCGTAGTTTTTTTCGATGCCGCCGATGCGGTGCATCAGGCCGGGTGTGCCGGGCCTGATCCAGACGCGGGCGAGCTTTTCGTCGCGCTTGTACGGGCTGACGGTTTCGCCCTCATAGTGCGTCACCGGATGCGCGGTGAAGTCGGACATTTCGGGCACCGCCCACGGTTCGGCGGCGTTGGCGATATAGCCGTCGGTCAGGATCATGACGGGGGTCATATACTGGGTCGCAATGCGGCACGCCTCGATGGCGACCTCAAAACAGTCGACCGGGCTGCGCGTTGCGAGGATGGGCATCGGCGCGTCGCCGTTACGTCCATAGAGCGCCTGGTAGAGGTCGGACTGTTCGGTTTTTGTGGGCAGGCCTGTTGAAGGTCCGCCGCGCTGGCTGTTCACGATGATGAGCGGCAATTCGGTCATCACGGCGAGGCCCATCGCCTCGCCCTTTAATGCGATGCCGGGGCCGGAGCTGGAGGTGACGCCAAGCTGGCCGGCATAACTGGCACCGATGGCGGCGCAGATGGCGGCGATTTCGTCCTCCGCCTGGAATGTGGTGACGCCGAATTCCTTCAGCCGCGCGAGGGTGTGCAGCAGCGGGCTGGCGGGGGTGATCGGGTAGGAGCCAAAGAAGAGCGGCAGGTCGACGAGGCTGGCACCGGCGACGAGGCCAAGCGACAGGCTCTCACCGCCCGTGACGGTGCGATAAAGGCCGGGTTCGACTTCGGCCGCGCCGACATGATAGCGGCCCAGGCCCTGCTGCATCTCCGCCGTTTCGCCATAGGCATGCCCGGCATTGAGGGCGGCGGCGTTGGAAAGCGCGAGTTCGGGCTTCTTCGCGAATTTCGTGTTCAGCCAATCGATGATCGGCTGGCGGTCGCGGTCGAACATCCAGAGGACGAGGCCGAGGGTCCACATGTTCTTGGACCGGAGCGCTTCCTTATTGCCGAGGCCGAATTCCTTCACCGACTCCAGCGTCAGCGCGCTGATGTCGAAGGCGACGAGCTGGTAATCCTTCAGGCTGTCATCCTCGAGCGGATTGGCTTCGTAACCAGCCTTTTTCAGGTTGCGCGCGCCAAATTCTCCGGCGTCGGCGATGATGAGGCCGCCGGGTTTCAGCGCTTCGAGATTGACCTTCAGCCCCGCGGGATTCATCGCGACGAGGATATCGGGGGCGTCGCCCGCCGTCTCGATCGCGTCCGATCCGAAATTGATCTGGAAAGCGCTGACGCCGAAGGTCGTTCCCTGCGGCGCGCGGATCTCTGCCGGGAAGTCGGGGAAGGTCGCAAGATCGCTGCCCGCAAGTGCGGTGGACAGCGTGAACTGCCCGCCGGTCAGCTGCATGCCATCCCCGGAATCACCGGCAAAGCGGACGGTGACCGCTTCGCGTTCGCGGGCGGCGGGGGATTCTTTCAATCGCGTTGCCAAATGATCGGCCTCTTCATAATTCCGGCGCTTCCTTTCGGAGGCGCAACTTTTCCCAGTTGAACAGTCGTTCTATGCGCGGCTTCGTGCGGCGGCAAAGAAAGAATTGCTAGGGCATGGGCAACCCGGCGAGCACCATCATCGAGCGGGCGTGGCGGTGGGCGAGTTCAAGACGCTCGTCATCGCGGCCATAACCGCCGCCCATCGTGCTGGCGAAGGGCAGGCCGGCGCCGATGCACATGTCGCGAATATAGGCATCGCGGGCCTGTAGCCCCGCGTCGGTGAGCGACAGGCGGCCAAGGCGGTCGTCTTCATGCGGGTCGACGCCTGCCTGATAGAGAATGAGGTCGGGACGGAAACTGTCGAGGGCGGCGGGCAGGTGGCTGTCCATGGCGGCGAGATAACCGGTATCGCCAAGCCTGTCGGGGAGCGACACGTCGAGGCTGGAGCGGGCCTTGCGGACCGGGAAGTTGCGTTCCGCGTGAAAGGACAGCGTGAACACATCCGTGCGGCCCGCGAGGCAGACGGCGGTGCCGTCGCCCTGATGCACGTCCATGTCGATGACCATGATGCGCCTGGCATGCCCCTCCGCCAGCAGGCGGTTCGCGGCCACGGCAAGGTCGTTGAAGACGCAATAGCCCGCGCCGCTGTCCGGCAGGGCATGGTGCGAGCCGCCCGCGCCATTGGCCGCGAACCCGGTGTCGAGCGCCAGCCGTGCCGCCAGATATGTGCCGCCGACCGCGAGCCGGGACCGGCGCGCGACGCGCTCTGTCACCGGAAAGCCAATGCGGCGCTGAATTTGCGGGTCGACCGTTTGGGTGAGGACGGCCTCCACATAATCGGGGGAATGCACGGCGGCGATCCAGCCTGCGTCCATTGGACCCGGCATCTGCATGTGCGGCGCGATCCGCATCTGTTCGAATGCGGTGATCAGAAGGCCGTATTTGTTCATTGGAAAGCTGCTGCCCGCCGGAAGCGGGGCGACATAGTCGGGGTGGTGAACGAGGGGGAAGGTCACAGACGTGTCTTTTAGCTTTTCGCCCGGGCTTGTGGAGGGGTAGGGGCGTGCGTGTGACAAATGCGCAGCCTTCCTCACATCCAGCGTCCCGCATCGACCCGCGCCTGATCTGGGCGATTGCGCTCCCCGCGATGGCGACGAATGTGGCGACGGCGCTGATCGGGATTGGCGATATCTGGGTCGTGGGGCGTCTGGGCGATGTCGCGGCGCAGGGGGCGGTGGATGTGGGCGCGAAGCTGTTCGCCCTGCTGTTCACGGTCATGAATTTCCTGAAGACCGGCACGACGGGCCTGGTGGCGCAGGACCGGGGGACGGCGTCGGCGCAGGCGGAAACGCTGGTGCGCGCGGTCATCATCGGACTGGTCATCGCGGCGGGGCTGCTGGCGCTGAAGCCGCTGATCGTGCCGCTGGGGGTCGAGGCGCTGGGCGCGGAGGGCCGCGTGGCGGAGGCGGCGCGGACCTATATCGATATCCGCTATTGGGCGGCGCCGGCGGTGTTCGCCAATCTGGCGTTCATGGGCCTGCTGATCGGGCGGCGGCAGATGCGCGCCGTGCTGGTGATCGAAGTGCTTTATAATGCGGCGAATATCGTGCTGGGCCTGCTGTTCGTGCTGGTCCTCAACACGGGCATTGCCGGGATCGGCTGGTCGAGCCTGATCGCGGAATATGGCAAATTGCTGATGGTCGCCGTTTACGCGCTGCGCGGGGAGACGGCACGGCATGTCCGCCGCGCGCTCGCGGACAAAGGCGCGCTGGCGTGGGCGAAGTTCCGGCCGCTGCTGGCGCTGAACGGCGATCTGTTTCTGCGCTCGCTGATCCTGGCGCTGGCGATCGCGTCGCTGACCCGCGTGGGCGCGGGCTATGGCCCGGTGCCGCTGGCGGCCAATGGTATCCTGTTCCAGATCTTCATCTTTTCCGCGCTGCTGATCGATGGGTTCGAGAATGCCGCGCAGGTGCTGAACGGGGAGCGGTTCGGCGCGCGTGACCGGGCCGGGTTCATGAAGTCGATGCGCATGATCCTGTGGCGGGGGCTGGCGGTGTCGGCGCTGGTGGCGGCTTTCTTCGCCGTGCTGGGCGGGCCGATCCTGCGCAGTTTCGCGGCGACGCCGGAGGTGGCGGCATTCGCGCAGGCGCATCTGATCTGGCTGGTGCTGGTGCCGATGACGGGCGTGATCAGTTTTGTTTTCGACGGCGTGTTCATCGGCGCGAGCTGGACGCGCGCGATGTTGATGAGCATGGCGGCGGCGGCCTGCGTCTATGCCCTGTCGATCTGGCTGAGCGCGCCGATGGGCAATCACGGCCTGTGGATGTCGTTCAACATCTTCCTGCTGGCGCGCGCGGGATTTCAGGCCCTCCTTATTCCGCGGCTTGCGGCGCGTACGATGGCAGATAGGGTTGACCGCGAAACATGACGCCAATGGAGATCATCCGATGACGAAGCCCTTTGTTCGCCCCGACGTGCAGGGCGTGCTCGGCATGCTGACCGCGCAGGAAGGCCCGCCGATGCACGAGACGCCGCCGGAGGTCGCGCGGCAGATGCTGCTGGCGATGACGACCCTGGCCGAGATGCCGCGCGGGGAACTGGCGCGGTGCGAGGATTTCACGATTTCGTCCGGACACGGTCACGACATTCCCGCGCGCATCTATCAGGCGAAGGCCGGCGGTGAGGCCGGACCTGTCATGACATTCTACCATGGCGGCGGCTGGGTCATTGGCGATCTGGATACGCATGACAGTTTCTGCGCGGAGGTCGCGCGCCTGCTGGACATGACGGTGGTCAGCGTGGATTACCGGCTGGCGCCTGAGCATCCGTTCCCGGCGGCGGGCGAGGACTGTATCGCGGCGACGAAATGGGCCGCGTCCGGACCGGCGGAGATCGGTCATCCCGTGACGGGGATCGTGCCATGCGGTGACAGCGCGGGCGGGAATATGGCTGCTGTCGTCTGCCAGGAGTTGCACGGACAATTGCCTGTACCGATTATCGCGCAGTGGCTGATCTATCCCGCCGTCGATATGGCGGCGGCGACTGGTTCCATGGTCGATTTTGCGGAAGGGTATCTGCTGACGAAAGACGGCGTGGACTATTTTATGCGGCATTATCTGGGCGGTCAGGATGCGGCCCAGGCAAAGGCAAGCCCGCTGAATGCCGATCTGACCGGACAGCCGCCCGCGCTTGTGTTCACCTGCGGCCTCGACCCCCTGCGCGATCAGGGCCGTGCCTATGCCGGGAAGCTGATCGCGTCGGGTGTCCGCACAATCTTTCGCGAGGCCGAAGGGCAAATCCATAGCTGTATCACGCTGCGCATGGCGATCCCGAGCGCGCAGGCCGATATCGAGGCATGTGTCCGCGACCTGAAATTCCTGCTGTCGGAGGCACAGTGAACGAGGCGATTGCGAACGTGCCGAGACACCCGAGCGGCCTGCCCTACCGGCCCTGCGTGGGAATCATGCTGATCGCTGCGGACAGCAGGGTGTTCACGGCGCGGCGGCTCGATAATCCGGCGGATTACTGGCAGATGCCGCAGGGCGGGATCGATCCTGGTGAAGACCCGCAGACCGCCGCTTTGCGTGAACTCAAGGAAGAAACCGGACTGGGACCGGACAAGGTCGATGTTCTGGGCACCAATCAGGGCTGGCTAAGTTATGACCTGCCGCCTGAACTGCTCGGTAAGATCTGGAAGGGACGTTATTGCGGGCAGGTGCAGAAGTGGTTCGCCATGCGCTTCACCGGGCAGGATACGGACATCGATATCGAAACGGAACATCCCGAGTTTGCCGAATGGCGCTGGGCAGAGCCAGGCACGCTGCCGGAGAAGATCGTGCCGTTCAAGGTCAGGCTGTACGAGGATGTTTTGAAGGCGTTCACGCGTTATTTCTAGGGCGAAAGTGCTATCGACACGTCATTCCGGCGCAGGCCGGGGTGACGCACCTAGCGTTTCTAAATCGTGACCACGATTTTTCCAAAGTGCCGCTGGCTTTCCATGCGGCGAAAGGCATCGGCGAGTTTTTCGAGCGGGTAGCTGCTGTCGATCACGGGTTTGATGTTGTAACGGTTCGGGTCGCCGATCATGTCGAGCTGGTGCGCGCGGCTGCCCACCGTAATGCCGCTCATCGTCAGGTTGGACGAGAAGAAGGCGGCGGTCGGCACTTCGCCGGAAATGCCGGTCAGCACGCCGATCATCGAGATGTGCCCGCCGATACGGCATGCGGCGATGGACTGAGGCAGGGTTCCGGGGCCGCCGATCTCAACGACTTCGTCGACGCCGATACCGCCGGTGAGTTCTCTGGCCTTTGCGCCCCAATTGGGCGTGGTCTTGTAGTTGATGATGTGATCGGCGCCGAGAGCCTTCACGCGTTGAAGCTTCTCATCGGATGACGAAGTCTGGATGACCTTTGCGCCGACGCTTTTCGCCAGCGACAGCGCAAACATGGAAACACCGCCGGTGCCCTGAACCAGGACCCAGCTGCCCGCGCGCACAGATCCTTCGACGAACATGCCGCGAAATGCAGTGAGCGCGGCGCAGGGCAGCGTCGCGGCGTCTTCGAATGAGAAGCCAGCGGGCATTTTTGTAAACGCGGTCTGCGGCATGGCGACGAGTTCCGCTGCGAAACCGTCGACATGATCGCCAGGGACGCCGATCAGTTTTTGCAGTTCCGGACCACCATCCTGCCAATTGGGAAAGAACAGCGACATGACGCGGTCGCCCACGGCAAAATCCGTGACGCCGTCGCCAAGGCCGACGACTTCACCAGCGCAGTCGGACAGCGGAATGCGGCCGCCGGGCGTGGGAATACCGCCGGTAACGACGACATAGTCATGAAAATTGAGACTGCTGGCGCGCACGCGGACCAGAACCTGCCCGGGGCCGGGCGCCGGGTCGGGGCGTTCCTCGGCGATCAGATGATCGAGTCCGCCGGGCTTTTTCAGTATAATGACCTTCATGCTCACGTGCCCCCTATGTTCATCACTTAGGCCAAACTGCGATCAGATGCGCCGCCATCAAAACGGACAGGAGGAGCGACAGCAGCATCATGCCGTGCCATGGAAACAGGCCGACCTTGAACCCCTCCGGTTTTCGCCGGACACCAATCATGCTGGCGACGAGCCCGACGATACCTGCGCCAAAGAGCCATAATGTCGCTTCGAATCCCATGGCTCGTCACATAGGCGCGGGTGCGTTAGGATGCCAATATATCACCCCCAAACCGGAGTTTTGACAATGATCCGTTCCCTATTGTTCGCAACCGTTTCGCTGGGCCTTCTGGCCGCATGTACGCCGCAGGCCGATATGGCCGAGGAGGATATGGCAAGCGAAGACACAATGGCCGCCAAAGGCGATGACATGACGGCAGGCACGGTCGATTATGGCCCGATCCTGGCCGGTGAGCATCGTAGCGACGAGAACCGTGCGCGCGACAGGTATCGCCGCCCGGCAGAGACGCTTGCCTTCTTTGGCCTGGAGCCCGGCATGACCGTCGTTGAAATTGGACCCGGCGGCGGTTGGTACACCGAAATTATCGCGCCTGCCGTTGGTCCCGAAGGCAGGCTGTACGCCGCGCATAACGACCCCGCGTCGAGCGAACGCGCCGCGGCGGGTGTGGCACGCTTCGCGGAGAAGCTTGCGGGGAGCGATGCTTATGCGGGAACCGAATTGGCCATATTCAGCGGCGGTGAGCTGAACACACCGGACGGCGCGGCGGATATGGTGCTGACCTTTCGGAACGTCCATAACTGGTACATGGGCGATGTCGCCGAAACGGCGTTTTCGAGCTTTTACGATGCGCTGAAACCGGGCGGAGTGCTGGGCGTTGTCGAGCACCGCCTGCCGGAAACATCGGACGACGAATTGCAGAAGACCAGCGGCTATATGAAGCAGTCCGCGGTGATCGCCATGGCCGAAGCCGCCGGTTTCAAACTCGTGGAGGCGAGCGAGATCAACGCGAATCCGAACGATACGGCGGATTATCCAAAGGGCGTCTGGACGCTGCCGCCGCGCTTTGCCGAGGGCGAAACCGACCGTGCAAAATATGCAGCGATTGGCGAGTCGGATCGCATGACGCTGAAATTTGTGAAACCCGCCGCCTAAGATGCGGGTTTGACGGCAGTTTCTGGCCGTGACGGTGTTCGCCGTCACGGCCTGAATTGCATGTGCGTCCGTCTTTGTGCGTGCAGGGTAAAGGCCCCATCACCCCGAGCGAAGTCGAGGGACGCACAATGGCGTTGCATTGACCTGGGCGCGTTCTTCGACTGCGCTCAGGATGATCGGATTTTGGAAGCTGCCCGTCGTCTGCCCTTCATTCTCGGGGTAACGATGATGACAGGTCGACCTAGCCCCCAAGCATATTCAGAAAATTGTCCATTGCCGATGTCACGCGGCCCGCGACGGGATCGTGGAACAGCCAGTGGCCGACACCGTCAAGCTCGACATAGTCGACCTCGCCGCTCAGCTTGCGCACCGTCGCGCGGGCGGTGGCCACAGGCGTGATGCGGTCGACATCGCCAACGACGACCAGCGCGGGCATGTCGAGCTTTTCATAGTCGACATGGGTCGCCTTGGACTTGTCCGCCCAGGGCATGGATATCTGATAGAGAACGCGGCCTGAATCCCATACGAGATCGGCGATGGCCTCTTCGGTCTCCTTGGCGGGGACTTCGTTGAAGATCCCCCAGCGGGCGCGTTCCTCGTCGATCATGGTGGGCGATTTCCACCATTTGCCCCGGACATTGCTGGTCAGTCCGAACGTGGTCCTGAGGGGCGCGATGGCAAGGCTGCCGGTGCTGGCCGTCGGCGCCGGCGACAGCAGGATCAGCCCGCGCGCGCCAATGGCCTCCGCAAGTTTCTGCGCGAGCATGCCGCCCATGGAATGGCCGATGATGACGGGCGGTTCACCCACATCGCGCGCCGAGGCGATGAGGGCGTCGACATAATCCTGAACGCCCGTCGTCGACAGCAGCCGGTCAGGCGCGTCGTCGCGGCGGTTGTCAGCGTCCCGCTCATGAAATGGCAAATGCGGGACGTGCACGACATGGCCGCGCGCCTCGAAATGGGCGCGCATGCCGTCCCATACCTTGGGCGTCGACCACATGCCGTGGATGAAGAAGAGAGGTGGTTTTGTCATCTGACTATCCTAGTCCGTAACACCGCTTGCCGCCAAGACCGCCATTGTGACAATATCGGTGGCTCCCGATGTCATCGGTACGATCTGGACCGGCTTGGCCATGCCCATCAGCAGGGGCCCGAAGATCCGGCCGCCGCCGATTTCCTTTAGCAGCTTGGCCGAGATGTTCGCGCTGTGCAGGCCGGGCATGATGAGAATATTGGCAGGGCCGGTCAGGCGGCTGAAGGGATATAGTTTTGCCATGTCGCGGTTGAGTGCGACGTCGGCGGACATTTCGCCCTCATATTCGAAGCCGACGCGGCGCTGGTCGAGAAGCTCGATGGCGCGGCGGATTTCATCGACGATCTCACCCGGGGGATTGCCGAAGTTCGAGTAGCTGAGAAAGGCCACGCGCGGCGTTCGGCCCATGCGGCGGGTGACGGCGGCGGTCTGCTCGGCATAATCGGCGAGCTGCTCGGCGCTTGGGCGCTCCGTCACGGTGGTGTCGGCGATCATGTAGGTCTCGTGGCGTCCGACGACCACGTGGATGCCGAAGGGCTCGTGCCGCGGGCTGGGGTCGATCACCTGCCTGATCTGTTCCATCGCCTGCGTGAAGTGGCGCGTGACGCCGGTGACCATCACGTCGCCATGACCGAGCGCGACGAGGAGCGCGGCAAAGACATTGCGGTCCTGATTCACCGCACGCTGCACGTCGCGGTAAAGGGCACCCTGCCGCTGCCGACGACGATAAAGATGCTCGACCATGCCGGGGACAAGCGCATTGTCGCGGCTGTTTTGGATTTCGAAGGCATTGGGATTGTCGACGCCAAGCGCGCTCAGCCGCTCATGTATCTTCTCGTCGCGGCCGACGAGCACGGGTGTGCCGTACCCCTGTGACTGGATGGTGAGAGCGGCACGCAGGACGACTTCCTCTTCACCCTCGGCAAAGACGATGCGCTTGGGCGCGGCGCGGGCGGCGTTGAAGCTCTGCTCGAGGACGGCGGTTGTCGGGTTCAGGCGCGAACGCAGCTCGATCCGGTAGGCGTCCTCGTCGATGATCGGGCGCTGGGCAACGCCGGAGTCCATCGCGGCCTTGGCGACCGCGAAGGGAACCGCCTCGATCAGACGCGGGTCGAAGGGCGCGGGAATGATATATTCCGGGCCAAAGGCAAGCTGCTTGCCATAGGCCGACGCGACTTCGTCCGGCACGGCCTGCTTGGCAAGATCGGCAAGCGCACGGGCCGCTGCGATCTTCATTTCGTCGTTGATCGTCGTCGCCCGCACATCGAGTGCGCCGCGGAAGATGTAAGGAAAGCCAAGGACGTTGTTGACCTGGTTCGGATAGTCGGAGCGGCCGGTGGCCATGATGGCGTCGGGGCGCACGGCCTTCACTTCCTCGGGCAGGATTTCCGGGACCGGGTTCGCCATGGCGAAGATGATGGGCTTGTCCTTCATCAGCAGGATATCGTCCTGCGTGACGGCACCCGCAACGCTGAGCCCGACGAAAACGTCGGCGTCTTTCAGCGCGTCCTTCAGCGAACGTTCTTCCGTGACGACGGCATAAGCCGATTTCCACTGGTTAAGATCATCGCGCCCTTGATGGATCACACCGGTACGGTCGCACATGCGGACATTCGCGCGCGGCACGCCCATCGAGATGAACAGCTCGGCGCAGGCGATGGCGGCGGCACCGGCGCCGTTCACGACCATCTTGATCTCGTCCAGCTTCCGGTTGGTGAGTTCGAGCGCGTTAAGAAGGCCAGCGGCGGAAATGATCGCCGTGCCGTGCTGGTCGTCATGCATGACGGGAATGTTCATCTCGTCACGCAGGCGCGCCTCGATCTCGAAACATTCCGGGCTGGCAATGTCCTCAAGATTGATGCCGCCAAAGCTTGGCTCCATCAGTTTGACGGCCTGGCAGAAGGCATCGACATCCTCGGTGTCGAGTTCGATGTCGATGGAATCGACGTCGGCGAAGCGTTTGAACAGGACGGCCTTGCCCTCCATCACGGGCTTTGAGGCGAGCGCGCCGAGATTGCCCATGCCGAGGATCGCGGTGCCATTCGAGATGACGGCGACGAGATTGCCCTTCGCGGTGTAATCATAGGCCGTCTGGGGGTCGTCGGCGATGGCCTGCACCGGAACGGCGACGCCGGGCGAATAAGCGAGGCTGAGGTCCCGCTGTGTCGCCATGGGCTTCGAGGCGACGATCTCGATCTTGCCGGGGCGCGGATGGCTGTGGAAGCGCAGCGCCTCTGAATCCGAGAATCTAACGGAAGACCCGCCCTCTTTTGCAGATTTCTTGCCGCGTTCGTCACTCTCGCTCATTCCGGACCCTCGTTTTGACAGATTTTTACCTGCAATGGCGCAAGCGTGCGGGCGGAGCAAGCAAGACCTGAACGCAGGCCGATATCCCCGCTAATTTACGGCGCGGTCGCGTCCTTTCCAAAAGGGTGCGCGCAGATCCTTGCGCAGGATCTTGCCGCTGGGATTTCGGGGCAGGGCGTCGATGAAGTCCACTGATTTTGGTGCCTTGAACGCGGCAATCCGCGTGCGGGCGAAAGCGATGATATCCGCGGCGGCGGGCGACGTGCCGGGTTTGGCGACGACGATGGCCTTGACGGCCTCGCCCCACTGGTCGTCCGGAACGCCAATGACGGCGACCTCGGCGATATCGGGATGGCCATAGACGGCGCTTTCAACCTCGGCGGGGTAGATGTTTTCCGCGCCCGAACAGATCATGTCCTTCACGCGGTCCTGGATGTAGAGATAGCCATCCTCGTCGAGATATCCGGCGTCGCCAGTTTTCAGCCAGCCATCATCGGCGATCGTCTCGCGTGTCGCGTTATCCAGTTTCCAGTAGCCGAGCATGTTGTGACACGAGCGGGTTTCCACCTCTCCGATCACACCGGGGCCGACGATGTCGCCGTCACTGCCGCGCACGCGAAGCGATACCCAGGGAAAGGGCTTCCCCGCGCCGCGCATGCGCTGATTGCCTTCTACATCGTGATCTTCAGGCGGCAGGTAGACGATGGTGCCGGTCGTTTCGGTCATGCCATATTGCTGACAGAAGCCGCACTGGAAGACCTCGATAGCCCGTCTGAGAAGATCGAGCGGGATCGGTGAGGCGCCGTAGAGAATGTAATTGAGGCGGCTATAGTCGACGCTCTGCGCGCGTGGATCGGCGAGCACGAACTGGATCGCCGCCGGAACCATGAACAATTTCGAGATGCCATCCCGTTCGATGAAATCGAGCACGGCGGACGGGATAAACTCGCGCGCGATCACGTTGAGCGCGCCGGCGTGATACCCCATGAAACCCCAGCCGGTGCCGCCAATATGCGAGCAGGGCATCGCGACAAGGCTGACATCGTCGTCGGTCCACTCGTTCCACGTCATGTCATGTTCGGACATGCGGGCGCGCCCCTCGGTGAAGTTCGCATGGCTGAGAACGGCGCCCTTTGGCCTGCCCGTCGTGCCGGAGGTATAGAGTTGCAGCAGCGGTGATGCGGGGGTCAGGGCGATGTCCGGCGCGCCATCGCCGGCGCCGGAATACCAATCGGAAAATCCAGTCAGGCCCGACACGCCCGTTTCCATCGCGATCAGAGTCCTGATGCCGGGGCAGCTCGAATGGATCGATATGGCCTTTTCAACGAGTTCGGGACCGACGAACATGATCGCCGCGTCGCAGTCCGCCGCGATATATTCAATTTCCGGCCCCGCCAGCCGCCAGCCAATGGGGATGAGAACGACGCCCGCTTTGGCGCAGGCGAAGAAGAGCTCGAAATATTCGTCGGAATTCTTGCCGAGATAGGCGACGCGGTCCCCGCGGGAAAGGCCGTCGGCGGCCAGCCGGTTGGCGATCCGGTTCGTGCGCAGGTCGAATTCGGCATAGGTGGTCTCGCGCCCCTCGAAGCGGGCGGCGAGCTGATCCGGACGGTGTTCTGCGTGAAAGGGCGGCAGCTGGCCCACGAGTCTGATATCGGCGCGTTTCGCTGCCGTGGACATGCGCATGTTCCTCCCAGAAATACTGTCGGCAGACTGCGCGCAATCCCCCTCGTACGGCAAGCCCGATTTTTGGAGGGGCGCCTCAGCAGCCCCGCCGGGCCGCGACAGCCTCCGCGACATGATCGGCGAACAGGCCATCGACGCCGACGGCGACATGGGCGCAGATTTCCGCAGCGATGTCACCGCGGCCGTCCGGATCGTCGCCACCCTGAAATTCCGCAGGCAGGAAGACATTTTCGGCGCGGAAGGTCCATGGGTGGACGACCAGCCCGGCATTATGGGCCGCTTTCGTGAGGCCGGTATCGCGTCCCTCGTCGATGACGAGCTTCTTATTTGGCCCGATGCCGACGGCATATTCACGGATCGCCGCGAGACCCGTCGGCGTCAGGAGATCGGCATAGCTCACGCCGCCGCCGTCCGGAACCGCCTCGTCCGGGGCGGAGATGAGCTGCACCAGCCTGATGCCCGTCCGCCGCGCCAGCGCCTTCAGGTTCGCGGTCTCGAACGACTGGATGAACACCGGGGCGTCGGCGTCGGTCCAGCCTGCCTTTGCGAGTTCGTGAAGAAGGGGGGGCTCCAGCGGCAGGCCAATGCCGGCGAAGTAGGAAGGGTGTTTGGTTTCGGGATAGATACCGACGCCGCGTGCCTGTGCCAGTGCGACGATATCGGCAAAAGGCGGGATGGAATATCTGCCGTCATATGCTGTCCCGCGAAGCTGCGGCAGGCGCTCGCGGGTGCGAAGGCGCCGCAGTTCATCGAACGTGAAGTCTTCGGTGAAAAAGCCGGTCACCTGGCGGCCGTCGATGGTTTTGGTCGTCCTGCGGTCCGCAAATTCCGGGCGGTCCGCGACGTCTGTCGTGCCGCTGATTTCATTTTCATGGCGCGCGACCAGAATGCCATCCTTCGTCATTACGAGGTCGGGCTCGATATAGTCCGCGCCAAGCGCGATCGCGCGCTCATAGGCCGCGATGGTGTGTTCTGGCAGCTCGCCCGAGGCACCCCGATGGGCGATGATCAGGGGGACGGCCGGGGCGGTCATCGCTTCGCGCGCAGGGACAGCTGCAGTGACGGGGGCAGGGACGGCGGGCGCGGCATGGCATGCGGAAAGCAACAGAAACAGGATCGCGGCATTGCGCATGATAACTCCGTCTTGAACGGGGGAAGGTCAAGTCCGACATATGCCGCCAAGGAGACCGTGTGATGACAAGTGAAACCGCAATCCTCGCCGGCGGCTGCTTTTGGTGCCTGGAAGCCATTTACAACGATCTGCAAGGTGTCCAGCACGTTGAATCGGGGTATATTGGCGGCCATATCGACCACCCGACCTATGAAGAGGTTTGTGGCAAGAAATCCGGCCATGCGGAGGCGGTGAAGATCGAATTCGATCCTGAACTGGTGAGCTATGCCGAGATGCTGGACATCTTTTTCCACATCCATGATCCCACCACGAAGGACCGGCAGGGCAATGATACCGGGCCGCAATATCGCAGCGCGATTTTCCCGCTGGACGACGCGCAGCGCGCGGCGGCGAAAGCGGCGGTCGAAAACGCCGCTTCCTTGTGGAGCGATCCCATCGTGACGACGATCGAAGGCGGCAAATGGTGGCCGGGCGAGCGCGGGCATCAGGACTATTATGCGCGCGTCGGGAATTCCACGCCTTATTGCAATTACGTCATTGGTCCGAAGGTACAGAAGTTCCGCAAGGAATATCGTGATCGGCTGAAGCCTGGCGTCGCTGTTTAGGGTTGGGTTCAGGCCTTGAGTCGGGCGTGAATTTCGCCGCCTGTCCGTTACCCCGGCGGAAGCCGGGGGCCACCTTTTGAGTCTGCGCCCTGGTTCTGTCGCAACAGGTGGATAGCGGCTTTCGCTAGTATTAATGTGTGGGGCAGGGGCGCTTTTTCCTCTTTATCATCCCGAGCGTCGTCGAGGGACGCGTGATGGTGTTGTAGCCCTCTGGGTGCGTCCTTCGACTGCGCTCAGGATGATGGGATTTTGGGTTTTGCGGCATTCTTGAGGGAGGCTGGTGCTTCAATGAATCTGTGTCACATTTTACCTATCATCCCTGTGAATGCAGGGGAATGCAGCGGGAGCATTTACGCCGCTTCGCTGCGGTCGCCTGCATCGCTGAGCGCATAGGAGCGGCGGCGCTGGACGGAGCTGCCGAGCCCCAGGGACTCGCGGTATTTCGCGACGGTCCGCCGGGCGATGTCAAAGCCTTCATCCTTCAGCAATGTGACCAGCTTGTCGTCGGACAGGGCCTTTGTGCGCGGTTCTTCTGCGATCAGCGCGCCAATGCGGTCTTTCACAGCCTCGGCACTGACGGCGTCACCATCCGCTTCCATCGATTGAATGGCGCTGGTGAAGAAATATTTCAGTTCGAACAGGCCGCGCTCGCACATCATATATTTGTTCGAGGTCACGCGGCTGACGGTGGATTCGTGCATCTCGATTTCTTCGGCGACGGCCTTCAGCGTCATGGGTTTCAGCTTCGACACGCCGTGGCGAAAGAAACCCTCCTGCTTCTTGACGATCTCGGATGATACTTTGACGATGGTGCGCTGGCGCTGGTCGAGCGCGTTCATCAGCCAGTTGGCGGATTGCAGGCATTCGGACAGAAAGCTGGCGGTTTCCTTCGACTTGATACCGCCACTGGAAAGGTCGGCGGAATAGGAGCGGTCGATGAGCAGGCGCGGCAGGGTGGCGCCGTTCAGCTCGACCTTCCAGCCGCCATCATCCTTCGCACTCACGAAGACATCGGGCACGATGGGCAGCGCTTCGCCGCCGCCAAAGGCAAGGCCTGGTTTGGGATTGTAGCTGCGAATCTCGCTGATCATGTCCGCCAGATCTTCGGAGTCGACGCGGCACAGGCGCTTCAGCGTCGGCAGGTCGCCGCGGGCGAGGAGATCAAGGCGCGATAGCAGCTTTGCCATGCAGGGGTCATAGCGATCCGCTTCCTTGGCCTGCAGTGCGAGACATTCGCCAAGATTGCGCGCGCCGACGCCCGTCGGTTCGCACTGCTGAACCTTGAGAAGAACCTGCTCGACAGCTTCCTCACCGATGTTGAGACGCCAGCCGATTTCCTCGCAGGTACCGACAAAATACCCGGAATCGTCGATCATATCGATAATGTGACGGGCGATCATGCGTTCGGTGGGCTCCAGGCCGGCCGTCTGTTCGATGAGGAAATCCTGTAGCGACAGATCGGCCTCGGCGGCCGTGCCGATATCGAATTCACCGCCGGCACCGCCGCCGCCGCCGGCACCATCCGACAGGCTGAGCCCCTCGCCGCTATTTTCGGGCTGGCGTTCGGGCCGGTCCACCTCGGCGTCATGGTGGAAGGTTTCTTCGCTGTGATCGACATCCAGCGGCGCGTCATTTTCGCTGCCGCCGCCCTTCATGAGTTCGTCGCTGCTGGCGGGCTCTTCCGCAGGGCCGGTTTTTTCGGGACTGCCCTCACCCTCCTCCACCTGAAGCAGCGGGTTCTTTTCCAGCTCTTCCTGCAGGAACGCCTCAAGCTCCACATTGGACAGCGCAAGCAGTTTGATGGCCTGTTGCAGCTGCGGCGTCATCACCAGCTGCTGTGACTGGCGGAGGTCGAGGCGAGGCCCGAGCGCCACTAGCGGGTAAAGCCCTCGCCCAGATATACGCGTTTCACGTCCTCATTCTCGACAAGCGCGTCGGGCGTGCCTTCAAAAAGGACGCTGCCGTCGAAGATGATGCAGGCGCGATCAACGATATCGAGCGTCTCACGGACATTATGGTCCGTGATGAGCACGCCGATATCGCGGTCCTTCAGATGATAGACGAGATCGCGAATATCACTGATCGAAATGGGGTCGATGCCCGCGAACGGCTCGTCAAGCAGCATGATCGAAGGATCGGCGGCCAGCGCGCGCGCGATTTCACAGCGGCGGCGTTCACCGCCCGACAGTGCCATTGCGGGCGATGAACGCAGGCGCGTGATCGAGAATTCCTCGAGCAGCTGTTCCAGCCGGTCGCGGCGTGCGGACCTGTTCGGCTCGACGATTTCAAGGACGGCCATGATGTTCTGCTCGACGGTCATGCCGCGAAAGATCGACGTCTCCTGCGGCAGATAGCCAAGACCCAGCGCGGCGCGGCGGTACATGGGAAGCTGTGTGATGTCGATGCCGTCGAGACTGATGCGGCCATGGTCCGGCTGCACGAGTCCCATGATCGAATAAAAGCACGTCGTCTTGCCGGCGCCGTTGGGACCGAGCAGGCCGACCACCTCGCCGCGCCGCACGCCGAGGGAAACGTCGCGCAGCACCGTTCTCTTGTCGTAGGACTTGCCAATGGAAATGACCGAAAGACCGCCGGCACCATCAGGTGCGGCGTCTGCCTCACGGGCGATTTTTGCCGCCTCGCCAATCGCTTGCACGTCCTGGCCGAGAATTTTTGTCTCGCTCATACCGAAAGCCTTATCAAGCGATGGGTTAAGGATAAATGATGAAAAGCATGAATTGGCACGAAACGTGCTGCGGGGCTGTCAAGCGGTCTTTTTGTTGCGAAATTGACACAGTCGGGCTGGCCAAAAGCCGAACCCCGGCGGTTCCAGGGCGATCGACCGGAAGCCGCCACATTGCCTGGCGAGTGTGCTGGTCAGGTCCGGGCGAAGAGCTCCAATTGCTCCTTCTTTGGAACGATCAGGCTTTTCAGATCTTCGCGATCGGTGAGGCGGGTCGGCTGCCAGCCGACGCAGGAGATGAACGGGCGGATCTTGCGAATGGACTGAGTCAGGCGGCCAAGGTCGTCGAGGCGCAAATTGCGATAGCGGCGGGACTTCAGGATCGCGCCGACCGCCTTTGTGCCAAGCCCCGGAACACGCAGCAGCATGTCGCGCGGCGCACGGTTGACGTCGACGGGAAAACTTTCCCGGAATTTGAGCGCCCAGGCGAGCTTTGGGTCTATATCGAGCGGCAGCATGCCATCCTCGGATGCGGCAATGACTTCGCGCGGCTGGAAACCATAAAAGCGCATCAGCCAGTCAGACTGGTAGAGGCGATGTTCACGCATCAACGGCGGCGATTTCAGCGGCAGGACGGCGCTGGCATCGGGAATCGGGCTGAATGCGCTGTAATAGACGCGGCGCATGCTGAACCGGTTGTAGAGGCTGGAGGCCTTCAAGATGATGTCGCCGTCCTTTGCCGCGTCGGCACCAACGATCATCTGCGTCGACTGACCGGCAGGCGCGAATTTCGGAGCGCTTTTATATTTCTTGCGCGCATCCCTGCCGTCGATGATTGCCGTATTCATATGGGACATGGCGCCTTCGATACGGCCCTCATCCTTTTCGGGGGCAAGACGTTTCAAGCCGCGTGATGTGGGCAGTTCGACATTGATGGACACGCGGTCGGCATGCAGTCCGGCGAGCCGCACAAGTTCCGGGTCCGCGTCGGGGATCGTCTTCAGGTGAATATAGCCGCGAAAATCATGCACCTCCCGCAATTGCCGGGCGATCTCGACAAGCTGTTCCATGGTATAATTGGACGATCCGATGATGCCGGACGAAAGGAACAGACCCTCAATATAGTTTCGCCTGTAGAAATTCAGGGTCAGGTCGACGACTTCCGAAACCGTGAAGCGTGCGCGCCGGACGTTCGAGCTCTTGCGGTTGATGCAATAGTGGCAGTCGAAAATACAGCTATTGGTGAGCAGGATCTTGAGGAGGGAAATACAGCGGCCATCGGGAGCATAAGCGTGGCAAATCCCCATCCCCTCGGTAGAGCCGACGCCCTTGCCGCCCGCGCTATTGCGTTTTGACGTGCCGGATGATGCGCATGACGCATCATATTTGGCGGCATCAGCGAGAATCGCTAGTTTCTGACGGGTATCGAGCTGAGCCATTCGTTCTTTATATGTTCTCGAGTGCCAGGTGTCGATAGATGCAGGTTATAACCTGCTGAAAGGCATGAATTCGGGGGCTGACTGCGCCTTTCGGCGCGGGTCGCCATGCCCGTCCCGAACCGATGTTCCGCTTCACCTGCGTACCGAGACATGCCGGCATTCGCGGAGAGGGAAGAGGGCGGCCGCGGCTTTGCTTTACGGTTTGGATGTCGGGCGATAGGGCGTGTTCACGATATTCGGGAGATGTCACCATATGAAAAACTGGATTCTGGCAGGTGTGATCGCCGCGCTGCCGCTGACCGGCGCACCGGTCCTGGCCGCGCCAGTGGATGATTATACGGCGCTGCGCGAAGAGCTGTGGCAATGGACGCTGGACAATAGCCCGCTGACGGCGATGCGCGTCGGCGACCGGCGCGGGGACAGCAAGATTGGCGACCTGTCAGAGGCCGCCGAGCAGAGGCAGCTTGCCGAGGTGCGCGCGTTCCGGAAACGCTTTGCGGCCATCGATGTGGGCGCGCTGCCCAATGATCTGCGTGTCGATTACGGCGTGCTGTTGCGGGGAATCGACGATCAGCTGGCGGGGGCGGAATTTCCGCACAGCCGCTACATGATCTTCACCAATCGCGGCGGCTGGCACATGTGGTTTGCGGGTTTGCCGGAGGGGAGCCCGTTTTTCACCAAGGCGGATTACGACTCCTATATTGGCCGACTGGAAAACTATTCGGAGCAGAACGCCGCCGGAATCGCGCGGACGCGCAAAGCCATAGCGGGCGGGCTGATGCAGCCCTGTGAGCCGATGGAAACATTCATCGGCACGATCGAAGGGCGCTATGCGGACACGGCGGAAAGCTCCAGTTTCTGGATGCCCTTTTCCGAGCGCCCGGATACGATTTCGGAAGGCGAGTGGGAGGACCTGAAGACACGCGCCCGGGCCGCCATCGAACAGAGCGTCATTCCGGCTTATCGCCAATTCGGAGAGTTCTACACGGCTGAATATGAACCGAAATGCCGTGATACCATCGGAATTTCCGAAACGCCGGGCGGTACGGATTATTATCAATATCTGATCAAGAGCTTCACGACGACCGACATGACAGCGGACGAGGTGCATAAGCTCGGCCTGTCCGAAGTCGCCCGTATCCGGGCGGAAATGGAAACGGTCGCCGCAGAGGCGGGCTTCGCGGGTGACCGCAAGGGCTTCATCGAGGATTTGCGCACCAATCCGGTCTATTATCCGAAAACGGGTGATGAGCTGCTACAGGTCACGGCGGCGCAGACGAAGCTGATCGATGGCTGGATGCCGCAATTGTTCGGGACGCTGCCGCGGCTGCCCTATACGGTGAAGCCGATCCCAATGGATCAGGCCGTTGGCAATACGACGGCCTATTACGAACTCGGCTCGCTCGCCATCGGGCGTCCGGGTATTTACCGGGTGAACCTGACAGCTCTTGACCAGCGTCCCTTGTGGGAAGTGCCCGTGCTGTCGATTCATGAAGCGGTTCCCGGACACCACCACCAACTGTCTTTGCAGCAGGAACTCGAGATGCACCCGATCCGGCAGTTCGGATCGAATTTCACAGCATTTGTCGAGGGCTGGGGCCTGTATTCCGAGCAGTTGGGCAAGGAAATGGGCATGTATGACACGCCCGCCAAGAAAATGGGTCAGTTGAGCTACGAGATGTGGCGCGCCTGCCGCCTGGTCGTCGATACCGGCATCCATTCAAAAGGCTGGAGCAAGGCGCGTGCGGTTGCCTTCATGACCGATAATAGCGCTTTGTCCGCAGCGAACATCGATGCCGAAGTGAACCGCTACATTACATGGCCGGGACAGGCGCTGGCCTATAAGGTCGGCGAACTGAAGATCCGGGCGTTGCGGGAACGGGCGGAAACGGCATTGGGGCCGTCCTTCAACCTGCGTACGTTTCATGACGCCGTGCTGGAAAATGGCGCGGTGCCGCTGGATGTGCTTGAAGGTCATGTCGACCGCTGGATCGCGGCCGAGCAGGCAAAAGTGATCGAGGAAGGGGTTTCATGAACATTGAAGACATTGCCGGCGCAGCGGGCGTCGATTTTACGAATGTTGGCCAGCAGTTCGGACTGACACCGGAGCAGACCCGAGGCGCGATGGCGTCGCTGCTGCCGATGGTGATGGGCGGGATGCGAAAGCAGGCCGCGGGCGGCGACCTTTCGCAGGTGGAAGACCTGGCCGGGAGGGTTGAGCGGCCCGAAGCCGCGCGGGATACCGGTAACCAGATCCTGGGTCAGATTTTCGGATCGAAAGATGTCAGCCGTCAGGTCGCGAAGAAGGCGTCGACCGAAACACCGGGCGTATCCGATGCCGTGATGAAGATGCTGCTGCCCATCGTGGCGGCGATGGTTGGAAAGGCGCTGACGAAGAGAATGGGCGGCGGCGCGCTGGGCGGCCTGATCGGGGCGGCGGCCGGGTCGATGCTTGGCGGGCAGAGCGGCGGTGCCGGTCGCGGGGCGGCGCCCACAGGCGGGTTTGGCGGATTGCTGAATGCACTCGATCAGGACGGCGACGGCAATCCGATCGACGACATTATGGGTATGTTCGGCCGCAAATAGCCGCTCCCTCTTTCGCGTCCGAGCCCATATCTTTGCCGTCATGTCGGCGCAGGCCGGTGTCGATCTTTTGAGAGAAAGCCAGGGCGCAGACACAAGGGATGGACCCCGGCGTGCGCCGGGGTGACGTGCAGAATGTGCGGCATAGACCGGAAGGGGTTCCAAGATCCTTGCCATGCTGCGACCAAGATGCCCTGCGCTTCATGGTGGCCAACGCCTTTGTGACACCTTAGATTGGTTGGCTATGCCACCTACACGTACACCGAAAAGCTGGGGATTCCCGCGCTGGGGCGAATATGACGCCGCCGGATTCGACGCGGCGACTGTCCGTATCTGCGACCGCCATGGCTGCGAGGAAAAGGGGGACTGCCCTGCTCCGAAATCGCCGAATTCGAAGGATCGCTGGTATTTCTGCCAGAAACACGCGGGCGAGTATAATCGCGGCTATAATTATTTCGAAGGCCTGACGAAAGAACAGGCGCAGGACCGCGCGAATGATGAAAACGCGGCCGCGAAACACGCCCGCTCGCGCGCTTATGAGTGGGCCGGTAGCGGCGATGGCAGCCGCGGTCAGGGCGAGCTGGACGCGCTGGAACTGTTCGAACTCGACGTCGATGCGAAGTTCGAGGAGATCAAGCTGGCCTACCGCAAATGGGCCAAGCTGCATCATCCTGACCGCAAGCCGGGCGACGAAGAGGCGGCGAAACTGTTTCAGGCGGGGCAGGCGGCCTATGAAGTCCTGAAGCGCGCCGAGGAAATGCGCGAATGGAAGGGCGAATAGCCACGCCGGTCGCCGGATTCGTCGCCAAATGAAACGCACCGTCCGGTCCGACTGGTCGAAGGCGATTCTCGTCTGCGCGAAATGTTCGAAGAAATGCAAGGGCGGCTTTGGCATTAAGGGCAAACAGAGCCTGATGAAGGCGCTGCGCGGCTATTGCGGCGGCGGAAAGGGCCGCAAAAGTCCGATGGGGATTATCGAGGTGAAGTGCCTGGGTGTCTGCCCGAAAAACGCCGTGGTGGTGATCAACGGCTGTAACAGCGACCTTTGGAATATCGTCCCGAAAGGCACGGATATGGACGAGATCGCCGAAATTGTGGGCCTCACGGAATAGCGAGTTTCGGGCGGTGCCGCGCCCCGGGCGAGGTTTTTCCTTCGTTCCGCGACTTTCCGCGCGATTGCGAAATCTGCTTCTGGGTCTTTACCCCTTGAACGGGTCCGTCACCAGGATCGTGTCGTCGCGCTCGGGGCTGGTCGATACCAGGGCCACCGGGCAGCCGACCAGTTCCTCGATGCGCTTGACATATTTCACGGCCTGCGCGGGCAGGTCGCTCCAGCTGCGGGCATTGGCGGTCATGCCCTCCCAGCCTTCAAATTCCTCATAGACCGGCGTTGCGGCCTGCTGATCCTGCGTGGCGGCGGGCAGATAGTCATAGTGTTTGCCGCCAATTTCATATCCGGTGCAGATGCGCAGCGTCTCGAACGTGTCGAGGACATCGAGCTTTGTAAGCGCCATGCCGCTGACGCCGGAAATGGCGATGGACTGACGCACCAGCGCGGCATCGAACCAGCCGCACCGCCGCTGGCGGCCGGTGACGGTGCCGAATTCATGGCCGCGCTCGCCGAGTTTCCGGCCGGTCTCGTCCATCAGTTCGGTGGGGAAGGGGCCGCTACCAACGCGGGTGGTGTACGCCTTGACGATGCCAAGGACATAGCCCGCCGCATCGGGCCCAAGGCCCGACCCGGATGCCGACGTGCCGCTGACCGTGTTGGAGCTGGTGACGAAGGGGTAGGTGCCGTGATCGACATCGAGAAGCACACCCTGCGCCCCCTCGAACAGGATCCGCTTGCCATCCGCCTGGGCGGCGTTGAGATCGCGCCAGACCGGGGCCACGTAGGGAAGAACGGTGTCCTTGATCGCCGCCAGCTCCGTCAGCAGGCCTTCGCGATCAATAGGCTCGACGCCGAAGCCCGCGCGCAGGGCGTTGTGATGCGCCTCGATCCGGTCGAGCTGCGGACCGATGCGGCCGAGGTCGTGAAGATCGCAGACGCGAAGGGCGCGGCGGCCGGCCTTGTCCTCATAGGCGGGGCCAATGCCGCGGCGGGTCGTACCGATCTTGCCTTCGCCGGAGGCATCCTCGCGCAGGCCGTCAAGGTCGCGGTGGAAAGGGAGGATGAGCGGGCATGTCTCACTGATGCGGAGCACGTCCGGCGTGATGTCCACACCCTGACCGCGCAGGGTCTCGATCTCCTTGGCGAGCGCCCAGGGGTCGAGGACGACACCATTGCCAATGACGCTGAGCGTGCCCCGAACGATGCCGGACGGCAGCAGGCTGAGCTTGTAGACCTTGCCATCCACCACGAGCGTGTGCCCGGCATTGTGGCCGCCCTGAAACCGGACGACGACATCGGCGCGCGCAGCCAGCCAGTCGACGATCTTGCCTTTGCCCTCGTCGCCCCATTGTGCGCCGATTACGGTTACGTTGCTCATGTCAGAAACTCTCTACGGCTGGAAGAAACGGGCCGTGCGCTTGCCTAGAGCCGGGCGGCGATCAGGTCCAATATCTTCTGCGCGCAATCGGCATTGGAATCGCGGCTCGTGTCGACTTCCAGATCATATTGCGGTGCGCGATGCACAAGGTTGATCTGGGCGCGGGCCTGACCGATCATGCGGTCACCGCGTTCCCGTTCGCGGCGTTCAAGTTCCGGCAGGTCGCAATGGACACCAACGGTAAGGCGGGGCAGGGCGCCAAGTGCTTCCTGCCAATCGGGCCAGAAGCGCGGATCGAACATGACGTGATCGACAATGATCCTGCCTGTCGCCGCCATCGCAGCGACCGCGCGGTGGAAGGCCTGGATCATCTTAAAACCGCTAGGGCCAAAGGCGAGCGCCACGGTGCCAGCATGCTCATCGCTGACGACGCGAATGCCTTCGGGGTCGTTTCGCAGGCCTGGCGGCATCATTTTAATGAAATCATCGATGCTGGCATTCAGCCAAACGCCGGGGAGTCTGGCCTGCAAAGCAGCGGCGAGACTGGTCTTCCCGGCGGAAGTCGCGCCGTTGAGAAGGATCAGCCGGGTCCGTGTCATCTTGACAGCGGCATGAACAGACCGAGGATCGAGAGGGCGAGGGCGATGGCGGCGATGAAGAGCGCTATGGTGGCGAATATGCCCGCGCGGGCCGCATCGTCGCGGAGCTTGTTTTGCTCTTCTTCGGTCACAGCGCGGCCGGTTCGCCGGTCCAGATGTGGGTGCAGGCGTTCGCTTCCGCATCATCGGATCCTGAAAGGGCGGCGACGGTGACCCAGCCGTCGGCGCGCAGCGCCGTACCAACCCCGGCATCGGTGCCGTGCGGCAGGAAGATACGGCGTGTCTTCCGCCTGCCCAGGCCCGCCTGAACCAGACCGTCAATGTAGAGGGAGAAGCCGATGGCGGGTTCCTCCGCGCCGCCGGGATGGCGGACGATATAGGTGCCGCCGCGGCCGATTTCAGAGGCGATACCGCCCGCGAACAGACTGAAGCCGAGCCAGGTCTGAAACTCGAAGCCGCGCCGCTCGGTGGGATCGACGGTGACGCGGGCGAGGCCGGAGGCGCGGGCCGTCAGCGCCTCTGCGGCATCAAGGCGGCGGTCGAAAGCGGCGCCCATGCCGGCTGCGCGGAGGGCGGGGATCGCGGATGCCGCGGGGCCAGCGGCCTCGATCAGCGGGGCATAGGCCGCGCCGCCCGCCGCAATCAGGGACGCGTGGTCTTTGCCGTCAAGGGCGGCGCGGACGGCGTCAAGGTTGTCAACGGGCCAGTCAGCTTCGGCAAGCTCTTCGACGAGCGAGGGCAGGGTGAGGTCGACGGAAAGGTCGGCGCAGCCTGCGGCGGTAAGGGCCTCCAGCGCGACGGTCAGGATTTCGCCTGCGGCGGCGACGCTGTCATGGCCGATCAGTTCCGCACCGATCTGCATGCGTTCGCGTTCCGCGCCGACCTGCGGCGGGCGCACGCTGAGCACGGGACCGGCATAGCTGAGCCGCAGCGGACGCGGACGGTGCGCAAGGCGCGTGGCGGCGATGCGTCCGGCCTGCGGCGTGATGTCGGAGCGGATGGCGAGCGTGCGCTGCGAGACGGGGTCGATGACGCGCAGCAGATCCTGCGCGCCGCCATCGGACAGCCGCCCGATCAGGCTGTCCTCAAACTCCGCAAGGGGCGGCTGCACGAGGTCATAGCCATGGGCCGTGATGCGATCGCAAAGGGTGCGCACGAGCCTGTCCGCAGCCGCGGCGCGGGGCGCGAGGCGATCACGGAATCCTTCGGGCAGGAGCCCGCGAGAGATGGGGTCGGTCATGCGCACCCTACGCCCTGATACGGGCTAGAAAGTCAATGCCTTGACGTTCTTGACGCCGTCCAGTGTCTTGATGGTCGCCATGACGTCGGCGTTCACTTCGTCATCGACGGCGACGAGCATGACGGCGTCCGAGCCGCCGGCGCGGCGGCCGAGATTGAACGTGCCAATATTGATCCCGGCCTGGCCCAGCGTGGACCCGACCGCGCCGATGAAGCCCGGCTTGTCCTCATTTTCGATATACAGCATCGGACCGTCGAGCTCCGCCTCCATGCGGATACCGAAAAGTTCGACCAGACGCGGCGCATTATCGCCAAACAGCGTGCCTGCGACGGAGCGCACACCGTCCGATGTTTCGACGGTCAGACGCAGCAGGCTGGCATAATCGCCTTCCTTGTCATGGCGTACCTCGGCGACGTCGATATCGCGTTCACGTGCCATGAAGGGGGCATTGACCATGTTCACGGTATCCGAAATCGGACGCAGCATACCGGCAAGGACGGCGGCGGTGACCGGCTTCATATTGAGTTCGGCAAGGGCCCCCTCGGCCTCGATGGACACGCGCTTGATGCCGCGATGCGCAAGCTGTCCGGCGAGCAGGCCAAGCTTGGTGGCGAGCGTCATGTAAGGCTTCAGCCGGGGCGCTTCCTCGGCGCTGACCGAGGGCGTGTTGAGCGCGTTGGTGACCGCGCCCGTCAGCAGATAGTCGGCCATCTGCTCGGCAACCTGAATGGCGACATTGACCTGCGCCTCCGTCGTCGATGCCCCAAGATGCGGCGTCGCGACAAAGCCGGGCGTACCGAACAGGCTGTTTTCCTTCGCGGGTTCCTCGCCAAACACGTCGAGCGCGGCACCGGCGATGTGGCCGCTTTCCAGCAGATCCTTCAGCGCCGCCTCGTCAATCAGGCCGCCGCGCGCGCAGTTGATGATGCGCACGCCTTTCTTTGTCCTTTCAAGATTTTCCCGGCCAAGAATACCGCGTGTCTGGTCGGTGAGGGGTGTGTGGAGCGTGATGAAATCGGCGCGCGACAGAAGGCCGTCGAGATCGACTTTTTCAGCGCCGATTTCGACGGCGCGGTCCTCGGTCAGGAACGGATCGAAGGCGACGACTTTCATCTTCAGGCCGCGGGCGCGGTCGGCGACGATGGAGCCGATATTGCCGGCACCGATCAGGCCGAGCGTCTTGCCGGTGAGCTCCACGCCCATGAATTTCGACTTCTCCCACTTGCCAGCCTGTGTGGAGGCATCGGCCTCGGGCAGCTGGCGGGCGAGGGCGAACATCATCGCGATGGCGTGTTCCGCCGTGGTGATGGAATTGCCGAACGGCGTGTTCATAACGACGATACCGCGCGCCGATGCGGCATCCTTGTCGATATTGTCGGTGCCGATCCCGGCGCGGCCAATGACTTTCAGGTTCGTGGCCGCGTCCATGATGTCGGCGTCAGGCCGCGTCGAGGAGCGTATGGCGAGGCCGTCATACTCGCCGATGATGGCGATGAGTTCGTCTTTGCCGAGGCCGGTTTTCTCGTCGACCTGGATTCCGCGTTCACGGAAGATCTCGGCAGCCTTTGGGGACATTTTGTCGGAAATAAGGACTTTGGGAGTCGTCACGGGAATTCTCCATGCTGGAAGTTGAATTTGATCGTCCCGAGCGCAGTCGAGGGACGCACTATGGCGTGGCAATGGGCTGGGTGCGTCCCTCGACTGCGCTCGGGATGATAGGAGTCGGGATGTGGCGGGGCTGCCGGTTCGGCTAGCCCTTCGCCTTCACCTCGGCATAGGCCCATTCGATCCAGGGCAGCAGGCGGCGGAGGTCTTCTTCCTCGACCGTGGAGCCGCACCAGATGCGCAGAGATGGCGGCGCGTCGCGGTAGCCGTTGAAATCGTAACCGACGTCCCGCTCTTCGAGCATTTTTGCGATGGTCTTCGGCACGGCCGCCTGCGCGTCGGCATCGAGGCCGTCATACCAGTCGCCCTGAAACACCATGCAGACGCCTGTGTTGGTGCGCTGCGCCGGGTTTGGCACCATGTTCCTGAGCCACGGCGTGGCCTCGATCCAGTCGGTGACGATCTTTGCGTTCGCGTCGGCGCGGGCGTGCAGCGCGGAAAGGCCGCCGATCGATTTGGCCCATTCGAGCGCCGCGATATAATCTTCGGTCGCGAGCAGCGACGGCGTGTTGATGGTCGCGCCCTCGAAGATCGCGCGGTTCAATTGTCCGCCCTTCTTGATGCGGAAGAGCTTGGGCAGCGGCCAGGCGGGGTCGTAGCTTTCGATACGCTCCACCGCTTTCGGGCTGAGGATCAGCATGCCATGTGCGGCCTCTGACCCCATCACCTTCTGCCAGGAATAGGTCGTCGCATCGAGCTTTGCCCAGTCCATCGGCTGCGCGAACAGCGCCGAAGTGGCGTCGTTGATGGTGATGCCCTCGCGGCCGGGCGCGAGCCAGTCGGTATTCTCGATCTTCGCGCCGGACGTCGTGCCGTTCCAGGTGAAGACGACATCATTGTCCTGCGGGATCGAGGCGAGGTCGGGGATCTGGCCATAATCGGCGTCGAGGACGGTGAGGTCGGCGAGCTTCAGCTGCTTGACCGCATCCTGAATCCAGACATTGCCGAAGCTTTCCCATGCCGCGACCGTTGCGGGGCCTTTGCCCAGCATCGTCCACATGGCGCATTCGAGCGCGCCGGTATCGGAGCCCGGCATGATGCCGATCAGATAGTCGTCGGGGATGCCGAGGATTTCGCGGCTGAGGTCGATGGCGTATTTGAGGCGGCCTTTGCCGATGGCTGAACGATGCGACCGGCCAAGAGCCTTGGTTTTCAGCCTGTCCAGCGACCAGCCCGGGAATTTGCAGGTCGGTCCGGATGAAAAGAACGGACGCTCAGGACGCAATTCGGGTGTAGGCGTAGTTTCATTTGACACAATATTCTCTCCTTACAGAGAGCTCGCGCGGCGTTGGGACCGCGTGGCCCGTCGCCGTTCCTATTGCTGCGGCGCAGCATGTCAAATGTTCATTTCAAGGCAGGCCATTAGGCAAAAGAAAAACGGCTCCGATCCCGGTTGAGGGGGATCGAAGCCGTTTCCGCCAGACTGAGGCTGTTCGGTTATTTCTTCTCGAACAGGACCTTGCCGCGCTGCGCGACGTAGAGCTTTTCGAAGGTGGCGGGGTCGAAATAGGCTTCGATTTTCCGACCTTCCTCGTCTTTCGCATAGACTTCGTAGCAGCCGCCATCGACTTTTGACTTGCGAACGGTCCAGCCCTCGGCGGTCAGCTGCGCCTCCAGCGCTTCGCGGGGCTGCCATTCCGATTCGGGAACGTCGCAGGTCACTTTGCCGGTGGCCATTGCGGGGGCGGCGATGGTTGCCGCCGCGAGGGCGGACATGATGATCTTACGCATGAGCGGGGGTTTTCCTTCGGTTGAGATGATGGGCGATTCGGTAAGCTTCAAGCAGGGCGAGCGGCGCGAAATGTATGAGCGCGGCGGTGACCCCATCATGAATGAGCAGCCAGTGGGCAAGGGTAAGGATCGCGGCAGGGTAAGCGAGGCGCTGGAGTTTCTTCCAGCCAGCCCGCAGCCAGCGCATCGAGGCATCGTTCGACGTGAGCGCCATCAGCAGCATGGCGATGATGGCGAGCCAGCCAGTCCATATGGAGATAATGGTAATTTCCGACAGGATCGCGGGCAGCGTCTCCATATCCATGACGTAATAGAATGTGTGAAGGGCAGCGTATGCGAAGGCGGCCACGCCGATGTAGCGGCGGCGCTGCTGTAGCCAGAGCGTCCAGCGGGCGCGGCGTGCCACGAGGACAAGCGGTGAGATGGCGAGCGCCAGAATCAGAAGGCGCGCCGACCATTCGCCGGTGCCGTGCAACTGGTCCGCCGCATCCTTGCCCGACAGGATCGCCGCGACCGCCGGAAGGGCAAGCAGCGTCCAGAAGAAAATTCGATGATTGACGATGGCTTTCATTGTTGCGAGTGATTATCGATAACAGGGCTGGGGTGCAAGAGGCAGCGTATTTCTGCCCCAGATGTCTATGCCACTCGCTTAATCCGCTCAGGATGATCGGACTTGGGGATATTGCATTTTAAACCACGCAAACACGTTATGTCGGCGAAGACCGGTATCCATTTCCTGCGATCGCATCTAGGTTTGGACGGAAGAGATGGACCTTGGCCTGCGCCGGGGTGACGTATTGAGAATGGGAGTTTTTCTTGATCGTTCGGATTTTCGTGATCTTCGCGGTGCTGTGCCTCGCGGCATGCGGCGGTGGACGCAGTGACGCGCCGGTAAGGTCTTCCTCCGCAGCGCAGGCGCCGCGCACCGATATTCCGCAATCGGCGAAGCAGTGCCATGCGCGGCTGGACCGGCTGCGGGGCCTGGAATACCGCAAACTGCCGCCGCGGCGAACGGCGGAGGGATGCGGGTTTTCAAACGGTGTGCAGCTGCTGCAGGTCGGCGTGCCGATCAGCGGGATTACGGCCATGTCCTGTCCCGTGGCCGAAGCGCTGCACGGCTGGATCAACGAGGATTTGCAGCGGGCGGCGCGGCGCCATCTTGGCAGCGATGTCGTCCGGATCATCAGCTATGGCACCTATTCCTGCCGCAGCGTCAATAGCCGACCCGGCGCGCGCCTGTCCGAACATGCCTATGCCAATGCTGTCGATGTGGCGGGATTCGAGCTGGCCGATGGCCGCACGATCCGGGTGAAAGGCGGCTGGACGGGCGGCGGCGATGCGGCGCGGTTCCTGAAAGACGTGCACGGCGCGGCCTGCAGGCGCTTCCAGATCGTCATCGGCCCGGATGGGGACCGGTTCCACGAGGATCATTTCCATATGGATATGGGGCGCGGACCCTATTGCCGCTAGCGCGGGCATGCCGTGAAGGGCTGCCCTTACCAAAGGGCGCTTATCCTTCATGCGCAGCATTCCAAATCATGAGGACAGGCCCTAAGCGGCGCTGATGACAAAACATGATGATGTGCACGCCCGCCGCTTTGCCTCCAATGCGGAAGACGCCGAACTGGCCGCGCAGGGCCCCACCGACCACCCGTCCTATCGCCTGGCATATCAGGACCTGGATTTTCTGAAGCGGGAAGACATGCGCGCATTCCGGCTACAGCTGGAATTGCTGAAGCCGGAACTGTTGCAGCAGGAGCATGGCATCGAATCGACGTTCGTCGTTTATGGCTCCGCGCGTATTCCCGAAGCTTCGGCCGCCGCGGCGATGATCGCGAACGCCAAGACGCCGGTCGAACGGCGCAAGGCCGAGAAGCTCGCCGAGAAAGCGAAATATTACGAAGAAGCGCGCAAGCTGGCGCAGACGGTGTCGCTGCTGCCGCAAACCGAGGACGGCAAGCGTAATTTCGTGATCGTATCGGGCGGCGGTCCGTCGATCATGGAGGCTGCGAATCGCGGTGCGCATGATGTCGGCAAGGAGTCCATCGCGCTGAACATCGTGCTGCCGTTCGAGCAGGCGCCGAATCAGTATGTGACGCCGGAACTGAGCTTTCTGTTTCACTATTTCGCCATTCGGAAGATGCACTTTCTGATTCGCGCCCGCGCCGTGGCGGCGTTTCCGGGCGGATTCGGAACATTGGACGAATTGTTCGAGACGCTGTGCCTGATCCAGACCGGCAAGATCAAACGCATGCCGGTGCTGCTTTACGGCCGGGCATTCTGGGAGCGCGTGATCGATTTCGAGGCGCTGGTCGATGAAGGCACGGTGTCGCCGGGCGATCTGGACCTGTTCCACTATGTCGAGACAGCGGCGGAAGGCTGGAAGATCGTTGCCGATTTCTATGGCATCGAGGACGGCGCGTCGGTGTGACCGCACTGGCGGAGGACACCGCCAGACGGGGACGTATCGACAGCCTCGACATGCTGCGCGGGGTGGCGGTTGCCGGTATATTGCTGATGAACATCTGGTCGATGGGCAGCGTGCCGGGCATCGAGCGGAACCCGGCACTCGCCCCCGGCTGGGGCCTGGCGGACCAGGCGGTCTGGTGGTTCGGCATGGTGTTTGTCGAAGGCGCGATGCGCGGGCTGTTCTGTCTGCTGTTCGGGGCCGGTTTCATGCTGATGGCCGGGCGGGTGAGCGCGTGGGTCTGGTACCGGCGCACGCTGCTTTTGATCGGTCTGGGGCTGGTGCATGGCTATCTGCTGCTGTGGCCGGGCGATATCCTGCTGGTTTATGGATTGTGCGGGCTGGTCCTGTGGCTGGCGCGGGACATGGAGGCGCGCCCCATGGCCGGGCTGGGGATTGCGTGCCTCGTCCTGCTGACGGGCCTGACGCTTGGAAATCTTGTCGGTCTTGCGAACAAGCAGGCCTTTGCCGAGGCCGCGATTGCAGCGGGCGTGCCAGAAGAGGATGCGCGCGTGTCGGCCTGGCGGACGGTGGAAGCGTCGGTGCGGCCGGACCCTGAACTGATCGAGCGGAGCCGTACCGCGCGGGCAGGGGGGATCGAGGCGAATCTGATCTATAAAAGCGAGGTGGCGGATCAGCTGAATGACCTTGGCTATTCGCGTGTCTGGCTGCTGGATGCGCTGGGGATCATGCTGATCGGGGCGGCCATGATGAAATGGGGCCTGTTCGGCGCGGATGCGGATCGCGGCATCTGGCGCTGGATGATGATCGCGGGCTATGGGGTCGGCATCCCGGTCGGCTTGGCGGAATGGGGTCAGCTTTATGCGGGCGGGTTCACCACGCCGATCCAGCTTTTATCGGTGACCGACCAGATCGGACGGTCGGCGATGACGTGCGGACATCTGGGCGCGCTGCTATTGCTTTGGCACGGCAATGGTAAGCCGGTTCAAGGAACAGGCGGTGCACGGCGCATATTGTCGGTGTTCGTACCGGCGGGGCGCATGGCGCTGACCAATTATATCGGCCAGACGATCATCTGTCAGTGGGTGCTGTTTCCGGGTTTCGGCCTCGGCCTGCACGCAAAGCTGTCACATGCGCAATTATGGCTGGCCGCGGCCGCGATCATCGCCGTGCAGCTGACGCTGAGCGTTTTGTGGCTAAGGCGTTTCAGACAGGGACCGCTGGAATATCTGTGGCGGCGGGGCACCTATTTGCGGCGCCCCTGAATCTCCGCCTGAAATTTACTGGGCCGGATTTTCGTCCGCATCCTGATTCGGTGCCGCCGGTCCGCCGATATTGCTGTTGGGAACGGCCTGGGCGTTCTCGAGCTCAGCTTCCACCGTATCGTCCGCTTTCGCGGCCTCGGCGCCCGTGCCGTCCGGATCTTCATCGACAAGCACCGGCGCAGGCATTGCGGGGAGCGGCAGGTTCGAGCCCTGCTCGTTCAGATAGGCAAACAGGTCAGCGCGATCGTCGGCCTTGGAAATACCGGCGAAGGCCATCACGTTGCCCGGGATCGCGCTGCGCGGATTGGCGATATATTCGTTCATCTTTTCGAATGTCCACGAACCGGTCTCTTCCTTAAGTGCGCTGGAATAGCTGCCGAAGCCGGCCGCACTGCCAATATCCCGGCCCATGACGCCGTAAAGGTTCGGACCCTGCTTATGTTCACCGCCCTGGTTGATCGTGTGGCAGGTCGCGCATTTCTTGAAGACATTCGCGCCCTTCGACATGTCGGCGTCCTGCATGGCGATGGCGATTTCGTCGGCCATGGACATGCCGGCCTCTTCTTCGCCCGCGTCTTCGGTGACGCATCCCGCTTCACCGCAGGCAAGATAGCCCATCGTTTCGGGGCGCTCGTTCGGGAAGGCGTAGCCCGTAACAATGCCGAGACCCAGCACGGCAATCATGGCGGCGAGAAGCCAACCGAAAATCTTGTTCCACTCGAAACTGTCCACGGATATTCCCTTGCCGTTCGCTGTCGCTGCATGTTGCCGTGCGGCCCACATATAAGCCGATGCGCGCCTTGCCAAGCACCTGCGACTTGACGGCGCGGCTTTATCGCGGCGTTAAGGCGCGTATGGAGACGTATCCCCGCGCCGCAGAAACACTTGTCCGCCAGATGGAGGGTGCCGCCGCCGCCGAACCGGCGCGGGCCGTGTCCTTTCAGGGCGCGCCGGGTGCCTATTCGCATCAGGCCGTGCGGGAACTGTTTCCAGAAGCGCTGCCATTACCGTGCTTCACCTTCATCGATGCCATCGCCGCCGTTCGCGAAGGCCGCGCCGCCCGTGCGATGATCCCCATCGAAAATTCCCTGCATGGACGTGTCGCGGACATTCATTTTCTGCTGCCGGAAAGCAATCTGCACATCACGCATGAGCATTTCGTGCGCGTGCAGCACTGCCTTCTGGCGCTGCCGGGGACGGCGCGCGAAACGATAAGTGAGGCGCACAGCCACCCGCAGGCACTGGGTCAGTGCCGCAAAAGGCTGGGCGAGTGGGACATCCAGCCCAGGCCGCAGGTGGACACGGCGGCGTCGGCGGCGCTGGTGGCCGGTCAGGACGACCAGAGGAAGGCCGCCGTGGCCTCGTCACTGGCCGGTGAGCTTTACGGGCTGGAGGCGGTGGCGACGGGTATCGAGGATGAAGCGCACAACACGACGCGCTTCGTCGTTCTGGCCCAGGACCCCGTAAATCCGCCCGACGGCGCGGAGGTCATGACCACGCTGACCTTCGAGGTGCGTTCCGTACCCGCGGCGCTGTTCAAGGCGCTGGGCGGCTTTGCGACGAACGGCGTGAACCTGACGAAACTGGAAAGCTATATGCGCGGCGGGCAGTTTCGCGCGGCGGAATTCTACGCCGATATCGAGGGGCGGCACGACGATGAGGCTGTCATGCTGGCGCTGGATGAGCTGCGGCATTTTTCGAAATGGGTTCGAATTCTCGGCTCCTACGAGCGGGCACGGGCGCGCTGAACACCTTCATGCTGGCGCGATGCGGCGAAGCGCGCGATAAGGCCCGGTATGAGCATCTATTCCAGCCGCCTAGAGGCACTTCGCACCGAACTTTCAAACCGCCAGCTTGACGGCTTCGTCATTCCCCTGACCGACGAGCATATGTCCGAATATGTCGGCGACTATGCGCTGCGCCTGCAATGGCTGACGGGGTTCCAGGGATCGGCGGGGACGGCAGCGGTCCTGCCCGGGATGGCCGCCATCTTCACCGATGGCAGGTACAAGGTGCAGGTCCGCGATCAGGTCGATGGCGCGCTGTACAGCTATCAGGATGTACCCGCCGTGCAGCCCGCCGACTGGCTGGAGGCCGAAGCGTCGAAGGGCATGCGCATCGGCTATGATGCATGGCTGGCTACGAAAACATGGGCGCGGGCGACGGAAACGCGGCTGAAAGCGAAGGGGATTTCCCTGACGCCGGCAGACGGCAACCCAATCGATGCGATCTGGCCGGACCAGCCCGCGCCGTCCGCTGCGCCGCTTAGCGTGCATGAAGATGAATTTGCCGGACAAAGCGGGGCGGAAAAACGCGCGCAGATCGCCGACTGGCTGAAGAGCGAAACGGCCGACGCGGTGGTGATCGCGGCGCTCGATTCGGTGGCGTGGACGCTCAACATCCGGGGGAGCGACGTGTCGCATACGCCGGTGGCGCTCGCCTTCGCCGTGGTGCGGAGCGACGGCACGGCGACGCTGTTCGTGGAGCCGGGGAAGGTCACGCCGGAGGTGCGGGCGCATATGGGCGCCGATGTCGATGTCGCGCCGCGCGATGGCTTTGCCGCCGCGCTGGAGCAGATGGGCAAGGACGGGCTGACCGTCGCGCTGGACCCGAGCAGCTGCGTGGCGGCGATTTTCCAACTGCTGGCGGCGGCGGGCGCGAAGATCATCGAGCGGCGCGACCCGGCGCTGCTGCCAAAGGCCGTGAAGAACGACACCGAGCTGGAAGGTAGCCGGGCGGCGCATATCCGCGATGGCGGCGCGGTCACGCGCTTTTTGAAATGGATCGAGGAGACCGCGCCGGGCGGTGAGCTGGATGAATTGGGCGCGGCGGCGAAACTTCATGATATTCGCCGGGAATCAAACCTGCTGCGCGACCTGAGCTTCGATACGATCAGCGCGGCGGGTCCGAACGCAGCGCTGCCGCATTACCGTGTGTCGGAGGAATCGAACCGGAAGATCGCGCTGAACAGCATCTTCCTGTGCGATTCCGGCGGGCAATATACCGACGGCACGACGGATGTGACCCGCACCGTGGTGGTCGGCACGCCGACGGACGAGATGAAGGAGCGCTTCACGCGGGTGCTAAAGGGCCATATCGCCCTGGCGACGCAGACATTTCCCAAGGGAACGCGCGGGACGCAGCTTGATTCGCTGGCGCGCATGCATTTGTGGCGCGGCGGCGTCGATTACGGCCACGGCACCGGACACGGCGTCGGCAGTTTCCTTGCCGTGCACGAGGGGCCGCAGCGGATCAGCGCGGCGAATTACCCCGGTGCGGGCGCGGACGAACCGCTGCGGGCGGGCATGATCCTGTCGAACGAGCCGGGCTATTACAAAGAGGGCGAATATGGCATCCGGATCGAGAATCTGGTGATCGTCGAGCCCCGCGAAATCGACGGCGCGGAGGGGGAGTATCTGGGGTTCGAGACGATCACATTTGCCCCCATCGACCTCAATCTTGTGGCGGCCGAAATGCTGACCAGCGAAGAACGCGACTGGCTGAACGGCTATCATGACGATGTGCGCGCCAAGATTACGCCGGAGCTGAAAAATGCCGAAGATCAGGCGTGGCTGGCCAACGCGACGCGAGCGATCTAAGTGCAGGTTACATAATAAAAAATTGGGGAGGGCGGCTGTGCTTGAAGTGCTGACGGAAGCCGTGGGGACGCTGAATGACCGCGTATTCCAGACGGTCAATATGTTCGGGGTCGATATCGGCGTGGTGGTGCTGTTTCTGGCGGGGGCCATGCTGTTTTTCACGGCGTGGCTCGGCGTGCCGCAGGTGCGCGGGATCGGGATCGGGATACGCGTTCTGAAGGGTAAATATGACGACCCCGAGGCACCGGGCTCCGTCAGTCAGTTTCAGGCGCTGTCGACGGCGCTTTCGGGCACGGTGGGGCTGGGCAATATCGCGGGCGTTGCGATCGCCATCGGCCTTGGCGGCCCCGGCGCGGTGCTATGGATGTTCATCATCGGCTTTTTCGCCATGGCGCTGAAATGCGCGGAGGTGACGCTTGGCCTGAAATATCGCGAGTTCGCGGCGGACGGCGAAGTCCGCGGCGGGCCGATGTACGTCGTGAAGAACGGACTCGCCTCAATCGGTCTGCCGCGTTCAGGCAAGTTTCTTGGCGTTCTCTATTCGCTGTTTGCGCTGGGCGGTGCGATTCCCCTTATTCAGGCGAATCAAAGCTTTGCTGCCCTGGCGGATGTCGGCGGGTTTGAGGCCGGCCCTACAGGCGGTCTGATCTACGGCATCATCCTGGCGGTGATGATCGGTGTCGTCATCGTCGGCGGCGTCAAGTCGATCGCGCGTGTGACGGGGCGTGTGGTGCCGGTGATGTGCGCCATCTATCTTGGCGGCGTGCTAATGGTGCTGATGGTCAATGCGGGAGCCATTCCGGCGGCCCTGGCGAGCATTTTCAGCGGTGCCTTTTCCGCGGATGCGGCCGTTGGCGGCGTTGTCGGCGTCTTCGTCGTCGGCATGCAGCGCGCGGTGTTCTCGTCAGAGGCCGGTGTCGGCACTGCCGTTATCGCGCACAGCGCCGCCCGTACGCACCACCCGGCATCCGAAGGGATGGTGGCACTGCTGGAGCCGATGTTCGACACGATGATCGTCTGCATGGCGACCGCGCTGATGATCGTCGTGACGGGCGTGCATCAGCAGGGCTTTCAGGATATCGCAATGACGAGCGCGGCCTTTGCAAGCGTGGTCAGCTGGTTTCCCTATGTGCTGCTGATCGCGGTGCTGTTATTCGCCTATTCAACGCTAATCGCCTGGGGATATTATTTCGCGACCGCGTTTGGATATCTGTTCGGGCACGGGAAGCGCCGGGATCTGTTCGCGAAAATTCTGTACTGTGCGCTGACGCCGATGGGATCGATCCTGGGCGCCGCGGCCGTTGTGAATCTGATCGACGCGCTGTTCTTCCTGATGGTGCTGCCGAATGTGATTGGCCTCATCTTTCTGTCGCCGATCCTCAGGCGGGAAGTGAACGGGTTTCTGGCGAAGGTGAAATCGGGCGAGATTTACGGGGACGGCGTTGGCGACGAGCACATCACGCCGCCTCATGATTAGGCGCCTGTGCGTTCGGCCATTCTGTCCATCGTCATCCCGGGGAGGAGCCGGGCCATGACCGCGTTGGCGCGCTCCTGAGCGGTGCCGACGGTAATCTCGCGCTTGCCGGCGTTCAGCGCCGCGATGATCTGATCCGCGGCCATTTCCGCAGTGATGCCGTGGTTGACGGGATCGTCGTTCGGGCCGTAGCGATTGCCTTTGCCGTCAACGGCGTTGGCGGCGATGTCGGTCTGGACGAAGCCAGGCGTGACACTGAGCACGTTCAGGCCGTGGCGCGCATTCTCCGCACGCAGGGCGTCGGAATAGCCCATCAGGGCGTGTTTAGCGGCGCAATAGCCCGTGCGCATCGGGACGCCGATTTTCCCGGCAAGGCTGGCGACCTGTATCAGTGTGCCGGATCCGCGTTCGAGCATGGCGGGCAGCAATAGCTGCGTCAGGCGCAGCGGCGCGAAGAAATCGACCTCCATGAGGCGGCGGTAGACGTCGAAGTCGGTGTCCACGCCAAGCGCGCGCTGGGAAATGCCGGCATTGTTGACGAGGATGTCGGGCGTGCCCTGCCAGGTGGATGCCTCTGCGACGATGCCGGGCAGGGCGTCATAGTCGGTGGCCTCGAAGGGGAGGATGAGGGTTTCGCCTGCACAGTCGGCGGCGGCGGCATTCAGGGCCTCTGCGCGGCGGCCGGACAGGATGATGTTCGCGCCCGCGGCGGACATGGCGATGGCGAGCGCACGGCCGATCCCGGAGCTGGCGCCGGTGATCCAGACGGTCTGACCGGATAATGTGTCCGCTGAAGGCTTCACAGAATGAACTCCCATAATCTGGTCGTCACACCAAACACATATGGATGCGCGGCGACGAGGACGGCGTAAAGGACAGTGCCCGCGATGACCGGTGTCAGGCCAGGCCAGCGGAGGCGCGGCCAGAAGCTTGTTTTCGCGGCATAGGCGGTCCATGCCGCGCCGATCAGCCTTGCCTTTTTCGCATCCTGCGCGCGGGCACCGGCAAGCGCGAGAAAGCCGATGCCGCCTGCGAAGACCAATGTCGAAAATGTGCCATTCATGGCGATATGCGCAATGGCCCAGAGCGCGAAGCTCCACATCATCGGGTGGCGCGTGATCCGCATCGCCCCCTGGGGTTCGGAGATCTTCGCCAGACTGCCCTGCGCACCGACAAGCGCGGGATTGGGTTTTAGAACACTGCCGACATACAGGATCGACGCGAGCAGCATCAGCACGTGGCCCGCAATAACCACCCAGAAATAGACAAACCAAAGCTGCTGGTCAGGCGCGCCGCCATAGGCCAATGCCGCCCAAATCAGGAGGGCCAGCGAAACGAGCGAATACACGCCGAGAAAGCCTTTTTCGCCAAGCGCGCCGACCATCGGGGCACGCAAGGGATGGCTCATCAGAAAATGGCTGCCAACAAAAAGCGCCATCGCGATCACAAGTTCGGTCATGATGCGGAGTTTAGCCGCATGTGAAGCGGATGGCGATGCTTCAGAATGTTAGGCTGTAACGGATTATCGCGTTCACGCGGGAGCCTTATTCCGCGCCGTCGGTCTCGATCAGCAGCCAGGCCGGATCGTCGGAGCTGAGGTGGCGGCTGAACGTCCAGATGTCGTGCGCCTGCGTGGCGTCGCTGTCGGAACCGGCAATGACGTTGCCGTCGGCGTCGCGGGTAACGGAAATCAGGTCGCTGTCGAAACGGACGGTGATTTCCGCCATTTGGCCGCGCAGCCCCGCACTCAGGATTTCCGCATTCTCGATATCGACCAGACGATTCTCATACTGATTATCATCGTCGGCGCGGGCATCGATCGCGGCGGCGAAATCATCATATATATCGTCTGAAACCAGATCCTTCAGCTCGTCCTTGTCGCCGTTCCAGAACGATTCCAGAACCATACGGTACGCAGCGGTGGCGCCTTCGACAAAAGCGGTGGGGTCGAAATACGCGTCTTCCCCCGCAATGGCCTCCAGGCCGCCGCGCGCGGTATCGTTGACACCGTCGGGAATTGTGAGTGGCGGACGCTCCGCCGCGGGCATGGCAATGACGTTACCGCCTGCGCGCGGCGCTTCCTTCGTGCGCATCATCGGCTGGGGCGTTTCAGCGGATTCATCGTGGCGGCCAAGCACGCTGATCAGCCGGAGGGCAATAAACCCGGCAAGTAAGGCCAATACGACGATCTCGAACAATTCTGCCTCCTGATGGCATTGTCTGTGCCGGCGGACTCGCAACTGCCGCCAAAGCGCCAACATAAGGGAGCGTACGGCCTGCACAAGTGCAGAGGACGTGCGACCTATCTGCGACCTATCCTTGCGCGATAGGGGGCTCCCCTGCTAGCGCGCGCGGCAAATCAATTCATATTTCTCAAGAACAGGTGAAACTCATGGCAGACGAAGCAACTCCCGAAGGCGCGGCACCGGAAGGCCAGCAGGCTCCGATCGCGATCAATATCCTGGCGCAATACACAAAAGACCTGAGCTTTGAAAATCCAAGGGCACCGATGAGCCTGCAATCCGGCCAGCCGCAGCCGCAGATCGACCTGCAGGTGAATGTCGAGGTCAAGAAGCAGGATCAGGCGAACGTCTATGAGGTCGTTCTGAACCTGTCCGGCAAGGCGTCGATCAATGACGGCAATGACACGGCGTTCATTGTCGAACTGTCCTATGGCGGCCTGTTCGCCCTGCAGAATGTTCCGGAAGAGCATCTGAATCTGTTCCTGGTCGTGGAGGCGCCGCGCCTGATCTTCCCCTTCGCGCGCCGTATCTTCGCCGACGCCGTTCGCGATGGCGGCTTCCCGCCGCTCATGCTCGATCCCATCGATTTTGCAGCGCTTTACATGGCCCGTCAGCAGCAGGCCCAGGCCGGGCAGGCGCGTCCCAGTGAAAATCCGGTGGAAAATGGCGGCGGCGACACGCCAAACATCATTTTGCCGAACTAGGGCAGACCGCACATGGGCAGCTTTCCTGATGTCCCCGGGCCGAGGGGAGGCTAGCCCATGTCGCTGATCAAGAATGTCGGGACGATCGGCGGGCTGACGATGGTCAGCCGCGTGTTCGGTTTTGTCCGGGACATGCTGCTGTCGCGCCTGCTGGGCGCGGGCACCGGCGCGGATGCCTTCTTCGTGGCGTTCAAGCTGCCGAATATTTTCCGGCGGCTATTTGCTGAAGGTGCGTTCAGCGCAGCTTTTGTGCCGATGTTTTCAAAAGCCTATCACGGCGAAGGCGGGCGCGAGGCCGCGCTGACATTTAGTAGACAGGTCCTGTCGGTGTTTCTGCCGATCCTGTTTGTCTTCACGGCACTGGCGGAAATTTTCATGCCGTGGATCGTCTACGCGATGGCCAATGAATATCAGGACGTGCCGGGCAAATTCGGCCTGACCGTCGATCTGACACGAATCACGTTCGTTTACCTGCTGCTGATCAGTCTGGTCAGCCTGCTGGCGGGCATATTGAACAGCCTGTCGAAGTTCGCCGCGGCGGCGGCGGCGCCGATCCTCCTCAACATCTGCCTGATCACGGCCGTGCTGATTTTCGGATCGACCGAACCTGATCCCGAATTCGTGACGGCGCGCGCGCTGGCGGTGGCGGTTAGTATTGCGGGCGTGCTGCAGTTCCTGTGGCTGTTATGGGCGGTGCACCGCGCGGGGATCGACCTGCGCGTGTCGCGGCCGCGCCTGACACCGCAGGTGAAGCGCCTGCTGACGATTATCCTGCCGGCGACCTTTGGCGCGGGGATTTACCAGATCAGCCAGTTCGTCGACATTTTCTTTGCCACCCGGCTGGAAGAGGGCGCGATGAGCTTCCTGAACTATGCCGACCGTCTGAACCAGCTGCCTCTTGGGGTGATCGGTATCGCCCTTGGCACGGCGATCCTGCCTGCGCTCAGCCGCCTCATCGGGCGCGATGATCAGGAGGGGGCAAAGCGGCTGATGGGGACCGCGCTGGAACTTTCCATGCTGCTGACCATTCCGGCGGCGGTGGCGCTGTTCATCTGCGCCGAGCCGCTGGTGGCTGGGATCTTCATGGGCGGGCGGTTCACGGCCGAGGACGCGGCGATGACCGCCAGTGTCATGGCGGCGCTGTCCGCCGGTCTGCCCGCCTATGTGCTGATCAAGGTGTTCACGCCCGGCTATTATGCGCGCGACGATACCAAGACGCCGGTTTATACGGCGCTGGCGGCGCTGGTGGCGAACATTGTCCTGATCCTTTTGCTGATCGAGCGCCTGGAGGTCGTGGCCCTGCCGGCGGCCGCTGCGAGTGCGGCGTGGCTGAACTGCGTGCTGCTGTACATCGGCCTGCACCGCAGCGACCGTTTCCGCCTGCCGACAGTGGTGGCGGGACGCGTAGTGAAGCAGATCGCCGCCGCGGCCCTGATGGGGGCATTGCTGTGGTGGCTGCGCGGCCTGCTGGACGGCAATTTCGCAGCCGGTATCCTGACGCGCATGTGGAGCATCGCGGCACTGGTCGGCGGCGGCATGGCCCTCTATTTTGGGACGCTGTTCGTCATTGGCGGCTTCGACAAGGCGCAGTTGGCGAAATTCAAGCGGCCTGCCGCCTAACCTGTTCCGGGTTGACCTGAGAATCCCATTGAATGAGACGACAGCGCATGACTGACACTCCGCACCCCCGCGTATTTTCCGGTATCCAGCCCACGGGCGATCTGCACCTTGGCAATTATCTGGGTGCGATCATGAACTGGGTGAAGATGCAGGAAACGCATGAGTGCATTTTCTGCATCGTCGATATGCATGCGATCACCATGAAGCATGATCCAAAGTCGCTCGCGCGGGCGACGCGGGAGCTGACGGCGGGGCTGATTGCGTCGGGCGTCGATCCCGACAAGGCGATCCTGTTCCACCAGAGCGCGGTACCGATGCACGGGCAGTTGACGTGGATATTGGACTGTGTGGCACGGATCGGCTGGCTCGACCGGATGACGCAGTTCAAGGACAAGTCCGGCGCTGACAAAGAGGGCGCGTCCGCCGGCCTCTATGTCTATCCGGTGCTGATGGCGGCGGACATCCTGGGCTATAAGGCGACGCACGTTCCCGTCGGCGAAGACCAGAAGCAGCATCTGGAGCTGGCGCGCGACATTGCCGAGAAGTTCAACCGCGACTTCGGCGTCGACCTTTTCCCCATTCCCGAACCCTTCATCCAGGGGGCGGCGACGCGGGTGATGTCCTTGCGCGACGGGACGGCGAAGATGTCGAAATCCGATCCGAGCGAGATGTCGCGCATCAACATGCTGGACGATGGCGACACCATCATGCGCAAGTTCAAAAAGGCGAAAACGGATGCGGATGCGCTGCCGTCGGAGGTCGCGGGCCTTGCGGCGCGTCCGGAGGCGGCGAACCTGGTCAATATCCATGCCGCTTTGAGCGGGCAGACGGCGGCGGATGTACTGCGCGAATTTGGCGGGCAGGGATTCGGAGTCTTCAAGCCAGCGCTTGGCGAGCTGGCGGTGGAGAAGCTGGCCCCGATCGCCGAGCGGTTCCGCGAGCTGAAAGGCGACAAGAAGACGCTGGATGGCATATTGCATCGCGGCGCGCAGCAGGCGAACGCCATCGCCGAGCCGATCCTGCAGGAAGCCAAACGCGCGGTCGGATTTCTGAAGGGCTAGCGGCGGCGAGACTGGCGGCGACGAATCGTGCTTATTCAGCGACCGTTCAGCGCAATTCCGGTAAAACTATGGACGCTTAGGGCACGTATGATATCATGTCCGCAGAGGAAATTGCGTTATGAAATTTATGAAGACCGCCGTTCTTGCAGGAGCCTTGCTGCTGACGTCCGCCTGTGCATCGTCATTCTCCGCCGATGTCAGCCGGTTCCAGCGCCTGCCCGCGCCAACCGGTGAAAGCTACACCATTGTCGCCATGGGCGATGAGGAAACCAACAGCCTCGAGTTTCAGAATTACGCGCGCTACGTCGCGGCGCAAATGAATGCGCAGGGCTATACCGAGGTATCGAACCCTGATGATGCGACCATGATCGTGTCGCTCGACTATGGTGTGAATGATGGCCGCGAGAAGATTGCCAGCCGTCCAGGCACACGGTTCGGCGGGTTTTATGGTTGGGGGAACCCCTATTATTATGGCCGCGGCTATTATCGCCGCCCGATCTTTTACGACCCGTTCTTCCATGGCGGCTTTGGCGGCTTCAACGACGAAGTTTACAGCTATACCGTATATAGTTCGTTTCTGGACATGAACATCACCCGCCCGGGCGGCGAGCCGGTGTTCGAAGGGCGCGCCGAGGCGAATTCACGCGGCGACAATCTGCCCGAGCTGGTGCCGAACCTGGTGACGGCGATGTTCACGGACTTCCCCGGCATGAGCGGCAAGACAATTCGCGTGCGCGTTCCGACCGAGCGGAAATAGCCAGAACGAAAATCGGGAAATCCGCCGGTAGCGGGAAACCCGGGCGGGCAGCAGGTGCCACCCCTGCGCCCTTGCCCGCTCCCCGTGCGCTGTCCGCGCGACCGGTCTCATGCTTTTCGATCTCGACGAGCGACATATCGCTATTTTGTTTCCTGTTCGGCATCATCTATGAACGCCGGTAGTACGACGGCATATTTCCGATAATTCTCTGCGATCGTCGGCGCTTCCGCTTTCGCCTTGGCGATATCCACAATCGCCTCTGCCTCGCGGCCCAAGGCGAATAGCGCCAAACCGCGCCCGAAGCGCGCGTATGCAAATTCGGTTTCTGCAAGCGCTTCTTCGTAAAGCGACAGCGCAGCGGCAGGTTTGTCGCTACTGAGTTCGACGAGCGCAAGACTGTCCAGATATGCTGGATCCCGATTTATGGAGAGCGCCCGCTGACAGTCAATGCGCGCCTCTTGCAAGCGCGTACCTGCAGTGGCGCGGTTCCAGCATATATTGTTCCAATATGTTGCTATCTCTGCGCGCTGCGCGTCGGTTGCGTTCGCGAGCATCGCGTCGGCGGCGGAACGGTCCCCAGCTATGGCGCGCAGAAAGGGATAAGTCCACATATGATCAGTTTCGTCCTCGTCGTCGGGTGATCCTGCAACCCTTTGCTCCTGCTCCGCAATGTGGCGGAAGTAAGTGTTACGCACGTCGGGATCGGCGAGGATCGCGTCGAATTCCTCCATGATCTCGAAAACTCTTCGGGGAGCGGATTGAACCAGCGTGAAAAACGCATCGCGACGCTCCTTTGGCGTCTCCCAAAGTTTGTAGTTCAAGATCAGAAGGGCACCATTGCCCAGCTCATCACCTATGATTTGACGTGCCAGCGATCGTGCTTCGTCTTTTCCATCCAGGTGGACCAGGAGGTTGGCCTTCAGTGCGAGCGCGTGATTATTTGAAGGATCACTTGCCAGCCATGCGTCGACACTTGCCAGCGCATCATCTACGCGGTCGAGACGAGACAATATGTCGGCTTGGAATATGTAAGCGTTTACATCGTCAGGCTGTCGCCGAAGGTGGATGGCGACATCGCTCGCCGCGCCGACGTAATTTTGCTGCGCGGCACGGACTTCAGCTCGATTGGCGTAGACCGCCTCACTCTCTGGATGCGCGAGGATGATGCGGTCTGCAACGATCTCGGCATCCTGATAGCGTGCCTCGCTGAAAAGACGGTCAAAACGATATTGCAGCCCGTTTCGCGATTGCGGAAAGTCTGCCAGCAGACGTTCATTTGCAGCATCCGCATCGCCCTGGCGACCGAGTATCGAGAGCGATGTAACGCGCATTGACAGCGCTGGCTCCGTCTCAGCCGCAGCATCATCCAACGCGTCTAATTTGCGGAGTACATCTTCGGCCTCTTCAGGCTGAATCAGGTAGCTATACGGTCCATTCCAATCAATCTGTTTATCAGCGAGCAGAGCGGTTTTTATGTCGTGATCCGGTCCCGTATTCTCATTACCCGCCATGACGGGGATGGCACGGCCCGCGACCCGCACGCGAAGTCTCTCGGCCCATAAATCGTCGCTTTCCTTGTCGGCGGCTTTGGCTTCGGCAAGTGTGAGTTCTGCGGGTGCGATTTGCGTCGATCGCGACAAGGTCAAAACATTGCCATTCAGCTCAGCATGACGCCGATAGCGTGCCGGGCCGATGTTTCGGTCAATGTTCACCTCACCATCAAGAGAGAATATGCCTTCACCGGGCGGCAGATGCAGCGTTACCTTGCTGGCAACATGCTCCGCCTCAACCTGCGTGGGGATATCGGCATAAGGGCCAGTGATCTGGCGCTTTTTCACCAAGTCCCGCCCGAGCCGGGAGTAAGGCACATTGTAATAGCCCGTCTGTCCTTTCAGGTTCCAGTCGATCTCAACCGTTCCCGTGAACGTCACGCCGCTCGTGCCTTCGGCTTCGTTTGCGAGGATCGTCGCGCTGTCGATATCGATCCAGTTGAATTGCGATGCTGCGAACTGCATGAGCACTTCTTCCCGCCGGGCATCCCCTGCCTGCAGCAGGACAAGGTCAAGGCCACGGGCTCGATCGTCCCTGTAGACGATCGAGCCGGATACCGCCGCGTCGGTCTCCAGGCCCGCACTCATATCAACGTCGATCGTGGTAAGCACAGCCGGCTTGGCGGTTGCCGCTTGAGGCAGTGTCACAAGCTCGCTACCAGCTGTCGTTATCGGCAGAACATGGCGATAGGGCGGCGGCGTCAATCCTGAAGCGAGGTCATCGCCCATGCGAGTCCCGTCCAGCCAGTAGGTTTCATCGCCGATCCGCGCCCTGACGATGACATGATCGAACCAGAACGCGGCAGGGACGTCAATGTCGGTCAGGCCGCTCCCGATCGCCCGCACCATGACGGGATCGGCTTCGATGCCGAAGCGGCGCAGCAGCGCGACGAGCAATACCGATTTTCCCTTGCAGTCGCCCTGACGGTCTTCCCACACTTGCTCAGCCGTGCGCGGTGTAAATCCACCCAGGTCATAGTTTCGAAAGAGGTAGCGAACGTCGCCCTGGACCAGTCGAAGGGCGGCTTCGGCACGGGCCGTGTCGCTGCGATGTTCAGCTTCAATGCCGGCTGCGATGTCATTTAAGGGGGTACCGGCATCAATGGTGGCCGCCGCATCATAGCTTTGCGCAAACATGCGGGACAGTGCGTGCCAGCCCTGATGATCGGAAATTGCGACTGCGAATTCGCGTTGATAGCGCGCCGGCGCATCGAAGGGCAGCGTGGGCAGATTCGCGCTCTCGATGTCGAGGGTTAACCTTTCCCTGTCGCCAATCCGCGTGCGCTTCGCCGTCCGCCATTCCGCACCCATGGCGAGGTTGCGGTCACGCCCCTGCGGCCATGACAGCAGAATATGGATGCGGTCGGCAAGCATGCCGACAGGCACCACGGGAAGCAATTCCATGTGTGCGTTCAAGGCCGGGTCGCGATGAATGACGCTGCTCAGAACCTCAATACGGTCGCCTACGCGCAAAGCGGGAATCATGAGCACTGCTGTCAGGTCGCCGCTGATGAACCCCTGTTCGAGGCGTATTTCGCGTTGCAGCGTTTCAAATTTTGCCTCGCCCGCCAGAACGTCGATAACGTTGCCGTCCCGGTACACGTTGACCTTATGTACCGTCGCACGCTGTGTAACGGGCTGCCACGTGACGGAGACCGTGCCCGCAGCCTGCAGCGCGGCGGCGTCGTTCACTTGAAGAACGACGTGCTGAAAGGTTTCGAGCGCGCCATCTTCGCGAAAATGATGTTGGTTATCCAGCAGCCGAATGGCGAGCGCCTGTCCTTTGGTAGCGGCGGTCGCCTCCGTCGGCGCTTCGACAGTTGCAATCCATTTTGGCTCCGGCCCGAATTCTAAGGATTCCGAAGCCCCGGCACTGCCTGTCGCCATTGCCAGCAAGAGAATGAAAATTCGGAGCATTCACAATATCCTTGCTTAATCAAAGTGATTTAGCCGCAAAGACCATTGCCACGCAGCAGGTCTCAGTGACGCCTGTAACGATCAATGAATGCGCTGGAAAATGCATTGAGCCGACTTTCCGCGATGGCCGTGCGCAGTTTTGACATAAGCTGTTGATAGAAAGAGAGATTATGTTCTGTCATCAGCATGGCGCCGAGAATCTCTCCGGAGCGGATCAGGTGGTGGAGGTAGGCGCGGCTGAATTCGGCGCAGACGGCGCAGCCGCAGTCCGAATCGAGCGGGGTTTTGTCTTCGCTGAATTTCGCGTTGCGGATGTTGATGGGGCCGTCATGGGTGAATGCCTGTCCGGTGCGGCCGCTGCGTGTGGGGAGCACGCAGTCGAACATGTCGACGCCGCGCATCACCGCGCCGACAATATCATCGGGCTTGCCGACGCCCATCAGGTAGCGCGGCTTGTCGGCGGGGAGAAGGCCGGGGGCATAGTCCAGAACCTCGAACATCCGGTCCTGGCCCTCGCCCACGGCGAGACCGCCAATGGCATAGCCATCGAAACCGACCGCCTGCAGCGCGTCGGAGCTTTCACGGCGGAGATCGGGCCACATGGATCCCTGCTGAATTCCGAAGAGCGCCGCGCCGCTGGCATGTTCCATGCCGCTGTCGAAACCCTCGCGGCTGCGCCCGGCCCAGCGCATGGAGCGGTTCATGGACGCCGCGGCGACGTCCTTTTCGACGGGCCAGCTGGTGCATTCGTCAAACGCCATGACGATATCGCTGCCGAGATTGCGCTGGATCTCCATAGAGCGTTCGGGCGACAGCATGTGACGTGACCCGTCGAGGTGGGATTTGAAGGCGACGCCGTCCTCGCTCGTCGTGGTAAGCTCGGAAAGGCTCATGACCTGAAAGCCGCCGGAGTCGGTCAGGATGGGCCTGTCCCAGCGCATGAAATCATGCAATCCGCCAAGCCGTGCGAGGCGCTCGTCGCCGGGGCGGAGCATCAGATGATAGGTGTTCCCAAGAATGATGTCGGCGCCAAGCTGGCGGACGGTTTCCGGCTTCATCGCCTTTACCGTCGCCGCGGTGCCAACCGGCATGAACGCAGGGGTCCGGATCTGGCCGCGGCGCATGGAAATGGTGCCGGTGCGGGCGCGGCCATCAGTGGCGGAAATGCGAAAATCGAAACGTGAGGTCATGCCGCTGGCCCCTGCCGCAGGAGGCCTGGTTTCGCAAGGCGGTGCCTTGCGGGCGTGGCTGCACGCTATTCGACTGCGGGAAGGCCGACCGCGGGAAAGCTGGCCGGAGGAAGGCTGGTCGTAGGAAGACTGGTCGCAGGGAGGGCGCTCGTCAGCGCCTTTTGAATGGTGACGCGTCCGCTCGCGGTCGCCTCTGGCGCAATGTCGAGTTCGATGCGAAAGCGTTCGCCGCCGCGCGCCAGCCCCTCGATCACGCGCGGTTCGCTGGTGGTAAGGACAACTTCAGTATCGGCGAGGCCGCTGATGAAATGTCGCCGGACCCGCTCGACAGCGGCCGGTGCGGAAAAATCGATGGTGACGAGACCATTGCCATCGACGCCGCCCATGGCTTCGACGGCCATCGAGTTGATGATGGACCCTGGATAAAAGGCGACTCCGTTGATCGCGACATCGCCCATCGGTTTCTGATCGCCGGGAAGCTCCATCGACATGTCGAAACCCGGAAAATCGAGGGATATACGCGTGGTCATTGGTGACCTGATATCGGCATTTTCTTCAGCTGCTGATGCAGAGGCTTTGGGCGATCCCGCATCGCATGCCGCCAGAATCAGTAGGGCGGACAAAGGAGCCAAGATGGTGGTAATCTGCATGACTCCGCGCTCTCGTTCTGTGTTAGCTGGTCAACACAGCATGCCGAATCTCGCGAAAAAGTCAATTCGGAAGCAATAAGCTTGCGTCACCATAGCTATAGAAGCGATATTTGTTACGTATCGCATAGGCATAGGCCGCATGCATCCGCGTTTTTCCCATAAGCGCGCTGACCAACATAAAGAGTGTCGAGCGGGGAAGGTGAAAATTTGTCAGCAGACCATCAATAGTACGGAAACGGTATCCCGGCGTGATAAAAATGTCGGTATCCCCGCAAAAGGCCGCCAGCGTGCCGTCCTCCCGCGCGGCGCTTTCGAGAACACGCAGGCTGGTCGTGCCGGCCGGGATGATGCGGCCGCCCCTGGCGCGGCGCTCGTTGAGGCGGGCCGCCGCCGCGGCGCTGAGTTCACCCCACTCGCTGTGCATTTTATGATCTTCGGTATCATCGACCTTTACAGGCAGAAATGTGCCCGCACCCACATGAAGCGTCAGGGTCTCAACATGAACGCCGCGCGCCTTCAGATCCGCCATCAGGGTATCGGTGAAATGAAGGGAGGCCGTCGGCGCTGCCACCGCGCCGTCACGCCGCGCGAACATGGTCTGATAATCGTCCGCGTCGCGCGCGTCGGTCGGACGCTTCGATGCGATATAGGGGGGCAGTGGCATCGTACCCGCCGCGGCGATCTCTGCCTCCACAGGACCATCCGATAGGAACCGGAAGTGGACTTCGCCGCCCTCTGATTTTGCGAGCACATCTGCGCACAGCGTTGCCGAGAACACAACCCTATCGCCGATACGCAGGCGCCGGGCGTTGCGGACAAAGGCAAGCCACTCGTCCTGAGCCTCCCGCTTATGCAGCGTAACGCCAATTCCCGCCTCGCCGCGCCGTCCCGCCAACTGCGCCGGGATGACGCGGGTGTCGTTGAAGACGAGCGTGTCGCCCGGCGCGAGGCACGCGGGCAGGTCCCGCACGCCGCGATCCTCAAACGCGTCCGGCCGGACGACAAGCATCTTCGCGGCGTCGCGCGGAACCACGGGGCGCAGGGCGATACGCTCTTCGGGAAGGTCGAAATCGAAATCGTCGACGCGCATCGGGCGAGCCGTTCCTAGCGCTGTGGCGTGTCGACGAGTATATCCGTATCCACATCAAATGCGGGCTCTTCGCCGGCCAACTCCTCCGCGACCTGTTCCGCACCGTCTTCGCCAAGACGATTCTGCGCCTCCGGCACATCGGCGGCACCTGGCGGCAGCTGTGACTTCAGGTCGGCAAGCGGGTCCGCATCCGCGACCACATCGGCGGCGGGGACGTCATTGCCGATGCTCGCGCGAACGATCCGGCTGGGATTGGCCGGCGGTTCGCCGACAGCGATGCTGTCGACATATTGCATGCCGCTAATCACGCGGCCGAATATGGTGTAATTTTCATCCAGCGGTGCGCGGGGCATGAACACGATAAAGAACTGGCTGTTGGCGGAATTCTCATCCTGCGCACGCGCCGCCGAGACGGTCCCGCGCAAATGCGGCGTCCGCGTGAACTCCGCCTCAAGATCCGGAAGCTCGCTGCCGCCTGTGCCGGTCCCTGTCGGATCGCCGGTTTGCGCCATGAAACCGGGAATGACACGGTGGAATATGACGCCGTCATAAAAGCCCTGCCTGGCCAGGGTGCGAAAACGTTCCACATGGTTTGGGGCAAGGTCGGGGCGCATGCGGATCACGACGCGGCCCCCGGTGGAGAGATCGAGATTCAAAATATTCTCAGCGTCAGATGCCGCGGCGGGCGCAGGCGCGATCGCTGCCATGTCCTGGGCGGACGCGCCGCCAGAAATGATGAGCGCGAAGAGAGCGAGAAATAACTTCATAAATGTACGTCCGTCATATCGTCCTGATGGCAAGCGTGTGCCCCGGATAGCGTATAGCGGGCGCGCTTGCACCTGATATGAACAAAAGAAAAGGGCGGAGGCCAAACCTCCGCCCGTCTGCTTTCGATATGACCCAAAGACTAGAACTTGAAGCCGACAGCCGCACCGTAACGGCGCGGTTCGGTGTAGAATTCGTTGGTGAACAGACCCGAGCTCTGATCCGTGCGGTACCGGCCGGTGACGCCAAGCGTATCGAACGCATTCTGGATGAAACCGCGGACGTAGAAACGCTCATCGGGGGAACGGAGTGTCAGCTGGGCATTTACGATCTCATACCCTTCCAGCCGGTCCGTCGCCTGATTGAAGTTCGATGAGAATGAATTGCCGGTGAAATTGACATCCACGCGCGGTGTGATGGTCCAGCCGCCATCCGTCAGGATTTCATATTGCGCACCGACCGAGAATTTCCAGTTCGGTGAATTCGCCAGTTCGTTTCCGCTGAGATCGACCGGGATACCGCCGGGCAGGATAGGCGTGCCGTTCGGCTGGAACTCCAGCAGGATGCCCTGTCCGCCAAATGCGTCGAACGCGCCCGATGCAATGGCCCCGGCAAGCGCTCCGCATAGTGAAAAGGCGCCGAATGTGTTCGTGCCCGGCACGGGAACCGCGCTTCGCAGTACGGACGGATTGGGGCCAGGGCCGTCAAAATCGAAATTCTGGTTGAACGCATTGACGATGCCGACAAGCGCTTCCTGTGACACCGCGCCCGGTGTTGCCGAAGCGAGAACGCAGTTCGATGCATTCGTGATATCCTTGATGAGGACAGCGTCTGAACGGCCAGCTGAGGGATCGCGCGAGTCGAAGATCGCCAGGTCTTTGATCTTGGTCTTCTGATAGCTGAGCGACGCATTGATCGTCAGGCCCTCTGTCGGCGCAAGGATGGATTCCAGCTCAAGGCCATATACCTGCGCGTCCGTATTATCGTTGAACGAGGTGCGATTGAGGATGCGGCTGACCTGTAGTCCCTTATAATCGTAGTAGAAGCCTGTCAGGTTGACCTGCGCCGTGCCGCCACCGAAAGAATTTTTCATGCCGATTTCGTAGGCGTTGATCTTTTCGCTTGCGAACGACACGGGCGCTGAAAGAACCGTGGGATCAAAGGCGGGATTAATGCCACCCGGCTTGTAGCCGCGCGTGTAGCTTGCGTAGATGAGCGTGTCGTCACTAAACGCGACGTCTGGCGTGTAGTCGATAACCAGACGGCCCGTGATGGCGTCGTCATCGAAGGTCTGCTCGCGAAACGCCTGCGCCCCGGCGACACTCGGATCGGCGTCATAACGGCCGTCCGCCGCCAACACCCGGGCGTCCTCCGTGCCGAACGGAATCGGGAAGTTCAAAAGGAAGGTGCGATCCCGAACGAACTTCTTGTCATTCGAGTAACGCAGGCCGCCGGTGATCTTCAGCTGGTCGTTGACCTCGAAATAGACTTCGCCAAAGATCCCGTACGTATCGAGCTCCACCAGATCGGTAAGGTTGTTGAACATGGGAGGGCCGACAATGGCGGCGAAATTCGACGCAGGCCCGCCGAGCAGGACCGACGCGTAATCAAGTCCGCTGGCATTGACGAAATAGTCGGATTCGGTCGCCTCGCCCTGAAGGTAGAGACCGCCAATCAGGAAGTTGAACGGCCCGTCGAAATCGGACGCCAGACGCGCTTCCACCGACCATTGTTCGTTGCGGATGCCGGACTCGTCGAATTCCGAGGTGTTGTCGGCGCAGCGATTGACGACACCATTGGCGATCCCGACCTGCTCCCGCGTTGCATCGGAAACGCAGATCTGACCGTTCTGGAAGAGAGGCGTTGCCAGAATGCCGCCCGCAATCGCGGCCGCGTCGGGGCCAAACGCACCGCCCGCGATCGCCGTCAGTCTTGCAATCTGCGGCTGAACGGAGTCGGTGATCGACAGATTATAGTCGGTCCTGGATCGGACGCTTGTCTTGGAATAACCGCCATTAAGCGTGGCGACCACACCGCCAAAATCATGTTCCAGCTCCGCCTGTATGATGAGCTGGTCCGCCTTATATGTCGGTTCGAAATCAATCGCGACCTTGCGCGGGTCCGTCGGGTTGTTCGCATTGGAAAACGCGCTGGGCCCATAAACGTCGTAAAGCGCAAATGGGGCCAGTGCCGGGGACGCCGCGATGGACAAGAATTGCGAGCTGGAGAGGATAGTCGCCAGCGTCGCATTGCTGTTGATCGACCCAAAGCCCAGGCGATCGGGCCGGCAGCCCAATATGCCTGTGGGGTCGGTCGCGCAAAGCTGCTTTTGAATACGGGACCGGTCTGAATCCTCCTCGAAATACTCGGCGGTGACCGTGAATGTCGTGTCTATCGTGGGTTCAATGAGTAGCGATCCGCGGAGCGCGAAACTGTCACGGCCATCAATGTCGTTTCCCGTCGCGACATTCTCCGTATAGCCATCGCGGTTCACGTAAATGCCTGCGAGGCGCACCGCGGCAAAATCGGCAAGGGGAGCGTTGACCATCCCGCGTCCAACGATGCTGTTGAAATTGCCATATTCGAATTCGCCGGCCGCCTGGAATTCCTTTTTCGGCGTCGCGGTGATCAGATTGATGACGCCGCCCGTGGCATTGCGGCCAAACAGGGTGCCCTGCGGCCCGCGCAGGACTTCCAGGCGTTCCAGATCGAAAAACTCATTCTCGAACAGGCGGCTGGCGACGAGTGGCATGTCATTATAGTGGACACCGATGCCGGAATCGCCCGATGTGGCCACCGCAGGCGAGCCGATGCCGCGGATCGTTATTGAAGACCCGGTGAAATTGCTTTTGGTGAACGTGGTATTGGGAAGGGCCTGTTGCAGATCAAGCGTATTCTCGATCTGCTGGTCCGCCAGGGCCTCATTGCTGAAAGCGCTGACCGCGATCGGGACGTCCTGCAGGCTCTGGGCGCGCCGCTGGGCCGTCACGACGATCTCGTCAATGCCGCCGCGGTCATCCACAGCTTCCGCAGCCTGGGCGTTTTCCTGTGCGAGAGCGGAGCCTGCCGCCAGCATGGCGAAAACGGATACACTTGTCGTGAATGCGCGCCGCGCGCCGGAATTCATCTGCATGATGCGATCCTCCCCAAAAGGACTATGTTTGCTGCATCGCTTCTCTGGCGGAAGCGTTATGCATTTTTGCGCGAGTGCATTTGGTGCCTCGCTTAACCGCGAATAAGAGCGTGCGGGAGGTGACTTGTCCAGCGTCCTTGCGATGACACTGCCTCAATTCTGAGGTTTCTTTTCCTCAGCGTGCCTTTTGTGCAACAAAACATTGAAGAGTCGGGATTAGACGCATGAATCTGTCAGACATCATGGAAGACTTTCAGCACTGCGTTTGCGAGGGTGGACGCGTTATCACCGTGCCGGAAGAGATGGCGGCGTACCTGACCGACTGGCGGGGCAATAAAACCGGTCATGCGCGGATGGTGCTGCAGCCGGGCAGTACGGAAAGCCTGGCGCGCATCGTGCGGCTGGCCGCGCAGACGGGAACAGCCCTGGTGCCGCAGGGCGGCAATACCGGCCTGGTTGGTGGCAGCGTGCCGGAAACGGACGGCAACGCGATCCTGGTTTCCATGACGAGGATGAACCGCATCCGGTCCGTCGATCCGGCGAGTGACTGCATCATCGCGGAAGCCGGCGTCATCCTGCAGCATGTGCATGAGGCTGCCGCTGCGGCGGACCGGATGTTTCCGCTGTCCCTGGGGGCGAAGGGCAGCGCCACGATCGGCGGGCTGGTTTCCACCAATGCCGGCGGTACTCAGGTACTGCGTTATGGCACGATGCGGGCACAGATATTGGGACTGGAGGCGGTGCTTCCCAGTGGCGAGGTGCTGGACCAGCTGTCGCCGCTCAGAAAGGACAATAGCGGCTATGACATCAAGCAGTTGCTGATCGGGGCGGAGGGGACATTAGGTTTCGTGACGGCGGCGAGCCTGCGTCTGCTTCCCGCGCCTAAAACGGTGGTGACCGCGCTTGTGGGCCTGACCGACCCGGCGGCGGCGCTTGGCCTGATGACGCGGCTGAAGCCCGCGACGGGCGACCGGCTGGATAGTTTCGAGCTGATGCCGCGCATCGCCGTCGAGCTGGTGACGCAGCACGTACCGGGCACGCGCGATCCGCTGGAAGATGCCTATCCATGGTATGTCCTGATGGAAGTCACCAGCAGCGTGGCGGGCGACGCGCTGCATGACGCCCTGGAAGCCGCGCTGGCGGCGGAACTTGCGGCGAACCGCATTCTGGATGCCGTCATTGCGCGGTCGGAGCGCGAGCGCGGCGAGTTGTGGCAATTGCGGGAAACCATCGCGGAGGCCGAGAAGGCCGACGGCAAAGCGCTGAAACATGATATTTCCATTCCCGTCGCGGACATGCCGCGCTTCATGGCGGCGGCGGCGGCGGCGATAGAGGATCGCTGGGAAGGTGCGCAGGTCTTTGCCTTCGGCCACCTTGGCGATGGCAATGTCCACTTCAACGTCAGAAGCGATGCGCGGCTGCCACGCGAGCGGCTGATGCTGCTGCGGGACGATGTCGCCGCCCTTGTCTACCGCATGGTCGCGGACCATCGCGGCTCCATCAGCGCCGAACATGGTATCGGATCATTGAAGGCGGGCGAACTGGCGCAGCTGGGCGACCCCGGAAAGCTGGCCGCGATGAAGGCGGTGAAAGCCGCGCTCGATCCCATGGGCATCATGAACCCCGGGAAAATGTTCGTCTGACCCGTCAGGGTTTCAGAGGACCGGGCGTGCGGGCCATGCCGTGCAGGCCATTGCCATGCAAAAAGACGGCCAAGGAGACGATGGCGATCATAGCGGCAAGGCCAAAGACGGCGCCGGGCGCGTAGATTACCGCAGCCTCGTTCGTGAAAAAGAAGAACACGGCGGTGAACATCAAGGGGCTGAACATCGACGACAGGCTGGAAATGCTGGCGACCGCGCCCTGCAGCTCGCCCTGGCTGCGCTCGCTTACCGCGCGGCTCATCAACGCGTTGATCGATGGTTGGACAAGGCCCTGCAGGCTGCCGACGGCAATGGCGACAGGTACCCAGATCTCATTTCCGGCCAGCAGATATATCATGCAGCCCGTGAACATGCAGGTGACGCCCAGAATGATCGATCTTCGCTCTCCGATGCGGGGCACGATAAGGCGGATCAGACCGCCCTGTACGATGGCGCTGGAGAGCCCGACACCTGCAAGGGAGAGGCCGATCATCGATTTTGACCAGCCGAACGCCTCAATGCCATAAAATGCCCAGATGATCGGATAGACCATATGCGCCGTCATCCAGAACAGCAGCGCGGCGGCGTACCAGATGATGACCCGGTCCTGTCCGTTCAGTTCCTTCAGCGCGGAAACGGCATTCGAACGGATGAGCGAGAAGGGGCGGCGCCTGTCGCGGGGCAGGCTTTCCCGAAGACAGAAATAGCCGAAGACGAAGTTGACAAGCGCGAGCGCGCCGGCCGCATAAAAGGGCAGGCGAAGGCTGTAATCACCAAGCACGCCGCCAAGGGCAGGGCCGACGATGAAGCCAAGACCGAATGCCAGCCCGATCAGCCCGAAATTCTCGGCGCGCTTTTCGGGCGGCGTGATGTCGGCGACATAGGCATAGGCCGCGCTGAAACTCGCGCCCGTAATGCCGGCGATGATACGGCCAATAAAGAGCCACAGCAGCGTCGGGGCCAATCCCATCAGGGCATAGTTGACGGAATAGGCGAGCAATGTGGCGAGGAGCACGGGACGCCTGCCGTACCGGTCGCTGAGATTGCCGACAATCGGGCCAAAGACGAACTGCATCGCCGCGTAAACGAAGGCGAGCCAGCCGGCGTCCATGGCCGCGGCCGCATTGGAATCCCCGGTCAGCTCCGTCAGCAGCGACGGTAGCACCGGCATGATGATGCCAAAGCCGATCATGTCGATCAGCACCACGGCGAAGACGAACGCCAGTGATCCGCGCATGCCCTTCTGCGCGGACGGATCGGAAGGGTGCGGTATCGCGGCCATTTCGCGTCTCTAGACCCGCACGCGTCAGGAACAAGTCATGTCTTGCCGCAGCGGGGCGGCGCGCGGACCGTATGATCAGGTTGTGCGGGCCTTTCTGTCTTCTGCATTGGTGGCCTTGATACCGGCGGAGATCATGTCCCAGTCGGCATCGTCCAGAGCCGAGAGATTGGAGAAGGTTCCCGCGGTGTTCAGCCATTGTCCCCCGTCGAGCGCGATAACCTCGCCCGTCAGATATTCGCAGCCGGGCATCATCATGAAACTGGCAAGGTTCGTCAGTTCCGCATGATCACCGACGCGGCCCATTGGAATACCGGCCGTGCCGTCCCTGTTCTCGCCCTCCGCACCGATTTTTCTCATCAGGGGTTCGGGCATCAGCCGGTCCCATGCGCCTTTTGTGGGGAAGGGGCCGGGCGCGATGGCATTGGCGCGGATCCCCTTCGGCCCCCATTCAACGGCGAGCGACTTGGTCATGGCGGCGACGCCTGCCTTCGACATGGCCGAGGGCACCGTGAACGGGCCGCCGCTCCAGACCCATGTGGTGACGATGGACAGGATGGAGCCTTTGTGACCGCCCTCGATCCAGCGTCTGCCCGCCGCGACCGTCGTGTTGAACGTGCCGTGCGCGACGATGGACGCGATGGCATTGAACGCATTGGGCGACAGGCGTTCCGTCGGCGAGACGAAGTTGCCGGCCGCATTGTTGACGAGCCCGGTGAGCGTACCGCGGTCGAAAATGTCCTGCATCGCTTCGTCAATGGCACCGGCATTGCGAATGTCGACGCTCATGGCGGTACAGGTGCTGCCGCTCGCCTCGCGCATTTCGGCGGCCGCCTCTTCCAGCACGCCGCCGCGGCGGCCCCAGATGATGACGTCCGCGCCCAGCCGCATGAAAGCCTCCGCCATACTGCGGCCAAGACCGGTGCCGCCGCCCGTTACCAGAATGCGTTCGCCCTTCATTGCGTCGTCGCGGAAAACCGTCATCACCATAACTCCCTTGTCGAAAAATGCTGCGGATCGTGGTAGCGTACAGGAATGCCTGCGAAGCCTGTCAAAAACGATGCCGCCACTGCGGTAGATGCGCGCGGTCTGCGCTGTCCGCTGCCCGTATTGCGGCTGCGAAAGGCGGCGATTTCGCTGCCGCTGGGAAGCGTGCTCGACGTGACCGCCGACGATCCCGCCGCCGAACGGGATGTGCCGGTCTTCTGCGCCGAACGTGGCTGGGTATGCAAACGCCTGGGTGACGGCCATTGGCGCATCGTGACGGCCTGAGCAAAGCCGCCCGGGCGCCTTGGTCAGTCGGGAGCGGGACCGATTTGCTCCCACAGTTCGATTTTTATGCCGTCCGGGTCCATGATCCAGGCGAATTTGCCGTAGGATTCGTCCTGTCGGCCAAGAATTTCCACCCCTTCTGCCTCCAGCTTCTTCTGAAACGCATCCAGGTCATCGACACGGAAATTGATCATGACGGGCACGGTGGACGGCTCCATATAATCGGTGTCGCCAGCGAAAGTGGATATCACAGCGAAGGCCTCTTCGCTGTCGTCGCGATATTTCAGATTGGCGCCATATTCGCCCTTGAGACCAAGATGTGCCGCGTACCACGCCTCTCGGGCGACCCTGTTTTGAGATTTGACGAAAACACCGCCAATTCCAGTGATTTTGGCCATTTATTTTCTCCCCCCGATAGAAAGGAGTTTTTTACCCCGATGTGCGATCACTTGGCAAACGGCTGATCATCATACGGGGTTAAATTCATATCATGAGCGTGGATATGCGGACCTTTGAGAATATACGCTCCCTGATGGGAGCGAGATTCATCAACACGATCAAATATTTCCTCGAAGATGGCGCAAAGGCTGTTTCGGCGATCGAGGAAGGTCAGCGCGGCGGCGATGCTGCCGCCATGGTGCTGCCCGCGCACACGCTCAAGACCGAGGCGCGGCAGCTGGGTGCCTATAATCTGGGCGATCTGTGCGACGATATCGAACAATGCGCGCGCCATCTGGTGGAAACGCAGGAACGGCCCGATGACCTGCTCACCAAGGTTGCACAGCTGAGAGCGCAGTTCCGTGATGTCACGACGATATTCCAGCGGGAAACCAACCCGTTGCAGCAGCCCTGTCAGAAGGCGGTCTTCGGCCGGGCCGCACGCTAGGCGAGGCGGGCCGCGATGATCCTAATTCGCGCCGCCGCCGGACTGTAGCTGAATGTAATTTTCGGTACCCATCAGGCGAAGCTGTTCCAGCTGCGTTTCGATGTGATCGACATGTTCCTCTTCACTGGCGAGGATTTCCGAGAACAGATCGCGCGAGACATAATCATGTGTGCCCTCGCTGATATCAATCGCGCTTTTCAGCTGCTCCAGCGCCTCATATTCCAGCGCGAGGTCGGCCTTCAGGATTTCCTCCACCGTTTCGCCGATCCGCAGGCGTCCCAGCATCTGGAAATTGGGCAGGCCGCCGATCATCAGGATCCGCTCGGCCAATTTGTCCGCGTGCTTCATCTCGTCGATCGATTCCGCGCGTTCATATTCGGCAAGCTTCACCACTCCCCAGTCGTGGAGCAGGCGATAGTGCAGCCAATATTGATTGACCGCCGTCAGTTCGTTCTTCAGTGATTCATTCAGACACGCAATAACATCGGCATGGCCCTTCACGGCGCACTCCCATCAATTAGGTTCAGGTCATTGTGGCCGGTCAGGCGACGGCGATCAAGCCGTGATGGAAGGCTCACTGCGCATAAGATCGCGGGCAAAGGGCAGGCACTGACCGCACCGGGGACGGCAGCCCAGGGATGCATAAGCGGATTTTGGGCAGCGTGCGCCATTACGAGCGGCACTCCGCACATCAGTTTCCCGAATCGCATTGCAGACACAAACAACCATCAGTGCCAATCTCCCATGTTGGGATCATTCTACTGATTATGAGACTTGTTCGCAATAGCGTTTTCGCGGCGTGTGGTTTTTGTCAGAGCCAGCTGGCGATCCGCTCCAGCGATTTCTTGATCGTCGCGTGTTCCGGCATCGTCGCCGTGTCGGCGGGCTTGCCGCAGACGATGATCATCAGCGGTCTTTCATCCCTGGGCCGATCGCAGATCTGGTTGAGGAATTTCATCGGTGATGGGGTGTGCGTCAGCGTGGCGACGCCCGCATATGTCAACGCCGCGATCAGCATGCCGCAGGCGATGCCAACGGATTCGGGAACGTAGTAGTTCTGCCTGTTTTCACCGGGCAGTGCGCCGCCGCGCCGCTGACCGAAAACGACGATCAGCCACGGCGCATCCGTCAAATGTTCCTTCACGTCGTCCGTGCCGAGGGGGGCAAGCGCGTCGAGCCACTCCTGCGGTGCCTTGCCGGCGTAAAATTCCCGTTCCTCTTCTTCCGCGCCTGACCGGATCTCCTGCTTTTTTTCCGGCGAGCGGATGACCGCAAAGTGCCAGGGCTGGTGGTTTGCCCCAGACGGCGCTGTCCCCGCAGCGCGGATCGCATCCTCGATTACCGACCTGGGGATGTCGGCATCCGAAAAATAACGGCAGGAATGACGCCGACGGAGATCCTCGTAAAACGTCCTGGCGCGGACCGACATCTCATCGTCGGCAAAATCGATGAAATCCGTGAACGGAACAGGTTTGTAGACGGGCATGATATCGCGTTCCCCTACCGTGTCATTATATCTGGCAGCCAATCGCGGTGCGCCGTGCGAATATCGGCAAGACCGACCTGCGTGCCGCCGACAGCGATGGACGCGCCGCCGACCGTGCCGAGGCGGGTGCCCTCGATAGCGACACCCTCGGGCGCCGTGACAATGTAGCGGGCCTGATCTTCGCCAAAGGCTTCGGCATGGGACATCGGCGTTAGTGCCGCGCCCATGTCACCTGCCAGCGCCATTTCCGCAACAGCGACAAGCGCGCCGCCATCGGAAATATCATGGGCGGCGGTGATCTCGCCATTCCCGATCAAATTGCGAATATAGTCGCCCATCGCCTTTTCGGCGGCCAGATCGACGGGCGGCGGCGGACCGTCTTCGCGGCCTTCCACCTGCCACAGCCAGACGGACTGATCGAGGTGACGGCCCGGCGCGCCGACCAGCCAGATGACATCGCCCGCCGTCTTGAAGGCGATGTCCGTGCGCCTGTCATAGTCCTTCAATAGTCCGACCGCGCCGATGGCAGGTGTGGGGAGGATGCCGACGCCGTTGGTTTCATTGTAAAGTGAGACATTGCCGGACACGATGGGCATGTCGAGCGCGGCGCACGCCTCTGCCATGCCCTCGATACATCCGACGAACTGGCCCATGATCTCCGGACGTTCGGGATTGCCGAAATTCATGCAGTCGGTGGTCGCGAGCGGCGTGGCACCCACGGCGGTCAGGTTGCGATACGCCTCCGCAATGGCCTGCCGGCCGCCCTCGACCGGATCGGCGAAGCAGTAGCGCGGATTGCAGTCCGTGGTGATGGCGATCGCCTTTTTGGTTCCGTGCACGCGAACGATCGCGGCGTCGCCGCCCGGACGGCCGATCGTGTCGGCCATCACCATGTGATCATATTGCTCCCAGATCCAGCGGCGGCTGGCGAGCGCGGGGCACCCCATAAGGGTCACCAAATCATCGGTGACGCCGTTCCTTGGTGCGAGCCCTCCAATGGGCTGGCGCGCGGGCGTTGGCACGTGCGGCCTGTCGTAGAGCGGCGCATTGTCACCCAGCGGGCCGAGCGGGATATCGCAGACGGTCTCGCCGCCAAAGCTGAGCACGAGATGCTTCGTGTCGGTGACCTCGCCGATGACGGCGAAGTCGAGTTCCCATTTTTCAAAGATCCTGCGCGCCTCGTCCTCGCGGCCCGGCTTCAGGACCATCAGCATGCGTTCCTGCGATTCCGACAGCATCATTTCATAGGGCGTCATCGCCTCTTCGCGGCACGGCACCTTGTCGAGGTCGAGATGGATGCCGACGCCGCCCTTGTCCGCCATTTCAACGGAGGAGGAGGTGAGGCCCGCCGCGCCCATGTCCTGAATGGCGACGATCGCGTCGGTGGCCATGAGTTCGAGGCAGGCCTCGATCAGCAGCTTTTCCGTGAAAGGATCGCCAACTTGGACGGTGGGACGCTTCTCCTCAGAATCCTCGGTGAATTCGGCGCTGGCCATGGTGGCGCCGTGAATGCCGTCGCGGCCGGTCTTTGAGCCGACATATATGACCGGATTGCCGATGCCGGCGGCGGCGCTGTAGAAAATCCTGTCGGTGCGCACCGTGCCGACCGTCATCGCATTGACGAGGATATTGCCATTATAGGCGGGGTGGAAATTGGTCTCGCCGCCCACAGTGGGCACGCCGACGCAATTGCCATAGCCGCCGATTCCCGCGACGACGCCCTTCACCAGGTGACGGGTCTTTGGATGGCCGGGGTCGCCGAAGCGCAGGGCGTTCATATTGGCGACGGGGCGGGCGCCCATGGTGAAGACGTCGCGCAGGATACCGCCGACACCGGTCGCCGCGCCCTGATAGGGTTCGATAAAGCTGGGGTGGTTGTGCGATTCCATCTTGAAGATCACCGCATCGCCGTCGCCGATATCGACGATGCCGGCATTCTCGCCCGGGCCGCAAATGACCTGTGGGCCGGTGGTCGGCAGCTTTTTCAAATGCAGGCGGCTGGATTTATAGCTGCAATGTTCAGACCACATGACGGAAAAAATGCCCAGCTCCGTCAGATTGGGCGTGCGGCCAAGTGCCGTCAGGATAACGCCATATTCTTCGGGGCTGAGGCCGTGTTCGGCGACGAGTGCGGGGGTGATTTCGCTCATGCGGGAGCGCTTTAGTCGAGCGCGGGCATCAGGGCCAGTGGGGATGTGGCGGGAGGCTGGGCATATTGGCGAATGCGTCATCGCAGCCGCCTGCGAAACGCGGCGATGCCCAGCAGTGCCAGACCGAAAAGGCCCGTCGCACCCGGCGCGGGAACGGCAAGGCGGCCAATGACGAAATCGTCGACATCATTCAGGAAATCGCCGCCGCCCGCCAGCGGTGTGCCGCCGAAGATGGATTCGATGCGGCGATCGGGGTCGGCGATACCCCAGAAAAAGACATTGCCGCGGCCAAGATCCTGTCCGACGTTGAATATCTCGACGGCGCCGCCTTCGAACGTCACGTTGAGCGTCAGCGGCCCGGTGGCGAAATCAATGCCATAGAAGCCGATGCCGTTAACCGGCCTGGAGAAAAAGCTGACCGCGACGGCTTCCTCGTCATTGGTATAGGTCTGGTTTCCCGACGTCGCGAGCGCATTGTTGGCAACCGCGCCCGCCTGCACGAAATTGGCATAGACGCGCCCTGCCGCGCCGTCGAAGCGCGCCTGTCCGATGAAACGCCCCTCTGCGGGTTCGTCCGGAAGAGCCTGGCCGGCCGTATAGCCCTCGAAATCCTCAACCGCGACGAAGTTGCTGAAGAAGCTGTCAAAGTCCGCGCGCGCCGCGCTCGCAGCTGGAATGGTGCTGCCGTCGGTAGGCGCGATATCCTCGCCGAAAAAGATGGTCGGTGCGGCATTCGCTGCCGCTGCGAGAAAAAGGGCGGCGGAAAGGGTGAGTGTCAGGCGCATGATCGTGCTCCGCGGGAAAAAGGCCAGGAGAGAACGCGACGCGACTTACCAGATCATCATAACAGAAACGGTGCGCCGGTGCGAGACACGAGACGCTGTGCCGCCGGCACGGGCATCAGGTTAAGGCGTGACGATCGCGATCCGCCCGCCCCCCTGATCGAGCGATCCGAACAGGGCGAGGATGGCGTCCGGCTGCCCCTCAACCGTCAGCTTTCCCTGCTGGATCAGCGCTGTCGGCGTCGCCTGGCGCGCGATGATAAGATCAAGATCGCTGCGGTTCATTGTCAGCGTGGCGGCGGGTGTCACGGCGTCCACGCCGAGGCGCGGAATGAGAACCGCTTCACGCATTTCGACAGACAGGCGTTCCCGGCGATCCGGAAATATGAACTGCAGCGCGATTTCGGTCCGCGGCGCCTTTTCCGGCGCATAGCGGACGGCCAGGGCATCGAAGAGGTCATCCGTCGGCACAGCGGCAAGGAATGCCGCCTGCGCGACATCTGCAATCTGCTCGGCGGGGCCTTCGCGCAATTCGCGGGCGGCGGACAGGTAATAATCGCGCCATGCACCGGATTCAGCGCGGTAACCGAGCTGCTCATAGCTGTTGGCCAGACCCTGTTTCGCCGCCTCGCCGCCCTCGCCCGCGAAGACGAGATGATTGTAGAGCCGTGCGGCCCAGCGGTCGTCGCCTTCGGCATGGGCGGCGGCGCCCAGGGCAAGGACGCGGTCCGCGCCGCCCATCGCCGCGACATAGCGTTTGCTTTCCGCCTCTGGCGGGTGCGGATTGTAGTTCGCAGGTACGCCGTCCCACCAGCCGAAATAATGCTGATACACCGCCTTGGCGTTGTGATTCATCGTGCCGTAATAGCCGCGCACGCTGAAGTCGCGGGCGGCGAAGTCCGGCTCTGCCAGCGCGTCGCCGATTTCCTGCAGCGTTTCCCCGCGATTGGCGCGGCGGACGGTCTGGTCGTGGATGTAGCGGTAAATATCGCGCTGGTTCTGAAGATAGGTCCGGACGTTGTCCCGGCCCCATGTCGGCCAGTGGTGCGATGCGAGAACGGTATTCGCACGGCCGCCGAAATTGAGGAGCGCGCCGTCGATCACCCGCGACCAGGCGAGGAGGTCGCGGACCTTCGCGCCGCGCAGGGTAAGGGCATTGTGCAGCGTGCCCGACGTGACCTCAGACATGATAAGCGCCTGCATCTCGGGAATGAAGAAGACGAATTCGGCGGGCGCCTCGGTCTGCGCGGCGTCGAGGAATTCGAATGTCACGCCGTCAATGGCGAACGGCTCCGCCCCCGCCGCGACTTCCCGCGTAGGCGCGCGAAGCGAAGTCTTGCCGCTGGAGAGTGCCTGACCGAGGCCGACACCCACCTGTCCGCGCGGGCCGCGTGGAAGGGTGTTGCCGAACATATGCGCGGCGCGGGCGCGCATATACGGACCGGCAAGCAGATTTTCGCTGATCGCCTCTTCAAGAAAGCCTGCAGGCGCGATGACGGGGATGTCGGATGCCGCGCCAAGGCCGCCAACGCCCGCGAAGTGATCCGCATGGCTATGCGTGAAAATGATCGCGCTGACGGGGCGCTCACCGAGGTGGTCATTGACGAGTTTCAACGCAGCGGCCGCGGTTTCCACCGATAATAGCGGGTCGATGACGATCCAGCCGGTCTTGCCGCGGATGATGGTCATATTGGCAAGATCGTAGCCGCGCACCTGCCAGATGCCGTCGGTAACCTTGAACAGGCCATGCTCGCTGAGCAAACGCGATTGCCGCCATAGCGAGGGGTTCACGCTGGCGGCGGCATCGCCGTCGAGAAATGCGAAGCTGGCCGCGTCCCAGACGGGATTGCCGTCCGCGTCCCGGATGATGCCGCCCTCGATCTCGGCGATCTTGCCGCGGCGCGCATCTTCGAAATCCTGCCGGTCGGCGATGGGCAGGCGTGCGGCGACGGCGTCGTTCGCGGCGCGAGTGGCCTCGGTCGCGGGATTTGCGGCGGCGGCTGATGTCGAAAATAACAGACTGGCCGAAAAACAGATGGCGCGGAACATGTGCGGTCTCCCCCTTAATGTCGTCGGGAGACGGGATCGCACGATCCGGGCCTGCAGGAAAGCTGGCGCTTCGGTAAGGGCAGGCGCCGCGCGGGAAGGGGGGCTGGCTTTTCGTGAAAAGACGCGGAAAGCGGCGGTTTTTGCGGAAATTCTAGTCGCGCGAGACCTTTTCCGTCCGTTCATGCGCTTCTTGCGCTTCGACGGTCATGGTTGCCGTGGGGCGGGCGTCGAGGCGGCCGAGGCCAATAGGCTCTCCGGTCACTTCGCAGAGGCCATATTCGCCCGTCTCGATACGGCGCAGGGCGGCATTGATTTTTGACACGAGCTTTCGCGCGCGGTCGCGTTTGCGCAGGTGGACGGTCCAGTCGCTTTCCGCGCTCGCCCGGTCGGAAAGATCGGGTTCACGCAGCGAATCCGCCGCAAGTTCGTCGCGCGTTTCCTGTGCATCCTGTTGCAGTTCGTCGCGCCAGGAGATGAGCTTCCGCCGGAAATAGGCCAGCTGGCGATCGCACATGAAATCTTCATCGTCGGATGGGCGATAATTTTCGGGAAGGTCGATCGCTTGCAACCGTTCGACGACCTTTCCGGCATTGATTTCCCTGTTTTTCTCAAGGCTGGAAACCGTCATTCATCATCCTCCATCTTATCGCGCAATGCGGCCCCGCTCCGCAGTCGATGTCGCGCCCTATAGGCCGCGCTATATTACCTCTCAATGACTGGCAGGTTGACGCGTTCCGGTTTTTTTGATGGCGCGGTGACGATCCACCGCACATGACGAAGGCGGAACGATTTCTTCACCCGCGACGAACCAGCGCGCATTGAACCTTCGCCATGTCTCGCGCATTAAAGAGGCAAGACCAACCGAAATCACAGGAGACCACAGACGATGGCTTTTACGCTTCCCGACCTTCCCTATGCCAAGGACGCCCTTTCCCCCGCGATTTCCTCGGAAACGCTGGATTACCACCATGGCAAGCATCACAATGCCTATGTTTCCAAGACCAATGACGCGATCAAGGGCACCGATCATGAAGGCAAGAGCCTGGTCGAAGTGATCCGCGCGGCGAAATCCGGCGGCAATCAGGGGCTGTTCAACAACAGTGCGCAGATCTGGAACCACACGTTCCTGTGGCACAGCTATTCACCCGATGGCGGCGGCAAGCCGTCCGGCAAGCTGGCCGACATGATCGACGATGCGTTCGGATCGCTCGACGATTTCAAATCGAAGTTCAAGGAAAAGGCGACCGGCAATTTCGCATCGGGCTGGACCTGGCTGTGCGAGGCCGGCGGCAAGCTCGAAATCGTCAACACCGACGATGCCGACACCCCGATCGTGCATGATGGCAAGAAGGCGCTTCTGACGCTCGATGTGTGGGAACACGCCTATTATCTCGACAAGCAGAACGATCGCGGCGCCTATGTCGATGATTTTCTTGAGAAGCTGGTGAACTGGGAATTCGCGGCGGGCAATCTCGGTAAATCCGAGGAGGATTTGGCCGGCAATCAGAACGGCTGATCATCTTCGGCGACGTCTGTCATCGGCGCGTCCTTCGTAACGAAGGGCGCGCCGATTCTATGTGCGGGCGAGCGTCGCTTCCGCCTCGATTTCGACCTTCCATTCGGGTCGCAGGAGAGCGGCGACGACCACCATCGTGGCGGCGGGGCGGGTCTCGCCGAACAGTTCGCCATGCACGGCGCCGATGGCTTCGCCGTCCGCCGCGTCGGTGATGAACATGCGCGTCCTCACCACATCCGCCGCCGATCCGCCCAGTTCCGCGATGGCGGCGAGCGCAATGGCAAAGCACCGCCGCGCCTGCGCAGCCGCATCGCCCGGCGTGGACGACCCGTCCGGCTCCACCGGACCCGTGCCGCTGACAAGGATGCGATCCCCGACACGCAGGGCGCGGGAGAAGCCGAACCGGGCCTCATAGGGAGAGGCGGAAGCTGTCCTGCGCACGGCTCACCCCATGGTCGGAATGACAAAGGCGTTTTCGTCGCCGACGCCGCTGCCGTCGGGCCAGCGCTGTGTAACGGTTTTCAGCTTTGTCCAGAAGCGGACGCCTTCCATACCATGCTGGCCATGGTCGCCAAAGGCAGAGCGCTTCCAGCCGCCGAAGCTGTGATAGGCGATGGGGACGGGGATCGGCACGTTGATGCCGACCATGCCGACATCGACGCGCTGCGCGAATTCGCGGGCGGCATGCCCGTTGCGGGTGAAGATGGCGACGCCATTGCCATACTGGTGCTGGCTGGGCAGCTTCAGCGCGTCCTCGAAACTTTCCGCGCGGACGATCTGAAGGACAGGGCCGAAGATCTCTTCCTTATAGCTCTGCATATCCGGCGTGACATTGTCGAACAGGCTGGGGCCCATGAAAAAGCCGCTTTCGTGCCCCTGCATGGAAAAGCCGCGACCATCGACAACAAGGTCCGCGCCTTCATTGACGCCAGTCTGAATCCAGTTTTCGACGCGGGTGCGATGCTCCGCCGTGACGACGGGGCCGTAATCGGCGTCCGGGTCCGTCGAAACGCCGATGCGCAATTTCTCAATCGCCGGGATCATGGCGTCACGCAGGTCGTCGGCGGTCTTCCTGCCGACCGGGACCACGACCGGAAGGGCCATGCAGCGCTCGCCTGCGGAACCGAAGGCGGCACCGGACAGGTCGTTTACCACCTGGTCCATATCGGCGTCGGGGAGGACAATGCCGTGGTTCTTCGCGCCGCCCATGGCCTGAACGCGCTTTCCGGCGTCGACGCCGCGGCGGTAGACATAATGCGCGATGTCGGATGAGCCGACGAAGCTGACGCCTGCAATATCGGGATGGTCGAGAATCGCGTCGACCATTTCCTTGTCACCGTTGACGACCTGCAAAATCCCCTCCGGCGCGCCCGCCTCCAGCATCAGTTCGCCAAGCCGCATGGGGACGGAGGGATCGCGTTCCGATGGCTTGATGATCATGGCATTGCCGCAGGCGATGGAGACGCCGAACATCCACATCGGGATCATCGCGGGGAAGTTGAACGGCGTGATGCCCGCGCCGATGCCGAGCGGCTGGCGCATGGAATAAACGTCGATGCCTGGTCCGGCGCCCTGAGTGTATTCGCCTTTCAAAACATGCGGAATGCCGCAGGCGAATTCGATGACATCGAGACCGCGCTGCACATCGCCGCGCGCGTCGGCAAGCACCTTGCCATGTTCGGACGACAGCAGTTCGGCAAGCTCGTCCATGCGCGCCTCGACAAGACGCTTATATTCGAACATGACGCGCGCGCGTTTTTGCGGATTGGTGGCGGCCCATCCGGGCTGCGCGCCCTTGGCGAGGTCGACGGCGCGGTCGAGATCGCCCTTGGTGCCAAGCTGCACCGATGCCTGCACCTCACCGGTGGAGGGATTGAAGATGTCCTTTGTCCGCGTGCCGCCCGCGACGCGCCCGCCGCCGATCAGATGTTCTACGATACGCATTCAATGGTCTCCTGTGAAAATCCGGTTGTTTCGCTACTTACAAACGGACTGTCGGCCCGGTTGCAAGCCAGCAGCCGTCATTTGGTCCGCGGCCGATGTCTTTATCGAACGCGGCGCGGATCGCTATCCATATTCACGGTGGCGGCGGGAAGGGGCCGCCCTGAATGCCGCTTCATGGGCGGGCCGCTGACCGGGCCGACTTTTTTCGCATCGGCCAGTCGATGATGCCGCCCGCGAAAAGCGCCCACCAGACGAAGACCGGCTGGAAGAGCAGGCGCGGGACGTGATAGCGCCAGTCAAGCGTGACACCGTTCACTTCCAGTCCCTCAACGGCATGCCTGATGTTCGCGGGGTAGACGGCGACGGCATAGGCGGCAAGCATCCAGCCCGCGGCGCGGCGGAATTTCGGGGTCATCAGCAGGACAGCGCCGATGATTTCCCAGATGCCGGTCAACGCAACGACTTGCTGAGGGAAGGGCACCCATTGGGGCATGATGGCGAGAAACGGTTCCGGCGTTCTGAGATGCGCGATGCCGACGTAAAGATAGATGGCCGTCAGCAGCCAGCGCAGTCCAGTCCGGACAATCTCACCCATTTCCCTGTCCCGCCCCCGCGTGCCCGGCGTGCGGCAGGCGGCGGGCACGCGTTCCCCGCACGCCCTCATGCCCGCATGATTGAAGATGACCGATCCGCGGCAGGCATGACGATGCAGCGGATTGCCGACAATTCTTATGTTTCATCGGTACCTTTGCCAAAGCGCCCGCCGCGTAATTCATAGATTGCTGCATGTCCGCTGCTATAGGGAGCGTATTGAGATCAGGAACCACTGACGGCGAATATGTACGATTTACTGGTTATCGGCGGCGGGATTAACGGCACGGGCATTGCGCGCGATGCCGCTGGCCGCGGGCTGTCCGTGTGTCTTTGTGAACAGCATGACCTGGCGTCGCACACGTCATCGGCATCGACGAAACTGGTCCATGGCGGGCTGCGTTATCTGGAACATTTCGAGTTCCGGCTGGTGCGGGAATCGCTGAAAGAACGCGAGACGTTGATGCGCGCCGCCCCGCACATCATCTGGCCGATGCGCTTTGTGCTGCCGCATCGCAGCGGCGGGCGTCCGGCGTGGATGATCCGGATCGGGCTATTCCTTTACGATCATGCGGGCGGGCGTAAGCTTCTGGACGCGACGACATATTTGAAGCGGCGGTCCTCGGATCGATTTACGCCGCTGGAAACGGATGTGAAGTCGGCATTCGAATATTCCGATTGCTGGGTCGAGGATAGCCGTCTTGTCGTTCTGAATGCCGTCGATGCGAAGGAACGCGGCGCCGACGTCCTGACCCGCACGGCCTGCACCGCGCTGGAACGCCATGCCGGTCATTGGTCGGCCACGCTGGCTGACGAGAATGGCAATGCCCGCATGATCGAGGCGCGGGCGATCGTAAACGCGGCCGGACCGTGGGTTTCCGACATTGCCGGGATGGCGGCGCAGACATCCGAAGGCCGCCTGCGGCTGATCAAGGGATCGCACATTGTCGTGCCGCGCCTGTATCCCGGCGAGCAGGCCTATCTGCTGCAGAATAGCGACGGGCGTGTGATCTTCACCATTCCCTATGAGGGCAAATATACGCTGATCGGGACCACAGATGTTCCGCATGACGGTAGCGACCGCGCCGCCATCGCCATCTCCGGCGACGAGATCGACTATTTGTGCGGCGTGGTGAACCGCTATCTGAGCAGCGATATTACGGCCGACGATGTCGTCTGGACCTACGCCGGTCTGCGGCCCCTGTTCGATAACAATAGCAGCGATGCGTCGAAGATCACGCGGGATTATCATTTTGATTATTCCGCAGGCGATGGCGGCGCGCCGATTCTGTCCGTGTTCGGCGGCAAGATCACCACTTATCGGCGACTGGCGGAAAAGGCGCTCGACAGGATGAAGGGCGACCTTGCCGAGATGTCCGCCCCCTGGACCGCGCGCGCGCCGTTGCCGGGCGGCGATATCGCGGACGCGAATTTTTCAGGCTTTCTGGCGGGCGCCAAAGCGCGCTTTGGCTGGTGCCCGCCGACATTGCTGCGCCGCCTGGCGCGGGCATATGGAACGCGGATCGACATCATCATGCGGAACGCCAGCGGCATTGCCGATCTGGGCGAAGAAGTCGCGCCGGGGCTGCACGGCGCCGAGCTGCACTATCTGGCGGAACATGAATTTGCGCGTACCGCCGACGACGTGATCTGGCGCCGCTCAAAGCTCGGTCTGCACGGCGCGGCGGACAAGGTCGATGCCATCGAGGCATGGTTCGAAACCTACAGGTCCGCGAAAGACCGTGACGAAGAGCGCCGCGCCGCCAAGGCAGGCGCTTAGATCCTCTGACACGGCCGTGCGCGACGCCCGCTATTCGAAAACAGCCTCATTCACCGGGTCGCCTGACGTGACCGTGATCCGCTGCCCGACGGCATTGGCCTGTGTCAGCCGATCAAGGCCGGATGTCATCTGCGCGAGAAAGCGCCTGCCTTTGCCCTCGCCGATGACGATGGCGAACTTCGCGCCGCCGCGGCCATGGACGACCGTATAGGCTTCGATCGTCCCCGCGCCCGACGGCGCTTCGTCCACATTCCGCGATGGCAGGGCATCAAGGTCCGCCTGGTAGGTCGCGGGATCGACGCGGGGGGCGTAGCCGGGCCGGGCGCTGTAGACACCGAAACTGTGCTTCGAAAGATAACCGCCATTGGCGAAGACGAGGCCGTAGTCCTGGGGCGCGTTACGGCACGCCGCGTAAACTTCGGCGATGCCGTGGAGGGAATAGGCGTTGCCCGGGCCGCCAAAATAGGGGAGTCCGCCGGTCATGGTCAGCCGCTTTGGCCTGTCGGTCGGCAGGCCGATGGCTTCCGCCGCGATCTCGACGGCAACGGGAAAGCAGGAGTAAAGGTCCACCGGGCCCAGGTCGCTGGCCGCAACACCGGCCTGGGATAGCGCGTGCCGCGCGCCCATTTCAATCGCGGGGCAGCGGGCGAGATCCTCGCGTTCCGACGGCGTCTTCTCCGCCGTATCGGCGCTGCCGTGCAGATAGACGCGGCGGTCCCGCGCAATGCCGAGCGCGTCCGCCCGTGCCGCTGACATTAGGAGCACGGCACCGGCCTGATCGACAAACATGTTGGATACGAGATATTTTGTATAGGGCCAGGAAATCATGCGATTTTCGGCTGTTTCCTCGGTAAGTTCGCCGGGTGCGCGCGATATACCGGCCTGGGCATAGGGATTGTTCGCGGCGACGTCCGTAAAGCCGCTCATCAGGCGGCCGATCTGTGCGCGGTGTTCCGCCAGGGACCAGCCCTTTTTCGCGCCATAAGCGGTTTCAAACAGCGGGTAGACATTGACCGGCATGGCAATGCCGTGCGCCAGTTCGTGCCGGGTCAGGAGGCGCGCCTCGGGAAAGGGCGTTTCGGGCGGTGCCGGGGCATCCTCGCCCCATTCCGGGTCGAGGCCCGCCTTTGCCGCGCGTGCCTGTGTACGCAGCGCCTCGCCGCCTGCGATGAGGGCGATATCGGCCTCCTTGTTCCAGATGGCTTCGGCAAAATGATTGACCAGCATTTGCGGCGTGTTGCCGCCAACGGGGCCGTAAACGGCGCGCGCGTCCGTCGCCCCAATACGCCGGGCGACGGACCAGGGCAGGTTCCGATATGCGCCGAAGGGCGATGCGAAGGCCGGTCCGGAATCCGCGAACAGCCGTACGATCGCAACAGTGTCGATGTCGGATGCGGACACTTTCCCCGCATCCACCAGCGCGCGCCGTGCGACCTCCGCCAGCATGTCCGCGGGCGACAGGCCGGCGGCGGGATCCCGCGTGCGGCCGACATATTGCGCGGCGCCGACAAGGCAGGGCGTATTGGGTGCGACCGTCATTCAAATCTCCCGCAGCCTCGGGGCCGCCAAACCGGATTTTCGCATACATATCTTCGTACAACCCGCTGTCACCCTTGCGATTGGGGGAGGAGGAGGACTATCTTAGGGTTATGAATAGGGTACGATTAGGCATAACGGGTCTGGCCCTGGTCTTCCTGATGGCACTGTTATTCGCAGCGCTTTTCGGTCCGGTCGGGCTTGTCGAACCGGGCGGCGGGCAGAATGATACGCTCGCGACGCTTGGCGTCGCCCCCGGAAGCGAGGAGGCACTCGATTCCGCGCCTGAACCTGAGTCCGAGCCGCAGCCGCCATTGCCGGGATTCGAACAGCCCGCCATCATCATGCCGCCGCCGGTTGAAGATGTTCTGCCAGCAATTCCAGCCGATCCGAACGCGCCGCAGGAACAGCGATCATCGGAAGGCGAGCTCACCGAGATCTAGCCGGGTGCCCGTGGGATGGAAGGTCCCCGACATCTTATCCCACAGACTTATCCACAGGCTGTGTGTCAGGGGTTGTCCTGCACACCCAAATCAGGAGGTGTTATAAAACTGTTGTAATACAAATGTTTGTCAATGACGGGGCCGATTATCCCAACATTTCCATTGAATTCCCATGCCATCCCATGTTAGCCCTTTTGCACATGGGATGTGGTGCGCTGTGTTGATCGGGTAGTTCCCGGATTGTCGGATTTTTGACCTGATGATGATGCGTTTTTGCCGCGTTCCGCAGAGAATGATGGGAAAGCGCGGGTGGCCGACGGCCTTTTTGAAGGAATTCACCTGAACGGTGTCGATGCGAAGGGACGAATCTCGATTCCGGCCCCTTTTCGCGACGTCCTGCAGGTGAAATCCGGCGAACGCCGCCTGGTGCTGATGCCGCATCGCAAGATGAAACCCTGCCTGCTCGCCTACGATACCGCGAAGATGGAGCGGATGAACGCGGCGAAGCGCGAGCGGTTCGCGGAAGATGAAATTTCCGATGAGGAGGAAGAGGACCGGCTGGCCATCTTCGCACTCGCGCACCGTCTGAATTACGAGGAGGCTGGCCGTCTCAGCCTGCCGGAAGATCTGCGCGATTATGCCGGGATCGACGATTTGGTGCTGATGTTCGGCATGGGTGACAATTTCCAGATCTGGCGGCCCGAGACCTATATCGAAGAAGCGAAGAACGAGACGGTTCTGCGCATCGTGAAGAGCAAGCTTGCCCGGGCGCGCAAGTCATGAGCCGTGCGCCGCATATTCCCGTGCTGCTTGACGACGTGCTTGCCGCGATTGCGCCGGTACAGGGGGCCGTGGTGGTCGACGGGACATTCGGTGCCGGCGGCTATGCGTTTGCCGCGCGCGATGCCGGCGCGGATCATGTCTATGGGTTCGACCGGGACCCCGACGCGATCGCCGCCGGTCGCCGGCATGCGGGCGGACAGCTGACCCTGATCGAAGAGCGCTTCTCTCGCATGGGGGAGGCGCTGGCGGATCGCGGCGTGGGCCGGGTCGATGCGATCATGCTGGATATCGGCGTGTCGTCGATGCAGCTGGATCAGGCCGCCCGCGGTTTTTCGTTCCGCGAGGACGGGCCACTCGACATGCGCATGGCGCAGGACGGGCCGACGGCCGCCGATCTGGTGAATGAGGCTGATGAAGGCGAGCTGGCCGACATCATCTATCATTATGGCGATGAGCGCGCCGCACGGCGGGTGGCACGCGCACTGGTCGGCGCCCGCCCGCTGGCGCGCACGCACGAAACAGCCGAAATCATACGCCGCGCGGTGGGGCACCGTCCGGGCGCAAAGACGGACCTGGCGACCAAGACGTTCCAGGCGCTGCGCATCGCGGTCAATGATGAAATGGGCGAGCTTGAGGCGGCGCTGGAGGCGGCGGAACGCCTGCTGGCCCCCGGCGGACGCCTTGCCATTGTCAGCTTCCACTCGCTGGAGGACCGCATCGTGAAACAATTCCTGCGGACCCGCAGCGGCGGCGCGCCGGGTGGTTCGCGCCACCAGCCGGAACTGAACGCTTCCGGGCCAGCGCCTACATTCGCACGTCCGGCACGTCCCGTCCGCGCGGGGGATGCAGAACTGCGCCGCAATCCGCGTTCCCGCTCCGCAACCCTGCGCGCGGCGACACGTACCGATGCCGCCGCATGGGCCGGTACAGAGCGCGCGGATGCAGCGCATCGATCAACCAGAGGATGGACCGCAAAGCGGCCCGGGAGAGCAGCATGAGCAAGTTTGGCACCATCGGTCTTGGTATTGTCACCATTGGCGCGGGGCTTGGTCTCTATCTGTCGAGCTATCATGTCGGCGAGGAGCGCGACCGCATCTCTGATTTACAGGCCCAGATGCGCGAAGACACGGACCGCATCGCGAAGCTGCAGGCCGAGATCGGTGCGCGCTCATCGCTCGCGCGCCTTGAAATGCTGAATGCAAGCCTGTGGAATTATCACGCGCCGAAGCCGGGTCAGATCGTCGGCGGACCGCGTGCGTTCGCGGCTGCGTTCGATCAGAGCGGCGCGGCGGCGCTGCATCTGGCCGTCGTGGACGATGCCGCTGTGACGGCAACGCCTGCGCGGGTCGCCGCGCCGGTCCGGACTGTTGCCGTCGCCGAGTCCGCGGCGGAAGTGCCGCGCCCGCTGCCCGTCGCCGCGCCGCCAGCCGACCAGCAGGCAAGGCAGGCGCCGAAGGAAACCACCTTTGCCGCAGCCGAATTGGCGCAGGCGGACCCCGTGGACCTGTTTTCCGATAATTTCATCGCTGACGTCGACACGGCGGCAACGCTGGAGCGCGCCGGTTTCCAGAAAGTCTCACTACGGTGAGCCCGGCGGCTCTCCGCACCCTTCGCATCCAGCTTGCAGGGAAGCGCCAGGCGCACCTGCGCCGCGCACGTCAGCGTATGGTGGTGGGCATGGCCCTGTTCGGCTGCCTGACCCTGCTGACCGGTGCGCGTCTTGCCGACCTGGCGCTGCGAGAACCGGTGGGCGTCGCAAATGCCCATAATCTTTGGGAGCGCATTGGCCCGCGCGCGCCGATCGTCGATCGCAATGGCAGCGATCTGGCCCGCAGTTTCGAAGCCTATTATCTGGCCGTGAAACCGCAGCAGCTGATCGGTGACCCCGCCGAGATCGCGGAGCAGATAGCGCGCATCATCGGCGAGCGCGATCCCGCGGACATTCAGAAGAAGCTTAGCCACCGTGGCAAATGGGCATATGTCGAACGCCGCGTCATGCCGCGCGATGCGCAGGCGCTGAAAGCGCTTGGCGAGCCCGGACTGGAAATCGGCCGGGAATGGGAACGCGTCTATCCCAATGGTACGCTGGCGGCGCATACGATTGGCCATGCCAATGCCGACGGTGAGGGTATGGCCGGGCTGGAGCGTCAGCTGGACGAACGCCTGCGCGACCCCGACCGCGCGGACGAGCCGGTGCAGCTATCGCTCGATACGCGCGTGCAGCATGTTCTGGTGCAGGAACTCGCCGCGCAGATGGACAGGCATTCCGCCATTGGCGGCAGCGGTATCGTGATGGACGTGCGAACGGGCGAGCTGATCGCCATGACCTCGCAGCCGGTATTCGACCCCAATGCGCCGAAATTCGGCGGCGGCGGTGAGATGGATCCGCGCTTCAACCGCGCGACATATGGCGTCTACGAACTTGGCTCGACATTCAAGGCGCTGACCATGGCCATGGCGATGGAGAGCGGCGTCGTGACGTCGATGGCGCAAGGCTATGATGCCAGCGCGCCGATCAGGATCGGCCGTCACCGCATCCGCGATTTTCACGCCAAGAACCGCTGGTTGAGTGTCCCTGAAATCTTCATGTATTCATCGAACATCGGCACGGCGAAAATGGCGCTGGATATTGGCCCGGAACGGCAGCAGTCGTACCTGTCACAACTGGGCATGCTGGACCGCCCGACGCTGGAACTGGCCGAGCGCGGAAAGCCGTTGCAACCGCCGCGCTGGGGCGAAGCTTCCACCATGACGATCTCCTATGGCCACGGCCTGTCCGTGACGCCGCTGCATCTGGCGGCCGCCTATGCCGCGATCGTCAATGGCGGTGTCTATCACGAGCCCACGCTGATGAAGCTGGGTCTGGACGAGCAGCCGGAGGGTCGCCGTGTCTTTTCAGAAGCGACATCGGCGCGGGTAAACGCGCTGCTGCGGCTGGTCGTGAAGAACGGCACGGGCCGCAATGCGGAGGCCGAGGGCTACCGCGTGGGCGGCAAGACCGGCACGGCCGAGAAGCCCAAGAATGGCGGTTATGCGCGGCGGTCGCTCGTGACGACTTTTGCCGCCGCCTTCCCGATGGACGATCCGCAATATGTCGTGGTTGCGATGCTGGATGAGCCCAAGGGGATCAAGGAAACCTATGGCTATGCGACGGCGGGCTGGACGGCCGCGCCGGTGGTGAGCCGCGTTATCGGCCGCATCGCGCCGCTGCTGGATGTCGCGCCCTCGGACACGAAAGATGTCGACCTGTCTGAAATGCTTGCGCAGGTTCGCGGCGCGAAGGAGACCGGGTAGTGCCGGAGCGATTTCCGGTTCCGGCAGATAGAGACGCATCATGAAACTCGGCACGCTGATCGGCACTGAAGATAAAACGCGGGTGACGGGCTTTGCGATCGACCACCGGAAAGTCGCCAAGGGAACCGTTTTCGGCGCGTTTCGCGGTGCCAAATTCAACGGCGAGGATTTCATCGCCGCTGCGGTCGATGCGGGTGCCGCGGCGATTGTCGCCGCGCCCGGTGCCTTGGTGGAGGGTGTTCCCCATATTGCCGCCGATGAGCCGCGCCAGCGTTTCGCCGCGCTCGCCGCGCGCTTTTACGGGCCGTTCCCGCAAATGACCGCGGCGATCACGGGCACAAATGGCAAAACATCGACAGCGGAGCTGCTGCGTCAGCTATGGCGTTTTGCCGGACATCCTGCGGCATCTATCGGGACGCTGGGCGTCACGACGGCCGAGGGGCAGGTGTCGACCGGCCTGACGACGCCCGACATTGTCACGTTCCTGTCGAACATGGCGGGTTTGCAGCGCGAGGGCATTACGCATGCGAGCTTCGAAGCGTCCAGCCATGGCCTGTCGCAATATCGCACCGAAGGGTTGCCGGTACGGCTGGCCGCGTTCACCAATCTATCGCGCGATCACCTAGACTATCACGGGACGATGGCGGCCTATTTCAACGCCAAGATGCGCCTGTTCAGCGACGTCGTGGCGTCGGATGGCACGGCGGTTATCTGGGCCGACGATCCAAAATCCGCCGAAGTCGCCGACATTGCGCGTTCACGGGGCGTGCGGACGCTGACAGTGGGGCGCGATGGCGCGTTCCTGCGGCTGGTGTCGCAGACGCCAACGCATCTGGGTCAGACGCTGGAAATCGAAGCGGAAGGCAGGACGCACCTGCTGAAGCTGCCGCTGATCGGTGCCTATCAGGCGGCGAACGCGCTGGTCGCGGCCGGCCTTGCGCTGGCGGGCGGTGACACGCTGACGCAGGTGCTGGGCAATCTGGCGCGGGTGGTGCCGGTGAAGGGGCGTCTGGAGCGCGTTGCGCTTTCGAAAACGGGCGCGCCGATCTACGTCGATTACGCGCATACGCCCGACGCCATCGCGGCGGCGTGCGATGCCCTGCGGCCACATACGGACGCGCGGCTGCATCTGGTGTTTGGCGCAGGCGGCGACCGCGATCAGGGCAAGCGCGGCCCGATGGGCGCAATCGCGCGGGAAAAGGCGGATGTCCGCTATGTCACCGACGACAATCCCCGCGGCGAAGATCCGGCCATCATCCGCCGCACCATCATGGCAGAGGCGGGCGAGGCGCTGGAAATCGGCGACCGGCGGGAAGCGATTGCGGCGGCGATCATGGCGGCGGCGCCGGGCGATGTCGTGCTGATCGCTGGCAAGGGCCATGAACGCGGCCAGATTATCGGCGACAGGGTGATGCCCTTCGACGATGTGGCCGTCGCGCGGGAAGAAGCCTCATGACGTTATGGACGTCGGCAGATATCGCCGCCGCGACGGGCGGTACCGCGTCGGCGGACTTCACTGTCGATGCGGTGACGTTCGACAGCCGCGAAGTCATTGGCGGCGAGTTGTTCGTGGCGATGAAGGGCGAGGTCACCGACGGCCACCGGTTTATCGGTACGGCCATCGACCGCGGCGCGGCCGGGTGCCTGGTGAGCGCGCCTGTCGAGGCGCCCCATGTTCTGGTGAAAGACGGTCTGGCCGGTTTGACCGCACTGGGTATCGAAGCGCGCAAGCGGGCATCGGCGAAGATCATCGGTGTGACAGGCAGCGTCGGGAAAACCAGCGTCAAGGAAGCGTTGCGGCTGGCCCTGTCGGAAGTTGAGCCGCTGCACACGCACGCGTCGGTGAAGAGCTATAATAATCATACCGGCGTTCCGCTGAGCCTGGCGCGGATGCCCGCGGATAGCCGGTTCGGCATTTTCGAAATGGGCATGAACCATGCCGGAGAGCTTTCCGCGCTGACGCGGCTGGTGCGCCCCGACATCGCGATCATCACGGCCATCGCCCCTGCGCATATCGAGTTTTTCGAAAATGAAGCCGCCATCGCCGACGCCAAGGCGGAGATATTCGAAGGTCTGACGCCGGGCGGGACGGCGATCCTGCCGCTCGACAGCCCGCATTATGTTCGTCTGAGGGCCCGCGCGGAACGGTTTGCCGATAATGTCCTGACGTTCGGTCTGGATAAACGCGCCGACGTGCATGTCATCCGCTCCGCGATCGTGGAGCACGGGACGGTCGTGCAGGCCGTGGTGGGCGATGTGGAGATCGCATATACGGCGCAGGTCGCCGGTGAGCACTGGCTGAGCAACGCCATGGCCACACTGGCCGCAGCACATGCCGCGGGCGCGGATATTGCGGCGGCGGCCCTTGGTATCGCGCAGTTGCAGGGTCTGGCCGGACGCGGGGCGCAGCATGAAATTCCGTGGGGGAACGGCACGGTTCGCCTGCTGGATGAAAGTTACAACGCGAATTCGGCGTCGATGAAGGCGGCGCTTGCCGTTCTTGCCGATACCGCCACGGAGGGCAGGCGTATCGCCGTCCTGGGCGCGATGAAGGAACTGGGCGATCGTTCCGATGAATATCACGCCGAACTCGCCGCGCCGATCCGCGCTGCGGGGGCGGACCCCGTCATCCTCGTGGGCGAAGAAATGCAGCCTCTTGCCGCCGAGCTTGGCTGTGCCCTCCTGCCCAATGCGACGGCCGCAGAAGAGTGGTTGCGAAGCGAGCTGAAGGCTGGTGATACAGTGCTTGTAAAGGGTTCGAATTCGATCGGCCTGTCGCGCATAATCTCGGCGTTCCGGGGAGAGGCTGCCTAATGTTTTACTGGATTGCGGAATCGTTCGGTTTTGAGGGGTTCTGGAACCTGTTTCGCTACATCACCTTCCGCTCCGGCGCGGCGGTGATGACGGCTTTGTTTCTGGGCCTGTGGATCGGCCCCGGCATGATCCGCTGGCTGGCCTCCAAACAGGGGAAAGGCCAGCCGATCCGTGAGGATGGCCCGGCCAGTCACCTGCTTACGAAGCGCGGGACGCCCACCATGGGCGGCCTGATGATCCTGATCGCGCTGACCGTGTCGACGCTGCTGTGGGCGCGGCTGGACAGCCTGTTCATCTGGACCTGTCTGTTTGTCACGCTTGGCTTTGCGCTCATCGGATTTTCCGACGATTACAACAAGGTTTCCAAGGGCAACCACAAGGGCATTTCCGGCAAGGTGCGCCTGCTGCTGGAATTCGCTGTCGCGGGCGTGGCCTGCTGGATGATCGCCGACCGGACCGACACCACCTTATATTTGCCGTTCTTCAGTTTTGGCCTGGAGATGGGGCCGTTCTACATCCTGTTCGCCGCGTTCATCGTGACCGGCTTCGGCAATGCCGTGAACCTGACGGACGGGCTTGACGGGCTGGCGACCATGCCGGTGATCATCGCCGTGCTCACCTTTGCGCTGATCGCGTATCTTGTCGGCAATACGCGGTTTTCCGATTATCTTGGCATATTATACGTTGAGGATGCGGGGGAGCTGGTGGTGTTTTGCCTGGCCATTATCGGTGCCTGTCTGGCGTTCCTGTGGTACAATGCGCCGCCTGCGGCCGTGTTCATGGGCGATACCGGGAGCCTTGCCCTTGGCGGCGCGCTGGGGACGGTGGCGGTCGTGGTGAATCATGAACTCGTCCTGCTGGTCGTGGGCGGCCTGTTCGTGCTGGAGACCGTCAGCGTCATCGTGCAGGTTGCAAGCTTCAAGCTGACCGGCAAGCGTGTCTTTAAAATGGCGCCTATCCATCATCATTTCGAGGCGATGGGCTGGGCGGAATCGACTGTCGTGATCCGCTTCTGGATCGTGTCCATCGTGCTCGCTCTGGCAGGCCTTGCCACGCTGAAGCTGAGATGATCACGAGCGCCGCCTTTGCCGGACTCAGCTATCACGTGCTGGGCCTCGCCCGCACGGGACTGAGCGTCGTGGAGGCGTTGCTGGCATCCGGTGCGGAGGTTGCGGCATGGGACAGCCGGGAAGAGGCGCGGGCCGCCTTGCCGGCCGGCGTTTCGCTCGCGGATCCCATGGAGACCGACCTGAGCGGTTACCATGCGCTCGTCATATCTCCGGGCGTGCCGCTGAATACGCATCCGCTGTCCGCGCGCGCGGCGGCGGCGGGCACCCCGATTATCGGCGATGTGGAATTGTTCGCGCAGGCCCGTGCGGGCCTGCCGCCGCACAAGGTTGTGGGGATCACTGGTACGAACGGCAAGTCGACTGTCACAGCGCTTATCCATCATGTGCTGAGGGCGGCGGGCGTACCCACCAGCATGGGCGGCAATATCGGCCTGCCGATCCTGTCGCAGGACCCGCTGCCCGTGGGCGGCGTTCATGTGCTGGAGCTGTCGAGCTATCAGATCGACCTGACGCGGACGCTGGCATGTGAGGTGGCGATGCTGCTGAACATTTCACCGGATCATCTGGACCGGTATGATGGCAGTATGGACAAATATGCGGCGTCGAAGGCACGGCTTTTCGAGATGCAGTATGGTGCGGGTAGCGCGGTGATTTCGGGCGCTGACCAATGGTCGGCGGCAATCCGGGCCGCGCATGCCGAACGAATGGCAGCGCTGACGGGTGATCTGCTGGATCAGCAGGAAAGCTGGCCTGCGTTGCAGGGACCGCATAACCGGCAGAATGCGGCAGCGTCGATTGCAGCGCTGAGGCGGCTTGATATCGCCGACGCTGCTATTCTTGCGGGGTTTGAGAGCTTCCCCGGCCTGCCGCACCGGATGGAGCGGATCGGCGTGCGCGGCGGCATCGCCTATGTGAATGACAGCAAGGCGACCAATCCTGAAAGTGCCGCGCCTGCTCTTGCCGCGTTCGCACCCATTCACTGGATCCTGGGGGGAAAGGTGAAAGGCGCCGACCTCGATGCCTGCATGCCGTATCTGGATCGCGTCGCGGCGGCCTATCTGATCGGCGAGGGCGGGCCGGTATTCGGCAATGTCCTGCGGGGCAGGGTGCCTGAACTGGTCCAGGCGGGGACATTGGAAAACGCGGTGAAGATCGCGTCGGCGAAGGCGAGTCCGGGCGATACCGTTCTGCTGTCGCCCGCCGCCGCCAGTTTCGACCAGTTTCGCGATTTTGAGGAGCGCGGCGATATCTTTCGTGCCTTGGTTGAGAGGCTGCCAGCATGAGGGCGCTAAGGACAATGTTCTCTCGCGGAGATCGTACGATCCTCGGGCGCTGGTTCTGGACCATCGACCGGCCTTTGCTGGGCATGGTGCTGCTGTTGATGGGCATCGGCCTGATTGCCGTCGCGGCGGCATCGCCTGCGGCGTCGCAGCGTTTGTCGGGGGCGAATTATACCTATGCCGATCTTTATTTTCTGAAGCGGCAGGTGATCTGGGTCGCCATCGGCCTTCCGGTGCTGATCGCCGTCTCGATGCTTCCCAAGCTATGGACGCGAAGATTGGCGCTGCTCGGCACGGCCGGGGGGCTGGCGGCGCTGGCGGCGCTGCCGTTCCTAGGGGATGAGGGCACCAACGGCGCCGTGCGCTGGATCATCATAGGCGGCTCGCAGGTGCAGCCCTCGGAACTCCTGAAACCGATGTTCATCGTCACCACCGCATGGCTGCTGGCGTTTCGCTTCGACGATCCCAAAGTACCCGCGATTCCGGCGTCGGGTCTGCTGCTTGTGCTCATTGTCGCGTTGCTGATGATCCAGCCGGATCTGGGCCAGACGGTGCTGGTTTCAAGCATATGGGTTGCGCAGGCGTTCATTGCGGGCCTGAGTGCGACGCTGCTGGCGATCCTGATCGCGATTGGCGCGGTCGGCATATTGATGGCGTATCTGTTCGTGCCGCACGTTACGAGCCGGATCGACCGGTTCATCACGGGCGAAGGCGATAATTTTCAGGCTGAGCGCAGCATCGATGCCATTCGTTCAGGCGGCCTTTTCGGCACCGGGCCGGGGGAGGGGCAGGCGAAATTCAGCCTGCCGGAACCCCATACCGACTATATTTTTGCCGTGATCGGTGAAGAGTTCGGCATGATCGCCTGCCTGTTCGTCGCGATCCTGTTTCTTGCCATCGTCGTCAGGGTGATCACGCAGCTATTTGACGAGGACGACCCGTTCGTGACGGTCGCCGCGGCCGGGCTGGCGGCGCAAATCGGCCTGCAGGCCTTCATCAATATGATCGTGGCGCTGGACCTGCTGCCATCGAAGGGCATGACGCTGCCGTTCATCAGCCATGGCGGGTCGAGCTTTCTGGCGCTGTGCATCGGCACGGGAATGCTGCTGTCGCTGACGCGTCGCAGCCGGTTCCTGACCCGGGCCGCCGAGCCCGAGATGCGGCTGGGCGCGACATGAAGACGGGCGCGCATTATCTCGTCGCTGCGGGCGGTACGGGCGGCCACATGGTGCCGGCGCATGCCGTCGCGCGCGAACTGGAACGGCGCGGCGCGCGGGTGTCGCTGATCACCGACGCGCGGGGTGCCCGCCTGCCGGGGCTGTTCGGCGGCAATGACAGGCATATCATCGACGCGGCGAGCATTGGCAGGAATCCGCTGAAATGGCCGGGTGCGATGTGGAAGATCGCGAAGGGCAGACGGCAGGCGGCCGGGATCCTGCGCGATGATCCCCCTGCGGCCGTCATCGGGTTTGGCGGCTATCCCGTGCTGCCTGCGATGATCGAGGCGGCGAAGGCGGGCATTCCCACACTGATCCACGAACAGAACGCGGTGCTGGGCCGGGTCAACCGCGTATTGCAGGGACGCGTCGACGCCATCGCGACCAGTTTTGTGCAAACGTCACGGTTGAGCGCAGCCGACAAAGCGGACTTTACCGGCAATCCGGTGCGCGGCGATGTGGCGGCTCTGGCCCGTAGCGACTTCCCCCTGTTCGACGATGTCATGCCGCTGCGTGTGCTCGTGCTGGGCGGTTCGCTGGGGGCGACGGTGCTGTCAGAAGTCGTCCCGCGCGGACTCGCCGCCCTGCCCGAGCCGCTGCGCCAGCGACTGCAGGTCATGCAGCAGGCGCGCGAGGAGGATATCGCCGATCTGGCCGCGGCATATCGGGACAGCGGCATTCCCGCCGACCTTTCGACCTATATGGAGGATGTGCCCGCCGCATTGGCGCGCGCGCACCTGTTCATCGGGCGCGCCGGGGCCTCGACCATCGCTGAACTGACCGCGGCGGGACGTCCGGCGATCCTGGTACCGCTGCCCATTGCGACGGATGACCACCAGGCGGCGAATACCGCGGAGATGGTGGCCGCGGGCGGTGCGGTCATGCTGCGCCAGGACAAATTTACGCCCGAAGCGCTTGCCGCGCAGATCGCCGCAATGGTTGCGAAGCCGGAAACGCTTGCAAATGCGGCCGCGCGCGCGAAGTCGGTTGGCCGACCCGATGCCGCCATCCGCGTTGCCGATATGGCTGAGCGCCTGGCAGGCTTCATATCCCGAGCCCAAGAGAGTGAGACTTAAGCTTTGACCAGTGCCGATATACAGGAACGCCGCAGCCAGGCCCGCTTTTCAAAAGCCATCGGGATCATTCATTTCGTCGGTATTGGCGGTATCGGCATGTCCGGCATTGCGGAGGTGATGAAGAACCTTGGCTATGATGTGCAGGGTTCCGATATTGCGGACAGCGCCAAGGTGGAATCGCTGCGGGAGCTCGGCATTCGCGTCGAGATCGGCCACAAGGCGGAAAATGTCGAAGGCGTGAGCGTCCTCGTCATCTCGACGGCGATCAAGCGCGGCAATCCCGAAGTGGATGCTGCGCTTGAGAAACGCATCCCGGTCGTCCGCCGCGCGGAAATGCTTGCCGAGCTGATGCGCCTGAAATCAAATGTCGCCGTCGCGGGCACACATGGCAAGACGACGACGACGTCCATGGTTGCGGCGCTGCTCGATTCCGGGGGAATGGACCCGACGGTGATCAATGGCGGCATCATCAATGTCTATGGCACGAATGCGCGCGTCGGTACGTCGGACTGGATGGTCGTCGAGGCGGACGAAAGCGACGGCACGTTCCTGCGCCTGCCGCCGACGCTCGCCATCGTCACGAATATCGATCCTGAACATCTCGATCATTACGGCGATTTCGACGCGATCAAGAAGGCCTTCGTCGATTTCGTCGAGCATGTGCCGTTTTATGGCGCGGCGTTCCTGTGTATCGATGACAAGGATGTGCAGGCGATCCTGCCGCAGGTGCGTGACCGGCGCATCGTGCCCTATGGCTTTTCCGCGCAGGCCGATATTCGCGGCGAGAATGTGCGCCCTGAGCCCGACGGCAACCGCTTCGACGTGGTGGTTCGGGACCGGGAAGGCGAGACGCGCACGATCGAGAACCTGTTCCTGCCCATGCCCGGACGGCACAATGTGCAAAATGCGCTGAGCGCTGTTGGTGTCGCGCTGGAACTTGGCCTGACCGACGAAGCGATCCGCGAGGGGTTTGCGCGTTTCGGCGGGGTAAGGCGGCGCTTTACAAGGGTCGGCGAAGTCGACGGTGCGCTGATTATAGACGATTATGGCCATCACCCGGTTGAGATCAAGGCGGTGCTGCAGGCCGCGCGCGAATCCGCGAAAGGGCGTGTCATCGCCGTCTGCCAGCCGCATCGGTACACGCGTCTGCGGGATCATATGAACGAGTTCGCAACCTGCTTCAATGATGCGGATATCGTCTATGTGACGCCTGTTTACGAAGCGGGTGAGCAGCCCATCAAAGGCGTCAATGCCGACGCGCTGGTCGCGCGCCTGAAAGAAGCCGGACACCGCAAGGTTGCCGTCATCAAGGATGCCGAGGCGCTGGCCAAGGAACTGGCGGGTGTGGCTGAGAAGGATGACCGTATCATCTGCCTGGGCGCCGGTGACATTACGAAATGGGCTGCCGGTCTGGCGGACACGATCCGCCTTGCGCGGGACGGGACGATCTAGGGCCGTGTCCGAGACCCTGCCCACCCCGCGCGGTACGCTTACGCAGCATGCAGACCTGTCGAAGTTCATCTGGTTTCGTACCGGCGGTCCGGCGGAATATATGTTCCGTCCTGACGATGTGGCTGACCTGTCCGACTTTCTGGCGGCGCTCGATCCCGGCGTTCCTGTCATGCCTGTCGGCGTCGGATCCAATCTGATCGTGCGGTCGGGCGGCGTGCCCGGCGTGACCGTGCGGCTTTCCAAGGCGATGGCGACCATCACCGTTGACGGCATGCGCGTTCGTGCGGGTGCCGCGGCAATGGGCATCTCCGTCGCCAGCGCCGCACGTGATGCGGGCATTGCCAGCCTGGAGTTCCTGCGTGGGATCCCCGGGACGGCGGGCGGCGCGGTGCGCATGAATGCGGGCGCCTATGGCAGTGAAGTCGTTGACGTGCTGGTCGAAGCGACGGTCGTCCGGCGCGGCGGTACGGTTGAGACCCTGTCGAAAGACGAGCTTGGCTTTACCTATCGCCATTCAAACCTGAACCCCGGCGATATCGTCGTCGAAGCGGTGTTCGAGGGACGCCCTGGCGACCCCAGGGATATCGGCGCGCGCATGGATGAAATCCAGGAAAAGCGCGAAGCGTCTCAGCCAACGCGCACGCAGACCGGCGGTTCAACATTCAAAAATCCCGATGGCGGCAAGGCGTGGCAGCTGGTCGATGCGGCCGGATGCCGCGGGCTCACCATCGACGGCGCACAGGTGAGCGAAAAGCACACGAATTTCCTGATCAACACCGGCACGGCGACCGGCAATGCCATCGAGGATCTTGGCGACGAGGTGCGCAGGCGCGTAAAAGCGCATTCAGGGGTCGATCTGACATGGGAAATCGAACGGGTGGGCAACCGATGAAAGTCGCGGTTCTGATGGGCGGCTGGTCCGCCGAGCGCGAAGTCTCGCTGATGTCCGGCAGGGGCGTGGCCAAAGCGTGCCGGACGCTCGGTCATGAGACGCACGAGATCGACATGGATCGCGACGTCGCGGCGGTCCTGTCCGCGCTTGCGCCCGATATCGTTTTCAATGCGCTGCACGGGGTCCCGGGCGAGGACGGCACGGTTCAGGGCATGCTCGACATGCTGGGACTGCGCTACACGCATTCCGGTGTCGCCGCGTCCGTGGTGGCCATCGACAAGGAACTGACGAAGCGCGTCCTGGTGCCCGCGGGCATCCGCATGCCGGAAGGCAGGATCGTCGAGACGGAAAGTCTGCACGCAGGGGATCCGCTGCCGCGCCCCTATGTGCTGAAGCCGGTGAATGAGGGATCGTCGGTCGGTATCGCCATTGTCACGGCGGACTCGAATTACGGAGACCCGATTGCGCGCGATGCCGCCGGACCATGGCAGGATTTCAAGACGCTTTTGGCCGAACCGTTTGTCGGCACGAGGGAACTGACGGTCGCCGTGCTGGGCGACAGGCCGCTCGCGGTCACCGAGCTGATCCCGACCCGGGGCTTTTACGACTTCGACGCGAAATACACAGAGGGTCTGACCGAGCATCGCTGCCCCGCCGATTTACCGCAGGATGTCGCCGCGCGGGCCATGGCGGATGCCGTGAAGGCGCATCAGCTGCTGGGCTGCGAAGGCGTCAGCCGGTCGGACTTCCGCTATGACGATCAGGGTCCAGAAGGTCTGTACCTGCTGGAAACCAACACGCAGCCCGGGATGACACCGCTCAGCCTGGTGCCGGAACAGGCCAGGCATGTCGGCATGACCTATGAGCACCTGGTGCAGCGCATTATCGACGAAGCGCTGGAAGGGACGGGCCCATGACCGAACGGGTGGTCCTAAAGCGTGGAAAACCTGCTCCGAATCCGCGGGCGCGGAAGGCGGGAGCGAAAAAACCGCCGCCGCGCCGAAAGGCGAAATCCGCGCGTCCATGGCTGGCACCCACCATCGCCGTCAGCCTGGCGATTGCCGCGCTCGGCGCCGCGTGGCTGTACCGCCTGCCGGACCGGTTGTGGCTTGCCGCGGCCAACGGCGTTGCCGCCGCGGGCTTCGAAGTGCGCGACGTCGAACTGACGGGCAATCGGGAACTGACCACGCTGCCCGTCTACACGGCGGCGCTGGACGGGGCGTCGGATTCCATGCTGCTGGTCGACCTGGACGAGGTGAAGCAGCGGCTGGAGCTGTTGCCCTGGGTCGCTGAAGCCAGCGTGGGGCGCATCCTGCCGGACAGGCTGACAGTCGATATTGTTGAGCGCGAGCCCGCCGCGATCTGGCAGAATGAGGGCAGGCATCAGTTGATCGACGTCGAGGGGCGTGTCCTTCCGGCGGATGATCTTTCCCGCTTTGCGCACCTGCCTTTGGTCGCCGACAAGGGCGCGGAGGCTCAGGTGCCGGACCTGATCGCGTTGCTTGCCGATTATCCCGCCCTTGCCGAGCGGCTGGAGGGTGCGGTGTGGCGTAGCGAGCGCCGCTGGAACTTCCACCTGAAATCCGGTGAGATCCTGATGATGCCGGAGGATGAAGCGGAGCTGCGCGAGGCGCTGAACGTCTTTGTCCGCATGGAACGCGACACGGGCGTTACCGGGCGAGGCTTTCTGACCGTGGACTTTCGCGTTCCCGAACAAATGATTGTCCGCAAGGGCAATGGCGCAAATGATCCGCTGACGACGGCGGAAGGAACCGAGATATGAGCCGCAAGCCTGCCAAGCAGCGCGGTGAAAAGACCGTCGCCGTCCTCGATGTCGGATCGTCGAAGGTCGCCGCCCTCATCGCCCTGGTCGGCCCGGATGAAGATGTCCCGCGCGTGATCGGCATGCACCAGCTGGCGTGCACCGGTATGAAAAGCGGTCTCGTTGCCGATCTGGCCGCGGTTGAATCCGCCGTGCGTCAGGCCATGGACAAGGCGGAGCGAAATGCCGGGGTCACTGTTCGCGATGTCGCCGTGTCCGTTTCCGCCGGCGGGCTGGAGAGTGACCTGGCCACTGTCGAGGTCGATATTGGCGGCCAGCGCATCGAGCGCGCCGACCTGGATCATGTACATGACGAGGCGCGCGCGGGAATCGAACCCGAGGGCCGGATCGTGCTGCACGCGGAGCCCGCGCTCTATACGCTGGATGGACAAAATGCGGTGATCAACCCGCTTGGCCTGCATGCCGAAACGCTGGCCGTGTCGATCAACATTCTGAGTGCTGAACGCGCGCCGATGCAGAATCTGGAAATGGCGGTCCGCAGCGCCGATCTGAATGTGACATCAAAGATCGCCGCGCCGGTTGCCGCCGCGCGCGCCTGCCTGAGCGCGCAGGAAAAGGCGCTGGGTGTCGCCCTGGTCGACCTTGGCGCGGGGCGCACCAACATCGCGATCTTCGCGCAGGGGCTGATGGTCGGGTTTTCCTCGATCGCCATGGGCGGCGAGGATGTGACGCAGGATGTCGCCAGCGCGCTTGGCACGCCGCCATATGCAGCGGAGCGCCTGAAGGCGCTGAAAGGGTCGGCAAGCGCCGTTCCGCGCGATAATCACGAACGCATCGATGTGCCGGGACTTCAGGGCGGCGATTCGCTGTATCAGCGGCCGCGCGCGGAGCTGGTGCATGCCATACGCGGCCGACTGGACGTGCTGTTTGCGCTGATCGACGAGCGTTTCGAGGAACTCGGCTTCGTCGGGCCGCGTGCGCGGCAAGTTGTCCTAGCGGGCGGCGGCGCGGCGCTGGCGGGCATTGCCGATTATGCCGAAGGCATTCTTGGCCGCAACGTCAGAATCGGAGCACCGTCCGGATTGACCGGATTTCCGGAACAGCAGCAGGCCAGTGCATTCAACGTGCTGACCGGGCTGGCTCTGATGGCGTCTGAGGATCAGCCTGATTTCTGGCAGCAGAAGACCACGACATTCGTCCCTGCCGAAGGCTCCGGTCTGTCGCGTATGTGGCGCCTGCTGAAGCAGAACATTTGACGAATTTTTTCAATTAGGGGATTCACGGCGAGTCGCGGAGTCGCTAGGGTTTTCGCACCGCATTTGAGGGAGCTGCATCATGGTCGAATTCGAGCGTCCGGAACTTACCGAACTGAAACCACGCATTTCGGTGATTGGCGTCGGCGGGGCTGGCGGAAACGCCGTGGCCAATATGATCGACAGCGGCCTCGAAGGCGTTGAATTCTGCGTCGCGAACACGGATGCGCAGGCGCTCGCCGCCAGCGCCGCGTCTGTCCGGCTGCAGCTGGGCCACAAGATCACGCAGGGGCTTGGCGCAGGTGCCCGGCCCGAGATCGGGCGAGCGGCCGCGGAAGAAAATGTGGACGAGATCGAAAGTGCGCTCGGCTCCTCCCACATGTGTTTCATCACGGCTGGCATGGGCGGCGGTACGGGCACGGGTGCAGCGCCCGTTATCGCGCAGCAGGCCCGCGAGCGCGGTATCCTGACCGTTGGGGTTGTGACGAAGCCCTTTAATTTCGAGGGCGCGAAACGCCAGCGTGCCGCGGAAGCCGGCATTGCCGAACTGCAGAAGCATGTCGACACGCTGATCGTCATTCCGAACCAGAACCTGTTCATGATCGCCAGCCCATCGACGACGTTCAAGGAGGCGTTTCAGATGGCCGATCAGGTGCTGCACCAGGGTGTGCGCGGCATCACCGACCTGATGATGATGCCCGGCCTCATTAATCTCGACTTCGCCGATGTGCGCACCGTCATGTCCGAAATGGGCAAGGCGATGATGGGCACCGGCGAAGCCGAGGGCGAAGGCCGTGCCATCGAGGCGGCGAACAAGGCGATTTCCAACCCGCTGCTCGACGAGGTATCACTGCGCGGGGCGAAGGCGCTCCTGATCAACATCACGGGCGGCGATGACATGGGTCTGATGGAGGTCGACGAGGCGGCCAATCACATCCGCGAAATGGTCGATGCCGATGCGAATATCATTTTTGGCAGCGCGTTCAATGCCGACCTGAACGGCAAGCTGCGCGTGTCGGTCGTGGCGACTGGCATTGACGCCGAAGCGCGGGCCGAAGCGGAATCCCTGCCAAGGCCCGGGGCGACGCGGCCCGCGTTCGGGAATGTGGCATCAGGCTTTGGCACCGTGACCGCAACGAGCGCCGCTGTATCGGACGCGCCCAAGGCGCAGCCCTCCGATACAGCCGCGGAGGTCGAGGCACACGAGGCACACGAGGCGCCCGAAGTGCCCGAGACGCTGGATGTCGCCGACGCCGATATGTTGGAGATGCCGGAACCGGTATCCGCCGAGGTGCCGACGGACAATGATGCAGACCTTCTGCCTGAAGCTGATGACGTGGCGGACATCGGCGCGGAAGATGAGCCCGCAATTTCAGCGGCGGACGCCCCATTGAACGAAACCAATGTCATGCGGCTGCGCGCCGAAGAACCGGAAACCGAACAGGAAGCGGTCGCCGAAGAGCGTCCCTATGCCGAGGATATTCGCCCTTCCCGCGAAGCTGAACCGGCACCGGAGCGCGGCCCGAGTCTGTTCGAGCGCATGACGTCCATCGGTAAGGGCAAAAGCGAGGCCAGGCGTGCACGCGAAGACCTGTTCCCATCGGACGCGAAGAAGGACAATGCAGGCGAAGACCCGCTGGAAATCCCCGCATTCTTCAAGCGTCAGGTGAACGACTAGGCCCTCCTGACGGCGGCGGCGATGGCGGCTTGCGCCGCCTTAAACGCCGCCGCCCGGCCGATCTGATCATGCCCGCCGATGATGATCGGTCGTGGCATGGTCGGCCATGTCCATGACCAGACCGAATGACGTCACGCTTGTTTGTGCACCTCACGCTAGCGGCAGTTGATCGCGCCGCTTGTTCGCGAGCAGGGTGGGTGCAGACCGCTTTTCAGGAGACAAGCATATGCCCGGACCCCTTACCGGCCTTCGCATCATCGAAATGGCGGGCATTGGCCCGGGTCCGTTCTGCGGCATGATGCTGGCGGATCACGGCGCCGAGGTGATCCGGATCGATCGGCCCGGCGCGCGGCCCGAGCCCGTGCTTGGGCGCAACCGCCGGTCTGTGGTTATCAATGTGAAGACGCCCGAGGGGGTCGATACGATCCGGAAGCTGGCCGCCTCCGCCGACGGGTTCTTCGAGGGGCTGCGGCCGGGCGTCATGGAGCGACTGGGCCTGGGGCCGGACGTTCTCATCGGTGACAATCCAAAGCTTGTTTACGGCCGCATGACGGGCTGGGGCCAATATGGTCCCTATGCCAACTCGGCGGGGCATGACATCAACTACATTGCCCTGTCGGGTGCCCTGCATGCCTATGGGCGCAGGGGCGAAAAGCCGACACCGCCCATAAACATGGTCGGCGATTTCGGCGGCGGCGGCATGATGCTTGCCTTTGGTATGGTGTCGGCACTTTTGCACGCGGCAAAGACCGGCGAGGGACAGGTTATCGACGCGGCGATGACGGATGGCTCGGCGGTTTTGATGGGCATGATCTGGGGCATGCGCGGCAGCGGCATGTGGCCGGGTGAGCGCGGGACGAACCTGCTGGATACCGGCGCGCATTTCTATGACACCTATGAGACGTCGGATGGCAAATACGTCTCCATCGGGTCGATTGAGCCGAAATTTTATGCCGAGCTGCGCCGCCTTGCCGGACTGGAAAACGATGCGGATTTCGACGCGCAGATGAACCCCGCCAGCTGGCCGCCGCTGAAACAGAAACTGACGGCGCTGTTCATGACCAGGACCCGCGATGAATGGGATACGCTGATGGCGCAGACGGATGTCTGCTTTGCGCCCGTTCTGTCGATGGAAGAGGCGCCGTCGCATCCGCACAATGTGACGCGCGAGACCTTTGTCGATGTCGGCGGCATGATGAATCCGGCGCCGGCACCGCGCTATTCCGTGACGCAGGTGCAGACGCCGGAAGCGCCGCCCGCGACGGGAAGTTCAACGCGCGATGTTCTGGCGGAAGCCGGGCTGAGCGACGCGGAAATCGACGCGCTTTACGAAAGGAAAGCCGTCGGCTGAGCCATTATCGCTTTGTAATGTGATGGATCTGTTCGGCGACCATGCGCTCGACAAGGTCCGGCAGGTGAGCGTCCAGCCATTCCTGCAGCATCGGGCGCAGCATGTCCCTGACAACGCCCTCAAGCGTATTGTCGCTGCCCGCATATCCTCGCATAAGCGTCGTTTCGAGCGTTGCCGCCGTCACTGGCGCGGCGCTGGCGGCGCTGTCCGAAGCCGGGGCGCGTGCGGCTTCGGCGAGACGCTGAAGGTCTGCATGCACGTCTTCTGCCGTGCCCGGGGTATCGCGGCTGGCCATCGCCTCGGCCACGGTCCCCGGTTCGCGCCGCTCGTCGACCTCTCCGCCATCGGCGATCAGGGTGCGGATCGATGCCAGGATGTCGTCGACCGACTGGTCTGACCTGGGCGGCGGGCTCATATTGTGATCCTGCCCATATCGTGAATGTCAGTCTTCCGTCTCGGCAGGCAATACCGCGGTGCTCAGCGGCTGGGCGTCGAATTCCGCCGCCCAGTCGAACCAGCGGTCATCCGCACGGTCCAGATATTGTTCCGCGTTATAAAGCGCGACGGGAACGTCGAGATTCTTCACTTCTGCGCGGCCTGTTGCTGCGAGCAGCGAATAGCCTGCGACATAAGCATTGCGTTCCGCGCGAACGAGCTGCACCTGCGCGTTCAGCAATTCCTGTTCCGCATTCAGTACGTCGAGGATATTGCGCGTGCCGACGGTCTGCTCCGCCCGTGTGCCTTCCAGCGCAAGTTCGTTCGCTTCGACAGCGACGCTCGCGGCCTGGATCGTGGCACGCGCGCTCAGCAGATTTTCAAAAGCGGTACGGACATTGGCGATAGCCTGCCGTTCAGCGGCGGTTGCATCCTCGCGCAGCTGATCAGCGCGCGCCTTCGCACTGCGGATCGCGCTGCCCTGCTGACCGCCCTGATAAATTGGAATGGTCAACCGTGCGCCGATATTCTGCGTGAATTCGACGTTCGAAAATCGGATGCCACCGATCTGGTTGTTGAGGCCGCGAAAGTTCGTGTAGCCGACGGAGAAGGTGGCGTCGAGGCTCGGCAGGCGGGCACCGCGTGCGGAGCTGACCGAATAGCGTGCGGACTGTTCCGCGAGCTTTGCCGAATTTACGAAAGGGCTTTCGGCAAGCGCGAGATCGACCGCCTGTTCCGGCGTGCCGGGCAGAACGGGCAGCGGCGGTGGTGGCTGCAGGTTCACGGGCTCATTGCCGACAATGCGGCGATAAGCGTGGCGGCTCGCTTCAAGGTTGGCCTGTGCGGAGATGAGCTGGCTGCGGGCAAGGGCAAGGCGGGCATCCGACTGCGCCACGTCGGTGCGGGTCACGTCGCCAACCTCGAATCGGTCAGTGGACGCCTGAAGCTGCTGCTCAAGCACGCTGACATTGCCCTGCGTCAGCTCGACTTCCGACTGGTTGCTCAGCACGTCCAGATAGACGGTGACGGTATCGAGGATAAGCTGGTTTTCCGTCGCGCGCAGGCGTTCACGGCCAGCGAGCACGCTCTTATCGGCGGCGCGGATGTTGTTGATCGTCTGCCCGCCGCGCCAGACCGGCTGACTGAGCTGGATCTGCGAGTTGAACAGGCGGCTCTGATCGTCAAAACGGCCTGGTGACGTCGTCTCCTGATCCAGGACGGAGGTACTGCTGATGGTTGGACGAATACCGGCCTTTGCGCGCACCAGCTCTTCATCCGTCAGCCGCTGACCGGCGCGGGCCGCCGTGATGTCAGGATTCGTTGCATAGGCCGACGCAATGGCCTCGCGCAGCGTTTCCGCCTGCACCGGGAGCGCCATTGCACATGTCAGAAGAAGGGCGATGGGGGTCGCGCGAATGGACATTAAAATACAAATTCCCGTGCTTTTGCGAAGCCCGGCAGGGCCGGCGCTTCCAGATCCATGAAAAACGACCAGCCGACATGGCCGCCGAAAACGCGGCCGATACCAGCGCGAGGGACGCCTTCGTCCACGAGAATGGCGGAAATGCGGCCGCCCTCGACGACTTGCGCTAACAGTGTCTCCGGAAGGGTCTCGATCATGCCCTCGATCAGAATGAGGTCGAACGGCGCGAACGACGCTGCGCCTTCAATGAGGGGGCCGTGAACGACATTGACGCCCGGTCCAGGGGTGAAGGCGGCGGCGAGCGCTTCCTCTTCAAGCACGGTGACATGTGCCCCAAGATGAGAAATGATAGCGGCGGAGTAGCCGGTGGTCCCGCCGACGATCAGCACGTTCTGGCCAGGGCGGATGTGCGCCTCACTGACAAGACGTCCCAGTGTCAGCGGGGCGACCAGATAACGGCCTGGTGCGACTTCGATTTCCTCATCGGAATAGGCGAGCGATGCACGTTCGGCCGGAACATAGTCTTCGCGAGGTACGGTTTCGAAAGCGGTGACGACGAGCGGTTCGGTCACACTATTCGGGCGAAGCTGGCTGTCGACCATGGCACGGCGCATCTGCGCGAAATCCGGGCCGGCGGGAAGGGAGGTCGTCACGGATAGTCCTTTAATGGTTCACAGGTGACATAGCTGAATAATACAGCTACCGGCAAGAGCCAATTTGAGCGTTCCTCTAAGCGTTTCGGTTGCGCTCGCCAAGCCGCGCTGATAGAGGCCTGCTTCCCGCTTACGAGGCCCGATGGCGGAGTGGTTACGTAACGGACTGCAAATCCGTGTACGCCGGTTCGATTCCGGCTCGGGCCTCCATCTTTTCCTGAACGAAAAGCGTGATTTTCCCTGAATCATCGCGGCCCTTCATGACTGGTCTGAATGGCCGGGTCCGGGCGGTCAGGAATGCGGGGCTTCCGCAGCTGTTTGTGCCCTATGGGGCAGGTTTCTGCCGCGCCAGCGGAACTGCATCTGCCGTACCTGCCGGTTCGGAAAGATCGCGCGCCGCTCCGGCGCGATGGTATCGATGGCGCGAAAGGACGTCCTCAGCGGGTGCAGTGCGGCAAGAATCAGCCGCGCGAGATCGTCCGCGCCGGTCCACATGCCCGCCGGTACGTCATCGCGCGAGACACTGACCTGGCCGATGCGAAGACAGGTGACCTGCATGCCGAACTTTTCCGCGTACATACGGGCAACCAGCTCTCCAGCGGCTTTCGAAGCCGCGTGGTGATTGTCGGGACGGAAGGGCGCGCCTGCTGGCAGCTGTGCCGTATCGCGGAAAAAGCCGCGCGCGCCGATGCTGCTGGCGTAGACGACGCGCTTGATTCCCTTCGCCTGCGCGGCGGCGAAGACATTGGCCGTCCCCTCGATATTCATCTTCACAAGATCAGGCCACGTCGCGTCTTCCGCCAGTCCGCCAAGGTGAATGACCGCCTCCGCCTTCGTCATGGCGGGCGTCAGGACGTCGGCATCCTCCAGCTTGACGTGCATCGGCGTCTCGCAGGGCAGAAAGACCGTGACCGGACGGACATCGAGCAGTCGCAGCTCCCGGCAGTGAGCGGCCAGGAGCGGGCGCACGAGTGTCGCAACGCGTCCGGCCGCGCCGGTCATGACAACGGTGCCGAATGTCGGTGCGAGCGTTCCGCGTTTCATGGCGTTTCCTGCTCCATGGTGCGCGCGATGATACGGCGCGATGCTTTACCAAAGTTTTACCGAACGCAAATGCGAAAATCCATGGCATCGGCGGTAGAATGGACAGTCAAGTATGTAACCAGCGTGGCCCCGACCACGAACGCTATCGTGCATTTTTCTGATAAGTTGCGACATGCGCGGCGCTCGGGCATGCCGGGCGCCGAAATCCAAACCGCCTGGGAGCCAGTACATGACCGCCGATCTGCCCGATTACACGCCGCCTGCCGTCTGGAAATGGAACAAGGATAATGGCGGCCAGTTTGCGAGCATCAACCGGCCGATCGCCGGTCCTACGCACGACAAGGATCGCCCGGTCGGAGATCACCCGCTACAGCTTTATTCGCTGGGCACGCCGAACGGCGTGAAGGTCACCGTCATGCTGGAAGAACTGCTGGCGCTCGGCCATGAGGGCGCGGAATATGATGCCTGGCTGATCAATATCGGCGAGGGCGACCAATTCTCGTCGGGTTTTGTGGAGGCGAACCCGAATTCCAAGATTCCCGCCCTGATGGACCATTCGGGAGAGGGGCCACCGCAGCGGGTGTTCGAATCCGGCTCGATCCTGTTGTACCTCGCTGAAAAGTTCGGCGCCTTCATTCCGCGGGATCATGCCGCGCGGACGGCGTGCATGTCATGGCTGTTCTGGCAGATGGGCAGCGCGCCCTATCTGGGCGGCGGGTTCGGCCATTTTTACGCCTATGCCCCGGTGAAGATCGAATATTGCATCGACCGGTTCGCCATGGAGGTGAAGCGGCAGCTTGATGTGCTTGACCGGCACCTGGCTGATAATCGCTATATGGCGGACGAAATGTATACCATAGCCGATATGGCGATCTGGCCGTGGTACGGCGCGCTGGTGAAGGGGATGGTCTACGATGCGGCCGAGTTCCTGCAGGTGCATGAATATAAGAACGTCATCCGCTGGACCGATGAGATCGCCGCGCGTCCGGCCGTGAAACGCGGCCGGATGGTGAACCGGGTGTTCGGCGACCCGTCAACACAGCTGCACGAGCGGCACGATGCTGCGGATTTCGAGACCAAAACGCAGGATAAGCTGAACCCGGGCGCGGCGTAGCTGTTCCCGGTTGGGGCTATGCCGTCCCGTCCTGCTGGAATTTTGCGAGCGCGTGATAGGCGCGCCGGATGTGTCCGGTCATCACCGACCGGGCCCATTCGGGATCGCGCAGCGACATCGCCGTTATGAGGTCGGCATGTTCGCTGTGACTGCGTTCGAAAAGGGCGCGGTCATATCGGTGTACCGTTGCCCGCACCAGCGGCTGCTCGACCAGCAGGCCGATCATGATCGCGGTGCGTTCGGATGCCGCCGCCTCCAGAATGATATCGTGGAACAGGCGGTTTGCGGACAGAAAAGCCGCTACGTCCGGCTCCGCTGAAACGGCCAACGCGATCCGGTCGTTGCATGCCCTCAGCCGGGCAAGGTCGCCGTCGCTGATGCGGGCGGCGGCGCGGGCGGCGGCGTGCCCTTCCAACATGGCCCTCAAGGTAAAATGCTCGCTCAAATCGGAAAGATCCCAGTCACGCACCGACAGGCGGCCCGTCGCTGACCGCGCGATCAGCCCTTCGGCCTCCAACTGACGAAGCGCCTCGCGGACGGGTGTGCGGCTGACGCCGGCGATCTCGGCCAGCGCGGCTTCGGTCAGCGCTTCGCCAGGTTCGAGCCGACCTGCCAGAATGGCGGTGTGTATGCCGGAATAGGCGCGGGCGGCGGCGGTTGTCATGGCAGGATCCTAGCAGATCAGCGTTCATGGCATCAACGGCGCGCGCCGCCTGATCGGCGTGAAGGCCGATAGGGAGTCCGATAGGGAGGCCGGCGTGAATTTCCGGTCGCACTCACAGATTGCATGGTGGGTGGAGGGCAGGCGGGGCGCTAGGGTGGCGTCCATGCCCGCCCTTACACATTTCGCGCCGGACGCCCCTATTGAGGATATGATGGCCGTGCTTGCGCGTGATGCGGGCCTTATCATCGATGCCGCGATTCCGGAGGATCTGACGGATCAGGCGCGGGACGAGATTTTTGGTCTGATGGGTGCTGATTCCCTGGGAAAGGACGATTTCGTCGGATTCAAAACGCGCCGTGTCGGTTCGCTCATGGCGCGCTCGCCCGCATGTAGGGCGCTGGCGATGCACAAGGCTGTGCGTGCGCTGGCCGGGGCCTTTCTGAAGGATCATTGCGACGATTATCAGCTTCATCTGACGCAGGCCGTCGCCATTGGTCCGGGCGAGGGCGGCCAGATGCTGCACCGCGACCGCGGTGTGTGGGGCGGTTATATCCCGCGCCGGATCGAGACGCAGTTTTCCACCAATTGGGCACTGACGGATTTTACAGAAGAGAACGGCGCCACGGCGGTCGTGCCAGGCTCGCATCTGTGGGAAGGCAAGCGCCAACCAAGGCCCGACGAAATCGCCCATGCCGAAATGAAGGCGGGCTCGGTACTGATTTTCACCGGCACCGTTATTCATGGCGGCGGCGCGAACAGGACGGACCGCGACCGGCTGGGCGCGCTGCTGCACTATGCGCCCAATTGGCTGCGGCAGCAGGAAAACCAGTATCTCAGCTGTCCGCCGGATGTGGCCGCCACGCTGGCGCCTGAACTGCGCCGCCTGATGGGATATACGAAGGCCAGTCCTGTCTGCGGGTTTTATTCCGCACATGACGGCGCGCCGGGGCAGGAACTCGCCCCGCCCGAGGCGCTGTTCGGCGAAGATGAAACGGCGCTGGGCATGATCGGCGATTCTGAAAGCCTGCTCGAACGGACCAAAAGATGACTTACCGCTATGTGGCGCTCGCGCGTTATTGCGACGGCCTGCCCGTCGAAGATGATTTTGCCATTCACGAAGGGCCTGTACCGGTGCCCGGGGACGGGCAGTTCCGGGCCCGGCATATCTGGAACTCGGTCGATCCGGGTACCCGCTCGCGCCTGTCGGGCAGTGATACCTATGCCGCGGCGCAGACGCTGGGGAAACCGATGGATGGGTTTTCCGTCGGTGTGATCGAGGAATCGAAGCACCCTGACTGGCCCGAAGGCACTCAGATCTTTTTCGCGGGCGGCTGGCGAACGCACAGCATTCTGAATGGCAAGGGCTTTATCGGCAAGGTGCAGGAGGCCGGTCTGCCGCTTTCCACCTGGATCGGCGTGCTGGGCGTGCCGGGCCTGACCGCGTGGTTTGGCACCAGGGAGATCGGGCGGTTTCGTGAAGGCGACCGCGTGCTGATCAGCTCGGCGGCCGGTCCGGTTGGCGCAACCGCTGGCCAGCTGGCGCGGGCCTGGGGCGCATCGCGCGTCGTGGGCATTGCCGGTACGGCGGAAAAGTGCGCATGGCTGACCGAGGAAGCGGGGTTTGACGCGGCAATCAACTACAAGGCTGTCGATGATCTCGATGCCGCCATCGCCGAGAACATGCCGGAGGGTGTCGACCTGCTGTTCGACAATGTCGGCAACCGCATGATCGACCGCGTGCTCCCCAGGATGCGATACAAGGGGCGTATCTGCGTCTCGGGACAGGTGGCGGATTACAGCGTCGCGCCAGCCGAGCGCGATGGCATCCGCAATACAATGCCCTTCATCACGCATCAGGTGAACATGCAGGGGCTCGTGGTCTTCACCTTCGCCAAGGGGTTTGCCGAGGCGCTGACCGGCATGGCGAAGATGATCCATGCGGGCCAGTTGAAGCTGAAGGAAGAGCGGTTCGAAGGGCTGGACGCGATGCCATCCGCCTTTTGCGGCCTGTTCCGCGGTGAGAATTTCGGACGCCGGGTCGTCCGCGTAGGGGATGAGACATGAGCCGCGAATTCCATATCGAAGCGCAGGATTATTCCCGGTTCACCTTTAGCCGCGACGGCCGCATTCTGACCGCGTGGATTACCTCCGATCATCCGGTCAACGGTGTCGACGAGCCGATGCATGAGGAGCTTGCGCGGGTCTTCACCGACCTGCAGCGCGATACCGGTAGCGATATTATCATTCTGGCCGCGAAGGGGCGCGCGTTTTGCGCCGGGGGCGATTTCGACTGGTTTCAGGAGCAGGTGGATCATCCCGAGCGGTTTCGCGACATCGCCTGGGACGCGAAGCGCATCGTCTCGTCACTGCTGGACATGGAAAAGCCGATCCTGTGCCGTCTGCACGGCGCGGCGGCGGGACTGGGTGCGACGATTGCGCTGCTATGCGACATCATCGTTGCTGACGAAACCGCGAAGATCGGTGATCCCCATGTGAAGGTCGGTCTGGTCGCGGGCGACGGCGGTACGCTGATCTGGCCGCAGCTCATCGGCTTTGCGCGCGCGAAAGAGCTGCTGATGACGGGCGATATGCTGACGGGGGCGGAGGCAAAGGACCTCGGCCTCGTCAATCATGCCCTGCCCGCAGATCAGGTCGATGCAAAACTTGGCGAGATCATCGGCAAGCTGACCGCCAATCCGAAATGGGCCGTGCGCTGGACCAAGACGGTGACCAACATTCCGCTGCGCGCACTGATGGCGCAAGTGATGGATGCCGCGATTGGCTGGGAAAGCGTGTCGAACACGCTGGAGGACCGCCGCGAGGCTGTCGCCGCCATGGCCGGGAAGCGCGCGCCGAAGTTCACGGGCGAATGATATGATCTCCGCGACCTTCGCCCCAGAGGCCGATCATATCACCGAACTTCGCCGCCAGCTTTCGCGTTTCGTGGCGGAGAAGATGCCGCGTGAGAAACGGCGGGAGTGGGACGTTAATCACACCTGGCCGCGCGATCTGTTCCGGGAAATCGCCGACATGGGCTTGATCGGCCTGACGATCCCGGAAGACTATGGCGGGCTGGGACAGGATTTGATGGCCGCCACCGCCGTTCTGGAGGAACTGCAGCAGGGCGGGCCGTTCGTGACGGGGCCCTTTATCCATGCCGCATTTTATGGCGGAATGAACATATCGGAGAATGGGTCGGCGGCGCAGAAAGCCGCGATGCTGCCGAAGATCGCGGCGGGCGAAATGCTGCTGTGCTACGGCCTGTCCGAACCCGATGTGGGCGGTGACCTTGCAAGCGTGGGCACGACGGCGGTGCGCAGGGAGGGCAGGATCGTCATCAACGGCGCGAAGCGCTGGTGCACGGGTGCGGACTGGTCGGACTATATCTACTGTCTTGCCCGTTCAGGCGAAAAGGAAGAGCGCCATCGCAACCTGAGCTTCCTGCTGATTCCCACGGATGCGCCCGGTGTGTCGATGAGGCCCATCGAGCATTCGAACTTGCGCTACACGGCGTCGATGGATGTGCATTTCGACGATGTTGAACTGGATGACAGCGCGATCGTCGGCGGACCGGAAAAATGGAATCAGGGCTGGGGCATGCTCGCCGGGCGCGCGCTCGATGTCGAGAAGATCGAGATCACGGCCGTCGCCTTTGGAACGGCGCGCGCCGCGGTCGAGGAGGCATGGCAGTATGCGCAGGAGCGCGAACAGTTTGGCCGCCCCATCGCGCAGCATCAGGCCATCGCGCACAAGCTGATCACGGCACGTACGAAGCTGCAGGCGGCGCGGCACATGCTGTATCACGGTGCGTGGCTGGCCGATCAGGGGCGGCCCTGCGCCATCGAGACGTCGATGGCGAAGCTGTTCGTGGCGGATACCGGCGTGGAAATCGCCCTCATCTGCCAGCAGGTGATGGGCGCATACGCCCTCAGCGATGCCTATGACATGGACAGGCATGTGCGTGACCTGCTCGGTATGCCCATCGTCGGCGGGTCGAGCGATATGCAGAAGAATAATCTGGCCAAGATGATGCGGCTTTAAAGGATCTTAGCGATGATGGATGCCGACAGTTTCACCGCGTTCCATGAGCAGCTGCACCGCTGGGTGCGCGAACGGCTGGTGCCTGCGGAAACGGAGGTCATCCGTATCAATCGCGTGCCCGATGACATCCGCGCGGAAATGGCCGATATGGGTCTGTTCGCGATCACCACGCCGGAGGAATATGGCGGCGCGGGCATGTCGATCTCGCAATATATCGCGACCATGCAGGAAATCAGCTGGGCCGCGCCCGCGTTCCGGTCATTGCTGTCGATTAATGTCGGCATGGTGACGACGTCGCTGAAGGGTGGCACGGATGCGCAGAAGGCGGAATGGCTGCCCAAAACGGCGGGCGGCATGGTCGCCGCTTTCGCATTGACCGAGCCCGATAGTGGCAGCGATAGTGCGGGCCTGAAAACCCGTGCGGTGAGGGACGGCGATCATTATGTCCTGAACGGCACGAAGCGTTATATCACCAACGCGCCCTTTGCCGACATGGTGATCGTCATGGCGCGGACCCATGTAGAGGCGCTGCCGAAGAACGCGCATATCAGCGCCTTTATCGTGCCTGTCGACACGCCCGGGGTCACCATTGGTGCACCGGATGAAAAGATGGGCCAGACCGGTGCGCAGATCGCCGATGTCATCATGGAGGAAGCGCGCATTCCCGCCGACTGCCTTTTGGGCCGTGAAGAGGGGCGCGGGTTTCAAACCGCCATGCAAAGCCTTGACAATGGACGTCTTTCTATCGCCGCCTGCTCCGCCGCCTATGCCGCGCGCGCACTCGACAGCGGCCTGAAATACGCAACGGAGCGCAAGGCGTTCGGCGAGCCCATTGCGGGCTTCCAGCTTATCCAGGCGATGCTGGCCGATTCGAAGGCGGAAATCTACGCCGCCGAATGCATGATCCGCGACGCCTGCGCAAAGGCGGACACCGGCGCGCGCGTCACGCTGGAAGCGAGCTGCGCCAAGATGTTCGCGTCGGAAATGTGCGGCCGCGTCGTCGACCGAGTCGTGCAGATCTACGGCGGCGCAGGCTATCTGAAGGAATATGACGCCGAGCGCTTCTTCCGCGACGCCCGCCTCTACCGCATTTACGAGGGGACCACGCAGATCCAGCAGCTGGTCATCGCGAAGCAGATGCTGCGCGCCATGGACGGCTAGGGGCGCCGCCCCCGGAACCCGTTATCCCGGCTTTTGCTGGAATGACGGGTTCCAGATATGCGGCGATATCGCGCCGCCAATGACTACCAGGTGATCATCACGAAAAACGCCACCATGACGACGATCATCGTCCCCAATACGGTGACCAGGCGCTTGTCCTTTAGCGGATCGGGTTTCTTTCTAGCCAATGCCGGTCGCCGGGTCGCTGGCTTCCAGATGGTCGGCGATTTCCTTCGCTTCTTTCAAACCACAGCGCGTGCGGCTGCGGACTTCCCTGATCGCGTCGATTTTCCTGCCCTCCTTGATAAGCGTCGAGACATGCAGCCGGTCCTCCGTACGCATCTGCGCGGCGGCACGCGCTGCCGCCTCCGGGTCCGCGGGAACCTGCCCCCGCTTTGTCCACCAGACGCCAAAGCCGAATCCGGCGCCGAAAATGGCGAAGGCGTAGAGAACGCCATCCATGTCTAGCCTTTCCCCTCTCGCGGCAGCCAGTCCGGCCAGCGCACGTCAACATCGTGATCGCCAAGTGTCAGCGGCGCGTCCGACATTTCCAGCCGCAGATGCGCCATGCCGAGCCATTCGCCATCCACTTCGGCGGCGCTCGTCAACGTTCCGGCGGCTTTCCCTTGGGCGACAATTTCCGTTTCATCTTCGGGCGCGCCGGAAAGCGTCACGGGCAGGATCCGTTTCCGGACCTTGCCGCGATAATTCATACGCGCGGTGTTTTCCTGTCCGACGAAGCAGCCTTTGGTGAAATCGACGCCGTTCAGAAGGTCGGCGCCCGATTCAAGCCACATGAGCCTGTCCGCCTCGAAATCGACGCTGTCCGGAATGCCCGTGGCAATCCGGTGCGCGTGATAATCCGCCAGTTCGCCTGTCACCGTCTCGACAGCGGCGTGCCAGCGTTTCCCAAGGGCGGGACTGCGCGGATCGTCGGGTCTGACCAGCAGCGGGTCGCCCCAGCCCGCAAACATCTGCTGGCGGCTGTCGCCAATATCGATCTTTTGCCGCAACCGGTACCGTTTCAGGGCCGCCATTGCCGCGTCATAGCGCTGGGCTGGCAGGTCGAGCAGCAACTCCTCGCCGACGCCGCCCTGACCGCCCGCGAATATGAACATGTCCGCCAGATATTTGCCCTGAGCGCTCAGCAGTCCGGCCCAGAGGCTATGCCCGGACGTGACCTTTGTGACGTCCGTGGTGACAAGCCCGTTCAGAAACGCGGCAAGCGAACCCTCCGCGCCTTCCGGAGCATGCAAGCGCATGACTTTACGATCGGACAGATGAACAAGCATGGCGGCAGGCTAGCGCATTGCGGCGGACAATGGAAAGGGCGCGGCGCGGGCCTTGTGTCATTATGCCATTCGGGTATCAGGAGCAGACCCCCATCTGCACCACAGGATCAGCATGATACGTCTTCGCACATTGCTTTTCATTTGCGCCTCTGCGCAGGCTTCCGCCGCGCTGGCGCAGCAGGCGGAAAACACTGAATTGCCGCCGGTAAACACCAATCCCGCGGTGACCGTCTTTGACGAGGATCTGCGCGAAGTGCGCTATTTGCAGGACCCGCAGGAAATTCTGCGCCATGTGCCCAATGCTGCGGCTGTGACCATGCCGGGCTTTGGATCCGGCAACGTCTATACGATTCGCGGACTGCGGGATGTCGGTACATATGTGGACGGGGTTCGGCTGGACAGGATCGAGGCCAATCATGTCGGTCTGTTCCACGCCGACGAAATCGCTGTCGCACGCGGGGCGATGCCGCTGACACATGCGCGTCCCGCCGCGGATGGCGGCGTGCATGTCCGCCTGCGCCGCCCGGGCACGAAAACGCGGGGCCGGTTCGAGGGGCTCTACGGCGAATTCGACCGCCTTGGCTTTCGGGGATCACTGGATGCGATCTCTGCGAACAAGGCGTTTGGCGTGACGTTCGGCGGGTATTACGAAACGTCGGACGGCCCCGTCCGGAACCTGACGACTGGTGAAGATCCCAATGGTCAGGACCGCTGGGGCGGGCGCATGGCCGTGCGGATTTCGCCCTCGGACAGCATCGACTGGCACATTGGCGCTGCCGTGATGCACGACGAGACGCTGAACCTGCTGTCATTTGATTGCGGCGACAGGTGCGACGACCGCTTTGCGACGACCGGCTTTACGGCAGTCCAGCCCGACCGCCTGAATCCCTTTGGCGGCGCCGGTGTCTCCGGTGACAAGTCCCGGCTGGGCCTTGGCAATGAAGCGAACACCATGCTGCTGACATCGGACTTCGAATGGCGCGGCGAGACCATCGCGCTGTCGCTGGTCACCGGGTTCGTGGACACGGACCATGAGTCGGCGATCGATTTCGGAGATGGACGCACGACGCCAGTTCCCGGCCGTCCGCTGCCGCCCGAAGACGCCTTCGCCTTTGGCGGCAATGTCCGCATCGCCGATGAAAGCCTGACAGAGGTGAGCCAGGATATCCGCCTGTCGGGGAAAATATCCGACCGTCTCGGCTGGACCATCGGCGCCGCGCTCTACGAACGGAAGGCGCGGGGCGAAATCGCGAACCTGTTCACTTTGTTCATAGACGGGGACGAGACCAGATATCTGCAGTCCGACCGCGCTTATGATGCCAGATTGCGGGGCCGGGCGGCCTATGCCGGACTGGATTATATCGGGGACGATGCGTCATTGTCATTCGGTCTGCGCTACGCGGACGAGGATGCCGATTTTCAGGCGCGCGGTCTGCTGGGCCCCTGCGAGGTCTGCGCGGATACGCCGCTCCCGGTGCCGCCGCCTTTCAATACGCCGCTGACGGAATTGTCGGACGGTATTCTCACCGGCTACCTCTCCGGCCGACTGGGTCTGGGGCCGGAAGCGGCTTTGTTCGCCTCGGTCAGGCGCGGTTTTGCATCCGCCATTGACCGGCGCGAGGCCCGGTTCAGTTCATCCGCGCCATTATTGGCACCGTCAAAGCGCTGGAGTTATGAAGGCGGGATCGAGACGGGATTGTTCGGTGGCGGGCTGAACCTCAGGCTGACGGGTTTTTACCTGGAGGCTTCGGATGTTAGCATCGATGGGCCGCGCCCGGCGGACCGTGGTTTCGAAAGCGGACCGTTCGATTTCAGCAATTATGGCGCGGAGGCGGAAATCACCGCCCAGCCCTTGCCGAACCTGAACCTGTACGGGACGTTCGGGTGGCAGAATGCCGAATATGATGACGATATGCTGGACGCCGACGATCGTGATGAGGCGATCGTTCCGGTTCTGGCACCGGACCTGACAGCCAGCGGCGGCATATCCTATGACTGGTATGTCGCGAAAGCGGAGAGCTTCATTACCCCCTCCATCGGCTTCACATATCGCGGCGATATGGAAATCGACCATCGCAATTTTCTCTTCTTCACCACGGACGGCGTTCAGCGCGCCGATGCGCGGGTTCTGGTCGATGCGGGTCTGTCGCTCCGCACGGACGATGACTGGTGGATCGTCTCCATCGAATGCGACAATTGCCTTGACGAAACCTATGTGGACAGCGGTGCTCTTGGCTATGCATATCTGGGCCAGCCGCGCACCTGGACATTCCGCGCACGAAGGAAATTCTGATGCTGAAATGGATATTCCCGCTCGTAATTCTGGCGGCGCCCGCGGCGGCGGCCGATCATAGGCCAAAGAATGTCATTGTTATGATCGCCGACGGCGCGGGCTATAACATGCTGGCCTCGACGCGCTACTGGCTGGGCGCTCGCCTGGTTGCGGACGGCCCGGAATGGCAGCGCGCGGCAATGGCGACCTATGCCCTGCGCCGGGACGGGAAGGGCGCTGGCCAGGATGACAGCCTGATCTACACGAGCGAGAAGGCGTGGGACACACGGCCGATGGCGGGCCAGTCCAAATGCGCCGACGAATATGCCGCCGGTTATGTTGGCTATGAATGGCACCGCTGCAGCTATCCAGACAGCGCAGGCACGATGTCCGCAATGATGACCGGCGTACGCACATATAATGGCGCGGTGAATGTCGATGGCGAGCAACAGGCGGTCACGTCTCTTGCCGAAACCGCCAAAGCGAGTGGGCGCATGACCGGCACGATCAGCAGCGTGCCCTTCAATCACGCCACGCCTGCTTCTGGCGGCGGCGCGCATAACATCGCGCGCGGCAATTATAATGAAATCGCCCATGAGATGCTGACCTCGGATACGCTCGACCTCATCGCTGGCGGCGGCAGCCCGGACCATGATCATCGCGCGCAGCTGGTGGCGGCCGATGCCGATGACGACAGGCGCTACGAATATATCTCGAAGGAAGACTGGGCCGCCGTGAAGGACGGGTCGTTCGGCTGGAAGCTCGTGCAGGACCGCGCGGAGGTGCAGGATATGTCGACCTTTGGCGGCGATGAACGCATCATGGTCGTGGCGAAGGTCATGGCAACATTGCAGGCACGGCGCTGGACAGATCCGGAACTCGATCGCGCGACCTATGCGCCGGGACAGACCGGGCTGATCGAAACCGTTCCCACGCTGACCGAACTCACTCAAGGCGCGCTGACCCATCTGGACCGCCAGCAGGGGTTTTTCCTGTCGATCGAGGGCGGTGCGGTCGACTGGTCGATGCATGCCAACATCCTCGGCAGCGCGATTGAGGAATATGTCGACTTCAACAACGCCGTCCGCGTCGTGTCGGCATGGCTTGACGATCCGGCAACCCTCGCGAACTGGGACAATACGCTGGTTATCGTCACAGCCGACCATGACCACATGCTGTTCGGTCCCGATGCGGATCACCCGTACCAGCCGGTGACCAACCGCGGTGCGGGTGCGCTTCCCGGCCATAAATGGTGGTCGGGCTCGCATTCCAGCCAGCTGGTGCCGTTCTTTGTTCGGGGCAAAGGCGCGGAACAGCTGATCGAACAGGCGGACGAGGTGGACGTGGTGCGGTCGCGGGATGGGCAGACACGCGGACGCGGCAGATATCTTCACCAGAATGAGATGGGCCGGACCCTGATGGGGCTGCTGGGACGCTGACAGGCCTGTCTGTCTGGATAAGTGTTCATTGACCTGACCGGCGTGCGCCGCGACAAACAATATAAAATTTAAGGGAGACCGTCCGGGTGCTGAAGAAAATCCTGATTGCCAATCGCGGCGAAATCGCCTGCCGCGTGATCAAGACGGCCCGCCTGATGGGCATCGGGACGGTAGCGGTATATTCGGATGCCGATGCTGCCTCGCTGCATGTGCGCATGGCGGATGAGGCGGTCCATATCGGCCCCTCGGCCGCCAGCGAGTCATACCTGCTGGCCGACAGGATCATCCAGGCGTGCAAGGATACCGGCGCCGATGCCGTCCATCCGGGGTATGGTTTTCTGAGCGAACGCGCGAGCTTTGTTCAGGCCTGTGAAGATGCCGGCATTATTTTCATTGGCCCGCCGCCAAATGCCATCGCCGCCATGGGCGACAAGATCGAATCCAAGAAGCTGGCGCGCGAGGCGGGGGTCTCCGTCGTGCCCGGATTTGTCGGCGAGATCGAGGATACCGACCACGCGGTCAGGATCGCCACCGAGATCGGCTATCCGGTGATGATGAAAGCGTCAGCTGGCGGCGGCGGCAAGGGCATGCGGCTGGCCTATAGCGAGGCTGAAGTGCGCGAAGGCTTCCCGGCGACAAAATCCGAAGGGCTGAACAGCTTTGGCGATGACCGTGTGTTCATCGAAAAATTCGTCGAAGATCCGCGCCATATTGAAATCCAGGTGCTGGGCGACAAGCACGGCAATGTGATTTATCTCGGTGAGCGTGAATGCTCGATCCAGCGCCGCCACCAGAAGGTCATCGAAGAAGCGCCATCGCCCTTCGTCACGCCGGAAATGCGCAAGGCCATGGGCGAACAGGCCGTCGAGCTGGCGAAGGCGGTCGGTTACACGTCCGCCGGTACGGTCGAGTTCATCGCGGGCAGTGACCGCGGCTTTTATTTTCTGGAAATGAATACGCGCCTGCAGGTGGAACACCCGGTCACGGAACTGATTACGGGGCTGGATCTGGTCGAGCAGATGATCCGTGTAGCCGCGGGGGAAGAGCTTTCCCTGAAGCAGGACGATGTGAAGCTGGACGGATGGGCGATCGAATCCCGTGTCTACGCGGAGGACCCCTATCGCGGTTTCCTGCCGTCGATCGGCCGCCTGACCACATACCGCCCCCCGGAAGAGCGCGAGCGTGAGGTTCGCGTCGATACCGGCGTGGTCGAGGGCAGCGAGATTTCGATGTTCTATGACCCGATGATCGCCAAGCTGGTGACATGGGCACCGACCCGTGAAGAGGCGGCCGCGCGCCAGCTTCTCGCGCTGGGTAGCTATGTCGTGCGCGGGATCGGTCACAATATCGATTTTCTGAGCGCGGTCATGCAGCACCCGCGTTTCCTGTCAGGCGACATCACGACAGGCTTCATCGCCGAGGAATATCCCGACGGATTCGAAGGTGCGCCGCTGACCGACGTCCAGCGCGAACAGATCATCGCCGCCGCCGCCGCCATGCAGTCGAGCCGGACGGCACGGGCCGCCGGCATCTCCGGCCAGCTGAACGGCGGCGCGGAATATGGTGATGACTGGGTCGTCGTGGTGGATGACGATGCTGTTGCCGTGTCCATTTCCGGTGCCGCGCCGGAGTGGGACATCGTGATTGGCGAACGGACGCTGAGCCTGACGAGCGGCTGGCAGCCCGGCGATCAGCTATTCAGTGGTTCGCTTGGCGGTGAACCGGTCGCGATCGAGATCGAACGGCAACCCGTTGGCGATCGAATGGGGATTGGCGGCAGTCGCCATGATGTTCGCGTCCTTTCGCCGCGTATCTTTGAGCTGTCGGCGCACATGATCGAGAAGATCGCGCCTGACATGTCGAGATACCTGCTGTGCCCGATGCCCGGACTGGTGGTCAGCCTGAAAGTCGGCGAGGGTGACAAGGTCGAGGCCGGTCAGGCGCTCGCCGTCGTCGAGGCCATGAAGATGGAGAACATCCTGCGCGCGGAAAAATCCGGGACAGTGCTATCCGTAAAGGCCGAGGAAGGTCAAAGCCTGGCGGTCGACGAGATCATCATGGAGTTCGAATAAGCGCGTTCGGGCCTATGCAATCGAATGTTGAACATGCCAGCGAGGACGCAACCGGCAGGACAAGGATGACAGTGCAGGCGTTCGATCCCAGGGAATTTCGCAATGCGTTGAGCAGCTTTGCGACCGGCGTTACCGTGGTGACCACCGTGGCACCGGACGGCAATGATGTCGGACTGACGGCGAACAGCTTCAATTCCGTATCGCTTGATCCGCCAATGATCCTCTGGAGCCTGGCACGGGCGTCGAGCAGCCTTCCCGCATTTCAGGCGGCGGAATATTTTGCCGTCCATATCTTGTCATCGGAGCAGCAGGCGCTGTCCAACCGCTTCGCCAGCCGCGATGTGGACCGGTTCGAGGGGCTGACGCTATCCCGCGGGCCGGCGAATATTCCGTTGCTGGAAGATTTCGGTGCACGGTTCCAGTGCCGGACCGCACATCAATATGAGGGCGGTGACCATATTATTTTTGTCGGTGAAGTGATCGGTTTCGCGCGCCGCACGACATCGCCGCTGATCTATCATGGCGGCGATTACGCGCTGGCGGCGCGCATGGCGGATGCGCTGTCCGCTGACGAGGAGAAAGCGGATTACAGCCTGAGCAAAGCGTTTCTAGGCAATCTTCTGGGGACGGCGCACGCTCGTCTTTATGCCGAGGTTGGTGCGGCACTCGACCGGCATGAACTGGGGGAAACCGGTCACGGACTGCTGTCGGCACTGGCGCTGGAGGACGACCAGAACCTTTCCGCAATGGCGGCAATTCTGGGAGACGATACAACCATTGTCGAAGCGGCGGCCAATGCTCTGGTGGACCGGGGCCTGCTGCACCGGCAAGCGGGCATGCTGCGGGTGACGGATGCAGGCCGCGACGTTTTACACGATATTTCCAACGCGGCGCGTCAGGCCGAAGCGCGCGCGCTCGGGCCCTTATCGGAAAGCGAACGCGCGGATTTGAAGGACATGCTGGTACGGCTCGGCCGGTCGGCGCAGTAGCGGCCTGGAAAAGAGACCAAAAGGGTACGCCGCCTGGTGCATGACGAACCCTTTGGTTGCCAAAGCGCCGCCGGTTGCAGCTATGGGACGATATGTAAATCCAGCCAGACGAGATGATGATCGGAGCTGGGGCGCGGATTCTCGGCCGTTCCGGTAAGCCGCGATAGCCGGTCGGAGCTATGCGGCCAGAACACACCACCATCTTTGATCCGAAGCCCGCTGACCGAGGGCAGGACGTAATCCACCCGCAGATTGCCTGTGAAACGCTCATCGAAGTCGGCGGTATCGGTGCGGCAGGGTGTCTGGTGATCGATATTGACGCCGCCCTGTGCCTGCGCTGCCTCGCATGCCCCCTCTGACCCTGGCGTAAACCGGGTATCGACCAAAGGGTTGTCAAGAAGCTGGCCGATCGCGCCCGGCCTGGAACCACCGTCGGCGGGATCCGCATTCAGGTCACCCATGATCACGAAACGAGCGCCCTTTGCCAGTCCGCCATATATGCCATTGTCGTCGTAAAGATACGAAGCCGCACCGGGCGTGATGTAATCGGCAAACATGCGGATCTCATCATAATTGCGGCGACCATTGCGGTCCTCCTCTCCGTCAAAGCCGGGGGGCGTCGGGTGGCTGGCGAGGATGTGGATTGTTTCACCACCGACAATGATCGGGACGTCGATGTGGGTCTTCGACGACAGGCGCAGCGCCGCCGCGACCTCGCCATCATAAAAGGGGCGCGGGATCAAATTGTCCGGCATGTCGGCCCAGCGAAACTTCTGGAAGCTGCGAACCGCATCTTCGTCGATGTCGTATTTCGACAATATGGCCATGCCGTATTGACCAGGATGACGTCCAAAGCCCCACGCATCGGCAGGCCCGCCAAGCGTGCTGTCCTTGTCAAGGTCGAAGCCGGAATCGATGCCGGTGTTCGACGGCGCGATGAAGCTGTCGGTAAAATGGATCGCGGCGGCTGTGCCTTGCGACGCAGCGAGATATTGTTCCCGAAACAGAGAGAGGGCGTTTCCGCCCGCATCATAGTCAAATTCATTGATGAGCAGGATGTCGGGATCGACCCGCTGGATGATTTCCGCAATGGCGAGCGCCTGAGGATTTTCGCCGCCCGCCAGATCCCGTGCCAAGGCGCCGGGTTCATCACGGTAAAGCGAAGCGTTGAAAACGGCGACACGGATCGGATCCTTTACAGCTATCGTTACCCCGGTTTGCGTGCCCGCAGGTTCGACGCCGGTGTCGGAACAGGCGGATACCGCGACGATCATCGCGAGGCTGGCGGCGAGGCGGTGAAATGGCATGGCGTATGAACATCCTTGTTCGTCTTGAGCGATATGATCGGCGGCGCGGACGCAGCACTTGCATGAACCCGGTCATCCGCCAAGACGCGGCAGTCGAAAGGGTATGCTGACCCGACTACGCTTCGCATGTGTCAATATGGAGAGCGGGCCGCTTCGATAGCCGCGCCAGGTGTCATGACCGCTTCGCCAGGCATTGCGCAATGGCGCCGGACAGGCCAAGGACCGGCACGGCAGTTCGTGGCGGGGCGGACTTGAAGACGAACCGTCGCGGGCTGTCACCTTCCCATCATCGCCGAATTCAATTCGAGGCGGGCCGTTTGCCAGTGGCATCCGGTCAGGCCGCGGCGGTGCCCGACACCGGGACGCGATGTGCCGGAAAGGGATTGCCATCGCGGTAAAAAGATATATCTTAATCATATCGAAGACTCATCGGAGATTATCTTATGTTCGGTCATCATCACCGTTATGGACGCCATCACCGCCATGCGAAATGGGAAGCCTTCGCGCCGTGGCTGAAGGAATTCGGCATGAACATGGGCGAGCGTGGCTATGGGAGCGGCCGTGGACGTGGACGTGGACGGGGCAGCGGCGGGCGCATGCTGAAGCAGGGGGAATTGCCGCTGCTGCTGCTGACGCTGATCGAAAATGAGGCGCTGCACGGCTATGCCCTGATCGAGGCGATCGAGGCGCGGACGGGCGGCAGTTATGCGCCAAGCCCAGGCATCGTCTACCCGTCTTTGACCCTGCTGGCCGATATGGGCCTGGCGGAGGAGCAGGCGGATGGCAGCCGCAAACTCTATGCGATCACCGACAAGGGCCGCATGCACCTGGAAGAACGCCGCGGCGAAGCGGACGACATCCTGGCCCGGCTGGACGCGGCGAAGGACGGCGGCGCCGGCTGGGCCACCGACAACGCGCCCATTGGCCGCGCCATGATGAATTTGGGCGCGGCGCTGAAACTGCGCATGTGGGAACAGAAAGCCGACCGCAACGAGGCGCGGCGGATTGCCGACATCCTGGACAAGGCCGCGCGGGATATTGAAGCGGGATAAGAGGAGCGGGGGCGGGGCGTTCATGGGCGTGGATCGCATCGCTCCTTCCTCCCTCCCATTCCCCGCGCCAGCTTCACACCAGCTTCACACCAGCTTCACACCAGCTTCACACTACGTCACCGGCGCTGGCTTTGCCTGCCCGCCGCCAGCCGATTACGCTGCTCGCGGCGGTGGAAGCCGTTGAGGAGCGCGGGCAGTTTTTCCTTGCGGGCCTCGGCAAGGGCCCAGGCGTCATAGGGCTGCGCGCCCGACATATTGCCATAGACCGCCGGACGGTGATGCGTGAGCATGAACATCAGCAGGCGGTCGTTGATGCGCCTGGTGTAACCGGTCACTTCACCGTCCGCGTCATAGCGGGTTTCGATGGCCCCGTTCAGCACGCGGTCAAAGGCGATTTCCTGCAGCATCTGGCCGGCAATGTCGGTGGCCGCATCCCAGGCGTCACGGAAATCGGCGCGGTCGGTGCGGCGGCGCAGCTGGTACGCGCTTTCCCGGCTCATCCCCGCGCGGTCGGCGGCGCGGCTGACGATGCCGGTTTCCGCCAGCGTTTCGATGAACAGGCGCTGGCGCTCCGCCGTCCAGCGGCGCGGATGATCGCGGGGCAAGGGGCACCAGTCGCTGGGCGCGGATACGGGATCGTGCAGACGCTCCGGCGCGGCGGCACTGGCCTGCGTCACCGCCTGATCCGGCGCGGGATCGGCGGTGTCATGCGGCGCGGGGTGTGAACCGGCGCTGTCCGGTCGGGCGGTGTTTGGCGCCGTGCCCTCCGCAAATATGAAATCCGGAGATACGGTATCGCCCAAGTCGCCGTGAAAGACGCCGACGCTCGTTTCGCCGTGCGGCGCGTGTGGTGGATTGACGAACGGCGTCGTCTGGTCGCTGTGAATCATGGCATTGCCCCCCTTGGATCGAAAATCGGAAAGGCCGTATCAAAAGACAGGGAAAATCCTATTTTGCAAGGAGAAAACGGGATGTCGGTGTCGAATTATCCTATTCGGCACATGGCATCAAAGGGGGGGGCGAAAGAAAGCTACCCAGTCGGCCCGGCGCGGTGGCCAAGCGAGAATGGCAGCGAATTTAATGCAGCCGATCCGCCAACCGGGCCAGTCAGCATCAGCCAGGTTTGGGAGTCTTTGCATCATGATCACCTGGTGCTTCTTCACGAATATGGCGATCAAGATGGGATTGATCCAAATCATCGTTAAAGGTGAAAGTGAGAAAAGATTGATTATCAATAAAACAGTGCTTATCCGTCTTTTCTCTCTTTTGTAACGGTTCTGGGTGGGCCATATCATGAAGGTAACGAACGACAATCTTCTGGAGGTCGCGGCGAAACAGGTGTCTAGCCGCTTTGGATTTTACACGGACGAAGCGATGCTGCGTCCGGTGGGTATCCAGCGGCATGGGACGACGCGGGTCGTGATGATCTCGCTGTCGGAATATGAACGCCTGAAACGCCGGGACCGCCAGGTCAAATATGTGAAAGACCTGACCGATGACGAAATCCACGCCATCAAAACCGCGAAACCCGGCAAGGCCAGCCGCGCGCTCGACGACCTCATGGCCGACACCGGAGCCGGGTGAAACACTCTCATATTCCTATCTTTGGCGATACGAATATGAAAAGGGCATTGAGGAAGGTCGCAAGGACCGGCCGGTTGCGGTCATCGTCGCGCTGACAGGCAATGATGATAAGGCCCGGCTGTTCGTTGCGCCGATTACGACGCAGACTCCGGACGACAGATCCAGCGCCATCGAAGTTCCAGCCCGCCTGAAAGGCCCTGCGGGCCTGGATGCGGAGCGATGTTGGGTCGTGCCCAATGAGCTTAACATTTTCACATGGCCGGGACCGGACATCCGGCCCGTTGAACGCGTCGGCGAACGCACGCCGATTATCGGGGCGTTCCCGTCAGCATTTTATGAGCGGATTCGTGCAGCTGTCGAACAGCAGATTGAGAAGCGGGCATTCGCGGAGGTAGATCGGGATTAAGGGGAAAATAGAGGATGATGTCGCTGATCTTTTTCTCTTCCTTCCACATGCAAACGCCGCTGCGCCCCCTTGGGGACACAGCGGCGCGGATTGCAGTATGGATATGCGGTGATCAGTCGTAATATTTCTCAAGACGGTCGGTCAGGCGTTCGCCCGCGCTGATCTCGTCATAGGCGGCCTGCACGGTGGGACGCACGGCCGGGTCGAGGTCGCCCTTGTCGAGGGCGTGCCAGAATTTCTGACTGATATAATCCTCGCCCTCCTCGACGGATTCAGCCGCGACGGCATCGCCCGACTGGAACAGGTCGGCGACCTTCGTCCAGATGCGGTGCAGGTCGCCGGTGACGGTGCCCTCGGTGGTCAGCGTGCCACCCTGGCGCGCAACTTCCGTCTTCAGCATTTCGACCGTGGCGCGGCGCTTCGCGGCCTGATCGACCAGCACCTGCTTCAGTTCCGGAGATTTGGCGCGCTCGGCGGCCAGTTCATAGCCCTTCAGGCTGTCAATGGCGGTGTCGGTCAGGGTTTGGAGAACGGTACTGGACATGGGGGATGCTCCTTTTGTCTGTTCGGTACAGAAGGAACGTGCGGCGGTGAATTTGGGTCCGGCGAGATGTGTGAAAAGTTTATGTTATCATAGGTTAAAGCGGTACATGCGCCTCGTGTTAATTATGTATAGTGTCCCCGAAATTTCTAGTGTCCCCGAAATTTCAATTTTCCCCGCGATTTCCCCGCAATTTCGATTGCACGCCTGGAGGGCAGGTCAATCGTGCTGCCAGCGAAAGGCAATAATGTGTGCCGTCCGATCAGGTTGCTCTTGCACGACGGATAGCAAGCCGCTCCGGGTATCCGGATCTGGAAAATAGGACACGCCCCTGATCGGCAGATCGGACGCCAGCAGAAGAACGGGCGCGGTCGCCGTTCCGTCGGACGAGGCCATGAAGGTGCCGATGGCCGAGCGTGTCGAATCCGACCATACACCCACGTAAAGACGGCTGCTGCCACTACCCGTTGACTTGACCCCGTAACTGGCGCCGTCGACAAAGCGACGCTGGTCCCATTCACGCAAGGCGACGCTGTCTATACCTTTGGCGTCAAAGAGGATCGACGCGTCGTCGCGTGCAACAACCTCGCCATTACGGCTTGCGTAATAATTCCCGTCACTAAGCAGTATCTGACCCGGCATCGCGTCGTGAACCAGGTGCGCGCACGAACCGCTGACGCGCTCGACCCTGAATATCTCAAGCTCGCCAAGACGGTCCGGAGATATATTAAGGCTGGCACTAGCCTGCGCAGGGTCGCCGTCACTGATCGAAAGGCCGTTCGCCCCTTCCGCGCACATGATCGCCACTGACGAGGGCGCAGCGCTTATGCGAGGCGTGGACGTTTCCGGATTATCGGCCGCACAGGCACCGATCATCATGGCGGCCACAAAGACGGCAGGGGACCGAAAAACAAGCCTCATCTTCATCGATATTGTCATGATCTCTTGTTCCTACCGTCTTTTATATTAGCCGATTAGCAGCGACTTACGTTCGGGCTGCCGCCGCCACCGTCGCTACCGGAGCCTCTAGTGCCACTACCCGCCCGGCGTCGTGAAGGTCAGAGGAGAGCCTGTACTATACGTTGCTAGTGCATAAGTTGAAAGTCCAGCGGTCGCCGCTATCGCACGGGCGACATCGTTGGCTTCAGTTTCTGATAAGTAATTATTGTTGTTCTCACTGAAGTGACCAAGTTCATGCAGGATCAGATAATTGCCACCCCCTTGATGCGCTTGGTACGCTTGGATTACATCGATATTCAGACTAATTTCGGGATTGCCTCCATTGAAGTCGGCTTCGCCCCGGCCTGATCTATTTGCATATCCATTATATTGGGCAGGGTTCACCGTGAAGTCGGTGTTCGCCCACGCGGCTTTCAGCTCGGCACCGGTCACAACCGTGCCATCGCCAAGGGTAATCTGAGCATTTGACGCAAGCGCATTGATCGCAGCGCCAACCTTCAAGATATCAGCTTTCAGCTTATCAATTGCGGCCTGCTCAGTCTGCGTAGGATTCGGGATGTTAACGGCCACATCATGGCTGTCGCTGTCTTCTCGACCTTCATTGCCGGGATCCTCATTACCCTCGTCGGCCTCATCATCCGTATCGCCGTAATTATCTTGTTCTTCCTCTTCGTCTCCATGTGGATCATCGCCAATGTCATTATCATCTTCTCGCTCGCCAATGACTATGATCTCGTCTTCCTCGCCTTCTTCAGACTCCTCCCGGTCTTCGCCATTCTGACCATAAAGAGCATCAATATCGCCAAACCCCAGGTCTTTTAGTAAACCTACCGGATCGGTTGGACTGAGCCCCCGCGATAGAATCGTCGCACCCATCAAATCAAAATCGACAGAAGGCAAAGGATCCGCATCACCTTCGACAAGCACATCTATCAGCGCGGACGCATCACTAATATTCGAATCAGAGCGCGATTCCATGCTAATCTGTGTTAAATCGCTATTATGAATTTTTGGAACTTGAATAAGTGATGAACTACTACCCTCAAAAATAATGAGTTGTGCTTCAATAAACTCAAACATAGTGCTACCTCGAATTAAAGAATCAAATTTGGATGGGTATTGCGTATATTCACGAATTGAATAATTTCAAATGATATTACGCATCAGAAACGAAAATATAATGATAAATCCAATTAATTTATTCATTTATAAATAATATTTGAAATATAAAAAATATAGAACGAGTTTAATAAAATGTAATGAAAATCAGTTAAAGTAACTATTTTTAATATTGCAGATTTTTTAAAACAAAAAATTTCCCTAAGGAATATTATGATTAAAAATACAAGTGTTCATATTTTATTATTTTCACATATTGAATATTTATTGCGAAGTTATTATACGACACTCCATCGTGGTGTATCAAGTTTGTATAATTTGCTTTGAAAGATACTTCAGGCCGGCATCTTCGACACTTCTGGTGCAGCCTTTGACGACTCGGGCGAAACCATCCCAAGCAAAGGCCTCAAATACCGTCCCGTATAACTCCCCTCCGACCTTGCCACCTTCTCCGGCGTCCCGCTCGCGACAACCGTTCCGCCGCCATTGCCGCCCTCCGGCCCTAAATCGATGACGTGGTCCGCTGTCTTGATGACTTCCAGATTATGTTCGATGACGATGATGCTGTTGCCCTGTTCGACGAGGGCGTGGAGGACTTCGAGGAGTTTGCGGACGTCTTCGAAATGCAGGCCGGTGGTGGGCTCGTCGAGGATGTAGAGGGTGCGGCCGGTGGCGCGTTTGGAGAGTTCTTTCGCGAGTTTCACGCGCTGGGCCTCGCCGCCACTGAGGGTGGTCGCCTGCTGGCCGACCTTGACATAGCCGAGGCCGACCTCCTCCAGCATCGCCATTTTATCGCGGATGGGCGGGACGGCGGCGAAGGCGCTGTGGGCGTCCTCCACGGTCATGTCGAGCACATCGGCGATGGACATGCCCTTCCATTTTACCTCCAGCGTCTCGCGGTTGTAGCGCTGCCCCTTGCAGACGTCGCAGGTGACGTAGACGTCGGGCAGGAAGTGCATTTCGATCTTGATGACGCCGTCGCCCTTGCACGCCTCGCAGCGGCCGCCCTTCACGTTGAAGGAGAAGCGGCCGGGCTTGTAGCCGCGCGTTTTCGATTCCGGCAGGCCGGCGAACCAGTCGCGGATGGAGGTGAACGCGCCGGTATAGGTGGCGGGGTTGCTGCGCGGCGTACGCCCGATGGGCGACTGGTCGATGTCGATGACCTTGTCGAGATGCTCCAGGCCCTTCAGCATCTTGTGCGGGCCGACCGGGATGCGCGCGCCATTCAATGTGCGGGCGGCGGCGGGGTAGAGCGTGTCGATGACCATGCTGGACTTGCCGGAGCCCGAAACGCCGGTGACGCAGGTAAAGGTGCCGAGCGGGATCTTCGCATCGACGGACTGAAGATTGTTGGCGGTCGCGCCCGTCAGGCGCAGGGACTTGCCATTGCCCTTGCGGCGCTTTTTCGGGACGGGGACGGACATGCGGCCGGAAAGATAGGCGCCGGTCAGCGACTCCTCATTGGCCAGGATGTCCTCCAGCGAGCCGCTGCCGATGATGCGGCCGCCATGCACGCCCGCGCCGGGGCCGATATCGACGATGTGATCGGCGGCGCGGATGGCGTCCTCATCATGTTCGACGACAATGACGGTGTTGCCGAGGTCGCGCAGGCGCTTGAGGGTGACGAGCAGGCGGTCATTGTCGCGCTGGTGCAGGCCGATACTGGGCTCGTCGAGGACGTAGAGGACGCCCGACAGGCCGCTGCCGATCTGTGACGCCAGACGGATGCGCTGCGCCTCGCCGCCCGACAGCGTGCCGGACTTGCGGTCGAGGTTCAGATAGTCGAGGCCGACATTGTCGAGGAAGCCGAGGCGCTCGACGATCTCTTTCAGGACGCGGCCGGCGATTTCATTCTGCTGGTCCGTCAGGCGTTCGGGGAGGGTCTTGGCCCATTCATAGGCCTGGTCCACGGGGAGGCGGGAGATGTCGCTGATCTGGTCGCCGGCGAGCTTGACGGCCAGCGCCTCGGGGCGGAGGCGGGCGCCGTCGCACACCTCGCAATTGGCGGCGGACTGGAATTTCGCCAGCTCGTCGCGCATCCACTGGCTTTCGGTGGAGGCGTAGCGGCGCTGGAGATTGTGGATGACGCCCTCGAACGGTTTCCTGACGTTGTAGGACTTGCGGCCATCCTCGAAGGTGAGGGTGATGGCCTTGCCCTTCGTGCCGTGCAGGATTATGTCCTGCGCCGCGGCGGGCAGCTCTTCCCACGGAGTGGAAAGGGCGAACTTGCCCGCCTTGGCGACGGAGCGGAGCACCTGCATGTAATAGGGGCTGGGCGGCTGTGACTTGGCCCAGGGGACGACGGCACCCTTTTGCAGGCTGAGCTTCGTATTGGGGACGATCAGGTCGGGATCGAAATAGAGCTTCTCACCAATCCCGTCGCACGCCGGGCATGCCCCCTGCGGCGAGTTGAAAGAGAACAGGCGCGGTTCGATTTCGGGAATGGTGAACCCGGAAACCGGGCAGGCGAATTTCTGGGAGAAGAGGATGCTGTTCTGCCCTCTCTCCCCGCCGGGGAGAGAGCTGGAGGGAGGGGGCGAGGTTTTGCCCTTCTTACCGGACTTGGTTTTCGCGGCGGAATTGTCTCCCTCTCCCGGCCTCTCCCCAGCGGGGAGAGGGGAAGGATCGACCAGTTCGGCGACGGCCAGGCCCTCGGCAAGGGCGAGCGCGGTTTCGAAACTGTCGGCCAGGCGGGATTCGATGCCCGGTTTCACGACGATGCGGTCGACCACGATTTCGATGTCGTGCTTGAATTTCTTGTCGAGTTTCGGCGCGTCCTCAATGGCGTGGATCTCGCCGTCGACCTTGATGCGCTGGAACCCGGCGGCCTGCCATTCGGCGAATTCCTTCCTGTACTCGCCCTTGCGCCCGCGCACGACGGGGGCGAGGAGGAGAAGGCGCGTCCCTTCGGGCAAGGACATGATACGGTCGACCATCTGGCTGACCTGCTGCGTCTCGATGGGGAGGCCGGTGGCGGGCGAATAGGGAATGCCGACGCGTGCCCATAAAAGGCGCATATAGTCGTAGATTTCGGTGACCGTGGCGACGGTGGAGCGGGGGTTCTTGCTGGTGGTCTTCTGCTCGATGGAGATGGCGGGGCTGAGCCCCTCAATATGGTCCACATCGGGCTTCTGCATCAGCTCCAGGAACTGGCGCGCATAGGCGCTGAGCGACTCGACATAGCGCCGCTGGCCCTCGGCATAGATCGTATCGAACGCGAGCGAGGATTTACCGCTGCCCGACAGGCCGGTCATCACGACAAGCGCATCGCGCGGCAGATCGATATTCACGTCCTTCAGATTATGTTCGCGCGCGCCGCGGACGGAAATCGTGGTGAGGGCCATAAAGGTTTAGTTTCCGGTTTGTTCTTCTGCGGAGGGCGTTAGCGCAGGGAAAGGATTCTGGGAAGAGGGCGAGGTGGGCGATCACCGCCCCGCGCGCAAGGTGCGGGGTGTCGCACGATCGCTAGACGGAATGCGGGGGCAGCGGAATTGTCGGCGGCAATTGCGCGGCAATCCGCATTGTCCAGTCGGCGGCACCGGCGATCTCTTCCTCCAGCAGCGGGCTTTTGGCATGCGCCTTTTCGGCGTCGACACGCGCCGCGTAATCGCCGCTTTCCTTCGCATGGCTGCGGAAAACATCGCTGTCGCCAAGCGCCCGCGCGGCGTCCGCGTCGAGGGGCAGGTCGAAGTGGCGCGCGACGGCGGCCAGCGTCTCGCCGCGATGGGCATTGAAATCGGCGGAATCGACGATCAGAAACCGCTCTTTTCCGGACTGCGCCATGAGGGAAGCGAAATGCTGCTGGTGCAGCAGCCACGCCAGACCGGCGATGTGATAATCGGAAAGCTGAAACAGTCCGGCACCATCGAGGCCAAGTTCAAGCGGCACGTAGACGCTGAGCTCGGCATAAAGGCGCCGCGCCCAGACACGGCCCGCCAGCCCCTTCTTCACGACCGAAAACAGGAAATCGTTGAGCGGGGCGTAGAGGAGCACCGCCTTTGCCCCCGGGGCCGCGCGCAGCAGATGCGGCGCGGCCTGATTGGCGTGATTGGACGGCTTGATCACCATCGGTCCGTCGCCCGGGAACGCGGCCGCCAGCGACGACAGCAAAGGGGTCACCGTGCCGGACCCGCCACGTGCGCGCACCTCCTGCGCCAGATCGTTCATCAACGCCGGTTCGCTCAGCCCGCGCGCGCCGCCCGCCCGGTCGAGCGCCTTCACCATCAATGTCGACCGGCAGAAGGCACTATGGAAGATGAAGTGCGTGGCCGGTGGATCGCCAGCGGTTGCTGCCATCGCTGAAATGGGTAACCAGGCCGACGGCGCGTTTTCCGCGAGGGTCGTGTCGGCGAGAAAGGTGCGTGCCTGCCGCGCAGCCAGCGGAACCTTCAGAAACAGTATCCGCTGCTGATTGAAATCATAGCGATAGGGAAACCAGTCGGGGTCGGAAAGCTGTTCTGCTGGTTCGGCCATCATCCTCCTGTTAAGGGCTGGCCATCCCCAGATCAAAGCGATTGTGCAGGAGCGGAACCTTGGGCGAATTCAAGCTTGGCGAACGGTCCGACATGTCGGCGCTGGCCGCCGATTTTTCGGCAAAACGCTATATCCAGGTTCCCGAAATCCTGGACGCGCACGCCGCCAAGGCGGCACAAAAGGCCCTGTGGTCATTGCCCTGGGGGCTGTGTTTCAACGAGGGGGAGGCCGTCCACCAGATCAGCCCCGACGCGTTGCAGCGGATGCCGCCGGAAACGCAGCGGCAAATGCTGGCGCGGGTGCACCAGGGCGCGGCGCGGGGGTTTCAGTTCCTCTATAATTTCTTTCCCATGCTGGAGGCTGCCACACGGCTGGGGAAGGAGGCGCCGATGGCCGGGTTTTTCGCGTTCATCAACAGCGCTCCTTTTTTGAAATTCGTCAGGAACGTCACCGGCAATGACGACATCCAGTGGGCGGATGCGCAGGCGACCCTGTTTCAGCCGGGTCATTTCCTGACCTGGCACGACGACAGCAAGTCAAAGGACCGCCGCGTCGCCGCCTATGTCTTTGGCTTTACCGAGGACTGGGGCAGCGACTGGGGCGGTTATCTGAATTTCTTTGACGAGCGGCGCGACGTGACCGCCGCGTTTCGCCCGAAGTTCAATGTGCTGAGCCTGTTCGCCGTACCGACCCCGCATGCCGTCGGCGTCGTCGCCCCCTTTGCCAAGGGCCAGCGCTTTTCCGTCACCGGCTGGCTGCGCACCGACGATCCCCCGGCGGAGATCCGGGTGTTGATGAAGTAAGACGCCGATAGACCCAGGCCTGTCACCGCCCCGCGCGCCGCCTTGCGCGCCGGGTACGGAATGTTGCAGGACAGTTGCGGCGCGTGCGACGCGGTGAATCTTCCGGCCGTAACACGCCTGCGTTGAGCGGGTGGAGTGCAATGTGGGGGAAATGGAAGTCCCCACCGCGCGCTAGCTGCACCTAAAGCAGCTTGTCTTGTTTCGTTTCTTCGCGCTTGGCTTTTTTGCGGGTGGAGGTGTCTACCCATGGGATGTCGGGCCGCTTGTTCTGGAAGAGTTCGGCCAGCGTCAGAATTTGAAGGCGCGCGTGCTTGCGGCCGGTATATTCGTTTTCCCAAACGCCGACCGCCGCGGCGTCCCGTTCCATCGTTCGCGTGGGCAGCTGCGCCGTGAGAAGGACGCCGATCTTGGCCCCCTCCCGTTCCATAACCTGAGCGAGGCGACCGACGTCTTTTACCCCGGTTTTGCCGCCCTTGACTTCAACGATTGCCTTTTCGGTCTTCTTTCCGTCGGGCTTGAACCAGATGATGCCGTCGATTCCACCATCAGGCCCCTTGCGTCCGCCCTTCCACGGATCGGCATCGACGACGCTGAGAGCCCATAGTTCGAACTGGTGCTTGTCGCGCTTGGCGAGGTCTTCAGCAGAGGCAAGCGATTGCGGACGACCCTTCACTTCGAACTCAAGGCCGGGGAACGCTTCGCTCATGCGCTTCTCGATTAGGCCGATGGCAAGGTGGGTGACGTCGATCCCGATCCAGTTACGACCCAGTTTCTGCGCCGCATGCACCGCCGTGCCGCAACCGCAGAACGGGTCGAGCACAACATCGCCCTCGTTGGAGGACGCGGCGATGATACGCTCAAGCAGGGCGAGGGGCTTTTGGGTGGGGTAGCCGAGGCGTTCTTGGGCGCGAGAATTGATCGGAGGGATATCCTCCCAAAGGTTTTGGAGTGGCCTTCCCTCGCGCTCATCCAAGAATATCTTCAGACGAAGACGTCCACCTTCCTTCTTTGGGTAGTATATCAAGCCTTTGGCATCGTATTCCGCCATTAATTTTTTCGAGATCGACCAGCCATTTGGGTGAGGCTCATAACCTTTGTACGTGTATGTGAGGTTTGGCCTTGGACTGGGGCTCCGAAGATCCCGGGTCGTGAACCTTCGACCCTCGTCATCAACATTCGCATATTTCGCTTCGACATGCGCTTCCGAGAGAGGCATAAACTGACGGTTCCAGATGGGCTTATCGCCCTTAGAGTAATAAAGTATTGTGTCAGTCACATCGCCATAAGAAACACTAGCATCTCCGTGAGCACTGGTGCGCTTCCAGACAATCTCATTTCGATAGTTCGTCGCCCCAAACACCCCATCCAGCAGCAGCTTGAGGTAATGGCTCGCGGTCGGGTCGCAGTGGAGATAGAGCGAACCGGTCGGCTTCAGTGCCCGGTGCAGTTCGATCAGCCGCACCGCCATCATGGCGAGATAGGCCATCATGTCGTTCTCGCCGAGGAAGTCGCGCATCGCGCGCAGCAAGGTGAAGGCGTCGGTATTGCCGCTCTTCATCACCTCGTCAAAGGCGTCTTCCGCGCTGTCGTTCCAGTGCCATGTATCCTCGAACGCTTCGATCTGGCTTTCCGACTGCGCGCCTTCGGGGCTGCGAAACAGAATGTTGTAATTGGCGTTCGAATTGAACGGCGGGTCGAGATAGACTAGGTCCACGCTCTCATCCGCTATGTGTTCGCGCAGGACGTGGAGATTGTCGCCGTAATGAAGCGTGTTGATGGTTAACCCTTCCCATTGTCGACATGTGCCGCCCCGCTTGTGCTGCAACAGCGCTATAGATGTCACCTGTAAATCGAGCCAAGTCGCGTACTTTTAAGAAGACGCACTTGACTCCCTGCTACAATCGTAGCATTGCTACAGGTGTAGCAGGAGAGTCCGAATGTCCGAGTCGTCCTTGATATTGTCCCTGCCGCGGCGGGAGCGGGAGGTGTTCGAGTTGCTGGTGACGGCGGGTCAGGCGACGGCCGGGGAGCTGCTGGAGGGGATGCGGGACCCGCCGTCCTATTCCGCCGTGCGGGCGCTGCTGGCGCGGCTGGAGGGGCGGGGGGTGATCGAGCGCAGGGCGCCGTCCGGCGGCGCGTCCGGGCCGTCCATCGTCTATGCCCCCGTGCCGCAGAAGGCCGAGCTGCGCGAAGGGGCGCTGAAATCCATGATATCGACTTTTTTCGGCGGATCGGCCGCGGCGGCGGCGACGGCGCTGCTGGGGATGAGCCGCGACCTGTCCGCCGATGATATCGACAAGCTGCAGGACATGATCGACCGGCAGAAGCGGGAGGCGGGATGATGCTGGACCTTATTTTCGAGCTGGGCTGGAAATCGCTGATCATCGCCGCGCTGGGCATGGCAGGGCTGCGGCTGCTGAGGAACGGCGCGCCGCGGGAACGCGCGGCGATGGCGGCCATCACGATGGGCCTGGTCGCGGCGCTGCCCGTGCTGGCGGCGCTGCTGCCCGCGGTGACGATCGCGCATGCCGGGCCGGTGAACGCGGACGCGGTGCTGGCGCCGATCACGCTGCCCGCGGCAAACCCGGACCTGAGGGCGGTGGATATGCACAGTTTTGGCGAGCCCGTGCCGGTGAGGGAAGAAGCGGTGATCCGGGTCGTACCGCTGCTGCTGGCGCTGTATCTGGCGGGACTTGCGGCGCTGGCGGGGCGGCTGGCGGTTGGCCTGATGGTGCTGCGGTCGAAGGCGGGCGCGGCGCGCGCGGTGACGGATGCGCACTGGAGCGCGATGTTCCGCCGCGTGCGCGCCGAGCTGGGGCTGAAACGGCCGGTGCGCCTGCTGTGCGCGGCGGAAGACTGCCCGCCGATCAGCTTTGGCGTCCGCCATCCGGTGGTGCTGATCGACCGGGCGGCGCTTGCCCGCCCCGACGATGCGGCGGCGATCCTGCGTCACGAAATGGCGCACGTCGCGCATCATGATTTCGCACTGCGGCTGTTGTCGAAAGCCGTGCGTGCCCTGTTCTGGTTCAACCCGCTCGTCTGGATTGTCGATCGCGACCTGGAAGCGAGCCAAGAGGAGGCTGCGGACGACATGGCCATCAATGGAATGAAGCGCACGGATTATGCCCAGGCGCTGCTGAATGCGGCGCGCGATGTGAAAGGCCTGTATGTGGCCAATGGCGCGGGGTCCGCGCATTTGGAAGGGCGCCTGTCGGCGCTGCTGTCCGGTCGTGATGCGCGTCCGGCGCGGGGCGCCGTTATTGCCGGTGCCGCACTGATCTCGCTGGCGATTGCCGGGCCGGTGGCGGCATTGCAGTTCGAGGCGGCGGCGCCCGTGCCGCCCGCAGCGCCGGTGCCGGTGATAAAGCAGGTGCCGCCGCCTGCGCCCGTCGCGCCGCAAGCGCCGCCTGCGCCTATCGATGTGCCGGTCGCTCCTGCGCCTCCGCCTGCCCCCGCGACGCCCGTCGTCACGGCCGCCATGCAAGCGGCGGCGTCGCCAGCGGCAGCAAAAAACGGTCCGCACGATGCGGCGGAGGATTCGCGAGAGATAAGGGACGTCGACCGTGAAATGGAAGCGGCCATGGCCGACGTCGCGCGTGAGATGAAATCCGTCGCGGCCGACGTCGAACGTATGATGGCCGATGTCGATGTGCGGGTCCTGAAGGCGAGCGCTGTCGCCATGGAACGGAATGAGGCACGTATCGAAGCGGCGGTTGCCCGCGCGGAAGAAAGCGCGCGCGCCGCCATGGCGCGCGGCGCCGAAGGGATGCTGCGCGGTGCGGACAAGATGGAGCGCGGTGCCGACAAGATGGCGGCCAAGGGCAGACAGATGCGCGACGACCGCGCCTTTCGCGAGCGCATCATCGCCAAACAGGCGAAGCGCGGCGAGACGGTGACCCATGAAGACCTGATCCAGGCCGGTAAGGACCTGATCGAAGGCGCCGAAGGCATGTGCGAGGGCGCCGACGACATGCGCAAGGCCGCGGAGGATATGCGGACGCAGGACATATAGCGCCGGGCGGTGACTGAAACCGCGGCAATCCGCGCTTTTGAGCATATTCCGGTGCGGCTCGCCGCCACGCTTTTTGCCGTAAATGCGGGCATCATGATGTCGCCGCCCGTGCGGACCCCGCCGCCGAGGCCAAAGGCCGCGGTTCTTTTCCTGGCAAGGTCATTGGCCGGCGCGCCCGATCGACCGCATTTGCCGCACATTTCCAGCTTGCGCGGCAGGCTCTACGTCGGCCAATGGTGATCGATGAACCAATTCTTTCGCCCTGCCGTACTGATCGCGGCGCTCACCGCCCTGTCATCGTGCGGCGATGGCGGCGGCGGCGGACGAGAGGACAGGGCACCGACGGCGGTGGGCGGGCATGTCACCGAGACCGCGTTCTCGGAATCCATCGAAGCGGTGGGCACGGCCTATGCCAAGGAGCAGACGGTCCTGACCGCACCCGTTACCGAGCGGATCGAGCGGATAAATTTCACCGACGGCGCGGAAGTGCGGCGCGGGGCGATCATCGCGCAGCTGTCGCGTAGTGAAGAGACGGCGGACCTTGCCGCGATCCAGGCACGAGCGCGCGAAGCGGGACAGCAGCTGGATAGGCTGCGGGAATTGCAGGAGCGCGGTTTCGCGACGCGGGCGAGCGTCGAAGCGCAGCAGGCGTTGCGGGATTCCGCGCGGGCCGATGCGAATGCCGTCAGGTCGCAGATCGACGACCGCGTCGTCCGCGCGCCCTTTGACGGTGTCATCGGGCTCAGGACGATTTCGGCGGGGGCGGTGATCAGCGCCGGTTCGCCCATTGCCACGGTCAGCGACATCTCGTCGATCAACCTGGATTTTACGGTCCCCGAAAGCTTCCTGAGCGCCATCGAGGTGGGCCAGTCGATAGAGGCCCGCGCGGCGGCATATCCCGACGATGTTTTTCGCGGCGATGTGGACGGTATCGAGCCCTTGGTCGATCCGCTGTCGCGCAGCGTGACGGTCAGGGCGAACATTCCCAATCCCGATCGGCGACTGCGCCCGGGCATGCTGCTGTCGGTGGAGATTGTTTCGGGATCGCGCACGTCACTGGCCGTGCCGGAAACCGCTCTTGTGTCGCAGGGCGACCGCAGCTTTGTCTTTCGTGTCGAGGATGGCGAGGACGGGGTGCCGGTGGCACGGCGGACGGCGATCGAAACCGGGATGCGCAAAGGCGGATTTGTCGAGATCCGCAGCGGCGTGGAAAAAGGCGATACGATCATCGTCGACGGAACCGTCAAAGTGCGTGACGACGCGCCGGTGCAGCCGGTCTTTCCCGAAAAAGAGCCACCCGGCGGACGCGGCGGCAGCCCGGGCGCAAATGGTCCCGCGAGCGCCGCCCCATGATGATCTCAGACGTCTCGGTAAAACGGCCCGTCTTTGCCGTGGTGCTGAGCCTGTTGCTGGTGATCGCCGGAATTGCCGGGTTCATGCAGTTGCCGGTGCGGGAATATCCCTCGATCGAACCGCCGATCGTGTCTGTCGACGTACGTTATCCTGGTGCCGCGGCGGCGGTCGTCGAATCGCAGATCACGCAGCTGATCGAGGACCGCATTGCCGGGATCGAGGGGATCGATACCATTCGTTCGTCCTCACGCGATGGGCAGTCGGATGTTTCCATCGAATTTTCGCCATCGCGCAATGTCGACAATGCCGCCAATGATGTGCGTGACCGGGTTTCGGGCGCGCTCGATAATCTGCCGGAGGAAGCCGATCCGCCGGAAGTGAACAAGGTCGATTCCGACGCCCGCCCGATCATGTGGCTGAACCTGACGGGCGAAGGGCGAGACCCCTTATGGCTGGCGGACTATGTCGACCGCGTGCTGATCGACAGGTTTTCCAGCATAGATGGTGTCGCGCGCGTGCGCGGCGGCGGCGGCGAGCGTCCCGCCATCCGGATCTGGCTGGACCGCGAAGCGCTTGCCGCGTACCGCCTGACGCCCGGAGATATCGAGACCGTCCTGCGGCGCGAGAATGTCGAATTGCCTGCAGGCCGGGTGGAATCGGACGACCTCAATCTGACCGTCCGTGTATCGCGCGCATATGGCGATGTTGACGATTTCAAGGCGCTGGTCATCAGGCGCGGCGGTGATGGATCGCTGCTGCGGCTGGGTGACGTCGCGCGTGTCGAACTCGGCCCGGAAAATGTCTATTCCTACTTCCGTTCGAACGCCAAGCCCGGCGTAGGGCTGGGTATCGTTCGACAGTCGGGGGCGAATACCCTGGCGGTGGCGCTTGCGGTGAAGGAGCGGATCGAAGAGGTGCGGCCGCTGCTCCCCGCAGGCGTGGGGCTGTATGTCAGCTATGACAGCAGCGTCTTTATCGCGAAGGCCATCGAAAATGTCTGGGAGACGCTGGCGATTGCCGCGCTGCTGGTGGTGGTGGTCATCTATCTGTTTCTTGGTTCCGTTCGGGCGACGATCATTCCGGCGGTCACGGTGCCGATTTCGTTGATCGGCAGTTTCTTCGCGCTGTGGGCGCTCGGACTTTCGATCAATCTGCTGACGCTGCTGGCGCTGGTGATGGCGATCGGCCTGGTTGTCGATGACGCGATCGTGGTGCTGGAGAATATCTATAGCCGCATCGAGCGCGGGGAGAGCCGGCTGGTGAGCGCCTATGCCGGCGCGCGGCAAGTCGGTTTTGCGGTGGTCGCGACGACCCTGGTCGTGATCGCGGTGTTCGTGCCGGTCATGTTCCTGCCCGGGAATACCGGACTGTTGTTTCGCGAACTGGCCATCACCATGATCGTGTCGGTATCGATCAGCACGTTCGTCGCGCTGACCCTGATCCCGGTTATGTGTTCCAAGCTTTTGAAAAAGGGCGGCGGTGCGACGCGGCTTACACATGCCGTCGACCGGAATTTCGAACGTGCGTCGGGCCGCTATGAAAGTCTGCTTTCGCGGCTGGTGAAAAAGCCGCTGATTGTCGGCGGTGTGGCGCTTGGCGGCGCGTTCCTGATCGCTGGTTTCTCTATCGCCACACTGGAAAGCGAGGTCGCCCCTCTCGAGGATACCGGCTTCATGTTCGGCAGCATCAATATCGCGGAAGGCGCGGGGTTCGAGCGGCTGCTGAGGACGATGGAGGATGCGCAGGACATTCTGATGCCCATGGTCGATGCGGACGAGGTCGATCCCGCCATTCCGGCGCGGCGCGTCCTGCTGCGGGCGCCCGCCAGTTTCGGACCGTCGGGTGATTTTTCCAGCGGCCGGATCATCATGTTCCTGAAGGACTGGGACAAAAGGGACATGACCACCGCCGATGCCGTGATGGAAATCAACAAGTCCTTTGCACCCTATCCCCAGGCGCGGGTCTTCGTCAGCGGCGGCCGTACCATCGGCGGACGCGGCGGTGAAGCGATCGAGTTTGTCATTGCGGGTGACACCTATGAAGAACTGGCCCGCGCGCGCGACGCGCTGTTCGTGGCGGCGGATGGGTTTCCAGGCATTGCGACGCTGGAGGCCGATTATGAAGAGACGCGCCCGCAGCTTGTCGTCAACGTCGATACCGTCCGCGCCGCCGATCTTGGCGTGTCGGTGCAGGATATCGGCCGGACGCTGGAAACCATGATGGGGTCGCGCCGGGTCGGTACCTATACGGACCGCGGCGAAGAATATGATGTGATCGTGCAGGCGGAGCCGGAAGACCGCGTAACGGCGGACGATCTGCGCGGTGTCTACGTGCGCGCGCGGGAAGGCGGCGTCGTTCCCCTGTCCGCGCTGGTGACAACCGATACGCGTGCGGAGGCGGGAGAACTGAACCGGTTCAACAAGCTGCGCGCCATCAAGCTGTCCGGAACACTGGCACCCGGCACGTCGCTGGGCGAAGCCCTGACCTTCCTCGAAGATGAAGCCGCGACGCTGCCAGAGGTTGCCGCGATCGGCTATGAAGGCGAGTCGAGAGCTTTGCGGCAAACGGGCGGATCAATCTGGTTCGTGCTGGGAATGACGATATTTCTGGTTTATCTGGTACTTGCCGCGCAGTTCGAAAGTTTCGTCAGTCCGCTGGTGATTGTCCTGAGCGTACCTTTGGCGGTCGGCGGCGGTATGCTGGGCCTGACCGTCATGGGCGGAACCCTGAACCTTTACAGCCAGATCGGGCTGATCATGCTGGTCGGGCTGGCGGCGAAGAACGGCATTCTGATCGTCGAGTTCGCAAACCAGCTGCGTGACGAGGGCGAGGAGTTTCTCGCCGCGATTCTGGAATCCGCCCGCCGCCGCCTGCGGCCAGTGCTGATGACCAGCATCGCGACAGTTGCCGGGGCGATGCCGCTGATGCTGGCGACCGGTGCCGGGGCCGGTGCACGATCCGCAATCGGCACGGTGATCGTCTGGGGCGTGGGCATATCCACGCTGCTGACGCTGATCGTCATCCCCGCCTTTTACTACCTGCTGTGCCGCGGCACGGGATCGCCGCTGGCCGTGACGCGAAAGCTGCGGCGTCAATTGCAGGACAAGGAAGCCGAACCGGCCGAGTAATCTGCGACGTTCCGGGCTTATCTGACTGTTTCCCTGCCGATTTTCTCATGTGACATGTGCGGTCGGCCGTGACCGAAACTGCCCCCGTCGAAGCCAGCATGTCGTTTGTCGAAGGCCTGCCCCCCTCGTCGAAGGGTCATGCGCGTTCCTAGAGTTGCGCGCGCATCGGAACGGCGGGTCCGGTACCTCTTCATGTGTCGGCAGCGGGGCAGTCCCCGCAAAACGAAACTTGCCCCCTACCGACACCCCGCAGGCGGTGCCCCCCCCGTACCGCCGCAACGATAGAAATCTGAGGATATAGACATGACCATCACCCGCTTCCCCCGCATGTTCGCCGTCGCTGCGACAGCATTTGGTCTGGCGGCTTCGCCCGCACTCGCCGCTGACAATGAATACGTCGTGACTGGTGACCGCGCCGTTCCGGTGAAAACGCTGAATATTATGCCCAGCCAGCTTTCAACACCGGCCGATGTCGCCGCCATCGAAAATCGTATCCAGCGCGCTGCAAACGCGGTTTGCGAGGTAAGACAGGCCCGGCAACTGCAAGAGCGGATGATCGCCAATCGCTGCGCCCGGGAGGCGAAGGCCGATGGCATGGCGCAGCTGGCCCGGCTGCAGCAGGATACCCAGCTGGCCAATGCCTCTATTTCCGTGGTCGCCAATAACTGACCGAGAGAGATTATATTGCTTTCCGCGCGCCCTGGCGCACACCCATAGGCGCGCGGTTTCAGGGCGAAGCGGTTCCGGTGTCACGTCCCGGGGCCGCTTCGTTCTTGTGGACGTCAGATCCGGGCGCGCAGATATGGCGGCCGATCACGTCGGTTCCGTCCTGACGAAAAGGATCAGGCCTTCATCGCGGCTTTCAGGCCTGCGAGATAGGTGCGGCCGACACGGACCGGCTCTCGCCCGCTGACGCGGACACTCCACGTTCCAAAACCCTCATTCTCCAGCCGCTCAATGGCCGCGCGCCGGAAGATGTGGCTGCGGTGGGTGCGGATAAAATGTTCCGGGTTCAGACGTCGTTCGAGACGTTTGGCGGTTTCGTGGATCAGATGGCTGCCATGCGCGGTATGCAGGCGCATGTAATCGCGCTCCGCCTCGATATGGTCGATTTGATCGACATCGATGCGCACCATGTCGGCGCGGTGCCTGACCCAGAATTCGGTGATGTAGCGCTTGCCATCCGTGGACATGGACGAAGCGGGCTTTGCCGGTTGGCGCGCGCGCACGCGCTCGACGGCCTGTTGCAGACGCGGAATGCTGACCGGCTTCAGAAGATAGTCGACGGCGGCCAGTTCGAAAGCGCGAATGGCGTGTTCATCATAAGCGGTGGCAAAGATGATCGCAGGCGGATCATCCTCCGCGGTCAGGGCTTCCGCGACATCGACGCCGGTCAGGCCGGGCATGTTGATATCCAGAATGACGAAGTCCGGTTTCGTCTCGGCCAGCAGCGCCAGCGCCGCCTCCCCATCCTCGGCAGTGCCAATGCAGTCCACAAAGTCCATGCGCGACAGCAGAAGCTCCATTCGTTCGACCGCCATGGCCTCATCATCCACAATAACCGCGCGGAGCCTGCCGCTGTCCGCATTCATGGTACGTATCTGCGCCCCGGTATCCATGACATGTCTACGACGAAGCCGCCATTTTCCCCCGGTCCGGCTGAAAATGTCGCGTCATTGCCGAAATGCGTGCGGATGCGATCGCGCACATTGGCAAGACCGGTGCCGAGGCCGCTTTCGAACGGTGGCGGAACGCCGGGGCCGTCATCGGCAATGCGGATGTGCAGGCGATCACCGACGCGGAGGGCCTTCAACCTGATCGTGACGCGGGTCTTCGCCGGACTGACGGCATATTTGACGGCATTCTCTATGATCGGCTGCAGGATCATCGGCGGTACGAAAGACCGGCCCGCATCGGGTGCGACATTGATCTCGACATTCAGGCGATCGCGGAAGCGCACGCGCTCGACATCGAGATAGAGGCGCTGCTGCTCGACCTCCTCGGAAAGGGGGACGAGCGTTTCGGGATCGCCGGACAGGCTGGTGCGCAGGAAGGTGGAGAGATTGAGCACCATCTGCTCCGCCTCCACATTGCGTTTCTTCAGGATCATGGTGGAGATGCTGTTCAGCGTGTTGAACAGAAAATGCGGATTTACCTGATAGCGAAGTGCGCGCAGCTGCGCGCTCTGTGCCTCCGTACGCCAGGCGGCGGCGCGGCGCTCGGCGGTGCGGACCTCCGCCGCGTACCGCAAGGCGAGGTAGAAGGCGGCCCAGGCGGAAAAGAACCAGTACCAGCTGATCGCCGATTCCAGGATCATGTGCGCCGCGTTGATCCCTTTCATCTTGCCCTCGCCGGGCTCGCCGAGCATTGGCAGCGGCGAGAGGATGTAGAAGAAGAAGTGATTGACCGCGCCGTAAGCAGCGGCGGCGGGGATCGCGGCGAGGAAATGCGCGGCCATGCGCACGCTGAGCGTCTGCTTTTCAAAGGGCCGCAAGACGAGAAATATGATCCATGTGATGGCCGCGCCGACGAGAACGACGCCCGCGCGGCGGGGTATCATCAACATGGGGTCGGGATAGTCCGAGACAAAAGACCGGAGCGTCGTAATCGCGAAATAGAACGCCCAGAAGAACGTGATCGAAAACAGCGCGGCGCGCGCGTCCGGTTGCAGATTCTGGAACTTGAGATTCATCGCCGATGTTTAGCAGAAAATATCGTGCGCGCGTGCTGTTTGTCGAATGGGGTTGCCGGTTCGTCGAATGCAGCGGGGGATATGCCCAGAACCGCCGCCCACTGGCCGGTCGGTGCGGCTTGGTGTAGGGTTCATGGCGATAAAGGAGACGGAAATGAGACGGCCCGTCATCACACGCGCCGCTGCGGTCGCGCTCGCCGCCATGAGCTTGCAGGCATGCGGGATGAATGCACTGCGCATCGAAAGTGCCAGTACGGTCGGCACGCGCGCGGGCATTGTCGCCGATGTCTCGCGCGATGCGCTGCGCCAGATCGAGGCGCGGCGGCAGCAGGCGTTCGTGACGCTGGTCGCGAGCGACCTGAGCTGTGAACCGGTCAATCCGCTGATGATCCTGGTGCCGACCGGGGCGGCCATCGGCAAGACGGATGTCCCGCTGTGCTGGGGCGGCGGCGGCGACGTGCCTGCGGGGTATGAGGTGAAAGCGCTCGATTTCGGCGCGTTTCCCGCCGACGCCGTGCAGCCTACGGTCGATCTGATCGCGGCGATCGCAGCCTATGGCGGTGCCATGGCGAAGATCGCGGAGCAGCCGAACGCGGATATCGCGGCGGATATTGCGGATGCCATCGACCTTGCGACCAGGGCAGAGGCGCATGCCGCCGCGATTGGATTGACCAAAATCCGTGTCGCGGGACGGCTGTCGTCCGATCAGGTAGAGACGGCCGCGAACCTGATCGCGCTGCTGCGCGACCTTCAGCGCGAGCGGAGGCAGGTAAGGGATGCGCGGCGGCTCTATGCCGAGCGCGGTGCCGCGATGGGCGAGACCTTCGCGCGGTTGAAACGCCAGCTCCGGATGTGGGAGATGATCGCCGGCGAAGGTGCGGATCAGAGCATCGTCACGAGCCTCCAGCGGGCGTACCGGAACGAGCGCGCGGCGCTGTCGTTCGAGGAGCGGCAATCGCTGGTCACGATGGTTCGCGGCGCCGCGCTGCGCGCCGAGCGTGCCGGAGAAATGGCCCTGAGCGTCGCCAAGGCGCTGGATGAGCTTCAGCAGGCCAATGATGCGCTGGGGCGGCAGTTAATGGCGCCGTCGCGGGACGATGCGGCGCAGGCGGCCATGCTGTCGCGTCAGCGCATCGGCACGGCGCTCGATCTGATCGTGGATGCGGTGTCCGCATGGAAAGGATTTTAGCGATGACGATTGCCGCCGAAGATGTCCTGCTGGCCGCGCGCGCATTTCGCGGCGGGCTATACGACCTGTCGCAAAATGGGCGCTATTCCGCACGGCAGCGGGAAACTTTCGCCCGCGCGCGTGAAGGTTACGGGCAGGCGATGCTGGATTTCTTCTTCGATCCGTGCTGCGGAGCGGTATCGCCAAAATACGAGGCCGCGCTCGCCGGGGCGGAGCAGGGCAGTGCCTGCGTCGAGGCGTGTTCGCCCGAGGACCGCGAGAGCCAGCAGGCGGTGGTGATCGCCGCTGATGACGCCGGAGATGCGCTGGAAGCCGTGACCGAAACCGGCTGATTATCCGGACGTGTCCCCGCGGCCCGAAATGCGGCGGACCCAGCGTGAGGCGCGCCACAAGATCCACGACATGAACGCGATCATCGCCAGCGCGATGACAGCAGCGGCAATTGGGTTGGCAAAGGCGAGCAATAGCAGCCCGCCCGTCGCGATGTCTTCGCCCGTGGAGACGACGATGTTGCTGACCGGCTCCGGGCTCATATTCACGGCGGCGCGGGTCGTCGCTTTCGCGCTGTGACTGGCAAAGGCCGCGCCGCCGCCGAGGAGAAAGGCGATGACCTGCCACGCGGGATCGCCGGGATCGACGATGGCAAGCGCAAGGAGCGCGCCGCCAAGCGGACGGATAATAGCGTGCAGGCCGTCCCATATGCTGTCGAGCCATGCGACCTTGTCAGCGAAAAATTCCGCGAGCGTGCCAATGGCCGCGATGCCGAGCACCCACGGATTGGCGAGCGCGGAAATCATCTGCAACTGCTGCGGCAGTTCGATCCAGCCGAGGCGCATGGCCATCCCGGTGACAAGCACCGTCAGATAAAGCCGCCAGCCGGACAGCAGGCTGACGCTGCCCGCAAGGCCGAGAAGTTCGATCAATTCCACGTGCGCCAAGGTGCACCCGGCGCCATGCCGTGCGCAAGGGGCGAATTCAGCCGGAAGATCTTATTTGGTTTTTGGCTTGCGCCTGGCGGCGGCCTGGCCGCGGGCGGGTTTGCGGCTGCGGGACGATGTTGCGGGTTTTGCGGGTTTTGTCCGTGCCCCTGTCACGGGCTTCTTTTCCGGCGCTGCCTGGGCCGGTGTTACGTCGGGCTCGGCGCTGGCCTCGGGCTTGTCGTCTGCCATGTCAGTGTCGCCTGGTGACCGGCGGGCATTGGGGTCACCGAACGCGGCGAAGGCGGCACCGAGGGCCGCCTGTGCGATGTCGCGTCCAACCGTGCTCATCGCGGTCTTGACCAGATTTTCGATTTTTTCCTCGGTTTTGCCGTCGCGGGCGCGGGCCTTCACGGCTTCCGCCTTTCCCTTCATGTTCGCGGACAGGCCATCGAGGCCGTCCTTGCGGATCACGACGCTCGCTTCGTCGAGCCAGAGCGCCATCGCGGCCTCGGCCTTCTTCTGCCAGCCCTTGCCAGCCCATTTCAGGCGTTCGGCAATTTCCGGCGACAGGGTGAACGTCGAACTGGCGCCGCCCTCGGCCACGACGAGTTTCCCCGACGCAGCCAGCGGCGTGTCCATATTTTCGGCTTCCGCTTCGGCTTCGGCCTCGATCCTCGCTGCCGCCGCTTCCATGCGCGCGGCCTCAGCTTCGATCTCGCTTGCCGCCGTTTCCGCCGCTGCGTCCGCTTCGGTCTGCGTGGCCTTGGCCGTGCGGCGCGATTCAGCCTCGGCGAGCTTCCGCTTGGCCTTTTCCAGCTTGCGCTGGGCCTTTTCCAACCGGCGGGCGGCCTTGTCTTCGCTCTTGGACATGATCATCTCCTTGCCAAGTGAGTTAGTGATATATGACAGTAATGGCAAGGGTCCGGGCATCCGTTGCCGGAACGCGACGCGCGCCGGGCCGTTCACTAGTCAGAACAGAAATGAGGAGAGTTGTCATGGGTTCGAAAACTGACGGCGGGCAGAAGGCGCTCGACACCGACGAGAAGCAATTGGAAGAGGGTTTGAAGGGGACGTTTCCCGCCAGTGACACCCCTTCTGAAATCATGCCGGAAGGCGACAAGAAAAAACCGGCGCCCAATACCAACGCCTGACTAGCGGCAGGTGCCGATTGCGCCTGCCTGCAAGTGGAAATGATCCGCATGGGCCGCGTTGTAATCGGGACCGAGCACGGTGCCGACGATATCGCAGCCCTCTGTGCGGATGGCCTCCAGAAATGCGCCCGCATCTGAATCCGTACCCCAGTCGCGGGCAAGGGTGATGCGGCGGCCGTCCGCGGTGCGGAAGCCTGCGATGTCGATTGCCTCCGCCGTGGCATGTTTCGACCATCGACCGGTCGAGGCGCCATACATCCGGCGGCAGCTATAGGTGCCATAATGGTCGATGCCGACGATGCGGCTTCCGAGCGTACGTTCGGCGGTGGGTTGCAGCGCATTGACTTCCCATATCGCGAGCGCCGCAGCGAGCGGACATGCCAGGCGCACCGTTCCGGGCGTGTAGGATGCGCTCATCTGACCGAGCGCGACGGCGTCGACGAAGCCGCAATTCGGCGCCGTGTCTCTATCATCCAGGGCGGTAATGCTGAGCGTGCTGCCCTCGAAAAGGGCCAGGCATGCGGGCTTGTCGCCGCTGAGCTGTGCGATCTTGAATTTCGTTGCCGCGCCGACCGGCTGTTCGAGCACGAGCGGGGTCCACGGCAGTTCCTGCGGAAATTCACGCTCGGCATAGAGACGCGCCTGCCAGCCTGCGAAAATAATCCCGGCAAGAAGCGTGAGCGCGGTCAGGAGCTTTGTCATCAGCCTGGCTTCTAGAAGGAGGCGGCGAAGGGGGCCAGCGTGTTGAGGCCGCAGGCATGAGCAGGCAAAAAAGAAGTGGACGAGCTTGCCGTGCAAAAGGTCCTGCCGCGGGGCATGGCCGGGCGGTTTGTCGGTCTGGCCGAGATTTTCCATATACCGGGAAAGACGCGCAATGAATCGGTCAGAGTTTCCTGCTACGCCCCGCGCGTAACAGGTTTTTCGAAATTTGAAGGAATGTAGATGTCGGTCACCAAATTGATCACGCACCGGGTCGATAAGGTCTGGGGACGCCGCGACCTGGAACCCTATTTTCCGGACGTGCCCGCCTCGGGTGAAAAGCTGGGCGAGATATGGTATCAGATGCCTGACGGCAGCGATGCCGAATTGCTGGTCAAATATCTGTTCACAAGCGAAAAACTGTCGGTGCAGGTGCATCCGGACGATGCAGCGGCACAGGCCGCCGGACATAAGCGCGGCAAGGAAGAGGCGTGGCTGATCCTGGACGCGAAGCCGGGGGCGACGGTCGGGATCGGGACAGTGAAAAAGCTGTCCGCCGACGAGCTGCGCGCCGCGGCGCTGGACGGCAGCATCGAAGGGCTGGTCGACTGGAAACCGGCGATCCCCGGGCAGTTCATCTATTCACCGGCAGGCACGGTGCACGCGATCGGGCCGGGCGTTACACTGATCGAGGTCCAGCAGAATGTCGATTTGACCTACCGCCTGTATGATTATGGTCGCCCGCGCGAACTGCATCTGGATGCGGGCGTGGCCGTATCGGACGCGCGGCCTTTCGAAATCGAGGATATGTCGCGGGAGGCGGCACCGGGCCGGACCGTGCTTTGCGAAGGCCGCAAATTCGTCGTGGAAAGGCTCGCCTGCGACGGCACGCGGACGATATCGCCGGAGACGGGGCGGCCGGTCTGGCTGACCGTGATTTCGGGAACCGCCGAAGCGGAGGACGTTCGCGCCGAGAGCGGCGAAGTATTGTATATAGATGGCGCGGCGCAGATTCACTGTCCGCGAAGAAGCGATCTTCTGATCGCCTATGAAGGCGCCGCGACCGGCCCTGGACTGATCGCGTGAAGCGGATATTCGTGTAAGCGGCGGCGAGGCCGGGACGGCCGAGTGACGGGCGCACCCGGTGCGCAATGTGGCAGCCTTCTCCGCACGTGCCCCTTCGTCGGCGAAATCCGCCGCGCGGGCCTGAACTGGTCTCTGCGCGGGATCTCATATTTCGTTATGATAAAGAAACGTAATATGAGTACACGTGATACCTGCATATTTCCTGGATATTTTCTTGAAAAAGATCTGTTTCTGTGTGTTTATTCGTGATTGATACGATTTTAATTTCGTAATTTGTGCAGCGGTTTGGTGAGTAAGTGCCCTGTCCTTACCCTCGTCCCTTACCCTTCTCGCTGGGGGCGGAATGCGGGCGGGATTGCAGGGCCGGTGCGTGATGGCCGCATGACGTCACGCGCAATTCGGCGCGCGTCTTCGCCGCCATGCCGCCGCCAGGATTCGAAAATTCGTTTATTGAAATTTTTCATATACATAAGCCCCGTCAGCAAGGCGGGAACGCCACTGCGGTTCGTCATCTGGAGCGCCGGATGAAACCTTAGGACCTGTAAATATCCGGTCCATAATGGAAATCAAACTGATCATTAATGGTCCATTATAGATTTTTATCTACCTACATCATCGATCGATGCTCGTACGCAACCAGGAGGCGGGCGCGGTCGATCGAATGGATTTAGGGGATAGCTTCATGATCAACTGGTTTCGCGCCCATGCGCCTATTCGTCGTAAATTTGATGTGCTGGGAGCGACATATTCAACGCTGGCGACTGTATCGCTCATCACGACGTGGCTCGCGGTGGCGGGAACGGGCTCACCCGCGCTGCTGATTGGCGGCGCGGCATTGGCGCTGATCACGACCGTCCTGGTCGGTGTCGCATCGAAGAAGATGATCTGCGATCCCTATGTCGGAACCGTCGTCCGCATGGAGGCGCTGGCGAATGGCGACTATAAAACGCCGATTATTCATACCGAATTTTCGGATTGCGTCGGACGCATGACGAAAGCGATGACGGTATTCCGCGAAAATGGTCTCGCCTTACAGGAATCCGCGGCCCTTCAGGCACGCGCTGTCGCTGCGCTTGGTACCGGCCTTTCCAAGCTTGCGACCAGCGATGTCAGCTTCCGTATCGAGGAGCCCTTCTCCGCTGATTATGAGCGGCTGCGCGTCGACTATAATCGTGCGATGGACGCCGTGAGTGAAGTCCTCAAGGCCGTCCGTGAATCGACGAACGGCATCAGCAGCGGTGCCAATGATATCCGCCAGGCCTCCGATGATCTGTCACTGCGGACCGAACAGCAGGCCGCCAGCCTTGAACAGACCGCTGCGGCAATGGACGAGATCACCGGCACTGTCCGTGAAACGGCAAGCGGCGCCAATCGCGCGAACAAGGTAGTTACCGAAACCCGCAGCGAGGCCGAACAGTCGGGCGAAGTCGTCAGCCGCGCGGTGGAAGCGATGCATGGAATCGAACGATCGTCCGCCGAGATCGGCGAGATCATCGCCGTCATTGACGGCATCGCCTTCCAGACGAACCTTCTGGCTTTGAACGCGGGGGTCGAGGCGGCGCGCGCTGGTGACGCCGGTAAGGGCTTCGCCGTGGTGGCATCGGAAGTCAGAGCCCTGGCGCAGCGTTCCGCCGATGCCGCGAAGGACGTGAAATCGAAGATCATGGCGTCGACTGAACAGGTCGAGACGGGCGTGGGTCTGGTCAGCGAGACCGGAAAGGCGCTGCAAAGGATCATCGAGCGGATCGGTGAGATCAGCACCGTGGTCGGAACGATCGCCGCGTCGGCCGACCAGCAGTCCACGGGCCTGCAGCAGGTCAACACCGCCGTCAACGAGATGGACGGCGTCACTCAGCAAAATGCCGCGATGGTCGAAGAGGCGACCGCCGCCGCGCGCAGCCTGGCCGACGAGGCGGCCGACCTCGCCAAACAGATCGCGCGCTTCAAGCTGGGCGGCGGGGTGGAACCGAAGGCACCGCCGCAGAAGCTTACGGCCCCGCCGCAAAAGGCTGAAGCACCGCCGCAGAAAACAGAAGTCCATCGTCTACAGGCGCATGCCGCCAAGGCAGGCCGCGAGATCGCGATGAACAGTCGCCGTCAGGGCGCGGGGGGAGGGGGCGCTGCCGTGGCAGTCGCTGACGTGGAGGATGACTGGTCGGAATTCTGACCGGCGCATGCCCCATCTTCCCCATCCAAGGCACTGGAGTTTTATCATGACGTTAGCCCTTGACACTGTCCTCGACACGACGGCCGCCGCGCCGCTGCGTGCCGCGCTTCGCAAATCGGTCACCGACCAGCAGCCGCTGGCACTGGATGGCAGCGCGGTTGAAAGTGTCGGACAGGCATGTCTGCAGGTGCTCGCTGCGGCGGAGGCCGCCGCCTATAGCGCAAGTCTGGACTTCCGCATTCTGAACCCCAGTGCCGCACTTACCGAGATGACGAGGCTCGTGGGTCTCGACACGCTCCTCAAAGCTTGAATCGGAGGCGATACAGATGGACGTCGATGAAATTCAGCAGATATTCTTTCAGGAGTGCGAAGAAGGCCTTGCCGGTATGGAGGTCAATTTCGCAACCCTGCGCGATGGCGACCAGGACCCGGAGACGATCAACAGCGTATTCCGCTGCGTTCACTCGATCAAGGGCGGTGCGGGCGCGTTCGGATATGAAGCCCTACAGGCCTATACACACCAATATGAAACGCTTCTCGACCTGATCCGCAATGGCTCGCTCGAGCTGACGCCAGATCTGCTCGACGTGGTGATCGGGGCATTTGACATGCTTACCGATCATGTCGCTGCCGCACGCGACGGGAGTGAAACACCAGCGGATGAAGCGATGCTCGAGAAGCTTCTGTCCGCTGCGGAAGGGGATGCGTCCGCGGCCGCCGTGGAGGAAACGCCAGCACCGGCGGAGACCGCTCCTGCGCCAGAGGAACAGGAGGAGGTATCCGGCGATACGGCGGGCTCGGAGGCTTCGGGCGACGATTATGACGACCTCATGGGCATGCTCGATGAGGGCGACGCTGACAATGACGCCGACAATGAGGCCAAGGCGCCTTCCGACGTGTCAGCGCCGGAAGACGCGGCGACATCGACAGACGATAGTCCGCCGGACTGGAAACTGGTTTACCACCCGGTCGCAAATGCGTTTCAGAACGCCGCCGAACCCCTGCTCCTGGTCCGCGAACTGGTTGCCCTTGGCGCGGTGGTCGATGAGTGCGACCGCGCCGCTCTGCCCTCACTTGACGACATGGACGCGGAATGCGCGTATTTCACCTATGCGCTGACGGTACCGGGGGACGTCGCTGAGGAAGACATTCGCGCCATATATGAATTCACCGTGGACTGCGAAGTCACGTTGGAACGGGCGAGTGCGGGTGCGCCGCTTAAAAAGGCGGCTCCCGCGGAGAGTTCGGAGGCACCCAAGCCCGTCAGTTCTCCAGCGGCCGCCGCCGAACCTGCCGCGCCCGAGAAAGATAGCGTTTCGCCCGCTCCCGCCGCCGTCCCCCAGGCGGCAGCCACCCCAGCCCCGCCCGCCGCCGCTCCCCAGGCGGAGAAGGCGACCCCGGCTCCGGTCAAGAATGTCGCGCCGCCGGCCCCGGCGGCACCGGCAGCCCCGGCCAAGCCGAAGCCTGCGGCGTCCGTCGTGGCGCAGACCATTCGCGTCGACCTCGACAAGCTCGATCGCCTCGTCAACCTGGTCGGCGAACTGGTGATTACGCAGTCGATGCTCGCCCAGCGCATGTCGCGGCATCAACTGGAAGACAATTCCGAGGTTAACGACCTGGAACATCTGACCCGTGAGCTGCAGGAATCGACGATGGCGATCCGCGCGCAGCCGATGAAGGTGGTTTTCAGCAGGGTCCCGCGCATTGTGCGCGAACTGGAAAGCGAGACCGGCAAGCGCGTTCGCCTGGAGATGGAAGGCGAGATGACCGAAGTCGACAAGACCGTGGTCGAACGCCTGGGAGAGCCGCTGACGCACCTTATCCGTAACGCCGTCGATCACGGTCTGGAGACACCGGAAGAGCGTCTGGCCGCCGGAAAGGCGGAGGAAGGCATCGTCCGGCTGACCGCGGCGCATCAGTCAGGCCGCATCGTGATTACCGTCACCGATGATGGCAGAGGCATTAATCGCGCCCGGGTACGGGAAAAGGCCGTCGAACGGGAAATCATCATGCCCGATGCCACGCTGAGCGATGAGGAGATCGACAATCTTATCTTCGCGCCCGGCTTTTCGACCGCGGGCACGGTGTCGAACGTATCCGGCCGCGGGGTCGGCATGGACGTCGTGCGCAAGAACATTCAGGCACTTGGCGGCCGCATCGGTATCCAGTCGCGTCACGGCGAGGGATCGAGCTTTTCACTCAGCCTGCCGCTGACGCTGGCGGTGCTTGACGGCATGATCGTTACCGTCGGCGCGGAAACCTTTGTGATACCGCTCAATCATATCATTGAGAGTCTCCGGCCGACGGAAGACATGCTGAAGCGCGTTGGCAATGACGGAATATTACTCGACGTCCGCGGCGCCTATGTGCCCGTCCTGCCGATCGCCGATCATCTTGGCATCGCCAAGGCTGAACGCAATCCGGCGCGGGGCGTGCTGATCGTGGTCGACGGTGATCAGGGCCAGGCAGCCCTGCTTGTCGACGCCATTCAGGACCAGCGACAGGTCGTCGTGAAAAGCCTCGAAGCGAACTATCAGGCCATTGAGGGCGTAGCCGGCGCGACCATTCTGGGCGACGGCCAGGTGGCGCTGATCGTCGATGTGGAAACCCTTACCGCGAACCGCCGGAACGGTGCGCGGGCAACTCTGGCAGAAGCCGCATGACCGCACTTGCAATGACATCCGCCCCGCGCGAGCGAGAGTTCGGCTATCGCGCCGAAGATCATCGCGCAATCTCAACGATGGTATATGACGAGGTTGGCATCCTGCTGCCCGCCGAGAAGGCGCAGCTTGTGTATCGCCGGTTGGCGCCGCGCGTCCGCGCCTGCAATCTGGCGACCATTTCGGAATATATTGAACTGATCGGCCGGGATGAGCGCGAACGCAAGCGCATGATTGATTCCCTGACGACCAATCACACGAGCTTCTTTCGGGAAAGCCATCATTTCGAGGACTTCTCCGAACGGATCTGGCCCGGCCTTGTAGAACGTCTTAACAATGGTGGCCGCGTACGCCTGTGGTCTGCCGCCTGCTCATCCGGTGAAGAACCCTATACCTGGCTCATGTCGGCGCTCGGTGCGGATCGCACCGCCGCGAGCAAATTGCTGCGGAAAGATTTTCGCGTCCTTGCCACCGACATTTCCAGCGAAATCCTGGCTGCGGCCAAGCGGGCCTGCTATTCCGAGGAGACACTGAGCAAGGTCCCCAGACCGCTCCGCTCGTCGTGGATCCAGGAAAAGGACGGTGTTCTTCAAGTCGACCCTGTCCTTCGCGACGCCATTTCCTTCCGGTCGCTGAACCTGCTCGGCAAGTGGCCGATGAAGGGCAAATTCGACACGATCTTCTGTCGCAACGTCATGATTTATTTCGATCAGCCGACGAAGACGAAATTGCAGACCCGGCTGGCGGATGCGCTGGAAGTTGGCGGCATGCTCTACATCGGACATTCCGAAAGGCTGGCGCCTAGTCTGGAAGACCGCTTCCGCTGTATCGGCCGGACATCCTATCAGAAGGTGGCGGCATGACGGTACGCACACTTATCGTCGACGATTCAAGGTCGATGCAGGCCATCATCGCACGTGAACTCGCGGATGACCCGGAGATCGAAGTCGTCGGCATGGCCAGCGACGGTGACGAGGCGCGGGCGAAGATCAAGGAATTCGACCCCGATGTCGTAACGCTCGATATCGAAATGCCCGGCATGTCCGGACTCGATTTCCTGGAGCGGCTCATGCGGCTGCGTCCGACGCCGGTCGTGATGGTATCCTCGCACACGGCGCGCGGCGCGGACGTGACGGTGGCCGCGCTGGAGCTGGGCGCGTTTGACTGTTTCGACAAGAAGCGGCTGAAAATCCACCAGCGAACACACGGGCACGGAGATGCCGCGCTGGCGGACCTTGTGCGTGCCGCCGCCAAGATGAAATGGCTGAAAACGCCGTCCGCGGGTGCTGCCGCACGTATTCGCCGAGTGCCCACCTATATACCGCGCGCCAATAGCCTGATCGCGGTCGGCGCATCGACGGGCGGTGTAGAGGCGCTGATCGCGCTGTTGAGCGATTTCCCCGCCAACTGCCCGCCGACGGTCATCGTCCAGCACATGTCGGCGAACTTCACGTCCAGTTTTGCCGCCCGCCTTGACAGGCTGTCGGCGCCGCATGTGCAGGAGGCGCGTCCGGGCGCGATACTGGAACCCGGCAAGGTCTTTCTGGCGCCCGGCGGCAAGCAACATCTGGAAATTGGCGGTGGACGTGGACGCCGTTACTGCCGCCTGGTTGCCGCCGAGAAGGTCAAGGGCCACCGGCCCTCCGTCGATCGGCTGTTTCACACGGTTGCCCGCGTCGCCGGCGAAGACGCCGTTGGCGCGATCCTGACGGGAATGGGAGAAGACGGGGCCGAAGGCATGAAGGCGATGCGTGAGCAAGGGGCCTTTACCGTCGGTCAGGATGAAGCCACGAGCGTGGTTTACGGAATGCCGGCGGCCGCCTTTCAGATAGGTGCCGTCGCTGAACAATCGCCCCTGCGCGGGATCGCACGGCGCCTTCTGAAGGAGTGCGCGGCATGAGCGATGGATCACGCCGGGACGGCTTGCGCCGACTGACCGTCGCCCAGGGCGATTCGCAGGTCAGCAACGAAGAAGACCTGATTCTGACAACGGTTCTGGGCAGCTGCATCGCGGCCTGCTTCTATGATCCGGTTGCGCGCGTGGGTGGGATTAACCACTACCTCCTCGCGCGGGGCAAGGCGACCGACGAGACGTCCCTGAAACGCTACGGCGTTTACGCGATGGAAGTGCTGATCAACGCCATGTTTGCCATGGGCGCATCCCGGCGCAACCTGAAGGCACGGATTTTCGGCGGCGCGACGATGCGGAGCGCGTTCGGCGACATTGGCAATGACAATATTGCGTTTGCCCATAATTTTCTTCGCAACGAGCGCATTCCTCTTGTGGGGGAAGATACGGGAGGGACGGCGGCACGCCGCGTCGAGTTCCGTCCGGCCCTAGGGCTCGCACGATGCCGCACCGTGGCAAATACAACGATCGCACCCGCCGTCATCGCGCCGAGGCCAACGCCTGTTGCTGACACCCACGGCGATGTGGAGTTCTTCTGATGACCGATATTGCACCGAGGGAGCCTTTACCAATGTCGAAGACAATTCTGACTGTAGACGACTCGCCCAGCATGCGGATGCTGCTGCGCGTTTCGCTTACCGATCTTGGCTACAGCGTTGTCGAGGCCGAGGACGGCGTGCATGCGCTCGAAACCCTCGGCGGGACAGAGCCAGACCTTCTCATCACCGACATCAACATGCCGCGCATGGATGGCTTCGGTCTGATCGAGAACGTCCGTAGTCAGGGTCGGCGCAACCTGCCCATTCTCGTCCTGACCACGGAAAGCTCTGACGAAAAGAAACAGCGCGCGCGTGAAGCCGGGGCGACGGGCTGGATCGTGAAACCGTTCAATCCCGAAAAACTCGCGGCGGCCATTCGCCGCGTACTCCATTAACATGTCCATCGAGGAGACTTCCGCTATGTCCCGTCAGCTCATCACTTTTCAACTCGGTGACCAGGTTCTGGGGATCGACATCATGGAAATCCGCGAGATTCGCGCATGGTCGCCCGCCACACCGCTACCCAATGTGCCGGCCCATGTCCGCGGCGTCGTGAATTTGCGCGGCGTGGTGCTTCCGGTCCTCGATCTCAGGTCGCGGCTCGGCTGGGGCGTTACCGACCCGTCCGCCCGTCACGTGATCATTGTCGTGCGAATGGGCGAACAGCTTCAGGGCATTATCGTCGATGCGGTGAACGACATCGTGACCGTGTCGACGGAGGACATGCAGCCAGTGCCCGAGATGGGCGTGGCGGAGGCCTCGCGCTTCCTGGATGGCATGGCGACCATCGATCAACGCATGATCCTGATCCTCGCCCTCGACCGCCTTGTCGAGCAAGTACCGCTGTCCGACGCAGCGTAAGAATTGTTTTCAAAGGATAGTATTCGTGACCCAAACAAGAGTTCTCGTCGTCGATGATTCGCTCACCATGCGGGCACTCATCACAAATGCTCTCGAGCAAATTCCAGACGTGAAGGTCGTTGGGCTTGCCGAGGGTGCGGCAAAAGCAAAGGAAATGGTGGAGTCGCTGGATCCCGACGTAATGACGCTCGACGTCGAGATGCCAGGTATGAGCGGCATCGAATATCTGGCCGAGATCATGGAGACCAAGCCCATGCCGGTCATCATGTTCTCCACGCGGACAACAGAAGGGGCAGCCGATTCCATCGAGGCGCTCCGCCTCGGTGCGATCGACTGTTTTCCGAAGCCGCGCGTGGCCACATCGCAGGAACTCGACGCGATCATCACAAAGCTGGGCAAACGAATCAAATCCGCCAAGGGTATGCAACTGACGGCGCGCGGTACCGAGGCTGCCACCATCACGCCAATCGACTGGAACGGGCGCCTGCTGGCGATTGGCGGCGATGCGTCAAGCACGGCCTCCCTCTTCGACATGTTCGCAACCTTTCCCGACAACTGCCCTCCCACGTTGGTGGTCCAGCATCTTGGTCCGGGCCTGGTGGCAAACATGGTCGAGAAGCTTGCGGAGCAGGTCGCACCGAAGGTTGTGCTGGCCGAGGACAATATGGCCATTGAACAGGGCACCATCTATTTCGCGCCGGAGGGCGAACAGCACCTGATCGTCGACAAATGGCCCGAAGGAAAACTGAGGCTGATGGCGCGCGATCCCATCGCCGGAGAGCGTCCCTCGATTTCCCTGCTGTTCGCGTCTGCCGCCAAGGCCGCCGGCAAGGAGTCGATCGGTGTCCTGCTGATGGACGAAACCGAGGATGGCGGGGGCGGTATCAAGGCGATCCGCAAGAATGGCGGCTATAGCTATTCACCCGGCGAGCAAGGCACCTATAGCTTCAGCCGCGGCATGGCATCGCAAGTCGTCGCACAGGAAGATTTCGCATCAAATGTCTTGAAAGCCTGTTCTAAATGAGTGTGGTCGAACTGGTCAGAAAGCCGATTTCGCTGCCGGAGGCTCTGGCGGATGAGCTTGGCATCGCGTCGCGCCTGCTCGCCGATCTTGCCTATGATCTGGGTGCGGATGAAGAAACCCTGCGCAGGCATTTGGTCAGCATACAGAAAATCGATCAGGTTACCCAAATGCTCCTTATCGTAGCGGACTTGCTGAAAACGCTGGAAGAGCCCGAGCAAAGCCTGGAATCCGTGACCCTGGCGGATATGGCGGAACGATTGCGCGGCGCGGTCGGCGTCGGCTGAGGTCCGCTGTTCGGTTTGTCCGCAACTGGGCGATACCGGCGCGCCATGACATCATCGGTACGGGCAAGGCCGCCGCGCCGACGCAGGTAAAGTAATTGTTTACCATGCCCAGCTATGGACCGACACTACAGAGTGATTGGAGTGACGGTGCAAAACAGGCTCGAGCATGACGATCAGGAACTTGTTCGCAAGGTCGCGCGCGACTGCGGCGCTTTCGCTGTCGAGTGCGGCGAATCTGCAGTATATGTCACCGACGTCGCGCGGCGGATAGCGACGCATCTTGGTACGCTGGACGAACTTGCGAAGGTCACCGCGTCGCTGAAGAGCGACCAGTCCGCCGTTGCGCTGGCAACCGGAGAGGCGCGGGATCTTTCCGAAAAGGCGCGGCAGCGACTGGAGGCCGGGCAGGGCACGATCAGGAATGCGGTCGGTTCCGTCGATGAACTCATCAACATTGTAACGGACCTTGGCGAGCGCATGAACGGCTTCGCATCGGCCATGGCGCAGGTGCAGAACGTAGCGCGCAGCATCGAGGCCATTGCCAGTAAAACCAACATGCTGGCCTTGAACGCGACAATCGAAGCGGCGCGTGCCGGAGAATCCGGGCGCGGGTTCGCCGTCGTTGCGGGGGAAGTGAAGAAGCTGGCTTATGAGACCCGCGCCGCCACGACGGAAATTGCGCGTACGGTGGAATCGCTGGCTGAAGAGGCCAAGAGCGTTACCGATGACGTTCAGCAGGGGACAAAACGCGGAGACGCGACACGGCGGGAATTTTCGGAACTGAAACATACGATCGCCGATGTTGCCTCTCTGGTCCAGAATGTTGATGAGCAAAGTGAGGAGATTGCGCGCGGCACCCAGATGATCAGTGCATCGGTCGAGCAGGTGAACGGCGCGCTGACGGACTTCGCCGCAGACGCGCGGCGCAACGGCGAGGAACTCAGCGGTGTATCCGGCCGCCTGGACAGGCTCGACGATATGGCGAATGGCATGTTCAACGACCTTAGCCATACAAATGTCGAAACCGCGGACAGATCGTTTCTGGCCATCGCGACGGAAGGCCGCGATCAGGTGCGGGAAGTCGTCGAGCGTGCGCTGCAGGCAGGAACGCTTACCGAGGAAGAGCTCTTCGATACGGATTATGTGCTTCAGCCTGGCAGCAACCCTGAACAGTATACGACCAAATTCACCCCCTTTGCGGACGATCATATGCGCCCTCTTTTCGACCAGCTTGTCGATAAGCATGAGAAGCTGGTGATCTGTAGCTGCTGCGATCTGAACGGATATCTGCCATCGCACATGACCAAATATTCCAGTACGCCGCGCGGGGATCCGGTCTGGGACGGCAAGAACTGCCGCAACCGCCGGATTTATTTCACAGCGACTGACAAGCGCGCGCTGTCGAGCAACGACAATGATTTCACGATTTGCGCCTATCGGATGGATTTTGGCGAAGGGCGACTTTCAAAGACGATGATCGCCATTTCCGTACCGCTCGTCTTTCGCGGCAGACGCTGGGGGAATATCGAAGTCGGATATCCGGCCTAGCGCGTTACAAGTCTCTTGCGCATCGTGACCCGCCCGGCGGGGTCGAGCCCAATGCCGCGTTCATGCGCGGCCGTCGCCGGATCCAACGCATCGGGGTCCTGCGTATCCAGGGCCTGAAATCCAAGACGTTCATAATAGGGCGCATTCCAGGGAATGTCGCGAAATGTGCGGAGCCATATCTGCGAAAGGCCGCGCCGCCGCGCTTCGGCCTCTGCCGCCTCGATAAGCATATGGCCGATGCCCCGGCGGTGATGTTCGGGAAGAACGTCCAGCTGCGCGATGACGAGGCCGCTGGCGCGCGCCGTCGCCATTAACTGACCGACGGGCGCGTTGTCAGCTTCCGCTGCGACCCATAACAGGCCTTCCGCCAGCGCAGCGCGCAGAATGGCTGGCTCGTCCGGTTCATGATCGGCGACATGGGCGTGGACCGTGTCGAGAAAGACCTCGCCGGAGCGCCGCTGGATTTCCCGGCAGGCCTCGATTTCATCGGCGCGGGCAGCGCGGACGTTCATCATCAGACGCTGCGCGTCAGCGTCCGCATTGCCGCATCCAGGCCGCCAAGGGTCAGCGGATACATGCGGCCCTCCATCAGTGTCCTGATCATCTGAACGGACTGGCCATACTGCCAGTGCTTTTCCGGGATCGGATTTAGCCAGACGGCGCTGTGATAGACATCGGTCATCCGGCGCAGCCAGACCTCGCCGGGTTCCTCGTTCCAATGTTCGACACTGCCGCCTGGATAATTGATTTCATACGGGCTCATCGATGCGTCGCCGACGAAGATCAGCTTATAATCGTGCGGATATTTGTGGAGGATGTCGAACATCGGCACGCGTTCGGACCAGCGCCGAACATTGTCCTTCCACACCGCCTCATATGGCATGTTGTGGAAGTAAAAATATTCCATATTCTTGAACTCGCTGGACGCGGCGCTGAACAGCTCCTCACAGGTTTTGATGTGGCCGTCCATGGACCCGCCAATATCGAAGAAGATGAGGACCTTGACGGCGTTGCGGCGTTCGGGCCGCATGACGATGTCGAGATAACCCTTGTTCGCCGTGCCGCGAATTGTGGATTGCAGGTCGAGTTCATCCTCGGCGCCGTCACGGGCGAACCGGCGCAGGCGGCGCAGCGCGATCTTGATATTGCGGGTGCCAAGCTCGACATCGTCGTCGAGATTCCTGAATTCGCGCTTTTCCCAGACCTTGATGGCCTTTCGCTGGCCGCCCTTGCCGCCGATGCGCACGCCGGCCGGATTGAAGCCGCCATTGCCGAAAGGTGACTTGCCGCCGGTGCCGATCCACTTATTGCCGCCCTCATGGCGTTTTTCCTGTTCTTCGAGGCGCTTTTTCAGTTCCTCCATGATCTCATCGAAGCCCTTTTCCTCGATGGCCTTCATTTCCTCCTCATCGAAGACGGCCTCGGCGAGCTGGCGCAGCCAGTCCTCGGGGATCTCGGCGGTCTCCTCCTCATAGGTGGTTTCCAGTCCCTGGAAAACCTTGCCGAAGACCTGGTCGAACCGGTCCAGCATCGCCTCGTCCTTCACATAGGCGGAGCGTGACAGATAGTAGAAGTCCTCGACCCGGCGGTCGATGACATCGGCCTTCAGCGCCTCGAGCAATGTCAGATGCTCTTTCAGCGTGACCGGAATGCGCGCGGCGCGAAGCTCGTCGAAGAAGTTCAGGAACATGGCCGCCGATATAGAAAGAGCGGGCAGGGGCGTCACCCTAGCGAAGGCGAGAGACAATTATCGGCCACCCGAATTACCTTGGGCGTAATGTCGACCGGCTTTACAGTTTACCTGACAGATAAAGTGACCAAGGCATTGAATAATAAATGGAAAGACATTTGGCACGAGAGATGCATGATCTGCTGCGAACAATAGGAAAAGGAGTTCGCAAATGTATCGTCTACTGCCTCTCGCCGCTGCCGCCTGCATAAGTCTGCCAGCGCTCGCGGCGCCGTTCGGACCCGTGATTGTCAACGTGGAAGGGGACAATAATCCGTTTCTTGCAGGCCAGCCGGACGGCGCCACCGCGCTTGGAGACACCGCCCCGGGGCAGTCACCCACCGAAGCGCCATTCTCGGTCGTCGGCCTGGAATTCCTGCAGTTCGATGCGATTGGCGGGTTCAACTTTGGCGGCGGAGCGCCGTCACCGACAGCGGACGGCAATAGCGCGGTAGGGACCGCCGACATGCGGCCAAGTGCTGGCACCGGGATATCGGGTGCCCAGAATATCGCCTTTAACGCACTTGTCGGGGTCTTCGTGGGAAGCGGCGTGCCGACGGACCCGGCGCCGGACCCGATCGATTTTGGCGGCGACCTGGCGTTTCTCAGCCTGACGCCGGATCTCAATCAGATCTTCTATATCGGTGATGGCCTGACAGGGCTGGGCACAGGCGACCGGCAGACGTTCTTTGTGCCGGTCGGCGCGACGCGGCTGTTTCTGGGGTCTTCGGACGGCTTTGGCTGGTTCAACAATTCGGGCGTCTCGGTCGTCACCATCACGGGCGAAACGCGGGATATCATCGACCCGCCGGGGCCGGTTCCGGCACCGGGCGCGCTTGGTCTGCTGGGCCTTGGCATCATGGCCATGGCCCTGCGTCGCCGCCGGGGCTGATTTCCGGTTCCATGGAAGACCATGACGCGGGCGCGGATATCACCGATATCCGCGCCCGCCGTCTGTTTGAGCGCAACGCGCCGACCCGCAAATGAAGCGGGTGAGGAACATCGCCGCGTCCGCTAAACCGGTTTCATGAGTATGGATTTCACAGGGAATGCCGCTCTGGTCGTCGGAGCTTAGCCGCTGGATGGCCCTGCGGACCTGATCGTTGATGGAGGAATGAGCGCATGAGCTGGATGCAGGGAAAGCGGGTGCTGGTCACGGGCGGCACGCAGGGGATCGGGCAGGCGACGGCGGCGCTGTTTCGGGATGCGGGCGCGAAGGTGACGATCACCGGCACGCGCGCGGCGGCGTCTGACTATGACGGCGAGGATTTGGCGGGCATGACCTATTTGCAGTGCCGGATGACCGACAAGGCCGAGATCGATGCGCTGGCCGCGCGGTTCGATGCGCTGGATGCGCTCGTCAATAATGCCGGCATGGGGCGGCAGGATGAATATGAACAGGACGCCTTCGAGGAGGTGATACTGGTCAATCTGTCCGCCGTTATGAAGCTGTCCACATTGCTGCGCCCGGCGCTGGCGAAGGCGCGCGGGAGCATCGTCAATGTCGGATCGCTGTCCAGTTTTCTCGCCTTGAAGGAAACGCCGGCGTACACGGCGTCAAAGGCGGGGATATTGGGCCTGACCCGCGCGCTGGCCGACAAATGGGCGCCGGACGGCATCCGCGTGAACATGGTCGCGCCAGGCTTCATCGAAACGCGCATGACATCGGGCATGCGGGCGGATGCTGGGTTCGAGAAAAAACTGCTGAAGGCGGTGCCCATGCGCCGCTGGGGCGCGCCGGAGGAGGTCGCCGAATGCATCGCGTTCCTGGCGGGGCCGGGGGCGAGCTATGTTACCGGACAGAGCCTGGCGATGGATGGCGGGCTGATGCTGCGATAGGTCCCGCTCATCCCCCCTCGCGCCGATTGATGAAGGCGAGCTTCTCGAACAGCATGATGTCCTGCTCGTTCTTGAGAAGCGCGCCGTGGAGGGGCGGGATCAGTTTTTTGGGGTCGCGGGACTGGAGGACCTCTAAGGGCAGGTCCTCGTGCATAAGGAGTTTCAGCCAGTCGAGCAGTTCGCTGGTGGATGGCTTCTTTTTCAGGCCCGGGACTTCGCGCATGTCGAAGAAAATGGCGAGGGCTTCCTTCACCAGTTCCTTTTGAATCTTGGGGAAGTGGACGTCGATGATGTCGCGCATCGTCTGCCTGTCGGGGAATTTGATGTAGTGGAAGAAACAGCGGCGCAGGAACGCGTCGGGCAGTTCCTTTTCATTATTCGAGGTGATGATGATGATCGGGCGTTCGACCGCCTTCACCGTCTCGCCGGTTTCGTAGACGAAGAATTCCATGCGATCGAGTTCCTGCAGCAGGTCGTTCGGGAACTCGATGTCGGCCTTGTCGATCTCATCGACGAGCAGGATCGGCGTTTCCCTGGACGTGAACGCCTCCCACAATTTGCCGCGCTTGATGTAGTTCGAAATATCGTGAACGCGCTCGTCGCCAAGCTGGCTGTCACGCAGGCGGCTGACGGCGTCATATTCGTAGAGGCCCTGCTGCGCCTTGGTCGTGGATTTGATGTGCCATTCAATGAGCGGCGCGCCCATGGCCTTGGCGACCTCGGCGGCCAGGACGGTCTTGCCGGTCCCCGGCTCCCCCTTGATCAGGAGCGGGCGGCGAAGGGTGGCGGCGGCATTCACCGCGATCTTCAGATCATCGGTGGCGACATAGTCCTGGGTGCCGTCAAAGCGCATATGGTGTTCCCGGTCGTGGCTGGAATGAGCCGGCAAGCTAAGGGAGCCGGGGGGCCGCCTCAACCCACACGAAAGCAATAGGGAGGGACTTATTCGTCCCGGGCGTTGCGCGCGTCGGTGCGGGTTTGCACGATATCGAAGAGCTGTGCGTGGATCAGCGAGAATTGCTGCGCTCCGAACGCCAGCGCCCGGGCGGTCGCATCGTCATCATATAGCGGCTCGGCCACTTTCGTGATCATGGCGAGCGGTGTCGCCGGCCATTCCGCCGACAGGCTTGGCCAGCGTGCCGAAAGCGCGAGCGTGCCGGCAAGGTCGAGCGCGCTACGGAGGCCCGGCCATTCGGTCAGGAAGGCCAGGATCGTCCCGGTGGTGCAGCCATTGCGGCTGGAGCCCGCGAGCGTCAGCATGGCTTCGCGTAACCCGCGCGTTGCCGTTTCGGCATCGGTCAGCCCCGCGAGGTCGACGCGTGCGCCGGTTTCGCGCGACAGGGTCGCCAGCCATTTTCGATCTTTTTCAAACGCAGCGACGGCGGGCGCCAGAACGTCCCGCAGGCCGCTGGTATTTCTGGCGACAAGATCGATCAGGCTGGGCATTTCGCCGTGCAGGACGGTGAACAGGGAGATCGTGTCCGCGACCAGCGCCTCTGGCGACTGGCACAGCCCATTGGCGACGTCCACCAGAGGTGCGCGTGCCGCAAGCGCAGACTCCTGCGTCGACGTGACCAGCGACCAGAAATCAGGCGCGTGTCGGCACCGGGAATTCAGGGGCGCGGGAGCGGGCATAGACCTCCAGTAACGTCTGTCAGTTCGCCGCAGATATACGAAACCGGTTGCGGAAGCATTAAGGCCGCGCGGAAACCATGCCGGACCGGGATGCCGGGCGCCGATCGCAGATACCGGTATCAGGCGGCAATCCTGCGCCGCGCGGCCTCATATTGCCGAATGAGTTTCGCGACGAGTTCGCCAGCGGGAAGAATGTCGTCAATGGCGCCGATACCCTGGCCGCAGCCCCAGATGTCCTTCCACGCCTTTTTATCCTGATTGCCGCCGGAGCCGAAGTTCATCGCGCTCGGATCGCTCTCAGGCAGGTTGTCGATGTCCATACCCGCGTTCTTGACCGACGGCGCGAGGTAATTGCCATGTACGCCGGTGAAGAGGTTGGAATAGAGAATGTCGTCCGCCTTGGAGTCGACGATCATCTGCTTGTAGCGTTCGTCGGCATTGGCCTCCTTCGTCGCGATGAAGGCGGAGCCGATATAGCCAAGATCGGCCCCCATGGCCTGCGCGGCGAGGACGGCGTCGCCCGTGGCGATCGAGCCCGATAGCGCGACGGGACCGTCGAACCACTGGCGGATTTCCTGAATGAGCGCGAAGGGGCTGAGCGTGCCGGCATGTCCGCCCGCACCGGCGGCCACGGGAATCAGGCCGTCGGCGCCCTTTTCGATCGCCTTGCGCGCAAAGCGGTCGTTGATGACATCGTGCATGACGATGCCGCCATAGGAATGGATGGCTTCGTTCACATCGGTGCGCGCACCGAGCGACGTTATGATGAGGGGGACCTTATACTTCACGCACAGGTCGAGGTCGGCCATGAGGCGGTCGTTGGATTTGTGAACGATCAGGTTGACGGCATAAGGCGCGTCATCCTCGGTGAGTTCCGCGTTCAGGCGCTGTAGCCATTCCTCGAACTGCGCGATGGGCCGGGCATTGAGCGAGGGAAATGAACCGACAATGCCCGCCTTGCACTGCGCGATCACGAGGTCGGGATTGGAAATGATGAACAGCGGCGAGCCAATGACCGGAAGTTTCAGGCGGCCTTCAAGGACGGCGGGCAGGGTCATGGGCATGCTCTTTCTAAATGCGCTATCAGATTTCCATCATCCCGAGCGCAGCCGGGGGGAAGCACGATACCGCTGCATCGAGATGGTGCGTCCCCCGGGCTGCGCTCGGGATGACGAGATTCGGTGACTGGCTTGGCGGTTTGATGGCGCCGCCGCTACTGTTCATCTCCATAGATACCCGTCGACAGCGTGCCGTCGGACAGGGCCATACCGCGATACATGCCGGGCGTGTTGAACGAGTAAGCGGGCGTGCCGTCCGGGGCCACGGCGATGACGCCGCCCGAACCGCCGAGAGACTTCATGTCCGCCTGCACGGCGTCGGCGGCAACCTGCACGTCTTCCTTCAAATAGCGCATGCGCGCGCAAATGGCGGCAGCGACATTGGCGCGGATGTAGAATTCCCCGGCCCCGGTCGCGGACACGGCGCAGCCCGCATTATCGGCATAGGTGCCCGCGCCCAGAATGGGCGTGTCGCCAACGCGGCCAAAGCGTTTTCCCGTCAGGCCGCCGGTGGACGTGGCGGCGGCGAGATTGCCGTCGCGGTCACGGGCGACGGCGCCGACCGTCCCGAATTTGACCTCGACATCGAAGACACCGCCGCTTTCCCCCGATTTGGCGCGCGCGCGCATCTTTTCGAGCTGCTGGCGGCGTTCGTCGGTTTCGAAATAGCTGTTGGGGACCTGTTCCAGACCCACTTGCTTCGAAAATTCGTCCGCGCCGGCGCTTTGCAGCATGACGTGCGGGCTCTGTTCCATGACCGCGCGTGCGAGCTCAATGGGGTTTTTCGTGGCGGTGATGCCGGCGACCGCACCGGCATCGCGCGTCCTGCCGTCCATGATGGCGGCGTCGAGTTCGATGGAACCGGCGGCGTTGAAGACCGCGCCTTTGCCGGCGTTGAAACCGGGATCGTCCTCCAGAATGATGATCGCCGCCTGCACGGCGTCGAGGGCCGTCCCGCCTTCGCGCAGGATTTTCCGCCCTGCTTCCAGCGCTGCGGTGAGCGCCGCGCGCTGTGCCGCGTCACGTTCAGCTGTCATCTGCGAGCGTTCCAGAACGCCCGCGCCGCCGTGAATTACCAATGTCCATTCGTGCACGTCATGTGCCTCCGCGCTGAGGGACGCGGCCAGTGCCGCAAGCCCGATGAGATATTTGCCGATCATGGTGTTCCCTCCACTCACTGCTTGGCGGCTTAGGCGGGAGCGTCGCGGCTATCAATGGGGGTAATCAAACCGGCCGGTCCGCCAGTCAGCAAAGCGTTGACCCCTTCGCCAACGCCGCCTATATCGCGCGCCTTCGGTGGCAACGCCCGAGCATGGGGCGGAGTAGCTCAGCTGGTTAGAGCAGTGGAATCATAATCCACGTGTCGGGGGTTCGAGTCCCTCCTCCGCTACCAATCCCGAATCCGCATGGGATTGCCAGGGGTAGGTTCGCGAAAAGGCCAGGATCCGATGGCGGTTGGACGGGGGCAGGGTTCCCGTCTTGGCTCACCCCCGGAAAGTGTGGCTACGCTCTGGCACCGCAATCGGGGGACAGTCCTGATCCCGCGGATGCGAAGCGGATCTGCTGGCTGTCCCGAAATTACGGGAGTCTTGGCGGCGGTGCCCGCCACTCAAGGTCGTGTGCCAAGTGACCGCGTTCCCGCGTCCCATCCCATAAGCAGCCGGATGTTCCGCAAGGCGGCCCATCGGCGGAATTCCGCCGATAGGCCTGGTGCCTAACGGGCCGGGTGGCCCTCCACCTCTACCGGTGTGAAGGAATATAGTTCGGGATTCCCGGAATCTGCAGTTACCAGCACGAAACCGCGTTCGGGCGATCCGAAGACTTCGAGGCGGATCAGGTGATCGGCCCGGGTTTTGCCGTCCTTGAAGGCCAGCGGCTTGTCGACGGTGAAGCGATGGGTGTCTCCATGGATCGCGAGGATTGGCACGCCGAGCGCTTCGCCCTCATTGGCGAGCATATCCTTGAAGTCCCTGTAGGCGCTGGCGCGCCAATAGATGTCCTCCCAACCCGGATTGCCATGGAACATCACGACGAGGCCTTTGGCGCCGCTGCGGCGTACCTCGTCATAGGCGGCCGCGAGCCAAACGAGATTCGCGGCGTTGCGGCGCTCATATTCCTCAAAGGCATAGCGGTCGGGATAGACGCCATTATTGCCGCCGGGCATGTGCAGGGTCACGAACACGACCTCGCCGCGGTTCCAGCGGGCATTCTCGCGATACTCGCCCTCCTGCTGGATGAGGGACATGGGGGCCTGGCCCAGACTGCGCCCTTCGGGCACGAGATCGTCCCTGAGTTTTGCGAGCCGTTCCAGCGGATCGAAATCGCCCTTGCCGGGCAGGCGGCAATCCGTCCAAGCATTGTCGCCGGGCACGAAAACGAGCGGCCCTGAAATACGCGCAAAGACCTCGGCGGCCTCTTCGCGCTGCCGGTCGGTGCAGGGGCCGCCGCCCTGGATGTCGCCGACGAAGACGGTGAAATCGGGTTGCGCTGCGTTGATGCGATCAGCAAGCGCCAGATCCTTGGCATGGCCTTCGGCGGTTTCCTCCTGGATGTCGCCGAACACCGCGAAGCGGACGGGCTCGGCGGCGGCGGGATATGTGAGGGCGGCGGCAAGCAGCGCGGCGAGGGTGCGTTTCATTGGTCGTTCCTATCAATCAGGTGCGCGGTCAGTAGCTGTAGGCGAGGCCGAACCAGTAACTGTTGCCGAAATCGTTGATTTCGCGCGTGCGTCCGGTGTCGGTGAAGATGTTCTTGCGCGGCTCGTTGAGCAGATTGCGCGCTTCGGCCTGTAGCTGGAAATTGTCGGTCAGCTGAAAGCGGATTTGCGCGTCGAGCTGCTCATAGCGATATTCGGCCCGCGTCTCGCTCGTGGGCCGATCATCGACATAATTATAGGTCAGCTTCGCCGAGAAGGGGCCGTAAGTGTACAGCCCGGCAATGTTGACGAGAAAGTCGGGCTGCGCGAGCAGATTGCCGCCCGGTGCCGGCCCATTCTCGCCGTCGAGATAGGTGAAGTTCGCCGCGATGCCCAGACCGTCGAACGGCGCGGGCAGGAAGTCGAACCGATCGTCGGTGTAGGAGAGTTCAATCCCCGAGACCTTCACCTCGCCGATATTGATCGGCCGGGTGACCGTGAAGGTCTGGCCGCCGATCACTTCCTCGAAGGTGTCGGTCGAGATCTGATTGTCGATGATCTTGTGGAACGCCGCAGCGGAGAGATATTGCCCCTCGTCGATGAAGAAATCGAACGCGACATCGAAGCTTTGCGATTCGCGCGGGCGAAGACCGGGATTGGCGCGGCGGATGGTCAGATTGGCCTCGTCGAAGGTCTCCGCGCCGGCCAGCTCGGGATGGTTGGGCCGTCCGACCGCCTGGGCGTAGCCAGCCCGGAGCCGCATCCGGTGGCTGATATCGAAAGTGTAGAGCGCAGACGGCAGCCAATGGTCGTAGCTCTGGCTGCGGAACACGCGGTCCGGACCTCCATTGAGCGTGGCCGCCGTGTCGACGTCGGTGCGCTCGTAGCGCACCCCGCCGAGAAAATGATGCCGACCCTGGCTGAAGCCGATCATTCCATAGGCGGCGGTGACCTCCTCCTCGATGTCATAGAACGCGCGCAGGTTGGAAGCGTCGGTGCCGGTAAACAGGCCGGGATTGGCCGTGAAAAAGGCATCGAAACGATCGGCATCGATGACCGGGTAAAGGAGGCCGGGTAGATAGGCCTCGGTGTAAGGCGAGATCGCCGGGTCGACGAAGTCGGCAAGCGGAAGCGTGCCGCCGGGATCGGTCAGGGTATAACGGGTGGAGCGATCGAATCGGCGCTTGTCGAGCAAGCGGTACTTCGCACCGATCTGGAAACCGAGCCCGGCATCGGGTCCGTCCATGTTCCAGGCGTAATCGCCCTGCATTTCGAAAACATCCTCCTCATTCTCGAAATAACCATCGAAATATTCCCGGAAGACGAAGGCGTCATAGTCCGACAGCACGCCGAAATCGTTGAGCGTGACCGTCGGCAATTGCTCCTTATCGATATTCTCGGTGGTGAGGTCGTAGGTGTAGCCGAAGCCCGGCAGATTCGCGGTCTGCCATGAGGCGTTGGGATATGGATGCTCCTGCAGGCCGTTCGAATAGGATGCGGTCAGCTCCAATCGCCCGCGCTCGGTCAGAAATACGTCGAGATGCGCGTTGAGGTTCTGGATCTGCTGTTCAAGCGGAAAGCGATCGAACCGTGTCCGCCCGCTGCCACTGGCGAACTGGCCGCCATTTGCATTCTGCGCGAACAGGTCGCGCTCGAAGATGTCCAAGCGGTAGCGCACCTCGTCATATTTATAATTAAAGTGCGAGGCGGTGACACCGAGATAGACATCGTCGCTGGGCTGGAATTCAAGCTTGCCGAGCACGTTCCAGCGGACGATCTGGTTGGAATAGTCGAGCGGCAGCACCTGATTGACAACCACGCCGGTGTCGTTGGCACCGCTCCCCAGGATCGGCCGGCCCTGATCGCGCTTTTTGTCGAAATAGGTGCCGGCGATGAGAAAGCCCCAGTCACCGTTCCCAAACGTGCTCGAGAGCGCCGCGTCCACCCGATAGGAGGGATTGTCGAAGCTCTGCGGCAAATCACCGATGCTTTCGTGGATACCCAGCTGCGCGTTGGCGACGGCATAAAGGCCAGTCGCATCGAAGGCGGAGCGGGTGACCAGATTGATGACCCCGCCAACGCTCTGGCCGTCCAGATCCGGGGTAATCGATTTGAAGACTTCGAGCCGCTTCACGGCGGTGGGCGGGATCGACTCGATATTGATGTCGCGGTCCGACCGGTCGGTCGAGGCGATCAGACCGCCATCGATGGAGATGAACGTGTAGCGCTGGTCGAGGCCGCGCAGGCCGACATATCTGCCTTCATCCTCGTCAAAGATGGTAACGACGCCGGGAAGCCGACGCAGGCTGTCTGCGACGTTAAGATCGGGTTGGCGGCCCAGCTCATCCTGGGTGAGGAAGTCGGCGATCCGCGTCTCTGATTCCTTCGCCGCGATCGCGCTGCGATTTTGGAGGACATAGCCGGTCACGACGATGGTATCGTCCTCGGCGGCTGTCGACGCCTGGTTCTCGGCGGGCATGTCGTCCTGCGCCGCGGCAGGCGCGGCAAGGAGCGCCATGAACGCGGCGGGCGCAGCCGAAAGCAACAGTGTCTTCATGATATCCTGATCCCTTTTCCGCGGACACGGGATGTGCCGCCCTGTGACCGGAAAGGGACGCGCTGGCCCTCCCGGATTCAGGAGCGGCCTAAGGCGCTAGTGTTGCGGCTTGCGGGAGGATCGGTGACGCTTCACGAAATGAATCGTGACGTTCGCGTGAAATACGAGAGCCCGCGCCGCGATCGCGGCAGGTGGATCATGTGCGGGGCGCACCGTTTCCCCGCCGGCAGACCTGGGGCAAGATCGAACGCTGGCACCAGACGCTCAGGACCCCTGCGCTGCGCGAACACAAGCGGCTCGCGCGGGCTGTTTGCGGCCTCCCGGTCTGCCAAATATCCATCTATTTTGGATGACTTTTTATTCTATCGCCTCGGGGGATGCGTACCAGACCAGTGCCGTATCGCATGCGATATGTGGCGGGATGAAGACATCCGAAATTCACGGCGGGGTTGACGATTTTCCGGTTTGGCCTTTGCCGCCTCCAAATCTCATCTCATCGCCAATTTCAACGTCCCGCCAGCGCCTTTGAGAGCCATGGCACGCCCGGTTCAGCCGGCGGACCCTGCCCGCCGGGAGGCGGCAGGGTTCGGATGTTTCCTAATGTCAGCCCTTATGGGACAGGGACAAGATCGAGGTCATGATAGTCATAGCTGAAATCCGCGACCGGCGATGCCGCGATCATCGTGGCACCGGAAATCTGCCCGGAGGCGTTGATTGAGAATGTCACGAGAGCCTCTTCGATCGCGGGGTCGGTGAATTCCGTCCTGAAGGTGTCATATTGATGATGGACGAGGCGCCCTTCCATATCGGGCGTATTCGCGAACTCGATCCAAAGGCCCTGGTCCCGCTCAGTCACGATGACGTCGCCATACCATTTGTCGCGATAGGTCGAGGCATAATGTGCACGCGGCAGCGTTGGACCTACCCGCGCCCTGTCCGGGATGTCGGATGCGACCTTCCCGAGTTGCCCGTCAAGCTCCGCCCTGGCGAGGCTGGCAAACCTGGCGGGCCAGTCCATGAATGGGTGACCGAGATAATGGTCGAGCAGTTCGTATTTCAGCCCGCCGCGCAGCGCTTCATCTTCCGAATTCATGACGATGGCAAAACCAAAATCATGCTCCGGAACCAGAACGACCACGGCAATGAACCCGAAGATCATGCCGCTGTGCCAGATCAGTTTGGTGCCCTTATAGTCCTTGACACCCCAGCCGAGCGCATAGGCGCTGTAATCGGGCGTAAGAGGTGACAGCTCGCCCGGCGGTTTCGAAATCGGAATAGGGACCACGGGGGTCCACATGTCCTCGGCGGTCCGCTCGCTGAACAGACGCCCTCCGCCCGGCAATGCGCCGCGCTGAAGCTGGATCGTCAGCCATTTCGCCAGATCGTTCGCGCTCATCGTCAGCCCGCCCGCAGGCCTGAAACTATGGCCCAGTTCGTCGCGCTCATCGAGGACGCTGACCGGGCCGTCGCCGCGAAGCTTTCCATGGTTGCGGGCATGCGGAAAGGCGCGGTTGCGGGTCGCAAAGCGCACCTCACTTAACGGCGTTGCCGTGCGCATACCGGCAGGTTTCAACACCGCGTCCGCGATATAGTTTTCCCAGGTCTTGCCGGTGACCTCCTCGATCAATTGCCCGGCAACGATGTAGAGCACATTGTCATAGGCATAGGCCGACCGGAAGCTGGTGGCAGGTTCGAGATATCGCAGGCGTTCCACCGTCTGCCTGCGTGTCAGCCGGCTGCGCGGAACGAACAGCAGATCGCCCGCACCCAGACCCAGCCCGCTGCGGTGAACCAGAAGATCGCGAACGGTTATCTCGCGCGTTACCCAGGCGTCATACATGGCGAACCAGGGCATGTGGTCGATCACCCTGTCGTCCCAGTCCAATCGCCCTTCGTCAACGAGTGTTGCCAGAGCGGTGGCGGTGAAAGCCTTTGCAGTGGAACCGGTCGGGAAAATGGTGTCGGCATCCACGGGGGAGGCGTCCCCCTGTTTGCGGACGCCCCACCCCTTGACGAGCGATGTCCTGCCATTTTCGACAATCGCGATCGCCATCCCGGGCACACCGGCGTCCAGGCGGAGCCGCTCGACGCGGCTCCCGAACCCTGAAGGAGGTTCGGCCAAGCCCGGTGCGGCGACCGTTATGGCCGCCAGGGCGATGACGAGGTGGATTCTTTTGCACATGGGATATCTCGTGCGCAAAGGCTGCCCCCTGCGCATCAGAATGAGATGGCGACGGAGGCACCGATGCGGCGTGGTTCCGCCACATTGCCAAAGCCGGCGATCGGCCCTTCTTCGGTGTCGAGGGTCGATCCGCTGGTGAAGGCGAATTTATCCAGCACATTCGTCGCATAGACGGTGAAGGTCAGATTGCCCTTCGTCAGGCTGGAACTCAGGTCGACGAGTGCGTAATCCTCGATCGGGAATTGGAATTCGCCAAACCCGACCTGCTGCATCAGCGAGTCGCTGAAACCGCCCCGATAGACAGTCGTATAGTTCCCGACATAGCGCGCGCCCAATGTCGCGAGCCCGTCGAGATTCGCGAGCTGATACGCGTAGTTCGCGCGAGCCGATGCCGTCCATTTCGGGATGAACCGCGTGCGCTCGCCTTTCAGACCGCCAAGCTCGGCGCTATCGCCGTCAAGCTCGCCCTGGGCATAGGCAAGGCTCGCTGCGATGCTCAGCCGATCGGTGAGGGAAGAATTCAGGGAAAGTTCGAACCCGTGAGACGTCATGTCGACATCGCTATTCGTTGTCGTCCCCACAGCGTTGATGATCGCCTCCGCCTGAAAATCGGTCCAGTCCACATACCAGAGCGCCAGATCGTATTTCAGGCCGCCATCGAGGAGGGATCCTTTCGCGCCGACTTCGTAGCTCCACAGGCTGTCCGCCTTGACGAAATCGGAGGAACTGCGGCCCGTGACGGGATCTGTCAGCGGAATGTTGACATAGCCGGGGCGGTAGCCGCTGGCGGCACGCGCATATAGCGAGAGGTCGGTACTGGGACGCCAGCGCGCATTCAGCAAATAGGTGAAGACCTGCGCGTCCGTCCCGAAGCGATCATCCACGGGATCGAGGAACAGCCCCCCGAAGTTGAAATCCGCCTCGTAGCTGCTGTCGCTATATCGGACGCCGCCCGTCACGTCGAAATCCGGTGTGATATAGTAGGTCAGGTCACCATAGACGGCGGACTCGCGATATTGCCCGGGCAGCCTGGCGCTGATGAGCAGCGCATCCTGCGGTTCGGCGGCGGTGGACGTGATGTTGCTGGTGTCCTCGGCGACGAAGAAAGCACCGACAATCCAGTCGAGTTTACCACCGCTGTTGGAAACAAGCCGCAATTCCTGCGAGAAACGTTCGGATTGCGTGAAAGCGACTGTCGGAACCGATTGGGTCGTACCCGCGGGGGAGCCCAGCAGGAAATCGACAAACTCCGCAATGCCCGGTTCGTTTGCCTGATCGTACTGGCTGTCCCTGTCGGCTTTGCTGTAGGCGGTTACAGACGTCAGTTCCGCCCAATCGAATTCATATTTGAACACGCCGTCAAGCTTGCTTTGCCGGATGGTCGTGCGCCCGGGGTCGGCGGCCGCGAACTGATACCGGCCATTGACGATCGTGAAGTCGAGATCATCGGCGCTGGGGGCGATGAGCTCAATGCCTGCGCCGCCGCGAATGCGGGTTTTCTGATGCGTTCCCGTAACCTTCAGGCGCGCGCGGTCGGTCATCTGCAACAGGACCGCTGCGTTCACTCCGAAACGTTCGGACGCGTTATAGTCCTTTTCCGCAACGGCCAGCGTAACGGGGTCGAGCCGGTCTATAAAACCGCGCTGGTCCTGCCAGAACCCATTCAGGGTCACGCCGATTTTGTCCTGTACGACCGGTGCGCTCACAGTTCCGCGATAGAATTGGGAAACAGCCCCGCGTTTCAGAGTGGAGACATCGGCCGAGACCGAGCCGCGCACGTGATCCAATGCGGGGTCGCGTGTGGTATAACGGACGACACCGCCCATGGCGCTGGCGCCGTAAAGCGTACCCTGGGGGCCTTTGATGATTTCGACGCGTTCAAGATCTCCCAATAACCCGTCGAGGAAATATTCACCGGCATCCGCATAAGGTGTCGCAGAAGTGAGGGCGACGTCATCGACGTAGATCGCCGTGACCGGAATGAGAGATTCCTGGCTGATCGCCCGCAGGATGACCGTACCCTCGCCTGGCGTGCCCGATCCGACCAGCTGCGCGCCCGGCGTGTAATTCAGGATCGTATCCAGCGAGGTCAGGCCGGATTTCACGAATTCCTCGCTGTCGATCACGCTGATGGCGAGCGGCGCATCCTGCAGCTTTTCCCTCCGCCGACTGGCCGTCACGACGATCTCGTCATCGGTCGAGCCGGGTAATGCGTCGGCCTCGCCGGACGCGGCGGCGCTGTCCTGCGCGGCGACTGCACCTGCTCCGGCGGCGGCCAGGCAGATCGCGGCCAGCCCATTGAGAGCATAGGTCGTGCGTGTGGAAATCTTCTTCATTATTCTTCCCCCAAATATTGATGTCATTGACACTCACATTCCTGAATATTTCCGCCAGGCTTTGGCGGTCGGGACCGCTGCGTGAGGTTTCTGGTGATGCGGATCACGATAAGGCCGAAATCATCATAAGCGGCGCGAGGATGTTCGTCGGCGCGCATCTAGGCTTCGCCATGTCCGTGAATGCGGGCGGCCCCGGCGTGGGACCGAACCAGCTTGACCACCCCAATCGTCATGAGAGGGAGGACGAACGTCAGCAGGAACACGGCGGCCAGGATGCGATATCCGCCGGCGATAAGGTCGGCCAGGCCGATCAGGTCCGCCGCAAACATGCAGACGGCCAGAACCGCCAGCGTGAGGAGCGGGCGAAACCAGCACGAAACGTCGCCATGCGTCTGACGCTTGCCCTGCCAGGCGACGGCGCGCTCATTGATCGTATGGACCACCCCGACACCGCCTTCGAGCAGCGCCCCGAAAACCATCAACTGGAAGACGAAGCGAAATGCCGTACTGTCCAGCCTGGTGAGAATGTAATCCGACGGAAGGGTGGCGGACAGGACTTCGGGATGAAAAGCGAGCATCGCCGTCACAAAGGCGAAGGCGGGCAACATGGCGAGAGGAGCGGCGATGATTCCGGCCGTGACGGCCTCGCGGGTGGATCGCAAATATCTGAGCGTCGGCAGGATCATGACGACGGCAATCATGTTGTAAGTGCCGTATGTCAGTCCGGAAATCGGCCAGCCGCTGCCGATGCCTCCCCGTTCCAATGTGGCATCGATCCTGTCGCCGAACTTCGCGAATGCCAGGATCAGGAACGCCGCGTAAACCAGGTACAGGAATGGCGAGACATATTTGAACAGGCGCTCGACAGCATCTCCGCCAAAGCTCGCGACGCCGCCGATGAGAAGCGCGAGCGTTATGGTGCCGACAAATTCGGGAACGGCGAACAGGCTGGCGACGACTTCGCCCGCCGCCGCGCCGAAAACAGCGAGCAGCAGGACGCAGAAAAGCAACAGGCACACCTCGAAGAGGATCGCGCCTCTGCCCAGAAGACGCTCGGAGAAGGAACGATATTCAAAAACCCGCAATCGTTGCGCAAAGGCAAAGGCTGTCGCGCAAATCAAGGCCCATAACAGAGTCGCAAGCGCCATGGCGAGAAGCGCGCCATGCGGCCCCTGGCTCAGGAAATATTCCGACAGTTCGCGCCCGGTGGCATAGCCACCACCGATGATCACGCCTTTCAATGCGAAGGCAGGCAGAAGGAATCGTTGAAAAAAACTGCCCTCATGAGATTCGCCAGCTGAATTCATAGCAGGCAATTGGTGACCAGCCGCTCGAACTGTGGGCCGCCCCTGATGGGATCCGCAACTGGCAATCCGACGAGCCTGTCGGACTCTCGTGCCATCAGCCTGGTGGCGGCTTTACTGTCCATGGAAGAGGTATTGAGGCTGACACCCGCGCAGCGAATATCAGGGTTGGTCAACCTGCCCAATTGGGATGTAAGATCGATGACTTCCTCGATCGATGGTACGGCGTAGTCTTCCAGTCCGAGCATGCGGGATCGGGATGGATCGTGACAGACGACAAAGACATCCGGCTGGCTGCCATGCAGAAGGCCGAGCGACACCGCCGCATATGCCGGATTGAAGAGCGAGCCCTGGCCCTCGATCACGTCCCAGTGATCGGCCGGCGCGTCAGGGCTGAGAATCTCCGCGGCTCCAGCTTCGAAATCGGACACCACCGCATCCATGGGGATGCCCCCACCGGCGATCATGATGCCGGTTTGTCCCGTCGCGCGAAAATCCGCATTGACGTTTCTTTCCGCAAAGGCGCGATGAATGGCGAGCGCGGTGTATTTCTTGCCGAGCGCACAATCCGTTCCGACGGTGAGCAGCCGCCTGCCACTGCGCTTGCGACCGGTCCCCACCGGTATGTCCGAAGGTGGCCGGCGAATGTCGATCAGGGCTCCGCCAGTGTCCCGGGATGCCTGTGCGAGTTCCGGTATCGAAGAAAGCGGGATGTGGAGACCGCTGATGATGCTGAGGCCAGCCTTCAGCGCGTCGACAAGTGACGGAATCCATGCGGCGCTGATCCTGCCCCCCTGATTGGCGACGCCGATGACGAGTGATTTTGCGCCTGCGCGCGCAGCCTCGGTCGGTGTCATCCGCGGCAGGCCCGTCGTCAGGCCGCTTTTATTGAATGAATATTCGCCGATGCATTTGTCATCCGCCCACTGCGCAAGGCCGAACGCGGTCTTTGCATAGCCTGTCTGATCGACGTCACCGAGAAACAGCAGATATGGCTGGGGGAGTGCGGGATATTTCGTCAGCCCGGTTGATGAAATATTCATTCAGACTCCCCTGCGTGCAGCGAATTGCCGTATACGGAACCGCGCGGCCGGGCGGTGGTGAGGGATATGCCGTGCCTTCGCAAAGCACCCGGTCAGTCGTGCGTCCATTTTCCGCGATCCCTCCATCAAATCGAAGGATAAGTGTACTTACGGCCAACAAAATGATTTGCTTTTCTGACGGCCCCGCGCGCCGAATTTGTTCCGGCAAGCGGCGGTGTGGCCGAACATGCCGGAGGTGAGGAGCAACGAGGCAAGGCGCCGGATCCTCGGATATGGACGCCAGCCAATGGTCTCGGCAGGCCGCCTTATAAAGTAAGGCGGCGGCGGCGAGCGATGTGCCGAAACAGAACCGCATGGACCGGGTCGCCTCGATCCTCTGTCGCCGTTTCGCCCTTGCCCGGTTCAGCCGATCACAGCGCTGACGCTCGATGCGAAGTTCCAAAGTTCGGACGATGGAACCGGAAACAGAATAAAATTCGGAGCCGGTTCGCATTTTGGAACGAAGTCCTGTTCCCGAGGTCTACGCTCATCCAAATCGGATTGACCTGCATGATGCCGCCGATGCGAGCAACAGGCCGGGCAAGACAAAGAAAAACGGCATGAAGGCGGGTATCGCCTGAACATGCCCGGACTGGGGAGATTGACATGGAAAAGAGACTGGCTTTTGCTATGGCTGCGGGCGGCATATTATCTGCGCTGTCCGCGCCGACCTATGCGCAGGCTGAGGATGCGAGCGGTGCGCAGGCAGGCGCTGCGGACACGGACCAGGGCGGTGTGATCGTCGTGACGGCGTCGCGGCGGAGCGAATCCCTGCAAGATGCGCCGCTGGCAATCTCGGTGATAGATTCCGAGACCTTTGTGGATTCAGGGCTCGTTTCGATCGAGGACATTCTCGACTACACGCCTGGCGCCAATGTGACGTCGGATGGGGCGACGGGGCAGGGACAGATCATTCTTCGGGCGATCAGCCAGGAATCATCGGTTCCGGTCACCGCCGTTTATCTCGATGACGTGCCGCTCACATCCGCCACGCCCTTCGCGGCCGCCGCTGACTATTTTCTTGACGGTATCATGGGCGAGCTTGAGCGCGTGGAGGTCCTGAAAGGCCCCCAGGGCACGCTCTACGGAGCGGGCGCGATGGGCGGCGTCGTTCGCTATGTGACGAGGGACCCGGCCCTGTCGGTCGCGCGCGGCAGTTTTTCCGCTGACCTGTCATCGACAAAGAATGGCGGTCTCACACAGCTTTATCGCGGTGTCGTCAGCATGCCGATCGTCGAAGATCGGATTGGACTTACAGTTGGCGGTTTCTGGAACGATCGCGGCGGATATATCGACCGCCTCGATCCGGAAACGCTCGATATTGTGGAGAAGGATTACAACACGTCCAGAAACTGGGGGGGCAACGCCGCTTCGCTTTTCGAGATGTCCGATCGTGCCAGTCTGAAAGTTACCGGCATGTACCAGAAGAACCGGACGCGCGGGAACAATCGTATCAATCTGACGGCGCCGGCCGGGACGTCGCCGGTGTACACGCCGGTCGAGGGTCGCCTCTCTTTCGCGGCCTATGAGCCCGCCGATGTTGCCATCGTCACCAAGAAGGCGGACGCCACGTTCAAGTTGGATCTGGACTGGGCGGAGTTCACATCGGTCACGGGCTTCAGCCATTATGAAGCGACGACAACCGACGATCAGGGGAACGACCCGAGCACGCTCATTTCCCTCGATGTCGGGCTTGGCCTGCCCATTGGCACCACCACTTCGGTACCGGCGATATTCTATAGCGATTCCGACAGGTTCACCCAGGAATTGCGACTGGTTTCGCAAGGCATGAATACTGTCGACTGGATCCTCGGTGCGTTTTACGTGAAGGAAAACACCTCAAACTCGCAGCTGGTCGTGGCGCAGCCATACGACCTCACTCTGTTCGATGTCGATTTTCCGGCAACCTATGAGGAAATCGCCATCTACGGCGATGTGACCTACAATATCACACCCAATTTCGATGTGACCGGCGGGCTGCGGTTCAGCCATAATGACTTTGAGTCCGATTTCGATTTCTCCGGACTTCTCATCGGCGCCGTGGACCTCAACAGCAAGACGAGCGATGACGTTCTTACCTACCTTTTCAATGCGCGTTTCCGGCCCAGCGATGACCTGTCGCTCTATGTCCGTATCGCCAGCGGCTATCGCCCGGGGAACGTCAATGTTCCCATCACGGATCTGGTAACAGGGCGCACGGCGTCGTCAGTTATCGAGTCCGATAGCCTCTGGAGCTATGAGGTCGGCGCAAAAGGGTGGTTGGCCGATGGCCGGATACGCTACGATCTCGCGCTCTGGTATGTGGACTGGAGCAACTTTCAGGCAGCCGTCGAGATCAACGGCATCGGCACAAGCGGAAACGCCGGTGTGGGCATGCAGTCATATGGGTTTGAGGCGAGTGCGGATTTCGAGATATCCGACAATTTCAGCCTTGTCGGCACCCTCGCCCATGCAAAGGGCGAGCTTGGCGGTGATAGTCTGGAACTTGGCGGCCTGAAGGGTGAGCAGACACGCTTTATCCCGGAATGGACCGGTTCGCTAAGGGCCAAATATGATTATGAGATCGGTTCGCTCGATGGCAACGCCACTCTTGGCGCACGATATGTCGGTGAATATACGACTGTCTATCGTGGCGGATTCAGCCAGGCATTGATGCAGAATGTCGGCTTTGGCGAGATCGAGTTCCCCATCGATGATTATGTGCTCGTGGATCTCAGTGCCAGCATCACATCAGGGCGCGTGACGTTCACCGCTTACGCCACGAACCTGCTGAACGAATATGCCTATTCCAATGCCGGGGCGGACGATACCGGACTGGGTGTCTACCTTGCCGGTGCCGGGGTGGTAGAGCCGCGCCGCATTGGTGGCTCCATCAAGTTCGCCTTCTGATCCGGCGGGGCGGGCCACGTGGCGAATAGCCCGTGGTTCGCCGCCTCCGCCGAGTTTGAACTGTTTAACGCCGCGTTCGCGAGTGCTCCATGATCCGGGCACGCGCGTACCGGACGAAGACTATCGGTAGGGAAAGTCGATGATCCATTTCCGCAGGGTTTCACGCGCTTTTATAAGCGCATGGGCGCTTTGTGTCTCGGCTTCCGCCTTTGCCGACGAACCTGTCCAGACAGCGGAAGAGCCAACACCTTATGACGTGATCATTCGCAATGGGCGCGTGCTGGATGGCTCGGGCAGCCCCTGGGTCTTGGCCGACATCGCGATCAAGGATGGCCGTATCGCCCGCATCGGCCGAATTCCCGGACGCGCCGATCATGAAATCAATGCCGAGGGCAAATATGTGTCACCCGGCTGGATCGACGCGATGGACCAGTCGGGAGAAGAGATTCTGGCGAACGGTCTGGCGCAGAACAAGCTTGCCATGGGCGTCACCACGCTGATTGCGGGCGAGGCGGGCATTCCGGCGACCGCCGACAAGATCGGCGACTATTTCGGGACGCTTCGGGAGCGGGGGATCAGCGTCAATTTCGCCACATATTACAGCGCCACCCAGGCCCGCGTCGAGGTGATCGGCGATACGTCGCGGGCACCGACCCCTGACGAGATGTGCATGATCCGTGGCAAGGTCGAAACCGCAATGGAGGCCGGTGCCCTTGGCCTGACAACGGCGCTGATCTATCCGCCGGGTGTATTTCAGACCACCGATGAACTGGTGGAGATTGTCAGTGCGGCAGCCCCCTATGACGGCATTTACGCCACGCACATGCGCGATGAGGGCGCGAACCTGCTGGCCGGGATCGAGGAGGCGATCGAGATTGGCGAGCGCGCCGGTGTGAAGGTCGAAATATTCCATCTGAAGGCCGGTTACCGCCCGGGCTGGGGCACGCTGATGACGGACGCGGGGAAATTGATCGACGCCGCGCGGGACCGCGGTGTGGACATCGCCGCGGACATGTATCCCTATACCGCCGGGGGCACTGGGCTCGACGTCGCGATTCCTCCCGAGATCTTCGCCGGAGGGCCTGCCGCGGCGTTTGAGAAATTGCGGGATCGCGCGTTTCGCGCGAAGCTGATCGAGCGCATTCGGAACGACGAATTTGGCGAATGGTCGAAAGCCAATGTGGTCGTTGCGTCCGGCGGATGGGACGGCGTGGTGCTCGCGGACGCGCATTCCGCCACCTATGAGGCATATGCTGGCCGGACGATTGCGGATGTCGCGGAGGCGCTTGGCGAAGATCCATACGAGCTGGCCATCAAGATCGTTCTGAGCGCTTATCCCAAAAGAGCTTTCGGCTTCTTCTTCATGATGAGCGAAGAGGATGTGCGAACGGCGCTGCGATTTCCCTGGACCAGCATCGGCAGCGATGCCGGTATTTCGGTCGACGCCCATGGGATGCCTTCGGGCGACCTCAGCCATCCCCGGGCCAATGGCACATTTCCGCGCATCATATCGGAATATGTCCGGGACAATCCGGTCTTAAGTCTTGCGGAGGCGATACGAAAGATGACGGCATGGCCCGCGTCGAGGCACGGGTTTAACGATCGCGGTATTCTGCGGGAAGGATTGCCCGCAGATATAACGGTCTTCGATCTTGCGACGATCAAGGACAAGGCGACCTGGACGGATGGCGCGGCGATGCCGGTCGGCGTTGAACATGTGTTTGTAAACGGTGTCCACACCCTCAGGAATGGACAGCATACAGGTGCGAGAGGCGGGATGGTCCTTCGCGGCGGCGGAGCGGCGAGCATTTCGCGCGGACAGGCCGCTAAGCAGCAAAGCCCGGGCGTCCGAAGATGCGAATGACACAGACTCTCGCACATATAGGGTGCGCAATTGTAACCGCCGGTCTCCTGATGTGTGTTCCGGCTGCGAATGCACAGTCGCCGAATGCGGACACGCCCAGCTTGAGGATCGATAGCGAGGGAGCTCGTGACATGACGATTACGTCGCCGCATGATTTTCTGGGTTTCGACATTGGCGAGCGGCCGGTGTCGCATGAGCAGATCAGGCTGTATGCGAAGGAGCTCGCAGATCAGTCGGAGTTCGTGGAACATCGCGAATATGGAACCACCAGTTCCGGCCAGAAGCTGTTCACCCTGATCATCGGGACGCCCCGAAATCTTGAACGACATGTCGATGTGAAGCTCGATCCTGAGAAAATCAGGAGCGGCAACAAGCGCTATATCGAGCAGACCCCGCTGGTCGCGTGGATTGGCGGCGGCATTCATGGAAACGAACTGTCCGGCGTCGACTCAGCCATATTGACCGCTTACCGACTGGCGGCCGGCCAGGATGAAATCACACAGAATATCCGTGCGAACGTGCTCACTTATATCGACCCGCTGTTCAATCCCGAAGGGCGGCAGCGGGCGCTTGCCCATACCAATGCGCTACGTCGGCAGCAGTCTGCGCAGGATCATCAGGACATGGTGCATAATGAGTTCTGGATGCATGGCCGGGGCAATCACTATCTGTTCGACCTCAATCGCGACGCCATTTTCCAGACCCAGCAGCAATCGCGTTTCCGGGTTGCGGCCATAAGAGCGGCTGAACCGCAACTTTTTGTCGATGCCCATGAAATGGGATGGGACGACACGTTTTTGTTCGCCATTCCCGCGCGGCCGCTGAATCCGCATTTGCCAGATGGCGTGCATGAATCGTGGCTGGAGCTTGGTGAGGATCAGGCGGCGGCTTTCGACGAGATGGGGCGAAGCTATTATACCAGGGCCTGGAACGAGGTTTTCTATCCCGGCTATTACGATATCTGGCCCGCCTATTTCGGTGCGGTTCCCATGCTTTATGAGCAATCCGCAACCTCGGGCCTGTCGGTTCGCCAGTCGAACGGAAATCTGGTTGATTTCAGGACGGCTGTCGAAAACCAGTATCGCAGCACGATCGCCAATTTGGCGACCGTCGCGCGTGACAAGGACCGCTATTTGAAGCGCTGGATGGAAGCGCGGGCCGAGGCCGCCGGACGCAATGCCAAGGACAATCCGCGGACTTATGTCATCCTGCCGGGTAACGGATATAAGTATCGCGAGACATTGCGTATCCTATTGTCTCAAGGCGTCGAAGTTGAGGTGCTGCAGGAGCCGGTCACCGCCCGCAACCTTTCAGGCTACAAGAATGATCTGAAAGTCACGGCAAAGCTGCCTGCTGGGACGCTCAAGGTCAGCGCGGATCAGCCTTTGGGCAATCTGGTGCGGAACATATTGGATGCCCATACTCCCTTTTCACCGGAGTTTCTGCGGGAAGAGAGGCGCAGCCTGGATCTGGGGGAGGCGACCCAGCTTTACGATGTGACGGCATGGTCCCTGCCACTGGCGTTCAACATCGAAGCCTATTGGTCGCGATCGCCGCTGGATGGAAGATGGGTGGACGCGCGGCAGACGGCCCTGGCGGCTCCAAAGCCACCTGTTGGCGCCGCGAACTACGCCTATATTTACCGGGACGACAGCCTGCAGGCGACAGCCCGGCTGTTGCAGTCCGGCGTCAAGGTTCGGGTGGCGAAGGCTGCCTTCACTCATGATGGCGAAGACTTCAGACCCGGAACGTTTCTGGTTCGCCATGAAGAGCAGGTAGGCGACATACGCCCCCTCATTGACGCGGAACAGGCGAAGGGTGCGATCGAACTATTTGCCGCGCACGGCGCGCGTATCCTGTCCGGGCCCGATCTTGGCGGGGATTCCTTCCCGCTGCTTCGGCAGCCGAAGGTCGCGATACTGGGCGGACAGGGCGTTTCGCAGACGAGTTTTGGCGCCGTCTGGCATCTGTTCGACGAAAAGGTCGAAGTGCCGGCGACGCTGCTCAACATGATGCATCTCGGCTTTTTCGACCTGAGTTCCTACAACGCGATGATATTGCCTGAGGTGGATGGCGACCTGTCCGAACTGCTGCCGGGCGCGGCCATGAAGGCGCTGGCCAATTGGGTCGATCAGGGCGGGACGCTGCTTACCCTGGGCAATGCCAGTTTCTACGCCTCCGAAGCGGGTATCATCTCGTCTGTGCCGCGCAGCAGGACACTGGATGACACGACGCTGATGATGGTCGGGCGAAGCATTGCGGAGATAGAGGCAGACGATTTCCTTGGGGCGTCGAGTTCCGATGGCAAGACGCCGCAGCAAACGCGCGCCGTGCTGGGCGCGAGCGCAAAGGAACTGGACGCCCGCAATGAGCCGTTCGATTTTGCCGACACCGCGCAGAGTTTCGCCGATCAACGCTCGGCGACACCAGCCGTCACCATGACGCCGGCGCAGACAATCGCGAAGATCAGGACCTACCTACCGCATGGGGCCTACCTTCAGGCCCATTTGAAGCCGGAACATTGGATGGCGTATGGGGTGACTGAGCGGTTACCGGTCCTTTTCCGGGAATCGGACGCTCTGTCTCCCGGACCGAATGCGGCCCTGATCGGACGTTTCGCATCGATGCCCAACCTCATGTTATCCGGATTGGTCTGGCCCGAGGCGACCGGGTATATCTCCGGCAGCGCCTATCTGCTGCTGGAGCGGAAGGGGAGGGGCAAGGTGATTTCATTTGCCAGCGACCCGCTGTTTCGGGGGTATTCTCTGGGTACGGAGCGGCTATTCATGAACGCCGTATATCTTGGGACGGGGCGGCATGCCGAATGAGACACCGCGACGCCGTCCTGGCCCCATTGGCGCGTCAGAATGGCTTGGCGGCTGCGCGTCATGGCTGCGGTTTTCGACTGCCGAAATATGTCCCGGTCTGCGGAGATCAAAATGACATCGTCTGACGAAAAGACCCTGAAGCTGCTGGTTTCGCTTTCCGACGGGGCCGTCCGCCTGGTTCCCTTTGACGACAGCCACATCGAGGGACTGCGCGCGGCCTGCGCGGAAGATGAGTATATCTGGGATATTTATCCGATATCGATGCTTGGGGAACATTTCGACCGTTCGGTCGCCATGTTGTCGACCATGACAGATTATCTGCGGTTCGCCGTTCTTCACGAAGACCGGGTCGTGGGCATGACCCACTTTCTGAAGCCTGACCCCGAGAAAGGCATCGTCGAGATCGGCGGTACCTACATTTCCCCTTTGGTTCGCGGCACATCGTTCAACCGGATCATGAAGACACTGATGATCGACCATGCCTTTGCAAGCGGGTTTCACACGATCGCGTTCAGGATCGACACGCGCAACGGACGGTCGATGCGCGCGGTTGAAAAACTGGGAGCGCGTCAGATTTCCATTCTGCGAAAGGACATGACGACCTGGACCGGGTATGTTCGTGACGCTGCCTTATTCGAGCTAAAGTCCGCGGATTGGCGGAAGGGCGGCCAGTCATGATGATTGTCTTATCGCGATGCCGGGGCGCCATTGTTCCGCCCGCCATCACCGGGCGGCTTTTCCGATCCCCAGAACGTTCACGCCAAGGAGGTTTGACAAGGCTATGAAGCGCAATCACCGCCTATTGAAATCGCTCGCTTTTTTACTGGCGACGGCAGGAGTTTTGTCTAGTCAGGCCACGCGGGCCGCCACTCACCATATGGACGGCGTCTGGCGCTCGCAGGGATATGGTTATGTGCTGGAGGTCAAGGAGGGCAAGCCCCAGCTGTACCACTATACCAGTCGAAGCTGCGCCAAGGCTTCGGAAGATGTGAATGCGGCGCTGGAGAACGATCTGACGCGTATCGACCGTACGGAGGCGGACAGGCTCAGTTTCCATGTGAGCGACGGCATCACGCGTTACGACTTTGAACGCCTTCCCAATCTGCCGGACAATTGTCCGACCGCGCCCAGCCTTGACCCTGAACAGAATTTTGAAGCCTTCTGGCAGGCGTATAATGAGCATTATGCGTTTTTTGATCTGCACAATGTCGATTGGCAGTCTGTTTACGAAAAGTACCGGCCTTCGGTCACGAAGAGCACGAGCGAAGACGATCTTTATGCCATTTTCGTGGAGATGCTCACCCTGCTGGATGACGGCCATGTTATGCTGGAGGCGGGTGACCGGATGTTCAGGTCCGGAAAGCGCGGAACGCTGCATGCGCTGGCGGCGAAGGAACTGCCCGACAGCGATACTTTCAGCATTTATGAATCCGAGCCGCTGGCCAGAATAACGCGGACGATCGATTCCCACTATCTGAAGGGAAGCCGGCAAGGTTCGGCGACGGCCAAACCGGTAAGCTGGGGGCGAATAGGCGGCGACATCGGCTATATCGGCATTGACGGGATGTATGGATTCGCGGCGGAAGGCGCGCCGTCGGCTGACCGGCAGCGCGTCGTCGATGCGGTCATGCAGGAGGCGCTGAAAGACCTTCATGATGTGAAAGGCATCATCGTCGACGCGCGCTGGAACCCGGGCGGCTATGATCAGGTCGCCCTTGCGATCGCGGAATATCTGACGAGCGCCAATGTGCTGGCGTTCACGAAGAAAGCCCGTCTGGAGTCCGGTTTCACGCCAAAGCAGCGCATCTACGTGTCAAGCAGGGGTGATCGCGCTTTTTCTGGCCCGGTGGTTTACCTTCAGGGTAGCGATACTTTCAGCGCGGCGGAAATCTTCACGCTGGCGATGCAAGCTTTGCCGAATGTCACCACCATTGGCGAACGCACTGGCGGCGGCCTTTCGGACGTTCTGGAATTCAAGCTGCCCAATGGCTGGGGCGTGACGATGTCGAACGAAGTGTACATCGCGTCCGACGGCAAATCCTATGAGGGCGTGGGCATCCCGCCAGACATGGCGCTGGCGCCCGCCGATAACGACACACTTGAAAGCTTTTTGCGGCGCGGTGTCGATCAGGCGGTCGCGGTTCTTGAAGAGAAGATCGAAAAATCCAAAGGCAAAACGCCGGACTTGCCGAAGTAAGCGAGGCCATATGGCCATGGCTGCCTTGTGCTGAACGCCGTATTTTCGGGGGGGGGGGGGAAGATTAAGTGATGCTATCCACGATCACAGCCGTGCGGGCGATGACGATGCTTTTCCTCGCGCTTTGTGCTGCCGCATCGGGCGGGGGCGTGAGCCATGCGCAGGAGCGGAACGACATATTCGCTCCGGCGACGATGGCCGCGCTTGCCGATGGCGTTGCGATCCCGCTGATGGAAGAGCATTCGGTGCCGTCCGGCGCCGTCATGATCGTCAGAAACGACGAGGTGATCCTGTCAAAGGGTTACGGGAAACAGAATATCGAGCGAGATATCCCCGTCGACCCGGAAACGACGCTATTTCGGCCAGGCTCCATATCGAAGCTGTTCACCTGGGTGTCGGTCATGCAGCTTGTCGAGACAGGCCGGCTCGACCTCGACAGGGATGTGAACGCGTACCTCAAGAATTTTCAGATCAAGGATACCTATCCCGGCCAGCCTGTCACCATGCGGCATATCATGACGCACAGTGCGGGCTTTGAAACGGGCGGTATGGGCTACCTTATCATCAATGACCGCAGCCGCGCCCTTCCCATGGATCAGGCAATGGTCCGCTATGAACCGAAACGGGTGAATCCGCCCGGCGTTCAGGTGGCCTATTCGAATTACGCGACCGCCCTTGCAGGCCATATCGTCGCGACGATTTCCGGCATGTCATTCGAGGAATATGTTCAGAAAAACATTTTCGATGTTCTGGGAATGAAGAATTCCACATTCGTCGAACCTGTGCCGACCAGCATGGCTGGCAACCTTGCCATTGGCTATCGGCATGAGGGGCTCGCTTTCGAGCCCCAGCCGTTCGAAGTGATATCCAGTTTCGCCCCGGCAGGATCCGCATCCGCGACCCTGGCCGACATGATCCTGTTTGCCCGTGCGATCAAGGCGGGCGGCGCTCTTGACGGCAAGAGAATTCTGCGAAGCGATACGGTGAAGCAGATGCTGTCACGCCATTTCTCGCAGGATGATCGCCTGAACGGGATGACGCTCGGATTTCTGGAAACCGCGCAAAACGGTGTGCGGCTCGTCGGCCATGGCGGGAATACCAACCTGTTCCATTCCCAATTGGCGATCGACCTGGCGAATGACATCATCATATTCGCGACCTTCACCGGCCCCGATGGCGCGATTGTCACAGAGGCGCTGGTGTCGACGATCTACGACGTCGCCTTCCCCCGCGAGATCGGGAAGCCTGCGGCACCGGCTGATTTTCACATGCGATCCGAACGCTATGCCGGGACCTATGTTTCATGGCGATCCAACTTCTCAAACATTGAAAAACTGACGCAGCTGCTCGGCGGAATCTCGGTTGAGGCGACCGACCGCAACACCCTGCTGGTCGCAGGCGACACCGAATTCGTAGAGATCGGCAAGAATCTCTTCCGCGAAACGCATGGAGACCAGCGCATTGCTTTTCAGGAAGATGGGAACGGCGATATCAGCGGCCTCTACGTCGAATCTCTACCATATACGTCCTATTTCAAGGCGTCGCTTCTGGCCGACGGGACGAACCATATTCCGTTGCTGGTTCTTTGCACCGCCGTGTTCATATTCGTTCTTTTGCGGCAGTTGTTTCAGCGGTCGGCATTCAAGTCTCTGATCGGCGCGAGAAAACGGGCCGAGCGCGCCGCGTTGCTGGCGGCGTCGCTCCATCTGGTCGCGATCCTAGGCATGGTTTTGGTGATGGTGCTTTTGGCCGATAGCCTGTCTTACGCTATTCCGCTCGCCTTCAAGATATGGCTGTTATTCCCGATCCTGGCATCGCTGGCGACAATCTACCTTCTGGTGGCGAATGTGAGATTGTGGCTTTCACAGGAAAAGGGGGCAGGATTACTTCAGCGATTGCGCAACAGTTTCGTCGCGATATGCGCGCTTTATATGGTGTTCTTTTATGCCTACTGGAACATACTGGGGTTCCAGTATTACGCGTGAACCCCGCCTCTTATGTTCGGCATGATGATTGCCCCGGCGAAAGGCGCGCAGCGGGAGCGATGGTTGTCTGGCGCCTTATCGGGGCCAGCACACAGGGCGTGAACAGGCACCGGGGATGGAGGGGGGCATCGGGCTGCTCACTGGGCGTCGCACGTCATTAAGTTGACACGCTTCGAACTCCGCGCATACGTTTCCGATCGTTTGAAAGTATGGAAAATGATTGACCCGCCTCACATTTATCGCACGAAACCGGCACTATGTATAAGCTAGACCGCATCGACATTGCCATTTTGGAGGCGATGCAGGACAATGGGCGCATCACCCGCAGCACACTGTCCGAGATGGTGGGACTGTCACAAAGTCCTTGCCATGAACGCGTCAAGCGCCTCGAAAAGGCTAAATTAATCAGCCGCTATCGCGCTGAGGTTGACATCCTCCAGATCGCGCATGTCTGCATTTTCTATGTGACGGTCAAACTGGGCGCCCACCGGGCAACGGACTTTCAGGTGTTTGAGCGTGCGATAAGACGGCACGGCGAGATCATTGAATGTCATGCCCTTGGTGGCGGGATCGACTATATCATGAAGGTCGTCGCGAACGACATCAATCAATATCAGGCGTTCATGGATGAACTGCTGGATAGCAATATCGGCATATCGGAATATTTCACCTATATCGTTACCAAGCCGATCAAGAATGACACCGGCTATCCGATATCCGATCTGGTTAATGGATCGAGATCGGGTGAAGACGCCCGCTAGGTATCGCAAACGGACTGACCCGCCTGGTGGCAATGCCTTGCCATTGGTCTTTTCGGGCTAGCCAAGCATGTGAAACAGGCCCACGCCGATGAAGGTGCCAACGACATATCCCAACACGCCGGTGGCGATGCCTGGCAGAATATGCTCGCGCCAGCCAAACGACACTGCGATTGCCGCCGCGACCGGTGGGCCGGAAATACAGGCCAAAGAGGCAATGATCAACTCGCGGTAATTCAGCTTCAACAGGTAGCCACCGACGAACAGGAAAAGGAAGTGCGTGCCGATTATCGAGCCGACCAGCAGGAAAGTTGCGGGCGGTGTCGAGAGCATTTCCGAAATATCGGATCCCGCCCCGACGACGGCGAAGAACATGTAGAGCAAGATCATCGCGAGGATATCTTCACCCTTGAACGACCTTAACCTGTTGCGGCCAATCGTGGCTGCCCCGACGGCGATCACGGTAATGAACAGCACCGCGAAGCTGTCCAGGCCGAGATAGTCGGCGAATTTGATGCCGATGACGCAGGCGACCGCCGCCAGCGCAAGCATGGTGAGAAGATCGCTGAGGGTGGGGGGCGAATGGCTTTCGCCATTGTCGGTACCGGCATTATCGGCCGTCTCGGCGCCCCAGTGAAATCTCCGTTTCAGGACGGCCCAGCCTCCCAGCCAGATCGTCAGAATGATGTAGAGGGTTCCGATCACATTATCGACGGCCAATGCGGCGGAAAGCTCGGACGATTGTTTGAAATCGACGGCTTCGGCGGTGGCAGCGAAATTGAGCGAGCCACCGGTATATGTGGCCGCGAAGACCGCGATCAGCTTGTTTTCATTCGCGCCCAGATCGAGAGCGTATCCGCCCAGAACGGCGCCTACGCTCGCGCCAAGGGCGCCCAGAATGAACGCGATCAGTACCCTTCCGCCCTTTTGATAGATGCCGATCAGGTCGGCCTTCAACAGGAACAGCGCGATCGCAAGCGGCACAAAAATCTGCCAGATCAAGTCGTAAAGCGGGGCCTGACGCGGCAGGATCGCGGCATGCGTCGCCGCAATCGATATCGCGATCACCAGGCCCGGGCCGGAGATCTTCGCCCCCCAGCGTGTCTTCTCAAGATGGCTGGAGATCGCAATGATCAGGCATAGGACCGCAAAGAGCGTGAAGCCATCATTGGGCGATATTTGCAGAAATTCCACCGGCTATTCTGACGGAGCTGAAGGCTGGAGAGCGCGACGCGCGAAGGTTGTGCCCCTCATCCCCTTCAGCCCCAGAGCTGGGCGCGAGGGGGTGAGACCATCCCATTGTCGTAGACCATGCCGGGTTGACGGTCATATTTCGCCAGCAGCGGACCATCTATATCGACAAATTCGCAGAACTGAGCGACGATATAGGCGGGTGCCATCGCCAGCGACGTACCGCCCATGCTTCCGACCATGAGGTCGATGCCGCGCGCCTTTGCCTCACGCGCGATGCGTAGCCCTTCGGTCAAGCCTCCGGCCTTATCAAGTTTGATGTTGAGCATCTGATATCGCTCGGCGGCATAGTCGAGGTCACCGAATGTCAGAAACGATTCATCGGCGCAAATCCGGATGGGATAGGCATGGCCATTGAGGTCCTGATCCCCCCCGCGCGGCAGCGGCTGTTCGATCATCGCGATTTTCATCTTCTCAAGCTGGGGCAGGTAGCGTTCGAGGGACCCGATGTTCCAGCCCTGGTTCGCATCGACAACAATTTCGGCGTCGGGGCGGGCGTCCCTGATCGCTTGCAGGCGCTCAACCGGCTGATCATCGTTCAGCTTCACCTTGAGGATCCGCTGATTGCTCTTGCGGCGGGCATCGTCCGCCATGGCCGCAATGGTGTCGATGCCAATCGTGTAGACCGTTTCGACAGGAGCAAGCTCAATCCGGGCCAGTTCCCAGGCACGCTTGCCGGCCTTTTTGGCCGCCAAGTCCCACAACGCGCAGTCGAGCGCATTTCGCAGGCCGCCCGCCGGAAGCGACTGATGAACCGCTTCGCGTGTCATGTCTCCGCTGAAATCATCCAGAAAGCTCTCCGCCTGAAGCGCGAGGGTCCTGGATGTTTCTCCGAGATAATAAACGCCGAAAGATTCGCCGCGTCCTACGAAACCGCCGCTTTCGACCTCTGCGACAAACGCGTGATGTTCGTTAAATTTATGGCCGGTGATCACGAGCGGCTTTTTGACGGGCCACTCTTCGGTGTGAAAGGAGATGTTCATGTGATCGGGTCCTGGCTACTTGGGTCCGGTGACGCTGAATGGGCACGGAGATGATGAAAGGGCCTTCTTCGTCTTGCGGCGGAAGGCAGCCATATCGGTCTTCATTGCGATCCTGGTTCAGGCGGTAGGCGGGGTGTCAGCCATTCAGACTAGGGGGAGGGAACAGACAAAGATTCCAAATTCGCCACGCAAATGGCGAGAAGATTCTTCTGATCCTCTTCTGGATGTCAGCTTGTTTGGTTGAAGAGGGACGTAATTGTTCTGAGGCATGGCGACCATTGTCCCCGACATGGTGAATCGCGGTCCGCGGCCTCCCCGAAGTCATTCAGCTACAAGCGGAGACAGCGAAAATCCGCCGAGCCCATGCCATAGCCTACGGCCATATTGGTATGGAGAGGCCGACCTTGGCGCGTTTCATAACGACGCTGGTGTGAAATTTTCTGACGTTCGAGTTCTCGAAGAACAGCCGATGAGTGAGTGCTTCGAAAGCCTTCATATCGGGCGTGATGCAGATGAGGACGAAGTCGGCCTCTCCGGTGACATAATAGCATTGCTGGACGTGCGGGTCTTTCACCACCCGTCGTTGAAAAGTCTCCAACTGGTCGAGGCTTTCGCGATGAAGTTCCACCATCACGATGAAAGTGACATCCTGCCCCATCGCCTCCGCATTGAGCTGGGCAATTTCGCGTTCGATCAGGCCGCTCTCCTTCAGCCGGCGGATTCGGCGCTGCACCGATGCGATCGAGAGCCCGGTTGCCCCAACGAACGCTTTGAGCGGCGTCTAGGCATCCTTCTGAAGGTGATCGAGGATGATGCGATCTGATTCGTCGATATCGATTTTCATGACGGAGTTACTCCAGAGTTTCGTGAAAAAATGCAAAATCGAATTGCCAAAAGATACTCTGGTGATGTGTTTGTCTCGTCGATCGGCGCTATATTCCTGGGGAGTTTCAATCTCATCAAAGCTGTAAGGAGTATCCCCTTGATCGACCATCTCGAAGTCCAGACCCGCCAGTTCGGCGATGTCTTTTCCTTCTATCAATGCGTGCTTCCGCATGTCGGCTACAGGCTGGAGGTTGATGGACCCGCCAAGGGATTCGCCAATGGAGACCGGCTCGATTTCTTTATCGTCGAAGGCGCGCCCTCGACCGATGTGCATTTCGCCTTTCGCGCGCCCGATCGCAATGTGGTCGACACCATTTTCGAGACGGCTGGTAGCGAAGGCTGGACTCAGGAGCGCCCTCCCGCACTCGCGCCCCATATCCACCCCAATTATTACGCGGCCTATCTGCGCGATCCCGATGGCCGCCTGATCGAATTCGTAACTCACGTCGAAAGCTGACTCCGGTGAGTGCGACGCGGATCAACGCATTGGGTCAACCCATCGGGCCGTCGCTGGGCGACTGGTCCGGAGCCAAGCATCCCGACCGCCGCATATTGGAGGGGCGGTTCTGCCGGGTCGAGCCCATCGACATTGAGAAACACGCCGAAAGCATGTTCGCCGCGCTGGCGGAGGACGAAACCGGCGAGAGCTGGACCTATATGCGCTACGGTCCCTTCGCCGATCCTGCAGAATTCCGGCATTGGATGGAAAACTATTGCCTTTCGCCCGACCCGTTTTTCTATGCTTTTGTCGAGAAGCGGACGGGGCGGGCACTGGGCATGGCGACCTATAGCTGTATCAGTCCGGATCATGGTTCGATCGAGGTCGGACATGTCAGTTTCGCGCCCGCGATGCAGCGGCGCGCAATGGCGACGGAGGCGATGTATCTGATGGCCCGCAATGTCTTTAAGGAACTGGATTACCGGCGCTATGAATGGCGGCTCGACGATCTGAACGCCGCTTCGCATGCAGCCGCGCGGCGGCTGGGCTTCACCTATGAAGGTGTGTTCAGAAATGCGTCCAACTACAAGGGGCGCAGCCGGGACACCGCCTGGTACGCGATGACCGATATGGATTGGGGCGCACTGCAAGGCGGCTTCGAAGCGTGGCTTGAGCATCTTGATCCCGAAAGCGGGCGGCAGACCTCCTCATTGGCCTATTTTCATGATCGCGCCGGGCGCGCTTGACGGCACCTGTGTTATATATCTAATACAGATATACCCTCGGATTGGATCGGAAATTAATTTGAAACAAGTATTTGCGTTTTTCGTTCTTGGAATGAGTGTGGCGGCCTGCACAACTTCGGGACCGGTCGAGGAGGAAAGGTCGGTGGTTAGCAAAGCTCCCGTCCAGTCCAGCCGCCTTGACCAGCTTTGGCCGACCGTTTCGGCGGAGATGGAGCGAAGCAAGCTTAACGGGATCAGCGTCGCCGTCTTCGACGATTACAGGATTGTCGACCTCCATACACAAGGCGTGAAATCGATAGATACGGGCGCTGCGATCGATGAGCGGACTGCCTTTTCGACGGCGTCGATATCGAAGGTGACCACGGCCCTTTTATGCCTGATGCTGGCGCGCGACGGGGTGATCGATCTCGATGTGCCGATCAGCGGCTATCTGAAAAGCTGGAAGCTGCCGAAAAGCGACAAGCCCGGTGCTGCCGAGGTGACATGGCGGCAATTGCTGACACATACGGCAGGAACATCGCAGCACGGATTCGCCGACTTTTACGAAGGCGACGCGGTCCCTTCGCTGATCGACAGCCTGGAAGGAAGGCTTCCGCGCTATGACAAGCCGATAGAATTCCTCTTCGCGCCCGGCACGAACTGGAAATATAGCGGCGGCGGCTATGTCATCTTGCAGCTTGCGCTGGAAGATCATCTGGGCAAGTCGCTGGAAGACCTCGTACGGGAGCGGATATTCGCGCCATTGGGTATGATCGATACCACCATGGTCCAGCCGGGATCGGAGGGCTTTCTTGGCAATGCGGCGCTTGTTCATGACAAGGACGGTGCGGTGATCCGCACCGGCCTGCCGATCACGCCGCAGATCAGCGCATCCGGCATGTGGTCGACCCCTACGGATATGGCGAAATTCATGATTGCCTTCCAGCGCGCGCTCGACGGGCGAGAAGACGGGGTGATCACCCCGTCGCTCGCGCGCGAGATGACCGATATCATCTCCCTGCGCTATGTCGGCGGGATGGGAACTCCTTTTTTCCGGGGCATGGGGTTCGGCAACACCGACTGGTTCCGCCACGATGGATCGAACACCGGTGTAAATGTAGAGATGCTGGCGTCGATGAAGGGCGGCTACGGCGTGGTCATCATGGGCAATGGCGACGATCCGAATACCAACCCGGTCTTCGCAACGCTCAGACGGGGAATTATCGACAAAATGGGATGGCGGCATCGTCAGCCTCTCGACAAGCAGCCCCTTGAGCCGGCTCTGCGCGATACGCTCGTCGGATCCTACAAGGGTCTTCTCTACAATATGGGCTTCGATTACCGGATCGAGCAGGTTGATGGCGAGCTGTGGATTGCGTCGGAATTCTTCCAGCACTTCCTCGGTATCGATCGCAGCCGCATGCACCATCTCGGCAATGATGTTTTCGCGGTCGAGGATTTTCCCAACCGTCTGCGCTTCGAACGCAGCGCTGACGGCACGGTGGCGAACGTCCATATTTTCCGGGCGGGAGACGATAGTGCCCCGGTTGTCCGCTCAATTGGCGAATTGAGACCCGGCGAGTGATCCCTGCCGGTGGTGGCAATATCCGGACATATGGCATCAGCACCTTTGAATGAGGTGCTGATGCTTGGCTTTTCGGTGCGATAAGGCGCAGTTCGCCGGCAGGATGGAGCCTGTTGCGGCGCATGAGGACATGTGCTCGGATGTTCGCTGACAAGTGAGGCTCAACGACGATGACCCGATTTTCGAAGCGGCAGCGGAACCTGCTCCTGTCCGCGGCATTCCTGTCGGTTTTTGCGATGTTCGCCGTGCCGTTCCTGACCGGCACGCTGACCCCGCTGGTCGGTTTTGTGTCCGTGTTCGTCATTTACTGGGTGTGCTTTTGCATCCCCGTCGCCATTTTCTTCGGTAAGGGGGAAACGCCGGTTCGACTGGATCTCAGGGCGGCATCATTGTGGATACCCGCGATCGCCGCCATGCTCCCGGTCGGCGTTTTTTTTGGCGCCGATACGATGAGCTGGGTCGGTACCGACCCGGCAATGGCGGCGCTGGCCGTCGGGGTTGCCCTGTTCAACGGGCCGCTTGAGGAACTGGCATGGCGCAGGACATTCCGGGCCAATTCAGGCGGACGCATCTCGTTCGAACTGATCGGACTGTTTCTGTTCACGCTATGGCATGTGCCCCTGTATTTCGCGGAAGGGATCTCATTCGATCAGGGCGCGCTTGGACTGGTCGGGGGAAGTATGATGCTCGGCGCGGTATGGATGGTGATCACGCGGCGGAGCAACTCGGTCGGGTGGCCAATGGTCAGCCATGCCCTGGTGAACATGGCCGCCTTCATTCCCCTGTTCGCGGGAAATTTTAGCGCTTAGGCAGCCGGCACGCCTTCACAATTTGCTGGCGATGCCGATTGCCCATAGCTGAAGGATCCAGACCCATGCTGTGCGGCTGGCCTGTCAGCCAGCCGCACGGTCTCACGCGTTCTGTAGAGCCTGCTCGAGATCTGCAATCAGGTCCTGCGCATTTTCGATCCCGCACGAATAGCGGATCAGCGTCGTGGGTATCCCCAGTTCCGCTCGCTGTTCTGCGGTACATTCAACATGGCTGGTCGTGGCCGGTGTGCCGACCAACGTGTTGACAGCGCCAAGACTGGCGGCGCGCTGCGCCAGTTTCATGCTTTCCAGCACGCCCTTGATCGCGGCTTCGCCGCCAAGCAATGAGAAGCTGAGCACGCCGCCAAAGCCGGTCATCTGCCGCTTGGCGATGTCATGCCCGCGATGCGTATCGAGGCTCGGGTGGAATACCTTGTCCACCTTGGGATGGGCAGCAAGCATCCTTGCCACCTGCCCGGCATTCTCATTCTGTCTGGCTACACGCAGTTCCAGTGTCTTCAGTCCGCGCAAGAGCATGTAGGCGGCAAAGGAACCCAGCGTCGCCCCGGTGATCTCCCGATATGCGAACACCTTGCCTACCAGTTCTTCATCGCCGACCAAAACGCCGCCCAGCGCGTCATCGTGCCCGCCGAGGAACTTCGTGGCGCTGTGAAGGACAAGGTCCGAACCGAGTTTCAGTGGCCGCTGGTTGATTGGCGTGGCAAATGTGTTGTCGACCACGGTAATGGCGCCGACAGCATGCGCCGCGTCAATGGCTTCCCTGAGATCGACAAGCTTCAGCGTGGGATTGGTCGGCGTTTCCAGATAGACGAGCTTGCATCCTTGCAAAATCTCATGCTTCAGCTGTTCCTGATCCTCGGTATCGACCAGAGTGACGTCAACACCAAGTCGCGGCAGCTGCTCCATCAGAATGCGGCTGGTGCCGCCATAAGCGTCCCGAACCGATACCACCCTGTCCCCCCGCTCGAGCAGGGCGAACAAGGTGTTCGATATGGCCGCCATCCCGCTGGCGAAACTGGTCGCGCGCGCGCCGCCCTCGAGCAGTCTGACTTTCTCCTCGAACGCCTCGAGCGTGGGATTGGTATTGCGGCTGTATATATGCCCCTCACGCAGACCCAGCGCGACATCCGACCAATGATCAATATCCTCGTAAGCGAAGGGCGCGCTGAGAACGATCGGTACTTGTGATGCGCCGTAGGGGTGCGGCCCAAACTCGCCGCCCCATGTGGCCACCGTACCCGCGCCATTGGCCATTTCCTGCTCCACCCTGCGTGTCATCGATTTCTCTTTCCAATTGCCAGAAGCGCCAAGGCGCCCATTCCGCAATGTTCTATGGGAGGGTGGAAAGAAAATATCCTGTTTGAGACTGTATCGCGTCAAACATCTTGAGCAATCAGGATGAAATAAAGGAGTTTTTCCTTTTCCGTATCGGTTCGGGGGCGAGCAAGCCTATTCCGCCGCCAGCGTCGCCGTCAGGACAGGATGTGCGAGATGCGGGCCTTGAGTGCGGTCAGGGACTCGGCAGCGCTGAACGCGTGATCGGCATCGATATCGTGGGTCGAGGCAAGCGCGGCCCGCTTTGTCAGCGGGCGGACCGCGTCGGCGGTTCTGTCACGGGAGGACAGTATCGCGTGTATCGGCATGTCGAGCGACGCGAGCGCCTGTTCGACGCGCATCTCAAGTCCGGCCGGAGCCCCATGCGCGCGCGCCCGTATGAACGAGGCGAGTGCTTTCACCGGATTTACGCGGCCCCGCAGCAGACGTTTCCAGTTTTCCGGCTGCAGAAGGCGGCGTTTGTAATGTGCGGTGACTTCGCCTTGCGAAGGCGGGGCGCTGTCCTCGATAATCCACGGATTCAGCAGGATAAGGCCGTCGAGACTGGCGGGGCTGAGGATCATCGCGGTCGCGCCGTCGCACAGACCGACACCGATGACACGCTCCACATGCGGCTGGCGCATACGCAGTTCGGCGGCCGCGGCGGCGATATCGGGGCCGCTATCTTCAAAGCCCGCATCCGTGCCGCTGGAATCGCCAATGCCGCGCCGGTCAAATCGGAATACGGGTGTACCGGACGCCGACAGATCGCTGGCCAGATGCAGAAAGAGCCGCTGCGGCCCCGCGCGTATCTGACCGCCGCCAGTAACGATCAGAACGCCAGTCGTACCATCCGCCGGATGCAGATTGCCGGCAAGCGTTTCACTTTCGCACGAGAATGTGACGGGTATCATGCCGCGCTGGATTTCGAAGCGAGCATCGTCCTGACCCGGTCCGAGATCTCACGAGCGGCCTCCGCCGTGCATTCAGGATCGGCCTGACGCCAGACGGGGGGACCGGAAACATCCGGGTTCCTGCCGGATAGTATCAGGCTGTGTGCGGGCGCGGGGGCACTGCCGGTGCGGAGGGCAAACGCCGTCTCCGCCGTGACCTGATATCCAGCGAGGTGGCAATCGCCGCCGGACTGCCAGATGGCATCGGCGTCGGCGCGGCCGAATGTTCTTCCCGTCGCCTCCTTATGCGCAACGCCGTGCGTTCTGATGAGGTCGGTGAGCAGGCGATTGCCCTCGTGGACGGGCGATACGGCAAGATGCGCGATGGTTTCAGGGGCGAGCAGGGCGCCGCCCCGGACGGAAAGCAGCAGGGCGGCGTCCTGGCCGGCAATGAAAGCAGCAAGGGCGGTTCTGGCGCGCGCCAGCGAGAAGGCGGCCAGATCCGCCTGGTCCCCCGTTCGCGGCAGGTCGGGAAGGGCGCTGCCAATGCCGATCTCGGCAAGCGCCCGGCCGATATCCGCAAACAGCCGGCGGCAGCGATTATGCTCCTCAAAGAGCGGCTGCGCGAAGATGACAAGCGGCGCATCCGCCGGGCCACGCCGGACCACGGGCAGCGTATCGACACCTGCCCGCTCGAGAGCGTAGCGTAATTGTGCCGCCATCGCGCCCGTCAGGCGGCGACCTTCGCCCGAATGAAATCGGTGAGCGAGCCGAACGTCTCGAACAGTTCGCCGTCGACCTCATCATCGTCGATCAGAATGTCGAGACGGTCCTCCAGTTCCGTCAGCAAACCGGCGACCGCCATGGAGTCGAGCTCGGGCAGTGCGCCGAACAGCGGTGTGTCGGCGGTCATTCCCTCCGCCGTTTCGGCATCGAGAGCGAGCACATCGCGCAATACATCGCGGACCTCGGCATCGATATCCCGGCTGGGTACTGGCGGCGGAGCTGCTGCGGTCATCTTGGTCCTGGATGCTACTTTGACAGGGGCGCGCTTATACTGGCAGGGCACCGCGACGCAATAACAGGGAAGGAAAAGCGGACATTTCAGGCAGGGAAACCACACTTTCCGGCGCGGCGCGAATGTCCTATCTGGCGGCGCGCGCGACCGGGTTCTTGCCAGGCCTGGCGTGGCACCGCTACCGCCTGATCGCCGTTCCGCGCGGGGGCCTGCCCGCGATGCCGCGCGGGTATGGGGTTCGTGTCGCGGCACCTGAAGACCTGGCCGGACGAATCGATTCCGGACCGGAAACGATCAGCTATCGAATCGCAGCGGGAATGGTGCCACTGATCGCCGAACGCCAAGGGAAGGTGCTGGGTGTGAACTGGGTGACAGACGGCGCATTTGACGAGGATGAAGTGCGCGTGCGCTGGCAGCCGGGCGCGGGCTGCGCATGGGATACCGGATTATGGGTTGCGCCGGAGCAGCGGCTGTCCCGCGCATTCGCGGCGTTATGGGCGGGAACAGGGGCATGGCTGGCTGAGCGGGGACTCGACTGGTCGATGAGCAGGGTCGCCGACTATAATCTGGCATCGCTGGCGCCGCACATGCGGCTGGGCGCGGTGGACCTGGGGGCCGTCGGCATTGCAAAGGCAGGCCCGGTGCAGCTGGCGACAAGGGGGCGGCCGCGAATGACGATGGGACGAACCGTGATCGAACTGGAGAGACCCGCCTGATGCGCGTGGACGAATTACATCTGGGCAAGCCAGGCGAAGCCGAGGCGCTGGTCACGAAGGCGCGGACGCTGACCTATGGCGCGCTAGAGGCGGAGATTGCCGCCGTTTCCACGGCGCTGGCTTCACGTGGATTGCGGCCGGGCGACCGGGCCTGCGTCTGGGCACCGAAGACCTGCGAGACTGTCATTGCGCTGATGGCGATCATGCGCGCGGGCGCGATCGCGGTGCCCATAAATCCCGCGCTGAAGGCCGCGCAGGCGGAGCATATCATCGCCGATAGCGGGGCGACATTCCTGCTGGGCAATCGCGCGCGGCTATCGAGCGTCGAGGTTGCGGCTGGGGTGCCGCCATTGACGCTGGCATTCGAAGATCACTGGCCGGCGCTGGTTGAGGTAGATGCGGATGTCGGCGAGGCCCGCACACCCGATGATCTGGCAATGATCCTTTATACATCGGGCAGTACCGGCCGGCCAAAGGGCGTGATGCTGACGCATCGTAACCTGTGTCTGGGGGCGGAGAGCGTGGCGGCGTATCTGGGGACCGATGCCAGCGACCGTATTCTTGGCGTGCTGCCGATCAGCTTCGATTACGGGCTGAATCAGGTTCTGACTGCGTTTCGGCAGGGCGGTACCATCATACTGCTGGATTACCTGCTGCCGAAGGATGTGGTAAAATGGGTTCAGGCGCACCGGATCACGCAGCTGCCCGGCATTCCGCCGCTGTGGATGCAGCTGGATGAGCAGGACTGGACCGGCGCGGGCGATACGCTGCGCACGCTGACGAACACGGGCGGACACATGCCAGAGCGGCTGACACGGGCTTTCACGGCGCGATTTCCGCGGGCGCGCATCTTCCTGATGTACGGCCTGACCGAGGCGTTTCGGTCGGCTTATCTCGCGCCGGAGCTGGCGCTTCGGAAACCGAACTCGATCGGGACGGCAATTCCCAATGCTGAACTGTTCATATTGCGCGAGGACGGCACCGAATGTGCACCCGATGAGCCCGGCGAACTGGTGCATTGCGGACCGCTCGTATCGCGGGGTTACTGGCAGGATACGGAACGAACGGCATTGCGGTTCAGGCCCGCCCCCGCCTTTTCACGCTATGGCGGCCTGGCTGTCTGGTCGGGTGACCGCATGCGGCGGGGCGAAGACGGCCTGCTCTATTTCGAGGCGCGCGCCGACGACATGATCAAAACCAGCGGCAATCGTGTCAGTCCAGGTGAGCTGGAAGAGGCGGCGCAGGCAACGGGAATGATCAGCGAGGCGGCCGCCTTTGGAGTGGCGGACGAGCGGCTGGGGCAGGGCATTCTGCTGTTTCTGGTGGCAGGCGCGGGCGCGCAGGAGGCTGTGTTCCGCAAGGCTCTTGCCGCGGCGCTGCCCGGTTTCATGCAACCGCAACACATTGTGTGGAAAGAGGCGCTGCCACGGTCGCCGAACGGCAAGATTGACCGCACAGCGCTGAGAGAGGAAGCGGCGAAATATGCATGATCCCCGCATATCCGGGCTGTTTGCCGCGGCAGATGATGGCGAACTGCTGATCGGCGGTGAGCGGGCATCGGATCTTGTCGAGCGTGCCGGGGATACGCCGCTATTCGTCTATGACCGCAGCGTTATCGACCGGCAGATCGCCGCGCTGCGCCAAGCGATGCCGCGCGGCGTGGAACTGCACTTCGCCGTGAAGGCGAACCCTTACCAGCCTGTTATCGACCATATTGCCGGACAGGTCGACGGCTTGGATATCGCGTCTGCGGGCGAGCTTGAATTTGCGCTGGCCAGCGGCTGCGACCCTGGGGAGATCAGCTTTGCCGGACCGGGAAAGCGGGACCGGGAACTGGACGCGGCCATCCGCGCGGGCGTCACGCTGAATTGCGAATCGGCGGGCGAACTTCGGCGGACTCTGACGATTGCCGAGATGCTTGGCGAGACGCCGCGCATTGCGCTGCGCGTAAATCCGACATTCGACCTGAAAGGGTCTGGCATGCGCATGGGCGGCGGCGCGAAGCCGTTCGGTGTGGACACCGATCAGGTACCTGCGCTTCTGCGGCGGATTGGCGAGGCCGGCGCCGATTTTCGCGGATTTCATATATTCGCGGGATCGCAGAACCTGAAACCGGACGCGATCATCGAAGCGCAGGCGCAGACCGTGGCGCTGGTCGCAGAGCTTGCGGCGCACGCTCCTGCGCCGCCGCCCACCGCGAATATCGGCGGCGGCTTCGGGCTTCCGTATTTTCCGGGGGACGTTCCGCTGGACCTGGAACCCATTGGCGCGGCGCTCGCCGAAACGCTGGCAAACCGCCCCGCCATCCTCAAGGACACGCGCTTCATTCTGGAACTGGGGCGCTATATCGTCGGCACCAGCGGCGTCTATCTCACGCGTATCGTTGACCGAAAGGAATCGGACGGGCAGACCTTTCTGGTGACCGACGGCGGACTGCACCACCAATTGGCGGCCTCCGGCAATTTCGGGACCGTCATTCGGCGCAATTATCCGCTGGTTCACGCAGGCCGCGCGAATCACCCGCCTGAGGAAACCGTCAACGTCGTCGGCTGCCTGTGCACACCGCTCGACAAGCTGGGCGATAAAAACGATCTGCCGAAAGCCGATGTGGGAGATTTGATTGCGGTTTTCATGGCCGGTGCCTATGGACGCAGTGCCAGCCCGGAGCGTTTCCTGGGCCATCCGTCGCCAATAGAACTTCTGGTCTAGCGTATGGATAGCGGTGCATATTGTGAAAATGTTTTAAAATGGGACGTTTGGCCCTATAGACCGCTTGGCGGGAATACGCCGCCGGAATAATCGTTGGTTAATACGATGCGTCTATTGGCCAGCATAAGATAGCATGAGAACGCGCAGAAAAGGGTACATATCGCCATGATCGCTTCCGTGAAAAGATACACATTGCCAGCCATTTGTGCGCTTGGTCTTGCCGCTTGCGGCGCTTCGAATTCAGGGCTTCCCGAGCTGCCGCCAGCGAAGTTTTCCAGCTCTTCCGAGAGCGAACCGGCCCAGAATTACGTCATTGGTCCGCTCGACACGTTGCAGGTGTTCGTCTGGCGCAACCCGGAGCTGTCGACGTCCGTTACCGTGCGCCCCGACGGCCGCATCACGACGCCGCTGATCGACGATCTGGAAGTTACCGGCAAAACGCCTGCCGCGCTGGCCAAGGAAATCGAGGAAAAGCTGTCCGTCTACATCGCCGAGCCTATCGTCCAGGTGATCGTTACGGGTTTCCAGGGGCCGCTTTCCAAGCAGGTTCGTGTGGTGGGTGAGGCGACACGTCCTTCCGCCATTCCGTACCGCAACAAGCTGACCCTGCTTGACGTCATGGTGAATGTCGGCGGCCTGACGGAATTCGCGTCTGGGGATGGTGCGCGGCTGATCCGCGTCGATCCGGACACCGGCACGCAGACGGAATATGCGTTGCGCATCGAAAGCCTGCTGAAGGATGGCGATACCAGCGCGAACGTCGCGATCCAGCCGGGTGACGTCATTATCATTCCAGAGAGCGCTTTCTAGGCGTAAAAGCGCTTCCACGCCCGGTCGTTCGGCCCCGCTGACCTGCCCCCAAGGATATCGGCTCATATAAAATGCGAAGTCTTCAAGAAGAACTGATGACCACCCTCTATGGGGTGTGGCGGAAGCGGTGGTGGACTCTGCTGATCGCATGGCTTGTGTGTCTGGCTGGCTGGGCTTTTGTCGCCACCATTCCCAACAGCTATCAGTCGTCAGCCCGCATCCTGGTGGAATCCAGTTCGATCATCCAGCGCGAGATGGGCGGCGGCGGCGATGGCCGCGAGCTTGATATCGTTCGCCAGACGCTGACCAGCCGTCTCAACCTGGAAAAGGTTCTGCGGCGGACGGAAATGGACCTTGGCCTGGTGGACGATGCCGCGGTCGACGCCGCCATCACCGAACTGTCCGACAATATCACTGTTGGCAGCCAGTCGGGTAACCTCTTCACGATTTCCTATCAGGCGTCCGATGGCAGGCTGAGCGATCAGGCCAATGCGGACCGTGCGCGATCGATCGTCGACAATCTCCTCCAGATATTCATGGAGGAGAATGTCACCGCGGACCGCGATGACATCAACGAAGCCATCCGCTTTTTCGAAGACCAGCTTGCCCAGCGTGAGCGTGAACTGGAGGCGTCGGAAAAGCGCCGCGCGGAATTCGAGGAAAAATACCTCGGTCAATTGCCCGGCGAAGGCAATATTTCCGAGCGTTTGTCCGGCGCACGCGTCGAGCTTGCCGATGTGCAGCTGGAACTGGCGCAGGCGCGGTCCAGCCTGGCCGCGCTTACCGGCCAGCTTGGCGGGACACCGCGCACAATGGGCGGCGGGGTTTCGAGGAGCGGCATAGCGCCGGGTATCATCACGCCGGCGCGGCAGCGCGCCAATGTTATCGAAGAGCAGATCAGCCAGCTTCGCGCCGCAGGGCGCCTTGAGGGGCATCCCGACGTGGTGCTGGCGCGTCAGCAACTCGCGAGGCTGGAAGTCGATGCCGCGCGCGAAGAGGCGGAACTGAAGGAAAGTGGCGGGGGCTTCATCCCCTCGTCAAATCCTGCCTATATTAACCTGCAGTCGATGATTCTGGAGAAGAGATCGCAGGTCGCGGCCCTTGGGGCACGTGCCAGCCGCTTGCAGGCCGCAATCACCGATCTTGAGGTGAAGCAGCAGGAACAGCCGGGCATTGCCGCCGAGCAGGCACGCCTCAATCGCGACTATAATGTGCTTCGCAGACAGTATGAGGCGCTGCTGGAAAGCCGTGAGGAAATTCGCCTGCAAAGCGATGTGCAGACACAGACCCAGCAGGTTCGTTTCAGCGTGGTCGACCCGCCGTCGCAGCCGCGCGAACCCGTTGCGCCGAACCGCCCGGTACTGCTTTCGCTGGTGTTTGTCGCCGCGCTTGGTGCCGGTATCGCCGCCGCCTTCCTGGCAAGCCAGTTGCGGGCAAGCTTCGTGACCGCGGGGCAACTCGAAAGCCAGTTCGATGTACCGGTCGTCGGTTCGGTCAGCGAGATCGTGACCGAGGCGGACCGGGCGCAGAACCGTGTGCGTCTGGCTGGTTTCACCGTCCTTTCACTGGGGCTCGTCGCCATTTACGGTGCGCTCCTGCTCTACGAACTCGTTTAGGAAACGCGCCATGAACGACAAAGACGATAAAAGCGCAAAGCGCGCGAGTCTGCTGGAGCGTGCAGCCGCAGAACTTGAAAGCGGCAAGGTTGCCAGCGTGTCGACGAGCCGTCCGCCGCCTCTGGTGCGCAAGGCCAAGGACGATGCGCCGAAGGTGAAGGCCAAGCCTGCCCCCAAGGCGCCCGCAGCGCCCAAGGTCGCCGCTCAAACGCCGGTCGCCGATGCACAGCCGCCAGCGGAGGCGTCCCAGATTGGGGGCATGCCGTTTGGTGGCCAGGATGAAGCGCCGACAAAGACCAGCCGCAGGGGACATATCGACCTCGCCGCGCTTCGCGACCTTGGCTATGTCGTGCCCGATAGTCCGGCGACGGCGACCGCGGAGGAATTTCGCATCGTCAAACGCCAGCTGCTCATCAACGCCATGGCAGAGGGCGATCGCCGCATAGAGAACGGCAATCTGATCCTGGTCTGCTCTTCGCAGCCGAACGAAGGCAAGACGTTCTGCGCGGCGAACCTCGCGCTTTCCATCGCCTCCGAGCGTGATGTGACCGTGCTGCTTGTCGACGCCGATTTCGCCAAGCCTGAAATTCTGTCGACGCTTGGCCTGGAGGGGGGGCAAAGGCCTGATCGACGTGGTTGCCGACCCTTCGATCGAGCTCAGCGATTGCCTGATCAAGACCAATATCGAGAATTTTTCGGTGCTGCCCGCGGGCCGCCAGCACAATCTGACGACGGAGTTGCTGGCGTCGGAACGTATGGGCGCGATGATCGACGAGATCGCCCGCCGCTATTCCGATCGCATCGTGATTTTCGATTCGCCGCCATGTCTTGCGTCATCCGCGGCGTCTGTCCTTGCCCTGCACGTCGGGCAGGTCCTGTTTGTCGTGGAAGCCGAAACAACGCGTGATGCAGAGCTTCGTGACGGCCTCGCCATGATGTCGGTTTGTGACAATGTCACGATGCTTCTAAACAAGGCACGCTATGCCGGCATCGGCCGCCGGTTCGGGACCTATTATGGTTATGGTACATAATCTGAAAATCCGCCGCGTCGCAACGTCTGCGGCGATCGTCTCTCTGGTCGCGGCAACGTCCGGACAGGCACAGGTGAACCTGTCTGGATCCGCGGTCGTGCGCCAGGTCTTTACCGACACGACCGGCGGTGCCTCACCAACATCCGGGTGGCTTGAAACGGGTCTTTCGGGCCTCGCCAATATCGAGACCCGGCGGGTGAACGGCGCTGTCGCTGCAACGGTGACACGGCGCTTTGAACAATGGGGCCGCGTGAACCGCAGCTACCGCGTCAATGCGGACGGCGAGTTGACCGGCACGTTGATACCGCGAAACCTGTTCCTGACGGTCGGCGGCCGTGCGTCTCAATATCAGCGCGATAGCCGCGGCTTTGTCGGTTCGAATCCCGATGCCGACAATGGCAATACCGCTCAGGTCTTTGCTGTTTACGCCGAACCAAGCGTGCGGACATCGCTTGGCGCCGGTATGGACGCGTCGGCAACCTACCGGATCGGCAAGACGACCGTAGACGGCGTTCGCAGCAGTGCCCTGTTGTTAAACGGTGACATTGGCCTTGATGGCAATAGCAGTGGTGCCCGCGGATTATCGGACTCGCTGTCGCAATCCGCCACGATCAGCGCTGGACTTACGCCTGGTCGCCAGCGCTTCGGCCTGCGGGTCGTTGGCCGCTGGACGAAAGAAGAGATCGATGAGCTTGACCAGCGTTACCGCTCCTACTCCGTCAGCGGGCAGGGTACCTATCAGGCCAGCCGCAAGCTGAGTTTCACCATTGAGGGTGGTTATGAGGATATTCTCAACCGCCAGCAGTCGATCCTGTTCGACCCGGTAACCAATCTGCCGCTGGTGGGACCGGATGGGGAGTTCCTGCCGGACCCCGTCAACCCGCGGCGCACGGCATTTGATCGCTCCGGCGCGTTCGGCACGGTCGGATTTCGCTACGCACCGAGCCGCCGCGCGAATTTCAGCCTGCAGGTCGGGTATCGCTATGGCGACCCCAATATCAATGCGAGCATGACGTTCGAACCGATGCCCAAGGTCGTCGTCACGGGAAGATATAATGAAGGCCTGTCGAGCTTCGGACGTCTACTGACGCAAAGTATCGACGGCGAGGTGGTCAGTGTCCAGCGCACGAACCAGACCACGGGCTTTGGCGAATGCACATTGGGCCGCGATCCCGTGACGGGGGGCTGCCTCGGCAATCTGACGCAGTCACTGGTGCCCGCGACGTTCAGGAGCCGCCGCGGCTCCGTGGGCGTGATATATGATGCGGGACAGATGACCTTCGGCGCCAATCTTTTCTACAATGAGCGCGGTTATGTCGATTTGCAGCAGCTGCAGGTCGCCGGCGACGCTGATGTGACGGCCCAGAGCTTCTCAAATGACGATACCAGCTACGGCATTTCGGGAATTGTCACCTATAAGCCGGGCGCCCGCCAGACATTCACCATTTCGGGATCATATTCGCGCAACGCCTTCGCACTGAGCGAAAACCGGACGGATGACCTTATCGCCGGCTCGATCAGCTATAAACGCGATCTGGGCAACAGCCTGGCGCTTGTGTCGCGCGCTGGCGCCGCGCTGCGATCATCAGATGACGGGTTTTCCCGCGATAGCAAGAATTACAGCGCCTCCCTCGGCCTGACATACAGTTTTTAGGGAGCGACCCAGATGTACACTGACTTTTACCGGCTGAGCGGCAAGCCGTTTCAGCTGACTCCCGATCCCGATTTTTACGTCGATACCAAAACCCACCACAAGGCGATGGCCTATCTGACCTACGGCCTGTCGCAGGGTGAGGGGTTCATCATCGTCACCGGCGACATTGGCGCGGGGAAAACCACGCTGGTCGCCCGGGTTCTGCAGCAGAATGCGGGCGGCGGCATTGTCATCGGGAATATCGTCACGTCACTGGTCGACGGCGACGATCTGCTGCGATTGGCTGTCGATTCCTTTGGAATGCAGGCTGCGGGTACCGACAAGTCGGCGCTTCTGAGCCAGCTGGAGCAATTCCTGAGATCCAAGCGGCATGAGGGGAAGCGGGTCGTCCTTATCGTGGACGAAGCCCAGAACCTGCCTTTCAGCGCGCTGGAAGAAATGCGCATGCTGTCGAATTTTCAGGAGGGCGGCGAACCGCTGCTACAGACGGTGCTGCTCGGCCAGCCGGAGTTCCGCGCGCGCCTCTCGACGGCCCCCAATCTGGAGCAGCTGCGCCAGCGCATCATTGCGTCGCACCATCTGGAGCCGATGAAACGCGACGAACTTGAGACCTATATCGAAAGCCGTCTGGCGCGGTGCGGCTGGAACGGTGATCCCGCCTTTACCGATGCGGCCTACGATACGCTTTACGAGGCGTCGGGCGGGGTCCCGCGGCGGGTGAACAACATCATGTCGCGCGTGCTGCTGTTCGGCTCGCTGGAAGAAACCCACGAGATCGATGAAGCGCTCGTGCGCGAGGTCGTCGCCGACTATGACGCGGACAATGCGATGCCCGACCGGGCCAGTTTTCATCGCCAGGTGGAAATGTCTCGCTCCGGCGCAGCGCCGTCGAGTGCGGCAGCCAGCGAAGCCGACATGGCAGCGGCGAATGAGCGTTTCGAGCGGCTGGAGCGGCAGGTCGATTCGCAGGATAAGGTCATCAAGCAACTGATGGCGATGCTGTCCGACATGAACGGGCAGCTCGATGAGCTGAGTGGGGCCCCGGCGATGGACCCGGCGACACACCGGGCGGCGGAATGACCATCGTCAATGCCATGTCGATCGACGTGGAGGAGCACTTCCAGGTCGGTGCCTTTGAAAATGTAATCGCGCGGTCCGACTGGAGTGATCATGCCAGCCGTGTGGAACGCAATACGCGCGCATCGCTCGACATGTTCGAGGCGCACGGCGTAGCGGCGACCTTCTTCACGCTGGGCTGGGTCGCCGAGCGCGCCCCGAAGCTGATCCGCGAGATTGTCGAACGCGGACATGAAATCGCAAGTCACGGCTATGGCCATGACCGCGTCCACAGCTTCACGCCCGATGAGTTTCGCGCCGATCTCAAAAAGTCCCGCGCGCTGATCGAGGATGCCGCGGGCGTGGCCGTTCGCGGGTACCGCGCGCCGAGCTTTTCCATCGGCAAGGCGAACAAATGGGCGCTCGATGTGCTGGCCGAGGAGGGGTATGCCTATTCCTCAAGCGTCGCGCCCATCCAGTCGGATCATTATGGCTGGCCGGAAGCGCCGCGCTTTGTCCATAAGCCTGTCGCCGGATCGGACATGATCGAGATTCCCGTGACGACCGTCACCTATATGGGCCGCCGCATGGCGTGCGGCGGCGGCGGCTTTTTCCGGCTGCTGCCCTATGGGTTTTCGACATGGGCGATCAATCGCGTGAATCAGATCGAAAAGCAGTCCGCGGTGTTCTACTTCCACCCCTGGGAGATCGATCCCGGCCAGCCGCGAATCCCGGGCGCGCCGCTGAAATCGCGCGTGCGGCATTATACGAACCTGAACGTGATGCAGGCGAAGCTGGAACGCCTGATGACGCGCTTCCGCTATGACCGCATGGACCGCGTGTTCCTTCCCCACGAAGAACGTCTGGCGGCATGATGCAGGCGGTCAGAGCGGAAGAGGGAACGAATAACCCGGCAGGCGCGGTGGACGTCGTTACCGATGACGCGGCCTATGACGCGTATCTGGCGAAGGCGGGCGGCGTAAAACCCTTCCATCGGCGCGCATGGGGCGACGCGATTGCGGCATCCTGCGGACACCGGGTGCATCATCTGGTCGCAACGCGCGCGGGGGAACCCGTGGGTGTCCTGCCGCTAACCGAAATTCGCTCCGCACTGTTCGGCAAGAGCCTGGTGTCCAATGGATTCGCGGTTGAGGGCGGGCCGCTTTACGACGATGACGCGGCACTCGCGGCGCTGGACGGGAAGGCATGGGACATTGCCCGATCGGGCGGCATTGACGTGCTGGAATATCGCGGCCCCGGACGTGTCCATGCGGACTGGGCGAAGAAGGACGATGTCTATGCGTCCTTCGTTCGTCCCATTGCGGCCGATACCGACGCCAATCTGACGGCGATTCCGCGCAAGCAGCGGGCAGAAGTGCGCAAATCGCTAAAGCTCAACCTGGAGGTCGCCATTGGCCGCGACGCCGCCGCGCTTGACGAACATTATGGTATTTATGCGACCAGCGTGCGCAATCTTGGCACGCCGGTATTTCCGCGCAGCCTGTTTCGCGAGATGGTCACCCGTTTTGGTGAAAACGCCGATGTGCTGACCGTGCGCAAGGACGGTGCGCCGGTTGCGTCCGTGCTGTCCTTTTATGACAATGGCACGGTTTATCCCTATTGGGGCGGCGGTACCTTTGCGGCGCGCGGGCTAAAGGCCAATGAACATATGTACTGGATGCTGATGGAGCATGCGCACGCACGCGGCTGTACGGCGTTCGATTTCGGGAGGTCCAAGGTCGGGACCGGCCCCTATTCCTATAAGAAAAACTGGGGTTTCGAGCCGCAACCGCTGGTTTACGAATATCGGTTAGGGGAGGGCGCGGAGATGCCGAATCTCAATCCGAACAGCCCCAAGTTCAAGCTGATGACGGACATGTGGCAGCGTCTGCCCTTATGGCTCGCCAATCGGCTGGGTCCGATGATTGCGAAGGACCTTGGCTGATGGCGAAGCCCGAACTGCTGTTTCTGTCACACCGGATTCCCTATCCGCCGAATAAGGGCGACAAGATCAGGTCGTGGAATGTGCTGAAGCACCTGACCGAGCGGTTCGATGTTCACCTCGGCGCGTTTGTCGACGACCCCGCGGACCGCGAACATGAAGCGTTCCTGCGCACCGTCTGCAAGGATGTGTGTCTGCTCGACATGGACAAGGCCGCGCGCATTCCGCGCCTGATCAAGGGCTTCAATTCCGACCGGCCGCTGTCCATCGCGATGTGGGAGGACCGGCGCATGCACGATTTTACGCGCGGCCTGTTCGATCGGGGCGGCGTGGAGCACGTCTTTGTCTTCTCAGGTCAGATGGCTCCCTATGTGCTGAAACATACCAGCCGCCGCCGTATGATTATGATGGATTTCGTCGACATCGATTCCGACAAGTTCCGGCAATATGCCGCGCAGTCGAACTGGCTGAAGAAAATCGTCTATGCACGCGAAGCCAAGTTGCTGGAGCAGTTCGAAAAACAGGTCGCGCGGGTGGTCGACGCCAGCCTGTTCGTGTCAGAGGCAGAGGCCGACCTGTTCAAAAGCTATGCCGGATCATATGCGCATACGGTCTACGCGCTGAACAATGGTGTCGATCTGGATTATTTCAGCGCGGACGCCGACTTTGCGCCCATGCGGCTGGAGGGCGCGCCGTCCTTCGTCCTGACGGGGGCGATGGACTATAAGCCCAATGTGGATGCCGCGACGTGGATGGTGAAAGACATTCTGCCCCGCGTGCGCAAGACGTTTGCGGACGCCAGCTTCACCATCGTCGGCTCCAGCCCCAATGCGGAAGTGCTGGCGCTCGACAAGAAGCGCGGGGTGACGGTGACCGGCCGTGTTGCCGATGTCCGTCCCTATGTGGCGGCCGCTGATATTGCCGTCGCGCCCATCCGCATCGCACGCGGTGTTCAGAACAAGGTTCTGGAGGCGATGGCGATGGCGCGTCCGGTCGTAGCGACAAATCATGCCTTTTCCGGCATTCATGCCGAACCCGGCCGCGATCTTCAGATTGCCGACAGTGCGGATGACTTCGCAGCAGCGCTCGTCGCGCTGATGCAGGACCCGGAGCGACGCAAGACCTTGGGAATGGCGGCGCGAGCGCGTATGGATGCAGCCTATAGCTGGCCCAGCCAGATGCGGCGCCTCGATCAGATCATCGACCGCCACGATGCGAATTTGCGGAGTGCGACCACATGAACGATGCCACGGCGATCAATACGGAAACGGCCACCCCGGTGCCGGTAACGGTCGCCCCTGGCTGGCGCGTTTCGCTGATCGCGTGGGCCGTGCTGGTGACAGCGATCATCCTGCTGTTCTGGAAGGATTCGGCGGACATTGTCAGCCAGTGGTGGAACAATGCGACGTACCAGCATTGCCTGCTGATCCCGCCCATCATCGCCTATCTGGTCTGGCAGCGCAGGGCCGAAGTCGGGCAGTTGACCCCGCGGCCGTTCCTGCCCGCCGCCGCCCTGCTGCTCGTCGGTGGCCTTGGCTGGTTGCTTGGCCAATATGCGGGTGTCGGCCTGGTGCGGCACGCGGCGCTGGTTGGCATGCTGATTGTCAGTGTGCCGCTGGTGTTCGGATTGACCGTCGCGAGGGGACTGCTGTTCCCGCTATTCTATGCGCTGTTCATGATCCCCGTCGGCGACCAGCTGATTCCTGCGCTGCAGATGATCACCGCCGATATGTGTATTTTCCTGCTCGACCTGTTCGATGTGCCCGCGTTTATCGATGGCGTATTCATCTATATTCCGACGGGCAGTTTCGAAGTGGCGGAGGCCTGTTCGGGCGTTCGCTTCCTGATTGCGATGATCGCCTTTTCCACGCTGGTGGCGCATCTTTGCTTCAAGAGCACACTTCGCCGCATCGTCTGCGTGGTGAGCGCCATCGCGCTCTCCATCATCGCAAATGGCCTGCGGGCGTGGGGTACGATATATATCGCTCACCTGACCACCCCGGCTTTTGCCGCCGGTGTCGATCACGTCGTTTATGGCTGGTTCTTCTTCGCGTTCGTGATGGCGATCGTCCTGGGTGTCGGCTGGTTCTTCTTTGATCGTCCGGTGGACGATCCCGCCTTCGACCCGAGAAGGTTGCAGCCGCGCACGCCTGCGATCCCGCTGTCCAAGGCGTTCGGTATCGCAGCGGGCCTTGGCGTTATTGCGATCGCCGCGGCGCCGGTTTACGGCATGCTGGTCGGCGAGCGCGCGGCGGACCAGCAAACCGCGATGATCGAGCTGCCCGATGTCTCCGGCTGGACCAAGGTGCCCACCCAGGGTTCCGGCTGGCAGCCAATCTATGAGAACGCGTCGGCGAGCGCGTCGCAAAGCTATCGCGATGCCGAGGGACGTCAGGTCGATCTGTTCATCGCCATATATGACCGTCAGGATGATGAGCAGGAGATGATCTCTTACGGGAATGGCCTGTTCGAACCCGATGGCGACTGGAGCTGGGCGCAGAATCTTGCAAATCCGCCAGGCGGCCGCGGCGTGCAGTTGCAGCGGGTGCCCTATATCCGCGATGTCTGGCATTATTATCTGGTCGGCGACGCGCTGACGGGAAGCGACTATGGCGCGAAAATGGCGACGCTGAAGACGCGCCTGCTGGGCGGGCCAACGCGCGCGGCGACCATAATTGTCAGTTCCGAACATCGCGACAGCAGCGTCAACAATGTTCCCGCCATCGCGGACTTTGTCGGTGCACTGGGTGATTTGCAGGCGGCGCTCGATCAGGCCGCCGTCGCCGAGGCTGTGGCAGCGGAATAATGTGCGGCTTTGCGGGTGTTTTCGATCGGCGCGACCGGCGAACGGTTCCTGAACCGATAATCGATGCCATGACCGACGCCCTGGTTCATCGCGGACCGGACGGGCGCGGCACCCATATCGAAGCGGGCATCGCACTGGGCCATCGGCGCCTGTCGATCATCGACCTGTCGCGCGGTCACCAACCGATGCCGAGCGATGATGGCCGGTTCCAGATCGTTTTCAATGGCGAGATCTATAATTTCCGCGAGCTGAAGGCGGAGCTGCAGGCGGCAGGGCACGAATTCCGTTATGACAGCGACACCGAGGTTCTGATCGAGGGATACCGGGCCTGGGGCGCGGAGATGCTGCCGCGACTGGTCGGCATGTTCACCTTCGCCATCTGGGATGCCAGAGAGCGCACGCTGTTTCTGGCGCGCGACCGGTTCGGCGTGAAGCCGCTTTATATCGCCCATCTGCCCGACGGCCGAACATTGTTCGGGAGTGAGATGAAAGCGCTGATGGCCTGGCCGAACCTGCCGCGCGATGTCGACCCCCGCGCGATCGAAGATTATTTCGCTTATGGTTACGTCCCGGAGGACAAGAGCTTTCTGAGGGCGGTGAGCAAGCTGCCGCCGGCGCATCACCTGACGCTGCGGCAGGATGGCGGCGCGGCGCCAACACCGGTGCGCTATTGGGACATCGAATTCCGCGCGAAACATCGCGGCCCGGTTGAAAAACTCGAGGCGGAACTGATCGAGCGGCTGGAAGCGGCCGTGGGTTCCCGCATGGTCGCCGATGTGGAGGTTGCCGCGTTTCTTTCAGGCGGGGTCGATTCGTCCGCGGTTGTCGCACTGATGGCGGGCATTTCGGAACGGCAGGTGAAGAGCCTTTCCATCGGCTTTGACGAGGGCGGATTCGATGAAACGCCGCATGCCGAAGAGGTCGCGCGCCGTTATGCGACTGAGCATCATTCACGCACGGTGACGGCGGATGATTACGGCCTGATCGAGACGCTGGCGACAGCCTTTGACGAGCCTTTTGCCGATGCAAGCGCGGTGCCGACCTACCGCGTCTGCGAACTGGCGCGTGAGCATGTGAAGGTTTCGCTGTCGGGGGACGGCGCGGATGAGGCGATGGCGGGATATCGCCGCTACCGCCTGTTCATGAACGAGCAGCGCGTTCGCGGCATCCTGCCCGCTGGCATGCGCCGCGGTATTTTCGGCGCGCTTGGCCGCGCCTACCCGAAACTGGACGGCGCGCCGCGTTTCCTGCGCGCCAAGACCACGTTCGAGGCGCTCGCCATGAGCCCTGGAGAAGCCTATTATCATGCGGTTTCGGTGACCTCGGACCGGATGCGCGGTGAGCTGTTTTCGAGCGGGCTAAAGGATGCGCTGGGCGGTTATGAGGCGAAGCGGTTATATGCCGATACATTTGCCGGGGCGCCGGCCGACTCCACGCTTGGCGCCGCGCAATATACCGATATCCAGCATTATCTGCCGGGCGATATTCTGACGAAGGTGGACCGGACGTCCATGGCCGTCAGCCTGGAGGCGCGCGAGCCGCTGCTCGACCACCGGCTGGTGGAGTGGATCGCCGCGCTGCCCGACCGGCACCGCCTGCGCGGAGGCGAGGGCAAATGGCTGATGAAACGGGCGCTGAAACCGTATTTGCCAAATGACATTCTCTACCGGAAGAAAATGGGCTTCGTCGTTCCGATCGAACGATGGTTCCGCGGCGCGCTTGCCGACCGCGTTGCGGGGCTTGTCAGCGACAGCAAGGTGGCCGGTAGCGGCTGGTTCGACATGGACCGCTTCGGCAGGCTTGCCGATGACCACCGGACCGGACGCGGTGAGCACAGCCGTACCCTGTGGCAGATGGTCATGCTGGAAGAGGCGCTCGCGCGGCTTTAAACGGGATCGCCGCGGCGCTGGAAATTGCGTTCGCATGCCCCGAGTTTCGAACGCACAAAGCCATAGTCGCGCGTCAGTGCTGCGGCGACTGACGGGACTTGCTCTGCCAGGATATCGCCAGGCAGCGCGGTCGGCAGATCGCATGCGAGCATCAACGCGACGATTGAGCCATCGCTGGGCGGTTCCATGCTCGTATCGATGATATCGCCTGTCGCCACCGTATAGCGCGGCCGCTCACCGGGCCGGTTCAGGACGATGAGGGACATGGGGTCGCCCGATGCAGTTTGCATGAAGATCTGACTTTCCGATTCGCCGGGAATTGACCCCTCCACATGAAATGCGGATATGATTTCACGAGGGCGCAGAGCACGTTGTGCCGGTTCGGCAAGTTCGCTCGCAAACGTCCTGACATTCTGCTCTCTTGCCGCCGACCAGGGCTGCTGGCCGTAGCGATGTGCCAGGGCAAATTCGCCCGGGCTCTGCTCCTGCCCCAGGAAAAGCAGCGCGCGCATGTTCTTCATCCGCGGTGCCCGGCCATTGTCGGCCGCCGGGACATCGACCAGATATTTGATCTGGGCGGGTACGCCGCCACGGGCCGTGATGAGCGTTGTCACATCCGCATGGACGAGCATGCGATGAAACCCCGGTGCGAGGCCGGGAGATTTTTCGCGCGGAATGCTACGCGTTTTGGTTATGGTCGCGGAGAGAATCGTGTCCGACTCTAAAGTCATATCGATCAGATCGACACGTCCAGGCTCGGGTGTCGACACTGCCAGCGCGCCAAACGAAAAAGTCGACATGGCGAGGATCGCGCACTTAATACTGGTCCGAAACGCTTCGATCATGACTTTTCAACTCCTTGATAAAATATGTTTATCACGCTTGTCCAGCAACGCCTGTGCCAGTTTGGCGACAGGCTATGAACCTTGCGTGTATCCGATTTTCACGCTTGCGGGCACCGGGGTGCGCTGTTAGCACTTTTTTAAGGGACGGGAGACCTCACGGCGACCGCACGCAATTCGGTGCGGTATCGACGACGCAGGAATTTCTCGTTTTTCGTGATGCAACGGTTTGCGCTTTTCCGCGTTATATCGTGATCAGGCAGGGAGTATTCGGGACCGCCATGGCCTCATTTGTAGACGAACCGGGAATGAGCAATAAGCGAGTCATATCGCTTGTACTTGTTGGACTAATTCACGTTTTTCTCGGCTATGCCGTGATTAGCGGCCTCGCGCTCAAGGCGGTCAAGATTGTGACCGGCCCTCTGGAGACGTTCGAGGTCGAGGACGAAATCGTCGATGAGGAAGAGCCCCCCCCCCCGCCCGAGCAGCTCGACGAAATTCCGCCTTATGTGCCGCCGCCCGATGTTGTGGTGGAAAGCCTGCCGCCGCCGCCGGTCCCGGTAACGGTTGTGAACACGCCGCCGCCGCCGCCAAGAGCGGTTGTGGTGCCGCGCGCGCCGCCCGCACCGCCAGCGCCGCCGCCTGCACCCGCAGGGCCGACGCGTGACCCCATTCCCAGGGGCAATCGCTCATCATTCACGCAGGCCGATTATCCTGCGTCATCCGAGCGTTCCGAAGAAGAGGGAACGACTGTCGTTAGCTACAGGGTCGGTACAAATGGCCGTGTCGTCAGTGGAAGCTGCGAGGTCGTTCAATCAAGCGGTCACAGCCGCCTCGATCGGCAGACCTGCCGCATTCTTGAGCGTCGCTTCCGGTTCGAGCCAGCCTTGCGCAATGGCGAGCCCATAGAAGCGCGCGATACGCAGAAGGTGCGTTGGGAATTGCCTGATCGGTAAGCGACAGGACGATATAATAGTAACTCTAGTGAAGTGACTTTCATGTCAGGGGAAATGACGATGAAGATGAGTATCCAGAACCTATCGCTGAAGGCGTCGATCGCCGCTGGCACCCTCATGGTTTCCGCACCGGCGATGGCCGCGATTGAAACCGAAAACCCTTATGGTCTTCTGCCCGCGCTTAAACAGGGCGGCCCGATTGCCTGGTTCCTGTTTGCCGTGCTGCTGATCATGTCGCTCGGTACGTGGTATCTGCTGTTCACCAAATGGTTCGATCAGCGCAAGATCATGAATGAATCGAAGGAAATCGATAAGAAGTTCTGGACGGCGCCCAGCCTTCGCGAAGGCGCTTCGAAGCTTCCGAAGAATTCCCCGTATCGCATGATCGTCGACGACGGCATTCGCGCTTCCGAGCATCATGAAGGCCGTCTGACGGACAAGATCGACGAGCATGAGTGGGTCACCATGTCCCTCGAGCGGTCGCAGGCAGCGATCTCCTCGAAGCTTGCCGGTGGTCTTAGCTTCCTCGCCTCTGTTGGTTCGACGGCACCGTTCGTCGGCCTGCTGGGAACCGTGGTCGGTATTTACCGCGCCCTGATCGGGATCGGCGTTGCCGGACAGGCATCCATCGACAAGGTCGCCGGACCGGTTGGCGAGGCGCTGATCATGACGGCGCTCGGCCTGTTCGTGGCCGTGCCCGCGGTGCTTGCCTATAACTGGCTGCTGGGCCGTAACCGCGACGTGCTGAAGCACATCGGGAATTTCTCGGACGACGTCCACGGCTTCCTGGTTTCGGGCTCGCGCGTTTCGCAGAATACAGCTGCCGCCAAGGTGGCAGCAACGGCACCCGTCGCCAAGAAGTAAGCGAGAATGAATGTCTGGCCGGGGGCGTTCCCATTGGAACCACCCGGCCGGTCCTTCCTCTCCCCGCGTAACTGCTGAAGGAATGCCCCTGTTATGGGAATGAGCGTAGGAGAAAGCGTGGCCGATGCGCCAATGAACGAGATTAACACGACGCCCCTTGTGGACATCATGCTCGTTCTGCTGATCATCTTTCTGATCACCGTTCCGGTCGTCATCCAGACGGTGCCGCTGGAGCTGCCCAATGTGCGTTCGACGGCCACGACGACGTCGCCGGAGAATGTCAGCCTGTCCGTAAGCAGTCAGGGCGATGTCTATTACGGCCAGCAGCGTATGGATAATTACGAGGAATTGCGTGAGAAGCTGGCGTCCAACCTTCGCTCCTTCATTGAGGAAGCGGAAGCGAAGGGCGAGACGATCACCGAACTTCCTGAGGTTCATATCCGTGGTGACGCTGGCGTTGAATTCCAGAATGTCGGCGGCGTTATCTTTACCGTGCAGCGCGCAGGCTACATCAAGATCGCTTTCATTTCCGAACCGCCCGCTGGTAATGTCCAGCGCGCGCTTTACTAGAATTTAGGAGCAGCCGATATGGCCATTTCAATGGGTGGGGGCGGTGGTCCCATGGTGGAAATGAACACCACGCCGCTCATCGACGTGATGCTGGTTCTCCTCATCATGTTCATCATCACCATTCCCATCCAGACGCACGCGGTGAAGCTTGACCTTCCCGTACCGTCGGACGATCCGCCGCTTGAGGATATTGTCGATCCGGTCGTCAACCGCATTACGGTCGACTTCCTGAATGACATTTACTGGAATGGTACGCCGGTTACCCCTGACCAGCTTGCGGCGTTTTTCACGCAGTCGAGCAGGCTGGACCCTCAGCCCGAAGTGCATGTTCGTCCGGACGCCCTGTCCCGCTATGATGTGGTCAGCGAAATCATGGCATCCGCGCAGCGCAATGGCGTCACGAAAATCGGCTTTGTGGGCAATGAGCAATATGCTTCGCTGAAATAGGCGGGTATAAAATCATCGACGAAGAAGGGCGGTTCGCATGAGCCGCCCTTTTTTGTGCGTCGAGTTTTTAGGCGTGCCGTTTATGCAGTCTATCAGTGGTCGGTGAACGATTTTTTGCCTTCGACCGCCTTGTCCAGATTGCTGGAAATGGGTGATGGGACGCAGGTCTCGCCGGATGCGACGCATTCTGCCGATCTGTCTGCGCTTCTTATAGTTTCGGCGATACGCCAGCGATGGCGACCGGACGCCGCACCACGAAGACCGCAGGGGATTGCGGGCGCCGCAGCGCTGCAAGGGGCCGGGCGGCAGCGGGCTCCCGCAAAGACGCGACCGTTCGCACCGTTGCTCTGCGGCGCGGATTGGTGTCGTTCACTTATGAATTGCCCGTCATTGCAAGGGGCGGTTCCCGTCGAACGGGCGGCAGATATACTCATAATAAGAGCGCGGGGTGGTCGGCAGGCGCAAAACCCCTCTGATCGGGCTATGCGGTGAGGTCTGCGGTACGGGCCGATTGGTCGCAGCAATATTTGCGTCTCTGCGCGCCAGCCATCGTGCGGAATGCTGCTCCAGCGATATTGTCGCTTTACGTGGCGACAGGCGCGCATATCAGGACCGGGCGGTCCCCTGTGAAGACCATATGCCGCCATCGAGCCCTATTTAGGGGGCCTGACGCCGCAAGAAAATGCAGTGAATGAGGTTCGAGATGAGGATATCACGTCCATAACGTCTTCCCGCACACGGGCCGTCGCAACTGCGCATGTGCCTCGGCTAATCGTGTTTCGCGATGAACGCTTCCACGACCGGAGCGATTTTCTTGCGCCATTTGCTGCCGTTAAAGATGCCGTAATGGCCGACACCCTTTGCGAGCATATATTCCTTTTTTGATTTCGGCAGCTTTGTCGCAAGGTTGAGCGCTGCCTTGGTCTGGCCGATACCGGAAATATCGTCCCGCTCGCCTTCAATGGCGAGCAGGGCGACCTTGGTGATCTTCGCCGGGTCCACCGGATTGCCGCGGTGGGTCATCTGTCCGGTCGGCAGCAAATGGCGCTGAAAGACGGTGTCGACAGTCTGCAGATAGAATTCTGCGCTCATGTCGCATACGGCGCGATATTCGTCGTAAAATTCCTTTGTCTTGTCCGCCGTCTCCTCGTCACCGGCGACGAGGTGTTTGAACATTTCCCAATGGCTGGTCATGTGCCCGGCGAGGTTCATGGACATGAACCCGGCAAGCTGCATGAAGCCCGGATAGACCCGCCGCATCGCGCCCGGATAAAAGGGCGGTACGGTGGCGATGGCATTCTGTTCGAACCATGCGTGCGGCTTGTTCGTCGCCATGCCGTTCACAGCGGTCGGCGCCTCACGCGTGTCAATCGGGCCGCCCATCATCGTAAGGGAAACGGGGAGGAAGCTGGAGTTTTCCGCCGACATGAGCGCGACGGCGGCATAAACCGGCACCGAGGGCTGGCAGACCGCCAGAATGTGCGTTCCTGCACCAATATGTTCAAGAAATTCCACAATATAATCAATATAGTCGTCGAGGTCGAAGCTGCCCTCCGCCATCGGCACCAGCTTCGCATCGCGCCAGTCGGTGATATAGACGTCGTGATGGGGAATCATGCGCTCGACCGTGCCGCGCAGCAGTGTCGCATAATGGCCGGACATCGGCGCGACGATCAGCAGGCGCGGCTGCGCCTTGCCCTTGGCGTCGACATTGCCGCCTTTTTTGACGAAATGCTTGAGCTGACCGAAAGGAAGGCGCTCCGCGATCTTTTCAGTGACCTCATATGTCCTGCCATCAAGCTGAACCTCATCGAGATTGAAGGCAGGCTTTCCGCGTGGTTCGACGGCATGCGCGAACACATCGAGAGCCGAGGCAACCACTGGCCCCGCGGGTGTGTAGGACATCGGATTGCCGACATTGGTCAGCATATTTGCGCCTGCCTGCGCAGCGGCACCGGCACCTGCCAGCATCGCCCGTTGCATCTCATAAGCCTGATAAAGCATAACGCCTCCTGAATTCTAAACCTCATGTTGCACTGCAACATGACGATTTCAAGGAAATACGGCCGATGTCTGGACAAACATTTAAGGGGCGCACCGCGCTAATTACTGGATCAACAAGCGGAATCGGTGCCGCGATCGCCGAAAAACTGGCGGCGTCGGGAGCGAATATCATCCTGAACGGCTTTGGCGACGCCGATGCGATCGAGGCGCAGCGCGCGGAACTGGAACAGCGATACGGCGTGAAGGCGGCCTTCGTCGCCGCTGACCTTACAAAGGGGGCGGAGGCAACGAAACTTGTCCATGACGCGGAAAGGGCGATCGCGCCTGTCGATATTCTGGTGAACAATGCGGGCATCCAGCATGTTGCGCCCGTCGCCGAATTTCCGCCGGAGAAATGGGAGGCGCTGATCGCGATCTGCCTGTCGAGCGCCTTTTATACCAGCGCCGCCGCTTTGCCGCATATGAAGCGGCAGGACTGGGGCCGGATCATCAATATCGCCAGTGCGCAGGGCAAGGTCGCGAGCGCGTACAAGTCCGCCTATAACGCCGCGAAACATGGCGTGATCGGCTTCACCAAGTCGGTCGCGCTGGAATATGCCGAAAGCGGCGTGACGGCGAACTGCATCTGCCCGGGCTATGTGAACACGCCGCTGGTGCAGGGTCAGGTCGCCGGCCAGGCAAAGGCGCATAACATGTCGGAGGAGGATGTGATCCGGAACGTCATCCTGTCGGTACAACCCAATAAGCGTTTTGTGGAGCCGGAGGAGATTGGCGACATGGCCGTCTATCTCGCCTCTGACAGCGCACGGTCGATTACCGGTGCGGCGATCAGCGTGGATGGCGCGTGGACGGCGTGGTAGGCCGGTCGAAAGAGGAGATGGCAACATGCCGAGCGCGAAACTGAACTATGTCGAACTCCCCGTCGCCGATTCGGAGGCGTCCGCGCAATTTTACGAAAAGGCCATGGGCTGGTCGATGGTCCGATTCGCGCCGGTTTATGCGGGCACGGATGGCAATCACAGCGATCTGGGGCTGGACGCCGATACGGCGCTGAAGGCGCCGCTGCCGAATGTTGAGACGGACGATCTGGAGGGCATGCTGGCGCAGGTTGAGGCGGCGGGCGGACGTATCGTCGATCCGATTTTCGCGTTTCCGGGCGGGCGGCGCTTCCACTTCGCGGACCCGGATGGGAACATCATGGGCATCTGGCAGCGGGAGAGCTGAGCCTATTCGCCGTACCTGCTCCCTTTCCCGGCATAGCCGCTCCGCTCAAGTACCGCGTGCGGGTCGGTCACCGACAGTAAATCGACAATCGCCTGCTGCTTATTTCCGGCCCGTTCGTAATAGGCCTGGGCAATCCTGCTGCCGATGAAATAGCCTGCGTCGGCGTGCCAGCCCTTGGCGATTTCCGAGCCATTATTGCCGATCCAGTCACTCCAGTCCTCGCTGTCCATCTCGGCTTGCAGGCGGTGCCAGATGCGCTCTTCGTTCGCGATGCCCCAGTGATAATAGGGCGGTCGCTCCTGATCGGGCAAAGCTAGATGTGCGAGGAAGTCCGCCGTCCCCTCCTGCAGCACTCCCATGAGCAGGGTTTGATCGGTGCCATATTCCTGTAGCGAATGAATCTGCTCATGTACGACGATCATGGGTAATTGGCTCATGTCAGTGCTGCGCACGAGTTTCACGAGGCCATCCGACAGGCCTTCTGTCGATACACCTTCACTCCAGCCCCAGACATCCAGGCCGATCATCAGCCCCTCCGGACCCGCCGTTCCGCCGGAGTTCAGACGGCCGATCACGAAGGTCACCGGCGGGAAATATGCCCCTGGATACAGTGCCTTAAACCGATGCAGGCCTGCGCGTATCGTGGGCTCGAACGTCGCCGCGGCGAGCGTTCGTTCGCGAATGCCGTCATAATATTCCGGCGATGACGTGATTCGCCTGACCAGCGCTTCGGCGGTGCCCGTCTTCAGCCAGTGATAGCCGACAAGGCCGGGCGTACCCGGCGCAAGATAATGCCGCCGAAAAATCGCCGCCTTGGCGCGGTCGCCGCGCGTTTCGCTTGCGAGATCATAAGCGGCCCAGAAACGCGGAACGTCCTCGAAGACGAGCGGGGCGCTGCCGGGGTCCGAATGCGCGGCCCGGTAGCGGTCCGCATGGCCGCGTATCGTCGCCATTGCCGCATCGGCGCGCTGATCGCCCAGCAGCCGATCGAAACCCGCCATCGCCTCAAGGTTGCCGGGCAGACGAAATCCCGCATCGGCGAGCGCGCCGAGCGAGGGGATGGCGGCGTCCGGCTGATCCGCCCGGATATAGGCGTAAATCTCCTGCATGCCGAGAAGCGCATAGGTTTCGGCGGGAACATGTGCAGCCCGCACCCGGGCCTTGCGCAGCAGTTGTGCCGCGCCGGCAAAGTCCCCCTCGTCATTCAACCTGTCCGCCTGCTCCGTCAGGATCCGCATTGCCGCGAAATCAGCGAGCCATGCGACATTCGGGGCGGCATTCTCTTTTGGCGCGGCGGGCGCCGACCCGGCCGGGGCACCGATCGCGCTTACGGCAAGAGCCGCCGCGATGGCGGCTGAAAGGCCGAATTTGCTTTTCGGAAGCCTTGGCGTGTTGATGATATTCCTCCTACCCCGTAGCGATAAGATACAAGAGACGGGCCTTCCCGCCTAATGCTGAGGCAAGGGCCTGATGACGCGCAGCATCCAGCTCGCCACATCCTGAGCAAACTGCTTCGTCGTGTCATTCCAGCCTTCGAATCGGCTGGCCGCGAATGGGTCGGCATAGACCGCCGTGTCGTGACCCCCGCGCGGGATCCTGATATAGGTCGCGGAGCCGGGGCGGGCGCGGTTAAGGGTCTGGACGATGGTGCGATGGCCATGCTCCATCTCAAATGGTTCATATTCCCCGTACAGCACCAGCACGGGCGCATTTACGTTCATCCATGCCGCCATGAAGTTCCGGCGCGCAGCCTGCCAGTGCCAGGCATGCGGGCGGCCATAGTGCGGAGCGGCGTCGGTGCCGCGCAGGCGTTCCCACACCCCATCCAGATCGGGATGTTCTGCGACGACTTCGCCGGGCGTTTTCGCCTCCAGCAGATAGTGCGTCTGGAAACGGATGCGGCGGAGCATTTCATCATGGCGCTCGGCGACGGGAATGTCGCTGAAGCGGTCGAGGTCGAGCCGGTCGAAGCCGATCATGCGTTCCAGATAGGTCACGCCGCCGCCGCCCTGAATGACAACACCGGCGACGTCATTTCCCTCGGCGACCAGCGGCGCGGTCGTGGAACCAAGGCTACTGCCATAGACGAAGATCGAATCCGGCCGCACCCATTCATGGTTCCTGAGGATCGCCAAGGCGTGGCGGTAATCGGCGACCTCGGTATCGTAGTCCAGCCGGTCGCAGCCGGGTCCCTCGCTGTCACCGGAGCCGGAGCGTTCGACCCGGATGGTGACAAAGCCGGTGCGGTAGGCCATTTCGCGAAGCGGAGTGATCCGGTTCGCTGGCCACTCGACGCTGCCGCAGGCGACGGACTGCGTAAAGAAGATGGCGGGCAAAGCGGTTTGCGCGCCTTCCGGCCGCGTCATGATGGTACGCAGGCGGCGACCGTCGGGTGTTTGAATATGGGCGGATACGGTATCCAGGTTCTCGCTGGATTCAAATGGGCGATCAGACTGACGGGGCAGTTCGCCCACATATTCCGAAGTGGCGGCGTTCGCCATACTGGCTGCGCCGATGACGAGCATGAGGGCGGCGAGTGTGGGGCGCATGTCTAATTTTCCTTCGTCCAGATACGGTATCTGGACGAATGTCTGATCCCGACTGCGCTTGCCGAGCGATCTGTGACGAAGGGACGAGAAAAAGCGCTAGTTCAGGTGCGCCCGGTAGCGGGCACCGACGCCAAGTTCAGTGCCGCAATTGAGAATGACAGTGCCGCACCCGATTTTCGCAATCCGGTCGCGCCGGATGATTCGCGAACGGTGAATGCGGACGAAACTGTCTTGGGGAAGCGCCCGCTCCATTTGCGCCATGGTCGCACGGTGGGTGATGACGCGGTCGCCGATATGCAGCTCGACATAATTCTGGGCGGCGCGCACCTGATCGACCATTTCGGCGGGCACAGGTAATGTCATGGCGTCGGAGAGCCGGGCGGGCGCGGGCGCGGCCGCGAATCTCGCATCGCCGATCAGCAGCAGGGCGTATGACAGGCCAAGTGTCGGCAGGCGCCTTGTGAGTTCGAAGGCGACGCTCTCACCGTCGCCAATTGCGAAATCGAGAAGCAGCGAGGCAGTGATGGCAATGCCGATGAATATGCTGCGCTGGGTCCATCTGGTACATCTGCGCGCATGTTCCAGGGCAATGATGAAAGGAACGAGATTGACGATCGGCCAGCGAAGCGCGTTCCACAGCGTCTCCTGATAACCCGCCAGCATGTTATAGATCAGGCAATATATCGCCGCGCCGATGACGACGGCACCGCAAAAGGCGGCGAGCCTCGGCATGCCGAGCGGCCTGCGCCATCTATCCGCAACCCAGATCATGGGGTGCGATACTGCCCTTTTAGCCCCAGCCCTGCAAGCGCGCGGCCTCTTCACGGATGCGCTCGGGACCGCCGAGCAGCTGGCGGTTCACGCCGATGCGCTCGAACCAGTCGTGCAGGCCGATCAGGTCAGTGAACCCCATGCCGCCATGGACTTCCGTCGCGGTAGCGGCATTGGCGATGCCAACCGCCGCCACGGCGTTGCCCAAATACGCGGCGGGGCTGGTGCGGGTGGAGTGCGTGTTTGTCACGCCCGGGCCGTGTCGACAGCGGACAGGTTTAAGAGGTTCGCGATGCCGCAGCCGATCGGACACGCCGCTCCGGGCGGCGAAGGCGGTTCGTGCTGCACTGCAATAGCGGCGTTGACTTCGTGGCCGTGACTTTCTAGTGCAGGCCTCGCTTCGGCAGGGGGTTTCCACCCGCGCCGGTGCTTTGCCGTATCCATGGCGCCCTACGCGGAAATGCGAGGCGCGGGAGTTGTCTGAATTGACCGATCCCCGCAATACCGAGTCTCTTGAGGCCCGGCTCGCTGCTGCAAAGGCTCGCGCCAATCCTGAGGCCGATCCACGAGCAGTCGTGGGCAACGCCTTCGCACAGGGGACACGGCTGGCGCTGGAACTGGTGGCGGGCATTCTTGTCGGGGCGGCACTGGGGTATTTCCTCGATTCCTGGCTGGGCTCCTCGCCCTTCGGGATGATCGGGGGATTTCTGCTGGGCATGGTCGCCGGGTTCGTGAACCTGATGCGCGCCGTGAACCAGGAGAGGGCCAAAGTGTCCCAAGCTGAAGTTGCGGCCCTGCCGCGTGTCGAAGACGACGACGAAGAAAGTTTATTCTGACGTGGCCGGACCGCTCGAACAGTTTGATATCAAGCCGCTCTACGACATCAATGTCGCGGGGTACGACCTTAGCCTGACGAATTCGTCGGCGTGGATGATCGGCATTCTGCTGTTCGTCTGGGCCTTCATGTTTTTTGGCATGCGCAAGGCGGAACTCGTTCCCGGCCGCTGGCAGTCGATGGTCGAGGGGCTGCACGAATTCGTCGTCGGCATGGTCGACGAGAATATCGGGCCGAAGGGGCGCAGCTTCGTGCCGTTCATCTTTTCGCTCTTCATCTTCATCCTGGTGGCGAACGTCGCCGGTCTGCTGCCATATTCCTTCACCGTGACAAGCCATATCGCCGTCACGTTCGCGTTCGCCGCGTTCATCTTTGTGATGTGCATCCTGATCGGCATCTTCCGCCACGGCTTCGCATGGTTCGGTTTCTTCCTGCCGCCGGGCACGCCCTGGTATCTGATGCCGCTGATCATTCCCATTGAGATCATCAGTTTCCTGTCGCGTCCGATCACGCTTTCCGTGCGTTTGTTCGCGAATATGACGGCGGGGCACATCCTGCTGAAGATTTTCGCGGGCTTTGTGGTCTCGCTTGGTGTCGCCGGCGGTATCTGGTCGGTGGTCGGCGTCCTGCCGCTCGCGATGAACACGGCGCTTTATGCGCTGGAGCTGATCGTGGCGATCGTGCAGGCGTATGTTTTCGCACTTCTTACCACTGTCTATCTTAACGACAGTATCAATCTCGAACATTAAGTCCTTCGAAAGGTTATATTATCATGGACGCAGTAGCAGCAAAGCTTCTTGGTGCCGGTTTCGCGGCGATGGGTCTCGGCATGGCCGCCATCGGTGTGGGCCTTATCTTCGGTCTCTTCCTTCTTGGCGCACTGCGCAATCCGGCAGCCGCCGATTCGCAGCGTCCCAACCTGCTGTTCGGCTTCGCCGTGACCGAGGCTCTTGGCATCTTCGCCTTCCTCATCGCGCTGATCCTGCTCTTCGTGGTCTGAGCCCGCTCGGGACTACGGAGTAAGATATGCCTCAGTTCGACTTTGCCCGTGTGGCACTGCCGCAGATCATATGGTTGTTCTTCAGCTTTGGACTTCTGTTCCTGCTGATGCGCGCCATGCTGCCCAAGGTGGCGGGCGTGGCGGAACGCCGCGCGTCCACCATTGGCGGCGATCTGGATGCGGCGGACAAGGCGCGGCTGGATGCGGAAACGCGGCGAGAGGCCTATGAGGCCGGTATCGCCAAAACCCGCACCGATGCGCAGGGTCTGATCGAAAGTGCCAAGGCCGACGCGGCAAAGGCGAACGAGGCGAAGATGAAGGCGGCCGATGAGGCTGCCGCAGCGAAGATCGCGGCGGCGGAAGCCGAGCTTTCCAAGCAGCGCGATGCCGCTCTGGTGAAGCTGGACGCGATCGCCGTGGACGCAACACAGGACGTGGTCGAGCGTCTGACGGGCACGCGCCCGGCAATGGCCGCCGCCGCCGCCGCCGTTGCGCAGGCAGGGAGTTAAGGACATGCAGGACGCCGTTCGCTCCGTTGACGTGCCCCAAAGCACTGCCAGTGACGCAACCGGACCCGACGAGATCGTGCTGGACGCGGTCGGCGATGGTACGGAAATCGCCCAGTCTTCTGAAGTGATTGAAGCCGAATCCGGCAATAATCACGAATATTTCCTGGGCCTCGACAGTACCGCCTGGGCCGCTGTCAGTTTTTTCCTGTTCGTTGGTATCCTGTTATATTTGAAGGTGCCCGCCGCCATTGCCAAGGCACTTGACGGGCGCGGTGCGCGTATCCGAACCGAACTTGATGAAGCAAAAGCGCTTCGCGCCGAGGCCGAGGTTCTGCTGGCCGAACAAAAGACCCGCGCCGAGCAGTCGGCGAAGGACGCGGAAGCGATCCTCAACAATGCCCGCACCGAAGCCGCCGGCATTGTTGCCGATGCGGAGGCGAACGCCGCGGCCATGATGGTGCGCCGTCAGGAGGCCGCAGAAGGCAAGATCGCCGCAGCGGAACGCGCCGCCGAAGCGGATCTGAAAGCGCGTGTCGCAACGCTCGCGACGACCGCTGCCGCGACGATCATCCGGCAGCAGACGGGCGACAAGGAACAGGGCGATCTGACCGACCGCGCGATCGCCGATCTGGGCGCACGCCTTAACTAGCCTATGGGTTGGCGGCGTGCGAGAGCGCGCTGCCTGCCGTTCAGGTGAGCATCTGGCGCGCTGATGGTGGAGACGGCCTTCTCGCGGCGGCATCGCGCCGGGACGGGCGGCAGCGTTGCCCTATCATGTCTGCCGATGACGTTCGCGCAGAGCGTATCGATCCCGAAATTACGCGGCTGGTGCCGCCGCGTGACCGGCGCGGACCAATGATGCGATCATCCCAAACTAGCTGGTTGCAACCAATCAGCGCGCCGGTTCACGCCCCCTGATCATGTCGAAGCCTTCCTTGACGCCCTTGTACCGCGCGTCGACGCCGGGTTCGAACTCATTGTCGGTGAAGATGTACATCCAGTCGCCTTCAATGCCTTCTCGAACCAGTTCTCCCACGTAGAGCGGATCGATGCCGTTCTCGATGGCTTTGCGGGCCATTTCGGCGAATGCCTTTACCGGACCTTTCGCCATGTCCTGTTCTTCGACATTTCCAGCGAGGCGGGAGGGGACGTTGCGGGTCGATTCCATGATGTTCGTGCGGATGAAGCCGGGGCAAAGGACAGAGACACCTATGCCCTTTTCCGCCAGCACCGGGCGCAGATTTTCCGACAGGGCAACGACCCCGAACTTGGTGACGGCATAAGCGGGGCCGGTGATGGGAAGGTGCCCGGCCATCGAAGCGGTGGAGACGATTTGTCCGCCTTCGCCGGCCTTCTCAATCAATGGCCCGAAGATCTCGAAACCCCAGATCACGGACATCAGATTGACGCCGATGGTCCAGTCCCAGCTGGCGTCGGTCCATTCGCCGTAGCCCGCGCCGCCGCCGACACCTGCATTGTTGACGAGAATATTGACCTTGTGAAAACGCGCGATGGTCTTGTCGGCCGCCGCCTGCAATTCCGCCTTTAGGGATACGTCGGCAAGAACGCCGTCCACATCGGCGTTGGTTGCGGCCAGAGCTTCGACGGCCCTGGCGAGCGCGTCCTTTTCGATGTCGCATAGCATGACCTTCACCCCCGCCTGCGCAAGCGCGGTGGCAATGCCGAGACCGATCCCGGATGCGGCGCCGGTGACGAACGCGACTTTTCCTTCGAGTTTGTCCATTCTCATCATCAGGCTTTTGCGCTTGGCCGGGTGAGCATCGCCTCGTTCCAGCGGTTCAAATTTCGGCAATCGTCAGGAATGCCGATCTTCACCCAACGGGCGAAACCGATGGTACAGAAGAGCGTGATGTCGGCGATGCTGTACGTCTCGCCCGCTATGAATTCATGTTCTGCCAGCTGGGCATCGACAATGCTGAAAAAGCGCGGAAGGAGCGCGCGGCTGCGTTCCGCCAATTCGGGAATCTGTTTCGTGTCCGGCGCGGCGCCCGGCGCGGCGCGGGTCGCGAATTGCGGGGCGATATTGCGAAAGATACCGGCGACGTTGAAAAAGCCGTCCAGCTCCACCCGGCGCTGCCATTGTTCGACCTGCGCTTGTCCCAGCGCGCCGGTGCCGAAGAGCGGCGGTTCGGGATGCAGCGCCTCGATATAGCGGCAGATGGCGACCGATTCGTCGATGACCGTGCCATCGTCCAGTTCCAGCGCGGGCAGAGTGCCGCGCGGGTTGATGGCGAGATAGGCGTCGCTGCGGTTTTCACCGCTCATGATGTCGATATCGACCATCGGGATTTCGACGCCTTTTTCAGCGAGGAAGATGCGGACGCGGCGCGGATTTGTAGCCGCTTTCATATTATATAGTCTCATCGCCGCAGGGTGCCGCGCCGCCACTGCCAGTGCAACCTAGCGGCTTTGGAGGGGCTTCGGCAGCGGTCCTGCCGGACGACGTTTGCGGCGTTCTCCGCCGAACCATTTCAGCGGCGTTCCCGCCGGTCCACTTTTAGTGGTGTTCCCGCCACCAGGCAAACGCGAAGGCCGCTATGAGTGCCATCAGGGCTGTCCAGCGGGGGATGACCGGGTCCGTCTCCACGGCGATCAGCGCGCCGCCGCCGCGCCGGGCGACACCGGCCCAGTCGGAGCCTGAAAGCGCCTTGCCGTCCACCCGGCGTATATCCGGTATCCCCTCCCGCAGCCACCAGACACCGCCGCCGCTGGCTTGCGCCGCGGCCGCGAAGGGTGCGGCACGCGGGCGTATTTCCGCCAATTCAGCGGTATTTCCGACAAGGGCGAAACGGCGCATGCCGCCCGCCTCGACCTGATAGAGACCCGCCTCGGCGGCCTCGACGCTGGCGCCCGCGCCAAGGGCAGAGGGTGCCAGCGGTGTCGTCGATAGCTCGCCATCGGGGCCGGTTATGGCCGCGTCGCCGATATTGCGGACGCTTTCGCTGTCGATGGTCAGGCTTCTTGCTCCGCCCGAAACGCGCAGCTGTTCCTCGTTCAGATCGGGTTCCTGCATCAACCAGTGGGCCGTGCGGCGCAGCAGTTCATCGCGCGGGCCTTCGCCGTCCACCGCGCGCGCCCACCACCATGTGTCGGTGGATGCGATAAGGCCAACGCGGCCTTCATCGACGCGGTCGAGCAGCAGGAGCGGGCGGCCTTCCGGCTCCTGCATCAGCGTATCTCCGCTCAGCTGCGACAGGCCGGCAATCATGCCCCAATTACCCCATTCGGCGCCTGGCCTGCCTTCGCCCAGCGTGCGCGTGACCGGATGCCGCCGCCCCAGGTCCGTCAGGGCAGGGCGGTAGCGCTGCGTCAGGTCCGTGCCGCCGGGCGCGGCGGGCAGGATCTGGCGCAGGCTGGTGAAGGCGACGCTGTCGCGGCCGGAAAACTCGGCCCCCGCGACCACAAGCAGTCCACTGCCGCCGCGCACGCGGTCGGCCAGATTGTCGAAATAGGCGGGCGACATCAGGCTGGTCAGCGTGAAGCGGTCGAAGATGATCAGGTCGAAATCGTCCAGCCGTTCCTGAAACAGCTCATCCACCGGAAACGGGATCAGCGCAAGATCCTCTGGCGGCGTCATGTCGAAACTGGAGGGCAGGCGCAGGATCGTGAAGTGCACCAGGTCGACGTTCGGGTCCGCCTTGAACAGGTCACGCCACACGCGCCCGCCGGGATAGGGCGTTCCCGATACCAGCAGCACCGACAGGCGGTCCGTCACGCCGTTGAGGCGCGCAAGAGCGCGGTTGTTTACGAGCGACGCCTCACCGGGCGCCGGCGCGACACTGAGCGCGATATCCAGAGGCCCCCGCCGCTCGACGGTGATTGGGAGCGGCACGGGCTCGTTCGCGGCGATGTTGAGGCGGCGGGTCATGCCGTCCGTGGTGCGGACATCGATATCGACATTCGCCGAATCGGGGTCGTCGACGCGGATGGTGAGCTCCGCGCGCTCGCCAGCGACGGTGTAGGGCGGGACGCGCTCGACGATCAGGCGGCGGTCGGTCAGGTCAGGATCACCGGCGATGAGCATGTGCAGCGGTACGCCTGCGGGCAGAATGCCGGGTGGTGGTTCGTCGCCGCTGACACCGTCACTGACGATGACGGCAGCACCCAGGCGGCCCGCGGGAATGCCAGACAGCGCTTCCTCAAGCGCCGTTCCCAGCCGGGTGGCCTCTTGCGGATCCTGCGGGACGGCGACCACCCTCCATTCCACGCCATCAGAGGCTTCCTGTAATCGCGCTATGGCGGTCTCCGCCTGCGCATTGCGCGCGCCGATTGTCATGGAATCGCTGCGGTCATGCAGAATGAGCGCGATATCGTCGCTCGCCTCGCGCACATCCCTTTGGCTGACGGGATTGAGCAGGATGATCGCGAACAGCACCGCGATCACGAGGCGCGGCCATAGCGTGCGCGGGCTGCGCGCGGCCATCAGGGTGAGGGCGGGCAGGGCGATTGCGGCGATCAGGCCCAGGGCCCAGACCGGCAATAACGGTAGGAACGTCATTCCCCGATCCTGTCGAGCAGGGTCTCGGCATGTACCTGATCCGCCTTATATGTGCCGGTCAGCGCATACATGACGGCGTTGATACCGAACCGCAGCGCGGCCTCCCTGCGCACGGCGGACACGGCGCTGCTCCCCGCCCATAACGCCGGCCAATTGCCGCCGCCGATGAGGACGCCGGCGACGCGGCCACTGTCACCCTCGGTATCCGCCTCTACCCACAACGCGCCGCCGCCCGCCTGATCGATCAGATAATAGCTGCGGAACAGCACATGGTCGCGGGTCACCTCCTGCAAAGACGGAAGGCCGAGCGGTGCCAGCAGGCGCCGCGCGCCGCTGCCATTGCCAAGCGGCTGTCCGAAATCGAACAGGATCATGCCGCCGCGTGACAGGTAGGCGCGTATGTTGGCGGCTTCCGCCCGGTTCATGCTCTGGCGCGCGACGGCTGGCCAGTAGATGATGGGATAGCGGCCAAGACCCTTATCACCCGGTGAGACCCGCGCGGGTATGCCGGGGTCGACGGCGGTGCGGCGGCCAAGTTCCCTGCTGAGAGCCTGTAGTCCCCGCGCGATTTCCGCATCCTGTGCGGTGCCGCCGATATAGCCGAGTTGCAGGCGGCCATCCGCCTCCTGAGCGGCAAGGGGGAAGGCGAATATCAGCGCCATGGTGACCGCGGCTGCGGGCGATGTGAGACGCGCGGCCGGCAAGCTGATCGCGCCGCGCAGAATAAGCGTGACGATCACGTCCACGGCGAACAGCAGCGCCGCCGCCAGCAACAGCCACCGACCAAGATCTATTGGCGGCGCGCTGGTTTCCGCAGGCCTGAGGCCGTCCGTCGCCAGCGGCGCGAAGGCGAAAGCAGGGCCGGTCAGCGTCGTCAGGTTCAGCGCGCGGCGGGCGTCGCCGCTGGCGTAGATGCCAGGCGGTGTTTCCGGACCGGCAATCGCATCGCTCCACGCGTCGGCGGCGATCTCGGCGGGGTTGTCCGGCGGCGCGAGGCGGCCTTCGAACGTGAGCGCGCGGTCCAGTCGCCACGGTGCGCCGGCAGATATATCGAGCGCATCGGCATTGTCCGCCAGGGGCAGCAGGCGTACCAGCATCCCTTCGAACAGGCCCGACAGCGGCAGGTCGGACCAGCTGGGGTCCGCGCTGGTATGGATCAGGATGAGGAGACCCGCCCCCTGACGGCGGGCACTGACCAGCGGCGTGCCGTCGGTCAGTGTGGCCCATAGCTGCACATCGGGGTCATTGCTGCGCGCCAGCAGCTGTTTCGAGACGGTCGCATCATCGGGACGCGGCAGTCCCGCTAGCGGTGTGCCCGCAGTGAAGCTGCCAACGACCTGCGGTTCCTGCCATGACATCACCCCGCCAAACGCACGCGCGCCCCTGCGCAGGTCGACGGGTGACAGGGCGGAGCCATTTTCCGCAAGCCGGGGGCCTGCGAAACTGATCGCGACAGCGCCGTCCCGAACCCGTTCGAGCAGTGCGGCCGCCGCCTCCGCCGTTGCCGCCACATCAGGCAGGAGGAAGAGATTCGCGTCGCTTGCCGCCGCGTCCACGAGGCTGAGCATGGAAAGCTCGGCATGCGGTTCCAGCGCGCGCCTTATGTAAAATTCACCGGACTCGAGCGGAGGGGCATCGCCGCCGCTATCGACCAGGGCAATGCGGGGGCGCCCGCCGCTGCCATCGACCAGCATCAGCGATGCCGGTCCGGACCCTGCGCGTACGCGATCGATCGCGCCGCGCCGTGCCGCGGGCACAGCGATGCGGACAACGGTGGCTCGCCCGCCGAACAGCGCCGTGTCACTGGCAAGAACCTCGCCGCCGCTCGCCAGGATCTCAACGCGCCTTTCCTCGGGGCCATCCGCAGGCCGGGCGAGCGTGGCGGCATAGCCCGCAATCGTGCGGCCACCGGCGCGAAACACCGGCTCCCGCGCCGGGAAGGTCATGATCTCGGCATTGCCTATCTTGGCTCTGAGCGTCGCCGCCCCGGCGCTTTCGACGCCATCGCTGAGCCAGAGAACGTCGCTGCCTGTCGCGACCGCCTCCGCGGCTTTGGCACGATCGACATTCCATGGCTGCGGTTTCAGCCCGCCCAACATGCTGAGCGCCGTATCCGCATCGACGAAGCGTGCGGCCTGTGGATCGTCGGCGCGCCGCGCTGCCGTCGTCAGGATGGCGAAACGGGTGCCCGCAGCCGTCAGCGCCTCGACCCGGTCCTTTGCCGCAGCCATCATTTCGGGCCAGCGCGTCGCGGCCCAGCCATTGTCGATGATGATCGTGAGGCGTGTCGGCTGCGGCCCTGTCAGAGGCTGCTGCCAGCGTGGTCCGGCAAGGGCGCCAATGATGAGGGCAATGAGAAAGAGGCGCAGGAACAGCAGCCACCATGGTGGGCGCGCGGCCTGCGGCGGCGGAATTTCCGCCGCAGCGATCAGTTTCAGGGTCGGCAGCCGCACAGCCCGGGGGGGCGGCGGGGATTGCCTGAGCAGGAACCAGATGAGCGGCAGGGCGATCAGCCCCGCAAGCAGCAGCGGCGCGGCGAAACTGAAACCGCCCATCAGCCCGCCTCGCTCATCAGATGGCGCGCAATCGCGGATAGCGTCACGGCGGGGTCCGCATCGGTCCGGTGACGGATGAGGGCCCAGCCATTATCGGCAGCCATTGTCCCGAGGCGGTCCTGATGCTCCTGCCAGGCCTTCGCATAGGTATCGGAAAGCGCCTCGGCGCGGCCGATATCCGCTTCCGGATCGCCAATTTCGGCCCGCGTGAAGCGGACATGGCCGGAAAAGGGAAAATCCGCCTCCACCGGGTCGGCGATATGCAGCATGACACCGGTAACGCCGCGCCGTGCGAGCGCCGTTACTGTCGCCAGGTCGTCGCTATCCAGAAAATCGCTGGCCCAGATTATCGTGTCGCCCGCGCGCAAGGCCCCGGTTTCGGGCACCGAGAACACCGAGGTCAGAAGGGCGGCATGGAGATCGGGCAGGGCGCGGGCGTCCGGGCGGCCCGCGACCCGAACATGCTCATCCCCTTGACGCGCGGCCATGGCAAGGGCGGTGAGGAGCAGTGTCGCGGCCTCTCCCTTTTCTGCCAGGGCCTCCGATGAGCGGAAGCGCATGGAGCCTGAGCCATCGGCGAACAGCAGCAGGCGCCCAGGCTCTTCACGCTCCCGTTCGCGCACGAACAGATCGTCACTGCGGGCGGAACGGCGCCAGTCGACGCGGCCGCGCGCTTCACCGGGGGCAAGCGGCCGATATTGCCAGAATTCCGTACCGGACCCGGCGCGGCGGCGAGGGTGCTGCCCGCCCTCGGCCATGATGCGGCGATGGACATGCGACAGGCTGAGCGGGCCAAGGGCCGCCGCCAGTCTTTCCGCTTCGGTCAGAAGGGCGGTCATGCGGAAACACTCACGGCGCGGCCCCTTATAGTCTGGCGGCGGCGTCCGCGATGACGGCCTCGATCGTCCTGCCATCGGCGCGGGCGGCATAATCGAGCGCCATGCGGTGGCGCAGCACGGGCGCAAGAAGCGCGTGTACATCCTCCAGCAAAGGCGCGCTGCGCCCGTGCAGAAAGGCGCGGGCCCGGGCGGCGAGGATCAGGGCCTGTCCGGCGCGCGGGCCTGGCCCCCAGCTGAGCGGGACATCATTCCCCGCCGCCGGACGCAGGCCGCGCACCGTGGTCAGGATCGCATCCAGCACGTCCTCGGAGAGCGGCATGTGCGTGAGAAGCGTCTGCGCTTCCATGAGCTCTTCAGCGCGCAGGACGGGTTTCGGGGCCGCATCCTCTGCGCCGGTCGTCATCAGCAGCATGTCGCGTTCGTCGGCCTCGGATGGAAAATCGACATTCACCTGCATCAGAAAGCGGTCGAGCTGCGCTTCCGGCAGTGGATAGGTGCCGTCCTGTTCTATCGGATTCTGGGTCGCGAGCACGTGGAAGGGCGCGGGAAGCATGCGCGCCTCGCCCGCAGCGGTGACCTGACGTTCCTGCATTGCCTCCAGCAGGGCAGACTGCGTGCGCGGACTGGCGCGGTTGATCTCGTCGGCCATCAGCAGCTGCGCGAAAATGGGGCCTTTCACGAATCGGAAGGCACGGCTGCCGTCCTTGCCGGTCTCAAGCACCTCCGCGCCCAATATGTCGCTGGGGACGAGGTCGGGCGTGAATTGCACGCGCGACGTGCCGAGGCCAAGGACAGTGCCGACCGTCTTCACAAGCCGGGTCTTCGCAAGGCCGGGAAGGCCCACCAGAAGCGCGTGGCCGCCCGCGAGTATCGTGACGATGACCTGTTCGATAATCTCGGGCTGGCCGATAATGCTTCTCGATATTTCCTCTCGCGCCTCACCGAAGCGAATCGCAAGTGCGTCGAGGCGTGCAACAGCCTCTGCGGCAACAGGCGCGGGGTTGGGCTGGTTCATGGGTACGCTGATTCCCTTCAATCGGATTGCCGCCGGATGCCACGGTCCTCTAAGGAAGGATACGCATGACTGAAGATCAAGCCCTTACCGCCCCCGATACCGGTACGCCATTGTCGCTGGCCGAAGTGGCACGCCTGATGAGCGAAGAAAAATTGCCCCCTGTCGACAGCTGGAACCCGGAGCACGAGGCCGACAGCGAGATGCGCATCGCCGCCGACGGGACCTGGTATCATCAGGGGAGAGAGATTCGGCGCAAACGGCTGGTGAAACTGTTCAGCACCATATTGCGCCGGGATGGTGATGCCTATGTGCTGGTGACGCCCGCCGAAAAGCTGTCCATCGACGTCGAGGACGCGCCCTTTCAGGCGGTGGAGGCGGCGATTGATGGCGACCAGCTGGTGTTCCGGCTGAATACGGGCGATTTCGTCGCGGTCGGTGACGATCATCCACTATATCTGCGCGATGGCAAACCATATGTCCGTGTGCGCAGCGGCTTGGACGCGCGGATCGCGCGCGGGCCGTGGTACAGGCTGGCGGAGATGGCGGTGGAGGAGCACGGCCGCGTGGGCCTGCGACTTGGCGCTGATTTCATCCCGCTGGTTGACGCCGGCGGATGATTCCTCCGGACGAGATCCGAAAACGCCTGGCGGGCTACCGGCCCGGCAGCCTTGACGCGAACCTGACCGCCGATGATTACGGCCAGCAGCTGGAGGGGCTGAAGCCCGCCTCTGTGCTGATCCCGATCATCGCGCATGATGACGAGCCCACCCTGTTGATGACCGTGCGGAATGCGCGGATGAAGCGGCATGCGGGGCAGGTCGCCTTTCCGGGTGGACGCACGGATCCAGGGGAGACGGCTGTCGAAGCCGCGCTTCGCGAGGCGGAGGAAGAGGTCGCGCTCAGCCGCGATGCGGTCGAGGTTATCGGAGAGCTGGATGAATATGCGACGGGCACCGGCTATCGCATCACGCCCATTGTCGGCATCATAAGCCCTGGTCAGCGTCTGCTTGCGAATGAAGCGGAGGTCAGCGACATTTTCGAGCTGCCCCTGAACCGCGCGCTGGACGGCCAGTTTCATATCGCCGACGAGGCGGAATGGGGCGGTGTGATGCGGCAATATTACCGCGTCGACTGGGGCCCGCAGAACGTCTGGGGCGCAACGGCCGGGATTATCGTCAATTTTGCGCGCATATTGGCGGCGCTGAAATGACAGTGCTGCCGAAGCAGGACTGGCTTGGTAGCGCGGGCGGAAAGGCGCTGATGACGGCGCTCGATACGGCGTCGGGCCGGACAAGGCTGGTCGGGGGGGCGGTTCGCGATGCGCGTCTTGGGCTTCCGGTCAGCGACATTGATCTTGCGACAAGTTTCACGCCGGAGGAGGTGATTGCGCGGCTGGAGGCGCATGGGCTGAAGGCCGTACCGACCGGTCTGAAGCATGGCACCGTCACCGCAGTGTCCCATGGACTGGTGGCGGAAGTCACGACGCTGCGGCGGGACGTGGCTACCGATGGCCGCCATGCCGACATCGCATATACCGATGACTGGAAAGAGGACGCTGCGCGGCGCGATTTTACGATCAATGCGCTGAACGCCACGCTGCCCGAAGGTGAGATCACCGACTTTTTCGGCGGGCTTGACGATCTTGAGGCGAGACGGGTGCGGTTCATCGGCGATCCGCTGACACGCATTGCCGAGGACCATCTGCGCATCCTCCGCTTCTTTCGCTTTCACGCCCGTTTTGCACGCGGCGCGCCCGATGCCGAGGGGCTGGCGGCCTGCGCGGCCCGTGCAAATGATCTGATGACATTGTCGCGGGAGCGGATCGCAGCGGAGCTGCTGAAGACGGCAGCGCTGTCCGACCCTGCCGACACCTTCGCGGCGATGGTCGAACATGGCATCTGGCGGCCGGTATTGCCGGAGATCGAGGAAGCGGGCGTCGCCGCCATGCGCCGGGTCATCGCGCGCGAAAAGCACTTCGGCATCGCGCCAGACCCGTTGCGGCGGCTGGCGGCGCTGCTGCCGGCGGATGTCGCGATTGCCGAGGACGTCGCGCAGCGGTTGCGACTGTCAAAGACCCAGCGCCTGCATCTGGTTGCCGCCGCAGCGCGGCTGGCGGCGGTCCCGACAGATCCGCGCGCGCTGGCGTTCGTGCATGGCAGCAGGATCGCAACGGACCTGCTGTTGTTGACGGAGGAAGACGTCGCCGCACCGCTTGCCATTCTGTCCGACTGGGAGCGGCCGCCATTGCCGATTTCGGGGCGCCATATCATCGCACGCGGTCTGGCACCCGGACCTGCGGTCAGCGCTGCCCTGCAGCGGTTTCAGACGCTGTGGCTGGCGGCGGGACTGCCGGACGACAAGGCCGAGATCGACCGGCTGATGGATCAGGCGATCACGGGGTAGCTGAAGGCTTTATCGACGCGGTAGCTTCCCACGCGCGCCACTCCCCATTATGTCCCCGCGCATGACCTCGACCAATGATATTCGCGCCAGCTTCCTAGACTTCTTCAAGGGCGAGGGGCATGCGCCCGTTCCCTCATCGCCGCTGGTGCCGCAGAACGATCCTACGCTGATGTTCGTCAATGCCGGCATGGTGCCGTTCAAGAACGTCTTCACAGGCCGCGAAAGCCGCGATTACACGACGGCGACGTCGGCGCAGAAATGCGTGCGGGCAGGCGGCAAGCACAATGACCTTGAGAATGTCGGTTTTACCGCGCGGCATCACACCTTCTTTGAAATGCTGGGGAATTTTTCCTTTGGCGACTATTTCAAGGACCAGGCGATCGAGCATGCCTGGACCCTGATCACGAAGATATGGGGGATCGACCCCGCGCGCCTGACGGCGACGGTCTATCATACGGATGACGAGGCGTTCGACCTGTGGCGCAAGATCAGCGGCCTGCCAGAGGACCGCATCATCCGCATCGCGGGCGCTGACAATTTCTGGTCCATGGGCGACACCGGTCCGTGCGGTCCGTGCAGCGAGCTGTTTTACGATCATGGCGACCATATTCCCGGTGGTCCCCCGGGTTCGCCCGACGAGGATGGCGACCGGTTCGTCGAGATCTGGAACCTGGTCTTCATGCAATATGACCAGGGCGAGGATGGCAGCCGCAGCGATCTGCCACGCCCCTCCATCGATACCGGCATGGGACTGGAGCGCGCCGTCGCCGTCATGCAGGGCACGCATGACAATTTCGAAATCGATCTGTTCCGTGCGCTGACCGAGGCCGCATCCGAACTGGCGCATACGCCGCGCGAAGGAGAGTTCAAGACGTCGCTGCGCGTGATTGCCGACCATGTGCGCGCGGGAGGATTTTTGATTGCGGACGGCGTTCTGCCCGCCAATGAGGGGCGCGGCTATGTGCTGCGCCGCATTCTGCGCCGGGCCATTCGGCACGCCCATATTGCGGGCGCGAAAGACCCTATTCTACATCGACTTGTACCGGTTCTTTCAGGTCAGATGGGTGCGGCCTACCCTGAACTGGTGCGGGCACAGGCGCTGATCGAGCAGACGCTGCATCAGGAAGAGGTTCGCTTTCGCCAGACGCTCGACCGCGGCCTGAAACTGCTGGACGAGCAGGCAGGCGATCTGGGCGAGGGTGATACTCTGGACGGCGGCGTCGCATTTAAGCTCTATGACACGTTCGGTTTTCCATACGACCTGACTGAGGATGCGCTGAAGACGAAGGGCGTGAGCGTTGACCGTAGCGGTTTCGATGCCGCCATGGCCGAGCAGAAGGCGGCGGCACGGGCCGCATGGTCGGGCAGCGGCAGCGCAGCGGACGAAACGCTGTGGTTCGACATCGCCGAACGCGACGGCGGGACGGAATTCACCGGCTATGCTGCTGACGAAAGCGACGGCGTGATCATTGCGCTGGTAAGGGACGGCGCTGAAATCGAGCAGGCGTCCGCTGGTGAAGACGTCATGATCCTGACAAACCAGACGCCCTTTTACGGCGAAAGCGGCGGGCAGACTGGCGATAGCGGTACGATCACCGTCCAGGATACCGCCTCGGCAATCGTGTCGGCCACGTCAAAGCCGCTTGGCCGCCTGCATGTCCACCATGCGAAGGTGACCGAAGGTACGCTGACGAAGGGCGATACCGCGCATCTTTCCGTCGACGCTGAACGCCGCACACGTATTCGCGCCAATCACAGCGCGACGCACCTGATGCATGCCGCGCTGCGACGGGCGCTGGGCGAACATGTAACGCAAAAGGGCTCGCTGGTCGCCGAGGAGCGCCTGCGGTTTGATTTCAGCCACTCCCATGCGCTGACGCCGGAAGACATTGCGGCCATCGAAGCCGATGTGAATGCACAGATTCGCGGCAATGACACCGTGTTGACGCGTTTGATGACGCCCGACGATGCCATTGAAGCAGGCGCGATGGCGCTGTTCGGTGAGAAATATGGCGATGAAGTCCGCGTGCTTTCCATGGGGAAGAGCGATGCGATGGACTATTCGGTCGAACTGTGCGGCGGCACCCATGTGAATGCACTGGGTGATATTGGCCTGTTCAAGATCATCGGCGAAAGCGCCGTATCGTCTGGCGTGCGCCGCATCGAAGCGCTGACGGGTGAGGCGGCACGGCTGTATTTGCAGAGGCAGGAAGACCGGCTGGTCGAGGCCGCAGGGACGTTGAAAGCCGCGCCTGCCGATGTTCCGGCCCGCATTGCCGCGCTGGTCGATGAACGCAAAAGGCTGGAGAAGGAACTGGCCGAGGCGAAGAAGGCGCTGGCGCTTGGCGGCGGGGCAGGCACTGGCGGCGCTGCGGCTGGTCCGGATATTGAAACGCTTGGCAGGACGAAATTCCTGGGGCAGGCGGTAGAGGGCCTGGACCCGAAAAGCCTGCGCGGCACCATCGACGACATGAAGGCAAAGCTTGGGTCCGGCGTGGCGGCGATTGTTGCGGTCAACGAAGGCCGTGCGAGCATTGCCGTTGGGGTGACGGACGATTTGAAAAATGAGATCGACGCCGTGACGCTGCTGCGTAAAGCGGTCGGGGTTCTGGGCGGCAAGGGCGGCGGCGGGCGCGCCGACATGGCGCAGGGCGGCGGCCCTGACGGTGCCAAAGCGGGCGCCGCGCTGACCGCGATACGCGAGGCGCTGGCGTCCTAGCTCAGCTGTTTTCGTCGGCGGTCTCCGCAAGGTCGCCGCAATAGAGCATGGCGACATCGCAGCGCTGATAGGTTTTGCCGAATTCCTCCATAATTTCGGTATCGTGCCGGAACCCGAACTTCTCGTAGAGGTGGATGGCGGCGGCTGATTTTTTGTTGGTCAGCAGGTATAATCGCTGCGCGCCCATATCCCGCGCGCGCTCGATGGCGGCCTTCAGGAGAAACTCGCCAGCCTTTCGCCCGCGTGCCTTCTGCAGCACGCCCATTTTCGTCAGTTCATACTGGTCTTCTCCCGTCTTCCGCAGCGCGCAGGTGCCGATAATGCCAAGCCCCTCCGCCTCCGCGAACAGGATGTCACCGCCCGGATCTATGATTTTCCCATCCGGATCGTCCAGAACATCCTGGTCCGGCTGTTCCAGCGAGTACATGTCCCTGATCCATTCCGCGTTGATCTCGCGGAAAAGACGTGCATTAGCCGCGTCATAGGCGCGGACCGAAAGGCCGTGAAACGCAATCTCGCGTGAGCGGAGCTCAAGCGATTTTTCCGTCAGTCGGTCCTCAATCGACCTGATGTCGGTTAAAAACGCGCCGGGCAGATCATCCAGAAGGACACGCACGGCCTGCTCAATGGGCGGCCAGACCGCAAGTTTCGACTGCTCCAGCATTTTTTCGCCGTCGGCGGTGAGTGAGACCGTGACCTGCCGCCGGTCGGCGCCGCGTTCGCGCTTCAGGACGTCCATCTTGACCAGCTTTGACACGATGCGGGTGATCGCTGGCTGACTTAGCCCCAGCGCGGCCGACAAGGTACCGACCGTCTGCGGCCCGTGGCGGTCGATTGCCGCGAGGACAGGGTACTGGCTGGGCTGTAGGGGCAGTCCCGCAGCCTCGGCGATCCTGACAACATCAGCCTGCATACGTTCAGCAAGCCGTTTCAGGCGGCTGCCAAGGAACAGATACTCATTGTCACGAAGAAGGTCAGTGGTCGGCATAAGTAATTCCATAACGTGATATATACTGTGTTATGAAATTATTTGTGTGCAGATGTCAAATGATGAATCGCTAAGCCTGATTTCTGTCGTCCGCTGGCGCGCCCGCAACGGTGCTGATCCGGCTGGCGGCCTTTAACGGGTGCTTTTCCATGCCCGGAACAAGCGCCTTGATCCGCTCCCGCTCCCGCTCCCGAATATCGTGGATGCTGGCGATAACCGGGCCCATCGGACGGCCAATGTCGACCAGCACCGCCTCTGCCAGCTGCAAGGAGCTTTCGAGTGTTTCTGGTACGGCATCGGTCGCACCGGCACGGTAAAGTTCCGCGGCGTGCGCACTATCGCGGGCACGCGCCACAATGCAGAGGTCCGGATATTCGGCGCGAACGGCGCGCGTCGTTTTCACCACCTGAACCGGGTCGTCCATGGTCAGCACCAGCGCGCGGGCGGTATCAAGGCCCATCATTTCAAGGATTTCATGCTGTTCGAGGTCGCCGAACACCGTCTTGATGCCCTTGGACCGGGCATTGCGCACGATTTCAATATTCGCGTCGACGACGGCGAAGTCCTGCTCGTGAATCGTCAGCATCTCCGCGATCAGAGTGCCCACCCGGCCATAGCCGGCGATGATCGTCCGGGGGTGGTCCGGGTCCGATGCAAGAACGCTTGGCGTCACATCCTCATCGTTTCTAAGCTGTTTTTCCGTGTCGCGGCCCAGACGCGCCAGAAACGGCGTCGCGGTCAGTCCGATCGCGGTGACGATCTGCCAGAACGCCGCCGTTTCGGCGTCGATGATCTCAGCCGCCGCAATGGCGGCAAGCACAATCAAGGTCGTTTCCGATGGTGACGCCATCAGGATGCCCGTGTTTGCCGCGACGCCCTTCGGCGCGCCGCCAAGGCGCAGGAGAGACCCGGTCACCAGCGCCTTTAGTGCGATAATCAGGACGACGGCGGCAAGGATAAGGAGCCAGTCCGTCCACGCAAAGTCAAACGACACGCTCATGCCGATGGTGATGAGAAAGATGCCCAGAGCCAGATTCTTGAATGGCTCCATCAGCACTTCAACCTGCTCTCGATATTCGGTCTCGGCGATAATAAGCCCTGCCACCAGCGCGCCCATGATGGCGCCGATACCCGTTACGCTGGTCGCCAGGCTGGCAGCCATGACCACGACAAGCGTCGCGGCGAGGAACAGTTCCGGGCGCTTGGTGAGTGCCGCCTGGTGAAATAGCCGCGGCAGGATGAAACGTCCGGCGATCCAGATGACGGCAACGGTCACGCCGCCGGTGATGACCGCGGACATCAGGCCCCCGACGGCATTGCCGCTCATCGCCGGACTTAGGATGCCGATGCCGAACACAATCGGCACGAGGGCGACATCCTCGAACAGCAGCATGGAGAAGGCCGCACGGCCGACAGGGCTTTTCGTGCCGGTCATCGGCAGCACCAGCGCGGTCGAGGACAGCGCCAGCGCAAGGCCCAGCGTCACCGCGGGAATAATGTCATAGCCGAGCAGGCGCAGCGTCATGCCAATCACCCCGGCGCCCACGATGACCTCTGCCGTGCCCAGCAGAAACACAAGTTTCCGAAGCTCCCACAGGCGCTTCAGGCTTAGCTCAAGGCCTATGCCGAACAGCAGCAGGATGATCCCGAATTCGGCAAAGGGCGCAATGACGTCCCGGTCTGAAATCGTGAAATATCGCAGAGGGTCGAAATATGGTTCCAGCTGGCCAAGCCCGGACGGGCCAAGCAGCAGCCCGACGAGAATGAAGCCGATAACAGGATTGACCTTCGCGCGCGCAAAGGCGGGGATCACCAGCCCCGCGGCACCCAGGATAACGAGCGCATCGCGGAAGCCTGCGGAATCTAGGGAATCGGCTGCCATTGGGAGGGTATAGGCGCAACGCGCTCCGGGCGTCAGGCGTTTTCTTTTCGTGACCCGCCGGGAATCCGGGACAAGGCCGGGTATCTGGCCAAAACAATATGCCGTTAACGCGGCATCGCACACGGTTTGCGTCGCGATGTTTTCACAAGGCGCGTGGTGATCGGGAACCCCGCGGGCGAGCGGTCACCGGACTTAAGCCGGCTGCGGTGTCGTCGGCGCAGATGCGGAACCAGGAACGAGGGAAAAACATGCCCTTGTGAAACTGTATTGCGCATGCAATACACCGCGTCAGAAGGAGCAGTGTTTATGAAGGTTTTTCAATTAAGTTCGGCAGCCGTGATATTTGCCATGACAGCGGCTTGCGCCGCTCAGCCCGATGCTGTGGAAGCGGTCGATGCAAGCAATGAGGGACAGATGGAACAGGCGTCTGATGAGTTACTCCAATCCATGGACAGCCGCCTTGCCACCTTGGTCCGCGACGAGAATATTCCCTCATTGTCCGTTGCGGTCGTCCGCCCCGGCGGAAACATCGAATATCTATCTTATGGTGCCAAAAGGCGAGGCCAGGATGCGCCTGTGGACGAGAATACCATTTATCAGATCGCGTCCCTCTCGAAGCTGCTGACGGGTGTTATCACCAACAGCCTCCGTCGTGATGGCCTGATCGACCTCGACGCCCCCCTGACGACCTATCTGGCGCCCGTGCTGGGCCGTGATGGGGGTGAGGGACTTGCCGGTCTGACCATGGCGAAGCTTTTGCATCACCACGCCGATATTCCGAACGAGGCATGTTCCCTATACGCCAAGCGTGTCGACGGCGAACCGTGGTTTGATGGATATTCGCGTGACGCGTTGATTAGCGACATTAGAAAACTGCCGGCGCCGGACGGGGCACCTTCTGAATTCAGCTATTCCAATTGCGGCTATGCCATTGTCGGCCTGGTCGACGAGGTGGTTTCCGGTCAGCCATATGCGGCCCTGCTTCAGAACCGTGTCGCTGCGCGATATGGCATGCAGGACACAGGCGTCGTCCTTAGCGGGGATCAGGAGAACCGTCTGGCAACGCCCTATCGAAAAAACGATAAGCAGGTTGCGACCCAGGCATCGGTGATGGGCATGGGAACGCCGGCAAGCGCGGTGTACGCGTCGGCACGCGACCTTGCCAAATTACAGGTCAAACAGCTTGAGGCCTATCGCAACCATGCAGACAAGGCGGCGGCTTCGGATCTTGTGCTGTCGGAAGTCACCGCGACCGGTCCAGCCGAAAATGTACGGTTCGGCACCGGGATCATCGAGGTCGGTCATCCGGCTGGCAAAATCTATCTGCATGATGGTGACGCCGATGGCTTTGCCTCATTCTACGCCTTCGCGCCGCAGCAGGACGTTGGCATTGTGCTGCTGACCGGTAGCGGTGGTCAGTGGTTTGGAGATGCCGGCATGGAGATGATGACCATGCTGATGGCGGACGCCCCGGCTTCCCCTAAAGAATAGTGCTGCGCTCGGCCCGCCGAAGCTGCGTATCCTTTGCGATGCCCGGCTTCGGCAGGCCGATGATTGCGTTTCACCGGTCAATTTCGAAGGCACAGATATCCGCTGAGGGCGGCGCTGCGGCGCCCATGGCCAGTCCGGTGCTTTGGAACCTTGCAGCGCCAGCCTGTTGAGCGACGCGGGCCTGGCCAGGTCCACCCGTCAGGACATCGCCTTTTCAAGATTGCGGACGATGGCCTCGAAGAATTGCTCGGTCGTCAGCCAGTTCTGTTCCGGACCAATCAGGATCGCGAGATCCTTGGTCATCTCGCCGCCTTCGACGGTTTCGACACAGACCCGCTCCAGCGTCTCCGCGAATTTCGTGACGTCCGGCGTCTCATCGATCTTGCCCCGATGCTTGAGGCCGCCGGTCCATGCGAAGATGGAGGCAATCGGGTTCGTGGACGTCGCCTTGCCCTGCTCGTGCATGCGATAATGACGCGTCACGGTGCCGTGCGCCGCTTCTGCCTCGACCGTGTTGCCATCGGGGGTCATCAGGACGGACGTCATCAGGCCAAGCGAACCGAAGCCCTGTGCAACCGTATCGGACTGCACATCGCCGTCATAGTTCTTGCAGGCCCAGACGAATTTGCCGCTCCATTTCATTGCCGCCGCGACCATGTCGTCAATCAGGCGGTGTTCGTAATGGATGCCGGCTTTTTCAAACTGCGCCTTGAAATCCTTTTGGTAAATTTCCTCGAACAGATCCTTGAAGCGGCCATCATAGGTTTTCATGATGGTGTTTTTCGTCGACAGATATACCGGCCATTTCCGCATCAGGCCGTAGTTCAGACAGGCGCGCGCGAAATCGCGGATTGAATCGTCGAGATTGTACATGCCCATGGCGACGCCCGCCGACGGGAACTGGAAAATCTCGTGCGTGAAGCTTTCGCCGTCCTCGCCATCGAATGTCATGGTGAGCTTGCCCGGCCCGGGAATATACATGTCCGTCGCGCGGTACTGGTCGCCAAACGCGTGACGACCGATGACAATCGGATCGGTCCAGCCGGGCACGAGGCGCGGGACGGACTTGATGACGATAGGCTCGCGAAAGACGACACCGCCCAGAATGTTGCGGATCGTCCCATTGGGCGACTTCCACATTTTCTTCAGGCCGAATTCCTCGACGCGATCCTCATCAGGCGTAATCGTGGCACATTTGACGCCGACGCCGTGTTCGCGGATCGCGTTCGCCGCGTCGACCGTGATCCTGTCATCGGTTTCGTCGCGTTTCTCAATGGAAAGATCGTAATATTTCAGGTCGACGTCGAGATAGGGAAGGATCAGACGCTCCCGAATCCATTGCCAAATGATCCGGGTCATCTCGTCGCCGTCGAGTTCGACGATAGGGTTTTTGACCTTGATCTTCGCCATGGGGAGGAGGCTCCTGTTCGAATTTGTGTGAGTTTCGCTCCGCCCTATGCCGGGGGCAGTCAGGAATCAACGTCTGCGACATATAATACGCAGGAAAAGCGCATGATGTGGCGAGGGAGATTGCCGCGCACTGTCCTCCCCTGCTATGACAGGCGCATGGTAGACGAAACACCCCCTAAAGAACCGAAGGCGGACACCTCCGCGAAATCTGTGGCCGATGCGAGCGGCGTGTCCGGTGCCGCGGCGCCAAAGACGCCGAAGGTCAAGGCGGCTAAGTCGCCCCCACCTGCCGCGGCGGCCGCGCCGCTTGAGGGCGATATCGTGGCCGACGTACCACCGGAAAGCGATCTGCAGTCGGCGAAATACGAATTTCCCAAAATGCACCCCGAAGGTACGAAGTTCGTCATCATCGCGGCGGCTATTACGCTGGCACTCTGGTTCATTGTCGACTGGGAAATTCTCGGCTGGCTGATGGCAGGCGTCACTGTCTGGGTCTGGGCATTTTTTCGCGATCCCAAGCGCGTCACCCCGATCGGCGACGATCTGATCGTATCGCCAGCCGACGGGATGATCTCGCACATCGTCACAGTGCCTGCGCCGCGGCAACTGGCCGCGAATGGCCTGTTGGAGCAGGCGAGCTATACCAGGGTCAGCGTCTTCATGAATGTGTTCGACGTGCATGTGAACCGCGCGCCAGTCGCGGGCAAGATCAGCCGCATCGTCTATGTGCCCGGCAAATTCGTGAACGCCGAGATGGACAAGGCCTCTGAAGACAATGAGCGGCAGTATTTCGTGATCGAGAAGGATGACGGCACGCGTGTCGGGATGACGCAGATTGCCGGGCTGGTGGCGCGCCGGATCGTCAAGTTCGTCCGTGAAGGACAGGGCGTTGGCGTTGGCGAACGTATTGGACTTATTCGTTTCGGAAGCCGCGTCGATGTCTTCCTGCCGGAGGGATATGCCCCCGCGGTCGCCGTTGGCCAGCGCGCGGTGGCCGGTGAAACCGTTCTGGCGACGAAAGGCGGCACAGCGCCCGTTGGCATCGTCAATTGAAGGTCGACAGGGCCGATGAGGAGACGCGCGGCCTGCGCACCGTGACGCGTGTGCTGCCGATCCGCGCGTTGATCCCCAATGCGATTACGCTTGCGGCACTATGTTCGGGGCTGACGGCAGTCCGATTCGCGATCACTGGCGAGTTTGAAAAGGCGTTGCTGGCGATCTTCCTGGCGGGTGTGCTGGACGTCATGGATGGCCGCATCGCCCGCATGCTGAAAGGGTCGACGCGATTCGGCGCGGAGCTTGATTCGCTGTCCGATAACGCCGCCTTTGGCGTTGCGCCCGCTCTCATCATCTATTTCTGGATCCTGCAGGAATTACCGGCATTTGGCTGGATCGTGGCGCTGGCGCATGCGGTGTGCGCTGCGCTGAGGCTTGCCCGCTTCAATGCGCAGCTGGATGTCGATGACCAGCCGCACAAAAAGGCCGGATTCCTGACCGGTGTTCCTGCCCCGGTGGGAGCAGGACTGACCCTGTCGCCGATGTTCCTGTTCTACTGGCTGGAGCCCACCGATGTAAATTATCCGGCGATCGGCGCTGGCTTTACGGCCATTGTCACGGCGATGTCGGCGTTCCTGATGGTATCGAACCTGCCCACCTACAGCTGGAAATCGGTGAACATTCCGCGCGGGCTGAGGCTGTTCGCCCTCGTGGCAATTGCCATGCTTCTGGGTGCGCTGCTGTCGGCGCCCTTCATGACGCTGTCCATAATTTCGCTGGGCTATGCGGCGACCATCCCGTTCAGCATCCGCGCCTATGCGAGGGCTAAGCGGCGCGAAGCCGTGTCTGAGCCACCGATATCCGAAGCACGGCCGGACGCGCTGGCAAACGAAACGCAGGGCGACAAGACGCAGACGGCGGAGTCAGGCGGCGGGACTGCGGACGCTGAACCAATACATCCTGTGTCCCAAAAGCCGGAACCGAAGCCACCGGCGTAAACGCGTCGATGATCCGCGTGCGCATGTTCCACAGCATGGCGGCAATACCGAAAATCGTCAGGGCGAGTGCGGAGACACTGGCGATCGAAACAAGCTGGTACATAATTAATCCCCTGTTTGTTCAATCAATGTTCCACCGATGTTCCAGCTTGTCAAGGGATCTCGTTTCACGCCGCCACAGTCGATTCCGCGCGTTGACCGGCGGGCGGTCCATCGCCTAGCACCGGAGATGTGGATTTTACCGGGGAGTTGAATATGCTGGGCGGAATGCAGGACTGGCCGCTGCTGGTCTGGAAACTGATCGATCATGCGGCACTGAATCACGGCACACGGGAAATCGTGTCGCTGACTTGCGAGGGGACGGAACACCGTTCCAACTGGGCCGAGGTCCACGACCGGTCGAAACGCGTTGCGCAGGCGCTGACCAATATGGGCATGCAGCCGGGCGACCGCGCAGCGACGCTGGCATGGAATACGCACCGGCACATAGAATGCTGGTACGGGGTCAGCGGCATGGGCGCGGTTGCGCATACTGTGAACCCGCGCCTGTTCGAAGAGCAGATCATCTACATCATCAATCATGCAGCCGACCGCGTGCTGTTCCTGGACCTGACGTTCATTGAGATGGTCGAGAAAATCGCGCCGCAGCTGACCAGCGTCGAGCATTTCGTGCTGATGACGGACCGGGCGCACATGCCGGCTGGCGCGTCGGTGGACTTCGTCTGCTATGAAGAGATGGTGGCGGGCGTCGACGGCAATTTTCGCTGGGCGGAAGTTGACGAGAATACACCCTCGGGCCTGTGCTATACCAGCGGGACGACGGGCAATCCCAAGGGCGTGCTTTATACGCACCGGTCGAACGTGCTGCATACGCTGGGCGGGCTGGGCAAGGATGCCATGGGCATCGGATCGGAAGACGTCATCCTGCCGGTGGTGCCGATGTACCACGCGAACGCCTGGGGCCTTCCTTATAGCTGCGCCGCGGTGGGCGCGAAGATGGTCATGGGCGGACCGCATTTCGATGCGCCGACGCTGCACAAGCTGCTGATGAAGGAAGGTACGACCTTCACGGCGGCGGTGCCGACCGTGTGGCTGGGCATGCTGCAGCATCTGGAGGCGGAGAAGGCCGACCTTGGCAAGCTGGACCGGGTGGTCATTGGCGGCAGCGCCGTGCCGCGCAGCATGATCAAGGAATTCAAGGTCAAATACGACGTCGATGTGATCCATGCGTGGGGCATGACCGAAATGTCGCCGCTCGGCACGCTGGGCGCGCTATCGGCTGAGGCCGCGGAGCTGCCGCTGGAAGAGCAGTTCGACATCAAGACCAAGCAGGGCCGCGCGGTATTCGGTGTGGAGTTGAAAATCACCGATGACGAGGGCGAGGACCTGCCCCGTGACGGCGAGGCGTTCGGCCATCTGATGGTGCGGGGGCCATGGTGCGTCGGCGAATATTATGGCGGCGATGGCGGCCATATCCTGGACGCCGAGGGCTGGTTCGATACCGGCGATGTCGCGACCATCGACAAACATGGATATATGCAGATCACAGACCGGGCCAAGGACGTGATCAAGTCAGGCGGCGAATGGATTTCCTCCATCGAACTGGAAAATGAAGCGGTCGGAGCCGAAGGTGTCGCCGAGGCGGCGGTGATCGGCCTGCCGCATCCCAAATGGGACGAACGGCCCCTGCTGGTGATCGTCGCAAAGCCGGGTGCGTCGCCGACGAAGGAAAGCGTGCTGGCGCATCTGGAGGGCCGCATCGCCAAATGGTGGATGCCGGATGACGTGCAATTCGTCGATGAAATTCCCCATACGGCGACGGGAAAAATTCAGAAAACGACGTTAAGGCAGCAGTTTGAAAGTTATTCGTTTCCAGGTGTGTGAAGAGGTGATGCCTCCAATTTTCATCATCCCTGGCTTCTGAGGCAAAGGAAAAGTCGTTAATTTCACAAACAAAATAAAAAATTCAACAGGCGAGAGAGTCCACACAAAAATATCCGATTATGTAGATATTTCGGGTCGTTACCTCATGATTGAATGCTATTTATAGAAAGCATACATCACAATTTCCAATCGTGGATGTCTGCATTCTATATCAATTCGGCTGGGTGGGTTGCGGTTGATGGGGCGCGCCTAAATACTGTTAACTTAAAATTTTAGGGCGGGAGGCACTCTTGCTTTCAGTCAACATAAAAACCTCCTACACGTTTACAATGAAAATTCTTTTTATATTTTTACTTGGATGTTCGTCACAGGATGAAGGCATAACTAGGCTCAGGACCCATTAAATCGCTTGCACTTTAGGCAATCGGTTGATTCAACATCGGCACCAAGGAGGTTCTGCCGATGTCCGAGTTGTGGTTGTTGAGCGAGGCGCAGATGGGCCGGATCGAGCCCTATTTCCCACTGTCGCATGGGATCCCACGGGTCGATGATCGGCGGATCGTGAGCGGGATCATCTTCGTGATCAGGAATGGGCTGCGCTGGCGCGATGCGCCGGCCGCCTACGGCCCGCACAAGACGATCTACAACCGGTTCATCCGCTGGAGCCGCCTGGGCGTGTTCAACCGCATCTTCGCCGAACTCGCCGCCAAGGGCGGGAAACCCGACCAGCTGATGATCGACGCCACCCACCTGAAGGCGCACCGGACAGCGGCGAGCCTCTTGAAAAAGGGGCTCTACCCAGACGTATCGGGCGCACCAAAGGCGGGCTGAACTCCAAGCTGCATGCGGTCTGCGACGGTAAGGGCCGCCCGTTGATCATGCTGCTCAGCGAAGGGCAGATGAGCGACTACAAGGGCGCCGCGCTGATGATCGATGCGTTCCCCAGAGCCAAGGCGTTGCTGGCGGATAGGGGCTACGATGCCGACTGGTTCCGCCATGCCTTGGCCGAGCGTGGCATCGCTGCCTGCATCCCGTCAAAGACCAACCGCAAGGTGCCTATCCCGCACGACACCGCCCTCTACCGCCAGCGCCACAAGGTCGAGAACATGTTCGGCAAACTCAAGGACTGGCGCCGCATCCACACCCGCTATGACCGCTGCGCCCACACCTTCATGTCCGCCATCTGCATCGCAGCAACCGTCATCTTCTGGCTACCGCAATGAGTGCTGAGCCTAGATGATGTGCTCGAAGGAGGTGGTGGCAATGATACGCTTAGCGGAGGAAGAGGCGACGATATCTATCGGTTCGAATTGCATGATGGGGCGGACACTATTGAGGAGGTTGCGGAAGTAGCGTCGTCCAACCAGTTGCGTATCGACGCTGAATATAGCTTTTACGGAATTCAGCTTACACAGGTTGCTGGAACGGACGATGTTCTCGTTTCAATCATTTCTACTGCGACCAGCGGCGACTCCATTACTTTAAAAGATCAATTGGCTGGTCGCGGTGTCGACGAAATTCACCTTCCAGACGGTACTACTTTGCGGCGAAGCGACATTGAGACCGAGGTCGGCTTTAACTCGAACTCAATTCAAGCACCGCTGAACGGTGGCGATATGGTGTCAGCGTTTGCTTCTTCCGATGCTGAGGAGTTTGTCATGCCGATGATGTTTAATCCGGGAATGCGCGATCACGACATCCCACCTGAAGTCAGCATCTATTAAGTTCTCACGCGAAAGACAGCCGTCCTGATATGCATTGCATTCTCTGGATTCCGCTATTCCTTGATTGCTTTCCTCGATGCTTATCAAACCGAGACTGCAGTTAACAGACGTGCTGCCAGCCCCGTGTAAGGTCCCGTCACGGGCGTGGGCCGCGGAGTGTCCCGCCGGGGGGGGCGGTCAGGCTGCTTTGCGGCGCCATGCGGCCACCATGAGGATGCCGAGCCCGAGGAGGCCGAGCGCGGCCGGGGCGGGGACTTCTTCTGCGAGGCCGACGAGGATGCTGGTCTCATCAAACAGGGCGCGGTGGATCGGCGCGCTGAAGTGCGTTCCATGACAAGATAGCTGTCGTCGTCAAATGACATCATCTCGACATTGCCCGTGAAGGCCGTGGCGGTGGGCGGATTGGAGGGTTCGGCTGGCGCGTCGGCAAGATAGACATATTCGCCGATGGCAGCGCCCGTTGCCGTGTCGTAAACGCCAAGCCGGGTGACGCCGTCTGTTCCGAACGTCGCGGGCGGCCCATCCTGAATCAACGCATTCTCATTCAGCGTCGACACCCGGCTGCCGTCGGGGGGACAGGGCCAGGCTTTCAAAGCCGAAATTGGTGCGTACACCGCTGTCATCGGGCGCCGTGCCGTAATAGGAAGGAACGCCGAATTCACGAATGAAGCTCCGATCCCCAGCGGCTTCCCTGATGAAAGGATCGCGGCGCGTGTCCACCCCGGCGACCCGCTGGCGGATGCCCTCGCTGGACCAGAAGAAGGTTCCGCATGCGCTGCGCCGCAACCCTTCGGGGTCGACCGTCCCATTGGCAAAGGCTGTGCCATCGGCTTGCAGGAACGTGGGCTTCCCTTTCACCTTGACATTATCAATGCCGCCCGCACTGATACCGACGTCCAGCGTATAGAAACGTGGCGCCCCCGAACCTGGACGATCATTACCGCGATCGTCGCTGGCGGCGTAACAGGAACTTGTCACGGAATCATAATCAAGCGATGACAGGCCGCCCACCAGCGTGCCATCGAACTGGGTATCGCGTGGCAGCGAAAATTCCCCCAACAGGCTGACGCGTTATGGCATTGCGGCGGCATTCGCGGCAAATTGCTGTGCCTGGCTAGGTCCAATCGGCTTTCGGGATGTCCACTGGCCCTGATATGCGATGCATCATCATCCGCGCTGGCGGAGGCGGATTGATCGGTGCGATCCGCGATAAATTGTGCGATGCGCGGAGGGCGAAACCGCGCCGCGCGCGTGAAGTTGTGAACCCCTGCGCGTGTGTAGCCGACACTGCGGTCGCGGCCGGTGTCAGTGAGGCCCCCCCGATGGCGGGCTCGGCCTCAGGTCCTGTCGATCTCTTCGGCCGGTTTCGGCAGGCCCTTTTGGACATTGGCGTCGGCGGCGGCCCCTGCTTCCAGCAGGGCATCGTCCAGCCGGTCGCCCTTCACCAGCGACACGCTCGTCGGGTAGGGCAGGTCGATGTCATTATCGAGAGAAGCCTTGAAGATCGCCGTGAGCACGCGTGCACGGGTCGCGGTCAGGTCGCTACGCTCCGACAATACCCACCAGCGGACGCGCAGATTGAACGTGCTTGGCGCCAGTTCCCATGGATAGCATTCGGGGCGGGGGTCGGTCAGCACGCCGGGCACATCGCGAACGGCTTCGCGGAAAAGCTCCGCGACCGACAACGGATCCTCACCATAGCCGATGCCGACATCATATTGATCTCGGCGCTGGGCGAACGCCGTGTTGACGACGACCGCCTTGGTGTAAATGTCGCTATTGGGGATGATGACCCGCCGACCGTCATAGGTGCGCAGCATCGTTGCGCGGCTTTCGATATGCTCCACCGTGCCCTCGAAATTATCGACCACGATCTGGTCCCCCCTGGCATAGGGACGCCGGATCAGGATCAGCAGACCGGCGAACAGGTTTTGCAATATGTCCTTGAACGCAAATCCAATGGCGACGGAGCCGACCCCCAGCCCGGCCAGCACGTCTCTTGGCGCGACGCTTGGAAAGATGATCGCGGCCGCCGTCAGCAGTGCGGCGATCATGAAAATGCCCTGTACAAGCGTGCCAACGAGTGTGCCAAGGTCCGGCCGCCCCCGTTTCCTTGCCAGATAGGCGATGGTGCGCTTCACCAGCTTGCCGACAAGCCAGGCGAGGAAGAGGAAAACGAGGCCTGCGATGACATTGGGGAGCGATTGATAGAACCCCACCGCCATCTGATCGACCTGTTCACGGACAAGCTCCAGAGGTTGTCTTACGGTCGCATCGACGGCCGCATTCGCGTTTTCTTGCTGGATGACTGATCTCCTGCGGGCTAAATGCCTGTTGGGAATGAAACGGACGGCGCGTCCATGCGTTTCATTGTTCAAGGCGTGTTCAGCGTACCTCCCTATATTTGGGGGTAAGGGCTGTGAACATCATGCCCGCTGAATTCGAAAGAAATACGGGAGTTTACAATATGAATATGGTGTCAAGAATCGCAGTTGCTTTCTCACTCGCGCTTGGCGGCCTTGGCGCGGCAACCCTGCCTGCGACAGTCGCGGCGGCACAGGAAGCCGAGGCAGAGGCTGAGGCGCCATATCAATTCGACATGTCGCGCAAATTCCGAAAGGAGCTCGCACAGCTTCAGGAAACCTACAATGCGGGCGATATCGCAGGGGCGCAGGCCGCCCTCGCCGCGGCCGAGGCGCAGGTGAAGAAGCCCGATGAAGCCTACCTTGTCAGCCAGTATCACGTGCAAATTGGTCTGAAACTCGACGACCGCGCCATGATCGAACGGGGTATTCAGGGCATGCTGAATTCCGGGTCTGGCGTTGTAACGGCTGAAAAGCGCGCAACGTTTATCGAGCAGCTTGCCGGTCTCGCGCTGGAGCGCGGCGACAAGGCGACAGCTGCGAAACGGTTTGCGGAACTGGTCGAATTGCAGCCGAACAACGCGACGGCAGTCTATAATGTCGCGGCCATGCAGATCCAGGCCGGAGATGATCTGGGCGCTGTCGAAAATCTGAAGCGGGCGATCAAGATCTCAGAGGCTTCCGGGCAGCCCGCGGATGAAACCTGGTACCGGCAGGTTTTGAAAATCGCGTTCGACAACCAGACGGATATCGTCCAGCCGGCGGTTGCACTGGTACGAGCTTATCCGACTGCTGAAAACTGGCGCAGCGCGCTGGTGCTGTTCCGCGACGGTGCATCTCTGGCGGACGAGGGCGAGCTTGATGTCTTCCGGCTTTTGATGGCGACCAATGCCATGGTGCCGGAAGGGGACGTCAACGGTCGTCCCACGCGCAGCGACTATATGGATTATGCCGAAGCGGCCAACTCCAGTGCCTATCTTGGAGAAGCCGACGCCGCACTGAAAGCATCACAGGCTATTGGTGACCGCGCATATGACCGGGCAGTCAGCAAAGAGCTGCGTCAAATCGTCAACGAACGTATCGGCGACGACAGGAGCGACCTCGCGTCGCTGGCGCGCGAAGCGCAGCGCGAGGCTGACGGCAAGCTGGCCGCCAGTACCGCCACAGCCAATCTTGGCTATGGCAAATATGCTGAAGCCATCGCCCTTTATGAAGTCGCCCTCCAGAAAGGCGGCGTGAACGAAAAGGCCATCAACAATCGCATTGGCATCGCTCACACGCGCATGGGCAATTATGCCGCCGCGCGCGAGGCGTTTGCGAAGGTGAGCGGCGGCAGCGAAGGCGTCATTTCGCAAATGTGGCAGCTTCACCTGGATCAGAAGGCGCCTCGGACCGCGGCGGCGCCAACGGCGGAGGCCGCTTCGCCTTCCGCCGCCACGGATGAGACCGATCCGTCCGCGGAAATGTAGGCCCGATTGGTATCGGTTCAGTTCTGGACCGGCAGATAATGTTAACGGGGCGGTGCCAATTCGGCGCTGCCCCGTTTCTGTATATCGCCTGCTTTGGGGGCGGGAACGGGTGGTTGATGTCGTATCGGCGCGGCATAAGGCGCAGCTGGCTTGCGCTGCGCAAAGTCACCGCCCATATCTTTTCCCAAGAGCGGCGCGTGTTCGTGCCATATGGAGAATTTCCGATATGACCAGCCAGACTTTACCTGTCCTGCCTTTGCGCGACATTGTTGTCTTTCCGCAGATGATCGTCCCGCTTTTCGTGGGGCGGGACAAATCTGTACGGGCGCTGGAAGCCGTTATGGCAGGCGAAAAGCATGTGTTCCTGCTGTCGCAGAAAGACGCGTCGATCGAAGAGCCCGGCGCGGACGATCTTTACGATGTCGGTACGATCGCGACGGTGCTGCAGCTTCTGAAACTGCCCGATGGAACGGTGAAGGTGCTCGTCGAAGGCCAGAAGCGTGCCCGGATAGGGACGCTCGATTGCGAAGGCGACTTTTTCTCCGCCGACGTGACGCCGATAGATGATGTGGTGGCGCAAGGCGATCAGATCGAAGCGCTGCAGCGCGCCGCCGGGGAGCAGTTCGAGAATTACGTACGTCTGAACAAGAAAATCGCGCCCGAAGTCGTCGTTCAGGTACAGCAGCTTGAGGACCCCGCCCGCGCTGCCGATGCGATTGCGTCCAATCTTAATGTGAAGATTCCGGAAAAGCAGAAGATCCTTGTCGAACCCGACGCCGGTAAGCGCCTCGAAATGGTGCTCGGTCTGATGGAAGGTGAGCTCGGCGTTCTGCAGGTCGAAAAGAAGATAAAGGGGCGCGTAAAGCGTCAGATGGAGAAGACGCAGCGCGAATATTACCTCAATGAGCAGATGAAGGCGATCCAGCGCGAACTTGGCGACGACGATGAAGATGGTGACGAGATCACCAATTATGAAGAGCAGATCGTCGAAGCGCGACTGCCGAAAGAGGCGCTGGAAAAAGCGACCGCCGAACTCAAAAAGCTGAAGGCGATGGCGCCCCAGTCAGCCGAAGCCACCGTTGTGCGCAACTATCTAGACGTGCTGCTCGGTCTGCCCTGGGGCAGGAAAAGCCGTACACGCAAGGATCTGAAGTCCGCGCAGGAAATTCTCGACGCCGATCACTACGGTCTGGAAAAGGTTAAAGAACGGATCATTGAATATCTGGCGGTGCAGACACGGGCAAAAAAAATCAAGGGTCCGATCCTTTGCCTTGTCGGCCCTCCGGGCGTTGGCAAGACGTCGCTTGGCCGTTCCATTGCACGGGCGACCGGCCGGAAATTTATCCGCCAGTCGCTGGGCGGGGTGCGTGACGAAGCGGAAATCCGCGGCCACCGCCGTACCTATATCGGTTCCATGCCGGGTAAGGTGCTGCAGAACATGAAGAAGGCCGGGGCAGCGAACCCGCTGTTCCTGCTCGATGAGATAGACAAGCTGGGTCAGGATTTCCGCGGTGATCCGTCTTCGGCACTGCTTGAGGTTCTCGACCCCGAGCAGAACAGCAAATTCAACGATCACTATCTTGAAGTCGATTATGACCTGTCGAACGTCATGTTCGTCACCACGGCCAATTCGCTGAATATGCCGCAGCCGCTGCTTGACCGTATGGAAATCATCCGGCTGTCTGGCTACACCGAAGATGAGAAGATCGAAATCGCAAAGTCGCACCTGCTCCCCAAGCAGATCAAGGAACATGGTCTGAAGGATGAGGAATTTGCCGTCGAGGATTCGGCGCTGCGTGACCTGATCCGCTATTATACGCGGGAAGCAGGTGTTCGTACGCTCGAGCGCGAGATCGCCCGTCTGGCTCGCAAATCCCTGCGGCAGATTATCGAAAAAGCCAAGACGAACGTCACGATCACGTCCGACAATCTGGGCGACTATGCCGGCGTTCAGAAGTTTCGTTTCGGTGTCAGCGAGGAGGAAGACCAGATCGGCGCCGTGACAGGTCTTGCCTGGACAGAGGTCGGCGGTGAACTTCTCACCATCGAAGCCGTCATCGTGCGCGGAAAAGGCCAGATCCGTACAACCGGCAAGCTTGGCGATGTCATGAAGGAATCCATCCAGGCCGCTTTCAGCTTCATCAAGGCGCGCGCGCCGGAATATGGTATCAAGCCTGATATCTTCCAGCGCAGCGATATTCACGTCCATGTACCCGAAGGCGCCACTCCGAAGGATGGTCCGTCCGCCGGCGTCGGCATGGTGACGGCGATTATTTCGGCGCTGACAAATATGCCTGTCCGGAAGGATGTTGCCATGACGGGGGAGGTCACCCTGCGCGGCCGTGTGCTGCCGATTGGCGGCCTGAAAGAGAAGCTGCTCGCCGCGCTTCGCGGCGGCATCAAAACGGTGCTGATCCCGGCTGAAAACGGAAAGGACCTTGCGGAAATTCCCGATAATATCCTTAGCGGGCTGAAAATTCACACCGTCAGTCATGTCGATGAAGTGCTCGGTCATGCTCTGGCGGCGGAACTAGAAGCGATTGAATGGGTTGAACCTGAAACGCTTGCGACCGAGCCGGACCCGCAACACGCTGATGGCGGGCCATCGGTACGGCACTAAGCGGTTTGCTTTGACTCGTCCTGAGGGCTGGGTTTTTATATCCATGATGAGACCGGCATACCCGGCTTGTGCAATGATAAAAGGGGAGTAAGTATGAATAAACAGGAACTGATTTCGGCTGTCGCTGAGACTGCGGATCTGACACGCGCCGAGGCCGGAAAAGCGGTCGATGCCCTCTTCGATTCGATCAGAGGCGCTCTGTCAAAAGGCGACGAGGTAAGGCTGGTCGGTTTCGGTACGTTCATGACGGTTCACCGCAAGGCCTCGACAGGCCGCAACCCGCGCACCGGCGAACCCATGCAGATCAAGGCGTCGAACCAGCCAAAATTCAAAGCTGGAAAAAGCCTGAAGGACGCGGTTAATTAAAACCCCGCCAATGCGGTTCAATCAGACGAAAGTTTCTTTCTGGACCTTCGATGGACCGGGCGATATAGGCCGCGTCCTTCCAGAGCGGTCCGGGCGCGTAGCTCAGCGGTAGAGCACTGCCTTCACACGGCAGGGGTCCCAAGTTCGAACCTTGGCGCGCCCACCATTTTTTTCGACAGCGACGAAATCGCGGACGTCAGCATATTGCCGAAGGCGATGAAGTTTCAGCTATTCACCGGTGCACGCTTTGGCGCTTTCTAGGCGCTCGCGCGGCTTCCGACCTGAACTCTTCGCGCCTGGGAACGCGCCTGCAATGCGTTTGCAACGCGCATGCCTTTTCAGGCATGCGTGGGGGCCTGCCCTTCACGCCATAAGGGTGATCTCATCCGGCCTGCGCGTTCAAGGCACGTTCCAGATCCTTCTGTAGATCGTCCACATCCTCCAGTCCGACAGATATCCGTACGAGCCCATCCGAAATGCCGTGCGCGGCACGCTCTTCTTGCGTGTAGGTACTGTGCGTCATCGTTGCCGGGTGCTGGATCAGGGTTTCTGCGTCACCCAGGCTGACCGCGCATTGGATCAGGGTTAAATTGTTGATCAACCGGTGCCCGGCCTCGATCCCGCCCTTTAGTTCAAAGGCGATCATACCGCCGCCGCGCTTCATCTGGCGTTCCGCAATGGCCCGGCCGGGGAACGAGGGGCTGCCAGGATAGTGCACAGCACTGACGGCATCATGTGCCAGCAGGAATTGTGCGATGACTTCGGCGGAGGTGCAGTGCCGTTCCATTCTCAGCGCCAGCGTTTTCAGGCCCCTCATGACAAGCATGGCGGTCATCGGCGCCATCACCGACCCGGTCATATCCTTCACGCCGATCAGGCGAATCTCCTGAAGGATATCTGATTTCCCGACGACGAGTCCGGCAATCAAATCGCCATGACCACCAAGATATTTCGTTGCGCTGTGCACCACAATGTCGGCACCCAGAGCGATCGGCCGTGTCAGATAGGGGGTCGCATATGTGTTATCGACGACAATTATCGCGTCATGCGCATGTGCCACTTCGCACGTGGCGGCAATATCGACGATCCGCATGTTCGGATTTGCAGGTGTCTCGAAATAAACGACTTTGGTCTTTCCGGTAATGGCCTTTTCCAGCGCATGCGCATCTGTCAGATCGACATGGGTCACCGTGATCCCGAAACGCGCCAGTCCATCGCGCAGGAATGCGAAGGTGCAGCCATAAAGCGTCTTGTCGGTGATGATTTCGTCGCCCGGCGTCAGGAGCGTCCACAATGTCGCCGAAATGGCGCCCATGCCCGACGCGGTTGCCAGACCCGCCTCGGCACCTTCCAGCGCGGCAATCCGCCGTTCAAGAAGGTCCAGCGTAGGATTGGAAATGCGCGAATAAAAATGCCCAGGTGACACCCCTTCGAAGCGCGCGCCAAGCTCATGCGATGATGACGCCGTGAAGGTGGATGTCATGTGCAGGGGCGGCGTCAGTGCGCCATGCTCATCCTGCGGATTATAACCCGAGTGAATGGCGAGCGTGGAAAAACCCGCATCGTCGTGGTCGCTGCGGAACGGCATGGTGTCGGTCATGATACGGATATCCTTTTTGGCTTTAAGCCATAATATCAGGATATCGACGGCAGATGTGGTCGATCTACCTGGTCGTGGGTGGAAAACTTGGCAGGAACTGCTATGATCTGGTGATGGACAGGCTGGATCTTGCGATCATCAGGGAATTGCAGCGCGACGGCAGGCTGACGAACCAGGCCTTGGCTGAACGTGTCGGCCTATCGCCGTCGCCGTGCCTCCGCCGACTGCGCGCCCTGGAGAAGAGCGGTACGATTCGCGGTTATACGGCGCTGGTCGATCCACGCGCCGTCGGCCTTACGATCACGGTCTTCATTAGAATCACGCTGGACCGCCACTCCAGTGACACCGTGACGAGATTTGAACAGGCGATCGCACGGCTGGACGAGGTGTTGGAATGCCACCTGATGACAGGCAGTTCGGATTATCTGCTGCGCGTGCTCGTCAAGGATTTGCCCGACTATGAGCGCTTCATGCGACAGTCGGTTCACGCAATTCCGGGAATCGCTTCCGTGGATACGAGTTTTTCCTATGGTGCCGTCAAGGAGGCGACCGTGTTCAGTCTTTGAAGCCTGAAAGCCCGCAGATGCTTTGACGCCATCGTGCTGGCACCGAAAAACACCGGGCAGGCGAGGATAATATTCTACCCGCCGCCTGCACCGGCGCTTGGCCTAGCGAATTTCCGCTTTGACGATCTTGCCCGGCTTCGCGGGCGGCTCGCCCTTGGGCAGCGCGTCGACATGCTCCATGCCCTCGGTCACTTCGCCCCAGACGGTATACTGGCCGTCCAGGAATTCCGAATCTTCGAAGCAGATGAAAAACTGGCTGTTTGCCGAATCCGGGTTCTGCGCGCGCGCCATGGAGCAGGTGCCGCGGGTGTGCGGCTCGGAATTGAATTCCGCCTTCAGGTCGGGCTTGTCGCTGCCGTGCATGCCGGTCCCCGTGGGATCACCGCCCTGCGCCATGAAGCCGGGGATCACGCGGTGGAAAACAACACCATCATAAAAGCCGCTCGTGGCAAGTTCGGTAATGCGCTCGACATGATTCGGCGCAAGGTCGGCGCGTAGCTTGATCCATACCTCCGCATCATCTGAGGTATCGAGCTTCAGGATAAGGGTTTTGGCATCCGCCATCAGTGTGTCTCCAAAAATTTATGAGTGGGATTGCGATAATGGGATTGCACGGGGCATAACGGCTTGGCAGAAGCCTGCAAGAGGGGCGCTTAGCTCAGTTGGTAGAGCATCTCGTTTACACCGAGAGGGTCGGCAGTTCGAGCCTGTCAGCGCCCACCATATTTCCCTCACCTTGCAACCTCGTGTCCGTCCATGCGTAGACAGGGCAGGCATAAGTGAAGGGTGCAGGCACAATGGCAGATATTCTCGAACTCCTGAAGAAGGATCATGAAACGCACCGGGGGATTCTCTCGGATCTTGCAAAGGCCAGCGGTGCCGCGCGCCAGACGCTTTTTGGCCGGTTCAAGGCCGAAGCTCTTGCGCATGCGAATGCGGAGGAACAATCGCTTTACGCGGCCATGATGTCGAACCCCAAGCAGCAGGATGAGGCCCGTCATGCTGTCGCTGAGCACAAGGAGATCGACGATTATGTCGAAGATCTCGAAAAAATGGATATGCACAGTGATGAATGGATGTCGAAATTCCTGAAACTCAAGCATCGCTACGAGCATCATATCGACGAAGAAGAAGAAGAGATGTTCGTCACGGCCGCGCGCGCGCTTTCCGATGAAAAACGCAAGGAACTCGGCACAAAGTTCAGTGAGCGCCGCAAGGCGGAAGAGGAAAAACTCCGCGCCGCGTGAGCCCTCTCAGACTCACGATGTGAATGTGAATGAGCGCGCCCGCCCCGCGGCCGCGCTCATTATTTTGCTCGGCGGGCTGACGGCGTTCGGTCCGCTATCGATCGACCTTTACCTTCCGGCCCTGCCTGTCATTGGCGAGAGCCTTGGTACCGATGCTGCGAGCATGCAGCGTACGCTGGCCTCATTTATCGCAGGCCTTGCCATCGGGCAGCTCGTTTACGGACCTCTTTCGGACCGGATCGGCCGGCGGCCGCCGCTTCTCATCGGCATTGCGATCTTCATCGTGACGTGCGTTCTTTGCGTATACGCCGAAAGCAATGCGCAAATGACCGCCCTGCGATTCGTGCAGGGCCTTGGCAGTTGCGCGGCGCTGGTCGTTGCCCGCGCGATCGTGCGCGACCGCTTCAACCATCAGGATAGCGCGCGGGTGTTCACATGGATCGTGCTCGTCATGGGAATCGCGCCGATATTCGCGCCGCTCCTGGGCTCATTGATACTCAGCGTGGCGGAATGGACGGCGATATTCTGGGTGCTGGCGCTCTATGGTGTGCTTTTGGGAGCTGCCGTGCTGTTTGGGCTTTCCGAGAGCCGGTCGGCTGAAACGGCTGAACTGGCCCGTAGCGCACGTTTTTTCGGCGGCATGTCCTCACTAATCCGCAACCGCCGTTTTCGTGGATATATGTTTGGGCAGGCTTTCAACATGGCCAGCCTGTTTGCCTATGTTTCCAGCGCGCCCGCGATCCTGATCGTCCAATATGGCGTTTCGGAATTCGCTTTCGGGTGGTTGTTTGCATTGAATGCAGCGGGCCTGATCGCCGGGTCTCAGGTCAATCGCTACCTCCTCGACCACTATTCCGCAGACGCGATCATGAGGACGGCGAACCAATTGGCCGTTGCGGCCGGGTTCCTGCTGCTTGGCGCGGCGTTCACTGGCTTTGGCGGGCTTTTCGGCATCATGACCGCGCTCTTTCTGGTGCTGGCGACCTATGGATTTATTGCGGGCAACGCCAATGCGGGCGGGCTGAGTGTCGACCCGCGCCGGGCAGGAGCGGCATCCGCCTTGCTGGGGGCGGCAGGGTTCGGTGTCGGTGCCGCGTCGGCGGCGGCGACATCGTTTCTGCCGTTGGAGGCGGCGCAGTCTACGGCCATCGTGTGTGTGATCTCACTGATCCTGTCGTGGTGGCTGTTTCGCGGCACCGCCACCAGGTCAGCGGACGTCAGTCCACGGGAACCCCGGGAAGACGCTTCGCGGCCCTGATCGTCAGCGATGTTTTTACATGTTCCACATTGGGCGCGCTCGTCAGCTTGCCTGTCAGAAATTGCTGGAAGCTTTGCAGGTCCTTGGCGACAATTTTCAGTATGAAGTCAATTTCGCCGTTCAGCATATGACATTCGCGGACTGGCGGCAGATCGGCGATATGCGCCTCAAAGGCCTGCAGGTCCGCCTCTGCCTGGCTTTTCAAGCTCACCATCGCAAAAACCGTTATGCCATAGTCGAGCTGGCCGGCGTTCACATCGGCATGATAGCCGTTGATGATGCCAGCCTCTTCAAGAGCGCGCACGCGCCGCAGGCAGGGCGGCGCCGTCAGTCCTACGCGTTGCGCCAGATCGACATTCGTCAGCCGTCCCTCGGCCTGAAGATGCCGCAATATGTCACGATCAATATCATCCAATTGGTACGATTTCGCACCCATAGTGCCTCCTGAGTGAAATGGAGTTACGTCACCTGTAATTTTGTTAGCAGATAGTTACGCAAATTGACAATCGCCATTACAATGGGGGACAGCGTGAATATCGCGTGATATAGCGGCCGGATCGTTTCACCGTCATAACGGATCTGAAGTCCGGTGCATCTCGATCAACGCCTTTCCACGGTATCCAGATGGGCCGTTACTTCCCGGAAGAAGACCGGCGGCGACCCGGACGCGGCGCTGCGCGCGGTCGTTCAGATCGCTGACGCGTTGGCGACTTCGAACGGCGGCGATCGCCGCGCCGCGATGCGTGTGCTTTTGACATTGCGAGGCCATTTGACCGGCGGGCACCGGGACCGCCTGATGCGCCTTGCCGAGACCGTTAGGGTCGCTGCCCGCGCCCGTCGTTACCTCTGGTCCCGGCCTGCGATTTGCCGGCCAGTACCCGGTCCGCTCGACATTCCGGGTGAAGCGCTTTTGTCGTCGCTGGCGACCCCCGGCCGGGGGGGCCGGCAGCCGCGGCCGGAGCCCATGTCCACAGGCTCGACGCCGGCGATGCGGGCAAGCGGTGAGAGGATCGCCCGGCTGATCGGGCAGATCGATGATTTCCGAAGCTCCGTAGAGCAGAATGTTGACGTGTCCTCGGCGACGCGGAAGGCGTTTGACTGGCGAACCGACGCCGCGGGTCTGTTCGTCGAGGGCGGTCATGACTTTGGCGAACGCGAACGGCTTCGCCTGCAGACGCTGCCTTTCAAGGAGAGCGAGGAAGCGCGTCGCAGAATCGACAGGAGATGCGCATTCAGTGGCATTAGCTGCCGCATGGCCGATGACACACATGCGCGCGTCTCCGCGCGGCCACGATTTCATCCGGTCAGCGGCGCCTTTCAGGGATATGCAGGGCGCGCTGTGCCCGATCGGCCTGCCGCTTTGCTTGATATTCCCGTGGATACCGTGGCGGATGTCGCGCATGAAGTCAGGACGCCGCTGACGGCGATTTTGGGATATGCGGAAATGATCGAACAGCAGGTCATCGGTCCCGCGCCCGCGCATTACCGTGCCGACGCCCGCGCCATGATTGCGCAAACGAGACGACTGCTGATGGCCGTGGACACGCTTGGCGACGCTGCGGCGCTCGATGAGGGCAGGGCGGTTCATGATGGCAGCACGGTCGGCGCGCATCTGCTTGCGGATCGCTTGCGCGATCATGCCGCCGAACTGGCCGATGACCGCGGCGCGCAGCTGGTAATCGAAGTGGTCGAGCCGGCACCGGCTTATCCCGTCGATACGGAGGCGCTGTTTCGCGCGGTGGCGCGTCTGCTGAGCGCCATGCTGGCATTTGCCGGCCAGGACGAATGCGTCCGGCTGACCCTGACGGGCGGCGAGATCATTGTCTCGCGCCCTGCCAGGCTGAGCGGGATCAGCGAAGACGCGCTCGTCAACGACCGGATCGAGGCACCGGAATCCGCCGACGCGCCCTTGCTCGGCCTCGCCTTCACATTGCGTGTGATGCAGCGTCTCGCACATGCGCATGGCGGCACATTTCTGTTCGCGGCGGAACATCTGCATGTCCAGCTGCCGCCCACCGCCTGAGCGCACGTAACGTACATTACCGAATCCTCGTAATTGCAGATGATGCCGCTTACATTGGCGGTGAAACTGAACACGGCACGGAAGGCGGTCAGCGATTATGGAAGCGGGCGAACATATCAGAGTAGCGATCATTGGTTCAGGACCGGCGGGCTATACGGCGGCGGTGTATGCAGCGCGTGCGGCACTGGACCCTGTTATCATTCGCGGCCTGCAGCCCGGCGGCCAGCTGACCATCACCACGGATGTGGAAAACTGGCCCGGTGAATCGTCCATCATGGGCCCGGATCTTATGCAGAAGATGGAGGATCAGTGCCGCCATCTGGGGACCGACATCCGCGATGACATGGTGACATCCGTCGACCTTTCCCGGCGTCCATTTACCCTGACGCTGGAATCCGGCGGCACAATGACGGCCGATACGGTGATCATCGCGACCGGCGCGCAGGCGCGCTGGCTGGGTATCGAGGGCGAGACGAAATTCCGCGGCTTTGGCGTCAGTGCCTGCGCGACCTGCGATGGCTTCTTTTACCGCGGCAAGACTGTGGCGGTCGTTGGCGGCGGCAATACCGCCGTTGAGGAGGCGACGTTCCTGACCAATTTCGCCGAGAAGGTATACCTGATCCACCGCCGCGATGAGCTGCGCGCGGATGCCACCAACCAGGCGCGCCTGTTCGCGAACGAAAAGGTCGAACTGATCTGGAACGCTGAGGTCGCCGATATCGTCGGCAGTGAAGATCCCCTGTCGGTAACCGGCCTGAAACTGTCCGGGACGAACGGGAACGCGGATCGCGATCTTGCGGTGAACGGCGTTTTCATCGCGATCGGTCATGACCCGGCGACCAGCCTGTTCGTCGGTCAGCTCGACATGGACGAAGATGGCTATATCCATACGGCGCCGGATTCCACCGCGACCTCGGTAACCGGCGTTTTTGCCGCCGGTGATGTGAAGGATCATGTCTATCGCCAGGCTGTGACAGCTGCGGGCATGGGCTGCATGGCCGCGCTGGAGGCCGAGCGCCTGCTGGCGGCGGAAGCGGATTCGCAGCCCGAGAGCATGGCCGCGGAGTGAGCCCGCTGCGGAGGGAAGATATAGATGAGCGTGCTGGACTGGGATAAGCTGCGGCTGTTCCATATCGTTGCCCTTGCGGGCAGCTTTACCGAGGGCGCGCGCCAGCTTGGCATGAGCCAGCCCGCCCTGTCCCGTCAGATCAGCGCGCTGGAAGGCACACTTGGCGCCAAGCTGTTCCATCGGCATGCGCGCGGCCTTGCCCTGACGCATGAGGGGGAGAAGCTGGCGGAAACGGCGAGCGAAGCACAGGACCAGATCGAGCGGACGCGGCAGTCCATCGCCCAGTCGATCGGCAAGCCGACAGGTGAACTGCGCGTCACGACCACGATTAGCTTTGGCTCCACCTGGCTGACCCGGGCGCTGTCCGATTTTCTGTCGCAATATCCGGACATCAATATCGCGCTTCAGCTGAGCGATGACGATCTGGACCTTGCGCGGCGAGAGGCGGACGTCGCCATTCGGTTCGCGCCGCCGACGCAGCAGGGCATGGTGCAAAAGCGCCTCGATGCTGTCCGATACCGGCTGTGCGCGTCTCCCGGCTATCTGGAACGGTATGGCGCGCCGGACAGCGCAGCGGACCTGTCGGATCACCGTCTGGTCGCTTTTGGAGAGCCCGCACCCGGCCCGATCCGGGGGGTGAACTGGTCGCTGGAGGTCGGGAACACCGGGATGCCGCGCGTGCCCTCCATGACGGTGAACAGCATTTACGGGCTCGCAAAGGCAGTCGAGGCGGGGGCAGGGATTGCCGCGCTGCCAAGCTACCTGATTCTGTCGTCCGGGCGCATGCAGGTCGTGTTGCCGAAAGAACAGGGGCCGATTTTCAGAACCTATTTCGTATACCCCGAAGAACTGCGCGGATCGATCCGCATGCAGGTCCTGCGCGACTTTATTTTGCAGCGCATGAAAACCGATCCTCTTGATTTCGATGCTGAATCTCTCAAATTGCAAGCTATGCGCTGAACGCATGGCTGGGTTGCGAAATTGTGCACTGCACAAAAAACGGGCCGTTTCCTAATTATGACTCATCGGCGGCGGTCACGAACCGTTCCCGCAGAAATCGATTAGAACCGCATCCTCCCCGCGGATATCGATATCGGGCTCCCGGCACTCCTCCCTCCCTCCCCGCCGGGAGCCCCCCTTTCTTTCAGATCAGATGGTTCCGGCGGGTATCATGCCCGCGCCCGGTCATGCGCGAACATCACGATCGGCCAGCCATCATTGGCGTCGACCCTGACGAAGGTAAGCCCCGCCGCGCGATAGGCCGCGCACACCGCCTCTTCCTGCCTGCTGAGGAGACCGGCCAGCAGCAGCGTTCCGCCGTCCGACAGTGCGGCCGCGATGTCCACCGACATGTCGATAAGCGGCTGTGCGAGGATATTGGCGACGATCAGATCATAAGGCGCGCGGGCCGCAAGCTGCGCGTCGGCCAGGCCATCAGCGACAATCAGCGCGATCTGGCCGGCGGTCTCGCCCTCCCCCTGCCGGTTGATATGCAGATTTTCCCGGGCAACGTCGATGCTGACCGCGTCAATGTCGCTGGCGGTCATCCTTGCGGTCGGAAATGCCTTGGCAATACCAAGTGCGAGCAGTGCGGTGCCTGTCCCAAGATCAAGGGCATTTTCCGGCGCCCTGGCGAGCTTGCTGAGCGCGCGCAGGCATCCGGCAGTCGTCGGATGATGGCCGGTCCCAAATGCCAATCCCGCTTCTATCTGCAGGCCGATTGCGTCTGCGGGAACCTGATCGGCGTCCCTGGCGGCGTGGACCATGAACAAGCCCGCGCGGATCGGATCGAGCCCCGCCTGACTGAGCGTTACCCAATCCTCCTCGGGTAGCGGCACGATGATGGGCTCTGCCATCGGCGAGGTCGGCAGCAGCGACTGAATGAGAACGGTGAATTCCGGTGTGGGTTCGTGGCCGACATAGACGTCGAGCCGGATCCGAGACGGGTCGTCCGGATCGGTCTCGCTGGTCATGAGCGCGGGCTGTGGATCGATTCCCGCCAGCTGCGGCATGTCAGCGGTGAGAGCGTCGGCATCCGCCCGCGAGATCGGCAAAGTAAGTTTCCAGCTTTTGGTCATGGTCAGTCTCCAGCGCCCGTAGCGGGCAAGGTCTTTCGGGAAGTTGGCGAAGGTGACGCTGGTCCGCCCATCAAGTATCCCGGTGCCGTGGATACCCTGGACGGAAGGCCGTGCCGTAGGAAAGTGGATTTTTCAAGTGATGGGAAAGACATGGAATTCCGGGCCTGACATGAAGTTGCCACCGACCCCCGAGTCTGTTGGCTCCGCCCGGCATATATGTGCATAGAGGGCGCCGCAAAAGGTGACGGCAGGGATGGCGCGTACCGGGTCCGCGCTGAATATGGGAGAGCATTCATGACCGAATTACGCACGCTGTATCCCCGGATCGAGCCCTATGACAGCGGCATGCTGGATGTCGGCGACGGACACAGCATCTATTATGAGCGGTGCGGCACCAGGGGCGCAAAGCCGGCGGTGTTCCTGCATGGCGGGCCGGGCGGCGGATGCTCCCCGGATCATCGGCGGCTGTTCGATCCGCAGCGTTATGACATCATGCTGTTCGATCAGCGCGGGTGCGGGCGCTCGCGGCCGCATGCCGACCTGACGGCCAATACGACGTGGCACCTGGTCGCCGATATCGAGCGGCTGCGCGGGGTGATGGGGGCAGAAACGTGGCAGGTGTTCGGCGGATCATGGGGATCGACGCTGGCGCTGGCCTATGCGCAGACGCATCCCGAGCGCGTCAGCGAGCTGGTGCTGCGCGGGATCTACACGCTGACGAAGGCGGAAATGGACTGGTACTACCAGCACGGCGTGCCGGAGATATATCCCGATCTTTATGCCGCATTCTGCGCCCCCATTCCGCCCGTGGAACGCGGCGATTTGCTGAGCGCCTATCACCGGCGGCTGATCGCGGACGACGAAGCCGTGCGGCTGGCGGCGGCGCGGGCGTGGTCGATCTGGGAAGGCAAGACCATCACGCTGCTGCCCGAGCCCAAGACGTCCGATGCCTTCGCCGACGCGCATTTCGCGCTCGCCTTTGCGCGCATCGAAACGCATTATTTCACCAATGGCGGCTGGTTCGAGGACGGGCAGTTGATCCGCGATGCCGGGAAGCTGGCGGGGATACCGGGCACCATCGTGCACGGCCGCTATGACATGCCGTGCCCGGCAAAGACGGCCTGGGACCTGCACAAGGCGTGGCCGGGATCGGAATTATATCTGATCGAGGGCGCGGGCCATGCCTATGACCAGCCCGGCATACTGGACCGCCTGATCCGGACGACGGATGGCTATGCGGAGTAGGGATGATGCGTGTCTATCGGGTGTGGTGTGTTTGTTAACGGGATTGTCGTGATCTTTGTTTTAGTGATATTGTCTTGGGAAAAATACCTAAATTTCAGATATTTAATAATTAGAACAGGAATAGTAAACCAAATGAAAAATTTCACGTTATTGGTTCCTGGCGCGATTTTTTCATGTGGTGATCATCATTGCTGACACGCCAAACGTAAAATGTATTTTCTTTTGATACGGCGGGACTCGCGAGGCGGCAGAGGGAAATGGTGGCCGACCTTGCGCCGTACTCAGGGCAGGGTGGCCGAACCAAGCTTTCGAAAGCGATTTTAGATCGTGGCGCGAGAGCTTCATCAGCAGAAAGACAGCGGTCTCGATACTGTGGCCCCCGTGTCCCGGTTTTGACGAGACATGTATGTGGTGACCCAAAACGGGACAATTGGTTCAGGGGTGGATGGGGGCGTGTCCTCGGTGCGACAAATTGGCATGCGACTTGCTGTGGTTTGATTGTCGCCGACTTGGCATCGCTCTCCTCGTGCGATCTCCGGCGTTGGTTCGACACCAGTCACGCGCGCTCGTCACTGTGCGTGGCGCACTGGAAATTGACGGCGGCGATCCCCCCGCGGAACGCCGCCGTTTTCCGTTGAGGGTGTTCATAACCTGCCGGGCATGGCTTTCGTCCTGCCGCATTTCGCTCTATGCAGGGCGCCATGAATATCATGCCTGACAAGATCGCCGCCGCCGAGGCGCCCCGCCCTTCGTTCAAATGGGAAGACCCGCTGGGTCTCGATGAACTGCTGACAGAAGACGAAACGATGATTCGCGACTCTGCGCGCAGTTTCTGTGAGCAGGAACTGGCGCCGATTGTGCGCGAGGCGAACCGTCATGAGACCTGTGATCCGTCACTCATGCAGGCATTCGGTTCCGCCGGGCTGCTCGGTTCAACCATCGAGGGATATGGCTGTGCGGGCGCCTCTTATGTCGCCTATGGCCTGATCGCGCGTGAGGTCGAACGTGTCGACAGTGCCTATCGCAGTGCGATGTCGGTGCAGTCGTCCCTCGTGATGCACCCGATCCACGCCTATGGCACTGAAGAACAGCGTGAGAAATATCTGCCAAAGCTGGCGACGGGCGAGTTCATCGGTGCCTTTGGCCTGACGGAACCCGATGCCGGGTCTGACCCGGGCGGCATGAAGACACGGGCGCGCAGGGACGGCGATCATTATGTCTTGAACGGCGCGAAGATGTGGATCACGAATTCGCCAATCGCACATGTGTTTGTGGTGTGGGCGAAAGATGATGACGGCGAGATTCGCGGTTTCATTCTCGAGCGCGGCGACGCCGGTCTGAAGACACCGAAGATCGAGGGCAAATTTTCCCTGCGCGCATGGGTGACGGGCGAGATCGTCATGGAGGATGTCCGGATCCCCGCCGACCGCCTGCTGCCCAATGTAAGGGGCCTGAAGGGGCCGTTCGGCTGCCTGAACAAGGCGCGTTACGGGATCAGCTGGGGCGCGATGGGCGCGGCGGAATTCTGCTGGCACGCGGCACGGCAATATGGCCTGGACCGGCACCAGTTCGGCAAGCCGCTGGCGGGGACGCAGCTGTTCCAGAAGAAGCTGGCGGATATGCAGACGGAGATTTCGCTGGGGCTGCTCGGATCGTGGCGCGCGGGCAAGCTGATGGACGAAGGGCGTCTGGCGCCCGAGGCCATCTCCATCCTGAAGCGCAACAATTGCGGCAAGGCGCTGGAGATCGCGCGGCAGGCGCGCGATATGCATGGCGGCAATGGCGTGAGCGACGAATATGGCGTTATCCGCCACGTCATGAATCTGGAGGCGGTGAATACCTATGAGGGGACGCACGATATCCACGCGCTGATCCTGGGCCGGGCCCAGACTGGTGTGCAGGCGTTTTTTTAGGGACGGCTGGTTTCAGGCGCGTCTGGCTGCGGCTCTGCGATCATGCCAGACCTTGCGGTGCGATAGCGAGAGGCGTCGGTGCGCTGGCCTGAACTCGATTACGCCGCCGAGCGGGGTGTCTATGAGACGCTCCATGCCTATTTGCAGGTCATCGGCAAGCTGCCGACGCGCACCAGTCCGTGGGTAAATCATGGATGGCACGCGGCGCTGCGCGTCGTGCCGCGCGGGTTCCGGACATATGTGCTGCCGGCCGGCGATGAGGATTATGAGCTGCTGCTGGACGCGGTGTCGGGCGCGGTCCGGCTGTGGTCTTCGGACGGCAGGTTCGCAGCATTTCCGCTGGACGGGCAGACAGTGGCGCGGTTTGCCGGACAGCTTGAGGCCGCGCTGTCTGATCTTGGGGCGAGGGTGCCGCTGCACGGCGGACCTAATGAAGTCGAGGAGGCTGTGCCCTTCGCCACGGATGATCGGCCGCGTGCCTGGGACGGGACGATTGCGCAGCGGCTGCACGCCGCGTTTCGCAGTGTCGACCGCGTGTTTCAGGAGTTTCGTTCCGGTTATCTTGGAAAATCATCTCCGTCCCACCTGTTCTGGGGCAGTTTCGATCTTGCCGTGACGCGGTTTTCCGGCCGGACGGCACCGGAGCATCCGGGAGGCTTTCCCAACCTTCCCGACCGCGTAACGCGCGAGGCCTATAGCCACGAGGTCATCAGCGCGGGATTCTGGCCGGGCGGCGGCGGTATCGATGAAGCGGCGGTTTACGCCTATGCCTATCCGTCGCCAAAGGGGCTGAAGGACGTGGACGTGAAGCCCAGGGCCGCCCGCTGGCATGAAGGATTGGGCGAACTGGTGCTGACCTACGCGGATATGCGCGCGGCAGCCGACCCGGACGCAGCGCTGATGGCATTTCTGGAGTCGAGCTATGCCGGGGCGGCGGCGCTGCTGAACTGGCCCGAGGGCCTGACCGTGCCGAAGGGACCTGTCGGTCGGCCGCCCGAGGTCTAGCGCGCTCCGCGCGCTATGGAGGTCTGTTTTCAGATCACCCCGGCGAAGGCCAGGGTCTATTTCTTAAGTTTGCGCCCTGATCTTCTTGCAAGGGATGGATGTCGGCCTTTCGCCGGTATGGCGGGTTTTCCAGCATTTTCGGGTTCTAATTTTCCAATTGCTTCGCGATCGCGACAAATTCCTCCACTGACAGGGTTTCGGCGCGGCGCTGGCCGTCCGTGCCTGTCGCCTCAAGGGCGTCCAACGCGCCGGGAAGGGATTTGAGGCTGGTTCTGAGCATTTTGCGGCGCTGTCCAAAGGCGGCGGCAGTGAGGCGGGATATTGTCGCCGGGCGGATGCCAGCGGGGGCCTTTGCAGGGATGATGTGGACGACGGCGGACTCGACCTTTGGCGCGGGAACAAAAGCGCGCGCGGGGAGCGTCATCGCGATTTTCGGCTTGCTGCGCCACTGCGCAAGGACGGAAAGACGCCCATAAGCGCCGCTGTCCGGTTTTGCCGTGATCCGCTTTGCGACTTCGCGCTGGAACATCAGGCTGAGGCTTGCCCACCAGGGCGGCCAGGGGTCCGCCTCAAGCCAGCGGACCAGAAGTGCGGTACCGATATTATAAGGCAGGTTGGCGACGATGTGTGCGGGCCGGGTGAAGAGCGCCTGGCCGTCAATAGCCAGGGCGTCATCTTCGCGGATCGTCAGGCGGCCGGGGGCGGCCTCTGCGATCTCGGCGAGGGCAGGGAGGCAGCGTGCATCGCGCTCCACGGCGGTTACGGTCGCCCCTGCCTCGATAAGGGCGCGGGTCAGGCCGCCGGGACCGGGGCCAACCTCGTAAACCGTCTGGTCGGTAAGGTCGCCGGGAATGCGGGCGATCTTCGCAAGGAGATTGGGGTCGAGGAGGAAGTTCTGGCCGAGGGCCTTTTTGGCTGTCAGGCCGTGCGCGGCGATGGTTTCGCGAAGCGGCGGAAGGCCGAGTTTCACGCCTCGTCAAGCGCGCGGCGCCGGGCGCACGAAGCGGCGACTTCGATGGCGGCGATCATGGCGTCAGGACGCGCCATGTTCCTGCCGGCAATATCGAAGGCGGTGCCGTGATCCGGACTGGTGCGCACAATGGGCAGGCCAAGTGTCAAATTCACACCCTCGTCGAAATGCAATGTCTTCAAGGGAATGAGAGCCTGGTCGTGATACATGCAAACGGCGGCATCATATGTTTCGCGGGCGCGCTCGTGAAACATGGTATCGGGGGAAAGCGGGCCGAACAGGGTCATGTTCTCGCCCGCCAGCATGTCCATCGCGGGTCTGATGATGCGGTCCTCCTCGTCACCCATCATGCCGTTTTCACCGGCATGCGGATTGAGCCCCGCAATGGCGATGCGCGGACGTTCGATGCCGAAATTCCGCGTCAGGCCGCGCGCGGTCGCGCGGATTCGCGCGGCGACAAGCTCAGTCGTCAGCAGTTCGGGCACGCTGGCGATGCTGTTGTGCATGGTGACGGGCACGGTGCGCAATGTCGGCGCGGTCAGCATCATGGCGATGCTGGTGCGGGCCACGCCGCAGCGCTCGGCAATGAACTCGGTCTGGCCGGGGTGGGTGAAGCCAATAGTGGCGAGCTGGGACTTTGAGACAGGCGCGGTGACAAGCGCGCCGGCCTTGCCGGACCGGACGAGGCCGGTCGCGGATTCAAGGGCGGCGAGGGCGCAGCGGGCACCCTCCATCGTGGGTTGGCCCGGGACGATGTCCTCTCGAAGTTCAAGTTCGATCAAAGGCAAGGCGCGCGCGCAGACTTCGCGGGCGTCACATGGCGTCTCTATGGTCTCGATGGGGCCGTCCCAGACCCCTTCAAGTGCCCTGCGGCTGCCAATGGCGAAGATGCAGGGCAAAGCGCTGTCCTGGCGCGCGGCATAGGCCTTCGCCGTGATCTCAGCACCGATGCCTGCGGGATCGCCAAGAGCGATCGCGATTGGTTCGATCACCGGCCGGTCCCCCCGATCAAATCAGCGATAGTCGATAATGGCATCACGCCTGAGATCGCGGAGATAACGGCGGGCCATCATGTTGACGCGCTCCTCCTCAAGCTGAGCGAACATATTATCGAAGTCCGGAGCGGCGACAGCCTGCCCCTGTTCACGCCCGCACATGGTCAGGACCTTGATCCCCTCTTCAGCCGAACCGAATGGCGGTGTCGACTGGCCGGTTTGCAACTGGGTCATAATGCCCTTCAGCTGGGGCGGCAGATCGCCAAGGCGGATCTGGTCGTTGACGGTGACTTCGCCGCCAAGCCGTTCGGCGACCGCTTCCATGCCGCCGCACCCTCCCATGCCGGCGACTTCCGTCTGAATACGCCGCGCCAGCGCCTCTGCCTGCTCCTGCGAAATATCCGCGGGCAGACGCACGTTGAGTTGTTTCAGACTGAGAAGCGCGTCATTCTCGTCCGCGGTCAATATCTGGCGCTTGTCGATGAGGGCAAGAATGACGATGCGGCCGGGAAGCTGTACCGGGCGGGTAATCTGCCCCTCCTGCAACTGGCTGATAATCGGCTGGAGTTCAGGACTTAGCTGTTCAAGTTTCACCCAGCCCAGTTCGCCGCCCAGCGTCGCCGTCGAGCTTTGCGAATATTGCCGGGCATAAGCGACGAAGGAGGCACCCTGCTGCAGCTGTTCGACGATCCGCTGCGCGTCGGCCATGGTATCGGCGGCGGTTTCCGGACTGGTGAAGAAGACCAGTTCGCCGATACGGTATTCGTCGGTGCCCTTTGAAGCCTCAAGACGCGCGATCAGGGCTTCGACCTCGTCATCGCCGACATTCACGAAGGGCTGCACGCGGCGCCGCAGCAAACGCTGCCAGGCAAGTTCGGCGTGGATCTGCTGCTGGATCGCCATGTGACTGGTGTCGCGCTCAGCGAGATACTCCTCGAACTGCTGCGGCTCCATATTGAAGTTGCCGGCAACGCGGCGATATGCCTGTTCAAGCTCCTGCGGCGCGATGATGATATCGTTGTCGCGGCTTTCCTGAATCTGCAGCTTTTCGTCGATCAGGTTCCGCATGATCTGCATGCGAAGGCGTCTTTTTTCGGCATCTTCCACCGGTGTGGGATTTGCGGCCAGAACCAGGTTCAGGCGCTGCTCGACGTCGGTATCGGTGACCACGTCGCCATTGACGATGGCATTGGCCTTGCGAACGGACGGATCCGATTCCTGCGTGAGCAGGCGGATGTCAGGCGCCTTCATCAGGCTGGAAAGGATCGGCACATTGGCCACGTCCTCATCAGTGATGTTTTCCTGCTGCGCCTGCGCAATTTGACTGCCGCTGACGGCGACAAGGGCGCCTGCAAGGATGCGAAGCGTTCTGGCAATCATTCAAAAACTCCATGGACCGGTGCAGGTCTTGTGCACCATCATCATTTGCTGCGTCATTCGTTTCGGTCTGCGCCCTAGCAGGCGAGGCACGATATGTCAGCCATTTGCCAAATTTCGACTGAACGGGGAATTAGCGCCCCAGGTTTTTCAGAGATACGCGGAACAGGAAGCTGCTCCCCCGCTCGAAGTCGCGGTCGGACACATAGTCGCGCTTCCATGTCACGCCGAATTCGAAGCATTCGTCCTCATAGGTGATGCCGAGGCGGTGGCGAACGGGTTCAAACCCGTCGGAAAGGCTCAGCGGGTCGTCCCGCGCGCCGGTCAGGTCGATGATAACGCTGCCGAAGATCGACCAGTAACGCGCGAGTTGCAATCGTCCGCCTGCGCGCGCCTCTTCACGGTCCGCCAGGTCTTCAATGCCGATGTTGCGGTTTAGCCTGAGATAGCCGACGGTAAGATAGTCGCGGCGGCCGCCCACGGTCAGATCGACTTCGTTCCGGCGTATCTCCAAGCTTTCCTTGTCCAGGCGGTAACGGTGGGTGAGGTCGAAACGGCGGCCGATACGAAGCGTGTTGCGACCGACGAAGTCCGAGAAATTCTCGTCGAGTCCCGTCCCCTTGGGCAGGATCGAAGGCGTGTCGTTAAGGCGGTATGACTGGCCGATATCCGCCTCGAACAGAATGCGCGGGCGTCGGATGCTCCAGCTGGCACCGTAGGTGACGCGCGCGCCGCCCTCCCACCGGTCGTGGCCGGGAAAACGGCTGATGTCGAATAGGTTGGTCGATTCAAGATCGACGGAGCGACTGTCCTCATTCGGGATGTCGTCATTGAGGCCAGTCGGCGATGCGCTGAACTGGACGCGGGGCGTAATCATCTGCGTGCCGCCGAAGGCGGGCCCCGCCAGCGGCCATTCAATATCCAGCGCTGCGGCGGGAATGATGCGTCCCTGCCAGCCGTCCCTGCCAGCGTAGATCGGGAATTCGGCGCGGTCGCTGTCGTCGGTGCGGTAGGCGTCGCCGCGCAGGAGGGCGGTCGCGGTGATGCGCTGCCCCAGGGCGGTAAAGCCGCGGCGCTGCCACTCCGCGCCGGCGCTGACGCGGTAGCTGTCCATGCCATCCGTGCGGTTGATGGCGGCACCCGAGGCGTCGAAGGTAAGGCGCCCGCCCATCAGCCTGTCCTGCGGTGCATAGGTGAAGTCGACGATGGGAAGGGCGATGGGAATGAGGCCCTGATCGTCTGTCGCGCGCAGGCCCTGAAACGCCCAGCCCTCGATGTTCAGAAAACTGTCCGTATCCTGTCGTTCGAGGCGGTAGAAATTCCTGAGATTCGTGTCACGGCTGATATCGTAGCGCCGCAGGAATGTATCATCGCTGGTGGCGCGAATACCGAATGTGGAGCGCCAATGCTCGTCATGCTGGAAGCTGCCATTGCCGTAGAGGTAGAAGCGAAGCTCGTCCTCCGTCGTGGTCAGCGATGGCGATCCGACACGGTTTTCCTGGACACCGGAAACCGTGACCTGGCCGCCAAATTTAAACGGGCCTTTGCTAGTCAGGTGGCGATATTCGAGGCCGAGCGACGGATTCACCTCGGTATACAGCGTCGGCGATACCACAAGATCGCGATTGGGTGCGAGGTCGATGAAATAGGGCTGTGTGACCGACACGCCCGTTGAGCGGTCAACGCGAAGGTCGGGAATCAGGAGGCCGCTGGCGCGCGCCTCCACATTGTCGGCATGTGACAGGGATGGCAGCCAGAGGACGGGGACACCGAAGAATTCGAACCGGGCGTCCTTATAACGGATCTTTCCGGCCTCCGGGTCGTGCGACACCTGGTCAGCCTTGAGCTGCCACAGCGGTTCTTTCGGGCAGCCATTGGAGTCGACGACGTCGCATGGTGAATAGATGGCGCGGTTCAGGCTGGAAATGCCGTCCTTGCGCGCCCCTGTCGATGCCGCCAGCCGTCCGCCGTCCTGCAGGACCAGCAGGAAACCGTCGATGGCACCGTCCTTCAACTCGTCCGTCAGAGCGACTTCGTTGGCGTTGATTTCATTCCCGCCCGGATCGATGACGACAACATTCCCGGTCGCAGTGACCACGCCATCATCGCGGCGATAGGTAACCTCGTCGGCGGTAAGGCGGTAGCCGCCGCGCACGACAACGACTTCGCCTGTGGCCGTGACCGTTTTGGTGTCCGCGTCATAGCTGAGCTGGTCGGCGGCGAAGTCCACCGGTTCCGGTGCGTCAATCGTCTGAACCGTTTCCCTGGTCTGGTCGATGATATCCTGCGCCATGGCAGGCACCGCCGAACCGAGAAGGAGGATCGGCAGGATATGACCAAGATATCGGCGGCGAACGGAAATGTTGGGCTACTCCGGGAGGGGAAACGGCTTTTTCTATGGGCGACTGGTTTTGAAACGGCTTGATAGGGCGGCGGCAGGTTTGCGGCAAGCACGGCTGTTGCGGCGCGCGCCGAGGTGAGTAGAAGCGATGCTCAATCAGAGGAGGCAATGTCCACATGCAGATCGAATTTGTTTCAGAAGCGTCAGCGAGCGCTGCCGCGCTCGTCGTGTTTTCCGCGAAAGACATGGTCCTTTCGAAAGGCGCGCAGGCGGTTGATGAAAATGGCGGCGGTGCGCTGCGCAAGGCGGCGAATACCGCACGGTTCACGGGCAGCGAAGCTGCCACCGTCGATCTGCTTGCGGTCGCTGGCAATGACGCCAATCGCGTATTGCTGGTCGGCATGGGCGAAGCCGGAAAAGGCGATGCGGCGCGCTGGGAAAAAATCGGAGCGGCGCTGGCGGCGAAATTGCTGCGCTCCGGCGATGTGCGCGCGGTTGTCGATATGAGCGGTCTTTCTGACCTTGGCCTTGATGCGAAGGAGGCAGCGGCGCATCTGGCGGTGGGCATCGCCCAGCGCGGTTATGCTTTCGACCATTATTTTACGAAGAAGCCGAAGACGCAGAAGGTCTCGCTGGAAAAGGTCGAGATCATGGGCGCGGCCGACGGCGCGGCAGATCTGTGGGCCGAATGGGAGGGCGTCGTGAAGGGCGTGGCCTTTGCCAAGGATCTCGTGTCCGAGCCCGCGAACAAGGTTTATCCGCTGAGTTTTGTCGAAAAAATCAGGGCGCTGGAAATCCCCGGCCTGAAGGTGGAGGTGCTGGACGAGGCGCAGATGGAAGAGGCCGGGATGCATGCCCTTCTGGGTGTCGGGCTTGGCTCCGAACAGCCATCGCGGCTGCTGATCATGGAGTGGGACGGGACGGACGGCGACCAGAAGACCAGCCATGTCTTTGTCGGGAAGGGCGTTACCTTCGACTCGGGCGGCATCAGCCTGAAACCCGGGGCGGGCATGGAAGACATGAAATGGGACATGGGCGGCGCGGGCGCGGTTGCCGGTACCATGGTCGCCCTCGCCAGCCGCAAGGCCAAGGCACGCATTGTCGGCATTTGCGGACTGGTGGAGAACATGCCCGACGGCAAGGCGCAGCGCCCTAGCGATGTTGTCACCAGCATGTCGGGGCAGACCATCGAAGTCATCAATACCGATGCCGAAGGGCGTTTGGTGCTGTGCGATGCGATGTGGTGGGCGCAGGAGACGTACAAGCCGGACGTGCTGGTCGATCTTGCGACGCTGACAGGCGCGATCATCATCGGGCTGGGACATGAATATGCCGGTGCGTATAGCAATGATGAGGGGCTGGCAGCGGACCTGTTGAAAGCCTCTGCGACCAGCGGCGACAAATTGTGGCGGATGCCGCTTGCGCCGCGCTACGACCGGCAGATCGACAGTCAGATTGCCGATATGAAAAATGTTGGCGGCAAGGATGCGGGGTCGATTACCGCCGCACAGTTCCTGAAACGCTTCGTTCAGGACGGCGTGAAGTGGGCGCATCTGGATGTCGCCGGCATGGTTTGGGACACAAAGGCGCGCAGGCTGCATGATCGCGGGGCGACAGGCTTTGGCGTCCGGTTGCTGGATCAATATGTCCGAGACGTGCTCGAAAGCTAGGCAACAGATGGACATCGGTTTTTATCATTGCACGCGGGCCGCGCCGGTGGCCGTGCTGCCCAAGCTGGCGGTAAAGGCGCTGAGGGCGGGGCACCGCGTGCTGGTCCACATTGGCGATCCGGCGCAGGCGGATGCGGTGGATGATGTGCTGTGGACCTTCGATCAGGACAGTTTCCTGCCGCACGGCATTGCCGGCACTGAGCACGATTCGGAGCAGCCGCTGCTGATCGCGGATTCGTTCGAGGGCGCGAACGCGGCGGACCTTGCCATTGCGATGGCGGGACGTCTGCCGGGCGAAGAGGCCGGGTTCAGGCGGGTGCTGTTCCTGTTCGACGGCAATGATGAGGACGTAGTCACGGCGGCGCGGCAACATTGGAAGGCGCTGTCTGACCGGGACGGGGTCGCGATCGCCTATTGGGCGCAAGGCGAACGCGGTTGGGAAAAGCGGGCTTAAGCTTGCGGTTTTGTGCGGCGCACCATATGTGCGCGGCACATCCGAAATTCATCAAATCCTGACATCAACAATAGAATTGGAGACCTCGCCATGGCGATGGAACGCACCTTCTCGATCATCAAGCCTGACGCAACGCGTCGCAACCTGACCGGCGCCGTTACCAAGAAGCTGGAAGATGCCGGCCTGTCCGTGGTCGCCAGCCGCCGCGTGAAGCTGACCGAAGCGCAGGCCAAGAAATTCTACGAGGTTCATGCCGAGCGTCCTTTTTACAATGACCTCGTCAGCTTCATGACATCAGGCCCCGTCGTCGTTCAGGTGCTTGAGGGCGAGAATGCCATCGCCAAGAATCGTGAAGTCATGGGCGCAACAAACCCCGCCGATGCCGACGCTGGTACGATCCGGGCCGAATTCGCGGAAAGCATCGATGCGAACAGCGTGCATGGTTCCGACAGTGCCGAGAATGCGCAGATCGAGATCGCGCAGTTCTTCACGGAAGACGAGATCGTCGGGTGAATTCATGCGCCTGCTGCTTGCTATTTGGGGTGAGTAGCCTGCTGTAATTTACTGGTTTTCCTTGTGGAAAATGAAAAGGCCTGCTGCGTCCGGATTGCGGAGGCGGCGGGCCTTTTTTGCGGTGAACCTGGATTTCATCATCGCGAGCGCAGTCGAGGGACGCACGATGGTCTTACCGCAGCCTGGGTGCGTCCTTCGACTGCGCTCAGGATGATCGGGATTTGGGGGAGTGGTAGTGGCTTTGGCTTGGCTCGGCGCAAGCAAGGGGGGGGCACCTTTAGAACTCGTCGGCGGCGTCCATGAGTTTTGTCAGGCGTTTGGGGGCGACCGCGCGCCAGCTTTTCCGGAGCCAGGTTTCGACAAGGTCCCAGTCGGGCTCGCCGGTGTCGAGACGGACGCCCACCCAGCCTGACGCGCCGTAATAGGCCGGGCGGTGATAGGTTTCGGGATCCGCCTCGATAAGAGTGTTCATTTCATCCTGACCGCTGGTCTTGACGAGCAATGCGACGCGTTCGTCGCCGTGGTGATTCTGGCTGAAGATCGCGAAATATTTGCCTTTGATGCAGCGGAAGCCGGGCGAGCCGTGCGTATCGCGGGCTTCGGTTTCGGGCAGGGCGAGCGCGTATTTGGTGACTTCTGACAGGAGCCAGTCGGGGGCGTGGTAGCGTGTGACCCAGCGGGCGAGGGTGCGCGGAAACAATTGGTGTTCGGCAAATTGCACGCGGCGAGCAAGGGTTTCGGCGGTGTCGCCATCGGTGATGGCGACCTTGGTCTGGGCGAGGACTTCGCCGTCGTCGACTTCAGCGGTGACGAGGTGCACGGAACAGCCCGCGTGACTGTCGCCCGCGTCGAGCGCGCGCTGACAGGTGTCGAGACCTTTGTATTTTGGCAGCAATGATGGGTGGATATTCAGCATCCTGTGCTGCCAGCGGGCGACGAATTCCGGTGACAGCAGGCGCATATAGCCGGCGAGCGCAACGTAACCGGCCTGCGCGTCTTCGATCGCCGCGCCGATTTCGGTGTCGAAGGCGGCGCGGTCCATGCCCTTGTGACTTTTGGCCCATGTCGGGATGTTCTCCGCATCGGCAAGCCTGAGTCCGGGGGCATCGGGATTGTTGCTGGCGACCAGGACCACTTCATATGGGCAGTCATCGGCTTTGGCGGCGTATAGCAGTGCGGCCATGTTCGTGCCGGTGCCAGAGATCAGAATGGCCACGCGTGCTTTTTCAGGCATGGCGCGCGCGCCTAGCCATCGTGGTGGGCGGTCCAGGCTTCGTCACTGCCCCAGCTTCCTGCCGGACCGCTGACGGTCGTTGCACGGGGGCCGTCCTCGATATGGCCGATCCGGAAGACGGCTTCGCCCTGTTCTTCGAGGGCGGCGGTCAGCGCCTCGACATCCGCAAGTGCGCAAATGATCGCAAGGCCGATGCCGCAGTTAAAGGTGCGCGCGAGTTCGTCAGGCGCGATACCGCCCTGTTCGCGCACCCAGTCGATGCTGGGCGGCAGCGGCCATGAGGCGGCGTCGAGGATGGCGCGATGCTGTTTTCCAAGCACGCGCGGGATGTTTTCAAGGAGGCCGCCGCCGGTGATGTGGGCAAGTGCCTTGATGTGGCCTGCGCGCACCGAAGGCAGGATAGACTTGATGTAGATACGCGTCGGTTCGAGGAGCGCCTCGCCAAGCGGCCGAGTATCGTCGAACGGGGCAGGTTCCGCCAGCCCGTGGCCGAAATCATCGACGATGCGACGCACCAGGGAATAGCCGTTGGAGTGGAAACCGCTGGACGCAATGCCGAGGATGACGTCGCCCGCGGCGATATTGTCGCCGGTCAGCTGCTGACCGCGCTCGACCGCGCCGACGCAGAAACCGGCAAGGTCATAATCACCCTGGCCGTACATGCCCGGCATTTCCGCGGTTTCGCCGCCGACAAGGGCGCAGCCAGCCTGCTGGCACCCCTCTGCGATGCCCGCGACGACGGCCTCCGCAACACCTGATTCGAGCTTGCCGGTCGCGAAATAGTCGAGAAAGAACAGGGGTTCCGCGCCCTGCACGATCAAGTCGTTCACGCACATCGCAACCAGGTCGATGCCAACGCTATCGTGCGTGCCGGTATCGATGGCGAGTTTCAGTTTTGTACCCACGCCATCGGTCGCCGCGACCAGTAGCGGGTCTTTGAAACCGGCCGCCTTTGGGTCGAAAAATGCGCCAAAGCCGCCAATGTCGGCATCACTGCCGGGGCGTTTCGTCGCCGCCACAAGCGGTGCGATGGCGCGGACGAGGGCGTTGCCGGCAGCGATGGAGACACCCGCCTCAGCATAGGTGTAACCGGTGTTTTTCTTATCGTCAGTCATATGAGCCGAGGATGTAGCGGGATGAGGCGCAGAATCCGACTCCCAATTGCATCCCCCTTTGCGTTAGAGCGCACATCATGTGGTTTAGAGTTTTTCACGCGCTGGCGGCGCTGGGTTTCGTGCTGGCGGCGATCACGTCGCTGGCGGCGCAGGATGCGCCGCCAGCCGAGGAAAGTTCAGCGACGGGGGCCGCGTTCGCCGTTCATGGCATTCACCTTGATGTACGGGCAAAGTCCGCGGAGCAGGCGCGCGATGCCGCGTTCCGGGAGGCCCCGCGCCGTGCCTGGCCGAAATTATGGGCCCGGCTGACCGGTGCGGGTGAAGCGGCCGCGCCGGGCATGTCGGACGCCGCGCTGGACGCGATGATCGATTCGATCGAGGTGCAGGAAGAGCGTTTTGGCGACGGGCGTTATATTGCGACGCTTGGCGTTGTATTTGACCGTGTACGCGCGGGCCGCCGCCTGCCAGCGGGCGCAAGGGTACTGCAATCGCGCCCTTTGCTGCTGATTCCCGTATTGAAGGAGGCAGGCGCGGTTTCGACACTCGACCCCGACAGCGAATGGTTCGCGGCGTGGCGCGAATTCGGCTCGGATTCGAGTGTGATCGACTATGTAAAGCCGCAGGGGACACCGGGCGACCGCATTCTTCTGGGCGCGTGGCAGACGAAGCGGGACGATCGGGCAATTTGGCGCTCGGCCCTGTCGAAATACCGGGCGGACAATGTGCTGATTGCCGAGGCAGATATGCGGCGCAGCTATCCCGGCGGGCCGATCATTGCGACCTTCGTGGCGCGGCACGGGCCTGATGCCCGGATTCTGGACAGTTTTCAGCTGACAGCGGGCGGTCCCGCCGAAGCGGCGGCGATGATGCAGCGCGCGGTAAAGCGCATGGACGGGCTATATGCCAGCGCGCTGCAGGACGGGACGCTGCGCGCCGATGACGCGCTGAGCCTCGCGCTCGCGCCGATTGAAACGGCGGCGGACCAGCTGGATGACGGATTTGAAGCGGGGCAATCCGTGACCGCGAGCGTGGTGACGGCCACGGCCGAGAGCTGGCGGCGGATCGAAACGGTGCTGAATGATGTGCCCCAGATCGAACAGGCCGCGCTTGATGTTCTGGACATAGGCGGCACGTCCACCGTGCGGATCGGATTTATCGGCAGCTATGAGGGATTGCGCTATGCGCTGGACCGGCGCGGCCTGCGGCTGGAGCCGGGTGAGGCGGGATACCGTCTGCGGCCGCGGATCGATGGCGAAGCGCCGCTGTCGCCGCCAGTGTCAGCGGGGGGAACGCCCGGCGCTGTTCCCGCTCCGCCTGAGGCACCGGCTGTCGGCGCGCCCGGCACGGCGCCGCCGGGCGCGCGCCCTGCGCCCGCGGAACCGCAAGAGCGGCCTGGAAACCGGCAACCCGATGCCGCGGAGCGCCCGGAACCGGCGGCACCCGCCGAAGAGGGCGCACCGCAATCCCTGCTTCCCGATTCGCAATAGCGCGGGAACGGTTATGAGGGGGCATCATGCAGACTGATTTTCTGGGGCGGTCGATCCGGTTGCCAGCGCTTCACTGGGGCTGGCTGGCTTTGGCTGCGATCATCGTCTGGTTCGTCTGGCAGACGGCCGCGATCCTGCCGCCTTTCATCGCCGGGCTTGTTATTGCCTATCTGCTGGACCCGGTTGCCGACCGGATGGAGGAGAAGGGGATAAGACGATGGGTCGCGACGGCGATTGTCCTGACGCTGTTCTTTGCCGTCTTCATCGGCATTATCCTGCTTATCGCGCCGCTCGTGGTCTCGCAGTTCGAGGCGCTGATCGAGACCCTGCCGGGACTTGTCGACACGGTTCGGCCGCTGGCGGAGAAGCTCTATGCGCAGGCGAATTTGCTGGTCGATCTGGAGAGTGTGACGGACGACATGCTGCAGCGCGGCGCGGAGTTTGCGACGACCATCATGCGCGGCGTGCTGGCGCAGGGCCTGGCGGTCGCCAATCTACTGGCATTGCTGGTCATCATGCCGGTCGTGGCGTTCTATTCATTGAGGGATTTCGACGATCTGACCGCGCAGGTGCAGCGCTATTTTCCGGTGCGCCATGCCGACCGCATCAAGAGCCTTCTGACGGACATGGATCATGCGCTGGCCGGGTTCGTCCGCGGCCAGTTCCTGGTCTGTTTCGTGCTGGCGCTTTGCTATGCGGCGGGGTGGTGGCTGACCGGCCTCGACTATGCGCTCGTGCTCGGACTGATTGCCGGAATCCTCGCGTTCATTCCCTATCTGGGCGCGGTTATTTCCGTTGCGCTCGCGCTGCTGGTGGGGCTTGGGCAGTTCGGGCTGGACTGGTGGCAATTGTTCCTGATCTTTCTGGTCTTTCAGCTTGGGCAAGTGCTTGAGGGTTCGATCCTGACGCCGAATCTGGTTGGTGAACGCATCGGTCTGCACCCTTTGTGGGTTTTGTTCGCGGTCTTCGCAGGCGGTGAGCTGGCCGGGCTTTGGGGTGTCTTTCTGGCGGTCCCCATCGCGGCGATCCTGGCGGTGCTCGTACGTGCCGTCATGCGCGCCTATCTGGAAAGTCCGATTTACAGCGCCGAGGCCGGACCCGCTGCGGATAGCGAGTGAGGATGCAGATGCCATTGCCGCTCGATTATCGCGGTGGTCCGGGCGCGGACAGGCTGTTCGTGACGGAGGCCAATCGCGCGGCGGTGGCGGCGCTCGACGCGCCGTCCGACTGGCCAGACCAGGCGGCGATCCTGATCGGCGCGGAGGCGTCGGGAAAATCGCATCTGGCGCGCCTGGCGTTGCGGAAAGCGGGCGATGCGCTGTCGCTGGTGGAGGATGTCGACCGGGGGCGCGACGAGACGGCGCTGTTCCATCAGTGCAACCGGGCGCGAAATGGCGGCGCGGCCTTGCTGATGACGGCGCGCACGCCGCCCGCGCAATGGGATATCGGGTTGCCCGACCTCGCCTCCCGGCTGCGGGCGCTGCCGCTCATCGAGATCGGTGCCCCGGACGATATGTTGATCCCTGAACTGCTGGCGAAGGCGTTGGCGGCGCGCGGGCTGGTCCCGCAGCCCGAGGTCATCGCCTATGTCGCGCCGAGGCTGGAAAGGCGTTATGCTGCCATTCGCGACGCCGCCGCGACGCTTGACGTGGCGGTATTGTCGACAGGACGAACACTGACCGTGCCGCTGGCAAGATCAACGCTATTTCAGGATATCAGGGAGCTTGATTGAGGTGGAATTGGCGAAGTCTGACGACGCTATCGAAGGCGAGGGACGCTATTTCAACCGGGAGCTGTCCTGGCTGAAATTCAACGAGCGCGTGCTGGAAGAGGCGCAAAATCCGGACCACCCGTTGCTGGAGCAGCTGAAATTCCTGGCGATTTCGGGCGACAATCTCGACGAGTTCTACATGGTTCGCGTGGCCGGTCTGAAGGGACAGGTCGATGAAAATGTCGAGACGGTTTCGCCCGACGGCCTGAATCCGCGCGAAACGCTGGCGGCGGTGCTTGTGGAGGCGGAACGCCTGATGTCGCAGCAGCAGGTCATCTGGTCGGAGCTGCGCGACACGCTGGAGGCATCGGGCGTCGAGGTGCTGACGCCCAGGACGATAGATTCCGCCGAGCGCGAATGGCTGTCGGATTTTTTCCTGGGACAGATTTTTCCGGTGCTGACGCCGCAGACGATCGATCCTGCGCATCCGTTCCCGTTCATTTCGAACAAGGGGCTCGGCATCGTCATGTCGCTGGCACATCCTGAAACGGGTGAGGAACTGCTGGCGCTGGTAATGCTGCCGCTCGCACTGCCGCGCTTCGTGCGCCTGCCGGGGGCGGACGCGCGCTATATCGCGACAGAAGACGTTATCCGCCTGTTCGTTGACGAATTGTTCCCGGGCTATGCCATTGACGGCGACGGTGTGTTCCGCATCATTCGCGACAGCGACATCGAGGTCGAGGAAGAGGCCGAAGATCTTGTTCGCTATTTCAGAAGCGCGATCAAGCGTCGGCGGCGCGGGGAAGTCATTCGGCTGAAAGTCGATATCGACATGCCTGCCAAGCTGCGCCGCGTGGTGCGCAAAGCCTTTAGGATCGACGAAACCGATGTCGCGCGCGTCGATGGCATTATCGGCGTAGGCGATCTGATGCAGCTATATGACGAAGCGCGGCCCGACCTGAAATTCCCGTCCTATACGGCGCGCTTTCCCGAACGCATCCGCGAACATGGCGGTGACTGTTTCAGTGCCATCGGCGAGAAGGATATCGTCGTCCACCACCCTTATGAGAGTTTTGAGGTGGTGGTCGCATTCCTGCGGCAGGCGGCGGCCGATCCCGAGGTCGTGGCGATCAAGCAGACACTCTACCGCGCGGGCAAGCAGTCGGCCGTCATCCGGGCGCTGATCGACGCGGCGGAAGCCGGGAAATCGGTCACCGCCGTCGTCGAACTGAAAGCGCGATTCGACGAGGAGCAGAACCTCGCATGGGCCGCGGAGCTGGAGCGGGCGGGCGTACAGGTCGTCTATGGCTTTATCGAATGGAAAACGCATGCGAAGCTGTCGCTCGTGGTCAGGCGCGAGGGACAGGGGCTACGGACATACTGCCATTTCGGAACGGGGAATTATCACCCGTTCACGGCGAAGATCTACACCGACCTCAGCATGTTCACGGCGGACCCCGTGCTGGGCAGGGACGCCTCGCAGATATTCAACTACATGACGTCTTATGTGGAACCGAAGCGCCTGGAAGCGATGTCGATCTCTCCCCACGGCCTGCGGCAGAAACTAACGTCGCTGATCGAGCGTGAGATCGAGAATGCACGTGCGGGCAAACCGAGCGGCATCTGGCTGAAAATGAACTCGCTGGTGGATGCGCAGATGATCGACCGGCTGTACGAGGCAAGCCGGGCGGGCGTCCCGGTGGATCTCGTCATTCGCGGAATCTGCTGTCTGAAGCCCGGTGTCGAGGGTTTGTCGGAGAATATCCGGGTGCGATCCATCGTCGGACGCTTTCTGGAACACAGCCGGATCTATGCCTTTGCGAACGGCAGCGAACTGCCGTCCGACAAGGCGGACCTGTTTATCTCCTCCGCCGATCTGATGCCGCGAAACCTGGACCGCCGCGTCGAAGCGCTGGTACCGGTCAGAAACCCGACTGTGCATGACCAGATCATCGATCAGGTCCTGCTGGCGAATCTGAAGGATACCGAGCAGAGCTGGGAACTGATGGCGGATGGCCATTATCGCCGCATCACCGCGACAGGGGATTCCTTCAACCTGCATCATTATTTCATGAACAACCCCTCGCTTTCCGGACGCGGGACGGTCATCGAAGACGCACCGGACGTGCCGCGTCTGAACCTGTCCAATGGCCCGAGAAAAGCTGACATCGCTTGAACGACATCGTGACCATGGGCGCGCCGAGTTCGGGTGAACTGATCCGCGCCATTATCGACATCGGCTCGAACTCGATCCGCCTGGTGGTATTCCGCAAGGACCGGCGCACGCCCTTCGCGCTGTTCAACGAGAAGGTCATGGCCGGGCTGGGAACCGGAGTTGCCATCGATGGCTACATGGCCGAGGCAAACTTGGCGGAGGCGCATTCAGCGCTGAAGCGCTTCGCCATGCTGTGCGCGGACATGAACGTGTCGAGCATCGAGGCCTTTGCCACGGCGGCCGTGCGCGATGCGGTCAATGGCCCGGACTTCGTCGCGAAGGTCAAGGCGGACACCGGCATCGATATCGAGGTCATAGATGGCAAGAAAGAAGGGCGATACGCGGCCCTCGGCGTGCTCGGCGGCATTCCGGGCGCGGACGGGATCGTCGGCGATCTTGGTGGCGGTAGCCTGGAACTGGTGCGGCTGAAGAACGGTCAGCCGCGCAAGGTCATGTCGCTGCCCATCGGTTCCCTGAAACTCGCCGAGGCCCGCAAGGGCGGCACGGAGAAGATGCAGCGGCTGGTGAAAAAGGCCCTGGATCAGGTCGATTGGCTGGTCGAAGGAAAAGGTCTGCCATTCTATATGGTTGGCGGATCGTGGCGTGCACTGGCGCAATTGGAAATGCACCTGACGGGTCACCCCCTGCACATCGTGCATCAGTATGAGCTGTCGACGAAGGCGGTCGACCGGCTGGCCCGGGCGGTGCCGAACCTGCGGCAGAAGCGGATGCGCTCCATCACCAATGTATCGACATCACGGACGCCGCATCTGCCGGGTGCGGCGCTCCTGCTGAGACATGTGATGAAACGGCTGGGGTCGAGCCATGCCGTCGTCAGCGCCTATGGGATCCGCGAAGGCGTATTTTTCGATGGACTGCCGGAGGAACTGGCCCGGCGTGACCCGCTGATTTCCGCCGCGCGTGAGGAGGGCACCGCAATTGGCCGCTTTCCGCAGCATGCCGGGGCGCTGATGCGCTGGATGGAGGGCATGTTCGAGGCCGAGCCTGCCGAGGAAACGCGGCTGCGCCGGGCGGCGGCGGAATTGAGCGATATCGCGTGGCGGGCACATCCCGACTTTCGGGCCGAACGCGCGCTGCATATGGCGCTGCATGGGAACTGGGCCGGGATCGACCAGAGAGGGCGCGCCATGCTTGGGGCGGCGCTGTACGCACTTTATGGCGGTCAGCTGGATGACCAGTTGCACAGCCCCCTGGGATTGCTGGCCGGATATGAGGAAATAGAGCGGGCGACGGCGTGGGGACTGGCGTTGAGGCTGGGACAACGGCTTACCGGCGGGACCGCGCATCCGCTGAAGAACAGCGCGCTCAGGTCTGACGGCGAGTATGTGATCCTGGAACTGTCGGAGGATATGGCGACATTGTGGTCGGGTGCAGTCGAGCGCCGGCTGACGCTGCTGGCTGCGCACCTGGCAATGCCCTACGACGTCCGGATCATATGAGACCAAAATGACGGCGTTGGTGCTGGTTCAGGCGATATCCGCGGAACCGGAATATATGGCGCGCCGATGGGCAGACGGTTGAGGACACCTGCCTCAGATTTCCGTCATGACCATGCTGCCATCCTTTACGGCGAAGCTGAGATTGCCTTCGACAAGTGCGAGAGCGTCTTTGCCGAACACTTCGTAGCGCCAGCCTGTCAGCATCGGAATATCATGACGTTCGCCTGCGGCGATGCGTTCGAGATCCTGCGCCCTGCCAATGAGTTTGGCAGCGACATCGGCCTCTTTTGAGCGGACCTTCAGGAGCAGTTTCAACAGATCGGCGATCAGGGCGGAATCGGCGCCGAGGCGCGGGCGTCCCTTCGGCTTGTCCGGCATTTCCGATTTTGGCATGGGCGCTGCGTTTTCGACGGCCTCCATCAGGCGCGCGCCGATGTCGTTACTTGCCCATGTTTTCGAGAGGCCGCGGATGCGGGACAGATCCTGCTGACCCTTTGGCGGGTGTCCGGCAAGGTCTGCGAGTGTTTCGTCCTTGACGATGCGGCCGCGGGGGAGATCTTTTTCCTGCGCCTCACGCTCACGCCAGGCGGCGAGAGCTTTCAAGCGGCCAAGCGCCTCTGGATTACGCCCCTGAAACTTGACGCGCATCCACGCCTTATCGGGATTATTGGCATAGGTTTCCGGGTCGGTGAGGCGCTTCATATCCTCATCGAGCCATGACCCGCGGTCGAGGCGTTTGATATCCGCGAGCATTTTCGGGAACAGGTCAGCCAGGTGCGTGACATCGGCGACCGCATAGTCGAGCTGGCGCTGGTCGAGCGGGCGGCGGGCCCAATCGGTGAACCGCGCGCCCTTGTCGAGGGTAACGCCAAGCATTTGCTGGACAAGCCCCGCATAACCGAGCTGTTCACCGAGCCCAAGCGCCATGGCGGCGATCTGCGTGTCGAACAGCGGCCACGGGGTCTTTCCGGTCAGGTTGTAGACGATCTCCACATCCTGACCGGCGGCGTGCATGACCTTCAGCACTTCATCCTCGACAAGGAGGTCGAGCAATGACTCCATGTCTATATCCGCCTTTGGGTCGACAGCGGCGGCCTTGCCGTTGCCCGCGATCTGAATCAGGCAAAGTTCTGGATAATAAGTGCTTTCGCGCATAAATTCGGTATCCACCGTGACGAAGTCGGCGGAACGGAGTTCATCTACGAAGGTTTCGAGGGTGGCGGTGTCGGTAATCAGTTGATATTCGTTCATCGCAAGTCATCTAGTGCGCCGCGGCGTGACGCGCCAGCGCCCATTCCAGACCAGTATCGGAGTTATTCGCAGATGCACGCCTACCGCACGCATGATTGTTCACAGCTGACCAAGGCCGATGTCGGCGGCGAGGTTCGCCTGTCGGGCTGGATTCATCGGAAACGCGATCATGGCGGCCTGCTGTTCGTCGATCTGCGCGACCATTATGGCATTACCCAGGTCGTTGCCGAAGAAGGCGAGGGCGATTTCGCCGTGCTGGACGCGCTGCGGGTCGAGAGCGTCGTGACCGTGACAGGTAAGGTCGTCGCACGGTCGGATGAAACGGTGAATGCCGACCTGCCCACGGGGGCCATCGAAGTGCGCGCCGCGACGGTGTCGGTCGAATCGCGCGCCGAGGAACTGCCAATGCCGGTGTTTGGCGATGCGGAATATCCCGAAGATATTCGCCTGAAATACCGCTATCTCGATCTGCGGCGCACGAAGATGCACCAGAACATCATGCTGCGCTCGAACGTGATTTCGTCGATCCGCCGCCGCATGACGGACCAGGGGTTTCAGGAGCTGCAGACGCCGATCCTGACGGCCTCCTCGCCCGAGGGTGCACGCGATTATCTGGTGCCGAGCCGGGTGCATCCCGGCAAATTCTACGCGCTGCCGCAGGCACCGCAGATGTTCAAGCAGCTGCTGATGGTCGCGGGTTTTGACAAATATTTTCAGATCGCGCCGTGTTTCCGCGATGAGGATGCGCGCGCCGACCGGTCGCCGGGCGAGTTCTATCAGCTTGATTTCGAGATGAGCTTCGTCACCCAGGACGACGTGTTCGCCACTATCGAGCCGGTGCTGGAGAACGTTTTCCGCGAATTCAGCGACAAGAAGGTGACAGCCGCGCCGTTCCCGCGCATTCCCTATCGCGAGGCGATGCTGAAATATGGGTCCGACAAGCCGGACCTGAGAAATCCCATTATGATCAGCGATGTCGGCGACCATTTCGTGGGGTCCGGCTTTGGCCTGTTCGCGAAGATGGTCGAAACCGGCAATGTCGTACGCGCCATTCCGGCACCGGGCGCAGGTGCGAAAAGCCGCAAGTTCTTCGACGAGATGAACGACTGGGCGCGCGGCGAGGGCCATGCGGGTCTTGGCTATATCAAGATTACCGACGGCGTTCCGGGCGGCCCCATTGCGAAGAACCACGGCGAAGACGCGACGGCGAAGCTGATCGACGCGCTTGGCCTGCAGGAAAATGACGGCGTCTTCTTCGCTGCGGGCGCGCCGGACGAGGCGGCGAAACTGGCCGGGCAGGCACGCATTCGCATTGGCGAAGCGCTGGAACTGATCGACCAGGACCGCTTCGATTTCTGCTGGATCGTCGACTTTCCGATGTTCGAGAAGGACGAGGATACCGGCAAGATCATCTTTTCGCACAATCCCTTCTCCATGCCGCAGGGTGAACTGGACGCGCTGGAGACGAAGGACCCGCTCGATATTCTCGCGTGGCAATATGACATTGTCTGCAACGGCGTCGAGCTGTCGTCGGGCGCGATCCGGAACCACCGTCCGGACATCATGTACAAGGCGTTCGAGATCGCCGGCTATACGCAGGCGGACGTCGACCGCGATTTCGCCGGCATGATCGGCGCGTTCAAATATGGCGCGCCGCCGCATGGTGGGTCCGCGCCGGGCATCGACCGTATTGTCATGCTGCTGGCCGACGAGCCGAACATTCGCGAGGTGGTGCTGTTCCCGATGAACCAGAAGGCGGAAGACCTGATGATGAACGCGCCGTCGCCGGTCGACGAGCGGCAGTTGAGAGAGCTGCATCTGAAACTGAACCTGCCAAAGGCAAAGGCGAACGACGCGCCGAAGACGTGAGCTACAAGGACGATCTCGCCGCGCTCCATGAGCGTCTGGTCGCGGTTCAGTCCGTTTACATGCGGACCGACCGGCGGGCGGTGATCGTTTTTGAAGGGCATGACGCGGCGGGAAAGGGCGGTACGATCCGCCGCCTGACCATGCCGCTCGATCCGCGCTTCTATCAGGTCTGGCCGATTGCCGCGCCGGATGAGGAAGAACGGCAGCATCACTATCTGTGGCGCTTCTGGCGGCGCATGCCGCCGCACGGCGTCATCGGCATTTTCGACCGCAGCTGGTACGGGCGCGTTCTGGTCGAACGGGTCGAGGGCTTCGCAGGCGCGGCGGAGTGGCAGCGCGCCTATGAGGAAATCAACAATTTCGAGGCACTGCTGACAGCGGACAATGTGCGTATGGTGAAGCTGTTCATGGATGTCGACGAGGCGACGCAGGATGCGCGTCTAAAGGCCCGGCTGGCGGACCCGAAGAAGCACTGGAAATTGTCGGCGGAGGATTTTCGCAATCGTGCGAAACGACCCGCCTATGAAGCGGCGATTGCGGATATGCTGGCGAAGACCGATACACCGCGTGCGCCATGGGTGAAAGTCGACGGGCGGGACAAGAAATCCGCGCGCCTGGCGGCGATTGGTGCGGCACTGAGCGTGCTGGAAAAGGACGTCGACCTGACGCCGCCGCCGCTGAACCCCAAAATCGCGCAGCTTGCCGCCGAGACCTTCTGATCTTTCCTGAACCTGCGCGAACGGATCGCTTCAGGAACGGTTCAACTGCGCGGGCGCAAACAGGCTTCAACAGTGGGACGCTGTCTGGAGTAAGACTATGACTATCGATCTGAAGGCGCTGCTGGGCGGCAGCGCGGCACTGGCGATCATGGTGGCCGCGATCCCCGCGGAGGCCGAAGCGCAGGACCGCCGCGGTGACCGTGTCGATAGCAGCCGAAGTGATGCCCGCGCGGAACGCCGCGGCAATCGCGACGACCGCGTCCAGCGCCGCGAGGCGCGCCGCGACGCGGGCGACCGTGCAGCGCGGCAGGAGCGCCGCGCCGAGCGGAGATCCGAACGTCAGGCTGAACGCGCCCGTGATGTCCGCCGCGCCGAGCGTGCCGATCGCCGCGAAAGGCGTGTCGACCGCAGCGAACGCGGTGACTGGGCCGACCGCCGGGCTGGCCGCCGGGCCGACAGCCGGGCCGACAGCGGGGATCGCGTAGAGCGGCGCGACCGCCGTCTGGATCGGCGCGCGGACCGGCTGCGCGACCGCGCGCGCGAGTTGAGACGCAAGGACCGCCGTCTGGATCGCCGCGAGCGCAGAGTCGAACGGCGCATCGACCGGCGTATCGATCGGCACCACCGCGCCCGCGTTCATGTCCGTCCGCGTGCGCATTATGTCTATCGGCCGCACTTCTGGAATGGCGTCTTTGGCTGGGACAATCGATATCGCGGTTTTGATTATGGCCGGCATTACCGCGCCGGATACGGATATTATGGCCCCGTGCTCTCCGCGGGATGGCGCAAGCTGTATCCGTGGCTGCGCGATGACCCCGCCGCGCGTCACTGGGTGATGTGGCGCTACGATTACAACCGCAATGGCCGACTTGGTAAGTCGGAGGCCCGCGCCGCGAACCGTGCCTTTGAACGGCTCGCCGACTATGACCGCGACGGGTATCTGTCGCGCTGGGAGATTGACGACGCCCTTGCGGAAATGCGCGACGAGTATCGCTATTCTTATGGGCGGGGTTGATCGCCTGGCGCTGATATTACGGGCGGGCGTTCGGGATGCCCGCCCATTTTTATCGCTGTCATATCTGGATTGGCGGGCGCCGAGCCTCAGCCACAGCTGTTTTTACCGCGTCGCAGCAGCGTGCCGCCAATCAGCGCGAGCCCGAACAGCCCGAGGACCGGCGGCGCTGAAACCTGTCCGAATTCAAGATCGATGAGCACGAAATCGCCGACCGCAACGCTTTCATCCGTTCCAATCAGCAGGACCGATGAGGGGGTGACGATGAGTTCGTCGCCAATGGCATAGGTGGAAACCTGATTGATGCTCGCCCCGGTCAGCGTTTCAGATAAATCGCTCAAAAGCAGTTCAATGCCATTGATGATTCTGGTGGATTCGAAATCCCACGCGATACGGAGGGTGTTGGCCTCCACGTCGATGATGATGCTGTCAAACAGCGTCAGTTCCGGCGGGCCGCCCTTCACAACGGTGAAGGTGTCGTCGGTTGGCGGTCCGCAATTCAGACACTGAAACCGGACGCTCGTGTCGATAAGGTTGGCGGCCGCGGGCGCCGCGGCGAGCAGGCATGCGGATACTGCAAGGGTGGAGATTGCGGTGAGTTTCGTGGTCATGGACAAAGCCCTTCTTTCAAGAGCCTGATGACTGACAGAAGGTAATAAGAGGTTAACGATAAAGCCCGATCAAATCGCGATTATTTGGATTGCATCCACGGAGGAACGGCAGGACCCCCGCGCGAGATGACCAGGGGCGGGCAAGGCCTAACCCCGGTCGTTCTTTCCCAGGTACCAGCTCAGGCGAGCCTGCTGAGGTCCGCCTTTCCTGTTTTCAGGCGCGATGGTGTCGTAGATCACCGCGTTTTCCATGACGTTCCGGACATAGGTTTTTGTTTCGTGGAAAGGGATCTCCTCGATCCATTCCAGCACGTCCACCTGCGGTGTGCGGGGGTCGCCATTTTCACGGACCCAGCGGCGGACATTGCCTGGACCGGCATTGTAACTGGCGATGGCAAGTACATGGCTGCCGCCCCAATTATCGAGCATATTGGCGAAGTAGGTGGAGCCGAGGCGGATATTGTAGCCGCGGTCGCGTGTCAGCGCGTCGGGCCGGTAGGGCAGGCCGATCTTACCTGCCGTTTCGCGCGCGGTGGGACGCATCAACTGCATCAGACCGCGTGCCCCGGCGGGGCTGACCGCGTCGAGCTCGAACTGGCTTTCCTGCCGGGTGAGCGCGTGCACCATCGTCCACATATGGCGCGCCTCCGCTGGCAGCGTCATCTGGCGCCAGCTCAGATCGATGACGGCGTCGGGCTTCGTCGTGTCGGCACCGCGCATATTGAGGACGGCAAAGCGTTCATGTCCCCAGCGATCGGCGAGCTGCGCATAAAGCGGGAACTGCGCGCGCGTCAGGCCGTCCGCGAGCGCCGCCATGAACATTCTCTGCTTTCCGGTGTCACCGCGCGTGCCGTAAATCTCTACGGCCTTCACACGTGGATCGGCGTTCCACCCGGCGATGATGTCCGGACCCGGTGTCGGCGTGTCGCCCGTTGCGATGACAAGCTCGCGGCCGAGCCTTTCATGCGCGAGCTGGCCATAGAATACGAGATTATAGCGTGCGGCCTGCTCGTAAAAAGCCGTCGCATCCGCGCGGCCCGCAGCCTCCGCCGCGCGGCCTGCCCAATAGAGGCCGCGTGCGCGCGTGCTGGCGAACTTCGCCGCGTTGGAGAAATTCTGGAAATGGCGGACGGCATCGGCGGGCTTGCCGAGGTCGTGAAGTGCCGTCCAACCGGCAAGCCATTCGATACTGGTAAACGTATCACGCTCCGCGGCACTATTCTCAAGCAGGGGCTGCGAAAAGCTGAGACCGCCATGATGCGCGGCGATGTCGTAGGCGAGCTGATATTGACGATCCGCGGCCGCAGCGCGCGCGGCCTCGAGATGAGCGAGCATCCAGGCATTCTTGTGCCCGGCGCTGCCCGGCGCGATCGTGGCGCCCGCGAGCAGGCGGCGTGCCTGCGCGCTGGCCGAATTATTGCGATAAAAACTGTAGAGGTCGCGAATGTAGCCGGGATGGCGCTGTACGGCATCGGGCGCGCTCTGGATCGCGGCGCGCGCGGCGGCAATGTCGCCGCCGCGCTTCGTACCGCGCTGCAAAGCGATGCGGATGGATGTCAGCGTGCGATCCTCCGGGCCAAGCAGGGAGAACATGGCGGCGGCCCCGTCAAGGTCGCCGTCCCACAGCATCATGTCGGCGCGCTGTGCGTGATCCTCGGCCCTCATGACGTTCGCGAATCGGGTCAGAAAGGCCGGCCGCGCGTCATCGGTAACACCCCCCGAACGCCACGCGATCCGTGCCTGCTCGGTCGCCTCGTCCGTACGGCCAGCCTGCATCAATGCATCGGCCCAGCGGAATCGCCCTGTCGCGGACAGCGGTTCGGAGACGGCAAAGAAGGCCAGGCGGCTTTCCACGGGTGTCGTCACCGTGATCTCACGTTCAGCGCGCTGACGAATCTCGACATCGTTCGGGAAACCGGGATGATGGCGCAGAAAGTCGGTAATTTCGCCAAGCGAAGGCGCGGCCTGCGGACTGAGCAGTCGTTCCCAGCGGCTGACAATGACCTCGGCAGGCACGGAAGGGGCGGCCTCCTGAGGTACCGAGACCGGCGCTTCGCGCTGCGATTGCAGCATCGCGGCGACGGGCAGGGCCAGCAGCATCGCGCCAATACCGGCGGTCGTCAGCAAACGGGAAGGGGTGGACATGGGGTTCCTCGTGTTCATAGAGCTGTTCTATATGAAGACATATGCGTTTCGCGTGTATGAATACACTTGCGTCAACGCACATTAGCGCGAAAAGTTGGAGCGACACCGTGACAATTTCTCTTTCTGGCTCAATGCCGGCACTCGTCACCCCAATGTCGGGCGGCAAGGTGGATTGGGACACGCAGGAAAGACTCGTCGATTGGCAGATCCGGGAAGGATCGCGCGGCCTGGTGCCCTGCGGTACGACGGGCGAATCGCCGACGCTGACCATCGATGAACATCATGAGATCGTGGCGCGCACGGTAAGGGTCGCCGCCGGACGCGTGCCCGTCATCGCGGGCGCGGGGTCGAACGACACCGCGACATCGTGCCTGCATGTCAAGGAAGCCGCGAAGGCGGGCGCCGATGCGGCGCTGGTCATCGTACCCTATTATAACAGGCCGGATCAGGACGGAATGTATGCCCATTTCAAGGCGGTGAGCGAATGTTCGGACCTGCCGATCGTCCTGTACAACGTGCCGGGACGCACGATTGCCGATCTGAAGCCGGATACGGTGAGGCGGCTGGCGGAATTGCCGGGCGTGATCGGTATCAAGGATGCCTCCGCCGATGTCGCGCGCTGTGTCCAGGCGCAGATCGACTGTCCGAAGGATTTCACCGTGCTGTCAGGCAATGACGAGCTGGCGCTCGGGATGATGGTCTCGGGCGCCCGCGGGCTGATTTCGGTGACGGCAAATGTCGCGCCAAGGGCGTGCGCCGATTTCATGACGGCGTGTGACGAAGACCGCTGGAGCGACGCGAGGGCGATGGGGGAGACGCTGCATCTGCTGCACCTTGCCATGTTCGCCGCGCCAAGCCCTGCGCCGGTAAAATACGCCATGGCGAAACTGGGCATCATTCCCGATCCGGAGGTGCGCCTGCCGATGCTGGCCTGTACCGATGCGCAGAAACAGGTCGTGGATGCCGCCATGACGCGGGCGGGCCTCGACTAGTGGCGAATACGGCATCCAAACACCGGATGATTGCGGAGAATCGCAAGGCGCGGTTCGAATTCTATATCGAGGACACATTCGAGGCCGGTATCGTCCTGCACGGCACCGAGGTGAAATCCCTGCGCGATGGCAAATCGACAATCGGCGAGAGTTATGCCGAGATCAGGAATGATGAAGCCTGGCTGGTGAACGCGAACATTCCGGAATATTCCCACGGCAACCGGCAAAACCACGAGCCGAAACGGCCGCGCAAGCTGCTGATGAAGCGGCGTGAGATCGATAAGCTGGGCGGGGCGATACAGCGCCAGGGCATGACGCTGGTGCCGCTGTCCATGTATTTCGACGATAATGGCCGGGCAAAGGTCGAACTGGCGCTGGCCAAGGGCAAGCAACTGCACGACAAGCGCGCCGTGCAGAAGGACCGCGACTGGAAGCGCGACAAGGCGCGGCTGCTGCGCGAGCGGGGCTGAGCGCCGGACCGGGGCATTCAACGCAACCGCCCGGTGCCGTGACGCAGATCATGGCGGCTTGCCGCACCGCAGTGGTAACATCACTGCCAAGTTCATATTTTAGTGAAGTCGTGGTGCTATTCGAGTCGGCACGTGAAACAGGGAGTTGCGATCATGGCCAGAAAGCGCGTCGCGCGCTGGTTGATGAAATACGCACCGCGCCAGGAGGTTCTGGCGCGGAACCGTCTGTTGCGGCCGATTTCCGGCTATATCGGCGACCCGAATGTCTGGCACTTCAACCGCCACAGCATCGCCCGCGGCGTTGCGCTGGGTTTGTTTCTAGGGTTTGTCATTCCTATAGGATTTCAAGTATTTATAGCCGCCTTCGTGGCGGTTTCCGCCCGCGCGAATATTGCCGTGGCGGCCCTGTTCACGACCGTCTCAAACCCGGTGACAGTCGTTCCGATCTATATCGCCGCCCTGAAAACCGGAGACTGGATGCTTGGCCGCGAGACAAGTGTTCTGGCGCCAGACGCGAATATTTTGATGATCGCGCAGGGGGCGTCGGTGCCGGTTATTCTGGGAACGATCTGTTTCGGCGCCATATCCGGGGCCGTGGGTTTCCTGACCATCCATTTTTTATGGCGGTACTGGGTGTCGCGGCGCTGGATGGCGCGGCTTGCGAGACGTGCGCGGCGAGCCTAAATCGCTGCCATGGCGGACGAATATAAAGCGAAACTTGTTGAAACGAAGCAGGCGTGGGCGCGTGCCGGCCGATTGCTGACCGGGAGAAGCGGGGAACACGGTGTCGACCGCCTGCCGCCGGGACAGCGCCTGGTGCAGAACTGGCCAGTTCTCGATCTTGGAATCCAGCCTGATATTCCCAAAGCGGATTGGACATTGACGGTAACCGGACTGGTCAAGACCGAACTGTCATTGGACTGGGACGCTTTCGCTGCGGAACCGCAGGTGGAAATGCTTAGCGATATTCACTGCGTGACGCAGTGGTCGCGCTACGACAATCGCTGGACGGGCGTGACCACCCGTCACCTGGCGGGCATGGCAGGGGTTTCGGAGACGGCGACGCACGTTCTGCTGTCGAGTTATGATGGCTATACGACGAATTTGCGCCTTGCCGATTTCCTGGATGAGGACTGCCTGCTGGCGCACAGCCATGATGGTGACCCGATCACGCGGGAACATGGCGGACCTGTGCGCCTGGTGGTGCCGCGCTACTATTTCTGGAAAAGCCCGAAATGGCTGAAGCGGATTGAATTTGCGAGCGCGGACAAGCCCGGTTTCTGGGAAGACCGCGGCTATCACAATGTTGGCGATCCGTGGCTGGAACAGCGCTACGGATAAGATTATTTTGCAGTTGCGAACGGACATGCATTGACCCTGCAACGTCCGGGTCCTACGTGGGCCGCAGTCGGGGAGTGGCGCAGGCTGGTAGCGCACCTGGTTTGGGACCAGGGGGTCGCAGGTTCGAATCCTGTCTCCCCGACCATTTGCTGAATAGCCACGCGTTCGCCGTGCAGGCGCCGCCGTTCAGCTCGCCGCTTCGGATTCCGGCGGCGCCCAGTTTTCATGTGCTTCGGTAACGGTACGGCAGAGATCCGCCAAGACGCGCGCGAACTCCGCGCGGTCGCCTTTGGGTTTAGGAAAACAGGCAGACGCGCCGAGTTCGTAGGCCTTGTCCCTGGCTGCGCGGCCATCGTCCATACGTGCCGATAGCATGACCACCGGACGGGGGTCTGTTTCCATGAGTTCCTGCAGGAATTCGAGGCCCGTCGTCTTGGGCATCTCGATATCCAGAGTGATGACGTCGGGGTCGAAAGCCTTGATCATCTTTCGGGCTTCGTCCGCGCCGTTGGCGGCCCCGACAAGACGTATGCCTTCGGCCCGTTCGAAGACTTCCGAAAATAACGCTCTCATGACTATGGAATCGTCCACGAGTAGCAGCTTAAGCGGCGTGATCTGGTCGTAATAGTTGCCACTCATTTAATAAAGCAACGTAACTGAAATGCGACGATTTCTGCCGGACAATGGATCTTCCTCTTCCCGAAGTTCACGATCTGCGCTGCCTTCAATACGAATGATACGATTTGCGATCGCAGGTCTCTCCGCAAGCATGGTACGAACAGTGTCCGCACGTTGCACCGATAGCAGCCAGTTGCTCATTCCGCCCGTGCTTTCATATTTGCGCGCGTCCGTGTGGCCGCGGATCACAAGGGCGTTGCGCTGGTTCTCGATAACACTGCTGACAGCATCCAAGAGAAGGCTCGTCGTATGGCTGGCCACTGAACTGCCGACCGGGAACATGGAGCCATTGTCATTGTCGATCAGCTCAAGATGGACGCCTGCGGGTGTCTCGTAGATCTCGAACCGGTCTGCCATGGCCTGTAGCTGGGGGGATTCGGCAAGGGCGGCAAGGAGCGCGGCGCGCAGGTCGGTCAGCAAATCCTCGTCGCCGTCCTTGGCGAACTGGGATTCGGATGTACTTTCCAGCGAGCGGTCGATGGTGCCGATGCGGGCGTTGATCTCATCAAGCGCCTTGGCGTCTGAAACATTCGTGCCATCGATCGCGCGGGACGAGCGGCCCGCGAGCAGGCCATTGGCGCCGCCGCCCTTCGATGTGTCGGCGAGCGTCGGCCGGAAATAGTCGGCGATGCCCTTGCGCTGATCCTCCGATGTGGCGCCGATGATCCACATCACGAGGAAGAACGCCATCATGGCGGTTACGAAGTCGGCATAGGCGATCTTCCACGCGCCGCCGTGATGCGCCTCCGTCGCGGGCGGGATTACCTTTTTGACAATGATCGGCCGCGGCTGTTGATTTGAGGCGAGCTCGATCATGGTCAGGCAGCCTCTCGCAGCGCATCGAAGACTTCAGAGAAACTTGGCTGATGGTGCGGCGAGATGCTGGTACGCGCAGCTTCGATCACCACCGCCTGCGGCGCGTCGGCAAGCGAGGCGACAATCATCTGTTTCACGATTTGATAGATCATCAGATCATCGTGCAGCACCTGCTTTAGCCTGCAGGCCATCGGGCCAACGATGCCATAGGCAAGAAAAACGCCGAGGAAGGTCCCGACAAGTGCGCCGCCGATCATGCCGCCGAGCACCGCCGGTGGCTGGTCGATCGACCCCATCGTCTTAATCACGCCAAGGACGGCCGCGACAATACCTAGGGCAGGGAGGGCGTCGGCCAGTGTTTGCAGGACATGAACCGGCTCCTCCGCCTCGTGCACTTCGGATTTGATGGCATTGTCCATGATTTCCTCGACCATGTGCGGTTCAAGGCCGCCGGGCGAGATGACCTGCAGGCGCAGCGTGTCGGTGATCAGCCGGATGAGGAACGGGTCCTGCATCAGATTCGGATAATCGGCGAAGAGCTCGCTCGATTCCGGTTCCTCGACATGGGATTCGACCGCAACCGGACCTTCGTTCTTCATCAATTTCAGCAGGCGCGCGGTGAGGAGGATGGAAGAATTATAATCCTCCGACGTCCAGCGCGGACCGGAAAAGATCTTTTTCACGGAGCTGCCCAGGCCCTTCAGCAGATGTCCGCTATTGCCCATCAGCGTTGCGCCGAGGGCGGCACCGCCAATGATCATGAATTCGAACGGCAATGCAACGAGGACAGGTCCAAGTGAGCCGCCGGCGACCATATAGCCGCCGAAAACCATGACAAAAAGAACTACAAAGCCGATGCCGAAGAGCATGATCTATCTTTCTAGAGACGCTCGAACAGCGACAGGCCGGAGATACGCGTGAAACCAGCCTGTGCGGCCTGAAGCAGCGTCAGCGTGCGTTCCAGGTCGACGATGGCGCGGGTAATGTCGGTGTCCTCAAGCGCGCCGCGCGCAATGGATGCCTCAAGGATGTCGATGTCCAGACGTTCAGTGGTCGCGTCCAGCTGCTGCAGCCGCGCGCCCTGCGTGGCGCTGGCCTCGCTGAGGTTGGACTGAAGGCTGTCGAGACGGTCAAGCGCGGTACCCATGCCGAGCTTGCGATCGGCGCGCGCGCTGTCTGTTTCGGCCTGATCCGAAGGTGTGGCGCGCAGGACGGCGATCAGTTCTTCCGCCGCGGCGAACAGCGACGTTCCGTCATCCGCGGCGAACAACACATCACCGCGGTCGCCGACCGACACGGTACGGTCAGCGCCAATGGGTGCGAGCGGCGCGGTGCCGCTGCCCTGCCAGACGATGCTGCCACCGCCGTCGCGGGCGTAGGCGGGCTGGCCGCTTGCCGCGCCCGCAAAGACATAGCGACCGTCGGAATCGCGGCGATTTGCGAGGGACAGCAGGCCATCGGTCAACTGCTCGATTTCGGCAGCGACGATGTGGCGATCGGCGGGCGTCTGCGTATCGTTCGCGGCAACCAAGGCAAGTTCGCGGATCCGCGTGATATCGGAGGCCATTGCGGACAGCGCATCGCTGGAGCTTTCGAGGCGCCGTGAGGCGACATCGCCATTGGCTTTCCAGTTCGCGGAGTCCGCCTCAAGCCGGGCAAATCGATCCGCGCGCGCGCTGGCGACGGGATCGTCAGCGGCGGATATCATGCGCTTGCCGGTCGCGATGCTGGTCTGCAATTGTGAGGATTCACCCTGGAGCCGGGCCATGTGATTGACCTGTCCGACATACCAGGAAGCCGTGGATATACGTAGCATCAGTCTGTCCTCACCGGATCCGCAAGAGAGTGTCGAAAGTGTCTCGGGCCGTAGCGATGATGCGCGCCGCAGCTTCGTAGCTCTGCTGGTAGCGGATCAGGTTGGCGGCCTCTTCGTCGAGGCTGACGCCGGTCATATTGGCCCGCGTGGTGTCCGCATCGACCGCGGCGACATTTGCGATATTTGCGCGGTCGCGGGCCGCGGAGAACGCTGTGGAGGCATCGCCCCTCTGGCGGGCGATGCCGGCTGTCAAGGGAGCGTCGACCAATGCCGACATGGCGAGAAGATTTCGATTGTCTTCCTGATTGGGCGGCGTGGGTGTCACGCCATCCTCAAGGAGGGCGGCGGCAGACGCGATCTGTTCGGGGTCGGTCAACGCCATGATGATGTCGGCGGCGCCGGTCACAGGATTGCCAGTGGTCGTCCCGAATATGGCGCTACCGGGATCACCGTTGAGATCCACACCGGCGGCATGCTGGCCATTGACAAGATCAGCGGTTTGCACGGCGAAATTGTCGAGGTTTTCCTTGGCTGAGAGAGTCGACGCAAGCGCCGAATAAAGCCCGCCGATCCGCCCCCCTGTGGGAATGGGCGCGTCCTGCGGCGCGAAGTTCGCGTTGAACTGCAGCGTGGGGAGACCGTCTCCGCCCGGGTCGCCGAGCGCAAGTGCAGACACGCTGGTCTCGCCAACCAGTTCCGGCCCGCTTTCGTCGGACATGCGTACAAGCACGCGCCCTTTCGAAAGAAATTCGATATGGATCGGTACTTCCTGAGAGAGTTCGTCAAGCGCAGCGTCACGGCGATCAAGCAGGGCGGCACCGGAGGCCGTTCCCTCCTGCGTCCGCGCCAGCTGGCGATTGATTTCCTGCAACTGTTCCAGCTTCGCATTAACGGTGCCGACGGACGCTTCGAGCGTACCCTCAATACCATCCTCTATGTTTTCCATGCGATTGGCGGTTTCGCGAAAAGCGGCCGCGAGATTGTCAGCCGCAGCCAGAACCTCGCCGCGAAGCGGGGTTGACGTCGGCGCCGCGGACAGGCGCTCGATACCGTCGACGAATTGCGCGATGGCACCGGATATACCAGCCTCGCGGCCGCCAAGAGCGCCTTCGATCTCGCCCAGCCACTGGGCGCGCGCATCGGTATTGGCGGCGCGCCCCCCGGTGATGCGGACATCCTGAGTCAGGAACTGATCGTAACCGCGTTCAATACCATCAATACGTACGCCGGCACTGCCGCTGGTTATGCCACTATACTGGACATAACCGCCGCCCGTCGCCGCGTCGGAAATAAGAAGCGCGCTGCGGCGCGTGTAGCCCGGCGTATTGGCATTGGCGACATTGCTGCTGGAAACCTCAAGCTGTACGCGCGCGGCCCTGAGGCCGCTGAGGCCAACACCGAAGAGATCAGACGTCATTCCTTGGGTCCTTCCGGTTTACCGCGCGCCAGAAATTCCGACAGCGCGCGGCCAATGCCAAGCGCGCCGCGTTCGCCCATGACGCTTGCGATCTCGCCGTCGAAACGGCCGCGGAACATGTCGCCCCCCTTGCCGCCAAGAATGTCGTCACCGAGATTTGCCTGGCGCATGGATGCGAGCATCATACGCGCAAAAATGGCCTCGAATTCCGCAGCTGCGGAGTCGAGGTCATTGCCGGAGGCGACATCGCGAACCTTGTCGGTGGATTGTCCATTCGGGATGATTGGCTGAAAAGTGGTTTCCATTAGATTACCACCAGTTCCGCTGTCATCGCACCGGCCGCTTTCAAAGCTTCCAATATGGCCACCAGATCGGAGGGTGCGGCGCCCACATCGTTGATTGCCTTCACCAGGTCGGCAAGCGACACGCCCGGTTCGAACACGAATGCGCGGCCGCCCGTTTCGGCGATGGAAATCTCGCTGTCGGGAAGGACGACGGTCTCACCATCCGAAAACGGTTCGGGCTGCGACGCGTCGAGATTCTCGTCCACGCGCACGATAAGGCTGCCATGCGAAACGGCGGCTGCCGTAATCCGCACGTCCTGCCCTATCACGACAGTGCCGCTGCGGGAATTGACGATGACTTTCGCCGCCGCCGCCGCGCGCTCTGCCTGAAGGCTTTCGATCATTCCAATAAGAGCCACTCTATCTTTAACGGCCGCCGGCGCAGAAACTTGAATCGAAACCGCGTCCATCGGTGTCGCCGTGCCGTCACCAAAAGCGTTGTTGATGGTTTTCGAAACGTTCATCGCGGTCGAAAAATCAGCCTGGTGCAGGTTGAATACCAACGCTGCCGAGGAGCCGAGAGGTGAAGACACCATGCGCTCCACCGTCGCGCCGCCCGGGATGCTCCCGGAGGAGGGAACGTTGACCTGGATGCGGGAGCCGTCACGGCCTTCCGCACCGAGGCCGGCAATAACCACATTGCCCTGCGCCATGGCATAAACCTGTCCGTCAGCGCCCATAAGCGGAGACAGAATGAGCGTGCCGCCGCGCAGCGACTTCGCCTTGCCAAGTGCCGAGACCGTGATATCGATGGTCTGGCCAGGCTTTGCAAAAGCAGGAATTTCCGCGGTCAGGATCACGGCGGCCGTGTTCTTGACGGACGGATTGACACCGTCCGGAAGCGTCAGGCCGAAGCGCGAGACTGTGCTTTTCATACTTTCGATCGTGTAGGCGAGATTATCATCGCCCGTGCCGGCAAGGCCGACAACAATGCCATAGCCCGTGAGCTGGTTGGAGCGGACGCCGGCGAAACTGCCAAGATCCTTTACGCGTGCCGCCTGCGCCGGAGTGACTGCCGTGATGACGATCGCGAGAAAGCCGGTAAGGAGCGCGGCGAGATACACGGCCGATATGAATCTGGAGCGGGAAATCATCATGGTCGGGCCCCTAAAATGGCGAGATCGAAGTAAAGAAGCGCTGTAGCCAGCCCTGTTTGGACGCGGCGGCGACCTGGCCTGTTCCGGCATAGGTGATGCGGGCGTCGGCAACCCTGGTTGAGGGCACGCTATTATCCATGCCGATATCGCTTGGCCGCACGAGGCCCGAGAGGCGGATATATTCCTCGCCGCGACTGACCTGAACGCGTTTTTCACCGCGCACCTTCAGCACGCCATTGGGCAGGACGTCCGCAACGGTGACCGTGATGTCACCGGACAGGGAATTCTGCTGGTTGGCGCTGCCGGAGCCGTCGAAATCCGTACTGGACCCACCCTCCAGCGCATCACGCGGTACAAAGCTGGGCAAGGCGCCGGGCAAGGTGACCGCCGTGCTTGATGAACGCGAGGCGTCGGCGCCCTGTGATTTCGAGGCGCGGGTGCGTTCGATCAGCCGCACGGTCAGTATGTCGCCGATCTGGCGGGCCTGACGGCCGCTGGCGAGCGCCTGATACGCGCTTGCCTGGAAGATGGCGCCGCCAGTGGTGACGGGCGCGGACGTCGGGGGGGGCAGGGCGGCCGCGAATTGAGGATCAGGACGATATTCGTCGCCAGAAAGGCCGCCGCATGCGGTCAGGGCGAGCATGGCCGCGCCCGCCATGGCGGGGCGAAGCGCCGAAGCGATGATAGCGGCGGGAGCAGGAGCAGGAGCGCTCTCCGCCGGTACCGGTTTCGGAAACACCAGCGTTTCGGCGTGGCCGATCTTAAATGTTCTGGGTGACATAGCGCAGCATCCCGTCAACGGTTGAAATGACTTTCGAATTTACTTCATAGGCGCGCTGGGTCTCGATCATCTGGACGAGCTCCTCGACCACGTTCACGTTCGAGGCCTCCAGAGAGGACTGACGGATACGTCCGCGCCCCTCGATGCCCGCTTCGCCAATGACGGCTGGGCCACTGGCGCCAGTCTCGAGAAAGAGATTGTCGCCGATCGCCTGCAGGCCAGCCTCGTTGAGGAAGCTGGCGACGTCGATGGTGCCGACCTCGACAGGCTCGGGCTGATTGGGAAGCGTGATGCTGACGACGCCGTTGGTCCCGATACTGATACCGTTCGAGCCTTCGGGAATCGTGATCTGCGGTTCCAGGCGGTAGCCCGACGATGTGACGAGGTCGCCCTGATCGCTGAGGCGGAAGGCGCCGTCGCGGGTATAGGCGGTCGAACCATCGGGTAGCGTGACCTGAAAATGACCGGGGCCGTCCAGCGCGATGTCGAGCGGGTTGGCGGTCTGCATCAGTTCGCCCTGTCCGAGCATGCGCTCGGTACCCATGGTGCGTACGCCTGTCCCCATGTTGAGGCCGTCGGCGCGCTCGGTTTCGCCGGAAGTCGGCGAGCCGGCCTGCGACATGTTCTGATACATCAGGCTTTCGAAGTCGGCGCGGTCGCGCTTGAACCCGGTCGTGTTGACGTTGGCCAGGTTGTTCGAGATGACCCGCATGCGCGTGTCCTGCGCGTCAAGGCCCGAGCGGGCGATGTGAAGAGCGGATGACATAAGTTGTTACTCCTGCCTGAGAAGGGATGCGCCCGCCGCGTCGAGATCGCGTGCGGTCGTGAGGAGGCCGACATTCATTTCGAACCGCCGGGCCTGTTCGATCAGTTCCACCATGGCGGCGGCACTATCGACGTTGGAGGATTCAAGGACGCCTGACGCAAGGCGGGCACCAGCGTCGGCCTGCAAGTCGCCATCGGTGCGAAACAGGTCGTTCTCGCGGCGCATGCGATCATCGTCGGTGGGGGTGACGAGCTTCAGCTGGCCAATCTCAACAAGTTCGTCGATGGCCCCGCCCTGGGGACGGATGTTGATGCGCCCGTCCGCCGCGATCATGACATGATCCGCAGCCGGCAATGTGATCGGACCGTTCGTGCCGATGACGGGATGTCCCGCGCCGTTCACAAGAAGGCCGCCGGCATTGACGTTGAGGTCGCCGCGCCGGGTGTAGCCTTCGCCGCCGCCGGGCGACTGAACGGCGATCATGGAATCGCCCTGCAAGGCGATATCGAGCGGCCGGTCGGTCTTGATCGTCGTCCCCGGCGTGAAATCGACGCCGGCTCCGCGCTCATTTGCGAACATCCGGTCGCGGCTGCCCGCCTCAGTGGCGGCGAGCGCAGAGATGTTGGCAAAATCGCGACGGAAGCCGGTCGTCGATGCGTTGGCCAGATTGTTCGCAGTGATTGTCTGCGAAGCCATGGCCGTCCGCATACCGCTAAGCGCGCTGTGGGAAAGACGATCCATTTACCCTAGCCCCTGATCTGCAGAATCGACTGGGTCATGGCGGTGTCGGTTTCTATCGATTTGGCGTTCGCCTGAAAGTTACGCTGCGCGACGATCAGGCCGACAAGCTCTTCAGTAAGATCGACATTGGCGCGCTCGATGGAACCCGACAGGATGTTGCCCGCGCCGTCTGAACCGGCGATCAGAAACTGCGGATCGCCCGATTCACCGGTGGCCTGGAAGCGTGACCCGCCCGTCCCGACAAGGGCTTCGGGGTTCGAGAAATTCACGATGGCGACGCGTCCGAGGTTCACGGTCGTACCATTGGAATAACCCGCCGAGACCAGGCCGGTGGCATCAATGGAAACACCGTCGAGCGTACCGGCGGGGAAACCATCCTGCTGTACCGAAAGCAGTGAGAATGGCGCGTCAGACAGTTCCGTCGCCGTCCCGAGTTCCAGGGTCAGCTGGGTCGGAAGCGTGCCATTGCCCGGATCATAGGGATCGAAAAGCACTGGCGGCACGGCGGGGGTATTCCGGCCATTAATGTCGAATTCGGCGACGATGGGGTTGCCGTCCGCCGGCGTCAGATCCTCGCCGTTAATGGTGACGTGTATATTCCATAGACTGCGCTGATCGCCTACCGACGGTGCCTGCGTCCGCACATAGTAGACTTCGGCAAGCTGCGGATTTCCGCCCGTATCGTAAAGCGTTGCGGGTGATTTGAAGTTATATGTCAGCGGATCACGCGAGTCGAAAGCGTAGGTGCCGCCAGCATAGCGTGGCTGTTCGGGAATAACCGTCGAACTTTCCGGCAGGTTCACGGCAACCTGCAATTGCGAGGTTGCGATCGGGTCGCCGGACGTATTGGGAAGCTGGAGTGGACGGAGCGAATCCGGACCTGTCGAAACCGTGCGGCCGTCGGGGCTGACGGTGTAACCAAGCAGGTGTTCGCCGCCCGGGCCGCGCACGAAATTGTCCCTGTCGAGAGAATAGGCACCCGCGCGGGTGAATGAAATATTCGTGTCGAGCAGATCCGGCCGCGTCGCGAAGAAACCCTGACCTGAAATGGCGAGGTCGAACGTATTGCCGGTCGATTCGATAACGCCCTGCTGGAACTGCTGTTCGGTTTCCTGAAGCACGGTACCCGTACCGCCCTGGTTGGAACGAATGCCCGAAGAGGCCACGAGATCGGCGAACGTCGTCGTCGATTTCTTGAAGCCGATCGAGTTGGCGTTCGCGATGTTGTTCGAGGTCACGCTGAGTGCGCTTTGTGCGCCCTTGAGACCAGTGAGTGCAATGTAAAGAGACATGGATTTTCCTTTGGTTAGGAGAGGGCCTTCACCTGATCGGCGCGGACGCTACCGATGCCGGTGATGGAGAGCATCGTGGTGTTGTTCTCGAGGGCGACGGAGGCGACATGACCTTCGACATAAAGCGGGGCCGGGAGCTCGCGCCCCTGTTCGGACATCATGGTGGCGTTGATGCGAAATGGACCATCGCCCGCCGCTCTGCCGTCCGCGTCAAGGCCGTCCCAGCGGAAGCCGACGGGACCCGCATCCTGCGGGCCAAGCTCCAGCTTACGCACGGAATTGCCTGCCCTGTCTGTAATCTCGACCAGGAGCCGTGCCGCCGAGCTGGCCAGACTGACGGCGCCGTTGACGGGCTCTCCGCCAGGCGAGATCTGGGCGGCGGGCACCAGGGCGGTGCGGCCGACATAAGCCGCCGCCTCACCCAGCCGGTCACCGGAAAGGTCGCTGCGGAGTCCCTTAATACTCTCGTTCATCTCAGCGATGCCGGAAACGCTGGAAAACTGCGCCATCTGCGCGACGAACGCTTCGTTATCCATCGGATCGAGCGGGCTCTGATTGGTGAGCTGGGTTGTCAGCAGACGCAGAAATTCGGCCTGCCCAAGCGACTCGCCAGTGGCGGAAGACGACGCCGTTCGGGCGTTCGCAATGTTCGAAAAAGCAACGGCTTCCATATTATTGTCCCAGCCTCAGCGTTGACATCATCAGGCCCTTGGCGGTGCGCAGGACCTCGACATTGTTCTGATATTGCCGGGCGGCCTCCATCATATCGACAAGCTCGGCATTGGAATCGACCGCGGCTTCCCAGACATAACCGTCCTTGTCCGCGAGCGGATGGCCAGGTTCGAGGCGGCGCGTCGGCTCCAGATCGGTTGTGACCACACGCTCGACCTCGACGGTCGCGCGGGCGGAGGATGCCTGGTCGAGCGCGGCGGCGAAGATCGGGCGGCGGGAGCGGTATGCGGTTTCGGCGCTGCCCGCGACGGTGCCCGCATTGGCAAGGTTGCTGGCAGTGGCGTTGAGACGCACCATTTGCGCCGACATGGCCTTTCCGCTGACGTCAAAGATGCTCATGGTCATCGCTATTCTCCCTTGATCGCCGACATCAGTGTCTTGATGCGGCCATTCAGAATGCCGATCGTTGCCTCGTAGCGGGCTGCGTTCTCGGCAAAGGCGACCTGTTCGCTGGCGAGCTCAACCGTGTTGCCATCGAGCGAGGTCTGGTTGGGCACACGGTACTTCGCCTCCATGGCACCGCCTGCTCCTGTGGCACTGGCGTCGAGATGGCGACCGTTCGACTTGGCAAGTGTACCCATGCCGTCACGCGCCGCGCCGAGTGCGCTGGCGAAATCAATGTCGCGCGCCTTGAAACCAGGTGTCGCCGCGTTGGCGATGTTGGAAGCGATCAGATCGAGGCGCTGGCTGTGAACGCCGAGCGCCCTTGCGCTTCCATCCAGATATTTATCGATCGCGTTCATCGTTACGCTCCCTGCCAATGCGGCCCTGTCTATTCAGGCGAGGCCAAGCGAAAATCGTGCCACAATAAAAATATTAAACAATAGCAATGTATTACGAGAATGTGATTGACGAGCGTCAAATTCTTGTCGGTACCCGGCGGCAGGATATTGGCGGTCTTGCCATGGGTCGGCGCGCGGCCGAGGGCGGGGCCGGGCTGGCACGGGATTTGCTATTGGCCGGATATGATGAATACACACACAGCGCGCGCGGCGACCATTCTGGGTCTGCTCCTTCTCGGGCTGATGCCGAGACCGGCGGCGGCGACCGGGTTTTCCGCGGCCGACATTGATGCAATCGCCGCAGATACGCTGGCGGCGCGCGGGAGTGGGCTGGCCACAATCCCCGTGGATCCGCGACTGCGTTTCGACGAATGCGGCGCGACGCTGCGCGTCGATGACGTGCGCGGTGGTCTGCGAATTTCCTGTCCGGGGAGCTGGCAGGTCAACGTCCGCCTGACGAGCGCTGGCGCGGCCGTTCGTCCCGCCGCGCCGCAGGGAACATATCTGGTCGCGGTACGGCCGATCCTGCGCGGCGCGGTCATCCGGCCGCAGGATATCAGACCCAAGGAAGGTGCCCTTCGCCCGGCCTATGTGCTGGAGCGTGACGTTGTGATCGGAGCGGCAGCGACGCGCACGATCCAGCCGGACATGCCGATTTCGACGGCGATGATAAAGCCCGCACTGCGGGTACACCGCCGCGATCCGGTGGAAATCGTTTCAAATGGCCGCGGATTTCAGGTCAGTATGGCCGGAACAGCGCGTCAAAGCGGTTCGACGGGCGCGCGTATTGAAGTTGTTAACGCTTCATCGCATAAGAAAATCAGTGGCTTCGTAACGGATTCGGGGAAAATAAAAATAAATCGCTAAAGCTTTTCCCGATGGGGTCGTTCTATAGTCCGTAGGAGCCATTTGGATAAAGACCATGGACAAGATAAGCACGAAAATCACGGGCGCGACGGCGGCGACAAATGTCGCCGCGAATAGCAAAGCCCCGCAGCAGGCAGCGACGGCGGTGCCAGCGAAGGGCGCGGCGTCAGGCCTCGCCAATGCGATCGAGCTGTCCGCGCTTGCCGTCGAGGCAATGCGGTCCGACGCCCCCATCGATAGCGCGAAGATTCAGCAAATCCGGCAGGCGATTGCGGAAGGCCGCTACCCGATGGAGCCAGGTGAGATCGCCAAGGCGATGATCCGGATGGAGTTCGGTGACGATGCAGCCTGAAAGAGACGCCTTGAGCGCGCTAGAGGAGGCGGTCGAAAGCACGATCAAGGCGGCCGAAAGCGGCAGTCCGGAGGCACTGGAAGCGGCGGTTACGGCGCAACAGGGGGTTATGCAGACGATCGAGCAGAAGAAGATCACGGCGATCCCGAATTTCGTGACCCGTCTGAGCGCGCTGAGGGACCGCAATGACCTGGCCGGACGCAGGCTTTCCGTCGCGCTGGCCGGGGTTCGCCGCCGCCGCGCCGCGATGTCGTCGCTGATCTCGGGAGGGACACAGACTTACGGCCGCAACGGCCAGATTGTTTGACCCTGTTCAGTAAGTTGAATGCACCAGCTAAATGCCATCACCCGCGCGCGCCGTTCGTTAATCGTTAAACAATTCTGAACAGCCATTCGGCCGCTTCCCATAACTGGCACGCCCTTTGCTTCCTGCATCTGCAGGAGAACCATCCGATGCAAAGTGCCAGTTTTTCGTCGCTGAAACTTACGCAGCTGCCGCAATTGGGCAGCGGCGCGCGCGCGTCGATGCTTCCGGTTCTCATCCTTGCGTTGATCGCACTTCTGGTGATCCCGATTCCGGCGGGCATGCTGGACATGTTCTTCATTTTGAACATTGCCGTTTCGCTGCTGGTGCTGATGGTCGCGCTGGGCGCTGCCAAGCCGCTGGATTTTTCGAGTTTTCCAACTGTCATCCTGTTCGCGACGCTGCTGAGGCTGGCACTGAACGTGGCCTCCACACGCGTGGTTCTGGTCGCCGGTCACGAGGGCCCGCAGGCGGCGGGCAAGGTTATCGAGGCCTTTGGCGCGTTTCTGATTTCCGGCGATTACATTGTCGGGCTTTTCGTGTTCGCGATTCTGGTGATCATCAATCTGGTCGTGATCGCGAAGGGCGCGGGACGCATTTCAGAGGTGAGCGCACGTTTCACGCTGGACGCGCTGCCCGGTAAGCAGATGGCCATTGATGCGGACCTTGCCGCCGGTCTGCTGACGGCGGAAGAGGCCAAGGCACGGCGTCAGGAAATCTCGACCGAAGCTGACTTCTATGGTTCCATGGACGGTGCCTCGAAATTCGTGAAGGGCGATGCCATCGCGGCGTTGCTCGTGCTGTTCATCAATATTGGCGGCGGGCTGATCCTGGGGACGGTCAAGCATGACCTGCCGATCGGTGAAGCCGCGGCCACCTATATCACGCTTGCCATCGGCGACGGCCTGGTCGCGCAGGTGCCGTCGCTGCTCCTGTCGATCGCCGCTGCTGCGATCGTCACGCGGGTAAATTCCGGCAGCGCGCTGGAAGGCCAGCTGACAAAGGAATTTTCCAATGCGGCCGCATGGATTCCCGTCGCGGCCATCGTGTTCCTGCTCGCACTGCTACCGGGCATGCCGCACTTCCTGCTGCTCGGCTTTGCCGGTGGCTGCGGATATGTGGCGTGGCGACTGATGCGCAAGACGGATATTCCAGCTGAACTCGAACCCATGCCGCAGGCCAAGCCGGAAACGCAGGAGGCAAGCTGGGAGGACGTTGTCGACAATGGCCAGCTGCGGGTCGACATCGGCTTTGGCCTGATCGATCTGGTGAGCGACGCCAAAGGCGCGCCGCTTGTCGGCCGCATCTCGGGTATCCGCAAACAGCTTTCCAAGCGGTTCGGATTTCTGGTGCCGCGCGTGCATATTCGCGACGATGTCGAGCTGTCCGCAGGCGATTACCGAATTTCGGTCGGAACGCAGACACTTGGACGTTTCTCCCTTGAGCCGGGGCGTTATCTGGCCATTGAGCCGGGCGAACTTTACGAGAAGCTTCCTGGTCCGACGGTTATCGAGCCGGCCTTTGGCCTTCCCGCGCTGTGGATTGGCCCGGAAGACAAGGAACGCGCCGAATTGGCCGGATATACGGTCGTCGATGCGAGCACCGTGCTGGCCACGCATCTGAGCGACCTGCTGGCGGACCGCATGCACCTGCTGTTCGGCCAGGACGAGGCGGGCGAGCTGGTCGAACGGCTGGCGGACGACGCGCCGCTGCTCGCCAAGGCCCTCACTCCTGATACGGTGTCGATGCAGATGTTGACGGGTGTGCTGCGCCGTCTTCTGGAAGAAGGTGTCGGCCTCGGCGATTTCCGGCGCATCGCGGAAACGATCTGCGCGGATGCCAATGGCGGTGACAGCGCCGCCATTCTTTCCGAGCGCGTACGGCGTTCACTGGCGCCGATCCTGGTGCAGGACGTCGCTCCCATTGGAGAGACACTGGGCGTCGTGACGCTGGAAGGCGAACTGGAGCGGCTGCTTATCACACCCGACCCTGTGGCCGACCTTGACCGGCTGAATGTCGAGCCGGGCCTGGCGCAGGATATCATCGCGGCCATGACCAAGACCGCCGAAGATCTCGCCACGGCCGAGCGGACATTCGCGCTGGTAACGGCGCCGCGCCTGCGCCGCGGGCTGTTCCTGCTGCTGAAGCATCATATTCCCGGCCTGACCGTGCTTTCGTTCGATGAAGTGCCGGATGATAAGCCTGTGGAAATACTTGGCGTGGTAGGTGCGGGGCAGAAACTTGAGGAGGCGGCCTGATGACTGCCCAACATAAACGTGCCGCTGCCGCCTATGGCGAGCCGGGCAGGCCGACAAATGCTGAGCTGATCCAGCAATATCTGCCGCTCGTGCGCAGGATTGCCTGGCACCTCAACGGCAGCGCCAGCGCAGACCTCACCATCGATGACCTGATGCAGATCGGCACGGTCGCGCTCATTGAGGCGGCGCAGTCGCACGATCCCTCAGCGGACGATGTGGAAGATAATTTTCCAAGCTATGCAAAGACGCGCATCCGCGGCGCAATTCTGGACGAAATGCGCCGCCGCGCGACAATGTCCCGGGGGGCACTGCGCCGCCGGCGCGAACTGATTACCGTCCGCGAAACGCTTTCGCAGCGGCTGGGCCGAGACCCTACCGATGACGAGACGGCGCAATATATGGGCATGGACATGTCGGCCTTTCTGTCGCTGTGCGACGAGGTGGGCGGCATTCGGTATGACAGTCTGGATGAAGTCTATAACGATCATTCCACCGTCTTTGCCACCGATGACGAGAGCCCGTTCGATATGGCGCTGCGCGGCCAGTTGCGTGACCGGCTGGCGGGCGAGATCGCCAATCTTCCCCAACGGGAAGGGCTCGTCCTGCAGCTCTATTTCGTTGAGGAACTGAACCTTGCCGAAGTTGGCGACGTTCTGGGCGTGACGCCTGCGCGTGTCAGTCAATTGAAAAGTTCGGCGCTGAAAGCCCTGCGGGATCGTCTTTCCGGGGACTGAATTGCGGTGTCGCGGACCGCGATCGCCGCGGCGTCCGATATACTCTCCCCATGTGCGGCATTCCCTTTTTGTGACAACCAGAGGCATGTAAGGTCGGCGCGATACGGCACGCCGGGCCTTTCCCCTTGCCATCCTGCCACATTCTGGCAACGAAAACGCCGCCTTGCCGGTCATTTATGTTGGCCAAAAGAAAACCCCCGGTGGATTGCGCCACCGGGGGTCTCCCTTAAGCTTACGCTATTGGACTTAACGCAGCAGGCTCAGAACGCCCTGCTGGGACTGGTTGGCCTGTGCAAGCATGGCCTGCGCCGCCTGCGTCAGGATCTGCGACTTGGCGAGCTGGGTCGTCTCTGCGGCAAAGTCCGCATCCTCGATCCGCGAACGTGCAGCCGACAGGTTGTTGGTGGTGTTGGTGAGGTTGTTCACCGTGCTCTCGAGGCGGTTCTGAACCGAACCGAGCTCACCACGCGAAGTCGTCACGCTCTCAAGCGCCGCGTCGATCACGGAAAGCGCGCTCGTTGCGGCTTCCTGGCTGGAGATGTCCAGTTTCGTCGTGAACTTGTCGGAACCACCCTGAGCTACCAAGCCGACCTTTGAAAGGCCGGGACCTTCAACGCGGACCGCGCCGCCCGTGGTGGAGACCAGCGATACGCCGTCACCAGAGTCCGAAGCCACAGCCTTCACGCCCGTACGATCCGTTTCTGCGTTGATCGCATCGATGTAGAGGCCGGCCTGTGTCGCGGCATTGGTATTGTCAGCAAGGGCAGCACCGATCGAAATGCCGTTGATGATCACGTCTCCAGCATTCAGCGCGACGTTCTGCGTCACATCGGCACCAGTGAAGCTGACGCCGTCAGTCGATGCGTTGAAGCCGAAATTGTTGATGTCGGCCGTCGTACCGCCAATCTTGATGTCCTTGCCATCGTTCGACTGCAAAGAGACGAAGCCGGTGTTGGTTGCACTGGTGAAGCCATCATCTGCGTTGGTCGACGCAATCTTGATGTCCTTACCGCCGCTATTGGCGAGCGTAATCGTACCGTCCTTGTTCAGCGTGGCAAGAACACCGGTGTCGGCGCGGTTGATGTTCGAAACCAGCTCGTTGACGTTCGCGGATGCTGCGATAGCGACATCGTTGATCACCAGGTCGCCAGCAGCGAAGGTTTCAGCCGTCGGCTTTGCGCTCGTGACGTTGTTGGACGCCGTTGCGGTTACGCCGGTCTGCGCGCTGTTGGCGTTAATGGCTTCCGCAAGCACCTTTGCGGTGTCAACGGTGATGCCGCTCGCGAAGTCAGTTGCGACAGCGCTGGCACCGTTGATGGTGACGTCGCCGGATGCGATGGACGAAAGGTCGCCGACGCGGCCGGAAATCGTCTGACCGTCACGGCCACCAGCCGTCAGGCCGAGCGAGTTCGTGTTGACCTCGACGAGGGATACCGAAACCTTGTCAGACGCGTTGACGCCGGTCTGCAGGCTGAGGTTCTTCACGGAACCGTCAAGCAGGTTCAGGCCGTTGAAATTGGCCGTCTTTGCGATGTTGTTGATTTCGGCCAGCAACTGGTCCGTCTCTGACTGCAGGCTGGTGCGGTTGGAGCCGCTTAGCGTGCCGTTGGCGCTCTGCACGGCGAGTTCACGAACACGCTGAAGCATGTTGGTGACTTCGTTGAGGCTGCCTTCCGCCGTCTGTGCGAGCGAGATGCCGTCATTGGCATTCCGAATGGCAACAGCCGTACCGCGGATGTTGGAGGTCATGCGCTGGGAGATGGCGAGACCGGCGGCGTCGTCCTTCGCGCTGTTAATGCGCTTGCCCGTGGACAGGCGCTCCATGGTGGTTCCCAGGTCCTTGCTGGCCATGGAACCTGCGGACTGCGCACGCAGCGCATTCACGTTTGTGTTGATCATCGACATTGATACTCATCCTTGTTCATCATCGGAAAAGCGGAAGGGTTTCTCCCCGCAATCAAGGGAACGACGAACGCGGAAAAAGTTTAAGGCGGAAATCGCGATTGGCCTCGCCGCGGAACTGGCACGCGCCTTGCTGAGTGTCCTCCTGTATAGAAACAAGTGACAGGATTTTGACGCAGCCATGAAGGTCGACCCATCAAAACTGATGAGCATTCGCGCCGATGTGCTGGCGCGAAACAATGCGCTGGCGGCGGCGAGCGCCAATAAAACGTCACCCGGCGCGGACGATGCGGGCTTCGGCAAGATCATTTCATCGGCCGTCGACAATGTCGCGGCGCTGCAAGCGGAGTCATCAAAGGCCGTCAGCGCCTTCCAGTCGGGAGAAAGCCATGATGTGGCTTCCATGATGGTCGCGCGGCAGAAATCTTCGCTCGGCTTTCAGGCAACCCTGCAAATCCGCAACAAGCTTTTGTCCGCCTACAAGGACATCATGAACATGCCGGTGTGATCCCGACCGCCAGAGGATCGCACATGATCAAGTCTTCTAGAGGAACGCGTTAGATGAGTGATACAGCAGGCACGGCGATTATCCCCCAGCGCCGGTCCAATGATGGCAGCATGGTCGCCACAGGCAGCGCCGCGATGGCCAAGCTGCCAGAGCCGGTGCGCCAGGCCGTTTCCAGCGGTGCTTTCCAGCGCATCTGGCCGACGGCGGCCGCGCTTCTGGTGGTGGCCGCGATACTATTCGCCGTGAACATGCTGCGGACGCCAGACCGTGTCCCGGTCTTCGCCGGGCTCCCCGATGCGGAGAAGTCAGCTGTCATGGAAAGTCTGACGGCGGCAGGGTTCGATGCGGATCTGGACCCGGCGACCGGCGCGCCGTCCGTACCGCGTGCCGATCTGCACCGCGCCCGCATGACACTGGCCGCTGCCGGGTTACCCGAATCCGGAGCGAGCGGTTACGATCTGCTGACGGAAATGCCGTTCGGAACCAGCCGGGCGGTGGAATCCGCCCGCCTGCGTCAGACCCAGGAAACCGAACTGGCACAGTCCATTCAGGCGATGCGCGGCGTGAAGGCCGCGCGTGTGCACATCGCCGTAGCGGAACCGAGCGCATTCGTACGGTCCACGGCCGCACCCAGCGCGTCGGTATTTCTGGAACTCGCCGATGGCCGTGTGCTTGGCGAGGGGCAGATCATGGCCATCGGACATCTTGTGTCCTCCTCCGTTCCCGGCCTTGTCGCCGAACGGGTTTCCATCGTCGATCAGCGCGGAACGCTGATGTCGCAGCGCGGCGGCAGCGGGGCGATTGCCGACCGTGAACTCGACTATCGCGAGCGGCTGGAGCAGCAGTGGCGCGACCGGATCGCGGCGATCATGACGCCGCTATATGGGCAGGGCGGATATACGGCCGAAGTCGCGCTCGCCATCGATTTCACCGCGACGGAATCAACCAGTGAGACCTTTGGCAAGGCGGCGGCTTTGCGCAGTGAACAGCGCAGCGCAAGGCCAGCGGGAGACGGCGGTAACGGTGCGGCGCGGGGAATTCCCGGCACACTCAGCAACCAGCCGCCACCGGCAGCGCAGCTGACCGAAGGCGGCGGCGAAGATGGCGGCGAGGGTGAAACACCGCCTGACGCCGCACGCGCATCGGCAAGTGGCATGGATGAAAGCTACACGCGAAATTACGAACTCGACAAGCAGGTTGCGGTAACGCGCGCGCCGACGGGGACGATCATGAACGCATCCGTCGCGGTTGTCATCCGCGATGGCGAAAAGAAGATCACCGATAGCGACATCGCGGCGGCGCAGGCCCTGCTGGGCGGTGCGCTTGGTATCAATGAGGAGCGCGGCGACCGCCTCGTTGTACAGGCGCACAGTTTTGGCCCGAACACCGCCGAAGTCGAACCGCTGCCCATTTATGAGCAGGGCTGGGTCAAGGACTGGGCGTCGCTGGCGGTTGTTCTGATCCTGGGCCTGGTCGCGCTGTTCGTGGTTGCGAAGCCGTTGCTGCGCGCGGTCACGGCGCCCGCTGCGAAGGCGGGCGGCGGCGATGACGATGCCGCGCAGCTGCTTGCGGCCACGCAGGCACAGGCCTTGCAGGCACCGCGTGAGATGACCCCGTATACGGAGAAGATAGAAAAGCTGCGGGAACTGGTGAATGAAGATCGCGACCGCGCGTTCGGATCGATTTCAAAGCTGCTGAAGACAGATGGAAAGGCCGCCGCGAATGGCTGATTCCTCGTCCATGGATGGTATGACGCCGGTTCAGCAGGCAGCCGTGCTGCTGATGCTGCTGGATGAGGAACAGAGTTCCGCGTTTATTGGCGGGCTGGAGCCTGCGCAGGCCGAAGCGCTGGGAACGGCCATGGTGCAGATCGCCGAGGTCGACCAGACCGCGACGAGTTCCGTGATCGCCAATTTCCTCGACAATGTCGGTGAGGCCGCCCCGGTCAGCGGCGGTGCGAGCGCGGCGCGCACGATGTTTTCCCGCGCACTTGGCGACGCCCGCGCCGCGCAGATGCTGGGCGCCGCCATGCCGAGCAGCACACCGCCAGATGCGCCGGAATTGCAGTGGATCGCGCGCGCGCAGCTGGCGGAATTGTTGACGCAGGAGCATCCGCAGGCGATCGCGGCGGCACTAAGCCTGGTGCCTGCCAATGTGGCATCCGATATTCTTCCGCATCTGGACGCCGATGTGCAGACCGACTGCCTGATGCGACTGGCGCGCATGGACGAACTTTCGTCCGCCGCCGTCGCGCTGATCCGCGAGGCCTACAGCGGCGGTGTCCTTCCGGTTGGCTTCTCTATCCCGATCAATCAGATCAGCGGCATCGATGTGACCGTCGATATCCTGAAAATGCTGCCTCCGGCACAGGCGAAGGCATTGCAGGAACGCATGATGGAGTCCGACAAGGAGCTTGCCGAGACCATCGACGAGCGCATGCTTATCTTCGAGGATCTGCTGACCATCGACGGCCGCGCCATGCAGCAGGTCATCGCCGCGGTGCCACAGGATCTGCTGGCATCCGCACTGCGCGGGGCCGGGGACGATCTGAAGGCGCATATTCTTAAGGGTATGTCCACACGTGCAGCGCAAACGCTGGAAGACACAATGAAGAGTGCCAAGCCCGCCAGCCGCGACGACGTCGAACGCGCACGTTCGGAAATCATGCGGACCGTGCGTCAGCTTGCCGATAAGGGTGACATCATGATCGGAGGCGGAGATGATCTCGTCTAATATAGCGCTGGCCTTTCAGCCGGATGAGTTCGTTCAGGCCGAAAGGACGTTCACACCGGATCCCTTTGCGGAAGCCACGCTGGACCCCGACGCGCTGAGCGAGGCCATCGCCCGTAGTTCGCCTGTCGGCGCCTCCATCACGAAATCGCTGGCGGCACAGCAGCAGGATGATCACCAGGCCGAACTGGCAACGGTGCGGGAAGAGGGGTTCGCCGCTGGCCGCAAGGCGGCCGAGAATGAACTCGGGGCCGAGCTGGCGGCCGCGAAGCAGTTGCTTGCCTCCCTGCAGAATCAGCTGGAAACGCAGATCAGCGCCGCATCGGAACCGTTGGCAGCCGCCGCCGAAGCGCTGGTCATTGAATTGGCAACCGCCGTCATCGGCGAGGAGCTGTCGCAGAACCCGGCGGCCATTCGTGCGCGCGTCGATCAGGCCTTTGCCGATAATAACGATCTGCGCGGTGACGGGGCGACCGTTCATGTGCACGAGGATGATGTCGCCCTGCTTTGCGACCTGAGGGTTGTGAGCGTCGTTGCCGATCCGGCGCTGACACGCGGGGATTTCAGAATCACATGCGGTGCCTATGCCGCTGAAGACATCATAACCGCGCGCATCGACACCGTGCTGACCGCAGACGCGTGACGACAGATACATCCCTGGCTGAACATGCGGCGACGCGGCTGCGCGACCGGTTTCCCGCGACACGCAGGCCCTCGGCCCGCGCGGTCGGCAGGCTGGCGGCGTCGGATGGACTTTCGCTGGAAGCCATCGGCCTGAAAGCGCCGGCTGGCGCGCTGTGCAGGATCGGTCCGCCGGATCGCCCCTGCGGCGAGGCCGTCGTTACCGGATTTCGCGGCGATAGCCTGCTGTTGATGCCGCTGGACCTGAAGGCGGAAGTCGCGCCAGGGATGCGGGTCACGCTGGCACGGGCGCATGATAATATTCCGGTTGGCGGCGCTCTCCTGGGCCGGGCCATTGATGATAGCGGCCTACCGATCGACGGACTGGGCACCATTCGCTGTGAAGAGGAATGGCCGCTATCCGGTGCGCAGCGCAGGGGATCCGCCAGCGTCGAGAAGCCGTTTGCAACCGGTATTCGTTCAATCGACGCGGCACTGACGCTGGGGGCGGGGCAGCGCATTGGCGTCATTGCGCCGGCCGGCACGGGGAAGACATCCCTTGTCAGTATGATGGCGTCCTTTTCGAGCGCCGATGTGATCGTCATGGGGCTGATTGGCGAACGAAGCCGCGAAGTGTCCGATTTCATCGGAACGCATCTTGGCTCCGAACATGGCAAACGCTGTATCATCGTTGCGGTGCCCGCCGACCGCTCGGCGCTGCGGCGTCTGAGGGGCGCGGACCGGGCCACGGCGATTGCCGATTATTTTCGGGCGCAGGGCAAGAATGTCCTGCTGGTTCTGGACAGTCTGACCCGGCTGGCACATGCGCAGCGGGAAATCGGCCTTGCCATGGGGGAACCGCCGACCGCGCGGGGCTATCCGCCCTCGGTCTTCAGCCTTATCCCGCGGATTATCGAGCGGGCTGGCGCCGATGTAGGTGGCGGGTCGGTGACCGGTATCTACACCGTTCTTGCCGATAGCGCCGAGGTCGGCGACGATCCGGTCGTCGATAGTGCGCGCGCCATTCTCGACGGACATATTTTGCTGACGCCGGACCAGGCCGCGCGGGGGATTTATCCCGCCATCGATCTGACGCGCTCGATCAGCCGCGTGATGGATCACATTGTTCCCCCGCAGCATGCCGACGCTGCGCGGCGGCTGCGCCGCATGCTGAAAATCCATGACGACAACCAGGATTTGCTGATGCTGGGCGGCTATGTCGAAGGCACCAATCCCGATCTGGATATGGCGCTGAAGAAACATGTCGAGATCCAGCGTTTCCTGGGTCAGCCGTCCGACGAGTTTGTTACGACCGATGACGCGGTCGCCAATTTAATGGCGCTGACCGGCGGTAGCTGATGCGAAGCCCCGGGCGCATCGCCGAGCTGTTGAAGACGCGGGAGCGCATTGCGCGCATCAAGCTGGCACAGGCAGAGCAGAAACGGCTGGCGGCGGCGGATATCGAGGCACGGCTGGCATCCCTCAATGTGAATTACGAACCGCGAAAGGGAATCAGCCCCGCCTGGCAGCTGGCGGCTGAAGCGCGTCAGCGGGAGGGCATTTTCGCTGCCGAGAAGGCGGCGCGTATGCGGACCTGCACCCTGGCCGAGACCGTTAGCTCTGCGCGTGAAATGGCCGCGCGCGAGGCGGCGCGGCATGATGCCGTGTCGCGCATGGCGACAGCCGCCGACAAGATGGCGGTGAAGCAGGAAGATACGCGCATGGAGGCGACGTTCCCCACCGTCCGCTCTCGCCCGAAATCCTGAGTTTGGCGGTGCATTAAGGAATTGGCACGGACGTTGCTTAACCATCATCAAATGCCGGATTGTCGGCGATGGTGACGGGATTTTGGCGTGTCGAATTTACTCTCAGTGACGATGGCCCCGCCGATTGCGCAGCTGAAGCTTGGCGGCGACGGAAAATTAGAAAATGGAGACGCGCCGCCGCAGAGCGACGCGTTTGCAAAGCTGTTCGCGGGAAATCTAGCATCGCAGCAAGGTGCGGATGGCAACAACCTGCCAGCCCCTGAGCAGCCGCTCGTTCAGAGTGGTATCCAAACGGCGGAAACCGTCGTCCTGACCGGCGATTTCAATGAGGCCAGCACGGCGGTCTACAGCAAGGCTGATATCCAGAAGGCCGGTGTGCGGGCGGAGAATACCGAGAACGCCATCGCCGATCTGGCCGCTGCCGAATTGGAGGGTGTGGTGGTAGCTGACACGGAGGCGGCCGTTATCTCAGCGGCCGATGTCGATAAGGCCGATGTCGATAAAGCCAATGTCGAGATTGCAGACGATAAGATGGCGGCACATGGGGGTGCCGACCTAAATGCGATTGAAGCGCCAGAGCCGGTGGGCGCGCCGATTGCGCCGCCGAGCGTGCCGGCAGCGCAGGAACTCGAGCCGCGCTTCCTGGCGGGGACCGTTAAAGCGGCGATCCCGGCAGAGAAGACAGCGTCGGCCAAGCCAGCGGTCGCGCCGCTTTCTCAATCAGAAACAGCGCTGCCGGCCGGGCCGGAGGCCGCGGCACCGAACAGCACAGCAGCGCCGACATCCGCACTGGCATCCGTGCCGACATCCTCCCCGGACATTTCACGCAGTGAACGTGCCGCCGCCACCACCGACGAGGCGGCACCGACGCCAGTCACCGCGATGGCACCATCCCCTGGCATCATAACGCCTACACCTTCCCGCGCGGGGGCGCCGCCAGTCCTGACGGCGGAAATGGCACCGCCAATCGCCTCGGTGGCAGCCGATTCACTTGGCGCGCAGCCGATAGAGGGTGAACTGCCAGGCGCAGAGCTCGGGATCGACGTGACCGCCCAGGATCAGAAGCCGCTGATGGATATCGGATCGAAACCCGCAGCCACATCGACATCAACACCGTCATCGACGCCAGCCGCGCTCTCGGTGTCCGCGGCCGCGCCCACAGATTTCAGCGCACCGGCGCCGCAGCCTATCGCACCAGCCGTCTCGCTACCGGCAATGACCAGTGCCGCCTGGCCGGATGATGCCGCAGCCGTGATCGCGATGGCGGGAGTCGCGGCGGGCAAGGAAGCGCGGTTTCAACTAAATCCGCCCGAGCTTGGTCAGCTTTCAATTGAAATGAGCAATGATGACGCTGGTCTGCGGGTCGAGATCATGACGGGCAGCGATGCGGCGCGAAACGAACTGGAGCGGCATATGCCGCGCCTGATCGAGCGGCTGCGCGAGGAACTGGCGAATAGCGAGAATCGCGCCCGCGAGGACCTGCAGGAGATGGCGCAGCAATTTGCCGACTCGCAAGCACGTTCATCCTCCGAGCGGCTTGGCAATCAACCCAGCGGCGGCGCGTCGGCTGTGGAGGTCGGCGACCTTGAACCAGAACTGAATCCACGACCACAGGGAGACGGGCGCATTAGCCTGTTCGCATAATCATGGCCAAAAAAGAAAAAGTTGAAGACACTGACGGCGAGGACGCTGGCAAGAAAAAGGGCGGCGGCATGAAGAAGATGCTGATGATCCTTGTGCTGGTCGGCGGCATCGCTGGCGGCGGCGGCTTTTACGCATTCTCGTCCGGCATGCTGGGCAATCAGGCTGAGGCGGCGGCTGCCAAGGACCTGCCGCCCGAACTGACCTATCACGCCTTTGAACGCGCGTTCACTTTCAACGAGCGTCAGGGTTCGCGACTGATCCAGCTGAGCCTGTCGATATCGGCCCATGGGCCTGAGCCCATCGCCGATCGTATCGCCCCGCATGAGTCAGCGATGCGCTCTGCGCTGCTGCAGACCCTGATGGATGTCACCCGTGAAGACCTGAACGATGTCAAATCGCGCACGGCTTTGCTTGAGCGGCTGAAAAAAGTCATGAATACCGAGCTCGACGCCCGCACCGGCGAAGGCGGTATCGAGGAAGTTTTCTTCACGGATGTCATCATCCAATGAACGATCTTGACGATCTGCTTGCCGAAATTGTCGACGAGACGGCTGATACGGACGCGGTGGAAGAACCCGTCGCTTCAGCGGCGACGGGAACCCAGGCGCTGCTGCGCAAACGCCTGACAGATCGCAAGATGGCGATATCGGGCAAGCTCGGCGCGCGCATCGCGGCGGCGCTCGCCGACCTGATGAAGCGGGAATGCGGACATGCGCTTTACGGCGCTGTCGTATCCGAGGAACGGCAGCTTCCCATGACGCCGGCCGATGCGCTGACGAGTCTGATCGTGGAAACGACGTCAAGTGAACCCGCGCTGGAACTCAACATATCGCAAGCCGCCGCGCGCCGTTTCGTCGCCGCAATCCTGGGCGGCACAGACGACGATCTTACAGCGCTCAGGCCGCAGGGCGGTATCGCGTTCTCGCAGACGGACAAGGTCGGCACGAACCGGCTGGCGGAACTGACCGTGAAGGCGCTGAACCACGTCGTCCCCGGAAGCGCGGACAGGTTTCGGCTGAAGACGGTTTCGGAAGATGACGGCGCAGGCTGGATCCCAACGCCCGATGACGTGGTCATCGACCTGAAGAATGATGATTTTGCCACCGAATATTGCGAGATTTCTCTCACCGTTGCGGGTCCCTCGCTGACACTCTTCGGTGAGAAGGGGAAGCAGAGAAGCCGCCTGCCGGAACAGGTCGCAGCGTCACGAATGGAGACATTCGCAGGCATGATTCGGGTTCGCCTGGCCTGCCGGGTCGCAGAGGGCGAACTGACAGTGGACCAGCTTGACGGCATCAAGCCCGGTGACACCTTTCCCATCGCACGCCTGCCGCTGGCGGTGCTGACAGTTGGCGATGCCATCGTCGGCAACGCCGTTTCAGGTTCGCAAGAAAATAAACGGGCCATCTGCATTCAGGGCCGCGACGAGATTTCAGGAGGCATCCTCACATGACCGAAACGACAGCAGACGTTCCAGAAAATGGGAATGCGGAAGGCGACCTGCCGGTGCGCAGGCAGGCATTTGGCATGCACCGCATCGCCGTGCGCGTTGGCGTGGAGCTCGGCTCCGCAAGCCTGAAGCTGAGCGACCTGATGGCGTTTCGCGATGGTACGATCATCGAGCTGGATAATGATATCGATGCGCCGATGGCTCTGTACGCGAATGGCACGCTATTCGCCTATGGCGAACTGATCGAGCAGGAGGGCAAGCTGGTCGTACGCGTCACCGATCTGGCGGAAACGCCGGACAAGGACTCTGCGCCGGGTGCCGCCTGATGAGTGAGTATGTCGTCCGCCTGCTGATTGTCCTGCCGCTGATCTGCGGCATGATCGTCGCGAGCCTGTGGATCGCAAAGCGCCTGCAGGGCCGCACGCTGGCGCTTGGTACGAAACGCGGCGAACGCATGGCGGAAGTCGTCGAGGTGCAGGGCGTCTCGCCAGGCGTGAAGCTTGCCGTCATTGGCTTTGCCGGCAAGCGCGTGCTGGTTGGCATCGACAAGCAGGGCATGCACCGGCTGGCCATCGATGAGGACGTGGTGTCATGATGCGCGCATTGATTTTTGCTTTTGCAATCGCGTTTGTAGCCTTCGGCGCGGACGCGGCATTCGCGCAGCAAGGACCGCTGGACATGGCGGCCGAGCTATTGTCGGGAGACGGCGAAGCAGGGGGTGCAGAGGGCCGCGAGCCGCTCTCCTTCTCGCTTCAGGTGCTGATCCTGATGACGCTGCTGTCCGTGCTGCCGTCCGTATTGCTGATGATGACGGCGTTCACGAGGATCATCATTGTGCTGTCGATCCTGCGGCAGGCACTGGGCCTGGCGCAGACGCCGCCCAACCAGGTGCTGGTCGGGCTGTCGGTATTCCTGACGTTTTTCGTGATGGCACCTGTGTTCAGCGACCTGAATGAAACGGTCATCGAGCCCTATACGGCGGGGGAAATCGGCATTGACGCGGGTGTCGAGTCCGGCGGGGCAATCCTGCACGGGTTCATGATTACGCAGGCGCGCGAGCGCGACATCAAGATGTTTGCGGATATGGCGGGCGAAGAGGCGTACGCAGATCCGTCGGATGTGCCGTTCACCGTGCTGCTGCCCGCTTTTGTGACGAGCGAACTGAAGACGGCATTCCAGATCGGATTTCTGATCTTCCTGCCGTTCCTGGTGATCGACCTGGTCGTGGCCAGCGTTCTGATGTCGCTGGGCATGATGATGCTGTCGCCAACGCTGATCTCGCTGCCCTTCAAACTGCTCCTGTTTGTCGCGGTTGATGGCTGGGCCCTGACGATGAGCTCGCTGACATCGAGTTTCCTGTCATGACCGCCGCGCTGGAAAGCCAGATCGGCGATATGCTGTGGCTGCTGGTTTACGTGATGGCGCCCATGATCCTGCCCGTGCTGGTCATCGGTCTCGTCATCGGCATGGTGCAGGCGGCGACGTCGATCAATGAGATGACGCTTAGCTTCGTTCCCAAACTGCTGATCGCGCTTGTGTGCCTTGGTTTCTTTGGCACGGCCATGCTCGGCCTGCTGACGGATTTCACCGAAGGTATTTTCGCGACGGTGGCCAACATCACGCGATGATCGTCACGCGATGATCTTTCCGACCGGCGATATCGAGGCCCCGTTCATCCTGCTGCTGACGGCCATGCTGAGGGTTGGCGGAGCGTTCATCATCGCGCCGATTTTTTCAGCCATGGGCCTGCCGTTGATGGTGCGCATCCTGCTGGCGGCGGCGATTGCCTTCACGGTCATGCAGATGACGCCCATCGAAGTGAACGTCGACCCGCTGTCGTTTGCGATGCTGGCCATCGCTGTGCAGGAGATCCTGCTGGGCCTGTCCATGGGTTTCGTCCTGCAGGTGGCATTTGCCGCGCCCATTCTGGCCGGTGATTATATCGCCAACAGCATGGGGCTTGGGTTCGCCTCCGCAATCAATCCGCAGGGCGGCGTGCAGGTACCTGTGCTGGGCAATTTCCTGCTCATCGTCACCAGTCTGATCTTCCTTGGCTCGGGCGGACACCTGATTTTCATCGAAACGCTGATGCTGAGTTATGAACGGCTGCCCATCGGCGGGGACTGGTTGAGCGCCGACATGATGGTGAACGTGGCGGCCTTTGGCGGCATCATGTTTCGCGTCGGCCTGATGATCGCGCTGCCCGTGGGCTTTGCGCTGTTTTCCGTGAACGTGATCATCGGTTTCGTCACGCGAAGCGCGCCGCAGCTGAACATTTTTGCGGTTGGCATCCCGGCAACGCTGCTGATCGGTATGGTCATGCTGGCAATGACATTTCCCGCGATCACGCCGATGATCGAAGGCGTGGTCGATGACGGTCTGACCGAGGTCCGCCGGATCGCGTTTGGCGAGACCGGTAGATGAGCGGCGATTCCGATCCCGACCAGAAAACCGAAGAGCCGACCTTCAAGCGAAAAGAGAAGGCGGCCAAAGACGGCGATATTCTGAAATCCCGTGAACTGCTGGTGGCGACGGTCTCGCTGGGGGGCTGCGCTTACCTTGTGCTGATGGGATATTCCTTTTTCACATCGTTGATGGATTTGCTGGCGGCGGGGCTGACCCTGGGGCCGAACGATGCGCGCGATTTTCAGCCGGGCATGCGTGCGGTTGGCATGCTCGAGGGTCTGTCGATGTCGATGCTGGGCCTGTTCGGCGTGTGCATGGTCGCGGCCGTCGCCGGTCAGGCCGTCCTGGGCAAAATCCAGTTCAATATTCGCTCGGCGCGGTTTCAGGGCGGAAAGCTTAGCTTGTTCAAGGGCTTGAAGCGTATGTTCGGCATGAACGCGCTGTCGGAGCTTGGCAAATCGATCCTGAAGGTGCTGCTGACGGGCAGCATGGGCGTCGGGTTCCTGTTGCTGTGGGTCGATCAGATTGGAACATTGGGAAAATATACGCTGGGCGGCGCCCTTGGTCTGACGGGCGGCATATTGGCGCTGCTGCTGATGATCCTGTGCGCCGGACTGGGTATTGTCGCCCTGGTCGATGTACCGATCCAGCATATGCAGCGCATGAAGAAGCTGCGCATGACCAAGCAGGAAATCAAGGACGAGCACAAGCAGTCCGAGGGGTCGCCAGAGGTGAAGGCCGCCATGCGCGCGCGCCAGCGTGCAGCGGCCAAGGGCGGTGTCAGGCAGGGCGTGGGTGAGGCCAATATGATCCTGACCAACCCCACGCACTTCTCGGTTGCGCTGCGCTATGACCCCGCGAAGGACGCCGCACCGATGGTGGTGGCCGCAGGTACCGGGGACATCGCACTAGCGATCCGCGAAGTTGCCGCCGAAATGGGCAAGCCGGTGCTAAGCTATCCGCAGCTGACACGTGCGATCTATTTCACCAGTAAAGTCGGTGAAGCGGTGCGCGGTGACCTGTTCGTCGCTGTCGCCGTCGTGCTGGCCTTTGTCCTTGATGTGGATAGGAAAATGGCAGCCGACAAGCCGAGTGTCGTGGTCCCGCCGCAGGTGCGCTTCGACGCAAATGGGCAAATCCCGAAAAAACATCGCGGCCGCGCTTAACCGAGCCCCGTACGGGTCGTTCCCTTTATTGAGACAAAGGAAGGTACGCGCAGTTCATGAACGACATTCTCGCCAGTCTGGGAGCAGGGTCAGGGCTCAATACGAGCGCTATCGTTGCGGGCCTGGTTGCGGCAGAGCGCGATCCGGCAATTGCGCGTCTGAATGGCCAGCGCGAGGAAGCCGAAGCGCGGATTTCCGCGCTCGGCCAGGTTCGCGCCGGCGTCAGCGCTTTCTCGCAGGCGCTCAGCGCGCTCGGCAATAGCGGTGTCCTTGGCGTCCTTCCCCGCCTGAGCAACGACGACCTCGCCAGCATCACGCGTGTCGATGATGGTCCGGCGGTCGGCAATATCAGTTTTTCGATCGAGCAACTGGCAGCGCGGCAGTCGACCGCGTCGAGCGGCTTTGCGTCAAGCGACGCCGCCATTGGCACCGGCTCGTTGACCATCACCTTTGGTAACGTCACCGGCGATGGCAATGGCAGCATCTCTGGCTTCACAGCCGACGCCGACCGCGAAGCGCTGGTCTTGAATGTAACGGAAAGTGACGGCACGCTGGACGGCGTTGCCCGGCTGATCAACGAAGCGAACGAAGGCATTTCCGCCACGGTCGTCAATGACGGCAATGAAGCCCGGCTGATCCTGAAAGGAGCCGAAGGCGAAATTCGCGGATTCACCGTCGATGTCGCCGCCGACGTTCCCGGCAGCGACCTGGAAAAACTGTCGTTCAATGTCGGTAATGCGCAGCTGTCGCTTCAGTCATCCGCGGCCAATGCGATCCTCGATGTCGAGGGGGTCACGGTTACGCGCGATTCGAATTCCATCGATGATCTAGTCGCGGGCGTACGCCTTGATCTGAATAAGGCTGAACCGGGTACGAAGATCACGCTCGACAATGCATATGATGTGGAAGAACTGACTCTCGGCATTCGCAATTTTGTCGGTGCCTTCAACGAGGTGCAGGGTCTGCTGAGTGAACTTGGCGGCGGCATCGGCCCTGACAATGCAGGTCCGCTGGCGGGGTCGCAGGCCCTGCGCGCGATTACGGCGGAGCTGCGCGGTCTGACAACCCAGCTGCTTGGCGACGGCATCGGTCCGTCGCGCCTTGCCGATATCGGCATCAGCAGCACGCGCAACGGCCAGCTGGTTGTCGACAATACCCGTCTGTCGGCGCTCGCGTCCTCCGACCCGGCAAGCATCAGCGACCTGTTCATCGACAGCCAAAGCACGCAGATTGCGGGCCTTCAGAATCTCTCTGGCTTGGACGGGTTGCCCGCAGGCGATTATAAATTCGAGAATCTTGTCCCGGGCACGAGCGGTTTCCTGACCGGCGAGGATGTCGGCAATGCGTTTGTCCTGCCGCTCTCCATCACCGATTCCAACAATGTCGTCGATCTGAACATCGACGGCGTCACATCCAGCTTCACGCTGGCAAATGGTTCATATGCCAGCGGCACGGAGCTGGCGGCGGCATTCCAGACCGCGCTTGGTGACAAAGTGAATGTCGAGTTCACGGACAATAAATTCGTATTCACGTCGGAAGGCGCGGGCAGCAATTCCGGTGTCTCATTCGCGGCGATGGACGCGGCGCTGCAGAGCGACCTTGGTCTGCTGGCGCCAACGGCAACCCCGGGTACGGATGCCAGCGGTACCGTCAATGGCGAAGCCCTGACGGGGGACGGCAACAGCCTGAGCTATACCGCCCAAAACGGGACGGTGATTTCATTCGCGATTGGAATTCCAGTCGCGGAGGCAAATATCGGCATTTTTGATGGCCTAGCGACGCGCCTATCGCGCATCGCCGATGCCGCCGGTCTTCCCTCCGGCTCGATCGGCGCGGGGCTTGCCCGCCTGCAGCGCGAACAGGCCGCCTTCGCGGAAACAGAACAGCGCATCGAATCGCGCAGCGAAAATTACGAGGAACGTCTCCGCCGCCAGTTTGGCGCGATGGAGGCTGCCGTCGCTCAATTCCGGTCTACGCGCGAGTTCCTCACGCAACAGATCGACCTTTGGACCAACCAGAACAACTAGCCCGTAGGATAGATTCATGCAGACCCGTATCAAGGCCCATAACCAGTATGCCAGTGTCGCCGCCTCCACGCGAGCGGAAGGCGCGGACCCGCACCGCCTTGTCGCGCTGCTGTTCGAAGAATGCCTGACCTGCCTGAAGCGGGTCGAGCTATCGCTGATGAACGACGCGGGCGATCTGGCCGGTACGGCAGCCAGCAAGGCACGCGCAATCCTGGACGCGCTGTCGGGCTCGCTCGATTTCGAACAGGGGGGACGGATCGCCGACGACCTGGCCGCGATCTACGATTACTGCAAAAATCGTCTTACCCACGCCGTGACGACACGTGACGGCAATGCGGCACGGGAAGCGCACGGTATCCTTGCGGAGATCGCCAGCGGCTGGGCAGCAATCGGTCAGAGCAAATAGGGCAGGGCTAGCCCTTGGCAGCGTGACTGCCGATGTCCGTTTCGCGAGCGATGTCATAGCGCCGCATTTTTTCACATAGCGTCGTGCGCTGTAGGCCAAGAAGCCGGGCGGCCTCCGCAATGACATGGTCCGAGCGAAGAAGCGCCGCCTCGATATAGGACTGCTCGATGTCAGCGAGGATCGTCCGCAGATTGACGCCGCTATCCCCAAGAATATCGTCGCCCGGCGACGGCAGAAACGAGCTTGCTTCGCTAGGTGCCGCTGCCAGCGCGGGGAGCAGCGGAACGACATTCTTTGCGGTGTGAACGGCCGCGACCGGGCGCGCTGAAGTCACCGGAATATTGGCGCCGGATGCAGGCGCGGCAATTTCACGCGCGGGGCGCGGATCTACGGTCATCGCATGGGCACGGCCAAGAGACAGCAGGAACTGCGCCTCTCCGCCTGAAAGCGTGCGTCCAGCGTGCAGCACGGATGCGCGTTCACAAAAATTGCGCAATTCCCGAACATTACCCGGCCAGTCATAGCTGGTCAGGACTGCGATGGCGTCTGCGCCCACACTGAACCTGTTGTGATTATCCTGGCCGGCAAAATGACGAACCAGCTCCTCAATATCCTCCCTGCGATCCGCGAGTGCGGGCAGACAGATAGGGAGGACGTTTAGCCGGTAGTAGAGATCTTCACGGAATTTTCCGCTGGTGATCGCATCTTCGAGATTTGTGTGTGTCGCGGCGATGATGCGGACATCGGCATGCTCAGCCTTGCCGCCGCCAACGCGCTCGTAGCGCCGCGTTTCCAGAACGCGCAGAAGCTTTACCTGCATGTCGAAGGGCATGTCGCCAATCTCATCCAGGAACAGCGTGCCGCCATTGGCACGTTCAAAGCGACCGGAGCGGGATTCGATCGCGCCGGTGAAGGCACCCTTCTTGTGACCGAACAGTTCGCTTTCGATGAGATCATGGGGGACCGCGCCGCAATTCAGTGTTTCAATCGCATGCCCGCTGCGCCCGGACATGTTGTGAAGCGCGGTTGCGACGACTTCCTTGCCCGAGCCTGATGGTCCCGTGATCAGGCAAGAGGAATCGGTTGCGGAGATGCGGCAGATCAGTTCGCGCACGTCCCTCATCGCGGCGCTTTGGCCAATGAGGATCTTCGAAAGATTGTCCCGAAGCCGTGCTGCGCTCATCTTCGCCATGCTTATTCCCCTGCTCTGGCAGCATCATGCCGCCAGCAATTTGACGCACAATTGTGCCGGCAGAGTTAATTAAGCATTAAAAACTGGGGTTTTGTTCAACGGGACGCGCACACGGCCGCGGCCGTGGAGACGGTTTCCAGCGTCATTTTAATGACGCGCCAATCGGATGGCCCCCTTTGTGGAACCTCTGTATTTCCTAATACGACCGCGCGCGCGCCCGCTTAAATGAATGCGGATGTTTTTTTGTTCATCCGCCTTTTTTCTGAAACTTCTGCTGGACGGAGAAGGGTATGCGCGGCGATGTAAGGGCAGGCGCCGATGAAAGCACATTGGCGAATGCCGGGGGGGAAAGCGCACGATGGAACCACTGATTACGAATGACGCCGTTACGCTTGGCCTGCTCGTGGCGGTGCTGGGCGGTGTCTTTTATACGCGCGGGCTGGGCGGCGGGTGGACCAAATTCTACACGTTCGTACCCATCATCCTTGTTTGCTATCTGATCCCGTCACTGATGGCGACTTTCGGCCTGTTCGCACCCGGCGGCGAGAATTTGTGGCCGATCGCAAGAGACTATTTGCTGCCTGCCAGTCTGGTGCTGATGATCCTGAGCATCGACCTGAAGGCGATTATCGGCCTTGGTCCGAAGGCGCTGATCATGTTCTTCACGGCGACCATCGGGATCGTCATCGGCGGTCCGATCGCCATTTTTCTTGTCGCACTGGTCAGTCCCGAAGCGGTGGGCGGTGAGGGTATGGACGCAGTCTGGCGCGGCTTTGCCACCCTTGCCGGCAGCTGGATCGGCGGCGGCGCCAATCAGGCCGCCATGCTGGAGGTCTATGGTTTTAACCCCGAACGCTATTCGGTGATGATCGCGATCGATATCGTCGTTGCCAATATCTGGATGGTGTTCCTGCTTTATGGTGCGGGCAATCCAGAACCCATCGACCGCTGGCTGAAGGCCGATACAAGCGCCATCGAAACGCTGAAGACAAAAATGGAGTCCTTCTCGCTGCAAAGCGAGCGGCCGTCACAGGCGAAGGATTTCGTGCTGATCATGGCGGTTGCCTTTGGCGCTGTCGGTGCGTCGCATCTGGTGGCGGACCTGCTGGTTCCGGCGCTCGAAACCTCACCGGTATTCGCGGGCAGCATCCTGACCAGCAGCTTTTTCTGGATCGTCGTGACCGCGACGACCATCGGGATGGCGCTGAGTTTTACACCGGCCCGCAATCTGGAAGGGGCAGGGGCGTCGAAAATCGGCTCCGCCTTCATCTTCCTGCTGGTCGCCATCATCGGCACGAAGATGGATATCTTCAGGATCGGTGAAGCGAAAACCCTGTTCATCGTCGGTCTGATCTGGATGCTGGTCCATGTCGCGCTGCTGCTGCTCGTCGCGAAGCTGGTGCGGGCCCCGTTCTTTTTCGTGGCCGTTGGCAGCAAGGCCAATGTTGGCGGCGCAGCGTCGGCGCCCGTCGTCGCCGCGGCGTTTCATCCGGCGCTGGCACCTGTTGGCGTCTTGCTGGCCGTCCTTGGCTATGCGCTGGGTACCTACGGTGCCATCCTTTGTGCAGAGCTGATGCGGATGGTAGCGCCGGTCTGATCCCGTTGGGGCGCAATATCATGGTGCTGCGCCAGTGGTTCATCTGTCTCGCCGTTTCTCAGGGCTGATCGATGCAGGGACGACTGGAGTGGTGTCGCCGATAGGCCGGGAATGGCCGTCGCTGCGCCCGCGTTCCCGAAAGAGGGCTTTTTGGGATCGGCCGCCGGTCATCCGGCAGCATAGGTCAGCGGCAGTTCCGTCGTATCCTTCAACCTTTCCATAGAGAAGCTGGCACTGACGTCGTTCATGCGCGCAGCGGCGATCAGTCGTTTGTAAATCTGGTCATAGCCTGCAACGTCAGGCGCAACGATCTTCAAGATATAGTCGACATCACCCGTCGTCCGGTAAGCCTCGACAACCTCTGGCACCTGCGAGACGGCGGCGGCGAAGTCCTTCAGCCACTGATCGCTATGGTCCGATGTCCGGATCAGCACAAAACCCGTCAGTCCCAAATTCAGCTTTTCCGGGTTCAGGATCGTCACGCGGCGATCGATGACGCCGTCTTCCTCCATCTTGCGGATGCGGCGCCAGGCGGGCGTGGACGAAATTCCGGCCTGTTCGGCGATCTGGGCGATGGTGAGGGTGGCATCCTTCTGGAGAAGGGTCAGAATCCGTTGATCAATCTTGTCCATATTTTCCTCATTCGTGCAAAATATTGGAAAATACGACTACATTTTATCAAGAAGCCTAGCAACTATGGTCACATTTTTCGACCGCTTCCGACTATCGTCTATGTGTATCGAATATGAGGGATATCGACATGCAGCGCCTTTTCACTCAGCATCCCAAGGAGGTCGGTGAGAGCTATGGAGAGCATATGATGGCGGCGTTCAGCTTTGGCGGTACCATGTTCCTGACGAGCATCGCCTGTCTGCTTCACGGTATCTTCCCGTTCCTGTTCACCAGGACCGGCAGCCGCTGCGTCACGAACCTGCACGACCGCATGGTGGTGAATCGCTCGCGCGTGACGAATACGCAGAACATTTCCGCGGAGTAGGCCGGTATTCGTTCGGCGGATACCGCAAGACTGATGTTACATTTGACGCGTGCCAGCTGCATCGGTGCGGCGTTGGCGGGGACCCTTCACTATGTTCGAAGCGATACCGTCACCGGCTGAAGACGCCCTTCATGGCGTGATGGCCCGTTTCGCGGCCGATCCACGTGACGACAAAATGGATCTTGGGGTTGGCGTATATCGCAATGCGTCAGGGCATTCGCCAATTATGCGGTCGGTAAAGGCGGCGGAGACAACACTGGCTCAGACGGGCGATAGCAAGGCATATCTGTCCCTTCGCGGGCATATGGGTTTCATTGACGCGATGACCGCATTGCTGGCGCAGGCCGCCGGGCCCCTACCGCAGCATGCCAGTGTTCAAACCGTGGGCGGCACTGGCGGCGTCCGTCTTGCCGTGGAGATGGCGAAGCGCGCCAATCCAGGTCTGACCGTTCACATCGGCACGCCGACCTGGCCAAATCATTTCGGGATTTGCGAAGTGCTGGACGTCCCGGCGCAGTCCTTCACTTATTATGACAGCATCGAGAACCGGCTATGCGTCGACCAGATCAGGGCGGCAATAGTGCGTGCCAGGCCGGGTGATATGATTGTGCTGCATGGCCCCTGCCACAATCCGACGGGCGAGGATCTGGATGATGAAACGCTGCTGGAGCTGATCAGGGAAGCGGCGACGCGGGGCGTCGTGCCGCTGATCGACAGTGCCTATTACGGACTGGCCAATCCGCTGGACGACGATCTGGCGCTGTTGGTGAAAATGATGCGCGCCGCGCCTGAAATCTGCATCGCCATGTCGGGATCGAAATCGTTCGGTCTCTACCGCGACCGCATCGGCATCCTGTTCGTGCGTACCAGTGATGAGACAGCGCGGCATGCGGTGCAGAAAACGCTGGAGTCCATTGCACGTGCTACTTACTCGATGCCCGCTGCGCATGGTGCGGAAGTCATCGGGCACATTCTGAGCGACGAGACACTGGCTGCGGACTGGCGCGCAGAGCTGTCTGAAATGCGTGCGCGTCTATATGGCCTGCGCTGTGAGCTGGTGGAGAAAGGTGGCGGACACGCCGCGTTTTCCCGCGTGATGGCACAAAAGGGGATCTTCTCGCTGCTGCCGTTGAAGCCGGAACATGTCTCGGCACTGGCGAAGCGGCATGCGATTTACATGCCCGCGTCTGGCCGGATCAATATTGCCGGGCTGCGTGACGGCGATGCCGCCCGTCTGGTCGCCGCCGTCGGGGCCATGCTCGACTAAGATCGACCGGCTAGTTTGCGGTGCTGCACTGTTCCTGTGTGGTCTTGCCGGGATAGTAGATGCACTTTGCATTCGCCATGATATCCGCCCGGGCGCGCAGGGCAGGGCGGAATTGCTTCCGCGTGAACAAGGGGGCCTGATCCGCATAATGCGGAGACGACGGATCGACAGTAGCCGCGCCGAACTGATTGATGACATCCGCCGACATGTTTCCCTCCTCGTCCCACTCCACCACCGCAATCCAGCTGTCGCCGGTCGCGGCCCGCAACATACCGTCATCAGCGATTTCAGCGGGATATGCGGCGCGCAAGATGTCGGGCGCACCGTCCAGTGGCCAGCTCTGGTCGCCGCGGCTGAGCCGATTGACCTCGCCCCAGGGGACGTCGATGCGGCCATGATGCCGGATCAGATAGTCAACCGCCTCGCGGAAGGCCTGCTCCGGCGCGGGCGCATCGATGCCGGTAAACTGCCCGGTAATTTCCGGCATGACGCTGAGCACGCCGAGGGCAGCGTGCGTGTTGTTGATGTCCGTTTGAAGGTCCCACCCCGCGAGATGCTCCGCGGCCTTCGCGTAGGCCGGTTCGCCGGACCAGTCCTTTGCCAGAATCCGGGCAACCAGCTTCGCTGCGACAGAGGATTCGGAATAGGCGGTATCGAACTTGATCCTGAGCAGCGTCTCCCGGTCGATAATCTCATGTGCAGAGCTAAGCTCTGCCAGGCGCAGGGAGCGGTTGGTTTCGTTCGTCTGCAATCCCATCGACCGCGGAAAACTCTCCGCGCGCAGATTGTCCGGGCCATCGGTCTTTGAAAAAGGCGTGTTGTTCGCATCGAAGATGAGACCGGACTGCGGGTCAGTCAGCAGCGGCGCGTCGCCGAACGGGCGGTAGCTGGCCCAGATCAGGTCCGAGCGGTCGCCGGGCAGGTCTTTCGACCAGTCCCAGCCCTCCAGGCGATCGGGATATTGGCCATTATGCAGGAAAGCGATGCGACCGGTCTTGTCCGCATAAATATAATTGATGCTTGGCAGTGCTGTCATCGACATCGCTGCCATGAATTCCTCATAAGTCTGCGCATGGTTGAGCCGGAAATACTGCTCAAACTGGCGGATTTCGTCCATACCTGCATAGCGGACGGCAAAGGTGCCCGTCGGACCTTCGATAACGGGTCCATGGGCGGTTCGCATGACATTGCGTTTCGCAGTGTAGGCAAAGGGGCCGAATAGTCTGATACGGATTTTCGCTTCGGCGACTTCAAAATCGCGCCATTCGCCATCGAGCCGATATTGCATCCTATTCTTAGGGTTCACCGTGAGGCGGTAGATATCCGCCAGATCCGGCTTGCTGACTGTATTGGCCCAGCCCAGATTATCGTTGAAACCGTGCAGGACAAAGGCGCTGCCCGCGAACAGGCCGCCGGACATATTCATGCCTTCGCCCGACTCAACATGCGCTTCCCACCAGGCGACAGGACCGGTGAGGGGCTGGTGAGAATTGATAATGAGCCGGGTGTGGCCGTCGCCGGATCGTGCCGGGGCGACGGCGATGGCGTTGGAGCCGCGTTCAGGCGCACGGGTGGCGCGCGTGTGGAATGCCTGCGCGCCGCCGCTCGGGTCGAGGGCGATTTCGGCTTCGCGGTCATCGGCATAGAGTGCAAGCAGGGTGCTGTCGAAGCCATAGAAGAACGGCGTTTTGAAAGCCGTTGCCGCGATCAGGTCCTCGGCGGTGAACGGGGTCAGGCCGTCCCATGTTTCATCGGGATTTTCGGCGGCATAGCGGTTGAGGCCGGCGGCATAGCCCTCGGCATAGATTTTTACATCTTGCGGAACATCGGTTTCATAACGCTCGGCAATGGTTTCCCAGGTACGAAAAAGGCTGACCAGGTAGTCCGTCTTTGCCGCGCCAGAACCCTGATATCGTGCAAGATCGCCGCGGGTTGCGGCCGTGCTGGCCTGGATGGTCTGGAAGTCATCCTCGGCATTGGCATAGGCGATACCAAAGGCGACATCGGCGTCACGGTCGCCGTAAATGTGCGGAACGCCCCAATTGTCCCGAATGATTTCAACGTTATAACCTTCCGACCGGGCCATCAGATCGTCGACATCGGCGGAGGGAAGCGGATCCCATAGCCAGATAGCGAGGCCAGCGGCGATAATGGCAAGAACCGCAAGGCCCCATTTCACAAAACGCATGAACCAATTCCCAATATCCCGATGAAGATGACGGCGCGACTAAACAGATTTGCGCCTGATATGCCAATCGCGAAGTTCGCCAGGACCCATGGGTGCCGAAACGGTATCCGGCATTCCTGTTCAGCGGACTTCTCCATGGCGGCCGCCGCATCGTTTCCGTGACCGCGACGGGCTCAGAGCATTTCCATATCAGTCGAATATGCGCGCGGGCACCATCACTTTGCCCCGCGATTGCCCTTCAACTTCTTCCTTATTCGGTGCTTGCGGAGAACGATGTTGAGGGAAAAGGATAAATCGCGATCCGAATTGCTTTTTGCGATGAAACCGAAGGGAGTATTTGACCTGCGGTTCAACCATGGAATAGTGGATTTCAGAGCCTTGAAGGATAGAGGAATGGGTATGACGGTCATGAAAACATTGATGGGCGCGGTTGCAATTTCAGCATTGACAGTCGCCTGTTCCGACAGCGGCGGCGAAGAGACATCGACGGCCATTGAAACCTCCGCCACGGAAGATGCCGCGGTCGTTGAAGCCGCGCTGCCCGAAAAATCCGCTCCGACGATCGAAAACCCCGCCGCGACGGAAGAACCTGAAATGGCAAGCGCCGAACCGGATGCTGCCGAACCGGGTGACATGACAACAAAGGATGGCGTCGCCTTCGCCAGCCTGACCGGAGATGCTGCCGCGGGTAAGGCCGTGTTCGCACAATGCCGCGCCTGTCATGTGCTTGAACCCGGCGTCAACCGTGTCGGGCCATCGCTTGCCGGTATCGTCGGCCAAGCGGCCGGGTCCGTCCCCAATTTTAACTATTCGAAAGCCAATAAGAATAGCGAACTCACCTGGACGCCCGAACAACTCTATGTCTACTTGGAAGACCCGCGGCGGGTCATGCCGAAGACAAGGATGGTGTTTCCAGGTCTGAAGGATGCGCAAAAACGCGCGGACGTCATCGCATATCTGCAAAATCCCGCCTGACCCAAAGATCGCCGACGAGGAGAGGGGCCGGAAAACCGGCCCCTTGATGATCGCCCGTTCGGTCCAGCCCTCCTTCGGTACCTCCGGCGGCGAGCCCGAAAAACGGACGCAAACCAGCGCTTCTCGTGGAAGTGCCTATCGCACTCTCTCGCCGTAACTGTCCCAGACCTCTATTTCACCCATATCGAGCGCGCGAATATCAGGTTCGATTTTCGAAAGATCGCCGATGATGACCCAGCTGAGCGATTCAGGTTCGATCATTTCGGCAGCGACGGTGTTCAATTCATCGGTGGTTATCGACCCGATACGTTCACGCATGCGTTCGTCATGATCAAACGGCAGTCCAAGCTGTCGAAGATTGGCCCAGGAACGCAAAAGCGCACTATTGGCGGAATAGCGGGCAGGAAGGGACCGGATCGTCGATTCACGCGCCCGTCTTAGCTCCAGCTCGTCAATCGGGCGTTCTCCCGCCATCGCGCGAAACTCGGACAGCAGTTCAGTCATTGCCGGCGCGGTCTTGTCCATCTGAACCGTGCCGGACACGGAGAAGAGCTGATGCTCGTCGACCGCCTTTTTCAGTTTAGAGCCAATTCCGTAGGACCAGCCCTTGTCATGGCGCAGATTCATATTGACCCGAGCATCCAAGCCGCCGCCAAATACCCTGTTGATAAGACCGTAATAATCTTCATTCTCCCGGGTGAACGGTGACAATGCGTGCCCGACGTGGATCGTCGTCTGGACGGCACCGGGTTGATTGACAAGAATGATGCGAGGCCTCTGAACTGTATCGGTATCAGCCCGCCGGGGATTGGGCGTCGACCGGGCCTGCCACGAACCTAGCGTGCGTTCGATTTGTGCGGTCGCTTCATCAACGTCGACATCTCCGATAACGTAAACCGTCATTTTGTCTGGAGAAAGTTGGCGGTTGTAGAAGTCTACTATCCCATCGCGACTGATCGCGTCGACATCTTCGGCCTTGCTGATCCGTCCGCGTCTCGACCCGGCGCCGAAAATGGCGCGTTCCAGCAACAGTGCGGCATTGGCAGCCGGATCGCTCTCGCTCGCGCTGACGGCAGTGCGCCAGTCCAGTTTGCGTTTTTCGAGCTCGTCGGTGGGGAAGGCCGGGCTGATAATCATGTCTTGCGCGATGTCGAGCGCCATCGGCAGATTCGATGAAAGCGCCTGAAACGATATTGTGCTGCTGTCCCGGCCTGCCACAGCGGAAACTTGCGATCCATTCGTCTCCATCGCTTCGGCGAGTTCAGAAGCCGAGCGTGACGCTGTCCCGCGAGACATCATGTTGAACACTGCCGAAGCAATTCCCAAGGCTCCGTCCGGATCATCCTTTGATCCGGTGTCGAAATCGATACGCACGTCGACAAGCGGCAGGGACTGCGTTGATATAACAAACAGACGAGCACCGTTCGACAGACGGGATTCTACCGGATCGGGCAGGCTGAGGCTTCCGCTATCGACAATTGCGGGCTGAACGGAACGATCGGCCAATTCCGGTCCGGCGGCAAGTGTTGGAAATGGCCTGACGTTGATCTGATAATAATTGTCAGTCAGCCACCGGCGCGCAGCGGCCTGTACGGAGGAGGCATTGGCGGCGTCAATCCATTCCATCTGCTTTTCGATAAAGGCAGGATCGCCGTGATAGAGCTGCCCCTCGGCCAGGGTGCCTGCGATATTGCCCTTATGCTCCATGGATGAGATCGATCCCATGGCGCGGGACAGCTTCGCGTTGGCCACGGCCTGAGAAGACGGCCCGTCATTGAGGAAAGCGGCGACCTGTTCGTCGATCACATTGGATATTTGCTCAATCGAAGCACCGGGGCGGGCCATGACGGTAATATTGAAAACGCCAGATAATTCGTTGCCCGAAGCATAGCTGTATAGCGATTGCGCGAGCTGAAGGTCATCCACCAGCACTTTCCGCAATGGCGAATTCTCGCTTTCCGCCAAGGTCGCGGAAGCAAGCTGGAGAAGCGTCGTGTCGCGCTCTCCATTGGTAGGGATGACCCAGTTCCGGCTGACCACCGGCTGCGGCGCATGGTCGTACATCTCTTCGATCTTCTTGCCATTGAGGACCGGCAGCCACCGCTCCATCTTCGCCAAAGGCTGGCCGGGAGGCGCAGCGCTGAAATATCTGACGGCTTTTTCTTTTGCGTCCTCAGCCAAAATGTCACCGGCCAGAACGAGAACGACATTGGTCGCACCGTAATACTTCCTGAACCAGCCTTTCACATCCTCTATCGACGCATTGGCGAGGTCTTCCATCGAACCGATCACGGGATGCCTGTACGGATGCCCCACCGGATATAGTCCAGCGGAAATTCTTTCGGGCACTTTGCCGTAAGGTTGATTGATGCGATCGCGCAGCTCGTTTTTCACGACCTCCCGTTCCTCGACGAGCTTTTCCTCCGTAATTGCCCCAAGAAGATAGGTCATGCGGTCGCTTTCCATCCACAGCACCGTGTCGAGGGCGCCAGAAGGCACCATTTGATAATAGTTCGTGCGATCCGTGCTTGTCGTGCCGTTGAAATCAGTCGCACCCGCAGCGATCAGGGTGGTCATGAAACTGCCATCGTGATGCTCCGACCCCTTGAACATCAGATGTTCGAAAAGATGGGCAAACCCTGTCTTTCCGGTCGGCTCGTCTTTGGAACCGACACCGTACCACAGACCGACAAAGACGGTCGGCACCGAATGGTCGCTGTGCACGAGCACGGTAAGTCCGTTATCGAGCACGAACTTCTCGTAGCTCATGTCAAGCGTCGGGATTTCGCTCGCGGTCGCATTGTCCTGCGCGAATCCCGCGACGGGCAGCCCCATGCACGACGCGGCGAGAAGTGCCAACTGAACCGACTTTTTCATGATATTCTCCCGATTGAAGCATCAGGAGCGAGCAATCACGGCAAGCTTGCATCGAGATTGCAGAGCCCGTGAAAACGGTTCAGCGTTTCTCGTTCAAGCGTTCTTGTGTCGTCTGCACATCGGCGGGCCAGCTGTCTTTTATAAAGGCAAGGACGGCCTCGATCTCCTTGTCACTCAGAGTATGTTCGAAAGCAGGCATGTCCGATTCATAGCCGTCCGCATCGATGGTCGCGGCCATTCCGTATTTCGTAAGATTGAACAACATCTCGTCGGAATGATGCCAGGTGTGCCCCGTTTCATCATGAGGCGGCGCGGGCAACCGGCCGTTCGGCTTGCGGGTTCGCCAATTCGGCTCTCCCTCAAGATTCTCTCCGTGGCAGGATGCGCAGTGACCCGAATATAATAATCTGCCGTGGGTAATCGTTGCGCGCTCGATGCCGGTTCCGTCCGGTTCGGGAGCGGATCTTTCTGGAATATGGAATCCGTTCGCCACGATAAGCGCGGCAATCACGAGGATCGGACTTAACAGGACGAGGACATTCCTCTTTGTCATCACCGGATCACGAAGTCAGTTCGATGACGAGCTTTGGAGTGAGGAGTTGCGGCAGGATGACGGGCTCGTTCAAACTGCTTCCTTCTGGAAAGTAGAGATATAAAGGAACGCCGATCCTGCCGAACCTCTGAAGCCATTCCGTGATTTCCGGATTCTGGTTGGTCCAGTCGCCCTCGATCACCTTGATGCCGCGCTTTTCAAAAGACTTGCCCACTTCGTCCGAGGCGAGTGCGACGCGCTCATTCACCTTGCAACTCACACACCAATCCGCTGTGAAGTAAACGAATATCGGCTGGCCCGCTTCAACGTAATCGGCGACCTTCGTCGATGAGAAATGTTCCAAGTCCATCGACCCAAGCGTCCGCGACTCGCCGCCCTGTCGGGTCGAAGCGGTACTGCCCGCCTGTGCATGAGTATACACCAGATAAGACGTGTAAATAACGCCGCCCAGCGCCAGCAGGGATACAATCCACCACCACGCTTTGCGCGCCGAGTATGCCGAGCGGCCCCAGCACCACAGTCCGAATGCGAGCAATGTTGCGGCGACAAGGCCCAGAGCCAGCGCGTTGACCCCGGATTGCTTCCCCAGAACCCACAGAAGCCAGATGGCTGTCAGTAGCATCGGGAAAGCCAGAATGCGTTTGAAACTCTCCATCCAGGGACCTGGTTTGGGCATGAACCTGGAAAGGCCCGGGTAATGGCTGAGAAGCAGATAGGGCAGGGCGAGGCCGAACCCCAGGGACAGAAAAATTGCCAGAGACACCGCGGCAGGCTGCGTCATCGCGAAACCCAGCGCCCCGGCCATGAACGGTGCCGTGCACGGCGTTGCGACGACAACTGCCAGGAAACCCGTAAAGAACGCGCTTTTTCGTTCTCCGCCTTTGGTGAGCGTTTGACCGGCGCCGATCAATGAGCCGCCAATCTCGAACGCGCCTAACAGGTTCAAGGCAACGCCGACCATCAGGAGCGCCAATGACAGGTTGACCAGCGGATATTGCATCTGGAAACCCCAGCCCGCCGCCTGCCCTGCATAGCGCAGCGCGACGAGGCCGATGCCGATCAATGCGAAGGATATCAATATGCCCGCCGTATAGAGCCAACCACTCTCCCGCGCGAGGCTGCGGTCGCCATGTGATAGCTTGACGAGGCTCAACGCCTTGATGCTGAGCACAGGCAGAACGCATGGCATCAGGTTCAGGATGATGCCGCCGAAAAAGGCAAACAGAAGTGCCGTCAGCAAACCAGACGTATCTACAGCCACGCTGTCTGCCGGGCCGCCCGATGCGCGCCCTGGTGTTCCGGTATGTCCCGCGATCGCCTGCCGGTTACCGTCGGCGTCCTCGAAGGAAAGGACGAAGCCGGTCTGGTCGATGTCATCCGCTCCGCGGGCAGCCTCGAAATCGAAGAAGATCTCGCCGGGACGATAGGAGACAAGCTGGTCTTCATATTTGACCAAGCGTTTTTCGCCAACGAACAGATAGGGGGATTGCGGATCGGTTATGCCGTCCGGAAGGTTGATCGAAAGCCGAACTTTGTTGTCCATGACGGAAAGCGTGGCAGGCCAATCGACCGCGTCAGGCAAGAGTTCGCGTGCAGCCTCGAATCTGTCCGTCGTGGCCGGGTTTTTCTTTCCATCGCCCACCTCCAGCACGGTCGATACAGTGGCACTTTCCGGCACGCATGTCTGGTCATCACAGACGATCCAATTGGCCGTTCCGCCAATCCGCACGCGCTGCCCCTGTGCCAGATCCGAGGGGATTTTAATCCGAGAAAGAACAAGAATTCCCTCGTTGTAGCCATAGGTTATAAGAGGGCCGAATGGAATGACGTGAGGTGTGGGAAACTCGAGCGGTGCCGCGGAAAATCCGCTCGGAAGATCCCATTCGATCTCAACCGCGAGCCCGGCATCTCCGGGATTGGTCCAATAGGCATGCCACCCTTCATCCGGCGTCAGCCGGAAGCCGAGCGTGATCTCGCCGCCTTGCGATGGTACGGTCGACTGTTCGCTGACGAGTTCAACGGTCGATAGGCTGGTCTTCATTTCCTGGGCGGTTGCGGCGTGAGTACCAATCGCACCGAAAAGCATCGCCATAAGGAACAGGATCGCCGGTTCCATGATACGCAGTCGTGGTTCGCTTGCCGGTGGCATCATTCATCATACCTTCGTTCACGCGGCGCTCTTGAAGTCGGCAAGGTCGCCCTTGTTTCGTGCGCGTTGCTACGGAAGGAAGTTTGCACAGGGGTTGCGCAGGAATTATTGGGTCGATTTTTCGCGAAAGGTCAGCTTGAAACATGCCCCTCCACCGGGGGCGGAATCGACCGTCACGCGCCCTCCGTGCAATTGCATGATTTCCTTGACCAATGCCAATCCGAGACCCTGGCCTTTCTTGTTGGGCGGATGTTTGAAAAACGGCTCGAAAATCTGGGCTTTGGTGCCTTCGTCCACGCCGGGTCCTTCATCGCAAACAGATACAGAAGCGCCGCCGATCGTAATCTGCACCGTAGTTCCCGGAGGGGTGTGCATAATCGCATTGTCGATCAGGTTCGCGACCGCGCTCTGGATATGTCGGCGGTCACCCAACACACTCACAGGGGCACCCTTGAGTGTGAAGGACAGGTCGCGGCCCTGTTCAATGGCCAAGGGAGTCCGATTGATGCAGATGCGTTTGATTGCATCCACGAAATCGACATCTTCCGCGACGATCTCGCTCGACGACAGCCGTGACAAAGCCAATAATTGAGACACAAGTGACGCGACTCGGTCAAGGTCGGCGGCAACCTCCTCTTTCAATGTGCTTTTTGGAAAACCGGCGATCCTGGTTCGCAAGATGGTGAGCGGGGTGCGGATTTCATGCGCCGCCGCCGCAAGGAAAAAGTCCTGTCGATCCTTCGCCTTTCGCAAGCGGATCATGGCATCGTTGAAGGCCTCTACCAGAGGTAGAATCTCCGCCGGAAGCCGCTCGGTCGGGAGTTGTCGATATTCCCCGTCCGATCCGATCCGTCTGGCATTTGCGGCAACTTCCGTTACGCGGAACATCAGGCTGCGAAATGCAACAATAATGAATCCAGTGAGAAACACCGTTAGAATAACGAAGGGTAGAAACGATCTTTTTGTCCGATTTGACTGGGAATATTCATAAAGAACCTTATCCCAGAACAATAATGGAGCTTCCACGACACCCCCGAACTCGACATATAAATGTCGGTCGTCACAATCGATGCGCCATACCGTAGTCATCCCTGGCCGCTGGCCCTGGAATTGAAAATATACGCCTTCATTCATGCATTGCAGATTTCCATCATAATCCACCATGGTGGTCGAGGCGGTAACTCTGTCCCGGTACAGCGGCAATTTGTTGCCAGCACTGTGAATCACTCTGTTACCGCCTTCGGCATAGTACCAGAAAGCCGGATTTTCCGCGGCGACGCCTTCTAGAATGTCCCTCGACCGGACCTTTTCCTCAGTGCTTACTTCTTCGAGCAAAAGGCTTTGAAGGCTGAAGGCAACCCGATTAATCTCCTCATCGACCCAATCATGCAGCGTGAGGTGATTGAAAATCGGGACGCCGATTGTCAGCGTTACGAACACGATCGTCATGAAGATGATCGAAAGGGAAAGAATACGTCGTTGCAACCGATACGGTTTGTTCTGGCGCAAAGGAAAGTTGAGCGTCTTCAAGAGCATTTAAGCATATAACCTAAACCACGAACCGAATGGATTTCGACACCCGTTGCATGAGCGCTCAGAGATTTACGCAGACGCGAGATTTGCGGTTCGATTGTCACGGTTTCAGGCATGTCATTAAAGCCATATAACGCATTTTCGATGCTTTCGCGGGTAACGACACGATTTGCGTTGTCGAAAAGTTTTTCGAGGATGATGAGTTCTTGCCTTCTTATGACAACGACTTGTCCTTCCACCGAGAAGCTCCGTAGGCTTGCATCATATTGAAGGCGACCAAAGGACCGCACCCGTTGTGCCGGTTCAGCGGCTGGTACCCTTAGCTCCGCCCGAATGCGGGCCAGCAATTCCTCCGGAACGAACGGTTTGACGACATAATCCCCGGCCCCTTCGTCGAGTCCCTGTACGCGATCCTCGACATCCCCCAGGGCGGACAGAACGAGAAAACGGGGCGGGATCGACAGACGCTTGCTTCGCCTGATAAGTTCAAGACCATCGCCGTCTGGCAGTCGCCGGTCCAGCAGGACGAGAGAATAATCTGTGAGACAAACCGCTTCCCACGCGGTTTCCAGGTCGGGGGCATGGTCGACCACGTAATTCTCAGCGCTCAACAGTCGAGCGACGACGGTCGCGAGTTCTGCCTCATCCTCGACCAGCAATAGACGCATTAACCCGTCACCCCCAGCTTTCAGTGCGTGACTGCATGAAACTACTTCAGCAGCTCCTCCAATTTGGTATCCAGATCGTCTCCGCGCAGGTCCATGGCGACGATTTCACCATTGCTGCCATCCACAAGGTAGTTACGCGGGATTGCCAAAACACCGTACATTTTTGCGACGGGGCTCGTGAAGGCTTTCAGGTCGCCTGTGTTGATCCACGGAAGGTCTTCCTGAATGGAGGCGTCTTCCCAAGCTTCCATCTCGTGATCGAGTGAAAATGAGAGGATTTCAAAACCCTTGTCGGCATATTCCGCATAAGCCTGCTTCATGTGCGGGATTTCCGCGCGACAGGGGCCACACCATGATGCCCAAAATTCAACCAGAATATAGTCTTTCGTGCCCAGCACGTCCGACAGTTGAAATTTGCGCCCGTCCAGATGATTGGCTTCGAAATCCTTGATTTGCGTGCCAACGCCGACGCCGCTTTGCGCCTCCAACGCTTTGATTCTATTTTCAATCCGACCTTTGTAGACTTGCCACCGCTCACTATATTTCAATTGCGGTTCCAACTCTATGAGCCCCGCCAGATACTCCGACTCAGACAATTTTCGATCCTGAACGAGTGCGTGAAGCTTCGCATAGGGATCGGCAGTGCCTTCGATGATATCGGCGAGAATTTCGTGCCTGAGATCTTCCTTTTTTACGCGCAGATCTTCCAGTTGTTTCTCAAATTCTGGATGACCCGTCTCTATGTGCCGGTTTTTCTGATACCAGGCATAATATTGATCGTCGACTTCCTTGGCGTCGCGCTCCAGCGCTAAATAGGCTGGGTGACGCTTCCAACTGTTGACAGTCTGGTCGTTATACGCACCGCCCTCGATGGTTATCTCGTGGGTTTCCGCATTGACCATTACGTCAATATTTCCCGGTTCGAGAACGAAGCCAAATCGTTGATAGCGCACATCGCTGCCGCTTGGGGGCTTGATATCAATGGATGCGATCATCGGCTCATCGACCGACCCGTTAAAGGTCATGACCGGCTCTTCTACAGGCTGCCTGTCGTGGATGAAGATCACAGCCTCCGGACTGGTCACAGGGGCCGGTTTATAAATCGTCACTTCGGAGCCCTCGGGAAATCCAGAGGTTCTGATCGTCAGCGTATAGTCACCCGCAACGGGTTCGACAAAAGCCGTGTCGCCGCCTTGTCCCGTGTCGGTAACTGGGGCCCGATCACACCCGGAGAGCGCGGCAAGAACTACAAATACGCCAATCGCAATGCGATTCAAAAACGTCACGTTATGATCTCCTTTGGATCAAATAGTGTGCCCGGCAAAAGCGGGCGGCCCCTTGCCAGAAAACGGCCCGAGTTTTCAGAATTGAAACCCTCCGGGCCGCTCAGGACGGTCCTAAAATCGCTTGCTCAACTTCACGAATACGCGCCGACCCCGCGGATCGACGTGACGAAGATCAAACGGCGCACCGGAAACATTATTATAGTAAGGAAATTCCGCGTTAAAGAGATCGATCACACCAGCAGAAATTTCCGCTCCCAAGGATTCGAATTTATAGCGACCCGTCAAGTCGACCGTCGTGTAGGAATCGACCCTGTCGTACAGATCATTTTCATCGACGAAGCGGGAATTGACGCGTTTGCTGCGGAAGCTGAGTATGTTAGCCGTACCTGCCAGATTGTCGTATGATCCGGTATGATTGATCGTCAGAGCGGCACCGTATTTTTCTGCGTCCCAGCGCAGCGTAAAAGTATGCGCCCAGCTCGGTAGGCCAATATCGGTGTCGTTCAAACGCGAAACCACACCCAGAGCATCGCGCTCGGTTTTGATCGTATGCGTTGCCGACCAGTCGAAGAACAGGCGGCCGACATCGGTATGGACGCCGAAGCCTGCGCCCAGATCCAGTGACTGGCTTTCTGTCCCGTTGATGTTGAACGGTATCGAATTGATCGCGGTGATAAACCCTTCAGAATTACGCTCGACGCTATTGGCAGGGCCGTTCGGACCAAAGCCACCGGCCAACCAGGTCTCGGGATCGCGAACGATACTGTAGGTTCCCGAAATCTGATTTCTGATTGTGATGTCGTTAAAATTCACGCTGATATAAGCGCTATCAAGGAAGTCAAAATTCCAATGGGCGCCGACAGACCAGGATTCGGACGTTTCACCTTTAAGATTATTGTTCGAGCCATTGTAGAGTTCCAATGGCGGTGCGACCGCAGCTGGATCGGTTACGCCGTCTGGAAGAAACGGATCATCAAGAATGAAGTTATATGCAACAAAGGGACTGTACGTCACACTTAACCGGCGCGCCTGAAACACCTGTGTTATGGTCGGCGCACGAAATGCACGGCTCCAATTGCCGCGAATTTTCAATCCGCGTATGGGATACCAGGCCACGCCGATCATTGGACTGAATTCATTATATTGATTGTCGATAGTCGTGTCGGGCGTTGTCACTTTTGAAGAATAGCTGTCGTAACGGCCCGACAGATTGATCTCGAGACTGTCGATAAGGGGGACATCGTTCGCCTGGCCGACCAGCGGAACGCTAAGTTCGGCATAAGCAGCCGCCAGTTCACGTTTCGGCGAGGCGACAGCGAAGATACCCCGGGTATCACCGGAACCGAAAACGTTCCTGTCCGAAAACGTCATGGACTCCCAGCGAAGTTCGCCGCCGACCGCCGTGCGAACAGGGCCCCCCGGCAGATCGAACAACTCGCCTTTGAAAGTGGCCTGCAACGTCTTTACGGACGTGACGTAATTCTGATCGAGGGAATCCGGCCCGCTTTCGGTGTCGAATACGCTCGTCAGATCGACCTGTGCCGTGCCGTTGCCAAATGGATTGAATGCAACCGCCGGGTCGCTGCTATTGGCGAGTTCCTGAAGTTTCCTGAGATTGAGCAGGTAATAATCGTTGTCATAGTCGGTTTCGGTTCTGCTGATGGCCGCGGAAATATCCGCCGACCATGTATCCGAAATCTGATATTCGAATCCCACTGCGCCTCCATAACGCAAATCGGAAGTCATACGCTCGGATTCCGGCGCGATACCTTCCAATGATTCGCGTTCCAGAACGGCCTCAATCAGAAGGTCCTGCCCCGTGTCGTTGAAAGCGTTGGTCGTGGGAATGACCAGCAGTCTGCCATAATCGTCATCAGCCAATGAGAACGAATAAATATATCCGACCGACGGATAGATCACGAGCGACCGATCCTTTGAAAGCTGGGCATCCGCATAAACCCTGAGACGGTCACCAAAATGCTGCTCGAAGGTTGCGGTGGTCGACCAATTCTCGCCCTCCGCGCCGAAGAAGGGCTGTACGGTATCCACCGTTGCCGTGGGTGAGATCAACCTACCCGTCGCCCCAGCCAGATCAGCCGCTGTCAAAGGTGTGGTTCCATCATCGTCCAGCGCCAATTGGCCGATTGAGTTAAAGTCGTCAGATGGCAGATAAATCAGGGCGGGCTGTCCGAATTGACGCCCGTCCACGCCTCCGAGCGCCGATCTGTCGAGAGTCGTGAAGCCAGCTTTCGCGGTGGAAACGGGATCCTCGCGCCGCCAACTGCCGCTCACGGTGATGTTGCCGGTACCCCAGCTTGTGCCGAAGAGAGCATCGATCGTTGTGGAATCGCCCCCATTCTTTCCAATTTCGTGGCGGCCGGAGATTTCAAAGCCGGAAAAATCGCGCTTCAGGATGAAATTGATGACGCCGCCAATGGCGTCGGAACCGTAAATGGAGCTCGCCCCGTCGAGCAATATTTCGACCCGCTCGATAGCCGCGAAGGGAATGGTCGACAGGTTGACCGCGCCAACACGCCCCAGCGATTCGAATTCGATACTTGCCGAGGAGGCCTGACGGCGGCCGTTTACAAGAACCAGGACGTTGTTTTCACCCAGCCCACGCAAATTTGCTGCCGACTGGCCACCGAACCGCTGCGCGTTGCCGACGCTACTGCCCGGCTGTCCAGTGCCCGCAAGACTGGTCGTCGCGCTGTTGATGGAATTGAAATTCTGCGGGAGCCCGGAAAGGATATCCTCGACACTATTATATCCCCGCGCATCGATCTCAGTCTTGTCGATGGTAATGGTTTGGGACGTCGAGACCACGCCTTCGAGGCGCGAGCCCGTAACCACGATGACCTCTTCCGGCTCATCCTTTTCTGTCGTTTCCGGTATTGCCTGAGCCAAAGCAGGCGTGATCCCACCAACTGCCAAGAATGACGTAGCTAGAAGTGCGGCGCACACGCCCATCGGTGCGTTTTCTTTTAACTTGTTTTTCATTCCGGAAGTCCCCCTGACAATTATGATTGAACATGGCTGACGCATGTTGCTTGCACAAAGATTGAATGGGGCTCGCATCGCTGAAAAACCGTTCACGGTTTCATCAATGTTTGAACTGGCGGCGAGACTGTGATGATCGCAAAGCTTTAGGAAAAAAAGAGAATAAATCCGGAATTTCATGTCGAGATGCCCCCGAGGGAATGCGGAAGGCGAACTCCGAGCGGCGCGAAGCCGGTCCACAAGTAGATTGGCGGTCCGCTACCCCATCGGGTTCACACGATAAGGGAACTGCCCAATCATTCCTCGGGGGGAGACGGAGTCTTGGGCGTCGGGCTGTGTTCGATCAGGCGGATGCGGAAGATCAGGACGCTGTCCCCCGGAATCGGGCCGACCCCTTTCGCGCCATAGGCCATTTCCGGCGGGATGGTGACGATCCATTCATCGCCCGGGCGCATCAGGCGCAGGGCGATGCCCCAGCCCGGGATCAGGCGGCGAAGCGGGAAAGTGGACGGCTCGCCGCGCTCAAAGGAGGAATCGAATATCTCCCCGTTCACCAGCCGCCCTTCATAATGGACAGTGACATCGTCGGAGAGCGTGGGAGGGACGCCATCTTCCGGGCCGGATTCGACGATTTCATATTGCAGGCCGGGCAGCGTTCGCACGCCGACCTTTGCCGCATTGTCGTGCAGCCAGGCGCTGTCGGGATCAAGGCTTGCCGCGGGCGGCGCATCGGTCGCCGCCGGCCTGGCGGGACGCGGGGCGCAGGCGGTCGTTAGCGCGATCAGTGCGCAGGCGGCAGCGTAAGGGGCAATCGCGCAGCATGGCATAGCGGGTATCCTCATTTGGCAGCGCCCTTGCGGCGGGAAGCGGTGGTGATGGTGACGACGGGGTCAAGCATTTGTCCCTCGACATAAGGGTCGGGCGCCGCACCATTGGCGGGCATAGCCTGAATGGCGCGCACGACATCCATGCCGAGGATTACGCGGCCGAATGCAGCGAAGCCGAGACCGTCTGCGGCCCGCGTCCCGCCAGCATCGAGTGCGGGTTGGTCGCCGATGGTGATGAAGAATTCCGTCGTCGCACTGCCCGGTTCGCTACGCGACATGGAGATGGTGCCGTCGAGGTGGCGCAGGCCGGTGCTGCTGGTCGGTTCGTGCGCGATGCCGGGAATATCGTCCTCGAACTCCAGACCGCGGCCGCCCTGGATCACCTCGATAGGCGGTGTGCCGCGATCGGTGTCGAGCCGCACCGCCCGGTAAAATTTGCCGCCGTCATAGGCGCCCAATTCGACATGGCCAAGAAAATTGGCGGCAGTGACGGGCGCGCGTTTGCTGTCGACTTCCAGCACGATCTCACCTGCCGAGGTATCAAGAACGACCTGCGGCAAATCCGCGACGACGACATTGTCGGCCTGCTTGTCGGTCGGCACCGACACGGAGCAGGCCTGGAGCAAGAGCCCGGCGCCAAGAATGTGCGGCATGGTCCGCCGCGTGAAGTTATTCATATATGACAAGACCAGTCCTCCCCCATGTCGCAATCCGTGCGTCCTAGCACCACACGCCCCCCGTTACGAAGCGGGCGTGGATGCCCGCCGCAATATGAATGATGGATGGCGCAACACTCGTTATGCCGGACGCATATGTCGTCCAGCCAGGCTTCGCGGATTAGTGGCGCCGGAAATCCTTTGGGAGCGCGCCAAAATAACGCCGGAAGGCAGCGGTGAAGTTGGTCGGCTGACTATACCCTACTTCCTCGGCAACGGCCGCCACGTTCCAAATCGGATCTGCCAGCAACTGACGCGCGAGGTGCATACGGCGCTGGTGGCAGAAATGCGCGATGGTCTGTCCGAACTGCTCCTTGAAGCCGCGGCGTAGCGTGGTGCGGTTGAGGCCGACCTGGCGCGCCAGGCTATCCGCGCTGGGCGGCTCGATGAAGTTGTCGAGCAGGATCGAACGTGCCTGCCGGACCCGTTCGCGGTCATGCCCGGTCAGTGCTGCGGGTTCGAAACCTAAGCCGGCGGTCCGCTGGGCGCTGTCGACCAGCAGGCAGAGCAATTCCTGCGCTTTGGTCATCATATAGCGGCCGCGAAGACCGCCGCTGAAACGGTTGGACAGAATATCGAGAACGCCATTGTTCATGCCTGCCGTCATGGGGACGACGCCCTGGATGCCACCGCTTTGCAGCGCGTTGAGCAGGGCTGCGCCCTGATCGAGATCGAACCCCACCTCCTCCCATAATCTCTGTTCGGAAAGATGAAGGGTGACCGACAGCAGCTGCCGCCGTTCCCGGATCAACAGTTCGTAGGGCATCTCCTCGGTGACGCTGAGAACCGACGCGGTTCGCGCACTGAAACAGACATCGTCAGGTTCGCCCGGGGCACGGATACCCAGTTCCCCAGCATAGATGAAACGGATCGATAAAACATCCATGCCCGTCTGCACATCATAATGGAAACATTCATCATAATAGTCGTTCGCAGCGCAGATCAGGAGGTCGTCATCGGCGCGCAGTACTTCCCAATATCCGCGATCAGCAGTCTTTGCCTTTCTGCCGATGCTGTTCATCAAAAGCATGCCATTGGCGTTTGGGTCGCTGACGACATGAACGGGGGACACAGGACTTTCGCGCCTACCAAGCGCCGCGTTGAATGCGCCGTAGACCGTCTGCATGCGGGCCATATCGAATATTTCGGTCATATTTAGGTCGCGTTTCCTCCCACCAGTCGCGGCATCGCCGAGAGATAGCTGGTTTCGCACCTGTATGCAGCAAAATTGCGCAATTCATCATTTTTGTTTTGGTTTGCATCATGACGTGGGGTGAAATTGTCATAGAAATGACACGATCAACTCTCTTCATTGAGGCGCGGGGCGTGGATTGTGCCGGTGGAGAGCAAATTATCAGGGATGGCTCATGAAAAAATCTGTGTATTTTAAAGCGTTCGCAACCAGTGCGTCGATCATGGCGGTCGCCACGGCAAGCGCAGCCTTCGCGCAGCAGGAGCCGACCAGTGGAGCTGGTGCTGACGTCCCGCCCGGCCAGGCGCCAGTAGCAGCTGCGGAAATTCCCCCGAGTGAGGCAGACGACGCAGAGATCGTCGTCACCGGTACGCGCATCCGTTCGCCCAATCTGGAATCGCCGAACCCCGTGACGTCGCTCGACAGTCAGGCGCTTGCCTATACGGGTGAAACCAGTGTGCAGGAGATGGTAAAGGAAGTCGGCTCGCTGGTCGGATCTGAAGGTGAGAGCGAAGTGAGTTCGGGCGAGAATGTCCTCAACCTTCGCAATCTGGGGGCGAACCGCACATTGGTTCTGATTGACGGACAGCGGTTCATCGGCGGATTTGCCGGATCCACCGCCGTCGACACCAACGTCATCCCCCCGGCAATGATTGAGCGGGTCGACGTGCTGACTGGCGGCGCCTCGGCCATTTACGGCGCCGATGCGGTGACCGGCGTTGTCAATTTCGTCCTCAAGAAGGATTTTGACGGCCTGGCCTTCGACGCGCAATATGGCGATGCCGAGGACGGCGATTTCCGCGATCAGGTCTACGCAGTGACCGCTGGCAAGAATTTCGCCGACGGGCGCGGCAACCTTACGCTGAACTACACTTATGGCGAACGGCCGCTGACCTTGGCGACGGCGCGTCCGCAGTCGAGCGTCGATGTGCATGAGCAGATCGACAATCTGAACGGATCGACGCCGGAGTTCGTGCTGGCGCCGGGCACGCGGGAATCCTTCTTTACCGAGGGCGGCGCGCGGATTGACCCGTTTGCGATTTTTTCCAACGGGTTCAACGGTGACGGCACGCCGTTCGAACATGGGGTCAATATCGGCAGTTTTGCCGGCACGGGTGAAATCGGCGGCGATGGCCTGCCCAACTGGATCCTGTTTGCCCAGGGCATCCGGCCGTCGAACGAGCGGCACATCGTGACAGCCATCGGCCAATTCGAGGTATCGGAGGCCTTCACACCCTATGTGAATTTCCATTATTCAGATGTGCAGAACCAAGCGGTCGATCAGCACACGCTGACGGTGGGCATGCCGACCGCGGTCGACAACGCGTTCCTGCCGGCGAATATCGTCACGGCAGCGGGCGGCGCGCCCATTTTCTTCAACCGATGGGACATCGACAGCGGGTTCGAAAATTCCATCATCGACAAGGAAACACTGCGCGCCGTCGTTGGCGCCCGCGGTCAGATGACCGAACATCTGGGGTATGACGTTTCGGCGAACTTCGGCCGCGTCGACAGGCTGCAAACGGTCACCAACAATCGCATGTTCGACCGGTACATCGCCGCCATCGATTCCGTCGTCGATCCGGTGACCGGCCAGGTCGTATGCCGTAGCACAATCGATCCGAACAGTTTCACCGGGTTGAGCAGCGATTTTCTGGCGACCTCGTTCGATCCGGCATTGGGGGCGGTCAGCTTTAGCCCCGGTGCTGGCGGTGGATGCGTGCCGTTCGATCCATTCACGAAGAACGACGCCGCGAATGATGCTGCACGTGCGTGGATATGGATTCCGACGACCGTCAGCACGAAAAACGAACAATTCGTGCTCCAGGGTTATGTGAATGGTGATACGGGCGGCTTTTTCAACCTGCCCGGTGGTCCGGCGTCTTTCGTGGCTGGCGCGGAGTACCGCAAGGAGACATCCGCGACCGATTTCGACGAGCTGTCAGGGTCCACCCGTACCGTCGCCTCCTTTGCCGGACGCGACATCGAAGGCCGCTTCAACGTGGTCGAACTGTTCGGAGAGGTGTCGCTGCCGCTGATCGAGGGGCGGGGGCCGGTATTCCGCAGCCTGGTCGTGGATGGTGCCTATCGTTACTCGCATTATTCCACCATCGGCGATACGAGTACCTGGAAGCTGGGTGCGCAGTGGGATACGGTCGCGGGGCTGACGTTGCGCGGTACCATTTCGTCCGCAGTGCGCGCGCCCAACATTCAGGAGCTTTTCGAGCCGCGTACCAATACATCGACCAGCCTGGGGCAGTTCGACCCCTGCTCGACGACCAACGTCACGCTGGGTTCGGCAACGCGGCAGGCCAACTGCGCCACCGCGCTGAACGCACTTGGCGTCGATCCGGCGACTTTCAATCCGTTGCTTGGCACGTTCTTCCCGGCGCTCACCGGCGGCAACCCGAACCTGCAGGAGGAAACTGCACTGACGAAAACGGTCGGCGCCGTCTGGCGGCCACCGTTCATCAGCGGGCTGACCCTCAGCGTCGATTACTTCGACATCGAACTGGAGGACGCGGTCATTCGCCCGAACACGCAGTCCATCTTCAACGCCTGTTATGACGCGCCGACCCTGGACAACCAGTTCTGCGCGCTGATCGGACGGGACGCGAGCAGTGGATTTGCCAATTTTGTCGAGATCCAGTCGGTGAACGTTGCCACCATCCGTACCAGCGGCGTGGAGTTTCTGGCCGTGCAATCGCTGCCGACGGACAAATTCGGCACGTTCACCCTGAGCGCGTCGGGCACCTGGCTGGAAAGGCTGGACATCCAGAAGACGCCGCTACCAGTATTGACCGACGATAAGGGACTTTTCAACACGGACACTGGCGGTTCCTCTCCGGAATGGGTGCTGAATTTCGATCTGAACTGGTCGTTGGACCGCTGGGATTTCAACTATGGCTATGGCTATAGCAGTTCGACCCTGCGTCCGCCTTTGGTGAATACCCAGCGCGATACGGCGTATGACTTCATCGACTCTCCCTATGTGAAGGCATTTTCCAACCATAATATCCAGGTCGGCTATCAGCTGTTCGATTCCGCCCGCATCTATGGCGGTGTGCGCAACCTGACCGATGAATATCCCGACAAGGTGCGCGGGTCGCTAAACGGTCCATCGGGCCGCCAGGGCTTTGCAGGACGCACCTATTATGTGGGCGTCAACGTCATGCTGGATGACATCTGGAACTGACAATCGCTCTTCGCACCGGATGGAAAACATCCCCAATGACGACCGGTGTGGATATGGTGCGCTAAATCGCGCCCGGACCGGCGGTGAACGGCCGCCGGTCCTTTTGCGCGCGCGGCACGCTGGTGCTGGTCACGCTAGGCGCGGTTTCGCGTCTTCTCAAGCGGGAGGATCCGCCTTGCGTGCCGCCGGGCCATTCCTAGGACTCGCCGTCATGGCCTGTTCCGACGCCCCGATATCGGTCCCCGCGCCTGCGGTCGCGCTCGATCTGGAAAAGCATGTTACGGCAAACCTGGGCAGTTCGTGGACGCTCGTCTGGTCGAAAGAATGGCGGCGCAGGCAGAACTGGACCGGCGTCTGGGAGAATGGGGATCATAAGGTTGGTGCGCTGTTCGTTGACGGTACGGATGAAGAATTCAACCGCCGCGGACGCCGTGGTTTCCCTGAAGAGAAATACGCGCTCATTTATGTTCCACGCTGAGCTGCGCCTTTAATGGAAAGAAGAGCGCCGCCGCCCGGCAGGGCAGCGGCGCTGAACATCTGTGTAGGCCGATCAGGCGTTTACATTGGGAATGAACGGCATCACGGTCTCGCGCATGTCACGCTCGGCGGTTTCGGTGCCAGCCCATGTCATCAGTGCGCCAAGATCGCCCGCAAACAGCCAGCCCATGATTGCCTGGCTCATGTCGCGGCTGAACTCCATCGACTCGCGCAGTTCGCGATTGGCGTGTTTCGTCAGGTCCCAATCAGCTCTTGTCATGCGCTCGCCCGTGAACTCGCTGGTCCAGCCATAATCGCCGTTCCCCAGATCCTGTTCATGCACGTTCATGCCATCATCATGAGCGAAGTCGAGCGCGCGGCCATTCTGGCCCATCGTGATCTCAAGATCGCCTTTCTGATTCTGACTGATTCCGTCGATCACCATGCCTTGATCACCTTTCGTCACGACGACCTGACTGGCAACATAGGCGTTCGGGTTATTGCCCCACGGCTCGGTGTTGATCGTAATCTTCGTGCCGTTTTCCAGCTCGAAAGTGGTGGTGTCGTAAAAGTCGCCCGACCGCTCGCCATTCACATCGACATGCGGGTCGCCCCAGATGCGGGTGACGTTTCCGTCGCCGTCACGAATGATGATTTCGGAGGAATGTTCGTTGAGTTCCATGGTGTAGCCATCGCCAAGATCGACGGAGGCGCGGCCATTTTCGGGCATGGTTGCGGCCCAGGGTTCTACCGCAGCGACGGGCGGCGCCCAACAGCCGCATCCCGGGGGCGGCAGGCAGCCGCCGCCTGGCAGGATGCCGTTCTGCGGCAGGTTGAATGGTGTGAACTGCATGGTACCGAAGCGCGCCATCGCGCCCATCTGCGCCGCGAAATTGATAAGCGCCGATCCCGCCGCCATCGTGTACATCGTATTTGCAATCGTAGTCATGATCCGACCCTCCTCACGGTTCGGGAGCCCCGTGGGACCGACCGCCGGCCCCCTGTCTCTGGCAAGGAGAAAGCCATGAATTTCGTTTCGCGGCCATGCGGGAGTTCCCGTAATTCCGGCGGTCGCGCTTTACTCTCCGGTCATCGATTTCAGAACGGCGCGCGCGATGCCGGGGCGACTCGCGATATCGTCGAGAACGGTCTCTACGAGCGTCCCCAGCATGATGAGGAGGACGAGCGTTGCCAATAGCCCCTTCAGCGCCATGGACAGCGAAAAGACATTCAGTTGCTGTGCGTAGCGATTGACGAGCCCCAGCGCGAAGTCGAGAGCGAGAAGGATCGTCAGGACGGGCGCGGCGACCAAAACCGCGATCGTGAGAAGGCGCTGGAACTCCGACTCGAACAACCGCACCGTCGCCACACGAAAATCGGGCATGATTTCGGTGATGGGCCAGATGGCGTAACTTTCCAGGAGCGTCCCGATCAACAGCATGAACCCGCCCGCTGCCATGAACAGGAAATTGGCAAGGCGGCCCAGAAATTGACCGGTAACGGAGCTCTGATGCCCGGACAGCGGGTCGACGACAGAGGCCATGCCGAGGCCGACCTTGGTATCGATAATCTGCCCTGCAGCCTCGAATGCCCACAGGACGGCGGCGAAGAAGAAGCCGATCGCAACGCCGATCAGGGCTTCCTTGACGAACAGGATCGCCCATTCTGCGGCGCTGGGTGCAAGTGTCGCGAGGCCCGGTGACATGACGGCGGCGACGAGGCCGAGTGCGACGAAAATGCTGTTTCGCACCAGCGGCGGTATCGTGTCCGGCGAGAAGGCCGGAACGATTAGAAACGCGCCTGCCACGCGGACGATGGCCACGGCGAGTATGAGGATGTTGTCCTTATAGTCGGCGAGCGCGTCCAAGTCTTCAGACCGAAGTCATACCGGGAAAGTTGGTAAATATGCGGTCGGCATAGTCGTAGAGTGCGCTTCCCATAACTGCCGCTGTCGCGAAAAGCGTCAGCGCGATCGCGAAGAATTTGAGCGCGAATTGCAGTGTCTGCTCCTGCACCTGCGTCGCCGCCTGAACGAGCGCCACGAGGAGGCCGACTATGGATGCCGCAAGCACCGGCGGCGCGGATAGGAGCAGAACCAGCCAAAGAGCATTGGCGGTGAGGTCGAGCGCTTCGTTTCCCATCAGATATAGCTCAGCACAAGGCCGTGGGTCAGCTTCACCCAGCCGTCGACGAGGACGAACAGCAGAAGCTTGAACGGCAGGGAGATGACCGTCGGCGACAGCATCATCATACCGAGCGCGAGCAGGATATTGGCGATGACCAAGTCGATGACGAGGAAGGGCAGAAAGATCAGAAAACCGATCTGAAACGCCCGCGACAATTCCGCAACGGTGAAGGCCGGGATGACGATAATGAAATCATTAGGCTTTATTTCTCGCGCATCCTGTTCCGGCAGAATTCTCTTGGCGGTACGAAGGAAGAAGGCGCGCTCCCGCGGCGGCGCATGTTTGGTGAGGAAGTCGCGCAGGGGTTCCTTCACGCGGTCGACGGTGCCGAACAGCGACTCCGTCGATCCCATGCTTTCTGCGGGCACCTCGCCGCTCGCTTCATAGGCGCGGCTCATTTCCTGGCCGACGGGATACATTACGTACATGGTAAGGATCAGCGCCAGCCCGTTGATGACGATGTTCGGCGGCACCTGCTGCAGGCCAAGCGCATTTCTAAGCAGGCTGAGAACGACGACGATTTTCGTGAACGACGTCACCATCACCGCCACGAATGGCGCCAGCGCCAGCATGATTACGGTGACGAGCGCAGAGGCCGGTGTAAAGCTGGTCAGGTCCATCAGGCTGCCTCCGCCGATGCGGGTGTGTCGACGGCCTTCCCTACCCGGACGCCGCGGGCACCGCCCACACGAACCAGTTGCGCCTCCAGGACACGTCCGTCCGGCTGATGCAGCGTGCCAGACATATCCTCGGGAATCCGTAGGGCCTCGCCGCGCCGCGCTGCTTCCAGGCTTCGCATCGAATATTCCTGGCGCGGACAGTGAAAGTGCGGGCATGCCGTCTTGTCGGTTTTGCCTGCGGCGTGAGCGATCTTGCCGATGGGATCCGGCGCAGTGACAATCATGCCCGGGTCGCCGCCGAGAATGATGACGTCCCCATTCGCGGCCGTTGCGGCGACGGGGGGAAGAAGGATGTCCAGACTGGCCTCGACGGGTAGATGACGTCCGATCGCCGCGCCGCCGCTTTCTCTCGAGCGAACGCCCGCCAGCGCATCCGCCGAAAGGGCGATCGTCAGGTCGCTGTTCGCGTCACCCTCTGCATCCCTGCCGATGACCTGGAACCACCCCGCATACCCATTTTCGGGTTCGGAGCTGGCAGGGGCGAATTCCATCCCGAGTGCCGCTTCGATCGTTTCCAGCACCGGTTCGGCGCGATGCAGCCGCTCGGTCAGCGCGACCGCGTCATCTGTGTCGTCCAGCGCGCGGCCATCCAGCCTGTTGATCCACAACGCTGCGTGTCCGCCTCTCACAGAAAGAAAAATCGCGGCGCCGCGCGGCCGGCTTGCGGCTTCTTCTTGATGAAGATTGCGCGTATCCAAGACCAGCGCATCGTCGCTGTCTCCGACCCTGGGACCGGTAAGTGCGGCTATGACGGCGGCCGCTGCAGTGTCGATATCGTTCCCCATGCATATGAGACTAGCCGCTTCTTGCGACGCCGAAATTACGGGAAGTCCCGTATAGGGCGGTTCGCCCCGCTGACATATCCTTTCATCGCAGGGTCTTGTTGCGGCTGGAGAATGAAGCGATGGAAATCGAAGGTACCGGAGGATCTCAGGCGGCGGCGCAGGCCAATCTATCCGAGTCGCAAACGGAACTTACCCAGATCGAGCGTGATTTGCAGAAGGCCGCGCTAGCGGACGACGTCTATCATTACACGACAGGCGATACGGCGCCGCCTACCGGCTGGGACCGCGTCAGCGCCTCGCCGGAAATGCTGGCGGAGTATGGTCTGTCGCTCCAGGATCTGAATCCGGGCGAGGCATCGGGCTTCCGCGCGGAGCTCTATGTCCCGAACGGCGATAATATCGATCCGAACGCGCAGCCCGTGCTGGCGTTCAAGGGGACGGAGTCCTCATCCATCGAGGATTGGGCGAATAATTTCGGGCAAGGCGTTGGCGGCACGACGGACTATTACAACCGCGCCATGGCCGTGGCGGAGAAGGTCGATACAGCGACCGGTGGCGACTTTGAAATTACCGGCCATTCGCTGGGCGGCGGACTCGCGTCCGCGGCGGCGGCGGTGACGAACGAACCGGCGGTGATCTTTAATAGTGCCGGTCTGCATCCGGGAACAGCGGCCAATTATCTGGCGCAGCGCGGCGGTACGCCCGGTAACGCAGAAGATCTCGTGCGCGGCTATCAGGTCGAGGGCGAAATCCTGACGAGCGTACAGGAAGCGCTGCCCGGTCTGACGGCTGACAATGCCGAACAGGCCGTCGATGTAATCCAGGCGGGGCTGGGCAATATTCAGCGCGCCGAGGCTGTCGTGAATACGGCGGAGCGAACGCTGGAAAATGTGACCGACGCGCTGGATTCGCTGCCGGGCTGGCTGCGTCCGGACGGTTTGACCGACCGGCTGAACGGATGGGAAGAGAATATCGAAGCTATTCAACCCTTCGTGCAGGAAGCCGCCGCGCTTGACCGGGCCGGAGCCTTTGATGCGGTTTTGGCAGCTGAAGGCGGCGATCTGAGGTCGATTCCGACGGCGGTTGGAGATCAGACACGCTTGGCTCCCGCTGGCGAGCGGGCCGACACGCTCGATCTTGATGCGACGATCGACTATCTGAACGACACCATCGACGCGAATGAGGGCCTGCCGGACCGGCGGGCGGCGCAGGGAGCGGAAATCGACGACGCCATCCCTGACCGCCTGGACGGCGGCGGCGACCCTTTCGAGGCGACCGGGCGCGCGATCGGCCAGCTAGAAGCGACAGCGCGCGTCCTGTCTGCCCTATATGGTGAAGGCAATGCCGTCGGCGCACCCGCGGAACTAGGTGAAATGGCGGCGCGTCATGGTATGGACGTGGTGATCGCGGCCATGGAGGCCGAGGCGGCCCGGCGGGAGGCGAACGCTCGCTGAAAGAGGTAAGCGATGCCAAATCCGGTCGGGATTCCATTGACGATTGCCCTTGCGCTTGCGGGCTGTTCCCCCGAGATTGACGCCGACATGACAACCGAAACATCTCAGGCGGCAGCGGCCGCGCGTTTTTCAGATCGGGATCGTGCCCTTGCCGAAGCTGTCTTTCAGGGAAGTGCGGCGGAAATTGCTGCGCTTGTCGAGGCGGGCGGCAATCCGAGCGCTGTGAACGAAGAGGGCAAGCCGCTGCTGCTGCTACCCGTCGAAGCGGGCGACGTTGAGACATTCCGCGCATTGCTCGCCGCCGGGGCGGACCCGCTGCGCCGTTTGCCGAATGGCCAAATTCCGATGCAATATGCGGTGCAGGCTGCGGGCACGGAGTTTACGGCCGCCATGCTCGATGCCGGTGCCGATCCCGATGCGCGGAACGGCGCTGACGAACCGATGACCTATCATGCCGCCATGTGGAACCAGTGGGAGGATGTGAAGCTGCTGGTGGAGGCGGGCGCGGACCTGGAGGCCTTTGTACATGGTAAATATGGCGACACGCTGCTTGGCTATTATGTGGGCGGACAGTGGGACAAGGCCTATTGGCTGCTCGAAAGAGGCGCGCGGCCCGACTATGAATTGAAGGCTGCGGCGCCGGGTCAAAAACACCGGATAGGGACGAAACCCATCCTGGAGGCGATCTTTTGGCGCGATGTCGATCCCGGCGCATTTCCCGAACTCGCTGAGTGGCAGGCGCGCGCACAGGCTCTGATACTGGAGCGTGGATATGAGCGGCCTCCCGAGCCGGAACGCTTCCGGGAAGACCGCGAGCGGCGAATGCGGGGTGGTTGAAGGCTTGGCGCGCTGCCCGGCGCGTGACAGGTAGCGCGAATGGACTCTCTGCTCGGCTCTCTTTTTGTAACGGTAGTCGCCACGGCGGGCGTCCTTGCATTCGCCTATGTTTTTCTGCGCGTTCTGAAACGTTATCAGATCGGGACGGGCAGCCGGGGTGAGGGCGATAGCGATGCGCTGGAATTTGTGCGCTCGCTGCCGCTGGGAACGCGGGAACGAGTAACGGTGGTGCGTTACCGCGGCGAAACGTTCATGCTGGGCGTTGCAGGCGGCAATGTTACCCTTATCCGCCACTGGGCGGCGGGAGAGACGCCTGATCTTCCGGCGCGCGAGCCTCCTCCGCCAGAATAATGTCCGGTTCCTCCGGCTGTACGCCGCCGCGCACCTGCTGCGCCCACACGATGACCTGAGCGACGGCGTCGAACAGATCTGCCGGGATCAGATCCTCCAGCGTGACCCGGGCGTTCAGCGCGCGGGCGAGGTCGACATTCCGCAGGATGGGGACACCCGCTTCCTCGGCAGCCTCGCGCATTGCCAGCGCCATCATGTCCTCACCCTTGGCGATGACCGACGGAACCGGGGACTCGGCTTCGTCATAAAGCAATGCAACGGCGATATGCGTTGGATTGACAACCAGTGCCGTCGCTTGCCGGACAGCACCGGCGGCATTCTGGCTCGCCCATTCCTGATGAAGTTGGCGTCGCTTCATCTTTATCATCGGATCGCCTTCGATGTCCTTCATCTCCTGTTTGATGTCGCGGCGGCTCATCTTCATTTTCTTGATGAAGCTGGACTTTTGATAAGCCGCATCGGCAGCGGAAACGATGATGAAAATGCCCGCGGTCCAGGCAAGCATCGCAAAGATCAGATCCCAGCTCAACATCAGCGCCGCGCCCGCATCCGCGCGGATCAGACCGATGGTATCGCGCATCATGCCCCAGGTGATGAGGGCACCGATAGCGAGCAGGATAATGGTTTTCAAAATAGCCTTCACGACCTCGACCAAATTGTCCATCGAGAACATGCGCTTGAAACCGTCGATCGGATTCAGGCGCGACAGATCGGGTTTCATCTTCTCGGTCGTGGCGACCGGGCCCACCTGCAGGAATTCCACCAGCGCGCCGATGGCCGCGACCGGAAGGATGATTGCGGCCGAAACGGCAAGCAATGTCCAAAAGGCTTCATCGCCGAGCCGGGCCATGGATGCGACGTCCGGATTGGCCAGATAAACGAAAACCGACTCGAACATGCCTCCGAGTCGCGATCCGGCATAGCCGATGGTTACGGCTGCGACGGCCAGCCAGCCGATCAAACCGAGCGTTGAAGACACTTCTCGTGACTTCGGCACATCGCCTTTCTTTCGCGCATCTCTAAGCCGCTTGTTTGTGGGCTTTTCAGTCTTGTCGCCACCATCCTTGTTATCAGCCATGACAACTCAGCTCATCGGAAGAAAAGAACATTTCGTAAAGCCTGTCTTAAATCCCTAACAAAGTATGACTGTAACGATTTGTGAAGCGAAGGGAATGGGGTCGCGGGGAAAGACTTGATCGCGACATGAAATCGTTACGGATGTGGGAAGATCATTACATCTTCGTCACAATGAGGAGGCGTCGCGTGTTGCGTATCATTGTTACGGTACTTTCACTAATCTGCATTGGTCCATCTGCGGCTCATGCAGCCGATTGCATCGGTGCCGATGGTGAACGTTTCCGCAGCATAGGTGCCGCAGCGCAAAAATTCTCGCTCGCGATTGCGAATTGTCGCGGGTCGGAGGCCCGTATTGTCCCTGCTAGCTATGGCCTGGCGCGCCCGTCCATCTCGGCTGGCGCAGCGATCAGTATTCCTGCGTCACCGAGCATTCCGACACGGGCGGTGACAGACGTTCGCCCGCCGTCCAGCGACTACAGCGCGCTCGTTGAGCGGGTGGCCGGTGAAAAGCTGATCGACCCGCTGCTCGTGGAAGCGATGATTCATGTGGAGTCCCGCGCTCGCCCCGGCGCGATATCGCACAAGGGTGCCCGTGGGCTGATGCAGGTCATGCCCGCCACTGCGCGCGGCCTTGGGTTTGCCGGGGATGACAGCGAGCTGCACGATCCGTTCACCAGCGTCGAACTCGGGACAGCTTACCTAAGAGTGCTCCACAAGCGGTTTGGAAATGACCTGCCGCTGGTCGTCGCCGCCTATAATGCGGGCGAAGGTGCGGTGGAAAAATACGGACGTCAGATCCCGCCTTACCGCGAGACCCAAGGCTATGTCCGCGACGTCCTTGCCCGTTACGAAGCGCTGCGTGCGGCCGCCGCCCAAGGGGCGCGCTGACCATGGGAATGGCGAACTTCTTTCGCGCCGAGTCCGCAGGTGAGACGGAAAGCGGCTGGGCGCGCTACAGTGATCTGTTCTTGGTTGGCTGCATCATCATGTCGGTGGGACTGATCATTCTTCCGCTGCCGCCGGTCTTTATCGATGTCATGGTCGCGATCAGCATACTGACCGGGCTGCTGATGCTCTTGATGGCGATTTATATTTCCGGGCCGCTCGATTTCTCGGTGTTTCCAAGCCTGCTGCCCATCACCACGGTGTTCCGGGTGACGCTGTCGATCGCGACAACGAAGATGATCCTGCAGGAGGGAGATGCCGGGCAGATCATCGACACCTTCGGCAGCTACGTCGCCGGCGGCAGTCTGGTCGTCGGCCTGGTCGTTTTCCTGATCATCACGGTCGTTCAGTTTATCGTTATCGCCAAGGGCGGCGAACGTGTCGCGGAGGTGGCGGCGCGTTTCAGTCTTGATGCCATGCCCGGCAAACAGCTTTCCATTGATTCGGACCTTCGTGCGAACTTGATTTCGAAAGACGAGGCCAAGCAGAAACGGCGCAATCTGGAGCTGGAATCAAAGCTTCACGGCAGTCTGGACGGCGCGATGAAGTTCGTGAAGGGCGATGCGATTGCCGGCCTCGTCATCACTCTGGTGAACCTGATCGGCGGGCTTGCCATCGGTGTGATGGTGAAGGGCATGGATTTCGGCGCAGCCATGCAAAAATACTCCGTTCTGACGATCGGCGACGGACTGGTCGCGTCGATCCCCGCGCTATTCTGTTCCATCGCCGCTGCCCTGATCGTGACGCGTGCAACCGATGAGGAAAAGGACAAGCATCTGGGCGAGGCGGTACGGAAGCAGATCGCCGCCAAGCCGCGTGTGCTGCTGGTTGCGGGCGGGATCTGCCTGCTACTCGCTGTTATTCCCGGCTTTCCGATGGCGGTATTCGCCGTGATGGCAATCGGGCTCGGTCTGATCGGAGTTTTCCTGACGCCAGAGCTGCGCGCGCATCTCGACCGCCTTCTAAAGCCCGCAGGCACGGCGCTGAACCGGCCGGAAAAGGCGCTGCCGGACATCGTTAGCGTTCCCGCGCCGGAGATCCGCGCGGTCGTGCCGCTGCTTTTGGAGGTTAGACCGGACTATCTCGGCAATACGCAGCGGCTGGCATTGTCGGCAGGGGCCGAAACCTTGATGAGCGACATGCAACTGGACCTCGGCATCGTCCTGCCCGGCATCAGCCTGCATGTCACCGATACGGGCGGAGAGGACTGGCGGCTGCTTGCCTTCGAGGCACCGCTCGGATCGGGCGGCGATGGCACCGGGCAGGGCGATCCGGAAGCGCTGATCGAAAAGGTTCGCGCCCTTATCCGCCGCAATCTGCCGCTATTCGTCGGCATCCAGGAAGCGAGCGAGATTATCACCCGTGCGAACGCGCGTTATCCCGATATCGTAAAAGAGCTGCTGCGCGCCGCGCCGCTTTCAAAAATCGCCGAGGTGCTTCGCCGTCTGCTTGCCGAGGAGGTGCCCGTGCGCGATCTGCGCGCACTGCTCGAGGGGCTCGCGGAACATGCGCAGCGGGAAAACGACCCGGCCGCCCTTGCTGAGCATGGCCGCCGTGCCCTCGCGCGTCATATCCGCAACCGTTACGCGCCGGACGGAAGACTGGCGGCGCTGACCATCGATCAGGGCCTTGAAAATCGGCTGCGGGAACTCGTGCGGCAGGCGCAGTCCGGAGAGGCCGTGGGTCTTCGCCCGGAAGAAGCGCAGGCCCTCCTCAATGCGATCGTCGCGCCGGTGCGCCGGGATAAAGTGAACGCCATCGTCGTCGCGCCAGATCTCCGCGCCGCGGTGCGGCAACTGATTGCGCCGGACCTGTTCGACGTTGCCGTCTTGTCGCCTGCCGAATTGGTGCCCGCCGTCAGCATCGATGTGCGCGGTAATATTGGTCTGCCTGCGCCGCAGGCCGAGAACGATGCTGCGCGCGCGCTGCCGGCGGCGGTGGCGGCATGATCCAGTCATCAAATTTATTCGGCATGACAGGGGCCAGTTCATGAAGATCATTCTCGCAGCTACACTGGCCTTGGCGATGTCCGCCTCGGTGCTGGCCGCGCCGCTGCCCGGCGGCGACCGGCGCGTCGAGCTGTCCGCGCGGGAACAACCCGTAGGTGCGTTTCTCGCCGGACTATTCAGCCGTATCGGCGTCCCGGCGGCTGTGAGCCCCGGTGTCAGCGGCGCGGTGAACGGACGTTTCGAAGGCTCGGCGAGCGAGGTCGCATCCAGGATAGCCTCAGCCTATAATCTCGCCATATATTATGACGGGGCCGTCGCGCATGTATATCCGTCCAGTGCCATCGGAACGCGGACATTTCCCGGAGCAGGTGCGCGTGACATCCGTGCGGCAGCCGCCGACCTCGGTCTGACCGACAATCTCAACCGCTTGCGTCAGACTCGCGGTGGACTTCTCGTCGCAAGCGGCGTGCCGCGCTTCCTCGATCAGGTTGCGGAGATCGCATCCGCTGTTGGCGTTCCGAAGAGCGCGACCGGTTCTTTCGTTTCCCGCGGCGTGAAGCCCGTGCCGCTCGCCTTCCGTGTGTTCCCGCTCCGCTATGGCTGGGCGCAGGATGTCACAATGCGTGTGGGCGATCGCGAGACGGTCGTTCCCGGTATCGCCAGTATTCTGCGATCGATGGTGACCCCGTCGGGTGGCGGCGCGCTGATCGGCGGTCAGGGCGATTATCGGGAGCGCTATCTGCCACCGACGGTGCCCAGCATGCGCGGCTACGATACCCGGCCCAGCCCGAACAGCGACGAGCGTCTCGGCTATCCGCCGGTCGGCAACGGCTTCTCGCCGGCAGCCTATAGGCCTGCCGCCTTTCAGCAGCAGGCCTATGTGCAAACCGCGACGCCCGAAGAGAACGCCGTCCGCATTCAGGCCGACAAGCGTCTGAATGCCGTGATCGTACGCGACACGCCGGACCGGCTGCAGATCTACGAGGAATTGATCGCCGCACTCGACCAGGAACCGCAGATGGTCGAGATAGAGGCAACCATCATCGATATCGACGTCGACCGCGCGCGCGCGCTGGGCATCAACTGGCGGCTGTCGGATGGCGATGACGTCAGCGTCGGCTTCGGCAATGGCACGAGAAGTGACCGGCGCCTGCTGCCGGGCACGGATGTAGACGATATCACGCCCTTCTCACGGGGACTCTCGATATCGTCGATCATCGGCAGTGATTTGCAGCTCTTCTCCCGCATCAACGCGCTGGCGGAACGGGGCGCGGCGAAGATTGTGACACGGCCGCAGGTACTGACGCTGTCGAACAACGAAGCCATTTTCGACCAGACGGAGACTTTTTACGTCCAGGTCGCAGGCGAGGACGAGGTGGATTTGTTCAACATTTCCGCCGGTACCGCACTCCGTGTAACGCCGCATGTTTTCGCCGATAACGACGCGGTGCGGATTCGCCTGCTCGTGACTATCGAAGACGGCGCGATCCAGTTTAATCGCAATGTCGACGACCTGCCGACGGTACGCAAATCCGCCGTCAATACACAGGCGCTGATCCTGGAGGGCGAGAGCCTTCTGCTCGGTGGTTTGACGCAGCAGATCGAGACCACGCGAACGGTGAAGGTGCCCTTGCTCGGCGACATTCCAATCTTGGAATATTTGTTCAAAACGAACAGCGTGTCCACACGCCGGGTCGAGCGGTTGTTCCTGATTTCACCGCGGATCGCGGATACACGTATGGCATCCTTGCCACCGTCGCTGGACCAGAGCGTCGAAGAGCTTCGCAATGGCATGCCGCTGCCGAAACCACCCGAGGGAGAGTAAGCGATGAGCATGCAGCTTCGCGTGACCGCCGGACCGTTTGAGGGAGCCATTCGCGACCTGCCCAGAACCGGCCCGGCCTTTGCCGGATACGGTGTCCGAAACGATATCGTTCTGCGTGAACCGAGCGCCAGAGACATCCGGTTTTCACTTGAGCGTCAGACCGACGGGATCCGGCTGAACCTTATATCCGGAACCATCATACTGCACGGTACCGAGATCGAAGCTCCGCGTGACATGTTGTTGCCAGAACTCACGCCGCTCGGTGTAGGTGCGAATATCCTAGCAATAGGCGAGGCGGACGATCCGCGCTGGGCAGGATGCGAGCGACTTTCCGACGCGCTGGCTCGACGCGGCGATAGCCAGACCACAATAGACGATCCCTGGGCCGGTGTTCACGGCTGGCTCCGCGCGGGATATCGGGATTTCGCCAAGCGTTCGGCCCTGACCTTCATCGGAGCCGGGCTTTTCCTAGGCGGAACGGCGGTGGCGACGGCGAGCGGCGATCTCGACTTTGGGACGTTTGGCCGCGATAACTCGATACCGCGTCTCGAAATAGCTTTGGAGGACAATGGTTTCTCCGGCTTGACCGTTCGTGAAAATGTAGAGGGCGAGATTGTCGTCTCCGGCTTCGTCGCCGCCGACGCGCAACTGAGCCGTGTTGCCAGCATCATCGAGTCCGCGAATGTCGCCGCCATGACCGACATCCAGACCGGCGAGCGACTGGCGCGCCGGGTGGCCGACGCCATGCGTATCAACGGTGTAATGGCCGAAACGGCGTATCGTGGAAGCGGCGTCGTCGAGGCGAAGGAGTTCGAGGCGCGCCGCGGCACGCTGAACGACATCCGGCAAGCCGTCATCAAGGATGTGCCAGCGCTGGAGAAGTTGATCCTGACCCCCGCAAGGCTGATTGACGCCCCGGCCGCTGTCATGCCGCACGATCCCGGCAAGCGCGTCGCCACGGTCGTGGGCGGTGAGGACGGCTATGTCGTGACCGAAGACGGCAGCCGCTATTTTGCAGGCGCCGTGTTGCCGACCGGCGATCAACTCGTCCGCATCGACACCGATGCCATGCTGATCGAGCGCGGCGGCGTTCGCCAAACCGTGCAGTTCTGATTCTGATCAACCCGAGGAGAGAGACTATGACCGTCGATACGAATTACCTCCTGAATAACCTGGCTGCCGCGCCGTCGGCAGGTCGCCGGGAAACCAATGCGGATCCCGCATCCTGGTACGAAGCGCTGGCACATGCCTGGGGCAACGCGCTCGACAATCAGGCAACGCGCATCGAAGTCCGCGCGGAAGAGCTGCAGCAGGGCGCGGACTCACCCTCGCAGATCACAATGCTGACGGCGGAATCGCTGCGAATGAGCTTCATGGCGCAGTCCAGCTCGACCTCCACCAATTCGGTCGGCGAGTCGCTGCAGACGATGGCTCGCAAGAACTGATTTCGCACGAGGAAGGGAGACGCGCGATGGCTGTAGAAATCGGTGCCGCAGCGCTCACGCTTACGGAGATGGCGGGCCCTGCCGCGGCGGGTACGCCATCGGCGATGCCAACCGCAGCATCGCTAACCGACATCGGCAATTTCGGTGCGGCGCTGGAACGCGCGTCGCAGGCGGGCGGGAAGGACATGGTCTCGCCCGCGATGGAATCGGTGATGGAAACCATGAGCAAGGTCGACGGGGAAGCCCGCGATCTTGCCGTCGAGGCGAACCGGCTGGCCGCGTCCGGAAAGGAGCTGACCCCGTCGGAGATGATCGACCTGACGGTGCGTTCGCACCAGTTCATGTTCCACTGCCAGCTGACCTCGAACATCGCGAACCGCACGTCTGACGGGCTGTCGCAGCTGTTCCGGCAGCAGGCCTAGGAGAACGCATCATGACAAGGGCCCTCATCCCGGCGCTGCTATTCTTTCTGGCTGCGTGCAGCGCCGCGCCGCTTTATACCGACATCGGCGAGGAACAGGCGAACGAGATGCTCGTCATTCTCGACGATGCCGGTATCGGCGCGTCGAAATCGGCGGATGGAGAGGGCCGCTTTGCGCTCACCGTGGATCGCGGCGATTTTGCCGATGCGATCGCGGCGCTAAACTCGCAAGGCTATCCGCGCGAGGATTACGCAAATCTTGGCGAGATTTTCAAAAAGGAAGGTTTCGTCGATTCCGAAATCTCCCAGCGTGCGCGGTTGATGTACGGCCTCAGTCAGGAATTGTCGCGGACACTGACGGCGCTGGACGGTGTCGTCGTGGCGCGTGTCCATCTTGCAATACCGCAGCACGACCCGCTCGCGGACACGCCGAAACCATCATCGGCCTCGGTCCTGGTCAAGCACAGGGCGGGCGTCGACATGTCCGGCCATATAGGCGAGATCAAGGCACTGGTCGTTAACGGCGTCGAGGGCCTCAGCGCCGACAATGTCACCGTCGCCATGTTCCCGGCGGAACCGTTCACCCGGCCGAGGCGCGGCAACAACGAAACCCTGGCGGCGAGCATGGGCGTGATTGCGCTGCTGCTGGGTGCGGTCGGCCTGGCGGGCGCGGTTCCGCAGATCCGCAAACGCTTCTTCGGTACGCGCGGTGAAGATGCGGAGGGCGATGCGTGAAACGCAGCGAGCTTTTTTCCCGCGCACGTGCGCTTGCCGAATGGGAAACCGGTGGACGTCCGCATCGGTTGCTGCGTCCACGGTCGCGCGCGACCTGGGCCGATCTGGCGACCTTGCCGCATTGGACGGAGCGCCTGCCCGGCGAAGCGAACCGCATCGCGGCCGACGCCGTCGATGCCGTCACCGCACACCGGGCGGCGGGCCGCCTGGACGGCGAGACGCTGGCCGCGCTCGAGGACAAACGCGGCGAGGCCGAACTGGACCGGCTGCTCGCCGTGGACACGCCCGGAGCGTTGCCGGAAACGGGTTCAGGCATAGTGGAGGCGGCGCTTTACGCCTCAACGTTCAGATCGGCGGCACGGGCGCTGATCGGGGCGCTGGAACGCACCGATGTCGATATGGCGAATGTGGAAATGCCGGGCGCTGACATGGCGAACGGCGCATGACGATGTATCTGATCGCAGCCAGCGCGCGGACGTCCGTGATCAGCGACAGCGCGATCCTGCGCGCCGTCGATATTCCTGCTGCCGAAAGCTGCACGGCGCTAATAAAGCGTATTGAGGACCGCGAAGCCGAGCGCGACGCCGAACTTGACGAGGCGAAGGCGAGCGCCGCCGCAGCCGCTGAAGCCAGTGCAGAGGAGCGCGTCCGCGCCCGCCACGCCGAGGCCTTTGCCCGGCTGGAGGCCCGCGCGGCAACGCTGGACCGGGAAGCGCGGGAGCGCGCGGAAACGCTTGCCCTCGCCATCCTTCAGCGGATTGCACCGTCGCTCGATGCGGACAGGCTCGTGGCCGCGCTCGCCGCCAATGCGGTGGCTGAGATTTCGGATACGGTCACACTGGAGGTGCATGTCCATCCCTCCGTCGCCGAGACCGTTCAAAAGCGACTTGCCGGACGCGAGAATCTTACGATCCATGCGGATGCATCCATCTCGGAACGCGCCTGTCTCGTCGTCGGTCCGCATGGGCGCGTCGATGCGAGCCTTGAGATGCAGCTTTCCGCGCTCGAAGGCGCTTTTACCGCGCGCCGCGCAGAGGGGGCGCTGAATGCCGCCTGACGCCCTTCCGGACATCGTCACCGCCCTGCCGCGCATCGATACGCTCGGCCGCATCGGCAAGATCGAACGCGCCGTCGGCACGACAATCAGGGTCAGCGGGCTCGGCGCGCATATCGGCGAGACGTGCGACGCCGTCGATCCGGTCACGGGTCACCGCGTGCCTGCCGAGGTCGTCGGCCTGGACGGCGATGCCGCCATCCTGACGCCGCTGGAACCTTTGACCGGCCTTGGCGGCGAATTCGATGTGTTCCGCCGGAAAGGCAGCGGCGGCGTGCCATTTGGCGACGCGCTGCTCGGGCGGGTTGTCGACGCGCAGGGACAGCCGCTCGATGGAAAAGGCGACTTGCCCGCGAACCTGCCGCGCCGCGCGATCGACGGCCCTGCTCCCGATCCGCTCACCAGGCTACCGGTCGATGCGCCGTTCGAAACCGGCGTGCGGGCCATCGACGGGATCGTCCCGGTCGGACGCGGACAGCGTCTCGGCGTTTTCGCGATGGCAGGCGTCGGTAAATCGAGTCTTCTCGGTATGCTTGCGCGCGGCGGCAGGGCCGACGTCAACGTCGTCGCCCTGATTGGCGAGCGCGGTCGCGAGGTGCGCGAGTTCCTGGACGATGCGCTTGGCGATGAGGGACTGGCACGCTCGGTAGTCATCGTCGCGACTTCGGACCGGCCGGCGATGGAACGCGCCCGTGCGGCGCGGACGGCGACGGCGATTGCCGAAGGATTTCGCGCGGAGGGCCGCAATGTTTGCCTCATGATGGATTCCGTGACCCGCTACGCGCGCGCGCTTCGCGAAATTGGCCTTAGCATCGGCGAACCCGCCGTCCGCCGCGGCTATCCACCGTCGGTATTCGCCGACCTGCCGCGGTTGTTCGAGCGCGCCGGTAACGATGCGCGCGGCTCCATGACCGCATTCTATACCGTGCTGGTGGAGGACGAGGAGGGCGACGATCCGGTCGGGGAGGAAGTCCGCTCCATCCTCGATGGGCATATCGTCCTGTCACGCGAACTTGCCGCGCGCGCGCATTATCCCGCCATCGACCTTCTCGGCTCCGTCAGCCGCGTCGCACCGCGACTGATGAGCAGCGAAACAGCGGCAGCGGCGGGCGATGTTCGTGCGATGCTCTCGAAATATGGCGAGATCGAATTTCTATTGCAGGTCGGCGAGTATGAGTCCGGCAGCGACCCGCTCGCCGACAAGGCCATCGAGCGCCGCGCACGGATCGAGGCGTTCCTGAGACAGGATATGGGCGATCAAATCGCACGCGACGATACGCTTGCGGCTCTGAAGGGGCTGGCGGAATGAGCTCGTCGATCGTCGAAACCGGCCAGCTCGTCCAGCTGCATGAGCTGAAGCTGCGGCGTGTCGAGAAGACACTCGCCGCTGCCAGCAAGGCGCTCACCGAAGCGGTTGTCGAAGTCGAGGCTAGACGCCGCGACGCAGAGGCCGTTCGCAGCGACATGGCGGCGCTTTCCGACTGGCTGTCGGCCGCGCCGGAAAACGAAAAGGCGCGGTTCCGCGATATCACGGCAGCGCGTGAAGCGCTGCTCGCGCGGCGATGCGGCGCGGCGACAGAGGCACTAAAGACAGCGGTCGCTGCGCGGGTGGAGGCGGACAACGCGGTCGCCGCGGCCCGGCGCGACTGGCGCATTGCCCGCGCAAAGAACGAAGCTATCGCTGCCCTCCACCGACGCGCACGTGCGGACGAAAGCCTCGCATCTGCCCTGCGGCAGGACCGCCGCGCGGAAGACGAGCGGGCACGCGGGATTGTTGCGTGACCGCTGCGCCGCCCCCTTCGCCCGAAGCCGAGCCTGCGCCGCGCGCCGCGCCGCAGCGCCCTTCGCCTTCGCCGGACGCGGTGTTTCGTTTTTCCGAAGCGCTGGGTTCGGCGCGGCGGCAGGTTCCCGCTGATCCAAAGACTGACGCCGCGACGCGCGCCGATCAGCAGTCCAAGCCGGAGGCGCCAACAAATGGCGATGACCGGATCGAGGCCTTGGACGGTCAGGGCGCGCGGCAGGAGGGGGAGACGGGCGGTCAGCAGCAAGGCCTGCTGCAAAATACGCTTGCCACGCTGACCGACAATAGCGGCCTGCTGTCTTCGACCGCACTGCCCGGCGGCCGTGCTGGAAGCGCGGACATGGGCGCGATGATCGACAAGCTGTTCGTCGGCGAGGCAATGGGCGCCGACGGACCCGACCAGCTCGTTCTGCGCTTCAACCAGGCGATTGCCCCGGTTGCGGGCGTGCGCCTCGCGCGGACCGATGAGGGCACGATGCAGCTCGTCATCGCCGCTCATGCTGGCGACCGAGTGCGCCTGCAGGCCGACGCGCAAAGGCTGCGCGAGCGATTGATCGCGCGGGGCCACCGCGTCGACGCCATCGAATTCGAAACGGATCCGGACCCCGCCGCTCAGCTTGGCGTTGGGGCGCGCCCCGCATGATGGCCGCCGTGATGCCGATCTCCTCCGCGCAGCCCGGTGACGAAACACCGCCGGGTGCCGCGGGGGTTACGTTCGAGCAAATTATCGAAGCTGCGCCGGCATTGATGTCCGCCGACCGCGCCGCCGCGCTCGATACGCTGACGAAGACCGAAAAAGCGGTGCTCCGCGTTCTCGGCGAAGGTCTCGCCGACAAGCAGATCGCCGATCGCCTGTTTATTTCCGACCGTACGCTGGAAACGCATCTCCGGAATCTGCGCGGCAAACTCGGTCTTGCGCATCGCAGCCAGATGATCGCGATGGCGGGCGTGCTCAGCATTGTCAGGTGGTAGCGGCGACGTTTGCGATGACGACGGAAGGGTTCCGCCTCAAAACCGCGCGCCTCATTCTCCGCGCGTTCGTTCCGGGGGACCGCCGGGATATCCTGGCGCTGCACAACGATCCGCGCGTGACCGCTATGCTGATCGACAGCGTGCCCGACCGGCCTGAGATCGCACATATCTACCAGGTCTGGGCCGAGGGTCTTTATGCGCGCGGAGAGCCCGGCCCGCTTCATGCCAGCCTTGCGGACTGCGGCGAATTCGTCGGGTCCTTTTCGCTCGTCCGCGACGAAGACAGCGGCCTCCTCGAACTCGGCGGTCGCCTGTTTCCCAAATATTGGGGCAGTGGCCTCGCCTTCGAGGGGGGACGCGCGCTGGTCGACGAAGCGTTTGGCGCGCGCGGAGAGTCCGCGCTGGTTAGCCTCGGCCACCCGGACAACCGTGCGATCGACTTCGTGCTCGCGCGTCTCGGCTTCGTTCCGCGGCGCTTTCGCGATGCTTTCGGAAAGCGCGCCATCGAATGGTATCATGATGCCGAGTCCTGGTCGTTACGGGAGCGCCAGCCGCTCACGCGCCGCGAGGCTGCGAGAATCGCGGTGAACCGCCGGAAAATGCGGGATGACCCGTAGGAGTTCAGCCGAAATTCAGGGGAATCCCGCATATATTAGCAGGACGAAGTGGAGGACTATTCAGATGTTCGCGGGGACAGCGGGTCACCGAAAACCCCGAACGACAAACTCGGGATCAAGGCGCGGACGACGCGCCGACTTTGGGAGAATGAACATGTCTGGTGGTTTCAACTTCGACTTCGGTAGTATCGTAAATTTCGCCGCGCAGGCCGCGCTTGGCATCGCAACGGGCGGCACCAGTATGCTCGCCACGATGGCGATGCAGCAGATCGTCAGCGCAATTGGTCAGCAGGTCATCCAGCAGCTCGGTCAGCAGCTCGGTCTGCCGCAGAGCATCATCGATACCGCGCAGGGTGCATTTGCCGGAGCTCTCGGCGACACGCAGGGCGCGACACAGAACTATCAGGAAGCCATCAGCGGTTTTGCCGAGCAGTTCGGCATGTCCCCCATGGACGAGGGCAACATCCTCCGCGCGGCGGACTCGCTCTATTCCAAGCTGGACGAAGTCCTGCAGGAATTCATGCAGTCGAACGCTCGCGGCGGCCGTGCGGCCAGCCAGGGCCAGGGGGCCGGCGGTGCCGGTGAAGGCGGCGTCCAGGCTGCGGATGGCCTCGTGGCGGATGTGACGGCGGAAGGCGGCTTCCTCGTGAAGCTGGCCGCCCTCCTCGGCGAAGTCCTCGACAAGAAGATGGAGCAGATGGGTAACCTCGCCGAGAGCATCAATCAGATCGGTGAAGACCAGTCCTCCTTCGGTGAAGTCGATGAAGGCAATATGGCCGAATTCGACAGCATGAAGACGGACCTGATGTCCAAATCTGCGCTCCTGCAGGGTGTCGCTCAGGAACTGAAAGTCCTGAACGAAGCTCTGACGACGGCGCTGAAGTCCATCGGCGAAGCCCAGCAGGCGTCTGCGCGCAAGCAGTAAGCTACTGGCTCCGCTACGGAGATGGGGAAGAGGAGGGTTCGGCCCTCCTCTTCTTCGCATGTGTAGAAGAAGGAGTTTTAGTGATGAAGACCAACGTCCTGGCCGCCGTGTCTGCCGCCGCCCTCGCGATCTGCTCCGGCCCTGCCGCCGCGCAGGATTTCGGTTTCATGAACAACGCGATCTCCAGCGACATCCTGCACGATTCTGTCTTTCGGGATCTGCCGAAGCGGAAGGTCGGCCGAAATGGCTCCCTAGGCGTCAAGGGCTCGGCTGCGAGCGGTTCGCCGCGTGCGGGTTTGACCGCGCCGCCGCAGGTCGGCGCTGCATCGCTTTCCTTCGGGTACACGCCTTCCGACGCCGTATCCCGGCAGGTCGAGCACGAAATGTATGCGCGCCTGCAGAAGAATAACCCGGCGTCCGCCGCTGCGATGAAGTCCCTGTTCGAACGGCACGATCCGGTCGATGGCTATCAGCAGATTGCACGCAATTTCGGCGTCCCGACGCGGGATCTCGCTGCGACGATGGCAGCTTATAATGTGCTCGGTTGGCTGATCGCCAATGGCGAGCAGCAGCCGCCGCGCGGCGCGCTCAGCGCGGCGCGATCGCAGGTGGCGCAGATCATTGCGCAGGATGCCAGATACCGGTCCGAGGATTTCCGCCGCAAACTGGACGAGGAATTTATGCGTCTGTTCTTCTCGATTTATGCGGGCTGGGAGCATGGCCGCCTGCGTGAAGGGCCGACGGAACGGCGGGCATTTTCCGATGGGGTCAACGAGATGTGGAAATCCATGTTCGGCAAGGATTTGCGCGCGATGGAGCTGACGAGCCAAGGCTTCCGGGACCGCGGCTGAAGACAAGGAGATTGTCATGAGCAAGCCTGTAAAACCGAAGAGCAACACGGCTGGACCGGCGATGACGCGCGAGCAACTGGACGGCGCCGACCCGAAGCTCGCGGCGGCATTCATCGCCTTCGCCGAGAAGCTCGGCCAGAAGGCGCGCCGCTTGACGGATGAGGACGCCAGCACTGGCAAGATCGCCAAAGAGATGCGTGAGGATGGCGCATCTTTTGCCGCGAAAGTAAAGCCGGAGAAGGGTTCCTAAGGGAAGTCCCGCATGGCGCATCTCGCCGGGATCGATAAGCTTCTGTCAGAACTTGACGAAACCGGGTGACGAAAGGCCCTTTCAAGGATGACCATCGACGGGCTGAATGGACCGGGACAGGCGGCATCGCTTCGTCCCGATGAGGTGAAGGCAGCTGCCGGACCCGCCATTCGCGGGGCCGTCGAAGGCTTTGTCGGAACCGTTATCGAAAGTCTCTCGCTTGCGCCCGATCGCAAGGCTGCGTTCGTGGAGGAATGGGGGGCCGTCGGCCATGGACCGGAGTCTTTTTTCTCCGACATTGCCGCTCTCGGAGAGAATCTGGACATCGGTGTACAGGGCGACCTTGCCCGCGCGGCGGATAGCTTGGCGTCCGCGATTTCCGTACATCTGCACATTCATCAACTGTCGTCCCCGTCCGAGGCGCTTGCCGCACTCAGGCCGGAGGCGGCTTGGCTTCCCGTTGGCGACGATGTCAGTGTCGAGCAGGCGGTCGGGTGGATGAACGAACTTGCCGCCAAACTGGCGGACTGATCCGTGACCGCCTGCCACCGCAGCGCTCATCTCGGCGATATCTGCAAGCCCGCAAGTTGCCGCCGGTTTCAGGGAATTCCCGCATAGCATTCGCCCTGCCGCAAATGCGAAACCGGTGATGCTGATGACGAATTCTGGGAGCTAGGCAATGATCGGTGCAGTATCGACAGTCGAGGAACGCGGCGAAACGAACGCTTGGGACACTTACCGGGCCTTCAACGCTGCGAGCGTGGAGGCGACTGATGGCGCTAGCTATACTGTCAGGCCCGGCGATACGCTTTCCGAGCTTGCGGCGCGGTTCGGTACCGACGTCGGCACGCTGACCGCCCTGAACGGGATCGATAATCCAGATCGCATCTTCGCTGGTCAGACCCTGACTGTGCCGGGCGGAGCCGGGCAAACGCATGTCGTCGAATTCGGCGATACACTTAGTCGGCTCGCCGCGCAGCACGGTATCGGCCTCGACGCCTTGATCGCCGCCAATCCACAAATTGCCAACCCGAATTTCATCTATCCCGGCGACCGGATCGCCATACCGTCTCCTGTCGGTATCGACGCCTCGCCATCCGTTCCGACCCAGCCGAATCCGGTGACAAACCCTGTGCCGGGCGTCGCTGCGGTGGACGGAGTGACCCGGATGGAAGGCGGTACGCTCTCGCTCACGCAGACCGACATCTTGAATATCAAGAAAACGTTGCAGACTGAATGGGTGCAGTCGGCGGGCGACGCGCAGGCGCACGGTATCATCGATACCATTCTGAACCGCACGGCGTCCGGCCACTGGGGCGACTCCGTCTCCGATGTCGTGAACGCCTACAACCAGTTTTCCGATATAAACGGGCCGGTGTCGCGCCGCGACGGCCGTAATGCGGTAGAGGATATACCCGCCGGCCAGATCAGCGGCAGGGTCGATGAGATGGTCGATAGCTATTTGGCCGAACGAGCGGCGGGGCGTCCGTCGGCTGTCGGCGACCACCTCAATTATGCCAACCCGAATTATTCAGATGCCCGCAACCTTGGCTGGATTATGGCGCTTGATGGTCCTGTATTGGGCCGCGGCGATGCGATACACCGCCATGGGACGGTTCCGGAACTACAACGGCACCGGCCCGGCGATTATGCGGTGGCGTTGCCAACGGCAGGCGCATCGGACCCGCATGCAATTCCCGGAGGCCGTATCGATGGCCGTGCCGTCGCGGCAGAAGTCGGGGTGGAGGTCAAAAGTGCAAACGTCCAGCTTGGCGGCCTGCATCCCGCCATGGATCCGGTCATCCGCGCAGTCGCGCAGGCTGCGGACAATCTTGGCCTGCCGACGCCTGTCATCACTTCCGGTAATGATGGCCGCCATATGCAGGGCTCGCTCCACTATGAGGGCAGGGCGCTCGATTTCCGCGGCAATAACGTTACCATTGGCGAAGGGCGCGCTTTCGCCGCCGAAGTGTCTCGCATCCTAGGCGAGAATTTCGACGTTCTGTTTGAAACCTTCGACAATCAGGCCAATAATCATCTCCATGTGGAATTTGACCCGAACTAGCCTGGTCGGTGTATCGCTCGCCGTCCAACTGCTAGCAGCCTGCTCTCCCGCAGATCGCGCTGAGACCGAACCGGCGCGGACTGCGGCTGCGGTTAGCCAAGATCCGACAGTCGGAAATGCGCAGGTCCCTGACGGCGCGAAGTCCCGGATCCTGTCGAAGCGCGAATTTCAGTTACGCGGCAGCGCGGCGTGCGAGATCGTCTTTACATATGCCGGACGAAGTGCGGAAACGCTGTTTTGGGAGGAGCCCTGCGCAGGCATCAGGGTGAAACTTCTCGCACCGGACGGTTTGATTGCGCTGAACCGCTGGAAAAGCCTCGATCCGTTTGAAAAGCAATTTGTGGTCGACCTACCGAACAGCGAGGTGCTCTACGTCGAGGGCGCATTCAGCGCCTCGATTTTCCCCATTGGGACAGCGGGAACGGTCTACGAGGTGCCTGTAGCGGACTAGCGTGTCCGTAACCAAGTACCGCCACCCGCACGGACGCCGTCAATAGTCTAAGATCTGTTTTGAGGGCACCGAAATTTATCAGGCTCGCACGATTCGACATGCTGGGAAGATATGGTGGATGCACTAGGGCTCGAACCTAGGACCCGCTGATTAAGAGTCAGCTGCTCTACCAACTGAGCTATGCATCCACTGAGCCGGAAGTGCGGCCGCGACCCAGGCTTCCGAAGCCGGGAAAGGGGGCAATTACGGGCAGGGCGGTTCGATGTAAAGCCTAGATACTGCCCGGCACGGTCTGCAGGCGCTGCCGATTTTTATGGTGGTAGATGGAAATGAGGATTCCCATGAGAAGGAGAGCGGTCAGCATGGCGCTGCCGCCATAGCTCATGAGAGGGAGGGGAATGCCGACAACGGGGGCAAATCCCATGATCATCGCCAGATTGATGAAAATGTAAAAGAAGAGCGTGACGGTGAGACCCATGGCGGCAAGGCGGGAAAAAACAGCTTTTGCGGTCAGTGCCGTCCACGTGCCCCAGCTCAGGATGATGCCATAGCAGGCAAGGACGAAGAAGCCGCCGAAAAGGCCCCATTCCTCGGCCATGGTGGCGAAGATGAAATCCGTGTGCTGTTCAGGCAGATATTGCAGGTGGCTCTGCGTGCCGGACAGGAAGCCCTTACCGCTGATGCCGCCGGACCCGATGGCGATCTTTGACTGGGTGATGTGATAGCCGGCGCCAAGCGGGTCCGCTTCGGGGTCGAGGAAAATAAGAACGCGGCGCTGCTGATATTCCTGCAGCAGGAATTTCACTGCCAGCGGAATGCCGACAACCGCGCCGATCCCTGCCGCGACGAACATCCAGAGCCGCGCGCCCGCCAGGAATACGATCGTCACACCGCCAAGAATGATCGTCAGCGCCGTGCCAAGGTCCGGCTGCAGCATGACGAGCGCTGCGGGGAAAGCGATGAGGACGGCAGGCAGGATCAGGCTGGCCATCGTCTGCGTGCGGACACGCGGCAGGAAATGATAGTATCGGGCCAGGGCGAGAACGACGGCAATCTTCATGAGTTCCGAGGGCTGAAGGTTCATGAACCCCAGATTCAGCCAGCGCTGCGACCCGCCGCGCAGCTGGCCCATCAGTTCCACGCCAATCAGCATGACAAGACAGACGCCGTAGAACGGATATGCCCACCTCAGCCAGAAGGTCACATCGAACTGGCTGAGCACGAGCATCATGACGAACAGCACAGCGAAGCGGATACCCTGATTGGTCATCCACGGTGCTGCCGCCCCGCCAGCGGCCGAATAAAGCACGAGCATGCTGAACAGGCCCAGCGCAAGCACCGCGAGAATGGCCGCCCATGGCAGCCTGCTCAGGCGATCAGGTAGGGCGAGTGTCGCCATTGGCATTATCCAGATCTGGTACGGGGACGACTTCGGCGGCGATTCGTTCGACGTTCCAGCCGTCCTCCAGCCGGGCGAGCGAGGCCATGGCCTGATCGCGGTCATAGAGAAAGGTCATCACGTCCTTTGCGATGGGGGCCGCCGCCTTGGAGCCGCCGCCGCCATGTTCGATGGTCACGCTGATCGCATAGCGCGGCTCCTCCACCGGGGCGAAGGCGACGAACAGGCCATGGTCGCGGAACTTCCACGGAATAAAGCCCCCGCGATTTTTGGCGAGGCTGCGCACCTGCGCGGTACCTGTCTTGCCGCCCATGCGGACATTGTCGAGGCGCAGACGCGACCGGCCGGCCGTGCCTGCCGGGCCGTTCACGCACAGGTCCATCCCGTGACGCACCATCGCCAGGTGCTCCGGGTCGATCTCTAGCGGCTGGACGATCTCCTCTGCGCCGGCAAGAAGCGTCGGCATCACACGGTTTCCCGACGCGATGCGCGCGGTCATGACGGCAATCTGTAGCGGGGACAGGGCATTATACCCCTGACCGATGGAACTGTTCAGCGTCTCGCCGACCAGCCATGCCTGGTCGTAGCGTTCGCGCTTCCAGGCGGGATCGGGAAGGATGCCGCTTTTCTGGTTGGGAAGCTGCAGCGTGTCATAAGTCACGCCAAGACCAAGCTTCGTGCCCATGTCGTGGATGGCGTCGATACCGATCTGGCGGCCCCGCGTATAATACCAGACATTGCAGCTTTGATAGATCGACTTGTCCAGATCGACGGCGCCGTGGCCGCCGCGCCGCCAGCAGGCGAAGCGGTGACGCCCGAGGCTATAGCCGCCGTTGCAGATCACGCGGTCCGCGGGATCGACACCATAGGCAAGCGCGGCAAGGGCGGTAACGGGCTTGAATGTGGACCCGGGCGGATAGAGACCCTGTATGCTCTTGTTGATGAGCGGGTTCATCTCGTTGGAGGTGAGGGCGTCCCACTCCTTATGACTGATCCCGTCCGAGAAACTGTTCGGATCGAAAGCCGGCATGGAGACCATGGCGAGAACTTCGCCGGTAACGGTGTCGAGCACCACCACGCTGCCTGATTCAGGACCGATGCGGCGGGCGGCAAAAACCTGCAGGTCGCGGTCGATGGAAAGGCGCACATTTTCGCCGGGAATGTCGGGGCGTGTATCAAGTTCCCGAATGACCCTTCCGCGGGCATTAACCTCGATCCGGCGGGCACCGCGCTCACCGCGCAGGCGTTCGTCGAGGGTCCTTTCGACGCCGTCCTTGCCGACCTTGAAGGCCGGATGCAGGAAAAGCGGATCCCTGTCCGCCTCAAGATATTGTTCCCGCGTCGGGGCCGCGACGTAGCCCATCAGGTGCCCGACCGCATCGCCGTCCGGATAGAAGCGGGAAAAACCGCGCACGGGTGTGACGCCGTCCAGTTCGGGCAGGCGGACGTTGATGGCACTGTAATTTTCCCAGTCGACATTATTGGCGACTTCGATGGGGAGATAGCCGGGGCGGGTCGCCGCCTCCTCCTTGATCCGGGTAATGTCCTGGGGACTGAGATCGATAAGCCGCGAAAGCCGCGCAAGCGTTTTGGGGATATCCTCCACCTGTTCCGGAATCATCTCGAGCCGGTATTCAGGCTGGTTGATCGCGAGCGGCTGGCCGTTGCGGTCCGTCAGCCAGCCCCGGCGCGGGGAAATCAGCCGCACGGCGACGCGGTTGTCCTCGGCCAGCGTGGCGTATTTCTCACCCTCGAAAACGCTGAGATACACCATGCGCCCGCCGATCAGCACGCCGCATGCCGCCTGCACGCCGCCAATGAACAGCGCCCGGCGTGTGAATGTCAGGTCGCGCTGGACGTCGCTTTTCATGATGCGCGCCTCGTCACGTCCTTATGCCGTCGACAAAGCGCCGCTGGATACGCACGAAAAGCACAGCGACCAGCGGAAATGCGGCAAGCGACGCCAGACCCTGATACAGGAACGGCAACGCTTCTGCACCGGGAAGGTCGGATGGCGCGGCGATGAGGCATAATCTCCAAAGGATCAACTGGTAGGCCAGCAAAAGCGGTACGGCGAGCGCCCAGTCCGCCAGCCAATGAACACGGCTACCCTGACGATCCACCCACTGAACCGCAATCATGAAGAGCGGCATGAGAAGGGCATTGGCCCCGACCGGCATTGCGAAAACGATATCGGCGAGGACGCCAAGCGGCACGCCCGTCCATGCTGCGAGCTGGTTCGGACGATAAAGAGCATATAGGTAAACGAGGACCAGGGCAAAATTCGGCCAGCTTGCAAGAGGCGTAAAAACAGGTGCCGCCGACAGGATCAGGCCCGCGGCGACCACGATTGGCGCGATGACGACGCGCAGGCTCCGCAGCCAGTTGCCGCTGCGCTCAAGGAAAGAAAGCGACCCGCTTGGCCGTGCGCTGGTTCTGCCATAGTCGCGAAGCGCGCGTTTCATGGTGCCGCAGGATCCTCGACCGGCAAGGCTTCATCCGGCGCGGAGAGCGCCGGGATCGCCGGGGGTTCGATGACTGGCGGCATAAATGGCCGCTCGACGATCACATGGCGCGATGCGCTGGGAAGTGTTGCGGGCCTCGCGCGCGGCACGGCGCCGTCAATCGCGACAATCATTCCCACGTCGAGGCCCGGTGGGAACAGCCCTCCTGTGCCGGACGTTGTCAAACGGTCGCCAATTTTGACGTCGTTCGAGGTCGGGCCAGTAAGGTCGATCTCAAGTGTCGCTGAATTTGTGCCGATAGCGAGCGCGGGAACGCCCGTGCGGACGACGGTAACGGGTACCCGGCTGGTATTGTCGGTCACAAGCATCACGCGTGACGCGCTTTGGCCCACCTCCAGGGTGCGCCCGATCAGGCCGATATCGTTGCGGACCGGCTGGCCCGGTTCCACGCCATGCCGGGCACCCCCCGATATGATGGCCTGGGCGGAAAATACGCCGCCACTTCCCCCGACAATAACGAATGTACCGATGGGCTCTTCATCGGGATTGCTGACATTCAGCAGCCGCCGCAGCTCGGCATTTTCGGCCCGCATCAGTTCATGATCGCGGCGCAGCTCACGATAAAGACCCTCGCGCGCGTTCAGTTGTTTCACCCGGCGCGCGGAATCGACATAGGCATCGGCATTATTCCACATGCCGGATATCGTCTCGACGGGAACCTGAACGAGTTCCCAGAACGGCGCGACGAGATCCGCACCGACGCCGCGCAGGCTGTCGGCCCGGCCCGGCGCAAAGCGGCTCATGATAAGCAGGCCAAGGGCGATCCCGACCACCAGCGCCAGAAAGGTGCGGCCCAAAAAGGCAGACGTTCGCTGACGCCGCGTCTTGCCGCTTCTTACCTTTCGGGGCGGCCAGGCCACGCTACGCGAACTCCTTTTCCTGCTGCAATTACTGGGTGGTCAGCACACCGCGGTAAATAGGATCTTCCAGCGCGCGGCCAGTTCCCATGGCGACGCATGTAAGGGGGTCGTCGGCGACGGTGACGGGCAGGCCGGTCGCATCGCGAATGACCTCGTCCAGTTGCCCGAGCAGCGCGCCGCCGCCCGTCATGACAATGCCCTGGTCGACGATATCGGCGGCCAGTTCGGGCGCGGTGTTTTCCAGCGCCTGACGGACACCTTCGACGATCTGGCTGACAGGCTCCGAAAGCGCTTCGGCGACCTGCGCCTGATTAATGGTGATTTCCTTTGGCACGCCGTTCATCAGGTCGCGGCCCTTGATGTCGATCGTCACGCCGACGCCGTCCTTGGGCGGCTTGGCGGTGCCGATGGTGACCTTGATCCGCTCCGCCGTGGTTTCACCAATCAGCAGATTGTGATTGCGGCGTACATAAGAGACAATCGCCTCGTCCATCTTGTCGCCGCCGGTGCGGACGCTGGTGGTATAGGCAAGGCCGCGAAGCGAAAGGACGGCGACTTCGGTCGTGCCGCCGCCAATATCCACGACCATCGACCCAATGGGCTCCGTAACAGGCATGCCCGCGCCGATTGCAGCGGCCATCGGCTCGTCGATCAGGAAAACGCTGGACGCGCCCGCATTGTTCGCGGCGTCGCGAATGGCGCGGCGTTCAACGCTGGTCGATCCGGATGGCACGCAGATGACGATCTCGGGGCTGGACAGGAATTTGCGCTTCTGCACCTTTTGAATGAAATATTTGATCATTTCCTCTGCGACATCGATGTCGGCAATGACGCCGTCGCGCAGGGGACGGATCGCCTGGATCGAGTCGGGGGTTTTGCCCATCATCATCTTCGCATCGTTGCCCACCGCCTTCACGGACTTGCGACCATCGACATATTCCATCGCAACCACGGACGGCTCATTCAGCACGATCCCCTCACCGCGAACATAGACGAGCGTGTTCGCCGTACCCAGATCGATGGCCATGTCCTGACTCAGGAACGAAAAGAAGCGATTAAACATGGAGAGGGGAGACTTTCTGGTGACAAAAAAAATTATCGTTAACGCCATAACGCGGCGCTCCCGGCTTTACGAGAGGCATATGCGGGATATTCGGTTAACACTTCGTGGCGGCGCTGTCAGTCCAACGACAGGCGGCGCTGCATCGATATAACAAGTCCAAAGGCCACCCCGACCTACGATACGGTTCGCTGGCGGGCAGGGTGGGATTCGAACCCACGATGGGCGCAAACCCATGCTAGTTTTCAAGACTAGTGCATTCAACCGCTCTGCCACCTGCCCGCGCGGGTGAACCGGAGGGGCATTAACGCCGCAAGCACGCTGCGCCAAGAGTGTGAAATAAATCGGACAGTCGGCTGTTCAGCGGGGGTGCACGTCGCGGGCAATATGTCCTAGTCTGAGGAATTGAGGCAGCTATTTATGGAGTTAAGCACGTCATGTTGAGGGTTCGGGTCATGTTGGCGGCGTCGATCGCCGTTCTTTCCGCCATGGCGGCCGCGCCGCCGGTGGCAGCGCAGGCGGACCCGAATCGTGTCGCCGCCGGCGATGCGGCGAACGGCTTTCAGAACTGGCTGGCAGGGTTTCGCGCAAAGGCAGTTTCGGCCGGTATCAGCGCGGAAATTGTAGACCGCGAGCTTGCCGGGCTGACTTACAATCCGACTGTTGTGCGCCTGGATAGGCAGCAGCCGGTCAATCGCGTTACCGACGATCCGATCCTGCCCGGTTATCTGGCGAGGCGCCTGACGCCGACGCGCATTGATCCAGGCCGCCGCCTCGCGCTTTCGCTGAATGATGTGCTGGTGCGGGCAGAGGCGGAAACCGGCGTCGATGGCGATATCATTCTGGGCATCTGGGGCATGGAAACGAATTATGGCGGCTATACCGGCGATTTCGATGCGGTGCGGTCGCTGGCGACACTGGCCTTTGACGGCCGCCGCGAAGGTCTGTTCACCAGGGAACTGATCGCGGCGCTCGAGATGATCGACCGCGGCCTTGCCCGGCGCGGCCAGATGGTCGGGTCATGGGCGGGCGCACTCGGCAATCCGCAATTTCTGCCGACGAGCTATTTGAAACATGCGGTCGATTATGACGGCGATACCAAGGCGAACATCTGGGGGAGCCGCGCGGACACGATCGGGTCCATCGCCAATTACCTGAAGGAATATGGCTGGGTACCGGGCGTGCCGTGGGGCGTGAAGGTAAGCCTGCCGAGCGGTTTCGACCGGGACGCTGTTCGCGCGCTGACGCCCCCGACAGAATGCACGCGTGTATACGCAAAGCACAGCCGCATGCTGCCGGTTTCCGAGTGGAAGGCGATGGGCATCGGCATTGCCGACCCGAAGGGATTCCCTTCGGACGATGTGCTTGCTAGCCTTGTTGAAGTCGATGGACCCGGGACGGATGCGTATCTTGCCACACAGAATTACCGGGCACTGCTCGGCTATAATTGTTCCAACTATTACGCCATCTCGGTGGGCACGCTGGGGGATATTGTCGGCACTAGTCGGCCTTAGCGCCTGCGCGGGCGCGCCGGACCGCGGCGCAAGGACGGGCGTGACGCCGGTCCATGAGACAGGACCGGTTAAGATCGGCAAGCCCTATAAGATCCGGGGCCGCTGGTACCATCCCGCGGATGACCATGATTACCGGGAGACGGGAACGGCGAGCTGGTATGGCCCGAAATTTCACGGGAAGCCGACCGCAAATGGAGAACGTTTCGACCAGAATGGCGTGAGCGCCGCACACCGGACGCTGCCATTGCCGAGCTGGGTACGGGTCGAGAATCTGGACAATGGCCGCGAAATCACGGTTCGTGTGAATGACCGCGGACCGTTTGCGCATAACCGGATTATCGACCTGTCACGGCGGGCCGCACAGCTGCTGGACATGCAAAGGGCGGGCGTGGCGCGGGTCAGGGTGACCCGGGTATATCCCGATGGGGGTGAGCGGCGTGTTGGTGCCCGCGACATTGTTGCCGCTGCGCCGCCTCCCACGCCGCCTCCCACGCCGCCGCCGCTTTTGCCCGCAAAGCCAGCGCCTGAGACGGTGGTGACAGCGGCCGCCCCTACTGAAGCTATGGTGGTGAGGACCGTCGAAATCCCCGGCGCGGTGGCGTCGGCCCGCATTGCAAAGGCCGCCGCGCCCGCAGGTGCGGCGAAGGCGGCACCTGCCGCGGACCGATACAGGACAATTCAGGTGGCGGCGCTGTCTGATCCTGCGCGGGCGGCCAAGCTGGTGGCCGCATTGGCAGGCATTGGCGGTGATCTCTCCGCAAGGACCGAGACTGCCCCGAGCGGCCTTGTTCGCGTGCGCATGGGCCCCTTCCTAACGGGCGCGGAGGCTGAGACCGTGCTGGCGCGTCTGCACGCCGCCGGTTATGGTGATGCGCGTCTTGTCGGCACTCCGATCAGCTAAATTGAAAGTCACTCCCTTTATGCGTTTCGCGTCTTTGACTGTTGTTCCCGCCCTCATGCTTGCAACCGCCGCCGGCGGACAGAGCCTGGAGACGGCGGCGCCGTTTGCTTATGTAAAGGACCTGTCGTCCGGCCTGGTGCTGTTCGAGCGCGGCGCGGATGAACAGATGCCGCCCGCGTCGATGGCGAAGATGATGACCGTTCTGGTCGCGTTTGACCTGATCGATAAGGGGAAGCTGACGCTGGATCAGAAATTCACCGTGCGGCCGGAAACCTGGCGGCAATGGCATTCCCAGGGTTCGACCATGTTCCTGTCGGTGAATGAAGAGGTCAGTGTCGAGGATCTGCTGCACGGCATTGTGACCGCATCCGGTAATGATGCCTCTGTCGTACTGGCCGAGGGTATTGCCGGGACAGAGAAGGCCTTTAGCGACATCATGGACGCGAAGGGCAAGGAGATTGGCCTTACCGGGAGCGAGTTCGAAACCGCCAATGGCTGGCCGCATGAAAATGAACATGTGACGCCGCACGACCTGGCCGTGATCGCCGAGCGTACGATCCTTGACCATCCGGAACTTTACAAGAAATTCTACGATGTGGCGGATTTCACGTGGGGCAGGACCCTGGGCGGCGGCGATCCGATTACGCAGCCGAACCGCAACCCGATCCTGAACACGGTAAAGGGCGCGGATGGCCTGAAGACCGGGCACACCGAGGCTGCGGGCTATGGTTTTACGGGATCCGCGGCACGTGATGGGCGCCGCATTGTCGCCGTGATTTCCGGACTGACCAGTGAATCGCAGCGGAAATCCGAAGCGACCCGGATCATGGAATGGGCATTTGGCGCGTTCGAGGGCAAGGCTTTGGATCCTGCGAAGGCCATCGCCGAATTGCCCGTCCATATGGGCAGCGCAGAGACGGTGTCCGCCGTACCCGCCGAAGGTGCGATGCTGACCGTGCCGCGTGCGATCGTTTCCGATGTGAAGGCGCGAATGAAGTACCGCACGCCTGTCGCTGCGCCGCTGGCGAAGGGCGATGAGGTGGGGGAACTGATCGTGTCCGTCGCCGGCCTGCCCGATCAGCGGGTGAAGCTGGTCGCGGCCGAAGCGGTGGAAGAGGCCGGGTTCTTCGGGCGTGTAAAGGCCGGGTTCTCGCGGCTTTTTGACTAGGTTTTGTGTGTTTCAATGCCACTCTTGATCAGCACCCTCCCAGGAGACGCTGAGGGACATATCATATGATATGGCTGCATCGCCCTTATGCGCCCTTCAACCGCGGCCGCGATGATCGGGTTTTGGTCGCTGCCGCGCCATGACCGGACGCTTCATATCTTTTGAAGGCGGCGAAGGTGCGGGAAAGACCACCCAGATAAAGCGGCTTGCCGAGCGGCTGCGCGGCGAGGGTCAGGACGTCGTCCTGACGCGCGAACCGGGCGGGACGCCGGGCGCGGAGGCCATTCGGGAGTTGCTGGTTACGGGCGAAACCGGGCGCTGGAACGGGCGCACCGAGGCGTTGCTGATGAACGCGGCGCGGGCGGATCACGTCGCACGGCTGATCCTCCCGGCGCTGGGCGAGGGCAAATGGGTCTTGTGCGACCGGTTTGGACATTCAACGCTCGCCTATCAGGGGGTGGCGCGCGGGATGGACCTTGAGGAACTGCTGGCGCTGCACAACATTGCGACCGAGGGTCTGTGGCCTGCGAAGACCCTGTTGTTTGATTTGCCTGTGAGGGCGGGACTGGCCCGTGCGGGCGTGCGCGGCGGCACGGAAGCGCGGTTCGAGGGCGAGGCGCTGGCCTTTCACGAGAAGGTGCGCGCGGGGTTCCTGGCGCTGGCGAAACAGGATAAATGCATGACCGTCATCGATGCGGAACGTGACGCCGACGCCGTCGCGGCACATGTCTGGCGGGTCATTGAACCCATGCTAAGGCCGCTACCGTGACGCCGCTTATCGGCCATGCGGAGGCGCGGGCGGCGTTCGAATCGGCGTTTCAGTCGGGAAAAATGCATCATGCCTGGCTGCTGAGCGGGCCGCGCGGTATCGGCAAGCGGACTTTCGCGACTGCGGCGGCACGGATGGTGCTGTCCGGGGGCGAAAGCTTCGATGTGCCGGAGGGGGACCGGCAGGCAAGCGCCTTCGACGCCGACGCGCACCCCGATTTCCGCAGGCTTGAGCGCGGCCTGACGAAAACGGGTGACAGGCTGGCGCAGAATATCACGGTCGGGCAGGTGCGGGACTTCCTGCCGGTACTGAACCAGACACCGTCGCTGTCGGCGTGGCGCGTGGTGATGATCGACGCGGCGTGCGAGATGAATATCGCGTCGGCCAATGCCTTTCTGAAATCGCTGGAGGAACCACCGAAGCAGACGGTGTTCCTGCTCGTCTGCCATTCGCCCGGCAGGCTGCTGCCAACGGTGCGGTCACGGTGCCGGACGTTAACCTTCAGGCCGTTGCCGGATGCGGAGGTGCGAACCGTGCTGACGCAGGAGCTGGACCATGCCGGTGACATTGATGCGCTGATTGCGGTTGCGGGCGGCGCACCGGGCAGGGCGCTGCGCTTTGCCGGGCTGGAGATCGGCGAACTGAGCGATCAACTGGCGCATCTGGAGCGCGCGGATGACGCCACCTCCCGTGACCTGGCCCTGTCACTGGGGCAGAAGCTGGCGCTGAAGGCGGCGCAGCCCCGATATGAGGCGTTTCTGGAGCTGGCGACGGGATATCTGGCGGGCGCCGCCAAGCGTGCATCGCCGGATCAGCTTGAAGCGCGGCTGGCACTGTGGGATGAGGCGCGAATATTGGCGTCCGATGCGCTCGCCAAGTCGCTCGACGCAAGTGTGGTGACGTTTCAGGTGGCGCGGCTGGTCGGACGTCTTACTCCCGGTGAACGACAGGCGGCATGAGCGAAAAATATTATATCACGACGGCGATTTCCTACCCCAATGGACCGCCGCACATGGGCCATGCCTATGAAGCGATTGCGACCGATGCGCTGGCGCGGTTCCACCGCTTGTCGGGGAAGGACGTGTTCTTTCTGACGGGCACGGACGAGCACGGCCTGAAAATCGCGCGCGCGGCGGAAAAGGCTGGCCTCGCGCCGCTGGAATATGTCGATGGCATGGCGGCGAAATTTCAGGATATGTGCGCGCGGCTGAATATCAGTCATGACCGCTTCGTACGCACGACGGAAGCGTCGCACCGCGCATGCGCGCAGGATTTGTGGCGCAGGATGGAGGCGAATGGCGACATTTATCTCGACCGTTACGAGGGCTGGTATTCCGTTCGCGATGAAGCATTTTACGACGAGAAAGAGCTGAAGACTCAGCCCGGCGGCACCAAGCTGTCGCCCGAAGGGACTCCGGTGGAGTGGACGGTGGAGGAAAGCTATTTCTTCCGCCTCTCAAAGTATCAGGACAAGCTTCTGAAGCTGTACGAGGACAATCCCGGGTTTATCCAGCCTGCGAGCCGCATGAATGAAATGCGCAATTTCGTTGCGGGCGGCCTCAATGATCTGTCGATCAGCCGGACGAGCTTTGACTGGGGCGTGCCGGTGCCGGGTGCGCCCGGCCATGTCATGTATGTGTGGCTGGACGCGTTGAGCAACTATCTGAGCGGTGTCGGCTATCCCGATGATAAATATAAGGAACGCTGGCCCGCAGATGTGCATGTGATCGGCAAGGATGTCGTGCGTTTCCATACCATCTACTGGCCCGCATTCCTAATGTCGGCGGGTGTGGAACTGCCAAAGGCGGTGTTCGGCCATGGCTTTGTCCTGCTCGACGGGGAACGCATGTCGAAATCGTCCGGCAATGTCGTCGATCCGCTCGGCCTGGCCGAGAAATACGGTGTGGATCAGCTGCGCTATTTCCTGCTGCGGGAAGTCCCGTTCGGCGGCGACGGATCCTATTCGGAGCCTGCCATCGTGACGCGCTCGAATGCCGACCTTGCCAATGACCTTGGCAATCTGGCGCAGCGCTGCCTGTCGATGATTGCGAAGAACTGCGGCGGTGTGCTGCCGGAGCCAACCGCGGCAAATGACGCGGATGCTGAGCTGGACGCCCGACTGGCGGCGCTGCCTGCCGACTATGCCAAGGCGTTTGAGGCCATGTCGATTCACAACGCGCTGGAATCGCTTTGGAAAGTTGTCGGTGAAACCAATGGCTATTTTGCCGGGCGGGAGCCTTGGGCGCTGAAGAAAACGGACATGACGGCCATGGGATCGGTGCTGTATCGGACCGCGGATGCCGTGCGCCGCCTCGCGATCCTGGCGCAGCCTGCGATCCCGGAGGGCGCGGCGCGTTTGCTCGACCTGCTCAGCGTGCCCGATGACGCACGCGGGTTCGAGGCGCTTGATCGGGCACTCGTACCGGGCACCGAATTGCCAGCACCGCAGGGTGTGTTTCCACGGTTCGATATGCCAGTGAAAAGTGCGTAGTCATGGCCGTCGATAGCCATTGCCATTTGAATTACGAAGGCCTGGTCGAAGAACAGGATGCGGTGATCCAGCGTGCGCGTGACGCCGGTGTGGACGGTATGCTGTGCATTTCGACGCGGGCGTCGGAATGGGATGATGTCGTCGGGCTGGCCGAGCGGGAACCCGATATCTGGGCCTCGGTTGGGATTCATCCACATGAGGCCGATAGCCATGAAGAGATTTCGACGGCGAAGCTGGTTGAGCGGGCGGCGCACCCGCGCGTGGTCGGCATTGGCGAGAGCGGCCTCGATTTCTATTATGACAAGTCGGATCGCGAACGGCAGCGCGGTAGCTTCCGGCGGCACATCGCCGCGTCGCGCGAAACCGGGCTGCCGATCATCATCCATACCCGCGAGGCTGAGGAGGACACGCTGTCGATCCTGCGCGAGGAAATAGAGATCGGCGTCTTTCCCGGCGTTATCCATTGCTTCACGGCGAGCGAGGCGTTCGGTTTCGCGGCGCTGGACCTTGGCATGTACATCTCGATTTCCGGCATCGTCACCTTCAAAAACGCCGCTGACCTGGCGGCAACAGCTGAAAAGCTGCCTGCGGACCGGCTGTTGATCGAGACCGACAGCCCATTTCTGGCGCCGGTGCCAAAACGTGGAAAGACCTGCGAACCCGCCTTTGTCATGCATACAGCCGAGTTCCTGGCCGGACGGCGCGGCGTCACGCTTGAAACTCTGGAGCAGACCACGACGGAGAATTTCTACAGGCTGTTCTCCAAGGCCAAGCGCGCCCTATGAAAGTGACGATGCTCGGGTCGGGGACATCCTCCGGTGTCCCGCGCATCGGCAATGACTGGGGCGATTGCGATCCGAACGAACCGAAGAATCGCCGCCGCCGCGTGTCCGTACTGATCGAGCAGGGCGATACGCGCATCATTATCGATACCGGCCCCGACTTTCGCGAGCAGATGCTGTCCGCCAATGCCGCGACGCTGGATGCGGTTTTGATCACGCATAGTCATGCCGATCATACCCACGGAATCGATGACTTACGGCAGGTTTTTCACAATCAGGGCGAACCTGTCGACTGCTATGCGGCGAAGGGGACCTGGGACCATTTATATGATCGTTTCCATTATGTATTCGAGGGTCGCGAGCTGTATGCGCAGACGGCGCGTGCGCATGTGATCGATGGACCTTTCGACATCGGCACGCTGACGATCACTTCCTTTCCACAGGTGCACGGGCCGATCACGTCATGGGGGTTTCGTATCGAGGCTGCGGGCGCGGTATTCTGTTATTCCACCGACCTGAATGAGATGACGCCCGCAGCCGAGGCGGCGGTTGCGGGCTGCGATCTGTGGATCGTCGATGCGCTCAGGCGCTCGCCGCATCCGACGCATTCCCACCTGAAACGCACGCTGGGCTGGATCGATGCGATGAAACCGGAACGCGCTGTCCTGACGCATATGGATAATAGCATGGATTACAGTACATTGTGCGCGGAACTTCCGGCGGGCGTTGAACCGGGATATGACATGCTGGAGGTTACGTTATGAACGAATGGCAATCGATGAATGCCATCTATCTGGGCGGCTTCCTGATTCTCCTGATCCTGGCCCTGATCCCGCGGCTGAAAGGGATCGGCTTCACAAAGACCGCCCAAATGGTGCTGGCATGGGTCGTGATCTTCGGCGGTCTGGTCCTGATCGTCGCGGAATGGCCGACGATCAGGAGCGCGCTCGATCCGGCCTCACCCGTCGTTGAGGGCGACGAAATCCGCATCCGCGCGCGCGAAGACGGGCATTTCTACATCCGCGGCAATGTGAACGGTCAGTCTGCGCTGTTTCTGATCGATACCGGCGCAACCGGGATCGTGCTGAATATGGAAACGGCCGAGGACGCGGGGTTCCCGGCGGAAGAGCTGCGTTTCGATGGAACGGCATCGACGGCGAACGGTCTGGTGCGCATCGCGGCCGCGCGCGTTGCGCAATTCGACGTCGGGCCGGTCAGCCTGGATGGCGAGATGGTTGCCGTGAACGAGGGGCAGCTGGACGAGAATTTACTGGGTATGACGTTTTTGAACCGGCTGCAAAGCTGGCGCGTGGAACAGGGCGTGCTAATCCTGGTGCCTTAGGGAAATGGCGAAGCAATTCATCAAATCCCGATCATCCTGAGCGCAGCCGAAGGACGAAAAATGATTTTGCAGCGACGTTCGTGCGTCCCTCGACTTCGCTCGGGATTAAGGGAATTGCATCTCTATCCCGGATCCCCGCCTTCGCGAGGCTGACCGGCTGGCATGGACAGCGCCTTACGCCGCCGCTTCGCGTGTGCCGATCCATGCGTCCATGTCCGCAAGCGCGCGGGCGGCATAGCCTGCCTTGCGCTCCTTCTTGTGGTGTTTGTGCGCGAGCGGCGGGAACAGGCCGAAATTGACGTTCATGGGCTGAAACGTGTCCGCATCCGCCTCGCCGGTAATATGCGCCAGAAGGGCGCCGTGAGCCGTTGTGCGCGGCGGGATCGCGGGCATCAGGCCCTGTGCCTCGGCGGCGGCGTAGCGCGCGGCCATCAGGCCGACGGCAGCGCTCTCAATATACCCCTCGCAACCGGTGATCTGTCCGGCGAAACGGATGTTCGGACGGGCCTTCAAGCGCAGAGTTTCATCAAGCAGAACCGGGCTTTTGATGAACGTGTTGCGGTGCAGGCCGCCAAGACGGGCGAACTCGGCCTCCTCAAGGCCGGGAATGGTGCGAAAGACGCGGACCTGCTCGCCATGCTTCAGCTTTGTCTGGAAACCGACAATATTCCATAGCGTGCCGAGCGCATTGTCCTGGCGCAGCTGGATAACGGCGTGAGCGCGTTTGCCGGTGGCGGGGTTGGTCAGGCCGACGGGTTTCATCGGACCAAAGCGGAGCGTCTCGCGCCCGCGGGCCGCCATGATTTCGATAGGCATGCAGCCCTCAAAATAGGGTGTGGAAGCCTCCCACTCCTTGAACTCGGTTTTGTCACCTTCCAGCAGCGCATCGATAAAGGCTTCATATTGCGCCTCGGTAAGGGGGCAGTTGATGTAATCCCTGCCGTCGCCCTTGTCCCAGCGGGACTGTAGCCATGCCACGTCCATATTTATGGATTCGCGATGCACGATAGGCGCGAGCGCATCGAAAAAAGCGAGCTGATCTTCGCCGGTCAGCGCGACAATGTCACTGGCCAGGCTGCCATGGGTGAGGGGGCCGGTGGCGATGATCCACTGGCCATCGTGGGGGCCGGGCAGGCGCTCAATGATTTCCCGCCTGATTGTGACCAGCGGATGGTTTTCGAGCGTATTGCCAACCTTCTGCGAGAAAATATCGCGATCGACGGCAAGGGCGGAACCTGCCGGGACACGCGCTTCGTCGGCGCAGCGCATGATGAGCGAGCCGAGACGGCGCATCTCCTCGTGCAGCACGCCGACCGCGTTGGCGGTCGCGTCATCGCTGCGAAAGCTGTTCGAACAAACAAGTTCTGCCAGCCCGTCCGTTTTATGCGCGTCTGTCCCGGTAACGCCGCGCATTTCGTGCAGGACGACGGGAAGGCCAGCGCTGGCGACCTGCCACGCGGCTTCCGAGCCGGCCATGCCGCCGCCAACAATGTGAATTGGATTGGTCATGCCATGGCAGATATGGGCTCGCCCGCCGGTCGTCCACCACCCTTCGCCCTTTGTCCGTACACCGTCCGCGCATCGTCCACCTTGTCTCTTAGGCGCTGCGCGTTATGCGGGCGGTCATGCGTGTTCTGCTCATCTCCGGCCTGTTCCCGCCCAATGCGCCGACAGCCACCGTGCGGCCGCCGAAATTCGCGCGGTTCCTGCGCGAGCGGGGCGACGATGTTCGGGTGCTAGCAGGACAAAATCTGCAATTTCCCGCTGCGGTCGATCCAGAGATCGAGCCGGAACGCATCCTGCACGTGCCGTATGTCCGTGCGGGCCGGTCGGCCCCGATGACGGAGGCCGACCAGCCAAGACATGGCAGTGCGAAGGCCGCGCCTGCCGCGAGCGGAAAGCCGAGCTGGCTGCACCGCATGCGCGCGAATGTCTGGCGCGTACAGCAGATGCCCGACCCGCACCGCCCCTGGATCGACGAGGCCGCGCGCACGGGAGCAGAGCTTGCGGCGAGCTGGATGCCCGACATCATGGTGTCGACGGGGCCGCCGCACAGTTCGCACATCGTGGCGGCGCGGCTTTCAAAGGCGCTGGGCGTGCCCTTCATCGCGGAGCTGCGCGATATGTGGGCGGATAATATCTACGATCAGCGCCGCCCGATCATGGAATGGATCGAGATGCGCATGGAGCGCCGCACGCTGAAAGGGGCCAGCGGTATCGTTGCCGTCACCGATGGTGTCGCGTCGCGTCTGGCGGATCGCTACAGCGTGCCCGTCATAAAGGCCGCCAATGGTTACGACCCGTCGGATTTTGCGGGTCGTGAAGCGCCGGCGGCACTCGACGAGCATAAATTGACGATTGTTCACGCCGGGTCGACCTATGGCGGCCGCCGGTCGCCCGAACCCTTATTCGCGGCGCTGGCCAGCATGGGCGACGCGGCGGCGGGCGTCCGCGTCATTTTTTATGGTGAGGACGCCGAAGTCGTATCCGCCATCGCCGAAAGGCACGGCGTGACGCACGTACTGGAAACGCATGGGCCGATCCCGCGCGGCGAAGTGCTGAGGATCGAGCGGGAAGCCGATATCCTGCTGCTGCTGCGATTCGGTACGGAAGGCGAGAAGCATGTCGTGGCCGGTAAGCTGTACGAATATGCGGGTGCGCGGCGACCGATTCTTTGTCACGGACAGACAGAAGGAGAAGCCGCCGATTTGATCAGGGAAAACGATCTGGGGTTGGTGTCGAACGACACGAAGGCGATTGCGGGCTGGCTGCGCGGGAAGCTGGCGGCGCGTGCCGGTGGCCGCTTGCCCGATCTGCCCGATGGTCCCGCGCTGGCCCTGACGCGCGACGAGCAATATGCCCGGATTGCCGAGCTGATGACGCATATCGTCGGCACGGTGAAAGACGGCTGAACAGGTCTTCCCTGCGGCGGCCCGGCCGTGCAGAATGGCACAGCAAGTCAACGAGGTTTTTTGTGATGTCCGCCGCAATCCTGTTCGCGAAACGCGATGCCCCGAGCGGTGCCCGCATCGCAGGCATTCCGGTCGCAGGGCGTACTGTAATCGAACGGCAGGCGGAGATCGCGCGGAGACTTGGCGCACAGCGTCTGATCGTCATGGTCGAACGCATGCCGCCCGATGTCGCGCGTGCGATTGAAAGACTGCGGCAGGACTGGGACGACGTCGACGTCATGCACGATACCGCTCTTTTGAAGGGAGCGATTGGCGATTCCGGCGATGTGACCGTCGTTCGTGACGGCGTTTTGTTCGCGCCGGGTATCGTGCAGGAATTTGCCACCGCTGATAAGGGCAGCATCGTCGCCGTGCGGGACGCAGACGAGGCTGATCGCCTGTCCGACCAGAAAATGACAGACAATGCCGTGACGGCAGGCCTGGCGCGCTATCCGGCGGCGGTTTTCAAGGCTGCCCTTGCGCAGGTCGGCGACTGGGATCTTGAACTCGCGCTCCCAAGGGCCGCGCGCGCGGCGGGAACGCTGACGCCATTTTCATTGCCAGAGCCCGCCAGTGCGCTTGAGGTAAGCGACGCGCGCGGCGCGGAGCGCTGGCTTGGCGGCGCGCAGGGAACGGGCCGGGCGGCGCAGTTCTCCATGCCATTAATGCGTGCACTGGCCCGGCGGCATGTCGAGCCGGATTGGCTTATCGTCGCGGGGTCGGCATTTTCGCTGGTCGCCGTGGGGCTTTGCGTGTCCGGATTCATCCTGGCCGGGTTGGCAATGGCGCTGCTCGGGACATTGGTCCATGCAGCCGGCCATCCCCTGTCTCACCTCACGCTTGGCGCGCCACATCCCCGCTGGTGGCGACTGCTGAGGCCGGGGCATTGGGAGCTTGGCATCATCGCTGCGATCGCGGCCAACGGACCGGCAGCACTGATCGCTGTCGGCTGCGGATTATTGGCCGCAATCGTGCTCGATCGCCGACAGAGGCGGCTTGGCGGTGCTGGCTTACGGCGCGGCAGAGGCACGGTCCTCCGGCTTTCGCTCGCCATGGTTGCGCTGGCCGCAACGGGCAGCGCGGCGATTGCTCTGGGCGCGGCTTTGGCGGCTACGGTCGGCAGCATATTCTGGCGGCAACAGCGGCAGATTGAGGCGTCAGTCGCCTGATTGGCAATGCGCGGTGCGGTTTTCAGCGCGTCCAACAACGAAATTTAAAGACTGGGCATATAAAGGTTGTACCCGTAACGAAGTGCCAATGGGCCGCGTGTTGGAAGTGTTGGGGGACGTTGGAAACCGCTCATGGTTAAGGGTATGGCATTCGGCGCTGGCGCCGCGCGGCTAGCTGCCGCGCCTGCCCGCAGCGCGCGCGCCACCCGGCAGCACGTCGACGCGCTGTTCTCTCCTCAGCGTGTGCGGGTCAGCGACGAGCTGCGGGCACTGTCGCTCAGCTGTCTTTCCGCCCTGCTTTCCGACATTGCCGAAGATCTGAGTGCGCTTGCGCAGCAGCGCGCTGCGGACACTAAGGCTGTCCTTAGGCAGCTGGAAGACGGAGCCTTCGTGCAGCAGCCCGAAATCGCCTCGGCACTGCTTCACCGGGCCGAGGATCATCAGGTTGAGATGCGCCTGCGCAGGCTGGCCTTCGTGGCCGAGAGTGAAATTACGTCCTCGCCCCAGTCCCTCATCGATCGCTGCGCGCACGATGAGGATTCCGGGCTCGCGCGACTGGCTGAGCTGTACAGGGATGCGCGGGGCGGGCGCATCGACAAGAATCAGCAACCTGTCCTGAACGCTGCCGAACTGCCCGATGCGCTGGCGAGCGCACTGGTCTGGCAGGTCGCGGGGGCACTTGCGAACGGCGCGAACGCGGCGGAGAGTCGGGCATGGCATGATGCGTCCCGGCGACTGAATGCGCGGCGCGATGTTTCGCAGTCCGTTCAGCACCGGGCGGCGCGACTTGCGGTGCGGCTGGATGAACGCGGCGAGCTCGATTCCGCGCTGCTGATCCGCGCATTGGGCGATGCGGACCCGGTCCTGGCTGCGGCCATTGTGGCTGTGAAGGCCAAGATCACACTGGTGACCGCATGGACGCTGCTTTTTCGCGAAGACGTCGATGCGCTGCTTGCACTGTTATTGGCCCTGGGATGCGAAAAGAGCGACGTCAGCCGGGTGGTCGAACTCCTTTTAAGAGTATCGCGTCTGGGCGACGAACCCGCTGACGTGGCTGCCCAGGCCGCTGCGGTCGAGCTCGAAATTGGCGCAGAAGGGTTGGCGGCGCTGCTTGATTACTGGCGTCTCGATCCTGCGTTTCGAGCCGTTCTTGAGATGTCTTCCCAGACCTGACGCTTGCCTTTTCGGTCACGCAAATTACGGACACGGAACAATGCGAATTCACCGTGCTTATTGATGTCGCCCCTTCCGGTGCGGACATGTCAGCGCATCGCCCGCCCGGCGATGTCGGCGCGGCGTCCGCGTCGCAGCGGGGGCGCGAAACCGGGCCGGGGCAAGGCTCCGACCTTGCCACGCAGCTTTACATGCCGGTTGCCGAGATTACGAAGCGCGCCTTGCGTCTTGGTGCTGGCCGCAACGATCAGGGATATGCCCGGTTTGCGCGGGATATCGCCCAGGCGTGCGCGCATTTGGAGGAGGTGCTGAACGATCTTGATGGTGCGCGCAAAGTCAAAGCGTCCGCGACAGTGGACATGCGTGCGCTCGTCAATGAAACGGCACCGCTATTCGGCCCGATTGCAGAGGCACGCCAGATATCCTTTTCCATCGCAGGCGCGACCGGGCCGGTCGCCATGGTCAGCGGCGATCAGAAGAAATTACGGCAGATCCTGATCAATCTCTTCTCCAATGCCCTCAAATTCAGTGACGATGGCGGCCAGGTGGATGTCTTTGTCGAGGACGGCGACGAGGTCGTCGTGACGGTGCGAGATAGCGGTCCGGGAATTGCCAAGGCGGACCGAATGCGCATTTTTGAGCGTTTCGAAAGGTTGGGGAGTGAAACCGAAGGGCGCGGCATCGGTCTGTCGATCGCGGCCAGTCACGCAGCCGCAAGTGGCGGGCGCCTGTTCGTCACGGATGATGGCGATGGCGATGGCGATGGCGGCAAAGGCGGCGGTGCAACCTTTGTACTTGCGCTCCCGAAAGTCTGCTCGGCAGTTTAGCGCTGGTTGCGCTTTTAGATGCGGGGCTGCATTGACGGCATCGCGATGAACGACCCGGTAATCCGACAGAACAAGCAGGAACGCGGCGGCAGCCTGGGAGCGCTGGGCCGCAACTTCGTCTGGTTGCTCGGTGGGCGCGGCGCGGCAGCGGTTTTCAGCTTTATGTACATTGCGATCATGACACGGTCCCTGGGGCGGGAAGGCTTCGGCCAATTCGTGCTGATCGTCGGTGCCGCGCAGGCGGTGACCGCCTTTGTCGGTTTCCAGACGTGGCAGATCGTTGTCCGCTTCGGCATGGAGCGGCTGAAGGCGGGCAGGGAGCGGACACTCGTCAGATTGTTGAAACTCTGCCTGCTTCTGGATGCGGGCGGTGCGCTCGTCGGCGCTGGCCTCGCCGCGGTGGTCATCATTCTGCTTGGGCCGCTATTTGGGTGGGATGCGGACATGTCATGGATTGCCTTCTGGTTCGCAATCGCCACCCTTGTCAGTGTCCGATCGACCGCGGCGGGCATTCTTCGTCTTTATGACCGGTTTGGCCTTTCCGCGAACGCGGACGCAGCTTTGACTGCGGCGCGGCTGGTTGGTGTGCTCGTGGTTTGGGTTTTTTCGCCAACGATAACGGCGTTCATCCTGGCATGGGGCGCGGCTGAGTTCGTCGCGATGGCCGTCTACTGGTTGTCGGCCCGCCATGCGTGGGGCGACCTGCGATGGGACGCGGCGGCCCTGTCGGTAAAAGAGACATTCGCGGAATCGCCCGGCTTGGCGCGCTTTGCCGTAGCGACAAATATGGCGCAGACCGTGGTTCTTGCGGGCAAGCAACTGCCGGTACTCCTGACAGGACTATTTGTCGGACCTGCCGCCGCCGGCGGATTTCAGATCGCATTGCAGCTGGGGCGGGCAATGGCCACGGTCGGGCGCATGACGGTGCAGGTCCTGCTGCCGGAAATGGTGCGGACGCGTACGTTCAATAATGGGCTTGAAGACTTCTACAAGATCCTGGGAAAGGCATTGAAGATCGGTTTGATCGCGGGCGCTGTCGTGGCGGGCGTGATCCTGCTGTTTGGGAAATTGGCGCTTGTGCTGATTGCCGGGGCACCTTTTGAAAGCGCGTACCCGCTATTGTTGATCGTTGGCGTTGCGGCGGCGATCGACCTTGCGACCGTGTCGTTCGAACCCGCTTTATACGCGATCGGGCGGGAAACGCTGGCGCTGAAGGTCCGGGTGTTCGTGACGACGGTCTACGTCGGTGCGATGGTGTGGCTGGGGCAGGAGCATGGTGCGCGCGGCATTGCCTTTGCGACCCTGGGCGCGGCGATTCTGGGGGCGGGTCTGCTGTCCTTCGCGCTGAGGCGTGCGCTTGCGGATACGAAAGAAGCCGATGCGACCGCTGCCGAATGATCAGATTCTGCCGCGGGCTCGTCAGAACTGGCAATCAGCAGCCATGGCAAACTTCCAGCCTATCATATTTTAGCCATACCCCCTACCTAGGCGCGCGAAAGTCCGCCTAAGTCCGCTTTAGAAAGGCCGAGCTTGTCCGATCTTCCGACCCCACTGACCATTTCCGAAGACGCCAAGGCCAGGCTGAAGGTAATGTTCATCGCCAAGCATGCGCTTGGTGACGGCACGCCGCATCCCACCGATGGCACGCATGCGACTTATCACCACGAAATTCGCACGGTTCTTGAAGATATCGGGTTGAATCTCGTTCTGGCCGACCGGTACCAGTCGCTTTTCGACAGGCCAGATGTCGATTTCGTGTTTCCGCTACTCAATCGCGGCGGGTTTCTGAATTCCGAGATGCTGCTGCCGCTGCTCTGCAATCGCCATAGCATTCCGTATCTGGGGGCAAGCCCGATCATTCGCGGCATGTCCGACGATAAGCATCTGACGAAGATGGCCGCCCGCGACGCTGGCGTGCCGACGCTGGACTGGGCGATCTTTCGCCGCGGTGCGCCGATGGAAGAAGCGAAGATGCCGAAGGGCGAGCGCTTCGTCATCAAACCGAACGCATCTTCAGCCAGCTGGGGCGTCAGCGACGCGACCGACTGGCCCGGCGTGCAGGCGGCTGTCGCCAAGATCCATGGCGAGGGCCATGATGCGATTGTCGAGCGATTCCTGAGTGGTCACGACATCGAAGTCTCCGTCATCACCATGAACGGCAAACCCATCATCCTGCCGACACAGATGAACGTTCAGGCGGACCCGACGATCCTGCGGACCTATGAGGAAAAGCGTAATCTCTCAGATGGGCCGCAGCGCTACAAGATGGTGCCCTATGATGATCCGGAATGGCTGCCTCAGATATACGAATATACGTACAAGCTGCTGCCTGAATATCTGCCGTTCGATTATGGCCGCTGGGAGTTTCGTCTCGATCCCGAAAGTGGCACGTTGATGTTTCTTGAAGTCAATCTGAACTGCAATTTATGGTCGAAGAAAACCATCAGTATTTCGGCCGGCCTCGCAGGCATGTCCCATGCTGAACTGATCGAGACGATTCTGGCGGAAAGCCTGTCGCGCAATGGGCTATTGCCGTGAAAAAGGTGACGGCCATCGTCCTGGCCGGACAGCGCGTCGGGCAGGTTAATCCGGTCGCCGAGATGCTGGGCGTCTCACACAAATGCGTGGCACCAATTCTGGGCACGCCGCTGATCGTCCGTACATTGGAGGTTCTGAAGGCGCATCCGCATGTCGGCGAGATTGTTGTCAGCATCGACGAAGAAGCGTTTGACCTGGTGCGGCAGACGATTGCGCCAATGGCGGTGATGTTAAGCCCGGCGCAGACGTCGATCACAGACAGCGTCTACGCGGCAGCATCGGCTGTGAGTGAGGGGCCATATCTTATCACCACAGCCGATAATGTTCTGATTGAGGCCGAAGTGATCGACCGGATCGTTGCGGAAGTGGAAGCGGGCGCGGAGGCGCTGTTTTTGCTTGCGCGGAAAGCCGATGTCATGGCCGCGCACCCGGACGGGCAGCGGAATTATTATGATTTTGCCGATGATTCCTACGCGAACTGCAACAGCTATGCGATTTCGAATCTGGCGGTTATCGAAAGCGCTGAAATCTTTCGCGAAGGCGGCCAGTTCATGAAGAATCCCAGGCGTATCGCAAGCGCGTTCGGGCTTTGGAATCTCATTCGCATGCGCTTCGGCCTCGTTTCGCTCCAGAAGGGCATGATAAGCGTGTCGCGTCGCTTGGGGATCGACATCCGGCCCGTTATCCTGTCGAATGGCGAATATGCCATCGACGTCGATAATGAACGTACCTACCGGGTATGCGAAGAGATTTTGCGGCGCCGCGCGGGCGCGGTGGCAGAACAGGGCGACAAAAAGGACGGGTGACCTGCGGCGCACTTGGCGCTAACGCTCGGCGCGAAAACACCGGGTGGCTGACACGGACACTCATACAGACAAGGGTTTCACACATGGCCGAATTCGCACTTCCCGCGAACAGCAAGATGACCGGCAAGACGCGCGTATATAAAGCTCCCGATGGAGCCAAGGCCGTCAAGACCTTTAAAATCTATCGCTGGTCGCCGGACGATGATGAAAATCCGCGGCTCGATACGTATGAGGTCGACATGGGTAGCTGCGGACCGATGGTCCTTGATGCCCTGATTAAGATCAAGAACGAGATGGACCCGACGCTTACTTTCCGCCGGTCCTGCCGCGAGGGCATTTGCGGATCATGCTCGATGAATATCGACGGGACAAATACGCTCGCCTGCACGCAGCCTATCGAAGAACTGTCCGGCGATGTTCAGATCACGCCGCTGCCGCATATGGAGGTCATCAAGGACCTCGTTCCCGATTTCAAACATTTCTACGCGCAATATGCTTCCATCGAACCGTGGCTGAAGACGAAGACGCCCGCGCCCGCCGGTAAGGAGCGCATTCAGTCCGAGGACCAGCGCGAGGAACTGAATGGCCTGTACGAGTGCATTCTGTGTGCATGTTGCTCAACGGCTTGCCCAAGCTATTGGTGGAATCAGGAGAAATTTCTTGGCCCGGCGATCCTGCTGCAGGCGTATCGCTGGCTGGCGGATAGCCGAGACGAGATGACCGGCGAGCGCCTTGATGCGCTAGAGGACCCCTTCCGCCTCTATCGCTGCCATACGATCATGAACTGTTCGAATGTGTGCCCAAAGGGGCTCAATCCGGCAAAAGCCATTGCCGAAATCAAGAAGATGGTCGTCGAGCGGCAGGTCTGACGCGAACGCATGATTCCGCGAACCTGCCGCCCGCAAAATTGTCATCGCGTTTGGCAATGATTTCTAAACCAGATCGCCCTTAGCTTAGCATTTTACGGGGTTGTCGACCATCCGGTCGCCAAGCGCCACATGCGGAGCTAAGCGATGAATTTGATGCGCTTGATTGCGGTATTTGCAGCGGTCCTTACGATCGCGTTGCCAGCGACGGCACAGGAATGGACTGTGAAGGTTCAGCGTCAAATCGCCTTGATGCAGGACTATCCGCGCAGCGCCGTCATGCGCGGCGATGAAGGCGTGGCGCGGATTCGCGTGCACGTTCTATCCGACGGTACCATCGGCGATGTCGATTTGATTCAGAAGACCGGCTCCGGCATTCTGGACCGCGAAGCCATCCGAATGCCGAACCGGGTCAAACATATCCCGCCGCCGCCGGACGGCCAGCCACATATGGTCGAAATCGCCGTACAGTTTCGTTTGGGAAGCGATTGATATCGTGTGCTGACTCTACCTCCTGACCGCCGGGTGCACCGGAATTGGAGGCTCGGCGCACCACCAGGTCCGCAACGAAAAAAGGGTCCGCACTTCATCGAAATGCGAACCCTGGAAATCTCTGGCTCCCCGGGTCTGATTCGAACAGACGACCGATCGATTAACAGTCGATTGCTCTACCGCTGAGCTACCGGGGAACGCTGAAGGCGCGGCTATAGCCACGCCCTTTCGTGATGACAAGCATCGATTAATTTAGTCTGACGACTATGTGAGAAACTGCTCCATGACGATGCGGTCATCCAGAGCGTAGTCAGGGTCGAAGAGCAGGTCGAGCGAGACCTGCGTATCGGACGATACCGACACGACCGACACGTCGCGTACCTCGCGCTGATCGGCAACGGCCGAGACTGGACGCTTTCCCGCTTCCAGCATGCGGAATTCGACCGTCGCGCTGTCGGGAATCAGCGCGCCTCGCCAGCGCCTCGGGCGAAAGGGACTGATCGGCGTCAGCGCAAGAAGATCGCTGGACAGCGGCAGAATTGGGCCATTCGCCGAGAGATTATAGGCGGTCGATCCGGCGGGCGTGGACACGAGGACGCCGTCGCAGGCAAGCTCAGCCATCCGCACCCGGCCATCAATTGAAATTTCGATTTTGGCTGCCTGACGGGTTTCGCGCAGGAGCGACACTTCATTGATCGCGGGCGATACGACATGCTCGCCGGATATCGTGCGTGCATCCATTTTCAGGGGATGCAAGCGAAAACTCTTCGCGGCGCGCAGGCGCTGCTGCAGGCCGTCTGCGCGGAATTCGTTCATCATGAAACCGACGGTGCCGCGATTCATGCCGAAAACCGGCTTGATGTTGCCGGTCTCCATCATGCGATGCAGTGTATGCAGCAGAAACCCGTCGCCGCCCAGGGCCACTAGGATATCGGCTTCCTCCAATGATACCCAGTCATGCAGGGGCATCAGGAGCTGCCCGGCATCGCGTGCGGATTGCGTCTGCGAAACAATCAGGGCGGCCTTCCGGTCGCTCATCCGCCGGTGACGCTCATGTGGCGGGGCGTCGAAATAGAGTGCGCGCCGCGCGCGATCAGGAAATCATGTCCCTTGGGCTTGCGTGTCATCGCCTCGTCAAGCGCGGCGTCGAGGTCAGTATCGTCTGGCGTGGCGCGGATGATGGCTTTCAGGTCGGAGCGGTCCTCCTGGCCCAGGCACATGAAGAGCTGTCCAGTCGCCGTCAGGCGGACCCGGTTGCAGCTTTCGCAAAAATTATGCGTCAGCGGCGTGATGAAGCCAAGCCGCCGGCCAGTCTCCTCCACCTGAAAATAGCGGGCAGGTCCGCCCGTCGTGATCGCCAGAGGCGTGAGTGTATAACGTGCCGCAATACGGGAACGAACGATGGAAAGGGGCAGGTAATGGTCCGCGCGGTCTTCGCCGGTATCGCCCATCGGCATGGTTTCGATAAATGTCATGTCATGGCCGCGTCCATGCGCCCAGGTCATCATGGTCTCAAGTTCGTCTTCATTCTGGCCGCGCAGGGCCACCGCGTTCAGCTTCACATGCATACCCACGGCAGTCGCCGCATCGATACCCGCCATCACCCGTGACAAATCACCCCAGCGGGTAAGCTTCCGGAAAAGCTCCGGGTCGAGCGTGTCGAGGCTGATATTGATTCGTTTGACGCCGGCATTGGCAAGCGCTGCGGCGTGCTTTGTCAGCTGGTTGCCGTTCGAGGTCAGCGTCAATTCGTCAAGATCGCCGCTGTCCAGATGGCGGGACAGGCGTTCGACAAGCGTGACGATGCCGCGCCGCACCAGCGGCTCCCCGCCCGTCAGCCGGAGTTTCCGCACACCGCGGCGCACGAACGCGCTCGCAATCCGGTCGATCTCCTCTAGCGACAGGATTTCCGTGCGCGGCAGAAATGTCATGTCCTCCGCCATGCAATAGGTGCACCGGAAGTCACAGCGGTCCGTCACCGAAATACGCAGATAGGTCACGTGGCGGCCGAACTTGTCGACCAGGGGGGCATTTTGCGAGCTCATGTCAGTCTTCCGCGTATCCTCTCATAGAGGTGAGGGCAAGCTGGTGGAGACGACACTGGTCAGCGGCTCAACTTTCGCTATACATGGAATTTCATCGCATCGGCGTATTTGATGCATGATAGGGGGCTAGATCGGAGCGTATGCAGCGGACGCCAGTCTTTCTGTGTTCCGCGCGTTATCAGCGCGAAGCGGCATCTGCCATAGAGCAGACCGGCCGATCGGTGCATTCCTGTGTCCCCGGTGAAGATGTCGGAAGGTCCTATCGCGGGTCGCACGCCTTCATTGCCATCGTCGATGCCCGCGGCGCGCTTGATTCCGGGCTGGAATATGCGCGCTCGCTTGCGGAACAGGTATTGGCCCGGCGCGGCGGCCTGCTGGTATTGCTGTCGCGCAAGGACGGCGGTGAACTCGACCGTGTCTTCGATGTCGGTGCCACACATTATCTGATCAGCCCGTTCGGTGCCGAACAGCTGGGCACCGCCCTGAAGTTCGTGGAGCGGTCGATACGGCGTATGCGGGCGAGCGGCACTGAAGCTGCGGTTGCCGAAGCGCAGGCGATGTTGTCGCTGTCGCCTGCCTGGCGCTGGGACGCGGGCGACTCCCTGGTCGAGTTTTCGCCGGACATGTCTCAGATGCTTGGCCTTGGACAAAAAAAGCACAGGGTCACGGTGACGCAGGCGATGCGGTTCATCGATTTTCGCGATATCGGCAAGGTGAGAGATGCCCTGAGATCGCTGGGCACCGCACAGGTTCCCGGTACGGTACGTCATCTGACGCATGTGAACGGTGAGACGCTTACGGTGCTGCACCACGTACGGCCATTGATCGGCGAAGGCGGCGAATTTGAGGGGATGGCGTCGACTGTCGAGAACCTGGACACGACAACCGCGCAGCAGCGCCTTTCGGTACATTATGACGCGCTGACAGGGCTGGCGAGCCTGACCAATGTGCGGGCGCGTCTTGACGAAGTACTTGGCAAAACGCGGGAGCATGAGCCGGCGGCAATCGCCACGCTGATCGGCATTTCGCGGCTCGATCAGGTGAATGCGGCGCACGGACGACCTGTCGCGGACAGCGTGCTGCAGGCGATCGGCAGGCGGCTTCGCCGCCTGATGGAAGAACGCGACCTGAAGGACGCGCTTGTCGCGCGGCTGGGCGGCGCGGAATTCGCCATCGTGCAGTTCGGCCCGGCGATGTTGAACCACGCCGTATTCTTCAGCCAGGCCGTCGCGAAACTGTTCGAGCGCCCGTTCGTCATCGAAGGCCGCGTGATTCACCTGGCCTGCCGGATGGGAATCGCCGCCGCGGACGCCACGGTGAAACGCGCCGATGACCTGCTGCACCGGGCAAGTTCCGCGCTTTCCGGCGCGCGGGAACTGGATCCGAACAGTTTTCAGGTCTACCTGTCCGGACGCAAGGACGATCCCGCGCGGCTCGCCAGCCTTGAGCAGGTGGTGCGTGAGGCTGCGCGTGAAGGTGTCCTGGATATCCGTTATCAGCCGCAGGTTGATGCCGTCGACGGGGCCATAGCGGGGGTCGAGGCGCTTGTGAGGCTTGAACATCCGATCTATGGCCTGTTGCCTGCGGAAACCCTGCTGGCGACCGCCGAGCGCGCCGAGTTCGGTGTCGAGCTTGGCCGTAACATCATGCGTCAGTCCTGTCATGAGGCGGCGAACTGGCCTGCGCATATGAGCAACCTGCGCCTGTCCGTGAATGTCACGGCCGCAGATATGCGCGGAAGTGATTTCGTCCCGGACCTGCTGGCGATTCTGGATGATACCGGGTTTCCCGCGGACCGCCTGACGCTGGAGATTACCGAGGGGGGGCTGGTCGAAAATCTGGAGAGGACAGCTGCGATGCTGTCGGGGTTAAGGTCACGCGACATCCGCATCGCCATCGACGATTTCGGGACGGGCTATTCCTCGCTCGCATATCTGAAATCCTTGCCACTCGATTATCTGAAGATCGACAAGACCATCGCTGCCGACATTGAGGGCGAAGTGCGCGACAAGATCATCGTGCGGGGCGTGGTGGATATGGCCAGATCACTGGGCATGACCGTTATCGCGGAGGGTGTCGAAACACAGGCGCAGCTGGACCTGCTCGTGCGTGAAGGCTGCAATTGGTATCAGGGTTTTCTGTGCGCAGAGGCCCTGTCACCTAAGGATTTGGTCGGATTCACAAAGCGCTGGCACAAACGCAGCGAGGCCGTGAGTGCCTGAAGCAAGCCTGGTAACGGCGGAAAATCCGCTGATCGTCGAAGTGGTCAGCGATTTCGTATGTCCCTGGTGCTGGATCGGAAAGCGCGGTCTTGATGCGCTGGCACGCGAAATGCCCGTATCGCGTCACTGGCGGCCATATTACCTGAACCCCGACTTGCCGCCCGAGGGCGCGGATCGCAAGACCCTCATGATGCAGAAGTTTGGCCCCGATGGCCTGCCAAAGGCCGTTGCCGAAGCGCTTCAATCAGCCGCCGATGCCGTAGGAATAGCGTTGAATCTGGATCGTATAGAGCGCGTCCCCCATACCGGAAACGCGCACAGGCTAAATCGCTGGGCCGCGGGCCAGGGCGTTGGCGAGGCCGTTTCCGAAGGACTGTTCAAGGCCTATTTTCAGGATGGACTTGATATTGGCGAGGCAGCGGTTCTGCTGGACCTTGGTGAAGCCGCGGGAATGGACCGCGACGTGCTCGCCGAACTGCTTAATAGCGACGCGGATATGGATATCGTCGACCGCCAGGCGGCGGAGGCCCGGGACCTCGGGATCAGCGGAGTACCCACATATTTAATCGACCGCCGCGGGATGGTGGTCGGCGCGCAGGGCGTCGACGCGCTGCGCGGAGCGGTGCGAAAAATAAGAACGGTGTAGCCTTCGGGTTAACCATCCCGAAACGCCCCTTTTCTAAGCAGGAGCCTGAACCGCACATTTGCAGTCAGGAACCAAAACAAGATGCCAGCAATCAACCGGGCCAAGGGATGGATGCTGGATCTCATGCTATGGCTTGAGCAACAGACGTGCGACTGGTCGCTGAACCGGAAGGTTATCGGGGCGCTTAGTATATTCGGCGCTTTCGGTGCCCTCGCCATTGTCATGGTTTTTGTCGGCCTGCTCAAGACAGCCACCGCGGCGGAACAGGCGCGGACCATGATCGAGAGTGAGGCACGTGTCGGTAACGCCGAGACGGCCGTGCGCGCTGCCGAGGACCGCATCAAGAATTTTGTCATAGACCCCTCGGCGGAAAATAAACGCCTCGCTCAGGAAGATATTTCGACTGCGCAGGACGCGCTGACCAATATACGCGTGAATTCCAGCGGGACGTCCGTATCGCAAGCCGTCGAGACGCTTTCCCGGCTGCTGTCGGATTTTCGAGAGCTGTTCGCCGTCATCGTGGAAAAGCAGGAAACGATCGATGCGCATTGGACCGCGCTGCTGGAACCGCTTGGGCCAAAGATCGGCGAAGAGCTGAGCGACATGAATGAAAGCAGCTACCGGACCGGCAATTATCTCGCTTCCTTTCGGACTGGCGTATCTCTCAATCACTATTCTCAGGCGCGAATAGCCGTGCAGAATTATCGGACCAGCGGTGATCAGGGTCAGATGCGGCTTGCCAAGAATAGTCTGCTTGACCTCGAGGACTCGATGAACGCGGTCTTCAGCGCGGCTGAAGGGGCGCCCACGCTAACCGCCCAGACGAACAATGTGATTGCAGATGTCGTCGCCTATGACGGCGCGCTGGATGAACTGGCAAAGCTGACCGACGCCCGAAACGAAGCCACACTCAGGCTGGTCAAGGATGTCGGCCCGGCTTTTGATGAGGAGGCCGGGCGGATTTACGAGACGCTTGCCGCCGATTTCGATAGGACGGTCGCGCGGGGAAGCCGCATATACGACGCGCTGGTGACCATATTGGTGGTCATGCTCGTGATGGGCGGGTTGGCAATGTTGCTGATTGCGCTGGCCAGCACGCACCTTCTTTCACGGCCAATTACCGAGCTGTCCGCATTGATGTGCCGCCTTGCGACCGGTGAGCAGGATGTGCTGGTTGAAAGCCCTGACCGCAAAGACGAAATTGGCGAGATGACCAGGGCGGTCGTCGTGTTCCAGCGAAATGCAGGTGAGATTGAAAAGCAACGCGCCGCCGCGGATGAGAGCCGCGCGCGCGAAGCCGCGATAAATCAGGAACGGGCTCAGGAACGAATTGCCGCGCGCGAGCAGGCGGAAGCGGAAAAACGCAAGGCGCTGGTGGAACTTGCGAACAGTTTCGAGTCGTCGGTGCGCCGGGTCGCGGCCGCCGTCGGTAGCGCCGCGAAAGAAATCAAAGCGGGAGCGCAGCAGGTTGCCAATGCGGCCGAAACGAGCGCGAAAGTGACGGCCGAGGTCGCCGCGACGGCGCAGGTATCGAGTGAAAACGCGCTCGCCGTCGCCAATGCGTCCGACGAGATGGCGAGATCGCTCGCGGAAGTTTCATATCAGGTCGTCGAGTCTTCAGACAAATCCAGAAGCGCTGCCGAGGTTGCCAGATCAACGGACGAGATCGTCGCCGGGCTGGCCGAGGATGCGAGCAAGATCGGCGAGGTCGTGGGCCTGATCAATGATATTGCCGAACAGACCAATCTGCTGGCGCTCAACGCCACGATCGAAGCCGCGCGTGCCGGCGATGCCGGACGCGGCTTTGCGGTCGTTGCCGGAGAAATCAAGGCGCTGGCGAGCCAGACGAGCGACGCGACGACGCAGATCGCCGAACGTGTCGGCGGTATCCAGCAGGTGTCGCGGCAGGCCATCGAGGCGATCGACCGCATTGCCGCCACCATCGACGAAATTGACGGCATTGCCGCCACCGTCGCTGCTGCGGTTGAGGAACAATCAATGACGACGACGGAAATCGCGACCAATACGCAGCAGGCGGCAAGCGGCAGCGAGACTGTGGCCGACAATATCGAACGTGTGCGCTTCGGCATTGGGGAAACCGGCAAAGCGGCCCAGCAATCGCTGAGCGCCGCCGCTGATCTGGCGGCTCAGGCCGAGACGCTGCAAGCGGAGGTCGATGCTTTCCTTGTGCGCGTCAGAGCGGCGTGAGCCTGCTCTAACCTGCCAGCTTCGCCATGGCGCGGGCGACCTTCAATGTGCCGGCGAGCCGCTGCTGCGGACTGCGCCAGTCCCGCTTGATGAACAGTTTCTGATCCGGGCGCAGCTTGGCGACGTCAGCGTTGCGCTGCAGGAACGTGATCATCTTGTCCGGCCGCGCAAACCGATTGTCATGGAACGAGATCAACGCTCCCTTCGCGCCCCCCTCAATCTTATCGATATTCGCAATCTTACAGAGTGACTTTGTTTCAATGACTTGCAGCAGGTTTTTCACTTCATCCGGCAACTTGCCGAAACGGTCGATAAGTTCGGCCGCAAAACTGTCAATGTCTTCACGGGACGCCAGATCACCGAGCCGTTTGTACAGCGACATGCGGAGGTTCAGGTCGCTGACATAATCTTCCGGAATGAGAATGGCGGCATCGACATTGATCTGCGGGCTGAACGCCTCGCGCGGGCGGTCAAGGCCTGACGCGTCGGCCTTGGCCATCATCATCGCGTCCTCCAGCATCGACTGGTAAAGTTCGAAGCCAACCTCTTTTATATGCCCTGACTGTTCATCGCCAAGCAGATTGCCGGCGCCGCGAATATCGAGGTCCTGTGCGGCCAGCTGGAAACCGGCGCCAAGAGAGTCCAGGCTCGAGAGGACCTGCAAACGCTTCTGCGCCGCCGGATTTAGCGGCTTGTCGTCCGCGGTCGTAAGGTAGGCATAGGCGCGCGTCTTCGCCCGTCCCACACGGCCGCGAAGCTGATAGAGCTGGGCGAGGCCGAACATATCGGCGCGGTGAATAATCATCGTGTTGGCACTTGGGATGTCGATGCCGCTTTCGATGATGGTCGTTGAGACCAACACGTCATATTTATTGTCATAAAACGCGCTCATGCGTTCTTCGACCTGGGTCGGGCTCATCTGGCCATGCGCGACGACATATTTGACCTCGGGCACATAGGCGCGGAAAAACTCCTCCAGTTCGGGGATGTCCTTGACACGCGGCGTCACGAAATAGCTCTGCCCGCCGCGATAATGCTCGCGCAGCAGCGCCTCCCGCATCACTACGGGGTCCCATGGCATGACGTAGGTGCGGATCGCCAGGCGGTCGACAGGCGGTGTCGCGATGAGCGACATATCCCGCATGCCCGACATCGCCATTTGCAGCGTTCGGGGGATCGGCGTCGCCGTCAGGGTTACCATGTGCACATCGGCCTTCAGCTGTTTCAGGCGCTCCTTGTGCGTCACGCCGAAACGCTGTTCCTCATCAACGATCACAAGGCCAAGGCGTTTGAAATCCAGCGACTTGGCGAGCAGGGCGTGCGTTCCGATAACGATATCGATGCTGCCGTCGCTGAGTCCCGCTTTGACTTTGGCAGCCTCCTTCTGACTCACCAGACGGGAAAGATGCCCGACTTCGACACCAAGGCCGTCAAAACGTTCCGAAAAGTTCTTGTGATGCTGCCGTGCGAGCAGGGTCGTGGGACAGACAACGGCGACCTGCTGGCCTTCCAGCGCCGCGACATAGGCCGCGCGCATCGCAACCTCCGTCTTTCCAAATCCGACATCGCCGACAATCAGACGATCTACCGGTTTTCCGCTCGCCAGGTCGTTCAACGTGTCGTCGACCGCGTTTTGCTGGTCCTCGGTCTCTTCGTAGGGGAAACGGTCGATGAAGCTGCCCATCTGGGACGGCTCCACCGCCATTTTTCTGCCCTCGCGAAGCGCGCGCTGGGCGGCGGTACGGATCAATTCAGCGGCGATTTCGCCGATCCGCTCCTTGGCGCGCGCCTTCCTGGCCTGCCAGTTGGCACCGCCCATCCGGTCGAGGACAACGTCCTCCCCCGCGCCGTAACGCGACAGCACATCCATATTCTCCACAGGGACGAACAGCCGGTCATCGCCTGCATAGGTGAGTGCGACACAATCGTGCGGCTGTCCACCGACATCGATCGCCATCAGTCCTTCATATCGGCCGATGCCGTGATCGGCATGCACAACCAGGTCACCGGGGGTCATCATGGCCAGCTGGTCCATGAAGGCATTTGCCTTGCGCGCACGTTTTGCGCGGCGAACAAGGCGGTCCCCCAGCATGTCCTGCTCGCTGATCACAGCGACGCTGTCGGATGTGAACCCATGTTCCAGCGGCAGGACCGCAAGCGCCATCCGATCCTTGTCGGCGCATGCTTCGGTCCAGCTCGACACGTCGGCCAGCGGCCCGATGTCGTTTTCGTCGAGCAGTCCTTTCAGACGATCGCGCGCGCCGTCGGTATAGCTGGCAAAGATGACATGCTTGCCAGCCTTGCGCAGTGTTTCGGCATGCGCGCCGAGCGCGCGATAGATTCCATCGCCCGATTTTCGTTCTGGCGCAAAGTCGCGCGCGGGTCGCACGTCAAATTCAACGCCACCGGCCTCGTCTTCCGGGCGTGAGAAGGCCGATGCGGTATGCACATTATGCGCCGTCCGCGCGTCGGCCCATTCGTCCGCCGTCAGATAAAGCGCGTTCGGCGGTAGCGGGCGATAACTGCCCGGGGATTTCTCCAGGGCCTGCAGGCGATTGTCGTAATAATCCTGAATTGCCTCGAAACGCTGGCTGGCAGCCATGGCGTCACCTTCGTCGGCAATGATGACGTCATTACTGCCCAAAAGGTCGAAAACCGTTCCCAGCTTTTCTTCGAGCAGGGGCAGCCAGTTTTCCATGCCGGCGAGACGGCGGCGTTCGCTGACCGCCTGATACAGCGGATCTCCCGTCGACGATCCGCCAAACCGTTCAACATAGGCCTTGCGAAAGCGCGTGACGGCCGCATCGGTCAGCAGGACTTCGCTGACCGGACGCAGCGTCAGGGCATCGGCGTCGCCGATCGTTCGCTGGCTGCCCGGATCGAAGGCGCGCAGGGATTCGATCTCATCACCGAAAAAATCGAGGCGCAGGCCGTGCTCCCGGCCGCCTGGGAACAGGTCGACAATGCCGCCGCGTATCGCGAACTCGCCGGGTTCCAGCACCGTGTCGGTGCGCGTGAAACCATTTGCCGCCAGACGCTCTGCAAGGGCGGCCGGTTCGATGGTCTCGCCCGCGGCGAGCGTGATGGTAAGTTCGCGCACCCGATCCGGGGTAAGCGTGCGCTGGGTGAGGGCGTTGACCGTCGTGACCACCAGCTCCGGGCCCCTGGTCCTCTCAAAGAGCGCGGCGAGAGCTGCGACACGATCGGCGCCGACCTTCAGCGACGGAGAGGCACGGTCATAAGGCAGCGAATCCCACGCGGGCAGCTGGATGACCGAAAGCTCAGGCGCGAAAAAGATGGCCGCGTCGGCAAGGTTGCTGGCTGCCATGTCATCGGGCGCAACGAAGATTGTGCGTCCGCCCGATGAGGCCGCCGTGCGGGCGAGTTCCGCCATCAGGAGAGGGAGATAGCCGCCCGGGACACCGCCGATTGCAAGTGGCGACGATGCCGCGGCAATCATCTGGATCTGCTTCAAGTTTTCGCGCTCTTTTCGGGCATGGGAATGTAATCGAGGACCTTCATGGCATCCATCGCGGCGCCCTGAAAGCGTTCAGGTACAGGCTGCGTGCCGATTGCCCAGGCCATGATGTCGACATCCTGTTCTTCCAGAAGAGACTCGTACCACGCAATCATGTCCTCACCCCAGCTGTTCAAATGCCGGTCGCAAAAACCACCGATCAGCAGGTCGGCCTCTTTCGTTCCCCTGTGCCAGGAACGAAATTTCAGGCGTCTGCGGCGCGCGGCCAGCGGATCATCTTGTGTCTGGGTTTCGGTATTCACATAAGGGGACCTAGATATGCGCCCCGAACTGCTCAACCCCCTGTTCGCACCCTGCGACACGCTGGACGGCGTCGGGCCGCGCCTGAAAAAACAGCTGACGAAGCTGAAGATCGAGCGGGTCGTCGATTTAGCCTATCATCTGCCGGTTCAGCACGTACCGCGAATTCCGGTCGAGAGGCTGGATCCTGCCATGGTTGGACAGGTCGTGATCGCAGAGGTCGAGGTACACGTGATCGATGACGGCGACGGCCGCAGACCGACGCGGGTACGTGTCAGCGACAAAAGCGGCCGGTTCGCCAGCCTCGTCTATTTCCATGACCGCGGTTATGCGCGGAAGATCCTGCCACCTGGTGAGAAGCGACTAATCTCTGGCCGACTGGATGAATATGGGGACCAGTTGCAGATCGTGCATCCGGACCACGTGGTATCGCCCCAACAGCGCGGCGAAATTCCGGAGCGCGAACCAGTCTACGCGCTCACCGAAGGTCTGACCAACAAGAAGCTGTCGGGGCTCACTGCGACCGCGCTCGACGCATTACCCAGGGTCGATGAATGGGCCGATGCGCATTTCGTGAAATCGCAGCAATGGCCAAGTTGGGCGGATGCGCTGCGGCGCGCGCATGCCGCAGAGGATGAAGTCCGGGCAAAATCGCGGCTCGCTTATGATGAACTGCTCGCCAATCAGGTGGCCTTGCTGTCCATCCGGGCAGCGTCGCGGCAGCGGAAGGGACGGGCGCTTGTCGGCGACGATCGGCTGCTTGCGAAATTCCGCGCCGGTCTGCCCTATCGCCTGACCGGCGCGCAGGAGCGCTCGATCGCGGAGATCATCGGCGATCTGTCGCAGGATGCGCCCATGCTACGCCTGCTCCAGGGCGACGTGGGCAGCGGCAAGACGGCGGTTGCGCTCGCCGCGATGCTGCGCGCCGTTGAGGCAGGCGGGCAGGCGGCCATGCTGGCACCAACGGAATTGCTGGCTCGGCAACATTACGCGACGCTAAACGACATGTTGCTCGGCACGGGCGTACGCTGCGCCATTCTGACCGGACGGGAGAAGGGCGCGAAACGAGCGGCGATCTATGCGGAACTGGCAGCGGGGAGCATCGACATTCTGGTCGGAACACATGCGATCTTCCAGGATGCAGTGACATATAAGGACCTGGCCCTCGCCGTCATCGACGAGCAGCACCGTTTCGGCGTCAACCAGCGCATGGCACTGACGGCGAAGGCGAAGGTGCCGCCACATCTACTCGTTATGACGGCAACGCCGATCCCGCGCACGCTGACCCTGACGCAATTTGGCGAGATGGATGAATCGCGGCTGGACCAGATGCCGCCGGGACGCGAGCCGGTGGAAACGCGGGTGATCAGCCAGGACCGTCTGGATGATGTTGTCGAAAGTACCGGACGCCTGCTGGAAAGCGGCGGGCGCGCCTATTGGGTATGTCCTCTTGTGGAGGAAAGCGAAGTTTCAGGTGAGCTTGCGGCGGCGGAAGCGCGATTTGCCTTGCTTAAGAGCCGGTTTGGCGCGGATGTCGTCGGCATGGTGCACGGGCAGATGCAAGGGCCCGACAAGGATGCCGTTATGGCGGCGTTCGCTGCGGGGAACATAAAGCTGTTGGTCGCCACCACGGTAATCGAGGTCGGCGTCAATGTGCCCGAAGCCACTTTGATGGTGATCGAGCAGGCGGAGCGCTTCGGTCTGGCTCAGTTGCACCAGCTGCGCGGCCGTGTCGGGCGCGGCGGCGGGCGCTCCGTGTGCCTGCTGCTTCGGGCGCCGCAGATCAGCGAAACGGCGCGGGACCGCCTGAAACTGATCCGGGGAACGAATGACGGGTTCGAGATTGCGGAAAAAGATCTGCAACTGCGCGGCGGCGGCGAGCTTCTTGGCACGCGTCAATCGGGTGAAGGCAGTTACCGCGTCGCCGTCGCGGAGGACATTATGCGGCTGGCAGATCCCGCGCGCGCCGATGCCAAGCTGTTTCTGGAGCATGAGGGAGGCTTTGCGACCAGCCCGCGCAGGGAGGCAATGCGGACACTCGTATATCTTTTCGAGCGCGATGCCGCCGTGCCATTGCTACGGTCAGGCTGACGCGCGCCACGGCTTATTTTGAACCGAATCCCGTGGCCATGGTCGCAAGCGTACGAAGGGCAATCACCATATCAAGCCACGCGGAGAAGTGCTTGATATAGTAGAAGTCATAGTGCAGCTTTTCCTGCACTTCGTTGAGTTCCGCCACGTGACCCTGATTGATCTGCGCCCAGCCGCTGATCCCCGGCCGAACGATGTGCCGATAATTATAATGTGACAGGCGCTCCTCGTAATATTCGGCGAGCGGAACGGCCTCCGGACGCGGCCCGATGAAGCTCATCTGACCCATCAGGACGTTGAGGATCTGCGGAATTTCGTCGATCCGCGTGCGGCGCAGGACCTTGCCGAGCTTCGTCACGCGAACGTCGTTGGTCTTGGTCTTCGCGGCCTCGATCCTGTCGTCGTCACTATTTGGCTCTGGCTGCCACGTCATTGTGCGATATTTCAGTACGGAAAACTGCCGCCCGCGAAATCCGACCCGGTTCTGGCGAAACAAAATGGGACCGGGTGACGACATTTTGATCAGCGGCCCCACAATCACGAAACTGATGGCGACGAGGGGCAAAAGGCAGGCTGCCGCCAGCAGGTCGCAGCCGCGCTTGATATTCCGGTAATTCAGATTTGGCAGCAGCGAACCGAAACTATTCTCTGACAGATGTTCAATCTCGACGCGCCCTTCGAGAGATTCGCGGAGCTGTTTCGTGTGATAGACCGGAAAGCCCGCAATCGCGACCTTGGCGATGAAGCGCTCCCACATCTCGCCGTGGTCGGCGCGCAGATCGGCAACCAGTATGGCATTGGGTTCGCCGGGGAAATAGGGCTCCTGAAGAAACAGCTTGTCAAGGTCGCCACGTTCGCGGAGCCACTGAATATTGCCGAAGGGAACGATGTAGAAACGCTGGCTCGTGGAGGCGCGCGAATAGCGGCATACCATGACGAACAGACTGATCGACCCCATGAAGCTCAACACGAACATGAGCCGGGTGTAGTCCAGCCGCAGAAAGAAAAAGACCGCGAAGACAATCGCATAGCTGGTCATGAAGCTGGGGATGACATAAGCGAAACGCCGCACGCCGGGAAACAGGTCAAACCGGCGGAAAATATAGATGCCGATCATGAGCGCGGCGGCACATCCCATTGCCGTCATCGTCTCATTGTCGCTAAGCATAGCGCCAGGCTTGATCAGACCGGCCACAAGCCACGGCAGCAGGACAGCGACAAGTATACCGCCAAGAACCTGGGCTCCTGGCGATTGAAACAAGCCGAATGGCCGCAAAACGGGCCGCGTGGGAAGCGTCAGCATGTTCACGACTGTGCTGACATCCTTTCGAAAATACATGGCAGGACCGAATAGCGCAGAGGTTGATCGGGTGATGCGCTGAAGACCGCATCGGCCAAAATATTACCGGGCTACTGCATAATTAATTAACCGCATTTACATAAAGTTCCAACCCGGAAGCGGACATACTAACGCCGCAATAGCACGCCGTGTCGTTTTTTGCCTGCGGAAATGCGCGTTTCGGCGGAGGTCCCCACCAAGCTGGTTTCATCGCGAACCTGCTCGCCATCGACGCGGGCACCGCCGCCCTTGATCAGGCGCCGCGCCTCTCCCTTGGATGCGGCAAAGCCAATGCCGATAAGCGCATCGACAATGCTGATTTCAGTCTCGACGGTCAGCGTGGGAAGGTCGTCTCCGGCTCCTCCCCCCGCAAAAGTCTCCTTCGCGGTCGCCGACGCACTCGCGGCGGCATCCGCTCCGCGGCAAAGGGCCGTGGCCTCATTCGCCAGGATTTCTTTTGCGCCGTTGATGTCCGCGCCTTCCGCAGCTTCCAGCTTCGCGATCTCGCCGAGGGGAAGGTCGGTGAACAGGCGCAGGAAGCGGCCGACGTCGGCATCCTGGGTATTGCGCCAGAATTGCCAGTAATCGTAGCTTGGCAGCTGGGCTTCGTTAAGCCAGATCGCGCCCGTCTCCGTCTTTCCCATCTTCTTACCGTCCGCGGTCGTGATCAATGGTGTTGTCAGGCCGAATGACTGGCCGGATTCAACGCGCCGGACCAGTTCCATCCCATTGACGATATTGCCCCACTGATCGCTGCCACCCATCTGCAAAACGCAATCATATTGACGGAACAGTTCCAGGAAATCATATCCCTGCAGGATCATGTAGTTGAATTCCAGAAAGGTCAGCGGCTGTTCGCGCTCAAGGCGCAGCTTGACACTGTCGAACGTCATCATGCGGTTTATGGTGAAATGCTTGCCGATATCCCGCAGGAAGGGGATGTATTCCAGCTTCGACAGCCAGTCGTCATTATTCACCATCATGGCGTCGGCCGGGCCGTCACCGAATGTCAGGAAGCGCTCGAACACGGCGCGGATCGACGCAATGTTCGCGTCGATACCGCTGTCGTCCAACATGCGCCGCGATTCGTCCTTTCCGGATGGATCGCCCACCTTCGTCGTGCCGCCCCCCATCAAAACGATGGGCTTGTGACCTGTCTGTTGCAGCCGCCGTAGCATCATGATCTGAACGAGGCTGCCAATATGCAAGGACGGCGCGGTCGCGTCGAAGCCGATATAGGCCGTGATCGGCGCAGCGGCGGCTCTCTCGTCCAGACCCTCGGCATCGGTGATCTGGTGGATGTAGCCGCGCTCACTGAGCATGTTTAAAAGGCTTGAGGAATATGTCGTCATGATGGCGGCGCGCTTAGCATGGGGTTCGCAACATGAGTAGCCGCCTTTACCGGGCCATCGGCCTGATGTCCGGAACGTCGATGGACGGAATCGATGCCGCCCTTATCGAAACGGACGGAGAGGCACATATCCAGCCGCTCGCTGCCATCAGCCTGGATTATGACGAAGCGGTCCGGTCCGAGATTCGCGGCGCCGTGGAAGCGGCGTTGGCGGCCGATGCGCCCAGGAGGGGCGCTCCGTTTGACGCGCTGGCAAGAAGGCTGACCTTACTTCATACCGAAGCTGTGAAGAAACTCGGTGAACAGGCGGATATTATTGGGTTTCATGGCCAGACCGTGGCCCATCGTCCCGATCGGGGCTGGACATGGCAGATCGGTGACGGCGCGGTCCTGGCGCAGCTGACACGGATTGATGTCGTCGATGACTTGCGCAGTGCCGATGTCGCCGCCGGGGGTGAGGGCGCGCCGCTACTGCCAGCCTATCACCGCGCGCGGGCAGAAGCGCTCGGCAGACCACTTGGCGTCCTCAACCTTGGCGGTGTCGGCAATCTGACATGGCTGGGGGATGACGGCGCGCTGATCGCCTTTGACACCGGTCCCGGCAACGCCCTGATCGACGATTGGGTAAGGGTTATGTCGGGTGTACCCTATGACGATGGCGGGCGGATCGCGGGGGCAGGGGCGGTGCACCAGGATGTGCTCGCGAACATGCTCGACCTCGAATGGTTCGACCGGCCGCCGCCGAAATCACTCGACCGGCTGGATTTTTCAACGGGTGCGACGCGCGGGCTGAGTGCCGCCGATGGCGCGGCGACCCTGACGGCGTTCACTGCGGAAACCGTGGCGCTTGCCTTGGCGCATGTCCCCCAGCGACCGCAGCGGCTGCTCGTTACGGGCGGCGGGCGGCATAATCCGCTGTTGATGCGGATGATCGCCGCGCGCGCAGGGATCGATGTTGCTCCGGTGGAGAGCGTAGGCTGGAACGGCGATGCGCTGGAGGCGGAAGGCTTTGCGTGGATGGCCGTGCGGCACCTGCGCGGCCTTCCGACCAGTTTTCCCGAGATTAGCGGCCCTTCCGAACCGGTTATCGGCGGTACTTTACACCGCGCCTGATCCGGGCCTAGCGCGCCAAGTCGGTTGAAAGGCGCATGTCGACATAGTGATCCACGATGGCCATCACTTCGTCATGACGCCCCGGGAAGCCGTAGCCGGCACCGTCCATCACCTGATGCGTGATCGTGATGTGCTTCTGGGTTTTCAGCTTGTCGACCAGCTTCTGCACGCCGCCGGTCGTCACGACTTCGTCGGATGCGCCGTTCAGAATCAGGCCCGACGACGGGCAGGGGGCGAGAAATCCGAAATCATAAAGGTTCGCGGGGGGAGCCAGTGACAGAAAACCGCGAATCTCCGGGCGGCGCATCAGAAGCTGCATGCCGATCCAAGCCCCGAAAGCAAAGCCGCCGACCCAGGTGAAGGGCGCCTCCGGGTTAAACTGCTGTACCCAGTCAAGCGCGCTGGCGGCGTCGGATAGCTCGCCAATGCCATTGTCGAATTCGCCCTGGCTTTTGCCGATACCGCGAAAATTGAATCGCAGCGTCGCAAAGCCGCGCCGCGTGAAACTATTGTACATCGCCAGCGTCAGTGCGTCATTCATGGTTCCCGGATGTGGGTGCAGGATGATGGCAACGGGAACGCGCGGCGCGCGGCCAGGAGTGTAACGACCTTCCAGACGGCCCTCGGGGCCGGGAATAATGACTTCAGGCATATTGTCGAAGCTTTCGGGACCGGAATTTACGAGTTCGCACAGAGCGCGTAGGAGCGCCTATATAGGCAGACCACGTCAATTCTCAACGGAATCCCGCTTGTCGCGCAATGAACACATATATCTCGATTGGAACGCCACCGCGCCCATGCGCGCCGAAGCGGTCGATGCCATGCGGGATGCGGCGGTGAACTGGGCCAATCCTTCGTCTGTTCACGCTCCCGGGCGCGGCGCGCGCGGCGCTTTGGAAACCGCGCGCGAGGAGATTGCGGCGGGGCTGGGGGCGTTGCCCGACCAGTTGATCTTCACCAGCGGAGGTACGGAAGCCGCATCGCTTGCCATGCAGGGCGTCGCCGCAGACCGCCGCTTCGTGTCCGAAATCGAGCACAGCGCCGTGCTGGCGGCGGCGCCGGATGCCGCGCGGGTTCCTGTCAATGCTAACGGGACCGTCGATCTCCGTGCGCTCGAAGCGCTGCTGGATGGCCGGCCAGCCCTGGTTGGCGTGATGCATGCCAATAATGAAACCGGCGCGATCCAGCCGATTGCGCAGATATACGAACTGGTCAACGCAACCGGCGGCAAGCTGTTCGTCGATGCGGTACAGACCGCGGGGAAAATGCCCCTGCCGCCTGCGGATTTCCTCGCCGTTTCGGCGCACAAGCTTGGCGGCCCGCCGGGAACGGGCGCGCTGATCGCCCGCTGTGCGACGGGACTCTCCGCCCTTCAGAAAGGAGGCGGTCAGGAGCGCGGACAGCGCGGCGGCACTGAAAACCTTCCCGGCATTGCCGGTTTCGCCGCGGCTGTGTCCGCCTGTCGTCGCGGCTGGCTGAATGACGCTGCGGCACGGCGTGACAGGCTGGAGACGCGCCTTCGCGCTGCCGGCGCACATGTCTTTGCTGCCGATGCCGAGCGCCTGCCGACGACCAGCATGATCCGCATGCCGGGCGCGCAGGCGGCGATGCAGCTTATCCACTTCGATATGGCGGGCATTGCCGTATCGTCCGGCGCGGCCTGTTCCTCTGGCAAAGTTGCCGCCAGCCACGTGCTGCGGGCCATGGGCATTGCCGAGGCGGAAGCGGCGGAGGCCATTCGGGTCAGCACTGGCTGGTCCACCACCGACGCCCATGTCGACGCATTTTGCGATATCTGGGAGCGACTGGCGGCGCGGCGGAAAGCGGCATGAGCATATATCTCGACTATCAGGCCTCGACGCCTGTCGATCCCGGCGTGCTGAACGCCATGCAGCCCTATTGGGAAACATATTTCGCGAATCCGCATTCGGATCATCGCGCTGGATGGCAGGCCGGGGCGATCATCGACGTGGCGCGAAACCAGGTGGCGGGTCTGATTGGTGCTGCTTCCGAAGGCTGTATCTTCACCTCCGGCGCAACCGAGGCGAACAATCTGGCGCTGAAGGGCGCGATGCAGGCGGCGCCCGCGGGGCGTAACCGGCTGGTCACCGTCGCCACTGAACATAGCTGCGTGCTGGAAAGCGCGCATTGGCTGAAGCGGCAGGGCTATGAACTGACCGTGCTGCCAGTGGATGCGGGCGGACTTCTGTCGCTTGATGCGCTCGGCGCGGCACTTGGCGACGATGTCGCGCTGGTGTCCGTGATGGCGGTGAACAACGAGATTGGCGTTATCCAGCCGCTTCAGGCCATTGGCGCGCGCGCGCGGGCCGCAGGGGCGTTATTTCATACCGACGCCGCGCAGGGTTTTGGCAAGATTCCGCTGGATGTCGAGGCCATGCACATCGACCTGATGAGCGTGAGCGGCCACAAAATCTACGGGCCAAAAGGGATCGGGGCCCTGATCGTCAGGCCCGGCGTGACTTTGTCGCCGCAAATGCATGGCGGCGGCCAGGAGGGCGATGGTCTGAGATCCGGTACGCTTGCTCCTGCGCTGATTGCGGGGCTTGGCAAAGCGGCGGAAATCTCGTCCGGGCGAATGCGGGAAGACGCTGAGCATGCAGAAAAAATGTGGAACATCATGACGTCACTCCTGCCGCATCCGCACCGCATCAATGGCAGCGTGGCCTCGCGCTGGCATGGCAATCTCAACATCGCCTTTGCCGATATTGATGGCGCAAGGCTGATCGCGGACTTGCGCCGACTTTCCATATCGTCGGGCGCGGCCTGCGCCAGTGCGAAAGGACGGACCAGCCACGTCCTTGAAGCGCTTGGGCTCTCGGGGCCTCTCGCAAAGGCCAGCCTGCGCATGGGCTGGGGGCGGTTTACGACACAGGCCGACATCGAAGGAGCTGCCGCCATGATCAATGACGCCATAGAGGCGCAGCGGCGGGCCGCCGCATGACAAGGGTGCGCTTCCTCGATTCCAGCGGAAATGTGAGGGCGGAAATCGACGCACCTCCGGGTCAGCAACTCCTCAAACTGGGGCAGAATGAGGGTATGCCGCTGGAAGGAACATGCGAGGGACAGATGGCCTGCTCCACCTGTCACGTATTGATGACGAATTTTGTGGGCGAGGCGCCGGCGGACCCGACCGAGGAGGAAGAGGATATGCTTGACTTCGCGTTCGGCGCGGCACGCAATTCGCGATTGTCCTGTCAGCTATATACATCAGAAACGCTGGAGCTGATCGAGGTGCGAATGCCTGGCGGAAGCGTCGACATGTCTCGTTAGCATTCCGTAACGCAGGGATCATATCCGGCGCAGCATTGTTGCGTGGACCAAAAATGGTCAGTATAGCTGACCCATTCTTTGGGAGACCTGTGATGGCCGCGACGCCCGCGCTTGTTCATAATGTTCGTCTGGATGACAAATATCAGCTGAATGAAGGGCGCGTCCTGATGTCCGGGCTACAGGCGCTGGTTCGCCTGCCGCTGATCCAGAAACGCCGTGACAGAGAGGCGGGCCTGAACACGGCCGGCTTCATTTCGGGTTATCGCGGCTCACCGCTGGGCGGTTATGATCAGGAACTCTGGCGCGCCAAGAAGATGCTTGCCGAGAACGACATCGTTTTCCAGCCAGGTATCAACGAGGAGTTGGGTGCGACCGCCGTCTGGGGCTCCCAGCTTGTCGGCATGAACCAGCACCGGAAATATGACGGCGTCTTCGGTATCTGGTATGGCAAGGGGCCGGGCCTCGATCGTGCCATGGACGTGGTGAAGCATGCAAATGCTGCCGGGACGACGCAGCATGGCGGCGTATTGGCAATTGTCGGCGACGATCACGGCGCGAAATCGTCCACGCTGCCGCACCAGTCCGATCACAATTTTCAGGCGGCATTCGTGCCGTTTCTCTACCCTGCGAATGTGCAGGAATATGTCGAATATGGGCTGCTTGGCATCGCCCTGAGCAGGTTCGCCGGGACGTGGGCGGGTTTCAAGGCCACGGCAGATACAGCCGAGACATCCGCGACGATCGACCTCGCCTGTGAGAATCGCCAGATCATCATACCCGAATTCGACATGCCTGACGGCGGCCTTGGAATTCGCCCCAATGACGTGTGGCGTGAGGAGGATACGCGTCTGCAGCGCTATAAGGGGTTCGCGGCGATGGCCTTTGCGAAGGCCAATAAGATCGACCGGATCGTCTGGGACACGCCAAAGCCGCGCCTCGGCATCATTACGACCGGCAAGGCCTATGCCGATACGATGGAGGCTCTCGACGAACTGGGCGTCACCGAAGACATGGCCAGGGACATCGGCCTTCGTATCTACAAGGTTGGCATGCCCTGGCCGCTGGAACCATCGGGCATTCAGAATTTCTGCGAGGGGTTGGAAGAAGTCCTCGTCATCGAGGAAAAGCGCGAGTTCATAGAGTATCAGGTGCGCTGGCAGCTGTACAATTGGAAGGACAGCGTCCGTCCCAGGGTTGTCGGCAAAACCGACCAGCATGGCGCCTGGGTGTTCAATCCTGACAATGAATTGACACCCGGTATGATCGCGCATGTGATCGCGCGGCGGATCCAGCCCTATCATGACACCGAGGAAATTCGGAACCGCCTTGCCTATTTCGACCGGCGCGTTGAACTGATCGACAATTACAAAGCGCCGATTAGTCGCACGCCCTATTTTTGTTCCGGCTGCCCCCACAATAGTTCGACACAGGTTCCTGAAGGTTCCCGGGCGCTTGCAGGCATTGGCTGCCACATCATGGCACTTTGGATGGATCGGGAAACCGAAAGCTTCACGCAGATGGGCGGCGAGGGCGTCACCTGGGTCGGCGAAGCGCCATTTGTGGATGAAAAGCACCTGTTCGCCAATCTTGGTGACGGCACGTACTTCCATTCCGGAATTCTGGCCATTCGCCAGGCGATCGCGTCCGGCGTTAACCTGACTTACAAGATTCTCTATAATGACGCCGTCGCGATGACGGGCGGGCAGCAGCATGACGGCGAAGTCTCCGTCGAACATATCGCCGCTTCCATGCTGGCCGAGGGCGCGAAGAAAGTCGTCGTTCTGACCGAAGACATGGATCGGTATCCAGGTGGCCGCGTCTCCGGCGTCGAGGTGAAAGACCGCGACGAACTGACCAATATTCAGAAGGAATTCCGAAAGATCGACGGCGTATCCGTCATCATTTATGATCAGACCTGTGCCGCCGAGAAGCGCCGCCGCCGCAAACGCGGGACATTTCCCGACCCCAATACACGCGTGATGATCAACAGCGCTGTCTGTGAAGGTTGCGGTGATTGCTCGGTGCAGTCCAACTGTGTGTCGATTGAGCCTCTGGAGACCGAATTCGGCCGCAAGCGCCGCATCAACCAGTCCAGCTGCAACAAGGATTACAGCTGTCTCAAAGGTTTCTGCCCAAGCTTCGTCACCATTGAAGGCGCGGAGATCAAAAAACAGAAAAGCCAGGATGTTGACCTGACCGGCGTACCGATGCCCGGCATTATGTCTCCTGGCGATGGTTATAATGTCTTTATCACTGGTGTAGGCGGCACCGGCGTGCTGACCATCTCCGCGATCATCGCCATGGCCGCGCATCTTGAGGGCAAGTCCGCCACGACGGCCGATATGGCCGGCCTCGCGCAAAAGGGCGGCGCAGTTTATTCGCACGTCCGCCTGGCGGAGAGCGACGATGCGCTCACCAGCCCGCGGATCATCACGGGCGGTGCCGATCTGGTACTGGCCTTTGATGCCGTGGTCGCCGCCGATCGCGCCGGTCAAAACATGATGTCGAAGGAACGCAGCGCCGCCGTCGTCAACGCCGATATCGCGCCGGTCAGCGACTTTGTCCGCAACCGTGATCTCGACTTCCAGGCGAAGTCCATCGAAAAGCGTATCCGGGAGGCTGCCAACCCGAATGCCACCAGCTTCGTCGCCGGTGATACGATTGCGACAGCGCTCCTTGGCGATGCCATCGGTACGAACATGCTGCTGACGGGCTATGCCTGGCAGCAGGGGCTAATTCCGCTGTCGCATGACAGTATCGCGGCGGCCATCGAACTGAATGGCGTTGCGATCGACTTCAACAAGCGCGCGTTTGCGCTTGGCCGCCTGCTGGCGCACGATATGGCGAAAGTCACGGCCATGGTGGAGGATGCCAAGGGCCCACCGCCTGAGCCGCTTTCCGAAACACTGGAAGAGATTATCAATCGCCGGCACGCGCAACTGATTGAATATCAGGACCGCGCCTACGCGGATCGCTTCGCGCACAGGATCGCTGCGGTACGCGCGGCCGAAGACGCGGTGCGTCCGGGGTCTACCGCGCTTTCGGAAGCCGCGGCAAGATCGCTTTATAAGCTTATGGCATATAAGGATGAATATGAGGTCGCGAGGCTCTATACTGACGGCCGTTTCGCGGACCAGCTGGCGCGGCAGTTCACTGGCAATTACAAGATGAAGCTGCAGTTATCGCCGCCGCTGTTCGCGGCGAAGGACTTGCGCACCGGACGTCCGAAGAAATATGATTTCAACGCGAAACTCATTCTCCCCGTTTTCCGTTTGCTGGCAAAGCTGAAAGGTCTGCGCGGCGGGACGCTGGATATCTTCGGCTACAGTGAAGAACGCCGCGCCGAACGCGAGGCGATCCCGGAGTTCGAAGCTGCACTGGACCGGCTGATCGCCGGGCTTCGGGAAGATAATCATGAGCTTGCGGTCACGCTGGCTGGTCTGCCCATGGACGTGCGCGGATACGGTCCGGTCAAGGACGCGCAGGCGAAAGTGGTTGCGGCGCGTGCGGAAGCGTTATGGGCGCGCTGGCCGGGCGAAGAAATGCGCAAGGCCGCCTGACGCCAGGCCCGTTTGATGGCCGCCGCCTCGGCGGATTGCCGCTGCGTTTGGGGCATTGTCTCATGAAGGGCAGGCCGTTACATGCCCGGGAATGGCTACGAACAAAATCAGAACATTGTGGGTAATCGGCGGCGGCAATATGGGCGGCGCGCTGCTTTCACGCTGGTGTCTCGCAAAGGTAGCGGATCGTATCGTTCTGGTCGATCCCGCCAATATTGCGGTTCCTGCTGGTTGCGAGAAATTCCCGTCGATCGCGGATGTGGACGGCATCCCCGATATCGTGGTCGGCGCGGTGAAACCGCATCTGGCGGCGACCGCTCTGGCTACGCTTTCTGAACGTCTTGACGAGCGCAGCCTGTTCATTTCCGTCATGGCAGGGCTTGGCCTTGCCAGGATCGCCGCGCTTGTTCCTGCCGGGACGCCGGTCCGGGCCATGCCCAACACGCCGGCCCAAGTAGGGCGCGGCGTCACGGGTCTGTATGCGGACGATCTGACTGAAGAACAGCGGATGGTGGTTTCGAAACTGTTCAATGCCGTGGGCATAACGCACTGGTTGACGGAGGAAGGACAGTTCGATGCGCTGACGGCGGTCTCAGGATCTGGCCCGGCTTATGTGTTCCGCATGGTGGAGGCACTCGCAGCGGCGGGGATTGCGGCGGGACTTCCCGAAAAGGCGGCACATGCGTTGGCGCGCGGCACGATTATCGGTGCCGGTGAACTGCTGCGCCAGGATGAACGCAGTGCCACGGAACTGCGAGTCGCGGTCACTAGTCCCAACGGGACGACGCAGGCTGGGCTTGAAGCCCTTGACGAGGAGCCAGGTCTGCCCGCCGTGGTCAGGTCGGCAGTCAGGGCAGCCGCCGCGCGTTCACGGGAAATGGGTCAGGAGGACCAGGCCGACTAGCGGTCAGCGGCTTGCATGATGAGTATTTCATCCCGGCGTTCGGACGGCAGCAGGTCGGCCAGAACCTGCCAGAATCCGGACACTGAATCCTGTCCGGCGGCGGCGTAGGCCCCCGCCATGCGCAGGCGTAACAATTCGAAAAGTTCATGTTCGAGGCGCAGGCCGGCGTCGGTCAGCGTGATAAGGCGTTGCCGCCGGTCGCGTTTGCCCTTTTCCAGCGACGCGAGTTCCCTTGTCGTCAAGTCGCCCAGGACCCGGCTCAGCGACTGTTTTGTTATGTTGAGCAGGCCAAGCAGGTCACCAACCGACAGGCCGGGGCGGCGCGCGATAAAGTAAAGCGCACGGTGATGCGCGCGGCCAAGACCGCTCTTTGCAAGCCGTGCATCCGCTTCGCGAATCAGGTCGGTGTAGCCAAAATACAGCAGCTCGATGCCGCGGCGGACCTCGCTTTCCCGCAGAAAAAGCGGCGATGCCTCCGGGACGCCCGGCGGCGTGCGTGGGGTAGGAAGGTCAGTCATGCTGCCATGTTCTTGCACCGCTCGCAGCTTTTCGGCAAGGAAGATGCGTGTAAACCCGGTTTCCGAAAATCGAACTTTGCAGAAAGTGCTCCTGATATGGCTGAATCAACTGACCCGCTCGCAGAGCAGACCTATGATGACCGCGACGGATGGATCTGGTTTGATGGTGAGCTAAAGCCCTGGCGCGAGGCGAATGTTCATATTCTGACCCATGCGATGCATTATGCCTCCGCCGTATTTGAAGGGCAGCGCGGCTATAATGGGAAGATCTTCAAGATGGAGGAGCATAATCAGCGCCTCATCGATTCGGCGAATATTCTTGGCTTTGATCTGCCCTGGTCCCGCGAAGAGATTGACGCCGCCTGCATCGACGTCATGGAGAAGAGCGGCCTGAACGATTGTTATCAGCGGCCGATTGCATGGCGCGGTAGCGAGCAGATGGGCGTAGCTGCCCAGAAGACGAAGCCGCATCTGGCCATCGCAGTTTGGGAATGGGGCGCGTATTTTGGCGAGGATGCCATTCGCAAGGGCTTGCGGATGAATATTGCCAAGTGGCGGCGCCCGGCACCTTACACCGCGCCCACGAACGCAAAGGCCACGGGCCTTTACATGATCTGCACAATGGCGAAACATGCCGCCGCTGACGCGGGTTATGGCGATGCCCTGATGCTCGATTGGCGCGGACAGGTTGCGGAATCCACTGGCGCCAATATTTTCTTTTTGAAGGACGGAAAGCTGCATACGCCAACACCGGACTGCTTTCTGGATGGCATTACACGCCGGACCGTGATGGGAATTGCACGCGAGAATGGCATTGAGGTCGTCGAGCGCGCGATCTGGCCGGAAGAACTCGAGGGTTTTGAGCAGTGCTTCCTCACAGGGACGGCGGCAGAGGTGACGCCGGTTTCGGAAATTGGCCCTTGGCGGTTTGAGGTGGGCGAACTGTCGCTCGGTCTGCGCAAACAGTATCTCGACATGGCGAACGGCCGACTTAGCAATAAATAGGCCCGGGGCCATATGGTTGCCGATGACAGTTGGTACCGCTAATGCGCGGTGCGCTCTTTTAGTAAAAAACGCACTTCCAGTCGATGGCGGTTCAACGAGGAATTCAAAAGGCATGAAACTGTTCGGGTCGCGTCGTCAGCCGTTCGGGGTTTGCGCTCTTGCAGCCGTTCTCGCGCTGACGTTCGCGTCATTCATAACGCTGCCTGGATACGCGCAGCAGCCATCGGCTGAGCTAATCGAACGGCTTCAGCGGCAGGCGGGCGGCGGCCTGCCAAAGGCCGACCCTGGGGAGCAATTGGACCGGCAGCGAGAGCCCGATATTCGTGAGCCGTCTTTTAGCGGCGGCGAACCAACGCTTGAGGAACTGGAAGTTCGCAGGGCGCGTTCGCGCCAGCAATTGGACGCGCTTCTGCCGGTATCGATCCTCGAAGAGGAATATCGTGAGCGCCTCGCGTCGGAAACTCTTCGGCAATTCGGCTACGATCTCTTCCAGTCGGCACCCGGAGAGCTGACCCCGATAACCGGCGAGGTCGGCGACTCGTACGTGCTTGGCGTTGGTGATGAACTCCTCGTCACGTTTTCCGGCGCGACGAGCAGCAGCAATACAGCCCGCGTCGCGCGGGATGGACGGCTGATCGTCGCTTCGCTGCCCCCGCTTCAGGCGGCGGGCCGCACGCTCGGCAACGTCCGCCGGCAGATCGCCGGTGCGACTAGGCGCAATCTTCTTGGAACGGATGTCTATGTCTCGCTTGGCGGCGTCCGCTCGATCACGGTATTGGTAGGCGGTGAGGTCGCAAGGCCGGGACAGTATCAGGTGACATCCATGGCCGACATTGCGTCGGTCATCGCGCGGGCAGGCGGCATTCGTAAAAGCGGTACGCTGCGCAATGTGAAATTATATCGGCGCGGCGCAGCGCGGACGGTCGATCTCTATGGCCTGCTCGGCATTGGGACACCTTCGTCCGCCGGCGTTCAGGACGGCGACAGGATCATCGTGCCCGTCATCGGCGATACCGTCGCCATTAGCGGCGGCGTCGCGCGGCCAGGGATTTACGAGATTCGCGGCAATACCACGCTTGGCGATGTATTGGCCTATGCTGGCGGCGCCGTTCCGCCGCGTGGTTATCGCGTCTCGGTCAGCCGCATCGAGGATGATGGCCAGGAAAATTTCGTTTCGCTCGATGGCCCGAACTCCCGGCTGCGCGCAGGTGACGGCGTCTTGATTCTCGGCGGCAGTACGGGCGGCAAACAGAACCGCGTTTCGCTCGCCGGTTTTGTCAGCAATCCCGGACCCAGGCCCCTTGGCGCGGCGGGGACCGTCGCTGATCTTATCGGCTCATCGCAGGAACTTCGGCTCGGTACCTATCTGCCGATGGCCGTCCTTCGCCGTCGCAGCCTGACAAGCGGGCTGCAGGAGTTTGAAGCCGTCGATCTGCTGTCCGCGCTGGACGGCACATCTCCCGTGCCTCTCCGCGCCGAAGACCGGCTGATTATATTCAGCAGGGATGATATTTCCTTTCTGAACAGCACCTCGGTACGGGAAATTCTCGCCGGCGGCCAACACGCGGAATGCCCCGTTCTTGAGGATTTGCGCGATCTTGTTTCCGATACGCAGTCACCCCGGTTTAATGCCCTGCTGCGTAACAATTTCTACAGTGAGACATCCGAAGTCGTGGCGACCGGCCAGCTGCTTGCGGGCAATGATGGCGCGCTCGAAAATATGCCCGAACAGGATATCGAAAGCCCATGTCCCGAAGTGTTCCTGGAGAATGTGGAACTGCTTACGTTCGTGCTCGAACAATCCGTGAGCATTGGCGGCTCGGTACGGCGCCCGGGCGCTTATCCTGTCGCGAATAACGAGTCTGCCGCAACAGTCATTGCCGCTGCGAACGGTGTCCTGGCCGCTGTCAGGGACGGCACGATTGAGGTTGTGCGCGGCGACCAGTTTGACCGATTTGCGTTGCCCGCTGGCGGCGACGTTTCCGGGCTGGCGAACATAATCGTCGGACCCGGTGACGAATTGCGCGTAACGGCACCGCTTCGGAATTCGGAAGATGGAACTGTATTGCTGACAGGAGAATTTGTTAGCCCCGGTCTCTATGCGATACGCCCAGGCGAGCGGTTGTCACAGCTGATCGCAAGGGCAGGAGGCTATACGCAGAATGCGTATCCATATGGCGCGGTCCTGACGCGGCAAAGCGTACGGGACGCGCAGCAAGCAGCGCAGGCAAGGACCGCGCGCCAGCTGCGTGAAACCGTGCTCGCGCTCGCCGCGCGCGATGAGGTCGATGCGGAGGCGGTCGGCGCTGTATCGCAAATTATCGATTCCATGTCGAAGACAGACATGCCGGGGCGCATGGTCGTCGAGGCGGACCCCTTGGCCCTCAGGGCCCGCCCCGATCTCGACCCGCTGCTGGAGGGCGGCGATGCCCTGCATGTCCCCAACCAGCCCACGGCGGTTTACGTTTTTGGCAGTGTTCTCAGTCCAGGCGCGCTTCAGTTCCAGGCCGGCAAATCGGTTGACGAATATGTCAGTGAGGCCGGCGGTACCGCTGGAAATACCGACAAATCGCGTATTTTTGTCGTCTATCCGAACGGAACGGCGCAGCCAACGCGGCGCAGTTTCTGGCGGCGGTCGGATGTCGTCCTCCCGCCGGGGTCGACGGTCATCGTACCGAAAGACCTGACCCCGCTTCTCGGCCTGGAGATCGCACAGACCATCACTGGCATATTTGGCGGTATCGCGCAGGCAATCGCCACCACCCTTATTGTTGCTGACCGGAATTAAACTTTTTCTGCCTAAGCGGCTTAGCGAATCAACCTGAAAGGACACCCCCCGTGACCAAGCTGTCGCCGGAATCAAAAATCGCCGTGATTGGCCTCGGCTATGTCGGTCTTCCGCTCGCCGTGCAGCTGGCGAAGCACTTCGATACGATCGGAATTGACGTGAACGCCGCGCGGGTGGCTGCGCTGAAGGGGGGCCACGATTCGACCGGTGAGGTTGCCGATGGCCCCCTGCAGGCGAGCAAGCTGGCCTATTCGGAAAGCATGTCGGACGCGGCTGATGCAGACATTCTGATCGTCACCGTGCCGACCCCGGTCGATGCCGCGAATCAGCCGGATCTCGGCCCGGTCCGCGGCGCCACGCGGGCCCTCGCCGGTGTGCTTGATGACCGGAAGGTCCGCACGATTGTGTACGAGAGCACGGTGTATCCCGGCGTTACCGAGGAAATTTGCGGTCCGCTGATCGAGGACGTTTCAGGGTTGAAACAGGGGACGCATTTTTTCCTTGGCTACTCACCCGAACGTATCAATCCGGGCGACAAGGTGCATACCGTCGACAAGATTATGAAGGTCGTCTCCGGCGAGAATGCGGAGATCGGCAATATGCTGTGTGAAATGTATGGTCAGGTCACGTCTGGCGGTACCTTCCTGGCCGCCTCGATCAAGGCAGCGGAAGCCGCGAAGGTCATCGAGAACGCCCAGCGCGATATCAACATCGCGTTCATGAACGAGATCGCGGTCATCTTTCAAAAGATGGACTTGTCTGTGCATGATGTGCTGGATGCTGCGGGGACGAAGTGGAACTTTCTGAAGTTCTCGCCGGGCCTGGTCGGCGGTCACTGCATCGGCGTCGACCCTTATTATCTAAGCTATAAGGCACAGCAACTCGGTCATCTCCCGCGCGTTATTCTTGCGGGACGATCCATCAACGATGGTATGGGCGCTTTCGTCGCCGACCGCGTTCATGATCATTTGCTGAAGGCAGGGAATGTTCTTGTCCTTGGGCTAACCTTCAAGGAAGGCGTGCCGGATCTCAGAAACTCGAAAGTCGTCGACGTGATCGACCGGCTGAAGTGGCTGGGTCACAATGTAACGGTACACGATCCGCTGGCTGATCCAGCGGAGGCGGAAGAGGAATATGGCCTGACGCTGGACTCAGGCGCGCTTGATGGACGAAAATATGACGCTGTTGTCATGGCTGTTGCCCATGACGAATATGTCAATTTGGACGACGCCAAGCTCAACGACCTGGTGAAACCAGGCGGCCTGCTGGCCGATATCAAGGGGGCATGGCGTGAACGCGATATTCAGGGCGACTTCCGCCGCTGGCAGCTCTGAGGGTGCGTAGGAAAAAACGCTAAAGCCTGCCGCGCAGCCGGTACCAGAGCAGACCGACATATTCGTGCACGCCAATGCTCAACTGATAGGCGTTGTTCGCAATATTCGGCGCCCACCGGATCGGCAGCCCCGTCTGCGCATCAACAGGGTAGGGAATGACGTCCATGCCCGCGGCGGCCGCGCATGCCATTGATCTTGGCATGTGGAAACCGGATGTCACGAGAAGCGTGCTGCCTGTCGGTTCCTGCGCTGAATAGCCGGTGAGATTCTGACAGGTGTCGCCGGTGCCCTCAACCTCGGTAATCCGGTCTGCCGGGACGCCGCCGATCTGCCAGTAGCGTGACGTGATATCGGTATCGCTGGCAGGGTGAACCCCGTCTTCGCCGAACCCGGCCACCCAGATTTTCGCACCCGGATACATCTTCGCCAGTTCGAGCGTGGCGGACAGCCGGTCGCCGTGAAAGCCGGTCTCGACGCGGCCGGTTCGAGCCGACGCACGAATATGTTCCCCGCCAGTCAGCATCAGGATATTGTCGGGTGCCTGTTCCGGCAGCTCCCACGCAAACTGCTCTTCCAGCGAAAGCACCAGATAAGGCCCCGTCGGCAGGAACAGCAGGCCGATGGCGAGCAGTGTTCCAAGACCCGTCAGAAATTTTGCCAGACGCTCGCGCCACGTAAACAGCGCATATGTTCCCGCCATGAAGCACCAGACGGGCCATCCCGCCGGTCCGAATATGCCCCACAGCAAATAGTTCATCTCAGACCGTGATAACGCATGTACCAGTCGACGAACCTGGGGACGCCCTCGTCTATGGTCGTGGTCGGTTCGTAGCCAAGATCGCCCGAGATCGCGTCGATATCGGCATAGGTCGCGCGCACGTCGCCAGGCTGCATCGGCATCATGATCTTCTCGGCTTCCTTGCCGACAGCCTTCTCGATCAGCGAGATCATGTGGCCAAGTTCTTCGGAACGGTGATTGCCGATATTGTACAGTCGATGCGGGTTAACCGAGCCCCCCGCCTTCGGCTGGCCATCATCGGGCGGCGTATTGTCGAGGCATGCAACGACACCGGAGACGATGTCGTCAATATAGGTGAAGTCGCGCTGCATATTGCCCTCGCCGAAGACATTGATCGGCCTGCCTTCCAGAATGGCCTTTGTGAACAGCCACATGGCCATGTCGGGGCGTCCCCAGGGACCGTATACGGTGAAAAAGCGCAGGCCCGTTTGGGGCAGGCGGTACAGATGCGAATAGGTTTCGCTCATCAGCTCATCTGCCTTCTTCGTCGCGGCATAAAGGCTGATGGGCCGGTCGACACGGTCATCGACACTGAAGGGCAGGTTGGTATTGCTGCCATAAACCGAAGAGGACGAAGCGTAGACCAGATTCTCCACGCTGTCGGAATGACGGCAATATTCCAAAAGGTTGATATGTCCAACCAGATTCGACTGCACATAGGCGTGCGGATTTTCTATGGAATAGCGGACCCCGGCCTGCGCACCCAGATGGGCCACGTGCGTTGGCTTATGCCCCTTCAGCGCTTCTGTGAGCGCGTCCTGGTCGGCGAAATCGACTTCAAGAAAGGTGAAGCCATTGTGGCGGCGCTGCAGGTCGGCAATGCGGTCACGTTTCAACTTCGTGGAATAATAATCGTTCACATTGTCGATGCCCACGACAGTCTCGCCGCGCGACAAAAGCCGGTCGGACAGGTGATAGCCGATGAACCCTGCGGCTCCGGTTACCAGATAGGTCATGCGCTGCATTCTCCAAAGTTAATCGCGGGTGCGAGGTAGCGGCCACGCGGCCATGCGGCAACCCGCCCTTTGCATCTGCGAACGCTTCTATTACATGCGCCCTTCCAAATCCCTGCCGTAGCGGGATTCGGGCATGTCAGATGTTGGGGCGTCGCCAAGTGGTAAGGCAGCGGCTTTTGATGCCGCCATTCGCAGGTTCGAATCCTGCCGCCCCAGCCAGACAGTTCGATGAACAGGCTAGCCCCATAGCTCCGCCGTCGGTGGCAGCACGTCCGATCCTTCGAAAGTGAGCGCGTGTTGACGATCTCTCGCCAGCAGGAGCGGTCCGTCGAGGTCGGCGAACTGGCCCTGCATGGCGGCGTAGAAGGCGGGTGCGATGCCAAGGGACGTCGACAGCATGCACCCTGTCATAATGCCGATGCCAGCCGCGCGCGCCGCCTCGATCAGCCGCAACGCTTCCGTCAGGCCGCCTGATTTGTCGAGCTTGACGTTGATGAAGTCATAATGGCCAAGACAGCTATCGAGGCTGGCGAGGTCATGCACGCTCTCATCGGCGCAAAAGGGCACGGCGGCGCGCACATGTTCCAGTTCGGCGTCGCGGCCCGCTGGCAGCGGCTGTTCGATGAGTTCGACGCGGTGGACGGCCAGCGCCGCCGCCATTCTTTCGATATCAAGATCACCCCATGCCTCATTCGCATCGACGATGAGACGAGTGTGCGGCGCGGCGGCGCGGACGGCGGCGATGCGCTCCTCATCGCCTTCGCCGGCCATTTTGACTTTCAGGAGTTCGCGGGCCGACGCCATGCGCGCCGCGGCGGCCATGACTTCGGGTTCGCCGACACTGATTGTATAGGCAGTCAGGATCGGCGCAGGTTTCGGGAGGCCGATGCGCTCCCAGACGCGGCGGCCGGTCAGCTTTGCCTCGGTATCCCACAGTGCCGCATCGAGCGCGTTGCGCGCGGCGCCTGCGGGCAGTGTTTTCAGCAGGTCTTCCCGCGTGATCCCGCCTGCGACAGCGGTTGCCAGCTGAAACAGGTCGGTCGCGACGCCCTCGGCGGTCTCGCCGCGATAATAAATGGGCGTGGCTTCACCGCGGCCGACGATATTCCCGATGGTGATTTCAGCGACCACGACGTCCACATGGGTCTTGGCACCGCGCGAAATCGTGAATGCGCCGTCGGTCGGGAAACGCTCTATGCGAACGGAAAGGATGGGCTGTGGCATGGTGGCGGTCATGCCGGAAACGGGGCGGTGCTGTCCATCGCGAAGCGATGCGGCAGCGCCCGGCATGACCGGTGTCAGGAGATGGGAACTACGGCGATAAGCAAATTGAAGGATTATCGGTCGATATATCGCACGCACATGGCCGCCGGTGCTGCTGCGCAAGGCATTGCGCAACATTGGTAAGCGGCAGTCGGTGCGCCAGGGCGTCGCAACCATCGCGGTGACGAGCAGGTGAGTGCTGGGCGGACCAGGCTGGGTGGTACGGATGACATTGGCTGGGCTGAAATGTATTATGGAGGAAAATGTGCTGAGGACATTCGGGAATCCGCTTTCATTTCTGCTAGTCGGCGTCCCGGCCGTCTATCTGCGGCCACCGGCCTTCCCCGGTTCTCACTTGACGCCCCGGCTGTAGCCTGGCCGCTATGACGAACGTCACTTTTCGTCCGACCGATGAACCGCGTGCCCAGCCACGCGCCGATGCCAATCATCTGGCCGCTCTCATCCGCGACGGTAAGCCGAGCAATGCCCGTGTTATCGACGTGTCCCAAACCGGCGTGTGCGTCGAAACCGCCCTTGCCTTAAGCGAAGCCGAAGACCTGGTTTATACGAGTGTTCGCATGGGCAGGCGTCCCGCGATCGTCATCTGGTGCGAAAATGGCGTTGCCGGCCTTGCGTTTACCGACGACATTGCTCGTCTTGCCGAAGCCAGAGGGCAGCCTGCCGCCCGTCACTGGCTATCTGTGTTGCGAAAAAATTAACCATCATGTGTGAGGGATTTGTTGCCGGACGTTCGCTGGAGTAAGGCAATGCGGCCGGCGACGATATTTTGCCTGATTGAGGATCCCGAGACACATCATGCCCTATCGCAAGCTGTTATGCGCGGCATCCCTTCTGCTTTTCGCATCTCATGTCTGGGCACGCGCGGAATTGCCGGTCGCGTCCGGCGATCCAATGGCAATCACCGCGGAAAACGATCCGCTCATCGAACTGTCCCGTGAAGAAGAGGAAAAGGTTGCATTTCGGACCGTCATCGCATCGGCAATCGCGCGCAATCCACGTGTCGCCGAGGCTGAGGCGTATCTGGCGGAGGCGAAGGCGAATCGCCGCGCGGCGAGAATGGGTCTGATCCCCGACGTGGAAATCGGCGTTTCCGGCCGACAAAGCCTCGCGCGGAATTTCAGTAATGATCCCGATAATCTGGTCGAGCGTGCGCGTTCACGTGGGCGGCTGGACGCGACCTTCTCGGTACAGCAGACAATTCTGGACTTCGGTGCGTCGTCGGCGCGGATCGAGGCGGCGAAGCACCGGTTGACCGCGGCGGCACTTGAAACCGATGCGACGGCTGAGCGGACGGCGTTGGCCGCGGTATCGGCATGGTATGATGTTTTTGCCTATCGCGCGCTCGTGACGCTGTCGGAGGGATTCCTGCTGAACCAGCAGGGATTTCGCAATGCCATTGAGGAGCGCATCGAACAGGGCGTGAATGCCGAAGGTGATCTGGCGCGCGTGGATTCCTCGCTGGCGTCCACGGGGGCCAGTCTGGCGCAATATCGCCGCCTCGTCGCCAATGCCGAAGCGCGCTACACCGAACTGATCGGGACACCGCCGCCCGCCGGGACGCGCCGTGCGCCCACGCCGGACGTGCCGTCGATCACGAAGGATATGGCGCAGTTCCTTGGCCGCAATGCGCCGGGGGTGGAGGCCGCTCGTGAAGAGGCCGAAGCGAGTCGGGACGACAGCCGGGCCGTTGGCAAATCCAATCTGCCGACAGTTTCTGCCGGAATAGAGGGTGGACGCTACGGCGTGTTCGATAATGATGCGGGTGCCGACTATGATGTCAGGGCGACGGTAAACCTGCGGCAGCGGTTCTTCGCCGGGAATTTCGCCCGTGCGGATGCGGAAAAGGCGCGCGCTTTGGCCCAGCGCGCGCGCGCGGACGCCGTCGAGGAGGAAGCCGCAAGAGAAGCGGCCATCGCCTGGGCAGATGTTGATGCGCTTGAGGCACAGCTGGCTGCTTTGGAAACAAATTATGTCGCGAGTCGCAGAACACGTGATGTCATTGCCGAACGGTTCGCATTCGCACGCGGTGATCTGTTTGATGTGCTACAGGCCGAAGATAATTTTTTTTCGGTCGCGGGCCGTTATATTCAGGCGCTGACCGAGCGTGACGCGGCGCATTATGTGCTACTCGCAAGGACCGGTCGTTTGCTCGACGCGCTCGGTGTCGATGCCCAGGGGAATTTGCAGTGAAGACGATGGGCGCGCAAACGCGCGAGATGGAATTCAAGGGAAAGCCGCCACGCTTTGCCGCCTGGTTGATGGATCCGATTCGGGAAAACCGGCCAGTTTATTACAAGGTCGCCCTGGCGGCTCTGTTCATTAATATTTTTGCGCTCGCCTCCAGTCTGTTCACCATGGTGGTCTATGACCGCGTCGTGCCGAACAATGCGGTGGAATCGCTGATTGCGCTGTCCATCGGCCTTGGCATCGTCATCTTTTTCGATTTCGTCCTGAAGATGCTGCGCGGGTATTTCACCGACCTGGCCGGGGCGAGCATTGACCGTGATATTGGCGGACGGGTTTTCAGGCAGTTGCTGAGCGTGCGTCTCGATGCGAAACGCGGATCGACGGGCGCCTTGGCGGGTCTGCTGCGGGAGCTTGAGACGCTGCGCGATTTCTTCGCCAGCGCGACGGTGACGGCGATTGTCGATGTCCCCTTCATCTTTCTGACGCTGGCGGTGATTGCCGTTATTGGCGGGCCGGTCGTTTTCATCCCCGCGGCCATGGTGCCGCTGGTGATCCTTGTTGGTTATCTGACGCATCCGGCGATGGACCGCCTCAGCGCGAAGGGCATGGGACAGGGCCTGCTGAAGCAGACCGTTCTGGTGGAAACCATCGGCGGGCTGGAAACGGTGAAGGTCGCGGGCGCGGGCAACATGCTCAGTGGCCGCTGGGCGGACGCGCTTGACGAGCATGCCGATACCTCGCTGCGGCAGCGGCTGATCGCCAATATCGGCGTGACCCTCAGCCAGTCAGCGCAGATGATCAGCTATGCGGGCGTTGTCATTGTTGGCGTGGGCCAGATCGCCAGCAACAGTCTCTCCATGGGCGGTTTGATCGCCTGTTCAATTCTGGCGGGCCGTGCGGTTGCGCCATTGGCGCAGATCGCGAACCTGCTGTCCCGCCTGACGACGACACGCGCCGCCTATCGCCAGATCAACGGCCTGATGAATACGCCGCGGGAGGGGCCGGCTGGTGAAGCGCTGAAACTGGCCAACCCCAAGGGTGAAATCGAGTTTCGCAATGTCAGTTTCAAATATCCGGATACCGCGGACAAGGCGCTGGATGCTGTCAGTTTCTCGATCAGGCAGGGCGAGCATGTCGCTGTTCTTGGCCGGGTCGGTTCGGGCAAGTCGACCATCGCCAAGCTTGTGCTGGGCCTGTACGAACCCGAGGACGGAACCGTCCTGATCGACGGCCTTGATGTGCGCCAGATCGATCCGGAGACGCTGCGGATGAAAATCGGCTCGACAATGCAGGAAACCGTGCTGTTGTCCGGCACGGTGCGGGACAATATCACGCTCGGCCGGGCGGGTATCGACGACGAGGAAATGCTGCGCGCGGCGAAGCTGGCGGGGACGCATGGCTTCATGCAGCACGTCACCAATGGCTATGACCGCCGGCTTGCCGATCGCGGCGAAGGACTGTCCGGCGGACAGCGCCAGTCGATTGGTCTCGCGCGTGCGCTCGCCGGTTCGCCGGGCGTGCTTCTCCTCGACGAACCGTCCAGCCAGATGGACGCGCAGACAGAGGCGCAGGTACTCCAGCGCCTCGACAAGGAACTTGCCGGGAAGACGACGATCGTCATCACGCACCGGCCGCCATTTCTGAAACTGGTCGACCGCATCATCCTGATGGACCGCGGCAAGGTGATTGCCGACGGGCCGAAAGAAAAAGTCATGGAATTGCTGCAAAAACAGGGCGCCGCCGCCTCCGCGCGGGAGGCGCAGAACCAGGCCGCCGCGACGAAGGCAAAACCGGTCGGCGCTGATCAGGGCCTCGTCACAACGCGGATGACAAGCTGATGTCCGCGGATCGTCTGGAAGACCGCGTTTCGCGTGTAAAACCCAAGTCAGCGGCCAACTGGCTGTTGTTCGTCATCGTCGGCGTTGTGGTGATCTTCGTGATCTGGGCCGCGCTGACCGAGCTTGATGTGACCGTGCGCGGGCAGGGGCGCGTCGTGCCGTCGCAGCAATTGCAGACCGTTTCCAACCTTGAGGGCGGGATCGTCGACACGATACATGTGCGCGCCGGTGATATTGTCCAGAAAGGTGATCCGCTCATCACTCTGGATGGTACGGAGACAGGCGCGGCGTTTGGGTCCAACCGCATTTCCGTCGAAGCCTTGCGTGCGAAAATTGCGCGACTTGAGGGTGAAGTCGCGGGACGCAGGCCTGTATTCCCCGGCGGCGGCGGGCCGTCGCTGCAAGGGCAGGTGGAAATTGAGCGCGCACTTTATGCGAGCCGCATGGCCGACCTTGCCAGTCTCACCAACGCCGCTGCTGCGCGTGTGAACCAGTCCGAGCGCGCCGTTGCCGAGGCCGAAGCGGCGCTGAATGCGCGTGAAAGCGCGGCCGATGCGGCCCGCAGGGAGCTTGATATCCTGCGCCCGCTTGTCGAGCGCGGTATCGAACCCCGTTTGTCGCTGATCCAGGCGGAAAGCCGTGCCGCCGTGGCGCAATCGGACGTCGCGGCAGCCAGCGCCGGTGTCACCCGCGCGCGATCGGGCGTTGTCGAGGCCCGTGCGAGCCTGAACCAGCAGCGTCAGGACTGGCGCGCCCGCGCTGCCAACGAGCTTGCCGCGGTACAAAGCGAGTTCGGTGCGATGCGTCAGACGACGTCGGCGCTACAGGGACGTGTCGACAGAACGATCGTGCGCGCGCCGCTGGATGGCCGCATCAATCGCGTGCTGAAAACGACTGTGGGCGGTTCGGTGTCGCCGGGCGAGCCGCTCGTCGAAATGGTGCCCACCGATGATGCGCTGATGATCATGGCCCGGATCCAGACCAAGGATATTGGCTGGGTGGCGATCGGGCAGGACGCCAAGGTGAACATCACCGCTTATGACCCGACGGTCTATGGCGGCATGGACGGCAAGGTTATAACGATCAGCCCCGATACCACGCTCGACGAGCGCACGGGGGAGAGCTTTTACGAGGTGCGCGTCGCCACTGATGCGGAAGCAATTACCGACAAGGCGGGCAATCAGCTGCCCATCGGACCCGGCATGACTGCGGACGTCAGCCTGATCGGTGAGAAGCGCAGCGTGGGGAGTTATATCCTGCGGCCCATCACGCGGCTTCAGCAGCGGGCGTTTCGGGAGTAATGGCCATATGTCCGGGCGTTGATGAACGAAAGGTCGCGCGATCTCTACCTGTATCCTGATCCCGGCGCGCTACCAGTCACAGCGTTTCCCGGGGAAGCCGCTGGCGATGCTTTCCGGGGCTGACGGTTCAGGTAAATCATTGATCCAGCGGACATGGGAGGCTGCGTGTGCCTCGGCGGACGATGCTGACGTCCATGTGGTGACCGACGACACGCGCATCGCCGATGCGGCGCGCGCATTTGGCGCCGACGTGTTGATGACGCCCGCGGATTGCCGCAACGGCACCGAGCGGTGCGCCGCCGCGCTGGCGCTGCTGCCGCATGCTGACATGATCGTGAATTTACAGGGCGACTCGCCGCTGACGCCGCGCGGTGCGATACCGGCCTTATTGGATAGACTGCGCGATCGGCCGAAGGCGTGCATGTCCACGCCGATGTTCAGGGCGCGCGACGACGTACGCGCGCGCCTGATCGCCGACGCGGCGGAGGGGCGCGTCGGCGGTACCTGCGTCCTCGCCGATGCGGAGGGACGGGCGCTGTATTTTTCCAAGCATCTGCTTCCCTTTGGCGTTGAGCGCGATAAGGAAATACCGATCTACCTTCACCTTGGCGTCTATGCCTATCGGCGAGAGGCGCTGATGGCCTATCCTGGCCTCACCATGTCATCAGCGGAGCGCGCCGAGGGGCTTGAGCAGCTACGCTTTCTGCATGCTGGCATGCGCGTCGACGCAGTTGAGATCGACGCGCCCGGCGCCTTCTGGGAGGTCAACAATCCCGAAGACGTGTCCATTGTGGAGGCGGCACTGGCTGCCCAGGGCATGTCCTGATGCGATTGTGCGGGCATGACGTCGGCATCGACCGGCCGCTCTTCCTGATTGCCGGTCCCTGCGTGATCGAAAGCGAGGACATGGCGCTGCGCACGGGTGAGGCGCTGGCCGGGATTGCCCGGAAACGCGATGTACTGCTGATCTACAAATCCAGCTTCGACAAGGCGAATCGTACGGCGCACGATTCCTACCGCGGCCCTGGCATGGCGGAAGGTCTCCGCATATTGGACAAGGTGCGTGCAGAGACCGGCTTGCCGCTTCTCACCGATGTGCACGAGACGGCGCAGGTCGCCGAAGTGGCGGACATCGCCGATATATTGCAGATTCCGGCGTTTCTGTCCCGTCAGAGCGACCTGATCGCCGCTGCCGTCGAAACCGGCCTGCCGGTCAACATCAAGAAGGCGCAGTTCATGGCGCCCGCCGACACATTGCCCATGATTGCAAAGGCACGGGCCGCCGCCGCCACGGACCACGCGCCCATCCTGCTGACGGAGCGCGGAACGGCGTTTGGCTATCATAATCTGGTGGTGGACATGCGAAGCCTCGCGAACATGCGCGAGACGGGTTGTCCGGTGATTTTCGACGCGACGCATTCGGCGCAGCGGCCCGGCGGGCAGGGGGCGAAGAGCGGCGGGGACCGCTCCGCCGTACCGGTGCTGGCGCGCGCCGCCGTCGCCGCCGGTATCAGCGGCCTCTTCATGGAAACCCATCCGGACCCCGATACGGCCTTATCCGACGGCCCGAATAGCTGGCCGCTGGACAGGCTTGACGATTTGCTGGCGCGGCTGATCGACCTTGACGCCATGGTAAAGTCGCTGCCCTTTGAGGAGAGGCAGGACGCCTCCATCCGCTCGTGAGCCGTCATCTCGAACCTCAGTCAAACGCAGGTCCGCATCATCCCTCGACTTCGCTCGGGATGATGAGATTCAGGGCGTCGGCATTAAGAAGCGAGTTTAAGATGTCACCGTGTTCACGCGGAATCGCGAGTCTTCATTGTTGAGACCATCTACCAGGCGCTGCTCACGCCGCCTGCAATTCCATATGACGGATCACGGCCTCTTCAACGCTGTCGAACAGCACAAGACGGCCATGTTCCAGAACCGCGCCGGTGCGGCAGTAGGTGCTCAGCGTACCGGGATCATGGCTGACCATGACAAGCGTCCGGTTCTCAGCCCGTTCGCTCAGCGCGGCATGGCTGCGTTCGCGGAACCGGGCATCGCCCGCCGCCGTGATTTCGTCGACCAGATAGCAGTCGAAATCGATGGCCAGGCTGATGCCGAACGCCAGACGGGCATTCATGCCTGCGGAATAGGTTCTGACCGGCTGACGCAGGAACGGACCCAGTTCGGCAAACTCTTCGACGAACCGGATCAGTGCGCCGGGATCGCGGCGATAGATGCGCGCGATGAAACGCGCATTGTCGGCGCCCGTGAGGCTGCTTTGGAAGCAGGAGCCATAGCCAAGCGGCCAGCTGGTACTCATACCGCGATGAATATGCCCGCCGGTCGGTCGTTCGACGCCGCCCAAGATCCGCATCAGCGTGGATTTTCCTGCGCCATTCGCGCCCATGATGCCGATGCTGTCGCCGGGCTGGATCAGCAGGTCGACGCCGTGCAGTACGGGCTTGGTGAAACCCTTTAGCTTGTAGCTCTTCGTGACATTCTGTAGCCGAATCATGGTGGCTACGCTTTACGCTTGAGGGAGGGGAAAGACCATGTTCGTGCGCCTTCTGAGTATTGCCGCCCTGTCGTTCTTGATAACGGCGTGTTCGACCCTGCCCACGCGCGGTCCCACGGCGAATGAAATCCTGACCGAGAAACAGGCCGCCGCCGCCATCGGGTATCAGATCGTTGAACTTACGGCGCGGAATGTAAGTGCAATGGCGATGCCGCGCAGCGGTGCGGCCGATCTTGCGGCGCTCGCTCGGCCGGCCGTGGACAATCGGCGAATCGGCGCGGGCGACATGGTGGATGTCCTGCTGTACGAAGTGGGCGCGGCCCTGTTCTCTTCCAATATACAGATGCGGCCTGGCGGCGGTAGCATGTTCGACGCGTCTGCGCGCGCCAACAAGATCAGCGCGCTGGAGGTGCAGCGGGACGGCCGCGTTACTTTGCCATTTGCTGGTGATGTCGCGATCGCCGGACTTACGCCTGTGGAGGCGGCAACACGGATCGAACGCGCCTATCGCGGGCTTAGCCAGCAGCCGCAGGTGCAGGTTCAGGTCGTCCGCAATCTAACGAATTCTGTGCTGTTCGGTGGACTCGTCAACCGTCAGGGCCGCTTTGACCTGAGCGCGGCGAACGAGCGGTTGCTCGATGCGCTGGTGCTGATGGGCGGTCCTGCCGCCGCTCCGCAGGATGTGGCGCTGCGCTTCCGCAGGGATGGCCGGATGGTGGAATTGCCGTTGATGGCGATTGAAAGCGGCAGCGCCGCCGACCTGTTGCTGCAGCCCGGTGACCGAATCGAACTCGTGCCCTATATTCGTACGATCACGGCCTTTGGCGCGCTTAACAGCGTGCGTGAAATCCGTTTCGAAGCGCCGACGGTGACGCTGGCAGAGGCGGTTGCACGGGCAGGCGGCCCAGCCGAAAATCTGGCCGATCCCAGCGCGGTTTTCGTCTTTCGCGATGATCCCGAGCGCCCGACGATCTACAGCGTCGATCTGCTCCGGCCGTCAGGCTATTTCCTCGCCCAGCGTTTCCAGATGCGCGATGACGACCTGATCTACGTCGCATCGGCCGCCGCGAATCGCCCGACGAAGCTGGTTGATATTATCAATCGCCTGTTTTCACCGGTTTTCGCGATCCGCGAAATAACACGGTAGTCCATTAACCGATGCCGCCATATAACCACCGCATGTTTGCACCGCGCGCGGAACAATATATTCGCTTCCCGGACACGTTCGGGCAGCGTTTCCTGATCTTCGTCGATACCGAAGAGGAATTTGACTGGTCTCAGCCGCGCCGCCGTGACGCCACCGATGTAAAGGCGGTAAGGGCGCTGCCCGAAATTCACAATCTGATGCGCAGTTACGGGGCGAAGCCGGCCTATCTGGTTGACTATCCCGTGGCGACAGACCCCGACGCCATCGAAGTCCTCAGCGGATTTCAGGAGGATGGCGGCGCGACCATTGGCGCGCAGCTCCACCCATGGGTCAATCCGCCCTTTATCGAAAAAGTCGTCGAAAAGAACAGCTTCCCCGGCAACCTGCCAAAGGCGGTCGAACGCGCAAAGATCGAGGCGCTGAGCGATGCGATTGAAAAGGGCTTCGGCAATCGTCCTCTGGTTTATCGCGCCGGACGCTACGGCGTCGGGCCGAATACCGAAGCGCTGCTCGATGAACTTGGCTTCCGCCTGGACGTCTCGGTACGGCCGTTTTTTGACTATAGCGACAGCGGCGGACCGAGCTTCCGGGGTATCGAACCGATGCCTTACTGGACCGGGCCGGAGCAGCGCCTGCTGGAGCTGCCCCTGTCGAGCGCCTTCACAGGCGGTCTGCGGGGTTTTGGGGAAGCCGCTTTTCGCATGGCAAACCGGGTCCCGCACCTGAACGGGTTCCTGTCACGCGGCCGCCTGCTCAGCCGCATCGCCCTGACGCCGGAGGGGATACCTGCCGATGAAGCGGTCGATGCCGTTCAGCAGATGATCGACGAGGGAAATCAGATCATCTCGATCAGTTTTCATTCCCCGTCCGTTGAACCTGGACACACGCCTTATGTACGCGATGCCAGCGACCTGTCGAAGTTCTTTGGCTGGTTCGACGCCGTGCTTGGCCGTTTACGGCGGTGCGGTGTGGAACCTGTCAGCTGCGAAGAGGTAATTGACTCCGCCAGCCGCCTGCGCAACACGCCTCGGGCGGAAGGCACCGGGTAACACCGCTGCCGCCCGGTGGGGCCTGTAGCTCAATGGTAGAGCTGGCTGCTCATAACGGCTAGGTTGGGGGTTCGAGTCCCTCCGGGCCCACCATCATCGCCTTTGCCTTCATACGATATGGCGAAAGGCCTGGAGTCCACCGGACAATGTGGGCGCCGCGCCGCATGTGCAGGCCATGATCATCAATAACGGTCACGGACCGCCCGCAAACCTATTTGCGTAGGATAAGCGTGACGGTTGCCCCCGTCGCACCCGATGCCGTTTCCAGTCTGCCGCCGTGCCTGCGGGCGACGGCGCGGACGATGCTGAGACCGATGCCGTGGCCGCCGAGCGTTGATGGAGATCGCGAAAAGGACGGAAAACCGGGCCCTTCGTCAATGACGCGAATGCGGACTTCGCGCGCATCGCAATCGCTCTCGACAAGGACTACCGCGCCGCGGGGGCTGACTTTTACCGCATTGTCGACGAGGTTCGCCACCGCGCGCAGGACCAGCGAGGCATGGCCGCGCATGCGGCACGGCGCGACCCTCCTTTCGATGCGGACGCCTTTCTGATCCTCCGCGACCGCCTCGTGCAGTTCGACCGCGTCAGCGATCACAAGCGCGAGATCGAAAAATTGCGGTGGGCTGGTGGGTTCGGTTTCGATCTCCCTCAGGTCCAGCAGCGCGTTGAACGCCCGCATTAGCCGGTCCAGTTCGATGGATGCGAGCGCAGCCTCTTCGGCGGCGCTGACATTATCCGATTTCAGCGCCAGGGATTCGACGCGTGACAAATGGCCCTGCACACGGCTGAGCGGCGTGCGAAGGTCGTGCGCCAGATTATCGGAGGCGCTTCGCAGCGCATCCAGGCGCCGGGCCAGCTCTTCAAGCATCCGGTTCATGTGACGCCCAAGCTGCTCCAGCTCATCAACCGGTGCCTCTTCGGGCAGGCGCGCATCGACATCGCCCTCCTCCACGCGTTCGCACAGCGCATTCATGCGCGCGATGCGGCGTGTGGTTTGCCGGCTGATGGTAATGCCTGTCGCGGCGCTGAGACCGAGCAGCAGCACGGCCGCGGCAAGCCCCCAGATGGTCAGTGATGTTCGCACCGGCGCGCTGCCCGGCACAGGTCGGCCAATCAGAAGTTCGGCGCCATCTCCCAGCCGCCGCGCAACCCCCGCCGCCGGCACTCCGCGCGCCGTAAATAATTGATATTTTTCCTGATATGGGCGCGCGTCCGTGGGCCAGATCGCCGTTTCGCCGCGTACCGTACCGTCCGCGCCGCGCAGAAAGATAAAACGAGGCTGCTGCGTCTCGCCAGCCAGTTGACCGATTTCGGCAAGCGCGCTCGCAACGAGCGGACCCGATTGCGGGTCGGCGAGCGCGCCGGGCAACTTCGCTTCGATTTCGGCAAGGTCTCGAGCGGCGCCGGTCGCGGCCTCAAGCCGCCGTGCCTCCCTGTCCACCAGGACGAGGCCGCCGATCGAAATGCCAAGCGCGAGGGCGGAAAACAGGGCAAGCAGCAGCCCTGTCCTCAGGGGCAGTTTCAGCGGTGCCATGTCTGGCTAGTCATCCGCCAGATTACGCAGCATGAGACCCTGGCTGCGCACCGAGACAATGATTGGACAAAGTTCATCGGGCAGGCAATCGCAGGCCGGATCGAGTTTTTTCCGAAGGCGGGACATGTGCACATCAATCGTATTCGCGGCGTTTTCCGGCATGAAATTATAGTTCGACCAGCATTCCGACCACAGCATGGTGCGGGTGACGGGCAGGCCGACATTGCGCGCCAGAAGCTGCAGAATGGAATGTTCGCGCGGCGTCAGATCCAGATTGTGGCCGCAAAGCTCGGCTGTCATCTTTCCCGGATCGAGTATCAGCGAACCGATTGAGATCGTCATGTCCTGGCCGGCAGGGGCTGCCTCCTTTGCCCAGGCAAACCGCCGAAGGAGAGCGGCAACGCGTGCAAGCAGTTCAACGTCGGACAGCGGTTTCACGGCATAGTCGTCGCTTCCCGCCGCAAGCCCCTCGATCTTGTGCCGCTCCGAACCGAGCGCCGTCAGGAACAGGGCGGGGGCACGGCGTGATGGCCCGTCTCCCGCGCGGATCTGCGCCAAGGCGCCTAGGCCGTCCAATCCGGCGGTCATGCGGTCCAGAATCAGAACGTCATAGGTGCGTGCACCGGCATGGCGAACGGCGTCCTCACCTGACGCCACCGTATCGACGGATGTGAAGCCATTACGGGAAAGGACGGACGCCAGATAGCCGGCGACGGCGGGCTCGTCCTCCAGGAGTAGCGCGCTGCGATCCACGAATAGCGCCCGAAAGCGCTCATCCATCTGCACTTCGTCTCGACCTGTCATGTGTTCGTTCTGGCGCGGGTGAGCGCGGTTGGAAAGGCCGCGTATGAAAATGTCAGGTTGGTTCAGGTGGCAGGCTGCCGCCGATACGCGTAGGTATATCCATATGAAGAAGTGTCTCGCATTCGCGGCGATGTCCGCCCTCTCGTTGCAGGCCTGCGCACCGGCTGCGCCGCCGGGCACAGCCGGTGCCGCCGCCGATACAGCCATCGCTCTTGAGGATAGTCCCGCGGGCCGTATCGCGTTGGCGATGCGGCTGGCAGAGCTCGCGCGGCAGGACGAGGACCCTTATGCGCTGCTGGTGGCCGCGCGCGTCCTGCAGGATAGCGGTGTTCGCCCCGGATCGCTCGAGGGCAGCGATATCGTGCCGACCGTCGGCGCGGCAGGCGACCCACTCGTCACGGCATGGGCAAATGAAGCGAAGGCATATGCCGCCGCTGGCTCGCCCGTAATCGGGATGGCCGAAACATTGCTGGCGGTCCGGCCAAAGGGCGTCATGGCTTCCACCATGGGCGCGGGTCCGCTCCGCTTCACCCGGCGGCTGGATGCCGGTGAAACGCTCAACTGGCGAATTACCCCATCACAGCGTCAGGCCGTGACCGTTGCCGCGATCGGCGATGGCGACGCGGCGCTAGACCTGAACGTGCGCGACGGCGAACTCTCCATTTGCAAGGAAGCGAGGCGCACCTATCATCCCATGTGCCGCTGGACCGCGACAGCGGCGCGGTATGATGTCAGCCTGGCAAATAGCGGCAGCGTCGCCAGTGAGGTCGTGGTCATTTCAAATTAGGGCTCAACCTGAAACCGAATAATCTGTGCGGCGTCGGGGCTGTCACTGCCCAGCGCACGGCGGAACAAGATGAGCAGTTCCTCGCCCGGTGCCATGGACAATCCACTGACCGGGTCCTTGGTGATAAACGTGAATGTCAGGGGCGCTGCGCCGCTTCGCCCGGTCAAATAGCCCGCAGGCTCTGTCAGCGGCGTATAGTGGCCGCCAGTATCGAGATACCAGGCATCCACGCGGACCATGTCGTCCTGTTGCAGATGCACGTCCACCCGGTCGCAATGTCGAGGCAATATGCGGTCGTTCGTGCTGACCCTGCGCGCATCCGTCGCGCGCGCGCAATCCGGTTGGCCGGTCAGGGTCAGTCTGGCCGACAGTTCCACGCGTGGCAGCGCCTGCGCGCCTTCAAGCAGCGAGCGCGAGCCTGCGGTGAAGAACCAGGGGGTGGCCAAATCACCCGACAGGGCAGGTTCGGGACCGCGAAGCGGACGCGCGCGCCGGTGGCTGTCCATCGTCCGGGCGACATCATGAAATGTGTCGCCGCCAGCATGTATTGCGGCGACCAGCGCGCCTGTAAAGAGGCCGCCCGTATCGGTATCCCACGCCGCCGTACCGCTTGCCCCCGCAGTGAAGGCCACGAATTGGCCGCCCCCGGCAAAAGCGCGCGCGTCGGCGAACCCGCTGCTATCCGGCAACGCTCCGCGCCGCGTGCTGCGCGGGATCGCAAGGGCGGCGGCGGGCAGGGCACGCGGCCTCATATGGGTTTCCGAAGTTTTCGCACGTCTCAAGGTGCCCGCCGCCGTACAGCTGTCGATCGCCAGAAAGACGCTGACGCCGTGCGCGCGCAGCCCTGCCAGAACCGCGCCGAGTTCATCGTCCCGCAGGCCGCCGGGGATGGTGCGGCGATCCCTATCCCATGGCTGCGCGTCGGCAAGCAGCAATATCTCGTCGAGACCGTCCTGCTCGCTCATGTCCGAAAGGGCGGGGATCTGCGTGCCGTGGGCGCTGATATAGATCATTACGCGGTCACCTTTGCGCGCGCGGGCCTGCAGACGCGCAAAGCCTGCCCGTACCGCGCCAAGCGTCGCGTCGGCGCCGCTGAGGACCGTGATCTCGCTATCCGCGCCCAGCAGCGTGCTTGCCGCTTCGAACATTGCGCGCGCATCTTTCTCCGCACCAGGAAGCGCATAGGGCGACAGGCGGGGATCTTCAAATGTCGACGCGCCGATGATCAGCGCATGGTCCGCGGCGTTCAGAGGCGCGCACGCGAATAAGGAAATGGCCGCCGCGCAGCAATAAAGACGTGATCGCTTCATGATACGATGCCTAGCCTGCGGCTAGGTCGGCGAACAGGGGCCGGCCAGCCCTTGTCAGCTTTCGTCAGCCCGCCTTGCCTAGCTGTAGTCGAGCTCATCCCACCATGGGTAGAAGTCGGGCATGTCGCCGCTCACCTCGTTCGGATAGTCCGGCGCGCGCTTTTCCAGAAAGCTCATAATGCCTTCCTTGGCGTCTGCCTGACGGCCGCGTGCGTAAATCGCGCGGCTGTCGATTCTGTGCGCCTCCATCGGATGATCCGCGCCCAGCATGCGCCACATCATCTGCCTGGTAAGGGCAATGGAAACCGGCGCGGTGTTTTCCGCGATCTCGCGTGCGATTTCACGCGCGCGGGACTGTAGCGCGGTGGGCGCGACAACTTCGCTGACCAGCCCGCCCGCATGCGCTTCCGCCGCATCGAAGACACGTCCGGAATAACACCATTCCAGCGCTTTCGAGATACCGACGATACGGGGCAGGAACCATGCGGACGCCGCCTCGGGCACGATGCCGCGCCGCGCAAAGACAAAGCCGAACCGCGCGCTTTCGCTGGCGATGCGGATATCCATGGCCAGCTGCATCGTGACGCCAATCCCGACGGCGGCACCATTGATCGCCCCGATAACGGGCTTCACGCATTCAAAAATGCGGAGCGTCAGACGGCCGCCGGAATCGCGGACCGCTTCATGACTGTAATCGATGCTGCCATCGTCCCTGACCGGAGAGCCGCCCTTCTTGTCGGGCCTGTCCGAACGCGCGTCATAGTCGAAGGTTTTCGCACCCTGTGACAGGTCTGCCCCGGCGCAGAAGGCGCGGTCGCCCTCCCCGGTGACGATGATGGCACGCACCTCATCATCCGCGTCCGCCCTGCCGAGCGCATCCACCATTTCGAGCATCATGGTGCCGGTGAAGGCATTCATCGACTCCGGGCGGTGCAACGTGATCGTCGCGATCCTGTCGGCGACGTCATATTTGATTTCGCTGTAGGTCATGCGGGTTTCTCCTCAATGCCTACTCCTTGCCGGAAACCTCGCGTACCGGAACGGGTATATTGCAGAGGTCCACCGCCCCGTGGCTATGGGTGAACCAGCCATCATTGACCCGGTTCGCCCGCACCTCCAGCCAGCGGTCCCACATGGTGCCGCTCGTCGACATATACTCGATATGGCTACGTTCATCCTCGGGCAGGTCGGCGGCAACCGTGACGCGGACAATACCGGCTTTCTCCTGATCCTCGGTATAAAAGCCAAGCTCACCGTCGCCGCGTGGCAGGCTGGTCAAATGCTCCATGCCCATCAGGACCTTGCCCACCAGCGTAATGTTGCGATCAAGATGACGCGGTGCCTGACCGACGACGACATAGAGTTCTGCGCCATTGCCGCTGTCGAGTCCGTAACCGCGTCCGACGCCGACCATCGCATAGCAGTGGGCCAGCCAGACGTGCTTGCCGTCCTGTGCGGCGGGTAAAGGGCCGATGAAGCCGACTTGCGGCGCGTAGGTGTCGCCAAAGGGAAGCAGCCGCGGGGAGCCGACTGCGCCGCGATCGCCCTCGACCTCACCGACGATGTCTTCCACGCCATCTGCTTCCCTGGCGCTCCATTGTACGACGTAGTTTTCCTGTACGCGGTCGATCGCGGCGCCATTGAACGCGCCCGCCCTGACCAGTTCCTTGACGCGTTCGCGGTTGAGAGGCGCAATTTCCTGCCCCAGGCTGATGATCACTCGGCCCGTGGGCATGTCCATATAGATGGTATTTTCGGGGTGCGGCCGCAGCCATATGGTATCTTCATGCGCGAGGATCTGCGCACTTGAAAGCGGTGCTGGCGGTGGCGGCGTCATCATCAGCATTCCGGCGGCGATAATCGACAGCATTGGTATTCCTCCCCAGCTTTACAGTCCCGTTACAGCCTCTAGTCTCTCCAGACCAAAAAGGGGAGGGCGCGCGTGATCCATGTCGCGATTATCGGTTCGGGGCCAGCGGGATATTACACGGCGGAAGCGGCGCAGAAGGCATTTGGCGATACGGCGCGAATCGATATTATCGATCGCCTGCCGACGCCGTTCGGCCTGATCCGGTCGGGCGTCGCCCCTGATCACCAAAGCCTGAAGGCGGTCAGTCGCCGCTATGAGAAGACCGCACTGACCGAGGAGGTGCGCTTCGTCGGTAATATCGCCATTGGCGCGGACGGGGTCAGCATAGAGGAACTGCGCGGCATGTACGATGCGGTCATTCTCGCAACGGGCGCGCCGCATGACCGCAGATTGGGCATTGCAGGAGAAGAGCTGACAGGCGCGCTGGGCTCGGCGGCGTTTGTGGGCTGGTATAATGGCCATCCCGACCATGCCGGTCTGCAGCCGCCGCTGGGTCACGACACCGCCGTCATTATTGGCAATGGCAATGTCGCCATCGACTGCGCGCGTATATTGGCGAAAACCCCGGAGGAGCTGTCGAGCAGCGATATCGCCGCGCACGCCGCCGACGCGCTGGCGGGAACGCATATCCGGAATATCCACATTCTGGGTCGGCGCGGTCCGCATCAGGTCAGTTTTACGCCCAAGGAACTGGGGGAAATGGGACGGTTGGCGCGGGCGGCATCGGTGGCGGACGCGGCGGCTTTCCCGGCGCCGCATGAAGATGACACGCTCGACCCCGGACAGCGCAAAGTCGTCGGATTCCTCCGCGAGTTCGCGGCCGCGAAAGCCGATAAGCCAGTGACGGTCAGCTTTGATTTCTTCACGCGCCCCGTCGGGATAGAGGGAGAAAGTGCCGTCACCGGCATAGAAGTCGAACGCACGCGACTGACAAGGGATGGCCGGGCGGAGGGCACCGGCGAAACGCGCGTCATTCCCTGCGGCCTGGTCATCAGCGCCATCGGTTACCGGACCAGCCCCATTGCGGACGTTCCCTATGATGAGCGCGCGGGGCGGTTTGCGAATGTGGATGGCCGTATCGCACCGGGGCTATACTGCGTCGGTTGGGCGCGGCGCGGACCAACCGGTACGATCGGGACCAACAAGCCCGATGGCTATGCGATTGCGGAGTTGCTTTCCGAGGATCTTATATCATCCGGGAAGGCGGGCAGGGCGGCGCTCGATGAACTGATCGCGGCACGCGCGCTCGAGCCTGTGCAGTTCACCGACTGGCAGAAGATCGACGCGGCTGAAATTGCGCGGGCACGGGTGGGCGCCCCGCGCGAGAAGTTTACCGCGATCGATGAAATGATGCAGGCAGCCAAAGCATAGGTGCCTGCGCCCTCCGCAAATCTCGAACCTTGCCGCTATTTCGGATCGCCACTATATCCGCCGCTTGCCAGCGCGTCGGAGAGTAGCTCAGCCTGGTAGAGCACTGCCTTCGGGAGGCAGGGGCCGGAGGTTCGAATCCTCTCTCTCCGACCAGATCTTTCCAAATCGCAATTGAGCGGAACGCACCATTATGGTGCTAAATGGCTAGACCATCTTCGCTGCGAATGTGATCCGGCCGATGATGCGGAACGGTTCGCGCCCGACCTTCAATATCGTATGTTCGGGATTGGTGGAGCAGGGCTCAAATGACGGGGGTTCCGCGCGGTAGACCTTCGCGGTCGCTTCGCCGTCTTCTTTCATGATCACATATGCCTTGCCGGGCACGAGATCGAGTTGTGTCGGATCGACGACGATATAGCCGCCGGGCGCGACGATGCGGTCCATCGAATCACCATCCGGGCGCAGCGCGAAAGCCAGCGGACTAACATCCACCGCCATCACGGTTTCATGGGCGATTTCAACGGCCTCTTCCCACTGCCCGCAGGACACATGGCCGATAAGCGGCACAGCGCGGATGCGCGATGTCGGGACCTCCTGCTGGATGAGCGCAAGCGGTTCCACATCCAGCGCGCGGGCCAGCTTCTCCACCCAGTCGAGTGTCAGTTTCCGGTCGCCCTTTTCCAGCCGGTCGACCTGCTGGGGCGACGTCCCCGCACGCTTGGCAAGCGCCGCCTGTGACAGCGCGGCGGTCGTTCTGAGTTCGCGGATCCGATTTGTGAACATAACGGATGTGTCACCACAATGGTGTGACGAAATCAACCCCAAATTGGTGTTGACGATGGCCATCGAATAGCACCATTATGGTGATATGTGGAAATCGTCGACTCCGGAATGGAATTTTCTCTCGCACGATCATGCGGATGAAGCCCTGTTTTGGGATTTCCCGCAGTGACATGGTGGCCAGAGATTGCGGTTCATACGCGCACATTGATCGTGGCGATCGCGGTCGGCCTGCCGGTTGGGCTGCTCGCGGCCTATTCCCTGATGTATCACCGGCAGCAACCGACGCCATTCCGATGGTGGGCGGCGCGGCTGTTGCTCTGGCCGTTTTTGGCGCTCGGCTGCGCTGCGGCGGCATCCGCCTGCGCATGGAGCGGCGAAGAGGCGGCCTTTTACACTGCGATCTCGTCTCTGTTCGGACAGGGCATCGTCCCGGTGATGATCGAGGGGTTGCAGATGATGTGGCGGTCACGTTTCGGCGATGCCAACGATATCCCGATCCCGGATCCGGGCGTGGATACAGGAGGGCTAAGTGCCGGAAAAAGCGCGGATCGTGCGAAATCGCACGCTGGCGTGACGATGGTCACACCGGATTGACCCCGGCCAGGAATATGGACTGCGGCATGCCCGCACTCCCGCGCGCATGTCGGCATCAGGAGCGTGTCATGAAGCTATTGGCCATCGGCCTTGCCGCGCTCGCACTGGCAAATGGAGCCGCGGCCAATCGGGTCCAGTTCGAAAAGCAGGATATCGGCCGTGTGCCCGCCATCACTTTGGTCATCGAACCGGACCGCTTCAAGAAAGCGAAGAAATAGCGCGGCATTGGCAGCGGGCGGCATCAGGGATAGACGGATGTCATCGTCGCCGCTGACCGGAGCCAATGCCCATGTACCGTCTTTTCATCCTTGCCAAATGCGATCTGGGTCACGCTGAGGAATGCGGGGAGGCTATCGCCGAACTAGATGATGTCAGCGAGGTCTATTCCGTGACCGGCGGCCACGACCTGCTGATCAAGGTCACGTTCGACGACCTGCAGTCGATCAGTGATTTCGTACAGGACCACCTCCACCGGATCCCGCATCTGCGCGAGACCGAAACGATGATGAGCTTCCGCGTTTATGGTCAGGATATAGGCGACTTCGTCAACTGATGCTCGAACTCAGGCCGAATTGCGAACGCTGTGACAAGGACCTGCCGCCTGAAAGCGCAGAGGCGCGCATTTGTACGTTTGAATGCACATTTTGCGCAGACTGCGTCGATGGTCCGCTCAAGGCGGCGTGCCCCAATTGCGGCGGTAATCTGGAACCCCGCCCAATCCGCCCGGCGGCGGCACTCGCGAAATTTCCGGCGTCGGTTGTCCGGATCGTCGCCAAGGCATGATATTCAACGATATTGATTATTGTTGAACATGAACTTGATTGACGTCGCCAAATTCAAATGTGGAGCTTTGCCGAGCCTCGGCAAAAGCAAGGTCTGGCGCTGGGGCCAAAATGGCGACGGCGGCTGACGGCCAGTCTCGACAGGTTACCGGACACGAAACAGACCATTTCGCAATTCGCCTCATGAAGATCCTGCCTGTGACAGGCAGCGTCGGCATTGATTGCAGGCGGTGGCGTCTCCCCGGTGGCTTCTCAACAGTCTCCGCGCTAGACAAAGCGCCCTTGTTTTGATCCTGTGGGAAACCGTCCTTTGTCTTCGCTGTTCGATACTTACCTGACGCATGTTCATGCCGCGCTTGATGCGGCCGAGGCAAAGGGAGCGATCCCCGCCGGTCTGGAGCGAAGGAATGTGACGGTGGAGCCTCCGCGCGATCCCGCACATGGCGACCTTTCCACGAACGCGGCGATGGTGCTGGCGAAACCCGCCAGAAGCAATCCGCGCGCGCTCGCAGAAGCCATCAAGGCGGAGCTGGAGACCGCCGAGGGTGTTGAGGCTGTTGAGATCGCGGGACCCGGATTTCTGAATCTCCGTCTTTCCGTCGATATCTGGCTAGCGGAATTGCAGGCGATCGAAGCGGGCGGCGATGATTATGGCCGTAGCGATGTGGGCGCGGGCCGCACGGTGAATGTCGAATTTGTGTCGGCGAACCCCACCGGTCCCATGCACATGGGGCACTGCCGCGGTGCCGTGATCGGCGATGCTCTTGCCAGTTTGCTGGCCTTTGCGGGCTATGCGGTGACGAAGGAATATTATGTCAACGATGCGGGCGGTCAGGTCGATACGCTCGCGCGTTCCGTACATTTGCGCTACCGCGAAGCGCTGGGCGAAACCGTGGGCGAAATTCCTGAAGGGCTTTACCCCGGTGACTATCTCATCCCGACCGGCCAGGCGCTTGCGAAGGAATATGGCGACAAATACGCCGCTGCGCCTGAGGATGAGTGGCTCTTGCTGTTCCGCGAGCGGTCCGTGGGCGCGATGATGGACCTGATTCGGGGCGATCTTGCCAAGCTGGGAATCCGCCATGACCTGTTCGCGTCCGAATGGGCGTTGCAGCAGGCCGGTGCCGTCGATCGCGCGGAGGCAAAGCTGCGTGCGATGGGGCATGTCTACGAAGGAACGCTCGATCCGCCAAAGGGTGAAGTCCCCGACGATTGGGAGCCGGTCGAGATGACGCTGTTCCGCGCCTCGAACTTCGGCGACGATGTCGACCGCCCCATGAAAAAGTCGGACGGCAAGTGGACCTATTTCGGCGCAGACGCGGCCTATCATCTGCAAAAGTCGGAAACGGCTGATGAACTTATCAATATCTGGGGCGCGGATCACGCCGGAACCGTGAAACGCATCAAGGCGGCTGTTGAGGCGCTGACAGGCGGCGAGACGCCGCTGGATGTTGTCGTGGTGCAGATGGTCAGGTTGTTCCGTGACGGGGAGCCCGTCAAAATGTCCAAGCGTTCCGGTAACTTCGTTACGCTGGAAGAGATGGTGGATGAGGTTGGCAAGGACGCTGTCCGCTTCATCATGCTGAACCGCCGCGCCGACGCGCCCCTCGATTTCGATCTCGCCAAGGCGATCGAACAGTCGAAGGACAATCCGGTTTTCTACGTGCAATATGCGCATGCCCGTATCCAGTCGATGCGGCGCAAGGCGGCTGCGGAAGGGATTGACGATGCGGCGACCAGCGCGGCGACGCTCGCTTATCTTGATGATACCGACATGACGCTGTTGAAGCAGGCGGCGCAATGGCCGCGTATTGTCCGGCTGGCCGCACACGCACGCGAGCCGCACCGCGTCGCCTCATATCTTGGCGACCTCGCAGCGGCATTCCATGCCAATTACAATCGCGGTAACGACGATCCGGCGCTGCGCTTTTTTCTACCCGAGAAGCCCGCGCAGACACAGGCAAGGCTGGCCTTGGCGCGCGCAGTCGGGCAGGTTATCGCAACGGGACTTCGCGTAATGGGCGTTGAGCCCGTGGAGGAGATGTAGCGGGTTATGGCGGCAACACGTGATGACGCTGATTTTGAAAAGGCCCCTGGTGAGGACCTCCCGTGGCTGGAGCCGGCGGAGCTGGAATATTCAGAAGGTGGCGGCGGCTTCCTGACCGGCAGGACCGTCATTATTGCCGCGCTGACGATTGTGGGCGTCGTCGCAGTGCTGTGGTGGCTTGCCGATTATCTTGGTGGCGGCGATATCGAGATCCCCGAGGGGAACGAAATTCCGGTCGTATCCGCGCCGGAGGGACCTTACCGCGTTGCGCCGGATGAGGTCGGCGGCCTGGAAATCGACGATACCGAACAGGCGATCAGCGCGGTCGCAGCGGGCGAAACCCTGCCGGGCGAGGTCGACACGGGATCGCTGCCCGAAGTCCCTGTCCCTGTCGTTCCGCCCGTCGGTACCGGCAATGCCGATGGCCCGCCGCGCGACCTGATGGCTGAGGCGCAGGCGGCGCGTGAAGCCGCGGCTGAGCGTGACGGTGACGATCCTGCGCAGGCCGAGGCCGTAACAGCAGGTCCACCATCGGCGGATGCCGCTGCGGGGACGCCTGCGGCCGTTTCGTCAGTCGACGCGGTGGTGCAGCTGGGCGCGTTTTCGACGCCTGCCAAGGCGAACGAAGTGTGGGCGACGATCTCGGGCCGTTACCCCTACATCGCGGCGCTCGACAAATCCGTTGAAACGGTCGCGATAGAGGGCAAGACACTTTATCGCCTGCGCGCGACCGGCGCTGCGAACCGGGCAGCGGCGAACGAGCTCTGCGCACGGCTGAAGCTGGCGGGCGAAAACTGCGTCGTCCCCAAATGACGCAGCGATAGGGACAGGGTAGGATGCTGCCGCTGATCCTTGGCCTGTCGGGGCCGAAGCTGACCGCCGCGGAGCGCACGTTATTCGCCGCTGCGGACCCGGCGGGCTACATCCTGTTCGGGCGGAATGTGCAGAACCCCGTCCAGCTACGCGCGCTGACCGACGATCTTCGGTCGCTCTCCGGCCGCGGCAACCTTCCCATTCTTGTCGATCAGGAGGGCGGGCGCGTTCAGCGCCTGACCCCGCCGCACTGGCGGGCGCATCCACCGGCTGAGTTATTCGGGCGGCTGTGGGACATCGCCCCCATGACCGCGATTGAGGCGGCGCGCTTTCACGCGATGGCCATCGGCGCGGAATTGCATGCCGCCGGGATCAGTGTCGATTGCCTGCCCCTTGTCGACGTGCCCGTGGCGGGCGCGCATGATGTGATTGGCGACCGCGCCTTTGGGCGCGACCCGCATATGGTCGCATCGCTTGGTGCCGCGATCCTCAGCGGCCTGCGGGAAGCCGGCATTTGCGGGATCGTGAAGCACATCCCCGGCCATGGCCGGGCAGAGGCCGACAGTCATGAGGCGCTCCCGCTGGTCACGGCAACGGCCGAAGAGCTGACGCATGACCTGCTGCCGTTTCAGAAGCTGAATGACGCGCCGATGGCGATGACCGCGCATGTCACCTATGCCGCGCTCGATCCCGACCATTGCGCCTCTGTCTCCCATAAGGTGATTGAAGGCACAATCCGCGGGGATATCGGTTTTGGCGGGCTGCTGATGTGCGATGACCTTGGCATGCACGCGCTTGCCGGAAGCCTGACCGAGCGCATGCGTGCCGCATTGGCGGCAGGGTGCGATGCGGCGCTGCACTGCTCCGGCGATTTTGCGGAGAACAGTGCGCTGGCCGAACATGCACCCTCGATCAGCACGGCCGCGCGCGGGCGGCTGGATGCCGCAATGATCTGGGCGGATGCGGAGCCTGACATCTGCGCAGACGCCGCCGAGCGGAGGGACGCGCTCATCGAAAGCGGCCTTGCATGAAGGATGACCTCATCGACCTCGTCCGGCCCTCCGTGCGCGAAGAGCAGCTTAATCTCGATATTGATGGCTGGGAGGGACCGCTCGATCTCCTTCTGCAACTGGCGCGCCAGCAAAAGGTTGACCTGGCGCAGATTTCGATCCTGCAACTGACGGAGCAGTATCTTGTCTATATTGCCGAGGCGAAGAAGCTGCGACTTGAGCTGGCCGCTGATTATCTCGTCATGGCGGCATGGCTTGCCTATCTGAAATCCGCGCTGCTGCTGCCAAAAGAAGAGGGGGAGGAGCCTTCCGCCGAAGAGATGGCGCTGCGCCTGCAACTTCGCCTGCAACGGCTGGAGGCGATGCGCGAAGCCGGCGCGCGCCTGTTTGCCCGCGATCTGGCGGGCGAGGATGTCTTTCTGCGCGGTGCCCCCGAAGGATTGAGCGCGGTCACGAAACCCGAATGGGACTGCTCGCTATATGATGTGATGCAGGCCTATGGCCGCCTCGCCGGGCGCGGGCAGACCAGGAATTACGAAGTGAAGCGGCGGCCCGTGCTGTCGCTGGACGATGCGATGGACTGGCTGGAGAAAATGGTCGGCAGCGCGGTGGAATGGGGCGTCCTGCAAAGCTTCCTTCCCAAAACGCTCGACCCGGAATATCGCCGGTCCGTGATCGCATCCAGTTTCGTGGCGGCGCTGGAGTTGGCGCGAACGGGAAAGCTGCTGCTTGACCAGCCCAATGCGGATGCGCCGCTCAGGATCAAGGCGACATGAACGAAACCCTGCGTATCGTCGAAGCTGTGCTGTTCGCGGCAGAAGAACCGCTGTCGCTTGACGTGATCGGCGCGCATCTGCCGGAAAACGCACCTGTCAAAGCGTTACTCGTCGAACTTGCGGAAAGCTACCACCCGCGCGGGATCAACCTCGTGGAGCGGGGCGGCAAATGGCTGTTCCAGACCGCGCCCGACCTGTCGCACATATTGCGGCGCGAAACGGCGCGGCCGCGCAAACTTTCGCGTGCGGCCATTGAGACGCTATCGGTCATCGCCTATCACGAGCCCGTGACCCGCGCGCAGGTCGAGGAAATCCGCGGCGTCTCGCTGTCGAAGGGCACGCTTGATGTGTTGATGGAGCTGGGCTGGGTCCGTCCCGCTGGGCGCCGCGAAGTCCCGGGGCGCCCGCTTCTCTATGCAACGACAACGGGCTTCCTGGTGCATTTCGGTCTGACCAGTCGCCGCGACCTGCCGGGCATTCAGGAGTTGAAAGCGGCCGGCCTGCTGGACCCGATGGCCGAGGCACTGGAACTCGCCCGCGAAGAGGCTGAACAACCCGATATGCTGGAAGACGCCGACGACCAGGAGTGAGCCACCGCCTTCCACGGTCAGATGCGGTCCCGAAATTGAATCATCCCGAGCGCAGTCGAGGGACGCACGATGATATTGCAGCGATTTGGGCGCGTCCCTCGGGTACCAAGTTTCCGCAGTTTGCAGGGCCGATATTCGACCGGAATCCGAAGCTATGTGCGGGGCCACTGGAGCGGGTGAGGGGAATCGAACCCCCGTCGCTTGCTTGGGAAGCAAGAGCTCTGCCATTGAGCTACACCCGCGCGCTGCTAAGGCTGATAGCTGACCTGTGATTGGACGGAAAGACCAAACATGCGCGAAGCCGTGATCGTATCGACCGCACGAACTGCCGTGGGAAAAGCCTATCGCGGTGCTTTCAACGCCACCGAAGCGCCCGTGCTTGGCGCGCATGCCATGAAGGCCGCCCTGTCCCGCGCGGGCGTTGACGCGGACCGCATTGATGACGTCTTCTGGGGTGTCGGCAATCAGTGGGGAACGCAGGGCGCGAATGCCGGGCGCATGTGTGCGCTGGCGGCGGGTTTTCCCGACACGGTGCCGGGTTTCACGCTCGACCGGAAATGCGGGTCGGGCCTGAACAGTATCGCGCTGGCGGCGCGCTCGATCATGGCGGGCGATATCGATGTCGCGCTGGCGGGCGGTATGGAATCGATCAGCTGGACCGTGACGAAAGATGCGCCGCGCTATCAGAACCAAAGCGTCCTTTCGGAATCCGAACATGCCTATATGGCGATGATTGAAACCGCGGAAATCGTCGCTGAGCGCTACGGTGTGTCGCGTGAGGCGCAGGATGAATTTGCCGCGATCAGTCAGCAGCGCGCCGCTGCCGCAACAGAGGCCGGCCGCCTTGGCGAAGAGATCGAGCCGATCACGGTCGAGAAGACGCTCTATGCAAAGGATGGCACCGAAACCGGAACCGAGACCGTGACGGTCACCGCCGACGAGGGCATCCGTGCCGGAACCACCAGGGAAATCCTGGCCAATCTGAAACCGGTCTGGTCCGGCGGCGATGTCATTGCGGAGGGCAAGTGCGTCACCGCGGGCAATGCCAGCCAGCTGTCCGACGGCGCGGCGGCGCAGATCGTCATGGCGCGCGATATGGCAGAGGCGGAGGGCCGCGAAATTCTCGGCGTCTATCGCGGCTTTCAGGTTGCCGGCTGCAAGCCGGAGGAAATGGGCATCGGTCCTGTCTTCGCCATCCCCAAACTTCTCGCGCGGGCAGGCCTGAACATCAGCGATATCGGGCTGTTCGAAATCAACGAAGCCTTTGCCAGCCAGGCGCTGTACTGCCGCGATCACCTCGGTATCGACCCGCAGCGGCTGAACGTGAACGGCGGTGCGATCGCCATCGGCCACCCGTTCGGCATGTCCGGCAGCCGCCTCGTCGGGGGCGCGCTGCTGGAGGCAAGGCGGCGCGGAGAGCGCTATGCCGTCGTCAGCATGTGTACGGCAGGCGGCATGGGCGCTGCAGGGCTGTTCGAGCTGGTTTAGGGGGACGGGGGAGTGTATTAGGCTAACCGCGCGCGCTCGTTCACGTCTGATTGATGCAACACGCCAAACCCCCTTCATCCCGAGCGCAGTCGAGGGACGCATCCAAGCTGCTGCAAAACCATGATGCGTCCTTCGACTGCGCTCAGGATGAGCGGATTAAGGGTTTGCCATCCGAGGCTGCCAACTACCCCAGCGCCTCTGCCATCTCGCTCAGTTCCAGCCAGCGATCCTCCGCCACCGCCAGATCAGCCTTCAACACTTCAAGCGCTGCGCCCAGTTTTGTCGATGCAGCCGGCCCATCGGCATAAAGTGCCGGGTCGGCCAGCGCCGTCTCATGCACCCTGATGTCTTTTTCCAGCCTGGCGATACGCCCCGGCAGCTCATCCAGCTCATGCCGGTCCTTGAAGGTCATGCGCTCTTCGCGCTGTACCGGGGCGGCGGGCGCCGCGCTGGCCTTTGGTTTGGCCTTTACCGGCTTTTCCGGGCGCCGCCGCTTCGCTTCCCAATCGGCATAGCCGCCCGCGATAATGTCGACATCGCCCGAACCATCCAGCCCGACGACCATGGTCACGGTCCTGTCAAGGAAATCGCGGTCATGGCTGACCAGCAGCACGGTCCCGTCATAGTCCGCGATCACTTCCTGCAGCAGGTCGAGCGTTTCCAGGTCCAGATCATTGGTCGGCTCGTCGAGGACGAGCAGATTGGACGGCCGCGCAAATTCCCGTGCCAGCAAAAGCCGCGATTGCTCCCCGCCCGACAGGCTGCCGATCTCCGCGTCGATATATGACCTGTCGAACAGGAAGTCTTTCAGATAGCCAACGATGTGCCGCGGCTCGCCGCGGACATCGATCCAGTCCGTCCCGTTGGTCAGAATATCGCGAACGCGCAGTTTCGGTTTCAGCAGGCTGCGCTGCTGGTCGATGGTAATCCCTGTCAGCGTCTTGGCATGACGGACCCGGCCGGTATCGGGCTCGATTTCTTTCGTCAGCAGTTTCAGCAGCGTCGATTTACCTGCGCCATTGGGGCCGATCAGGCCGATGCGGTCGCCGCGCTGCAGGCGCAGGTCCATCGGTTTGATGATCTCCCGCCCGTCATAGGTCTTTGAGATGTTCTTCGCATCGATGACCACCTTGGCCTTGGCATCGTCACTTTCCAGCGCGAGTTTCGCTTTGCCGACCTGCCCCAGCATTTCCGCGCGCTGCGCCCTTAGCTCCCACAGTTTTTCAAGCCGCCCGACATTGCGCTTGCGCCGCGCCGTCACGCCTTTCGAAAGCCACTGCGCTTCCTGCGCCAGCTTGGTGTCCATTTTGGCCTGTGCGCGCGCGTCCTGTTCCAGGATTTCCTCTGTCCAGGCTTCAAAACCGCCAAAGCCGATGTCCGCACGGCGCAGCGTGCCCCGGTCCAGCCAAAGAGACGCATTGGTCAGGCGTTTCAGGAATTCGCGGTCATGGCTGACGGTGACGACCGCTCCGGTATAGCGGCCGAGCCACCCCTCCAGCCATTCAATGGCCGCGATATCGAGATGGTTGGTCGGTTCATCGAGCAGCAGCAGATCCGGCTCCGATGCCAGCGCGCGCGCCAGTGCCGCCCGCCGCCGCTCACCACCGGACGAGGTTGCCGCCTGCCGGTCAAGATCGATGCCAATCTGGTCCGCGATGGATTCAACGTCATGCGCCGCCGGAGCCTCCCTGCCGCCAAGCGCAAAGTCCCTCAGCGTTGCATAAGGCGACACATCCGGGTCCTGCAGCAGGGTCACGATGCGCGTACCGGGACGCTCCTTCCTCAGGCCGGCATCCACCTCGACCTCGCCCGCGATGATCCGAAACAGGGTGGTCTTGCCCGCACCGTTCCTGCCGATCAGCGCCAGCCGGTCACGTTCCCCGACGAAAAGGTCGAGGTCCCTGAAGAGCCAGCCGGTCCCCTGATTCAGGCCGATGGACTCGAGGGAGATGATGGGAGCTGCCATGAATTTTCCGCTAGGTTCAGAAGCCGTTCAGTGCAACACTGACAAAGGATTCAAAAGGTTTCGTAAGAGGTTTTCCACAAAGATACCGCAATGTCCGGCTTTCACATCCTTATCGCCGCCGCAATGATGCTGGCCGGGTCACAGGCGGGCGCCATTGAAAATCCGCGCGACCAGGATGCCGCGCTTGCGGGCGCGCAGGCTGGACGCCTGATGAACTTCGGCGATATCCGCAACCGGGTCGATGCGCGTATCGGCGGAAAATTCCTCGGCTGCGATTGCAATCCGGACGCCGCGCGCTACCGGATGCGGTATATGCGCGGAAATAAGATTATCGAAGTCGATGTGGATGCCCGTACCGGCAACATCATCGGAACGCGGAAATAGCTTCGCACCAAGGTAAGGCCGCACCGAGACAATAACAGGCAGGAATAGTGACTATGCGCGTTTTGATCGTTGAGGACGAACCAACGCTTGGCCAGCAGTTGAAGGACACGCTCGAGGCTGCCGGCTACGCCGTCGATCTTGCGGCTGACGGCATTGACGGTCATTTCATGGGGGAGACGGAAAGCTATGACGCTGTCATTCTTGACCTTGGCCTGCCTGAAATGGACGGCCTCACCATCCTCGATAAATGGCGTAAGGCGGAGCGCGACATGCCCGTCCTCGTGCTGACCGCGCGCGACAGCTGGTCCGACAAGGTTGCCGGACTCGATTCGGGTGCCGATGATTATCTTGCCAAGCCCTTCAACATGGAAGAGCTCATTGCGCGGCTGCGGGCGCTGATCCGCCGTTCGGCTGGACTGGCGTCATCGGAGCTGGTGGCGGGGGATGTGCGCCTCGACACGCGTTCCGGCCGGGTCACCCGCAACGGATCGCCCGTTCGCCTGACCGCGCAGGAATATAAGCTGCTCAGCTATCTGATGCATCACAAGGGCAAGGTGGTCAGCCGGACAGAGCTTATCGAACATATTTACGATCAGGACTTCGACCGCGATTCCAATACGATCGAGGTTTTCATCACGCGTATCCGCAAGAAGCTTGGCGCGGATCTGATCGAAACGATCCGGGGCCTCGGCTATACTCTCGACGACCCGGAAAATCGTCCGGAGTGAAGGATGCGGCGCTGATCCATGGCCGCTACTGAACTCGCTGAAACGCTGGACGCGCGCGCGTCGCGGCCCTTTGGCCCGCGCTCGTTAAGTCGCCGTATGCTCGCCATCGCCGCGGCGTGGGTCGGGGTGATGCTGCTGATTGGCGGATTTGTCCTCGACCGCACCGTGGCGGCGATCATTGTCGATAATTTCGACGCGCAGCTGGAAAGCCGTCTGGATGCGATGATTGCCAGTGTCGAATTGTCCGAGGAAGGTGAGCTTCGATATGCGCGCCCGCTGTCGGATCAGCGCTATCTGGAGCCTTATTCGCAATTATACTGGCAGATTTCTCGTAAAGGTCAGGCCCCGTACAGATCGCGCTCGCTATGGGACCGGCAATTGCCGGTCGATACGAGCGTTCAGAAAGACGGCCTATTGTTCACGGACGTGCAGCTTGGCGAGGAGCTGCTCAGGGTTATCGAGCGGGACGCGACTTTACCCGGCGTTCCGGTCATGTTCCATTTCCAGATTGCGCAGGACCGAAGCGGCCTCGATGCGCAGCTGGCGCGGGTCCGCACGACCGTCCTTGTCTCCCTGGGGGTGCTGGGCCTTGGCCTCTTGATCCTGGCGGCGCTGCAGGCCGTTTATGGCCTGCGCCCGCTACGCCGTGTGCGGGCCGAGATCGCCGCGGTGCGATCGGGCGCGGTGCAACGCGTGTCCACCGATTATGTCTCCGAAGTCACGCCGCTGATGCACGGCATTAACGAACTGCTGGAACAGGCGGAGGATCAGGCGGACGCCGCGCGGCGCCATGCCGGAAATCTCGCGCATGCGCTGAAGACGCCCATGACGGTGCTTGTGAACGAAAGCGCGGACAAGGATACGCCGCTCGCGATAACCGTCCGGCGGCAGATAATGTCGATGCGGCGCCATGTGGATCATCATCTGGCGCGCGCACGGGCGCTCGGGCGACGCGGCGCGCTCAACATGCGCAGTTCCGTCTGGCCCAGCCTCGAGGCGCTGCGGCGCACGGTCGAACGCATGTATCCGGGCGCGGTGACCATCGACCTTGATGGCGCCGATAATCTCGATTTCCTTGGTGAGAGGCAGGATCTTGAGGAAATGGCCGGAAACCTGATCGACAATGCCGCAAAATATGGCGGCGGACGTGTCTTTGTGACGGTGAAAGCCGAAACGGACGACGTGCTTGTCATAGAGGTCGAAGACGATGGTCCGGGCATTTCGCCCGATGAGCGCGCATCGCTGTTCCAGCGCGGGGCGCGCCTGGATACGGACAAGCCCGGCACTGGCCTGGGGCTGGCCATCGTGCGCGATGTCGCCGAGATTTACGGCGGCCGGGTCGAACTTGGCGAAAGCGACGATCTTGGCGGCCTCTGCGCGCGCCTTTTTCTGCCACGCGCCGATCAGCAGGGATCATCGATGAGCGCCTGAGACTCGCAGCCATGCGCGGAAAACGCGTCTCTATTCGAGAGGCGCCGCGCCGTCTGCTCCAGCAATATGATGATATCGGCACAGGCCAGGTTCGAAAGGTCGCCGCCAGACTTTACGGTGACACCACACCGGTATCGACATGTTTACCGCATACTCAATCCACATCCAGTGGCGGCGGCACGTTTCCGGGCGCAGTATCCCGGTCGCGAACATATTGGTCCATCCACCGGTCGATCTCCATGCGGACATCTCCGTAGTTTTCGAATAATCCGTGCGAACCGCCCTCATAGATCTTGAGACGATATGGCTGGCCCGCATCCTGAAGACGGGAGGCAAGATTCAGGCTATCGGTGGGGGGCACCCTGTTATCCGCTCCGCCATGGACGATCAGCATGGCCGTATCGCCATGAAAATGCTGCGCGTAGTGAAGCGCGGAGATAGCGCGTAGCGAAGCCGTCTTGTCTTCGGAATATCCCCGGATCGCATGCGGATAGACATGCTCGTCAAACTCGTCGCGCCGTGCGCTGGTCAGATGGTCGGCAGGCGCGCCAATTGTGACGGCGGCATCGACCCTGTCGCTACAGGCAACGGCACCATAGGTCACGCCGCCGCCGCGGCTGAAACCGATCATGCCCACCCGGGAGGTGTCGGCACCTGCAAAGGAACCGGCAATGTCGAGTAACGCAAGGCTGTCGCTGACATCGCCGCCGCCCATATCGGGTTCGCCATCGCTGCCGCCCTCGCCGCGATAATATGATGCGAGAACGACATAGCCGCGCCGGGCAAGGCGGTGGAATTCCAGAATTTCGGGAAAAATGATGCGCCCCCACTGCATGGCGCCGCCATGATTGTAGATAATGACGGGATAGCGGCCGGGCGCGGCCGGACGCACGGCGAATCCGTTTATCGTAAGCCCGTCATTCTGGTAGGAAATTTTCTCCGCGACCACGCTCGTCCCTGAGGCCCACCTATCGAAGTCAGCGTCAGTGAACATGGCGGCATATATCGCGCGGGCCTCCTCGCCGCCGCGCTTTGACGCTATGAAATCCAGCCATTCTTCACGGCTCGAAAAACGGAAGTCCAAATCCTCTCGTTCAATCAGGGCCGGGGGGACCGCGTGCGGTTCGTCAAGGGTTTCGCAAACCGCCGCACGCGGCATGAGCTGGGATTCGGACGGGGAAGTCCCGGCAGGGCCGACCTGCGCAAGGGCAGGGTGCGGAAGGGCCAAGAGGGCTGCGCTTAAAATCGATATATTCAAATCCGCTATGCGCGAATTTGCCATGCTCAAACTCATTGTCATGCATAACCCCTCAGTCATTATGATGATATGTTATTGCATAGCATAAACATGCGGACAACGCCCCGCTCTGAAAGCGGTGACGTGACTTCAACAGATTTTTCGCAGGATGCACCCGCGCTATCGAAACGCATGCCCAAAATGCGGCGATTTGTGAACAACCGAGGTCAGGAACGTCTCCCTTAGCTGCACTTCCCATCGTCCCATCCGGTTATCAGAATCGCTGGCGATCCTCGCCGTGCGGTGGCTTTGCGCGAAGCAGAGGCGAGCGCCAATCTATCAGTGCGGCACGTCGCCCAATGGCGGTTTTCGGCGCAGCTCCGCGGAACCCCCGCTATGTGCCCACCAGCATGGTGCAAGCGTCAACTCCAAGTTCGGTCGGCGGCTTCCGACCCGGTTGCGGTCGGTCCGCTTTCGGCCTCAAAGTGGTGTGAGCAGACGTCGTTTCTTATGCGATAATCTTTGCTATAATGTACGCCGGCAGTGAGCCGCCCGCGCCTTTACCGCTCTTATCCCGTCCGGGCCATTCTCCAGCTCCTTTCAAGCCGTAAATAGCAGAAATCCTAACTCTTAAAATGGTTCACTTTTCAGGGGGAAGGTCAGCTAACCTGACAGCAGATCTTTCATCGATCCGCTGAGAAATCGCAGTGACAATAAAATCCATCGGCATTCCCGGCGTGTTCAGCGGAATTCCCGAAAGCACACGCGATTGCCTATGGGCTAGCGCATATACCTCGGCGGCCGGGCTAGGCTGCGGCAGCGGGAATAGCCCGAACGATGGATACAGGTAGCAGGAAGTCCGCAGCCAAGTCATCTTCCCGGCGCGCCTGCGGGGCGGTCGCCTTTAGAAGGCCGATTGCCTTTCTTGCGACCGCGAGATCTTCCGCCCAGCCATCTACCCTTGCGGCATCGTCGATTTCGAGGGTGGTGGCCACCGTGCCGGGTTCGACGCCTTCGAACAGCCGGGCTTTGGCATCGAGCTGCTTATAGAACTGCGCGACTGCCTCTCTGGAGACCAGAATCCGCGCGGAAATGGCAGACGACTGGGCACGCTCGGCAATTGTTTTCCACGCCATCTGCAAGTCTTCGTGAAGCATCTCGTCTTCGCCCGTGACGACGACCGTGCTAAGCGCAGTGGCTTCCGCGACTTCCTCAACAGTGCCGCCGCTAAGCAATGACATACGCGCGCGCTGCAGTTTCGAGATTCCAGCAACTTGAACCAGGGTCAGGCCAGTGCTGTCGGAAACTTCCGCATCGCTGGCTCCACTCGCTAAAGCGCGTTCAGCGTCGAGTTTCTTTTCGAGCGTCTCCAGGGCCTCCTGTGGCAGGCCGGGAATATAGCGCGCCACCATTTCGCTTGCGAGACCGTCGAGCAGCATGCGCCGCGCTGCGCCGAAATTTGCCGCCTGTTCGCCGATTGCGGCAATCCCTTCATTCATGATGCGCACATAGTCGTCCACACTGGCAGCACCGGTTTCATCCAGAATCTGCTGCACAACCTCATCGCCTTCCGCGACGACGTCTTTCACGTCTTGTACGGCCTTTCCGGCTTTCTTGATTTGCGTTTTCAGCTCCGTCTCGTTCTCGCGGAAATGCGCGTTTATTTTCGAGGCCGTGCTAAGCTGGATTCCGAAATCCACAATGAAGAATGCCACGGCGAGCGCACCGAGTTTGCTTCCAAACCGAGCGACCTTCGTCCAGCGCGCCGATTTGCCGACCTTGTTGGCGATACCGGAAATCCTGCCGATCTTGGATAGGGCATGGAAGGTTTTCGGGCCGGCTTTTCCGACCAGCCAAAGCGCGCCGCCAGCGCCGCCGATACCGGACTCGATATAGGCCATCGGCTGGTAGACATGCTGGTCGAGGACATCGAAAACCGTTTCCTCCTCACCCGGCGGAGGCGGTGTGAACACGGAGGTGGCCTTAACGATCTCATCGTGCACGAACTTGGTTTTCGATTCCATTTTCGTCAGCTTCGACATCATGGCGGCGTAGCGCGTCAGTTCGGTCTGATAATCAACTTCCAGTCCGCTCAGCTCCTCGCGCAGGTCCTCGACAATCCGTTTCAGGTCCGGCGTGGCCAGTGGCGCTGTCAGGAAGAACCCGTCCAGATTTTCTAAGCCCATCAGTGCGCTCCCGCTGCGGTGTCGGTATTTTCGGTGATGCCAAGACCTGAGCGGATTTCGAGTATTTCGTCTTCGTCGATACCTGTCAGCTCGGCGACGTAGAGTGGTTCCGCGCCGCCGATGAGCATGGCGCGCGCAGCATCTCGAGGGTCTGCCGAACCAGTGTCTTCGGCAGGTTCCGGCTGCGGAAGTGCCGCGATTTCGTCGGTGGTGAGGCCGGTCGCCATTTGAATGCGGTTGGGGTCTATCCCATCGCCAAGCATCGCAACTGCTATTTCTAGGCGCGTTTCCAGCATTGCGCGTTCAAGGTGAAGCTTATCAAGCCCGCCAAAATCCTTGTCGATCCCCTTCGCAGCAAGTTCTGCCCGAAGCGCCGCCATTTCACTTTCCAAGAGGCTGATGCCCTTCCCGATCTTTCGGCTGGATTCATCATATTGTCGGCGGATCGTTTCGATTTCCGCTATCCTGCGTTGCAGGAAACGCCGTTCCTTCTCTGCCTCATCCTTCTTGAACGGCAGTTCGGTCATGTCGAAGGTGATGAAAGCGGCGATGTAGCGAATGCCGTCGCCCGTGGCCTTTAAAAGGTTTGCCGCATCGCCGTGTACTTCGTCCCATTCCTCATCCCGGATATGCGCAAACTCTCGGTCCGCGGCTTCCTTTCCAAGCTGACTGGAGAAGCTGTCGGTAAGCGCCGAATGTGCTGCGTGTGTCTCGGCGAGTTCCGCTCGCGCCGCGAAGAAGCGCTCCCGCGCCGCCAGAAGATTGTCTTCCGCAGTGTTCTCGCGTTTCCGAAGGCCCGGGAGATCAGGCTCCCAGAATTCGGCCTTGCCGATTTTCAGCAGGCGCTTCGGATTCGGATCTTTTGCAAAAGCGATGACCGCGCTGGCGACGAAATTCTGCTTCGCCAGAGGCACGACTGCGATGGTGGCGGCAATATCGCCAATGTCCTTCAACGCGAGCTTCGATCTCTTCCGGAGCGGCTTCAAGACGTCGATTCCGCCAGGCATCCTCTGGATTGGGCTGGGAAGCGGAGTGACTTTGAAGCCGCCGCCTCTCCGTTTCTTTTTCTTCGGTTTAAAGAGCTTTTCGACAGCCTTGAACAGTTTCATGAGGCCCCTCCAGGGCTTTGTGAGAGTGTGTCTAGGCGTCCCCATCCGGGCATCCGCCAATGCAGTCGTCACTGGTGCAATGGGCGCAGCAATCGTCCTCGATGTCGGTCTGTCGTGACAGGACGAACGCCGCCGACACACCGGTGTAGGCAGCAATATCATCTGCGGACACTTTGTACGGACCTGCCGGTGGGTCCACGTCGCTAGGGTCGGGCAGGGCGGGGAGCTTCACATTTTTGCAAAGGATCCTGGTTGCATTCTGCACCATTGTCTCCGCGGCCCCCACCTTTCGGAGCACATTGCCCAGATAGCCCTGCAGTGTGGCCACGGCGACATCGAAGTCAGCTTCATGGTCGATATCGAAGTCGTCCATTAGCTTGATGAGCGCATCCCGAAGATCTTTGCTGCCCTCATTCAGCGCGTCGATCGCCTGGCCGAACTCCGCCAGCCATGCCTCATATTGCCCGATGATGGTCTGCAGACCCTCGCGCGTTTTGATGTCGGCGTTCACCAGAAGCCCGAGTGCCGCAACGGATGCGACCGCGCCTACACCTGCGAGCAGTTTCCCGCCGAGGCGGCCCGTCTGTTTGACCTTGGCCATCTTCGTCGCGTTCTGAGCGATTTTCACATCGTCCAGCTTTGCGGCGACTTTCGCCAGGCGATTGCCGGTGCTCGACATGTCATCGACGGTGCCGGCAGACAATCGCAGCGAAGATGCGCCAGACTTTGGCGGAGCGGGCGGCGTGGGTGCCGCAAGCGTCACCGGCGTTGCAGGAGGTGCTTTGATCGGCGGTGTCTTCCCAAACAGGGACTTCAAGGCACCGACCAGCGTCTTGCCGCCATCCCAAACAATCTTCTTTGCGCCGCCTGCGGCACCAGCGACGACCGCTGTATTCATGATGGTGTCACCGAATGGGAGAAATTCCCACAGGCTTTCAGGCGGCGCATCTGCAACATCCACCTCAAGCCGCAGATCCGCCACGATCGTTTCGATCATGATTGTGCGTTTCAGAACGGAATCGAAGATCTCGGCCTGCGTCTCAAAGCCCGTGACAGCACTCTGATAATCTATTTCGGCCTGCTTCAGGTCCGTGCGCAATTCGTTGTAACGCGCCTCGAGCGCTCGCGTTTCTGTCCCCGTTACATCGACACCTAATACTGTCATCTTACGCGCTCCGCTTCGAATTCAGTACAGACAGCAGGCCAGTGCCAAGTAGCATCAGCATCAGGCCCGCAGGTGCTGGAATGTCCCGCGGTGGCGCATCTATCGGAAAGCTTAGATTGTCGATCCCGAAGCGTGTGCGCCTGCCGTCATTGCGGTTGAACAGCTGAAATTCGATGTCGAAGGTCCGCGCGAAGCCGCCCAGATAGCGGGTGAGATCGATCTCGACGCGCGTGTCCAGCACTGCGTCCGGAATATTTGTCGCCGCGACATCGATATCGAAGAACTCAGGTATGCCGCCAGGGTTTACATCGAAGCCGCCAACAAAAATGTCGAAAGTGCGGAGTGTAGCGATGCGCAGGATGAGGACGTCATCCCTGTCCGAAGTTCCCGATCCTGTGGGGTCTGCGCTATTGCCGATTACGCCCACATCGAAGGTCAGCAATGGTGCGTCCGGGCTGACTGTAACACGCTGGTTGAGTGTAAGAACACCAAGCGCATCGAAAATCTGTCCGTCCATGTCGAAATCTAGGTTCAGCGTATCGAGCTGCGCAACCTGGCTTCCGCCAAGTTCGCCGACCGAAGAAAACAGCGTCTCGTCGATGGCATCGCCCGCAAGCGTTCCTTCATTTGCTTCGACCGTGAAGCCAGTGAAATCACCTGTCTCGAAGTCGCCGTTCACGACCGTCGCTAACGCGGACTGTGTCGCGCCAAAAGCAATCGCCCCCGCGATCATGTAAATCTTCATTTTGAAGTCCGCCCTGCCCATTTTCGTTCGAATTCCGGGAAGGCTATGCGGACACAGAGGCGCTCTCAATGGTGCGATGACACCATATTACGGTTGCGGTCTTAACTTTGCCGACGCGTGATGGCAGCGTGGTCGAAAGTTTGGGGAAGAGGGGCTGTCAGGCGTGTTTCACGGATTCGAGCAGACCATCGCGCAGAGCGATCGCGACGAGCTCAGCCGCGCTATGTGCGCCGAGCTTGCGCATCAGGCTCGTGCGATGCTTGTCGACGGTGTTGGCGCTGATGCCTAGCCGCTCTGCAAGGTCGGGATTGGAGGCGCCGCGGGCAATGCCGAACAGCACCTGCCGCTCCCGGGCCGTAATGTCGGTATGATGCCCGGCAGATGCCAGCAGACTGGCGGCCGCGGGGTCAATATGCGTCTCCCCCTCGCATACCGCGCGAAGGCCATCCGGCAGTCCGTCGACATCGCTCGATTTGAGAAACAGTCCGGTTGCGCCGCCGTCGAGCGCATGACGCAGCATATTTGCGTTTCGCATTCCCGTCAGGACTGCAATGTGCGTTTCGGGGCTCCAGCGCCGGACATCCTCAATCACCTCGACGCCCGTGATGACCGGCATGGCGAGGTCAAGCAACAGCAATTCGGGCATCAGGCGTTTCGTTTCCGCAATGGCGTTGAGACCGTTATCAACTTCCCCGACCACGACGAACACATCCGTTCGTTCCAGCAGCGCGCGCGTGCCCTGTCGAACGATCATATGATCGTCGGCAATGATGACGCGAAGAGCTTTCCTCGACATTCAGCGCATCCCCCGCTGGTTCCATCGTGATGAACCGGCTACCTCGCCACCAGCGATGGCTGATTATCATGCTGTCTGCAATGACTTTTTTCGCCGCATCCGCAGGTGCCGAGCCGGTAGATGAGCGGGTGCTGACGCTCGCTGAGGGTGAAAGCCGGGACGAAGCAGCGCCCTTTATCGACTATCTGCTGGAGGATGGTGACCGGCTGGGAATCCAGGAAGTACTGGATTCAAATATTACCGCACGGTTCGCGCCGGTTGAGCGCGTCGAAGCAGGCTTTGGTTATCAAGATGGCGGCGTCTGGCTTCGCCTTCCGGTTCGAAATTCAACCGGCAAACCATTGGAACGTGTGCTGCACCTCGGAACGAATTTCATGACTGAGCTTGAAGTCTGGCAGGAAGGCGCAGCGGAGTTGGAGCTTATCCTGAGCCAAGACGAACGCAGCCCGTTCGACAGCCGTCCAATACCCTATCATCAGCTGGCAGTCTCAACTGAACTGCCACCTCGCGAAACCACGACCTTCTGGATCCGCTACACATCGCAGGGGGCGACTGTAATGCCTGTTGCTGTCGAGACTCCCGCACAATTTACCCAGAGCATTTCCGCCAAGCTCACCAAGGATTTCGCTTTTTACGGAATCATGGCGATGTTCATAATCGCGAGCATAGGAGCCATCATCGTCTCGCCAGGCCGACTGTTCGTCAGCTACGGTCTCTATGTTCTGACGGTTCTGCTCTACCTGTTCCAGCGGGACGGATACGCCTTTCAGTATCTTTGGCCCGACGCGCCATTGTGGAATGGCTTTTCCTCGCTGCCGCTCGGCGCGCTGCTTGCCGTTAGCGCGGCGTTTTTCGCAATAACTTACCTCGGCGTGCATGGTCTTAGTCGCAGGATGCGAACGGTGTTGATCGCGGTCATGGTTTTTCAGGGCGCTCTCGTTGCGGCCGCATTATTCGTCGATGTCAGCAGACTGAAGCAGTTCGCCGTCACCTCGACCACAATCTGCATCCTTATCTTTCTGGCGAGCGGTATTCTGGCCTGGCGGCGGGAAGGGCCTCGACTCCTCTTTTTCGTCGTCGGATGGTTCGGGATTGTGATCGCATCGGTGACCATGCTCGCCTATCACAACTTGGGCGGTGAACTAACGCGCGCGGCCAATCTGGATACGATGCGGATGGCGATCGTGTTCGATGCGTTGATGATGGGCCTGGCGGCGATCGCAGGCCTGCTGCAGGCCCAGCGCGAACGCGCAGGCCTGCTTCGTCAGCGAGAAACTGCGTTGCGCGAGCAGATGAAACTGCACGACCGCCTGGCCAGCCTGGAACGAAGATATGAGCTGGCCGCTTCACTAGCGCAGTCAAGCAGCCGCCGCATTGCCGACACTGCGCACGACCTGCGTCAGCCGCTCTACGCGCTGCGCGCTGCGATCAAACATGTGACCAGTGGAACCGCAGACCAGCAGAAGGAAATCGCCGAAATTGAAGAATCCTTCCGCTATATCGAGACGCTTGTCGCGTCAGCTCTTGAGACCGCGACGGTCGATGCAGCGGAGAACGTTTTAGACAAGGACCTTGCGACGCCAAACGAGGCCGGCAAAATCCTCTCTGCGCTTCGCAGTATGTTTCGTGCCGAGAGTGTTGCGGCTGAAATCGACTTCAGAGTGGTAGATTCGAGCGCGGCCTTCGCCGCCGACGCCGTCGCAACGCTCAGAATCCTATCGAATTTTATCGCCAACTGTATCGCCTATGCGCCAGGCAAGCGGATAGTCGTCGGTGTGAGGCGCGACAAGGATAAGCTCAGGTTTGAAGTCCACGACACCGGGCCAGGCATTGCTGAGTACGAGCTTGAGCAGATTATGGGGCGATGCGTCCAAGGCGAGGCTGGAAAGCAAAGTGCAGGCGGTACCGGACTGGGCCTCGCCATCGTCAGTGAAATCGCCATGAGCGCGTCCTTAGAATGGAATATCAGAAGTGCGCTTGGGCGAGGAACTGTCGCGAGCCTTTCCGTCCTCTCTATCTCGTGAAACTGACGATAATTTCAACGTATTATCGGCGAAGATCAGTGGCGACCATATATCATATGTATAGCCGCTTCTGGGCCGGAAGCGGTCTGGCAGCTTTTGGAA
>NZ_JAGSPA010000002.1 GCF_019204005.1 Pacificimonas pallii | reverse complement strand
GTATCTCGGATGATTACGTCTTGGATTGGGGCGCGAGGCTGCCGTCGGCATATGGCTGGCGCGGGTTCGGCCGGATGACTAATTACTGAGCGAGCCGCACTGCCGGAATATAGAGAAATCAGAGATTGGAGCACGGAGAGGCTTGCTCATTCGGTCTGCTTCGGACCTATGCGGCCCACTTTTTTGTCAAAGCGGGCAGGTTATCTTGTCAAAGGATGAAATGTTGGATGCCCCGTGAGGATTCGAACCTCAATAGACGGAATCAGAATCCGTAGTCTTACCATTAGACGACGGGGCAATGCCATGAAGGCGCGCGATATAGGTGCTGGAGCGGGCCTGTCAACGCTATCGGTGCCGGTAGCTATCGCTATTTCACGTCCGTTCTGTTCGGATTACCTTCGATTGCCTTGCCAATTCACCCGCGAACGCTAATGTGAACCGCAAGTTACCGCAGTGCCAGCTTATTCCGGCACGCGGCCCGAGTGGAATAGACTGGCATAAATATGGCGACAAACGCCCATGCCCGGAGTCGAACCGGTACGCAGGATGGCGTGCACAAACGGCGAAGGGCACCAAAACCCCGGCACATCCCGAAGGCGCGGCGCGCATATGGCGCGCTTGACCTTGGTACGAACAATTGCCGCCTGCTGATCGCTCGGCCGAGCGCCGACGGGTTTTACGTTATCGATGCCTTCTCCCGTATCGTCCGCCTGGGCGAGGGATTGCTGGAAACCGGGCGGATTTCCGATGCTGCCATCGATAAGGCACTGGACGCGCTGTCGGTTTGTGCTGACAAGCTTGAGCGCCGCGACGTCTGGATCACCCGCAACGTCGCTACCGAAGCCTGTCGCCGTGCCGCCAATGGTCCCGAATTTATTGAGCGTGTCCATGAACGGACCGGCATCGCGCTCGATGTGATCACCCCGGCAGAAGAGGCGCATCTTGCCGTCATCGGCTGTCAGGCGCTCTTTCGTCCGGAGTTTACCCATGCGCTGGTATTTGACATTGGCGGGGGGTCCACCGAGATCAGCCTCGTTGAAACCGACGGGCACCGGGCGGTGCGGCAACTCGGTTGGAACAGTGTTCCCTGGGGCGTCGTATCGCTGACGGAGACAGAGCGGCGGACGCATGACTGCCTGGAAAGCCGTCTGGCGGCCTATGAGCGGATGCGCGGCCGCGTGGCCGACAATATCGGTCAGGCGATGGAAAGGCTGACATCGCCGCGCGGCCTGGAGGGGCTGCAACTGCTCGGTACATCCGGTACGATTACAACGCTCACCAGCCTGCACCTTGGCTTACCGCATTACGACCGTAGCCGCGTTGACGGCGCGTGGGTAGAGAACGCTGCGATGCGCGGCATCGCCGACAGCTTGTCGAGGATGAGCTACGATGAGCGTTCGCAGCAGCCGTGTATCGGTCGTGACCGCGCGGACCTGGTCGTCGCCGGCTGCGCCATTCTCGATGCGATACTGGCGGCGTTTCCGGTAAAGATGCTGTGCGTCGCCGATCGCGGTATTCGAGAAGGGATCCTGCGCACATTGATGACGCGGGACGGGCACTGATATGTCGTCCGGCAAATCGGGCATTGGCAAATCGGGGCAGGGAAAGACCCGGGTAAAAACCGCGCGCAGGCGAACCGCGCAGTCGACCCGCTGGCTGCAAAGGCAGCTTGATGATCCCTATGTGAAGGCTGCCAAGGCACAGGGTTTTCGTAGCCGCGCTGCCTTCAAATTGTTGGAACTGGACGAGAAATTCAACTTATTGCGCGGTGTGAAGCGTGTTGTCGATCTCGGTGCGGCGCCCGGAGGCTGGATACAGGTGGTGCGGCAGAAACGGCCGGGTGCGGGGCTTGTTGGGATCGACCTGCTTGACATCGATCCGATTGAAGGCGCGACCATTTTCAAGATGGATTTTCTCGATGACGCCGCCCCCGGAAAGCTAATCGAAGCGCTCGGCGGTCAGCCTGATCTCGTCCTGTCGGATATGGCCGCGAATACGACCGGGCATCGTCAGACCGATCATTTGCGTACCATGGGTCTGGTCGAAGTTGCCGTGGATTTCGCGCACCGCAACCTGATCCCAGGCGGAAGCTTCGTGGCCAAGGTGCTCGCTGGCGGTGCCGACGCGGCGCTGGTTGCGGAACTGAAACGGAACTTCGCGGCGGTGAAGCATGTGAAGCCACCAGCGAGCCGCAAGGGGTCGAGTGAATGGTATGTTGTAGCGCAGGGCTTCAAAGGCGAGTGAAGCCTCCTGACACAAATGTGTCGGAATATTTTACACTTTTAATGCGTTAAACTGTTCTCATCTGGCGGCAAGAAGAGACATGGGACATGACCGTCTGTGGTCCCGGTGCCGCGCATCGTTGGCGGTCCATGTTAATTATATAACTATATCAATCGCCTGCCGTCCATATGTTCATAATTTTGGCAGGAATCTCAATTTTCTCTTGTTAAATCTGGGTTAATCGCACAGTTCATCGTGCGGTCGCGGTTGGTCCAGCGACGAGTCGAGCCTTTAAAGGTGTCGAAATTCTTTACAGATACGCCTCATTCTGGACACGAAACATTTTATAATATATTGTTAAGTAACATTATTGTTGATTTGGCATACACCTTGCTGGGGTCGGGGTAGAGGCCGTCTTTTCGGCTCACATTTGGACTGGGAACTATTATTATGAAAACGATCCTTACTGGTCTCGCTCTCGCTGCAAGTGTCGCTACCAGCGCGCAGGCACTCATTATCCTTGAAGATTTTCAGACGATGCTTCCTGGTGGAACGCTGACGACGACAGGCGCTGCCGTTTCGACCGGCGCTCATGCGATCGCTGTCAGCGGTAATGTATTTTCTCGCGACGTAATGTTGGAAGTTGATGGCAATGCGAACGGAGCACCCTCCGCTTCCCATGCGAGCATTATTTTCCCGGGCGGCGGTGCCGATGGCCAGTTCCAGTCTTCGAGCGACAGCGGCGTAGAGTCGATCGTCACGCTGACTTATAACACAGGCGCTTTCTTCAATGGTGCGACGGCGGGTGAAACCGCATCGCTGACGCTACGTGAAGTCTTTGCTGATCGTCCGCGCACATTCACTCTGTTCGTCAACGGCGTTGAGGTTGATTTTGAGGAAATCCTGATCGACACGGAATACACCTTGGCGCCCCGTGACATCGTTCTTGAGTTCAGCAATGACCTTCTTGATGGCGATGACGAGTTCAAGATCTTCGCCGATGCAGGTGTAGCTGGCGCCAGCTTCGGTGCCGGCCTTGACTTCCAGCTCAGCCAGATCGTTCTGGACATCCCGGGCGGCCCGCTTCAGCAGGTTCCGGCTCCTGCCGGCCTCGCGCTGCTGGGTCTTGGCCTCGCTGGTCTGGGTCTTCGCCGCAAGCGCTAGGCTTACCGATTGATCGCGTTTCCGCGTGATCGACAGAAAAAGGGCCGCTCCCACATCGGTGAGAGCGGCCCTTTTTCTTTTTGATGATACGTTTCTTCCGCAGGGACAGGATGGCAGTTGTGCCGCATCATGGCCAACCCGCCGTTTACCAAGCCGCCTTTTGCGAATGCCAAATCCGCGCCATTTCACAAGAATGTGAACCGGCGGCGTGGCCGAGATGTATGGCGTCGCGGCCGATAAGAGGATTTCGACTTCTGCGCGCCAATCGCCGCGCCCCTTGACGCGGAGGAGTATCGGCAGGCAACGATCAGTCACACTGATCAAAAGGATTGCCGAACATGATGACCCGCGTTCCGCCGCCGCTCTTTCTGATATCCGCCTTTGCGCTCGCTGCATGTGCCAGCGAGGCTGGCGGCGAGACCACTCTTGTTGGCAAGTCACCGCAGCTTTCTGCGGAAAATCTGAAGCGGGATACGCAGGTGCTGTCTTCCGACGTCTTCGGTGGCCGCGCTCCCATGACGGACGGCGAACAGAAAACCATCGCTTACATATCAGAGGCGTTCGCGGCAGCGGGCCTGCAACCGGGCAATGGCGATGCCTGGTTTCAGGAAGTGCCGCTTGTCGAGGTCGGCGTCGATGAATCCGCCGCGGACATCAGCTTCGTAAATGATGGAAAGCCACTGTTTATCGGCAAGTATGGGATAGAGCAGGTCATCTGGACCAAGCGTATCGAACCCGAAGTCAACATGGCGGATGCCGAATTGGTCTTCGTCGGATATGGCGTCAACGCTCCGGAAAAAGCGTGGAACGATTATGAGGGTATCGACATGGCGGGCAAGGTTGCGGTCATTCTGGTCAATGACCCTGATTGGGAAACCGAGGGGCTGGACGGCGAATTTGGCGGGCGCGCGATGACCTATTATGGCCGCTGGACCTATAAATATGAGGAGGCGGCACGGCAGGGCGCCGCCGGTGCGCTTATCATTCACGATACCGAACCTGCCGCTTATGGCTGGTCCACCGTCGAAAGCAGCTGGTCTGGCCCGCAAATCGAAATGGACAGGCCGGATAATGGCGCGGGCCGCGTCGCCGTGGAGGGCTGGATGCATGGTGATCTTGCCGCGAAGCTGTTCAGCGCGGCGGATCTCGATATGGCCGCGCTGGTGGCGCGGGCGAAGTCCCGCGACTTTGCCGCTGTGCCGATGGGCGTGACCGCTTCTGCAACGCTGACCAATACGATCCGCCGGCAGCAGTCGAATAACGTCATCGGCATTTTGCCGGGTTCGAAACGTCCGGATGAATATGTGCTCTATACCGCCCATTGGGATCATCTTGGCCGCTGTGCACCGGGGGAAGCGGACGAGATCTGCAACGGCGCGTTTGACAATGCCACCGGGACGGCGGGGCTGATCGAACTTGCGCGTGCGCATGCCGAGGCGGGACCAGCGGACCGCAGCCTTGTTTTTCTTGCCGTGACCGCCGAGGAATCCGGCCTGCTGGGCAGTGCCTATTACGCCGAACAGCCGGTCTATCCGCTTGCGCAGACGGTCGGCGGCCTCAACATGGACGGCCTCAACATTCTGGGCAGGACAAATGATGTCGTCGTGATTGGCGCGGGGAAGTCCGAACTTGAGGACATCCTGACCGCCGAAGCGGAAGCGCAGGGCCGCCGCATGGAACTTGAGAGCAGCCCGGAGAAAGGCTATTTCTACCGTTCCGACCATTTCAGTCTCGCCAAGAAAGGCGTGCCCATGCTCTATGCTGAGGGCGGTGTGGATATTGTCGGAAAGGGCGGGGAATTCGGCGAAGCGGCCGCGGATGACTACATCACCAACCGCTATCATCTGCCGGGCGATGAATATGACCCTGACTGGGTGTGGGACGGCGCGGTTCAGGATCTGGAATTGAACTACCGGATTGGCCGCGCGCTCGCGAATAGTCAGGATTGGCCGAACTGGCGTGAAGGCGATGAATTCCGCGCCGTTCGCGACCAGAGCCGGGCAGGGCTCCAATAAGCGCGATGGCACCTCCGGAGCCCGAATGGGAGCCGATCGCGCGCCTGTTCGCGGCGCTGCCTTGGGACGTGCGTGAATGGGGTGAGGCGCTGGACGCTGCGCGGGCAGAGGTGCTCGCCTTCGTTGAAACGGTGCAGGCGGCGGGCACGCCCGTCACGCTCCTCGCGCCGCCCGGCGATGCCGCCGGGTCTTCCGCCGGTATCAGCAGCGCGCGATACGGCGATATCTGGCTGCGCGACACCGGCCCGGTTTTTGCGGCGGGTGCGGCGCAGGCGTTTCGCTTCAACGGTTGGGGTGGCAAATATTTGATGGCGGGGGATGAGGGCGTGGCGCGCCATCTGGCCATAGAGGCCGGTTTGCCGCTTCACATGCATGATTTCGTGCTGGAGGGCGGCGCCATCGACCATGATGGTACCGGCGCGGCGCTCACCACGCGTCAGTGCCTCCTCAATCCCAATCGCAATCCTGCCATGGGCGAGGGCGATGTGGAGGCCGCGCTCGCGAACAGTCTCGGTCTCGCGCGGCTCGTCTGGCTCGACCGGGGCCTCGTGAATGACCATACGGACGGCCATGTCGATAATCTGGCGCGCTTCGTTGCGCCGGGGCACGTCGTCATCGCCTGTCCGGACCGGAAGGATGATCCGAATGTCCTCGTCTATGCCGATGCCGCAAGGACGGTCACCGAAGCGGGTCTGAAGCTGACGCGAATTCCGTCCCCCGGCCGAGTCGATGACGCAAGCGGCGCGGTCATTCCCGCCAGCTACGCGAATTTCGTGCTCACGAATGAACTGGTTGTCGTGCCGCAGTTCGGGACCGGGAACGATGCCGCTGCCGTTGACGCCTTTGCCGCACTCTTCCCGGAACGGCGCGCGGTTGGATTGTCCGCGCGCGCGATATTGGCGGGCGGCGGTGCGTTTCACTGCATGACCAATCAACTGCCGAAGGGCGCGATATGACGATGATCACAGCGGCAGTGCTGCAACTCTCCTTCACCGACGATGAGGCGCGCGATATTGCGGCCACTGCCGATCTGGCGCGTGAGGCGGCCGCGCGCGGCGCGCAGCTTATCCTGCCGCCGGAATTGTTTCAGGGTCACTATTTTTGCCGCGAGGAGAAGGAAGCGCATTTCGCGCGCGCCCATCCCGCCGATTCCCACCCGGCGATCCGGGCGATGCAACAGGTCGCCGCCGACACCGGTACGATCATCCCGGCCAGCTTCTTCGAAGTTGACGGGCCGCATTATTATAACAGTCTGGCGATGATCGACGCGCAGGGCAGGGTGCAGGGCCGCTACCGAAAAGCGCATATTCCGGACGGTCCGGGCTATGAGGAAAAATTCTATTTCCGCCCCGGCAATGGTGGGTTTCGTGTATGGGCGACGCCCTTTGGCACGATTGGCGTCGGCATCTGCTGGGACCAGTGGTTCCCCGAAGCGGCACGATCAATGGCGCTGATGGGGGCGGAAATGCTGCTTTACCCGACCGCGATCGGCTCGGAACCTGACGAGCCCGAGCTTGATACATCCGCGATGTGGCAGCGGGCGATGCAGGGGCATGCGGTATCGAACACCATGCCCGTCATTGCCGCGAACCGGGTCGGAACGGAAGGCGGCCAGACCTTCTACGGCTCAAGCTTCGCGGCCAATGAATATGGCGAGATCGTCGCTGGACTCGACAAGGCCGAGACCGGCATGGCCATCGCCACTTTTGATCTTGCCGCCGCAAAGGCGCACCGGGCAAGCATGGGCTTCTTCCGCGACCGCCGCCCGGAACTTTACGGCCGCCTGACGGAAATTTAACGGGCGGCCTCGGCAATCCTGAATATGTCCGCGAACATCTCCGGTGTCAGGCGCCCGGTATTCGTGTTGTAGCGGCTGCAATGATAGCTATCGACCAGCACGCGGCCATCGGGCAGTTCGTGCCGGGCGCCGTGGGCAAATTTGAAATGGTTTAGCGTCAGCCCGTAAACCTTCATCACCTGCTGATGCGCGATCAGCCCCAGCGCCAGCAGGACGCGAACATTCCTGAGCGCCTTGAGCTGCGTATCGAAATAGGGACGGCAGTTGGTGATCTCGGCGGGCGTCGGCTTGTTCTGCGGCGGTACGCAGCGCACCGCGTTGGCGATATATGCGCCTTTCAGCCGATAGCCATCGTCCGCGCGCGCATCATAGGTCCCCTCAGACCAGCCGAATTTGTCGAGCGTGTCATATAAAAGGTCGCCGGCCCAGTCGCCGGTGAAGGGCCTTCCCGTGCGGTTCGCTCCCCTCAGACCAGGTGCCAGGCCGACAAAGCACAGCCACGCGTTCGGATCGCCCCAGCCCGGAACAGGCGCGTTGAACCAGTCCGGATGCGCGGCGCGCTGTTCATCCAGAAATGCGGCCAGGCGCGGACAGATACGGCAATCAAGCGGCGGCTGGGGAATGTCGGCTTCGGTAAGCATGTGGGCGTCCTAGCCAAATGCGCGTCCGGCGTCATCCGGTGCTTCGCGTGCATGCAATTTCCGCTTAGGGGGGAGGCACATGGCCATCGTCATCGCCCTTGGTTCCAATCGCGCGCACGGACGCCATGGCGCCCCGCGCCGGGTGGTGGCGGCGGCACTGCGCGCGCTTGCGGATGCGGGCATCGCTGTCGAGCGCCGCTCGCGCATTCATACCACCGCGCCGCTAGGGCCATCCCAGCGACGTTACGCCAACGCCGTCGCCGCCGTCGCGACTGATCTCCCTCCCGGTGCGCTCCTTGGTCTGTTGCACGATATCGAGGATGATTTTGGCAGGCGCAGGCAGCGGCGCTGGGGCGCACGCGTCCTCGATCTCGACCTCATCGCCTATCATGACCGGGTCCGCGGCGGCCCCGGCCTTTATCTGCCGCATCCGGCCATGCACCTGCGCCGCTTCGTGCTTGCCCCGATGATGGAGGTCGCGCCCACATGGCGGCATCCTATTCTCGGCCTCACAGTGCGGCAGATGTACGCGCGATTGACCGCACGCCGTTGACCCGGAGGCGAAGGCCTTCTACATCGCCGCTTCGGCTGGTTTGGGTCCTTAGCTCAGTTGGTAGAGCAACTGACTTTTAATCAGTAGGTCGCTGGTTCGAACCCAGCAGGACTCACCAGCCGAATTTTCGTCAGCGTTTCAGTCTCTCGACCAGCCGTCCGACGGTCGCGCCCTGAACCAGCACACTGAACAGCACCACGCCATATGTGGTCGCCAGAATTGTGTCGCGGACGGGACCTGGTGGCAGGCTAAGCGCCAGGGCGATGGAAATCCCGCCGCGCAGGCCGCCCCAGATCAGAATCGGTGTCGCCATTTTGGACAGTGGTGTGAAACGCCTGAGACCGCTCATCGGAATGCCGACGGCGATGGCACGCGCGGCCAGCACCATGGGAATGGCGATGATGGCGAGCACCAGATAATTGCCATTGGCGGCGATAATGATGACTTCAAGGCCGATGAGCAAGAACAACACGCTGTTCAAAACCTCGTCGACGATTTCCCAGAATTTCAGGAGGTAATCGCGCGTGATGTCGCTCATCGCGAAGCTGACGCCCTGATTGCCGATGAGCAGGCCGGCGACGGCCATGGCGACCGGACCCGCAAGATGCAGGCGCGTGGCGAGCGCATAGCCGCCCATGACGACGGCGAGGCTGATCAGGACCTCGATTGAATATACATCGATGGCGCGCATGGCTCTGAAGGCGATGTAGCCGGTGACGAGGCCGAGAAGGATGCCGCCGCCCGCCTCGACCGCGAACAGTTCCAGCCCATTGACGAGCGAGAAGTCCGCGCCGGACAGCGCGGCGGCCAGAAGGATCGAGAACACGACGACGCCGACACCGTCATTGAATAGGCTCTCGCCTGCGACGGTCGCCTGCAATGTCGGCGGTACGGCCGCCTTTTTGAGGATGCCGAGTACGGAGACGGGATCGGTCGGGCTGATCAGCGCGCCGAAGACCAGGCACCAGATGAACGGCACATCGACGCCGATCACGCCGGTGACAAAGGAGAAGGCAAAGCCGACAATCATCGTCGAGATGACCACGCCGACCGTCGACAGGACAAGGATTGGCAACCAGCCCTTTTTGAGCTCGTCCAGGTCGACGTGCAATGCGCCCGCGAACAGCAGGAAGCTCAGCATGCCCTGTAACAGCGTTTCGGAAAAATCGAGTCCGGTCAGGAAATCCGTCGTCCATGCGCCGATGCCGATCCCCGGGATCAGGATATCGGCCGCGACCGCCGCCAGCGACAGCGCCGCGCCAAGTATGGTCAGACCGATCACATGCGGCAGCTTCAGCAGGCGATGGTTCAGATAGCCGAGCAGCGCCGCCAGAACGATGACGATGGCGCTGGCTTCGAAGGCGGTGATGGGTGAGGTGCCGTGCATGGTCCGCTTCTACAGGGAGAGGGCGGTGCGGCAAGCCGTGCCTTGATCCGGTCCATGGCGCGGTGGCAGGGCGTCCACCATGACCGATGCGGTACCCCTCATCCTGACTGCACTAATGGAGCGTTCGGCTTTTGCGCGGTTTGACGCCCTGCGCCGCGCGCATTTTCCGCCGGAGCGGAATCTTTTGGGCGCGCACATCACCATGTTCCATCACCTGCCAGGCCCGCAGTCGGCGGAAATCGTTCGCGAACTGAAGGATGCCGCGCGGCATGAAACGCGCATGGCAGCCCGCGCCAGCCGTCTTCATTTTATGGGCAGAGGATCCTCCATCATCGTCGACTCGGAAGCGCTGTCAGAATTTCGTGCGCGGCTGGCCGCGAACTGGGCACCGCTGCTGGTGCCGCAGGACAGCCAGGGCTGGCGACCGCACGTCACAGTGCAGAACAAAGGGGAAGGAAAGGCGGCAAAGGCGCTCTACAACCGTCTATCCGACGAGTTCACGCCCTGGCCGTTCATTATTGAGGGCGTTTCCCTCTGGTGGTATCGTGGTGGGCCCTGGGAAAAGCTTCGCGACATTCGATTTCCCGCTTAGCTGAGCTGACCTTCGCCGTCGCAGCTCATGCCAAAAGCGGCGAGACCGGCCTCCAGCAATGACGCCAGCGCGGGCGTCTCCATCAGTTCGTCAGCGAAATCGGAGACTTCGCCCGTGATCGACTCAAGGGCGTCATCCCATTCATCGGCATCATAATCGCCTCGCCCGACGGCCATCAGGGCGTACAGTTCCACCTGCTCGTCCTCGGGCAGATCGTCGATAAATGTCCGCATCTCTTCCTCGACCGACGTGTTCGTTTCGTCCTCCAGCACACCGACAGCACCATCGTCCGCCATATTGCTGGAATCATCGGGATCGACCGCCGGGACCTGCGCGTCGAATTCGCGGGCACGAACGACCAGGCGGCAAACTTCGTTGAGAGAGATGTTCAATTCCATGGGCCTGTCCCTGTTTGAATTTATGTTCTTTCCTAGGCGATGACGTAACTCGCCATAGCTGTCGCGGGTTCCGGCATGTCCGGAAACGGGCGCGCATGGAATTGATGCGCTCATCCTGAAAAAGATGCGGTTTGACGCGCCGCGCAGAGGGCATCAGGGTCCCCCGGAAAAATCCGGGGGATATGAAGCATGCGGAAATATCTGGGTCTTCTCGCGGCGGTGTCAATCGCGCTCATTTTGGCGATTGTCGGAACCACGCCGCCATCGCCGCGGGATGAGACGGCACCGCAGACTGACTTCTCCGCGGCGCGTGCAATGGTCGATGTACGGCAGGTTGCCGCGGCTCCGCATGTCACTGGCAGTGCCGAGAATGCCCGCGTCCGGGCGTATCTGGTCGAACGATTGCGGGCGCTCGGGCTCGATACCGGAACCACCGCATCTCCGCTTGGTGAACAGGGGGCTGCGCGCCTGCGGCAGTGGCGCGGCGATGAGATGGCCGCGCCGCCTGTCGAGAACATCTTCGCGCGACTTGGCGGCAGTGATCCGTCGCTTCCGGCGGTTCTTCTGATGGCGCATTATGATAGTGTCTGGGGGTCGGCGGGCGCTTCCGATGATGCCGCAGGTGTCGCCGCGATTCTGGAGATCGTTCGCGCGGTCAAGGCGAAGGGAGCACTCCCGCGCGATCTCCTTGTGCTGTTCACCGATGCCGAGGAACTCGGGCTGGAAGGCGCGAAATATTTTTTCGCCAATAATTCCAATCGGCGGCGCGTGGGGGCCATCATCAATCTGGAGGCACGCGGCGGCGGCGGCCGGACGACGCTTTTCCAGACGTCCGCGCAAAATGGCGAGGCCATGCGCCTCTATCATAGGGCTGTCGATCGACCGGGCGCGTCGTCCCTTGCCGCCTTTGTCTACAGCGTGCTTCCCAATGACACCGACCTGACACCGGCCCTGTCGGGTGACTACACCGCCTATAATTTCGCGTTTATCGGACGCCCCGGCCTCTATCATTCCCCTGACGCGACACCGGAAAATCTTGATCAGGGCGCACTGCAGGACATGGGCGCGCAGGGGCTGGACCTGACCTGGGCGCTGCTTTCGGCGGAGACATTGCCCGGCAAGGCGGCCGATCTGACCTTCTTCGATATGTTCGGGCTGTTCCTGATTTCCTATCCGGCATGGGCTGGGTGGCTGCTGATTGCGGCGGCGGCGCTGCTCGTCATCGACCAGATTCGCGCCGCGGAGACCCGCAAGACCATGGCGCGGGGCAGCGCGGCGACCCTGCTTGTTATCCTGCTCGGGGCCGGGCTGCTTTACCTGTTCAACCTCCTGTCGGGCGCTGACGGTGCTATAAATTATTACGACCGGCTGGCGGCGACGACACGCCTTGAGGTGCAGGCGCTACTGATCTGTGCGGCAATGCTTGTGCTCGCACTCGCCTGGCTCGGCGGGCAGCGGGCCAGTCTGATCGGCATCATCCTTGCTATTGTCGTTCAGTTATTTGCCCCGACCGCGGCGTATATCATCGTGATTCCGCTGCTTCTGGGCGGGCTTGCGGCGGTCGCGAAGCGGCGGGTTGGCGGGGGCGGGGGCATCGCCCTGGCCGTTCTGTTCGCCGCCATATCGCTTGGCTTCCTGTTCCAGAATAGCCATGCGTTGATGCAGGGTGTGGGCCCGGCCATGCCGATGGTCGCCGCACTTCTGGCGGCGCTTGCCCTTCCGCCATTGACCATTCTCGCACCGCCAGTCAGCGGGCGGGCGGGGAACATCATCGCTGCCTTTTTGCTGATCGCTGCCCTGGCTTTGGCCCTGTGGGTTCGCCTGGACCCGGTCGCGGAAACCGTCGCCGTCTACAGCGAGTTTCGCATGCCGCGCTAGGCTGGCCTACCGGACCTCAACATAGTCGGAATATCGCGTCACCGTGCGCTGCGTGCCTTCCTTGCCAAAGCGGCTGCCCGTAAATGTCAGCGTCTGCTCGGCAAGAACCGGGCGTCCGCTCGGCAGGCGTGTATAGCGCGTCTTCGCGTCAAACGCCGTGACCTTCGCGACCAGCATGACGCGGAACGGCTCTTTCAGGCGGAAGCGGGTTTCCGTGACATAAGGGGCGTCATCCGTCCCGCCGATCGTGGCAATGGCTGTAATCCGGCGTGACAGGTCAATCGGGCCGACGTCGAACGTGCCCTTCGGAAAGGACTGGAAGTGCAGGGAGGCCTGGCCCTGTGCCTTCGCCTCGGTCCCGAACCAGTTGCCCAGGCGGTAATAGCCCGGAATTGGTCCATCGCTGCGGCGACCATCAGCGTCCTTGCGCTCGTCCTTCGTCGGTTCGCGGCCATCCACACTGACGAGCGTCCATCGCTTGTTGTCCGGTCGCCGCGGGTCATAGCGCTCAACCATGCGGATGGTCTCGGTCCCGTCCTTTGAGCGGCCCTCGATCTCGACGGTACGCGTAAAGGCCAGGTCATCCGCAGATTGCTGCGACGCTTCGGCCATGATCTGCTGCTGGATGCCAGGCAGGATAGTTGCGGCAACGCCTGCCGCCATGGCAAATGATACGAAAAGAATGACAAATAGGCGCATGGTCCGTTCACCTACGGCCGACATCATGTCATTCCCCTGAATGAAGGACCCGCCAGCCAGCAGATCAAACGTCGAGGAAGCTGCGCATTTTCCGGCTGCGGCTCGGGTGCTTCAATTTCCTCAGCGCCTTTGCCTCGATCTGGCGAATACGCTCGCGCGTCACGCTGAACTGCTGCCCGACCTCCTCCAGCGTATGATCGGTGTTCATGCCAATGCCAAAGCGCATTCTGAGAACACGTTCTTCACGCGGCGTCAGACTGGCGAGGACGCGGGTCACGGTTTCCTTCAAATTCGCATGCACGGCGGCATCGACGGGAATAATCGCGTTCTTGTCCTCGATAAAGTCACCCAGCTGCGAATCTTCCTCATCGCCGATCGGCGTTTCAAGGCTGATCGGTTCCTTGGCGATCTTCATCACCTTGCGGACCTTGTCGAGCGGCATGCCGAGACGCTCCGCCATCTCTTCCGGCGTCGGCTCGCGGCCGAATTCATGCAGGAACTGGCGCGATGTCCGAACCAGCTTGTTGATCGTCTCGATCATGTGCACCGGAATGCGGATGGTGCGCGCCTGATCGGCGATGGAGCGCGTGATGGCCTGCCGGATCCACCAGGTCGCATAGGTCGAGAATTTATAGCCGCGGCGATACTCGAACTTGTCGACGGCTTTCATCAGGCCGATATTGCCCTCCTGGATCAGGTCCAGGAATTGCAGGCCGCGATTGGTGTATTTCTTGGCAATGGAGATCACGAGGCGCAGGTTCGCCTCGACCATTTCCTTCTTCGCGATCCGCGCCTCGCGCTCGGCCTTTTGCACCATGTTCACGATGCGGCGGAATTCCTGCAGCGAAACGCCGGTCTGCGCGGCGATATCCATCACCTGCATGCGGATATTATCGACCGCCTGCGATTCGTCCTCGGCGAAGCTCGCCCATTTCGGACCGCGCGACTTGACCTCTTCGATCCAGTTTTCATCAAGTTCATGACCGACATAGGTCTCGAGAAAATCACGGCGCGGAATCTTGTAGCGTTCGGCAAGGCGCAGCATCTGGCCACTCAGCGACATCAGGCGCTTATTGTAACTATATAGCTGCTCAACCAGGAATTCGATTTTCGCATTGTTGAAGAACACGGCCTCGACCTTGTCGGTCAGGTCGGCGCGAAGTTTCTGGTATCTGGTCTCCAGCTTGACATCATAGTCTTCGCCCGCGTGCATCGCTTCCAGGCGCTCATCCTGTAATTTGGCGAATTTCCCATAGACCTTCTGGATGTCGTCGAACTGCGCCAGCGCCTGCGGCGTCAGCTGCTCTTCCATCTGCGCCAGCGACAGGACGTTGGCGTCGTCATCATCGTCCTTGGCCCCGGCCTTTGCCGCCTTCGCGCCCGCATCGGATGCGTCGCCCTCACTATCGTCGCCCCCGGCCGATTCATTATCGACGGCGTCATCATCTTCCTTCAGCTCCACGCCCTTGGGAAGGTCGCTACCGCCGTCATTCTCGCCGGCATTGGCGACTTCCTCGTCCGTCGGGCCCTGATTGAGCATGGTGTCGAGGTCGAGGATCTCGCGCAGCTGCATCTCGCCGGCTTTGACGGCTTCAGACCAGTAGATAATGGTGGAGAAGGTCAGCGGGCTTTCGCACAGGCCGACGATCATCATGTCGCGGCCGGCCTCGATGCGCTTTGCGATCGCGATTTCGCCCTCACGCGACAGCAGCTCCACGGCGCCCATCTCGCGCAGATACATGCGCACCGGATCATCGGTGCGGTCCAGTTTTTCCTTGGTGCGGGAGGATACGAACTTTTCCGGCTGCGGTCCGTCGGCCTTTTTGGCATCGGCGGGTGCAGGCGCGCCGTCGTCATCGTCATCCACTTCATCCGATTCGGTGACGTTGATGCCCATCTGGCTCAGCGCGGCCATGACGTCCTCGATCTGGTCGGGCGAAACCTGGTCCTGCAAAAGCGCTTCGTTCACCTGTTCATAGGTGATCCAGCCGCGTTTCTTCGCCGCGGCGATCAGTTTCTTCACGCCCGCATCATTCATGTCGATCAAGGGTGCGCCGTCTTCCGCATCCCTGCTCTTCGTTGCCGTCGCCATACTTATCGTTCCAACACCTGATCGGACCGCGCGCTCTTAATGGTCGATGCCGGCTTCAGCGGCGGCGGTCGCCGCCTCTTCAGCCTCCAGCCTTCGACCGTGAGCGAGCAGCCTTAGCTCGTCCTGTATCCGCAGTTTCTCATAGGTGAGGGCACTGCGGCGTTCGAATTCTTCCTGAGACAGCGAATCATAGCGCGCGCGCAGGTCCGCTTCCTCATCATTTATATGCGCGAGTGCCATAAGATGCCCCGCGACACATGCCAAGTCTTCTGCCGCACGGGCACCGGGCGTCCGGGAACGCGTGAAACTGAAGTCCAACCGGTTCGATACCGTGACGGTTTCCGCGAGCTGACCGAGCCCTCTACGCTCCAAGTCGGAATGCAGGGACGTTTTGTCAAGCGCCGGGTTGCCTGCAACGGCACGAAAAATTGCCGCGCGCAGGCGGACGATCTCCGGGTCGGCGATTTCCAGATCGGCAATCGCTTCGCCGCATGTGTCCGCCAGCTGCGGAAAATGAAGAAGACCGACGATGATCGCGCTGATTTCACGCTCAAAAGGCGTGCGCTGCGCAGTCGTCTTCACATCGGACGTGGCGCCCGCGGTGGCGCGCATCCATACCGGTATCGCAGCGCCGCCCCGGTTGCGCCCACGGCCATCGTCGCCCCGGCCGCGCTGTACGAAGGCCGCGTCGAAGCGCGCCTTGAACTCCGACCGGTACAGCTGCTGGACGCTGCCATCCTCGATGCTGCTGGCATGTTCGCCCAGGCGCTGGCGTACGGCGGCGCGGCGTTCCGGCGTTTTCAGATCGACGCCTTCGGTTTCGCTGCGCCACAGATAGTCGATCAGCGGCTCCGCACCCGCCAGCAGCGTTTCAAACGCCTTCAGGCCAGAGGCGCGCACCAGGTCGTCCGGGTCCTTGCCGTCGGGCAGGACGGCGAAGCGCAGCGATTTGCCGGGTTCCAGCAGGGGCAGGGCGCGAATGGCGGCGCGGTGCGCCGCCCGCAAACCCGCGGCATCGCCATCGAAGCACAGCACTGGTTCGGGAACGGCGCGCCACGCCAGCTTCATCTGGTCCTCGGTCATCGCCGTGCCCATCGGGGCCACCGCCTCGGCGAAACCCGCCTGTGCAAGCGCGATGACGTCCATATATCCTTCGACCACGGCAAGGCGGCCCGACTTGCGCGCCGCTGGCGCCGCCCGGTTCAGATTGTAGAGCAGGCGGCCTTTGTCGAACAGCGGGCCGTCGGGCGAATTCAGATATTTCGGCTCGCCCGGCCCCAGGATGCGGCCGCCAAAGCCAACCGTCCGGTTTCGCGTGTCGTGGATGGGAAAGATCAGCCGGCTGCGAAACCGGTCATAGGCGTCGCGGCGATCGTCGTCCGGCTGCACGAGCAGGCCCGCATCGACCAGTTTTGCCATTGGCGCGTCGATGGCGTTCATCAGCGCCCCGCGGCTGTCGGGTGCGAAGCCCATGCCGAACCGCGCCGCCGTCTCCTGCGACAGTCCGCGGTCCTGTATATAGGCCCGCGCGGACGCCCCCGCGTCTGACCGCAAATTGCGTGTAAACCAGGCCTCCGCCAGCGCCGCGACATCGTGCAGACCCTGCGCAGCCTTCGCGCGTTCGCGCTGTTCGGGGCTTTCCTCCGGCATGGGCAGGCCCGCCATCCCGGCCAGTTGCTCGACGGCGCCGCGAAAATCCTGCCCGGCCTGTTCCATCAGGAACGTGATGATATCGCCATGCGCGCCGCAACCGAAACAATGGTAGAACGCCTTCTCGTCATTCACATAAAAGCTTGGCGTTTTTTCCTTGTGAAAGGGACAGCAGGCTTTCATCTCCCGGCCGGCACGGATCAGTTTCACCGCCGGACCGACGACGTCCGAAACCGGGACGCGCATGCGCAGTTCGTCAAGGAAGGCAGGCGGGATCGACACGCTTGCCACTATCGTCCACGCAGGCCTCGCCGTGAAGGGGCGCGGGCGATTTACCTGTGGATACTTGCGACCGCCCGTCAGCCCTTCGCCGTCAGTTCCTGTTTCACCATCGCGCTTGCGCTCGACATGTCGATCTGCCCCGCGAAGCGTTCCTTCAGCGCGGCCATGACCTTGCCCATGTCCTGCGGGCCTTCCGCGCCCAGCGCTTCGACCAGCTTGCGCACCTCGGCCTGTGCCTCGGCGGCGGGCATCATCTGCGGCATGAACTCCTCGATGACGGCAAGCTCACTGCGTTCCTGATCGGCAAGTTCCTGGCGGTCGCCCTGCTCATACATGCCAATCGATTCCCTGCGCTGCTTCGCCATCTTGGTGAGCACATCGGCGGCCAGCTTGTCATCGCCATTGCCCGCGCCGACGCGCGTATCGATTTCTTTTTGCTTGATGGCGGCCAGAATGGCACGGGTGGCGGCCACGCGGTCTTTTTCGCCCGCTTTCATGGCGGTTATCTGCGCGGTCTTCACATTTGCGGCGATCATCATCGAGTCTCCTGATTGGTTGCCGGGCCAGATAATGTGCCGAAGGCCACTTTAACAGAATTGACGCGAATCCTTCGCGGGCCTAGCACGCCCCCTTAGCTTACATTTCGATCCACCCCTCGTGAAGGAGCGCCCCCAAGCGTGACCGAAGCCACACCTGCGCGCCCTCCCTCCGGAGCCACTGGCGCGTTGATTCTCGCATCGGGTGAAATCATCTGGGGCAGGGGATTCGGGGCGGCCGGACATGCGGTGGGCGAAGTCTGCTTCAACACCGCCATGACGGGCTATCAGGAGATCATGACCGATCCCAGCTACGCCCGGCAGATCGTCACCTTCACCTTTCCCCATATCGGCAATGTCGGCGTTAATGATGAGGACACCGAAGCCGATACGCCGCATGCCGTCGGCTGTATCGTCCGCGAAACCGTCACCGAACCCAGCAATTTCCGCAGCGCCGAGCGCTTCGACGAGTGGCTGGCGCGGCATGGCCGCATCGGAATTTCGGGCGTCGACACGCGCGCGCTCACCCGGAAAGTCCGGCTGGAGGGCGCGCCCAATGCCGTTATCGCCCATGCGCCCGACGGCAAATTCGACATGGACACCCTCCGCGCCGCCGCACGGGAATGGAGCGGTCTTGAAGGCCTCGATCTGGCAAGGGACGTCACACGCGAAGACACCGGCGGCTGGAACGATGGCCCGTGGCAATTGGGGCAGGGCTTCGCAGCGGGGCCACAGCACGGCCCTCACGTCGTCGCCATCGATTATGGCGCGAAGAAGAACATCCTTCGCCGCCTGACCAATGCCGGCGCGCGCGTCACGGTCGTCCCGGCAGAGACCAGCTTTGACGAGATCATGGCGCTGAAGCCCGCGGGCGTCTTCCTGTCGAACGGCCCCGGCGACCCCGCCGCCACCGCCGCTTATGCCGTCCCCGTCATTCAGCAGCTGCTCGCCGCCGATATGCCCATCTTCGGCATCTGCCTCGGCCACCAGCTCCTCGGCCTGGCCGCAGGCGCGAAAACCGCCAAGATGTTTCAGGGCCACAGAGGCGCCAACCACCCCGTCCAGCGCCTCTCCGACGGCCGCGTCGAGATCACCAGCATGAACCATGGTTTCGCCGTCGACGCGGACACGCTGCCCGACGGCGTCGAGGCGACGCACACCAGCCTGTTCGACGGGACGCTGTGCGGGATCGAGCTGACGGGCAAGCGGGCCTTCGGGGTGCAGTACCATCCGGAAGCCAGTCCGGGTCCGATGGATAGCGATTATCTGTTCCAGAAGTTTGTTGGGGCGCTGTCATGAATCCCCTCTCCCCGCCGGGGAGAGGGTTAGGGAGAGGGGGCCGCGCAGCGGCTCTCCGCGGCGCGGAGAATGTCGGCGCAGGCGCCTTCGATATTGGTGAAAATGTCGTCGTTCCAGAACCGCAGGACATGCCAGCCCTGGCCCTCGATGAACGCCGTCCGGGCCGCGTCGTAGGTCTCGCGCCCGGCATGGCTGTCGCCGTCGAGCTCAATCGCCAGCCGCTCGCGCCGCGCGGCGAAGTCGACAATGTAGGGTCCGATCGGAACCTGCCGCGAGAACTTCATGCCGCCGAGGCGCCTGGCGCGGAGCTTCTCCCACAGCAGGGCCTCCGCCAGCGGTATGTTCGACCGCAGGGCCTTCGCACGTTTGAGAGGGATTGGATCTCTTCTGGGCATTCGACCTCTTTAGCCGCATCGTCCCCCTCTCCCAGACCCTCTCCCCGGCGGGGAGAGGGCTTAAAGGTCCGTCATCATGCCTAAACGCACCGACATCTCCTCCATTCTCATCATCGGCGCTGGTCCTATCGTCATCGGGCAGGCGTGTGAGTTCGATTATTCGGGCGTGCAGGCGTGCAAGGCGCTGCGCGAGGAGGGGTACCGGATCGTTCTGGTGAACTCCAACCCCGCCACGATCATGACCGATCCCGACATGGCGGACGCGACCTATATCGAGCCAATCACGCCCGAAATGGTCGCCAAGGTCATCGCAAAGGAACGCGCGCTGCACCCAGAGGAGACGCTGGCGGTGCTGCCCACCATGGGCGGCCAGACGGCGCTGAACACCGCGCTGGCGCTGCATCAGGATGGGACGCTTGAAAAATACGGCGTTGAGCTGATCGGCGCCGACGCTGAGGCCATCGACAAGGCGGAGGACCGGCTGAAATTCCGGAACGCAATGGACAAGATTGGCCTCGAAAGCCCGATCTCCGCCATCGCGCACACCGATCAGGAGGCGCTGGCCGCGCTCGAAAAGGTCGGCCTGCCCGCCATCATCCGGCCCAGCTTCACGCTTGGCGGCACTGGCGGCGGCGTCGCGTATAACAAGGAGGACTTCCTTGAGATCGTCCGCGGCGGCCTCGACGCCTCGCCCACAACCGAAGTCCTGATCGAGGAGAGCGTCCTCGGCTGGAAAGAATATGAGATGGAGGTGGTGCGCGATAAAAACGACAATTGCATCATCATCTGCAGCATCGAAAATGTCGATCCCATGGGTGTGCACACGGGCGATTCGATCACCGTTGCCCCCGCGCTGACGCTGACCGACAAGGAATATCAGATCATGCGCAACGCCAGCATCGCGGTGCTGCGCGAGATTGGCGTCGAAACCGGCGGTTCGAACGTCCAGTTCGCCGTCAATCCGAAGACCGGGCGCCTGATCGTCATCGAGATGAACCCGCGCGTGTCGCGCAGTTCCGCGCTCGCTTCCAAGGCGACCGGCTTCCCCATCGCCAAGGTCGCGGCAAAGCTGGCCGTCGGCTATACGCTCGACGAGATCGAAAATGATATCACGGGTGCAACGCCCGCCTCGTTCGAACCGACAATCGATTATGTCGTAACGAAAATCCCGCGCTTCGCCTTTGAGAAATTCCGCGGCGCCTCCAACACCCTGTCGACGGCGATGAAGTCCGTGGGTGAAGTGATGGCCATCGGCCGGAACTTCGCGGAAAGCTTCCAGAAGGCGCTGCGCGGCCTGGAAACCGGTCTCGACGGCCTCGATCCGATGCCGGAACTCACCGCCGAAGGCGATGGCGGGGTGGCCGCGCGGCTTGCCAAGGCGACGCCCGACCGCCTTCTGGTCGTCGCGGAAGCCATGCGGCGCGGGTTTCCCGATGAGGAGATTCACCGCCTCAGCTTCTACGATCCCTGGTTCCTGGCGCGCATCCGCGAGATTATCGAAGCGGAACGGCAGGTCGAGGCGAACGGCCTCCCCGCCGGCGCCGCAGATATGCGCGCGCTGAAAAGCATGGGCTTCTCCGATGCGCGTCTCTCCGCGCTGTCGGGCATCGACGCGGCGGCGCATCGGCACGCCCTCAATGTGCGCCCCGTCTACAAACGCATCGACACCTGCGCTGCCGAGTTCGAAGCGAAGACGCCTTACATGTACTCCACCTATGAGGGGCCGATCTTTGGCGCGCCGGAGTGCGAATCGGTCCCCACGCCGCGCAACAAGGTCGTTATTCTGGGCGGCGGACCGAACCGGATCGGGCAGGGCATCGAATTCGACTATTGCTGCTGCCACGCCGCCTTTGCGCTTGCCGATGCGGGTTATGAAACCATCATGGTCAACTGCAATCCAGAGACCGTTTCAACGGATTACGACACGTCCGACCGCCTCTATTTCGAACCGCTGACAGCCGAGGATGTACTCGAAATCCTGCATGTCGAGCAGCAGAATGGCACCCTGGCGGGTGTCATCGTGCAGTTCGGCGGTCAGACACCGCTGAAACTCGCACCCGCGCTGGAGGCGGCCGGAATCCCCATCCTCGGCACCGCCGTCAGCGCCATTGACGAGGCGGAGGACAGAGAGCGTTTCGCGGCTCTCATCGACCGCCTTGGCCTGAAACAGCCCGCCAATGGCATTGCCCGCACGCTGGAGGAGGCCCAGCGCGAGGCGAGCAAGCTTGGTTATCCCGTGCTGCTGCGCCCCTCCAACGTCCTTGGCGGGCGGGGCATGGAGGTCGTCGACAGCGACCGCCAGCTGGAAACCTATATGAAGGCCGCCATGCTGGTTCCCGACGGCCTGCCGGTCTTGGTCGACCAGTATCTGCGCGATGCCATAGAAGTCGACGTCGACGCGCTTGCCGACGGTGAAACCGTTCATGTCGCGGGGGTTTTGCAGCACATTGAGGAGGCGGGCGTGCATTCCGGCGACAGCGCCTGTTCGCTGCCGCCATATTCCCTGTCTGACAACGTGATTGCCGAGATCGAACGGCAGACCGAGGCACTTGCCATGGCGCTGAACGTGCGCGGTCTGATGAACGTGCAATATGCCGTTAAGGATGAGGAGGTCTATCTGATCGAGGTAAACCCGCGCGCCTCCCGCACTGTGCCCTTTGTGGCGAAGGCGAAGGGCGCGCCCATCGCCAAGATCGCGGCGCGCGTGATGGCCGGTGAAACACTCACCGACTTCGAAATGCCGCCGCGGCATATGAAGCACATCGCGGTGAAGGAGGCGATTTTTCCCTTTGCCCGCTTCCCCGGCACCGATCCCGTGCTTGGCCCGGAAATGAAATCGACCGGTGAAGTCATGGGCATAGACATGAATTTCGAAATCGCTTTCGCGAAATCCCAGATCGCCGTGCAGACCAATCTGCCGGACGATGGCGTTGTCTTCATATCGGTGAAGGACACGGACAAGCCGCAAATCCTCGCCGCAGCGCGCCAACTCGTCGATCTTGGTTTCTCGCTGATCGCCACAGGCGGCACCGAAGCGTATCTGCGCGCCGAGGGTCTCGCCGTAAAGCGCATCAACAAGGTCCTTGAGGGGTCGCCGCACATCGTTGATGAAATAAAGAATGACGCTGTCGCGATGATATTCAACACCACCGAAGGCGCGCAGGCGCTGGAGGATTCCAAGAGCATCCGGTCGAGCGCCGTTATGGGGAAGGTGCCCTATTATACGACAGCCGCGGCGAGCAGGGCCGCGGTGCAGGCGATTGCGGCCATGCGCGCCGGCCCTCTTGAAGTCCGCTCGCTACAGTCTTATTATTCAGCGATCTGAGGTTTTCCGACAGCCCGGCCAATGACGCGTGTGGTTAACGCCGCCGACGGACAGGTTGTCTTTTGCTATGAGGGATTAAGCGCATGGCTACGCTCGAAAAAACGCCCATGTTGCGTGACGGCTATGACCGGATGACAGCAGAGCTGAACAAACTGAAGAATACGGAGCGGCACCAGATCGTCGCGGCCATTGAAGAGGCGCGGGCGCATGGCGATCTGTCCGAGAACGCCGAATATCATGCCGCGAAGGAGCGTCAGGGCCAGGTCGAAGCCCAGATCACCGATCTTGAGGACAAGATCAGCCGTGCGCAGATCATCGACCCCGCCGACCTGACGGGCGACAAGGTCGTGTTCGCGGCGACGGTGGAACTCCTCGACGAGGATGACAAGCCCGTCACCTATCAGATCGTCGGCCCCTACGAGGCGGACGCAAAGGCGGGGCGTATCTCATATACCTCGCCGCTCGGCCGCGCATTGATCGGTCGCCGCAAGGGTGACGAGGTCGAGGTTGCGACGCCATCGGGCGAGAAATATTACGAAATCGCCGCGATTGCATTTAAATAGCAAACCCACGCTGATTCAGACTGCGCCGGCGACAAGTGCGCTGGCCGGTCTGTGCGTGCTGTTCTGGCTTGTCGATATTTTCCTGCCGCTTGCCAATATTGGCGGCCAATTATCGCTTATCCCGGCGCGCCTGACGGGCGAGATCGTCGCGCAGGGCTTTTTCGTGCCGGCGTATCTGACGCCGATCACAATGCAGTTCGCGCATGCCGACTTCGGTCACCTTTTCCTCAATATGGTCTTCCTGATCTTTATCGGCAGGTTCGTTGAAAACCTTCTGGGGACAGGTCGTTTTGTCGCACTGTACGTCGTCAGCGGCGTGGCGGGTGCCGTCCTTGAGGTGGCGCTCGACCCCGGGTCCGTCATCCCCCATGTCGGGGCCTCCGGCTCCATCGCAGGCATATTCGCGGCCCATGCGATGATTTTCGGCAGGCGGGAAGGCGGTGCGACGGAACGCACGCAGGCCCTCAAACTGGCCGCCGTCTGGATCATCCTGCAACTCGGCATCGGCTATGTTTTCAACGATGGCAGCGGCGGCGGCATCGCGATCTGGGCGCATGTCGGCGGTTTCCTGTGCGGCCTGATCCTCGGCCTGCCGCTGGCGCGGGACGCGATCAAGGCGCGCTAGGCACCGTCGTCACGGCGAATTTACCGCTTTGTAAGCGGTAAGGTTTATGAACCCCGGGCTCTATCCCGTGAGGTGAGCCCAATGAGCGATATGGTAAAACTACGTCGGCAGCATGAGAGCACCCTGACGCTCATTCAGGGTATCGGCGCGCGGATTGACAATATCGGCAGCGAGCCGGGGGCTGACGAAGCCTTTGAACTTGGCCTGCTGCTCGCGAAATTGTCGGGCGGGCTTCGCAGGCATCTCGTGCGGGAGAACAAGGATCTCTACCCGCGGATGATAAATTCCGACGATGCGGAGATTGCCGAGACGGCGCGCCGGTTCCGCAATGAAATTGGCCGTATCGGGCATGATTTCGATATCTTCATCGAACGCTGGCGCAATATCGTCGATATCAGGCGCAACTGGTCCGGCTTCCGCCTGGAAACAAAACAGATATTTGACATGCTGGAACAACGCATAGAACGCGAAAACACGATTCTATACGTACTCGCCGACAGGGTCGCCGCGCCGGAAAGGGCTGTGCGCGCTGCCTGAATCGCGGCAGCGCCCTTGGCCGTCCAGTCTATTCCGTTGGCAGGAAGTCCGCGACGCTCAGATAGCGCTCGCCAGTATCGTAATTGAAACCGAGAACGCGCTTCGGCCCGTCCTGCGCTTCCAGCCATTGCGCGATGGCGGCCAGTGTCGCCCCGGATGAAATGCCGACCAGCATGCCTTCTTCACGGGCACAGCGGCGCGCCATTTCCTTTGCATCGTCGGGATCCACCTTGATCGCACCGTCTATGCTGGACGTGTGCAGATTGCCGGGGATGAAGCCCGCGCCGATGCCCTGAATGGGATGCGGTCCGGGCTGGCCGCCAGAGATGACCGGCGACAGCGTCGGCTCCACGGCCAGCACCTGCAGGCCCGGCATTTCCGGCTTCAGCACTTCCGCGCAACCTGTGATATGCCCGCCGGTGCCGACGCCGGTAATCATTGCGTCCAGCGGATTATCGCCAAAATCTTTCAGGATTTCCAGCGCCGTGGTCTTCGTGTGTACGTCCACATTCGATGGATTGTCGAACTGCTGCGGCATCCATGCGTCCGGCGTGTCTTCGACCAGCTCGATGGCGCGCTCGATGGCGCCCTTCATGCCCTTTGCCTTGTCGGTCAGGTCGAAGCTAGCGCCATAGGCCAGCATCAGCCGGCGCCGCTCGACGGACATGCTTTCCGGCATAACGAGGACGAGCTTATAGCCCTTCACCGCCGCGACCATGGCAAGGCCGATGCCGGTATTGCCCGATGTCGGTTCGATGATCGTGCCGCCGGGCTTCAGCGCGCCGGAGGCTTCCGCGTCCTCGACCATGGCAAGCGCGATGCGGTCCTTGATGGAGCCGCCGGGATTGCCGCGTTCCGACTTGATCCAGACATCGTGGCCCGGGAACAGGCGTTTCATGTGAATGTGCGGTGTGTTGCCAATCGTGGCCAGGATGCTGTCGGCGATCATGTGGGCTCTCCGGATGGTTTCTTGTCGGGGACTATATCGGTGATTTCATCTGGCGGATCAAAGGTTCGTGCGCGGCGAAGTTCCGGGAACAGGCCAAGATACCCGCCCACCACCGCCAACGCACCCAGTCCGCCAATCGCGACGGCCGCAACGGGACCGAGCAGATAGGCAAGCGTCCCTGAAAACGCATCGCCAAGCTCGTTCGATGCGCTGATCGTCATCTGCGACACGGCATTCACCCGGCCGCGCTTCTCGTCCGGCGTATGCAGCTGGATCAGCGAGCTGCGGATATAGACGCTGAACATATCCGCCGCGCCGATGACGAACAGCGCCGCCAGTGATAATGCCATCAGCGTGCTGAACGCGAAGATGATGGTGGCCACGGCGAATATGGCAACTGCACCCAGCATTTTTGGCCCCACGCCGGTCTTCAGCGGGCGAAAACTGAACCATAAAGCGGTCAGCGCCGCGCCTGCCGCCGGGGCGGCGGCCAGCTGGCTCAGCCCGCTTGCGCCGACGTGCAATATGTCGCGTGCATAGACCGGAAACAGCGCCGTCGCGCCCGCCAGAAACACCGCGAACAGGTCGAGCGTGATCGACCCCAGCACGATCTTGTTCTTCCGGACATAGGCCAGCCCGTCGACGATCTGACCGATGGGCCGCTTTGTACCGGTGATCGCCGGGCGCGGGACCTTGCCGATCCGGCTCAGCGCGATGAACGCCGTGATGAACAGGCCGCAGCCAATGGCATAGGGCAGCGCCGGTGCGACCTCATAGAAATAGCCGCCAATGGCCGGGCCGATAATGGCGCCCGACTGCCATGAAATCGAACTCAGCGCGATGGCGTTGGGCAAAACGGCTTTCGGCACCAGGTTCGGTGCCAGCGAGCTGAGTGCCGGTCCTGTGAACGCGCGCACAATGCCCAGGACGACGGCAATCGAAAACAGCACGGGCAGGGTCATCGCATCCGCCTGCGTGAACACCGCCAATATAGCTGCGCAGACAGCCTGCATCGCCATTGTCACCTTGCCGACCGTGCGGCGGTCCAGACGATCCGCCGCAAGGCCGGAAAACGGCGTCAGAAAAAAAAGCGGCAGGAACTGCAAAAGGCCGATCAGCGCCAATTGCCCCGACGCCCCCGCCACGCTCATCCCGCCGTCGCGCGCGATGTTATACGTCTGCCAGCCGATGATCAGCATCATGGCATATTGCGCCAGCGTCATCGCCAGCCGCGTGAACCAGAATGCGCGGAAATTCGGGATGCGGAGGGGGTGGATGGTGTCGTCGCTGCTCACGCCCGCCTCCCTAGCGCAACCCTGGGGGCTGAACACCCCATGGAAATTTGCCCGCGGCAAGGATTCCCTTTCACGGCGGGGCAGGGGCTGTGCTAGCCTTCCGCTTATGAAAACGCTTCTGTCTCTCGCCGCCGCCAGCCTGCTGACCACCGCGGCCAGCGCCGCCACGCTCATCGTCGGCAATAAAGAGGCGAACACGGTCAGTTTCATCGACCTCGCAAGCGGCGCGGAAGTCGCGGAGGTCGCGACCGGGCCCATGCCGCATGAGGTGGCCGTCTCCCCCGATGGCACGCGCGCCATGGTCGTCGCCTATGGCGGCAACACGCTCGATCTGTTCGACGTCGCAAAGGCGAAGAAGATCGGCACGTGCAGCCTCGGCGCGAATCTGCGTCCGCACGGCATTGTCTGGACCAGTGTGAATGTCATTCTGGCCACGACCGAGGGCAGCAGGACCTTGACCATGGTGACCTCCGATTGCGAAGACGCCGCCGCCATTTCCACTGGTCAGGCGGGCAGCCACATGCTCGCCTTCGATGAACGGCGCGCCCGGGCCTATGTCTCCAACCTGCAGGACAAAAGCGTCACCGTGATCGACCTCGCCCGGGGCGAGAAGATCGGTGATTTCGATGCGGCTGAAGAGCCCGAGGGCATCGCCCTGACCCCGGACGGCAAGGAGCTGTGGGTTGCCAACCGCGCCTCCAACACCGTCTACGTCCTCGACCCCGATAGCGGCGACCGCCTCGCCAGTATCGATGTCGGACGAATGCCGATCCGCCTCGCCATTTCGCCTGATGGGAAATGGGCCGTGACCAGCGACCTGGTCGATGGCAGCGTGTCCGTGATCGACGTGGCGAAGCGCGAGAAAGTCCGTACGATCAAGATCGGCGGCAATGCCGATACGCGGCAGGTGACCTTGATCTGGTCTCGCGACGGCAAACGGCTCTTCGCCGCGGAGACGGCCAATGCGCGCATTGCCGAGGTAGATTTCGCAACCGGCAGGATCGTTCGCTATCTTCCCGCGGGCGCTGGCAGTGACGGGATCGGCTGGTCGCCTGTCAGTCTCGGCGTCAGCCGCTAATGCGCAGCAGCGCCAAAATCTCGCTGGCGACGTCTTCGGGCGTGCGCAGCGTGGATGGATCTTCACCCGGAAAGGCGGACGCCCGCATGCTTGTTGCGGTGCCCTTGGGGTCGACGACATGCACCTTCACGTCCGCCAGCCCGTCCATCTCCGCGCCGTAGGTCTCCGTCAGATTGGCCAGCGCCGCCTTTGACGCGGCATAGGGCCCCCAGAAGGCGCGCGGCTCGTTCGCGACTGATGATGTGAGCGCAATCACATCCGCATGCGGCGCCGCTCTCAGCAGCGGGTCGAACGCCTTCAGCAGCCTGAAATTGGCAGTGACATTCAGTTTGAAAAGCGCCTCGAACGCATCCGCATCGACATGGGACAGGGGCGTCATATCGCCCAGCATGGCCGCGTTCATGACGAGCGCATCCAGCCGTTCCCAGCGCCCCGCAACCGCTTGCGCCAGCCGGTCGATCGCCTCGAAATCACTCAGATCGAACGGGGCCAGCGTTGCCGTCCCGCCCGCCGCGTGGATGTCGTCATCGACCTCCTCCAGCCCGCCATCGGTGCGCGCCGTCAGCAGGACATGATAGCCCTTCGCCGCCAGCGCCTTTGCCGTCGCAGCGCCGATGCCGCGCGATGCGCCTGTCACCAGGGCCAGGGGTTTCTTGTCGATATCCGTCATCATGTGCCGTCCGTTTCTGCTCCGCTCATGCGCAATTCGCGGCGTTTACTCCGCAGCTTGCCCCGTCAGCAGGCTGAACTGGTCGGGGCCTTCCTCGTCGCTCTGGTCGGTCAGCGACGTGGGATAAGCGCCCGTGAAACACGCATCGCAATATTGCGGCTTCTGATCGGACCGCTCCTCTTCGCCCAGCGCGCGGTACAGTCCATCGACACTGATAAAGGCCAGCGTATCCGCCTTGATGAAGCTGCGCATGCGCTCCACGTCCATCTGCGCGGCCAGCAGTTTTGACCGGTCGGGCGTATCGACGCCATAGAAGCAGGGATTGCGCGTCGGCGGGCTGGCGATGCGCATATGTACTTCCTTCGCGCCCGCATCGCGCATCATCTGTACGATTTTCAGGCTGGTCGTGCCGCGGACAATGCTGTCGTCTACGAGGATGATACGCTTGCCTTCGACCAGGCCGCGATTGGCATTGTGTTTCAGCTTTACCGACAGGTCGCGAATGCCCTGGCCCGGCTGGATGAAGGTACGTCCGACATAATGTGAACGGATAATCCCCTGTTCGAAGGGGATGAGCGATTCCTGCGCAAAGCCGAGCGCCGCCGGGTTTCCGCTATCGGGGACAGGGATGACGATATCCGCGTCGACCGGGCCTTCCTTGGCCAGTTCAGCGCCGATATTCTTGCGCACCTGATAGACACTATTGCCATCGAGCACGCTGTCGGGCCTGGAAAAATACACATGTTCGAAAACGCAGGGGCGGGCGTCGCGGTCGCCGAAGGGACGGAGGCTGCGCATGCCTTTTTCGTTGATGACCAGCATTTCGCCGGGATCGATCTGCCGGATGAACGTCGCGCCGACAATGTCGAGGGCAACGGTTTCCGAAGCGACGATGAGGCTTTCCTCAAGGCGTCCCAGCACGAGCGGGCGAATGCCGAGCGGGTCGCGGCAGGCGATCATGCCTTCGGGGGTAAGGCAGACCAGCGAATAGGCGCCCTCCACCTGTTTCAGCGCGTCGATGAACCGGTCGAGCGGCGGTCGATAGGCGGAGGTGGCGACCAGATGGATCAGGACCTCGGTGTCGCTCGTCGATTGAAAGATGGACCCGCGGCGGTTCAGCGCCTTTCTCAGGTGCAGCGCGTTTGAGATATTGCCATTATGCGCCACCGCGAAGCCGCCCGACGATAGCTCGGCGAACAGGGGCTGGACGTTGCGCATCGCCGTTTCACCGGTCGTGGAATAGCGGACATGGCCAATTGCCGTGTGGCCGGGCAGCTGGCGAATCGCGTCTTCGGAATCGAAATTACCGGCGACATGTCCCATCTCGCGCTTGGTATGGAACAGTTTTCCGTCAAAGCTCGTAATGCCCGCCGCTTCCTGCCCGCGATGCTGCAGGGCATGCAGGCCGAGCGCGGCGACCGCGGCTGCCCCCTCGGTGCCATAGACACCAAAAACACCGCACTCTTCGCGCAGCTTGTCGTCATCGAAAGGATGCGTGGTAAACATATTAGGGACGGCCCCGAAACGCTGTGGACAGTCGGCATATAGGGTGGCCATCGCCGCTTGTCACCAAAGCCATCCTCATGCGTTGAGCGTCGGGAAAGGAGACTGGTTTCGAAATGGCAAAAGATCACGGGCCGTCCATTAAGAACGACAGGACGTATCAGGCGCTTCGCGAAGAGGGTGCATCAAAGGAAAAGGCGGCACGCATCGCCAATGCCCAGGCGGCAGGCAGTGTCGACCATGACAATCGCCCCTATGAAAAGCGCACAAAAGATGAACTATATGAAGACGCGCAGGAGATCGGAATCAAGGGCCGCTCCAGCATGTCGAAAGATGAGTTGATCGAGGCGCTGCGGCGGCATTAGGGCTGCGCAGCGCCCCGGACGCATACCAGCCCACTTGTCTTCCACGGCGGCGCAGCGCCAGACCAAGCACGCCCAATCCCAACAGTGCAAATATGGGCGGCGCGGGAACCGCAAGGCGGGGCCCAATCTCAACCGTTCCGTCAAAAGAGACGATCGTGGTCGCACCCACTTGCGCATCGCGGTCGAGGTCCGGAGAATTGGCGATGACATTCAGAAGGAATAATGGGTCGGTTGCAAACGCGAATGCAGGATCAATATCGATCGTGAACGCCAATTCGAAAGTCTCGGTAAAGGTAAACTCGTACCTCTCACCGATAACGATATCGAATGGACCGCCGCCAACATTGACCGGTGGGCTCGGCGGGGGAAATCCGAACACACCCGCGCTGTCTTCCTGCGTCTCCACAAGGAACTGATTGCCGATGAACGTCGATCCGGAATCCGCGGCAGTGAATTGTTCGAACAGGGTCAGATCCAGGGAAATGAACACAGGAATATCGTTAAGATCATCACCTGTGGGCGCGGGACCCTGCCAAAGAATCGGCACCGACGCGATCAGGCTGCCTGGCGACGAAAAAACGGCGTCGTCAATAGACCCTGACACATTTTGGACGAATGGGGTGATGGCGGCATGTGCAGGCGCTCCAATAGCGGCGAGCGCGAGACATGTTGCGGATATGAAACTCAGGTTTTTCATATTTGGCTCTCCTTTTTCAGGTTAAGAAACAGGAAACGCAACAATACAAAGACGCCTCGGATAAGCACAAAAACAGAAAGATAGCAAATGCATAAGGGAAATTTCCGTGATGGGTGAAGATGAGGAAAGCCGGGCGCTGAACCTGAAATTCGACGCGAATGGACTTGTCACCGCCGTCGCCACCGACGCGGCAGATGGCGGGCTCCTCATGCTCGCACATATGAACGCCGAAGCGTTTCAAAGGACGCAGGAAACCGGCAGGGCGCATTTCTGGTCCCGCTCGCGCGGCAGATTATGGATGAAGGGTGAAACGAGCGGGAATGTTCTGACTGTCATCGAATTACGCGTCGATTGCGACCAGGACGCCGTGTGGATGAAGGTGAAGGCTTACGGGCCTGCATGCCACACCGGCCGGCGGAGCTGCTTCTACCGGCGGGTTGATGGCGATCGGCTTCGTTTTGACTAATGTCTGGATGATCGGCGGTACCGGTCTTGTTGGACGCGGCGCCGCGCGGCGTCTGCGCGCTGACAATAATGTCCAGCTTACGTCTCTCGTCAGGCGGGAAAGCGGGCGCGCATGCGAGCGCCTGATCGATTTTGATACCCTGCCTGACGTCGACATGGAGGGAGCGCGGTGCGACGTCGCGATCTGCTGCCTTGGCAGTACGATCGGCAAGGCGGGCAGCTGGGAAGAGTTCCGCAAGATCGATACCGGCTATGTGCTTGCATTCGCCGCGGCCGCGAAGCGCGCCGGCGCGCGCCAGTTCCTGCACGTCAGTTCAGTGGGTGCCCGTCCGTCGGCATCGAACAGATATCTGGCGATGAAAGGCGATACGGAGGCGGGTCTGGCGTCCTTGCGGTTCGGGCGTCTCGACATCATCCGTCCCGGCCTGCTGCTTGGCGATCGCGGCGAATTTCGGGCCGCCGAGCGTGCGGGGGCCATTCTCGCACCCGTCCTGAATCTTTTCCTTCATGGCCGTCTGTCGCGCTACCGCGCAATCGCGGCGGAGCGCGTCGCCGCCGCGCTCGTCGCATTGATCGGCGCGCCGGGGCAGGGGCGCCATATCCACCATAATCGGGACATCGCCACCTTGGGACGTTAGCTTGACGTTTACGTCAGCGTAAACTATAAAGACAGAATGCCGAGAACAGCCCTGACCGCCGATCTTGAACCTGCCGGACAGGAGTCTTTCACGATCGCTGAGCTGTCACGCGAATATGATGTCACCGCCCGCACCATCCGTTATTATGAGGCGGAGGGATTGCTGGCGCCGAAGCGCGCGGGGCAGAACCGTATCTATTCCAAACGCGACCGGGCGCGCCTCGGCTGGATCCTGCGCGGCAAGCGGGTGGGATTCAGCCTGGCGGAAATCCGCGACCTTCTCGATATCTACAAAAGCGGCGGCCCGGCGAAGCAGCGCAGCGCCCTCGTTGAAAAATGCCGCGAGCGCGTGGCCGCCCTCGAAAGCCAGCGCACCGATATCGACGAGACCATTACCGACCTTCAATCGTTCATAGGCGCGGTTCAGGACATGCCTGACGCGCCCAGACAAGGAACCCATTCGAATGCCTAGTTACACCGCCCCCGTCCGCGACACGCAGTTCGTCATGTCGGACGTCCTCAATCTGGAAAAATACGCGAACCTGCCGGGCTTCGCGAATGCCGATACCGATACGATCAACGCGGTCCTGGAAGAGGGCGGCAAGTTCGTGTCCGAGGTCATGTTTCCGCTCAATCAGGTGGGCGATCACGAGGGCTGCACGCGCCATGAGGATGGCAGCGTAACGACGCCGACCGGTTTCAAGGAAGCCTACGACAAGTTCGTCGAGGGCGGCTGGGGCACGCTGGGTCAGAATCCCGAATATGGCGGACAGGGCCTGCCGCATATCGTCTCCATGGCGTTCGAGGAATATATGTCGTCGGGCAATATGGCGTTCGGCATGTATCCCGGCCTCACGGCGGGCGCGATCGCGGCGATCAATGTGAAGGGCTCCGACGAGCAGAAGCAGACTTACATGCCGAAGATGATCTCCGGCGAATGGACGGGGACCATGAACCTGACGGAGCCGCATTGCGGTACCGATCTCGGCCTCATTCGCACCAAGGCCGTTGATAATGGCGATGGCAGCTATCGTATTACCGGCCAGAAGATCTTCATTTCCGCCGGTGAGCATGATCTGGCGTCGAACATCATCCACCTGGTGCTGGCGAAGCGCGAGGGCGCACCCGACGATGTGAAGGGCATCTCGCTGTTCATCGTCCCGAAATTCATCGTCAACGAAGACGGCTCGCCCGGCGCGCGCAACGGCGTCATGTGCGGCTCCATCGAGGAGAAGATGGGCATTCACGGCAATGCCACCTGCGTCATGAACTATGACGATGCGACCGGTTATCTGGTCGGCGAACCCGAAAAAGGGCTGGCGGCCATGTTCATCATGATGAACGCGGCGCGGCTTGGTGTCGGCATTCAGGGGCTGAGCCAGGGCGAGGTCGCCTATCAGAACGCTGTCACCTACGCCAATGAGCGGCGGCAGGGCCGGGCGCTGACCGGCGTCGCCGATCCCGATGCGAAGGCCGACACGATCATGGTGCATCCCGATGTACGCCGCATGCTGATGGATGCCCGCGCTTTTACGGAGGGCGCGCGCGCGCTCAGCCTGTGGGCGGCGTTGCAGATCGATCTGGCGCACAGCGCGCAGACCGAGGAAGAGCGCGCGGAAGCCGACGAGATCGTCGGTCTGCTGACGCCGGTGATCAAGGGGTATTTCACCGACAAGGGCTTTGAAACCGCCGTCAACGCGCAGCAGGTCTATGGCGGCCACGGCTATGTCACCGAATGGGGCATGGAGCAGTATGTCCGCGACGCCCGCATCGCGCAGATTTACGAGGGCACCAACGGCGTTCAGGCCATGGACCTGGTGGGGCGCAAGCTGGGCCGCAATGGCGGCAAGGCGCTGATGCAGTTCGCGCAGATGATGAACGACGAAATCGCGTCCGCGAAAGAAGACGAGGCCCTGAAGCCACTCGCTGAGAAGCTGGAAAAGGCGGGCGGAGAATTGCAGGCCGCGACCATGTGGCTGATGCAGAATGGCATGGCGAATCCGAACAATGCCGGCGCGGGGGCCGTGCCTTATCTGCACCTGATGGGCATCGTCTCGCTGGGCCTGATGTGGCTGAAAATGGCCAGGGCCGCGCAGGCGAAGCTGACCAACGGGTCGGCAGACGATCCATTTTATCAGGCTAAGATGATCACCGCGCGATACTATATGGACCGGTATCTGCCCGATGCGGGCGCACTGCGCCGGAAGCTGGAAGCCGGAGCGGAAAGCATGATGGCTCTGCCGGAGGACATGTTCGCCCGGGCGTAGCTGAATACCGCCGTCCCGGCATAAGCCGGGACGGCGTTCGTTTTATGAGAGAGGATCCCCCTATGACCGAAGCCTATATCTACGACGCCGTCCGCACGCCGCGCGGCAAGGGCAAGCCGAATGGCGCCCTGCATGAAATCACGCCGGTGCAACTGGCGGCGCAGGTGCTGGAGGCTTTGCGGGACCGCACGAACGTCGATACGGCGGATATTGACGACGTCGTGCTCGGCTGCGTCAGCCCTGTGGGCGAGCAGGGCGGCGACATTGCCCGCACAGCGGTCATGGTCGCCGATTACGCACAGACGACAGCGGGTGTGCAGGTCAACCGCTTTTGCGCCTCCGGTCTTGAGGCCACCAACATGGCCGCCGCGAAAGTCATGTCGGGCGAAGCGATGATGGCGATCGGCGGCGGTGTCGAATCGATGAGCCGCGTGCCGATGGGCAGCGACGGTGCCGCCTGGGCGACCGACCCTGCTGTAAACTTCCACAGCTATTTCGCGCCGCAGGGCGTGTCGGCGGACCTGATCGCGACCAAATACGGCTTCAGCCGCGACGATGCCGACGCCTATGCCGTCGAATCCCAGAAGCGCGCCGCGGCCGCCTGGGAAAAGGGCTATTTCAAGGGCTCGGTCGTGCCGGTGAAGGATGTCATCGGCGAGGTCGTCCTCGACCATGACGAGCATATGCGCCCCGGCACGGACATGCAGTCCCTCGGCGGCCTCAATCCCAGCTTCGAGGGCATCGGCACGCAGATGCCGGGCTATGACGATGTGGTGCTGCAAAAATATCCCGAGCTTGAGAAGATCAATCACGTGCATCACGGCGGCAATTCCTCCGGCATCGTCGACGGGGCCGCGGGTATTCTGCTCGGCACGAAGGAAATGGGCGAGAAATACGGCCTGAAGCCGCGGGCCCGGATCCGCGCCATGGCGAGCATCGGGTCGGAGCCGACCATCATGCTGACGGGGCCGGAATTCGTGACTCGAAAGGCGCTCGACCGCGCTGGCATGGATGTGAATGACATCGACATTTACGAGCTGAATGAGGCGTTCGCTTCGGTCGTGCTGCGCTACATGCAGGCGCTCAATATCGACCATGGCAAGCTGAACGTGAATGGCGGCGCGATCGCGATGGGTCACCCTCTCGGCGCGACGGGCGCGATGATCCTGGGCACGGTGCTCGACGAGCTTGAGCGCACCGGCAAGGGCACGGCGCTTGCCAATCTGTGCGTGGGCGCGGGCATGGGTACGGCGACGATCATCGAGCGGGTCTGACCCGAACGCGGCCTTGGTGCCGTCCCTCCCGCGCGCTCGGGATGATGAACATAAAGATTTACGGAGAATATCAATGACCTCCACCGAAACCATTACATATGACCTCGACGCCGACGGCATTGCGCTGTTGACCATCGACCTGCCCGGCCAGTCCATGAACGTCATCAACCAGCAGCTGCAGACGGACATGTCCGCGCTGATCGGGAAGCTGGCCAGCGACGACGCCATCAAGGGCGCGGTCATCACATCGGGCAAGGCGAGTGGCTTCATGGCCGGTGCCGACCTCAAGGGCATGAATTTCTCGGGCGGCGGCGACAGTGGCGGCGGGCCGGACAAATCGAAAATGGCGACCATTTTCGATGCCGTGTTCGCGCTCAACAAAATGCTGCGTGACCTCGAAACCTGCGGCAAGCCGGTCGCCTGCGCGATCAACGGCCTCGCGCTCGGCGGCGGCCTTGAGGTGGCGCTCGCCTGTCATTATCGCGTGGTCGCCGATCATCCGAAGATCGCGCTCGGCCTGCCGGAGGTCATGGTCGGTTTGATGCCGGGCGCGGGCGGGACGCAGCGGCTGCCGCGACTGATGGGTGTGCAGCCCGCGCTGATGTACCTGATCCAGGGCAAGAACATGTCGCCGCAGGAGGCGCTCGGCTTTGGTGTCGTGCACGAAGTGGCGCCCGCCGATCAGATTGTCGCGAAGGCCAAGGCGTGGGTGAAGGCCAATCCGGCGGGCGGCGTGCAGCCATGGGACCAGAAGAAATTCAAATTTCCCGGCGGTCCGGCCAGCGCGATGAACCCCGGCTTTGCCCAGACCTTTATCGGCGGTACGGCGATGACGATCAAACAGACCAGCGGCAATATGAATGGCCCCTTCGCGATCCTGAGTTCGGTCTATGAGGGGACGCAGCTACCGATGGACACGGCGCTGCGCATCGAAAGCAAATATTTCGCGAAACTGGTGGCGGATCCGCAGGCGGGCAACATGATCCGCAGTCTGTTCGTGTCGAAACAGGCCGCCGAAAAGGGTGCGCGCCGTCCCGAAGGCATCGCGCCGATGAAGACGCAGAAGCTGGGCATGCTGGGCGCGGGCATGATGGGCGCCGGGATCGCCATGGTGTCGGCGCGTGCGGGCATGGACGTCGTTCTTCTCGATCGCACGATGGAGGCTGCGGAAAAGGGCAAGAACTATACCAGCGACAAGCTGGGCAAGCGCATGTCCGCAGATAAGGTCCAGCCGATCCTCGACCGCATCCACCCGACGACCGATTTCGCTGATTTGGCGGGCTGCGATTTCATTATCGAGGCGGTGTTCGAGGATCGGGATATCAAGCGCGAAACGACCGAAAAAGTCGAGGCCGTCATCGGCGCGGACGTGATCTTCGGCTCCAATACCTCGACGCTGCCCATCACGGGCCTGGCGAAGGCGCATTCGAAACCGGAGAATTTCATCGGCGTGCACTTCTTCTCACCGGTCGAAAAAATGCCGCTGGTGGAGATTATCGTCGGCGAAAAGACCGGGCCGGAAGCGATCGCCAAGGCGCTCGATTACGTCGCGCAGATTCGCAAGACGCCGATCGTCGTCAATGACAGCCGCGGTTTCTACACCTCGCGCTGCTTCGGCATCTATGTGCAGGAAGGCACGACGCTGCTGGGTGAAGGCGTCAACCCCGCGCTCATCGAAAATGCGGGCAAGCATATGGGCATGCCGGTGGGGCCGCTCGCGGTGTCTGACGAGGTTTCCATCGAACTCGGCTACAAGGTGATGCAGCAGACGAAGAAGGACATGGGCGACGCCTATAAATCCGGTGCTGCCGATACCGTTGTCGAGAAGATGATGGATGAGGGCCGCCACGGCCGCAAGAACGGCAAGGGCTATTACGACTATGAGGAGGGCGGCCGTGGCAAGGTGCTATGGCCCGGCCTTCGCGAGGCGTTTCCCGCGAAGGACGGTGCCGTCGATCCGCAGGTCGAGGAAGTTCAGGAACGCCTGAAATTCCGCCAGCTGGTCGAATGCGCGCGCTGTTTCGAGGAGGGCGTGCTGACGACGCCGGAAGACGGCGATTTGGGCGCTATTTTCGGCTGGGGTTTCATGCCTTTCACCGGCGGCCCGTTCAGCCACATGGACACACTTGGCCTCGAGCATGTCGTCCGCGTGCTGGACCGCCTGGCGCAGGAACATGGCGAGCGTTTCGCGGTGCCGCAGATGCTGCGCGACATGGCCGAAAAGGGCGAGAGCTTTTACGGCAATGCGGCCAGGAAAAGGGCGGCCTGACCGAGAAGCTCCCCCTCCACCACGCCGGAGGGGGAGTTTCTGATATCGGTTCGTCGCAAAACCGACTCGTTTCGGCTCTCCCACCTCTTTGATTTCTTTCCTGTTAATGTCTTATTCGCCATAAGACACATGTGGGAAGCATGGAGGCAAGGAATATGCAGTCGAAAACCGTTGGCGGGCAGGTTTTCCGGCTTCATCGGATAATCACGACCATGATGGCGCTGGCGGCGCTGTCATTTCTGGTTCAGGCCCCGGTGCATGCCCGGTCACTGCTCCAGGTGCCGAAATACGCGGCCATTGTGATGGATATGGACACCGAAGAGGTTCTCTATGCCCATAATGCCGAGGCCGCACGGCATCCCGCGTCCATTACGAAGGTGATGACGCTGATGCTGGCGTTCGAGGCACTCGACGCGGGCAAGATCAAGATGGACGACCGGATCGTCTTTTCAAAAGCCGCTGCCGCGCAGCCCCCATCCAAGCTTGGCCTGGGGCAGGGTGGCTGGATATCCGTTGAGGAAGCCATTCGGCTTTTGTCCACCAAATCAGCCAATGATGTTGCCGTTGCCCTGGCCGAACATGTCGAGGGAAGTGAACTCGCTTTCGCGCAGAAGATGACGGAAAAGGCCCGCGATATCGGCATGACGCAGACCGCGTTCTACAATGCCAGCGGGCTCCCCAATCCCGCGCATTCAACCTCGGCGCGCGATCTTGCCATCATGTCGAAACATCTGATCACGGCGTTTCCGCATTATTACGCTTTTTTCTCTCAGCAGAGCTATAATTTCTACGGCAAACGGTTTCCCAATCATAACCGCCTTCTTGGCAAGCTCGTTGGCCTCGATGGCATCAAGACCGGCTACACAAATGCGTCTGGCTATACGCTTGCGGCTTCGGCACAACGCGATGGCAAGCGGCTGATCGCGATCGTGCTCGGCGCACCGTCCGGCAAGCAGCGCAATGAGAATATCGCGTCACTCATCAATGCCGGGTTCGAGGTTCTCCGCAAGCGGCGGGATGGCCGCGTTCTGTCGATCGCGCAGCAGATGCTGGAGCCCGTTCAGGATCTGCGTCCATGGGCCACCGCCGTGGCGCAGGGGTCGCTGGATGAGGAGGAAGAGCCCGACTATGAACCGACCCGCCCGGTTCGGCGCGATCACTAGGTCCTAGCGTTTCAGCTTCGCCCGGGCGGCTTCCCAGTCGCGGCCGTCATAGGGCTCTACCTCTGTCTCAAGATCCGGCCATTTATCCAGACAACGTGCATTCACGCTGACGCCGTCCGGGTGGGATCGCGGGATATAATGGCTTTTGACGCCGCATTTTGAACAGAACAAATGCCGCGCCGCACCGGTGTTGAACCGGTAATCATTCATCGCATTCGCACCCGACTGAAGCGCGAAGTCCGTGCGATTCACGATCAGATGCAGATAACCCGTCATCGTACAGATCGAGCAATTACAGTCGAGCAGCGACAATGGCGCGGTGACGTTCACCTTGAAGCGCACTGCGCCGCAATGGCATCCGCCCGACAGTGTCATGCCGCTAATCCTTCACTCGACGGTGACCGACTTGGCGAGGTTTCGCGGCTGGTCGACATCGGTGCCCTTGGCGACGGCAACGTGATAGGCCAAGAGCTGCACCGGGATGGCATAGACGAGCGGCGCGATCAGCGGGTGAACCTTCGGCATCTCAATCGTCGCGAGCAGGCCGTCGCCAGCTTCCTTCAGGCCTTCGGCGTCAGAGATCAGCACCACCAGCGCCCCGCGCGCCTGCGCTTCGTGCATGTTGCTGACGGTCTTCTCGAACAGCGGTCCTGACGGTGCAATCACGATGAGCGGCACATTCTCGTCGATCAGCGCGATGGGACCGTGCTTCATCTCGCCCGACGCATAGCCTTCGGCGTGGATATAGCTGATTTCCTTCAGCTTCAGCGCGCCTTCCAGCGCCAGCGGGTAGTCCGGGCCGCGGCCCAGATACAGGACATCGCGTGCCTTTGCGATGGTGCCCGCCATCGCCTCGATCTCTTCGTCATGCTCCAGCGCCTGCTGCATCGCGGCGGGCACTTCGGACAGGTGGTGCACAATGTCCTTCTCGGCTTCGGGTGTCAGGCGGCCCTTCGCGCGGGCCAGATTGGTGGCGAATGCCGCCATGACGGCCAGCTGGCAGGTGAACGCCTTTGTCGACGCCACACCGATCTCGGGACCGGCATGTGTGGGCATCAGCAAATCGGCTTCCCGCGCCATGGTCGACGTCGGGACGTTGATGATGCCTGCGGTCGTGGCACCGGCGTCCTTGCAGTGGCGCAGCGCCGCAAGGGTGTCGGCGGTCTCGCCCGACTGGGAGATGAACAGCGCCAGATGATCGTCCTCGATCACAGGATCGCGGTACCGGTATTCCGATGCCACATCGACCTCAACGGACACGCGCGCCAGCTGTTCGATCCAATATTTGCCGACCATCCCGACATAGGACGACGTTCCGCAGGCCACGATGGTGACACGCTTTACCGTCGACAGGTCGAATTCCATGTCGGGCAGGGCAACCTGCTCTTCCAGCGGGCGCAGATAGGATTGCAGCGTCTGGGCGACCACGATGGGCTGCTCGTAGATTTCCTTCAGCATGAAATGGCGATAATTGCCTTTTTCGACCGACGCCGCACTTGCGCCGCTGGTAGAGACTTCGCGCTCAACCTGCTGATTATCCTTGTCATAAACGGTCGCGCCGTCTCGCGTGACGACGGTCCAGTCCCCCTCTTCCAAATAGCAGATTTTCTGTGTCAGCCCGGCCAGCGCCAGGGCGTCCGACCCGAGGTACATCTCGCCATCTTCGCCATGCCCGACCACCAGCGGCGAGCCCAGCCGCGCACCGATCATCATGTCGGGATGCGATTTGAAGATGATGGCGAGCGCGAACGCGCCGCGCAGGCGGGGCAGCACCGCCTTCAGCGCCTCTTCCGGCGACGCGCCATTCTCGACTTCGCGGCTGATCAGATGGGTGACGACTTCGCTGTCCGTCTCGCTCAGGAACGTGCGGCCTTCCGCCACCAGTTCTTCGCGCAGCGGTTTGAAATTCTCGATGATGCCATTGTGCACCAGCGCGACATGGTCCGTCGCGTGCGGATGCGCATTGTCGACCGTCGGCGCGCCGTGCGTCGCCCAGCGCGTATGCGCGATGCCGAGCTGGCCCGGCAGCGGGTCCGCCTGCAGTTTCTCACCCAGATTGCGCAGCTTGCCCTCGGCGCGGCGGCGTTTCAGATCGCCGTCGTGCAGCGTGCAGATGCCCGCGCTGTCATAGCCGCGATATTCCAGGCGTTTCAGGCCGTCGAACAGATCCGGCGCAATATCGCGCTGGCCGATGATTCCAATAATTCCGCACATATGCGTCTAGCCTGCCTTCTTTTTCTGCTGGACCGCGCGGAAGCGTTCCGCCCAGCCTTCACGTTCATTCTGCTGTCCGCGGGCGACGGCAAGCGCGCCCGCCTCAACATCCTTGGTGACGACCGACCCGGCGCCGACGATCGCGCCTGCGCCGATGTTCACGGGCGCGACCAGGCTGCTGTTGGAGCCGATGAAGGCACCTTCGCCGATGACAGTCTGATATTTGAAAAATCCGTCATAATTACATGTGATCGTACCCGCGCCGACATTCGCGCCCGCGCCGATGGTGGCGTCGCCCAGATAGGTCAGGTGGTTCGCCTTTGCGCCCTCACCAAGCGTCGATTTCTTCATCTCGACGAAATTACCGACCTTCGCGCCGGCCTTCATCACGGCACCGGGGCGCAGGCGCGCGAAGGGGCCGACGTCGCAATTCTCTCCGACATGCGCGCCTTCCAGATGGCTGTGCGCGCGGATGGTGGCGCCGCTCTCGATCTTCACGCCCGGTCCAAAAACGACATTCGGCTCGATGACGACATCAGAAGCGATATCCGTGTCCCAGGAGAAATATACGCTTTCCGGGTCACGCAGGGTCACGCCGGCGCGCATCATCGCCTCGCGCCGGTCCTGCTGCCAAAGCTTTTCGGCGAAGGCGAGGTCGACCCGGTCATTGACGCCGGTGACTTCGCGCTCCGGCGCCTCGACGACGGCCGATGTGCGGCGGTCCTGGCCTGCAATGGTCACGAGGTCTGGCAGATAATATTCGCCCTGCGCATTCTCATTGTCGATTCGCGACAATAGTGCGAACAGCTCTTCCCCGCGCACCATGACCGGTCCGGCGTTGCACAGTTTCGCGGCGCGCTCCTCCTCACTCGCATCCTTATACTCGACCATCTTCTCGATCGTGCCGTCTTCGGATGCCAGGATGCGCCCATAGGATTTCGCATCATCGGGCCGAAACCCCAGGACGACGCATGCGGGGCCGTCGTCGGCGGCAAGGCGCTGCTGCATGCGCGACACGGTTTCACTCTTCAACAGCGGCACATCGCCAAAGCAGACAAGCACGTCGCCGACAAAATCCTTCAGCTCTTCCTCGGCCTGCGCGGCGGCGTGGGCCGTTCCCAGCTGCTCGCGCTGATAGGCAAACGCCGTTCCGTCGCCTTCCATCTCCGCGCGCACGCTTTCCGCGCCCGCGCCGACGATGATAACGGTTTTCTCCAGTTTCAGCTTCGTCAGCTCGCCGACAAGGCCGCGCAGCATCGGCTGGCCGCCGACGGGATGCAGCACTTTGTGAAGACTGGATTTCATACGCGTACCCTTGCCTGCGGCAAGGATGATGGCGGCAACAGGCCTGCTGCTCATGAGGGTCTTATCTCCTGAATGAATTGCGGCGCATAACGGAGAAGTCTTGCGATTTCTACAAGGCTGAAACAGACGCTGCCCATGAACACGAATAAACCCTGTATCGTTTTTGATCTAGATGGAACTCTCGTCGACACCGCGCCTGATCTGGCGGGCGCGATGAACGCGGTCCTGCGCCACTTTGGCCGAAGCGAGGTCAGCACCGATGCCGTGCGGCGGATGGTCGGCCATGGCGCGCGGCGGACCATGGCCGAGGGGCTGCGACTCACCGGCGGCGGCACGGATGCCATGCTGGATGAAGGCCAGCCGATTTTTCTCGACCATTATGGCCGGAATATCTGCGTCGAGTCGCGCCCCTTTGACGGGGTCGAGTCCGTACTCGACCGGCTTGCCGCCGATGCCGCGCTCGCCGTCTGCACGAACAAGCCGGTCGCGCTCGCGGAAAAGCTCATCGCATCGCTCGGGTGGGGCGACCGATTCGCGGCAATTCTCGGCGGCGACAGCCTTCCCGTGCGCAAGCCCGACGCGGCACCGCTCTACGAAGTCATTGCAAGATCCGGCGGCGATCCCGCCCGCGCGGCGATGATCGGCGATTCAAGTTCGGACATGGGCGCGGCGCGCGCTGCCAATATTCCATCCGTGCTCGTCAGTTACGGCTATCTGGATGCCCCGGTGGCCGACCTGAGGGCGGATGCCGTTATCGCGCATTTTGCGGAGCTTCCCGCCGCCCTTCGCCGCGCCGCGCCCTCCATTTGGTCCACAGGTGCCGGGCCAGCATAAGCGGCGGCATGCGCAGCCAGTGGCCGCGCAGGAACAGCAGAAACTGCGCGCCGGGCGCTGCCCCCTGGCCATATTCATCATGTCCTCGCAGCTTCCGCAGGGCGAGCCTGTCGACAATATCGCCGCGTCCCCGAACCGATGGCGGGGACGGCGTTTCATAAAGCGCCTCGGCCAGCCGCAGCGCCCGCGCCAGCGGCACCGTCAGGTCATGCGCCGCTGCTGCTATCGTCAGTTCGTCCCAGAACCCCTCGGCCTTTGCGAAATGCCTGACGAGCCGGTCAATGTCCCACAGATTGCGGGCACCGCCCTGGAAGTCACCGTCATAGGCCAGGTGAGTCGCGCTATGCAGCAGCATTTCCGGTGGTGACATCACGAATATATTGTCCGGCAGCGCATCTGTTTCGCCGCCTGGAGCCAACGCCGCTGGCCGAACGGCATGTTCGAAGATCCGTTCGGGGCGGGGCGTCAGCCGCGCCGTCAGCGGCAGGATGGTGTGGTGCAGATCGATGACACCGCCGCGCATTTCGTGCGCCAGCGGCGGCAGTTCGTGCATCCACTGCCGGTAATAGGCGTCATCATACGTGCCCCTGGGCTTGACGGACAACCAGCCGGCCCCTTTCAGCGCGCGCTCCGTATCCGCCAGCGATTCGCGTGGGACCATGATGTCAAGATCGCCAATATTGCGGCCCGGCAGCGGCGGCAGCAGGGCCATCAGATAGGCCGACCCCTTCATCAGGACCACCGGAATGCCGCTGTCTCTCAGGGCATCGGCCATGCGCAGCACTTCGAAACGCGCCGCATCATGATTGCGCCGCGCGGCCGCGCGCGCCTCGTCCAGCAGCAGTCTCGCCTTGTCCGGAACGTCCGTCCCGGCGGCGCGCTCGCCCAGCGTCGCCATCAGCATCTCCGCACGCGCGACGCGGATCAGCGCGTTCCACTGGCGTGTCCCCAATGTCCCGATGGTAGACGGGTGACGCAGCGCCTCATGCAGGATGAGCGACGGTGTCACCCCGCTTTCGCCCACAGGTCCGCGACCAGCTTCAGTGCGTCCTCACTGTCGCTATAGTGCAGGTCATAGGCGGGCACCTCGCGCACCAGCCGGATCAGCGTATCAAATCCCGGTTCACCCAATTGCAGCTGATTGGTCGAGGCGACCGACAGGCGCATATATGCTTCTGACTGCGACATCTGTTCGGTTCGCGGCGCGACACCCTCGGCAAAGTGCGGCGATACGATAAGGGCGGGCCGCGCTGGTACATCCATGTTCGCAATGGCGCCCGCGGGCGGCAGCAGGTGCCGTACGGTCCCTTTCATCGTGCCGGTCAGTTCCGGACCGAAACGCGATCCATCGACGCGCTCCCGCATCACCGCAATCGACTGGTTCTTCAGCCCGATGGGGCGCGGATAGGGTTTCAGCGTGATTGGGTCGTCCATCGCGATCAGGGCCAGCTCATCGCCAAGATGCCGCCAGCCCGCGCTGTAGGACAACAGCGCCGACAGCGTGCTTTTGCCCGCGCCGCTGTCGCCGACAATGATGATCGCCCGGTCTCCCTGCGCGGCGCTTGCCGCGTGCAGGACGATGTCGCGGCGATAGCCAAGGGCCATCTGCATGTTCACCGCCATCTCGAACCCCAGCAGCCCGAGCCGTTCTTCGATGGGAACAATATCCTCCATCATATAATCGGCGCGAAACGTCATGGACCTGCGGTACCAGCGCCGCCACCAGACGGTCGGCACCGCGGCGACGGCAAAGTCGAATATCTCGTCATCGCTACCCTGTGGATATTCCGCATAAAGGCGGCGCGCGGCTTCGACCGGGGCGCGGAACGGCGATCGAATGTCGAAAGTTGCGGGGCCGATACGCACCCGCATATGCTGCATGGTCATGCCGCCCGGATCACCAGGCCAAGGGCGGCAAGTTCTTCCAGTCTTTGCGAAATGACGGCAAGCGCGTCGCCATCCTCCGCCTCGACAGCGCCATATTCCGTTTCGAGCGTGCGGAGGAGACCAGCCGGATGAATTCCGGCATCTGGTAAATGAGAAAACATCATCTCCATCTCGGGAGATAATATATGCGTTTCACCCGAAAGACGATGAAAGACCAGCGTCAGGTCTTCCAAAGGTTCAACGCGCAGGTCAGCGCGCGCCGGAATGTAGCGCGCGCCGGACATGTGAATTAGATATTAGCGACGTTTAGGCTGTTCGTCAGCGAGACGAGGCAGCTCAGGCCCGCGCCAGGTACATTTCCGCTCCGAACGTGCTGCATGTAGCGCACATGGGCCTCGAATTTATGCCTGCCGACACCGGCGGGGGGATTGATCACGCCGCCGGCGGTCGCATCCTTGATCTGCTGGCCGCTATACGAAAAGTTCGAGCCAACCCTGAAAACGCGGGTCTTTTGTTTGCTGTTGGGGTCTTTCTTATACACCCAATGGCCGCCCTGTCGGAACACGTGGGCGTTATCCGGCACCACATCGCCATCGGCGTCGATCCTGCTCGGGATGCGCACCTGGCATGCCATCATCGAGACGGCAGCGCCGCCGCCATTATTGGCCATCGCCATCGACGGGCTGAGCGTAGCGACCGCGGGAACTGCGATTGCGCCAAGCTTCAGGACGCGGCGGCGCGACGCCACCCGTGCGTTCTCTTCCGCATCGATACTCGTACCTTCGGGCGTTTCGGTCTCGTTAGCCATGCTATCTCACCTGTATTCTGGTCTATCAATATGTCCGATTTCGCCTTCCCCTTAAGGGAAAAGCCTTATCGAAACAATCATAACAAATCGAAAGCAATATTCGTACCAACATCCTAACTGACTGGAAAGCAAGATTAACCATATTGTCACCGTTCTGGAGTTGTAAAATATCCCGACACATTCCAAGTCGCTTGTCAGGACATGGTGGCAACGGACGGACAGGCGGTATTCTCTTGCGGGTGCGCCGTCCGAATGGATGCGGGGATATTCTGACGTCATGAACAATCATGTCATTCGCTTCTTGCTCGTTTCGACCCTGCTGCTGACCGCCGGCTATGGTATTGGCACAGGCTCCTGGTCCGTCGCGCTGGTCGCAGGCACTATAGCCATCGCGCTCTCCGTGGGGTTCCCGTCGAAGTCCGCGTCTGAACATAATCGCAGGGCGACGGACGTCCCGCCATCGCCCCAGAATTTTGACGTGCTTCGCCTTGCCGATCTTGAAATGGCCGCCATGATTCTGGATCGGCAGGGCGCGGTCCTTGCGGTCAATGCCGATGCGGTGAAACTATTTGGCGACAGTGTGGGTGAGGACGTCGCACTGGCCCTCAGATATCCGGCCGCGCTCGATGCTGTGAAGCGGGCCATTCGGGAACAGCGCGAAGTCACGGCGGAGGTTGAGGGAATCGGCCTGCAGACCGCTGTGCACCGCCTGCGCGCCGCGCCGACCGAGAATGGCGGCTTTATCGTCACCTTTGCCGACGTCTCGTCCGCCCGCGCCGCAGAGCGCATGCGTGCGGACTTCGTCGCGAATTCCAGTCACGAGCTGCGCACCCCGCTCGCGACGCTTGCGGGGTTCATCGAGACCTTACAGGGGCCTGCCGCGGATGATATGGAGGCGAGCACGCGCTTTCTGGGGCTGATGGCCGAGGAAGCGGCGCGCATGACGCGGCTGATCGACGACCTGCTTTCCCTGTCGCGTGTGGAGCTCGACAAGAATCTCCGCCCGCGCCAGTCAGTCCGCCTCGCACCTCTGATTCGCGAATTTGCGGAAACGATGGCCGTCAAATTCAGCGATTGGGACCGCAGCCTGATCATAGAGGTTGAGGACGATATTCCCAATGTCATCGGGGATCGTGATCAATTGCTGCAGATTTTCAATAATCTGGTCAGCAATTCCCTGAAATACGGGCACGCCGGGACACCCGTGACGATTACGGCGGCGCGCATGCCGGGCGGCGTTGCCGTGCGGGTCACGGACAGTAGCGACGGCATCGCGCCCGAACACCTTCCGCGTCTTACCGAGCGTTTCTACCGGGTCGATGCCGGGCGGTCGCGAAAACTCGGCGGGACCGGGCTTGGCCTGGCGATCGTCAAACACATGGTGGAACGTCATCGCGGCCGCCTTGACATTAGGTCAACGCAGGGCGTCGGCACGACGGTCAGTTTCTCCCTGCCGGAATCTTCCGATTGAGGCGATGCCCGTGCGCTATGCCTTCTGCCGTAACAAAAGTGACAAATGCCTGTGGCAAGGGCGACCCGTCGGATCGGAAAGAAACGACTGCGTAATCGGCGAAGCCGGTCGGGTATATCCATTCAGCGCGTCCGTGGCGGCGATTCGGGAGTACGAAAATGTCGCTTGGCGCGTTCGCGCTTGTACTTTTGGCGTTGGCAACGCTCTCTTACGTCGCCGCGCGTGCGCGGGCGCGGGCGTTCAAGGTGGACAGTCACCACCATGTTCACTCCCGCCCCAGCTATCACGGCCTGCGCGCCGGCCTGACGGCACTCGTCCCCGCGGGCCTGCTGATTCTCGCCTGGGGTATTGTCGGCGACGGCGTTGTCGCGGAACAGACGCTTTCGCAGCTTCCAGAGGCAAGTCGTCCCGCCCCCGGCCTCGATAAGCAGGCGTTCCTCAACGAAGTGCGCGGCGTGGTATCGGGTGAGCTTCCGGCCGCATTCCGCCCCGCCGCGAACGAAGCCGTTCCCATTTACCGGTCAACGCAGCAAAGCTGGACGCTGCTGATCGGCGGCCTCGCGGTGCTGCTCGCCCTGATCGGCGGCGGTTACGCCTGGCTCAGGACGGCACCTGATGTGCGGGCGCGAACGCAGGTCGAAATGTTCGCCACCGTCGTGTTGGCCCTGGCATCGCTTATCGCGATCTTGACCACGCTGGGCATCGTATTGTCGCTTCTTTACGAAAGCCTCGAATTCTTCAGTCGGGTCAATCCGCTCGAGTTCATTTTCGGCACGCAGTGGAGTCCGCAAACGGCAATCCGCGCCGATCAGGTCGGCTCAAGCGGTGCCTTCGGTGCCGTGCCGCTGTTCTGGGGGACGATCTTCATCGGGGCGATCATCGCGATGCTGGTCGCCATACCGCTCGGTCTGATGGCGGCCATCTATCTGACGCAATATGCCCGTTCATCGACACGCAAGATCCTGAAACCGCTTCTTGAGATTCTCGCCGGCGTGCCGACCGTCGTCTATGGCTATTTCGCGGCCCTGACCGTCGCACCGGCGGTGCGCGATCTCGCAATTTCCGTCGGCATTGAAAGTGCGTCGTCGGAAAGCGCGCTCGCCGCCGGCAGCGTGATGGGGATCATGATCATCCCCTTTATTTCATCCATGGCCGACGATGCCCTGTCGTCGGTGCCGGGCGCGATGCGCGATGGCAGTTTCGCTTTGGGCGCGACATCGTCGGAAACCATCAAGCGCGTACTGGTCCCCGCCGCACTTCCCGGTATTGTCGGCGGCGTATTGCTCGCGATAAGCCGCGCGATCGGTGAAACCATGATCGTGGTCATGGCGGCGGGGCAGGCGGCGAACCTGACGGCGAATCCGCTGGAATCGGTGACCACCGTGACGGCGCAGATCGTCCAGCTTCTCACCGGTGACCAGGAATTCGACAGCGCGAAGACGCTCAGCGCTTTTGCGCTTGGCCTCGTGCTGTTCATTGTGACGCTGATGCTGAACATTTACGCCCTGACGGTCGTGAAGCGCTACCGGGAGGCTTACGAATGAGCCAGTCTGGCACTAGGAAACTCGACTGGCAGAGCAAGGAGATGCAAGCCCGCGTGCGTCGGCGTTACGTGCGCGAGCGGCGGTTCCGCCGGGTCGGCCTTGGCGCTGTCATCATCGCGGCCAGCTTTCTGGCGTTCCTCCTCTTCACCATCACGTCGAACGGCATTGGCGGTTTCCGCCGCGCGGAACTGGCGCTGGACCTGAACTACGACCCGGCGATTCTCGGCATTCAGGCGTCCGATTCGTCGGAAGAGGCGGCCGCAACCGCCGTCAGCCGTGCGGATTTTCGGCCGCTGCTCGCATCTGCGGCGCAGGCGCAACTTGGCGACAGCAGCCTCGTTAGCGAGGGCGCGTGGCTTGCGGTGCGCGATCAGGTGGTCGAGGATCCATCCCTGATCGGGACCACACAGCGTGTCTGGGTCGTTGGTGCACCGAACATGGATATTCTGGCCAAGGGACAGGTTGACTTCGACCTCGCCCCGGACCGGCGCGGCGTGTCCACTGCCACGGTCGCTGCCTACCGCACCCTTCGTGAAGAGGGGCGCATCCGGCTGGCGTTCAATAGCGGTTTCCTGACGCAGGCCGACAGCACCAATTCCGAACTGGCGGGCATTTGGGGCGCGCTGATCGGCTCCATTCTGACCATGGCCATCACGCTTGGAATCAGCTTTCCGCTTGGTGTCATGACAGCCGTCTATCTCGAGGAATATGCACCGAAAAACAAGCTGACCGATATTATCGAAGTGTCGATCAACAATCTCGCCGCGGTACCGTCGATCATTTTTGGCCTGCTCGGTCTTGCCGTGTTTCTGAATACTTTCGGCATGCAGCGTTCCGCGCCTGTGGTCGGCGGTCTGACGCTCGCGCTGATGACGTTGCCGGTGATCGTCATTTCCTCGCGCGTGGCACTGAAATCCGTGCCGCCGTCGATCCGCGATGCCGCGCTGGGTATCGGTGCCTCCCGCTTGCAGGTGATCCTACATCATCTGATACCCGTGGCACTGCCGGGCATTCTTACCGGCACCATCATCGGTCTCAGCCGCGCGCTTGGGGAGACCGCGCCGCTGCTGCTCATCGGCATGCGTGCCTTTGTTTCCGATGTGCCGGAAGGGGTGACCGAGCCCGCGACGGTTCTGCCCGTACAGATTTTCCTGTGGTCCGACGAGGTCGGCCGCGGGTTCGTCGAAAAGACGAGCGCCGCTATCATGGTGCTTCTTACAGTGCTACTAAGCATGAACGCCGTAGCCATCTACCTGAGAAACAAGTTTGAGAGGCGCTGGTAAATGCCTGATGCAACTGTAGTTCATGATGAGGTGGTCATGGCCGATGGTGCCAAGATGACAGCTCGTGACGTGGACGTGTTCTATGGCGAGAAGCAGGCCGTCGATAAGGTCTCTATCGACGTGGACTCACATTATGTGACTGCCTTTATCGGCCCCTCGGGCTGCGGCAAGTCCACGTTCCTGCGCTGCTTCAACCGCATGAACGACACCATCGACATCGCCCGGGTTGGCGGCAGGATCGAACTGGACGGTAAGGACATTTACGATCCGAAGATGGATGTGGTGCAGCTTCGCGCCCGGGTCGGTATGGTCTTTCAGAAACCAAACCCGTTCCCGAAATCGATCTATGAGAATATCGCCTATGGTCCGCGCATTCACGGCCTTGCCAGCGCGAAGGCGGATATGGACGAGATCGTCGAGCGCAGCCTTACCCGCGCGGGCCTTTGGAACGAGGTCAAGGACCGGCTCGACGAAAGCGGAACGGCGATGTCAGGCGGTCAGCAGCAGCGCCTGTGCATCGCGCGGGCGATCGCGGTCGATCCGGAAGTCATCCTGATGGACGAGCCCTGTTCGGCATTGGACCCGATTGCGACGGCCCGCATCGAAGAACTGATCGATGACCTTCGCGGCAACTATGCGATCGTCATCGTCACGCATAATATGCAGCAGGCAGCGCGTGTGTCGCAGCGGACCGCGTTCTTCCATCTCGGTAATCTGGTCGAATATGGGGGTACCGAGGCCATCTTCACCAATCCGCGTGCGGACCGGACACGCGATTACATTACTGGCCGCTTCGGCTGATCGGTTAGAGAAGAGCAGAAAAATGGCACCTCCCAACGCACATATCGTCAAATCGTTCGACGACGACCTTCGCGCGCTTCGCTCCATCATCGGCGAAATGGGCGGCCTTGCCCGTTCCGGGCTCGACCGCAGCATTCAGTCCCTTCTCAGTTTCGACATGGAGCTTGCGGAACGCGTCATTGCGGATGATCGCAGGATCGATGACCTTGAAATGGAGGTGGAGGCATTCGCCATCTCCATCATCGCCCGCCGCGCACCCATGGCGCAGGACCTGCGCGAGGTGATTGCCGCTCTCAAGATCGGCGCGCTGATCGAGCGCATCGGCGACTATGGCAAGAACATATCCAAACGCGTCGCCTCGATATCGGATTCCAAATATCGCGGTGCGGGTTCCGGGGTCGAGCGCATGGGCCAGATGGTTTCGGAACAGGTCGATGACGCCATGCGGGCATTTCTTGACCGTGATCCCTATCTGGCCCGCGCCGTCAATGACCAGGACGAAGCGATCGACGATTTCTACGAAAGCCTGTTCCAGACCCTGCTTGGGGAAATCGCGGAGGATAGCGAGCTGACCGCGCCCGCGACGCACTACATCTTCATCATCAAAAATCTTGAGCGGATCGGCGATCACGCGACAAATATCGCCGAGATGGTTCACTATAGCGCGACGGGCGAATATCTGGAAGCGCGGGCCAAGGGCGGCGACGCGACCGGCCTCACGCTCCCGCTATAGATAGGAAGAAGGCACCATGAACCCGAAAGTGCTGATCGTCGAGGATGACGCCAATCTCGTTGAGCTTCTCACCTATAATTTCCAGAAGGAGGGTTTCGATACCATCCAGACGGAGGATGGTGAGGAGGCGTTGATGCTCGCGCTCGAGCAGGACCCGGACATCATTATCCTGGACTGGATGATCGCGAATCTCAGTGGGATCGAAGTCTGCCGCCGCCTGCGCCGCGATCCGCAGACGGCGAATCTGCCCGTGATCATGCTGACCGCGCGCACGGACGAAGCGGACCGCATTCGCGGGCTCGACACCGGCGCGGACGATTATATCACAAAGCCGTTCAGCCCGCGGGAGCTCATCGCGCGCGTGCACGCTGTGCTGCGCCGCCTGCGTCCCGCCATTGCCAATTCCACGCTCGCTTATGCGGACATCGAAATGGATCTGGGCGCGCATAAGGTGCTGCGCGGGGGCGACCGTGTGCCGCTGGGACCGACCGAATTCCGTCTCCTGCGGCATTTTCTCGAGCACCCGGGCCGCGTCTTCAGCCGCGAACAATTGCTGGACAATGTCTGGGGCAGGGATGTCTATGTCGAGCAGCGCACTGTCGATGTCCATATCCGCCGCCTGCGCAAAGCGATCAACGAAGGCGGCAAGCCCGATCTGATCCGAACCGTGCGCTCGGCGGGATATGCGCTCGACGAGGCTGGCAAGGTCGACTGAGCCCGTCCGCCGGACTGGCAAAAGCACAGGGTAGCCGCTGATGCGTGGGCAGGCCTATTCTAGGCAGGTATCGCCGCGCGCCGTGTAGATGACCGGCCGCGCCCCATTTCTTTTGGAGACTCATGATGGATTTCACGAACCGCACCGCGATCGTAACGGGTGCCGGCGGCGGGCTTGGCCGCGAATATGCGCTTGCGCTGGGCCGCCGCGGCGTGAAGGTGTGTGTCAATGATCTGGGCGGTGCCCGCGACGGCTCCGGCGGCAGTGCCAGTGCGGCGCAGACGGTCGTTGATGAAATCCAGGCTGCGGGCGGGATAGCGATTGCGAATTCCGCATCGGTCACCGACCGGGATGCCGTCAGCGCCATGGTTGCGGAGGTCATGGAAAAATGGGGCCGTATCGACATCCTCATCAACAATGCGGGCGTCCTGCGCGACAAGAGCTTCGCAAAAATGACGCTCGACGATTTCGAATTCGTCATGGACGTCCATTTGATGGGCAGCGTCAATTGTTCGAAAGCCGTTTGGCAGCATATGCGTGACGCGAATTACGGGCGTATCGTCATGACCGGGTCTTCGACCGGCTGCTATGGCAATTTCGGACAGACCAATTACGGCGCTGCGAAGCTTGGTCTGGTCGGTTTCATGAAAAGCCTCGCGCAGGAGGGCGCGAAAAATAACATCCATGTGAATGCCATCATCCCCGTCGCCGGAACGCGCATGACCGAGGACATCATGCCCGAGGAGATGCTGAAACTATATGCGCCTGACAAGGTCGCGCCCGCCGTCGTCTTCCTCGCCTCTGAGGAGGCACCGACCAATACGATACTGGGCGCGGGCGCGGGCGGCTATCATGCGGCACATGTCACGCTGACGAAGGGCATCATGCTGACGGCGGATGAGCGCTCGGCGGAAACCATCGCCGCCCGCTTTGACGAAATCGTCGACCGTACCGGCGAAACCGTACCGCAGTCGGGAGCTGAACAGGGTCAGCTTGTGATGATGCGGCAAAGTGAAATCAGCTGAGGCGGAAACCAGAAGGAACTGGCGGTCCGGCAGGCCGCATGCCGTTAGGCCTGCACCAGCTTGACCAGTCGTCGCTCGACCGGAACCAGCAGCGCCTGCAGGTCATTACCGCGTTTCAGGATCTGCCCATGCTCGCCGATCAGGGCATATTGCCCCTGTTTGCGGAGCAGGCTCGGCCGCTTGACCACGGTGACTTCCGGTCGATCAGCGGCGCGGCGAAAGGCGGCGAAGCGGGCTTCGTTTCTTTCCATGCTGATCTGGTAATCGCGCCACTCGCCGGCCGCCACCATGCGGCCATAAAGGTCCATCAGGCGCGCAAGTTCCGGTCGAAGCCACGGGACCTGCCGCGTCGCCGCCTGAGAGGCGTCGAATAAGGGTGTAACCGTCGCTGGCACCTAGGCGCGGCGTTCTTTCTGTTCGTCATCCGCGGCCTGGTCCAGGGCGTCCAGGCGCTTTTGCATGGCCTGCAATTCACAGCGCAGGAAATCGATCTGCTTTGTCTGGGGATCGAATTTCTCGCTGCAAGGCGTCCCGTAGGGAAGGAAGTCCTGCGCGTAATTCTCGGCGGCCACCGGCACGGCGCGGGCAGGAATGCCGACCATTGTCGCGCCTTCGGCGACGTCGCGCGTCACGACGGCATTGGCGCCGATACGTGCCCGCTTGCCGACCTCGATCGGCCCCAGAATCTGGGCGCCGGAACCGACGATGCAACCGTCCTGCAACGTGGGATGCCGCTTGCCGGGGATGCCGTTTGCAGGGTTCGTCCCGCCCAGCGTCACACACTGATAGATCGTCACATCGTCGCCGATTTCCGCGGTTTCGCCGATGACGGTAAATCCATGATCGATGAACAGGTGCCTTCCGATCGTGGCACCCGGATGAATATCGATCGCGGTGAACATGCGGGCCAGATGGTTCACGACGCGTGCGAACAGAAACAGCTCTCCGCGGTACAGGAAATTCGCGATCCGGTGCATACCAAGTGCCCAGACACCCGGATAAAGCAGCACCTCCCAGCGCGAACGTGCCGCAGGATCACGCGCCTTCACGCTGTCGAGATATGAAATAAGCGCAGTCAGCATGATGGCGTCCTCCATCCTTCAAGTCCGACTCGATTTAGGCACTGGTTGCAGCGCTTGCAAATGCTGAAGCTGATTTTCCGGAGATGCCGACATATGGCACCCCCGGAACATCGAGTGCCGGCGACGTGTTTACGCCGCGGCCAGCGAGCGGCCGAGCGCAAACGTCACGGCGGCCATACGGGCTGCGTACTGGATGACGTCCGCGTTAACGCCTTCACCGCGCAGGACCTTTTCATGGCTGTCGACGCACATGCCGCAACCATTAATGGCGCTGACGGCAAGCGCCCATAGTTCGAAGTCGGCCTTGTCGACGCCTGGCTTGCCAATGATCGACATGCGCAGCTTTGCGGGCATCTGGCCATATTCCCCGTTGGAGACGAGGTGTGTGAAGCGGTAATAAATATTGTTCATCGCCATCACGGATGCGGCGCCCTTGGCGGCGGTCAGCGCTTCGGCGGACAATTTTTCCGCGGCCTCTTCCTCGGCGGCGTCGATCAGCGGCCCATAGCCGGTGGCATGGGCGCAGGCGACCAGCAGGCCATATTTCTTCTGATCGTCGACCATCTGATCGTCGAGCAGGGAAGAAATGTTCAGCTTCGTGTCCTTCGCATAATCGGGAAGGGTGCGGGCAAGGTCTTTGACGGACATGGGTGAATTCCTTTCTTTTGGACAGAAAAAGGGCGGCGTCAGCCAACGCTCCCGCCGCCCTTTTCAGTTTCGTCAGGGGGTGCGCCTAAGCGGCTGGCTTCAGGACCTCCTGGCCCTCTTCCCAATTGCATGGGCAAAGTTCGTCGGTCTGCAACGCGTCGAGAATGCGCAGCGTTTCCTTCGGATTGCGGCCCACGTTCAGGCCGTTGATCGTGACGTGCTGGATAATATTGTCCGGGTCCACGATGAACGTCGCACGCAGGGCAACGCCTGCGTTTTTGTCCAGAATGCCAAGGGCACCGGCCAGCTCGCTCTTATTATCCGCGATCCACGGGAAATCGCAGGCGGCCAGGCGCTCATCCGATTTGCGCCATGCGAAGTGCACGAAATCCGTATCGGTGGACGCACCGATCAGAACGGCGTCGCGATCCTCGAAATCATCTTTCAGGTCGCCATAGCCCATGATCTCCGTGGGGCAGACAAATGTGAAGTCCTTCGGCCACCAGAACAGGATTTTCCACTTACCGTCGAAGTCCTTGTCGGTCATCGTCTCGTCGGCGGGCAGGGCGCCGACGCCCTGCTGTACGGGAACCTTGAATTCGGGAAGTTTGTCGCCCACGGTCAACATAATGCTAATGCTCCTTTATCGGATGAGAAAATCGTAACAGAACGCACCGCCACGACGTACGGGCGCTGCGATCATATCTAACCAAGACCTTGCATATGGGTCTGGTTCCGTTATCGTGCCAATGAATTTTATTTTACAGTATGATCGATGGGGTCAATCATGCATTTGCCGACTTTGAAGCAGCTGCAATATCTGGTCGCTTTGCACGATCATGGTCATTTCGGCCGCGCGGCAGAGGCGAGTTTCGTGACCCAGTCAACCCTGTCCGCCGGCCTGCGGGAGCTGGAGACGCAGCTTGACGCAAACCTTGTCGAGCGGACACGGCGGGTCGTGCGCTTCACACCGCTTGGCGAACGGGTCGCCGCCAAGGCCAGATCGGTCCTCTCAAGCGCCGAGGAGCTCGCGCAGCTGGCCCATGCGGAATCAAAGCCGCTGGCAGGCGAGCTGCGCATGGGTGTCATTCCCACGATTGCGCCGTTCCTGCTGCCGAAACTGCTGCCCAGATTGCGCGCGGCGTTCCCGCAGCTCCGCCTGTTCCTGCGCGAGGAGCCAAGCGCACCGATTTGCGAGGCGCTGCACAAGGGGCAGGTGGATTGTGTGCTGCTGGCGCTGCCCTGGGCCTGCGGCGATGTTGAAACCGTCCGCCTGTTCGACGACCCCTTCTTCGTGGCCGCACATCAGGATGATCAGCCGGGTGCGAAGGAAAGCGTGGCGGCGGGCGAAATCGACCCGCACAAGCTTCTGCTTCTGGAGGACGGGCACTGCCTGAAAGAGCACGCGCTCAGCGCCTGCCGCCGTCCTGAATTCCGTACGGAGGCAAGTGTGATCGGAACGTCGCTGCATACGCTGGTGCAGATGGTGGACAATCGGCTCGGCCTGACACTCATTCCGGGGATGGCCATCGAAGCGGGCATTTTGAAGGACACAAATGTAGAGGCGCGCCCGCTTGCCGGAACCGATCCGGCGCGGCAAATCGCGCTCGTCTGGCGCACCTCCAGCCCGCGCGGGGATGAGTTCCGCATGCTGGCCAAAGCGCTAATCGACGCGGGCAGGGCGGCTGCATAAGCCGGTGGCATCCGAACTGACTGAACAGCCCAACATAAGGACCAAGCTGATGAAAGCCCTATTGTGCGTCGAACATGGCCCGCCCGAAAACCTCGTGCTGCGAGAGGTCGATATGCCCGAGCCCGGCAAAGGCGAGGTCCGCGTCAAGGTCAATGTCGCGGGCGTGAATTTTCCCGACACGCTCATCATTCAGAACCTCTATCAGTTCAAACCGGAACTTCCGTTCAGTCCGGGCGGCGAGGCCGCGGGCGTCATTGATGCTGTGGGCGAGGGCGTTGAAAATCTGAAAGTGGGTCAGCGGGTCCTCGCCATGACCGGTCACGGTGCCTTTGCGGAAATGATCGTCACCGACGCTCCGCGGGTCATCCCGATTCCCGACGCCATGCCCGACGATATCGCGGCAGGGTTCACGATGACTTACGGGACATCTCATCATGCGCTGAAACAGCGTGCGGACCTGCGGGCCGGTGAGACCCTTCTCGTCCTGGGCGCGGCGGGCGGTGTCGGCCTTGCCGCCGTTGAACTTGGCAAGCTGATGGGGGCGAAGGTCATCGCCGCCGCCTCCACACAGGAGAAGCTCGACCTCTGCCGCGAATATGGCGCGGATGAAGTCATCAATTACACCGAAGAGGACCTGCGCGCCGGTATCAAGCGTGCGACAGGCGGGAAGGGCGTCGACGTCGTCTACGACCCTGTCGGTGACAAATTCGCCGAGCCCGCGTTTCGCTCCATGGCATGGAAAGGCCGCTATCTCGTCGTCGGCTTTGCCGCAGGCGAGATTCCGAAACTTCCGCTCAACCTCGCGCTTATCAAGGGCGCGGCCATTGTCGGTGTATTCTGGGGCGCGTTCACGCAGCACGAACCGAAGGTGCATCAGGCGAACATGGCGGAGCTGCTGACCTGGCTTGGCGAAGGCAAGCTGAAACCGCATGTTTCCAAACGCTTCCCGCTCGCCGAGGGCGGCCAGGCGATCCGCTGGATGATGGACCGCAAGGCCATGGGGAAGGTCTTAGTGGAAATGTAATGGACCTTATTCGGCGATCCGCCGTTGATACGGCATCGCAGATATCAGGAAGGAACGAACGCCATGGGAATTTTCGACTTTTTCAAGAAAGACAAGGGTACGGAGCTGTTCGACGAGCAGACACCCGCCGAGAAAAAGGCCGAGAGGATCCGTGACGAAATCGAACGCATGGGCCTGAAGGGCGACATCAAGGTCCATGTCGATGGCAATAAGGTCAAGATCAGCGGCAAGGTCCCCGATCAGGCGACCAAGGAAAGACTGATGGTCCTCGCCGGCAACACCAAATATATCAACAAGGTCGATGACGACGATCTCGATACGGACGGACCACCGAGCAGCGCTCCGGCCAGCCGTTATCATACGGTGGAAAGCGGCGACAGCCTGTCGAAGATCGCCAAGGAATATTACGGTAACGCCAGCGCTTACATGAAAATATTCGAGGCCAATAAGCCGATGCTAAGCGACCCGGACAAGATCTACCCGGGCCAGGTTCTGCGCATCCCCGACGAGAATGCCGCCGTCTAAATCGGCCAGCGGTTCGTTTACGACACGCTATTCCCGCTGATCCGGGAATGGCGTGTCGTCATATTCAGCGCGAACGTCGTGGTCGTCCGCGAAAGGCACGAGATCGGCTCATCCTATGAGTGCTGCTTCTCGATTTATGGTATCCCAATCATCTTGTGCGTCTGCAAACTCAGCCGCCAGCGCGGGTTTTCCAGGCAGTAGCGCGTCGCCGCCGCGATATTCTCCGCCTGCGCGGGACTATCCATTGGCTGCAGAAAGAAATGCTCGAAATCCAGATCCGCGAATTCCGCCGGATCATTCTCCCTCTGCGGATATACCAGCTTCAATTCCTGTCCCGATGTCTGCACCAGTGGTTCGGCGGCCTTCGGACTGACGCAAATCCAGTCGATCCCGTCAGGCGCAGCGATCGTTCCATTTGTTTCCACCGCGATCCGAAAACCCTGGCCGTGCAGCGCGTCGATCAATGCGCGATCGAGCTGCAACAAGGGCTCGCCCCCCGTGCACACGATCAGTCGGTGCTCATCGATATCGCCCCACGCCGTGACGGCTGCGCCTGCCAGGCTGGCGGCGTCGAAGAATTTTCCGCCGCCCGGCCCATCGGTCCCGACAAAATCGGTGTCGCAGAATGTGCAGACCGCGGCGGCCCGGTCCCGCTCCCGTCCGCTCCACAAATTGCACCCGGCGAAGCGCAGGAACACCGCGCGCCGCCCCGCCTGCGCGCCCTCGCCCTGCAGGGTCAGGAACAGTTCCTTCACCGCATAGGTCATGCCGCGTAACGGGTGGGATCGGGCAAATCGGCCTCGACAAAGCCCTTCTTGCGCAGGCGGCACGCGTCGCAGCGACCACAATGCAGCGCACTATCGCCGTCCATTACGGGATCGTAGCACGTCCACGTCGCCTTTATGTCAACGTCCAGCCTGTGCGCCAGCTTCGCGATCCCCGCCTTGTCCAGGTCAAGCAGCGGCGTGTGGATCCGAAACGCGTCGCCCTCGACACCCGCCTTCGTCGCCTGCGCGGCCAGCGCTTCGAACGCCCTAATGAAATCCGGGCGGCAGTCCGGATATCCGGAATAATCCAGCGCATTGACGCCGATAAAGATGTCGCGCGCACCGACCGCCTCGGCCCACGCCAGCGCCACTGACAGGAACACCGTATTGCGCGCGGGAACGTAGGTCGGCGGAATGATGCTTTCATCGACCGCGCCGTCGCCCTTCGGGACATCGATATCGTCGGTCAGCGAAGATCCGCCAAACATCGACAGGTCGAGCGGCAGGATCACATGCCGCTCCGCCCCAAACGCGTCCGCCGCGCGCCGCGCCGCGTTGAGCTCGACCCGGTGCCGCTGATTATAGTCGATCGTCAGGGCCATGACGGCAAATCCGGCAGCTTTCGCGGCGGCCGCGCAAGTCGTTGAATCGAGGCCGCCTGAGAGCAGCACAATGGCTTTACCTTTTGACATGCTGGCGCGATAAACGCTGCGCCGCACGGGGGCAAGCAGGTCGGAGCAGGATGATGAGAAGGACAGCACAGGCGGCCGCTCTGGCAGGGGCGATCCTGCTCGCGGCGCCCATATCGGCGCAGAGTCTTCAGGACCGATTCGATACCGCACAGACAGCTTATGAGGCTGAGAATTGGGCCGACGCTGCGAAGCTGTTCGGAGCGTTGCTCGACGACCTCAGTGAAACCCAGCGCGGCGGTGCTGTCGGCGCAGCCGTCCTTAGCCGCCGCGGGGATGCGCTCGTCAATTTCGGCCAGCGCGCACAGGCCCTTGGCGATCTGGAGGAAGCCGCACGTATATTTGAGGGCTTACCGGAGGGTGGCGGCAGTGAAGCCGCCGCGAACAGCATTGCCCTCGCCTCGATATATGAAATGAATGGCAACCTGCCCATCGCTGCGGCGACATATGCTCACGCTGAGGAAATCGATCCCTCGAGCACGGCATTGTCTCCCGCAAAGATGGGAGAGGCGCGATCCAGTATCTTCCATCGCCCTGACCGGGCGCGGGCGCTCGCTGAAGCGGCCATTGCCGAGGTACAGGGCATGGAGCATACAAAGGAGAATGAAGAACTGCTCACCGCCCTCTTCACATTGAGGGGCCGCATCGCGCTCAATCACGAGGCTCCGGCCGTCGCCGATGATTATTATGACAAGGCGCTGGCGCTGGCGGGGCGGCGCTCAAGAAAAATCGACATTTATGATGCGCGCCTGCGTGCGGAGGCGTCATATCCCGATTTTCTCCGCGGCCGCAGGTATGATGCACTGCTCGTCCTTGAAAGCTCAGGGGCTGGCCGCATGATGGAGGAGACGCCGCCAGCCCCGGATCGGCTAGGACTACCGCAATGCGCACCGCTCGGCATCGTGCGGCCCGAGGACAGCATGATTCTTGACCTCGGCATCGCTGAAGACGGAACAATTGCAAGCGTGACCCCCATTTATTCCTCGCGCCCCGGCGCAATCGAGGCGGAATTTATTTCGGAAATGCGAAAGACGGCCTGGAACTCGGCCAATCTGAAGAATGTTTCGCGCTTTTTCCGCGCGTCGATGCGCGTGCAGGTCAGTTGTACCAATAAGAATGATCGCCAGTTGCGAACCATGGGTGATCATGCATTTTCTCTTGTCAATTCAAAGTTTGAGGAAGTTGGCCAGTTTCGACATATTCTGTATCCTGGCGATGATGAATTGGATCAGTCGTTCCGTGTTCGCCTGCGCGGCGCGCTGGCAAAATTGGAGGCCGCCGATGCGGTCGATAGTCTTTCCGGTCTGATCACTTTGGTAGAGCTCGCCAATGTGGAAACGGACCGCGAGGCTGCACAGGCGTTTCAGGCACGAGCCGACGCGCTCGCGCGTTCGCTTGGTTGGTCGGCAAGCGAACGCGCCTTATTGTGGGCGTTTCCTGAACACTTCGAGCACTTTACGATGCGTGACGAATATCTTGCCAGGATTGCCGATGTAGAGAAAAGCACGGACCCCCTGCGCGCAGAAGCGCTGGCGCTGTTGTACATACGAGCGGGCCGTGAACGCGAATTCGAGGATGATAAGCGGACGGCGCTTTCCGATTATGCGTCGGTCTTGAAAACAGGTCTGCCGGAATCCAGTCTGTCCATGCAGCTTGCGAATCTGCGGCTCGCGTCGCTTTCGGCGGAACTCAAGAGGTTCGAAGATGCTGAAAATTATCTGACGAACAGCGGCCTGACGCCGGATCAATGTTCCTTGGTGGACCTGCGCCCGCTGGTGGAACGGAAAGGTATTTCAAGCGGGAATTACCCGGACATATTGATCCGGCTCGGCATGAGCGGACAGGTTGTTTCCGAGTTTGACATTGGTTCCGACGGCAAGGCAATTACGCCCAGGATTACTTACTCCTTTCCTCCTTTCGTGTTTAACAAGACCGTAAGTGCAGCAGCGCGCAGAATGCGGTTCGCACCGATTTACAGGCAGGGTACGCAGATCGGATGTCAGGATTGGAGGCAACGCTACAAATTTGAGTCAGCTGATTAAATTATATTTGAATATCGAGAGACGTCGAAATGAAACGCAGCCTTCTTCCCCTCAACGGTCTGCGCGTCTTCGACGCTGCGGCGCGGCATTTGTCCTTCACGAAGGCGGCCGATGAACTGCACGTCACACCGGCGGCTGTCGGTCAGCAGATCCGCACATTGGAAGAGGTGCTCGGCGTCGTCCTGTTTCGCCGTCTTACGCGCAATCTTGAACTGACGCCCGAGGCGGAGGCGGCGCTTCCGGCACTACGCGACGGCTTTGCGGAAATTGAGACGGCTGTTGATCGTATGCAGTCGGGGCAGGGCGACAAGGTCATGACCATTGGCGCGCCGCGTGCGGTCATCGGCAAGTGGCTGTCGGCCCGGCTCGCCGCTCTTGGCGCGGACGCGCCGGAACAGCGCTTCATTCTCGTCCCGACCGACGACGGTACCGATTTCGCGACCGCCAATATGGATCTGGCCGTCAGATGGGGGGCGCTGCCAGCCGAAGAGGAACTGTCGGGCGCACGGGTCGCGGAGGAGCAGGTGATCGTCGTCGCCGCGCCCGCGGCGGCGGCCAATGTCGCCGCGCCCGCCGATCTTCTGACGCTGTCGCTCATCCATCATCCCGGCGAAAGCTGGCAGGCCTGGTTCGATGGGCATGGCCTGGTGCACAAGGATGTGGATGGCGGCCTGAGTGTCGTCGACGAAGGCCTTGCGCTCGACGCCGCCGCCTCTGGCTATGGCATTGCCCGCGTGCCCCTCACATTGGCACGCGACGATATCAATGCCAGACGTGTGGTGCAGCTGTTCGATGGCATTCCCAGCGACGACCATTTCTGGCTCGTCGCGCCGCCCGAACGCTGGCGTCAGGCCAAGGTGAAGGCGGTCGTCACGGCGCTCACGGCATAGCGCACGCGCCCTACGCGTCGATCGCCGCTTCATCCAGTTCGCGGGCATTGTCCTGAATGAACTGGAAGCGGTGGGCCGGATCCTTGCCCATCAGCCTGTCGACCAGCTCGCGTACCGGCGCACCGGCCTGATATTCTGACGGCAGGGTCACGCGGATCAGCGTACGCTTCTGGGGATCCATCGTGGTCTCCTTCAACTGCCCCGGCGACATCTCGCCCAGGCCCTTGAAGCGGCTCGTATCGATCTTGCCCTTGCCGGTGAATTCAACCCGCATCAGCTCTTCGCGGTGCGCGTCGTCGCGGGCATAGGCAACCTTGCCGCCCTGCGCGATGCGGTACAGCGGCGGCTGCGCCAGATACAGGCGGCCCCCTTTCACAAGCCCCGGCATTTCCTGAAAAAAGAACGTCATCAACAGCGTTGCGATATGCGCGCCATCGACGTCGGCGTCGGTCATGATGACGATGCGGTCATAGCGCACGGCATCGTCGTCATAAGTTGCACCCGCACCCGCACCGATGGCCAGAATCAAATCGGCAATCTCGCTATTGGCGGCAATCTTCGCCGTGGTGGAGCTTGCCACATTCAGGATCTTGCCGCGGATGGGCAGGATCGCCTGCGTCTTGCGGTCCCGCGCCTGTTTCGCACTGCCCCCGGCTGAATCGCCCTCGACGATGAACAGTTCGGTGTCACCGGCACCGCCGGCCGAACAGTCGGTCAGCTTGCCGGGCAGGCGCAGTCCTTTCTTATTTGTCGCCGTCTTGCGCTTGACCTCCTTTTCCGCCTTGCGCTTCAGCCGTTCATCGAGCCGGTCGAGCGCGAACCCCATCAGCGAGCGCCCACGATTCATATCGTCCGACAGGAAATGGTCGAAATTATCGCGCACCGCGGCCTCGACCAGGCGCGCCGCCTCGGGGCTGGTGAGGCGGTCCTTGGTCTGCGACTGGAATTGCGGTTCGCGCACGAAAACCGACAGCATGATCTCGGCGCCGTTGACCATGTCGTCGGCGGTCAATTGCGCGCCCTTCTTCGTGCCGGTCAGCTCTGCGAAGGCGCGCATGCCTTTGGTCAGCGCTCCGCGCAGGCCATTTTCGTGCGTGCCGCCATCCGGCGTCGGGATCGTGTTACAGTAATAGCTTGACGATCCCTCGCCATATAATGGCCAGGCCACGGCCCATTCGACGCGGCCCTGGCCATCGGGAAATTCCGCGCTGCCGGTAAAGGCGTCGCTTGTCGCACATTCGCGGTCGTCGACCAGCTCTTTCAGATGATCCGCCAGACCGCCTGGGAATTTGAAGGTCGCTTCCGTCGGCACGTCCGCGTCGGCCAGCGGCTCATCGCACGTCCAGCGAATCTCGACGCCGCCGAACAGATACGCCTTCGACCGGGCGAGCCGGAACAGGCGCGGGGCCTTCAGGCGCGCCTTTCTTCCGAAAATCTCGGCGTCCGGGCGGAAGGTGATGCGCGTGCCCCGGCGATTGGTCGCCGTTCCCACCTCCGCCAGCGCGTCGACGACGTCCCCGCGAGAAAATGTGGCCCGGTAGACGGTCTTGTTCCGGGTGACCTCGACCTCCAGCATTTCCGACAGGGCGTTGACCACCGACACGCCGACACCGTGCAGACCGCCCGAGGTTTCGTAGGCCTTGCCGGAAAACTTACCGCCGGAATGCAGCATCATGAAGATGACTTCGAGCGCGCTTTTGCCGGGATAGCGGGGGTGTTCGTCGACCGGGATACCGCGGCCATTGTCGCTGACGCTCAGGCTGCCATCGGCGGACAGGTGCATCGAGATGCGGGTCGCATGGCCTGCCACGGCCTCATCCATGGCATTGTCGATGACTTCATTGGCAAGGTGGTGCAGGGCGCGCTCGTCGGTGCCACCGATATACATGCCCGGTCGCCGCCGGACGGGCTCGAGACCTTCCAGGACCTCGATTTCACTGGCGTTGTAATTTTCAGGCTGCGCGTCGGCGCCGACAAACAGATCGCTCATCACGCCTGCTTATCAGCGGCGATCCTGCGCGTCACCCGTACCTGGCACCGTGCCCGGCGAATGCTGCAATGCGGAAACGATAAGAATCAGAAAAATCGTAATATATTTATCCTTGCGTCACGTTATGCTGCGATGCAATATGATCATGCTCTTCGGAGCGATCCTCCCCAAGGATTGACTGGGCCGTTCCTCTTTTTGAGGGGCGGCCCCTTTTTTATGTGACGATTTTGCATCAGCGCCATGCAATTTGTGACGATTTTGCATCAGGACCGTGCAATTCTCCGCGCTGCCTAATAGGCAGGCTTGAGTGGCATGAGGACCTTTGCCATGATGGGTGCAGATCGGCGCAAGATCGATTTGTTTCCCTTCCGGGCGAGCGGCAAAACAGCTGAAATCAGAAGGGTATATAGAATGATGAATAACGCTCCAAGACGCAGTGCCTTTGCAGGCGCATGGCTTTGCGCCGCGATGGCCGCGACCGCGGTGACGGCACAGGATACCGCACTTGACGCCGCGACCGATACCGACATCCCGGGCGACTGGGAATTGTCGGGCAATGTCGGCCTTTATTCCGACTATCGCTTCCGCGGCATTTCCTTTTCCGACGAGGAACTGGCGTTGCAGGGCGGCATCGATCTGGCGCACAGTTCCGGTTTCTATGTCGGCACCTGGGGTTCGAACCTCGGCGGCTTCGGCACTTTTGGCGATCCCAATCTCGAACTCGATGTCTATGCCGGTTATGGCGGCACCGTCGGCGGTGTCGGCACCTATGATATCGGCGTGCTCTATTATCTCTATCCGGGTGCCGCGGGCAATAACGACTATGTCGAGTTCTACGGTTCCCTGGGCGCTGAGATCGGCCCTGCGGAAGCCACCGTTGGCGTGGCCTGGGCACCGGACCAGGGCTCGATTGGCGACGACAATATTTATGTCTATGGCGATCTCGGGGCAGGCATACCGAACACGCCCATCAGCCTTTCAGCACATCTTGGTTACACCGATGGGGCTCTGGGGCTGGGGGGGACGGGCGTCTCCGCCGCCGGTTTCGAGTCCTTCAGCGACAATTATCTTGATTGGTCGATCGGGGCGTCAGCCGAACTTGTCGGCCTTGAATTCGGTGTTGCCTATGTCGACACGAACATCGGCAAGACCCGGGAAAACGTGGTCGGCACCCGCGTGATCGGCAGCGGCTCTCCGTTCGTGGCGGATGGTCAGGTCGTGGTCTCGGTCGGCTACAGCTTCTGACCGCCTGATCAGGGGATGGGCAGCGCAGCGAAAATGGTGCGCCGCCCATCCCGCCGATCATTGTAAGCGCCTTGACCGAAGCGCGAGCGGAAGGGATGAGAAAGGGCATGGAATCCCAAGCTCCGTTTCGCGCCGACCAGCTCCCTGACCCCACAGAATGGCCGCGCCTGCCTGGTGTGCAGCGCAGTATGTGGAGCATCATCGGGATGGCCGTCCTGCTGGCGATCGGTTCCGCCGCCCTTGTGGGATATGCCTTGGGGGTGTGGCAGTTCGCGGCGCTGTTTGCCGCGCTCATCATCGGCAGCGCCATTGTCGCCTATTTCACCGCGCTTGGCCGGGTACGCCGTGGCGGCGGCCGTATCGACTGGGCGCTCGTCAGGGCCGCCCTTGAATCGCAGCGGGTCTCGCTTGCGATTACGGACAGGGAGGGTCGGCTGGTCTGTGCCAATGCGGCCTATGGCGTGCGCGCTGGCGGCTTTCCTTCACCATTCGAACTCGTCGACAGCGGCAGGGGCGGTGATGCCATCCGCAACGCGGCCGATGCCGCCCGCCGCGATGGCACGGGCTTTGCGGACCTTACGGTGCACGGCGACGACGGCCTCAGGCGCCGCCTTCGCATCACCGTTCGTCCTGCGGAGCAGGGGCGTGACTATCTATTATGGACGCTGCGCCGGAACCACATCGACAAGGCGATTGATGACACGCGCGACATGATCGAGGGGCCGCTCGGCGGCTGGTTTGGCGATGCCGGGATTTGGACTGTGATGGCGGGCGCGGATGGCCGCGTCCTTGCCAGCAATACGGCGTTTCTCGACAATATTGGCGCGCAGCCGCCGGGTATCCCGCTGAATCTTGGCAATCTTGTCGAGCTTGATGATGATGGCGGGCACTGGCTGTCGGTTCACCCGGCGACGCCCGATGCGGACCGCATCTACATCCGGCTCACGCGGCTTCCCTTGACGGACAATAGCAATCAGGACGCGTCGGAGGATATGGATATGGAGGATGCCGATGCCGAGGAAGCCGGCGCATATCTCTTCTTGATGCGCGCCGATGATGCGCCGGCTGCGGCGACATCTGCGCCTGCGCCCACCGACCTTCCCGCGCTGATGGGGGTTCTCCCGATCGGTCTGGCGCTGGCGGATCGCGACGGGCAGCTTGCCTATATGAACGATGCGTTCCGCGTCGCCGCCGGCATTTCCGGCGATTCAAGCACCGGGCTGATTTATCCCAGCGACCTTGTTGGCAAGGACGACAAGGCGGCGGTTGCCGACATGGTGCGCACGGCCGCGCGAAATATGGACGTTGCCAGGGATATTCGCGTTCGCCTGAAGCACCGCCCGGACGAGCCGGTGATGCTGACCATCGGCCGCGCGCCGTGGCAGGACGGTCCGGCAGTCGTCCTGTCCCTCAAGGATAACCGCGAACAGCTGAAACTAGAACGGCAGATTACCCAGGCCACGAAGATGCAGGCCGTGGGCCAGCTTGCCGGCGGCGTCGCGCACGACTTCAACAATATCCTGACGGCCATCATCGGCTATTGCGATCTGATGATGATGCGCCACAGCCCTGGCGATACCGATTTCGACGATATCAATCAGGTTCGGCAGAACGCCAATCGCGCGGCGAATCTGGTCCGCCAGCTGCTCGCATTTTCGCGCCAGCAGACCCTGAAACCGCAGATGCTGCAGGTCAGCGACATTGTTGGCGAGCTGTCGCACCTTCTGAAGCGCCTTCTTGGCGAACGTGTCACCTTCAGGGTGGAGCACGGCCGCGGTCTGGCGCCGGTGCGCGCCGATCCGGGCCAGATGGAGCAGGTCATCGTCAATCTGGCGGTGAACGCGCGCGATGCCATGCCCGATGGCGGCGCGCTGACCATCCGGACATTTGCCGTCACGCCGCAGGATAGCAAGCGCCTCAACCGCGAGGGGATGCCCCCTGACGATTATGTTGCCATTTCCGTTGCCGATACGGGATCGGGCATTCCGCCCGAAGCCCTGCCGAAGATCTTCGAACCCTTCTTCACGACGAAGGAGGTTGGACGCGGCACCGGCCTTGGCCTTTCCACCGTTTACGGCATCGTAAAGCAGTCCGGCGGCTTTATCTTCGCGGACTCGACACCGGATGAGGGTACCCGGTTCACCATCTACCTCCCCGCGCAGGAGGCGCTGGCGGAAACCGACGAAACGCCCGCGCAGAAGGTCGGTGAGGAGGTCAGCTTTGGCGAAGGCACGATCCTGATCGCGGAGGATGAAGACATGGTCCGCGCCGTTGCGGAACGCGCGCTCACCAGAAAGGGCTATGATGTCATCTGCGCTGCCGACGGCGAAGTCGCGCTCGACATATTGCGCGGCATGGACACGCCGCCGCACCTGCTGATCACGGACGTGGTGATGCCCATCATGGACGGCCCGGCGCTGGTCGCGGAGGCGCGCGCGCTGTTCCCCGACCTCAAGATCATCTTCATGTCGGGATATGCCGAGGAACAGCTCCGCTCTTCTGTGGAAATCGACGATGCGGGGTTCTTGGCAAAGCCGTTCTCCGTCGCCGAAATCACCGAAAAGGTTCGCAATACGCTTGCCGGATAACGGGTTTCGGCGCGGCGGAACATTATAAGAACTTTTTTCTTGCTTCATGAGAACAAAGTGCGTACGAAATACGCATGTTGAACGGCTGCGAAGCCGCGTTTAGGGAGGCGAAGACTATGGCCGCATCGTTGAAGGTAGTAGAGACCGGGATGGACAAGCAAAAGGCACTCGACGCCGCCCTCGCGCAGATTGACCGTGCGTTTGGCAAGGGCTCGGCCATGAAACTGGGTCAGCAGGAAAAGGTTGAGATCGATGCCATTTCGACGGGCTCGATCGGCCTTGATCTGGCTTTGGGTGTTGGCGGGTTTCCGCGCGGCCGCATTATCGAGATTTACGGCCCGGAAAGCTCCGGCAAGACGACGCTTGCGCTGCATGCCATTGCAGAGGCGCAGAAGGCGGGCGGTACCGCTGCATTTGTCGATGCGGAACATGCGCTCGATCCCATCTATGCGAAAAAACTGGGCGTCGACACTGCGGAACTGATCGTCTCACAGCCGGATACGGGCGAGCAGGCGCTTGAGATCGTCGATACGCTCGTTCGTTCCAATGCTGTCGATATTCTGGTCATCGATTCCGTCGCCGCGCTGACGCCGCGTGCGGAAATCGAGGGTGAGATGGGGGACAGCCATGTCGGCCTGCAGGCCCGCTTGATGAGCCAGTCGCTGCGCAAGCTGACCGGTTCCATCAACCGGTCGAAGACGACGGTGATCTTCATCAACCAGCTGCGCATGAAAATCGGTGTGATGTACGGTAATCCGGAAACCACGACCGGCGGCAATGCGCTGAAATTCTATGCCTCCTGCCGCCTCGACATTCGCCGCATCGGCCAGATCAAGGACCGCGACGAAGTGGTCGGGAACACGACGCGCGTGAAGGTCGTGAAGAACAAGGTCGCACCGCCGTTCCGGCAGGTCGAATTCGACATCATGTACGGCCTTGGTATTTCGAAGACCGGTGAAATCCTGGACCTTGGCGTCAAGGCGGGCATCGTTGAAAAGTCGGGTGCCTGGTTCAGCTATGATTCGATACGCATCGGGCAGGGCCGCGAAAATTCGAAGACATTCCTGAACGATAATCCGGAGCTGCTTGCAAAGATCGAGGCCGCCATTCGCGGCAAGTCCGAGGCGGTCGACGAGGCCCTTCTGGATGGAAAAGACGCCGGCGAGGAAAAATAGCCGGTTCCATTTGAACGATTTTCCGGCGGCGGCTTCGTATTTCGGAGCCGCCGCTTTCGGTTCGAAAATATGATCCGGATGCGTGCGCGTGCCTGCTCTTGCCTCTGCGCCGCAATCGATATCCTGTTCATATACCCTCGACGCCGCACGCCGTGACGTCTAAGCGCCACTCAAATGGCTGATATTCCGACTGCTGACCTTCCCCCGAAAAGCCGTAAATTCTCCAAGCTGCAACTCATCTGGCAGTTTGCGAAGGTTTATCCTTTTCCCATCGTCGCGGCGCTGGTTGCGCTTGTCGTGGCGGCGGCGTCGACACTCGCCATCCCGCAGGGTCTGAAGCTGGTCGTCGATCAGGGCTTCGGGAATGACGATTCGTCCGCCATTGCTCCCTATTTCATCGCGCTCATCGGCATCGTCATCATTCTTGCGATTGCGACCGCGGTCAGGTTCTATTTCGTCTCCTGGCTTGGTGAGCGTGTGGTCGCTGATCTGCGTGTTTCCGTTCATCGTCACCTCCTGTCGCTCGACCCGGCGTTTTTCGAGGATAACAGGCCGTCGGAAATCGCCAGCCGCCTGACTGCGGACACTTCGGTGATCGAGCAGGTGGTGGGCACCAGTTTTTCCGTAGCCCTGCGCAACATCTTCATGGGGCTGGGCGGCGTCGTCTATCTTTTCTATCTCAGCCCGAAACTGACCGGGCTGATGTTCCTCGTCATTCCGCTGACCATTGGTCCCATCATTCTGCTTGGCCGCAAGGTACAGGCGCTGAGCCGGACCAGTCAGGACCGCATTGCCGATGTCGGCGCCATCGTATCCGAAACGCTTGGGGCGATCCGCATCGTGCAGGCGTTCACGCAGGAACCGCGCGAATCGGCCCGTTTCGCCGGGGCCGTCGACGATGCTTTCGCGGCCGCCAAACGCCGCATTCGTATTCGTGCGGTCATGACATCCATCGTTATCTTCCTGATTTTCGCGTCGATCACGCTCGTGCTCTGGCAGGGTGCGGTCGACGTCATCGACGGCCGCATCACCGGCGGCACGATTACTGCCTTCGTATTTGCCAGTGCGCTTGTCGCGGGCGCGTTCGGGGCGCTGACCGAAGTGTATGGCGACGTCATGCGCGGTGCCGGCGCGGCTGCCCGCATTTCAGAACTGTTGCAGCAGGTGCCGGACATCCGCGCGCCAGAGGTGCCTGCATCTCTTCCGGCGCAGGCCGTGGGGACGCTCGCATTCGATAATGTCACCTTCGCCTATCCGTCCAAGGTCGCCATTCCCGCGATCAGCGATTTTACGCTGCATGTTAAGGCGGGGGAAACGGTGGCCGTCGTCGGCCCGTCCGGCGCGGGCAAGTCGACCCTGTTTCAGCTTATTCAGCGTTTCTATGATCCCCAGAAGGGCAGCGTCAGCGTCGACGGTGTCGCGATTGACAGGCTGCGCCCGTCCGACCTGCGCCAGCGGCTTTCGGTCGTGCCGCAGGAAACCGTGGTCTTCGCCGCGACCGCGGGCCAGAACATCGCCTATGGCCGACCGGGTGCCAGTGAGGAGGACATCTGGCGGGCCGCTGCGGATGCGAATGCTGACGGTTTTCTGCGCGCGCTCCCGGACGGCCTCGATACCTTCATGGGAGAGGCGGGCACACGCCTGTCGGGCGGACAGCGCCAGCGCGTCGCCATTGCGCGCGCCATTCTGCGCGACGCACCGATCCTGCTGCTCGACGAGGCGACCAGCGCCCTCGACGCCGAGTCCGAACGTGAAGTTCAGACCGCGCTCGAACGCCTGATGCAGGGCCGCACGACGCTCGTCATCGCGCACCGTCTCGCCACCGTGCGCGGTGCTGACAGGATCGTGGTCATGGATGATGGCCGCATCGTCGCCGAGGGCCGCCACGACGACCTGATCCAGCAGGACGGGCTCTACGCCCGCCTTGCCCGTCTTCAGTTCGACGCGTCCTGACCTAGTCCCCGGCTTCGGCGCGGTGCATCTGCGCCAGGTCGACATAGCCTGCCGCACCCGCACGGTTTCGCTCGATTTGCGCCGACGTCATTTTGGAAAAGAACTTCGCCGGACGCCCCGCCCATAATTCGCCCGACGGAATCACCTTGCCGGGGGTCAGCATGGCACCCGCCGCCAGCATCGCGTCCGTTTCGATCACACACGCATCCATGACGATCGCGCCGAGCCCGACGAAGCTGTGATCTTGCAGGGTGCACCCGTGGATCATCGCCATATGGCCGATCAGGCAGTCCTCGCCAATGAACGTGCCATGTGTTTTCCGCGTGACGTGCACGACGCTGCCATCCTGAATATTGGACCGCGCGCCCACCACGATGGTCTGCACATCCGCGCGTAGCACGCAATTATACCAGACACTTGCGCCGTCATGCAGTTCGACATCGCCGATGATCTGCGCGCCGGGGGCGACAAAGGCGTCTTCGGCGATGCGTGGCTCTACGCCATTGAAACGATGGACAGGCATCGGACGGGGGCGCTCCTCAGGGCCGGTCGATCAGGTAGAAGATATGCGGCCGCAGCGGGCTGCCCCTGGCGACGCGCGGATGATCGAAATCGCGCTCCGGACAGTGCCGCATGCCAATGCGTTTCATCACCGCCTCCGACCTCTTGTTGATGCGCGCGGTCATGCTCATGACCTGATCACCGGGCAGCGTCCGCCAGGCCCACGCCAAGACAGACTTCGCCGCTTCGGTCGCATAGCCATGGCCCCATGACGCGCGGTTCAGTCGCCAGCCAATCTCGCCCATGCCGTCGAAATCAAGACCGACATGCGCCCGGCTCAGGCCGACAAACCCCAGAAACGCGCCATCCTCCCGCCGTTCGACGGGACCATATGTGAACCCGTCGCGGGCCTTGCGGGCGATCAGGTCGTCGACGAGCGCGTCACTTGTTTCCCGCGACATGGGCGGGCCGAGTGTCGCCATCACCTCGGGGTCGCCGTTCAGCGCCGCAAAGGCCGCGCGGTCGTCGTCGCGCCAGTCGCGGATGATCAGCCGCTCGGTCTCGATGACCACCTCCCGGCTCACGGGAACAGCGGTGCCTGCGTCAGACCAGCTGTCTGATCCAGTCCGAACATCAAATTCATGTTCTGGATCGCCTGGCCGCTCGACCCCTTTACCAGATTGTCGATGGCCGCCACGATGATGGCCCGGCCTGCGATGCGGTCGGGAAAGACGTTGATCACGGCATGGTTCGACCCCCGGACCATGCGCGTCGCCGGTGCCTTGCCCTCGGGCAGGACATGTACGAAGGGCGCCCCGGCATAGCGCTGCGCCATCGCCGTCCTCAGCCCTTCGGCGGTAACGCCCTCCGCCAGGTCAACGGTGATCGTTTCCAGCTCGCCCCTGTTCATCGGCACCAGATGGGGCACAAAGCTGATCCGGACATCGCGTCCGGCGCGTTTGCCAAGCTCCTGCTCGATTTCCGGCATGTGGCGGTGGCCCGAAAGGCCGTAGGGGTGCACGGCCTCGGCCACTTCCCCGAACAGGTTCGCTTCCTTCAGTCCGCGCCCCGCGCCGCTGACGCCCGATAGCGCGGTGATGGAGATCCGCTCCGGCGAGATCATCCCCGCGTCGACACCCGGCAGCAGGGCCAGGAGGGCCGCCGTCGGATAGCAGCCCGGACAGGCCACCAGGCGCGCGTCCGGCAACTCCTCCGCCGCATATTCGGTCAGTCCGTAAACAGCCTTCGTCATCAGCTGCGGGGCCGGGTGCGCCGTGCCGTACCATCTGGCATAGCTGTCCGCGTCGTCCAGCCGGAAATCCGCGCTCAGGTCGATGATCCGCGGCCCGGACAGCCCGGACAGCAGCGCCGCACTGGTCGCATGGGGCAGGCAGCCGAACACCACGTCAATGCCCGCCCAGTCGATTTCGTCCGCCGTCACCAGGGGCGGCAGCTCGGGATAGGCGGCAAAGTGCGGCCAGATATCGGCCATTGGCTGCCCCGCCTTGGCATTGGCGCTCAGCGCGGCGATTTCCACATGCGGGTGCGTCAGCGCCAGACGCACGAGATCCGCGCCGGTATATCCCGACGCGCCAAGGACGGCGATGCGAATGGTCTTGCTCATGCGCCGCTCGATAGCGGTACCCGGGGGGAAGACCAAGTCCCTCTCAGCTAATCGGCATATTTGATCGAACAGCCATAGGCCCGCGTCGCGGCCTTTGACGGCGTTTCACCAGCCGCCAGTGCGCCAAGGGCGCTGGCCACATAGTTCTGCGCGCCTTTGATGTCGGCGGGATCGCTGGTCGGCCTGTCGTCGATTGCGCCCATATAGGCCAGCATGCCCTCATCATCGATCACGTACATGTGCGGTGTCGCGCTTGCGCCGTACGCACGGCCGACCTTGCCGTCATGGTCCAGCAGATATGCCTCCTGAATGGTATCGAAATGCGCCATTTCCGCGGCCGCGCCCGCGCTGTCGACATGGCCCTGCTTGCCCGGCGCGCTGCTGTTTATGGTCAGCCACACCGTGCCATCGCGCGCCGCGGTCGCCTGCAATTCCTGCATATTGCTCGATTCATAGTGCTTCTTCACATAGGGGCAGCCCTTGTTCGTCCATTCCAGAACGACCGTCTTGCCCCGGTAATCCGACAGGCTGACCGGCGTGCCTTCGGCGGACATTGCGGTGAATGCGGGCGCGGGTGCACCGATTTTCGGCGCGGCAAGCGCGGTGGACGCAGTCATGGGCAGGGCAATCATCGCAGCAGTGAGAAAAAGCAGTTTCATATCGGATTCCTTTGGCGGCGGTCGGCGTACAACCTCATATTGCTCATTTGCGAACATACATGATTTTTCGAAGTTGAGGAACTTCGCTTCATCCGCCGCCCGGATCGCTCCCGCGCTCGCCAGAGCGGCGATGTCGTCATATCCATGGGCCGGTGATGTCCACCTCGCGGGTAAGGCGGAATGGGGGGGGGGCGGTCCGTCACGCGGTGTCCGGTTCCCTGGTGAGGGCGATGAGCATGTCGGCACTCAGGATTTGCGGCAATAGCCGCGCCTCGTCACCTGCCGCGAAATAGAGATAGAGCGGCACGCCCGCACGGCCGTGGCTCGCCAGATAGTCCGTGATTTCCGGGTCGGCGCGGGTCCAGTCGCCGACCAGCGTCCTGACACCCGCATCCTGAAACGCCTGCACGACATCCGCATCCGACAGCGCGCCTTTCTCGTTCACCTTGCAGGTGATGCACCAGTCGGCCGTGAAATAGACGAATGTCGGCACGCCCTCATCGCGCAGGCCCTGCAGGGCCGCACGGGAAAAGGCCGCACTGTTCGGCAGCGCGGCGGTCGTTACCGCCGCGGCCGCCCCTTCCTGCGCCTTCAGGGGCACCATCGCGGCGATGATCACAGCTGCGGCGCCCGTCAGCATCGGCAGTATCTTTCTGCCCGACATGCCAAGCCACCACAGCGCCAGCCCCAGCAGCAGCGCCGCGCCCACACCGATCACCAGTCCGTCGACACCGGCCTGCCGCCCCAGCACCCAGATCAGGCCCAGCGCCGTTGCGAACATCGGCAGGCTCAGCAATTTGCGCAGCCGCGCCATCCACGGCCCCGGTCTTGGCAGCCGGTGACGCAGCGCCGGAACGAACCCGATCGCCAGGAAGGGCAGGGCGAGCCCCAGTCCCAGCCCCAGGAAAATGACCATGGCCGCCGGACCGCTCAGCACCAGCGCCGCGCCCAGCGCCGCGCCCATGAAGGGGCCGGTGCAGGGCGTCGCCACGACGGCGGCCAGCGCGCCTGTCCAGAATGCCCCTGATTTGCCGCCCGATGCCGCCGCGCCGTCTCCCGACAGGGAAATGCCGGGCAGTTGATACAGCCCCGCCAGGTTCAGGGCGATGGCCGTTACCAGCAGCAACAGACCGGCCACGACACGCGGGTCCTGCAACTGAAACGCCCAGCCGACACTCGCGCCGCCAGCGCGCAGCGCCAGCAGCGCGCCGCCCAGGGCCAGGATCGTCGTTACAATGCCCAGCGTATAGAACAGTGCCTCCGATCGCGCCGCCGCGGGCGATGCGCCGCCTTTTGCCAGGCTTAGCGCCTTCAGGCTCAAAATCGGAAACACGCAGGGCATCACGTTCAGGAACAGCCCGCCCAGCAAGGCCAGCCCGAATGCCAGCGCCAATGACGGCGACGGCGCACCCGCACTCTCTGCCGGCGGCGCGCCCGCGGCCAGCGGTGCCCCCATCGCCGGAACATCGCCCGCGCTCAGCAGAAGCTCTGCGCCCACGGCGTCACCGCCCATGAACAGCTTCAGGACGCCCGGGATCTCCGTCACACCCGGATCATATCCGGCCGCCGTTTCCAGCACGAGCTTGCCGCCCGCCACGCTCACCGCCTGCGGTGCGTTATAATCCAGCGCGCCGTCGATCAGCGGAAAGAAGTAGGCGTCGGTCACGCGCGCCGCGCCGGGCATGGAAATGGCGGCGCGCAGGACATCGCTCTCGATCGCGAACTGACCGGTCCAGCCATCACGCGCGGGCAGCGCGCTGCGATATTCCGCGATCTGCCGGTCGCTCGTCTCGATGTCGCGCAAATCCGCGGACAGCGCGGCGCTTTCGGGCACGCAAATACTGTCATCGCAGACCAGATAATCGAGCGTCAGCGCCGCCCGGTGCGGACCCGTTTGCGGCAGTCCGGCCATGTCGACCAGCAAAGCGCTCTCGCCTTCGAACACATAATTCATGATGCCCGACACAAGGAAGCGAGACGGCACGGGATATTGGATATCCGCTGCGGACGCGCCCCGCGGCAATTCCCACTGCGCGCGTGTCTCGACGCCCGCCGCACCCGGATTCTTCCAATAGGTATGCCAGCCCGCCATCGGCGTCATCACGATCGCGACCGTTCGCGCGCCGGCCTCGGCGGGCCCGGCCTTCAGTTCGATCCGTGCATAGGGGTTCTGCACCAGCTGCGCACTTGCGGGCAGCACAATTAGCAACGCCAGCAGCGTCATCAGGATTTTGCTCAGGTGCATGACGGACATGATACCGACTTCGGCGTCTTTCGGCAAAGCGTTACTCACGGCGCTTGGCACGGATGGGCATGCCCCCATGCACCGCTCAGTCCTGCGGTCCGCACTCCGTTTCATACTGGCGCAGGCATGCGGCAAGCGAACGTTCGGCGACTGGTGTGAACGTCCCGCCCGTTGCGGCCAGTCCGATGGTACGATCCAGCCGAAACATCCGGAAATCCTGCCGCGTTTCGCACCAGGACACCAGCGTCCAGACCTTGCCCCAGAACCACAGGCCGAGCGGATGCACCTGGCGGCTGGTCTGGTTGCCATGCTGATCTTCATAATCGAAACGCAGAATTTCGCGGTTCGCGATTGCCGCTTCGATCACGTCGATCAATTTGCGCACATCTTCGCTCAGGTTCATCGGCGGCGCGAAAATTCTCGTATCGGCGACGCGGCCCCGCAGCGCTTCCGGCAGGACGGACTCGATCTTCACCATCGCTTCCACGGCGGCGCGCGCCATGCTCATTCCGCCCCAGGAGTTCACCATTCGAAGGCCAGCCACCAGGGCAACGATCTCGTCCCGCGTGAACATCAGCGGTGGCAGGTCATAGCCGCTGCGCAGGACATAGCCGACGCCCGCTTCGCCATCGACCGGCACGCCGGTGGACTGCAGGTCGGCAATGTCGCGGTAAATGGTGCGTTCCGAAACCTCCAGCCGCTCCGCGAGCATTGCTGCGGTGACAAGCCGACCGCCCCGCAGATACTGCACGATCTGGAAAAGGCGGTCGGCGCGGCGCATCAGCTCTTATATTTGAAAAGGCCCAGACTATTGCCTTCCGTATCCTTGGCGTAAAAGAACGAGCCGACGGGAATGTCGACGATGTCCGACACCACTTCACCGCCGGCATCCTTAACACGCTTCATGACATCGGCCAGGTCATCGGTCACGGCAAGATGCGCGGTAATCCCCTCGCCGTTTTTTGCCGGTTGTCCGGGATAGATATGTCCCGTGGCGTAGCCGCTAGGCGCTTGGGGAAGCATCCAGATGGGATTGGGACCGGTTCGGTCTTCGACCAGCCCGTCCTGCAACAGGGCTTCGTAGAACCTGCGGGCCCGTTCGGGATTGGCGGCGGGGATTTCGGTAAAGACGATCTGTCCGGGGTTCGCTTCAGTCATTCGCTTGTTCCTTTTTTCTGTTTTGAACAAGCCTCTCCTGTCATAGCCCTCCTGACACCATCGTGTCAGTAGTCTTGTCTGAACGGTGATAGTTTCAGCCGCATGGACATATCCCCAAAGAAAAGGGGCGGGCCACCTTCCAGTGACCCGCCCCTTTTTTTCTGAGCAATATTCTCGGTTTGCGGATTAGCGCTTCGAGAACTGGAAGCTCTTGCGGGCCTTGGCGCGGCCATATTTCTTACGCTCGACGACGCGGCTGTCGCGGGTCAGGAAGCCGGCGCGCTTGATCTCGGTGCGCAGTTCCGGTTCCATGCGCGTCAGGGCCTGGGCGATGCCGTGCAGCACCGCGCCCGCCTGACCGGACAGACCGCCGCCCGAAACCGTGGCGACAATGTCATACTGCCCCTTGCGCTGGGCGATTTCGAACGGCTGATTGATCACCAGGCGCAGCGTCGGACGGGCGAAATATTTGCCCTGATCGCGGCCATTGACCGTGATGGTGCCCTTGCCGGGCTTCAGCCAGACGCGCGCAACGGCATCCTTGCGGCGGCCGGTGGCATAGGCGCGGCCATATTCGTCGACCTTCTTCTCACGCAGAACGGCCGCGTTGACGGCATTGGGGTCCTCGTGCTGCACGGCGGGAGCGGACGTATCGGCTGCACCGGCAGGCGCGGCGGCGTTCGCATCGGCGGCCGGGGCGGCGGCAGGCGCTGCTGCGGCTTCCTTCTGCAGTTCCTTCAGGTCTTCCAGACCCTTTTTCTCTTCTGCCATCTTACTTGCCCACCTTGTTCTTGCGGTTCATCGCGGCGACGTCGAGGACTTCGGGCGACTGCGCGTCATGACTATGTTCTGTACCGGCGAAGACACGCAGGTTGCGCATCTGCTGGCGGCCGAGCGGTCCGTCGGGAATCATGCGTTCGACAGCTTTCACCAGCACGCGTTCCGGAAACCTGCCTTCCAGGATTTTCGCGGGCGTCGTTTCCTTGATGCCGCCGGGATAGCCGGTGTGCCGGTAATAGACCTTGTCGGTCAGCTTGTTGCCGGTGAAACGCACCTTGTCCGCATTGATGACGATGACATTGTCACCGCAATCCATGTGGGGGGTGTAGCTCGCCTTGTGCTTGCCGCGCAGGCGGAGCGCAATGATGGAGGCGAGGCGACCCACGACGAGGTTCTCCGCATCGATCAGCACCCATTTCTTTTCGATCTCGCCCGCTTTCAAAGAAGCGGTCTGCTTGCCGTACATGAATGGATTCCTTGTTGAAAAACAAAAGGCGGGCAGCCGAAGCCGCCCGCTTTATGCGCATCATATGCCGCAAGCCGCGAAAAAGATCAAGGATTAAGGTAAGTTGCGAATGTGGTAAAATAATACCTCATTGGGATCAACGGGCCGGACTCAGGCGTCGGCTTCGTCCGCCGCATGTGCCTGTAAATGCCCCAATTGCAACACTTCCAGCGCCCGTTCGTGCGTCGCGGCAAGCATGACCAGCGGCGCGGCACCGCCCTGGCGCGCCTCTTCCCACCGGGCCGCGCAGACGCACCATTGATCGCCGGCTTTCAGTCCGGGGAACAGGAATTCGGGGCGCGGCGTCGACAGATCGTTTCCCGCGGCCTTTGAAAAGGCCAGGAACTCGTCCGTCATCACGGCGCAGACACTGTGATTGCCGATATCCTCATCGATGGAATGACAGCAGCCATCGCGGTGCCAGCCGGTCAGCGGGTCGTGACTGCAATCGGCAAGCTTGCCGCCAATGACGTTCTTAACGTCTCCCTTGCTCATGCCGCTACTCCTTTGGGTTCGCCGATACGGTGGGCGCACGCCGCCGCGCACCAGATGATAAGCGCGGCCACGCCCTGATGTGTCGCCGCGATCCACAATTCGACACCGGACATCAGCGTCATGATTCCAAGTATGATCTGCGCGACCAGCAGGAGCTTGAGCGCGATCGGCGTCCGGCGCGATCCGCGCTTCATCGCCGCCACGGACAGGGCGATCAACAGGCCGGCGGCAATGAACGCCCACCAGCGGTGAAGCCATTGCACGATGACGGGGTTATCGACGACATTGCGCCATGCGGGCGCGATCCATTCGGGATGGTCGGGAAAGAACTCCCCGCCCATGCCCGGCCATTCGGCATAAATATGCCCCGCGTCCATGCCCGCGACGAACGCCCCCAATACCGTCTGGATGAACAGCGCGATGAACGCCGCGGCCGCCAGTGCCGTGATGCGCGCATGTCCCCGGATCAGGTCGCTCGCCGTCCAGATCAGCGCGGCGATGATAAAGAAGGCGAGGTTCAGGTGCACCGCGAGGCGCAGGTGCGAAACGTCGGGCACGTCCGCAAGGCCCGACTTCACCATCCACCAGCCGATAACACCCTGCAGGCCGCCAAGCGCCAGCAGGGCGACCAGGCGCGGCTTATAGCCTTCGGGAATCTGCTTTTTCGCCCAGAACCATATCAGCGGCAGCGCGAATGCCAGTCCGATGAAGCGGCCCAGCAGCCGGTGCGCCCATTCCCAGAAATAGATGTTCTTATATTCTGCCAGCGACATACCGGCATTTTTGTAACGATATTCGGGTGACGCCTTATAATCGGCGAATTCCGCCTGCCAGCCGCTTTCACTCAGCGGCGGAACGATGCCTGTCACAGGTTCCCAGCGAACCATGGACAGGCCGGACTCGGTCAGGCGCGTAATGCCGCCAACGACCACCATCAGCACGACGATCGCCGCCACGGCGGAAAGCCAGGCGGCAATGGCTCTTGGCCGGGTGGTTGCCGGTGCTGGTGGCGGTGGTGATGTGATCGCGCTCGACATGCTCATCTGGCGGCACTTAACCGCTGAAGCCTGACACACCAAGACGCGTGAATTGTCGCGTGCCATGGAATTGACCGGAAGCGCCGCTTGATCTCTTGCGGCGGTGCGAATGATACACTATATCTCCGCCATCATGGCCCGCCGGTTCAACGTCTATCTGGATCGCTTTGCGATCGGCCTTTCCGGCCTCTGCCTTGTGCACTGTCTGATTGGCGCGCTGTTCATGGCCTTTGTGGCGGCGTCCGGTACGGCGGTACTGGGTCATAATGTACATCAATGGGGCCTTGCCATCGCGGTGCCGCTGGCGGTGGTCGCGCTGGTTGGCGGGGCCGTCAGCCATGGCCGGTGGGAGGCTGTCGCCGTCGGCAGTTTCGGTGTGGGCGCCATGGGCGGCGCACTTCTTGCCGGACATGGGCCGCGGGAGATTGTGCTGACCATTCTCGGCGTCATTCTGGTCGCCATCGCGCATGCGCTCAATATGCGTTGGGCGCATCCAAAGCGGGGCTGATCCCGCGCGCCCTTGCGGGCTGGCCCGTGAAGGACGATAATCAGGTCATGTCAGGACATCATGAATATAGGGGCGAGGCCCTTGCCGATGCCGCCAGGGGCGCGCTGACCCGTGCGGGCGAGCAGTGGACCGAAATGCGCGCGCTCATCTTCGACGCGCTGGCAAGGACCAGAGGGCCTGCGAGCGCCTACGACATCGCCGATGCGGTTTCCAAAACGCGCGGCAAACGCGTCGCCCCCAACAGCGTCTATCGCATCCTCGACCTCTTCGTGGACAACAATCTTGCCAAGCGTGTCGAGACACAGAATGCTTATGTGGCGAATGCGCATCCCGACTGCGTGCATGACTGCATCTTTCTGATCTGCGACGATTGTGGTGCGATTACGCATCTCGACGATGACGAACTCGCCAATTCCATGCGTTCGCGTGCATTGGACACGGGGTTTCGGCCCGCCAATCCGGTTATGGAGGTCAGGGGCACCTGCAAAAGCTGCGCTGCCTAGCCGTGCGGCCGGTGCGCATCTCCCACGCGCGCCAATCCGTCCCGAGCCCTGAGACACAAAGCGCGTTCGACAAAGCCGGGCGCGGCGGTTAACAAGCGTGCCAAATTGCTTGAGGAAACCCTTTTGACATCGCGTCCTGAAACGCCGCTTCTTGATCATGTTGACGTACCTGCCGACCTGCGCAAGCTGAGACCCGAACAACTGCGCCAATTATCCGATGAAGTGCGCGCGGACATGATCGACGCGGTCAGCCAGACGGGCGGACATCTTGGTGCTGGTCTTGGCGTCGTGGAACTGTCGGTCGCGCTGCATTATATCTTCAACACGCCCGAGGACCGCCTGATCTGGGATGTCGGCCATCAGGCCTATCCGCACAAGATCCTCACAGGTCGCCGCGAACAGATGCGCACCATCCGGCAGGGCGGCGGGATCAGCGGTTTCACCAAGCGTTCCGAAAGCGAATATGATCCTTTCGGCGCGGCGCATTCCTCCACGTCCATTTCCTCGGCGCTCGGCTTCGCGGTCGCCAACAAGCTGTCCGGCAATCCGGGCAAGGGCATCGCCGTCATCGGCGATGGCGCCATGTCGGCGGGCATGGCGTATGAGGCGATGAACAATGCGCAGCAGGCGGGCAATCGCCTGATCGTCATCCTGAACGACAATGACATGTCCATCGCGCCGCCCGTTGGCGGCCTCAGCGCCTATCTGGCGCGCGCGGTGTCTTCGTCGGAATATCTCGGCCTGCGCAGCCTTGCCAAGCGCGTTACGAAGAAGCTGCACCGCCGCGTCCACAGCGCCGCGGCGAAGGCGGAGGAATATGCCCGCGGCATGGCAACCGGCGGCACGCTGTTTGAGGAGCTTGGCTTCTACTATGTCGGCCCGATCGACGGGCACAATCTCGACCATCTGATTCCCGTGCTGGAAAATGTGCGCGACAGCGAACAGGGCCCGATCCTGGTGCACGTCGTCACCAAAAAGGGCCATGGCTACGCGCCTGCGGAGGCGAGCGCGGACAAATATCACGGCGTCACGAAATTCGACGTGATTTCCGGTGAAATGGCGCCCAAGACCAAGGGGCCGCCTTCCTACCAGAACGTCTTTGGCGAAACGCTGGCGAAGCTTGCGGAGACTGACGGGCGGATCTGCGCCATTACCGCCGCCATGCCGTCCGGCACTGGCGTCGACAAATTCGCAAAGGCTCATCCCGACCGCGCGTTCGACGTCGGCATCGCCGAACAGCACGGCGTGACCTTTGCCGCCGGGCTTGCCGCGCAGGGCATGCGGCCCTTCGCGGCGATCTACTCGACCTTCCTGCAACGGGCCTATGATCAGGTCGTGCACGATGTCTGCATCCAGAACCTGCCTGTGCGTTTCGCCATTGACCGGGCGGGCCTTGTCGGTGCCGATGGCGCGACCCATGCGGGCAGCTTCGACCTTACCTATCTGGCGACATTGCCAAACATGATCGTCATGTCCCCCGCGGATGAGGCGGAGCTGGTGCACATGACCTACACCGCCGCCGAATATGATGACGGTCCCATCGCGTTCCGTTATCCGCGCGGCAACGGCACGGGCATCGACCTTCCCGACACCCCGATCAGGCTTGAGATCGGCAAGGGCAGGGTGGTCCGCGAGGGCAATAAGGTCGCGATCCTGTCGCTGGGCACCCGCCTCCATGAAGCGATGAAGGCCGCTGACGAACTCGATGCGAAGGGATTATCGACGACTGTTGCCGACCTGCGGTTCGTCAAACCGCTGGACGAACAGCTGATCCGCAGACTTGCGACCACGCACGATATCGTCGTCACGGTGGAAGAGGCCGCGATTGGCGGCCTTGGCGCGCATGTCCTGACGCTCGCAAGTGACACGGGGCTCCTCGATGCGGGTCTGAAAATTCGCACGATGCGCCTGCCGGATGTGTTTCAGGATCACGATGATCCCGCCAAACAGTACCGGGAGGCGGAACTGGACGCCGAGGCGATCGTCAAAAAGGTCCTTGAGGCGCTTCGCCACAACGATCTTGGCGTCGAGCGGGGCGTCCGCGCCTGACCGGAAGTCCAAGGTAAAGTTCCACTTTTCCTGTGTCGGAATATTTTACATTTCCGGTTCAGCCAAAACGCGCCACGCCGCGGCAATGGTTTTTTCAAGCTATAAAATAGCGTCTTATTCAGAGTAGCGAAAAACGGCACGGTTATTGCTTACCCGGTCAGCCGAGAGCGTATCTTCTCCTGTTTGAACTCAACTTTCAACGGAGGGCTTCCACATGAAAGCCAAAATTCTAGCGGCCGCCGCCGCCGGACTGCTCGGCAGCACCACGACCAACGCAGCCGCGCTTTATTTCGATTTTAACTCTAATTTCCATTCGCCAAACGCCTCGGTGTTCCTGTTCGGGGCATCCGGCCAGATGGCTACGATCACCAATAATGCCGGTTTTAGCGAGAACGTGGTTTTGAACGGGGACGGTTTTTTTAACCAGTTCCTGCCAAATCAGTATCAACAGTCCGGTACCGGCGTTCGCAATACGGGATTTCAGATCAGTTCCGCCGATCCACTCGCCGCCTATTTCGTGAACCGCGCCAGCGCAACGACCGACATGGCATATATTCTGGAGCGTGGTTCACTTGGTACCGACTATGTCATTGCCAGCCAGGGTGGCTCCATTGGCGAGGGTAGCCAGGTGATGATCCAGGCCGTCGAGGACAATACGACGATCACCTTCACGCCAAAAGGTGGTGCCCCGATTGTCCAGACCCTGCAGGCCGGCGAAACTTACAAATATACCGGTGGTTCCACCGATCTGACGGGCTCCTTTGTGTCATCGGATAAGGACGTCGCCGTTTCCTCTGGCCATGAATGCGCTCAGGTCCCGGTCGGCCGCGTGGCCTGCGATCTTCTGATCGAGCAGATGATCCCGACCGATCGCCTCAGCAACGAATATTACGTGGCCGCTTCCGATGCGGCTGGCGGCGCTGTGGGCGAGGATCTTGTTCGCGTAATCGCGACTGTCGACAATACCCAGGTCAGCGTCAACGGCGTTGTCGTCGCCACGCTGGATGCTGGCGAGGTCCATGAATTCAGCCAGTCTGGCAATAGTGGCTCGCGCGTTACCGCCACGGCGGATGTCGCCGTGGCTCAATATCTGATCGGCACGGGAAGAAGCGGTCAGTTGACCGATCCGGCGTTTTCGATGGTTCCGGGGGCCGACAGCTGGCTTGCGGAATACCGCCTTGCCACGCCCGACGGCGCCCAGGCGTTCAACGAGAATTACGCGTCCATCGTGATTGGCCTCGCCGATCTCAATTCGCTGATGCTTGATGGTGTCGCTGTTGACGTTTCGGGCTTCACGGCGATTGGCATGTCCGGCTTTGCCCGCGGCGTTGTCGATTTGCCGCTCGGTCTCTTCGACCTGACCGCGGATAGCGAATTTCTCGTGATGCTCGGTGGCGGCGCGCAGGCTGACAGCTACTTCACCTATGGCGGTGCGACCTTCGCACCGGGCATCTCGCCACCACCACCACCACCACCGGGCGATGTTCCGGCACCGGGTGCCATCGGGCTGCTGGGCCTTGGCCTTCTTGGCCTTGGTCTGCGTCGGCGCCGCAAGATGGCCTGACGCGGCGGCGGACAAAGATGACAGAAGGGGCGCGGCACTTGAAAAGGTGCCGTGCCCCTTCTTCTATTTGCGTGTTCCAACCGCTATGGCTGATGCCATGAAAACGTGCCGCGCCGACCTCCTCCTCACCGAACGCGGGCTGGCGGAGAGCCGGTCGCGCGCGCAGGCGCTTATCATGGCCGGACTGGTGTTTTCGAACGAGCGAAAAATTGCGAAGGCGGGCGATACGCTGGCAATCGACGCCCCGCTTGAAGTACGCGGCAAGGATCATCCGTGGGTTTCGCGCGGCGGGCTGAAACTCGCGCATGGGCTCGACCATTTCACTTTCGACCCATCGGGTCAGGTCGCGCTCGACGTGGGCAGCTCCACGGGCGGGTTTACCGACGTCCTGCTCTCGCGCGGCGCGGAACGTGTCTATGCGGTGGATTCCGGCACCAACCAGCTCGCATGGAAATTGCGCCAGGATGAGCGCGTTATCGTTCACGAACAAACGAATGCCCGGCATCTGACGTCTGAACATATCCCCGAACCGGTCGGTCTCATCGTTTGCGATGCCAGCTTCATTGGCCTTGCCAAGGTATTGGAAACACCCCTGACATTCGCCGCGCCGGGTGCTGTGCTCGTGGCGCTTATCAAGCCCCAGTTCGAGGCGGGGCCCGGCGATGTCGAAAAGGGCGGCGTCGTCCGCAGCGCGGCGGTCCACGCGCGCGTTTGTGCAGAGGTGGAAGCCTGGCTTACGGACATTGCGAAATGGCGGGTGCTCGGGATCACGCGAAGCCCGATCACCGGCCCGGCCGGCAATGTCGAATTCCTGATCGGTGCCTGCGCGCCCTGACCATCTGATGGTGGCAACTTCGCCCGCGAGGGAATGAACCTGACCGCGACCGGCACAACCTTCGGCCTGACCCCCCGGCAACTTTCAGATGGACGGCGCGCACAGGCGGCCACGCCGCCGCGGCGGGTGATTTTCCTACGCGCCGCAAATCGGGTGTCATCGCACGCGGCAGCGCGATTGCGATGTCGTCGGTCTGGGATTGGGCGGGGGGACACTTCAGATGTCGCCTTTCCGTGGCACCTTCGCCAACTTCATCTCCCGGGGCCGCCGCACCGGCGCGCTTCGCCTTGCCCTTCTGCGCGCTCTCGCCTATGTCGCGCCCTTCAAAACCTTTGCGGACGTGGCGGAATTGGTAGACGCGCTTGGTTTAGGTCCAAGTATCGAAAGATGTGGGGGTTCGAGTCCCTTCGTCCGCACCAAAAAAAGCTCCTCGCAGCACACTGACAAGATTACAGAAAGCCGATCAATCTCATGCGCATCGAAGAAACCAAGAATGAGGGCCTCGCCCGCGCCTATACCGTTACGATCCCGTCCAAGGATATGGATGATCGCGTCGATGCGCAGCTAACCCAGGTTTCAAAGACAATTCGCATGCCCGGTTTCCGCCCCGGAAAGGTGCCCGCGAACCTGGTCCGCAAGATGCACGGCGACGCGCTTTACGGTGAAGCGCTGCAGAACGCGGTTCAGGAGGGCGTGCAGAAGGTCATGTCCGAAAAGGAACTGCGCCCCGCAGGTCAGCCCAGCGTTGACCTGAAATCGGGTGAACAGGGCAGCGATGTCGAATTCGGCATGGAACTGGAAATCCTGCCGCAGATCGAACTTGGTGCGATTGACGATATCGAGCTTGAGAAGCTTGTCGTGGAAGCCGGCGAGGCTGAAATGACCGAAGCGCTGGAGCGTTTCGCGGAGCAGCAGAAGAGCTTCGAACCCGCCGCCAAATCCTACAAGGCTGCCATGGGCGACGTTGTTGCCATGGATTTCGTCGGCACGGTCGACGGTGAGCCGTTCGAGGGCGGTACCGGTGAAGGCATGGATGTCGAACTCGGCACCGGCCGTCTGATCCCAGGCTTTGAGGATCAGCTCGTCGGTGTGAAGGCGAACGATCAGAAGACGGTCAAGGTCACGTTCCCTGACGACTATAATGTCGCCTATCTAAAGGGAAAGAAGGCTGAGTTCGCCGTGACAGTGAACGAAGTCCGCAAGCCGAAGACCGCGAAGGTCGATGACGAGATGGCGACAAATCTGGGTCTTGAAAGCCTCGATCAGCTGAAAGAGCTGCTCGGCGGCCAGATGAACCAGGAACTTGAGAATCTTACGCGCACCCACATGAAGCGGAAGCTGCTCGACACGCTGGCGGCGCGTTACGATTTCGCGGTGCCGGTGGGTATGGTGGAGGCTGAATTCAACCAGATCTGGCAGCAGCTGGAGCAGGAAGCGTCAAACGCCGACGACAAGGACGCGGCGATGAAGGAGCTTGAGGCTGAAAAGGATGACTATCGCCGCATTGCGGAACGCCGCGTTCGCCTTGGCCTGTTGCTAAGCGAGATTGGTCAGAAGCAGGGCGTTCAGGTGTCGCAGCAGGAGATGAACCAGCTGATCTTCCAGGAGGCGCAGAAATATCAGGGCCAGCAGGAAGAGGTCGTGAAATATTTCCGCGAGAACCAGATGGCCGCTGCCCAGCTGCGCGCGCCGCTGTTCGAAGACAAGGTTGTCGACCTGATGCTCGAAAATGCGGAGATCACCGAGCGCAAGGTGACACGTGAAGAGCTGACCGCCGCGATCGAGGATGAGGACGAGACGCCGGAGCCCGAGAAGAAGGCACCCGCCAAGAAAAAGGCCGCCGCGAAGACGCCGGTAGCCAAGACGTCGGCGGATGAAAAAGAGGCACCGGCGAAGAAAGCACCGGCAAAGAAGGCACCGGCAAAGAAGGAACCGGCAAAGAAGACACCGGCGAAGACAGCACCGGCAAAGAAGGCTGAAGCGAAACCCGCTGCGGCGAAGCCTGCCGCGAAAAAGGCACCAGCCAAGAAAGCGCCTGCCAAAGCCGCAGCGAAACCCGCCGCGAAGAAAGCCCCTGCCAAGAAAGCGGCTCCCAAAAAGCCCGCTGCAAAGAAAAAGTAGGCGCGCGTCAATACAGGAGAGGGCCATGGCTGGACGTTTCCCGGCCGTGGCCCTTTTCGTTTCCAGGCCGCCGCTGCCGGGCATGAAAACTCCGCCCGGCCACGCGCCCACTTGACTTGGATGCTGATGCCCCCGACCTTGTTCCAAACAAGCCAGCCAGAAAGCCGAAACTTTATGCAAGATCCGCTCAGCGCCCTCGTTCCCATCGTCATCGAACAGTCCAACCGGGGCGAGCGTTCGTTCGATATTTATTCCCGACTTCTGCGTGAGCGGATCGTGTTCGTAACCGGCCAGGTCGAAGACCATATGGCAACGCTGATCACCGCGCAGCTGCTTTATCTTGAGAGTGAAAACCCCAAGAAAGACATCTACATGTACATCAACTCGCCGGGCGGTGTCGTTACGGCGGGCATGGCGATCCACGATACCATGCAGTATATCCGGCCCCGCGTCGGCACGGTCTGCATGGGGCAGGCGGCGTCCATGGGGGCGTTCCTGCTTGCCGCGGGCGAGCCTGGCATGCGCGTTGCCCTGACCAATGCGCGCATCATGATTCACCAGCCATCTGGCGGTGCACAGGGTCAGGCAACGGACATCGAGATTCAGGCCAAGGAAATCCTGCGTATCCGGCACAGGATGAACGAGCTGATGGCGAAATACACTGGCAAGGACATCGACATCATCGAAAATGCCGTTGAGCGCGACAAGTTCATGTCGGCCGACGAATCCAAGGATTTCGGCATTGTCGACGAGGTCATGAACAAGCGCCCTGTCCCGGCGGACGACGACGCGGCTAAGAAATAGCCATCAGTCGGCCTAGTTTCGGACCCTGCGTCCGGAACCAGGTCCGCTGCCGCTTGGCGTAGCGCCGCGTATCCTGCCGGGCCTGCGCGGCCGCGTCTTCCAGATTGATTCGGCCGGACAGGAACGCGATCAAAGGCGGCACGCCAATCGCTTTCATGACGGGGAGGGCAGGGTCAAGCTGGCGCGCCTTGAGGGCGCTGACCTCCTCCAGGCCGCCCGCGCCCAGCATATGCCCCAAACGGGCGTCACAGCGGGCGTAGAGCGTCTCACGGGGCAGGTCTATGATGTACACTTCGGTATCGACCTCACCGCCAATACCGCCCTCCATTTCCCGCTGCCACGCCGCCAGCGATTTGCCCGTACTCCTGACGACCTCCAGCGCCCGCGCCATGCGCTGCGTATCGCTGGGCCGCAGCCGCCCGGCCATCCCGGCATCCTCAGCCGCCAGCGCCGCGGCCAGCTCGGCGGTGGAAAGCGATCTCACCTCGGCCCGGATTCCGTCGTCAATATCCGGCACGGGCGCGATGCCGTTCATCAGAACATTCAGATACATGCCCGTCCCGCCCACCAGGATCGGTAGCTTCCCGGCGTCATGGGCGGGGCCGATTTCGGCACGCGCCATTTCCGCCCACTGCGCTGCCGAGCAGGGCAGTGCACCGTCACGGACGCCGTAGAGCCGGTGTTCAGCCTGCTCCAGCTCATAGGCATCGGGGCGCGCGCTCAATATCTGCAAGTCCGCGTATAGCTGTGAAGCATCGGCGTTGATGATCACGCCATTTCGCGCTTTCGCCATCGCCAACGCATAAGCGGACTTGCCGCTGGCCGTAGGGCCTGCGATGACCGCGACGGTTTTCTTCGCGGAGGTAGTCATGTCCATCGTCACGCTTGTCGGCATGACGCCGTTATCGCGCGCTGACATAGCCCACGCCAGCGAAACCTGCGCCGCCGACGGGCGGACGCGCGAAGGTGGCCGGGCGCTGGACGTTCACGTGCCAAAAGCGCGGCTCCCCGGCCTGCGAGACAGGTTGGAAAGTGAACTTCCCCATGTAGATATCTTTGTCCGCCATAGCGCTGCGATGCCGCGCCTCTTTGTCGCCGATATGGATTCCACCATGATCACCGTGGAGTGTATCGACGAACTCGCCGACTATGCAGGACGCAAGGCCGAAGTCGCAGCCGTCACCGAAGCGGCCATGCGCGGCGAGCTTGATTTCACCGAGGCCCTGCATGAGCGCGTGGCGCAGCTCGCCGGCCTGAAAGAAGGTGCGATCGAGGACTGTCTCAATGCCCGCGTCACGCACACCCCAGGTGCCCGCGCGTTGGTCGGCGGCCTGAAGGCCGCGGGAGCCCGCACCGTGCTGGTCTCAGGTGGTTTTACCGCATTTGCCTTGCCGGTGGGGAAGGCGCTTGGGTTTGACCGGGTCGTTGCCAATCACCTTCAGGTCGAAGGGGGGCGACTTACCGGCAGGGTGGAAGGCGAAATGGTCAGCGCCGCCACAAAGGAAGCGGTGCTGCGGGAGGAGTGTGCCCGGCTCCAAATCCCTCTGGATGCAGCCGCGGCGATCGGCGACGGCGCGAACGACCTGCTGATGGTGGCGGCGGCCGGAACGGGCATTGCATATCATGCGAAGGCCGCGCTCAATCGGGCCGCCGACATTCATGTCCGGAACGGCACGTTGGACGCCGTAAGGATCGGCCTGAACCTGCCAGACCGCGCTGCCGATAGCAGCGGGAATTAACGCGCGGTGCGCGCGGCGGGTTTGGTCATGTTCTGCGCCGTCACGGCAAGCGCGAAGGCACTTGTTTCAGCGCTTATCGTGAACTCGATCGCGATGCCGTCAAGGCCGTGACGCGATACCGTGCCGACGATCCCGCCCACGTCCGGATGGACAAGTGCGACGGTCGCGCCAAGGGCGGGGCGGCCGGTGGTTTCGACGAGGGCGCTGCGCGCCGACAGCTCGGCCAGGCGGCCCGGCCATTGACCTTCGGTGCAAGTGAGGATGCACAGTTTCACAGAGGCCCGGTTGCGGTCCAGCGAGGCGAGTTTGCCCATGATGATCGACATCCTTCCGGTCGCACCCGAGCGTGCGGGGGACGGATTAGCGGCGTGACCGCCAATATTCGGTTAATTCGCGGTGGTCACGAAACACGCCCGGCCGGCCTGCTCGAGACGGAGGCACAGATCCCGCGCCGGGCCGCGGTCCTCGAATGCGCCCACTTGCAGGCGAACGCCGCCCTCGAATTGCGCAAAAACAGGCGAAATGCCGCCCAGAATGTCGGGGTGCGCGGCGCTGATGGCCGCCCAGCCTTCACGCGCGACGCTTTCACGGCCATAGGCGCCAAGCTGGACGCGAAAGCCGCTGACGTCTGACGATGTCGCGGCTTGCGGCATCGCGGCGGCGCGAACGGGAAGGGGCTCTGCCAGTTCGGGTGCGTTGGCGGGGGCTGTTCTTGGCAGCGTGCCGTCGACGTCCGCCTCTGCGCGCAGAATGGCGGCGGCGCGCTCTGCTGGCGGCGCGGCTGGGTCCGAGACGGCTTCGTCGACCGTCACACCATCCGCAGCGTTGCCGAAGCCCATCAGTTCATTCGCCAGCGCCCGGCCCTTTTCGCGATCGGCGGCCGGCATGTTCGCATTCATTTTCACGAGCGCCCTTGTTGCCTGCCGCAGACCCGCATTGCGGGCAATCAGCATATAAGCGTAGGCACGCGGCCAATCCCGCGCGACGCTGTCACCGTTGAACAGCCGAATGCCAAGCATGTAGCGCGCGTGCGGATCACCGGACCGCGCCGCCAGCTGCCACAATTCGACCGCTTCCTTCTCCTCACCGCGCCGCGCGAGGAATATCCCGAGATAGGTACGGGCGGGATTGTGACCTTTGAGTGCGGCGCGGCGAAAGAAATCCTCCGCCCGGTCGAGATCCTTGGGAAGACCCCGCCCTTGCCGCGCGGCAAGGCCGAGGTTGAACAATGCGTGCGCATCGCCGCGCGCCGCCGGAGGCAGCCACAACATGACCGCTTCCTTATACGCCCCCGCTTTCCATTTCTCGACGCCATCCGCGACGGATGCTGTGGCGGGGACGCCGCCAAGCAGAAACGCAAACAGCATCAGACTTGCAGCGCGAAGAAGCAGGCCAGTTTTCATAATACCCCAGTCGAAATCTCTGCTCGTCTATCTTTCGATGCCTAATACACGGTTTACGTTGCAGCTGTGGTCATGCCCCTCGCCACAAGGTAGGCTTCAAGAGGAAAATTCCTCCCGAAACAAGGTTCGAAAGCGCGTATCTGCCATCTTCTATAAAAGGAGTGAACCGTACCTTTACGGAATTTTAGGTGGAGGGAGCGCAAGGGAGATTTCATTGACGTTTTGATATTGGAATTGGGGTCGTCTTCATGCGGGTGTTGGCAATTGCCTCTCAAAAGGGCGGGTCGGGCAAAACGACCCTTTCGGGCCACATGGCGGTACAGGCGGAACGGGCCGGGGCCGGTCCTGTCGTCCTCATAGACATCGATCCCCAAGGCTCTCTTGCGGACTGGTGGAACGAGCGCGAGGCGGACGCTCCTGCATTTGCGCAGACGACCGTCGCACGTCTCGCGACCGATCTTGAGGCGCTGCGCCAGCAGGGCTTCAAACTTGCCGTCCTCGATACGCCGCCGGCGATCACGGTGGCCATTCAAAGCGTTCTGAGCGTAGCCGAGCTTGTCGTCATCCCGACCCGTCCGAGCCCACATGATCTTCGCGCCGCCGGCGCGACGGTCGATCTTTGCGATCGCGCGGGGAAACCGCTGGTCTTTGTCATCAACGCTGCAACACCGCGCGCCAAAATCACCTATGAAGCCGCCGTCGCCCTTTCACAGCATGGTACGCTGGCCCCCGTCACCCTGCATCATCGAACGGACTACGCAGCGTCGATGATCGATGGCCGCACGGTGATGGAAGTCGACCCCAATGGCCGGTCCGCGAAGGAAATAGAGGAACTTTGGGTATATCTTGCCGATCGCCTCGAACGGAATTTCCGCAGGACCATTTTCAACGGACCGGGCAGCCGGCCCGGGGTCGGCGCCGCAGCGCCCATTCATTCGCGCGCAGCCGGCGGCTTCGGCCGCAAGACAGCGATTTAAGGGGGCGAGGGGAAAACGATGACGTCATCGCAACCATCTTTCGGATCCTTATCGGGTAGCCTGCTGGCGCGCAAAGGCGGTGCAAAACCCGCCATGCGCCCTCAGGCCTATCGTTTCGATCATGGTGATAATTCCGCCGCAGACGACGATTGCGGCTGGAATGACATGGGCGAGGATATTGGCGCCGATATGCTCACACCCGAGCAGCGTGAATCGCTCCTGCCCTCTGCCGACGGCACCGGTGCGCAGCCTGCCAGTGTCGGTGCCCCCCGGCCCGAGCATGCTGAGACACATATTCGCGATACCGCCCATCCGCAGGAGGACGCGGCAGATCAGCCAGAAGCCGAGCATGTTCCCAGTGTCGTTGAACAGCAGCGGCAACTCGCCGACGAACTCGCCGAGAAAGAAAAGGAGGCGGAACAATCGGCCTTTCTCGCGCGGCTCGCACGGGAGAGCGAGCCCGACGACCCGCTCATCGTGCCGGAGCCTGTCCACGCGCCAAAACGCGTGGTCCAACGCGCACCCGCGGGTTCAGGGCCAAAATCAGCCTTCACGCTGCGTCTGGACAAGAAACGGCATCTTCGTCTTCGCCTGGCGACCGCTTATGCGCACAAGAGCGCCCAGAAGCTCGTCGTCGAAGCGCTGGACGAATATCTTTCCAAGCATTTTCCGGATCTTCCCGCGTAATGTTCGCGCGCCAGTTTAAAGGAGCAAATCATGTTCAGCATCGGGGCTAAGCTCGCGCACAGGACTATCATTGCCACCGGCGGCCTTCTTGTCACAGCCTGCGCGACCGGTCAGGCAAGTCCGGTCGTAACGCTAAACAATGCCGTGCATACACGGGCACTGATAGAGCAGGCGTCATCACGAGCCGCGAAGATGAACGATCGATTCGCGGCTGAAGCTGAAGCGGCGCGGCTGGCAGGTCATCTTGCGTCGGCAATTCAACTCGCGGAACAGGCCATCGCGCTCGATACCAATGATGAGGGCGCGCGCCGGACGCTGGCCACAAGTTATTTCGCGGCCGGGCGGTTCCAGTCCGCCGCGCAGGCTTATGCTGACCTGCTGGCGATGAACCCATCCGCGCAAACGTACAAATTTGGCGCTGCCCTTACCGCGCTGGCCAATGGTAACGAATATCGCGCGCGCGCGCTCTTGAAAGACCTGGAAGACGATCCCGGGCGGCAGGGCGATGTTGGGCTTGCCTATGTTCTGCTGGGCGACATGACCAAGGGCACCGCGATGCTGAAGGCGGCAGTTCAGTCCGGCACATCGAATGCGCGCGAGCGACAGAATCTCGCTCTCGCGCAGGCATTGTCAGGGGAATGGAATGCGGCGCGGGTAACCGCCGCCATGGATCTTTCGCCAACCGAAGTCGATGCACGCGTGGGCGAGTGGGCTGCCCTCGCGGTCAGTGATGACACCGCATGGCGCACTGCCGGGCTCATGAAAATCACGCCCGCCGCGATGGACATTGGACGTCCGGTACAATTGGCCTGGTCGCCTCCCGCCGACGATATGACGGTTCAGCTGGCCGCGACTGATGACGCGGTCGGCCCCGCTTCGGAAACAAAAATCAGAACCGTCGCCACCGCTGCGCCGGCCTCTGTCGTGCGCACATCGGTCCCTATGGAACCGCGCCCGGACGTGATCAATGCGGCCGCTCCGCTGAAAGTCGCACCGCGCGCGCCAATCGATAAAGCCGAGCTGGCAAGCGATCCAGAAGCGCCTCAGGAGGAGGAAACCGCTACCGCCATTTCGCCGACCGCCATGGTCGATGATACGCCGACGCTGCCTGAATCCGGCGACGGAAGCTGGCTGGTCCAACTGGGGGCGTACGACCGGCTGGAATGGGTCGAGGACAATTGGCAGGTCCTGAAAACCCGGAACGGATTCCTGGCCCGGTATCGCCCGGTCAAATCACGCACCAATATCGATGGCCGCGACTATTACCGGTTGTCCGTAGGCCGCTTCGAGACCGCCGGAGACGCGAAGCTGCTTTGCGCAGCACTAAAGAGCAAAGGCGGCTCCTGCTTTGTGCGGGAAGGGAATTTCAAAGCCTAAGCTTCTTATATTCAGCAAAAATATCTGTAAAGTGTTGATCCAATGTGCGCACAGCACAAGGCGGCCGCCCGGCGCCTTCCCGCGTGAAGCGGGCATGTTCCTGCAGGATTTTGACAGCGGCTTCGGCGCTGTCCTTCGCTCGGTACGTCAGATCGACATGCGCTTCCGCAAGATCGGCGACCGCGCCCTCATCAGGCAGGATCATCCGCAGGCCGCTGGCGCGCGCTTCGGCCGCCGCGAGGCCAAAGGTTTCCGCATTGCTGGCATGAATGAAAACATCCGCGCTGGCGATGAACCGCGCATATTCGCGGCGTCCGGGAATGGGTGGCTGCAACGTCATGTGGCGATTGCGCTCCACTTCACTGCGCACCGTGTCATGCGCATGGCCGCCGCCAAGGATGACAAGACCCAGTGGTACATCGCGCGCGGCGATATTTACCGCATCCATGATCACGGGCCAGCGTTTCTCTCCCGTAAGCCTGCCAATGCCGATAAGAAGAAGCGCAGTCTCTGGCAGGCCCATCCGCTCCAGAAGCCCGCCCCGCAATTCGGTGTCGCGATGACGGGCTGAAAACACTCCGTCTTCAACGCCCATCGGAATTGTGAGGGTGTTCGATATGCCAGCGGCGTTCAGTCGTTTGGCGACGCTGGGCGCTGCGCAGACGAGATGATCGAACTGGGCATATAACCGCTTCAGGTGGCGCCAGAACCAGGGTGTCAGGCGTGTGTCGATGGTTTGACGGGACGCCCAGCGGTCGAACAGACCATATGCCCATTTCATGACGGGTTCTTCGTGCATGAACAGGGTCTTTGGGATATCACCGGGATAGGATGCCGCCAGCCAGCCCCCGCGCCACGGTGAGCTGGCCTCGATCAGGTCGGGGGAGATGCGGCCGAGCGCGGCGTGCACGCGCGCTGTGCCCCAGAAGATATGGTAGCGGGGATCTATGGGGTGCCGGGGGGCCTTGACCTCGACGAGTGCCCCGCCTTCCACCTTCGTCACCCTGTCATGTGCGGACGGGGCGATGATGGAGATCTGGTGTCCTCGCGCGGCAGCTGCCTTCCAGCGCGCGTGGACATAGGTTTTCACGCCGCCGCCTTCGGGGGAATAGAATTCGCATATATCGGCGATGCGCATGTCGGATGTCGCGGCCCGGCCCTAGCGGCGGCGGCGGCCGATGAAATCGGTGCCCGTCAACAGGATGCCAACGAGCAGATTGGCGGCGAGAAACAGTCCCGCGCTCATCGCGACGACGGCGCCCATGGCACTGCCCTGATCGGTCAATACCATGGCGGCGGCGGCGAAAAGAAGGTCCTTTGACGGGATGAGCGGCAGGCGGTTTATCACCATTCTGAGCGCCGCGAACATGACCCAATAGCCGATACCGACATCCGGCAGGGCAAAATACCATGCCATGGCCAGAAAGAATGTCGATGTCGCGCTGCGAACCATGTGCAGGCCGAAGCTGGCGCGGAGGTCCGGCATGCTCAGGTAGAATATCTTCTTGCCGAACAGCAGGATCGCGAAGCTGATCGCGATCACCACGGCACCGGAACCGAGCAGCAGCCGCGGGTCCATGGTCAGGGTCAGGTCCGTCAGCATTGGCCAGGCCCAGATCAGGAGCAGTAGCGTCATCGCATTGCCGGCCAGGGCGGAGAGGATGGAGACATCCTTGATCGTGCGCAGCGGCGCTTCAGCAAGACCGGGCCGTTCGCGCAGCCACAGATAGAAATAGGCCTCGCCTGAATATCCGAACATGACATCGTTCGCGACGCGCTTCTTGATAAGCGGTGTCAGACTGGCAAGCGGCAGGCCCCAAAGACGGCGGTAGATCAGCCAGTCGAACATGGGGAGGGCAAGATAGCTGACCGCAAAAGCGGCGTAGAAGGGCACCGCATTTGGCAATGCCGCCACCAGATCGTCCAGCTCGCCCTCGCGAAGTTCGAACAGGATGACAAGCAGCAATATCGCCGAGAAGGCGAGCGCAAGCCAGCGCTGCCACCCCCTCGCCTTTGAGGTGAGTGCAGCCGCGTCAGCAGGTGCGAAAGTCGTGACCGGGGACGTCATCGGTTCGCATTGGCGTGTCCCGCCGAATTCGCAAGGCTTTCGAACAGGGCGAGATAGGCCGGGGCGGCCCGTTCACCTGTAAAGGTGCACGCCGCGTCGTACATTTTTTCCTGGTTCGGCGTGAAATCGCGCAAGCGCGTCAGCGCCGATGCAAAAGCAGGCACGCTGCCATCCGACACGAGAATACCAAGTTCACCGTTTCGCAATAAGGTACCAATGGCAGGACTGCTATCGGTTGCCGCAATGGGCAGTCCCGCGGCCATCGCCTCAACAAGAACCGCAGGTAGTCCTTCGAATTCGCTCGAACTTGCAAAGGCGGTCGCGCGCGCGATCCATGGGGTAACGTCGATCTGGTGACCGGGTAGGTCAATGTCCACGGAAAGTCGCCGCGCCAGGGCCGACAAACGGGCTTTTTCAGGTCCGTCGCCAAGGATCGTGAGTCGATCGCCGGGCTGCATGATCTGCGCGAACGCCCTTATCAGCAGCGCGAAATTTTTTTGTCGAACCAGCCTGCCTATGGCCAGCAGGTTCAAACCATCGGCATCAGGCCCGCGAATCTTTCGAAGTGCGCGCAGGTGCGGCTCGTCCGCGGCAGGATTTGCGATGGCGATGAGACGCGGCGCCAATGCGGGCATTGCCCGTGCCAGTGCATTTCGGCTCATTTCATCAGGCGCGACGAAGACATTTGTCCAGCGGCGTTGCTGTCCCAGCCAAAATCGCCCTGCGGCCCCGCGCAGGCCCGCTTCGGGCATATTGCTGATCTTGGTGACGAGCGGCGGCGCGTTGCCGGTGCGCACGCGGCTCAATGCAAATGGGACAGCATATGTTTGACCCGGCGCGAACAGCACATCGGTCGGGGCTGCACCACAGGCGCGCGCGATCCTTGCCGCCAGCGCGTAAGGGCGCGCCTTTCCATCGCCCCGCTCACCGATACAGTCCACATCGTGACCAGCAGCGCGCCAGCCTCTGACAAGACGCATCGCGGCCCGTTCCGAACCGCCACGGCCTTGTCCGTAAATCGCTGTGACGATGCGCATAAAGCCACGCCTAGGGGGCGAGCCCATCCCGCTCAAGAGGAACGTAAATCGCAGTGACGCGTAGACCCCCTGCGAACATATAACGAACTGGATTGTCCCATGGCACGTGCCTTTATCACCCTTATTGCAGCGGCGGGCATATGTGCAGCTGTTCCCGTGTCAGCGCAGGAAGCGCAGGACACGTCCCGCGCCAAGTCCGGTTCTACGTCCGGTTCCGCAGCAGATACCGAAAGCGCTGATACCGTCTCTCAGGACGATTTTTCCCAGAAGGCCAAGGCGGCAGGCGTCAGCGCGCAGGACCTGTCGGTGCAGATCCTGCTCGGCAGGGCCGGCTTTTCTCCGGGTGTCATCGACGGCTTTGGTGGCGGAAACACCAAGGCCGCGGTCCGCGACTGGCAAAAAGCCAATGGCATGACGGTCGATGGGACCACCGATCAGGCGCTGCTGAATGCCCTGAGGTCTGCCGATCAGGCACCCCTTCTTCAGGAAATCCAGGTCAGTACCGAAGACGCGTCGCAATCTTTCAGCTCGATACCGGATGGTATGGAGGCGCAGGCCGAGCTTGATCATCTTGGCTATGAGAGCGCTGAAGAGATGTTCGCCGAGCGGTATCACATGGACATCGACCTTCTTAAAAAACTGAACCCCGACGCTGATTTTTCCAAGGCGGGGGAAACAATAACGGTCGTTCGAAAGAGCACCGCGCCCTTGACCGGCGAGATCGCCCTGCTTGAGATTTCCCGTTCGGAAAACAGGCTGCGTGTTTATGATGCGGACGGCAAGCTCATCACTGCTTTTCCAGCGACAGTGGGGTCTTCCGACATGCCGTCGCCAGATGGCAAGATGGAGGTACGTGCGGTCGCGCCAGAGGCGAAATACTATTTCGACCCAGAGGCAAACCCGAATTGGGGGCCGGATCAGAATCTCACCTTGGCTGCCGGTCCGAACAATCCCGTCGGCGGCGTATGGATAGACCTGACCAAGGATACCTACGGCATTCACGGGACGCCGAACCCTTCGACCATCGGCAAAACCGCCAGCCATGGCTGTGTCCGGCTGACGAATTGGGACGCGCGAAAGCTTGCTGACGCCGTATCTGCCGGAACGCAGGTGTCGTTCGTAAATTAGGACATGGGAAATGGCCGTTATCGAGCCGGATTGACCGGATCGATAACGGCCACGACAACAGCCTTAGTTGACGTCCTTGTCGACCAGCTTGTTCTTACCGATCCACGGCATCATCGCACGCAGCTTCGCTCCGACCTTCTCAATCGGATGAGCGGCCTGGCGCTTGCGGGCCGCCTTCATTTCCGGATTGCCGACGCGGTTGTCGCTGATGAAGTCTTTTACAAAACGTCCTGACTGGATATCGTCCAGAACGCGCGCCATCTCCGCCTTTGTTTCCGGGGTAATGATACGCGGGCCGGTCTTGTAATCGCCATATTCTGCGGTGTTGGAGATCGAGTAGCGCATATTGGCGATGCCGCCTTCATACATCAGATCGACGATCAGCTTCACCTCATGCAGGCATTCGAAATAGGCCATTTCAGGCGCATAGCCCGCCTCGGTAAGCGTTTCGAAACCCGCCATGACGAGCTGCGTGACGCCGCCGCACAGCACCGCCTGCTCACCGAACAGATCGGTTTCGCATTCCTCGCGGAAGTTCGTCTCGATAATGCCGGAACGGCCGCCGCCAATGGCACTCGCATAGCTGAGGCAAAGATCGTGGGCGTTGCCGGACGCGTCCTGCTCGACCGCCATCAGGCAGGGGACGCCGCCGCCTTTCTGATACTCGCCGCGAACGGTGTGACCGGGCCCTTTTGGCGCGATCATGATGATGTCGAGATCGGCGCGCGGCTCGATGAGGCCGAAGTGAATATTGAGACCATGGGCGAAGGCGAGCGCAGCGCCCTCCTTCATATTGGCATGCAGATGGTCATTATAGATGCCCGCCTGATGTTCATCGGGGGCAAGCATCATGATGATGTCCGCCCATTTGGCGGCGTCGGCATTGGTCATTACCTGGAAGCCAGCGCCCTCTGCCTTTTTTGCGGTGGCGGACCCCTCGCGAAGCGCGACCGCGACATCGGCAACGCCGGAATCGCGCAGATTCATTGCATGCGCATGACCCTGGCTGCCATAGCCGATGATGGCGATCTTCTTGCCCTTGACGAGGCCGATGTCGGCATCGCTGTCATAATAGACTTTCATATTGATGATTTCCCTTATAAATTTCGGTAGTTCGGTTCGGATCGAGGCAAGCGTCAGCGGCGTCTTAACCCGCGTCGTTCCCGCGTGAAATCGCGACGATGCCCGACTTGCCGATTTCGACGAGGCCGATCTGGCGCATCAGGGCGATGAACTGGTCGACCTTCTCCGCCGCGCCCGTGATTTCAAAGATGAAACTGTCCATCGTCGCATCGACGACGCGTGCCCGGTAGATCTCGGCCAGACGCATCGCCTCCAGCCGGTCGTCGCCTATGCCGGCGACTTTCACCAGTGCCATTTCGCGCTCGACATGGACACCGCCTACGCTGAGGTCGCTCACCTTGTGGACAGGGATCAGTTTTTCCAGCTGCGCCATGATCTGCTCGATCACATGCTGCGTGCCCGTCGTTACGATCGTGATGCGGCTGACATCATGACCCTCGCTGATATCCGCGACGGTCAGGCTTTCGATATTATAGCCGCGCGCGGAGAACAGTCCGACAATACGGGCGAGGGCACCCGGCTCATTATCCAGAGTCACGGTCAGCGTATGCGGAAGGGGTGTTTCATCAATGACCATCAGACCAGCGCCTCCGCACCCTTTTCAACCGTGCCGAGCATTTCGTCCGTTGAGAAGATCATCTCGGTATGCGCCGCACCCGAAGGGATCATTGGGAAACAGTTTTCAAGCTTTTCGACGAGGCAGTCGACAAACACAGGGCCATCATGCGCGAGCATCTCCTCGATACCGGCATCGAGTTCGGATACATCCTCAATACGAATGCCTTTCCAGCCATATGCCTCGGCCAGCTTCACAAAGTCTGGCAGACTGTCGGAATAACTGTTTGAATATCGGCTTTCATATGTGATTTCCTGCCATTGGCGAACCATGCCCATATATTCGTTGTTCAGGACGAACACTTTCACGGGCAGACGGTATTGTGTGCAGGTCGCCAGTTCCTGAATGTTCATCTGGATGGACGCTTCGCCGGCAACGTCGATAACGAGCGCTTTGGGCATGCCGAGCTGCGCACCGATCGCGGCGGGCAGCCCGTATCCCATGGTCCCGAGACCGCCAGAGGTCAGCCATTTGTTCGGTGCCTCGAAACCGATATATTGCGCGGCCCACATCTGATGCTGACCGACTTCGGTGGTGATGATCGGCTGCCGCCTTGCCGTAAGCGCATGCAGCCGCGAGACGGCGTGCTGGGGCATGATACCGCCGCTTTCGGGCTGGCCGTATTCCAGGCACCCCGTCGCGCGCCAGCCCTTGATACGACGCTGCCATTCTTCCTGATCCGGCGCCTTATGTCCGGCGGCACGCCAGATCTTCAGCATATCCTCAAGCACGTGACCGACATCACCTATAATGCCAAGATCCACGCGGATGTTCTTGTTGATGCTGGATCTGTCTATATCGATGTGAATCTTCGTGGAGGTGGGCGAGAACGCCTCGACCAGCCCCGTCACGCGGTCGTCGAAGCGTGCGCCGACGCACAGCATGACGTCACACTGGTTCATGGCCATATTGGCCTCGTAGGTGCCATGCATGCCGAGCATGCCGAGCCAGTCCTTATGTTCGGACGGAAACGCACCCAGGCCCATCAGGGTCGAGGTCACAGGGGCACCCGTAACACGCTGCAGGTCGCGCAGCAATTGGCTGGCGCCCCTGCCGGAATTGATGACGCCGCCGCCCGAATAGATGATCGGGCGTTCCGCCTTGGCCAATAATTCCACTGCCTGGCGAATGAGGTCGATATCGCCCTTGATCTGCGGGTCGTAGCCGGCATGGCGGGTCTCATTGGCGCGGTAAGGGGCCTCTGCAACCTGCACGTCCTTCGGAAGGTCGATAACCACGGGTCCCGGACGTCCGGTCGTGGCGATGCGAAAAGCCTCGTGAACCACATCGCCAAGGCGTTCGGGCGTCTTCACCAGATAATTATATTTCGAACAGTGCCGCGTGATGCCGACGGTATCACATTCCTGAAACGCGTCGGTGCCGATCAGGTGAGTCGCGACCTGACCCGTAATGACAACGACGGGGATCGAATCCATCATCGCATCGGTGAGTCCCGTCACTGTATTCGTCGCGCCGGGACCGGATGTCACCAGCGCGACGCCGCATTTTCCGGTGGCTCTCGCGTAACCCTCCGCCGCGTGCAGCGCCGCCTGCTCATGCCGCACGAGAATATGCCGGATTTGCTTATGTTCATGAAGAATATCGTAAATCGGCAGCACCGCACCGCCCGGGTAACCAAAGACGGTGTCGACACCAAGGTCGATGAGGGCGCGAACCAGATTGTGCGCACCCGAAGCGCGGGGCTCTGACATGGGAGAGGGTCCTTACAATGCGAAACCGCTGATACCGAGCATTGCATTGCGTTACAACCGTTTAATTTATTATTAAATTGCGAATATAAGAATAATATTGATATAAAACGTCTTGAAGTCCACCTTTGCGTCTTACGCGTCACCTGATAATCACTATGTATGGCAGGTGAGCGTGAACGACGGGGTACTGAGCGGCTCTGGGTCTGGGCCCTTGTCCTGGGGATACTGGCTGCCGCCCTTGTCGGTATCGCCCTTCTGGCGGCTGCAGGATACCGCCAAACGATCGGTGACGACAGTGCGCGCATGCGTGCCGCCGACCTATATGCGGAAAGCTATCAGACGATTATGGCGGCGGAGGGTGTCTATAACGCCCTACAGGACGCGGAACGCGGACAGCGCGGCTATGCGCTTACGCAAAATCCGGAATTTCTTGAACCTTATCGCGACAATGTTTCCCTTGTGGCGCCGCGTCTGGCTGAGTTGGATGATCTGGCGGCGAAGAGCGAGACACAGGCTGCGCGGGTCATGGTCCTGCGCCGTATCTCCGACCTGAAGGTGCAGGAGATGGCCGAAGTCGTGAAAATGATCGAGGCGGGACAGCAATCGCGGGCGGAACGGGAAATCGCCTCGGGCTATGGCCGCCGCCTGATGATCGACATTCGCGACATTATGACGGAGCTTCGCGAAGAGGAGCAGCTTCAGCTCGCCGAGCGGGGCACGGCAGTCCAGAAATCAGAGCGGGAGCTTGCAAGTTCGATCGCGGAACTGGCGAAACTTGGCCTTGCCCTGTTGATTGTCGCCTTCCTGGCGCTGATCGGTGTCGCCGCGCTTCTGATCCGCGCCAGACGCGCACTGCGCCGCGAATTGGTGGTGGAGGAAGAAAATGAGGCGTTGGAGGAGGCCGTCGTCGCGCGCACGCGGGAGCTGGTTGACGCGAATGAGCGTCTGATTGCGGAGGCGCAGTCACGCGAAAGTGCGGAAAATCGCCTGCGGCAGGCGCAGCGTATGGAGGCGGTCGGACAGCTGACGGGGGGCATTGCGCATGATTTCAACAATATGCTGGCCGTCGTCATTGGCAGCCTCGACCTGCTGCGCCGCCGCACAAAGGACCAGCCGAAGCTGCACAAACTGATCGACAACGCCCATGAAGGCGCCGACAGGGCCGCGACGCTGACAGCAAGGCTGCTCGCGTTTTCAAGGCAGCAAAGCCTGAAACCGGAAGCGATCGATCCGAACGCACTGGTGCTCGGAATGGAGGAATTCCTCACCAGGACGCTGACCGAGACGGTGCATATCGAGATAGACCTGCATGAGGATACGCCGCACGTATTCGCGGATGCCGCCGAACTTGAGAATGTACTGATCAATCTTGCCGCCAATGCGCGCGATGCGATGCCAAAGGGCGGCGTGCTGACGGTTTCGACCGAGAAATATGTGCTCGAACGTGAAAAGATTTCCTTTGGTCAATCACTTCAGGCCGGAACTTACGCCAAGATATCGGTTGCGGATACCGGTGAAGGTATGCCCCCCGATGTTCTTGCCAAGGTATATGAACCGTTCTTCACCACAAAGCCGGTGGGGAAGGGAACCGGCCTGGGGCTTAGTCAGGTGCAGGGCTTCGTGTTGCAGTCGGGCGGATCGATCGAGATTTTCTCCAAGCCCGGCGAGGGGTCGCGCATCGATCTCCTCCTGCCCGAGGGCAAGGCCGTTACCGGCGCGGACGCCGGATATGCCCAACCGGATATGGAGCAGGAACTGCCTGAAGCGCGTGAAAGCGAAACGATCCTCGTCGTCGAGGATGAGGCGCAGCTGCGCGCGTTGACGGTCGATGTCCTGCGAGACCTTGGCTACGTCGTGCGGCACGCATCGTCGGCCAGCGAAGCGTTAACCGCACTGGAAGAGCAGCCGGTCGCCGCGTTGTTGTTCACCGATATCGTGATGCCGGACCTGTCTGGCGAGGAGCTTGCCCGCACGGCGCTTGCGAAAATACCGGAACTGAAGCTGCTTTACACGAGCGGCTATACCCAGGCCGCGGGTGTCGATGCCGCGCGGCTGAACCCACCGGCGGAGCTGCTGCGGAAGCCCTATCAGGTGGATGCCCTTGCGCGCGCGGTGAGGCGCGCCCTCGATGGCTAGCCCCGGACGGAATGAAGATATCAGGCCGTTCGTCCGGAGACGTCCGTGATATAATGGTGCGCAACCCTGCCTGAGCGGGCGCCGCGCTCCGTTGCGAAGCGGACGGCTTCGGCGGCACTGATAGTGACGCCGGCCTCGGCGGCTAGTTTTTCGCAAATCGAAAGATAATCCTCCTGCGAACAGGCATGGAAGCCGAGCGAGAGGCCGAAACGCTCTGACAGGGCAAGCTCGTCATCCACCCGGTCGCGCGGATTAACGTCCTGCCGGTCATCATCGCTGGCGAGTTTGCGCCTGACCAGGTGGCGGCGATTGGCGGTCACCGCGAGGCAGCAATTGTCCGGCCGGGCGTCGAGACCGCCATCGAGGATCGAGCGGAGCACGCGTGCCGCGGCATAGTCGTCGATGCCAAGATCGTCGATGAAAACAAGGAAGCGGCGCGGCACCACAGAAAGTTGCCGGAAAATGTCCGGCAGGTCCGTCAATCGGTTGGCCTCAACCTGAACAAGCGGCAGGGCGATGTGCGCGGCGGCGGCCCTGACGAGCGCGCTTTTCCCCATGCCGCGGGCACCCCAAAGGAGCGTATCATGTGCCGGTAAGCCGGCGCCGTGCCGCCGAACATTTTCCAGAAACGCATCCCGCTGGTCATCGATGGCGGCAAACGTATCGACACGCATGGCGTTCATCCGCTGAACCGGGCGAAACCCCTCGGCAGACCAGACATAAGCGCGCGCGCCCGTTAATATGGTGCGGCGCGGCGGCGGCGACAGTCTTTCAAGGGCATCCGCGATGCGGCCAAGATTGATCTCATCTGTCACTTGCATTGCACCTCTTCGTTCCCGCGCCTAAGTAGCGCCCGCACACACACAGCCAAGAGATATACGATGTTTTCCTTTCCAGCATATGCGCAGGCGGGCGGCGCAGGCGGCACCGGCGGCTTTCTCAATGCGATCATGCCGCTGCTTCTCATCATCCCGATCTTCTATTTTCTGCTCATCAGACCACAGCAAAAGCGCATGAAAGCGCACCGCGCGATGGTGGACGGCGTCAAGAAGAACGACACTGTGGTTACCGCGGGCGGACTGATCGGCAAGGTCAAGAAGGTTTCCGACACGGAAATCGATGTCGACCTTGGCAATGGCAACATCGTCAAGGTTGTTAAAGGCACGCTGTCTGAGGTCCGTCAGCCCGGCATGCCAAAGGCAGCGAACGACTGATGTTGGCGAGCCATAGACGGGTGCGCCCGGATGCTTGATTTTTCAAAAACGAAGGTCTGGGGGATCATCATCCTGCTGGCCGCGGGAATTTTCTTCGCCGTGCCGAATGCGTTTCCGGAAAAGCAGGTTAGTGCCTGGCCGGAATGGGCGCCGCGCGCGCAGATGAACCTGGGCCTTGATCTTCGTGGTGGCAGTCACTTGCTGCTCGAAGCGAATTCCGACAGCCTGTTCGAAACCCGCCTTGAAAGCCTTGAAGACAATGTCCGCGTGGAGATGCGCCGTGCCGAAGGCGGCGCAATCGCGATTGGTGACGTTTCGCTGCGCGGTGACCGGCTTCGGTTCATGGTTCGCGATGCCGCGCGGGTGGACCAGGCCGTCGACATCGCACGCGGGCTGACCCAGGCTGTTGGCGTCACCGGTGCCCGCGATTATAATGTCACCGTTGAGGACGATAACCGTCTTCTGTTCACGCCGACGCCTGAGGGCAAGGCGGACGCCGTGAATGTCGCCATGCTACAGGCGGTGGAAGTCATCCGCCGCCGTATCGACGAACTCGGCACCCGTGAACCGACCATTATTCGTGAAGGCGACGACCGCGTCGTCGTCCAGGTGCCGGGCCTTGACGATCCACAGGCACTGAAGGACCTTCTCGGGAAGACCGCGAAGCTTGAATTCAAGATGGTCGATGTGGACGCCGACGCGCAGCAGATCGCGTCGGGCCGCGCGCCTCCGGGTAGCGAACTTTTGATGAATGCGGACATTGGCCAGCCCATGGCCGTGAAACGCCGCGTGATTATTTCGGGCGACCAGCTGACCAATGCCCAGCAGAGTTTCGATCGCGGTCAGGCCATCGTCAATTTCAACTTCGACGCGACGGGCGCGCGCCGGTTTGCGCGCGTCACACAGCAGAATGTGGGCAAGCCTTTTGCCATTATCCTCGACGACGTCATCATTTCCGCACCGACCATTCGGTCGCCGATCCTGGGCGGCAGCGGCCAGATTTCCGGCAATTTCACCGTCGAAAGCGCGAATGAACTCGCGATCCTGCTCCGGTCCGGCCGGCTGCCTGTCGAACTGAATGTCATCGAAGAGCGGACGGTCGGTCCCGATCTTGGTCAGGATTCCATCGACGCTGGCGTCTTTTCCTCGATCCTGGCGGTCGCGCTCGTCATGTTGTTCATGGTTGCCACCTACGGACGGTTCGGCATTTATTCCTGTATCGCACTCGCGCTGAACATGACCTTGATCGTCGGCGTGATGAGTTTGCTTGGCGCAACGCTGACGCTGCCGGGACTGGCGGGCTTCGTTCTGACCGTCGGTGCGGCGGTCGACGCCAATGTGCTGATCAACGAGCGCATCCGCGAAGAGCTGCGCAAGGGCCGGCGCGTGATGGATGCGGTGAAGACCGGCTATGAGCAGGCCTCGACAACCATTTTCGACGCGAACGTTACCAATATCATCGCGGCGATCATCATGTTCTGGCTCGGTTCTGGCCCCATCAAGGGTTTTGCCGTGGTGCTGACGATCGGCATCGTAACCAGCCTTTTCACCGCGGTGACGGTCACACGCATGTTCGCCTATTTCTGGTTTTCCAGGCGTGAGGGCCGGATCAAGGAGCTGCTGATATGAGACTCGTGAAGCTGGTTCCTGATAATACAAATATTGGTTTTGTTCGCTGGCGTTTCGTGGGCGTTGGCGTGACGCTCATTCTGATTGCGTTATCGATCTTTGGCCTCGCGACCCGGGGCCTGAACTACGGCGTCGACTTTGCCGGCGGACTGAAGATGGAAGTCGGCTTTGAACAGCCAGCCAATGTCGATGATGTCCGCAGCCGCATCGGCGCCCTCGGCATCGGCAGCGCGACGATTCAGGAAATTGATTCTGCGGAAATCATCTCCATCCGCGTCCCTTTGCAGGAAGACGACAATCCGGACGCGGCGAAGGCCGTTGAAGCCCAGGTGCTGGGCGCGATCATGGAAGCATATCCAGACGCAAGCCTGCGCAGCCAGGACGTGGTTTCGGGCAAGGTTTCCGGCGAGCTCATTCGTGACGGTACGCTCGCCGCGATCGTGGCTATGATTGGCGTGGCGATCTTTATCTGGGTTCGTTTCGAATGGCAGTTCGGGGTCGGGGCGCTCGTCGCGCTCGTCCATGATGTGGTGATTGCCCTTGGTATCTTTGCCTGGACGAGCCTGGAGTTCAATCTCAACATCATCGCCGCACTGCTGACGATCATCGGCTATTCGCTGAACGACACCATCGTGAACTATGACCGGATTCGCGAAAATTTGCGCAAGTACCGGAAAATGGAAATGATTCCGCTCGTCGACCTGTCCGTCAACGAAATGCTTGCCCGCACTGTCATGACGTCATTGACGATGGCCGTCGCTCTGATCGCACTGATCGTCTACGGCGGAGAAGCGCTGTTCGGCTTCACGCTTGCGATGCTGATCGGGATTATCGTTGGGACCTATTCGTCCATTTATGTCGCGGGTCCGATTCTAATCTGGCTGGGCGTCGGCCCGGACAGTTTCCTGCCAGAGGACACAGGTGCCGCGGAACGCGTATCCACGCGGCCATAAAGGTGCAGGACAGCTTTGGATATCATGGCGTTTGAGGAAATCCACGGACCCGAAGGCGCAAAGCGGATCGAAGCGGTCAGAGGAAACATGTTCGTGGTTGGCGGCGACGCGCAGGCGGGTGCTTTCCTGATCTGGCCGGCTGCCATTGTGCCCGCCGATATTCCCGATCTGTCAGCGCTGAAACTGGCGGATTTCGAAGCCGTCCTTGCCATCGATCCCGCGCGGGATGTCCTGCTGATCGGCAGCGGCGCGCGGATGGCGTGGCCGCCCCTTGCCCTGCTGGAGCAGCTGCGCGCCCGCGGCCTTGGCCCCGAGGTGATGGATTCGCGGGCCGCGGCCAGAACCTATAATCTACTGGTCGCGGAGGACCGTCAGGTCGCGGCGTTGATTCTGCCGCTTATTTAACGGTCTGGCGGATTGAATTGAGATGCTGGAACAGCGTTTCAGTGTTGCGCGCCCACGAAAAAGGTTCGGCGGCCGCCCTGATCGCCTGAATATTGCGGGGCCGGCTGCGAAGCTGCCTGACCGCGCTGGCGAACCGCGCCGCTGTCGCCGTGACTGGCACCAGCACACCGGTATCGCGCGTGACCACCTCTGCCGCACCGCCGACATTTGTCGTGACGACAGGCGTGCCGCAGGCCAGGGCCTCGATCCAGACATTGGCGAGGCCCTCGCTTTCGGACGAGTGCACGAGCGCCTCGGCGGCGGCCAGTCGCGGGGCGAGTTCGTCGTGCGGGCGCCGACCGAGCAACGTGACGCGGTCACTCACGCCGAACGTCTCGATCGCGCTTTCAAGTGCGCCGCGTTCCGGGCCCTCGCCCAGAATCTCAAGCCGATATTCGGGCAGGTGCACCATCATTTCGATAAGAAGCAGATGTCGTTTCAGGGGGACAAGATTGCCAATGGCAAGAAGCAGCCCCGCCTCGCGGGTGATGGATTTATCGGGGGCGAAGCGGGACAGATCGACACCGGTATAATGGACGGTGATGCGTTCCAGCGACAGGCCGATCCGGCTCATATCTGTCCGCAAGGACCGGCTGACCGCCAGCATCCCGTTCGAATGCCGACCGGCTCCGACCATCTGGCGGCGCGTGAAGTTCCTGCGCCCCCAATAGCGGATGTCGGAGCCGCGTGCCTTGATGGAGTAGGGCAAATGGAGCGCGCGGCTGATTTCATGCGCGGCAACGGAATCGGGGAAAAAAAACTCGCAGTCGATGACGTCGAACGGATTTGCCTGATGCAGCTGACGGGCAAGTGGCACGACGGCCCTTGCCAGCGACTTCGCATTCCACCGCCAGCCGATGAACGGCACGGACGCGTAGCGCGGGTGATGGACGCTGAGGCCGCCGCGTTCATCGCGTTCGGGGATGTCGCGAAGGGCGCTGTACGGCGCACCTGGCACGGGAATGGGAAAGCGAGCCACGGGCGCGATCACTTCCACCTCCACATCATCTCTTGCCGCCAGGCGCTCCGTCTGACGCGCGCAGAAGCTTCCCAGGTCCGGCTGGACCGCATTTGGATATAATGTGGAGAGGGTCAGTACGCGCAACATGCCCCCTATTCCCTAGCGGGTGACGCAAAGGAGCGCCAGCGTATGATGGTGGTTGGCGAATGCCGGATGAAAGGTTAGACGCACACCTCATGAAGCTCTTTTCCGTCCTCAGGCATCCGCTGCCGATTACGATTGCCGCCGCACTCACGCTGTCCGCCTGCGCAGGCAAGAACGCAGCGGACGGCGTCATTGACCGCAAATATGTCGCTCGCGATGTGGCAACCCTCTACACCTTTGGTAAGGATAGCCTCGATGCGGGGCGTTACCGTCAGGCCGCTGCCATATTTGACGAGGTCGAGCGCCAGCACCCTTATTCGGTATGGGCGCGCCGCGCACAGTTGATGAGCGCATTCAGCTATTACACGGCACAGGAATATCAGGATTCCATCTCTGCCGCGCAGCGGTTTCTCTCGCTGCACCCCGGTAACAAGAACGCGCCCTATGCCTATTATCTGATTGCGCTTTCTCATTATGAACAGATCGAGGATGTCGAGCGCGACCAGCAGACGACGCTGCGGGCGCTCAACGCCTTGACCGAGCTGACGCGGCGCTATCCGAACACACGCTATGCCTCCGATGCGCGGCTAAAGATCGACCTTGCGAACGACCATCTGGCGGGCAAGGAAATGACGATCGGCCGCTTCTATCAGGAACGTCAGCAATATATCGCCGCCATCAAGCGGTTCGAAAATGTGGTGGAACGGTACGACACGACCAGCCACGCACCGGAAGCGCTGCACCGCATGGTGGAGAGCTTCCTGCTGCTGGGTATTCCCGAAGAGGCACGCCGTACGGCGGCGGTGCTCGGCTCGAACTATCCCGGCTCAAAATGGTATGAACGCTCGTACAAGCTGATCCAGAAGCACGGATAGTCCGCCGGTGCGCGGAGGCCCATTTCCGCTATTGGTTGCCACTTTGTTCTGGTCTAGACCGCCCGCATGCTGACGGCGCTGACCATCAATGACGTTTTGCTGATCGAGACTCTGGATCTTGATTTCGCCAGCGGCCTTACGGTGCTGACCGGGGAGACCGGCGCGGGCAAGTCGATCCTGCTGGATTCGCTCGGCCTGACCCTTGGCGCGCGGGCGGATAGCGGTCTTGTCCGGGCGGGCCAGGACCGCGCGCAGGTGTCCGCGACATTTTCCGCCGGGCCTGATCATGTATCACGCCGTCTGCTTCAGGCTCAGGATATCGATGTCGGAGAAGATGAACTGGTCCTGCGCCGGGTCGTGAAGGCCGACGGCGGTAGCCGGGCATGGGTTAATGACCAGCCGGTATCGGCGGCGCTGCTGCGGGATATCGGCAGTGCGCTGACGGAAATTCACGGACAGCATGATGAACGCGGCCTGCTGGACGCGCGGGGCCATCGCGACCTGCTGGATCTATATGGCGGCCTTGACGCGCCGAAGGAGAAGGTGCGCAGCGCACATGCGGCGCTGAAAACTGCCCGCAAACAGCTTTCCGAGTTGCAGGCGCGGATCGCCCGCGCCGCCGAAGACCGCGAATGGCTGGACCATGCCATTGATGAAATCGAGGCCTTTGGCCCCGTCGCCGGTGAAGAGACCGAACTGGCGAAAGAGCGTGCGGACATGCTCGCCGGGCAGAAGATTGCCGAGGATCTGTCGACGATCGATAAGGAACTGAGCGGTTCCAAGGGCGCGCTGGCCGGACTTCGCGGTGTCGCGCGGCGGCTGGAACGGATTTCAGACGTGCATGAATCGCTGGCTGAGGCGCTCGGTGCACTCGACCGCGCATTGGTGGAAACCGATGATGTGGAGACCCATTTGCGCCGCGCCGCCGAAGAGATGGCCTATGATGAAAACCGGCTGGATGATGCCGAGGAGCGGCTGTTCGAGCTGCGGGCACTGGCGCGAAAGCACAATGTCGCGCCCGAAGCGCTGGGCGATTTCCTTGTCTCGCTGACGGAACGCCGCATGGCGCTGAATGAAGGCGACGCAAATCTCGCCATTTTGGAAACCGAGCTCCGTGACGCTGAAGCGGCCTATGTGAAGGCGGCGGCGGCGCTCACAGCCGCGCGGACGACAGCGGCCAAGGGGCTGGATGCCGCCGTGGCAGCGGAGCTGCCGCCACTGAAGCTGGACGCCGCAAAATTCCGGACCGTGATCTCGTCTCTGCCGCGGAATGCGCAGGGCGCCGATGGTGCGGACGAGGTGCAGTTTGAAATCTCCACCAATCCCGGATCCGATTTTGGAGCGCTGATCAAGATTGCTTCCGGCGGTGAGCTGTCGCGGTTCCTGCTGGCGCTGAAAGTCGCCCTGGCGGCGTCGGGCGATGCCGGAACCATGATCTTCGACGAGATCGACCGGGGCGTCGGCGGCGCGACCGCAAGTGCGATTGGCGACCGCCTGGCACGTCTGGCCGGCGACGGTCAGGTGCTTGTCGTCACACACTCGCCGCAGGTCGCGGCGCGGGGTGACGCACATTTCCGGATTTCCAAGCGGCAGGTCGATGCGGGCACGCGGACCAGCGTTGTCCCGCTGAGCGCCGGAGAGCGGCAGGAAGAGATCGCCCGCATGCTGTCCGCGGCCGAAGTCACCGAAGAAGCACGCGCACAGGCGGCAAGACTGCTAAGCGGAAACTGATCAAGAATGGGGAGCCGATGTGAAGCCGATCCTGCTGGCCGCCGCACTGACGGGACTCGTCGCGGCTTGCGATGCCGCACATTTGCCGGACCCGGTTGGAGAGACAATGTCCACAATGCTGGGACATGAGGATGTGCGCATCATGCCGCGCACGGAGCCCGATGCGGTAATCGCGTACGGCGACGCGCCCATGCAGATGGGAGAGCTGCGCCTGCCGGATGGCGATGGCCCCTTTCCAATCGCGGTGGTGATCCATGGCGGGTGCTGGACAAGGGCCATTGGTGCCACACAGGAATATATGGCACCGCTCGCGGCGGCGCTGACGGCTGAGGGCATTGCGACGTGGAATGTCAGTTACCGCCAGCTGGGCGATGAGGGTGCCGGCTGGCCGGGGACGTTCCTAGACTGGGGCAGGGCGGTGGATCATGTCCGCATTTTGGCGCAGGATTATCCGCTCGACCTCGACCGGGTGTCGGTATTCGGTCATTCGGCAGGGGCACATGCCGCGCTGTTTGCGGCGGCCCGCCACAGATTGCCGCAGGATAGCGAGATCCGCGACGGCGACCCGCTGCGCGTGCAGGCGGCCGTTGCGATCGATGGCCCCGGCGATCTGGCGCGGGGCCGTGACGCCGCGGCCGCGATCTGCGGCACGGACGGCATTGCGGGCGTGATGGGCGGTCTGCCGGATGAGCAGCCTGGCCGCTATGCGCAGGGGTCGCCCGTCGCGCTGCTGCCATCCGGTGTGCGGCAGCTGGTCGTCGCCTCTGTCATCATGCCGCATGGGCAGGGCGCGGACTATGCCGCTGCGGTACGCGCCAACGGCGATGACGTCACGCTGATCGCGATGGAGAATGCAGGGCATTTCAATATGATCGCGCCTGGAACTTCGTCCTGGGATGAAGTCATGCCCGTTTACCTACAGTTCGCCAGGATGCAGCCATGAGCGCCGATAAGGAAGCCGCTGCACATGCGGAACATGCAGCGCTGACGGCCGAGATAAAGACGGCGAATCTCGCGTACCGCGATGCGGCACCGATACTGACCGACGGCGAATATGATGCCAAGGTCAGGCGTGCGCTGGCGCTGGAGGCGGCATGGCCTGCCCTCGCGGCCGGGTCTGTTACGGAAGAGGTCGGGGCAGCGCCGTCCTCGTCATTTGAAAAGGTAACGCACGCGCAGCCGATGCTGTCGCTCGACAATGCGTTTTCCGATGAGGACGTGACGGAATTCATCGCGCGCGTGCGGCGTTTCCTGTCCCTGGCTGACGATGAAGAGATCAACCTGCTTGCCGAGCCCAAGATCGATGGGCTGGCCGTATCTCTGCGATATGAAGATGGCATATTGGTGCGCGGCGCGACGCGCGGCGATGGCCGCGTTGGGGAGGATGTCACAGCCAATTTGCGAACCGTTGAGGACATTCCCGAGACACTGCCGGATGCCCCCGCTGTCCTTGAGGTGCGCGGCGAGGTCTATATGTCGAAGGCTGATTTCGCCGCGCTGAACGAGCGGCAGATCGCGGCGGGCGGGAAGATATTCGCCAATCCGCGCAATTCCGCCGCGGGCTCGCTGCGTCAGCAGGACCCCGCGATAACGGCGGGTCGGCCGCTTAGATTCTATGCATATGGCTGGGGAGACATATCCGAACTGGAATTGGAAACCCAGTCGGACGCGATGCAATGGCTGGCCAGTATGGGTTTTCAGACGACTGAGCGCAGGCATGGTGATGCCGCCGCGATCCTGGAATTTTATCACCAGATCCAGCGCGAGCGTGGTGACATGCCATATGATATTGACGGCATTGTCTACAAGGTCGACCGATTGGACTGGCAGCAGCGGATGGGCAGTGTCGGCCGTGCGCCGCGCTGGGCCGTCGCCCATAAATTCCCGGCCGAGCGGGCCGTTACGCGCCTGCTGGGCATAGATATCCAGGTCGGGCGCACGGGTAAGCTGACGCCTGTCGCGCGGCTGCAGCCGGTCACGGTTGGCGGCGTCGTCGTCACCAACGCGACGCTGCATAATGAGGACGAGATTGAACGTCTGGACGTAAGAGTCGGAGATCGCGTGGAATTGCAGCGCGCCGGTGACGTCATTCCGCAGGTCCTGGCGCAGGTATCTGACCCTGATGATCATGCGCGGCGCCCAAGGTTCGAACCGCTTGAAACCTGCCCCATTTGCCACGCGCTCGCGGTACGGGAACCCGGCGAAGTCGATCGCCGCTGCACAGGGGGACTGACCTGCGAAGCGCAGCGCGTCGAGCGGTTGAAACATTTCGTCCAGCGCCGCGCGGTCGATATTGACGGTCTCGGCGAACAGTCGATCCGGCTGTTTTTCGAGAAAGGCTGGCTTGAGGGACCGGGCGATATCTTCCGTCTGGTGGATCGCCAGGCGGATATCGCCGCGCTTGAGGGTTGGGGGGCGCAGTCGGCTGCCAATTTGGTGGCGAGCATCGAAAGCAGCAGAGCGGTCGCCTTGTCGCGCGTTCTTTTTGGCCTCGGCATTCGTCATGTTGGCGAAATCACGGCCCGTGATCTGGCGCGCGCATATGCGGACTGGGGGACGCTGAGGACGCAGCTGGACAAGCTGGTCGCACATCGCGCCGCGTTTCAGCCGCAACTGGGTGAAACGGAAGAGAAGGCGCAAAAACGTGCCAATGAAGCGCTCGCCGCCGAAATTGGCATTGCGGGAATTGGACCCGAAATCGCGGCGGCGCTGACCGATTTCTGGGCGGAGGCGCACAACCGGGACACCGTGGATGACGTCATGGCGTCAATGAACGTGCAGCCAGAAATATTTGAATCGGTGGCATCTTCGGTCTCAGGAAAAACGCTGGTGTTTACCGGAAAGCTGGAGGATGTGTCCCGCGATGAAGCCAAGGCGCAGGCGGAAAGATTGGGTGCCAAAGTATCCGGGTCGGTCTCTTCCAAAACAGATTTGCTGATCGCTGGTCCGGGGGCCGGTTCGAAGCTCAAAAAAGCGGAAAGCCTCGGTATTGAAATTATCGACGAGGCCGCATGGCTTGGTATCGTGGCGGGCGCATGATTTCGCGGGCGGACCTTTCGGACATCGCCGGTCGTTCAGACCTGAAAGGACCAGCGCGCATATGAAAACACGCGATTATACCGATACGAAAGACCATCTGCTAAGCGGTGACGATCCGATCGCGCGCAACATGTTCTTGTGGTTTCCCCCGATTCTGAGCGTCGCCATCGTGCTGGCGGCGCGATATTGGGCGCCGCTGCTTGGCCTGCTGCTGTTGACGGTGCCGCCCTTTCTGATCGCCATTTTCGATCTCTTTCAAACCAAGCATACGCTGCGGCGCCTTTATCCATTCACAGCGCGCTTTCGCTGGTTTTTCGAAGACTTGCGACCGTTTCTTCGTTCCTACATAGTCGAAGGCGATCATGAAGGCATGCCGTTCAGTCGCGACCAGCGCGCGCTGGTCTATGCCCGGGCGAAGCGGCAGACGGATGCGCAGCCCTTCGGGACCGAGCTTGACGTTTACGGTGCGGATTTCGAATGGCTCTCGCACTCCATGTCACCGGAAATTCACGCCGTTCATGACCCGCGGGTCATGGTGGGCAATGCCCAGTGCAAGCGGCCCTATTCGGCAAGCTGTCTGAACATTTCCGCCATGAGCTATGGCTCTCTTGGCGCACATGCGATCACGGCGCTCAACCTTGGCGCGAAAGCGGGCGGATTCTACCACGATACCGGGGAAGGCGGCATCAGTCCCTATCACCGGCAGGGGGGAGACCTCGTCTGGGAATTGGGCACCGGTTATTTCGGGGCGCGAACGCCGGACGGCGCTTTCGACCCCGAACGGTTCCGCGACAAGGCGCAGGACGATCAGGTGAAGATGGTCGAGCTGAAATTATCGCAGGGCGCGAAACCGGGAAAAGGCGGCATGCTTCCAGGCGCGAAGGTGACGAAGGAGATCGCCGACATTCGCGGTGTCCCTGAACAGCAGGACGTTCTGTCACCCGCCGCACATAGCGCTTTTACGACGCCAATCGGGCTTTTGGAGTTCTTGGCGAAGATGCGCGACCTGTCCGGCGGCAAGCCCGCCGGGATCAAATTCTGCGTCGGGTACCCGCATGAGCTGTTCGCGCTGTGCAAGGCCATGCTGGAAACCGGCATCCGTCCGGATTTTATCGTCGTCGATGGCGGCGAAGGCGGTACCGGTGCCGCGCCGCAGGAAATGTCGGACCGTGTAGGCATGCCGCTGCGCGAGGGGCTGATCATGACACGCAACGCCCTGGTCGGCTGCGGCCTAAAGGACGACATCCGCCTGGTTGCCTCGGGGAAGGTGCACAGCGCCGCCGGGCTTGCCATGAATTTCGCGATTGGCGCGGATTGGTGCAACGCCGCGCGCGCGTTCATGTTCTCCCTGGGCTGCGTACAGGCGCAGCATTGTCACACTGGCAAATGCCCAAGCGCCGTTGCGACCACATCGGCAGCGCGCCAGCGCGGGCTGGTGATCGCCGACAAGGCCCCCCGCGTGGCGAACTTTCACGCCAAAACGGTGAAATCGCTCAGGGATATCATGGTGGCCTCGGGGATTCGCGAGCACACTGATTTCCGGCCATTTCACCTGCGCATGCGGCTGAACCCGTCGCAGATGAAGTCCGTCGACATGATCTACGAGTTTCTGGAAACCGGCCAGCTGCTGGCGGAACCCGGCGCGACGCGATATGCGCGGCACTGGCAGATGGCGCAGGCGGAAAGCTTCAGGCCGGTCTGCTGACCTGCTGATCTGCTAGCCTAGAGCCAGCCAAGCCTTCTGAATATCCATAATTCCGCGGCTATGATGAGCCCCATGGAAATGGTGACGATCCAGAACCCCATATCATCATCGACGCCGGGCATACCGCCGACATTGATCCCGAACAGCCCTGTCAGGAAGCCGAGCGGCAGGAAAATCGCCGCCACAATCGACAATACATACATTGTCTGGTTCATGCGTTCACTCTGACGATTGACGATGTCGTCCTTGGCAACGATGGCGCGCTCACGAAATTCATCCAGGTCTTCCAGATAGCGTTCGAACTGGTCGGCGCTCTCTCGCAGCAGCAGTGCTTCATGCGGCGCGAGCCATTCCGGCGGCAATGCGGTGAGGCGTTGCAGTGCGCCGACCTGGGGTGCCATGTAACGGCGCATGGAAACGAGATTTTGCCGCAATTCCGACACGTCGGAACGAAGCGCGTCAATGTCACCTTTGTCGATCCGCTGCTCGATATCCTCGATCCGTGTTTCATATTCCTCGATAGCGACACCAAGGAAATCGATGAGCTTGCTGATCATCCGTTCATAAAGCGCAGGTGCGTCCACCGGGCCTGCGCCGGCGCGCAGGACGTCATCAAGGACGAAACGCGGTGTCTTCAGATATTCCTGCCGCAAGCTGATCAGGCGGACACCGTCAGACCAGAGGCGAAGGGACACCATGTCTTCGGGATCGGCCCCCTCATTCAGATTTATACCGCGCAGGATCGTCACATAGCCGTTCTTGCCCTGAAACACCCGCGGACGCGGCCTGGGATCGAGCAGGGCCTCGATGGTAATCGGGGTCAGGCCGCTATCATGGTCCAGCCATTCGCGCACGCGCCGCGAGCTGGCATCGACGTGCAACCAGAGCGGCCCGTCAGCGGGCGTCCATGTCAGGACGTCTTTCCAATGAAGCAGCGTACCGCCGCCCTCGCGATTGAGACGGACAGCGAACAGCAGGCCATCCTCCTCTGCGACGGCGGCCAATTCGGGGACCTCGAGTGCAATCAATCCTGGCATTCCTCTCTAATGCAGGGGTTTGCAATTGATCGCAAACTGAGTGATGCTCTGATTGAACTTGGGAGAGATTTGCAATGGCCACACAGGTGAAGACCGATATGCCGACGTTCGATCCGTCGGCGAACATCCACTGGACCCAGCGGAGTTGGCCGGATCTGTTCGCGAAAATGCGCGCTACCGATCCGCTGCACTATACCGAGGACAGCGAGTTTGGCGCCTACTGGTCGGCGACGAAATATAAGGACATCGTGGAAATCGAAGCGCTTCCGAAAATTTTCTCATCGTCCTGGGAATATAGCGGCATCACGATCGCGGACCGCGTCGAGGAATTTGCCGACGCGGAGCCGATGCCCATGTTCATCGCCATGGATCCGCCCGAACATACCCCGCAGCGCCGGACGGTCGCTCCGAAATTCACGCCGTCCGAAATGAATTTCATGGAGCCGGAAATCCGCGCCCGGACGGCCGAAGTACTCGACGGCCTGCCCATCAATGAGGCGTTCGACTGGGTCGACCGGGTGTCCATCGAACTTACCACTGGCATGCTCGCGCTGCTGTTCGACTTTCCCTGGGCCGACCGCAGAAAGCTGACGGAATGGTCCGACTATGCCGGCGATATCAATGCCGCGAAGGATGAGGGCTTCAGCAAAGAGCGCATGAACAAGATGTATGAAATGGGCATGTATTTCGCCGGTCTGTGGGAAATGAAAAAGCAGCAACCTCCGGGCCGGGACCTGATTTCGATGATGCAGGCATCGCCTGCCATGAGTGATATGCCCGAGCAGATGTTCATCGGCAATCTGATCCTGCTGATCGTCGGCGGCAATGACACGACCCGCAATTCCATGACGGGCATTGCGCGTACCATGCATCAATGGCCGGAAGAGTGGGACAAGGTGCGCGGTGAAGGCGAGGGATCAAAAATCGTCAAGACGGCCGTTCAGGAACTCATCCGCTGGCAGACGCCGCTCGCCCATATGCGCCGTACGGCAACGGAAGATTATGAGCTGAACGGGAAGCTGATCCGTAAAGGCGACAAGGTCATCATGTGGTACGCGTCAGCCAATCGCGATGAAGACATGTTCAAGGACGGCGATAAGTTCATTGCCGATCGTGAGAATGCCCGCCGCCAGATTGCCTTTGGCTATGGGATTCATCGCTGTGTCGGTGCGCGGCTTGCCGAACTGCAGCTGACGACGCTGGTTGAGGAAATGGTGAAACGGAATATGCGCCTCACCTGTACCGAAGAGCCTGTACGGGTCGAATCCTGCTTCGTGAACGGCTATCGCAAGCAGATGGTCACCATGATGCGCGATTGATCGCCTTCGGCTCTCGCCAATTTCGTGGGACACCGCCGACTGACATGAAAGTGTCTTAAAAACGTCTTAACTGAAATAGTTAACGAAAGCCATGCGTTCAATGCATGGCTGCCAGCGATTTTTGTCGCCTACTTATCGGTGTCGACTTGCCGCATATGATGCGCAGACCGCCGGGGCCTACTCCCCCACTCCCCGCAGGCCTCGGCGGTTCATCTTATGAAGGGATAGCATCATGTCGATCCAGACCAAGTCCTCCCGCCCCGCGATGTTCCTGGGCCTCCGTAGCCGCAATGTCCGCCGTACCGTCGTGCGCGCCACACGCGCCATGCCGCTGTTTCACGCCTGGCGCGCTTAAGCGCCTTATTATCTGACAAAGCTGGCGCCGTTCACGTCAATGACGGCGCCTGTCATGGAGGCTGGTGCTTCCATGACAAGATAGCGGACAATTGACGCCACTTCCTCTGGCTGCGCGACGCGGCCAAGGGGAATGTCGGCGAGAAGATCATCGCCGCCGCGTGATGCCAGATAGTCATCCGCCATTCCTGTCATCACATAGCCTGGCGTGACCGTAAAGACGAGAATGCCTTCTGCCGCCAGGCCGCGTGCGAGCGTCTTTGAGAGCCCCACGAGTCCTGCCTTCGCCGCGGCGTAATGGCCATAATCGATCCCATCGCCGCGATATGCAGCCCGGCTCGCTATATTCACGATCCGTCCGCCCACGCCGCGCTCCCGCCAGTGATTGACGGCCAGTCGGCACAGATCCGCAGGCGCCTGCAGGTTGATCGAAAGGCTTCGTCGCCAGCCATCGGACCAGTCGTCCGGCTCGCTGTCAATCGGGACGGGGCTGAACAGCCCGGCATTGTTGACCAGCACATCGATCTGCCCCCCTGCGGCGTCGAGCGCGCGGCGCCACAATGTCGCTGCGCCGTCCGGCGCCTCGAAATCAACGCCGATCGTCCCCTTATCGTCGCGTGTGCCGTGCATGATGGTGTTCGCATCCGGCAGTGCGTTCACAATGGCTGCGCCAATACCGCGTGTTGAACCGGTCACAAGGATGCGGATGGACATGACAGAGCCTTTCAGGAATGACGTTCGCGGCGTGCCTGCCGTCACTCGCGCGGTAAGTCTACATATCGCTGCAACCATGCGGTTATGACGCCCGCGGCATATTCGGTGTCAGCGGCACGCGTCAGCAAATGATCTGCATCGTCGAGGGAAACATAGCTTTTCGGATGCTTCGCAGCGGTGAATATCTTTGCCGCATGCTCAATTCCGACGATCTGGTCGGTTGGTGAATGCATGACGAGGAGCGCGCGGCGCAGGGTTTCGATGCGGCTCCGTTGTCCCTGTCCCCGCGTGCCATCCAGAAATTCCCTGCTAACCTCGAATGGTCGACCGCCAATTTCCACCTGTGCGGAACCATCTTTTTCGATTCGCTTCAGACTATCGCCAAGCTGGTCGAGAACATGATCGACCTCATATGGCGCGCCGAGAGTGACCACGGCGCGCGCGCTCGGAATCCTGCTGGCCGCTGCCAGCACGGCGGCACCGCCAAGGCTATGTCCAATAAGAAGGGCGGGGGCATGACCGCCAGCGGAAAGGGCTTCGCTCGCGGAGACGACATCATTGACGTTTGCCGCAAAGCCGCTTCTGGCGAATGCACCTTCGGACTCTCCAAGGCCGGTGAAATCAAACCGCAAAACCTGAACACCCTGCTGGGCGAGCGCGCGGGATAACCGAACGGCGGCATGGCTTTTCATTGTGCATGTAAAACAATGGGCGAATAGCGCGGTCGCGCGCGGCGCATCTACCCATTCACCCTCAGCCTGGACAAGCGTACCGCCAAGCTCATGACCTTTCGCACTGGGAAATCTCAACATCTCGGTAGGCATGATTTGGGTCCTTCAGCAGATCGCTTCGCAATGCACAGCCATATCGGCGAAAAGAAAAGGGCGTCCCGTTTCCGGAACGCCCTTTCCATCATTCGACAGGCATCGAACCGAAATTACATTTCGGTGTTGCCGCCGTCTTCCGTCAGGCCTGAATCGTCGACAAGGTTCGTGCCGTCGACGTCATCAGCCATTTCGCCCATGGCATCTGCTTCTGCGTCGAGCTGGTCGCTCTCGGCTTCCATGCCCAGCTCGTCAGCAAGATCAGCTTCCTCTTCGAGGATGTCTTCCTGCGCTTCCAGCTTCTCTTCAGCCACGTCTTCAGCAGCTTCCTGAGGGCCACATGCAGCAAGGGCGAGGGCGCTCATACCGGTGAATGCAATTGCGAACTTCTTCATTGATACTCTCCTTATTTATCAGAAACCGAACGGTCGTGGATTGATATTGGTTCCGGCTTCCTGATGGGATTCGTTGCGGAAGGGGGTTGGACTTAAAAACCTTGGCACCGAATTGGGCTGGTCTGTTTCGCCAAAAAATATGCCTCCCTCGGCACGTTTACTCGGCCGGGTAGGCACAACTCGCCATCCGTACCGCGCCGCTTCATTAGCAGCCCATCACGTTCATGCAAGATTCATTACAAGCTGGTATCCGGCTCACCTTGCTCTCGGTTCCGTCAGTCCTTATCTGCGGCGCATCGCACTTCCCTTTAAGATACGGAGCTGAGCCAGTGAGCGCGGGCCAATATTCCTTTGTTATGAAAGAGCTGACCAAGACCTACCCTGGTCAGCCAAAGCCTGTTTTCAGCAATTTGACGCTGCAATTCTATCCGGGAACGAAAATCGCCATTGTTGGGCCGAACGGTACCGGCAAATCCACGCTGATGAAAATCATGGCGGGGCGCGATAAGGATTTCGTCGGTGAGGCGTGGGCCGGCGAGAATATCACCGTTGGCTATCTGGAACAGGAGCCAGAGCTCGACTCGACCAAAACGGTCAAAGAGAACGTCATGGACGGAATGGGCGGCGTTGCTGATAAGGTGGCCCGCTTCAATGAAATTTCGACGCTTATGGGCGATCCGCCCGACGACGTCGATTTCGACGCGCTGCTGGCCGAGATGGGCACGCTTCAGGAAGAGATCGATGCCGCGGATGGCTGGAATCTCGACACCACGCTGAATATCGCGATGGAAGCGCTGCGCTGTCCGCCCGCCGATAGCGGCGTCGAAAATCTGTCGGGCGGTGAGAAACGCCGCGTCGCGCTTTGCCGCCTGCTGCTGCAAAAGCCGGACATTCTGCTGCTCGACGAGCCGACGAACCATCTTGATGCGGAAAGTGTCGCCTGGCTGGAGAAGCATCTGGTCGACTATGCCGGCAATGTCATCCTGGTCACCCATGACCGCTATTTTCTGGACAATGTGGTCAGCTGGGTGCTCGAGCTGGATCGTGGTCGCTATTATATCTACGAAGCGAACTATTCCGGCTATCTGGAACAGAAGGCGAAGCGCCTGGACCAGGAAGGCCGCGAAGACGAAGGCAAGCAAAAGGCCATCAAGGAAGAGCTGGAGTGGATCAAGAAATCCGCGAAAGGCCGTCAATCGAAATCGAAGGCGCGTATCAACCGCTTCGATGACCTTGTGGCCAGCCAGGAAAACCGGAAAATCGGCGCCGCGGAGATCCTTATTCAGAATCCCGAGCGTCTTGGTGGCAAGGTTATCGAGGCGAGGGGCCTTTCCAAGGCGTACGGCGACAAGCTGCTGTTCGAAAACCTGGACTTCATCCTGCCGCGCGGCGGCATTGTCGGTGTGATCGGCCCCAATGGCGCGGGTAAGTCGACATTATTCAAGATGATCACCGGTCAGGAACAACCTGATAGCGGCAAGATCGAAATCGGCGACACCGTGCATCTGGGCTATGTGGACCAGAGCCGGGATCACCTCGATCCAAAGAAGAATGTCTGGCAGGAAGTGTCAGACGAGATGGATTATTTTGAATTCGGCAAACAGAAAATTTCGACCCGGGCCTATGTCGGAGCTTTCAACTTCAAGGGCAGCGATCAGCAGAAAGTCGTCGGACAGCTATCGGGCGGCGAACGTAACCGGGTCCACATCGCCAAGATGCTCAAAAAGGGTGGCAATGTGCTGCTGCTCGACGAACCGACGAACGACCTCGATGTTGAAACGCTGCGTGCGCTGGAAGATGCTCTTGAGAATTTCGCGGGCTGTGCCGTCGTTATTTCCCATGACCGTTTTTTCCTAGATCGTCTGGCTACGCATATTCTGGCTTTCGAGGGCGACAGCCACGTGGAATGGTTCGAGGGCAATTTCGAGGCTTATGAGGAAGATAAGCGCCGACGCCTCGGCGATGCGGCGGACCGGCCAAGCCGGATGACCTACAGAAAACTCACGCGCTAGTTTATTGCCCGCGCGTACATTCAAAAGTCTGGCCGATGGCGCCGGACGCTTTCCTTGAGCGCCGTGCCATCTGTCAGGCGGTTTCCCTAGCCCTCCCCAAGTTCGCCGCGAATCGGCTGCGGGCACGTGGAGAGGTCGGGCTCGGGTATGTTTGTAGTGTTGGTAATCGTCTGCAGCGAGAGTTCGCGGGCGATAAACGCGGCGCGGTAGCTAATTTCACGTTCCTCGAAAACCTCGGAAATATCCGAAAGAAATCCACCCGCGCCGAAGATCGGCTCATAGACATAGGTCACTTCGGCGAACATCACCGTGTTTGGCCAGAGAACCTCCATGCCGTGCACAAGGGGAATCTCGCCCGTTGGTTCGCCCTCTTCGTCGACCCCCCAGCCTTCGCCGCCGATGGTGCTGACAATATCATAGTCACCGTCGCAGCGCTGCCAGCGGATCTGGTGTCCATTGGAGTTCCCGTCACCATCGGGCTGGAATGCGGTAATCGCCGATAAGATGACGCGTCCACGTTCGTCGAATTCGGCGTCTTTGAGCGCGAGGCGCGCGCCAAGAAAGAGCGTTTCCACGTCGGTTTCGTCGATTGACGAACGGAATCGCGCCGCAAGGTCCGCCGTCGTTGTGGCGATCCGGCTCATTTGCTGATGCTTGACCGTCAGATTGACGAGTTCGACACCGCCGAGAAACGACATTGTCAGGAAGGGCAGGGTGAGCGCGAATTCCATGAACGCCACGCCGCTTTCGTCGTTTCGGGCGCGGCGCCCCAGGCGTCTTGCCCAGCCCAGCTTCGCGGCAAGCCTGCCGACTACTCCTCGATACATACTGTCGCCCTCGCATAATTGGCGGCATTGGCGAACGGCTCGTTCTTGATACCGGCGTTGAGATCGATGACGAGTTCATCACCCGCGAAGGTACGCGACAGGCCAAAAAGCGGTTTATAACGCACGGCGAGGCCGAAATAGACAATGTCTTCAGAGCCGCCGACACCGTCAATGCCGGGGATATCCTCCGTCCACTCACCATCGCCCGTGACATCGACGAAGCAGTCGCCGATGCCGGGTGCTCCGCCAAGAGGGTCTGCATCCGACACGATTGGCTCGGGATTGCCGATATCCTGAAAATCCTGATAGGATCGGACATCGACATCGAACTCGGCACCCGGGATCGTGTTGATCTCGGCAGCGATATATTCGGTGATGAGCTCGAGGGATGTCTGAGGGGCATCCTCGTCTTCCTCACCGTCGCCATCGCCATCATCTTCATCGACGGTTTCCTCTTCCGTGATGAAAAAACCCGTCGCCGAAAGGCGCGAAACCTCTCTCAGCACGCCTTCGGTGCGGGATTTGGCATAGGAATAATAGCCGACTTCGATCATGCCGAGCAGCATGGTCATCATCGGTAATGCGAGAACCGCAAACTCGACAATGTAGCTGCCGCGATCATCGCCGGCCGCACGCTTGAACAGGCCGCTCATTTCGAGACCCGCAGATAGCCGATGTTTCGGCCGATCCGTTCAAACACATCTTCCAGCTCACCTTCCTCACCACTATTGGCGAGGTAAAAATCATCTTCCGTGGTTGCGCATTTTTCAAGAGAGGTGCGGTCGGTGGCACCCACGCTGCTGGTGAATGCGACTGTATGAATCTGTATACCTTGCTGTTTCGCGTTCTCGCACAGATAGCGAAAACGGGCGCGATGACGCGATCCCGTATTAGAATTGGTATCGCTGCGGACATCATTATTGTAGTCGGATTCATACTCCAGGCCATATGCGGTATATTCCCGCCCCGACGTGTCCATCGTGCCGTCGGTCAGAAACACGATATATTTCGCTACTGGTCTGGCTGTCCCGCCTTCTCCCGGCTCGATCCACGTATCGGTGTTCTCAAAAGGGAGTTTATTGCTGAGGAGCGTGAGCGCCCAGTATAGGCCGATGTGGTGATATGTACCCCCATCGGGCTCAAGCGCGTTGACTTTTTCTGTCAGGTCCTCGGTACTAAGTTCTTCCAGAAGAACAACTTCTTGGCCACAAGCGCGATTGGGTCCCGTGGACGCCTTAGATGTCCCCGTGGCTTCTGAGTATACTGGTTTAGGACCTTCTTCGCGATACTTGTGCCGATAAATGACTTCGCCTGTGAAATCATTATCCGTTGGTTTCGCAAATGCTGGGTCCGCCGCGGCTGCCGAATTGACGCCGCCGGACGTCGGCCATGAGTATCTTGCATTGGATCCATAGGCATCGCGATCTGGCGCGTTGAAATATGGCTGCCATTTCGGCGCGGCCGCACCGGGTGCCTGGTCGATAATATCCCAAGCGCCTTGGGGCATACTCACATAAGAGTCGGCGGTGTCGATCGTATCGACCGTCGTCCGCATTTCAACGCAGCCCCGCCAATCATAGGCGCCTGGACTTTCTGCGGCTATTCCGCGCTGCACGAACCCGCTCAGATCAACAGTGCGCTTGCCAAAACTGCTATATTCGTACCATTCTTGATCATAGACGTTGTTCCCTGAATAGCAGTAGTTATTCGACGATTCGCAGCGAATTGGTCGTCTTTCTCTGGCGTATTGCTGCCACTGCGTATCGACGTAATCGGCATTTTCAGCGATCAGGTGCTTGCCGATATTCACCGTATGGCTGTACGGAACCAAGGCGACACGAACGCGAAGCCCTGCGGCATTTAGCTGTCCGCGCAGGGTATCCATGACACCGAGAAAGCTAAGGGTCGCCTTTTGCATTTCCTTCAGGCGCTCATTGGCATTGCCTTCATCGCGGTCCAGATCCCAAATCATCGACCCAGTCGTATCGAGAACCAGGACAACGTCGACATTATTGCCGGACCGGATCGACTTGCATTCCAGACTGATGGGCAGGCTTTGGATATTGACAATATTTAGCAGTGTGGTTGGGACCGACGTGTTGAGTGTGAGCGTTAGTTCCCCTGATGTGGCATCGACCTCGCTCTCCCAGTCTACCGTTTCGGCGTCGAACAGGCCGTCGGCGAAATTGTAATCCACGAACTTGTCGATTTCCCGGGACCCGATATCATCGGCACCCATTGAAGGGGTCACGCCGTCCTGAAGAAGCTTGCGACCGGCGAGGGCGGCGGCGTCGCACGTCTGGGCCAGGCGCGCTTCGGCCATATAGCCGCGCGTCATGTCGATGCCGCCGCCAATAGCGCCCAGCAAGGGAAATACGCTGGCGACGACGATGATCATCGCATTGCCGCGTTCGTCGCGAACCAGTCTGCGCAAGATACCCTGTTGTGCTGGTTTGGATGCCATTGGCCCTTGCATCGCTTTTCTCGCCCCTTCTTTTGCACGGGCCCCTTGAATGTGACCGCGCACGGAATTCGAAACGCCGACCTACGCGGCCAAAATTAAGATATGTTTCGCAAATGCGGTTAAAGAGCGTGCTGAATCAGCGGTTAGGGAAATGGGATGAGCGAAGGACGGCAGACCAACCTGGCGAAAAGCGTCGGTAGACAGTCACCGGACCGCTATTTCGCATCCCTTTTCGCGCCGCCGGAGACCCGTGACGCTTTCCTGCTGCTGAACGCATATGATCTGAGGCTTGGTCAGATAGAGGCCCGGGGAGAGGATGTGTACCCTGCGCTGATCAGGCTGGCATGGTGGCGTGACCAATTGGCGGCGCTGGCGGCGGGAGAGGTGCGGGGCGAGCCTTTGCTCGCGGACATTCGGCGCAGAATTCCGGCGGCCCATTATAAATATTGGAGCGCACTGGCCGAGGCGCATATGGACCGGGTCGAAGGGATGGATGGCGGTACGGTGTGGCCAGCACTGCGCGCCGCCGCCCAGCCGCTGCTGGGTGAGAAGACGGCCGCGCGGATCGTCGGCGCCGCGGCGCTGGCGAGCCGGAATGCGCACCGCTCGCCGACCCGCAGGCAGTGGATGATGACATGGCACATCCTGACGGGAAGGGGCGCGTAATGACGCTGCGAACGATACTTGTCCTGACGGCGATCCTGGCCCTCATTGCGCTTGCCGCTTTCGCGCTGATGAGGGAGGCGGATGCGCCTGCCGACTTTGCCGCTGCGCCGCCGCCGGTCGTTCCGGGTCCAGCCGCACCGGCCTCATGTCCGGCCGTACCGCAATGCCGCGTCGCCGCGCCGCCTGAACCGGCGCCAAAGGCGGACCCGGTCCTGCGAGAGCAACGGCGCTTTGCCCGCAGTGACAAGGACAGGGACGGTGTGGTCGCGAAAGCGGAATATCTGCAATCGCGGCAGAAGAGCTTCGACCGAATGGACAGCAATGGCGACGGAGTCATTGATTTCATAGAATATTCTGTCAAACAGCGTGCGCGCTTCGACGCCTCTGACTGCGACGCGACCGAAACGCTGACGCCGGGGGAGTTTGAATCGACGGCAACGCGCAAGGATGCCCCCGAACCGGACTGCTAGGAAAGCCGTCCTGCGAATTCTTGCCAGCCGAATTCGCGAACCTTCCTGAGCGTGTCGGTATCGGAATCCCACAGCCAGATCGATGGCAGCGGGACACCGTTGAATGTGGTCGTTTTCACCATTGAGTAATGCGCCTGATCGAGAAACGCGAAGCGCGTGCCGGGTTTCGGAAGCGCGGCAAACGCATAATCGCCGATGACATCACCGGCCAGACAGGATGGGCCGCCCAGCCGGAATTGTTCGCCGCCGGCCGCTTCGCCGAGCATGGCAGGCCGGTAGGGAGCCTCGATAACGTCGGGCATATGGCAGGTCGCGCTGATGTCGGTGATCGCGATATTCGTTTCGTCATTCCGGAACGTGTCGAGGACCTGACCCGCCAGGATTCCCGCATCCAGCGCGACCGCTTCGCCGGGTTCCAGCCACAGCTGCACATCATATTTGTCGGCGATACCGCGAAGCAGGCGAACGAGGCCGTCGCGGTCATAGTCCGCACGTGTGATGTGGTGCCCGCCGCCGAGGTTCAGCCATGCCAGCCTGTGCAGAAACGGCCCGATATGCGATTCAAGGGCTGCCCATGTTTCCGCGAGCGGTTCAAGACCCTGCTCGCACAGGCTGTGTATATGGAGGCCGTGCACGCCCGACAGATGTTCCTCCCGCAGCTGGCTGACGGGAAAGCCAAGCCTGCTCCCCGGACCGGCGGGATCATATTTCGCCACCTCGCCGGTCGAATGTTCCGGATTGATCCTCAGCCCGACGTCGAAGGTCTCGCCCGTTTGCGCGAGGAGGTCGCGAAAGCGGAGATGCTGCGACGGGGTATTGAACACGATAGTGTCCGACAGCCGCGCGATTTCCGGCAGGTCCCCAGCCTTGAATGCGGGACAATAGGTCTCAAGGTGGCCCGCATAATGTTCTGCCGCCAGCCGCGCCTCCCAAAGGCCCGACGCGCATGTGCCGTCGAGAACGGCCTGAGTGACCGGCGCCGTTTCCCACATGCTGAACGCCTTCAGCGCGAGCAGGATCTTCGCGCCGGAACGCGCCTTGATGTCGGCAAGGATCTGAAGATTTCGGCGAAGCGCCGCGGTGTCCACCACAAAGGCGGGCGTATCGACACGTAAAAGGTCGAAATCGGCAAAGGCGCCGGGGCCACCCGCTTTTGTCGACATCAGATCCGTCATTTCCGCCTATCTTCCTTCCCTGGCTTCACACCAACTTCACACTATGTCGGCGGCCGTCAGCCGGACCCGGGCCGGGGCGCCGGACCGAACACGACATATCCGCCATGGGCGAGTGATTTCACGATAAATTCGCATATGCGCATTGTCGCCGATTTCCACCGCAATAGGAAAGCAGAATCACCATGCTCGCACTTACGGATGCTGGGCCGACGATGGCCGCGTTCATGGCGGGGGGTGTCGCGCCAGAGATGCAGGGCCCTGCCGCGCCCGGCTTCGTCAGCGCTACCGATTCTGTCGGCTAGGAAATCGGTGGAAGCTTCCAGTCCACCATTTGCCAGGGCAGGCCGTGTTCGTTCAGCATGTCCATGAACGGGTCGGGGTCGAGCTGTTCCATGTTGAAGACGCCCGCGCCTGACCATTTGCCCTGAAGCATCAGCGCCGCGCCGATCATCGCCGGGACACCTGTCGTATAGCTGACGGCCTGGTTGCCGGTCTCGCGATACGCGTCTTCATGATCGCAGACATTATAGATGTAGACGGATTTTTCGGCGCCGTCCCCGGTGCTGCCCGTGATGATGTCGCCGATGCAGGTTTTTCCCTTCGTGGTCGCGCCGAGGCCAGCAGGTTCCGGGAGGACGGCCTTCAGGAACTGCAAAGGCACGATTTCCCTGCCTTCGTACATGATCGGCTCGATTGACGTCATGCCGACATTTTGCAGCACTTCCAAATGGGTGAGATACGCATCGCCGAACGTCATCCAGAAGCGGGCGCGCTCGATTTCCGGAAAGTGCGTGACGAGGCTTTCCAGTTCCTCATGATACATCAGATACATGTTGCGTTCCCCGACCTCTGGAAAGTCGAAAGCGCGCTTTGTGGAAAGGGCGGCGGTTTCCACCCATTTGCCATCCTGAAAATGCCGCGCCGGGGCGGTGACTTCGCGGATGTTGATTTCCGGGTTGAAGTTCGTCGCAAAGGCCTGCCCATGGTCGCCGCCATTGCAGTCGAGAATATCGATGGTGCGAATCTGCGGAATGTGATGCCTGCGGACCCAAGACGCGAAGATGCTGGTGACGCCGGGGTCGAAGCCGGAGCCGAGCACGGCCATCAGCCCGGCTTCCTCGAACCGCTTCTGATAGGCCCATTGATGGCTATATTCGAACTTCGCAGTGTCGAGAGGCTCGTAATTGGCCGTGTCCAGATAGGGCGTGCCGGTCGCAAGGCAGGCCTCCATCAGGTTTAGATCCTGATAGGGCAGAGCGAGGTTCACCAGCAGGTCCGGCTTCACCTGATTGATAAGGGCCGTGGTCGCGGCGACGTCATCGGCGTCAATGCTGTGCGTGTCGACGGTCTGACCGGTGCGTTCCTTGACCGAGGCGGCAATGGCATCGCATTTTGAAACCGTACGGCTGGCCAGCGTCACCTTGCCGAAAATGGCGGGGTTCATTGCCATCTTGTGGACCGCGACTGAGGAAACGCCGCCTGCGCCGATGACAAGGACGTGGCCGGGTGTGGATGGGTTTGTCATGAAATCAGACTTTCGCTTCGTATTGCATCGGGGCGTACGATACCAAAGGTCAGCACGCCTTATTGTGTCTGCCCGAAGATCGGGACAACGTCGCCAGCCTTGAGAGCATCGCTTTCCTCCACATAAAGGCTGGCCATCGGTTCGTCTTCGACTTCGACGGTTTCGCTGTCGCCAAAGCCGTTAAAAGCCGTGCGCATCGCCGCGCCGTAAGCGCCGAGCATGCCGATCTCGATATAATCGCCCGCCTTCACGTCGGCGGGCAGCGGGAATGGACCAGGCATGTGATCAATGTCGTCACAGGTCGGGCCAAAGAAGCTGAACGGCTCGTCGGCATCGGTCGACGGTTCCGCGCGCACCAGCTCCACCGGGAAGCGCCAGTTCACATGGGCGGCGTCGAACAGCGACCCATAAGCGCCGTCATTTATATAGAGCGTGTCGCCCCGGCGCTGCTCGACGCGCACCAGCACGCTGGCATATTCAGCGCACAATGCGCGGCCAGGCTCGCACCAGAGTTCCGCGGAATAGCTGATCGGCATATCCTCATATTCGCGGTCGATCACCTCGAAGAAAGAAGCCAGCGGGGCCGGGTCCATGCCCGGATAGATGCTGGGAAAGCCGCCGCCGACATCGACGACATCAACGGTCACGCCAGCATCGACAATGGCGGTACGGACCAGGCGAATGGCATCGCTATAGGCCTGCGGCGTCATGGCCTGACTGCCGACGTGGAAACAGACGCCGAGGGCGTCCGCGGCCTGGCGGGCGGCCATGAGGAGGGGGCCAACCTCTTCGGCGCGCGCGCCGAACTTGGACGCGAGGCTAAGCTTGGCATGCTCCGACGAGACGCGGACACGCACGCACAGCCACAGATCGTCCGGCGCGCCCGTGGCGCTGATGATCTTGTCGAGCTCTTCCTGACAATCCAGCGAGAATGTCCGCACGCCATGTTCGAAATAGGATTCGGTGATCGCCTCGGCCGCCTTCACCGGGTGCATGAAGCACAGCGTGGCATCCGGAAGAACGGCACGCACCAGCCGCACTTCGTTGATCGACGCGACGTCGTAATGCGTGATGCCGGCATTCCAGAGCGTGCGCAGCAGGTCGGGCGACGGATTCGCCTTCACCGCATACATGCTCTTGCCGGGAAAATTCTCGACAAAATAACGGGCTGCCCGTGCCGCTGCATGCGGGCGGACAAGTGTTACTGGCGAAGTCGGCCGCGTAGCGGCCGCTACACCGAGTGCGTTAGGGTACTTTCGCAAGGCACGGGACCTCCAATGGCGTATGTAAACATGCGCCGCCTTGCCGGAGGTTCGCCCTTGAGGCAGCGTGCGCGATATAGGAAGTTGAACGGGACGCGTAAAGATGCCTGAGACCAGCCCCCCAAGGATCGAGGATGTGCGGGACGCCGCGACGCGCCTTGCCGGACATGCGGTGCAGACACCGCTCCTGAGATCGGATGCGATAGACGCGGCCACAAAGGCGCGCATATTCTTTAAGGCGGAATGCCTTCAGGTCACAGGATCATTCAAGTTTCGCGGCGCTTACAATCGGTTGTCTGCACTTTCTGAGAAGGAGAGGGAAGCAGGAATCGTTGCGTTTTCGTCCGGGAATCACGCGCAGGGTGTGGCGCGCGCCGCCCTGCTGCTGGGAATGCCCGCCGCCATTGTTATGCCGCGCGATGCGCCGCCGCTGAAGGTGGAGCGAACGCGCGCCGACGGCGCCGAAATCATATTTTATGACCGCATCACCGGACCGCGCGAGGAGATTGCCGCCGCGCTTGCCGCAGAGCGCGGCGCGATTCTGGTGCCGTCATTCGACGACCCCCATATCGTCGCCGGGCAGGGAACGGCGGGTCTGGAAAGCGCCGCGCAGCTGGCAGCGTTCGGTCTGGCGGCGGACGCAATCATCGCCTGCTGCGGTGGCGGCGGACTGGCCAGCGGGCTGGCGCTCGCACTGCCCGAAGCCGCGCTGTGGCTGGCCGAACCGGCCGGCTATGATGACGCAGGCGAATCGCTGCGAACCGGCACGATCGTTCCCGTCACGCATGCGGGGCCGACACTTTGCGACGCGCTGCAGACCTTCCGGATCGCGCCTTTGACATATGACATCATGTCGCGCGCCGGTGCGCGGGGCGTCGCGGTCAGCGATGCCGATGTGGCGCAGGCGATGCGAACCGCCTTTACCGAGCTGAAGGTCGTGGTGGAACCTGGCGGGGCCGCCGCGCTGGCGGCGCTGCTGTCCGGCAAGATCGATGTTGAGGGCCAGGTCGTGCTGGCGACATTGTCGGGAGGAAATGTCGACCCTGCCCTGTTCGCGAAGGTGCTGACGTCCTAGCTGACGGCGGACCTGGCGCGCCGTTCGGCATGGCGCGCGGTTTCGCGTTTGCCGTCCGCCGGGACGCTGGCCTTGCCTGAACTGCGCAAAATCGCCTCGAGTTCCTGCGCGACGAAAGCCGATCCTTCACCGAGCCGGCGAAGGTCGTCTGCATAGCGGGAGCAGTCCTTTCCGGGCCGCGCCAGCGTCATGGCGTCATGAAGCGCATCGAGGAGCCCGATCGCCGTTTCGCTTATATAGTCGCAGGCGGTTACACCCTCGACCGTCACGTCTGTCCTGTCACCCATAGCGCAAACCCTCGCCATTCCGGGGAAAGCCTTACGCCGGAGAGCCTTAAGAGGACGTATACGCGCGGGGCCCCTTGTATGACGGAGCGTGATCATGTTTTGCGGAGTCTTGAGTAGCGGCCCGATGGACTTTGGCGGGAAGGCCGTCATTTGCTAGGGGGTTGGCATGAGTGACCCGCACATTCTGGTGATCGACGAGGGGACGACGTCGACGCGCGCCGCCGCCTTCACGCTTGATGGCCGCATTGCGGCCGAGGCGTCGAAGCCCCTGACGCAAAGCTATCCGAAACCAGGCTGGGTCGAACATGACGCCGCCGAGATATGGGCGAACACCATCGCCTGCGCCGAAGCGGTCGCGGCGGCGGTGGGTGTCGAGACGATCGCATGTGCAGGCATCACCAACCAGCGCGAGACGGTGGTGTTCTGGGACAGCGAGACGGGTGAGCCGCTCGCCCCCGCGATCGTCTGGCAGGACCGCAGGACCTCCGACATCTGCGCTGCGCTGAAGGCGTCGGGGCATGAGCCGGAGACGCAGGCCGTGACCGGGCTGCTGCTCGATCCGTATTTTTCCGCAACCAAGATCGCCTGGGCGCTTGAACATCTGGCGGAGGTCCGCACTGCCGCCGGGCAGGGCCGGCTGCGTGTGGGGACCGTGGACTGCTATCTGCGCTACCGATTATCGGGCGGGCAAGTCTTTAAAACGGATGCATCAAATGCGGCGCGCACATTGCTGATGCGGCTTCATGACGTCACATGGGATGCCGGGCAATGCGCGGTCCTGGGTGTCCCGGAGACATTGCTGCCGGCCATAGGGGACTGCGCGGGCACGCTTGGTACAGCGAAGATCGCCGGGCGCCGGATTCCGGTAACCGGAGCGGCGGGCGATCAGCAGGCGGCGGCGGCCGGGCAGGGGTGTTTCGCGCCGGGCAGCGTCAAGGCGACCTATGGCACGGGAGCGTTCCTGATCGCGAATGCGGGAAAGACGCCGCCAAAATCGGAACATCGCCTGCTGTCGACCATGGGCTGGCGCCTGGGCGGTCAGGCGACCTATGCGCTGGAGGGCAGCATTTTCGTGGCGGGCAGCGCGGTGCAATGGCTACGCGACCAGCTTGGCCTGATCGGCAGCGCCGGTGAGACCGAAGCGCTCGCGGCATCGGTGCCCGATAGCGGCGGGGCCATGTTCGTACCCGCCTTCGCCGGTTTGGGCGCGCCGTACTGGCAGCCGGAGGCCCGCGGCGTGATCGCGGGCCTGTCGGGAGGCACGGGGCGCGCGCACATCGTCCGCGCCTGTCTGGAGTCAATGGGAAACCAGACGGCGGACGTGCTGACAGCGATGGCCGCCGACGGCGTGTCACCGGGCGTGGTCAAGGTCGACGGCGGCATGGTGAAAAATGACTGGCTATGTCAGGATCTCGCCGATGCGCTGGGTGTCGAGATAGAGCGGCCGGAGATCATCGAAACCACCGCCATGGGCGCGGCAATGCTCGCGGCGGTCGGTGCCGGCCTCTTCGGCAGCCTCGAGGACGCCGAGGCAGCCATGCGCCGCGTTGACAGGACATTCCGGCCGCGAACCAGCGGTGACGAGCGCGAGGACCGCCGTGCGAACTGGCGGCGCGCCGTCGCGCAGGTGCAAGCGGGCCTGGCGAGCGCGCGATCATGACCGCCGCCCGCCGGCTCGTCCTGCCGGAGACCCTGTGCGTGGCACAGCGTTCGCAGGCGCGCATGGTTGCCGACCTGACGGCCGAGGCGTTTCGGCACGATCCGTTCAACAAGTGGCTGTTCGGTGACTTCCGGGCTATGCGCGCGGCGTTTCGCGCGCTTTCCCAAGCCATTTATACCGGCGCGGGCACAGCGCATTTGCTGACCGATGGCGGCGGTGCGAGCATGTGGCTGCCGCCGGGCGCGGATGACGGACTTGGGGCGATACCGCTTGCAAAACTGCTGGCCGCGATCACCTGGTATGGCGGTCCGGCGGCGGCGCGGCGGGCAAAGCTGGCCGGTGACGTCATGGCGGCACACCATCCCCCTGAAACACATTGGTATTTATTTACGGTCGGTACGTTGCCGGATCGGCGCGGACAGGGGCTGGGAAAGGCGCTGCTGGCCCCGGTTCTGGCGCATTGCGACGCTACGAATATGCCCGTTTATCTTGAGAACAGTAATCCGGCCAATCACGGCTTTTACGCCGCTCATGGGTTCCGCCGCCATGAGCTGATCCACGTCGAAAAGGGCGCGCCGCCGCTGGAAGCCATGTGGCGCGAACCGGCGGCACGGGTGACAAGTTGAGCTGCCTTCATGCGCGGACTGTCGCGGCCGGTCATTCTGGCATATCATCCGCTGCGACGCGTTTCGAACAGACGGCTCTGCGCCCGCAGCTGAGCGCCGCGTTTATCATTCGAGGGACAGTGACATGAGTGGATTTGTGAATATTGCCATGTCCCTGGCAGTGCTGTTTGCCTTCATACTTGCGGCCGGGGGAGCGTTTATCCTGGTCAGGCGGCCACGCGCCGAGCGCACGAAGGGACTGCTCATGCTTGCTGTTGCCGTCGTCACGCTTGGAAATGTCTGGCTGCTGAGCGCGCCACTGACACCCTGATGGAGCCATCCATGCAATGGCGCGTTCAGCCATGAAGGAGCAAAGATATGAAAACGCCAGCAAAAGACGGAATGGACCCCGCCGCCCTCAAAAAGACGATCGCCGGTGAAGGCGAACTGATCCCCGAGCGGCAGTTAAACGAAGATCTGGCCGTTACCGGAACACCGCCAAAGACGCCGCGCGGCGAGCAGGGCAGGGCCTGAGCCGCGTCATTGCGGCCTTACCCTTTCAAGTGAGGGCTAGGAAATATCGCCGGAACCGCGCATGTTTTCGAACATGACCGACGTCAACCCACTCACATCGCCTGACAATGCCAATAATCCTGCGAAGCCTGCCGCCACCCTGATACTCGTGCGCGAAACGGTCAGCGGGCCGCCGGAAATCTTCATGCAGCGGCGTGCCAAGACAATGGGCTTTGCCGCTGGAATGATGGTCTTTCCTGGCGGGAAAGTGGATGCCGGTGACCATGCGCTGGCGAAAAGCGCCGGACTGTCCCCGGCGCTTGACGAAGATGACGCAGCGGCGCGCGTTGCCGCCATTCGGGAGAGTTTTGAAGAGGCGGGCGTTCTTCTGACCGACGGACCCGAAATCGACGAGGCCGTGCTGGCCGCGGCAGCGCCGGCGATCGCCGCGCGCGAACTGGCGTTCAGCGATTTTCTCGCAGCATATGAACAGCGCATCGACCCCGGGATCATGACGCCATGGTCAAGATGGTGCCCGTCCGCCCTTATGAAAAATAAGCGATATGATACAAGGTTCTATCTTGCAAAAGTCGGAAAACATCTGAAGGCGGGGCATGATGGCAATGAAGCGGTCACGTCGCTATGGACAACGGCCGAGGACGCGCTTGGCAATGCGGCGCGGGGCAACGGCAAGGTTATTTTTCCGACGCAGCGGAATCTGGAGCGGCTGGCGCAGTTCAGCCATGTTGACGATCTGTTCGCACATGCGCTGGCCTTTGAACCGCGCCTGATCGCCCCGGAAGTGCGGGATATTGATGGCCGTCCGCACCTCACCATTCCGGACGACCTTGGCTATCCGGTCACGGCGGAGCCGCTTGGCATGGCGGTACGCGGCTAGGGCGCCGCGCGCTGCCCGTCCGCTGCGCCGATATCGCCGTCTTCAATCAGCCTGTTGGCCCGGCTGGCGACGAATGCGCGAACGGCTTCCGCATCCTCTGGCGAGAACCATTTCGCGAAGCTGATCATGCCCTGATCCTTCAGCGCGCCGCCGATCAGCACCTCCTGCCAGAGTTCGCGCGTTTCCAGCCAGCCCGAGCGGCGAAGGTCGGGAAGCACGCCTGAGGAGCGCGCCGCGGCGCCGTGACAGACGCCGCAATTCGATTCGTACAATCGGTTGCCATGCGCAAGCTGGTCCTCGGTCCAGAAAGCCTCGACCTGTACCGGGTCCCCATATTCCAGCGACGCGACGTCATAGGGAATGGCAGCGCCAAGCCGGAACACCAGCAGGCGGCCGTTGATCTGCGGTTTCGGATTGTCCTCATAGGCCGTGGTCAGGGGATAGGCGCCGCCATAACCGGCCATGACGGCGACATATTGCTCCCCATCGATTTCGTAGCTGACGGGCGCGGCTATGATGCCGGTACCGGCGGCGAAGCTCCACAATTCCTCACCATTTTCCGCGTCATAGGCCTTGAAATCGCCCTTCGCCGTTCCCTGAAAAACGAGGCCGCCCTGCGTCGCGAGCACGCCGCCATTCCAGGGACCGTCATGCTGGACGCGCCACCTCTCTGTTTGCGTCACGGGATCCCACGCGGCCAGATGGCCCTTGAGAAGGGCTTTCAGCGCCTTGAATTCGCCCCTCGTTTCCGGGACGGGATTGGCGAGATAGTCGACGCCAATATTCCACGCCCCCGGTCGCGATTCAAAATTGGCATCGTCGACATAAGCATAAGGCACATCCTGCGCTGGAATATAGACCAGCCGTTCGTCCGGACTATATGCCATCGGATGCCAGTTGTGCGCGCCAAGTGCCGATGGCATCGAAAGAAATGTGCCATCCGTAAATCGCGCATTCTCGGCCTCGATCGGTCGTCCGGTGGCCATGTCGATGCCCGTCGTCCAGGTCTGGGGAACGAAACCCTCAGCGGAAATCAATTCTCCATTGCCGCGGTCGATGACATAAAAATAACCGTTTTTCGGTGCCTGCATCATCACCTTGCGCGCGATACCATCAATAGGCAGGTCAGCCAGAATGATGGGCTGCGTCTGCGTGAAGTCCCATGTTTCCCCAGGCGTGCCCTGATAGTGCCATTTATAGGTGCCGGTATCGGCATCGAGCGCAACCACGGACGACACGAAAAGATTGTCACCCTCACCGTCCGAGCGAAGCTTGTGATTCCACGGCGCGCCATTGCCGACGCCGATGAGAATTTGATCGAAATCCCTATCGTAAACGATTGCATCCCATACAGTTCCGCCGCCGCCATGTTCCGACCAGTCGCCGTTCCAGGTGGCTTTGGCGAGGTCGATCGTGCTGTCACTCGCCGCGCCATCCGGGCCTGCATCCGGACCGGGCGGGACCGTGTAGAAACGCCAGTCGAGCGCGCCTGTCTCGGCGTCGTAAGCGCTGACATAGCCGCGCACACCATATTCGGCGCCGCCATTGCCGATCAGCACGCGGCCCTTCGCCGCGCGCGGCGCGCCCGTGATCGTATAGGGTTTCGACTGGTCGACCGTGACCTTTTCCCAGGCGAGTTTGCCGGTCTGCGCATCAATGGCGATCAGGCGGCCGTCGATGGTGCCCGAATAGACGCGGCCGCCGTAAATGGCGACACCGCGGTTGACGACGTCGCAGCAGGCATTGAAACCGGCTTCGCGCGGTACTTCGGGGTCGTAGGACCAGAGGAGTTCGCCGGTCTTCGCGTTGAACGCGAACACCTTCGACCATGCGGAGGTTGTATAAAGGACGCCGTCAACGATCAGCGGCGTCGCCTCCTGACCGCGATTGGTGTCGAATTCGTACATCCATGCGAGCCCAAGCTTATCGACGTTCGTCCGGTCTATTCCGGTAAGCCGTGCGAAGCGCTGCTCTTCATAGGTGCCGCCATGGGTTAGCCAGCTACCCGGCTCGGCGGCGGCGTTCAGAAGGCGTTCGTCGGTGACGTCGGCGGCGGGCCGGTTTTCAGGCGCCCGGTCCTCGGGCGCGCAGGCCGACATGATGGCCAGAGCGCCGATTGCCGCGCCGATCGCGATATACCGCATATGTCCTCCCCAGAACGTTCGGCACGACCTTAAGAGAGGTTGGCCCCAGCGGAAAGTGCGGCAGTTTTGCTAGGGTCGGCAGGTCAGGCTTCGCCCGCAGTGTCGATAAGAGCGGATTTGAGAGCCTGTGCCGGCGACTTGTCCCCCCACAGAACGAACTGGAACACCGGATAATAGCGCTCGCACTCGTCAATTGCGGCTTCCACCAGCGTCTCGGTCTGCGCCAGTGAAATGCCGCCCTCGCCGTCACCTTCTTCCAGAAGCGCGCCGTGGCGGCAGGCGAGCGTGCCGTCAGACGACCACATTTCGAAATGCCCGAGCCACATCTGCTCGTTGATCAACGACAGCGTCTCGTACAGAATCCCGCGTTTCTCCTGCGGCACGCGAATATCGGGGAAGGCGATCAACTGGAGAACGCGTTCCTCTTCGCGCCATAGCGCCCGCAGCTGATATGTCGTCCAGCTGCCTTCGACCTTCGCCACGATCTCATCGTCGCCAAGACGTTCAAAGCCCCAGCCATGCGCCTCGAAATAATGCGCGAGCATGTCGAGGGGCGGCGCCGCCGATTCCAGTTCGGCATATTCGATATCGATCATGTTTGGCGGAACCTGTGACTATTCTTGATGCGCGAAGCCTGCACGGGATCACCGAGTCCGCGCAAGGGGCCAATGTCGCATTTCCTGTGGATAAACCACGCCGCGAGGCACAACATCTTGTGACCCGGCCATGGGAGCTATGTCTGCCGACCTGCCTCAAGCGCCTCGATCCGCGCACGAAGGTCATCGGCTTCGGCGCGCGCATTGGCCGCCATTTCCTTAACGGCTTCAAACTCTTCACGCGACACCATGTCCATGCCGCCGACCATTTCCTGCAGGCGTTCCTTCAGCCGCGATTCCATTTCGCGGCCCATTCCGGCGACGGTCCCCGCTGCGCCCGTCGCCAGCCGGGAAATATCGTCGAGAAATTTGTTCTGGCTCTGCATGCTACCGGTATCCTTTGCTTGTCAGTGAGAAGATAGGGGGTCAGCCGTTCAACTGCCAGATGCGCAGGTTCAGGATCGCCGCGAACGCAATCCATATCAGATAGGGAACCATCAGCCACGCCGCCAGACGGCGCACCGCGGCCATGCGGATGGTTGCGATGATGGCGGCGATATTGAGCGCCGCGATGACGCCGAGGCCGATATCCACGCGCTGCATGCCGAAAAACACCGGGCTCCAGAGCAAATTCAGCGCCAGCTGCAGAATGTACCAGAACCGCGCCCGGTTGAAGCTCGCTTTCCAGATCAGGCCGCCGGCCGCGCCGATGAGAATGTAGAGGATGGGCCATACGACGCCGAACAGCCATGATGGGGGATTGAGGTCGGGCTTGACGAGCGACAGGTACCACTCCCCCGTACCTCCCGGTAGCAGCAGCCTGTTGACGCCAAGTCCGAGGACCGCGACGATCAGGACGCCGATGAGCGCGGCACGGCGGTCACGAGAACGGTCAGTCATGCAGAAGATCTCCGGCAGCCAGCTTCGCGGCTTTTGCAAAAAGGGTTGGCAGACCGGCATTAACGATGTCGGCAACCGGGTGCCAGTCACCGGACGGTCGCGGCATCGCGGAGATATCCGCGGTCATGATTGTCAGCTCCAGACGAAAATGCGTGAAGACATGGACGACCGGCTTCGACACCGCTTTCCATTCCGTTTCGAAGGGCGGTGCGGGGATCGGCTCGCGATCCGCCACAAACGGTGTCGCGGGAAGCGCCCGCATGCCGCCCAGCAATCCCCTGTCCGGTCTGCGCACCAGGAGGACATCCTCCCCGTGCGTCAGCCAATAGGCAATGCCCCTGCGCTCCGGTTTGGCCGCCTTGGAAAGTTTCCTGGGAAGCCGCTCGGGCGCGTTCCCGGTGGCGGCGCAGAACTGCCGGACGGGGCAGGCGAGGCAGGCGGCCGCCTTTGGCCGGCAGATCGTGGCGCCCAGGTCCATCAGCGCCTGCGCATGGTCGCCGGGCCGCCGCCTGGGTGTCAGGTCGGCGGCGCGCGCCTTCATCTCGGTCTTCGCCGCGGGCAGGGGGGTCTCGATCGCGAACAGGCGCGCCATGACCCGCTCGATATTGCCATCAACCACGACTGACGGGCGGCCAAAGGCGATGCTTGCAATGGCCGCTGCGGTATAAGGGCCGATGCCGGGCAGTTCGAGCAGTTCCGCCTCGGTACCCGGAAACGCGCCGCGCCCTGAAACGGCGCGGGCGCAGGCGATCAGATTGCGGGCGCGGGCATAATAGCCAAGACCTGCCCAGGCGGCGAGGACGTCTTCATCCCGGGCGGCGGCGAGATGATGCACGGTGGGCCAGCGCGAAACGAAGGTTTCGAAGTAGGATTTCACCGTCTGCACCACGGTCTGCTGCAACATGATCTCTGACAGCCAGACCCGGTAAGGGTCGGGGGTCCGCGCCGAACCGGGCGGGACGCGCCAGGGCAGGGCGCGGGCGTGGATGTCATACCAGTCGAGAAGAGCGCTTTGAAATGCGGTCGCGGCTATGGTGCTCATGAGCGGCTTCTGGCAGTGAAGACCCTTGATGAGCAAGCGCGGCAAACCACCCCATGACCTTCCGGGATATAAACGGATTGGCTTCGCCCGCTCCGTGGCAGAGCTGGTCCCGCGCGTGGGCCGGAAGAGCTTTCGCAAATTTGGTTTCGTCGAATCCGCCATCGTCGCGCGCTGGGCCGAAATTGTGGGACAGGAGGTTTCGCGGCGCTCAACACCCGACTCGATCAGGTTCCCGCAGGGCAAACGATCCGGCGGCACACTGAATCTGTCCGTGCACGGCGCGCATGCGCTTGCGCTTCAGCATGAAGCACCCATTATCATCGAACGCGTCAACCGCTATTTCGGATATGCGGCTGTGACGCGGATGGCGATCCGGCAGGGCGAACCCGTGCCCGCCCGGCCTGTCTCCAGGCGCAGGGACACCGCACAGCCGGTGTCATCGGCAGTGAAAGACGAGCTGAAAGTGGTGAGGGACGACGATCTGCGGAATGCGCTGGAGTCGCTGGCGTCGCAGATCGGAAGCACCAAGGGGCCGCCGAAAATCGGCTAGCGCTGCGTGCGGATGCGCGTCGCTATCTCTTCCAGCTGACAAAGGACTTTTCGCGCGTCTCGGTATTCAGCGAGGCGGCGACAGGCTTGCCGTGCTTGTCGAGCTCGATACGGCGTTCGAACTGAATGCCGTAGCGGTTGTCGGATGCCCAGCGCACGATCGAACGAATGGGCGTCATACCGCTGAATTCCAGCCAGACTTCCTCGTCTTTCTCAAATTCAACATCGCTCTGGATCATCGCGCCCGATTCAGACACGTCCCGGATGATGACCTTACGTTCAAAGCTACCCGACCGCACGACGCCGGCACGCAAGATCTTTGCGCGTGCATCTCGCTTCACAACCTCACTTACAATTGTCATCAGCAGTACCTGTCGAAACAGCTCATCCCTATTGTTAACCTGCTAGGGTTAACCGGAAGTTTCCAGGTGCGCCGCGTCCGGGCTTTCCGGTCCTGAACGGGCCGGGGCAACGGCCCGCGCGACGAGCAGATACATGACCGGTGTGACAATGCGGCTGAGAATCGTCGATGAAATGAGGCCGCCGATGATGACCCAGGCGAGCGGCGCGTAAAGCGCCGTACCGCTAAGGGCGAGGGGCAACAGGCCGCCGACCGCCGTCACCGACGTCAGGAGCACGGGCAGGAAGCGAATCTCGCCAGCCTGTTCCACCGCCTCTCGCAAGGGAAGGCCGCGATCACGCAGCTGGCGCGTGAAATCGACCAGCAGGATGGAATTCTTGATTTCGATCCCGACCATCGCAACGAAGCCGATGACGCCCGTGAAACTGATCGGAAAGCCGGTGATGAAGAGCGCGATGATGCCGCCGAACATGCCGAGCGGAACGACACCGGCGACGACAATGGTCTCCCGGAAATTCCCGAATTCGGCGATCAGCACAGCGAGCATGCCAAGCATCGCAAAAGCGATGATGGGGCCAAGACCGCCGAAACTTTCCTCGGTGGCCTGAATGACCCCGCCCGGCACGATCTGATACCCGGCGGGTAGCTCCATCTGCTGCAGTTCCTCGAACAACTCGCCCATGACGCGGTTTTCATTGTAACCGGTGCGCACGAAAGCGGTGATGCTGTTCGTACGCTCCTGCTGGTAGCGGTCGACGCGGGGCGGGACGCTTTCCAGATAGGGCGTTGCGACCTGGCCAAGGGGAACGCTGCCGCCTGCCGTCGTTGGCAGATAAATGTCATCGAGCGCAGAAACCATCCGGCGTTCGTCCATCGGCAGGCGGACGACGACCGGGTAGGGATCGCCCTCGCTGTCGCGAAAGGTGCCGGCGCGTTCGCCAACGAGGGCCAGGCGGATGACGCGGCGAGGCGAGCCGGGCGCCACGCCGAGCAGGGCGGCCTTGGGCGCGTCGAGGCCGATGTTGAGGTCGGTCCGCTCGACCTTCAAGGGGTTATTGATGTCGCGGATCGCGGGATTGGCCCGCAATTTGCCTTCAACCTGTCCGGAAATACGCTTGATAATATCGAGGTCAGGGCCGACGACGAAGAATTCGACAGGCGCTTCGACGGGAACGCCGTTCGTAAAGGTGCGGACGTTGATTTCCGCCTCTGGATAATCAGCGAATTTCGTACGAAGCCTCTCGATGAGGGCAGGGGTTTCATCGGCGTCCCATTCCTTTTGAACAACCAGGACATTGCCTTCCCGCGTACGTTCGAAATTGGTGAAGACATTGTAGAAAACCTGCGGGCCGCCGGCACCCGCATTGTCGACGCGGGTACGAATGCCGTCTTCTTTCGCGATCTCCTCGGAAATGTGTCTGACAATGCGGTCGGTACCGGCGACGCTGGTGCCTTCGGGCGCGCGGATTTCGACGAGAAAATGCGGCACGTCGGCGTCCGGGAACAGGGCGAAGCCGATCTGCGGAATGAGCGCGAACGCCGCGAGGCAAATGGCCATGGTGGCGACGAACCAGCGGCGTGGATGGTCGAGTGCGCGGTGTAGAATGGGCCGGTAGACCTTGTGAATGCCGCGCGACACGAACCGCATGATGGCATTGCCCTCTGGATCGTCATCGCGTTTCAGAACCCGGCTGGCGATGAAGGGAATGATCGTCAGGGAGATGATCAGCGACGCACTGACCGTGAACAGGGTTGCCAGCGGCAATGTGCGCGTGAAGACGCCCGCGCCGCCCGGCAGGAAGATGAGCGGCAGAAACGCGAAGATGAGGACGAACGTCGATCCGAAGACGGCCGCGGCGATCTCTCTGGTGCCATCGAGAGCGGCGGTCAGGCGCGCTTTCCCCATACGGAGATGGCGCGAGATATTCTCGGTGACCACGATCGAATCGTCGACCAGCAGACCGAGCGAGAGGATGAAACCGGCGATGCTGAGCTGGTTCAGCGAGTGGCCAATGAGCCACATGCAGAAGAGACCAGTGGCAAGACTGAGCGGAATGGAGACCATGACGATGCCGGACGCGCGCGGCCCCAATGGCAGCAGCGTGATGAGGACGAGACTGAGGGCGATGCCGAAATCGCGCAGCAGCATGCCCATGCGGTCGTTGATCTCTTCGGTCTGGTCATAAGCCTTTTCCAGACGCATGTCGGGGGGCAAGGCCGCGCGAAAACCCTCAATCGCCTCTTCCAGACCAGCCTGCACGGTCAGGCCGTTGACATTGTTTTTCTGCTGCGCGGCAACGATGACCGCGCGTTCGTCATTATAGCGGACGATGTGCAGACGCTCATCGGTGGCCCAGCTGACGTCGGCGACGTCAGCGATCGTCACGACAGCGCCGCCCTCGGCGCGCAGGGGGACAGCGCCCACCTCGTCGAGGCCGCGATAGGCACCGCCCGCATCCACATTCAGCCGCTGTTCGCCCGAATGCACGATGCCAGCAGGCAGGTCGACGCCGCCCTGCGAAATGGCGCCTGCGACCGCGGTCGAGGGGATGCGATATTCAGACAGACGGGCCGCATCGATGGCCACCCGTACCTCTGGGTCGGCGACGCCGAACACGTCCGCCTGCCGCACGCCTTCGACACGCAGCATAAGCTCCTGCAGGTCCTCGGCATATTTCTGCATGCGCTTCCATGACGCCGTTTCGGAGACAAGCGCATATTGCATGAGAACAGATTGAGTCGTGCGCGCCTGGCGATATTCTATATCGGCAAGCCCCTCCGGCAGCCGGTCGCGGATCGCTGACACTTCCCGAATGACGTCATTATATTTCTCATCGGAATCAACGCCCCATGAGAATTCCACCTGGATCGTCGCCAGCCCGTCAGCCGAATTTGACGACACCTCCACAACATCATCCAGCTGGATCAGCGCCTGTTCGATTGGTTTTGCGACCGTCTGTTCCATGTCGGTGGCATCTGCACCCGGCTGGCTTGCAATGACGATGATGAAGGGAATGTCGAAATGAGGGTCGACCGTCCGCGGAATCGTGAACAGCGCGCTCATCCCGAGAAAAGCGAAAAGCGATGCGATGATGAGCGTCAACTGCCAGCGGCGAACTGCAAAGCCGGTCATTAGTTCGCCCGCACTTTCATATCCTGTTGCAGGTCATCGAGGCCGGCGGTGACCACAAATTCTCCAGTCTCCAGCCCCGACAGCACACGAACGCCGTCATTGGAGAGCGGGCCGGGCACGATGGAGCGGGTGACGACGGTCTGGGTCGCGGCATCATATACCCAGACGAGCGCCTCGCCAGCGCGGGCGGCGAAGATCGCGCCCGGCGGAATCGTCACGGCGCGGCTGCTCTCCTGCGTGGAAAGGCGGACACGTCCGACCTGACCGGAACGAAGTCCCGCATGATCGCCCAGCCTGAACTCGGCGTCGAATGTTCCTGTCGTGCCATCGGCTCGGCCGGACAGCTCGACCAGTTCCGCCCTGATGGACGTATCGCCAAGAGCCGGAATGCTCACCGACGCGGTCTCACCGATCCGCCGGTCGGCGGCCAGCCGGTCGGTCAGCGGTGCGACAAGAACATAGCCCCGCGCCTCACTGCCGAACAGCAGCACAGGTGCGCCGCCCGCGACGGTCTGTCCAGGTTCGGCCCTGCGGTCGAGAATGACACCATCCGCAGGTGCCAGGATTTTCGCGGTCCTGGCCGCAAAGCCCGAAGATTGCACCCGCGCATCGGCCGCCTGGACAGCGGCAACCGCCTCATCAAGGCGGGCCTGCGTGACCCAGCCATCGGCGAACAGCTTTCGGCTGCGTTCGAGACTACGCGATGCCCGGCGCTGTTCCGCGCGTGCGGCGGACACGTCGGCGGAAACAGTCGTCATGTCGAGCTGTGCGAGGAGCTGTCCCTTGCTGACGCGGTCCCCGCTTCGCACGGTGAGCGACTTTATGCGGCCGCTCGTCGTAAAGGCGAGGTCCGCCTCGTCGGCGAGGCGGACCGTACCCACAACCTCGGTCGTCGCACGAAATGCGGCATTGCCGACCTCCGCGACCTTGATGACTGGCGGCGGGAGGGCAATTGCCGCGTTCTCGTCTTCGGACGCATCGCCGCTACAGGCGGCGAGTAGCAGAAGACCTGCAAGAGATGCACGCATGAACCATCTTTCAAGTTTCACTCAAAAGTGGTCTTACCCGCTAAAAGGGGAGGAAGGAAAGATACAATGTTGCGACAATGAGTATCAGCAGCGACAGCGGCGCGCCCATGCGGGCATAGTCGCTGAAGAGATATCCGCCCGGCCGCATGACCAGCAGATTGTTCTGATGACCAATGGGCGTCAGGAATGCCGCCGATGCGCCGACAAGCACCATCAGCAGGGCTTCATCTGAATCAAATCCCTGGATTTCCGCGATCTGATAGGCGAGCGGACCCATGATGATCGCCGTCGCCACATTGTTGAGAATCGCCGACAGCAGCAGTGTGATTCCGCCCAGAGTGAACAGCGACACCCACACAGGAGCGCCGTCGAGGACCACGCTCAGCCAGGCCGACACTTCCGATGCCGCGCCCGTCGTCTCAAAACTCTGACCCACGGGGATCATCGCCGCCAGCAGCACCATGACGGGCCAGTCGACGCTCCGGTAAATCTCCTCGGCGGGCATCAGCTTGAGCGCCGGTATGGCGGCAGCGGCGGCCACGAACGCAATGGCGGGCAGAACGTCGAAAAACGCCGTTGCGATGATCGAGGCTATGAAAATGGCAAGGATCATGCCCGCACGGCGGAAATCGACATCCTGCAAATCATGGCGGCCAATCTCCAGCAGGCGGGCATTGGGAATGAATTCCGCAATGGCGGTCGCGGACCCGTGGATGAACAGTTGATCGCCCGGTTTGATCTCCATGGTGCGCAGCGGCTGGCGCGCACGGGCCGCGCGCGGGCCGGCCGCAACGATGGAAAGCCGCCCTTCGGTCTGGCTGGCAACGGCGTCATAGGCACGGCCGATCAGAAAGCTGCCATGCGCGACGGCGGTGCGGACGGTGACGGCGTCCGGACTATCGTCGCGGCGGTGCACGGCGGTGTAGCCACTCTCTTCGGCCAGTGTCCACGGGTTCTGGCGCGACAGGACGACGATGCGCCGACCCGGGCTTGCACCCTGACCCGATCTCCAGCGGCGTTCGCCGGGTTCGTAGACCTTCAGCAGTCGGGCGCCCGCCTGCCGCAGGGTTTCACGCAGCCCGGCGGTTCCCGCGGAGCTTTCCGGCACGATCAGTTCGAAAACCCGCCACGGATTATCCACCCCGCGGACCGCGGCGCGGCGCTCGGGCAGCAGACGGAAGCCGATGACCGCCATGTAGATCAGGCCGACGATCGTGACCGAAACCCCGATGCCCGACATGTCGAAAAAGCCGAATCCCTCGCCAACATGATCGCGCCGGATGGACGACAGGATCAGGTTCGGCGGCGTCCCGATTAGCGTCGTCATGCCGCCAAGGATCGTCGCGAAGGCCAGCGGCATCAGTGCCGCCGTGGGTGAACGCTTCGCATCGATGGCGAGCTTCGACGCGACGGGCATCGCAATGACCAGCGCGGCGATATTGTTCATGAACGCGCTGAGGAGGGCGCCAATGACCATGACGATCATCAACTGCACTTCGAACGGCGCCCGGCTTTTTGTCAGCCGGCCGGTGAAGACCGACGCGATACCGGAAAGTTCGATCGCGCGGCCAATCACAAGAACGGCACCGACGGTGATCACGGCGGGATCGGCAAATCCCGACAGCGCCTGACGCGGCGCAACGATGCCGACAAGAACGCACAGGATCAGCGCAATCAGGGCGATGAGATCATGACGCATCCTGTCACTGACGAACAGGACCAGCGCGACCATCAGGACGGCCGCACTCAGCAGCGCCGGATCTAAACCCATCATGCTGGAAACCTTACACGTAAAATAGGCCGTCCCCGCTCGCCGAATGAAACGTCTATAAGGGCAAGCCCTGCCAAGGCCCAAGCGGTTTCGTCCGGCGCTGTCCCACTTGCGCTGCGATCCCGGCGCCCCACATTGGCGCGAAGTCATTCACCTCCTGTTGAGATAGATGCGATAAAAACGTCACATTGACGGTTCTTTTCGGGGTGTTCATCATTGCCCCGCTATGACACAGCTATAGGGTAGCCGCAGTAGCCGGGCGGGGAAGGTCGCCGCAGTTTGGTGACCTTACGGAAAGGAAATTCATGACCAAGCTTACGGGTGGAAACACGGGTTCGGGAGACGGGTCCGGCAGTGATTCCAAAAATACGCTATACTGCTCGTTCTGCGGAAAATCGCAGCATGAAGTCCGCAAACTGATTGCGGGGCCGACGGTTTTCATCTGCGATGAATGCGTCGAACTGTGCAACGACATCATCCGCGAAGAGACGAAATCGAACCTTGTCGACAAGAGTTCCGACGGCGTTCCCACACCGCGCGAAATCTGCGACCTTCTCGATGATTATGTCATCGGACAGGACTTTGCGAAGCGCGTTCTCTCCGTCGCGGTGCACAATCATTACAAGCGGCTCGCGCATGGCGCGAAGGGCGCCGATATCGAACTGGCGAAATCCAATATTTTGCTGATCGGTCCCACCGGCTGCGGCAAAACACTGCTGGCGCAGACGCTCGCAAAGACATTCGATGTGCCGTTCACCATGGCCGATGCCACAACGCTGACCGAAGCGGGCTATGTCGGCGAGGATGTCGAGAATATTATCCTGAAGCTGTTGCAGGCGTCCGACTATAATGTCGAACGTGCGCAGCGCGGCATCGTCTATATCGACGAGATCGACAAGGTCAGCCGCAAGGCCGACAATCCGTCGATCACGCGCGACGTATCGGGCGAGGGTGTCCAGCAGGCCCTCCTCAAGATTATGGAGGGCACCACCGCCTCCGTCCCGCCGCAGGGCGGCCGTAAACATCCGCAGCAGGAATTTTTGCAGGTCGACACGACCAATATCCTGTTCATCTGTGGCGGCGCGTTTGCCGGTCTGGAACGGATCATCGCGGACAGATTGCAGGGCAAATCCATAGGCTTCGGCGCGCATGTTGCGGCGCCGGACGAACGCCGTACGGGTGAGGTGCTGCGCCAGATCGAGCCTGAGGATCTGCTGAAGCACGGCCTGATCCCCGAATTCGTCGGCCGCCTCCCCATTCTCGCGACGCTCGAGGATCTGGACCAGGATGCCCTGGTGACCATCCTGACCGAGCCGAAGAACGCGCTTGTGAAACAATATCAGAAGCTTTTCGATATCGAAGAGGTGAAGCTGAATTTCACAAAGGATGCGCTGTCGGCGGTCGCGAAAAAGGCGATTGCCCGGAAGACGGGCGCCCGCGGCCTGCGATCGATCATGGAGGGTATCCTGCTCGATACGATGTTCGACCTGCCATCCATGGACGGCGTCGACGAAATCCGCATCGACAAGGATGTGGTTGCCGGCACGAAGGATCCCATCAAGGTCTTTGCCAAAAAAGCGAAAAAAGTGGCGGATGACGCCGCGTAGAGCGGTTCATTCCTCAAAAGTGAACCTGGTTTGCACGAACAGGGCGGCGCGCCGTTGAGCACAGGAGCGGCCTGGCGCGCGCCGCTTTTTCTTTTGATATTGGCGGGCTGCGTCGGCGATACCATCGCCCCTGCGCCCTATATCATCGACCGCGGCGTGCTTGCCGCCCATGTCGCGTTTCTTGCCGACGACGCGCTGGAAGGCCGGTTGGCTGGATCGCCGGGAGACAGGGTGGCGACCGACTATATTGCGGGCGCTTTCGAACAGGCAGGGGCTGTTGCGCTGCCGGGCGGCATATCGGAGCAGATGGTGGCCACCGGAAAAGAACGCGTGTCGCGGAACGTCATGGCGATGGTCCCAGGCACCGACGTTCCCGGCGAATATGTCCTCTACATCGCGCACCATGACGGGCAGGGGCGCGGCGGCACGCTCTGCCTCGACGCCGCGCCGATCGATGACATCTGCAACAGCGCCGTCGACAATGCGAGCGGCGTCGCCGTCCTGATCGAACTTGCACGGCTATTCGCCAGACACCCGGCGAAACGTTCCCTTATTTTCCTGGCAAGCGCGGCGGAGGAGCAGGGATTGCGCGGCGCGCGGGCCTTCATCGCCGATCCACCGGTGCCGCTAGCGAATATCCGCGCCGTCATCGGCATGGACACGCTGGCGGGCCGGGGATACCGCCATCATGTCGCGCTTCTTGGCGAGGGACTGACGACATTGGACCCGCTGGCCGCACAGGCGGCCGCCGCGGACGGGCGCAGGCTGGTCAGATCGCGCGAATCGCGGGATTTCTACGACCGGTCGGATCATTTTCCGTTCGCTGAGGCGGGCATTCCGGCGGTGATGCTTTCCGGACTGTTCGATCCGGCGGACGGCGGCATCAATGCCACCCAATATATGCGACACCGTTATCACCGGGCCGGAGACGAAGCCGGGGCCGTCATAGACTGGTCGGGCGCGCAGGCGGACGCCGGACTTGTCCACCGATTTGGCCGGATGATCGCCGATGCGGCACAGGCCCCCGAATGGCGGCCGCATTCGCCCTATCAGCGCCCCTAGCGGCATCGCCGTCCTGATCGTATAAGGCGGCGCTCCCCCGATTCCCTTTGCCCAGGAGCAGCATCAGTGGTTCAGATTCGCGACGGTCTTACTTTCGATGACGTGCTGCTGGTGCCGATGGAATCCGGCCTTATGCCGTCCGAAGTGTCGCTGACGACGCAGCTGACCCGTGACATTGCCCTGAACATGCCGATCCTGTCGGCCGCCATGGACACGGTCACGGAATCGGACATGGCCATCGTCATGGCGCAGATGGGCGGCCTTGGCGTGCTGCACCGCAATCTGACGGTCGAGGAGCAGGCCGCCGCCGTGCGGGCGGTGAAGCGTTTCGAAAGCGGCATGGTGGTCAATCCCGTGACCATGCTGCCCGGCCAGACGCTGGGTGAAGCGCTGGAAACCATGGCCCGGTACAGGATCGGCGGCATTCCCGTTACCGAAGCGCCCTCGGGCGGCCTGCCTGGACGCCTTATCGGTATTCTGACCAATCGCGACGTGCGCTTCGCCGAAAATCACGATCAGCCGATCAGTGAACTGATGACCAGGGATGACCTTGCCACGGTGCATCCCGGCGTCAGTCACGAAGACGCGCGCCGCCTGCTGCACAAACGCCGGATCGAGAAGTTGCTGGTGGTCGACGACGACTTCAGACTGCTTGGCCTGATCACCGTGAAAGACATTGAAAAGGCCGTGAACTACCCGGCCGCGACGAAAGATAGCGCGGGCCGTCTGCGCGTGGCGGCGGCGACGACGGTGGGCGATGCCGGCTTTGAACGGACAGAGGCGCTGATCGATGCCGAATGCGATGTCATCGTGGTCGATACCGCGCATGGCCACTCGGTTCGCGTGGCGGAGGCCGTTTCGCGCATCAAGAAGCTCTCGAACGACGTTCAGATCATCGCTGGCAATGTCGCGACCGGGGATGCCGCGCTGGCTCTGATCGATGCGGGCGCCGACTGCATCAAGGTGGGTATCGGGCCGGGGTCGATCTGTACAACGCGGATCGTTGCCGGTGTTGGCGTGCCGCAGTTCACGGCGATCGTCGATGCGTCGGAAGCGGCGGCCAGGCGCGGTGTTCCGGTCATTGCCGACGGCGGCATCCGCACGTCGGGCGACGTCGCGAAGGCCATTGCTGGCGGCGCCGCTGCCGCGATGGTGGGGTCCCTATTGGCGGGTACCGAGGAAGCCCCGGGAGAAACATTTCTTTATCAAGGACGTAGTTACAAGAGTTATCGCGGTATGGGAAGCGTTGGCGCGATGGCCCGCGGTTCCGCCGACCGCTATTTTCAGCAGGACATCAAAGACCATATGAAGCTGGTGCCGGAAGGGATCGAGGGCCAGGTTCCCTATAAGGGCGCTGCGAAGGATATTCTTCACCAGCTCGCCGGGGGCGTGAAGGCCGCGATGGGCTATACGGGCTCTGCAACGATCGAGGATTTTCAGAGCCGTGCACAGTTCGTCCAGATCACAGGTGCGGGACTGCGCGAAAGCCATGTGCATGATGTTGCGATTACGCGCGAAGCCCCTAACTATCCGACCCGCTAGTCCGCGCGGAACGGAAGGCGGCGCATGACGCCTGGCGCACGGGTCGCCGCGGCCATCGAAATTCTGGACGACGTCATCACGTCAGCGCGGGAGGGCGGTGCGGCCGCCGATGTGCTGATCGCAAGATATTTCAAAACAAGACGTTATGCCGGATCAAAGGACCGGCGTGCCGTTCGGGAGATCGTCTATGACTGCATTCGCGGCCTGGATGAAATCCCCGCAAATGGCCGGGCAGCGATCATGGGCGCGCAGCCATCCGATACGCTGCTTTTCACAGGCGACGGCCATGCGCCCGCGCCAGTTGACCCCAGCGAGACGCCGGCGACCCGCGGACTGGCGCCGCAATGGCTGCGTGCGCGGCTAGGCGAGCGTGCCGACGCCGACCTCCTGATGCGGGCCGGTATCGACCTTCGCGTGAACGCGCTGAAGGCGGAGCCGGATCAATTGCTGCATCTGGGCAGCCGGATCGACGGGTTTCCGCACGCGCTCGCCGGTGCCCCCGCCGATATATCCCGCCGCCCCGAATATCTGTCGGGGCTGGTCGAGGTGCAGGACCGCGGCAGCCAGCGCATCGCCGCCATATGCGCGGCAAGCGCGGGCATGACCGTTGTCGACCTCTGCGCAGGCGGCGGCGGCAAGGCGCTCGCCCTGGCAGCGGACATGCGGAATGACGGCGTACTGCTCGCCAGTGACACCGACTGGCGGCGGCTTGGCGAGCTACCGGCCAGAGCGGAACGTGCGGGCGCCTCGATAATTGCGCCGATACGTCTGGATCCGGGGGCGGAGATCGAGGCGCTTGCGCAATGGCGGGGCCGCGCCGATATCGTGTTGGTGGACGCCCCCTGTTCCGGCACCGGAACGTGGCGGCGTAACCCAGAGGCGAAATGGCGGCTGACGGCAGACCGTCTTTCGCAGCTAACGATTCTGCAGGCGCGGCTCATGCATGTGGCCGCAGCGCTGGTAAAACCCGGCGGCGCGCTGATCTACGCCGTGTGCAGCCTGCTTCCAGAAGAAGGCAGCGCACAAGCCGATGGGTTTGATTCGAGTGGGTTTTCGGAAGTCAGCCGTAAACTCCTCACGCCCAAAACGGACGGCAGTGACGGTTTCTTCATCGCACGTTTCGAAAAGGCATGTTAGGTTCCGGGTCAAGGATGGAGAAGTTCATGAACAAAACGGTATTCGTCGCCGCGCTCGCCGCTGCCGTAGCCGGTGTGTCGACAGTCGCCTGGTGCGATACGGCGGAGCCGCGCATTGCGCCCCAGTCCATATCGCTGACCAAGGCCGGTGAGGGCCTGCTCAACGCGCGCGATGCCGAAGGTGCGATCCGCCAGTTCGAGACCGCGCTTGCGGTCGATCCCAAAAATGTGCGCGCCTATATCGGCATGGCCCGCGCGCATGACATGCTCGGCCTGCCGGGCAGGGCAGTCAAATTCTACCGCGAAGGCCTGACGATCGATCCCGCGAACCTGACGGCGCTTGAGGAGCAGGGCGAAGCGCTGGTCGATCGCGGCGCGGTGGCCCGCGCGGAAAAGAATCTGGAGCGCATTCGCGACCTGTGCGCCCGGGAATGCGCACAGGCGGAACGGCTTGCCGCCGTCATCGCCTCCGGTCCGCCTGCTATCGAAAGCGCCGAGAGCGTTGCCAAGGCCGAGACGCTGCCTGTGAAGAATTAGGCGACGGCAGGGCGATGGTTCACGCCTTGCACCCCGCGATCAGCGCGTCGACGACATTCGGGTCAGCCAGTGTCGACGTATCGCCAAGGCTGTCGGATTCGCCGCCGGCGATTTTCCGCAGGATACGCCGCATGATCTTGCCAGAGCGCGTTTTCGGCAGGGCCGCGGTCAGGTGAATATGATCCGGCGTCGCAACCGGTCCGATCTCCTTGCGAACATGCGCGCGCAGTTCCGCCTCCAGCTCTGACGTCATGGCCACACCGGCATTGGGTGTGACATAGCAATATATGCCTTGCCCCTTGATATCATGAGGATATCCCACGACAGCGGCCTCTGCGACGTCGCCGTGCAACACGAGCGCGCTTTCGACTTCGGCAGTGCCCATGCGATGCCCACTGACATTGATGACATCGTCGACGCGCCCGGTAATGCGGTAATAGCCGTCCGCGTCGCGCTTCGCGCCGTCACCGGTGAAATAGAGCCCCTCATAGGTACTGAAATAGGTCTGGTGAAAGCGCGCATGATCGCCATAAACGCTACGCGCCTGTCCCGGCCAGCTTTCGGAAATACATAGATTTCCTTCCGCCTCGCCATCGAGCGGCCTGCCGTCATTATCGACGATCAGCGGCTTTACGCCGAACATGGGCAGACCCGCCCACCCAGGTTTCATGTCATGGGCGCCGGGCAGGGTGGTCAGCATAATACCGCCGGTTTCCGTCTGCCACCATGTATCGACGACCGGCACCTGTCCGTCGCCGACGACGCGGTGGTACCAGCGCCAGGCCTCCGGATTGATCGGCTCACCCACCGTGCCCAGGATACGCAGTGACGAGCGGTCATGTTTCGTTACCGGCGCATCGCCTTCACGCATCAGCGCGCGAATGGCGGTGGGGGCGGTATAAAGGATGGACACTTTGTGCTTCTCGACGATCTGCCAGAAGCGGCTTTCGTCTGGATGATTGGGAACGCCCTCGAATATCAGCTGCGTCGCGCCATTGGCGAGCGGCCCGTAGGCGACATAGGAATGTCCGGTGATCCAGCCGACATCGGCCGTGCAGAAGAACAGATCGTCCTCGCGATAATCGAAGGCATGGGCGAAGGTCGACGCCGTCCACACCATGTAGCCGCCCGTCGTATGGACGACGCCCTTCGGCTTTCCCGTCGAACCCGAGGTATAGAGAATGAACAGCGGGTCCTCCGCGTTCATCGGCGCGCAGGGGCAGTCATCGTCGACGCTTTCCAGCGCCTCATGATACCAGCGGTCCCGGCCCGGCGTCATGGTCACAGGCTCGCCAGTGACGCGAACGACAAGGACAGCGTCAGCGGATGGACCACCATCAAGCGCGGCGTCGACATTGGCTTTCAGGGCAATGGACTTGCCGCCGCGGCGGCCCGCATCGGCAGTGATGACGAAACGGCTATCGCAGCCCTCGATGCGGCCCCGCAATGCCTCTGGCGAAAATCCTCCGAAAACAACGCTATGCACGGCGCCGATGCGGGCGCATGCGAGCATTGCGTAGACCGCCTCCGCTATCATGGGCATATAGATTGTGACGCGGTCGCCGCGCGAAACGCCCATCTCTTTCAGGACATTCGCAAAGCGGGCCACGTCGGATTTCAGCGTGCGATAGTCGATCCGGCGAACCGCGGCATCGGGATCGTCAGGCTCTGAAATGATCGCCATGCGGTCGGGCGTCGCAATGGCATGGCGGTCGACGCAGTTCCAGCACGCGTTTAGCTGGCCGTCCTCGAACCATTTGATGTCGACCTTGGGCGCGAATTTCCAGTTTCCGGCGACCGTCGGTTTTTTCATCCAGTCGATACGCCCAGCCTGTGACAGCCAGAACGCCTCGCTTTCATCGAGAGAGCGCGCATAGGCCGTCCGATATTGTTCGGCGGTGCAGCTGGCATCTGCCTTTGCGGTGGCCGGAACCGGAACAATCGTCGTATCGTCCATGATCATCTCCTCATTTTCCCGCTTAGCTATGCGACAAGCCGCGTGGGAAGGGCCAGAGGAAAATCCTGGGGGTCGACGGTTTCCTGGATATTATTTTACATAATATTTATTATCGTTCTTTCTGTATGTCGCATCAGTGTGGATTGTCCCACTCTTCCTGATCTGGTCCGGCCGTCCCCGTTACCTGCGGCCGCCGCTGGCGACGGCCGCAGGTGTGAACACGGTTCTAGACGGAGTCTGGCTTGCCATCACCGTCATTGTCATAGGCGTCGGGCTTGCCGTCGCCATCGGTGTCCCAGGTATCGGCACGGCCATCGCCGCGCTGGTCCCAGGCATCCATTACACCGTCGCCATCCGTGTCGATCGTTGCCGGAGGCAACGCGGCCGATTCCATGGCCGCGGCGGGCTCCACGGGTGCACCTTCGTCCTGTGCGAATGCGGGGCCGGAAAAAAGAGCGGCACCGATGATCGCTGTTACGAGCTTGGAATTACGCATGATAATCATACCTTTGCTACGCCCCCAGCGTCCCTAAGATCGGCTTACCGGCAGCAAAAGCCACCCATGAAGCGACGAACAGGACGGCGTCCGCGATGAGCGCAATCCGGCATTCATTCCGCCTTATGCATCCGACATTCCGCCGCAGGCGTAACGCAACCGATGCCCTCAAAGCGGGTGGATCATCGGCATGGATATGGACATGGATATGGGCGGGGCGTTTACTTTCCGGCGCCGATATCGGACAGCATTGCCGATCACCACCGATGTGCGGACCTGAATTGATGACCGACAGCAGCCTGCCCCGCGAAATCCAGCGCCTGCGCGCCATCATGGCGTCACTTCGTGATCCCAAGACCGGCTGTCCCTGGGATATCGAGCAGGATTTCAAAAGCATAGCGCCCTATACGATCGAGGAGGCCTATGAAGTCGCAGACGCGATAGAGCGTGAGGATATGGGCGAACTTCGCGGAGAACTTGGCGATCTGCTGCTACAGGTCGTCTATCATTCACAGATGGCCGAAGAAGCGGGCGCGTTCGACCTGACCGAGGTGGTCAGGGGGATATCGGACAAGATGGTCGCCCGGCATCCGCATGTATTCGGTGACGCGGATGTGCGGACCGCAGAGGCTCAGACATCGGCGTGGGAGATGATGAAGGCGCAGGAGCGCGGCGATGCCGGTGCGCTTGGCGGTGTCGCCCTCGCCCTGCCCGCGCTGATGCGTGCGGCGAAACTGCAGAAACGAGCCTCGCGGGTGGGGTTCGACTGGCCCGACAGCGAGGGGCCGAAGGCAAAGATTTCCGAAGAGTTGCAGGAGCTTGAAGCTGCCGAGGGAGAGGCCGAACGGCTTCACGAAGCGGGAGATCTGCTGTTTTCGGTCGTCAACCTGCTGCGGCATATGAACATCGACCCGGAAGTCGCCCTAAGACAGGCAAATTCACGTTTCGAAACGCGCTTTCAATATGTCGAGGAGAATAGCGCAAAACCGCTGAAGGATCATACGATCACGGAACTTGAAGACTATTGGCAGGCCGCAAAGTCCGCCGAACGGAACGGAAGACCGTAGCGCGAACGTGCCTAGGCCGCCATCGCTGCGAAACGGGCGTGGTCGACAGGCGCAAGGCGGACACGCATGCGCATCGTCTCTCCGTCAAGCTGGCGGTCAAGGACGCGTCCATGCGCCTCAAGCCACGCCAGGCCCCGCCCGTCGGTCACTGGTACGTCAAGATCATAGACGCTGGATGATTCGAGCAGGATTGCGGCGGCCTTTTCGCGAAACGCCTCGACACCCTCGCCCGTGGTCGCCGACACCGGGATGTGAAACGCATCGGCGCGCAGGCCGTCCCGCCGATCCTCGTCCAGCAGGTCCAGCTTGTTGAGCACCTCGATAATGGGCACGTCCCCGTCCCGCTCAATGCCTAGCTCGGCAAGCACGTCATAGACGTCGTCCGACTGCGCCTGACTGTCAGGATGGGAAATATCGCGGACATGGACGATCAGGTCCGCCTCAAGCACTTCCTCAAGGGTCGCCCGAAACGCGGCCACCAGCTGGGTCGGCAGCTCGGAGATGAAGCCCACGGTATCCGACATGATCACCTTGTCGATGCCCGGCAGCTCAACGGCGCGCATGGTGGGATCCAGTGTCGCGAACAGAAGATCACGTGCCATCACATCCGCGCCCGTCAGGCGATTGAAAAGTGTCGACTTTCCCGCGTTCGTATAGCCGACGAGCGCGACAATCGGATAGGGCGCCCTCTGTCGGCGTTCGCGGTGCAGCGTGCGCGTGCGCGTCACGCTTTCCAGCGCGCGGCGTATCTTTGCCATGCGGTCGCGAATCAGGCGGCGATCGGTTTCGATCTGCGTTTCACCCGGGCCGCCCAGAAAACCGAAACCGCCGCGCTGGCGCTCCAGATGAGTCCAGGACCGGACCAGGCGACTTGCCTGATATTCCAGATGCGCGAGCTCCACCTGCAACCGGCCTTCATGCGTCGCCGCGCGTTCACCGAAGATTTCGAGGATCAGCCCGGTACGGTCGATGATCTTGACGCCGGTATCGCGTTCGAGATTCCGCTGTTGCAGCGGGCTGAGCGCGCCATCGATGACGATCAGTTCCGCATCGCTGGCCGCGGCGGACGCCCTCAGCATCTCGACCTGTCCGGATCCGAACAACGTCGCCGGACGCGGCGCGCGGACGCGGATGACCTCGGAATCGACGACGTTCAGGGCGATTGCCTGCGACAGGCTGACCGCCTCTTCCAGCCGCGCCCCAGGCTCACGGGGATTACCCGAACGGCTAAGCTCCGGCAGGATCACGAGCGCGCGCGCCCCGTAATTTCTGCCACTTACCTCTTCCGTGATTGTGCTGATACTATTCCTCGTTTCGTTCCTCGGCCTCGAACAATTGCACGGGGCCGGACGGCATGATGGTGGAAATGGCGTGTTTGTAAACCAGCTGCGATTGCCCTTCGCGCCGAAGCAGCACGCAGAAATTATCGAACCAGGTCACATTCCCCTGAAGTTTCACACCGTTCACCAGAAATATCGTGACCGGATTCTTCGATTTCCGGATCGCGTTTAAAAAAACGTCCTGAAGATTATTCGTTTTGTCAGCCATGTCGGGCCGGCCCCTTCATTGCACATTGTTTTCTGCTTACAACGTAACGTGGCACTGCGGCATGTTAAGGTGCGGCGATCCGGCGCAGGTCATGTCGGCGCCCCCGAACAGCTAGTCCTTCCGTTCCTCATGCGCAGCGTCACCGAGCTGTAAAGCCTTAAGTTTTCTATGTAAAGCTGATCTCTCCATGCCGACAAAGGCCGCCGTCCGGCTGATATTACCCGAAAACCGCTTGATCTGCACACGCAGATATTCGCGCTCGAAGGATTCTCGTGCCTCCCGAAGCGGTGACCCCATGATCGATTTGCTGGAATCGCCGGACACAATGTCGGAGGCACCCTGCACAATTTCCTGGGGTAGCGCGCTGCTATCGAGCTCACGCACCGATTCGGGCGGCGCGAGGATAAGCACACGCTCGATCACATTGCGCAGCTGACGGATGTTGCCCGGCCATTCGTAACTTTGCAGCGCCGCGGCAGCGTCATCCGACAATGTGGGCGTCGGCAGGCCGCGTTCCGTAGCAAAGCGCGCCAGAAAATGATTGGCAAGCGGCAGGATATCTTCGCGCCTGTCCTCCAAAGACGGCATCGCGAGAGGAACGACCGCGAGCCGGTAGTAAAGATCCTCGCGGAATGTCTGTTCAGCGATCGCGATCGCCAGATCGCGCGAGGTCGATGAAATGACCCGGACATCAACCTGCACTGGGCGCGTCCCGTTCACACGCACAAAGACCTGGTCGGTCAGCACACGCAGGATCTTCCCCTGCGTCGTCAGCGGCATGTCCGCGACTTCATCCAGAAACAGCGTCCCGCCATGCGCCTGCTCGAAAAGGCCGACGCGGGTGCCATTGGCGCCGTCCTCGACGCCGAACAGTGCTTCCTCCACCCGGTCGGGATGCAGGCGGGCGCAGGACACCGTCACGAACGGGCCGGCCGCGCGCGCCGACTGGATGTGAAGCAGCCGCGCGGCAACCTCCTTACCAGAGCCGGGAGGGCCTTCGATCAATACACGGCTGCCGGTGGGTGCCACGCGTTTCAACGTGGCCCGCACATTGGCGAGCGCGGCGCTGTCGCCTGTCAGTTCGGTATCGACACCTGCCCGGCTGCGCAGCTCTTCATTCTCGCGCCGCAGTCGCTCCGTCTCGGTGGCGCGCGATATCGTCAGCAGCAGCGCATCGGCCTGGAACGGCTTTTCAATGAAATCATATGCGCCGCGCTTGATGGCGGCGACCGCGGTTTCGATATTGCCGTGGCCGGAAATGATAATCACCGGCAGCATGGGATCGCGCTGCTTGATCTCATCGAGAAGCTCGATGCCATCAAGCCGTGAGCCCTGCAGCCAGACGTCGAGGACAACGAGCGCAGGTCGGCGTTCCGTGATCGCCGCTATCGCATCGTCGCTGTTTCCGGCTGTGCGGGCCTCATAGCCCTCATCCTCAAGCACGCCGGCGACCAGATCGCGGATGTCTTTTTCATCATCGATAACCAGGATATCGAGCGCCATCGCGGATCAGCCCCGCGCTGCGACGAACGGGACGACCCGGTCGTCGCCTTCGTTTCGTTCGAGGCGTTCATGTAGTTGCTCGCGATCAAACATCATGCGCACGCACGTACCGCCGCCGTCCGCATTATGAAATGAAAGCGTGCCACAATGTTCCTCCACAATCTTGCTGACAATGGCGAGGCCAAGGCCGGTGCCCTTCGTTCTGGTCGTAACATAAGGCTCGGTTATGCGTTCACGCAAATCTTCGGGCATTCCGCGCCCATTATCGACGACTTCGATGCGTTGCAGATTGTCATCAGCGCTGAAGACGATGGCAATGAAGGGATCCTCGGCGGCATCAAACTCTTCGATCGCCTCCGCTGCATTTTTCAACAGGTTGGTGAACATCTGGCTCATCTGTCCGCGATCGCAGATCATCCGCGTATCTTCTTCTTGCGGATCGATATGGAACCGCACCGAGGGGTTCGCCACCTCCTGCATGAAGACGGCCTGACGCGCGAGCTCCGTGAGGTTTTCCTCATGAAATTCGGGCTTTGGCATTCGCGCGAATGAAGAGAACTCGTCGACCATACGGCGCAGGTCGCCCACCTGCCGTATGATTGTCTCCGTCAACTGGTCATAGGTCTCCCGGCCCTCTTGCACCTGCTTGCCGAACCGGCGCTGCAGGCGTTCGGCAGAGAGCTGAATGGGCGTGAGCGGGTTCTTGATTTCATGCGCGATGCGGCGCGCCACGTCCGCCCATGCCGCCCGGCGCTGGTCGGTCAGCTGCTGCGTGACGTCATCGAAAGTGAGCACGAAACCGTGGCCACCCGGCACGGCCCCTGCCCTTACCAGCAATGTCTTGACATGATCGAGATGATCGAGGCGGACCTGTCCCTGCGCAGCCGCGCCTTCGCCCGCGCGGGCCAGAAGCTCCGAAAATTCGGGGATCGCCGCGTGCAAAGGCTGGGTCATCAACGCCGCCTCCGGACGTCCCAGAAGCTCCTGAGCCGCTGCGGACACAAGAGCGATCCTGCCGCCCTGGTCAACCGAGATAATGCCGGCCGTCACGCCCTCAAGCACGGCTTCGATGAACTGTCGGCGCTCTTCCGCGGCGTTATTGGCAGCGACCAGGGCATCAGTCTGTGTCTCAAGCTGTGATGCCATGCGATTGAAACTATGGGCAAGAATACCCAGTTCGTCAGGGCTTCCCCGCACCGGCACGCGCGCGCCCAGATCGCCCTCGCCCAGCCTTTCGGCCGCGGCAGCCAACCGCGCGATCGGGGATGTCATGCGGTTCGCAAGCCATAGGGCGGAGAGGATGGCCGCGGCGAGCACCAAAAGCGCCACAACGCCCAGCATCAGGTTGAACCGCCATTGCAGGTCGCGGCTATTCGCCAGCAATGCGGAATATTCCGAACGCGCACTGGCGGCCCGGTCCGCCGCCTGAACGGCCGCCGGATCGACCGTGCGGCTGGCATATAGGTAGATCTCGTCGCGAAGATTGAGGCGAACGATGGCCTCGATCCGGTCGTCGCGGCCGCCGAGAATGGCGGTCTCTCCCGCCGCCGCGCGGGAGAGGTCAGCCATGACCAGCCGCTGTTCAAGAACGGCGGCCTGTCCAAGAACATCGTCGTCCCCGGCGAATGACAAGATCTGGTACCCGCCTGTCGCCTCTCCTTCGAAAACCACGGCTTCCGTCAGGTTTCGCGCTGCCAGCTGCCAGCGAACGCCGTCCAGAAACAATTGGTCGTCTATGCCATATTCGCGCGCATAACCGTCAAGATCGCCGCCCATCGCGACGATATCGCCGACAATGCGCTGGCGGTTTTCCTCCACATAGGCCTGGGCCACCTCCTCCGCATTGCGAAGGACGGTCTGGGCACGGTCGGAAAACCAGAATTGCGTCCCCGACTGGAACAAGAGCGAGGCGAAGGTCACGACCAGTATCGTCGGTACCGCGGCCAGGCCGGCGAACAGCCCGACGAGGCGGACGTGCATCCGCGCGCCCTTCAATCCCCGGCGCCGCTCCAGCCACAGGACGGCGAGGCGCCGCGCGATCAGGATGATCAGCCCCATGAGCGGCAGGATGACGGCGATGAGCAGCAAGGTACGGAGCAGCGGGCCCATCGCGCCCGTCTCCACCTGCCCCGTCAGCATGAGATAGCCGATGATACCGCTTGCAATCGCAAGCACGCCCATGAGCAGTTCGAGACGCGGGTAAATTTCCACGCGCCCGCTCAGCCGGCTCAGCCGCCGACGGATCCGCTGGCCGCGGTCAGTGAGGGAGAGCGGGGTACCGGCCATTGCATATCCGAATAGGACGGCGCGGCATAACGCGCAAATCTGCGAACGCGACTGTCAGGCCGCCAGACCCAGATATCCAAGCTGTCCCGCCTTGAATATCGTCTGGCTGCGATTGACCGCATCCAGTTTTTCGCCGGCATTCTGAATGTGGAACCGGACAGTGGCGTGACTGCGCGACAGGATCATGCTGATTTCCTTGTCGGTCTTGCCGATCGAGGCCCAGCGCAGACACTCGACTTCCCGCTTTGTCAGCTGGCAATCGGCTGGCAGCCACTGCCGCTTGCGCGTGACCTTCTGATACCCTGCGATCATCCGATGCGCATAGACGCTCAGCTCATCGGCATGCGCGGCGAACTCCTTCGACAGATCGGTTTTTTCCTGATCCAACGGTCCGAACAGCAGCGCTCCGATGACTCCAAAGGGCAGATGAATGGGAATCGCGACCGCGGCGGAGCATTGCGCTCGTTTCACGAAGTTGTTCGTGTCGATATCGTCAAGGTACGGATTGTGCTGCGCGGTGTGAAAGCCGCTCTCATTCGCCCAGAAGGGTTCGCTTTCATATCGGCAGGCCCGGTGCACCGGGGAATGAAGCGCGATGCGGCTGTCCTCCCAGCCCTGCTCGATCTCTTCGGAAAACCCGAACACACTGAGCGCCAGAACGTCGCCATCCGCCGCAACCATGGGCGCTTTTGAGGCGATGTTCGCCGTGGGAATAAACCACCAGCCCGGCAGGCGCGCCGTGCATTCGGCATGAAGCGCGATCGCTGCGGGCCGCACATCCTCCTGGCTGCGAACCGAAACTTTCTGAATGACGTCCGACACTGTCGACATCGCTATTTGCCTCCCCAGGCTTAAAAATACTGTTGCGGGATCTGATGCCTTCATAAGGTTTGAGCACGACTCGTATCTCAATTCAAGCACGATACGAAGGCAGTGACACAAAGGCACATGGCGATGCCGTCACCACACGACTATTGATCTGATCCCGGCCGCGGCCTTAGGCGTAGGGGACAACCACACCTCATGTCGTAGGAAATGATATGCGATCTGCGCCCGTTCTTTCGAAAGGCCTGCTTGTGGGGGCCCTGGCCCTGCTCGCTTCGGCATGTGCTACAACCGGTCAGAACCGGTCGCCGGAGACTGCCGAAATGCCTGAGCCGCCGCCGCCCGTGGCCGCGGAAGACGGATTTGACGAAGCCGAGGTCATCGCGGCGGCCGAAGGTGTTTTCGGCAAGGGTGCCGAAGGTCTTGCCAAGCTGATCGAGGACATTGTCAACGATCGCGGTCGTCCCAATGCATATATTGTCGGCCGCGAAGGATCGGGCGCCGTCGGTGTTGGTCTGCGCTACGGCGCTGGCACCCTTTATCACCGGGTCGAAGGCAATAGGGAAGTGCACTGGTCCGGCCCTTCGATCGGCTTTGACGTCGGCGGTGACGCGAACCGGGTATTCACGCTCATCTATGGCCTTTATGATACCGAGGACCTTTTCCGGCGCTATCCGGCGGTTGAGGGCAAGGTTTACGTGGTTGGCGGATTTACCGCGAACTACCTGCAGCGCGAGAATGTCGCGGTCGTTCCCGTCAAACTCGGCGTCGGCTGGCGTGTCGGGGCGAATGTCGGCTATCTGAAATTCTCGAAAAGGCGAAACATCGTCCCGTTCTAGCTGCTATGAAATCGCATCAAGATACAGTTCCATCTGAGAAGCGGTTCGATCGGTGATCGTCACGAAGTGACGCCGACCGTCGAGCGGATCGGGTTGCCGCTCCAGTGCCCCGGCTTCTGTCAGCGCCTTGATCCAGCGTAAACCGGTCGTGGTCGGCACCGCCGCCGCGATGCACAGGCTGCTGATCGACACCGGCGTGCCCTCGTGACGCGCCGCGGAAAGGTCGAGCAATATGTCCCAGGCCGGGTCCGCGAACAGATCGGGCGGAAAGAAGTCCGCCCTTGCCCGGCGCCTGCGTATGATCCTGCGCAGCAGGTGCGCGCTTTCGGCTGGAGACCGACCACTCCCGCCGCCGCTTTCCCGGTCATTTTCAGAGTTCTGAACGAGGGTCGACAGCGCCTTTGCGATGCGCTCAACCTCACCGCGCAAGCTGTCGAGATCGACTTGTCCCTCGCGCCGTATGCGTTCAGCTACACGATCAGAAAGTTCGATCGGCTGGAGCGCCGCCATCAATCCCTCCCTCTGTTCAGGCCAGACCAAAAATTCGATCCCCGGAACATCCAGAAGGGGTGCAATTCCGTCCAGTAAAGGTGCATCCAGAACGGCAATAATGCGAGTGCGGGCCGCAAGCGCGGCGAACGTATCTCGAATTGTATTCAATCCTCTTTCCGCCAGCGTTTCATCAATATCGACAAATAGGGGGGAGCCACCGACGATCGGACGCGTGTCCGCCCCTGCGAACAGGAGTTTATGGTCGATCGTGCTGTATCCGATTTCCCAATCCGTCAGGATCTCCGCGAATTCGCGAACGCGGTCGCCGGAAAGCGCGAGCTGCACGCGCGGACGATGGACGCCGTAATCTAGCGTAGTTTTCATCCAATATGGACCCGATCCTGTTTTTGATGGTCATAAGCATGAAAAATTGAAGAAAAAAGCCCGCATTGCCCGAAGGCCCTTATGCACCGCTTATATTTCGCAGTTCCGCCGCAGGTTCCGCGCCGGGTTGCCGGTGCCCTCCTCGGTCCGCATAGTGATCGCGATTATACGGTTTGGGGCGGGAAGCAGCGATCGACATGACTTACGACAGACGCACGTTCATCAGGACAGCGGCACTCGCCTCGACAGCACTGCTAATCCCCGGCTGCAGCCCGTCGCTGCGCCATGCCAGCGGTTCGGCGGGCGACACCCTTCTTGACGGTATCGCCGGCGAACTGCTCGGCGAATATCCGGAAAGCGCGACATGGCTGGGGCTCACAAAAGGTGAGCGGGCACCGTTGAACGCGCGGCTGGCCGACCGGAGCGTGGCGGGCGTCGCGGTACGCGCCGAAGGCGCGGCTGCGCGTCTGGCGGCGCTGAAAGGCGCCCTGCCCGCGCTTGAAGGCAGTGCGCGGCTGGATACCGAAGTCGCCATTGAAGCGCATGCAATTGCCGTCGATGGTTACGCCTTTGGATATGGCGATACCGTCAATCTCGACCCCTATTTCGGGTATCGCAACGGCCCCTATGTCGTCACGCAGAATATGGGCGCCTATATCGACGTACCTGACGTCATGACGAATTTACATGTCGTTGATAATGAAGAAGACCGTGGTGATTATGTCGCGCGTATCGAAAGCTTCGCCGTCGCGCTGGAAGGCGAAACCGGACGGCTGATGCGCGACCGGGCAAAGGGAGTTGTCGCGCCCGATTTCATCCTGAAGAAGACACTGGCGGCGGTGCAGGCCAGCCTGTCGCAGGACACCGGCGATATGCCCATCTACCGCGCCATTGCAGGAGTGGAGACGGCACCGCCCGCCCAGGCAAAGCAGGTCGCCGCGCTGATAGACCAGAGAGTGAAGCCAGCGCTGGCGATGCAGCTATCTGAACTGCGGGCCCATGCTGCGGCGGCGAATGGCCATGCAGGCGTGTGGGCACTGCCCAGCGGCGATGAATATTACCGCTGGGCATTGTGGGCCGGGACGACGACGACGCTCTCAGCCGAAGAGATTCACCAGATCGGGCAGGACAAGCTCCGCGAAATTCAGGCGCGCATGGACGATGTCCTCGCGGCGAATGGCATGAGCGGCGGGACGGTTGGCGCGCGCATGGCTGCGCTCGCCCGGAACCCCGAACAGCTTTTTCCAAACACCGCTGCGGGCCGTGAGGAACTGCTGACTTATGTTCGCGGCCTTGTCGACGATATGCGCGCGCGGATGCCGCAGGCCTTTAATACGCTCGTTCCTGGATTTCTGGAAGTGAAGCGTATCGCGCCGGAAGTCGAGGCGGGTGCACCGGGCGGCATGGCTGGCCCCGGCTCCATCGACGGCCAGGAGCCGGGGACCTATTTCATCAACCTGCGCGATACCGCCCTGCATCCGAAGTTCGGGCTGCCGACGCTTAGCTACCATGAAGCCATCCCGGGTCATGTCTGGCAGGGTGAATATACTTTCAAGCAGCGCCTGATCCGGACCCTGATGGCCTTCAATGCCTATTCCGAAGGCTGGGCGCTATATGCGGAACAGCTTTCAGACGAGCTCGGAGCCTATGATGATAACCCGCTTGGTGTGCTGGGATATTTGCAGGCCAATGCGTTTCGCTGTTGCCGTCTGGTCGTCGATACCGGCATGCATGCCATGCGCTGGACGCGGGAGGAAGCGATCGACTGGTTCGTCACCAATAATGGCTCCAGCCGCGACGAAGTGCAGAGCGAGATCGACCGCTACTGTGTCTGGCCGGGCCAGGCCTGCGGCTACAAGATCGGCGAGATCGCCATCAACCGCGCGCGCGACCGGGCGCAGGCGCAGCTTGGCGATAAATATGATCTGAAGGCGTTCAACGACGCCGTCGTTCTGGGCGGTGCCGTTCCGATGACGACGCTCGATGATGTGATTGATAAGTATATCAAAAACATACGTTAACGCGAAGTGCCCGATCTAAGGCACTGTACCAGATGCAGACTATTTGAACCATCTCATAGGCGGCACGGGCCGCATGAGTAGCAATGAAAGTAGTCTGTCGTGTGGCCAGTCACGATACGTACCAGCGTCAATCCGTTTCCATCTATCCGCCAGGGTTTCGAGGGAACGCCAAACATCATCGCTATTCGCCAATGTGCGATTTTGCTCAATATATGGTTTCAGCTTATCGGAAAGGTGCTGAAATCGGCTATTCTCACATTCCTTGACAAAGTTCTCGTCAAGGGTGCCATTCCAGACAGCGACGGCGACATATTCATAATAGTCGAGAATATAGTCGATTTCATGCATCGCATCCCGGTCTGCCTGAAGAACCAGGTTTGTGATGTCGGGAAAGGCGCCTTTGTCAGCCAATAATCTGACGAACCTTAGTTTTTCGTCGAAACTAGGCCAGTCAGTATGCCGCTGCAAAAGAGCGAAGGTGTGGGTACGTCTAAGACTTAAGATCCGTACGCGATTCGTCACGACCCAACCGATCGTGGCAAACAGCAGGCCGATCCAGGGGACGATCCCGCTAATGGGATCGTCCTCGAATCGGTGCCATTCTAGATGATTGGCTTGCCTTCAATTTTCATCTTTCGACTCCTTCATAAGAAATATACGCTTTGACCGATTAACAATCAATATCAGAGGACTTCGAACAGTCCCGCTGCGCCCATGCCGCCGCCGACGCACATCGTCACGCAGACATATTTCACACCGCGGCGCTTGCCCTCGATCAGGGCGTGGCCGGTCATGCGGGCACCTGACATGCCATAAGGGTGGCCGATCGATATCGCGCCGCCATTGACGTTCAGCAGCTCGTCGGGAATGCCCAGCCTGTCGCGGCAGTAGAGTACCTGCACGGCGAAGGCCTCGTTCAGTTCCCAAAGGCCGATCTCGTCCATTTTGACGCCGGTCTGCTCAAGCAGTTTTGGCACGGCATAAACCGGCCCAATGCCCATTTCGTCAGGCGCAAGACCGGCAACCGCTATGCCGACATAACGGCCAAGCGGCGTCAGGCCGCGCTTCTCGGCCTCCTTTGCCTCCATCAGTACGGATGCACTGGCGCCGTCCGACAGCTGCGAGGCGTTGCCCGCCGTGATCGTCTTGTCATCGCCAAGGACAGGTTTCAGTCCCTGCAGGCCTTCCAGCGTCGTTTCAGGACGATTGCCTTCATCCTTGTCGAGCGTCACCTCATGTTCGGTGATCTCGCCGGTTTCCTTGTTCTTCATCATCATCTTGCGGGTCAGCGGTACGATTTCATCGTCGAACTTGCCTGCCGCCTGGGCCGCCGCCGTACGCTGCTGCGAGGCCAGGCCATATTCATCCATGACGTCACGCCTGATATTGTAGCGGTCGGCCACGACCTCGGCAGTCTGCAACATCGGCATGTAAATATGCGGATGCATCTCCAGCAGCTCGGGGTCCGCGCCGACGCGCATTTCTGGCGTCTGAACCATGGAAATGCTTTCCACGCCCGCACCGATGGCGACCTGCATATTGTCGACGATGATCTGCTTGGCCGCCGTTGCGATCGCCATCAGCCCGGACGCGCATTGACGGTCGAGAGACATGCCGGAAACGCTGACCGGAAGCCCGCCGCGAAGCGACGCGTTACGGCCGATATTGCCGCCCTGCACGCCCTGCTGCATCGCGGCGCCGACGATAACGTCGTCCACTTCCGCGCCGTCGATACCGGCACGCCTGACGGCATGTTCGATGGCATGGCCGGCGAGCGTCGGCGACGGGGTATTGTTGAACGCACCGCGATAGGCGCGGCCAATCGGGGTGCGGGCGGTTGAGACGATGACGGCTTCACGCATATTATGTGTTCCTCGTTGGTTTTATGTTGATCCGTAAGCGCTTATGGTTGCGCGGGCGCGCTTAAACATAGGTCAGCGAAATCCATTCGGCCTTCAGCGCCGGCCTTTTTTCGTCTTCGATCTCGACGGTCACATCGTAGATCATCTGCAAAATTCCCCGGCCGCGTTCCTTGATTTCCTGCACCTTGAAAATACCGCGCACGCGCTTGCCGCTTTTCACCGGCGTCATGAACCGAATCTTGTTGGCACCGTAATTGACCCCCATCTTCGCCCCTTCGACACCGGGAAGGCATTCAAATCCCATGCCAGCAATCAACGATAATGTCAGGAAACCATGCGCAATTGTCTGGCCGAATGGCGTCTTCGCCGCCGCCTCGGGATCGACGTGGATGAACTGATGATCGTTTGTCGCGTCTGCGAACTGGTTGATCCGTTCCTGCGTGATTTCCATCCAGTCCGAGCGCCCGATTTCCTGCCCCGTCATTGCCAGGAATTCTTCCTTCGTGAGCGTTTTTCGGGCCATGGCGGTGTTCCTTCGATGTGGTTAAATACCCGACCTTCCTATTGCCTTACTTCAGGACTTGCACCCTATGACTGACACCAGCCCCGGCCCCTATCTTGCCGAGATGAGAAGGCTGCACCGCTCTTCCGAACGCGACGTTTTGCTGGGCCTCATTGATTCGGCCAGGCTGGACGCCGCCGCCCGCGTCCGGGTGGAAGAACGCGCACTCGGTCTTCTGGCCGACCTGAAGGCGGCGGAGCGCGACAGCTGGATCGCGAAATTCCTGCATGAGTACCGGCTGAATACCGATGAGGGTGTCGCCCTTCTCGCGCTCGCCGAGGCGTTCCTCAGGGTGCCGGACGATTCCACGCGCGACCTGCTTATCGCCGACAAGCTGGGCGGCGCGAACTGGCACGATCACAAGGGCGCAAGCGATTCCCCGCTGGTGAACAGCGCGACCTGGGGCCTGGTCGTTACGCGCGCCCTGGTGGGCGACGATGCGAAAAAGAATGCGCTGACGCGTCTGATCGGCCGCACATCGGAACCGTTCGTGCGCGGCGCGGTTGCCGCCGCCATGAGGGTCATGGGTCAGGTTTTCGTCATGGGCCGCCATATCGACGAAGCGCTGACGCGCATGGAACGCCCTGAACACAAGGGGTTCACGGCAAGCTTTGACATGCTGGGAGAGGCGGCCAGGACCTTCGCGGATGCCGAACGCTATTATGATGCCTATGCCGCCGCGATCGACCGGCTGGGTGCGTCCAATCGCAAGCATGACCACTCCATTTCGGTGAAACTGTCCGCCCTGCATCCCCGCTACGAGACATCCCAGGCGGAACGGTGCGTCCCTGCCCTTGCCGAGATGCTGCGTGATCTTGCCCTGAAGGCAGCGAATGCGGGCATTGGCCTGACTGTCGATGCCGAAGAGTCGGAACGGCTGAAGATCTCGCTCGACGTCATCGCGGAAACCGCCAGGGCGAAGGCCCTGTCCGACTGGGACGGCCTGGGGATGGCGATACAAGCCTATTCGAAGCGCGCACGCACCGTCGTGCACTGGGCGGAATCACTGGGCGCGGAAACGAGCAGAACGCTTGCCGTCCGCCTAGTGAAGGGCGCGTATTGGGATACGGAGATCAAACACACCCAGCAGGAAGGTCTTGAGGATTATCCGCTATTTACGCGCAAACCTGCCACCGACGTTTCATATCTGGCCTGCGCGCGCGACATGCTCGATTCGCCGCACATCTATCCGGCGTTCGCAAGCCACAATGCCTTAACTGTCGCAACGATCCTGGAATGGTCGGGCGGCAAGAAGGATTTCGAGTTCCAGCGTCTGCACGGCATGGGCGAGGGCCTTTACGACCGCATGGTGCAGGAGGAAGGCTATTCCTGCCGCATCTATGCACCGGTCGGCGGTCATAGCGACCTTCTGGCCTATCTCGTGCGCCGCCTGCTGGAAAACGGTGCTAATTCCAGTTTTGTGCACCAGCTCGCCGATGAGAGCGTCAGCGTCGACGACCTGCTCGCCGATCCTGTCGAAAAGATCCAGTCCGTCGGTCTGACGCCGCATCCGTCGATCCCGCATCCACGGGACGTCTTCGAACCCGCGCGGTCAAATTCCTTTGGCATCGACCTCGACGATTCGCGCACGCTGGATGACGTCGCAGACGCGGTGCAGGCTTTTGAAATGCCGCCCGCTCCGGCCGAGGCATCCGCCGATCAGGTCGCTGATATGATCACCCGCGCCGAGGCGGCGGCACCGGCATGGGCGCAGGCACCCGTTGGCGTCCGTGCGGAGGCGCTGGAGAAACTGGCCGATCGCATGCAGGATGATATGCTGCCGCTCGTTTCACTATGCGTGCACGAGGCCCGAAAGACCTATGACGACGCCGTAGCCGAGGTCCGCGAGGCCATTGATTTCTGCCGCTATTACGCCCGCAGGGCATGCCAGGATTTTGCCCCTCAGGACCTTCCCAGTGTCACCGGCGAAACGAACCGGCTGACGCTGGAAGGGCGCGGCGTCTTTGGTTGCATCGCGCCGTGGAACTTCCCGCTGGCCATCTTCACGGGACAGGCCGTGGCCGCGGTCGTCGCCGGGAATGCGGTCATCGCCAAACCGGCACCGCAGACGCCGCGCATTGCCGCGCGCGCGGTCGCGCTCGCCCATGCGTGCGGCATACCGGCAGATATTCTCCAGCTTGCGCCGGGCGGCGCGGAAACCGGCGCGGCGCTGACAGGCGACCCGCGCGTCATGGGCATTGCCTTTACGGGTTCGACCAGGACGGCCAAGGCGATCCAGCGTACGCTCGCTGAGGATGCAACGCGCCCCATCGTGCCCTTGATCGCGGAAACAGGCGGGCTGAACGCCATGATCGTGGATTCGACCGCGCTGCCGGAACAGGTCGTGCAGGATGTCGTCACCAGCGCCTTCCTGTCGGCGGGCCAGCGCTGTTCCGCGCTTCGCCTGCTCCTGCTGCAAGAGGATATTTACGACCGGACCATCACCATGCTGAAGGGGGCGATGGACACGCTGATCGTCGGCGACCCTGCCGATCCCGCAACGGATATCGGTCCCGTTATCGACGGCGATGCCTGGCAGCGGCTCGAAACCTACCGGCAATCGATGAAGTCCCGCTGGGTGCATCATGTGGCCGCGCCCGAGGCGGGGAATTTCATTCCGCCGACGCTGATCCGGCTCGATTCCCCCGACGACCTTGAGCAGGAATGGTTCGGCCCAATCCTGCATGTCGCGACATGGAAGGCAGGAACGCTTGCGCGCACGGTCGAAGGCGTCAATGCGCGCGGCTACGGCCTCACCATGGGCCTGCACAGCCGCATCGCCGATGTTTCGGAGGATGTGGCGCGCTGGGCACGGGTCGGGAACCTTTATGTGAACCGCTCCATGACGGGCGCGGTCGTCGGTTCCCAGCCTTTTGGCGGTGAGCGGCTTTCCGGCACCGGCCCCAAAGCGGGCGGGCCGCATTATCTGCCGATGTTCGCGGTGGAGCGGACCGTCACCGTGGACACGACCAGTGCGGGCGGCAATGCCAGCCTGCTGTCGATCGAGGCGACCTAATCTTCCGGCAGGTCGGCCTGAAGCGCGTCCTCAACCCTGGCGAGCGCTTCGGGACCGGCCAGATCGCCCCTTTCTATTTTCGCGGCCACGGCGGCGAGGCGCTCCGCGCCAATGGCAAGCGCGCCGCCCTTCAGCCGGTGACCGCGATCGCACCATTCCGTGGGCGTCGTGGATTTCGACAGCAGCTCGACCGATTTCATGATCGATATGCGAAACTCCGACAGGAGTTTCTCCATGATCGCGGGGTCGCCGCCCGCAATGTCGTAAATCGCCGTCGAAACCATAATTCAGTGCGCCTGTCGCATGAAACCTCGAATATGGAGTGCCGGTGGGGAGACTCTGGCCTGTCATGCAGCAGCAGCCGCTGTTAGGATGACGTGGTAAATATCCAGATATGCGGAAATTGAGTTCATGGCAACGCAGCCCGACAATTTGATTGAAACCGATGCCGACGAGGCGCCAGGCGAAGTGGAAATGCGGCCTATGGCCATGTCGATGTCGGGTTTTGAGCAAAGTGATGATTTCGACGCGGATGATGCCGTCAGCGGCGGTCGGGGCGCAAAGGTGCTGTGGTTCGCCGGATTGCTTTCCATCGCATGGCTTGCGGCGGTCGCCGCCCTGTTCTGGCTGATTTTACAGGAAATACCATTGAGTGACGTCACTTTGACGGAATGGGCCGCCATTTCCGCCGGGGTGTTCGCACCGCTGACGGCGGTCTGGCTGATCGCTCTGGTCGTCGCGCGGATCGACCCCGGGCGAGGCCGGGAGACACTCGCCAGACTGGAGGCCGCGGAGGCGCGCTTTTCCGAAAGCGCGGCAAGCGTGCGCGGCCAGGTCGATGGGATCGACAGGTTGCTGGTGGCCGTCGAGGAAAGGCTCGATACATTGGGCAGCGGCCTTGCCCGCCACGGCGCCGCATTCGAGGAGACGACATCACGCGCCGCCGATACGGCCCGCGCCATGTCGGGGACTCTGAACGAGGACCGCGAACGACTGGACCTGCTTGTCACCGCGCTTGCCGAGCGGGGAGAGGAGACCCATGCGCGCTTTGTCGGCCTGGCCGACCTGCTGCCGGACGCCGCCGAACGCACCGACCGGATCGGCCAGTCGCTAACCGGCTATGTGGATGGTGTGAACGAACGCCTGAGCGCGCTGGAAGACCGATTTTCCGCGCTGGATGAGAGCGGGCGCCGGGCCCACGAACAGGCGCTGCAGCGCGCCGACGATGCCAATCAGCTGCTGACCCATATCGACACCACAGCCCGCGATGTGGAGGCGCAGATGCGCGAACAGGCCGACGATATGACGGCCAAGGTGGACGACGTCCTGCATCGCGCCGCCAGCGCCCTTGAGCAGAGCCGTGAGGGGATCACGGCACAGGCCGAAGCGCTGCGTTCGGCAGTCGAGGCGGCGAATCTGGAGCTGAATCAGACCGGCAATGCCGCCGGTGACGCCATTGAGGGCCGCCTTCGCGCGCTTAGCGAACGCAGCGAGCGGCTGGAGGAGGGCTTTCGCGCGCAGGACGAGGCAAGCGCCGGCCTGTTCACCCGCGCCGAAGACGGCCTTGGCAGCATCGAAGGCAGGCTCGCCGGCCTTGGCGATGGCCTGACCGCGCTCGTGACGACGATGGAGGGCCGCATGGCCTGGCTGCAGGGCGAGGCGGACGCGGTCGGTGCACCGCTGCTCCGCCACAAGGAGCTGGCGAATGAGCTGTCCGAAAATATCGCCTCCATCCGCGCGGGACTTGGCGAGTCCATCGACACGCTCACCCGGCGCCTGCCCGAGATCGGCAGCGACAGTGACGCTCATCTCGGAAAACTGCGCGCGGATATCGCGCAGCTGGAATCCGATCTCAGCCGCCTTTCGGAAACGGCCGGCGCACTTACCGGACCCATTGGCAATGCACGTCACGAAGTCGCCGCGTCCATATCCGATGTCGAGAAGGCACAGGGCGCGCTGGAAGACAGTACCGCGCGGCTGCGCAGCGACCTTGCCGACGCCGCCGCTTCGCTTGGCGAAACCCAGAGGATGGCGGAGGATACCGCGCTCGCCTCGGCATCGCAGTTGATCGATACGCTCGGCCGCGTGCGCGAGGTGGCCGCGCAGGCTTCGGAAACCGTACGCGCAACGCTTGGCGGCGTTGTCGATGAAGCTGTCGAAGCCCTTGGAAAGGCGAGCGGCGATGCTGTTCACGCCGCGACCTTTGCCCCGGTCACGCAGCAGATCGGCGAGATGGAGGCCATCAGCAACCGGTCTGCGGAGGCGGCCAGCGCCGCGGCGGAACGCCTGTCGCGCTCGCTTGTTTCGGTTGCCGAAACGGCTGCGGCGATCGAGGCCCGCGTGCAGGAAGCTGATGAGCATCTCGACCGGGCGCAGAAAAACGACCTGGCGGAACAATCGAACCTGTTAATCGAGGCGCTGAACTCCAACGCCATCGATATCACCAAGGTGCTGTCGACGGACGTGACGGAATCCGCGTGGCGGCAGTATCAGGAGGGTGACCGCAACGTCTTCACCCGCAAGGCGACGCGCCTTATCGAGAATGCCGACGCCAAGAGCATTGCGCGTCATTATGAGGAAGAGCCTGAGTTCCGGGACGCCGTGCGGCGCTACATTCACGACTTTGAGGCGATGATGCGGCGCGTCATGAAAGACCGCAGCAGCAACGCCTTTTCGGTGGCTTTGCTCTCTTCCGACGTGGGCAGGCTTTACGTGGCATTGGCACAAAGCACCGAGCGGCTGCGAAGCTAGGCAGGGTCAGCGCCTCACCTGGCGTCTCCTGTCACCGCCGCGTTGCAAGGCCTATCATGCCGGGCCTTTGACCGGACCAGGACGGGCGGTGTTGGGCGCTACGGTCATAAGGCTGGCGCGCAAAGCGCGAACCCTGTCCGTTCAATAGGATGGCAACATGTCCGGCGTGATCCAGCCCAGCTTGTAGTTGAGCCATAGCAGGCCGAAGATGATAGCGGACAGGACCGAATTCCACAGCAGCTTCTTCGCCAGCATCGGACGGATGGGCGCGCTGTCGGCATGCCCGGTCACGGCGTCCCGCCCCTCGTCCGACGGCGTCCGGACACCGAACGGAAGCACGACGAACAGCGTCACCATCCAGATCAGCAAATATACCGCAAAAGCGCTTCCGATACCCATAGGCTAAACCTCGACGATCTGGACTTCGGTGATCGGCTTTTTGCCCGTCCATTCCCGCGCCAGGCGGCGAACGCCCATACGGACAGCCTCCGCCACCGTTTCCGCCGATTTCGATTTGCCTTTTTTTATGGCATTTTCAATGGCCTCAGTACATTCGCTGAGAAAATCGTCCATGTCGTCCTCGACCGGGACGCCCTGCACGTGAAGAACGGGCTTTGCGGCGAGCTTTCCCGACCTGAGCGGCAGCGTCACGGCAATATATCCGTTATGCGCGAGCCGCCGACGCTCGACGATCGTCTGACCGTCGGCAGGAATGATCACATCGCCGTCCAGCACAAGCCGTCCATGCGGGACATGTTCGACAATTTCAGGGCCGTTCGGGGCAAGCCGGATGGCCGTGCCATTATTCGGGACCACCTGCCTGGGCACTTTCAGGCGTTTCGCAAGCTTCGCATGCGCTTCCATGTGGCGCTGCTCGCCGTGGACCGGCACACTGATTTCCGGGCGGATCCAGCCGTACATTTTCTCCAGTTCCGGAATGCCGGGGTGGCCGGAGACGTGCACATGCGCCTGCCGCTCGGTGATGATGTTCACCCCTGCCCGTGCCAATGCGTTCTGCACAATGGCGATACCGACTTCGTTTCCGGGGATTTCCTTTGAGGAATAGATCACGGTATCGCCGGTTTCCAGCCGTACGCGGGGATGGCTGCCCTCGGCGATCCGGCTGAGCGCGGCGCGGGGTTCGCCCTGTGTACCCGTCGACAGGATCAGCAGCTTTCCCCGCGGCAGCTTCATGGCGTCATCCTCGCGGATCGACTTTGGAAAATCAGTCAGATAGCCGTTCGCCTGCGCCACTTCGACGATACGATGGAGCGAGCGGCCGACCATCAGCAGTTCGCGGCCCGTGGCCTTCGCAACCTCGCCAATCGTCTTCACACGGCCGACATTGGAGGCGAACGTCGTGATGACCACGCGGCCTTTCTGCTTGCGGACAACGTCCTCCAGACCCTCGCGGACGCCCTGCTCGCTGCCGCTGGCGCGGGGGTTGAAGACATTGGTGCTGTCCCCCACGAGCGCGAGAATGCCCTCATCGCCAATCGCGGTCAGTTCTTCCGGGCTGGCCGGTTCGCCGGTGACGGGCGTCTCGTCCAGCTTCCAGTCGCCCGTGTGGAATATCTTGCCGTAAGGCGTCTCGATAACCAGCGCATTGCCCTCCAGAATGGAGTGCGCCAGCGGCACGTAGCGGCAGTTGAAGGGGCCAAGTTCGACATTCCCATCATTCTCGATGACGTGCAGCTTGATGTCCTTGTCCAGACCTTCCTCTTCCAGCTTCTTGCGGATCAGTCCTGCTGTAAATGGAGTGGCATAGAGAGGAACGTTAAGTTCCGAAATCAGGTACGGGATCGCGCCGATATGATCCTCATGCGCGTGTGTCAGCACCACGCCGAGCAGATCCTTGCGCCGCGCCTCGATGAACTCCAGATCAGGCAGGACGAGTTCGATGCCGGGATATTGCGGATCGCTGAACGTCATGCCGAGATCGACCATGATCCATTTGCCGTCACAGCCATACAGGTTAACATTCATGCCGATCTCTCCTGAACCGCCGAGCGGCAGGAAGATCAGTTCTTTTTTTGGGGTCAAACGGAATTCCTCTGTTCGATCAGCATCAGACCCTTCACGGTCAGGTCGATATCGACCTCGCTGATCATTTCACTATGTTCCAAGAATATGGTGGCCAGCCCGCCGGTCGCAATGACCTTCATGTCTCGCCCCGCTTCTGCGGCAATACGCCTGCATAGCCCGTCGATCAGACCAACATAGCCAAAAAAGATGCCGGACTGCATCGCATTGACGGTTCCGGTGGCGAGCGCCCTGCCGTCCTCGGGCGGTGCGACCGCGATCCGCGGCAGCTGCGCGGATGCCGCGTAAAGCGCGTCCACGGCCAGATTGATACCGGGCGAAATCGCCCCGCCGGAATAGGCACCGTTCAGCACGACGTCGAAGGTGGTCGCCGTCCCGAAATCCACGATGATAAGCCCGTCACCATGTTCGTGAAACGCAGCCGCGCTGTTCACCAGGCGGTCCGCACCAACCTCCTTTGGATTTGGCACATCGACGCCGACACCCAGATCCAGGTCAGGACCGACGGTAATGGGCGCGACGTTCAAATGCGTACGGGCAAGCCGCGTCAGGTTGAACAGGGTTGGCGGCACGACCGTCGCGATGATCACGCGGTCGATCGTCAGGTTCGCGATGCGGCTGCCGCCGCGTTCGGCGATGTCCATCAACTGTGTCAGCCAGACGAGATACTCATCCGATGTCCGCTGCGCATGGGTCGATATGCGCCAGCGATGCAGGATCTCGCCCTGATCGATCAGCGCAAAGACGGTGTTGGTATTGCCGACATCAATGGCGAGCAGCATGCCGAGGCCCCCTTTGGCGTAGATCTTCGTGTAAGCGGGTGTCAAAGCGCGCGCGGGCGGGTTGCGCAAGCCTTTCAGATTGCCGCCCCGTCCATTTCCGCGATGAGCGCCTTTGCGAGATTGCGCGTCGCCAGTTCCTGCGGTGCGATCCTGTTCTTTCCGACGTCGCTGCGCGGCGGCGCGATGGAAGGATTGGAGTTGATTTCCCAAACCTGAAGACGACCGTCGGACCTGCGCACTGAAAAGTCGATACGGCCATATTCAATCCCGGCCATTCTGAAGACGGGCTTCACCTGGGTGAGGAAATCGGACGACTGAATGAAGTCCATTTCCATCTGCAGGATGTCTTCCGACATCACATCGGCATATTTGATCACCCACTCCCGGCTGACGAACAGGTGCCTCGGGATGTACTGGTCACCGACGCGCATATATGAATATTTCCTGATAAGACCCGTCTCCGGATCGGCCATATTCTGATATTCAACAGCGAGCAGCCCCTTGGTCCCGTGGCGCACGATGCGCCGGGCGACGCTGGAAAGTAAGGGCACCGGACCATTTACGAGCCCGGAAAGCGCGCCCGAATGCGCGACCTCGTCCCGTGCGAAGGCAGGGTAACGAAGGCGCGAAAGGCTTCGCAGGTCGGTCATCCTGCACGCCTTGAACTCGTTGAAGCCAGCCTCGTGCAGCCGGTTCAGCAGGGGGAGCCGTCCGACGAACGCCGCAGGATGGTTCAATACCCTGTGTCCGTCCAGAATCAGCCGATCCGCCATGCGAATCGCGGTCGCCAGTTCATCCTTCGCCAGCCAGTCGATATCGCTGAAGATCACCAGAGGATGGGCTGATATCTCCTGTGTTTTCAGGATGTCGTCATAATGAAGAATGTCGATCCGGCCCTGAAGATCCGGTGTCCAGTCGGCGAGCAGGTTGACGAAGCCGCGGCCATGCCGCCTCCAGACAAGAAAAGTCGCTTTGGCGCTCACCTGTCCGGCCTAAAGGTCCGGCGACGGCTGGTCGGAGAGATGCGAGTGCACACACAGCCACGCACCGTTCCCGTCCTTCCGGAACGCCAATGTGACCCGGCCGCCGCGCGGAAAGGTCGTGCCATCGTCCGCGATTCCCGTGCTGGACCACAGACCAGCGAGCCAGGCACTGTGACCGTCATTCGATACGCTGATAAACACGCTCTCGTCATGGATCGTGAAATCCGACGTCGCGTTCCAGGTCGGCGTCCATTGAAGCCGGGCCAATTCATCGAGGCCGTGCATGATCCGGTTGCGCGTCCCGAATGCGACGACGTCGTCGCAGAACAGCTTTTGTCCCCCCGCGATATCGCGTCTGCGAACCTGCTCTGACCAGCGCGCGCACCAGTCGCGAATTTCACGATCGCACATACGACTCCCCCCGAGGTCATATCCGGCCGATCCGGTTTCGCAGCGTGTAGCCAGATGCCATTTGCAATAGCAAGCATAATGCGAGGAATGCTGCCGTTTAAAGGCCGAATACCTCGCCCGCATGGATAAGCCTTCGGCCCGCTTCGCCTTGATTGAGGATCAGTGCGCCGTCGTCGGAAATGGTTTCGAAGATACCGACATGCGTTTCATCGCCGATGCGCGCCTCGATCTGCTGGCCAAGGGCGTGCGCCTGTTTCAGCCAGTCAGTGCGCGTGGCCGCGAAGCCCGTCTCACGCCATTGACGCCGCCGGGCCGCGAATGTGCGCGCAAGACCATTGGCAACCTCTCGCGTCGGGGGAGCGAGCACACCGCGAGCGGGCCATGAGGTCGCGGGACGCTCCGTCCCCTCAGGATGATGCGACAGATTCACACCGATACCGATAATGATGCAGCCGTCCCTGCCCTCAACCAGAATGCCTGCGCATTTGATTCCATCGAGCATCAGGTCATTCGGCCATTTCAGCGACAGGCGTTCGGAGGCAATATACGCGCGCGCGGTATCGTAAAGGGCGAGCGCAGCGACGAAACTGAGTTGCTGCGGCGGCGGTTCACCGGCTGCGGGGCGAACGAGCGTGCTGGCGAACAGATTGCCGCCCTCGCTCGTCCAGTGACGCCCGCGCCGGCCGCGTCCGGCGGTCTGAATATCGGCCTGCACCCAAAGACCATCCGGATCGCCCCGCGCCGCGGCGGCCGCGATCCAGTCATTGGTGCTGCCGACTTCCGCCAGATGGACGATGTCTGGCGGCGTTACAGGCGCCGTCAAAATGTCAGCATGGCCCTGGCGGCCCGCGCGGCCGCCACGGTAATCGGACCCATCAGGAACAGACCGAGCGGGGAGCAGAAGACCGCGATGCCTGCGAGCAGCGCGCCGTTCACACGGCTTTCCTGCGGCAGGACCGTGCCTTCCGGCTCATCGAAATAGGCAAGCTTGATGATGCGCAGATAGTAGAAGGCGCCGACGACCGACGTCACGACGCCAATCACCGCCAGGACGTACATTTCCGCGTCGATGGCGGCGTTGAACACGGCGAATTTTGGCCAGAAGCCGAATAGCGGCGGAATGCCCGCCAGCGAGAACATGAAGATAAGAAGGGCGATGGCAAGGCCGGGCCGCGTCTTCGACAGGCCCTTCAGACTATTCATCGTGTCGAGCGGCCTGCCGTCGGCACCGCGCAGCGACAGCACGACCAGAAACGCGCCAATCGTCATCGGCAGGTAAATCGCCATGTAGAACAGCACGCCTGAAATGCCGAGCTCCGATGCGGCGGCGAGGCCGATCAGCGCAAAGCCGATATTGTTGATCGAGGAATAGGCCAGCAGGCGTTTGATGCTGCGCTGCCCAATGGCACCGACCGCCCCCAGAACCATGGACGCGATGGCCATGAAAGCGATAATCTGCTGCCATTCGGACATCATCCCGCCAAACGCGTCCATGCAGACACGCACGAGGAGCCCCATCGCGGCCGCCTTTGGCGCGGACGCAAAGAACGCGGCAACCGGTGTCGGCGCACCCTGGTAGACGTCCGGTGTCCACATGTGGAACGGCACCGCGCTTACCTTGAAGGCCAGGCCGGCGAGGATGAACACCAACCCTATGACCGTGCCGACGGCGGGCGTTTCGGTCACGGCCACCTGCAATAAGCGGAAATCGGTGGTCCCCGTAAAGCCGTAAACCAGACTGACACCATATAGGAGAATGCCGGACGCGAGCGCGCCAAGGACGAAATATTTAAGGCCCGCCTCCGATGACGAGGCTTCGTTGCGATGAAACGCGGCGAGCACATAGGCGGCAAGGCTTTGCAGTTCCAGACCGATATAAAGCGACAGGAGGTCGTTCGCCGACACCATCATCGACATGCCGAGCGCGCCCAGCATGATCAGTACGGGATATTCGAATTTATCGGACCGCGCCCGCACCAGATAGGGCAGCGCGATAATGCTGCAGATCGCCGCGGCTGCGAAGATCAGCACCTTCAGATAGGCGCTGAAATCATCGGCGATATAAAGACCGTCAAAGGCCAGCTCGCTCTGGGCATCGCCGAGCAGCGCGAAACCCGCAATCGCATAGATGATCACACCGCCATAGGTGAGGCCGTGCAGGCTGCGATTGCCGCGAAACACACCCAGCATCAAAAGGACCATGGCCCCCGTTGCCAGCACCAGTTCGGGCGCGGCGATACCAATGGATTCTGCGATTGGCTGCATGATCATTCCGCGGCTTCAGTCTGTTCTATGGGTTCGGCTGTCGGCGCGGCTGCGGGGAGAGCATCGACAATCCGCTGCTGCGGTGCGTCGGCGGCGGCGAGGCGCGCGACGATCTGGGCAACCGGCTGGCGCACAGGGTCGATAAAGACATTCGGAGCGACGCCCATCCACAGGACGGCCCCCGCAATCGGCAGCAGGCAGGCATATTCGCGCGGACTGAGATCCTTCATCGTCTTCACGGCTTCATTGGTGATGACGCCAAATGCGACCCGGCGATACAGAAGGAGCATGTAGGCCGCACCGAGAATGATGCCGGTGCAGATAATGAACACCGCCCAGGTCGAGGCCTGAAACGCGCCCAGCATGACCATGAATTCGCCGACAAAACCACTTGTTCCCGGCAGGCCGACGCTCGCCATTGTGAACAGCATGAACAATATGGCGTATTTCGGCATCACATTCGCGACACCGCCATATTTCGAAATCTCACGTGTGTGCAGCCGGTCGTAGACGACCCCGACGCACAGGAAGAGCGCGCCCGATACCAGGCCGTGCGACAGCATGACGACGATCGAGCCTTCAATGGCCTGCTGGTTGAAGCCGAACAGGCCGACGGTGACGAACGCCATATGCGCGACGGATGAATAGGCGATCAGCTTCTTCATGTCCTCCTGCACCAGCGCGACAAGGCTGGTGTAGACGACCGCGATCATCGACAGCCCCCAGACGACCCAGGCCAGATCGACACTCGCGTCGGGGAACATCGGCAGCGAGAAGCGGATAAAGCCGTAGCCGCCCATTTTAAGAAGCACACCCGCCAGGATCACCGAGCCGGCGGTCGGTGCCTGCACATGCGCATCGGGCAGCCATGTGTGCACGGGCCACATGGGCATCTTCACCGCAAAGCTGGCGAAGAAGGCGAGCCACAGCCAGAACTGCACATCGGGATCGAAATCGTACGACATCAGCGACGGGATGTCCGTCGTTCCGGCGACATTCACCATGTACATCATCGCCAGCAGCATCAGCACCGAGCCGAGCAGCGTGTAGAGGAAGAACTTGTAGCTGGCGTAGATGCGCTCCGCGCCGCCCCAGATGCCGATAATCAGGTACATCGGAATGAGGCCCGCCTCGAACATCACATAGAACAGGAACATGTCGGTTGCCGCAAAGACGCCGATCATCAGCGCCTCCATCAACAGGAACGCGGCCATATATTCCGGCACGCGCGTCTTGATGCTGTCCCAGCTCGCAAGGATGCAGATCGGCATCAGGAACACGCTGAGCATGATGAGCACCAGGCTGATTCCGTCAATGCCAAGCGACCAGGAGAAGAACGTGCCGAACAGCGCGACATTCTCACGATATTGGAAACCGCCGATATTCAGGTCAAAGCCCAGCCACAGGATGATGCCCAGCACGAACATGGTGAGCGTCGTGCCGAGCGCGGCCAAGCGCGCCGCGCCTGCCCGCGCGGCTTCACTGCCCGGCCAGATGAGCATCGCCGCACCGGCCAGCAGTGGCAGCAGGATCATGATGGAAAGGATTGGCATTATTCGCCCCCCATCGCGCGCGGCAGGAACCAGGCGGCGGCGGCGGCAAGGCCGATCAGCATGACAAGTGCATAATTATAGAGATATCCGGATTGCAGGCGGCGCGCGACGCCGGCACCGCGCTCGACAAGCCAGCCCGCGCCATTCGGGCCGAAACGGTCGATCGTCCCCTGATCGCCGCGTTTCCAGAACACCCGGCCAAACCAGAGCGACGGGACAATGAACAGATAGTGATACAGCTCATCGAAATACCATTTGCGCATCAGGAAGGCGTGCAGACTGCGGAACTGCTCGACAAAGGCCGCCGGCTTGTGCGGCTTCCAAATGTAGTAAACCAGCGCGACGGCGAGACCCGTCAGCATGGCCACGGTGGATGCCAGCTTGACCCACAGCGGCACATGATGCGCCGCCGCCATCAGCTCGACATTGAATGCGATGCTGCCATTCCAGAAGGCCGCACCCTGCTCCTCTCCCGAGAAGGGGTAGTAAAGCGCATAGCCAGCGAAAACCGCACCGACCGACAGCACGCCAAGCGGAATCAGCATCGTCATCGGGCTTTCATGCGGTTTGTAGCCGCCGGTGCCGGTCCTGTCCTCGCTATGTGTGACGTGGCGGATATGCTCCGACTCGTTCCAGCGCGGCGTCTGCCAGAACGTCAGGAACATAAGCCGCCAGGAATAGAAACTCGTCAGCAGCGCGGCAAAGACACCAACGGCGAAGGCGACATAACCCGCTTCGGAACCGGCGGCGAACGCGCTCTCGATGATGAGATCCTTGGAATAGAAGCCCGCAAAGCCGAACACGCCGACAATGCCGACACCGGTAATGGCCAGCGTGCCGATCAGCATCGTGTAGAAGGTGAACGGAATTTCCTTCCGCAGGCCGCCATAATAGCGCATGTCCTGTTCGTGATGCATGGCATGGATCACGCTGCCCGCGCCCAGGAACAGCAGCGCCTTGAAAAAGGCATGCGTCGTCAGGTGGAACATCGACGCGCCATAGGCACCGATACCGGCAGCGAAGAACATATACCCTAGCTGTGAGCAGGTCGAATAGGCGATGACACGCTTAATGTCGGTTTGCACCGTGCCAACCGTCGCGGCGAACAGCGCGGTGGCGGCCCCGACATAGGTCACCACGGTCAGCGCCGCGGGCGCGGCCTCGAACAGCGGTGACATGCGGCAGACCATGAAAACACCTGCCGTCACCATGGTGGCGGCGTGGATCAGGGCGGAGACGGGGGTCGGCCCCTCCATGGCATCCGGCAGCCAGGTATGCAGGCCAAGCTGCGCCGATTTGCCCATCGCGCCGACGAACAGCAGCAGGCAGAGCGTCGTCAGGATGTCGACCTGATAGCCAAGAAATTCAAATGTGCGGCCCTGAAATTCTCCAGCGGTTTCGTTGATCAGCGACAGGTCCGTCGTGCCGAACACAAGGAAAATACCGAAGATGCCGAGCGAATAGCCAAAATCGCCAACGCGGTTGACGACGAACGCCTTGATCGCGGCGGCGTTTGCGCTGGGCTTGTGATACCAGAAGCCGATGAGAAGGTAGGAGGCGAGACCAACACCTTCCCAGCCAAAGAACATCTGTACGAGGTTATCCGCCGTCACCAGCATCAGCATCGCGAAGGTGAACAGGCTGAGATAGGCGAAGAAACGCGGCTGATCCGGATCTTCCGCCATATAGCCCCAGCTGTACAGGTGCACGAGCGCCGAGACCGTCGTGATGACGATCAGCATGACAGCCGTCAGCGTATCGAGGCGCAGTGCCCAGTTGATGACCAGGTCACCGGACCGGAACCATTCGAACACCGGCTGTGTGTAGGACGTATCGCCAAAACCGACCTGGAAGAACAGCAGCCATGACAGTGCTGCGCTGACGAACAGGCTGCCCGTCGTGACCGACTTCGCGGCGACATTGCCAAGCGCGCGATTGCCAAGTCCGGCGATCAGCGCAGCCAGAAGCGGCAGGAATACGATAATATTCAGCATTACAGTTTCGCCGCTCCACCGCTTGCGGGGGAGGGAATGATGGCAATATTCTGCACGTCCATCACCCCTTCATCTGGTTGATCTGGTCGACCGCGATGGTGCCGCGGTTGCGGAAATAGAGGACGAGGATCGCAAGACCGATGGCCGCCTCGGCCGCCGCGACGGTCAGGATGAACATCCCGAAAATCTGCCCGGTCAGGTCACCAAGATAGCTGGAGAACGCAACCATGTTGATGTTCACCGCCAGCAGGATCAGCTCGATCGACATCAGGATGACAATGACATTCTTGCGGTTGAGAATGATGCCAAGCACACCCAGCACGAACAGGATCGCCGCGACGGTCAGATAGTGGGAAAGGCCGATCACAGCTCCACCCCCTGCCCGACGCCCGGTTTGGTGATGATAACGGCATCCTCGGGACGCCGCGCAACCTGCTGTCCGATATTCTGCCGCTTCACGCCTGAACGCTGGCGATGCGTCAGCACGATGGCCCCGATCATCGCCGTCAGCAGAACCATGCCGGACGCCTGAAAAACATAGGCGTATTTCGTATAGATGAGCGCGCCGAGCGCCTCGGTGTTCGACACGTCCGCCGCCGCGGCAATCACGGGCGCCACGGGTTCACCCGGGCTGCCGACAACAACGGCCGCCATTGCCGCCACGATCAGTTCGGCGGCAAGGACGCCGGCCAGGATCAGGCCGAAAGGCAGATAACTGACAAAGCCCTCGCGCAGCTTCGCAAAATCGATGTCCAGCATCATGACGACGAACAGGAACAGCACCGCGACCGCGCCGACATAGACGATCACCAGAATCATCGCGAGGAACTCCGCCCCCAGCATCAGGAACAGGCCCGCCGCGTTGAAGAAGGCGAGGATCAGCCACAGCACGCTGTGCACCGGATTGCGCGACAGGATGACGGCGGTTCCCGAAAGGAGAATGATGCCCGCCAGCATGTAAAAGATGATTGCTTCAACCAACGGTACACTCGCCCCTAATTCTCTGTTCGATGCGCCAGTTGCCGTCACATCGTATGTTCATCATCCCGAGCACAGTCGAGGGACGCACCATTGCCTTACGAAACACCTGTTTCCGCATCGTGCGTCCCTCGACTGCGCTCGGGATGCTAGAGATGGTGGCTGGTTAGCCACCGAAACCTGTCGCGCCCCTAACGATAGGCCGCATCCGCCGCAAGATTCGCAGCCAGCGCCGGTTCCCAGCGCTCGCCATTCTCCAGCAGTTTGTGCTTGTCGTAGATCAGTTCTTCGCGCGTTTCCGTGGAATATTCGAAGTTCGGCCCCTCGACGATCGCGTCGACCGGACACGCCTCCTGACAGAAACCGCAGAAAATGCACTTCGTCATATCAATGTCGTAGCGTGTCGTCCGGCGCGAGCCATCTTCGCGCGGTTCCGCTTCGATGGTGATTGCTTGCGCAGGACAGACCGCCTCGCACAGCTTGCACGCAATGCAGCGCTCCTCGCCGTTCGGGTAGCGGCGCAGGGCATGTTCGCCCCGGAAGCGCGGTGACTGCGGGCCCTTCTCATAGGGGTAGTTCAGCGTCGCCTTCGGCCTGAACATATATTTCAGCGTCAACCCCATGCCCTTAACAAATTCGAGAAGGAGGAGTGACTTGGCGGCTTGTGCGAAACTCATGCGAACTTATCCGTAAAGAACATTAGATATCCCGATACCACGACCACCCAGAACAGGCTGAGGGGCAGGAAGACTTTCCAGCCCAGGCGCATCAGCTGGTCGTAGCGGAAACGCGGGACGGTGGCGAAGACCCAGGCGAACAGGAAGAACAGGAAGCAGATCTTCAGGATCAGCCAGATCGCGCCGGGGATCACATAGAGCGGTGCCCAGTCGAAGGGCGGCAGCCAGCCGCCGAGGAACAATACACTCATCAGCGCGCACATCAGCAGGATGGCGGCATATTCGCCGAGCCAGAACAGCGCGAACGCCATTGAGCTGTATTCGGTCTGGTACCCGGCAACGAGTTCCGCCTCCGCCTCGGGAAGGTCGAAGGGCGGGCGGTTCGTCTCCGCCAGTGCGGAGATGAAGAACATGATGAACATCGGGAACAGCAGCGGGTTGAACATGTGCATGTTGATGATGCCCAGAATGGTGCCCTTCTGGCTCAGCACGATGTCGTTCAGGTTGAATGACGACGCCCAAAGGACGACGGTGATGATGATGAAGCCGATGGAGACTTCATAAGACACCATCTGAGCCGCCGAACGCAAACCGCCGAGAAACGGGTATTTACTGTTCGATGCCCACCCTGACATGATGATGCCGTACACGCCCAGCGACGAGACCGCAAAGATATAGAGGATGCCGACATTGATGTCGGCCAGCACCATTTCCGCACTAAACGGAATGACCGCCCAGCCAAGCAGCGCCACGGTAAACATGATGATCGGCGCGAGGAGAAAGACACCCTTGTTCGCGCCCGCGGGAATGATGGTTTCCTTCAGGAACACCTTCAGTCCATCGGCGAAACTCTGCAGCAGGCCCCACGGCCCGACGACGTTCGGACCGCGCCGCATCTGCGCGGCCGCCCAGATCTTGCGGTCGGCGTAAACGGCATAGGCCACACCGATCAGCAGCGGCAGTACGATCGCGAGGATCAGGATCACATAGGCCGCGACATAACCGACATAAGGCCCAAGGAACGAGTTCTGAAATGCCTCGACCATTATTCCGCAGCCTCCTGCAGCGCGTCGCCATCGCCAAGAATGACAGCCGCACAGTCCTGCATCACTTCGGACGCGCGCGCGACCGGGTTCGTCATGTAGAAATTCCCGACCGAATAGCTGAACGGCGCATCGCCGATCTTGCCGTCACTCGTGATCTTCACATCCCGGGAGGGTGTCGCCGGCAGATCCACATCCGCCAGATGCGCCCACTCGCCTGCGATACGGGCCCGCAAGGCGTCATGGTCGTTATAAGGCAGTGCCTTGCCCAGCATATCGGACAGCGCCCGCAGGATCGCCCAGTCCTCCCGCGCGTCACCTGGCGGGAATACCGCGCGGCCGGATCGCTGCACGCGTCCTTCCATGTTCACATAGGTGCCGGACTTCTCGGCAAAACTTGCCGAGGGAAGAATGACGTCCGCCACGTGCGCGCCCTGGTCGCCGTGATGTCCGATATAGACCTTGAACACGCCCGGAAGCGGTCCCGTGTCGATCTCGTCCGCGCCGTGTAGGAACAGCGCCTTCAGCGCGCCATTCTCGGCATCGGACAGGATGGCATCGACGCCGCCCTCTGCCGTGAAGCCAATATCCAGGCCGCCCACACGGGCGGCGGCATCATGTAGAACGCCAAATCCAGCCCAGTCGTCGCGAAACGCACCCGAACGCGCGGCAAGGCCGTGCGCCTTGGCCAGGATCGCGCCGCCATCGGCGCGGGCAAGCGCCCCTGCCCCGACGATGATCGCGGGACGTTCAGCGGCGGATAGCGCTTCTGACAGTTCCTTTGGTACGCGTCCCAGTTTTGCGGGCGTATCGCCAAGCCATTCCACCGCATAGGTCAGGTCGACTTCCGGCCCAATGGCAAACACCCTGGCACCGCCCTTCCGGACCGCCTTGCGAATCCGCGTGTTCACGAGTGGCGCTTCCCAGCGCGGATTGGCGCCGATCAGCAGGATAACGTCTGCTGTTTCAAGCGGCGCAATGCCAGTGTTAAACAGGTAGCTGCCACGGTCGGCGGAAAATTCGCCGCCAATCTGTGCGCCGTCCTGACGGCATTCATGCCGCGATGAACCAAGCGTGCCGAGCAGATCCTTCATGGCGACCATGCTTTCAACGTCCAGCAGATCACCGGCGATCGCGGCAATCTGATCGCCGGACGCGCCCGCCAGACCGGCCTTGATCGCGCCAAACGCCTCATTCCAGCTGGCTTTCTGGAGACGGCCGTCCTTGCGTACCCAAGGCGTATCGAGGCGGCGCTTCATCAGGCCGAGCGGGCCGTAACGTGCCTTGTCGCTGATCCATTCCTCGTTCACATCGTCATTCACGCGCGGCAGCACGCGCAGAATCTGCGGTCCGCGCGCATCGTAGCGCACGTTCGCGCCGACGGCGTCCATGACATCGATGCCATTCGTCTTGACGAGCTCCCAAGGCCGCGCCTCGAAGGCGTAAGGCTTGGAGGTCAGCGCGCCGACCGGACACAGGTCGATGACATTACCGGAGAGTTCCGACGTCGCCGCCTTTTCCAGATAGGTCGTGATCTGCATATTCTCGCCGCGGCCGATCGCGCCGATTTCCTCAACGCCCGCGACTTCCTCGGCGAAACGTACGCAGCGCGTGCAGTGAATGCAGCGGGTCATCACCGTTTTGATGATGGGCCCCATATATTTCTCGGTAACCGCGCGCTTATTCTCCTGATAGCGCGAGCGCCCACGCCCGTAGTTCAGCGCCTGATCCTGCAGGTCGCATTCCCCGCCCTGATCGCAGATCGGACAGTCCAGCGGATGGTTGATGAGGAGGAATTCCATCACCCCTTCGCGTGCTTTCTTCGTCATCGGCGACGCGGTCAGCACCTCCTGCCCATCGGCGGCTGGCAGCGCGCATGACGCCTGCGGCTTTGGCGGCCCGGGCTTCACTTCGACCAGGCACATGCGGCAATTGCCCGCGATCGACAGCCGCTCATGATAGCAGAACCGCGGAATTTCCTTCCCGGCAATCTCGCAAGCCTGCAGGACAGTCGCGCCGGCGGGGACCTCGACCTCAATACCGTCTACGGTGAGTTTAGGCATTAGTCGTTCTTCTCGGATGGAGTACGGATCACAAGGCCTTCAGAGGTCTTCTCAACTATAAAGTCTTCGGGAGTGCCGGGTCGCCAGCCTCTATCGTCGACGGTAATGAGCAGCCGCCCTTCTGGAAAGTCAGGCACGGCTCCGCCAGGAAAGCTCTCTTCGATATCGTCGAATAAATCCCACATTAGTTTACGATCGCGAATAACCTGACCGTAAAGTGTTTTCACGGCGGCAGATTTCGGCGGATAACTCAACGGTATGCTCTCGTTTTTGAACTCTTCCGGCAACGCTTGAAACGTCATTAGCCTCATTGCGATCTCACGAATATCAGGACGTAGATCGTGCCTGATCGCAAACCATGGCATGAGAGACTTGATGATGTCCGGTCTGGGAGCCTGCAAGCGGCTAAGATCGCGCACGACCTCCCGGTCTTCGAACTCATAAATAATCTGATCCAGGAAATCTCTTGCTAGTTTCGTATCTTCTGCGAAATTAGGCTGCTCGCTGCTTTTTTCGAAAGCGTTTCCTGCGTCAGCCGCGAATGCGAGTAATAATGCGGAGAAGCCATAAATGACCCCGCGTAAGCCAGAAACGTAGAAAGGCAGCGCGCTCATTCCGCCGCCTCCATCATGGGCTGCGCGGTGCCGCGATAGTCGCGGATGCGGCGTTCGAGTTCGGGGCGGAAGTGGCGGATCAGGCCCTGGATCGGCCATGCGGCGGCGTCGCCAAGGGCGCAGATGGTGTGGCCTTCGACTTCCCTCGTGACATCGTGAAGGATATCGATCTCCTCAAGGTCCGCTTCGCCCGTCACCAAGCGTTCCATGACGCGCCACATCCAGCCTGTGCCCTCGCGGCACGGCGTACACTGGCCGCAGCTTTCGTGCTTGTAGAAATAGCTGATCCGGCTGATCGCGCGGACGATGTCGGTGGACTTGTCCATAACGATGACAGCGGCGGTGCCAAGGCCGGAGCCAAGCTCGCGCAGGCCGTCAAAGTCCATGGGGCAGTCCATGATCTCGGCCGCCGGAACCAGCGGCACGGATGAACCGCCCGGGATCACGGCCAGCAGATTGTCCCACCCACCGGTTATGCCGCCGCAGTGCTTTTCAATGAGGTCGCGGAACGGGATCGACATGGCTTCCTCGACCACGCAGGGGTTCTGCACATGACCGGAAATCTGGAACAGCTTCGTGCCCTTGTTATTCTCGCGTCCAAAGCCTGCGAACCAGGCGGCGCCGCGCCGCAGGATCGTCGGAACGACGGCGATGCTTTCAACATTGTTCACGGTCGTCGGCATACCGTAAAGACCCGCGCCGGCTGGGAAAGGCGGCTTCAGGCGCGGCTGGCCTTTCTTCCCCTCCAGACTTTCGATCATCGCGGTTTCCTCACCGCAGATATATGCCCCTGCCCCGCGGTGCAGATAAACGTCATAATCGAACCCCGACTTGCAGGCGTTCTTGCCAATCAGGCCAGCGTCATAGGCCTCATCTATCGCCTTTTGCAGCGCCTCGGCCTCGCGAATATATTCGCCGCGAATATAGATATAGGCCGCCTTGGCGCGCATCGCGAAGCCCGCGACCAGCGCACCTTCGATCAGCTTGTGCGGGTCGTGCCGCAGGATTTCGCGGTCCTTGCACGATCCCGGCTCGGACTCGTCGGCGTTGATGACGAGGTATGACGGACGCTCCGCCGTTGGCGCCTTCGGCATGAAGGACCATTTGACGCCGGTCGGGAAACCCGCCCCGCCGCGTCCGCGCAGGCCGGATTCCTTCACCTGGTCGATGATCGCGTCCTGCCCCATCGCCAGCAGTTTCTTCGTGCCATCCCAGTCGCCGCGCGTCTGCGCCGCCTTCAGGCCCGCGGACTGAAAGCCGTAAAGGTTTGTGAAGATGCGGTCCTTGTCGTCAAGGAAAGTCATGCCGCAAACTCCTTCAGCGACGTCAGGCCGCCCGCCGGTTCCGACGAGTGCCGTCCATCCTGCGGACCAGGCGTTGGCTGCTCACCCGCGGCAAGCGCATCGATGATCTTTGCCGTGCTGTCCGCGTCCAGGCATTCATAATTGTCGTCATTGATCTGGAGCATCGGTGCCGTCGCGCAATTGCCCATACATTCGACCTCGGTCAGCGTAAACATGCCGTCCGGCGTCGTCATACCCTTTCTGATGCCCTTGTCGTTCAGCATCTTCATGACATCGTCCGACCCGCGCAGCATGCAGGGCGTCGTGCCGCAGAGCTGGACGTGGAATTTCCCGACCGGGTTCAGATTATACATCGTGTAGAAAGTGACGACCTCGTAAACGCGCATATATGGCATGGCGAGTTCCTTGGCGACGAACTCGATCACCGGAATGGGCAGCCAGCCCTGCGTCCCCGTCTGCGCTCCGACCTGACGCTGCGCAAGGTCGAGAAGCGGCATCACGGCCGACGCCTGACGCCCCTCGGGGTATTTTGCGATATGCTTGGCCGCCAGCTTGGCATTCTCTTGCGTCCAGGCGAAGCCATCGAACGCGTGATGATCCGGCCTTGCCGGCGCTTCCGCCTTGGCATGGTCAACGCTGGAATAGGTGGCGGCGGTCATTGCGTCAGGTCTTTCAGGAATACGGATTCAATACAGTCCAGAACATGTTCCGCACCATGCGCGGAGTCGTCATCTGCCTTGGTGCGCACGGTCCACTCGGTCTCTAGCGGCGACGCGCCGCCGCCGATAGGGCGCGAGGTCACCGAAATCCGGTGCGCCTTCGCATCGAAAGCGGATATGTCGGTCAGGACACCGGCGCGTTCTCCGAGCCGCGCGTTCACGTCACGCTGGAACGCCCGCCAATCACGCGCATCCGAGAGGCCGCCAATGGAAAAGCCTTCACATGTAGGCAGATCTTCGATCAGCCCGTTTCTGCCGATTGCCGACATCAGTCCGATCGGCGCGCGATAGGCATGCGGGATATCCTGTGTGGATATGCCCTGGTCGACATAGGGCGATGGCGCATCCGGCTCGCGCCAGCCATCACACCCCGAAGCAAAAAAAGCACACATGGTCATGACTAACGGTCGCATTCGCCAAACACGATGTCGAGACTGCCCAGGATTGCAGGGGCATCGGCCAGCATGTGGCCTCTGCACAGGAATTCCATCGCCTGCAGGTGCGAGAAGGCGGTCGGCTTGATCTTGCAGCGATACGGTTTGTTGGACCCGTCGCTCACCAGATAAATGCCGAACTCGCCCTTGGGGCTTTCCGTGCCGACATAGACCTCGCCCTCGGGCACGTGAAAGCCCTCGGTGTAGAGTTTGAAATGATTGATCAGCGCTTCCATCGAGCGCTTCATCTCGCCGCGCTTTGGCGGGCCGACCTTGGGATCGGCGGACATTACCGGGCCTTCGGGAAGCTCGGCAATGCACTGCTTCACGATCTTCAGGCTTTCCCTCATTTCCTGCATGCGGACCATGAAGCGGTCATAGCAGTCGCCCTGCGTGCCGACCGGCACATCGAATTCCATCCGGTCATAGACGTCATAGGGCTGCGATTTGCGCAGGTCCCAAGGCACGCCCGACGCGCGCAGGCACGGCCCGGAAAAACCGTGCGCGATGGCATCGTCCCGGCTGATCTGGCCAATACCGACGTTGCGCTGTTTGAAAATGCGGTTGCCGACAACCAGCGTCTCGAAATCCGCCAGCACCTTCGGGAAGCGGTCGGCCCAGTCGGCGATATCCGCGATCAGCGCCGGCGGGATATCCTGATGCACGCCGCCGGGACGGAAATAGGCCGCGTGAAAGCGCGCACCCGAAGCCCGCTCATAAAATTCGCAGATATGTTCGCGTTCCTCGAACAGCCACAGCATCGGTGTCATCGCGCCGACGTCCATCGCATGCGCGGTCGTGTTCATGATGTGATTGGTGATGCGGGTCAGTTCGGCGAACAGAACGCGCAGATATTGCGCGCGCAGCGGTACCTCCAGATCGAGCAGCTTCTCAATGGCGAGCACATAGCTATGCTCCATGCACATCGGCGACACGTAATCCAGGCGGTCCATATAGGGCAGCGCCTGCAAATATGTCTTATATTCGATCAGCTTTTCAGTGCCGCGGTGCAGCAGGCCGATATGCGGATCGACACGCTCGATAATCTCGCCGTCCATCTCCATGATCAGGCGCAGCACGCCGTGCGCGGCAGGGTGCTGCGGTCCGAAGTTCATGGAATAATTCTGGATTTCAACGTCACGGTCGCCGTGCTGGTCAGCAACCTCGTCAACGCCTGTCGCGATCGAATCCTCCCGGTCCTTCAGGTCCGTCTCGCTCATGCGGGGTCTCCTTCGGCCTTTTCATCGCCGGGCAGATTGTAGGCCGGGCCTTCCCACGGGCTTTCGAAGTCGAACGTCCGGAAATCCTGTTGCAGCTTCACGGGTTCATAGACCACGCGCTTCTGCTCTTCCGACCAGCGCAGTTCGGTATAGCCGGTCAGCGGGAAATCCTTGCGGAACGGATGACCCGAAAACCCATAGTCGGTCAGAATGCGGCGATGGTCGGGATGACCGTCGAACATCACGCCGTACATGTCCCAGACTTCACGCTCCAGCCAGTCCGCGACCGGCCAGATATCGGTAATGGAACGCAGCGGCGTCGCTTCATCTGTCGACACCTTCACGCGGATACGTCGATTCAAAGTCAGTGAGAGCAGGTGGTAGTTCACCTCGAACCGCTCGGGCCGCTCGGGATAATCGCACCCGGCGATTTCGACCAGCTGCTGAAAGCCGTGATCGTCGCGCAGCGACAGAAGTGTCGCGTGCAGGTCGTCCCGCGCGACCAGCAATGTCGTCTCGCCGCGATGCTCTATCATCTCGGTAGCGGCAAAAGCGGACGCGACGTCTTTCGCGCTTTTCATGGTGGGGGCAGGATGGGTCACCGTTCGAACGTCCCCACCCGGCGGATTTTCCGCTGCAGTGCCATGATGCCATAAAGCAGCGCTTCGGCACTTGGCGGACAGCCGGGGATATAAATGTCCACAGGCACGATGCGGTCGCAGCCGCGCACGACCGAGTAACTGTAGTGGTAATAGCCGCCGCCATTGGCGCAGCTGCCCATGGAAATCACGTAGCGCGGCTCCGGCATCTGGTCGTACAGGCGGCGCAGCGCCGGTGCCATCTTGTTGCAAAGCGTACCCGCGACGATCATCACGTCCGACTGGCGCGGACTGGCGCGGGGCGCCGCGCCGAAGCGCTCCATGTCGTAACGCGGCATGTTGGTGTGCATCATTTCCACACCGCAGCATGCGAGGCCGAAGGTCATCCACCATAGCGAGCCCGTGCGCGCCCAGTTGAACAGGTCCTCCGTCGTCGTGGTCAGGAAGCCCTTATTGTCGAGTTCCGTATTCACATCCTGCAGGAAACCGTCCTTGGCGACGGCGCCTTCCTCGGGAATGCGGATGGCGGGGGCGTCTACTCCCATTCCAGGGCGCCTTTCTTCCATTCATAGATGAAACCGATGGTCAGGATGCCCAGAAAGATCATCATCGAGGTCCAGCCAAACACACCCGTCGCGCCCAGGGACACAGCCCAGGGGAACAGGAATGCAACCTCCAGGTCGAAAATGATGAACAGGATCGCCACCAGGTAGAAACGTACATCGAACTGACGGCGGGCATCCTCGAACGCGGGAAAACCGCATTCATATTCCGCGAGTTTGGCGTCATAAGGCTGGTTGGTCCCGGTCAGATTCGACACCAGCACGGGCAAACCGACGAAAACACAACTCAGCGCCACTGCAATACCGAGAAAAATAAGGATTGGCAGATACTCTGCCGCGACCGATGACATGGCTACGCCTTCAGATATGTAACTTTGCGCCGCTTCTAGGAGGGGCGGCGCGAGGGTGCAAGGACGGGAATGCCACAGGGAAGCGATGTCGCCATCTTCTGCCTGTCACCGTCCGTCCGCCGCGGCCGACTTGCGATCTGGTCGCAGGCCGCTTATCCTTTTATCTGACTGGCTCTGCTTCCTAAGATAACGGGGTCTATCTATCTGATATAACGGGGAATGTGAAATATGAAGACGACATTCATCGCCGCTATCATGGCGGCCGCGGCCACGGGATCGGCCAGCGCCCAGAATCTGACGGCCAATCCCGATGCGATCGCAGCGGTCATGCAGGACGCAGGTTACCGCGCAACCCCCGGGACGGACGATGTTGGCGATCCAAAGATCAGCAGCGCCGCGGGCGGGGTGAACTTCGACGTGCTGTTTTACGGTTGCGATGGCAAGAACTGTAAGACCGTGCAGTTCGTCGCGGGCTGGTCCACCGACGACATTTTTTCGCTTCAGGCCGCAAATGACTGGAACAAGGAAAACCGCTTCGGCAGTGTTTATGTCGACGAAGAGGGCGATCCCATCATCAAGATGGATGTCAATCTGGAGGATGGCGGCATGTCAGCGGCGCTGTTTCAGGACAATCTGGAATATTGGGAAAGCGTCGTCGGCGGCTTTTACCGGGATATGGTCGCGAGATAGGGTATCGAAGCCGGACGCCTCTCTTCAACGACCGTCATTCCGGTCTACGCCGGACGCGTTACCTGCGAAGCCCGCCTGCGACCATCTTGTGCAGTTTCGAGTGCAGCCCACCATTGGCGGCGATGATTTCGCCGTCCATCACCTTCGCCTCACTGCCGCGATAATCGGTGACGAAGCCGCCCGCTTCGCGCACCAGCAGCACACCGGCGGCGACGTCCCATATGCTGAGGTTCGTTTCCCAATAGCCCTCGAAGCGCCCTGCCGCGACCCATGCGAGATCGAGCGCCGCACTGCCGAAACGCCGAATTCCGGCCACTTCGGGAGCAATGGTGGTAAGTTGGCGGTTCCAGCTGTCCAGGTCGCCATGTCCGCGATACGGCACGCCGGTCGCGATGATTGAGTCGCCAAGATCGCGCCGCGATGACACACGCAGGCGCCGGTTATGCAGGAATGAACCCTTGCCGCGCTCGGCCCAGAAAAACTCGTCGGTCAGCGGCTGATAGACGCAGCCCGCGACCACCTCACCGCGAATTTCCGCGGCGATGCTGATGGCAAAATGCGGGATCGAGTGGATGAAGTTGCTGGTGCCGTCAATGGGATCGATGATCCAGCGCGGTTCGCCCTCTTTTCCTTCGATGACGCCGCGCTCTTCCATCAAAAAGCCCCACTCGGGACGGGACTGGGAAAGAACGTCGTGAATGATTTCCTCGACTTCGCGGTCGGTATTCGACACGAAGTCTGACGGCCCCTTGCGGCTGACCTGTAGCTGGGAGACCTCGCCAAAATCGCGGCGGATCTTCGGCGCAGCCTTGCGTGCCGCCTTGTCCATGACGGTAATGAGAGCCGGGCGTGCGGGCATGTCGCTACTGAGCCTGTTCCGTAGCGTCGAAGCCGCACATCAACGCGAGCAGCTGCATGGAACGGTCGGCATCGTCGGCCGGAATGTTCCGCTTGACCTTCTCCGCCTCAAGGTCGACCGAAAGCTCCCCCAGCGGGTTTTCGTAGAGGCAGCCGAAGATCGTGTTCTTCACTTCAACCGACACTTCGGGCGACCGCAGCAGCGCCGCGATAAAGCCGAAGGTGCGCGAGGCGCCGGCCAGTTCGTCCGGCGTTGGCGGATCCGCCGCCAGCGCAGCGGCGGCAGCGGCCTGCTCTTCAGGCGTCGCGACAACACTCGTACCGTCCTCGGCATCCTGATTGCCGCCGCAGGCGGATAGCGACAGAAACGAAACGGCGGCAGCGGCGAGAAGTGAATTGCGGATCATCATTCGGCCCTCTTCACATATTCATTGGTGGTGGTGTCCACGATAACGCGCGTTCCGGTCGAGATATGCGGCGGCACCATGATGCGCACGCCATTGTCGAGCATGGCGGGCTTGTAGCTGGATGAGGCGGTCTGGCCTTTCACCACTGCATCGGCTTCGACGATCTCGGCCTCGACCTGTTCGGGAAGCTGCACCGACAGCGGACGATCCTCGTACATTTCCAGCATGACCTGCATGCCGTCCTGCAGATACGCCGCCTGATCACCCAGAAGGTCCGAGGGCAGCATGACCTGTTCGTAATTCTCGACATCCATGAAGGTGAGCATATCACCCTCGGCATAGAGATACTGGAAATCCTTGGTGTCCAGCCGCACCTTCTCCACCGTCTCCGACGAGCGGAAGCGATTGTTGGATTTCCGTCCATCGATCAGGTTCTTGAGCTCGACCTGCATATAGGCGCCGCCCTTGCCCGGCTGCGTATGCTGGATCTTCACGGCGCGCCACAGCCCGCCCTCGAATTCGATAATGTTGCCCGGACGAATGTCCACGCCGGAAATCTTCATGGGTGCACCTGAATGTTCTGGGAATGTCGTGCGCCCTTATCAGGCGTTCGGGGTCGCCTCAAGCACGGCGGCAAACGCGGCCATTGCGCCGGGCGGACTGTCCGCCTTCCAGACCGAACCGCTCGCGCAGATGAAGTCCGCGCCCGCCTCGACCAGTGGTTTCGCATTGTCCGGCCGGATGCCGCCAATGGCGACGCAGGCAATCTCGCTGATCGTCGTCCACCAGCCAAGGATCGACGGGTCGGGACGGTGCTGGGTTTCCTTGGTCTGGGTCTCGTAGAAGGCGCCGAAAGCGACATAGTCCGCCCCCTTCTCTCCCGCTTCGAGGGCGAGGTGGCGGCTGCCGTGGCAGGTGACACCGATCTGGGCCGCATGACCAAGACGTGCGCGCGCCTCCGCAATATCGCCGTCGCCCTGCCCCAGATGCACACCATCCGCGCCCAGCTGCTGCGCGAGATCAGCGCGGTCGTTGACGATGAAGGCGACATCATATGCCTCCAGAATCGGCCGAATGACTTCGCCCGCCCGGAGAATTTCCATGTCGCTGACATTTTTCAGGCGCAGCTGAAATGCCGCGGCGGCCCCTGCATCCAGGACGGCCTTCAGCTGCTCCGGAAAGCCCGGATCATAGCTGGACGGAGAAATCAGATAAAGCTGGCAGGGCGGACGCCCGTCTCCGCCCTTATTCTTCATCGCGCCGCCAAAGCGATCGGCGAACGCGGGGTCCAGCTCAACCTTGCCGCCCTCTGACATCACGCGCAGTTGGACGTGGACGCGTCATATATCTGGTCGATGGCCCCCGACAGCGTGCTGTCGAACGTGGCATCGTCCATGCCGTGACGCAGATCCTGCAACAGGCCGCGGCTGAAACTGGCGATCATGCCGCGATTCTTCGCAAGCTCCCGGCAGGCTTCATCCTGCGAATATCCACCGGAAAGCGCGACCACGCGGGCAACCCGCGGGTGCGCGACGAGGGAAGCGTAATGATCGGCCTTCACCGGAATGGAGAGCTTCAGCATGACGCGGCGGCCATCGGGCAGCGCATCGAGCGCCCGCGTCAGCTCGGTGAGCAGAATGTCATCGCATTCGGCGCGCGTGCCCGACTTGATGTTCACCTCCGGCTCGACGATCGGCATCAGCCCCTTGTCGATGATGCGGTTCGCAACCTCGAACTGCTGATCGACGATGGCGGCGATACCGGCCTGGTTGGCGGCGTTGATGACCGAGCGCATCTTGGTACCGAACACGCCCTTGGCCTTTGCGCGATCGAGGAGAGCCTCAAGGCCTGGATTGGGCTTCATCAGCTGGACACCATTCTCCTCATCCTCAAGCCCTTTGTCGACTTTCAGGAAGGGTACCACGCCGCGCTCCCACAGGAGCGTCGGAAGCGGTTTGCCATCCGCATCGCCGTCCATGGTTTTTTCAAAAAGGATCGCGCCCAGTACCTTCTGTCCGGAAAAAGACGGCGCGGTGACGATGCGGCTGCGCATCTGATGGATCAGGCCGAACATCTCGTCTTCGGTCGACCACGCGCTCTCATCGACGCCGTAGCCTTTCAGCGCCTTTGGCGTTGAACCGCCGCTCTGGTCCAGTGCAGCGATAAAACCGGAGCCACCGACAATCTGGGCCATCATCTTCACATCGTGCATCGAACTTCGCTCCTTGGTGTTTGCATTTGTAACTTTGGCCGGGCTGATAGCGGACTGTCTACTTGACGGCAATGCAAGGGTTCGGGCGATGCCTGCGGACCGCCTGATGAATATTCACGAAACATGTGAAGGCGATTTTTCAGGTTTTAAGGCCGTCTTTTAACGCACCGGAACCGCGTCAAACGCAACGCTAAGGCGCTCACCTTCGGAAAAAGGCGTGGTGCCGTGGTGCAGAAAACTCGGGAACAACGCGACATGTCCGATCTTCGGGTGAATTTCACTCAAGGCGGGGAGGCTAAGGCCGAGGTCTTCTGGCGGCACGCCAAGCTGCAGCACGCCTTGGCGGCGCTGGCCCAGTGCGGAAGGCAGGCAAATGTAGCAGGCGGAGCTGACAATGCCCACGGGATGCAAATGACTGACGTGGTGCCCGCCCTCTGTCAGCCGGACCGACCACCCATGCAGAATGGAAAATGGACGATCTGCATATTTCAGCAGCGGATGATCGGCGCGGGGTTCGGGCAGCGTCCGCCGATACGCCTCAAGGGCATTTGCAAGGGCGCGTTTCAGCGTCAGGATTGACGATCCAGCGCCCTCGAAAAGATCGCCACGCGTCTGCGTACCACCGCGCACGCTTTGTCCTAGAGGGGCTGCGCGCGATACATGCTTGGCTCGCAAAAGGCCCGCAAGTGCCGACAGGTCCTCGGAATCTAAATCCAGCGAGAAAAATTTGACCAGCGCATCTCTGCCAATAAGAAATTCCAGGCGGGGGTCGTCGGTCAACCGCCAGATGATCTGTGCCAAGGCCCAGATTGCAATATCCTCCCGGCGGGCACGCAGCAGATCGTCCAATATCGCGGCCGCTTTTACATAATCGCCCATACGAAGCGCGTGACGCACGAGCGCTTCGCTGATGCTATGATCCGCCTGCGGCATCTCGAATTGACGGAACAGGCGATCCGCGCGGTCAAGCTGGCCAGCCTGACTTGCATAGGACGCCACCATGAGCTGCAGGATCGGCGCGTTGAAAATCAGAAACGCATCCGAAGCGGCATCGGCCGCCTCTGCGGGATGCCCGGATTCAAGGAGGGCCGCAATATAGGCATTCCAAAGCGCGGCATTGCGGCGTTCGGCCTTCAGCGCGTCTTCGAAAAAACGGAATGCCCCAAGTCCGTGACCCGCCTCCCAATATGCGTCGGCGAGCTTTATATGACCCCGTACCCATCCCGGGTTTTGAGCGACGGCGCGCGCCAGTTCATTGACGCCGGCGGACTTTCCAGACCGGATGTCGCGTTCCGCACGCGCCAGAAGCTTGTCCGGAGCATCCGCCGCCATCGACCTTCCCTATCGCTTCAGGGCCTCGACACCGGGGAGCGGTTTGCCTTCCATCCATTCCAGGAAAGCACCGCCTGCGGTGGAAACGAAGCTGAAGTCGTCGGCCACACCCGCATGATTGAGGGCGGCGACGGTATCGCCGCCGCCTGCAACTGACGTCAGCCCGCCGTCATTGGTCAGTGCCGCCGCCGTTCGCGCCAGGGCCACGGTTGCGGTATCGAATGGTGCCAATTCAAACGCGCCAAGCGGGCCGTTCCAGACCAGCGTGCGGCAGGTTTTCAGAACATCGCCAAGCGCCTCGACGGCGGCCGGGCCGATATCAAGGATCATTTCATCCTTGGCGACTTCATGCACATTGGCTGTGCGATGTTCCGCATTCGCGGCGAATTCCCGCGCGCAGACGACGTCATAGGGCAGATGCACGGTGCAATTGGCCGCCTCCGCCGCCGACAGGATGCGAAGCGCCGTGTCGGTCAGGTCATGCTCGCAAAGGCTGGCGCCGACATCGACACCCTTCGCGGCGAGAAAGGTATTCGCCATGCCGCCGCCGATGATCAGATGATCGACCTTCTTCACCAGATTGTTGAGAACGTCGAGCTTCGTCGAGACTTTCGCGCCCCCGACAACAGCCGCCACCGGCCGTTCCGGCGTGCCGAGCGCGGCGTCCAGCGCCGACAGCTCCCGCTCCATCGCCCGGCCCGCATAAGCGGGCAGCAGTTCGGCGACACCCACGGTCGATACATGCGCGCGGTGCGCCGCGGAAAACGCGTCCGATACGAAGATATCACCAAGCGCCGCGATCTTCTTCGCCAGTTCCGGATCGTTCTTCGTCTCCCCATCGTGGAAGCGTGTGTTCTCCAGACACGCGATATCGCCCGCTTTCATCAGGCCCACCATCTGCGCCGCCGCGTCACCATAAGTCTCGGTGATGAAGATCACTTCACGGCCCAGCACCTTCTCAAGCGCACTGGAAATCGGCGACAGGCTCAGCATCGCGTCTTTACCCTTGGGCCGTCCGAAATGCGAAAGGACAAGAACCTTGGCACCCTTTTCCGACAATTCCGTCAGCGTCGGGATGGCCGAACGCAGGCGCGTCACATCGCCAATGTCGCCGTCGCGTACCGGCACATTCAGGTCACAGCGTACCAGCGCGACCTTGCCGGTCAGATCGTCGAGATCGTCGAGAGTCCTGAAATCAGGCATATAGTCTCCAATTCCCTTCCGCAGGAGAGGGGCAAGATGTCAACGCTGGCGCACGCTGACGACCACCGGCGCCGCGCCCTCCCCCTCCGGTAACGGAAAGGAAGGGAATTTTCGTGGCTTACAGCGCTGCCATCACCTTTGCGGTGTCGATCATGCGGTTCGAAAAGCCCCATTCATTGTCGTACCAGCTCACCACGCGGGCGAGCTTTCCTTCCATCACCGACGTTTCGAGGCTGTCGACCGTCGAACTTGCGGGATAATGGTTGAAATCGCTGCTGACGAGCGGCTGATCCGTGAAGTCCAGAACGCCGTTCATCGGGCCGTCAGCCGCCGCCTTCAGCGCGGCATTCAATTCGTCCGCGCTTGTGTCGCGCTTCGGCGTGAAGACGAGGTCGATCAGGCTGACATTCGGTGTCGGCACCCGAACCGAGCTGCCGTCCAGCTTGCCGTTCAGTTCCGGCAGGACCAGGCCAACCGCGCGGGCGGCGCCTGTGGTTGTCGGGATCATGTTCTGCGCGCCGCCGCGGGCCCGCCGCATGTCGCCGTGCATCTGGTCCAGCATGCGCTGGTCATTGGTGTAGCTGTGGATCGTCGTCATGAAGCCGCGCTCGATCCCGACCGTGTCATTCAGAACCTTGGCAACAGGGGCCAGGCAGTTCGTCGTGCAGGACGCGTTGGAAACGATCATATCTTCTGCGGTCAGCGAGTCATGGTTGACGCCGTAAACGACCGTCTTCGTGACATTCTTCGCGGGCGCCGAGATCAGCACGCGCTTCGCGCCGGCATCGATATGCGGCTGCGCAGCCTCATGAGACTGGAAGAAGCCCGTGCACTCAAGCACCAGTTCGACACCCATATCCCTGTGCGGCAGATTGCCCGGATCGCGTTCCGAGGTCACGGCGATGGTCTTGCCGTTCACAGTGATGCTGTCGTCGGAAGCCGTGACGGTCCCCGGGAAGCGGCCATGCGAACTGTCATACTGGAACAGCAGCGCGTTCGCCTTCGCGTCCGCCAGATCGTTGATCGCAACGAGTTCAAAATCATGGTCGGTACGTTCCAGGATGGCGCGCGCCACAAGGCGGCCAATGCGCCCGAAACCGTTGATCGAAACTTTCGTGGTCATTCTGAACTCCGCTCGCTTAGCTTTTGTTTAATTTATCTTTTACGCGTGATACGACGGCGTCCGTCGTGAAACCGAATTTTTCGAACAGCTCGCTTGCCGGCGCCGACGCGCCGAAACTGTCAATGCCGATATTGAGGCCATTGGCCATGGTATATTCGGCCCAGCCCAGCGTTACACCAGCCTCTATGGAAACGCGCAGGATCCGCGAAGGATCGACATCCGGCAGCAGGTCCCGGCGGTAGCTGTCCGGCTGCTGCCGAAACAGCTCCCAGCATGGCATGGAAATCACGTCGCAGCCGACGCCTTCATTCTCAAGCTGCGCGGCCGCGTTCATGGCCAGATGCACTTCGGAACCAGTGGCCAGGAAGATCACCTTCCGCTCCGCATCGGCGGCTTTCAGCCGGTACGCCCCGCGTGAAGACAGATTGCCGACCACGCCCTCCTTACGCATCTGCGGCAAACCCTGCCGGGTAAGGGCAAGTACCGAGGGCGCCTCTTTCGACTGCAGCGCCAGCGCCCAGCATTCCGCCGTTTCGACAGCATCCGCCGGACGGAACACATTCAGATTCGGGATCGCCCGCAGCGTCATGACCTGCTCGACCGGCTGATGCGTCGGACCATCTTCGCCAAGGCCGATGCTGTCATGCGTCAGAACGTGGACCGCGCGGGTCTGCTGCAGCGCGCCCAGGCGGATCGCGGGACGCGAATAATCGCTGAAAATCAGGAATGTGCCGCCATAAGGTATGACGCCGCCATGCAGCGCCATGCCGTTCATCGCGGCGGCCATGCCAAATTCGCGAATGCCGTAATAGACATAGCGTCCGGCGTAATTTTCCGCCGAAAAAATTCCCAGATCGGCTGTGCGCGTGTTGTTGGAGCCGGTGAGGTCGGCAGAACCGCCAATCGTATTGGCGAGCGCCGCATTGACGACCTTCAGCGTTTCCTCGCTCGATTTGCGGGTCGCTTCCTTCACCGGCGCGTCGATCAGCCCGGCAATGTGGGCTTCGATGGCGGTTTCGAGCGCATCGCCGATTTCGCCTGACATTGCCGCGGAAAAGTCATCCCACTCGGGCTGACGTTCCGCCTTACTCCGCCATGACGCGCTCATTTCCGCGCCGCGTTCGCCTGCACTGCGCCATGCCGACAGGACATTGTCGGGAATGACGAAGGGCTCCGCATTCCAGCCAAGCGCGTCGCGCGTTCCTGCAATTTCGTCGGGACCGAGCGGCGCACCATGCGTGGCCGACGTTCCCTGCTTGGTGGGCGCGCCGTAGCCGATAATGGAGCGCGCGGCGATCAGGCTGGGCCGGGGATCGGCCTTCGCGGCTTTCATCGCGGCGTCCAGCGCCCCGGCGTCATGCGCGTCGCATTCGACCACATGCCAGCCGGTGGCGGCATAGCGCGCCTTGATGTCTTCGCTCGTCGACAGATCGGTCGGCCCGTCGATCGTGATGCGATTATCGTCCCAGATGACGTTCAGCCGGCCAAGCTGCAAATGCCCGGCCAATCCGACAGCCTCGTGATTAATGCCTTCCATCAGGCAGCCATCACCCGCCAAAACCCATGTTCTGTGATCGACCAGCGCGTCGCCGAAGCGTGCGTTCAAATGGCGTTCCGCCATGGCCATGCCGACGGCCATCGCCAGACCTTGTCCAAGCGGTCCCGTCGTCGCCTCCACGCCGTCCAGCAGGAAATTTTCCGGGTGGCCCGCGCACGGGCTGCCGGTCTGCCGGAAATTGCGAATGTCGTCTATCGTGGGCGCCGCATAGCCGGTCAGATATAGCAGGCTGTAGATCAGCATTGATCCGTGTCCGGCGGACAGGACGAACCGGTCCCGGTCGGCCCAGTCAGGACGCGTGGGATCGTATTTCAGATGTTTTGTGAACAGGACGGTCGCCGCATCGGCCATTCCCATCGGCATTCCCGGATGCCCGCTATTCGCGGCCTGGACGGCGTCCATGGAAAGCGCCCTGATGGCGTTGGCGAGGTCATTGTGGCTAGCGGTCAAGTCAGGCCCTTTTTTTGGCTGGCGCGCACGGTTGCGCGTGTCTTCTGGACAGACGCCCCCCTTGGGTCAACCACCCGCGATCGCGGACATTTGACGAATCATGAGGTCGTGTCTTACGCTGACGCTCCAAATAATTGTTACATGGACGTTTTTAGAATGTCTGGATCCATCAGTTTCGACCAGTCCCTGCGTCAACTCGACGATGCGCTTGCGCGACTCGAGTCGGCGGCGCGCACGGCGCGGGAGGCTCCCGGTGGTGCCCTTGCCGCCATAAAGGCGGAGCGAGACCAGCTGCGCCGCAAACATGACGCGCTGCTGGGGGAAACAGACGAGGCGATCGGAGAACTCGATCGGTTGCTGACGATTGCGGAGATGCGCTGATGGGTCAGGTACGCGTGAGTGTCGGCGGGCGCAGCTATCCCCTGGCCTGCAAGGATGGTGAGGAAGACCTGCTGGTTGGCCTGGCCGGCCGGGTGAATGAAAAGGCGGAGATGCTTGCGAACCAGCTGGGTCAGGTTCCCGAGACCCGCCTGCTCCTGATGTCGGCGATCATGCTCGCCGATGAATTGACGGAATTGGCGGGCCGCACGGCAACGTCGGCCGATGTCGCCGCGGATATACCCGCACCGGTCCCGGACGCCGACGCGCGCGCACGGGAAGCCGTCGACGCGGCCGCGGCGCGCGTGAACCAGATTGCCGATCTGCTTGAGAAACAGGCCGCGACCGCCTAACTGATCCCTGACGGATACTGCCAGGTACGCGCGAAGCGAACATCCCTGAGGCGATAAGACATCCAAGGGAGCTGTCCCTGCCCGGGTCCTAGACCCGACGCATATGGCCCCCACCTGACGTATTAGGCGTCAGAGGATATTCCTGCTAACGGCCATGGCGGTTCCGTCACCTTATCCTGCCCCGCCCAGCCAGAGACACGTCCCGCATGCATGACCTAAGTGCGAAAGACCGCCTCCGCCGCGATCTGAGAGCGGCCCGCGCCGCCCATGTCGGCGGACTTTCCGATACCGGACGCCGCGCCGCCGAACAGGCGGTCGCCGAACAGATTCAGGATGTCGTCGCCGCGGCATCCTGTCTCGGCAGCTATGCGCCCATGGGGCATGAGATCAATCCTGCCGCTATCGAGGAAAGGGGCAAGGGCGTCATCGCTTTGCCGTGGTTTTCCAACCGGGCGTCTCCGATGATGTTTCGAAATGTCACCGGAGCGCTGGAGCCCGGCCCGTGGGGCGTCATGCAGCCGCCTTCCCGTGCCGCGCCGTCGCGGCCGGACGTGCTCCTCGTGCCGCTTGTCGGCGCGACACCGGCCGGCGACCGTCTGGGTCAGGGACAGGGCCATTTCGATCGCTGCATATCGGCGCTGAGGGGGGAGGGTCCGCTGACGACAATCGGGCTCGCCTGGGACTGTCAGATGGTGGAGGAGGTCCCCACTGACACATGGGACGAAATGCTCGATATGATCGCCACGCCGACACGGCTATATGCCCGCGCATGACGGACGAAACACCAAAACTCAGAAAGCCGCTTGGCGTGCTCGGCATTATCGCGTTCATTGCGATCTATTCGGGTATCATCATGGGTCTGGCCGACCCGATCCTGACATTGCCGATATTGCTGCAACTGCCGATCTGGATCGTGCTTGGTATCCTCTGGGTCTTCCCGCTGAAGCCGGTCATTGTCTGGATCGAGACCGGACGCTTTAAATGACGCGAGATCAGATCGTTGCTCCGGCGGACTGCCAGACGATGGCAGACATCCGCGCCGGTATTGACGAACTGGACCGCCAGATCGTCAGCCGCCTTGCCGAGCGCATGCGCTATATCGAGGCCGCCGCGCGCGTCAAACCGACACGCGACACGGTCCGGGACGAGGCGCGGAAGGCGGATGTCATCGCCAAGGCGAAAGCCGCCGCGCGCGCAGGCGGCCTCGACGATCGCCTGGTTGGCGATCTTTATGAACTGCTGGTGGAGCGTTCCATCGCACATGAATTCGTCAAGTTCGACGCGCGCTGAATAAGCGCCCGGCCGGACAGGTGCGTCATGGCACCATTCGCGGCCGTGATGGGAAAATGAGACCTAACCCAGTTCGTTCAAGAACTTTCGCGCGCTTTCCCGATATGCATCCTGCTTTTCATGATCCATCCGGTCCCATGTCCGGTACGGCATGGTGAGCCGGTGATTGCCATCCAGTCGCTCCCGGTTCCGGTCCAGGAAATGCCAGTATAGTGCGTTGAATGGGCATGCCCCGTCGCCGGTTTTCTTGCCGACATCATATCGGCAGGACTTGCAGTAATCTGACATCTTGTTGATGTAAGATCCTGAAGATGCGTAGGGTTTCGATGCCAGGAGACCACCATCGCCAAACTGGCTCATACCAAGCGTATTGGGCAGCTCAACCCATTCATAGGCGTCTGCGTAAACCTCCAGATACCATTCATGCACCTGATGCGGGTCTGCGCCGATCAGCAGCGCGAAATTGCCGGTAATCATCAGCCGCTGGATATGATGCGCATAGGCATGGTCGATGGTCTGCCCGATCGCCTGCGACAGGCAGTGCATATCCGTCTCACCCGTCCAGTAAAAGGTCGGCAGGTCACGGTCCGCCTTCAGGAAATTGCGCTGCGCATAGTCCGGCATTTCGCGCCAGTAGATGCCGCGCACATATTCGCGCCATCCAATGATCTGGCGGATAAATCCCTCGGCGGCGTTCAGCGGCGCGTCCCCTGCCCTATAGGCCGCTTCGACCTGCTGGCAGACCTTGAGCGGGTCGAGCAAACCGATATTCAGATAGGGTGAGATGATCGCATGATACAGAAACGCCTCACCCGTCAGCATGGCATCCTGAAAATCGCCGAAGCGTGCCAGCGAATCCTGCAGAAATGCCGCGAACACCGCTTCGGCATCGTCCCGCGTGACGGCAAAAGCGAATGTATCGAGATTACCGATATTGCCGGAAAAGCGCTGGTCGATCAGCGCCATTACATCCCTCGTCACCTCGTCCGGCGTGAAACCGGCGCGCTTCGGCATGAACATGTCGGTTTCGGCCGGTTTGCGATTTTCGCTATCATAGTTCCACTTGCCGCCCTCAGGCTTGCCATCTTCGTCCAGCAGCAGACCGGTTTTTCGCCGCATTTCACGGTAGAAATACTCCATGCGCAGCTGTTTGCGCCCCTCGGCCCAGTGCGCGAACTCGGAAATCTCGCAGATATAGCGATCATCATCGAACAGGCGCACATCGACATTAAAGCGGTCTTCCCACGTCTCCATCGCGCTCAGAACACGCCATTCCCCCGCCTTGACCGCACGAACTTCCCTGACGTCATGCCGCTCCAGCGCGCGCGCCAGTTCACCGGTAAAACTGCCGCTATTCCCGCGATCGTCCAGCTTCACATAATCAACCGTCCAGCCATCCCCGCGCAGCTCCTCTGCAAAGTGGCGCATCGCCGACAGGATGAAGACCAGCTTTTGTTTATGGTGCGACACATAGCTGGTCTCTTCATCCAGCTCCGCCATCAGAATGACGGTGTCGTCCTTCGTACAGCCGCGCAGCGACGCCAGCGTTCGGGTCAGTTGATCGCCGAGAATGTAAACAAGTTTCATGTAAGCGGTTTAGCGTGAGCGACCGCGCGGCAAAATCCGCTATCTGATCAACTGCCGGGCCATATCAGCGCACGTCGGCGCTAGCCAAGCACGTCCGTCAGGACGCGCTGCCAGTTTCCGCCCATGATCTTGTCGATATCGCTGCTGCGGAAAGAAGGGTCCCGCTCCAGCGCCTGCTCGATCAGCTTCATCCGGTGGATGGTGTTGAGTTCGGGAATGACGACGTGCACAGGCAGGCGGTCAAACCCGGGCACGCCGCTGGCGTCAATGGATTTCCACCAGTCGTGATATTGTTTCACGCCCTCGGCATTATCATTGTTCAGCGCGCGCAGTTCCTGCTGACCGCTCATCGGAAAATCATTGGCAATCGCGGCAGCGTCAATGCCGCCGACATTTACGAGATGCCGAAGATTCCGGATATAGTGATCGACGGTCGGCACCGGCTCGTCGGTCAGCCAGAAGCTCATCATGAAGACGCCCATGGCACCGCCCGAATTCGCGACGCCGCGGATCATGTCGTCAGTCGCGCATCTCGGATTGTCGACAATCGCGCGGCACGCGCCGTGCGACAGGATGAAGGGCGTTTTTGACATCGCCGCCACATCCAGCGCGGTCGGCTCTGAACTGTGCGACACGTCGGGAATGATCCCCAGCCGGTTCATCTCCCTCAGCCCATCCCGGCCAAGCGACGTCAGCCCGCTTTGAGCCGGTTCCAGCGCCCCCCCGGCGAACAGATTGTCATGATGGTGCGTGAACTGCAGGACACGCAGGCCTTTCGCGTGGAAATAGCCGATCCGGTCCAGCTGATCCTCAATAGGTTCGCAGGACTGAAATTGCAGGAATACCGCAAGGTCGCCGGTTCGGCCGATGTCGGAGCCCGACTCGGCGATGAACGCGCCGCTATACGTGCCTCCGGTCGACGCCTTGATTTCATCGATATGCCTGTCGCAGGCCTCGAAAGTCCGAATCCAGCCTAGGGATCCGTCCGGGCGCACGATCTCGGTCACCTCGGAGGCATCAATGATCGCGGCATTCAGGCCCGAGGCCTTGAGGTCGTCGGCCGGACCACGCAGGAAACTCAGCCCATCGACGTAAATCCGGTCCTGCGATCCGGCGGAAACACCAAGCCCTTCTTTTCGGGCGCAGGCTGACACCAGACCCGCCGCCGCGGTCCCCATGAACATTCTTCGGCTGAAATTCGGCATTGGCACTGGCCTTCATCGCAGGTGGACTGCGAGATATGACCCGGGTCAAGTTATAGTCAACCGCTCCACATCGCGAAGGTAGGTCCCCCGGGAGTGCGCATCACTATTTTCAGGGGAAAGGATGGCGCGAGTGACGGGACTTGAACCCGCGGCCTCCGGCGTGACAGGCCGGCGCTCTAACCAACTGAGCTACACCCGCGCATCCTTGGTCGCTGCCATATTCAGCAGCGAAGGCGCGTCCCTATGAGGCGCACCGGGATTCGTCAAGCAACTGTTCGCTTAATCCAGATTCATGACCGAAATAATCTCGCGCGGCCGTTGAGTGCCACAATCTTCCTGAATGAAATGCCCCGCTTTTGTCATCATCCGGTGTGGCCGGCCGTGAATGTGCCGCGGCGTCATCGTCCGGAAGCGCTTCGGCCCGCCTTTTGGTATCCGCAGCCTCGTTACGTCTCGTTTTTCCGATCGGCTCTCAACGGGCGCTCTCTGATCAACGTACTCTGGTCGAGCAGAAACCCTGTCACATTGGGGCCGCCGATGCGCTCGAACAGGGATTTGGTGATGATGAGCAACGGCACCGCCAAAAGGGCACCGACGGCACCCCATACCCATCCCCAGAAGCTGAGCGCGACCATGATGAGCAGCGGATTGACGTGAAACCGCCGCCCCAGCAGCAATGGCGTAAAAATATACGCTTCGGTGAGGTTGATCGCCAGATAGGCAAGCGCGGGCACCATGCCCGTCAGCGGGTCCGCCGCCGTCGCCATACCCCCGAGCGTTGCGAGAAAGAAGAACACCACCGGCCCGGCATAGGGCACGAAATTAAGGAGTGCGGCAAGGCCGCCCCACATCCACGGCGTTTCCACCCCGATCAGGTAAAAGACGACCGTCACCACGATGCCGAGCACGATGTTGATCGCGGCGATCACGCCGACATAGCGTCCGGTGTCGGACGCGACATCCGTCAGCAGCCGGTCCGCCGTATCGCCGCCGATCTCCGTACCCGTCGAGGCGACCAGACGCTTGCGCATCCGCGTGAACGTCGCGAGGAAAAACAGCAGGATGAGCAGTGCGAAAAAGGTCTGAATGAGCGCGCTTGGCGCCGCCGTGGTGGCCGCCTCGTACACAGAACGCGGCGCATCGACCACCATGACCGGTTCCTGCTGCGTTGCCGTATCGACACCAAGCTCTTCGGACAGGCGGTCGACGGAACGGTCCACAGTGTCGAACATGTCGATGAGCGGGTCCAGATTGATCCGGACATTGTACATCCGCTCGGGAAGCGCGTTCAGCCATGCCAGCGCCGGTGTCACGATAACATAGCTGACAATGGCAATCACACCGAAACAAAGAAAAATATTGGTTGTCGCGGCAAGAACACCGGGCATGAAGCGCTCCAGCCGCAATTGCAGCGGCACAAGCATCATGCCGATGGTCAGCCCCGCCGTCAGGGGCAGGAAAAACGCCGACCCGGCCTGCAGCGCAAAGGGAAGCGCAAGCAGCAAAGCCGCCGCCATGATCAGATTGAGCGCGCTCAACAGGCGATCGCGGCGATAGGCGATCCGGCGGCTTTCCACCCTACGCGAGGGCGGCGGCTGTATCGGTGTACCCGGCCGTGACGACCGTTCCGCAGCCGCAGTCACCATTGCCTCTTCCACGTGGCCATGCCCCTTTGCCTTTATCGTGCCAGCGACGATGTTCGCCTGGAACGACCAACCACCAAAGCCGTATTCAGTTGCATGCCCGCGCCCGGACGATGACGTCCGATCGCCATTGGCCACCCCTGAATGGCGGCGGCCAATGGCGGTCAGTGCGCGTCAGCCCTCTGGCAGCATCAGCACCGTATCGATGATATGCACGGTACCATTGGCGGTCGGAATATCGGCGCTCAGCACCTTCGCCTCATTGCCGCGCGCATCGACGATCACCAGTGCGTCATCGACCATTTTCGCCGTCATCGGCGTGCGCGCATTGTTTGGCAGCGTGATCTCACCATCTTCATCGGCGGCGATCCGTTCCATGATTGCGGCGGCGTCCAGATCTCCGCGCAACATGTGATAGCCCAGCGCAGCCCTGAGCGATGGGCGGTTTGCTTCGTCGAACAGGAATGCCTTGGCAGTCGGCTCCATGCTGTCGAAGGCGTCGTTGCTGGGTGCCAGCAGCGTCATGTTCTTCGCACCGTCCAGATACGGCCCCATATTGGCCGTGTCGGGGCCGATTGCCGCGACAAATTGCGACAGTTCTTCCTTCGTGCCGACGACTTCGCTCATTGACGGACCGGCTGGTTCTTCGACGACCGGTTCATCCACCTTCACGCGCGGATCGCGTTCGGGGGCATCGCACGCCGCCAGACCAAGTCCGGCAACACCGAAAATTGTAAGGAATGTTGTTGTTTTAAGCATTTTCTCTCTCCCCGCATAATGAACGCGCCAGCTTTAGCGGCTTTCAGCCGAACGCAAAAGGGCGCGTTATCGGGGAAGGTAGCCAAGCGCGGTCTTCACCAGCAAAATGGCGTCGTCGCGCACTTCATAATCTTCGAACAGCCACTCGGCGCGCCGCACGCGCTCTTCGGGCAGCACCTCGATCGTCCGCTCCCCATCAAGGATGGTCGTGCGCGTTCCGGACCGCGTGATACAGCCGCCTTCGGCGCAGACCATTTGCAACCCCCATGCCTGGCGGGACAGGCTGGCGGGTACCTGGTCGCCAAGATCGGCGGGGTTTAGCGAGACCGTCCATTCCGTCGTGACGGCTTCGGCGCCCCGTTCGGTGCTTTCCGCAATGACCTCGACCTCGCGCCAGGACCAGCGCTCAGGCGTCAGCACCAGATCATCGATATCCCAGCGAAGCGCGATGACGCGCCCTTTCGTGCGCTGCGACTGCGCAACGCCTTCGATCAAGGGCGGCAATGCCGCGCGCGCTGCCTCCCGCTGCTGGGCGGACGGCGGCGTGATCCCGCCGCATGCGGTCAGGAGCAGCCCGATGCCGGCGGAGAATATGCGTGTCTTCATTGCGCCCTGCTCACGCAAAAACGGGCCACCCGTCAAGGCAGCCCGTCATTGTCGCGATCGGATATTCCTTCGGTTTACGGAAGCAGTACCGAATTAATTTCGTGAATGACGCCATTAGCGCCACCGCATCCCCTTCGGGTATATGGACAGCACCGCCATCGACCCGGGTCGGTTTCATGCCCTGCCCCTCAATCTGCGTCACCAGCGTACCAGCGGCGACGGTCGTCAGCGTTGCGGTCGTTCCGCCAAAGATGTGACAAGGCCGGATCCTATCGCCCCAAATGAAAAGGGCCGCCATTTCAGTAAAGAAATGACGACCCTCATACATGGTCAGTGGCCGGAGTGCGGCCCGGAAGACCCTTCATTGCCGCGTTTAGGCAGCGATCCTCCGAACGGACTGAACCGACCTCGCTTCTGAACCATGAGACATCGGATCACCTCCTTTCACTAAATTGATGCTGGCCGGGATTATTGCCGCGCGGTCAGGGATCGTCAACCCTGATCCACCTGGAATGCGACGAGGTATCGCGGTCATGGCCATCAGCCATCGGGAACAGCCGTGGGTGACTGTTGCTGTCTCTGGAATTCCGGCGAAGTCAAAAAAGAGCGCGATCCGGCGGATCCTGGCGGCTATCCTTTTCGAACGGGAACCGGCATGGTCCGTCGCGCGTCCTGTGCATGAAGACGAAAAAAGGGAAGACTGTGCGATGAAATGGCGTGGCCGCAGGCGTAGCAGCAATATTGGCGATCAGACCGGCAGAGGCGGCGGTGGCTTCCGCATGGGACGCCGCGGCGGCGGTCTTCCGATCGGCGGCAAAAGCGGCATGGGCATCGGCACGCTCATCGTGATCGGCATCGTCATCTGGATCCTGGGCGGCAACCCGCTTTCGGTCCTTGGCATGGGCGGCGGCCAGCCCGCCGTGCAGCAACAGGCCGCACCCGCCGCGGCAGGCAGCGGCGAAGGCTGCGAACGAAGCGAAATACATGCCTTCACATGTGTCGTCCTTGCCGACACCGAGGATGTATGGAACGCTGAATTCGCCCAGCAGGGTGCCGACTATCCCGAACCTACGCTGATCTTCTACGCAGGCCGCGGGCAATCCGGCTGCGGTACGGCGCAATCTGCGACGGGTCCGTTCTACTGTCCGGCGGATCAGCGCATCTATATCGACACCAGCTTTTTCGATCAGCTCGCGCAGATGGGAGGCGCCGGTGATTTCGCGGCCGCCTATGTCGTCGCGCATGAGGTCGGCCATCATATCCAGACCGTCACCGGCATTTCCGACCGGGTGCGCCAGATGCAGGCACGCGCGGGTCGCACGGAATCCAACGCGCTACAGGTAAAGATGGAATTGCAGGCTGACTGCTATGCCGGCGTATTCGCCTATGAAAACCGCGAATATCTTGAGCGCGGCGATATTCAGGAGGCGCTCGCCGCCGCCAATGCGATCGGTGATGACCGCCTTCAGCGCGAGGCGCAGGGCTATGTCGTTCCCGACAGCTTCACCCATGGCAGCTCGGCGCAGCGTCAGGAATGGTTCCAGCGCGGCCTGCAAACGGGCGACCCCAGCAGCTGCGACACGTTTGGCGCTTAGGCGCAAGGTCGGACGGCCGCGCTACCGACCTGCGATCGGATATGCGTACGGACGGTGACGCCAGGCCTGATCTAACCGTCTAGGCACCGCCCCAATAGTCGAACGCGCGGTTTTGCAGGCATGTGACATGCCGCCGTGCTTCTGGCCCTTCCCAAGGTCCGGAATAGCCATCTGCGCCCCCCATCGTCCACCAGCCCTGTCCGGGCAACCCATCGGACTGCCGGACGACGAGAACGGCCAGTTCCGGCTCGTCCCGGCCGCGCCCTTCGGCGTCGATATCGCCCAGGACAGAACACAGCGCGCGCATCTTCGGACGCGTGAAGGCATATCCCTGGCTCTGGAGCGCTTCGGAATAGGTAACGGACTCGCGGGCACGGGCGGCTGCGATCAAGAATGCGCGCAATTCTTCGGGGTCGAGAAACATGCCATTCCCCTTGCATACACGCCGCCGCGTTCTAAATAGGTGTCGTACCCCCGTAATACACATAGGGATGTCCGTTCATGCTCAACATTGCCTCTATCTTCCTGGGCCTCATCGCATTGCTTTTCGTAATTCCCGGCCTGATCCCGCTGCTGGGATGGGCGAACTGGATTTCGCTGCCAATTGCCATATTTGGCGGCGCGCTCGGGGCGATGTCGAGCAGCAATATGGGGCGCAATCTGAACATCTTCATTCTCATCGTGGCGACCTTGCGTCTGATGATTGGGGGCGGCATCATCTGACGCATGTTCAGATCGATTCTTCCCGCGGTTTTTTTCGCCCCCGCGCTCGCGCTTACCGTCTCATGCACCGCCGAAACCGCGCCCGACGAACCGACGCAGGAAGCCGAAGAGGCCGCCGCTACCGGGCCCAAGGCGGTCATCAAGGCGTATTATGACGCCATATCGCAGCGCGATTTCGACACGGCATGGCAATTATGGGGGCAGGACCCCAAGGCCGATCCGGACGCCTTCCAGACTTTCATGCGCGGCTTTGCGGAAACCGAACTGACCGCGGTGGAGATCGGTGAAATGATCGATGTCGGCATCAAGGACGACTTTGCGGTCGTCACGGTCCCGGTCAATGTCGAGGATCTGATGAGCGACGGCACCGGCCGCTCCTACAGCGGTGTCTACACCCTGCGCCGCCCGGCCAGTTCTGCCGGTGACTGGCACATCGAATCCGGTGACCTGGATATCGCGCCCAGCGCCCCATAGAGGCGCAATCAGAAGCGCGTGCACCGCGTACCCACATCAAACATCCAGATAGGGAAAATGTCCCCATGACCGACCTGAACCTCTCCCGCCCCGACCTGCTGCGCGAAGACTGCTATATCGCAGGCGAATGGACCGGCGGGGAGGCGCGCATCCCGGTCACCAACCCCGCTACTGGCGAAATTATCGCCAATGTCCCGAAACTCGGTGCCGCGGAAACGAAGCGCGCGATCGAGGCCGCCGCGACCGCCATGAAGCCTTGGGCGGCGCAGACCGCGAAGGACCGCGCCAAGGTCATGCGCCGATGGGCCGATTTGATGATCGAGCATCAGGAGGACCTGGCGATCATCATGACCGCCGAGCAGGGCAAGCCGCTGACGGAATCGCGCGGCGAAATCGCTTATGCCGCCAGCTTCATCGAATGGTTCGGAGAAGAGGCGAAGCGGGTCTATGGCGATATGATTCCGGGGCATCAGCCCGACAAGCGCCTGCTCGTCATGAAGCAGCCGATCGGCGTGTGCGCCGCGATCACGCCCTGGAACTTCCCGGCCGCGATGATCACGCGCAAGGCTGGCCCCGCGCTCGCGGCGGGCTGCGCTATGGTCATCAAACCCGCCACCGCCACACCGCTCAGCGCCTTTGCGCTTTGCGTGCTTGCGGAAGAGGCCGGGATACCAAAAGGCCTGCTATCGTGTGTCACGGGCAAGGCGGGCGATATTGCCGGTGAACTGACCAGCAATTTCACTGTCCGCAAACTCAGCTTCACCGGCTCCACGGAAATCGGGCGGACACTTTATGAACAGTGCGCCGAAAATATCACCAAGATCAGTCTGGAACTTGGCGGCAATGCCCCCTTCATCGTCTTTGACGACGCCGACCTCGATGCCGCGGTCGAGGGCGCCATCGCCTGCAAATTCCGCAATGCCGGCCAGACCTGCGTCTGCGCGAACCGCATTTACGTGCAGGACGGCGTCTATGATGACTTCATGCGCAAATTCGAAACCGCCGTGCGCGCCCTGAAGGTCGGCAATGGCATGACCGAGGGCATCGACGTGGGCCCGATGATCGACGCCGGCGGTATCGCCAAGGTGAAGGAGCATCGCGACGACGCCGTCGCCAAAGGCGCGCGCATCGTCATCGAGGGCGGCGAATGCGGCGAAGGCGACCTGTTCTACGCCCCCACCCTCCTTGCCGACGTGCCAACCGGCGCCATGGTCAGCCAGGAAGAAACCTTCGGGCCTCTCGCCCCCGTTTTCCGTTTCGAAACCGAAGAAGAGGGTATTCGCCTGGCCAATGACACCGTTTTCGGCCTCGCCGCCTATTTCTATGCCCGTGACTATGCCCGCATATTCCGGGTCGCAGAGGCGCTCGAATATGGCATCGTCGGGCACAATACCGGGATCATCTCCACCGAGGTCGCCCCCTTTGGCGGCGTCAAACAATCGGGACTTGGCCGCGAAGGCTCGAAATATGGCATCGATGACTATCTGGAGATGAAATATCTCTGCATGGGCGGCGTCGAATAGTCTTGCGGCGATATCGCTTCCCACGGGGCGCGTCGCCGCCATGACGTTTCCGGTTCTGGGCCCTGCCCTGGTCGCGCTCCTCGTCGCCGTGCACCTGTTTTCCGGCAAGCTCAAATTTCTGGAGCGCCTGCCGCGCAGTCGCTGGCTGAGTGCCGCAGGCGGGTCGTCGGTCGCTTATGTATTTGTCCATTTGCTGCCTGAGCTGGCGCATGCGCAAAGCCTGCTCGGCAAACAGGCGGAGGGAACCGATTTCGCCGCCATCGAAACGCACATCTATCTGATCGCGCTCGTCGGTCTCGTCCTCTTCTACGGTTTGCAGCAGGTCATGTCCTCATCCGCCGCAAGACGGGACATGGTGACAACGCCCCGGCTGTTCTGGCTGCACCTGTCCACATTCGCCGTTTACAGCATTATCATCGGCTACCTTTTGATCCAGGGGGAAGACCGGACTCCGGCCGCGCTTGCCACCTATGGCATCGCCATGGCGCTGCACATGATTGTCGTCGACGTCGGCCTGCGGCTCGCGCACGGCCAGCTCTACCATGACAAGGGCCGGTGGGTGCTTGCCGCCATGCCGATACTCGGCGCGGGTCTGGCGCTCACCACCGACATCAGCGAACTCGCCATATTGAGCATGGTCGCTTTCCTGGGCGGCGGCGTCATCCTGAACGTGCTGAAGGAAGAGCTGCCCGAGGACCGGCAGTCCAGTTTCGCGGCGTTTCTGGCGGGCACGGCGGGATATACCGTGCTGCTGTTGCTGGCGACATAGACAGGCTGGCGCCATGGCCATCCTCACAGTGACCTCCCGGCGCGGTATCGGCACCGGCCTGATCGCGAATGTTCATGCAAAAGGCGCGAATTTTAGGTAGAAGAGGCGACACTTCTTTTGGGGGCGTGGATGACCTTCCTGCAGCGGCTTGATCTTTCCGTTCCCCTGATTCAGGCGCCGATGGCCGGAATTTCCACACCCGAACTGGCTGCCGCCGTTTCTAATGAAGGCGCGCTTGGTTCAATCGGTATTGGCGCGACCGACCCTGGCGGCGCGCGGAACATGATCGAGGAGCTGCGCGCGCGCACGGACCGTGCGTTCAACGTGAATCTGTTCGTTCATCGGACACCCAGGGCCGACCCGGTGCGCGAGGCGGCATGGCTGGACTGGCTCGCACCGCATTTTGCCGCGTTCGGCGCGCGGCCGCCAAAGACGCTTCGACCCATCTATCAGAGCTTGCATGACGATCCTGATATGCTGTCGATGTTGCTGGAGGTGAGACCCGCTGTCGTCAGTTTCCACTTTGGCCTGCCCCCGGCCGCTATGATCGCCGCGCTCCGGTCTCGGGGCATCCTTCTGATGGCGACTGCCACAAACCTGCGGGAGGCAGCGGCGATCGAGGGGCATGGGATCGACGTCATCATCGCGCAGGGCATCGAAGCGGGCGGCCATCGCGGTATGTTCGATCCAGAGGAACCTGATGAGGGCCTGTCGACGGCTGCGCTCACGCGCCTGCTTGCCGAGAAAAGCGGCGTACCCGTCGTGGCGGCCGGCGGCATCATGAATGGCGGCGATATGTTCGCAGCGCTCGACAGGGGCGCCGTCGCGGCGCAGCTGGGCACGGCGTTCGTCGCCTGCCCGGAATCCGCGGCGGACGACGCTTACCGCGCCGCCCTGGCGAGTGACGCCGCGCATCATAGCGTTATGACGTCGCTGATTTCCGGTCGTCCCGCGCGCGCGCTCCCCAATCGCTTCACCGCGCTGGCTGACGGCATGGCTCATCACCGGCCGCCTGATTATCCCATCGCATATGATGCGGGAAAAGCGCTTCATGCCGCCGCCAAAGCGCGCGGCGAGCATGGCTTTGGCGCACAATGGGCCGGGCAAGGCGCGCCGCACATACGCGCCATGCCAGCGGCGGCACTGGTTGAAACGCTGCGATCCGAATTGCAGCTATGCCTGGACAATCGACATGACACTTCCGGGGCTGCGACCACGCGCCCGAAGTTCAGCTAGCCACGCGCTGCCAGACGAAATCACTGCGCGATTGGCGCGGTAGCGGCGAAGCGGCCGACCGGATGGCTGCGCCCCGCTCCAGCCGGCCGCTACGGCTGCCTGCGATCAATCCTCGGCTTTGCGCGATGCCCGCTTGCGCTCGTGCGGGTCGAGGTGGCGTTTGCGGATGCGGATGGATTTCGGTGTGACTTCGACCAATTCGTCATTCTGGATGTAGGCGATGGCCTGTTCCAGCGTCATCTTTCGTGGCGGCGTCAGGCGGATGCCGTCATCCTTGCCGGTGGAGCGGAAGTTGGTCAGCTGCTTTGACTTCAGAGGGTTGACCTCCATGTCCTGCGGCTTGGCATTCTCGCCGATGACCATGCCCTGATAAAGTTCTTCACCGCCGCCGATGAACAGCGTGCCGCGCTCTTCCAGCATGTTGAGGGCATAAGGCACCGCCTTGCCCTGCTCCATGGAGATGAGCACGCCGACAAGGCGCCCTGAAATCTTGCCTTTGTAAGGACCGTATTTCTCGAAGAGGCGGTTCATGATGCCGGTGCCGCGCGTGTCGGACAGGAATTCGCCATGATAGCCGATCAGGCCGCGCGACGGCGCCGAGAAGGTCAGCCGCGTCTTGCCGCCGCCCGAAGGACGCATATCGGTCATTTCGGCTTTCCGGAGCGCCATTTTTTCGACAACGGTGCCGGAAAATTCATCGTCCACGTCGACGACCACGGTTTCATAGGGTTCTTCACGCCCCTCCGGGCCATCGCGGAACAGCACGCGCGGGCGGCTGATACTGAGCTCGAACCCTTCGCGGCGCATGGTTTCGATGACGACGCCCAGTTGCAATTCACCGCGTCCAGCGACTTCGAACGCGTCGCGTTCCGCGCTTTCGGAGATGCGGATCGCGACATTGCCCTCGGCTTCGCGTTCCAGGCGGTCGCGGATGACGCGGCTTTGCACCTTGTCGCCATCCTTGCCCGCGAACGGGCTGTCATTGACGGCAAAGGTCATGCTGAGCGTCGGCGGGTCGATGGGGGCCGCGTAAATCGGCTGGGTAACCTCAGGATCGGCAATGGTGTTGGAGACGGTCGCTGTCGTCAGGCCAGCGATGGCGACGATGTCGCCCGCCTTCGCCTCTTCGACCGGGACACGGTCAAGACCGTCAAAGGCGAAGACCTTCGTGGCGCGGCCCGATTCGACGACATTGCCGTCAACGTCGATGGCGCGGATCGGCATGCCGGTCCTCAGCCGACCGCTTTCGATGCGTCCGGTCAGGATACGGCCGAGGAAATTGTCGCGGTCGAGCAGCGTGGCGAGCATGGAAAATTTCGCGTCCACATCCAGGCCCGGCTCGGGCACATGATCGCGAATGAGCTTGAACAGCGGCTCCAGCGTGCCCTCGTGAATGGACGGATCTTCATTGGCGAAGCCGCCGCGGCCCGATGCGAACAGATGCGGGAAGTCCAGCTGCTCGTCGCTGGCATCCAGCGCCATGAACAGCTCGAACACTTCGTCGAGGACTTCGGCGGGGCGCGCATCGCCGCGGTCGATTTTGTTGACAACCACGATCGGCTTCAGGCCGAGCGCGAGCGCCTTGCCCGTGACGAACTTCGTCTGCGGCATCGGCCCCTCAGCGGCATCGACCAGCAGGATGACACCGTCGACCATGGAGAGGATGCGTTCCACCTCCGCGCCAAAATCGGCGTGGCCCGGCGTGTCGACGATATTGATGCGGATATCGTCACCGTCGCCGCCATTGTTCCAGATCACGCTGGTGCATTTGGCGAGAATCGTGATGCCGCGCTCTTTTTCCAGATCGCCGGAATCCATCGCCCGTTCTTCCACACGCTGATTTTCGCGGAACGTGCCGGACTGTTTGAAAAGCTCGTCAACGAGCGTGGTTTTGCCATGATCGACGTGCGCGATAATGGCCACATTGCGAAGCGCCATGGGGCAGTGACTTTCGGGAAGGAATGGAATCTTCCAAAGCGTATAGCGGACTTGCTGCGCTGCAACAACATGGCAATCAAATCATGAGGCCATACCCGCCGGAAGTCTATGCGGCGCGAAGATGCTTTGTGAATTCACCTGCCGCCCGGCTGAGTTCCTCGGCCTGCTGGCGCAGCGAAGCGGACGCGTCGCGAATCTCGCCGGACAGCAGGCTCGCATCCGAAACGGCGCGGTGAACGCCGTCGATGCCCGCCGTCACCTGCTCTGTGCCGACGGCGGCATCGCTGGCGTGCCGCGTGATCTCCTCAGTCGCCGCGCGCTGCTGCTCGACCGCCGTGCTGACATTCGCGGCGATCTGCCGGACATTGTCCAGCGAGCTGGCGACGTCGCGGACGGAGCCGACCGTGCCATCCACATGGGCTTTGACCGCGTCGATGAGCGTCGATATCTCGGTTGCTGAATGGCCCGTTTGCGCCGCCAGACCCTTGACCTCGCCGGCGACGATGGCAAAGCCCAGCCCGGCATCGCCGGCGCGGGCAGCCTCGATGGTCGCGTTCAATGCCAACAGATTTGTCTGCGACGCGATCTCGTTGATCGCGGTTGATATCTTTCCGATATTCGCGGTCTGCTGAGTCAGGCGCGCCGCTTCGGTTTCGCCGACTTCCGAGACCTCCTGAGCGTCGACGGACAGGCTGGCCTGCTGCTCGACCTGCAACGCGATCTCCTGAATTGACAAGGACAGTTCATGCGTTGCGGTCGCGACTGTCTGCACGCTTTCGGCGGCGCTGCGCGTTGCACTCGCGACCTCGTCTGCCTGTGATCCGGCGCGCTTCATTGTCTCTGTCATAACCGACAGGGATTCGTCGAGTTGCTGCGCCGCGACCGAAACACCCTCGACGACGGCGGCCACCGATTCGTCGAAGCGTTCTGCGAGCGTCAGCATGGCCTCGCGTCTGGTCTGAGCCGCCTTCTTTTCGGCTTCCAGAGCGCGCGCCGCGAGTTTTGCCCGCTCCGTCGCCCGTTCTGTCCGCGCAGCCTGTTCGCGCGCTTCGGCCTCCTGCTTCTCCGTGCGCAGACGCCCTGCCTCCAGCCCGATGTCCCGGAAAACCGCCAGGGCCCGGCCGATAGCGGCAAGTTCAATAACCCTTATTTCCGGAATTTCGGTGTCCATTTTTCCTCTTGAGAGGGCGGTCGTCACTTCGGCAAGACGATTGGCAGGGCGAATGACCGCGTGAAAAATATGGCCGGCCCTCAGGATCAGGCATACCAGGCCAACGAGAACGACAGCGACGACCAGCCCTTTCATCTGCTGCGTGTCGTTGATGATGCTCCGCTGGAGTTCGTCATTCCGGTCTTCAAGCGATTCCTCGAGTGCGAACAGGCGGTCGTTCAGCTCGGGTCCGAGCACGCCGAGCCTGTTGTGCAGTTCACGCAGTTGATCGCCCATGGCGATATCGTTGTTGCGTGCGTCCATGACATCTGTCGTCAGGGCGACAAATCGGGCGCCGGTTTCCTCGGCCGCGCGCATTTCATCGCTCCCGGCCAGAAATTCGCTCTGGCTCAGGACGGCAATGACGCCGGTTACGAGCGACCGGGCATCGCCCAGCTTTTCCCTTTGACCTCTGGCGCCTTCGTTCAGTTCCATTTGCAAAAGCAGGTCGTCGCTTGCGAGCTGCGCCTCGAGCGCTGCGAACCGAAGTCCCTTCGCGAGGTCTTCGGCCGCTCCCACATTCTGCTGAATCTCAATCGTCTGTATGTTTTCCTTGCCCTCCCGCATGACGACAGCGGCGGCGGCGCACAGCAGCAATGCGAGCAGCAGGTCGCTCTGCAATGTCCGCGCAGCGATGCTGGGCGCAAAGAATTTCCGAACCCAGGATTTCAGCATCAGAGGTCCACCTGCACGAACAGCCGCAATGTATGCTTAGCCCCTGCATCGCCAAGGCGCGTGAACCAGGCCAGGCCTGCCTCGACCTCGCTGTCCCCGGAAAGTTCGAATTCCGCCGTCAGGCTCGGACCGACAAAATGTGCCGCCTCAAAACCGTCATCCTCGTCATCGAAGCCGCCAAAATCGAACGCCTGCCCCGAACCCTCGGCTCCGAACCAGACATCGTCGGCGATGGCGTGCTGCAAAGACCAGGAATAGGCGGCGAATTCACCCTGTTCGCCGTCTTCATCGACATGCCGCAGCATGACATTTGCCTGAGCCCACCATGTTTCGGTGACGCGCTCCACGATAAAACGCGCTTCCGCCTCGGTCAGTTCGCCATCATCATTCATGGCCGCCGCCAGCATGAGGCCCGCGCCAACCGGCGCGTCGTCGGGATCGACAAGCTTGAACAGCGCCATCGCGCCGAACTCGTTGATTTCGAACGTGCCATCTTCAGCCTCGCCCTCAATCTCGAAGCCGATCGCAACACCGTCGCTGACGCCGTAAAACGCCTCAAGCGCATGGTTTCTTTCGGTATCCTCGGTCGTCCCGAACTGACCGTAATATTCAAGCTGCCATTCGCCGGCCTCCGGCTCAAGCTGGTCGAGCTGTTCAGGCGAGCCGGCATACGCGCCCGAGGCGCCAACCATCGCGCACAATATCGTCACGGAAATGGCGATGGTGAGAACAAGCTGAGATCGGGTCATTGTCCTAATCAAGATCCTTGCGCACTTTCACGATTTTGCCGGTGACCGGATGGACATAAACTTCCAGGTCGATCCCGTTTTTCGAGCCCTCAGCTTCGTAGCAGCCATATTCAAGGCCGATCCGAAAGTCTTTGTAGCCAGCGGCTTCGACTTTTTTCTTGATATCGCGGATTGACAGCCAGGTCGCACCAAGTTCCGGCTGACAGAATTGCTTCGCGGCGAGCGGCGACGCTGAAAGCGATAGCACGACCGCCGCCATGACCGGTTTCATGAACATGTTCGCTATCCTCCTCCCGATACAGCGGCATCACCTGAGTTGACGCATCCACGTCACTCATTTCGGGTCGATATCGTTGACTTGCTAAAATTGGCTTAACCACGACCCGCGCCCGCGATCGCCTGTAACGCGAAGCCAGTCTGCGGCGAATAAAGGTCAGGATCGCGCTGCACCAAGGACACTTTTCTTAGATGATTGATATCGGTCTGTTGTCACTGGGCCCCATGCGAGGCAGTCTGCGTAACCGGAGGGAGTCTCGGTTGCCGCGCAGTTTATCAGACTGGGAATCGGCCTTTGTCGCCGGACAGGATGGCGACCGTCATGCCTATCGCGCGTTTCTGGAGGCCGCGGAAGCGCACCTGAAACGCTTTTTCGCTCGCAAGGCGCCGCCCGCCGATGCGGCCGATCTGGTGCAGGACGTGCTGATCGCTTTGCATACAAAGCGTGCGAGCTACGATCCGGCCTATCCGTTGATGCCGTGGGTCAACACGATCGCGAAGTATAAATGGATCGACTGGTTGCGAAAAACGCATCGTGTCACGCATGTGGAACTTGATGACACATATGGAGATCCCGGTACGCCGCAGCAGCCCGCCGCGGGCCATGCCGTCGGCATGCTGCTGAACAACCTGCCCCGTCGTCAGGCCGAAGCGATCAGACTGGTGAAACTGCAGGGGATGACAATCGCCGAGGCAAGCGCGGTGTCTGGCCAGAGCGAGAGTCTCGTTAAAGTGAATATACATCGCGGATTGAAGAAATTATCCGCGTTCGTTTATGATGAGGGTGAAGCAATATGAGCAACGATCTGCTCGATAAACTGGTCGCGGACGCTGCGCCGGTGCGGCGCGCGAATGCCGTGCTGTTCGCGGCGCTGTTCAGCGGCGGCATCGCGATCGCCGCGGCCTCGATCCTCATATTTTACGGCTTGCGCGATCTGCCTGCCACGACATTCGGGGTGTCGGTCATGATTTGGAAGGCATTCGCATCCGTCGCCGTGGCGGCGACCGGTGCTGTTCTGGTCTACCGCCTGGGAAAACCCGGGCGAGGCGTTCGCGGCGGCACCGACAAGGTTTTCGCGCTGATCGCGCTGCTGTTCGCCGCGCCGCTGGTCATCGCGTTTTTCGCCGGGCCGGAGAGCCATAAGGAATGGCTGTTCAATGGCGCATGGGTACTCGACTGCATGCGCGGCATTGGCATGGCGACGGTTCCGGTCTGGACCGCATCGGTCATCTGGATGAGGAAGGCCGCGCCCACGGATATCGCGCAGGCGAGTTGGGCAGTCGGCCTGGCCAGTGCGGCGTCGGGTACCAGTGCGTTCGTCCTTTATTGTCCGTTCGACAGCGTACTTTATGTCGGGCTTTGGTACATGGCGACGATACTCGGCATCGCTTGCGTTTCCCGGTTCATCCTGCCGGGCGTCATTCGCTGGTAGCGCGCGCCGCAGCCCGGCGCGGCTATAAAATTCCCGCGCGATCAAGCAGGTCGCGGCTCGATGGGTCGAGGTCGCCAAGATCACCCTCCGCGATGGCGCGGGCGACATCCTTGCCCAGTTCCACGCCCATCTGATCGAAGCTGTTAATCTCCAGCAGCGCGCCAAAGCTGAAGGTGCGGTGCTCGTAAAACGCCAGCAGCGCGCCAAGCGTGCGTGCATCGAGCCGCCTCAGCAGGATGGTTGCCGAGGGACGGTCGCCGGGGAACGTCTTTGCATGTGCCGTCGCATCATCCGCCCCCGCCGCCTTCGCTTCTTCAAAGCTGCGGCCGCGCATCAGCGCCGCCCCTTGCGCGATGCAGTTGGACAAAAGGTGCCGGTGATGCGCGCCGCCCAGCCTGTGACCCGGCTCCCGCACCGCCAGAAACTCCGCCGGAATCAGGTGCGTACCCTGGTGCAGCAGCTGGAACACGGCGTGCTGCGCGTCGGTGCCGACGCCGCCCCACACGACCGGCGCGGAACCCCGCTCAAGCCTTTTTCCGTCGCGGTCGACCAGTTTGCCATTCGATTCCGTTTCCAGTTGCTGCAGAAAAGACGGCAATAGCGCCAGCCGCTCGTCATAGGCGAATATCGCCCGTGTCTCCGCGCCCAGAACGCTCGCATAGGCAAGGTCCATCATGGCCGCCATCACCGGCGCGTTCTCCCGCAGCGGTGCATCGGCGAAATGCCGGTCCATTGCCGCCGCGCCGGACAGCAGCGCGTCATAGCTGTCCCAGCCAAGCGCAAGGACGGCAGCAAGGCCGACGCCTGTCCATAGGGAATAGCGCCCGCCGACAGTGTCCGCGAAGGGCAGGATATTTTCGCGGGGCACGCCAAATGCGGCAGCCCTGTCCGGCGCCGCCGTCACGGCGATCAGGCGCTGTTTCGAATCCGTGCCAAGCGCGGCGAGTGCCGATTCGGTATTCAGCATCGTTTCCAGCGTTGAGAAGCTTTTCGACACGGTGACGAGCAGCGTGCGCGTGCGATCGACCTGTTTCAGCGCCCTTTCCAGCGCCTGTCCGTCTATATTGCTGACAATATGGACGTCGTAGCGCATGTCCGCCTTGCGCAGCGCGTCGATGACAAGCGCGGGACCAAGGAAGGAACCGCCAATGCCGATATGGATAATGTGCCTGACATCGCCAAAGGCGCCGCCTTCAATACGGTCATACACGTCACGCATTGCCGCGCGCGCCTCGTCGGCCGCGCGAACATGTTCTGGTGCGCCCATGCCGCGCTCCGCCGTGTGCGAGGCGGCACGCCCTTCAGTGGCGTTGACGACCTGGCCATGCAGCAGCCGTGCCCGCTCGCCGCGAAAATCGACGGCCTGCGCCAGCGTTTCAAAAGCGTCGACGACAGGAATGTCGAGGTGCGTCTTGGAAAGATCGATATGCAGCCCGGCAACGTCGAACGCCAGCCTGCCAAGCCGTCCCGGCTCGGTCTCGAACCTGGTCTTCAGCGGAACATCCGCCGCCGCCTTCACCGCACTTTCAAGCTCCCGCCACTCTGCCTGCATGATCCTCACCTTCTCTTTCCATGCCCGCTTTTTGCATTTCGGCCTCGCTTGACAGCGCGCCGCACCGCTGGAAAGGCCGAAAGCGTGAACGGCTCCCACCTCATCGCAAAATCGCCTGTGAGCGCGCAGGTCCAGCGCACGCCGACATGGCTTGCCGGATTGCGCACGATTTTGCTCGCCATCATGCTTGCACTTGGCATCCGCACCTTCATTTTCGAGCCGTTCTCGATACCATCCGCCTCAATGCAGCCGAGCCTTCTTGCGGGCGACTATGTTCTGGTCGCCAAATATCCCTACGGGTACAGTCAGGCGTCCCTGCCCTGGCGGACCGCGCCGTTCACCGGCCGTCGGGGCGGCGCGCTTCCCGATCGCGGCGACGTTGCCGTTTTCACGGACCCCAGGGGCAGCGGCACCAACTTCGTAAAGCGTATCATCGGCCTGCCCGGCGATACGGTTCAGGTCAGGGGCGGACAGCTGATCCTGAATGGCACGCCCGTACCGCGCACAAGGATCGCGGACGCCGTCATCCCGGTCACGGCGCTGACACCCTGTGATGGCGGCGGTGTCGTGGCGGGTGATTGCGTCTTTCCTCAATATCGTGAAACATTGTCCGGTGTGCGCAGCATTCGCGTCCTCGATAGCCAGCGGGGGTCTACCGCGGATGATACCGCCCTGTTCACAGTCCCGGAAAATCACCTGTTCGTCATGGGCGACAATCGCGATAACAGCGATGACAGCAGGGCACGCGAAGGCTTTGGGATGATCCCCATGGAGACACTGGTGGGACGTACGGACATGATTTTCCTGTCGGTCGATGGGTCAGCCAGATTCGGCGCGCCGTCCACATGGCTGTCCGCGATCCGCTGGGACCGGCTGGGACAGCGGCTGTGAGCGATCTTGCGGTTTGGGCGGCGGCGAAGCTTGGCCATGAATTCGCCGATCTGTCGCTGGTCGAGGGTGCACTGACACATTCCAGCGCAGCGCGCGGCAAGCGCAAAAGCTATGAGCGGCTGGAATTTCTTGGCGACCGGGTGCTCGGCTGCGTGATGGCGGACTGGCTCTATCGCGAATTGGGAGAATCGGAACGCGATATGGCACGGCGCTTCGCGGCGCTGGTCGACAAGCACAGCTGCGCGGAAGTCGCGCGCGCGCTTGACGTCCACAAGGAGGTCCGGATCGAGGACTCCGCCCGCGCTTCCGGCGTGCACCGGTCGGAAAACCTGCTTGGCGATGTCTGCGAGGCGCTGATCGGCGCGCTGTATATCGATGGCGGGCTGGAAGTTGCGTCGGCGTTCATACATAAGAGCTGGGCAGACCGGGTCAGCAGTCATAGCAAACCGCCGCGCGATCCGAAGTCTCACCTGCAGGAATGGGCACAGGGTCGCGGCAAGCCGATTCCGGTCTATACGATCACATGGCGCGACGGGCCTGACCATGCGCCCTCATTCCGTGTCGAAGTCGCGGTAAGGGGCGTCGATCCGATCGAAGCCGAAGGGGCAAGCAAGCAGGAGGCCCAGAAGGCCGCTGCGCTCGCCATGTTGAAGAGAGAAGGTGCGCTATGAGCGAACGTCATTGCGGAGTTGTCGCGGTCGTGGGCGCGCCGAATGCGGGCAAGTCGACTCTCGTCAACACGCTCGTGGGGCAGAAGGTCGCCATCGTCAGTCCCAAGGTACAGACGACACGCGCGCGCCTGATGGGCGTGGCGATTGACGGCGACACTCAGCTGATCCTGGTCGACACGCCTGGAATCTTCACGCCATCGAAGCGCCTTGAAAGGGCGATGGTGCATGCCGCATGGGAAGGGGCGTCCGGCGCGGATCTGGTGCTGCTTCTCGTCGATGCCAGGCGCGGTATCACCGACGACGTCGAAAACATCCTCGAGACGCTGGCGCAGCGCAAGGAGCCCAAGATGCTGGCGCTCACGAAGGTCGACGTTGCGCAGAAACAGCGCCTGCTCCCGCTGGCGCAGGAGCTGAACCGGCACATCGAATTTGCCGAGACCTTCATGGTGTCCGCGCCCACAGGCGATGGTGTTTCCGATCTCAAGGAAACGCTCGCCGCCGCCATGCCGCAGGAGCCCTGGCATTTCCCCGAGGATCAGGTCTCGAACATCACCAGTCGGCTATTGGCCGCCGAGATCACCCGCGAAAAGCTGTTCCTGCAGCTTTACCAGGAAGTGCCCTATGCGTCGACGGTGGAAACGGAAAGCTGGACGGATGGTCCGAACGGCATTTCCATCCACCAGACCATCCTCGTGGAACGCGAAAGCCAGAAAGGCATCGTCCTTGGCAAGGGCGGCAGCCGTGTGAAGCAGATAGGCACCGAATCGCGTACCGAGCTCGAAGATCTGTTCGGCGAACGCGTGCACCTGTTCCTGACCGTGAAAGTGAAAGCGGATTGGGCGGACAATCGCGAAAGCTATGAGCAAATGGGCCTCGACTGGACCACATGAGCGAGATTTGCATGCGAATGGCGGGCTGAAACGGTGCAGATCGACAGTCCGGCCATCGTCTGCACCGCGCGCGCCCACGGCGAACATGGCGCGGTCATTCGCCTGCTCACCAAAAGCGATGGCCTGATCGCCGCCTATGTCCATGGCAGCCGTTCGCGAAAGACCAAGGGCGTGCTCACTCCCGGCAACCTCGTCGCCGCCGAACTTGAGGCCCGCGGCGAGGGCCGGATGGCGCGTGCGCGGCTTGAGCTGGAGACCAGCCGTGCCGCACTCGCGCTCGATCCCCTCTCGCTTGCGATGGTGGAATGGCTCACGATGCTCGTCGCCGACACATTGCCGGAGGGGGAGACATTTCCGGATGTCTATGTCCGCATGAACGCGATGCTGGCACTGCTGGATGCGGACGCCGGTGCCCTGCGGGTCGGCGAGGCGCTGGCCCGTTTCGAGTTCGCGCTGCTTGCCGATCTCGGTTTTCAGCTCGATCTCGGCAGTTGCGCCGTGACCGGACAGCTCGATGATCTGATCTATGTTTCGCCCAAATCAGGCCGCGCCGTCAGCCGGGACGCCGGCGCGCAGTATAAGGAGCGTCTGCTCGCCCTGCCCGCGTTCCTGCTCGGTTCCGGCGTCAGGCCGACCGGCGCGGACATTCAGGGAGCGCTTGGGCTGACGCGCCATTTCATCCTGCGTGACCTCCTGCCCACACATCGCGCCGATCGCACGATTGTCGCAAGAGACCGCGTTGACGCGCGGCTCGGAAAGCGGTTCTAGGGACACATGCTCGACGACAAGAACATTATCGACCGTCCGTTCGCCAGTGAACTGAGCGAGAAGTACCTCGTTTACGCCATGTCGACGATCACCGCGCGGTCCCTGCCCGACGTGCGCGACGGGCTGAAGCCCGTTCACCGCCGTCTGCTTTGGGCGATGAGCCTGTTGAAGCTCGACCCTGGCTCCGGCTTCAAGAAGTGCGCGCGCGTCGTCGGCGACGTCATCGGCAAATATCACCCGCATGGCGACCAGTCCGTGTACGACGCCATGGTCCGCCTCGCGCAGACCTTCGCGCTGCGCTACCCGCTGGTCGACGGTCAGGGCAATTTTGGCAATATCGACGGCGATAACGCCGCCGCCATGCGATACACCGAGGCGCGCCTGACCGCCGCCGCGTCCGCGCTGATGCAGGGCCTGTCCGAGGGCACGGTCGAATTTCGCGAAACCTATAATGGCGAGGATGAAGAGCCCGAGGTCTTTCCCGGCCTGTTCCCGAACCTGCTGGCCAATGGCGCGTCCGGCATCGCGGTCGGCATGGCGACCAACATTCCGCCGCACAATATTGCCGAAATCGCCGACGCCGCCCGCATCCTCATCGACAATCCGGCCGCCGGCACCGCGCGTCTGCTGCAGAAGATCAAGGGCCCGGATTTTCCGACCGGCGGCATCCTGGCCGAGGACGAGGACACCATTCTGGCCGCCTATGAAACCGGCCGCGGGTCGTTCCGCGTCCGCGCCAGGTTCGCAGGCGACAGGGTTGCGACCGAGGGCGAGCGCGAAATTCCCTATGAGGATCTTGGCGGCGGCAGATGGCAGCTGATCGTCACCGAAACGCCCTATGGTGTGCAGCGGGCCAAGCTGATCGAGCAGTGCGCCGCGCTGGTCACGGATAAAAAGCTGCCGATCCTCGAAGACGTGAACGACGAAAGCGCGGAGGACACGCGCATCGTCCTCACCCCGCGCTCGAAAAACGTGCCCAAGGCCGTCCTGATGGACAGCCTGTTCAAGATGACCGACCTTGAGGTGCGCTTCGGCCTCAACATGAACGTCCTCGACAAGGACCGCACGCCGGGTGTCATGGCGCTGCATGAGGTTCTGGGCGCATGGGTCACGCATCAGTTCGACATGCTTCAGCGCCGCACCCGGTTTCGGCTTGGCAGGATCGAGGACAGGCTGGAACTCGTCGCCGGCTATCTGATCGCCTATCTGAACCTCGACCGCGTTATCGAGATCATTCGCACCGAGGACGAACCGAAGGCTGTCATGATCGCCGAATTCGCGCTCAATGATCGTCAGGCGGAGGCGATTCTCAACATGCGCCTGCGCTCGCTGCGCCGCCTGGAGGAAATGCAGCTTCGCACCGAGGATGACGAGCTGCGGCGGGAAAAGGATGAGCTTACCGAACTCCTCGGTTCCGACGCACTACAGCGCCGCCGCCTGAAGGAAGATCTCACCCGGCTCAGGAAAAGCTTCGGCGATGCGCGGCGCACCGTCATCGAAGCGGCCGGTCCGACGCAGGACATCCCGCTTGAGGCCATGATCGAGCGCGAACCCGTGACCGTCATCGTATCGACGCGCGGCTGGCTGCGGGCGATGAAGGGGCATGTCGAGCTTGGCAGCCTGAAGGACCAGAAATTCAAGGAGGGCGATTCCCTCGCACAGGCTTTCCACGCCTCCACCATCGACAAGCTGATCGTGGCTGCCGACAATGGCCGTTTTTACACCATCGGTGCCGACCGCCTGCCCGGCGGGCGCGGCTTCGGCGAGCCGGTACGCGCGATGATCGACATCGACGCCGACGCTGGCATCGTGTCGATGTTCGTGAGCGCGTCCGCGCCCAGTTTCCTGCTCGCTGCCAGTGACGGCCGAGGCTTTGTCATCGCCGCCGCCGATATGATCGCCGAAACCCGGAAAGGCCGTCAGGTCATGAGTTTCAAGCCGGGCGCGAAACTCAAGGTCGTACATCCGATTCCCGACGCCCATGACCATGTCGCGGTGATCGGGGAGAACCGGAAAATGCTGATCTTCCCGCTGGAAGACCTGCCGAGAATGACGCGCGGACAGGGTGTCATGCTGCAACGCTACAAGCAGGAGGGCATGTCGGATGCGACGACCATCCGGCTTGAGGACGGGCTCAGCTGGGCAATGGGCGGCGATAGCGGACGCACCCGGTCCGAAATGGACCTGACGCCGTGGCGTGCCGCACGCGGTCAGGCGGGCCGACTGCCGCCAATGGGGTTCCCGAAAACAAATCGTTTTTAAGGGTAACGCGTTCTTAAGCGGGTTCCGTTCATATTGGCGCGATGTCGCCGACCGCCCGCCTGAAATCTGAAACGCCCCTCATGGTGCGTACGGGATCTGCCGCGGCGCTGTCTCTTGTCGATCGCGGCGTCATCGACGCCCTCCCCATCGGCCTCGCGCTATTCAAGTTAAGCCCGAAAGGGCTGCCAATCTGTGTCGAGGCCAATGCGACGTTCGCGAATTGGGCTGAGAGCGTGGAGCATGGCCTTACCGGTCAGGCGCTGGAAAAGATCGCGCTCCTCAGGAGCAGCAGTCTGGTGTCGCGCTATATCGCACTGTCGCTGCAAGGGAATTCCCTGCCGCAGGGCGAGCTGTCATGGAAGGCGAACGTGAATGGCGAGCTGCTGCATCTCTCAGCGGCTCTCACACGCAGGGACGACCACATCCTGATCAGCGTCCGCGACCGCGGATCTGAAATCCGCGCGGAACAGCATCTGCGCATGACGATGCTCAGTGACGACCTGACCGGGCTGCCGAACCGCCTTCGCTTTCAGGAACTGACCGACAGGGCGATCAGCAAGCGCGGAAAAGCGCATGTCGCGGTCCTGCTGCTCAACATCGACCGGTTCAAGCGAATCAATGACAGCCTCGGGCATATCGTCGGGGACGAGTTCCTCGTCGCGCTCGCACGACGGCTCGGCACATGCATCCGCGGCAGCGACCGTCTGGCGCGCCTGGGCGGCGATGAGTTCGCGCTTCTCTTGTCGGAGATCGCCAGCGAAGGCGAAACGGCTGAAATCGTGGCGCGCCTGCATCGGCGGCTCGCCATCCCGTTCCAGCTTTCCGGCGGCGAGGTCTATGCCAGCGCCACCATCGGCATCGCGACGACATTATCATCCTCCGCGCATGTCGAGGAGCTCATGCGCGACGCCAATTTCGCGCTGAGCCAGGCGAAGCGCACCGGCGCGAGCGGCGTTGAACTCTACCAGCCGCAGGACCATTCAAAGGCGCGTGAACGTTTCCGGCTTGAGGCGGGCCTGAGAGATGCCCTGGAAAAGAACGGCCTGACGCTCGCCTACCAGCCGCTCATCGACCTCAAGACCGGCCGGATCAGCGGTGTCGAAGCCCTGTCGCGCTGGATCAGCGAGGAGCATGGCTTCGTCTCCCCGGCCGACTTCATTCCGGTCGCGGAAGAAAGCGGCCTGATCGTGCCTCTGGGCCGCTGGGCACTTGAAACCGGGTGCCGCGAATTGATGAAACTCCGTACAACTGTACCCAATTCGGAACAGCTGCAGCTCGCGGTCAACGTATCGGGTGTGCAGCTGGTGCGGGATGACATTGTCGATGCCGTTTCCCAGGCGCTCGACAGGACCGGCATGCCCGGCAACGCGCTCAAGATCGAATTGACCGAAAGCGCCATCGTCAGCAGTCCGGAGCGCGCGCGCGATGTCTTCGTCCGGCTGAAGGCGCTTGGCTGCATGATCGCGATGGATGACTTCGGAACCGGCTATTCGTCGCTTAGCTATCTCCAGAAGCTGCCCATCGACATTCTGAAGATCGACCGCAGTTTCGTCGATGGCATGCTGAAATCGACGGACAGCCAGAATATCGTTCGCGCGATCCTGTCGCTGTCAAAAGCGCTCGGCATGACGACCGTCGCAGAGGGGATCGAGACGGAGGGCCAGCGCGACGCGCTCGCGCTCGCCGGATGCGAAATCGGCCAGGGCTATTATTTCGACAGGCCGCTCAGCATTGAGGACCTGACCACGCGGCTTTCCTCCTAAGGCGAACGTCTGGAGGAGGGGCTAGCCGCGCCCCCGATATCCCGGCACAGCCTGATCGGGTATCCACACATTGGCGGGGGGCGCGCCGGTCTGCCAGAAGACATCGATCGGTATCCCGCCGCGCGGATACCAATAGCCGCCGATGCGCAGCCATACGGGCTTCATCTCGTCCGCCAGCCGTTTGCCGATCCCGACCGTGCAATCCTCGTGAAAGCCGGCATGATTGCGAAACGACCCCAGGAACAGCTTCAGTGATTTCGATTCCACGATCCTGTCGCCGGGGACGTAGTCGATCACCAGATGCGCAAAGTCGGGCTGACCCGTGACCGGGCATAGCGAGGTGAACTCCGGTGCCGAAAAGCGCACGAGATAGCGCTCTTTCGGTCGCGGGTTCTCGGGATAGTCGAGGTCGGCGTCCTCGGGCGAAGCGGGCAGCGCGCTCATGCGGCCAAGATGTGTCGTTTCCATTTGCGTGTAAGTAGCCCGTAGGAGCTAGCCTTGCCTAGTGGGGCGCGTTATCACTGCGCCGCAACGTGGTTTTCGAAAGGCGCACACATGGATTCGCTGGTTACAACTGAATGGCTTGCCGAGGAACTGGACAAGCCCGATCTTCGTGTTGTCGACGCAACCTATTTCCTCGACCGCGATGCCCGCGCGAAGTTTGAAAACGCGCATATTCCGGGTGCCGTCTTCATGGACCTCGTCGAACTCGCCGACAAGGATAGCGACCTTCCCGGCATGGCGCCCTCTTCGGAAAAATTTGCCAGCCGCATGCAGTCCATTGGCCTGGGCGATGGCAGCCGCATCGTTGTCTATGACGATAGCGACTTGAAAACCGCCGCGCGCGCCTGGTGGATGCTGAAAACCTATGGCGCTCACGAGGTTGCGATCCTCGATGGCGGCCTCGCCAAGTGGAAGTCCGAGGGCCGTCCCCTCGAAAGCGGCAAGGCGACCGTTCGCCACCGGCACTTCACCGTGTGGAAGGACGAAAGCGAGATCCGCAGTTTTGAACAGATGAAAGACAATCAGCAGTCAAAGGCCGAACAGGTTGTCGATGCCCGTCCCGCCCCGCGCTTTACCGGCGAGGAAGACGATCCGCGTGAAGGCGTCGATGCGGGTCACATCCGCGGCGCGAAAAACGTGCCGCATAACGAATTGTTCAACGATGACGGCACGTACAAATCGGTGGAGGAATTGCGCCAGATTTTCCTGAACGCCGGTATCGAACCCTCTTCGCCGGTTGTCACGATGTGCGGCAGCGGCGTCACCGCCGCCGCCTTGTCGTTCGCCCTCCACCTGATCGGTGCGGAGAAGACCGCGCTTTATGACGGCAGCTGGGCGGAGTGGGGCGGCAGAAGCGACACCAGTAAGGTTACGGGCCCGGCTTGAGCGATACAGATGTGAGCGGGACTGACGAAGCCGGATTTGCGCGCGATACGGCGCTGATCCGGTCCGGCCGCGCTTCGCAATTCACCCAGGGTATCGTCAATCCGCCGGTTTATCACGCGTCCACCTGCGTCTTTCACACACTCGAAGAATTCGATGCGCGGCTGAAGAATCCGGACAGCGGCCTTTATTATGGTCGCCGGGGCAGTCCGACGATCTGGGCGCTGGAGGATGCGATGACGGCGATGGAGCCGGGCGCGGCGGGGACGAAACTGTTTCCTTCCGGCGTCGCCGCCCTTGCCGCCGCTTTTCTGACCGTATGCAAGAGCGGCGATCATATTCTGATCGCCGATACGGTATACGAACCGACCCGGGCGCTCGCGGGCGGTATCCTGAAACGGATGGGGGTCAAGGCGGAGTTCTACGATCCGCTGATCGGCGCTGATATCGAAACCTTTATACGCGAGAATACCAGCGCGATCTTTCTGGAATCCCCCGGTTCACTGACGTTCGAGGTGCAGGATGTCCCTGCGATTTGCGATGTCGCGCGCGCCAGGAACATCACGACCATTATCGACAATACGTGGGCGACGCCGCTTCTCTTTCCAGCTCTGGAGCGCGGCGCGGACATCTCCGTACAGTCGCTCACCAAATTCATTATTGGCCATTCCGATGCCTTGCTTGGCAGCGTCACGGCGAACCCGGCGCTTTGGCCGCGTCTGAAGCAGACGGCGTTGCAGCTTGGCCAGACCGCCGGGCCGGATGACATTTTCCTGGCCTTGCGGGGCATTCGCACGCTCTCCCTCCGCATGAAGCGGCACGGCGACACCGCACTCAAAATCGCCGCCGCCCTCGCCGGACATCGCGCGGTGGCACGCGTGCTTTGCCCGGGTTTGCCGGCTGACCCGGGGCACGATCTCTGGCTGCGCGATTTTTCGGGATGTTCCAGTCTTTTTGCCATCGAACTCAGCGGCGGCGGCAGGCAGAATCTCGCCGCCATGGTCGATCATCTCGATCTTTTCGGCATGGGGTTCAGCTTCGGCGGCTTTGAAAGCCTGATCCTGCCGATCACCCCGGCGGCTGTGCGGACGGCGACCCCTTGGACAGGCACCGCGCCCGTTCTGCGCATCCATTGCGGACTTGAGGACGCGGACGATCTGATCGCAGACCTGATGGCGGGCCTCGACCGGTTCGCGCAGGCCGCAGCCCTGTGATCAGGCAGCTCGAAACCTTCGCCATTCGTCTCGGCATTCCCATTGACGGCGTCGCGCGGCAGGAAGCGTTGATTTTCGCGGGCATCGCCATCGTCGTCGCCGTGGCCGCCGGCTGGGCAATGCAGCGGTGGATCGGTCCCAAGCTAAAGGCCTTTCTGAACGCCCGCGATGCGAGCGCCCTCCAGCATCTGGGGGACTGGGCGCCGCGTCTGATCGGTGTGTTCACCACCGTGACCCTTCTGATCGCGGCGCGCTCCATCACCGCCTTTGGCGCACTTGGCACGGTGTTCGTCGCGCTCGCGCTCGGTCTTGCCCTCGCGCGGCTCGTTTATGTGATCGCGCGGATTATCAAGCTCAACGCCGCCTTCGCGTTCATTCTTGGCATGTTCGCGGCAATCGCCTCGATCGCGGGTTCCCTCGGCAGTCTCGAACCGCTCGTCAGCGCGCTCGACGGTGCCGCTGTACGCCTTGGCAGCCGCCGTATCAGCATCCTCGATCTGATCAATGCGATCATCGTTATCATCACGCTCTACGCCGGGACGAAGTTCGTCGTTCAATTGCTGTCCAGCCGCATCGGCAATGCCCGCCGCCTCGACCTGTCGCAGCGTGTGCTTTTTCAGAAGCTGTCCGGTATCGCTGTCATTGCGATCGCCTTCTTCCTCGGGATCGAGCTTCTGGAGATCGACCTTACCGCCCTCGCCTTCTTCTCGGGCGGCCTTGGCATTGCCATCGGTTTTGGCATGCAGAAGACATTCGGCAATCTGATCTCCGGTCTTATTCTGCTGATCGACAGATCCATCAAGCCGGGCGACGTGATCGTGGTGGACGACACCTTTGGCTGGGTGAACAAGATCGGCGTCCGCGCCGTTTCCATCATCACGCGCGACGGCATTGAATATCTCATTCCGAACGAAATCCTGATGACGGAACAGGTCGAAAACTGGAGCTATTCCAGCCGCAATGTCCGTATCCACGTGCCCGTCGGCGTCAGCTACGATTGCGATATTCACAAGGCGCAGGAACTGATGCTGCAGGCCGCCAAGGAAACGACGCGCGTCCTTGAGACACCGCCGCCAAATGTCTGGCTGAAAGGGTATGGCGACAGCAGCGTCGACCACGATATCCTCTGCTGGATTTCCGATGCGGAAGAAGGCGTCGGCAATGTGAAAAGCGCGATCCTCAACCGCCTGTGGGACCTGTTCAAGGAAAACGGCATCGAAATCCCGTTCCCGCAGCAGGACGTACACCTGAAAAGCCTGCCCGAAGGGGTGATCTTCGACGCCAGCGGCCGGCGGCAGAAAAGCTAGGGCGCGAGGATCACGGGCATAAAACATCCCGGCGGCACAATACTGGCCATGTGTATCAAGGAGCGATAGACGACGGGAATGCCCACGAAAACACAATCTTACTGGCGGCGTGAACGCGCTGACCGCGCCGCGCTCGTCGTCGACGCTGAAAACTATTTCCATCATGCGCGCGAAGCCATGCTGAACGCGCGCGATGCCATCATGATGGTCGGGTGGGACTTCGATGCGCGAATCAAGCTGGAACTGGACGACCCCGCGGTTCAGGACGAGGAACTGGGCGATTTCATCTACCGGCTGGTGAAGGAAAACCCCCGCCTGGATGTCTACCTGCTGCGCTGGCGCCTCGGCGCGCTGAAGATCCTGCTGCGCGGCAAGACCATTCTGACCCTGATTAAATGGTGGCTGCACCCGCGCATACATCTCAGGCTGGACGGCGCGACGCCGCACGCCGCCAGCCATCATCAGAAAATCGTGGTCATCGACGATACGTTCGCCTTTTGCGGCGGCATCGACATGACGGCCGACCGCTGGGACACGCGCGAGCATCTTGACGAAGATCCGAAGCGAATTCGGCCGAGCGGACGCGCGTACGGCCCATGGCACGACGCCACGACGGCGCTCAGCGGTCCGGTTGCCGCGGCGCTGGGGGACCTGGTCCGGCTTCGCTGGAAGCGCGCGGGCGGCGGTGAACTTCCCGTTCCTGAGAATGAGGAGGACTGCTGGCCGGATACCCTTGCGCCGCAATTCAGGGATGTCGATGTCGATATCGCCCGCACCCTGCCCGAAATGCCGAAATGGGATGCCGTTCTTGAGGTGGAGAGCATGTTTCTGGAGCAGATCCGGAGGGCGAAGCGCTACATCTATGTCGAAAGCCAGTATTTTGCAGCGCGCGCCGTTGCGGAGGTGATGGCGGAACGGCTTGCGGAAGCGGACGGGCCGGAGATTGTGATTATCAATCCGCTGACCGCTGAAGGCTGGCTGGAACCGAAGGCCATGGATTCCGCCCGCGCGCGGCTATATCGCGCGATAAAGGAACACGACCCGAACGGCCGGCTGCGCATCTATCATCCGGTCACCGCGAGGGGCACGCCGATATATGTTCATGCAAAGATCATGATCATCGACGACGAACTCATGCGCGTCGGGTCCGCCAATCTGAACAACCGGTCGCTCAGGCTCGATACGGAATGCGATGTGGCCATCGACACCGCCGTTCCGCAGAACAGCGGGCATGACGATGTGGTCAGGGCGAATTTGCTGAGCCTTGTTGGCGAGCATCTGGGCGTTTCGACCGAGATTGTGGACAGCGCCCTGACGAAGGAAGGCTCTCTTCTGGCAGCCATCGAATCCCTGCGTGTGCCCGAGGATGCGGGCCAAAGAACGCTGGTCCCCTATCAAATCCCCGACCTCGACACCGTCGACGCCTTCCTCGCCGATAATCAGGTGCTCGACCCGGAGGGGCCGTCGGCCATGTTCGAAGAATTCTCAAAGCGGCAATTGCTTCGTGGATTTGTGAAGAAGGTTCGGCGGAAACCTTCCTATTAATATGCCGCAGGTCTCCGCCGAACCCGGCCGGTCTATTCGGCCGGAACCGGCGTATCGTCCGTGACCGGCACCGCATTGACGTCGCTGTCGAGGGCATCATTGGCGGCGCGCACGCCCGCCTCATATTCCGCGCTGACCTTGGCGAGCACGGCATACCAGCGTTCCTTCACCGGCTTCGACACCGGACCCATCGCCGCCGCGTAATTTTCATACAGGCGCTGCTTCTGCCCATCATCGAACAGATTGAACAGCGCGCGGGGCTGCGTGTAATCATCGACGTCCTGCGCATTGCCATAGCGGTCCGCATCGCCTGAAATCGTCAGCGGCGGTTCCTGCACGCTCGGGTCGGCAACCGGTGCATTCTCATACTGGTTCGGCTCGTAATAGGCGTCGGGATTGCCGGTATCGTTGCGGAAGAAGCGCATGCTGCCATCCTTGTGATAATGGTTCACGTCTGCCGCCTTGGGCGCATTTGCGGGCAGCGCCTCATAATGCGTTCCCAGCCGGTAGCGATGCGCGTCGGCATAGGAAAAGATGCGTGCCTGGAGCATTTTGTCGGGTGAGAAGCCGATGCCCGGAACGACATTTGACGGCGAATAGGCGGCATTTTCGACCATCTGGAAATAGTTTTCCGGAATGCGGTTCATCTCCAGCTCGCCCACCTCGATCAGGGGATAATCCGCATGCGGCCACACCTTCGTGACGTCGAACGGATTGTACGGCACGGTCTCCGCTTCCCGCTCCGGCATCACCTGCAGGAACAGGGTCCATTTGGGGAAACGGCCCTCATTGACCATATTATACAGGTCTTCCTGATAATTCTCGCGGGTCTTGCCAATCAGGCGCTCAGCCTCCGCGTTCGTGTGGTGGGCATGACCCTGCTGCGTCTTGAAATGCAACTTCACCCAGAAACGTTCGCCATCGGCGTTCCAGAAGCTGAACGTATGACTGCCATAGCCGTTCATGTGCGACGGATTCACAGGAATGCCGCGGTCGGACATGAGGATGGTGACCTGATGAACGCTTTCCGGCTGTGCGGCCCAGAAATCGAACATGGCTTCTGGCGATCGCAGATTGGTCTTCGGGTGACGCTTCTGCGTGCGAATGAAGTCGGGAAACTTATAGGCGTCGCGCACGAAGAATACCGGCGTGTTGTTGCCGACCATGTCCCAATTGCCCTCTTCGGTGTAGAATTTCAGGCTGAAACCACGCACGTCGCGTTCCGCATCGGCGGCGCCCTGCTCACCGGCGACGGTGGACCAGCGCGACAGCACGTCGGTTGTTTTGCCGATTTCAGAAAACAGTTTCGCGCGCGTATATCTGGTGATGTCATGGGTGACGGTGAATATGCCCTCAAGGCCCCAGCCATTGGCGTGCACGGCGCGTTCGGGAATGCGCTCCCGGTTTTGATGCGCCAGCTTCTCGAGAAGCTGATAATCCTGCAGCAGAAGCGGCCCGCGCGGCCCGGCGGTCTGCGAATGCTCGTTGGTGGGCATGGGCGCGCCCGCGGTGGTGGTGAGCCTGTTCTTAATCTCTGACATATCTGTATCTTCCGCTTGAGGGCTATGCGGTTAATACGCCTCAATGCGGTCATCAGTTTCACTGATTATTTTCTAATCAGTAATTCAATTAATCGATATGTGTCCGAGCTTCAGTCCCTTTGGTCCGCCAGGGCCCTCATAAGCGGGGCGGCCATGCGGGCGCGTCGCAGCCTCATCAATCCACATCCTCCACATCGACGGTCTCGCCGGTGACGCGCTGCGCCAGTGCGGCGGCCATGAACTCGTCGAGGTCACCGTCCATGACCGCGCTCGGATTGCCCTTGGTGACGCCGGTGCGCAGGTCCTTCACCATCTGATAGGGCTGCATGACGTAGGACCGGATCTGATGGCCCCAGCCGATATCCGTCTTTGCGGCATTGGCTGCATTGGCCTCCTCCTCGCGGCGGCGCAGTTCCTCTTCATAAAGCCGCGCCTTCAACTGCTGCAGGGCCTGCGCCTTGTTCTTGTGCTGCGACCGCTGATTCTGGCAGGCGACGACGATACCGGACGGCACATGCGTGATGCGCACGGCGCTGTCCGTCGTGTTGATGTGCTGTCCGCCCGCGCCCGACGCCCGGTAGGTATCTATTTTCAGATCGCTTTCATTGACCTCGATATCGATATCGTCATTGACGACCGGATAGACCCAGACGCTGGCAAAGCTCGTATGGCGGCGTGCGGCACTGTCATAGGGGCTGATCCGCACCAGCCGGTGCACCCCTGATTCCACCTTGGCATAGCCATAGGCGTTCTGCCCTTTCAGCATCAGTGTCGCGGATTTGATACCCGCCTGCTCGCCCGCATGATAGTCGATCAGCTCGACCTTCATGCCGCGCTTCTCGCCCCAGCGGGCATACATGCGCTGAAGCATTTCGGCCCAGTCCTGCGATTCCGTACCGCCCGCGCCCGCATTGATCTCGATATAGGTATCGTTGCCGTCCGCCTCGCCCGACAACAGCGCGGCGACCTTGTCCCGGTCGGCGCGCACGGCGAGCGCCTCCAGCGCCTTTTCGGCATCGACAACCAGGCTGTCATCGCCTTCCATCTCGGCAAGCTCGATCATCTCGACCGCATCGTCCATCTCGGACTTGATCTCGCGGGTCGCCGTCAGGGCCTCCTCCAGACGACCACGCTCCTGCATCATCGCCTGCGCCGCCTTGGGGTCATCCCACAGTGTCGGATCTTCCGCCTTCTCGTTCAGCTCCGCCAGACGTTTGGTTGCGACGTCCCAGTCAAAGAAACCTCCGGATAAGGGCGAGCGCGTCGGTGATGCGATCGATATGGGCCTGTGCTTCTGCGCGCATGTGATTCTGACTTTCCGATATTTCCATTTGCCGTTCCGGCGGCGGCCGGAATCAAGCCCGTGCGATCATGTCCGGGAGCGGACGCGAAAAACGGGCGCCGACTTTCGCCGACGTGACGCAGGCTTAGTAAATTCCGCCTTCTTGCTGCAAGAACTCGCTGTCGGACCGCACTTCCCGCCGGCTGTCCGCGCTACGGTTCGCCGCCTCGAAATTATCCACCTGCGCAAGGACACGGCGCGGCTCGTTCTCGGGTTTGAACGCTTCCCAGATGACCGCAGGTTTGGACCCGCCCCCCGGCCACGCGCCATAGACGCGCTTGCCCGACCGGCGGTCGACGCGCACCATCCGGACGCCCGGCGCGATCCGGAAGGGCTGAGAGACGTGATCCTTGTCCAACGCAAGTTCAAAAAACTGCCGCACCGCCGGTGCCGCCAGCGTTCCGCCCTGCGCGTATCCGCCCATATTCTTGGGCTGGTCAAAGCCCATGTAGAACCCCGCGACAATGTCCTGGGTGCCGCCGACGAACCAGACATTCGTTGGGCCATTATTGGTACCCGTCTTACCGAACATCGGCCGCTCCAGCCGTCGTAGTGCGACAGCCGTCCCGCGCTCGACGACACCCTCCAGCATGTGGACGACCTGATAGGCGGTGCGCGGGTCCATGGCCTGCGGGCGCTGGTCGAGCGGCATCGGCATGCGTGTGTCGGCGGTGTACGCCTGCTGGTTGCAGGCCGCGCATTCGCGGTCGTCGGCACGGTAGATCGCATTGCCGCGGCGATCCTGGATCAGATCGTACATGATGGGGGCCTGACGCTTGCCGTGATTGGCAAGCATGGCATAGGCGTTCGTTAGGTCCATCACCGTCGTCTCGCCCGCGCCAAGCGCAAAGGACAGGTAAGGATCGTAGCTGCCAATCCCCATTTCCTCGATCAGCTCGACGACATTTTCCATTCCCGCCTTGCTGGCAAGGCGTACCGTCATCAGATTGCGCGACTGTTCCAGCCCCCAGCGCATCGTCTGCGCCCCCGCGGAACGGCCGGAGAAGTTACGGAAGCACTTTCTTCCAAGCGAACGGCTTTGATAGACGCAATAGGGCGCATCCATGACGATCGACGCGGGCGTGAAGCCGTTTTCCAGCGCCGCGGCGTAAACGAAGGGCTTGATGGTGGAGCCCGGCTGCCGCTTGGCCTGCGTCGCCCGGTTGAACGAGGATTTGCGCGCATCGAAACCGCCGACCATGGCCAGGACGCGCCCGGTCGACACCTCCTGCACCACCATGCCGCCGCCGACTTCGGGGATCTGGCGCAGCGTATAGTCATTGCCCGATGTGTTCTTGACCGGAATGACGTCGCCAGCGGTGATCTCATTATAGGCCGTCCCTGCCCCGCCGCGATCGCGCAACTGCGCATTGCCGCTGACCAGTACGCCTTCACTGCCATCGGCAAAACCAAGCGTCAGGCGGCCGGCATTCTTCGCCAGCACCACGGCCGCGCGCCAGTCATCATAACCGACCGGCAGATTGACCCCGCGCAGCCGCTCCGGCCAGCCATCGCCCAGCTCGATCGTGTCCGTCGCCCCGCGCCAGCCGCGACCGCGGTCATATCGGACCAGCGCATCCCGAACCGCCATCTCCGCGGCGATCTGCATGTCGGGGTCCATGGTCGAGCGCACCCAAAGCCCGCCCGTATAAATGCCGTTCGGCCCCTCTTCGCCATAGCGGTCGATCAGGTCGCGGCGAATGGCTTCCACGAAATAATCGCCAAGGCGGCTTGGCGCTGTCAGTTGCTCGCGGCGGTTCTGGACCACGATTGCCTCGCTACGGGCCTCCGCCACCTCCGCTGGCGTCAAAAAGCCATTTTCACCCATCTGTCCCAGGATCCAGTCCCGCCGCGTCGTCGCCCGTTCCAGGCCGCGCGCATTGGACGGGTTGTAATTGGACGGCGCCTTGGGAAGCGTCGCCAGGAACGCGGCTTCCCGCGTGTTCAGTTCCGTGACGGGCTTGTCGAAATAGGCAAAGCTCGCCGCCTGGACACCATATGCGTTCCGCCCGAGGAAAATCTGGTTCAGGTACAGCTCAAGGATTTCCTCCTTGGTAAAGGTATCCTCGATGCGCGTGGCGAGGATCATTTCCTTCAGTTTCCGGGTCACCGAATATTCGTCGGACAGCAGCAAATTCTTTGCCACCTGCTGCGTGATGGTGGAGCCGCCGACGGCGCGGTCGCCCGAACCGATCTTCAACGTATAGTCCATGACGGCGTTGATGAAGCCGGTGGGGTCGATGCCATTATGTTCGAAGAACGTCTTGTCCTCGGCGGAAATGAACGCCTGGATCATGGGGGCGGGCATGTCCGGATAAGTGATGTAGATACGCCGTTCGCGCGCAAAGGTGCTGATCGGCTCGCCATTGATGCTGCGCACGTGGCTCGGCAGCGGCGGCTCATATTCCGCCAGTTTCGCGGTATCGGGCAGGTCGGACGCCAGCCAGAAATAGCCGCCGACCAGCACGGCCAGCCCCAATGCCGTCACGCCGCCAAGCGCAATCAGGACGCGCTTCAGCCACCGGCGTGATTTCGGTGCGGATTCGGGTTCATTTTCCATATTCGGCTCTATGCCTGAAAGTCCGCCACGGTGCCAACGCCGATCTTTCCCCTTCTATCGCCGCGCACCCCGCGCCGGGAGACAGAACGCCGGTATGACGGGAATGGAACCCCTAGCGCGCGTCCACCCATACCGGGGACGTCCACGCGCGGTCCTGCACCGTGGCGGGGACGTCCGGGCGCGGCGGCGTGCCGTTCCTGACGGCGTCCCATGTCGACCAGCGGCATTTGGGATTTTCCAGCGCGCGGACATAATAGGCCGCCTGCTCGCCCGGTTTATAATCGGGGTCGCGCCACATGGCCTTCAGCTCGCCTGCCCCCTTGCCCTCTATGGTCTCGCAGCTTGTCACATCGACCCGCGCGCCATTGTCGGCGCAGCGGTGCGTTGCCGCATCCGGTGCCATTCCGTCCGCGCAGGCGACATCGTAAACCTGCTCCGAAGAGACCCCGCCGACCGCCGATACCTTGATGACCTGCAATCGCTGAAGGGGCACGGTGCCCGGGTCGCGCATGGCCCACGCGGCGATCATCGGGGGCGCGTCTTTCGCCGCCAGCCGCCCGCCCATGGCGACGCCCAGCCTGTCCGCCTGTGCAACGGCATCGGTCCGGCTGAGCAGCCCGTTGGGGAAATCATAACCCGCGAACATGCGCACGCGGATGCGCGGTCCCGATGTTCCGAACGTCTCTTTCCTGCGCATCGCCGCGAATATCGCCTCGCGCGTGTTCGCCGTCGCCCAGACACCCGCCAAGCCCGCCGCGCCTAGCTGAATTCCGGATATCGCCTGGTCGCTGCCCGACATGTCACCCCAGGATTTCGCAGCGCCCGGCGGCACACTGCCGCGCAGCGCCGGTGTCGCGTCGCGCGTACCGAATTTGCCCCAGAACCGATCCTCCCGCTGCGCCCCGCCGCCCATATGCACGTCGCTGGACCCGATAATGCCAAAGCGGAATGGATTGGGCTTCCCCTCGGACGCCTTGGCCAGGCCATTGCGATACGCCTCCCGCACAAAGCCGCCCGGGATATCGCTTTTCACATTGCTGTTAATATAGGCCTCGTACATCTCGAACGACGCCCATTCATCATTCGGCGACAATTGCGGGTGCGTTTCCGACGTGCCTTTCACCTGGGCAATCTCAACCAGCGGCTCGTTGATGCCGCGCTGCTCGGCATAGGCGTCGGTGAACGCCTCGCCGTGATAGCTTTCCCGCGCGAACATCTGCCCGCCGGAGATGTTCGAATTGTGCGGGATCGCCAGTACGTCCCGTCCTGCGCTGCGCTCGCCATCCATCCAGTCCCACAGATCTTCCGGATTGGGGGAGTTGGATGCGGAAAAGGGCTGCGCTGCCGCCGCATCCTCGAAAATCACGTTCCTGTGCAAATTCGCCGCTGTCCCCGCGATGGGATTGATGGGCCGCATGGCGGTATATTCATATCCGGCGAACGTGGTGAAGCGCCCCGGCTCATAATGCCGGTCCGCGGCTTCGACATGCCGCCTCCACACTGATGCGATATGGTCCAGATCGTAAATCTCGGCGATGGGCTGTCCCGTCACCGCGCTTAGACCGATCCGTGTGAACGCCGCGCGCGGGTCGAGCGCATCCGCTCCGAATATCTGCCGCGCCAGCGCCGTCTTCGCAAGCGGCGAGTCGGTGCCGTCCATGGCGGGCACGACGCCCAGATATTCGCCGTGATCGGTCACCGCATAGAAATCGAGCGCGGGCGCGGACACCTCATATCCCGCCGGATGTTTCAGCGGCTGGCCCTTGGCGAACCGGTACGCATCATCGGCGGTCGCGCGGATGTTGAAGATATAGGCGTCGAAGCTCGCCCGCGTATGGACGTGCAAATCACCGAAATAGGCATTCCTGTCCGGATTGGTTTCAACCGCGAATGCCGCCGCGGAGCGTGCGGCCCGCACATCCGCCTCTGCGCCCGGTTCCACGCCGCAGGCGGCAATCATCGAAACGCCCAGCAGCAGGGCATATGCGCGAATATTCATGGTCCGGTCCTCCCCCAGGGCACGGCAGTATAAACCCTGGCATGGCCGGGCGAACCTCACGAATATGCCGCCGCTTTCTCGGCAGGCCGCCCGTCAGGCAGGCTTCCACCGTGAAAATGCCGGTGGAGGGGGATATCCGCTGGCATCCCCCTCCCCAGGGACATGTCTATTTCTCGCTGCCCTTCGCCTTGCCCCAGCTGCGCGCGGCCGTGTAGCCGAGGTAGCCCGTCCCGAACAGCACGTAGAGCGGTTCCGGAATGCCGTTTAGATAGGCCGTCATGCCGCGCGCGATCGCCGCCGCCATGTCGGGGCGAAACGCACTGATCAGGCCCATCGGGATCGCCCACAGCAGCAATGTGTACATGACGTAAAGGAAACTTGGCCGCGCCCTGCTCGTCCACGGGTCGGCGCTATGGGCTTCCGCGATGATGGCCGACAGCTGCGTCCGCACCGCCTCCATTTCCTGCGCCCCCTGTAGCCGGACCAGTTCCAGCTTCGCCTGCGCCCGTGCGTCGGGGTCCGGGATGATCTTGTCCAGCAGTCCGGCGATAGGCCCGATCAGGGTGCCCAGCACGCTCATGCCAGACCTCCGCGACGGTCCGCGCCGTCGACATTGCCCAGCCGGTTCGCCAGCCAGCCATAGACGAAGCTTTCATTCGCCGGACGCCCTTCCGCCAATTCGATGTAGCGCGCGCCCTGTAGCGCATCGAGCGCCCGCACCAGCACGGTCTCTCCCCGCGTGCCGCGCTTGCGCAGGAAAGCGGACAGCGCACCGCGCGTTGCGTCATCGACACGCCGCGTCAGATCGACATCCGCCCAGTCCCTCCCCTTGCGGTTCAGTGCATTCAGCGCCCGCTGCAGGAACAGCGTGGCCGTCGCCGGTCCCATATTCACACCTGTGTCGAACAGTTCCTCGGCAACATGCGGCGCGATCTTCGCAACCTCATGAAACCGGGGGCCTTCCCAATAGCGCTGCGTGTATATTTCCAGGGCCAGCGCGCGGGGAAAGTCCGCCATCGCGCCCTCATAGCCATGGGCGCGGGCGGTCTGCCGCGTGATGCCGTATTTCGTAGGGCCGCCCCGGTCATCCGGGTGGGCAACAAAGCCGCCTTCACGCTCGATCAATTCGTCGAGCAGACAGTCAATAGGTCGGGTCATCGTCTCACTCCTCATCTTCAGGAGCCAGACCAAGAGACAGCATAAATCCTATTTCACAACAGGAAATTTCCCGCGCTCTTTGAAAAGGCACGAAAGAATTATCCTATTCCCGAAAAAGCTGGTCGGAGCGACAGGATTCGAACCTGCGACCCCTACACCCCCAGTGTAGTGCGCTACCAGGCTGCGCCACGCTCCGACCGTGGCGGGGGCCTTAGTCGGCGCCCCGCCGCAACGCAAGTGAGATCAGCTGCCTTGCAGGCGCCGCAGCAGGACCTGCGCCTGTGTCCGCTCGGAAAACTGCTGGTTTGATTTCAGCGCCCGCTGCACTTCCGTCAACGCCTCGGCGCGCTTTCCGTTCGCAAGATACGCTTCGGCGAGGTGATAGCGGATTTCCGCGCTCCGCGGCAGTGCGCGTGACGCGCGGCGCAGCAATGACAGCGCTTCCTTCTTGTCGCCGCCCGCCTTCAGCATGGCCCAGCCATAGGTATCGGCGATGCTGGGGTTCCGGGACGCGAAATTATACGCCATCTTCGCCACCGGGATCGCCCGCGGATCTTCCAGCTGGATGTAGGCCCAGGCCAGATTGTTCAGGATCGCAGGGTCCCGGTTGCCGATAACTTCACGCAATTGCTCGTAATTCGCGATCGCCTGCCGGTACTGTCCCTGTGCCAGCTGCAATTCCGCAATCGATGCCAGCGCGCCTGAATCCTTTGGATTCGCGCTTTGGTAGGATTGCAGCACCTTGATCGCATCGTCGCGGCGGTTCAGGCGCACATAGGCATCCGCGATCCCGCGTGCCGTGGCCAGATCGAAATTCTTCTTCCGCGCCGACGCGAAGGATGCGAGCGCTTCCTGGGGCTTGCCGGAAATCATATAGGCGCGGCCAAGCGCATTTTCGGCAATATTCGAATCCGGGCGCTCGTTGCGCAGGCGCACGGCCCATTCGCGCGCCTGTTCCATCCGTCCCGCACGCGCCTCGAGCGCGATCAGTTCCAGATAGGCAGGCACGGTCGATTCGCCGGTGATCGTCAGCGCGCGCTGAAATGTGCTGCGGGCATCGTCGACCCGGTCGTTCGCCTGTAGCGCACGGCCAAGCAGAATGCGCGGAAGCAGCGCATCGGGCGCACTCGATACCATCCTGTCGAACAGCGATACCAGCTGCGACTGCCGCCCGGTCTGTTCATAGATGCGCGCCGCCGTCAGCAGCGCATCCGGATTTTCCGGAAAGTCCCGCAGCAACGCATTGGCTTCGTTGCTCGCGGCATTCTCGTTACCGGCCGCCATGTACGCGTCCGTCAGCGCGATGCGCGGACCGGGGGCACCGCGGTTGATGCCCGCGGCCTGCTGTAGCCATTCCAGCTGTTCCTTACGGTCACCCTCGACGCCGGCGAGTTCACCCAGCGTCAGCAGGGCACGGACGTCGGTGCCGTCATTGGCGATCACCTGGCGCAGCTGGCGCTTGGCCCCGCGTGCGTCGCCCTTGGCGATCAGCAGCTGGGCAAGGTTGCGGCGCGCTTCGGGATAATCGGGCTTGCGCTTCAGGGCCGCGCGGAACGACGCCTCCGCCTTGTCCCTGTCGCCAAGGCCAAGATAGGCGCCGCCCCTCAGATTCCAGCCGATGGGAAGCTGGGGATGTTCCTTCGCGATCTTCGAGGCCGATCTCAGGGCATCCTGAAAGTCGCCCTGACGCATATCGATCAGCGTCTGCATCATCATTGCGCTTAATGAGGTCTCATCGTCCCTCAGCACCGTGGCGACGGTTTCCTCGGCCAGATCCGTCTGGCCCTGCAGCAGCTGGGTCATCGCCAGCTGGTTCTGCACGGCGACCTCGCCGCCAGCCTCCTGCGCCTTTTGCAGATAATCCTGCGCTTCGTTCATCATGCCGACGCGCGCGCGCGCCGCGCCCGCAATCGCATAGGTCCGGGCGTCGGCCGAATTGGCGTCCAGGATCGGCTTGATCGAGGCGAATGCGCCCTCCGGATCACCCTTTTGCAACTGCGCCGTCGCATAAAGCTTCCGCGCCGTCTTGCTGTTCGGGATCATGCCGACCAGCTTCCCCAGGAAATCGGTCGCCTGTTCGATATTACCCGCGTCGAGCGCGAGCAGGCCCTGCAACATCACGGCGGGCGGGAAATCGTCGAGGACACCCCGCGTTTCCGTCATCAGCGTACGGGCATTGTCCGTCTGGCCATTGCGCGTGTCGAGTACGGCCTCCAGATAAAGCGCCAGAGGATGCTTTTCGACCAGCTGGTTCACGCGCTTGATATCGGCGCGCGCTTCCTTTTCCTTCCGCAGATCGCCAAGCGTGGCGGCACGCTCCAGCAGCGCCTCGATATTATTGGGATCGATCTCCACCGCGCGGTTGAAGAACGGCAATGCCGCCTCAAGACCCTTGGCGTTGCGCGCCATGTCACCGCGTACCACCAGCGTCTTCACGTGGGTCGGGCGCCGTTCCAGCACATAGTCAAGAAGTTCAATGGCCTGGCCGTGCTGGCCGATACTGCCCATGAACTTCGCAACGGCGTTCACCGTGGCGGGGTCTTCGGGCGCCAGGGCCAGGGCGCGGTTGAATTCGCGCTCGGCGAGCTCGAAGTCGCGCTTGCGAAACGCCAGCAACCCGCGAAGGCGCGATGCATACGCCTCGAACTGGGGCGGGATAGTCGAAGCCTGCAGCAGATCCCGCGCCTCATCGGTCTTTCCCTGCAACAGAAACGCATGGGCGCGAAGGTGCCGGACCTTGTCGCCCGGCACACCCGACGCCACGGCGCGCTCCAGTTCGGTCTGCGCCTGCACGCCGCCGCCCAGTTCCAGCGCCACGCGCGCCTGCAGGATGCGGGCAAGGCTGTTTTCAGGGTTCTGTTTCAGCGCGTTGAGCAGCTGAATCCGGGCCGTACGAAAATCGCCGCCATAATAGCTTTCAAAGGCCTTGGTATAGGCTTCGTTGGATTCGGATTCGGCGTCCGCGCGCGCAGGCGTGGCCGCCAGCGGTGTCAACAGGCCAACGGCTGCCGCCAGCGCCGCGCCGCGCAACAATCTGGTTTTCCTGTTAACGATCCTGCTATTGTTCATATTTTCCTCCTGTTACGCCGCGCGCGGCGCATGTCCCTGAATTCGGATACGAAACTACGCTTCAAAATCATACTGTTTCATCAAATCGTACAGCGTCGGTCTGCTCACTCCCAGAAGCTTCGCCGTACTCGATACATTGCCTTTTGTTCGCGCCAGCGCAACCTGGATCGCATTCCGGTCGGCCTCTTCCCGCGCCTGTTTCAGGTTCAGCGGTTCGGCGGCTTCACCGTCGCTAAAGTCCATGTCGGTCGCAGACACGAACGCATCGTCGGCCATGATGATGGCACGCTTGACGCGGTTTTCCAGCTCGCGAACATTTCCCGGCCACTCCCAATTCTCGATCGCGGACAGCGCGCCGGGCTCAAATCCCTTTACCTTGCGCTTCATCGCCTTGGCGAATTTCTGCAGGAAGAAATTGGACAGCAGCACCGGATCGCCCACGCGTTCCGCAAGGGAGGGGATGCGCACGACGACTTCGGCAACGCGGTACCACAAATCCTCGCGGAATGATCCGGCGGCGATCATGTCTTCCAAATTCTGGTGCGTCGCGCAGACGATGCGGACATCGACCGGAATGGTCTTGCGGCCGCCGATGCGTTCGATCACCCGCTCCTGCAGAAAGCGCAGCAGCTTCACCTGTAGCGGCAGCGGAATATCGCCGACCTCGTCCAGGAACAGGGTGCCGCCCTCGGCCATTTCGATCTTGCCCTCGGTGGTTTTCGCCGCGCCGGTGAATGCGCCCTTTTCATAACCGAACAGTTCGGATTCCAGCAGATTTTCCGGGATCGCCGCACAGTTGATGGCAACGAACGGCTTGTCGGCGCGGTGACTCTCATCGTGCAGACCGCGCGCAAGCAGTTCCTTGCCTGTTCCTGACGCGCCAAGCAGCATGACGGACACATCGGTCGTCGCCACGCGCTCGATCATGCGGCAGACCTTCTGCATGGATTCGGCGCCGGTCACGAGCCCGCCAAGTTCCGTATTGGCTTCCTTCGCCGACAGTGCGCGGTTCTCGACTTCGATATCGTGCAGGTGGAAAGCGCGGCTGACGATATGTCCGAGCGTGTCGATGTCCACCGGCTTCTGATAGAAATCATACGCGCCTGAACTGATCGCTTTCAGCGCGCTTTCCCGCGCGCCGTGGCCGGACGCGACAATCACCTTGGTATCGGGCTTCAGGCGCATGATCTCCTCAAGCGTCGCAAAGCCCTCCGTGGTCCCGTCGGGGTCCGGCGGAAGCCCAAGATCCAGCGTCACCACGTCGGGTTCATGCAGGCGGATCGCCTCGATGGCCTCCTTTCGGTTGCCCGCGATGACAGTCTCATAGTCCTCATAAGCCCATTTCAGCTGCCGCTGCAGGCCTTCATCATCCTCGACGATGAGCAATGTTCGGGTTTCAGCATCCGCCATAATATCGAATTTATTCCTGCCGCGCCGGACTTACCGGGAAGTGAATGATAAAGCTGGTCCCCTCGCCCTCTGCCGAGTGAACATCCAGACGTCCGCCCGCACCGCGAATGATTTCGCGGGATTCATAGGCACCAATCCCAAATCCGGCGGCCTTCGTGGACCGGAAGGGCTTGAACAGGCCGTCGCGGATGAATTCCGCGCTCATACCGCTACCCCGGTCCTCCACGATCAATTTTATTGCCCCCGCCTCGTTCCTCAGCCGCAGGTCCACCGGCGCTCCCGGTATACTCGCGTCAATCGCGTTCTGCACCAGATGTCCGATCCCCTGCTCCATTTTGGCACGCGTGCCCGCAATCTCAAGGGGGTAAGCCTCCGCGTCCAGGCGGACATTCGCACCGCCGCGATTTTTGTCCGTGGCAATCTCCTCCAGCAGGGCACGCAGGTCAAACCGGTCGCTTGGCTTGTCCTTCGCGGTTTCCTGCGACAGGCGCGCCAGCATATCGTTCATCTTTCCAACGGAACTTTGCAGGGTCGCCACCATGTCGGCGCGGAACTCCGGCTTATCCGCGTGTCGCTCGGCATTGCGCGCCACCAGACTCAGCTGTGACACCAGATTCTTAATATCGTGCATGATGAACGCGAAACGGCGGTTGAATTCCTCGAATTTCCGGGATTCCTCCAGACTTTCGAGCGCATTCTGTTCGGCGATATAGCTCGCTGCCTGACGGCCGACGGTGCGCAGAATGTCATAGTCTTCCCAGTCCATCTCGCGTTTGGAGCGTGAGCGCTCCAGCAGAATAATGGCACTCAGCGCCTCGACATGGCCGAGCGGGACCAACAGCCAGCAGCGCGGATTGCCGCTGATCTCCGGCGGCAGTCCGTCGGCGCCGTCGCATTCGATAATGCGCGCGTTCGCTTCCATGTCGTTCAGCAGCTCGGCGCCAGGTGCGAGCGGCGCAAGATCGAGGCTGCGTAAATTCCATCTGCTTTCGGGCTGAAAAACGCCGTCATCGTCGCGCACGTAGAGGGCGCCGCCGGGCGAATCGACGATACTGGCAACCGCCTCGATGACCCGCACCGGCAATTCCCCAAAACCGGGCCCGGAACGCGATACCGTCGCGATGAATCGCAGCCATTCCTCGCGGTAATCATATTTATAGGCAAAGAAGTGCTTGTTGATCTTGACCCTCAGCCAGGCCCGCGCGCGTCCGGAAAACATGACGACCGCGCCCAGCAGAATCGCGCCGAAGACCAGCACGATCTGGAACAGCCTGCCCCAGTCGCCGCCCAGCGCGCCCAGCGCGTAAGCCGCCAGCGACATGCCGACCAGATAGATGCCCACCGCCCCCAGCGCGAATGTCTGGAACGCCGCCTGCCGCGACAGTTGTAGCGCCAGCGACCGGTTGCGAAGCGCCGCCACCAGAAAGAGCGGTACCGTCAGCGCATTGGCAAAGCCGCGCGCATCCAGAAACTGGTCCTCCAGCGAGGCGTCGAGCATGGAGAGGGTGAAGAGGTTGAGATCGTAACCAAAGATACCGGCAAGCCCGATGCACAGAATGTTCAGGCTCCAGCGGTTCGCCGGCGCGCTCGACACATAGAGGTTGTGCGTAAGGACGAGGCCGCCAATCGCGACCGCCACCCGAAAGAGGGCGGACATGAAATCCAGCACGCGGCTGAAGCCCGCGCCCATGATCAGGCCGATGTCCAGCGTCAGCTGTGCAGCGACGATCAGCAGCATGACCCGCAGCACGACCCTGGAGGGGTTCTGATCCTGACCCTGCCAGCTCGTCTGCATCAGCATGGCGATGAAAAGAATCCACACGCCGCTGCGCAGGGTCTCGCCCAGGGAGACCGTCAGCGCGAAATTGACACCCGTCGCCGCGGCGTTGGCGAACACCGCGCCCCAGATTGCCATGACGATCGCGGCCAGGGCGAGCCATCGCGGCGCCGCGCCGCGCGGGCGCAGCACGAGAACGATCGCCATGACGGCAAAGGCCGCGGCCGCGACCCAGTGGCTGAGGACTGCCTCAGCTGCCGTCATCTAGACGCGGCCATTAGCGAACGCCGTCCTGCCACACCACGACGCGCACCGTCTGGATCAACGTCACGATATCCAGGAACAGGCTGTAATTCTTGATATAGTAAAGATCATATTCCAGCTTGTGCCGGGCATCCTCGACGCTCGCACCATAGGGGTAGTTCAATTGCGCCCAGCCGGTGATCCCGGGCTTTACGACATGCCGCTCGTCATAGAACGGAATTTGCTTCGCCAGTTCCTCAACGAACATCGGCCGTTCGGGACGCGGTCCGACAAAACTCATATCGCCGTTGAAGACATTGAAAATCTGCGGAATTTCGTCAATGCGCGTCGCGCGGATAATCTTGCCTACCTTCGTGACACGCGCGTCGCCCTTCTGCGCCCAGACTGCGCCGTCCTTCTCCGCATCCTGAACCATCGAACGGAACTTCATCACTTCGAAAGTCTTGCCGAACTGCCCGACACGCTCCTGCCGATAGAATACGGGTCCCGGACTGGTCAGCTTCACGGCGGCTGCGGTGACAATCAGAATGGGCGAGGAAAGCAGCAGCAGCACGCCGCTTGCCACCAGGTCGAACAATCGCTTGGAGGCGACGGCAAGCCCGGACGACCCCAGGAACCCGTCAGAAAAGATCAGCCAGCTTGGATGCACGGACCGCAGGTCGACACGGCCGGTGGTGCGTTCCAGGAATGACGACATGTCGGTCACATTCACACCCGACATCTTCGCTTTCAAAAGCGCGTCGGACGGCAGCGACCCGCGCCGCTCGTCAAGCGACAGCACAATCTCCTCGACGTCATGGTCCGCGCAATAGTTGCGCAGCGATCCGATCGCGTCGAATGGTTCGGCGCTCGCCAGATTGCCTTCATCGCGAGCCAGGCTCAGATGTTTCACAATCTCGAATGAGGCCGACGGGTCCGCCGCGAGTTCCTGCATGCGCGCGCCCTGTTCGCCCGCGCCCAGTACCACGATCGGCTCCCGAAACCGCTGCCAGCCGATAATCGCCAGAAACAGAATTCGGGTCAGCGCGATAAACAGGAAAGACAGGATCACCGCGTACAGCAGCACGCTGCGCCAGACGACCAGCGTCGGCACGATCAGCATCAGGAACGACAGAATGACGATGCTCATCATCATGGCCGCGACCAGACGCGCGCTGGTCATCCGGAATGACCGGAACGACGACAGCTGATAGGCGCCAAGGCCCAGCATCATCGTGTATACCGTCACCGTGAAGACGACAGCCTCCACGATAAAGCCTGATAATGCCGGCGCTTCGGAATCCGCCATGATCCAGGCGAATTCCCAGGCCAGCACGGCCGCGACAAAGACAAGCACGATCTCGAACATGCCGAGCATGAGCAATGACCGCGGCAAATAATGTTTGAACAGCCGGATCACGGCGAGGACAACTCCAGGAAAACGAGGTGGGGGACATCGGCTCTGAATTAACCGCGGTGCTTAGAACGAAACCGTTACCAATTCCATCATACAGTTGGTCACGCGGGCAGTCACGGGATAGAGACGGCCTGCACACCGCCATCTGCCCATGCCGCGCCTCAAAAACAGCATTTTTCCGGACGATAAATATGACCACCGCCTCCCCCTCGATCTGGCCCGTCATCCTCTCCGGAGGCAGCGGCACACGGCTCTGGCCGCTGTCACGCGCGCTGCGACCCAAGCAGATGCTGCATCTCGGCCAGCAGCAAAGCATGATCGCCGCAACGGCGGCCCGGACGAACCGTGCGGAATTTGCGGCGCCTGTCATTGTCGCAGGCGCAGCGCACGAATCGCTCGTGACCGAGGCTCTTCAGGGTACCGCCCTTTCCGGCCTCATCCTGGAACCGGCCGCGCGCAATACCGCCCCGGCCATCGCGCTCGCGGCCCATATGGTCGCCCAGTCCGCCGCCGATGGCCTGATGCTCGTCATGCCATCCGACCATCTGATCGCGGACGAGGCGGCCTTCCACGCCGCCATCGCCGCGGCCGTTCCGGCGGCGAATGAAGGATGGCTGGTGACCTTCGGCATTGAACCCGACCGCCCCGAAACCGGCTATGGCTATATTGAAGCCGCAGAGGACCTGTCCGGAAAAAGCAAACGCGTCCGCAGCTTCAAGGAGAAGCCTGAACTCGCCGTAGCGGAGGCGTATGTAAACGCAGGCGGCTATTACTGGAACGCGGGCATTTTCCTGATGCGCGCCGACAGTTACCTTCAGGCCCTTGAAAGGCACGCCGCCGACATTGCACGCGAAAGTGCAGCGGCGTGGGCGGGTCGCACCGCATCCGGCAATGTCATTCGCCCCGACGCCAGTCATTTCGCCGCCTGTGCCTCGCAAAGCATAGATTACGCCATCATGGAGCCCGCCGAACGCAAGGCGGTTGTTCCCGTCACCATGGGCTGGTCCGACATTGGCGGCTTCGACGCGTTGCACGGCGTTCTCCCCCAGGATGCGGACGGCAATGCGCTTATGGGTGACGCCATCGCGAAAGACTGCTCGGGCAGCCTCGTCTGGGGCGACGGCATCCTCGCTGCGGCCGTGGGACTGGACAATATCGTCCTGATCGCGACCGGCGACGCGGTGGTCGCCCTGCCCCGCGACCGTGCGCAGGATGTGAAGCTGATTGTCGAGGAACTGAAAGCTGCAAATCGCCCGGAAACCGAATCTCCGCCGAAAGAGCGTTGAAAGCGACGAGCGACCTCGCTAAGTCCGCCGCCTTGGCCAAGCCAGCGCGGACACGTGGGTGAGTGGCTGAAACCAGTGGTTTGCTAAACCGCCGTACGGTTTATCCCGTACCGAGGGTTCGAATCCCTCCGTGTCCGCCACTCTTCGCTGCGCGCAGCCACCACGGCGGCCCCGTGTGCGTGGCGCCGGGTTCGAATACCGTTCCGAACTCTCCGCCGACCCGGATTGACGGGCGTCAATCCCGCGCGGCCCCTGTTCCTTCAGATGAGAATGCGAACCGGATCGCTGTTCGGGGGACGGGAAAGGAACGGGATGATGAAGAGCATTCTCTTGCACATGAATGACGACGAGGCGCAGGGCTCGCGCATGGAGGCGGCGCTGGCGACCGCGCGGGTGATGGATGCGCATCTGACCTGCTGCCATTCGATTTCGCTATCGTCACTGGTCGTCAACACCTATCCCCTCGGCGTCTGGACCGGATACCCGACCGACGCGCTGCGAAAGGAAGCCGAAGAGGCCTGGCAGAGATTTCGCGACAAGTGGGAAGCCAAATTGGCCAAGGAAGACGTGCCATGGACCTGGGCACGGCTGCATATCGACAGCGCCCACGGACTTCAGCGCAAGGCGCTCCTTGCCGACCTCACCATCGTCAGCCTTACCGACCGCGATATGGGCATACAAAGCAGCAAACGGTTTTTGGGTGAGATCGTCACCGGCATTCGCGGCCCTGTCCTGGGGATACCCGAGGACCTGAAGCGCTTCGAACCAAAAGGGCAGGTCCTTGTCGCATGGGACGGCAGCGAGGAAGCCGCCCGCGCGCTGCGGTCAAGCATCCCTTTCCTCAAGCAGGCGGACAATGTGCTTGTCGTGCGTGTCGGCAAGGGCAAGGTTGGCCATGAAGGCCTGGAATCCGCGGCCCGGTATCTTGGCTATCACGGGCTGGAAGTCGAAATCGACGAACTCGTCGAGAAGGAGACGGACTCCTACACGATCCTCGACGCCGCCAAGGGCGTTGCCGCCGATCTGATCGTCATGGGCGCCTATGGCCGTCCGCGCATGGCAGAGATGATGCTTGGCGGCGTGACGCAGCACATGCTGACCCAGCGTGAATTTCCCGTCCTGTTCACCCATTGACCTCACCGAGGAGCGCGGCGCAGCCTTCCGCGATGACACGCTCCTCATCCGTCGGCATGGCGAGGACCGTCGGCACACAAAGCCAGTCCAGGCCGTGCATGATGTCTGCGCGGATGGCGGTATCGTTCGCGCCGACCCCGCCTGTGAAGACGAGCGCGTCGCAGCCGCCCAGCGCCGCTGCGAGCGCGCCGATCTCCATGCGGCAGCAATAGGCGAAATAATCGCGGGCAAAGCGGGCATCGGGCGCGTCGCTGGCGGCAAGGGCGCGCATGTCGCCGGTCGTTCCCGACAGACCGGCCAGTCCGGATTTCCGGTAGAGAAGATCGCCCAGCTCGGCCGCCGACATGCCCTCGTGCCCGATCAGGTGCAGGATCAGACCGGGGTCGACGCGGCCGCTGCGGGTCGCCATCGGCAGGCCGTCCAGCGCCGTGAATCCCATACTGGTGGCGATACTGCGCCCGTTTCTGAGCGCCGCCATGCTGCACCCCGCGCCAAGATGCGCGACGATGGTGCGCTCCGGGATTCCGCCGTCCCGGCGCCGCAGTTCCTCGGCGACATATTGGTAGGAAAGGCCGTGGAAACCGTAGCGGATCAGCCCGCGCGCTTCATATTCGGGGGGCAGCGCGTAAATCCCGGCCACCCGCGGCTGGGTATAGTGAAACGCGGTGTCGAAGGCGCCGATCTGAACCGCCTCCGGCCATATCGCGCTGGCCGCGGCGATGCCCGCCAGATTATGCGGCTGGTGCAAAGGGGCCAGCGGAACCAGCGCCCGCAGCTTCGACATCACGTCTTCGGTCAGGCGCACCGGCCTTTCAAAATCGCGGCCGCCATGCACGATGCGATGACCGATGGCGGCAATCCCGTCGAAGCCGGGGCGCGCGCGCAGATGTTCGAGAAGCGCCACCGGAGCATGACCGCCCGCCGCCTGGAAGGGCATGTCCGCTTCGCCGCCGACCTGCAGGACATTTTCCGTTATACCGAATACGACCTGCCCCTTCACCAGGGGCGTTTCGCTCCCACCCTCGCCGTATAGCGCGAATTTGATACTGGAAGACCCGGCGTTGAGCGTAAGGACCCGGCTCATTGCGCCTGCGCCGCCAGCTTCGCCAGCGCCGCCGACACCAGCCGCTCGCCAATGCTGTCGGCGCGGCTTGTCAGGATGATCGGCACCTTCGCGCCCAAGGCGATCCCAAAGGCGTCCGCACCCGATAGATAATCGAGCTGCTTGGCCATGATATTGCCCGCCTCGATATCGGGAACGATCAGAATGTCGGCGGCGCCGGCCACGGGCGAGGTCATGCCCTTCGCGGTCAGCGCTTCGGGCGACATGGCATTGTCAAAGGCGAGCGGGCCGTCGAGGATACCGCCGGTGATCTGGCCGCGATCCGCCATCTTGCAAAGCGCCGCCGCGTCCAGCGTCGCGCACATTGAGGGCACGACCTCCTCGGTGGCGGCCAGGATCGCCACTTTCGGCTCCTTGATTCCAAGCGCGCAGGCGAGGTCGATGGCATTCTGCACGATATCGCGCTTCGCGGCGAGGTCCGGCGCAATGTTGATGGCGGCATCGCTGATGAAAAGCGGTCGGTTGAGGTCCGGCACATCCAGGACGAAAACATGGCTGACGCGGCGCGCGGTGCGCAGGCCCGCTTTCCTGTCCAGAATGGCCGCGAGCAGTTCGTCCGTGTGGAGCGCACCCTTCATGATCGCATCCACATCGCCCGCGCCCGCCAGGGCCGCGGCTTTGGCGGCGGCGGCATGGCTGTGCGGCACGTCGATCATGTCATGGCCGGACACGCGTCCGGCGCTCTCGATCCGGGCCTTGGGACCGATCAGCACCGGCCGGATCAGTCCGGCATCGGCGGCGGCGATGGCACCGCCCAGCGACGCCGCGTCGACGGGGTGCACAACCGCCGTCCTCAGGGGCGCGCGCCCTGCCCGCGCCCGCTCGATCAGCGCGGCGGCAAGGTCATGATGCGGATGGACGGGCGCTGAGCTGTTCATGGTGTTCTCCTGATCGGTGCGATTGCCGAGCGGGCTGATGCCAGACAAGTGTTACCGCCGCGCGATATGGCCGCGCCGGTGCGAGGAAATCGCAAGGGATGAAGCCCGCCATGACCGGCGGCCTGAATATAAGGGCGGCGCTTCTCTCCGTGCGGCAGGTCGATAGGCGGCACACGCTTTCCTCTGCCCGGAAAAGGCGGCACCGGCATTCCGGAATGGACCGGCAGGCCCGGTCCGGCCCCGCCCTCCCGCAGGTGAGCCGATTCGTTCTGGAAACCCCCGGCCAGGACAAAAAACGCTGACACCGCGTCAGGTGGGGGTGGGGTAGCGCGGTGCCAGCGTTAAGATGCCAGAGGCGATGATCATATGCCGGTCTTCGGCGATGCGCCTTCCGGCTGACCGGATAATCCGCCCGGCTCTACTTAAGCGGAATGCGGCGGGTATTCGGTTTCGTTTCGGCGCGTTTGGGCAGCGTGACGTTAAGAACACCGTCTTCGAAGCTGGCTTCGACCTTTTCGGGATCGACGGGATGGGCAAGGCCGATCGAGCGCTGGAAGATTCCGAAGCTGCGCTCCATGAGGTGATAGTTCCTGTCTTTTTCTTCGCGGCTGTTTTTCTTTTCCGCACGCAGGACAATCTGGTCCTCCTCCACGCGAAGGTCGACATCGCCTTTGGGAACGCCCGGCAATTCCGCCGTCATCCTGTAGGCGCCGTCATCTTCGCTAATGTCGATCCTGGGGCGCAGGGCGAGATTCTCCCCGCCGTCACTGGCGGCCCCGAACTCATCGAACATGCGATCGATCTGGTGCTGCAGGCTGCGAAAGGGATGGATGGCGGGAAGGCGCCCGGCGCGCAGCGCGGGGATCAGGGACGTCTCAGTCATGATGCTCTCCTCATTTCGAATGGTCATGCGGCTTTCGTGCCGCTTCAGGCATTCTGCCGCGACGAACCGGGTGGCCGCTTGACGGGCGTCAACCGGTGCGCCGCCATGCCGGCGAGAATCGCGATGACGAAAATGATCGTCTGCGGATGTCCCAGCGACAGCGCGGCCAAAGCGGGTCCGGGGCAATATCCGAATAACCCCCAGCCCGCGCCGAACAGAATCGCACCGATGACGAGCGGACGATCGAGCTGACGCGCCGTTGGCCAGGTGAAGCTGTCCGCGAGCACCGGGCGCTTCGCCTCAAACAGGATCTGGAAACCGATCCAGCTGGTCAGTACGGCGCCGCCAAGAACAAAAGCGAGGCGGGGGTCCCAGCGTCCCGTCACATCCAGAAACCCCTGAACCTTGGCCGGGTCGATCATGCCGGAAACCGTCAGGCCCAGTCCGAAAAGAAGGCCGGCGAACAATGCGATAAGGGACTGCATGGCTCAGACCTCCCCAAGCAGGGGATGGACAAGGCTGGCGACAAGCGCACCCGCGACCATGAAAATAATGACGGCGGCAAGTGAACGGGGGGAGAGCCGGGCAAGGCCGCAGACGCCGTGTCCACTGGTACAACCCGACCCGAGCCGCGTCCCATAGCCGACCAGCAGTCCCGCCGCGGCGGCGATCCCGGCGCCGCCCGTCATCCGCACGGGAGGCAATGACCCGCCGAACAGCGTCACGGCGACGGGCGCCGCAGCGAGGCCGGCGATGAACATCAGTCGCCACGCCCAGTCATTCCGCTTCGGCGTCATCAGCCCGCCGGCGATACCGCTCACCCCCATGATGCGGCCGTTGAAGCCCATCAGGAGGACCGCCGCCAGGCCGATCATGATACCACCGGCGATTTCCATCACGGGTAGGCCGTCCGATAGATATGACATGGCAAGGTTCCTTTTTGCGGTGTGTTCCATGGTGACGCGCGGTGTCTATGATGCGCTTGACAGACGTCAATTCGATATTCTTCGACATCCTTATCTTCCACACATCAATGGAGATTTTTCACCATGACCGAGATGCCGGGAACGGACCGGGCGCTGGAAAGGGCGTCGTCACAGATCAGATCCGCCGGGGAGGATCCTCCTTTGGTTTCCGAAGTGGTGCGCTTTTTCGACGAGGATACGTTCACCGCCAGCTATATCGTGCGCGACCCGGCAACGACACGCTGCGCGGTGATCGATCCGGTGCTCGGCTACGATCCGGCATCGGGCCGCACCTCGACAGGGAAGGCGGATGAAATCGTCGCCCGGGTCGAGCGGGAGGGCTGGCATGTGGAATGGATATTGGAAACCCACGCCCATGCCGATCATCTGTCCGCCGCGCCGCACATCCAGAAACGCCTGGGCGGCACGATCGGCATCGGCGCGCACATCACCGAAGTGCAGCATATCTTCGCGAAACTGTTCAACTTGGAGGCGGGTTTTTCATCTGATGGTTCGGAATTCGGCCATCTGTTCGACGATGGCGAGCAGTTCCGCATCGGCGAAATGCCGGTCACCTGCCTGCATGTACCGGGGCACACGCCTGCCTGCATGGCCTATGTCATCGGCGATGCGGCCTTTGTCGGCGACACGTTGTTCATGCCGGACTATGGCACGGCGCGGGCGGATTTTCCGGGCGGCGACGCGGCAACGCTGTTCCGCTCCATTCGCCGTCTGCTGGCGCTGCCACCGGATACGCGCGTGTTCCTGTGCCATGACTACAAGGCACCGGGGCGGGACATCTTCGTCACGGAAACGACCATCGCCGCGCAGCACAGGCACAATATCCACGTCCATGACGGCGTTACCGAAGAGGATTTCGTCGCCATGCGCACGAAGCGCGACGCGGATCTGGATCTGCCGAGGCTGATACTGCCCTCCGTACAGGTGAATATCCGCGCCGGTCATCTGCCGCCTGCGGAATCGAACGGTACGCGCTATCTTAAAATTCCCATCGACAAGGTCTGAGGTCGTGGAAATCCGCAAACTCGACGAGAATGTGTCGGTTTCGTCAATGCCCGGGATCGCCGATATCGCTGCGGCCGCGGCGGCGGGCTATCGTTCGCTCGTCATGAATCGCCCGGACAGGGAGGAACCTGGGCAATTGCCCGTGCTGGCGCTGCGCAGCGCGGCGGCGAGTGCCAATCTTGCCTTCGTCAGCGTCCCGGTGAGCAGCGTGACCGCCATCCATGACACGGATGTCGATCATTTCGTGCGGGCGGTTGCGGAGCTGCCAAAGCCCGTCCTTGCCTTCTGCCGTTCCGGCACGCGCTCGGCGACGCTATGGGCGCTGGACCAGATGCGCCGCCGGCCCAGGGAAGAGGTGGCTTCGGACCTGCTCGCCGCACGGGCAGGCAGCGATGCCCTATTGAAAAAGCTGGAAAGCTGGGAACGGAGGCGGCAGCCGCCCGCCCTGGCGCACCAGATCGTCATCATCGGCGGCGGTGCCGCTGGCATTGCCGCCGCCGCAAGTCTGAAGCGGCGCGGGAAAAAGCTCGATATCGCCATTGTCGAACCAAAGCGGGTTCACCATTACCAGCCCGGCTGGACGCTGGTGGGTGCCGGTCTGTATCCACGCGCCGGAACCGAGCGGCCCCTCGGTCCCCTGCTCCCGCACGGGGCGGCGCTGGTGGAGGGGGAGGCTGTTCGCTTCGATCCCGAACATAGCCAGTTGATGTTGAAGGATGGACGGCTGGTTTCCTATGCCACGCTTATCCTCGCCATGGGAATCGAGCTCGACTGGACCGCCATTCCCGGCCTGGCGGAAACGCTCGGCGAAAATGGCGTGACATCGAACTACACGTTCGAGACCGCGCCCTATACGTGGGAACTTGCCGAGCGACTAAAGGGCGGCCGGGCGGTCTTCACCCAGCCGCCCATGCCGATCAAATGCGCAGGTGCGCCGCAAAAAACAATGTACCTGGCCTGCGATCACTGGCGCGCCAAGGACCGGCTGAACGATATCGACGTGGAATTCCACACGCCCGGCGCGGCCATGTTCGGCGTGAAGGACTTCATTCCCGAACTGAACCGCTATGTGGATCATTATGGGATCGAACCCCATTTCGGGTCGCGCCTGATCGCTGTGGATGGCCCCACCAGGCAGGCGACGTTCGCCATCACCCAGACTGACGGCCGAACACGGCAGGAAACGCGGCATTTCGACATGCTGCACGCCGTGCCGCCGCAGCGGGCGCCGCGGGCGTTGCGCGAAAGCAAATTGAGCGATGCCGAGGGCTGGGCGGAAGTGGACCCCGAAACCTTGCAACATGTCGACTTCCCCAATGTCTTCGCCCTAGGCGATTGCTGTTCAGCGCCCAATGCCAAAACCGCGGCGGCGGTACGGTCTCAGGCACCGGTCGTCGCCGAAAACCTGGTACAGTATCTAAACGGCGCGCCCCTCACCCGCGCCTATGACGGTTATGGGTCCTGTCCATTGACGGTCGCACGCGGCAAGGCGCTGCTCGCCGAGTTTGGTTATAAGGGAAAACTGCTGCCCAGCGTCCCCCGCCTGCTGAACAACCCCGTCAGGGCGACACGCCTCGGCTGGCTGATAAAGCGCTACATCATCCCGAATTTTTACTGGGCAGGGATGCTGAAGGGCCGTGAATGGCTTTTGAAGCGCACCCCCCTCAATAGCTCTTCACACGATTAGCCTGCCGGCGGGACATGCGAACTTGCACAGCGAATATGGTGCCAATATCCGCCGGAAAAAGGGTTTTGGCGCTCGCGAAATTCAACGAAATCCGGAAATGGCAGAATATGAAATATGATGGTAGATGGCTGGTTCAAGGATAGGAATCGCCATGTCCAGATCCGCTCACGTGCCGAACCGTCCCGCCGACGAACTGGCGCGGCATGAACTGTTGCTCAAGGCGCTGCTCACACTGTCGCCAGATGTGGTCATCACGATAAACAGACATGGTATTATCCAGTCGCTCGGGCAGGCTGTCCAGACCATGTTCGGCTATGCCCATGATGAGCTTGTCGGTCAGAACGTCGCCATTTTGATGCCTTCGCCCGATCGGGAACAGCATGACGGATATATTGAGCGTTTCCTGACCACGGGCGAACCGCGTATCATTGGCATCGGACGGCAGGTGCGCGGGCGGCGGAAAGACGGCGAACTGTTTCCGCTATTCCTTCGGGTCGCCGAGGTGTGGGACGGCGGCGAGCCGATGTTTCTCGGCATGTTGCACGACCTGACTGAGGAAGAAGCGCTGAAGTCCCGTGAACAGGAATTGCGCGCGGCGATGCAGCATATGTCGCGGGTCGCTTCCCTGGGTGAGCTGGCAGCCGAAATATCGCATGAACTCAACCAGCCGCTGACCGCCATCACTCAGTATCTGAGCGCGTTGAACGCCAGCCTTGCCATGGATGCCCCCGACCTCGCCGGCATAGGCGCACTGGCGCGGAAGGCGAACGCGCAGGCGCAGCGGGCGGGAGACGTGGTCCGCTCGATGCGCCGCTTCGTGAAAACGGAAACCGGACGGCGCGAAGCGTGCGATGTCGCGCGCCTGCTGTCGGAAAGCGTCGATCTTTCCCTCCTCGACCGGGAAATGGAGCGCATCGACGTTCGCTTCGACCTTCCTGCCGACCTTCCGCCCGTCCTGTGCGAACCGGTGCAGGTTCAGCAGGTGGTGCACAATCTCCTCAGAAACGCGGTCGAGGCGATGCACGAAACCAGTGAACCTGTCATCAGGCTGAAGGCGCGCGCGACCGGAAAGAGCAGGATAGAGATCGTGGTGGAGGACAATGGCGCGGGCATCGCGCCCAATATGCGGGATCAGCTGTTCGAGCGGTTCAGAACGGGCAGGCGCGACGGTCTGGGCATCGGCCTTGCCATATGCCGGTCGATCGTTACGGCGCATGGCGGCCAGATTGAAGCCGAAGACGCGCTTGGCGGCGGCACCTGCTTCCGGTTTACGCTTCCCGCGGCGGACCGCCCGTGACGAAAGCGCAGGTCCTCATTCTCGACGATGACGACGCCGTCCTCGACGCGCTGACGCTGCGGCTGGAATTGGAGGGCTATGGCATCATCGCCTCTGCCGATCCGGCCGCCTTCATGAAGACCGCCAATGTGAACGAAAGCGACTGCCTTCTGCTCGACATGCGGATGCCGGGGACGGACGGGATGGCGGTTCTTGAACATGTCAGGACACGGGCGCCGCACCTCCCGGTCATCATGATGACCGGCCACGGCGACGTCGAACTGGCCGTCGCGGCGCTGAAGGCCGGGGCAATGGATTTTCTGGAAAAGCCGTTTGCCGACCGGCGCCTGCTGGATGCCATCGAGAAGGCGGTCAGCGCCAGACGCTCGGCGCAGGCCGCGTCCGGCGCTGACGATGCCGTCCATGACCGGTTCGGCCGCCTCACCCCCAGGGAAACAGACGTGTTTCATGAACTCATCGCCGGGCATCCGAACAAGATCATCGCGCATCATCTGGGGTGCAGCCAGCGGACCGTGGAAATCCACCGGTCGCGCGTCATGACGAAGATGCAGGCGGGCAATCTGGCCGACCTCGTCCGCATGGCTGTCGAGGGCGGCCTGTCGGGCGGCAAGTAGGTATTTACCGCTATACCGGCTGCGTACCGATCGGATGCGTAGGTAGATTTCACGACTCAAACCGCGCACCCGCGCATGCTTTTTACGTCTCATCGCAACAGTCGATGAGGAGCATCCAATGCCTGCCCAGACGATCATCATGTCCGCAAGTCCCGCGCCCGTCACGGCTGCGCCGCATGCCGCCACGGGTGAGACGCTGTTCTGGGAAGGCGATGCCGCCGAGCGGCTCTACAGGATCGAGTCCGGCATTGTGCGCGGTGTGCGCTACACCGAGGAAGGCGAACGCAATATCGTCGGCTTTTACTTTGCCGGAGACATGATCGGCGTTCCTGTCGCGGGGGCGTATCGCTTTACCGCCGAGGCCGTCACTGATGTCACCTACACGGCGGTTCTGCTCGACAGGCTGGCCGATGATGTCCGCAGCGGCGGCGCGGCGCGGCTGTTCGAAACCGTGCAGACGGAGCTGGGTGCCGATGAACTGCACAGCCAACTGCTCTGCCGCCACGGCGCGCTGCAGCGCATGTGCGCTTTCATCTCGGGACTTTACCGGCGTCTGGGCGGCGCGACCATAGAGGCCATCGCGCAGGTCGACATGGCGGATTATCTCGCGCTGACGCCCGAAACCGTCTGCCGCTCGCTAAAGAAGATGCGTGATAGCGGCGTCATCGCCATGCCCCGTCACAACCGGATCGACGTCGTCGATCCAGGCGCGCTGGCGGCGATGTCGTTTCAATAGCGCCATTCCGATGCCGAAGGCCCTGCCAAGGGCCTGGAGCAGGGCCTCGTTCACGCCCTTATCGGCATCGACATCGAAGGGCGAAGATCTGGATTTCCCGCCTGGTCAAGTGCCGCGGCCTTTACCCGGCCCTTCTGGCGAGGCGGTCGATTTTCGAGAAAAGCGCGCCAAGGTCACGGTTCTCACCATGTACCTGCCCGGCAAAACTGTGCCGCACGGGTGAAATGCCCGACAGTCTAAGGACGCTGCGATCGAATGCGCGCACCCCAAAGGCACCAAAAGCGAGCCGGTACGCAAGCGCCGGCATCCCCATTGTCGTGATCAGCCGGGCCGATTTTCCCTTCAGCAGGCGCTGCGGAAATCCTTCCTCCTGCTTGCCGAGGGCAAAGCCGGGCCGCATGATCTGCTCCCAGAAACATTTCGTATGGCCGGGCAGGTCGCCCAGCCATAGCGGGAAGATGATGACCAGATGATCGCACCAGCGAATGACCTCCTGGCTTTCCGCGAGCGATGGGGGCAGCGCCGACTCCTCGAACTCCTGCTGCGTGCGAATGCAGTCGAAATCCAGATCGGCCGTGCGGATGACACGCACCTCGTGCCGCGCCCCGCGCGCCGCACGCGCATATCTTTCGCCCAGCGCATCGCACAGACGCTCTTCGGAGGGGTCCGGATGGCACTGGAAAATGGCGATCCTGTGGGTTTTCATTCGGCGCTCTCCAAACAGGCTCAGGACTTTACCGCCATCAGCTCACGCACGCTGACGATCTTATAGGGGACCTGATCGCCGTCCGGTTCCGTGACGGTAATGTAATTGCCGGTTTCAATGGCGTGTGTCGCCAGGGCGAAGATGGTTTCGTCATCCTCGTCGCCAGGTTCATAGGAAAACGCCCATTTGCCGTCGGCGCGAAGGATCAACCGCCCGCTTTCCTCGCCATCTTCGGGCGACATGTGAAGGATGGAGGCGCGCGCCGGCGCCTTCTCATAGGTCGCGGCATCGACCCGCCCTTCGGCATTCAGGGGCAGAGTGAGCATATAGGCATGGGAGGGAGACCCCTCGGGATTTTCCCTTGTACGGCCCATTTCCAGCCTGATCCGGTACCAGCTCATATGTTGGCCTCCTTTTTCCGAATTTGTGTATCCGGAGGTTACGCGCTGCCCGACGGGGCCGGTTTGATCGCGCGCAAGTGCCGCGAACGCGTCAGTCCGCGACAGCGACACCGCGCCCGTCGGTTCGGCGGGAAATGCGTGTTCTCCCGCCGGTCCATGGCCGGTCCCTGCCCTTCGCGCAGGAGCAGGCGGGCTTCACTTGACCGGCGACAAGGCGGGACGACATCCAGACATTACGCCCGCCATATGAATATCCTGGAAAAAGTATGTGAGATGACAAAACCGTTCCTACCCGTTCCCTTTGCCGCCTCCCTCGCCGCCACCTTCGCGCTGACATTCGCCGCACTCCCTTCCGCGGCCCAGACGCCGCTTACCAGCGGCACGGTGGAGGCGCTGGTGGCGGATCTCTCGCCCGGCGATTTCATCTGGGCCGAAAACGCCGCGCCGCAGGGTCCGGTCCTCATCGTCATCAGCCGCCCGCTGCAACGGGCATATGTTTATCGAAACGGCGTTCCCATCGGTATTTCCACCGTTTCCACGGGCCGCAAGGGACACGAAACACCGACCGGGCTATTCACCGTGCTGCAAAAGCGCGTCGAACATTATTCCAATCTCTACAATAATGCGCCCATGCCCTATATGCAGCGGCTGACCTGGGGCGGTGTCGCCCTGCATGCGGGCAATCTGCCGGGCTATCCCGCCTCGCATGGCTGTATCCGCCTGCCCCACGAATTCGCCAGACTGCTTTATGGCGTGACCGCACTTGGCATCACGGTCGTCATCACCGACGCCGACGCGGTCCCAAGGCTCGCGCCGGAACCCGGGATTTTCCTGAACGGCAGGGTCTCGATACCGCCTGCGCACCAGCGGGGGATGACCTATTGGCGGCCGGACCTGTCACCCACCGGACCGGTCTCGATCGTCGTCAGCGCCGCCGACAGGGAATTGCACATCCTGAGGAATGGCAGGGAAATCGGACGCGCGCCTGTCGAACTCACCGGGCCGGGCGATGCCACCCATGCCTATGTCATTCAGGAGGGGGACACGGGGATCGAGTGGCTGGAGGTCCAGCTGCTGGGCCGCGACCGGAAACTCAGCGACGATGCTCCTTTGCAATTCAGCACGAGCAGGGCCTTCCGGAAGCATCTCGATACCGTGCTCGTGCCGGGCACGTCGGTCATCCTGACACCCGACACGCTGCGCGGCGACAGCACCGGCGATCCGCTGACCATCATGGAGGCGGGGAATATCGAGGCGCCGGAAAGCGAGGACTGACGGGTCCGGCCTGCGATCAGCGGCGCGTTCATATCTCAAGCACAACGCGGCCGTCGATCTTCCCCGCGCGCATCCGATCGAAAATGCCGTTGATATCATCGAGTTTGCCCCAGTTGAAATGCGTCTTGACCTCGCCGCGCGCGGCAAACCCAAGCGCTTCCCTCAGGTCGAGACGCGTGCCGACGATCGAGCCCCGGACGGTCAGCCGTTTTACGACGGTCTCGAAAATCGGCAGCGGAAAGCTGCCCGGCGGCACGCCGACCATGGCGATCGTACCGCGCCGCCGCAGCATCGCCACCGCCTGCGAGAAGGCCGCATTGCCGACCGCCGTCACCAGCGCGCCATGCGCGCCGCCAATCTGTGCCTGAACCTCCGCCGCCGCGTCGCTACGGGAGGCGTCGATGGTCTCGTCCGCGCCCAGATCGCGTGCCAGCGCCAGCTTGTCTTCGGCGATATCGACCGCGATCACCCGCATCCCCATGGCCTTGGCATATTGCACCGCCATGTGGCCAAGGCCGCCAATACCGGAAATGGCGACCCATTGGCCGGGGCGGACTTCGGTTTCCTTCAGCCCTTTATAGACAGTGACCCCTGCGCACAGGACAGGCGCCGCGGTTCCGAAATCGAGACTGTCGGGCAGCACACCGACATAGTCGGCGTCAGCGCGGACATAATCCGCATAGGCACCGTCGACCGTGTAACCGGTCATCTGCTGGCTTTCGCATAATGTTTCCCAGCCGCCCATGCAATGATCGCAGCGGGCGCAGGCCGTGTGCAGCCACGGAACGCCGACCCGGTCGCCTTCCTTCAGATGCGTGACGCCCTGCCCCACGACGGCGACCTCGCCGACACCTTCATGGCCGGGAATGAAGGGAACGCTGGGCTTTACCGGCCAGTCGCCGGTGGCCGCGTGCAGATCGGTATGACAGACGCCCGACGCCCTTACCCTTACAAGAACCTGACCAGGTCCGGCTTCGGGAACGGCAACCTCGCGCAGTTCCAGCGGCCTGCCGAGTTCCGTCACGACGGCCGCTCTCATCATCTGTGTCATGTGATTCGCTCCTGGTGCGTAAGATCTGCTGTTCCGCTTATGCTTTCGAACCGGGCGGCTGTTGATCCTGCTCAAGTGGCGGGATGCGGCAAGCTGGCAGACGTGCTGGCAACCGGAACAGGAGCCCCATTATGATAAGGATCATCATCAGCCTCTTCGTCATGCTGCTCGCCGTGCCGACCGCGGCGCAGCATGCGCTGACCGAGGGGACCATCGAGGGCCGCGTCGCCGCGTTAAAACCAGGCGAATTTCTCTGGGCCGAAGCGGTCGCACCCGAAGGGCCACTGCTGATGGTCGTCAGCGTGCCGACGTCGCGCGCCTATATGTACAGGAACGGCATTCCCATCGGCATCGCCGCCATCAATGCCGGAACGCCGCGGGCACCGGCTCCGCCCGGTGTCTTCACCATCCTGGAAAAGCAGCTGGAGCACCGCGCCAGTGAAGGTACGGAAAGCCGCGTTCCTTTCATGCAGCGGATGACCTGGTCGGGCGTTTCGCTCCATGGCCATGACGCGGGGCACTGCCCGGTTCTGGACGGTTGCATCCGCCTGCCGCAGGCCTTCGCCCGCCTGCTATACGATGAATCCGCGGTCGGCATGACCGTCATCGTCACGCAGGTGGATAGCATCCCGCGCATTGCGCCTGGCCCTGCCCTTCTGACGCCTGACGAACCGCAGGGCGCGCTGGACCATCTGGAGCTTAGCTGGCATCCCGAACGCGCGCCGAAAGGACCGATTTCCATCATCGTCAGTGCGGCCGATCGCGAGATTCACGTGCTGAGGAACGGCGTCGAGATCGGCGCGGCACCAGTGGTCCTTGGCCGCGACGTGACCGGCCTTGAGGTCTATACGCTCGCTGCGGCGAACCCGGAGGCGGACAGCTTTCGGTGGCTGAAAGTCCCCCTCGCAGATGACAATGACCAGCCCGTTCAAATTTCGGCTGACGAGCGCGCCAAACTGGGACTCGCCTTGCCATTTCGGAATTTGCTGGCGGCGGAACTCGTCGTGGGAACGACCGTCGTGGTCACCCCCGACAGTCTCGCGCCTCGTCCGGTGCTGAGCCGCGGTCTCATCATGCGGGGCACAAACGGCGAAGGCCCGCCCGATTGACCGGTGCCTGCCGCCGCCTCTCGCCATAGGCCGCGGGCTGCATCGACACCGCCGCTTGCGGCGCGTGCGCATGGCTGCGGTTGATGCCCGTCAATATCCGGCCTCCGAACATCGCCTAGCAGGTCGGCACATGCTTTTCAGGAGAGACCGTCATGACCATGCTCGAAATCGAAGACGGCCTGCCCGATGCGCACAATGGCTGGCGCGGCAGGCTGGAAACACGCAGCGGCCGCGATATCCGTGTGCGCCCCGCTCACGAGGATGACGAAGCCCGGCTCGATGCGTTTTTTCGCCACGTCACACCCGAGGATCTGCGCTTCCGCTTCCTGTCGCCGATGCGGCAGGTGAGCGAGGACCAGATCCACGCCCTGTCGCACGTCGATCATCGCCGAACGGAAAACTTCCTTGCCTTCGATGCGGAAACACATGACCTGGTCGCCACCGCCATGCTGGCCGGCGATGACAGGATGGAGACGGCTGAAGTCGCCATGGTCATGCATGAGGATTATAAAGGCCGCGGCATAGGCTGGGCGCTGCTGAGCCATGTCGCGCGATTTGCCGAAGCGCGCGGATTCCAGACGCTGAAGTCCATCGAAAGCCGCGAGCATCGCGCCGCCATCCAGATGGAACGCGAAATGGGCTTTACCGCCGCCAGCGATCCCGATGACGGCAGCATTGTGGTGTTAACGAAGACACTTGGCTGATCCCCGCCCGGCCTAGGCGGGACTGGCCTGAGAGGGGCTCGTCCGGGTGGGCCGCGTTACCGCCGCCACCGAACGCCTTAGCGACATGGGCAGCGCGGGCGCATAACCGAACCGGATCACCAGGCTGGGCCGGGCATCGCCGACGCCCAGCCACTGCGCGAAATCCGGGCGCAGGTCTTCCACCTCGACAGGCTGGTTCACATGCGCGTGACGAATGTTCATCGCCGTCGCCATCAAGGCAAACCGCTGATAACTGCGGCCGACCCGGATCCAGTGATCGGGATCCTCGCCGGCGGCGGTGAACACGGCGATCCCGGCGGAAGATGCGATCTGCTCCCGGTAACGGCTGTTCTCGCTGTCTTTCCTGAACACCAGAGGAAACAGCCCTTTGGCGAGCCAGGCGGGAATGGCGGGTTGGCCCGAGACGGCATTGAACAGCCCGTCGCGCGTCCTGAGCGCGCTTTTCGTATCGAAACGGATCCAGTCCTTCAGTTCCGCGATGAACGCAGGATTGTCGAGTTGCCGTTCATTGCCCTCCACCACATATTCCGCGACGCGCGCCATGCGCCCCGCATCGGTTATCAGCCGGATATCGATGTCATCCATCGCGGCGGCCGACAGCAGCTTGTCCAGATCCGCTTTCGCGACGGGCGTCCCGCTATAGGTGCTGCGCGTGCACTGCCTGCGCGTGATCGCCCAGAATAGCGGCCCGGGCGGTTTGCCCGTACTGCCAAACGCCACACCCACGCCGGGATTGGCGGCGGCAAGAGGGTGGGGAAGCGCGGCCTGCCCCGTCGCTTCCGCCGCAATCAGCAAATTTTCGAGCGCGCAGCCCAGGCTAACGTAAAGATGATGATCGTCGGGATCGACAATGGGCGTCCGGCGCGACGGATCGGGCATGATGGCAAGCGTCCCGCCCTCTCCCGGCACGAACAGCCAGGGCTGGGCATTATGCGCGTTGGCGGCGAGCGTCGCGTACCGGATCAGCTCCGGCATGGTCGCTTCACCGCTCAGGGGGACGCGCAGCGCCGCGGCAAGCTGCTCATAACCGCCCATCGCGCCCGCAGCGCCGCATCCGGCCAGCAGGCCGGCGGAGGAGGCCGCCAGCACCCCCTTGCCGAAGGCACGTCTGCTAATGGCACTCGGAGATATTGGTGTAACGCGCATCGGTCGCCTCTTTCCAGGCCGCACGGCCCATCGGGAATGGCAGGAGACTTAGGAAATCCGCGGATGCTGCCGCTTGACCGGGATCAACGCGCGCCCGCACGGCCTGGATTATGAATGCCTGGGGTGACCGCTGGCGACGCTCCCCTCCGCACCTGCGTTTGCCATGCGAACCGCCATGTTCAGGAGATGGAAATTTCAGGGCAGTGACAAATATGGATAAGTCTACAATGACACGGCGGCGCATGATCACGCTGGCCGCCGCCGCCGCTGCCGCCGCCCGCGCCCTTCCTGCCCGCGCCGCTTCGGCAGCCCGGCCAAGGCTCCTCGACCGGGCCCTTGCCGCGCTTGACCGGCACGGCGATATATTCACGCACAGGGACCGCATCGGCATCGCCGACTTTGCGAGCCCGTCCGGCACGGCACGCTTTCACATCGTCGATATCGCCAGCGGGGCGGCGCAAAGCCTGCTTGTCGCCCATGGCAGCGGCTCCGACCCCGATCATAGCGGCTTTCTGCAGCGTTTCTCAAACCGGTCCGGCTCGCACGCGACGTCATCGGGCGCTTATCTGACCACCACCTATTATCGCGGCAAATATGGCCGGTCGCTGCGCCTTGCCGGGCTGGACGACAGCAACAGCAATGCCGAACCCCGCGCCATTGTCGTGCACGGCGCCTGGTATGTCGATTCGGGCATGGCGCGCGACCAGGGCCGCATTGGCCGCAGTCAGGGGTGTTTCGCGTTCGAACAATCGGAAATCGCGGGCGTCCTCGACCGGCTCGGCCCCGGCCGGCTCATTTACGCGGATCGTTAGGCAGCAGCCCGCCTCACGACGGATTTCCTCACGGCGGATTTCGGTTCCCGTTCCCGCAGGCAGGCGGCATGACAGGCCGGGGACGGCGCGGGCGGCGTGTCCTCGCCGTCAAACGGAATTTCCAGGCTGCCGCCACTGCATAGCGGCAGGCGCAGCATGTTCGCTTCTGCGGGCGGTGCGGGCGAGAGCATCGCGGCCGGCAGAGCGAGCGTCGCCAGGATGTGCGCGGCCCGGTCAAACCGCATGGCTGAACCGTCCTGCGCTGTTCTGGCGATAGGGGTCGAGCGCGGCGGCAATGCTGCGGGCATAGGGGGCGGCATCGGCGGCCAGCCGCAATGTGCCGCCGTCCACGGTCAGCAATTGGCGACGCTGGAAGACGGCGAATGCCGACCATTCCGCCTCTGTCAGCCCCGTGCCCGTCAGGTCGGCATGGCCGTGGCAGAGCAGGGTCTCGATCGCCCGGCCGCGCGCCCGGTCGCGGGCGGAGCGCCTGACGCCCTTATCAGCGCAAAGCTGTCCCGCGCCCGCACGCATGCGGTAGCGCCCGATATTTTTCTCATTCTGTACGATCAGGTCGGGAAACTGACTGATCGCTGATGCACCCAAACCGATCAGTACGTCCGCACCGTCCTCGGTAAAGCCCTGAAAATTCCGCCGCAGCCTGCCCGCGCGCGCCGCTGCCGCCAGCGGGTCATGCGGCAGCGCGAAATGGTCGAAGCCGATCGCTTCATAGCCCGCCGCCACCAGCATGTCGTGACCCCGCGCCGCCATGTCGAACCGCTCCGCCGCACCCGCCAGGCTGCGGGCGTCAATCCGGCACTGACGCGGGATCGCTTTCGGCATATGGGCATAACCGAACAGCGCGATACGCTCGGGCCGCAGGGTTATGGCGGTTTCGATCGTTTCCCTCAGATCATCGCTATCCTGTCCCGGCAGACCGTACATCAGGTCGAAATTAAGCGAACGGATGCCCGCCGCGCGCAGGGCCGCCACGGCATCGCGGATGTCCGCCTCCGGCTGGACGCGGCCAATGGCGTGCTGCACGTGCGGCGCGAATGTCTGGACGCCAAGGCTCGCATGCGCCGCGCCAACTTCCGATAGCGCCTGCGCCCAGGACGGGCCGAAACCGCGCGGGTCAAGCTCGACGGAGACGAGCGGCGACTCCGCCGCAAAGCTGTTCGTCAGCCGCCGGACAAGCTCCTGAAATTCATCGGCCTTCAGCGCATTGGGGCTGCCCCCGCCAAAGGCGATGCGTCCGATCTTCCCGCGCGCGCCAAGACATTTGGCGACCGTAAAGATCTCCTCGAAGAGGGCAGCTAGATAGCTCGATACGCGCGCCCTGCCATTGGCGCGGCCGGTATTGCAGCCGCAATACCAGCAGATCTGCTCGCAATAGGGGATGTGCACGTAAAGCGATATTTCGGCGTCTTCGCGAACCGCGCCCAGGGCGTCCGCATAATCGCCGGCGCACGTATCGGGAGAGAATTCGGCGGCGGTGGGAAAGCTCGTATAGCGCGGCACGGGCCGGGCGAGCAGATCATGATGATAGGTCCACATGACCCCGCCTTTGCCTTGCGCTAGCCTGCCGTATCTTGAGCAGGATCAAAATTCAGGATCGGCAAAGGCAAACACCGCCCCAGATAGGCGGGTTCGGCATGATTCCTGTCCGCCCACTCACGAAGTTCCGCCATCCGCCTGACAGACGGAGCCGTCCTCCCCCGGACGGCCGCCGCCCGTGGATTTCACAGCCGGGGCGGACGGGTGAAATTCACGGGCGGTGCTGCTGCGCAACTGGCCTGCAAATGTGATCAGACGTCGTCGATGACATCCTTGACGGCGCCTTTTACCTTGCCGACGCCTTCTTGCAGGTCGCCTTTGGTCTCCTGCGTCTGTCCTTCGCGCTGCATTTCCTTGTCACCGGTCAGTTTGCCGACACCCTGCTTGATGTTGCCGGCGGCCTGATTGGCCTTGCCCTCCGCCTTGTCGCTATATTCGCTCATGATCGTCATCCTCGTGCGGAATGCACGTGTTGTCGAAACGAATGCGCTCTATCCATGTTCCCGGTCCATCAACGCGGCGACAAGTGGCTGAAAGCCTCCGCAGCTGGCGCCGTGACCGCGCGCCCGTTCGGTGACATCTCCTCCAGTCCAATATTTATCGCTGATGGACGCCTCCCGCCGGACCGCGCCAATGCGCGTGCCAGTCTGCGACCTCAGCGTTGATATCCGCGGATAATGTCGTCTGCACATTCCGGCAGGCATGTGTTTCTGCTGACCCAGCCGCTCGGAAATCATGACGATCACGCATCACGTCTTTTTTGCGATTGATTTGCATATACACTTGCAATAGCAGCGCCGCACATCATTCAAAAAGGCTCATATTTCCATGCGGCACAAATTCGCTTTTGCGGTTACCACGATTCTTTCCACGACCCTGTTTCCCGCTGCGGCATATGCTGCGGACGTGGCTGCTGATGTTGCCGCCGGTTCAGCGGAAATGGACGCGGGCGCGGTGGACAGGGAAATCATTGTCAAAGGACAATATCTGTCGATCGACAAGCTGAACGCCGTCAAGACACCGACACCGCTCATCGATATCCCGCAAAGCCTTTCGATCATCGACAGCCGCCGGATCGCCGATCAGGCGTTCACCAGCATTGGCGACATTACCCGCTACACGCCCGGCGTATCGGCCAGCCAGGGCGAAGGGCACCGCGATGCGATCATCATTCGCGGCAACCAGACGACGGCGGACTTCTTCATCGACGGTCTGCGCGACGACGTGCAATATTACCGCCCACTTTATAATCTGGAACAGGTTGAGATCCTGCGCGGCGCGAACGCGCTTCTGTTCGGCCGCGGCGGCGGCGGCGGCGTCATCAACCGGGTGACGAAAAGAGCGGACTTCAGCGAAACATTCACCGGCGTCACGGCCAGCGTCGATACGTTCGGTTCCGTCTATCTTGCCGGCGACCTGAATTTCGCCGCCAGTGACAGCGCCGCGGTGCGCCTCAACGGCTATTATACCGGCTTCGACAACCATCGTGATTTCGTTGGCGGCGATGCCTTCGCCCTCAATCCGACCGTAACGCTAAAGGCGGGCGCGAATACCGACATTGTGCTTTCATATGAATATGTCGACGATGACCGCACCATCGATCGCGGCGTACCTTCACAGAATGTCGCGAACGGACCGGATGTGCCGCTGAAGGGGTTCGACAGGACGTTCTTCGGTTCGCCCGACGCCAATTATACCACGCTGCAGGCGCACATTGTGAAAGCGCATGTCGATCACACCTTCTCGGACAGCCTGCGCGGCAATTTCACGGCGCAATATGCCGACTATGACAAGCTGTACCAGAATCTGTTCGCCAGCGAAGAGGTCGTTGTCACGAATGGCACATTCCCGTCCGTGGAACTGGATGGCTACCGTGACATCACGAAGCGGCAGAACCTGATCATGCAGGCCAATCTGGTTGGTGAATTCGACACGGGCAGCTTCGGTCATACGCTTCTGTTCGGCTTTGAATATGGTGACCAGGATTCGAAGAACAGCCGCGCCGACAATCTTTTCGCGCAAAATGGCGACGATCAGATTGTGATCCCGTTCACCGATCCACTGAACATCCCGGCCTTTTCGTTCCCGGTGCTCGGCCGCAACCGCGCGTCGCAGGTCGAATTCCTTTCCATCTACCTGCAGGATCAGGTCGACGTCACCGACTGGCTGAAGATTGTCGGCGGCCTGCGGTTCGACCGGTTCGATATCGATGTCACCGACATTATCGAGGTGAATGACGGCGCCGCCGACGGCAATGACGGCCTGCTGTCCCGCAAGGATGAGGAGATCACACCGCGCATCGGCTTCATCCTGAAACCGCAGGAAACATTGTCCATTTACGGCAGCTACAGCGAAAGCTTCCTGCCACGTTCCGGCGACCAGTTCCTGACGCTTAGCCCCACGAGCGAAGCGCTCGAGCCGCAGAAATTCGAAAATCTGGAAATCGGCGCGAAATGGGACATTCGTGACGGCCTGTCAGCGACCCTTGCCCTCTTCCGCCTTGAACAGCAGAGCGTAACGACGGTCGACCCGCTGGATCAGGGCAGCTCGATCATTCTGCCCGGCGTCGTGACGGACGGTATCGAGCTGACGCTGACCGGCAGGCTTACGGATAAATGGTCGCTCAACACGGGCTTCAGCTATCTCGACGGCGATGTCGATGGCGGCACTCTGGACGGCAACAAGACGCGCCAGACCCCCGAAACCATGGTCTCGCTATGGAGCCAGTATCAGGCGACCGAACAGCTCGGCCTTGGCCTCGGTCTGACCCACCAAAGCTCATTCTTTGTGCGTGAGGACAATAGCGTGCGCGTCCCCGGCTATACCCGCCTCGACGCCGCCGTCTTCTACGATGTCAGCGATGCCCTGCGTTTGCAGCTGAACGTCGAAAATCTGACGAACACCGATTATTTTCCCGACGCGCACAGCAATGACAATATCTCGACAGGCAAACCTTTGAATGCGCGCTTTACGATCAGCGGCAGGTTCTGAAGCGCAGGCCTTGGAAAAACACCCCTCCCCTGATGGAGGGGCTGGGGGTGGTGAGGCCTGCGGACGCGGCGCGGGCGCGCAAAAAAGCGTGCTTTGGGCGCGCAAGGTCCGGCAATTGCCCTTTCTATCCACTCTGGCAGCGTGAAACCGGGCGGCTGATCCGGCATTCTACCGGCGAACCGATCAGAGAAATCACCCGCACGCATGCATATGAATGACATCGCCCCGGAATGGGCAGCCGACCCCGATACGCTCCCAGACTGGCTGCGACAGGCGCTCGCGGTCCCGCGCGAAGAGGGCATGGTCCAGGCGGCCGGGGCCGAAATTCATTATTTCCGCTGGGGCGACCGGTCGAAACCCGGACTGCTGATGGCACATGGGTTCCTCAGCCACGCACGCTGCTTCGCCTTCATCGCACCGTTCCTGGCACAGGATTATCACATCGTCGCCTATGACCTGTCCGGCATGGGCGACAGCGGGTCCCGGCCGTCATATCCTCAGGACGTGCGGGTCGCGGAAATGGTCGAGGTGGCCCACCATACCGGCCTGATGGATGCGGACAGAAAACCGGTTCTCATCGCGCACAGCTATGCGTGCGGCATCGGTCTCGACACCATGTACCGGCATCATGACCGGTTCGCGGGATTCATCATCTGTGACATGATGGCGATGAGCCCCGAACGACTGGCCAGGCATTATTCAAGCGGCGCAGGCCCGCCGAGCAGGCGCGACCCGAACCGCCCGCACCGGATCTATCCGGATTTCCCATCCGCGCGCGAACGTTTCGTCCTGTCGCCGCCGCAGCCCGTGGGGGAGGCGATTCTCGCCGAATATATGGCGTATCACTCGCTGCGCACCGTGGATGGCGGCTATAGCTGGAAATTCGACCCGCGCGTCCTCGCCGACGACCGGGACCGGGAAACCTATTGGCGAACGCTGGGCGAGCGTATCGTCGGCATTCCGGGACGCTCCGCCATCATCCATGGCCGCGAAAGCCGCCTTTTCGACGGCGAGTCCGCGGACTGGCTGCGCGGCATCGGCGCCAGGATTCCGATCACCGGCATACCCCATGCGCACCATCATCTGATGCTGGACCAGCCAATCGCTTTCGCCGCGGCCCTGGAAACCGTGCTCGCAGGCTGGCGGCACGACCGCGTTTGATGCCGGGATAGGGGGAGAAACGAGACATGGCCGACTTCAGCTTCGGCGCGATTGCCGCCTGGCTCGGAGCGGTCGTTGATCACGGCGGCCCCGCCATCCTGCGCGGCGATCACGTCACCTCCTGGGATGATTTCGACCGCCGCCCGGATAATGGCGGGAGGCGCAAAAAACGTCGCCCGCAATTCAGCCCTAGCTGGCGGCTTTCTTGCCCAGCGAGATATTGCCGAAGCGCTTGTTGAAGCGCGCCATGCGCCCGCCCGTGTCCAGCAACTTCTTGTTACCGCCCGTCCATGCGGGGTGCGAAACGCTATCGATCTCCAGCTTCAGCGTATCGCCCTCTTTGCCCCAGGTGGAGCGGGTCTGATAGGTGGTGCCGTCGGTCATTTCGACGTTGATCATGTGATAGTCGGGATGGATATCGGTCTTCATGGCGTTACAAACTTTCCGTGCACCCGCCGATTACAGACCGGCAGGCCAATGGGATCGCGATATTGCGAGGTGGCGGCCACATAGCGCCGCGCGCCCCCGGATGCAAGCCGCTGAACCCCACTTGAGACTGGTTACGCTTGCGACTATGCACCCCTCATGACCCGTCACATCGGCATGCCCCTCGCCCAGACCGACGCCGACCATAAGGCGAATAGCGCCGCCATGGCGGACCTTCTTGTAGACCTCCGTGAAAAATCGGAAATGATCGCGAAGGGCGGGAATGAGCGCGCCCGGACGCGCCATACCGATCGCGGCAAGCTGCTCCCGCGCGAGCGTGTCGAACGCCTGCTCGACCCGGGCAGCGCGTTTCTCGAACTGTCCCTGTTCGCCGCGCATGACATGTATGAGGATGACATTCCCGCCGCGGGCATGATTTCCGGTGTCGGCCAGGTCAGCGGACGCACCTGCGTCATCGTCTGCAACGATGCCACGGTAAAGGGCGGCACATACTACCCCGTCACCGTCAAGAAACATCTGCGCGCGCAGGCCATCGCCCGCGAAAACCGCCTGCCCTGCCTTTATCTGGTCGACTCCGGCGGCGCGAACCTGCCAAATCAGGATGAGGTCTTTCCCGACCGCGACGATTTCGGACGCATCTTCTTCAACCAGGCCACCATGAGCGGCCTGGGCATTCCGCAGATCGCCGCTGTCCTGGGCAGTTGCACGGCGGGCGGCGCCTATGTCCCCGCCATGTCCGACCAGTCCATCATCGTGAAGGACCAGGGCACCATCTTTCTCGGCGGCCCGCCGCTGGTAAAGGCGGCGACCGGCGAGGAAGTCACCGCAGAGGATCTTGGCGGCGGCGATGTTCATGCGCGCCTGTCCGGCGTGGTGGATCATCTGGCCGATGACGACGCGCACGCCCTGCGCCTGATGCGCGATATCGTGGCGACCTTCCCGCCTGTCCCCGGTGCGCAGGTGAACCGGCAGAAGGCGGCCGCGCCGCGTTTCCCCGCCGACGACCTTTACGGCCTCGTCCCGACCGACACGCGCCAGTCCGTGGACGTGCACGAGATTATCGCGCGCCTGACCGACGACAGCGCGTTTGACGAATATAAGCCGCTCTACGGCGAAACCCTGGTCTGCGGCTTTGCGCATGTCGAGGGCCTGCCCGTCGGCATCATCGCGAATAACGGCATTCTTTTTTCCGAAAGCGCGCAAAAAGGCGCGCATTTCATCGAGCTTTGCTGCCAGCGGAAAATCCCGCTGCTGTTTCTCCAGAACATTTCCGGCTTCATGGTCGGCCGCAAATATGAAAATGAGGGCATTGCCAAGCACGGCGCGAAGCTCGTCACCGCCGTTGCCTGCGCCGCCGTCCCGAAACTCACCATCGTCATTGGCGGCAGCTACGGGGCCGGCAATTACGGCATGTGCGGCCGTGCCTATGACCCGCGCTTTCTGTTCATGTGGCCCAATGCCCGCATCAGCGTCATGGGCGGCGAACAGGCGGCGTCCGTGCTGGCCGAGGTCAAGCGCGGCGGCTTCGAATCCGACGCCGAGAAAGAGGCTTTCAAGGCACCGATCCGCGCGCAGTACGACCATCAGGGCCACCCCTATTATTCCAGCGCGCGCCTGTGGGACGACGGCATCATCGATCCCGCCGACACCCGCACGGTCGTTGCACTGTGCCTTGACGCGGCATTGCAGCAACCGATTGAGGACACGCAGTTCGGCGTGTTCCGGATGTGATGGCAAACGGCCGCGATACGCAAGGCCCGATCATCCCGAGCGCGGTCGAGGGACGCACGAAGCCGCTGCAGAACGACCGCGCGTCCCTCGACTGCGTTCGGGATGATGAAATCAGGGGAACCGCTTCGGAGAAGGAGACCGCACCATCATGAACGACAACATCCCCGCCTCGCTCCCGACCTCCGACGTGCTTCTTGCCGAGATCGACAATCACGACGTCGCCAGACTGACCATGAACCGGCCAGAGCGGCACAACGCCTTCACGCCCGAGCTCATTGCCGCCCTCCACGCGGCCTTCGACGCCATTGCCCGGATGAAAGGCATCCGCGCCGTCGTGCTGAAGGGCGAGGGGCGCAGCTTCTCCGCCGGTGCCGACCTTGGTTACATGAAAGAGGCGGGCGGCTGGGATGAAGCGGAAAACATCGCCGACGGGCAGCGCCTGTCGGACATGCTGAACGCGATTTACACCTGCCCCGTCCCGACAATCGCCGTCGCTCATGGCGCGGTGTATGGCGGCGGCGTTGGCCTGATCGCCTGCGCGGACCTTGCCATCGCGATACAGACCGCGCAGTTCCGGCTTTCGGAAATCCGCCTTGGCATCACGCCCGCCACGATCAGCCCCTTTGTGATCAAGGCCATCGGCGCGCGCCACGCCCGTCGCTATTTCATGACCGCAGAGCCTTTTTCAGCGGCCGAAGCGCGCCGCATCGGCCTCGTCCACCGCGCGCTCACCACGTCGGGCGATGCGGATCAGCAGATCGGCGAATGGATCGAGCTGCTGGGCGAAGCGGCGCCCGGCGCCGTGCGGGACGCGAAAACGCTGATCATGGACTATGCCGGCGAAGAAATTACGGATGAGCTCCGCACCGACAGCGCAAACCGCATCGCCGCCCGCCGCGCAGACCCCGAAGGCAAAGAAGGCCTGACCGCCTTTCTCGAGAAACGCGCTCCGAAGTGGTGACGCTGCTTCCAATGCAACCCACCAATCTCGATCATTCCGGGCGCAGTCGAGGGATGATTGAATTTGAGCGGTTGCGTCGCCGTGGTGAGTTGTCCAGCCAATGAGCGCTTACTGGACCTACATCCTGCAGCTTCGAACGGGCCACTATTATGTCGGTCACACTGGCGACCTTGACCGCAGAATCGGTGAGCACATGTCCGGTGAGGGCGATGGCTTCGTCGCCAATCGCCTGCCCTGCACCCTGGTATACGCCGACCAATTCGAAACCAGAACGCAGGCGTTTGAGCAGGAACGCCGTCTGAAAAGCTGGTCTCGGGCCAAGAAAGAAGCGTTCATGGAGCAACGCTGGAGCGACCTCAGCATTCTCGCAACCCCGCCCAAGGAGCGCCAACAGCGAATTTTGGCCGATACCAAAACTCCATCTCAATCATCCCGAGCGCAGTCGAGGGACGCACTCAAGCTGCTGCAAAACAATGACGCGTCCCTCGACTGCGCTCGGGATGATGAAGTTCAAGACATCACATCAAACACTCACGCGGATACCCATCCAAATGCATAAACTCCTCATCGCAAATCGCGGCGAAATCGCCCGCCGCGTCATCCGCACAGCTCATGCCATGGGGATCGAGACGGTCGCGGTCTATTCGGACGCCGACGCGAACGCCCCGCACGTTCGCGAGGCGACGCAGGCCGTCAATATCGGCCCGGCCGAGGCGGCGAAGTCCTATCTGCTGCCGCACCGCATCATCGAGGCCGCGCAGAAGACGGGCGCCGACGCCGTCCACCCGGGCTACGGCTTCCTGTCCGAAAATGCCGACTTCGCGCGCAAACTCGCAGAGGCGAACATCATTTTCGTCGGCCCGCCCGCCAGTGCGATCGACAAGATGGGTCTGAAAGACGCCGCCAAGGCGCTCATGAAAAAGGCGAAAGTTCCCGTAACGCCCGGCTATCAGGGTGATGACCAGTCATTGCAGCGCCTTGAATCGGCGGCCCGCTCGGTTGGCTATCCGCTCCTAATCAAGGCCGTTGCCGGCGGCGGCGGCAAGGGCATGCGTCGCGTCGACAGCGAAGACGAATTCGCCGAGGCCCTGCTCGCGGCCAAACGCGAGGGTGAAGCCAGTTTCGGCAATGACAATGTCCTTATCGAAAAACTGATTGGGTGTCCCCGGCATGTCGAGGTGCAGGTATTCGCCGACGATCATGGCAATGTCGTCCACCTGTTCGAACGCGACTGCTCTTTGCAGCGCCGTCATCAGAAGGTGATTGAGGAGGCCCCTGCCCCCGGCCTGTCCGACCGGACGCGCGCGGCGCTCGGCGAGGCGGCGGTCAAGGCGGCCCGCGCCATCGACTATCGCGGCGCCGGCACCATCGAATTCATCCTCGACACCGAACAGATGGACGAAAACGGCGACAACCCATTCTACTTCATGGAAATGAACACGCGGCTGCAGGTCGAACATCCTGTGACGGAATTCATCACCGGCACAGATCTTGTGGAATGGCAGATCCGCGTCGCCCGCGGTGAGGCGCTCCCGCTCTTGCAGGATGACATCGCCATCACCGGGCACAGCATGGAGGCCCGCCTCTATGCGGAGGACCCGGAAAGCGGATTTCTGCCCTCAACCGGCACGCTTGCCCGGCTTGCCTACCCGGCGGAAAGCCGCTCGGTCCGGATTGATTCGGGCGTTGAAGAAGGCGGCGAAGTCAGCGTCCATTACGATCCGATGATCGCCAAGATTATCACGCATGGTCCCACCCGTGCCGCCGCCAATGATGCGCTTGTGCGCGCGCTGGGCGAAACCATTGTAACTGGTGTGAAGACCAATCGCGCGTTTCTGACCCGACTCGTCGATACGAAGGCGTTCCGCGCCGGTGAGGTGCATACCGGCTTCATCGAACAGCATGCCGAGGAGATCGCGCCGACAACTTCCATCCCGGCGGCCGCCTACATCATCGCGGCTTTGGCTGAACTTCAGGCGGGAGCGGTGGCAACTTCCGCGACCATGTTTTCCCGCTTCCCCGGCTGGCGCAACAATTTGCCGGTGGACCGGTTCATCGACCTCTACCCCGTCTCGTCGGACCCGGTGCATCTCACACTTCGCCGTGATGGCGATACATTCCGCATCAGCGGTCTTGAGAATGCGTACAGTGCCACGGGGCACTGGCGAACCGATACCGCCTTCGAGGCGGCCATTGACGACATGCTGCACAGCGCCGTCATTATCCGCTCGGATGGACAGATAGAGGTGCGGCTTGACGGCGCCGTCCACAACTTCGCCCTTACCGCGGAAAGCCAGGGCGGCGGGGCGGCCAGCGATGGCAGCATTCTGGCGCCCATGCCCGGCCGCATCCTGTCGCTTGACGTTGAGGAAGGACAGAAGGTCGCGGCGGGAGACCGACTCTGCGTTCTGGAAGCCATGAAAATGGAAAACCGCCTGTCCGCGCCTTTCGCCGGCACCGTCACCGCGCTCAACACCGCAAAGGACGACCAGGTCGCCGAGGGGACGATGCTGATGAAGATCGAAGCGGACTAGCCCCCGGGCACGACGCGGAGATGAAGGAACCCCTGTCCTACGCATCCAATTCATGATCAAATGTTGTGAACCCGGCGAATCCTATTGCGGTATCGTCAAGACAAACCGTATTCCGGCACAAACTTCGCCACCTTCGGAGACATTATTCCCATGCAGACCCTGAAATTCGATCACGGCGAAACCATTGACATGCTGCGTGACAGCATCCGCGGCTGGGCGACCGACAAGCTTGCCCCGCGGGCAGCCGAAATTGATGAAAGCAATCAATTTCCGCGCGACCTCTGGCCCCAGCTTGGCGATCTCGGCCTGCTCGGGATCACGATTTCAGAAGAGGATGGCGGCACCGGCCTTGGCTATCTCGCGCATACCATCGCCGTCGAGGAGATCAGCCGCGCGTCTGCCAGCGTCGGGCTCAGCTACGGTGCGCATTCCAATCTCTGCGTCAACCAGCTTGGCCGCTGGGGCAATGCGGAGCAGAAGGCGAAATACCTGCCCAGGCTGATGTCCGGCGAACATGTCGGCTCACTCGCCATGTCCGAACCCGGGTCGGGCTCCGACGTCGTTTCGATGCGGCTACGCGCGGAGACGCGCAACGATCGCTATATCCTGAACGGCAATAAGATGTGGATCACCAATGGTCCGGAGGCGGACACGCTCATCGTCTACGCCAAGACCGACATGGAAGCGGGTCCCAAGGGGATCAGCGCCTTCCTCATCGAAAAGGGCATGGCCGGTTTCAAGACGGCGCAGAAGCTCGACAAGCTTGGCATGCGCGGCTCCGACACCTGTGAACTGGTGTTTGAGGATTGCGAAGTCCCCTATGAAAACCGTCTTGGCGAAGAGGGACAAGGTGCGCAGATCCTGATGTCGGGCCTCGATTATGAGCGTGTCGTCCTCTCCGGCGGGCCGCTTGGCATCATGGCCGCTTGCATGGACGTTGTCGTGCCGTACGTCCACGAGCGCAGCCAGTTTGGCAAACCCATTGGCACATTCCAGCTCATGCAGGGAAAGCTTGCCGACATGTACGTCGCCTGGAACACGGCGCGTGCTTATGTCTATGAAGTGGCAAAGGCCTGCGATCGCGGTGAGACCGCGCGCAAGGACGCTGCGGGTGCCATTCTTTACTCGGCGGAGAAGGCGACATGGATGGCGCTCGAAGCCATTCAGGCGCTCGGCGGCAATGGTTACATCAATGAATATCCGACCGGCCGCCTTCTGCGCGATGCGAAACTCTATGAAATCGGCGCCGGTACCAGCGAAATCCGCCGTTTCCTCATTGGCCGCGAACTTTTCGCGGAAACGGCATGAAACAGCTTGAAAGCGCATAGGAAAAAGGGGCGCGGCCATCACGGCCACGCCCCTTTTTCTCTTTACCTACAGAATGTTACTGCTGCGGCTGGGCAGCCTGCTGTAGCTGGCCAGGCTGCCATCCGGCCGGCGGCGTTACCGACACGTTCTGCACGCGCTTGTTCAACTCGGCCACAACCTCATCCGTCAGGTTCGCGTTCGAACCCTGGCCGACGACCAGCACGCCTTCAGGGCGCAGTGCCAGATCGACGCCAGCCGCAGCCATTGCCGCCTTGGCGGCGGCGTCCAGATGCACGCTGATCTGCTCTGCGACATAGGCACGCGCCAGTGCGACCGGCTGCTGCAGCTGCTGCATTTCGGCCTGCGCCGCCTGCTGCTTCTGTGCCAGGGGCTGCGCATAGGGAGCGACACTCTCACGTGTCGCATTAGGCTGCTGCGCGGCGTTGTTATACGCATCCTGCATTGGCTTCAGCTCCGCGGCCAGTGCCGCCTGGCGTGTTTCCAGCGCCTGGATCTGCGCGGCATAGGTCGAACGGATCGCCGTCTGCGCATTCGTCCAAGCCGTGCTGCCCTGAACGGCACCATCGGTGGAAATAACGGCAACGGCGCGCGCCTGCGCGAAAGCGGGCGAAGCGGTCGTCATGGCCGCCGCCGCAAGAGCTGCACCGGCGAGGAGGGTTTTTGAAATAGTCATCAGAATGAAGTTCCTACATTGAATTGGAATAGCTGCGTATCGTCGCCCGGCTCACTTAGCAAAGCCTTGGCGATATCGAACCTGAACGGTCCGAATGGCGAGTTCCACGACGCACCAATACCGATAGATACGCGCGGTTTGGGGCTGTCACCAAAGAACTGTTCACGGAAGCCTGGCGTGCCCACCGTCTCGGTAATCCGGTTTCCGTCCGCGTCTTCATCAGGACGACCATCACCATCTGCATCGACAAAGCGCTGGACATCGAATGTCGGCCGATTGATCAGCTGGCTGTCCGGGTCGAAGTCAACATCCCAGAGTGCGCCGACATCGACGAATATAGAGGGCCGAATGCCAAGTTCAGCGACACCCTCGCCAAGCGGGATCTGCATCTCCACGCGGCCAAGATAATAGGCCTGGCCGCCAAGGGAATCGTCCTGCTGACGATCGGGATTGGTGTCGATAACAACAAAGCCTGGCGACCCGTTCAGGTCCGGTACGGCAATCGCGCCATCCGGCAAATTTCCGTCGCCATCGGCCGTTGCCGGTATATAGCGGTTACGAATTACACGCGGACCAACGCCGCGAATATCAAAGCCGCGCATGCGCGGTTCGCCAAGGAAATAGCGATCATTGATACGAATATCGTCACCGCCATAGCCGGTTATATACCCTGCCTCGAGGCCAACGCCGACGATGAAGTCACTGCGGCCAATACGAAAATATTTATCCGCGTCAATCTGGCTGCGCAGATATTTGATGCCGCCAAGACCGGCAATATCCTGACTGAAGACAACACGCTGTCCGCGGCTCGGCCGGATACGATTATCGGTGTTGTCAAAGGCAAGACTATACCCAATGGCGGAGGTCGTGCGCTTGCCGAGCGCATCGCACAGGAAGCGGCCCGAACGGATCGGATCGCACTCATCCTCGGTGAATTCCCCATCGCCATTGAAATCGGTAAAACGGCTCGCATTCAACGGCAACGAAATGTCGTCGAGCTGCAAATTATACCGTACGGATGCAGACCAGAACTCGGTGATCGGGAAACCCGTACGAAGTTGCAGACCGGTCGTCACCTGCTCGTAAGTAGTATTTCGATTGCCACTCGCATTGAAATTGAAGCTATTGAAGTCGCGGCGGAACACATCAAAACCAAGCGCGAGGTTACGGTTGAAGAGATAGGGTTCGGTGAAGCCGACATCGACCGATTTCGAGTAGCTGGAAATGTTTGCCGATGCCCGCAATTCCTGGCCCAGGCCGCGGAAGTTGCGCTGGCGAATGGACGCTGAGACGAGGAAACGCTCAAGCGAGGAGAAACCGGCGGACAGTTGCAATTCGCCTGTCGCCTGTTCCTGCGCGTTCACTTCCAGAATGACCTTGTCCGGGCCGGACCCGGGCTTCTGCTCGATCTCCAGATCTTCCTGGAAGAAGCCGAGGCTCTGGATACGCGCCTGCGTGCGCTTCACCTTGAACGTATTGAACGCATCGCCCTCGACAAGGCGGAACTCGCGGCGTACGACCTTGTCGCGCGTGATGACATTGCCGTTAATATCGACGCGCTCGATGTAGACACGCGGTGCCTCGCGGATCACGAACGCAACATCCATGGTCAGATCTTCGCGATTGCGGGTGAACTGCGGCTGGACGTCGGCAAAGGCATAACCAAGCAGACCAGCGGTTTCCTGCAGCACCGTGATCGTATCCTCGATACGCTTGGCGTTATAGACGTCGCCGTCCTGTATACCGATGAGCGCGCGGAAACTGGTCTCATCGATATCGCGGATTTCGGATTCCAGCGTGACTTCGCCAAAATTGTAGCGTTCGCCCTCGTCGATCACATAGGTCAGGACGAAGTCTTCATTGTTCGGCGTCAGTTCCGCAACCGACGATGCGACGCGGAAATCGGCATAGCCTTCGGTCAGATAAAACTGCCTCAGAACCTGCTGGTCATAGGCCGAGCGGTCGGGATCATAGGTATCGTTCGATGTGAAGAGGCGGAACCATTTGGATTCGCGCGTCGCGATTTCGCCGCGCAGCTTGCCGTCACCGAACTGCTCATTGCCAAGGAAGTTGATCCGCTTCACTTTCGACTTGGGACCTTCGGTGATCTCGAAAACGACATCGACGCGGTTCTGATCGAGCGGAACGATCTGCGGTTCCACGGCAGCGGCGAAGCGGCCCTGACGGCGATAGAGTTCAACGATACGCGCGACGTCGCTGCGTGCTTTCGCACGCGTGAAGATCTGCCGCGGTGCGAGCCGGATTTCCGGCGCGATCTTGTCCTCCTTGACCCGGCGATTGCCCTCCAGAATGATCCGGTTCACGACCGGATTTTCCTGCACCTCGACCAGCAGGTCGCCGCCGCGATCACGGATCGTCACATCCGCGAACAGGTCTGTCGCATAAAGGCTCTTCAGCGCCGTATCGAGACGATTGCGATCATAGGGCTCGCCTGCGCTCAGACCGATATAAGAGGCGACCGTTTCCGGCTCCAGACGCTCATTGCCGCGCACCGTGATGGACCGCACGCGGCGCTCCTCTTCGGCGGCAGGCGCAGCATCCAGGGCGTCGACCTCTGACGTCTCGGCGACTGGTTCAGCGACCTGGGCAGCAGCAACGGCGGGAACGAGAAGTACCGCGGAGCTGACAAGCAGCCCCGGCACCAGACGCGACCGCGCGGCGGAAAAAGCTGACATCAAACCCCTTACCTTTATTTTTTATCTGTTACGAACATTGCGGCAATCGTCACCCGCACATGTCTCAACCGAGCAGTTCGAGGGCATGACGCCAGACCCCGAAAGAAGCAAGGTCGTTGAACGTGACGACCAACATGAAAGAGATTACCAGTGCGAAACCACCCATGAATGCCCATTGCTGCGCCCTTTCGGGTAGCGGCTTGCCCCCGCGCGCAGCCTCAGCTGCATAAAGCGCGAGATGTCCGCCGTCGAGCATGGGAATTGGCAGAAGGTTGATGAACCCCAGATTGATGGAAATGAGCGCCATGAACGACACGAACGCCGCGGCCCCCAGCGTGCCCACCTGCCCCGACATCTGACCGATTTTCAGCGGGCCGCCCAGTTCCTCGATGGAACGCTGTCCGCGGATCAGCTGGCTGAGCAGATCGACCATGGACCGTACGGTGCGGGCGGTTTCGGAAATACCGATCCCGACGCTTTCAATCAGGCCAACCTGACGAACCTCCGGCGCGTCGGCATTCGCCACGCCCAGCTGGCCGATGCGACCGCGATTACCGAACCGATCTTCCATCTCGATGATCTTTGGCGTCAGGGTAACCTCTCGCGGCATGCCATCTCGCACCAGGCTGACCGTCATGGGCACGCCCGGATTCATCCGGACTTCCTGCACCAGGATTGGCCATTCATTGATCTCGCGCCCGTCGATCGACGTGATGCGATCACCGACTTCAAAGCCTGCCGCGTCAGCCGCGGACCCCTCCTGCACCTGCCCGACAATAGGAGGCATGGTGATCTGCCCCATGGTGAAGGCAAACCCTGCGAAAATCAGGATTGCGAACAGGAAATTGATGGCCGGACCCGCCAGCACGATAAGGGCACGCTGCCATAGCGGCTTGAACGCGAAATAGTCGCCGCGTTCCGCTAGCGGAATATCGCTGAGGCCTTCGCTTCCCGCACCCGCCGCATTCGCGTCGCCTGCAAATTTCACATAGCCGCCAAGCGGAAGAGCGCTTAGCCGCCAGACCGTCCCCCGCCTGTCGCGCCAGCCGGCAATCTGCGGACCAAAACCAATGGAAAAGCTGTCGACCTTCGTCCTGAAAAGACGCCCGACCAGATAATGTCCCATCTCGTGAACGAACACCAGCGGGCCGATCATCAGGATGAACATCAGGACGGTAAACAGGAAACTCGGCTGTTCGAAAGTCGTGGGCATGATCTATCTACCCCTCGCGGAGACAAAATCCTTCGCAATGCGGCGTGCCTCGGCGTCGCATGCGAAAATATCGCCGAGTGTGGCGACCGCACAGGTACTCATGCGCGCCATGACATGATCGACCGCCGCCGCGATGTCGAGAAACGCGAGCCGGTCCTCGAGAAACGCCGCCACGGCGACTTCATTCGCCGCGTTCAGCGACACGGGTGCGGTGCCATCGGCGACCATGGCTTCGCGGGCAAGCCGAAGCGCCGGAAACCGCACGGGGTCCGGTTCCTCGAATTCCAGTCTGGCGGCGGCAATCAGGTCAAGCGGCGCCACGGGCGTCTTGATACGCTTTGGATATGCCATCGCATAGGCAATCGGCGTTTTCATGTCGGGGGAGCCGAGCTGCGCCAGCACGGACCCGTCAACATATTCCACAAAGCTATGGACGATAGACTGAGGGTGCACGATCACGTCAATCTGGTCGGCACGCACCGGAAACAGGCGGGCCGCCTCGATCATCTCGAGACCCTTGTTCATCAATGTCGCGCTGTCGACACTGATCTTCGCGCCCATGGACCAGACCGGGTGCGCGACGGCCTGCGCAGGTGTCATGGCCCGCATTTCGTCCAGGCTTTTGGTACGAAACGGACCGCCGCTCGCGGTCAGGATGATACGCGACACACTTTCAGGCGTCTCGAAGTCGAAAACCTGAAAGATCGCGTTATGCTCGCTGTCGACGGGCAGTAACTTCGCGCCGGAATCCCGCGCGGCCGCGGTGACGAGAGGTCCTGCACACACCAGCGCTTCCTTGTTCGCAATCGCGATGATCCCGCCGCGCTCGACCGCGCGCAGGGTGGGCATCAGGCCGGCCGCGCCGACGATGGCCGCGAGCGTGACATCAACCGGGCGCCGTGCCGCCTCTTCAAGCGCGGCGGTTCCGGCGGCACATTCGATATCCGTACCCGCAAGGGCGGCCTGCAGATCGCCATAGGCACCTTCATCCGCCACCACGGCGAGTCTGGCGCCGCAGGCCTTGGCCTGAGCGGCAAGATCGCCCGCGCTGCTATTGGCCGTCAGGACATCGACCGACCATCTGTCCGGCTCGTGCGCGATCAGCTCAAGCGCGGAAATGCCGACAGAACCCGTCGCGCCAAATATCGAAACGGATCGCATTATTGTCCTATGAACCACACCGCGCTGGCGACCAGGATAGACACCGGCACCAGGCCGTCCAAACGGTCCATGACGCCGCCATGGCCGGGCAGCAGGTGCCCGGAATCCTTGACACCCGCCCGCCGCTTGAGATGGCTTTCATAAAAATCTCCCACCTGCGCGATAACGGCAAGGAGGGCACCGAGCGCCGCGGCATGCACGGCTTCGAAAGGCAATTGGAAAATAAAGTCGTTGAGAACGCCGACACCTGCTGCGGCGAACATGCCGCCGGCCAGTCCGGCCCACGTCTTCGATGGGCTGATGGCCGGAGCGATCTTTGGCCCGCCGATTGTCCTCCCGCTGAAATACGCCCCTATATCCGTCGCCCACACGACGGCGAGCGTCCAGACAATCAGGCCAAATCCGTTTTCCTGATAGCGCAGCCAGATCAGACACATGAACGGCAGGCCCGCATAAAGGATGCCCATTGCCGCCCGGCGATCGGTGAACAGATACCAGATCGCCGCCACCGCAAGCGCGGCAAAGCCATACATAACAAGGCCGTCATTACCCAGAACGACCGCGGCACCGATGCCGATAAAGCCGACCATGCGGTCGTTTCCGGCGGTCGTGCCGACCATTCGGGTCCACTCGCGAAAGACGAGGAGCGCGGCGATGCCCATCAGGAAGTTGAAAAACAGCCCCCCCTGCCAGCCGCCGAAAATCGCAATCGCGATCAGCAGCACACCGACGATAAAGCGCGGCATCAAATCCTTATAGCGAACGCGAAGGGTCTCGCGGGTCCGTTCAGACCGGACTGGTTCCGCACCGGCTGGTTCGGGCGGGGTCTCAGATACCGCCATAACGCCGCTCCCGCACGGCAAAATGATCACAGGCACGCGCCAGGGCGTCACCGTCAAAATCGGGCCAGAGCACCGGCGTAAATACAAATTCGGAATAAGCAGCCTGCCACATCATGAAGTTCGACAGGCGCTCCTCCCCAGACGTCCGGATGATCAGATCGGGCGCGGGAAGCCCGGCGGTATCAAGGCGTGCCTCGATCGCGGCCTCGTCGATCTGGCCGCCCGTCAATCCGTCCGCGACACAGGCGCGAACGGCGCGGGTAATCTCGTCATGACTGCCATAATTGAGCGCCAGCACCAGTTTCAGACCGGCATTGTCTTTCGTGCGCTCGATGGCGCCGTCGATCAGCGTCACCAAATCCGCCGGTAAGGCGCGCCAGTTTCCGATGCAGCGAATCTGCACGTTCTTCGCATCCAGCTCTGCAATTTCACTCTGAAGATAAGACTTCAAGAGATTGAAGAGAAAGCCGACTTCCTCTTCAGGACGCTTCCAGTTTTCAGAAGAAAAGGCATATAGCGTCAAGACCTCAATGCCCAGGTCGGGGGCCATCTTCACGACGCTGCGCACCGATTCCATACCGGATTTGTGCCCCGCGACGCGCGGCAGGTGCCGGGCCTTCGCCCAGCGGCCATTGCCGTCCATGATGATGGCGACGTGGCGCGGTGCGACGGCACCGCCCGCCTTTGCAGAGGCGGTCGCGGCCGTCACTGGCTCATGATTTCCTTTTCCTTGGCGGCGGTTACGGTTTCGATTTCCCCGATTTTCACGTCGGTGACTTTCTGAACTTCGCCTTCGCCCTTTTTCTGCTCGTCCTGGCTGATGTCGCCGTTCTTCTCTGACGCCTTCAGCGCTTCCATACCGTCGCGGCGGACATTGCGGACGGCGATTTTCGCCTTTTCCGCATATTGCGAGCACAGCTTGGCGAGTTCCTTTCGGCGATCCTCCGTCATGTCAGGCAGCGGCAGGCGAATGTTCTGACCATCGGTGACGGGGTTCAGCCCCAGGCCCGCCGCGCGGATCGCCTTCTCCACCGGCTGGATGTTCCCCTTGTCCCAGACATTGACCGCCAGCATGCGCGCATCGGGTGCCGTCACGGTCGCGACCTGGTTGAGCGGCATTTTGGCGCCGTAGACTTCCACGGTTACGGGATCGAGCAATGCCGTATTGGCGCGGCCCGTGCGCAGACCGGCCAGGTCCCCCTTCAGGCTGTCAATCGCGCCGTCCATGCGGCGTTCAATATCGGCTTTATCGTATCCAGCAGACATGTCTTTATCTTTCAGTCAGTTGCTTACAGTTGTGGAGACGCCGTCTCCGGCAAGAACGCGGGCGAGGTTACCGCGTTCCCGAATGTTGAAGACCACGATCGGGATGTCATTATCGCGGCAGAGCGCCACCGCCGAGGCATCCATCACCCGCAGATTGTCGCTAAGGACCCGGTCATAGCTTAGCGTATCGTAGCGGGTTGCGTTCGCGTCCTTCTTGGGATCGGATGTATAGACGCCGTCCACGCTCGTTCCCTTGAACAGCGCGTCACACTGCATCTCCGCCGCACGCAGGGCCGCGGCGGTGTCGGTGGTGAAATAGGGATTGCCGGTCCCGGCGGCGAACATGACGATCCGGTCTTTCTCCATATGCCGCACGGCCTTGCGCCGGATATAGGGTTCGCACACGCTCGCCATCGGAATTGCCGACATGACGCGCGTGTCGCACCCCTGCTGCTCCAGCGCATTCTGCACCGCAAGAGCGTTCATGACGGTCGCCAGCATGCCCATATAATCCGCGCTTGCCCGGTCGAACCCCTGTTCCGCAGCCGCAAGGCCGCGGAAAATATTGCCCCCGCCCACGACCAGGCACAGTTCGAAACCGGCTTCCTTGGCGAGTTTCACTTCCCCGGCAATGGCGGCGACGGTCTCGGTATCGATGCCGAACTGCTGGTCGCCCATCAGGGCTTCACCGCTCAGCTTAAGGAGAATGCGTTTATAAGAACGGGTTGGCATCTCAGGCCTGTACTCCAGCAGAAACGGCAAGTTGTCGCGGGTCTTAGACGCGCGCTGGCCGGGCGGCAAGGAACCAATCCCCGCGACCCGGCCCATTTTACAGACTTCGCATACGCCCCCGCCCGTAGGGAGCGCAGGAGGAAATCAGCCGCCGACGGCGGCCGCGACTTCCGCGGCGAAGTCGCTTTCTTCGCGTTCAATGCCCTCACCCAGCTGGAAGCGGACATAATTGGCGATCCTGATATCGGCACCCAGTTCCTTCGCCTTCGCCGCGACGACATCGCTGACCTTTGCCTTGCCGTCGATGACAAAAACCTGGCCCAGCAGCGTGTTTTCGCTGACGAATTTGCGCACGGTACCGTCAACCATCTTTTCGACGATATTGTCGGGCTTGCCACTTTCTTTGGCTTTCTCCATGGCGATGGCGCGCTCACGCTCGACCGTCACAGGATCAACGCCGCTCTCGTCCAGGGCCAGCGGCGCCGCCGCCGCGATATGCATGGCGAGCTGCTTTGCGAATGCGTTCAGCGCGTCCTTGTCCGCAGCGGATTCCAGCGCAACCAGCACACCGATCTTGCCAAGGCCCGGCGCCGCCTGATTGTGGATATAGGGCGTCACGACGCCTTCGCCCACGGTGATGGTCGCGGCACGGCGCAGCGACTGGTTCTCACCGATTGTGGAAATGTTCTCCGTCAGCGTATCCTCGACCGTCTTGCCGTTCGCCATCATGTCCGTCTTCACGTCCTCAATGTCGTCGGTACCCCTGGCGAGCGCCAGTTCAGTGACTTCGCGGACGAAACCCTGGAACCTGTCATTCTTGGCAACGAAGTCCGTTTCGGAATTCACTTCGACGGCGCAGCCCTTGGTACCGTCGGTCGCCACGCCGATCAGGCCCTCTGCGGCCGTGCGTGATGATTTCTTCGCAGCCGCGGCGAGGCCCTTCGTACGCAGCCAGTCGACGGCAGCTTCAAAGTCGCCATCGGTCTCGTTCAGCGCCTTTTTGCAATCCATCATGCCTGCGCCGGTCTTGTCGCGCAGATCCTTCACGAGCTTTGCGGTGATCTCAGCCATTTCAATAAACCTTTCCTATAAATACCGGGAGGCACGAGCGGCGGTTTCGCCACCCGTGCCTGCCACCGGTTCATTACAAATCCGCGTCTGCGGACCGCCTACGCCTTGGCTTCCTCAGCGGTCGCTTCAGCGGAGGGAGCAGCTTCGGCGGGTGCCGCTGCTTCCTCTGCCGGTGCCGTCTCAGCCACAGCGGCTTCCACCGGAGCGTCCGCCGAAGCGCCGATATCGACACCCAGATCGGCCTGACGGCTCTGTTCGCCGCCGGCGCATGCGTCGGCGACCATGTCGCAGTACATGCGGATGGCACGGGCCGCGTCGTCATTGCCCGGTACCGGGAATGCGATGCCGGTTGGATCCGAGTTGGAATCGAGCACGGCGATGACGGGAATGCCAAGAACATTGGCCTCCTTCACGGCCAAATCTTCCTTGTTCGTGTCGATAACGAACATCAGGTCGGGCAGGCCGCCCATGTCGCGAATGCCGCCCAGCGAGGCCTCGAACTTGTCGCGCTGGCGCGTCATCTTCAGGACTTCCTTCTTGGTGAAGCCCGACGTGTCACCGGCGAGCTGCTCTTCCAGCTCCTTGAACTTGCGAATGGACTCCGAAATCGTCTTCCAGTTCGTCAGCATGCCGCCCAGCCAGCGGTGGTTGACGTAATGCTGGCCCGAACGCAGCGACGCTTCGCGGATCGGATCCGCCGCCTGCCGCTTGGTACCGACGAACAGAACCTTGCCGCCGGCCTTTGTCGTCGCATCGACAAAGTCGAGCGCACGCTGGAACAGCGGTACGGTCTGCGAAAGATCGATGATGTGGACGTTGTTACGGTCGCCAAAGATGTATGGTTTCATCTTCGGGTTCCAGCGATGCGTCTGGTGTCCGAAATGCGTGCCGGCTTCAAGCAGCGCCGACATCTGCACGATTGGTGCAGCCATGGATAAACTCCTTCCAGTTAAACCTCGGCATGAGTGATAAGGCGGCAATCGCCGCCCACCGGATATGATCTCATGCCTGTGAGATGGCGGGGCACATAGGCCGCGCTCTTGCCGATTGCAACTGTAACCTTCAGACGCGGGGCCGCGAATGAGTGCGATAACTGTACCCGCGCCAGCGGCGATCAATATCCAGGGAGAACGATCATGAAGGCCATTACGCTCTTGCTGCTCCGCATTTCAACGGGCGTTCTGCTCATGGCCTGGGGCGTGGTGAAGATCGGTGCGCCCGAGGCGTCCATCGGCGTTTCGGACAAATATTATGGCGGGCTTGTCTCGGCGGAAATGATCCAGACTCCCTTCGGCCTGGCGCAGATCGGGGTTGGCCTGATGGTCGTGCTTGGCCTGTTCCGGAAAGTTTTCTACCCGCTACAGGCATTGATGCTGATTGTCGGCGCCCTTGCGATCTGGAAATATATTCTCGATCCGCTTGGCATGTATCTGCTTGATGAAAACAGCAGACAATTGCTGTTCTTCCCCAGCTTTTGCGTCGCCGTCGCAACGGTCGTCATGATCGCTTTCCGGGAGGATGACACGATCACGCTCGACGCGAAGCTTGGCCGCAACTGATCCGAAGCGCCCAAGATGCCCGCAATCCGGCCTTGCCGCTTCCTAGCGGATGAAATGGGCAGCAAGCTCGACATGGGTGGACCAGCGGAACTGCCCGACAGGCCATAATTCCGCGATCCGGAACCCAGCCGCACACAATATTCTCGCATCGCGCGCGAATGTATTTGGATTGCAAGAGACATAGGCGATGTTATCGACCTTGGACGCGGCGATCATCTCGGCCTGCGCCTTTGCGCCCGCACGGGGCGGGTCAAGCACCACGACATCAAATTTATCGAGTTCCCTCGCCGCCAGCGGCTGCCGGAACAGATCCCTATGCTGCACTTCGATGCGCCGCCTGGCTCTGCGCGCGGCGGTCGCCAGCGCCTGCACCGCGGGCCGCGCCCCATCCACCGCCATGATGCGTGCATGATCCGACAGCGGCAGCGCGAACGTGCCCAGCCCGCTGAACAGGTCGGCGACACGCCCTGCCTCCTCGCACATCTGCCGGACAGCGGCCACCAGTGCGGCTTCGCCATCGGCCGTGGCCTGCAGGAACGCCCCCGGCGGCAATTCCACATCCACGCCCGCAAATCGCATCGTCGGCACCGCCCGCTGCACGGCCGTCTCCACGCCCATATGCGTTTCCAGCGACACCCGCGCCGCGCCCGCACGTTTCGCCCATGTCGAAAGCACCGATGTCGTCTTCGGTGAAGGTTCCAGATTGGACAGCACAACATCGAAGCCGCCTGCCGTCTCGGTGATCGCCACCGCGCTCATCCAGCCCGGTTTCAACAGCCCGGCAATGACTGGCCGCAGGCTCTGGACGCAGGCCAGCAGCGCATCTGTCATCACGTGACATTCAGTCATGTCGAAGATGCTGTGCGACCCCTCCTGATTGAAGCCCAGCACAAGCCCTTCCGCTGTCAGCGCCGCGCGGAGCGACACGCGGCGGCGGCTTTTCGGCGGGGACAGGTGGACGGGGCGCATTGTCTCCGGTTGCAGATCGACGCTCGCCAGCGTGGCGAGGACGCGGCCGACGGCAAATTTGGCAAGCACCTGTTCGTCCGCATGCTGCAACTGGCACCCGCCGCAATCCGAGACATGTCGGCAGACGGGCTCGACATGGTGCGGGCCGGGAATGACCCGGCCGCCATCGACAGCATCGCCGGTGACCGCACCCGCGACAAAGGTACCGTCGGCGGTCACACCGTCGCCCCGCGCCGCCATTCGCACGATCCGGGTCATTGTCGGATAAGCTCCAGCAGATCCTCGGCGATCAGGCCGTCCCGGCCCCTGATCCCGGCATCGCCATGACGCCAGACCCCCGCGCACGCCGCCTCGAACGCCGGACGCCCCCGCGCGCGTTCCGCGGCAATCGCGCCTGCCAATATGTCTCCGCTTCCCGCCACGGCAAGACGCGGATGCGCATGTTCGTTCACCGCGACCTCTCCGTCCGGCGATGCGACCACGGTATCGGCCCCCTTCAGCACGATAACATTGCCGCTCTTCATGGCGGCGGCCCGCGCGCGGTCCACCTTTGATCCCGGCACCTCGCCGAAAAACCGGACGAACTCACCCTCATGCGGCGTCATGATGTCACCCCTTCCGGCGAGGCGAACATGCTCCTCGCTGAACAGGGAAAACATATCGCCGTCAATCACCAGGGGGATGTCCAGATCGAGAAACGATATCGCCGCCTGCCGTGCGTCATCGCCCTGTCCAAGGCCGGGACCAACAACGGCGGCATCAATTCGCTGCGCTTTCAAATCGCCAATATCCCGCATCACCAGCGACGATGGCGGAAACGCATGGATGTTACCCGCGACGGTCACAAAGCCAGCGCCTGCGCGCTGCGCCGCCCGCGCCGCCAGCCAGGCCGCGCCCGGCATCGCCCCCGCCGCGATCGCGACCGACCCGCGCTGATATTTATGCGCCGCTGGATCGCTTTCAAGCCGCTCGGGTGCTGTGAGCACAAAAGCCGCCGCGGCGGCGGTATCAATATCGAGCGGCACCACCTCTATCTGGCCGCAGAACGCCGCAGCGGGGTAAAGCAGATGTGACGGCTTCAGGGCGCCAAACGCCATCGTCCGATCAAAGCGGGCGACATCCGACAGGCAGGCACCATGGTCGGCATCGATTCCGCTCGGCATATCCAGCGCGATCCGCATTTCCGCCGCATCTGCGAGCCGCATCAGTTCCGCATGGTACGGATCCCCGACGGGCCGGGTCAGGCCAGTGCCGAACAGCGCGTCCACAAACACCGCAGCAGGCTTTGCCGATTGCGGCGCCTGCGTTTTTCCCCGCCACGCCTGGGCCGCCATAGAGGCGGGCTCCTTGCCCGGGACCGCGAACGCCGCGACGGTCACCTCGGCACCGGCACGGCGCAGCGCCTCCGCGGCGACATAGCCATCGCCGCCATTATTGCCACTGCCGCACAGGATCAGAACCGGACGTCCCTCGACCAGGGGCGCGATCAAATCCGCGGCACCGGTTCCGGCCGCCTGCATCAGTCCCGCCTCCGACGCACCGGCCGCGATGGCACGCTGCTCAGACGCGCGCATTTCCGCGCCCGTGAGAATCTTTCTGTCCCGATTCATATCTCTAACCGCATCTTATGCTGGAAATCAGGAATATGGATATGATAGCGACAACGCATGCGTAATCTGATCCTCCTTTGTGCGGGCGCACTTTCCATGACGGCCTGTGCGCCATCTCCCTATTATGTTCAGGGACAGGTTCTGATACCCGGTGAAGTGCCCCGGAATGCCTATGGCAAGCCCGTGCTGTCGGCAATGAAGCCCCCGCCCGCGATCACCGAAGTCGGATCGAGTTTCGGCGGCGGCGCGGCGGATATTCCGGACATCAAGCCGCTACCGACCAGCCCTGACCGCCCGCTCCGCTAGGAACGCGCCTAGATATCCGCGTAAACGTGCGTTTCCGCCTTTGCGCCCGGATGCGTGCAGGCGCCGGTACGCGCCGAACCCACGCCCTGCGCATATTTCCACAACGCGCCTGACTGATAGTCCGTCTGCCGCGCTATCCAGCGTCCACGCCGCGCCTCCAGCTCGGCCTCGTCAACATGCAGGTCAATCGTGCCGGTATCGGCGTCGATGCTGATGATATCGCCGTTCTCCACCAGCCCGATCGGGCCGCCTTCTGCCGCCTCAGGGCCGACATGGCCGATGCAGAAACCACGTGTCGCGCCAGAAAAGCGGCCGTCGGTGATCAGGGCGACCTTGTCGCCCATCCCCTGTCCGTAAAGGGCAGCGGTGGTCGACAGCATCTCGCGCATGCCGGGGCCGCCTTTTGGCCCTTCGTAACGGATGATCAGAACCTCGCCCTCTTCATAGGCGCGGGTTTCGACGGCCGCGAAACAATCCTCTTCGCACTCAAACACCCGCGCGGGGCCGGTGAACGTCACATGTTCCAGCCCGGCGACCTTCACGATGGCCCCATCGGGTGCCAGCGAGCCGCGCAGGCCAACGACACCGCCCGTGGGCGATAGCGGACTCTTGACGTCGTAAATCACGTCCTGGTCAGGGTTCCAGCGGATCTCGTCAAGATTTTCCGCCAGCGTCCTGCCGGTAATCGTCATGCAATCGCCATTCAGCAGATCATTGGCCAGCAGGGTTTTCATCAGCATGTAAATGCCGCCCGCCGCGTGCATGTCCTTCGCGACATATTTACCGCCGGGCTTCAGGTCGGCGATGTACGGCGTGGATTTGAAAATTTCCGCAACGTCGAACAGGTCGAACGCGATCCCCGCCTCTGCCGCCATCGCCGGCAGATGCAGCGCCGCATTCGTTGACCCACCGGTGGCGGCGACAACACGCGCAGCATTTTCAAAAGCTTCCCGGGTACAGATGTCACGCGGTCTCAAACCGATTTCCAAGGCGTTCATGACCGCCCGGCCTGCCGCAATGGCGTAGGCCTCGCGGCTTTCATGCGGCGCCGGGGCCATGTTGGAATTGGGCAGGCTAAGGCCGATGGCCTCTGCCACACAGGCCATCGTATTCGCCGTGAACTGGCCGCCGCACGCGCCGTGCCCGGGACAGGCCACTTTCTCCAGCGCGATCAGCTCCTGCAGCGGGCAACTGCCCGCCGCATGCGCGCCAACAGCCTCGAACACATCGACCACCGTCACATCCTTGCCGTGGTGACGTCCTGGCAGGATGGAACCGCCATAGACGAACACCGACGGCACGTTCAGGCGCAGCATGGCCATCATCATGCCCGGCAGGCTCTTGTCGCAGCCAGCAAAGCCAACCAGCGCGTCATAGCAATGTCCGCGCACGCTCAGTTCGACGGAATCGGCAATGACTTCACGGCTGACGAGGGAGGATTTCATGCCTTGGTGGCCCATGGCGATTCCGTCGGTCACGGTGATCGTATTGAAACGGCGCGGCATACCGCCCGCCTCGTTCACGCCGATACGGCAGGCGTCGGCCTGCTCATCCAGCAATGTGTTGCACGGCGCGGAATCGTTGCCGGCCGATGCGATACCGACGAATGGCCGCGCAATCTCCTCCTCCGTCAGGCCCATCGCGTAATAATAGGAACGATGCGGCGCGCGCTCCGGTCCGGAGGATACATGGCGGCTGGGAAGTTTTGATTTATCGGCCATCGAATGGGTCCCCCTTCTGTTCGTTCAGCACCTTCTGCGTATGTCGGATCAGCCTCGCAACCCTTGATGACCACTGGTCCACACCCGAATCGCCGCGCAGATGATCGTTCCTGATTTCGATGAACAGTGAAGGAATCCCGCGGCTCTCGGCATGGCGAATGACGGTGTAGCCGGTCAGCGCACCGGAATAGGGTTCATTATCGCCAACACGCAAACCTTCAGAGGTCATGAAGTCGATACCGATCCGTGCCGTCGCGGCGTCTTCATTATACAGGAAAGCGGTGTCCCAGGGCCGCGGCGCGGCCTCAGGTGCGCTCGCCAGAACGGGCGTAAAGCTATGGATCGAAACCAGCATCTCCGGCGCCGCCATCTCGATCCTTGCCGTCAGCGCGCCGTGATATTCCTCATGTAGCGCGCGGCGGACACGGCGCTGTTCTGCGGTCAGCGACACATTGCCCGCAATGCATATGCCATCGCTTTCCTCCGGGGCCAGCCCTGCGCTGTCCGCATCCCGGTTCGGATCGAACACCAGCCGTGAAAAACGCGACAGATGGGCGGGCGCGCCCAGCGCCTTCGCGACGCGCCGCGTCAGTGCGGCAATGCCGATGTCCACACCGATGTGCAGCAACCGCTCTTCATCCGAAATGCCAAGGTCGATGCCGTCGGGCACGTCGCTGCCCGCATGATCCGCAAGCAGCAGGATGGCGGCACCGCCCTCTATCTGTTCGTAACTCTTCATCACCGGGGGCGACGAAGCCGAGTTGGCGGCGCGGCGCAAGCCTGAAATCGCGCCCGCGACCACCGCCGCAAAAAGAAGGACCGTTTGCGACGGGGGGATGTCGCAAACGGCCCAGTGTTTCCTTTTGGGGAGGAAACGTGAACGTAATATTAGCGCTGAGCGAGTTCCGTCTCGGTCATGCCGAGCGCCTTCAGTGCCTGTGCGAACTTCTTGCGCGCCTCGCGCTCATTACCGGCTTCGCACAGGGCGGCACCGATACTGGCTTTGGAAAGCGCACGGCGGGCCTTGCTGGCTTCGGCGCCCTGCACGGCGGCGCGAATATTTGCGGGCATGACTTCGCATTGCTCCTCGGCGCTCATCTTGGCGTGGGCGGGGCCGACGGCCATACCCACATTTAGGGAAGCGACAGCGAGGGCAGCGGTAATGGCGATGAAACGATTCATGGGGGGAGGTCCTTAGTTTCTGAGTTTCGCTCAACTTAACTGAGTGAACCTTTAAAGTGACACTCAGATTAAAGGCAAGCGTTATTTTGAGTGGCAATCAAATTAAGTTGACGACCCGCTCTTGTCAGGATGAATTCGACTTATAAATCCGATGGTTATCGGAGGGTGAGGATAACATCTTCTCATGCCCGCCACGGCGCGCGCCTCTCGCCCAGCCCCGCTCAGATCCGCAATTGCGCGCTCGCAACTCCCGGTAGGTCGGCGATTCGATGCGCCAGTTCTGAGTCGACATTCATGCCGCTTTTCAGCTTCATCTGCGCACGCCCGCCGCCCGCCAATGGCACATTGATGCAGGCGATGCCGTTCCCCTCTTCGGCCGCGAACAGCGGCGACAACAGGTCGATCGACCGCATGTCCGTCAATTCTATATCGATGGTCGCGCGGCCGCCGCCGCCCAGGTCGGACAGCGGCGTCGCACCGCGAACGGCGATGCGCGGGCCCTCGTCACCGCCCCAGCGCAGTTCCACCTTCAGGAGCAGGCATTCGCCGGAGCGGGCGGCCTCCTGCAAGACCTCCTGCATGTCTTCGTCGAAGGCACTCGCGAAATACTGGCCGCCCTGATCCGAAAGGGTCGCGAAGATATATTTCCTGCCGCTCTTCTGCGCGGTCCGCCAGCGTACCGAATCGACCATGGCGCCCATGGTGGCCATTTCCTTGCCATCCGCCGGACCGCCGCGCTCGCATAATTGCATGAACGTTCGGGCATGCTTGTCGTCCAGCACATGTTGCCAGGCCGACAGGGGATGCGCGGAAAAGAAAAAGCCAAACGCATCGCGCTCGTGCGACATGGTTTCCGCAAGTGACCATTTCTCGACATTCTTCGGGGCCATCAGGGCGATCTCACCGCCGCCGCCGGAATCGCCACCGAACAGCGCGCCCTGATTGGTTCGGCGCGCCTCCGCGGCGCTGTTCGCGGCCGCCAGAATGGATTCCGCCATCGCCAGAGCCGCGGCGCGATTGGGCTCCAGACTGTCGAACGCCCCTGCCCCGACCAGCTGCTCGATCTGGCGCTTGTTGAGGAGCTGCGGGTCCACCCGATTGGCAAAATCACCAAGGCTTTTGAACGGCCCGTTTTCCTTTCGCTCGGTTTCGATGCCCTGCATCGCTTTCAGCCCAACGCTTTTCAGCGCCGCCAGCGCCCAGCGTACCCGACGTACGCCGTCCTCACCGACCTCGACCGTGAAATCCGCGCCTGACGCATTGATATCGGGCGGCAGGCATTGAATTCCCAGCCTGCGCGCATCCTCAAGAAACACGGCGAGCTTGTCCGTCAGCGCCAGGTCGAACGCCATGGTCGCGGCATAGAATTCCGTCGGATAATGCGACTTCACCCATGCCGTCTGATAGCTCACGAGCGCATAGGCCGCGGCGTGCGACTTGTTGAAGCCATATCCGGCAAACTTCGCCACCAGGTCAAAGATACCGCCCGCCTGCCGCTCTTCGACGCCGCGTTCTTTCGCGCCGGACAGGAACCGGACGCGCTGCGCATCCATTTCCTCTTTCTTCTTCTTGCCCATGGCGCGGCGCAGCAGATCAGCTTCGCCCAGCGAGTAGCCTGCCAGCTCCTGCGCCACCTGCATCACCTGTTCCTGATAGATGATGACGCCGTAGGTTTCGGTCAGATACTGCTCCAGCCGCGGGTGCAGATAGTCGGGGTCTTCCTGCCCGTGCTTGCGCCGCGCGAACTGCGGGATATTGTCCATTGGCCCCGGACGATAGAGCGATACCAGCGCGATGATATCCTCGAACTTATCAGGCTTTACCTGCGCCAGCGCAGACCGCATGCCGGGCGACTCCAGCTGGAACACGCCCGCCGTGTCGCCGCGCGTGATCAAAGCGTAGACGTCGGGATCGTCCCATGTGATCGCGCTCAAATCGACCGTCTCGCCCGTTGTCTCCTTGATCAGGCTCAGCGCGCGCTGCAACACGCTCAGTGTTTTCAGACCCAGAAAATCGAACTTCACCAGGCCCGCCTGCTCGACATATTTCATGTCGAACTGCGTGACCTGCATGTCGGAGCGTGGATCGCGGTACAGCGGCACCAGCTCCGCCAGCGGCCGGTCGCCAATGACGACACCGGCGGCATGGGTGGAGGAATGCCGCGGCATCCCTTCCAGCTTCAGTGCCAGGTCAATCAGTTTCCTGACCTGCCGGTCCTGTTTGCGTTCCCGGCGCAGATCCGGGTTCTCATCCAACGCGGTTTTCAGATCCTGCGGATTGGCGGGATTATTGTCGATCATCTTCGCCAGCCGGTCGATCTGGCCATAGGGCATCTGGAGGACGCGGCCGACATCCTTGATCACCGCGCGCGCCTTCAGCTTTCCAAAGGTGATGATCTGCGCAACCTGCCCATGACCATATTTCTGCTGCACATAGCGAATGACCTCGCCGCGCCGGGTTTCGCAGAAATCGATATCGAAGTCGGGCATCGACACGCGCTGCGGGTTCAGGAAGCGCTCGAACAGCAGGCCAAGTTTAATGGGATCGAGATCGGTGATGGTGAGCGACCACGCCACGACGGAGCCTGCGCCCGACCCGCGTCCCGGCCCCACCGGAATGTCCTCTCCCTTCGCCCATTGGATGAAATCGGCGACGATCAGGAAATAGCCGGGAAACCCCATGCCTTCGATGATGCCGAGCTCATATTCCAGGCGGTCTTCGTATATCTTCGTATCGGCCTCGGGATCGCGCTCCAGACGTCTTGCAAGGCCTTCGCGGGCAAGTCGGCGCAGTTCCTGTACCTCACCGTCCAGATCACCCGCCAGACTGGGCAGAATGGGATCACGCTCCGGGGCCATGACGGCGCAGCGCCGCGCGATGACCGCCGTATTCTCCAACGCTTCGGGCAGATCGGCAAAAGTCCGCCGCATTTCCTTCGCGGGCTTCAGCCAGCATCCCGGGTTGCTGCGCCGCCGGTCCTGCGTTTCGAGATATGACGTGTTGGCGATGCACAGCATCGCATCATGCGCGGGTGAAAATGCTTCCTCGGGAAAGCACGCCGGATTGGTTGCGACAAGCGGCAGTTCGCGGGCATGTGCCAGTTCGATCAGTGCCGCTTCCGACAACAGCTCCACCTTTTCGCCCGTGCGCGCGATCTCGATATAAAGCCGGTCGCCGAACATCCCGGACAATTCGTCCAGATACGCCTCCGCAGCCGCCGCCTGTCCCTCGGCCAGCAGCCGCGCCACCGCACCGTCCGCGCCGCCCGTCAGCGCGATCAGGCCGTTCGACCGCGCCTCCAGCTCGTCCAGCGTGACATGCGGCCCATCCGCGGGCTCACTCCCCAGATGCGCCGCGGAAATCAGCGCGATCAGATTGGCGTATCCCTCTTCATTCTGCGCCAGCACCACGACGGAATCGATAACCGGCCGCGAACCGATCCTGCGCCCGCCGGGACGCTCGACAGACAGCATCGTCCCGATGATCGGCTGCACGCCCTTCGCGCGCAGCCCTTGCGAAAAATCCATCGCGCCGAACAGTACATCCCGGTCCGTCAGCGCCGCCGCCGGCATCCCGCCCGCCACACAGATCTCGGCAATCGTCGCGGGATACATCGCCCCTTCCAGCATCGAATAGGCCGACTGGATACGAAGGGGGACGTAAGGCGTCGCAGCAGGTGTTTCTGGCATGGCGGAAGGCTAACGCCGGATCGCCGCCAGCGCACCTGATTCGATATGCCTGGGTTTTACCCGCGCAAAATACTCCGCCCGGCGTAAACCGCTGCTTCGCCCAGCGCTTCTTCGATGCGCAAAAGCTGATTATACTTGGCCAGCCGGTCGGAGCGGGCAAGGCTGCCCGTTTTGATCTGACCGCAATTCGTGGCGACGGCGAGGTCGGCGATGGTTGCATCCTCGGTCTCGCCCGACCGGTGCGACATGACACTGGTCATGCCCGCGCGGTGCGCCATGTTCACGGCATCGAGCGTTTCCGACAGAGTGCCGATCTGGTTGACCTTGATCAGGATCGAGTTTGCCGCGCCTTTCTCGATACCGGCCTTCAAACGCTCCGGATTGGTGACGAACAGATCGTCACCGACCAGCTGGACCTTGCCGCCGATCATATTGGTCAGGGCGGTCCAGCCGTCCCAGTCATCCTCATCCATGCCATCCTCGATGCTGAGGATGGGATAGTCGTTCGACAGTTTCGCCAGATAGGCGGCCATTTCGTCGCCGCTCCGCTTCACGCCTTCGCCCGCGAAGTCATAGACACCGTCATGGCAGAATTCCGTGGCGGCACAGTCGAGCGCCAGCATCACATCACTGCCGGCCTTGAAACCTGCCGTTTCGATCGCGCCCATGACGAAGTCGAGCGCCGCCTCGGCGCTCGCGAGGTCCGGCGCAAAGCCGCCCTCATCGCCCACGGACGTCGACAGTCCCTTGTCGGAAAGCGCTTTTTTCAGCGTGTGAAAGATCTCCGTGCCCCAGCGCAGACCTTCCGAGAAACTCTCGGCACCGACCGGCATCACCATGAATTCCTGAAAATCGATGGGATTATCGGCATGCGCGCCGCCATTGACGATGTTCATCATCGGCACGGGCAGGACATTCGCCGCCGTGCCGCCGACATAGCGGTAAAGCGGCAGGCCGCGCGCCTCTGCGGCCGCCTTTGCCATCGCCAGGCTCACGCCCAGAATCGCATTCGCGCCCAGACGGGACTTGTTCGGCGTGCCGTCAAGCGCGCGCATTTCATTGTCGATGTCGAGCTGGTCCTCGGCTTCGGCGCCCAGCAGGGCATCAAGGATTTCGCCGTTCACGGCATCGACGGCCTTCTGCACGCCCTTGCCCATCCAGCGATCCTTGTCGCCGTCGCGCAGTTCGACAGCTTCATATGCGCCCGTCGATGCGCCCGACGGGACCGCCGCGCGGCCCAGGCTGCCATCCTCCAGCAGGACATCGACCTCGACGGTCGGATTGCCGCGGCTGTCGAGAATCTGGCGGGCGTGGATATCGATAATGGCGGTCATGCGAACGGCTCCAAATGCTGTGTGTCGAAATGACGTTTGCGCGCGCTGTTAGCGGGTGCAGCATATAAGCTCAACAATGCTGGGGCTGATATGCTCACCGGCGCGGGAACTGACGGACCTGTGGTGCATTGTTAGCGTAAGACACATGAAAGGAGCCGTTAGACATGGCAAATAACATTCCAGGCGAAACCGTCGTCACAACTCCCTCCGCACCGATGGGCGCGCAGACGCATCCCGTCATCGCCGAGCATCAGGATGAGGGCACTGGCAATGATGGCCGCCGCGACCGTATCAAGGGCGAAGCGTCCCGCCTGGCCGGAGAAGTCGGTACCAAGGCGCGCGGCGCTGCCGAAGAGGGCAAGGCGAAGGCTGCCGAAACGATCGGCTCGCTCGCCAAGTCCACACGGGATGCCGCGAAGCAGTTTGAGGGAACACAGGCCGCGGCGCTGACCGGCTATGTTGAGACCGCCGCGGACAGTATCGAGAAATTCGGCAGGACTCTGGATGAGAAGAGCGTTGATGAACTCGTCGACGACGTCCGCGAAATGGTTCGCCGCTCACCGGCGATCGCCATTGGTGCGGCAGCGGCAGTTGGCTTCATGATCTCGCGCTTCATGAAGGCGACCGATCGTGCCGACGACAGGTCCGTCACGACGCAGCGTTACGACGCGTAAGGGCGGACAGATGGGGGCGCGACCCGAGGAACCTTCCCTAGGGGAGATGGTGCACGAACTTTCCGCTGCGGCGAGCGATCTTGTCCATGCGGAGATAAATCTCGCGGAAGCGAAGTTCGCGCAGCGCGTGAATACCTCCGGCCCGGCCATAATGATGCTGGGCGCGGCCGGGTCATTCGCGTTCATCGCGCTCCTGACGGTGATGTTCGCTTTTGGGGCGTGGCTGGCGACGATGCTGAGCACTGTCGCCGCGGCCTTCATTGTCGCGGCAGTATGTCTGGTGATCAGCGCATTGCTCATGAAAATGGGCAAGGAAAGGTTTGCGCGAACCTTCGGCGGCCGTCCCGTCGCGCTGGGCAAGCGGCCATGAAGGTCGATCCGCACGAAAAAATCGCCGTTAACGCTGCGGAAGCCAATCACGCCAGAGCGCGGATCGCCGAGATCATCGACCGGATGCACACACGCCTCTCTCCGGAACGCCTGATCGACGATGCCGCCACCGCCGCCAAAGCGCATGCGGCACGCAATGTGGAGGCGGCGCGAAGTACCTTGCAGCGCCATCCTGTCGCTGTCGGTTTCTTCGGCGCAGTGATTGGCCTGATCGCAGCCCGGCGACTGGCAAACGATAAATAGACTGGAGCTTGAAATGACCAACAAATCAAACATGGAAACAAATGGATCCGAAGGCCGTATCGATCGTGCGAAAGGAACCATTCTCAGCGCCGCCGAAACCGTCAAGGGCAAAGCTGGCGATGCGCGCGATTACACGGCCGATCAGGCGAAGGCCGCCAAGGACTATAGCGCGGAGAAATACGCTGCCGCGCGTGATTATTCCGCCGATCGCTACTCGAAGGCCCGCGAATATTCCAAGGCGCGCTACGACGCCGCTCGTGAATATGGCGCTGAAAGCTGGCAGAAGACGCAGAAAAACGCCGCTGTCGCCCGTGAGCGTACCGCGAAGGAAATAGAGGCCAGCCCACTTGTGGCCGCGGGTATCGGCCTGATTGCCGGTGCGGCTCTCGGGTTCCTTCTGCCGCGTACACGTCAGGAGAACCGCACGATTGGCGGCCTTCGTGACGGGCTGTTCGATCAGGCCAGTGCGGCTGCGCGCGCCGCCAAGGATGCAGGTCTGGAGCGCGCCGATGAGCTTGGCGTCAAGGATCAGGCAAAGGCGCATTTGACAGATCTGAAGGATCAGGCCGTCGATGCCGCGAAAACGGCTGCGAGTGCCGCCAAGTCAGAGGCATCCCTCTAGCCCCTTCACACGAAGATGCGGTTCAGGGCCGGTCGTGCGTCATGCATGATCGGCCCTGCTGTATTTTTAGCGCCTACAAGCCCGCTTTTCTGCAACATCGCTAGAGGGGCAAGCGCGTCCCAAAGGTCGGCGGCGCTGGCGAGAAGAAGACATACGGGCACCACGGACCGGGAGGATCATGAGCCTGTTTCACCCTTATCGCTGGCAGTGCGGCGCGACCATGGGTGCGCGCCGTCCTCCGCGGCGGCGCTTCTTATCGCTCCTGCCTTCAGATCAATGGAAACGGCACCCAGTCGTTCCAGTTCGGCCCGCCCAAGACGCAGCCAGCGCGGCCGGCACCAGTCTGGCAGCCGCCGCGCGCTGACCACGATGTCATTTCGTCGGCACGCGGTCTCGAATTCCGCCCGTCCAATCAGGTTGCGGCTTCGCGTCGCCAGGATATTCCAGTCGCGACCGCCCCTCGCCAGCCGGACCTGACACGCGTCCCGTGAGCAATCGGTATCTGCCCGCTCCTCCATGCGCTCATGAGTGCGCACGCCCGCCGCGCCGCCCCACATGTCCTGCAAATAGTCGCCGACGCGCGGTCGCAGCATCGCGATCCTGCTGCCGTCGATAATTGCCAGATGCGTGCCATCCGGACTGACCAGCAGGTCAGGACGCGGCGTCAGCAATGCCGACACGATACCGATACCAGCAGGCAAGACACCAAACCATCGTCTGCGTCCCTGCCACAATGCCGTCCATAGTCCACCCGCGACGATCAGCACCATCGCCAGTCCCGTCATCGCCGGCAGCATCGCGACCGCCCCCGGCAGCGCCGATGTCGCCTCGGCCAGGTCGATAAGCCTGTCGAGCGTCCAGCCAAGCGCGCGATCCGGCCCTGCGCTCAGCCCGAACGGACCCGTCAGAACCGACATCATCAGCAGCGGGATAATCACAAAACTTGTCAGCGGGATCGCGATCAGATTGGCACCCGCACCGTAAAGACCCATCTGGTTGAAATGGAACAGCGCGATGGGCCCGATGGCGATCTCGGCGACTATTCCGGTCAACACCAGCGCCAGCGCGCCGCGTGCCATTTTCGCGGGCCAGCGACGGTCCGCGTCCGGCGCGCTCCAGCGCCGTCCCCATGGCGACTGGTACAAGGCGACAATGCCCGTCACGGCGGCGAAGCTGAGCTGGAAACTCGGGCTGAGCACATAATCCGGTCGCCAGATCAGGATGGCCGTCGCCCCGGCGGCCACCAGCCTCAAGCTGATCGCTTCCCGGCCGATCGACAAGCCTACGAGCACAATCAGCACCGCGATACAGGCGCGAACCGTCGGCACGCTCGCGCCCGCAATCAACGTATAAGCAACGCCCATCAACGCCGCGACCAGTGCGGCCGCCAATCGCGCATCGTAGCGCAGCGCAAACCAGGGCCACAGCGTCAGCGCGCGTCGTACCAGCCACAGCGTTCCGCCAACCACAACGCCAATATGCAGTCCCGAGATCGCGATCAGGTGCGCCAGCCCGCTGTCACGCATCGCCTCGCTGACCTCCGGCTGAATGCCGCCCCTGTCGCCTGTGACAAGAGCCGCCGCGACGCCCCCTGCCCTGCCCCCGACGCCGTCCTGCAGACGCTGCGTCATATTGGCGCGCAGTTCCGCAAGCCGCGCCGACAGTCCGCCGGGCGGCGGCGCGGGCGTCACGACCTCAATGCCGCCAAGCGCATATCCCGTCGCGCCGATGCCCTCAAACCAGGCGCGGCGCGCGAAATGATAACCGCCAGGAACGCTCGGACCGGGCGGCGGCGATACGGTCGCCTTCATAGCGACCCGCGCGCCTGGCCCGATCCCGTCGGGTGCATCGCCCCGCAGCGACATCCGTATTCTCATCCCCGCCGGAAAGTCATCATCCGGCGCGATCAGCAGCCGCGTTCGTTCCCGCGCCGGCAGGCGCTCGACCGCGATCACGTCGCCAATCAGCTGCACGCCAAAGCGGCTGTCATCCAGTACCGGCGCGGAAACACGCCCCGCGTGGAACCACACCAGCGCGACCCCCAGCGCGAACAATATGCCCGCGGCCATCACGGAAAGACGTATCAGGCCATCCGCAAGCAGCCCCGCCATCGCAAAGGCGAGGGCCAGGCATATCGCTGCCGTCCACCCGCCTGGTCCCGCGATTGCGAACCAGGAAAGAATGCCCGCGCCCAGAAAGACGGGAATAAACAGCGGTAATTGGTGGCGCTCCTCCGCCAGCCAGCTTTCAAGCCCGGATATGCGCCAGCCTGCAAGGGTTTGAATGCGGCGGGCTGCGCTGCTAGACGACATTTCTGCACTGGCCCCCTCAACCCGTCGGTGCGTCACAATAGCTTCAGGGGATATGATGGAAAGAGGCAACGCCTCCCGCGAGATCGTGACGCGCTTTGCGCCTTCACCGACCGGGTATCTGCACATTGGCGGGGCGCGGACTGCGCTCTTCAACTATCTGTTCGCAAAAGCGAATGGTGGCAGGTTCACGCTGCGTATCGAAGATACGGACAAGGCCCGCTCAACCGATGACGCCATTGCCGCGATTCTATCGGGGATGCGCTGGCTGGGCCTCGATTGGGACGGTGAGGAAATCTATCAGTCCGCCCGCGCCGATCGCCATGCCGAGGTCGCGGACGCCCTTCTGAAGAAGGGCGCCGCCTATCGCTGCTACGCGACACCTGAAGAGCTCACCGAAATGCGTGAGGTCGCAAAGGCTGAAAAACGCCCGATCCGCTATGATGGCCGCTGGCGTGATCGCGATGCGTCGGAAGCCCCGGACGGCGCACCCTATACTGTGCGGATCAAGGCACCCAGGGACGGCGAAACCACGATCGATGACGCCGTGCAAGGCACGGTCGTCGTTCCCAATTCGGAACTCGACGATTTCATTCTGCTGCGGTCGGATGGCACTCCGACCTATATGCTCGCGGTCGTCGTGGACGATCATGATATGGGCGTCACGCATCTAATCCGCGGCGACGATCATCTCAATAACGCGTTTCGCCAGAAGGTGATTATCGACGCGATGGGCTGGGCATTGCCGACATGGGCACATGTCCCGCTGATCCATGGATCTGACGGCGCGAAGCTGTCAAAGCGCCATGGCGCGCTTGGGGTGGAAGCCTATCGCGACATGGGCATTCTGCCCGAAGCGCTGGAAAATTACCTGCTGCGGCTGGGCTGGGGGCACGGCGACGAAGACATTGTCGACCGCCAGCGCGCGATTGAAATATTCGAACTCGGCGATATTGGCCGCAATGCCGCCCGTTTCGACACCAAGAAGCTGGAAAACCTGAACGCGCATTATTTGCGCGAAGCCGATGATGCGCGGCTTACAGGGATCGTCGAACCTATCATTTGCGCTGCGCTGGGCCGCGAACTCACCGAAACCGACCGCGAATTGCTGCTACGCACAATACCCGAACTGAAGCCAAGGTCCAAAAATATCAATGAATTGGCCGATGGCGCGCTGTTTCTGTTTCGCACCCGCCCCTTAAATCTCGACGAGAAGGCCGCAGGAGTGCTAGAGAAGGACGCAGGCGTCTTGCTTGGGAAGGCCCGTCAGGCTCTTTCCGAAGCGGACGAATGGAAAACGGAACCTCTTGGCGACCGGCTGCGGACGCTGGCTGAAGCGGAGGCTGTCGGTCTCGGCAAGGTGGCGCAGCCACTGCGGGCGGCGCTGACCGGGCGGACACAATCGCCGGGCGTGTTTGAGGTTCTGGAACTACTTGGCCGCGAGGAAAGTCTCGCACGGATTGACGATCGGCTGTCCTGAACGGCCGCACGAACTGAACGGAGTAAGTATGAGCGAGAAGACCGCAACGCTGGACCTTGGTGAAACCAAGGTGGAATTTCCGGTTCATAAAGGCACCATCGGTCCCGACGTCGTCGACATCCGCAAGCTGTACGGCCAGTCTGGCCGCTTCACCTACGATCCCGGCTTCACATCGACTGCCTCATGCGAATCGAAGCTCACCTATATTGACGGTGAAGAGGGCATTCTGCTGCATCGCGGCTATTCCATTGAGGATCTGGCCGAGGATTCCTCGTTCATGGAGGTGGCTTATCTGCTCCTGAACGGCGAACTGCCGACGCCGGACGATTATGACGACTTCACCCGGACGATCACGCTCCATACGATGGTGCATGAGCAGCTGCGCGAGCTTTATCGCGGTTTCCGCCGCGACGCGCACCCGATGGCCATCATGTGCGGCGTCGTCGGCTCCATGTCGGCCTTTTATCACGACTCCACCGATATAAAGGATCCCGAGCAGCGCACGATCGCCTCGCATCGCCTGATTGCAAAGATGCCGACAATCGCCGCGATGGCATTCAAATATGCCGTTGGCCAGCCGACGCTGTATCCCGATAATTCGCTCAGCTACACAGGTAATTTCCTGAAAATGACGTTCGGCGTTCCGGCCGAGCCTTACGAAGTGAATCCGGTCGTCGAGCGCGCGCTGGATCGCATTTTCATCCTGCACGCCGATCACGAACAGAACGCGTCGACCTCGACGGTCCGTCTGGCGGGTTCTTCGGGCGCGAATCCGTTCGCCTGCATCGCTGCGGGCATCGCCTGCCTGTGGGGTCCCGCCCATGGCGGCGCCAACGAAGCCGCGCTCAACATGCTGAAGGAGATCGGCCATCCGTCCGCGATTCCCGGCTATATCGAGCGTGCGAAGGACAAGAACGATCCGTTCCGCCTGATGGGCTTTGGCCACCGTGTGTACAAGAACCACGATCCGCGTGCGACGGTCATGCGCAAGACGGTGCGCGAGGTGCTGGGCTCGCTGGGCGTCGACGATCCCGTCTTCGACGTGGCGCTGGAACTTGAGGAAATGGCGCTTAACGATGATTATTTCATCGAGAAGAAGCTGTTCCCGAACGTCGACTTCTATTCCGGTATCATCCTGAGCGCGATCGGATTTCCGACGTCGATGTTCACCGCGCTGTTCGCGCTGGCACGCACTGTCGGCTGGGTCGCGCAGTGGAATGAGATGATCGAGGATCCCGATCAGCGTATCGGCCGGCCCCGGCAGCTCTATACAGGCCCGGTGCAGCGCGAATATCTGCCGCTGGAAAAGCGCTGACACGGACATCACACAGGGCACTCGCCGCACTCGCTTCGAGTGCCCTTTTGATGTCGGCATTGTCGGCCTGTGCCGTCAGCCGCACGGCCCGCGACCGCTCCACGGGCGAGATCGCTCGCGATGCGGCGATGCAGCCGCTTACCGATGTGGGCATCATGCGTCCGCGTATCGACGCCGCGCTGATGCGCATTCTGGAGGAACCCTATCGCCTGCCCGAAACCGTCAGCTGTGCGCGCCTCTCATCGGAGATTGGCCAGCTAGAGCAGGTCCTTGGCCCGGATTACGATCTGGTCCCGCAGGAAAATAGCGATGCCAAGAAACGCCGCGATGCCGCACTTGGGCTTGCCGGCCGTGTCGGGGCGGGACTGTTGATCCCATTTCGCGGCGTGGTTCGCGAGATCTCCGGCAGCGCGAAAAAAGAGCGGGAATACCGCGCGGCCGTCATCGCGGGCGTCGCGCGCCGATCCTATCTGAAAGGTCATGCTGTTCACAAGGGGTGCACATTGCCCGTATACGAAGCCCCGCCAGACGATAGCGGTGATTAGCGACGCAAGGCGAGCGGCCTTTCCGCCGCGCCGCATCAGCAAAACCGATCATCCCGAAAGACAGTTCAGCCAGCTATTAGTAAACGCGCTTCTTCGGCTTGATATAATCAATGTCCTGAGAGAGCGTATAGCTGTGCACCGGGCGCGTCTCGAGCTCGGTCCTGCCGTCGCGGAACCAGCCCAGCGAGTGGGCCATCCAGTCGGCATCGTTCCGGTCAGGGAAATCCTCGTGCATGTGCGCGCCGCGGCTTTCCGTACGGTTCGCCGCCATGTCCATCGTCATCACCGCCTGCCCGATCATATTGTCGAGCTCCAGCGTTTCGATGAGATCGGTGTTCCAGACAAGCGTACGATCGGTGATCGAAAGGTCCGCCATACGCTGATACACCGCGTTGATTTTCGCCTTGCCCTCATCCAGCACTTCCGATGTCCGGAACACGGCGCAGTTCGACTGCATGGTTTTCTGCATCGCCAGGCGCACTTCCGCAGTGGGTGAGCCGCCCTTCGCGTGACGGAAACCGTCGAGGCGTGTCAGTGCCTTTTCATCGGCACTCGCGTTGATATCGCCGTGCTTCGTTCCGGGCTTCGTGATTTCCTGAATACGATGCGCGGCCCCGCGGCCGAAGACAACCAGATCGATCAGGCTGTTCGAGCCGAGCCGGTTGGCGCCGTGCACGGAAACGCAGCCCGCTTCACCCACGGCGAACAGGCCGGGAACCACCGAATCAGGGTCGCCATCTTTTTTGGTGACGACTTCACCGTGATAATTCGTCGGAATCCCGCCCATATTGTAGTGCACGGTCGGGGTCACCGGGATCGGACCCTTGGTGACATCCACACCGGCGAAGATCTTCGCCGTCTCCGAAATACCCGGCAGGCGCTCCGCCAGAGTCTCCGGATCGATATGGTCGAGGTGCAGGTTGATATGGTCACCCTCGGAACCGACACCGCGGCCTTCGCGCATTTCCATCGCCATGGAGCGGGACACCACATCGCGGCTCGCGAGATCCTTTGCGGACGGCGCATAGCGTTCCATGAAGCGCTCGCCTTCGGAATTGGTCAGATAGCCGCCCTCGCCGCGCGCACCCTCCGTGATCAGCACACCGGCACCGTAAACGCCGGTCGGGTGGAACTGCACGAACTCCATATCCTGCATGGGAAGGCCGGCGCGCAGCACCATGCCGCCGCCATCGCCCGTGCAGGTATGCGCGGACGTCGCGCTGAAATAGGCGCGGCCATAACCGCCGGTGGCCAGCACGGTGTTGTGCGCCCGAAACCGATGGATCAAGCCTGTTTCCATATCCATCGCAATCACGCCGCGGCAAGTGCCATCTTCGTCCATAATCAGGTCGAGCGCGAAATATTCGATAAAGAAATCAGTGTCATATCGTAGCGATTGCTGGTAGAGCGCGTGCAGCATGGCGTGGCCGGTACGGTCGGCGGCGGCACAGGTACGCTGCGCCGCGGGGCCTTCGCCCATATTCTGCGTCATGCCGCCAAAGGCGCGCTGATAGATCTTGCCCTCTTCGGTGCGGCTGAACGGAACACCGTAATGTTCCAGCTCATAGACCGCGGCGGGCGCTTCACGACAAAGATACTCGATGGCATCCTGATCGCCGAGCCAGTCGGAGCCCTTGACCGTATCGTACATGTGCCAGGTCCAGTGATCCGGCCCCATATTGCCCAGCGAAGCCGCAATGCCGCCCTGCGCCGCAACGGTATGCGAACGCGTCGGAAACACCTTCGTGATGCAGGCGGTCTTCAGCCCGGTTTCCGCGATCCCCATGGCGGCGCGCAGGCCCGAACCACCGGCGCCGACAACGACGGCGTCATAGGTGTGGTCCGTGATTGGGTAGGCTTCGTTCAGCTTGGCAGTCATTTTGTGTCCCTACGCCCCAAAGGCGATGGTGAAGAGAGAGAAGAGCGAAAGCGCCGCACCGGTAATGGCGAAGGCGGAAATGAACAGCAGCAGCGCAATGCGCGCACCACCGTCGACATAATCCTCCACCACGACCTGAAGGCCGAGGCGCAAATGATAGAAAACGCTAAGGATCAACAGCGCCATGGGTACGGCGACCAGCGGCTGCGACAGCCATTCGCTCATCGTGAAATAGTCGAGTGTCGGCAGGCTGACCAGCGACGCGACGAACCACGTCAGCAGCAGCAGATTCGAGACCGCCGTCAGGCGTTGCACCCACCAGTGGTGCGCGCCGCCTTTTGCAGATCCAAGACCGCGCACGCGGCCAAGAGCAGTTCCTCTTTCAACAGCCATGTCTTCAGCTTTCCTTAACGCAGCAGGATGAAGGCCCAGAGCAGGCCCGTCAGAAGGAGGGAGGCGACCCAGGTCAGTGTCGCCGTCGTCTTGGAAATCTCAAGTCCGTAGCCCGCACCGGTGTCCATGGCGAGGTGACGGATACCCGACGCGGCATGTTGGAACATCGCCCAGGTCAGGCCGATCCCGACGATCAGCCCTACAGGCCCCGTCGCGACCGACAGAAAGGTCTGATAGGCTTCCGGCCCGCTTGCCGCCGCGACCAGCCACCATGTAAACAAAACGCCGCCCACGATCGCCAGCCCATCGCCGGTGATCCGGTGAACGATCGACGTCACCGTATGGATGCGCCAGCGCCAGATCGAAAGATGCGGGGAAAGCGGTCTCCCGCCTCCGCCTACCTGCGGCCGTGTCGCCATGTTCAAACGTCCCTTACAACTACTGCTATCATCAATGATTATATGTGCTCGTGGCCGTCTTTACGCCAAGACCGCGCGACCGCAACCGACAAAGCGACGCGGAAGCACCACATGCCGCCCTCAGACGCGCGGCCCGCAGCCTGGAAATCCGCCTCCGGTCAGACGGTCCCGGACCAGACGCCTAGCCGCCGCATTGCAGCAGCACGGTGCGCCGCAGACCGGCATATCGGTGCACCAGCGCGGCGCGGTATTCTTCATTCGCCATCATGCCAAGAAAGTTCGCTTTGTCCGGGTAGCGGACGATCAGCATCGCGTCCCAGTCGGTCTCCGCCGCGCCTTCCCTGCCGATAAAGACCTGCTGGACCGGCCCTTCATAAAGAACCTCGGCCTTCGACGTCTCTCCGACGGTCACCGTAAAGGCGTGCTGATAACGCGCATAGGCCTCCCTGCCCGACAGGTCGCGGTCACCCGTAAAATCTTCTGGATAATCCGCCCGGTCCCGGAATTTCAGCATGTTGACCATCACCACGGGTCCGGAAACGTCACTGTCCCGCAATGCCCGGACCTGATCCGCCGTCGGATCGATGCTCCTGTCGATCGTCTTCATCACTCTGTCTCCTGCAAACGCGCCAGCGTCGAAAATCCGGGATTGTCCACGGCAAGCCGCGCCGCCACGAACGTGGACATCCGCGCGACCAGTCCGTCATCGAAGGGATCGACATCGCCGCTGCGGATCAGGCGGCAATATTCGCGCCGTGCCGCCTCGCCCGTCGCACCGGTCCGCGCCGCATACCAGTCGCCTTCCGCGGCGAGCGAGACCGCCCGCGCCTCCCTGGCGATGATCGCCAGCACATTGCGGGCCACCTTCCCGTGAAAGGCTTGCCGCCCCGACAGGCCGGGCGCGATCTCGTCCAGATACATCGACACCGACTCCGCAAGGTCGGCGATGGAAACCGGCCCTGCCATGTCAGACACTCCCATGTTTCATGATATGGATCAGATCCGCTTCCGTTTCCGAAACGCGCCGACCGATCGCCGCCCGCTCGACGCTTTGCGCCGTTCCGTTCAAATGCGCGGCCGCCATCTGCATGCACATGACACCCCAGCGCAGCGATCCCAGCATTTCAAACGCAAGCGCGGTCCGCAGGTCGACCGGCCGCCCGCCCGCGGCTTCATAGGCGGTGTAAAAGGCCTCGCGCTGCCCAAAGCCGCCGACCGGCTTTTGCCAGTTCCCGAAACGCCACGTGTTCGTCGACAGCCATCCAATGTCCAAAAGCGGATCGCCAATATGTGCCAGCTCCCAGTCCAGCACCGACCTCAGACCGTCCTTGCCGACGATGAAATTTCCCGAACGGAAATCGCCGTGCACCAGAACCGGCGCCTTACATGGCGGCAGGCGATCCTTCAGGCGTGCGAACGCCATCTCGAAAACCGGTACGCCGCCGCCGAGACTGTCGTACACATCGCGCAGATGGCCGAGCTGTGCCGGTCCGTCGAGGACAGGCAGGCCCAGCCCTTCGAATTCAAGGCGCGCGATACCATGTAGCTGCGCGAGCGCCTGTGCCGTGTCCGTCGTCAGCCGTTCCCGCGCCGCCGCGAATTCGGGCTTGCGCAAATAGCGCGGGGCCAGTGTTTCCCCGCTCACGAATTCCATGACGAAACCGTCGCCCAGCCCATCCTCAGGTTCCAGGACCGCGACGATCGCCGGCACGCGCATGCCCGCATTCGCTGCGCGTTGCTGCAGTGCCGCCTGCACCGCGCGTGACATCGTCCGCGATGGATCGCCAGTTTCATCGCCGGAGGAAACCTGCAGCACCAGCGGCCATGGCCCGCCATCACGCTCCGTCTCAACAAGATAACTCATGGACGCCGCCCCGCCGGACAGGGCCGTCATGGACGTCACCGTCACCTCTGCGGCGGCCGCCTTTGACAGCACTGACGAAAGCCGCGGGTTTCGCTTGTCAGATTTCATATCGCTCATGGTTGTCGCGACCCTAGCCAAAAGCGTCCGCTTTCACACCCGTCAGCATGGGGAGTATCGGCAGAATGGCCCGGCGCGGGATAAGATATCCTTGGTTAGCCGCGCCTTTCACCATGCACATCCAGGGGAAAGAGAGCAGTTCGGCTGGCGTGCAGCTTTCCGCCGCCCTAGGCTTTCGCCAGCTTGGCTTCCCGTGCGGCCTTCAGCCGTGCGAAATCATCACCCGCATGATAGCTTGACCGCGTCAGCGGCGATGATGCGGCCAGCAGGAACCCCTTGGCGCGCGCAATGTCGCCATAGGATTTGAACTGATCCGGCGTCACGAAATCGACGACTTTCGCATGGCGCGGTGTCGGCTGCAGATACTGGCCAAGCGTCAGAAAATCGACATCGGCGGAGCGCATGTCGTCCATCACCTGATGCACCTCCAGCCTCTCCTCCGACAGGCCCATCATCATGCCCGACTTCGTGAAAATCGTGGGATCGAGCTGTTTCACCCGTTCGAGCAGGCGCAGCGAATGGAAATAGCGCGCGCCCGGCCGGATCGTCGGATATAGCCGCGGCACCGTCTCCAGATTGTGGTTATAGACGTCGGGACGCGCGTCGACGATCATCCGCACCGCCTCATCCGCCTTGTTGCGAAAATCGGGCGTCAGGATTTCGATTGTCGTATTGGGCGCGTTCTTCCTCAGTGCCTCGATCACGCGCACGAACTGGCGCGCGCCGCCATCGGCCAGATCGTCCCGGTCGACAGACGTGATTACGATATGCTGCAGGCCAAGCTCGCCCGCCGCCACGGCGACATGCTCGGGCTCAAGCGGGTCGACCGGTTGCGGCATGCCCGTCTTCACATTGCAAAAGGCGCAGGCGCGCGTGCAGGTGTCGCCCAGGATCATCACCGTCGCATGTTTCTGGGTCCAGCATTCGCCGATATTCGGACATGCCGCTTCCTCGCACACGGTGTTCAGGTTCAGCCGCCGCATCAGCTTGCGCGTCTCGGCAAAACCAACGGAGGTCGGGGCTTTCACGCGTAGCCAGTCAGGCTTGCGGGTACGGATCTGGTCGGGTGCTGTTGCCATGCTGCCGATGTAGCGTTCCATGGCGGAGAATCAATCGGTTCGCGACAAGTCACCGCAAGGCAGGAAAAGTGTCGGTATCCTTCACACATATCGAATAGCGCGTCCGATCAAACCTTTTGATCGAAGGGCTTAGCTTTCTGGTGCGAAATTTGCCCGCGAACGGGTACCATCAAAAGGGACCGAAACATGAAGAAGCTGTGCACCGCCACCGTTGCATGTCTTGCCGCCGCTCTTCCGGCACACGCTGCGCTCGTTGACGTTGATCTGAGCGCCGCCGCGACGGGGATGCTGAGTCGGCTTTTTTGACCCTGGCGTGTCGGCGGCTTCAAATTCGCTCCTGCCGCAGCCCGGTAATAACGCGCCGCTCGCCATGCTCCTGGACGATGATGCCGATGCACTGACACTGACGATGGGCTCGTCATCTTCGGGCACGATCACCATTGATTTCTATTCGGATCTCGGTGTCCTTCAAAGTTCCGTTACCCAGGCGCTCGTCCCGTCGGGTTATGAGGTCTACACGTATAGCGGGCTCGGCACGTTCCGCGGCGTCGCGTTTCGTGACAACACCGATGCGTCGGGTCTGCGCTTCATGAACTTCTCGTATAACAGCGTAGACGCAGGCCCTGTACCCGCACCGGGCGCGCTCGGTCTTCTGGGTCTTGGCCTTCTGGTAATGGCGGGCCGCGCTCGCCGCGCATAAGTTCACCGCTCGAATGACATGAAAAATGGCAGCTTCTGCGAATGCGGGGGCGGCCGTTTTTCCATACAAGGTCGGCTGCCACGACGGTTCACGTAATGGTCCGCAGGCAGAGCCCGAAACTGTCAGAGATTGCCTCTTCTGACGCTCCATAGTAGCGCGGGATTCATGGACGCTGCAATTTCGACTCTCCTCTCGCCGGTCATCCTGTTTTTCATTCTCGGCGGGCTGGCCGGGTTCGCGCGGTCCGACCTCGCCATCCCGGAGAGCATTGCGAAGGGCATGTCGCTGTACCTGATGGCGGCGATTGGCCTCAAAGGCGGCGTGCAGGTCGCCGAAGCGGGCTTCAGCCTCGGCATCGTCGCCGCGCTCGCCGCCGGTCTCGCGCTGGGCTTCATCCTGCCGCTTATCGCATATCCCGCGCTGCGCTGGTTCGGCAGGCTGGACGGCGTCAATGCCGGTGCCGTCGCAGCGCATTACGGCTCCGTCAGTGTCGTCACCTTCGTAACGGGCGTCGAAGTCCTGACCGTGGGTGACCTTGCGCCCGCCGGATATATGGTTGCCGTCCTGGCGCTCATGGAAACGCCAGCGATCCTCGTGGGTCTGTTTCTGGCGAACCGCAGCGGCGCGGCCATCGGCAATGGAGAGGGCAAGGGCGGCGCGCTGTGGCGCGAAGTCCTGCTGAATGGCTCCGTCGTGCTGCTGGTCGGCAGCTTCCTTATCGGCATCATCGCGGGCAAGGACGGGTTCACGCCCATCGCGCCGATGTTCGAAACCGCGTTTCGCGGCGTCCTCTGCCTGTTCCTGCTCGACATGGGTCTGGTCGCGGCGCGCCGTTTGACACAGTCCCGCGCGCTCACCGTCCGCCTGTCGGTACTCGCCATTGCGCTGCCTATTCTCAATGGCACCATCGGCGCGCTTGTCGGCATATTGATCGGCCTTGATGTCGGCAGCGCGTCCGCACTTGCCATCCTGGCCGCCAGCGCGTCTTATATCGCGGTTCCTGCGGCCATGCGCATGGCGCTGCCCCGCGCCGATGCGGGTCTGTATCTGGCGCTTTCGCTTGGCATCACCTTCCCGTTCAACATCACCGTGGGGATACCGCTCTACACGGCGCTCGCCTCCTGGTTCGCCGGAGTTATCGCATGACCACCACCGTTCGCCGCCGCCGTATCGAGGTGCTCGTGGACAAGCCCCTGATGAGCACTGTCGAAAAGCACGCTGAGCTGGCGGGGATCGAACATTACACCATCTTCGCCGCGCATTCCGGGCGCGGGCATACGGGCCGCTGGTCCGATGACCAGCTAACGGGCGCGCTTGCAAAGCGCATGTTCCTGGCCGTAAGCAACGAAGAGACGTCCGACCGGTTCATAGAAGCGTTGACACCGTTTCTCGACAGCCATGGTCTCGTTCTATTCGTATCCAACGTCGAAGTTGTGCGCGGGGAGCGCTACTAGTGCCGGAATTCAAAGCGCTGCTGGACGGGTATCGGCGGTTTCGCGCCGGCCCTTATCAGGATCAGCGGCGGCGCTACGACGCCCTCGCCGCCCACGGCCAGAAGCCTGGCCTGATGATCATCGGCTGCTGCGACAGCCGCGTCGATCCCGCACAGATCTTCGATGTCGAGCCCGGTGAGATCTTTGTTCTGCGCAACGTCGCCAATCTGGTCCCGCCCTTCGATGATGGCGGCGGGTTGCACGGCGTGTCCGCAGCGCTGGAATTCGCGGTCACGCAGCTGGAGGTGCATTATATCGTCATCATGGGTCACGCGCAGTGCGGCGGCGTGAAGGCGTCGCTGTCGGGCGATTTCAATGACGCGGCCGTCGGCGAAGGCTTTTTCATCGGCGAATGGATGCGCATGCTTTCTGAAGAGCGCGACCGGGTGACCGCCTTGAAAAGGACCAACCCGGATATTGACGCCCAGCGCGCGCTGGAACTCGCCGCCGTCCGCGTCAGCCTGAAGAACCTGCGCAGTTTCCCCAGTGTCAGGGAACGCGAAGCCGCCGGAACCCTCCGCCTGGAGGGCACCTATTTCGGCATCGCGGAGGGCATTCTCTATCGGCTCGACGACGAGGACAATGAGTTCAAACCGCTCGATCCCAACGAAGTCGGCATCTAGCGCGGCTGCCTTGCGCTATAATTTAGCGAGTTGATCGCCATGCGCTTCGGTAGTGATTTTGACGTCCTTTGCCCATGACACCAGCGCCGGATACGTGCCGGTTTCAAGATAGTCGTCAATGGCCGCGACGAACTCGCGGCGGGCTGCGCGTGTCTTCTTGAGATACATGTCGTCCGCATTCAGCGCGCCGCGCATCTCGGCCATCGCCTGCTCGAACGCGTCTCCCTTGGTGTTCATCGTCAGGTCCGGGGACGTTTCCTGCATGGCGGCCTTCAGACTGGCCAGCATGAGACGGTGATCCGCAATGCTGCTCTCGACATAAGCCTTGACGTCATCGCGCTTGGCATCGCGCGAAGCGATATCCGCGATCCCCACCATCAGCCCGCCTGCCGCGGCTACCCTATCGATAAAATCCTGTGCCTCGGTCAGCTCTCCGGAATTCGCGACAGCAATCTCCGCCGCCTGCATCTCGGCTTCGATATCCGCAACAACTTCATCAGGCGTTGGGCCGGCATCCGTGGCACCGCCATCGCCGCATGCCGTCAGCATCAGTAACGAGACGGGGATAAGAGCAATGGCGGTCCTGCCGCGGGTGATGATGGTCATGGCGGTCACAACGAGCCGCCAGGCCGCACGTTCCGTCCATCCGCGCGATTTATCGCCTAAACCCCGGCTCTCCGCCGACCGACTCCCATGTCGAGGCAACCGGGCATGTTGTGGCCGTCTCTGCCGGAACGAAGTCTTCGCGCGGAGTGCCGTCCACATGGTACATCCGCTCAATGGGCAGGCTGATGCGGATACCCGATTCGGGCAGCGTGAACTGCTCGATCGCCCCCAGCAAACCTGCCATCAGCGTCCCGACCACATCCGCACCCATCGCGTCGAACCCAAGCCCCATGCCCTCGCCCATACTGCCGGTCCATCGTCCGACGAGCACTGTCACACAGCCGGCATAGCGCGCGGTCCCCCGCGGCGAGACGAGTTCACGCCAGCTCCTTGTAATTCCCATCGGTTCGGCGTCCGCGCGCAGCCTGTGCTCCTGATACGGCGTCGGCGTGTCGACGAACCAGCCCATGATCCCGCGCGCGACCGACGTATTGCCGCCACTCGGTGTTTCCCTCAGGTCGATGACGATCTCAGGCGCGACGCTGGCGGCCGCCATTGCTGCATCGAAGGCGGTGACCGTGTCGATATCACCCAAAGAATTGCCGATGCGGATGATCGGTACGCCGCCGCGCTCCTCGACCGTCACGGCGGACCGCTCCGGCATTGGCGCGTCATATAACGTCGGCAACGTCAGCGCGGTTTCGGCCCCCGCCGCGTCTCTGACCGTCAGCTTGCGGTCCCCGCCCTGTCGGCCATTCGCCAGCAGCCGCGCCGCATAGCCTCTCCGCTCGTCGTCCGGCTCATATCCAAGCGCATCCCAGAACGCCGCCACCGCCTCGGCGGCAGGCGTCCCATTCACCGCAACCAGCATATTCCCGGCGGCAATTCCGGCCCCCGCCGCGGGGGACCCCCGCCGCACGGACGAGATCACATAAGCGCCATCCTGAACCTCGACCCACATGTCCGCATAGGTCGGCACCAATGCGAAGCTCTGTTTTGAGGATCGGTTCAGCGAGGCATGATGGTCGGCCAGCGCGAGCGCAACCTTCTCGGCATAAAGGAACAGGTCCCGCTCCGTCTCGATCGCCAGGCGTTCGGCGCGAAGAAGGTCTGATTCATGACCGACCGTGTTGTCCAGCCGTTCTGGATAGGCATATATTTCCGGTACAAGCTTTTTAAGTTCAGTGGCGGCAGACTGCCATTTCACAGCGCTCGCGCCGGCCTGTTCGGCGCGCGCTGGCAGCGCTGCTGCGTGCACCATCGCGGCCAGCATGAAGGTCCGGAGAAACAGGGGAGCCACTGCCATCACATAGCGCCGCCGACAACTGACATGCATTCACCATACTCCATAATCTTTTGTATTTATAAAAATATCCACAAACGTGCCGATCAGGCTCATTCTATCAAACCTCACCAGAAGCTCAGGCGCCATCAGCCCGAACATGTGAATTCCAGAAAATCAAGATTCCGGGGCTGTGGTGTCGGCAAATTTTACAGAATGAACAAGTAGCAATATACTCGCAAATTTATGTTTTGTCCTTTTTCAATATCTTATAAAGAATATGTGAAATTGGCGCAATATTTGCATGAAGTTTTATTTGACGACTTATTACAGTTTTTGCGGGGAGTATATGATGACCATATCAATCGGTTTTGGTGGGAAAGCAGCTGTGGCGTTGAGCCTGCTTATGGCGTCAGCCTCGGCTAATGCGGTGATTTTCGATTTTGAGTTTCTCGATGCGGACGGCGTGATGGCTGGCAGCGGCTATTATGAGTTCGATGACATCGATCCGTCGAACAAGGCGTCATTTGCCTCGCTCACCGGATTCTCCTGGGAGTTTAACATCGCCGGGTTCGGCCTGTTTCTTTCGTCCGCGAATGGCGACGTTCCGTCGACGGACTCCCTCGTAAGTGAAGGCATCCAGCTCTCCGGAGCCGTGGGAAGCCGAACGTTAACATTTTTTGACGATGGCGCTCTGAATATTCTGCATCAGGATATTTCGCGCAGCTTTCCCACAGGCATTCAGTTCAATGATGCCAATCTGTCACAAGCGGAGTACTTCGATGAGAATGGCCTGATTGAATCCGGCACATTCACGGCAACGGAAAGGGGCATTGCCGTACCTGCACCCGCCGGATCGCTATTTCTGCTTGGCGGAATTGCTTTCCTTGCAGCGGGTCGCCGTCCGAAGTCTTAATTCGGAATCGTTATTACTGATTCCCTGACGCAAAAGCTGTCAGGGAATCAGTAGTGAAGTGCCCGGCCATAGGCGTCGAGAACGCTCTCATGCATCATTTCGCTTAGCGTCGGGTGGGCGAAGACGGTCTGCATCAGCTGCTCCTCCGTCGTTTCCAGCTGGCGGGCGACGACGAAGCCTTGGATCAACTCCGTGACTTCAGCACCGATCATGTGCGCGCCGAGCAGCTCACCTGTTTCCGCGTCAAAGATGGTCTTCACCATGCCGTCAGCTTCGCCGAGCGCGATTGCCTTGCCATTACCGATGAACGGGAAGCGGCCGACCTTCAGCTTGTGACCGGCCTCTTTGGCCTTTTCTTCTGTCAGGCCGATGCTGGCGATTTGCGGGCGGGCATAGGTGCAGCCGGGGATGTTGGACTTGTCCATTGGATGCGGCGCATGTCCGCTGCCCTTGCCCAGCTGTTCCGCGATGCTTTCCGCCGCGACGACGCCCTCATGTGACGCCTTGTGCGCCAGCCACGGTGCGCCGGTGACATCGCCGATCGCCCACACAGTCTCCACGTTCGTCCTGCCATGGGCGTCGTTGACGACGTGCCCGCGATCGGTCTTCACGCCCAGCTCTTCCAGGCCGATATTTTCCGTATTGGGCGCAATGCCGATGGCCAGGATGACATGGCTGAATTCGGTCACATCGACCTTGCCCGCCCTGTCCTTGATCGACGCCTTCACGCCCTTCGCGCCGACATCGATCTTCTCGACGGCGGCCTCGGTCATGATGGTCATGCCGTCGGCTTTCAGCCGTTTCAGCATATGCGCAGAGATGTCCTTATCCTCCACCGGCACGATCCGGTCCATCATCTCGACGATGGTCACGTCCGCGCCCATGTCGCTGTAGAAGCTGGCGAATTCAACGCCAATCGCGCCCGACCCAATGACCAGCAGCTTCGACGGCATTTCCGTCGGCGTCATGGCATGGCGGTAGGTCCATACGCGCTTCCCGTCCGCCTTCAGATGCGGCAGCTCACGCGCCCGCGCGCCTGTTGCCACGATGATGTGCTCGCCCGTAAGGTCGGTGGTCTTGCCGTCCTTGGTGACGGACAGCTTGCCCTTGCCGGTGATCTTGCCGTCGCCCTCATGAACGTCGATCTTGTTCTTCTTCATCAGATGCTTGATGCCGCTATTGAGCTGCCCCGCCACACCGCGCGAGCGCTTCACGACCGCATCCAGATCCGCACTGACCCCCGTCGCCGAAAGCCCGTAATCCTTCGCATTGTCCATCATGTGCTTCACTTCGGAAGACCTGAGCAGCGCCTTCGTCGGGATGCACCCCCAGTTGAGGCAAATCCCGCCAAGCTTTTCCCGCTCGACGATCGCCGTTTTCAGGCCAAGCTGCGCGGCACGGATCGCCGCGACATAGCCGCCGGGTCCGGAGCCGAGGACGATGAGGTCGTAAATATTAGCGGACATTTCGCATCTCTTTCCCAAATTTCAAGGCGCCCTTGCCAAGTTCCGCCATGCAGTACGCTGCCAGGCTCCACTTGTTCTCTCCCTCGAGGGGAGAGGAAAATACGTTACGCCAGCATCCCCATCGGGCTTTCCACCAGCCGCTGGAACGCCGCCATCAGCTCCGCGCCCGTTGCGCCGTCGATGGCGCGGTGGTCGAAGCTGCCGGTCGCGCTCATGACGGTGGCGATGCTGACCGCTTCGTCGACGACATGCGGGCGTTTCTCGCCGGCGCCAATGGCCATGATCATGCCCTGCGGCGGGTTGATGACCGCGCCGAATTCCTTGATGCCGTACATGCCAAGGTTCGAGATGGAGCAGGTACCGCCCATGAACTCCTCGGGCTTCAGCTTGCCTTCGCGCGCACGGCCCGCAAGATCCTTAGACTCCGTCGCGATGGACGACAGGCGTTTTTCGGCGGCGTTGCGGATGATCGGCGTGATCAGGCCGCCGTCAATGGCGACCGCCATGCTGACGTCCACGCGGTCATATTTGATCAGATTATCGCCCGCGAACTGAACATTCGCCTCCGGCACCTCTGTCAGTGCCACGGCGAGCGCCTTGATCAGGAGGTCGTTGACGCTCAGCTTCACGCCCTTCTCAACCAGGTCGGCGTTCAATTCGCCGCGCAGTTTCAAGAGTTTATCCAGATTACAGTCGAGCGTCAGGTAGAAATGCGGAACCGTCTGTTTCGATTCCGTCAGGCGGCGCGCCGTCACCTTGCGCACATTCGACAGCTTCACGATTTCGTGCGGCGCATCCGCATTGGCTTCGGTCTGCACCGCCGCCGGTGCGGGTGCGGCGGATGGCTGGGATTTCGCGGCCGCGGCGGCGGGGGCGGATGCTCCGGCATTCGCATCGGCAACGTCGGCCTTCACGATGCGGCCCTTCGGGCCCGAGCCCTTGATGGCGGACAGGTCCAGGCCCCTTGCCTCGGCAATGCGGCGTGCCAGCGGCGTGATGTTCACCCGGTCGCCGTCCACCTTGGGCGCGGCGCCCGCGCGCGGCAGGTCGCCGGACAGCGCGGCCTCGCGTCCATGCCCCTTATCCGCGGATTTCGGCGCCGGGACCGCCTTTGGTTCCGGCTCGGCCGCAGCCGCCTCAGCCGGCTTGTCCTCTTCGCGCGCATCCGTCTTGGGCGCGCTCGACGTCGCGGCGTCCGCACTTACAGCGCCCGCATCCTCACCCTCTTCGGCCAGCAGCAGGATCGCCGTGCCGACGGCCACTTCCTCCGTGCCCTCATCGATCAGGATCTGCGCGACCGTACCTTCATCGACCGCTTCGACTTCCATCGTCGCCTTGTCGGTCTCGATCTCCGCCAGCAGGTCGCCGGGTGCAACGGTATCGCCCGGCTTCACGATCCATTTGGCGAGCGTGCCATGTTCCATCGTCGGCGACAGGGCAGGCATTGTGATGGTAATGGGCATTCCGGTTTCACCTCGTCTAAATCGTCCGAAGAGTTTTCTTGCCTTTTCGTTTTCGTCACCCCCGGCGTGCACCGGGATGACGGATGCGGAAAAAACTCAATACTCGTTTCGATCAGTCCTTATAACAAACGCGTTTCGCCGCCTTCACGACGTCTTCCACCTTCAGGAGCGCGGCCTTCTCCAGATTCTCGGCATAGGGCAGCGGTACGTCCTCATTCGTGACACGCAGCACGGGCGCGTCCAGATGATCAAAGCCGTCCTCCATGCAGATCGCCTGGATTTCCGACGCGATGGAGCAGGTTGGCCAGCCTTCTTCGACCACGACCATGCGGTTCGTCTTCCTCAGGCTGGCAAGCACGGCCGCCTTGTCGAGCGGTCGCAGGGTCCTGAGATCGATGACCTCTGCGTCGATTCCCTCGTCCGCCAGCTTGGCGGCGGCATCCAGCGCAACGCCGACACCGATGGAATAGCTGACCAGCGATACATCCGTCCCGGACTTCATCGTGCGCGCCTTGCCGATGGGCAGCACCCAGTCGTCCATGACCGGCACGTCGAAGCTCTGGCCGTAAAGCAGCTCATTTTCCAGGAACACAACCGGGTCCGGCGACTGGATCGCCGCCCGCAAAAGCCCTTTGGCGTCCGCGGCGTCATAGGGGCAGATCACGATCAGTCCGGGCACGCTTGCATACCACGGTCCATAATTCTGGCTGTGCTGCGCGGCGACACGGCTTGCGGCGCCATTTGGCCCGCGGAACACCATGGGACAGCGCATCTGACCGCCCGACATGTAATTCGTCTTCGCCGCGGAATTGATGATGTGGTCGATCGCCTGCATGGCGAAGTTGAACGTCATGAACTCGACGATTGGCTTCAGGCCGCCCATCGCCGCGCCCGTACCCAGACCGGCAAAGCCATATTCCGTGATCGGCGTGTCGACGACGCGCTTGTCGCCAAACTCGTCCAGCAGGCCCTGCGTCACCTTGTAGGCGCCCTGATATTCCGCAACTTCCTCGCCCATGACAAAGACGGTATCGTCGGCGCGCATTTCCTCCGCCATCGCATCGCGCAAAGCCTCGCGCACGGTCTGGCGCTTCATCTCCGTGCCTTCGGGAACCTCCGGGTCGGTGGACAGGCTTGCGGGGTCTTCACCGGCCTTCGGCGTCACATTCTCGACATCGGGCGTCGCCGCTGCCTGCTGCGTCTCGGCGGATGCCGGTGCCGTAGCGGACGGCGCCTCCACGGCACTGGCGTCCTCATCCTCCCGGGCAATGATCGCGATCAGCGTGCCGACCTTCACATCCTCCGTGCCATCGGCGACCAGGATCTTCGCGACCGTCCCGCCTTCATCCGCTTCCAGCTCCATCGTCGCCTTGTCGGTCTCGATCTCGGCGAGCAGCGCTCCGGGCTCCACCGTGTCGCCCTCAGCCACCAGCCATTTGGCGAGCGTGCCCTCCTCCATCGTCGGGGACATCGCAGGCAGTTTGATTTCGATAGGCATCAGCCGTAGCTCCCCACCAGCACGTCGGTATATAGTTCTTTCAGCTCCGGCTCCGGCGTCTGTTCGGCAAAGTCCGCCGCCTCGTTGACTTCAGCGCGGATAATCTTCTCCAGTTCCTTCAGCCCGTCCTCGGTCTCACCCATTTCCAGCAGCAGCACCTTCGCCGCTTCAATGGGATCACGCTTTGTGCGGACGTCCGTCACTTCATCGCGTGACCGGTATTTCGCCGGGTCGGACATGGAATGGCCGCGATAGCGATAGGTCATCATCTCAATGAGCAGCGGGCCCTTGCCGGAACGGATCCAGTCATAGGCCGCATCGCCCGCGCCGCGCACATCGAGCACGTCCATGCCATTGACCTGCATGCCCTCGATCCGAAAACTCTCGCCGCGGCGGAACAGCTCATGCTCCGCCGATGCGCGGTTCACCGATGTGCCCATGGCATATTGGTTATTCTCAATGACGTAGAGCACGGGGAGCTTCCAGAGCTCGGCCATGTTGAAGCTCTCGTAAACCTGCCCCTGGTTCGCCGCGCCGTCACCGAAATAGGTGGTCGCGACGCCGTCATCGCCCTTATATTTATGCGCGAAGGCCAGGCCGGTACCCAGCGGCACCTGCGCCGCGACGATGCCGTGCCCGCCGTAAAAGCCGTGTTCCACGCTGAACATGTGCATGGAGCCGCCCTTGCCCTTTGAAATACCCGCGGCGCGGCCGGTCAGTTCGGCCATGACGACCTTGGCGGGAATGCCGCAGGCGAGCATGTGGCCATGATCGCGGTAGCCGGTAATGACGCTGTCCTGCTCCTTCATGGCGGACTGAAGGCCGACGACGACCGCTTCCTGTCCGATGTAAAGGTGGCAGAAGCCGCCAATCAGACCCATGCCATAAAGCTGCCCGGCCTTCTCCTCAAAGCGGCGGATCAGCAGCATCTGCCGATAGAATTCCGTCAGCTCTTCGCGCGTCGCTTCATAGCGGCCCGGGGCTTCGATAGGATCGAGACCCGGACGGGCCTCGCTGACCCTGACCCGCGATGGTTCCGTCTTCGTCTGCTTTCTCGCCGCCTTTTTCGGTGCCATACCGCATCCCTTGTGCAACTGCCTCAGCCTGCTGCTAGCCAAGCAAAGGCGGCGCTACAATGGCAGAACATGTAAAAAGTTCTACTCAAAAATATTGGCAACCAAATGGGTTCGAAATGAACATTTAAGAAAACCAGGCCGCACGCCCGGAACGATCGATTGGATGTGCGAATAAGACCGATTCGCAGTTTCAGTCTTTCAGGCGCACGATCATCTCGTCATCGTGGATCAGGCCCAGCTTCTGCCGCACCAGTTCTTCGCCATAATCCGCTTCGACCCGGTCACCCAGCAGGGACAGTTTATGCTCCAGCTGCGCGCGTTCCTCGGCCAGCGCGGCGGCCTCGATCTCCAGCTGCGCCTGCTTCTCTTTATAGCCGCCCAGCGCCAGCAGTCCGGTGTCGCCGGCCAGCGAATGCCAGCCGAAGAAAGCGAGAACGACCAGAAACAGCGACGGCGCCAGCACGGGCCGCACATGACTTTCCCAGGTCTCTCGAAAGGCGTCGGAAATTCTCATCCTGCCCGACTTGAATCACGCCGCGAGTCGCCGGTCAAGCAAAGAATGACAGGATGAAGATCAACGGGGCGGTGGCAGCGATGAAACCGATGTGCTGCGTGCTTTGAAATTATTCGCGTTCCCTTCGCTCATTTTATCAAAGACCATCGCCGCGCGGGTCTTGCCGGTGATTGGGGCAAGTGCGGCAGACCGCGCGCACTACAGTCGCCGTACCGCGCGAAGGAAAGCCAAGGCTGCCGCCGTCCGATCCGCCATCACCTTGCTGTCCGCGGCAGGTTCGGCGGCGCTTTCCAAACAGGCGGCATTGCCAAACATGAAGACAACGTCGAAGTCATGCATGACGCATCGTCGCGAAAACCGGCATCTTCGCTAGTTGCGCAAAATAAGGGGGCGGCAGCCTTGTCCCAAAGGACCAGGCAACCGCCCCCTTTATATTTAACCGGCCCGCTTACACGTGCCTGTGGATCAGGCCTTGCGCCGCGCCGCAACAAGCCCGCCAACACCCAGCAGCAGCAGGCCGAGCGCACCCGGTGCGGGCACACTGTTACTGGGGCCAGGATCGTTCGATACCATATTCCAGAACGTCACGTGTGAAATATCGGCGATTTTCCCGCCATTATTAACGATGTCCGTGACCAGGCTTCCCGCACTGATACCATCCTCATAATGAAAGAGGATGAAATCATTGGCCGCCTTCACAGTGATATAGGTCGCCGCGAGGGCGTCATCCAGAATGCTGAAATTCGTATCAGGCGATGAAAAGTCCCATTCACCGCCGGAAAATGTCGCATTCGTAAATGTAAACAGCGCGCCGTTGGCGTCGCTCTTGCCATATTGAGTCAAAATGACCGCGTTGCTGGTCGCAGCCAGAATCGCCGCCTGCACATTCGCGGTGTTGTCGTTCGTATTGCCTTTCAGGCCGTCATACAGACAAGCATAGTCGCCGGGACCATATCCGCCATCCGCACATAGCGGCGTTGCCACCGCCGCAGTGGACGCGCCAAGGGCGATGGTCGTACCGATAAGAAGAATGCTCTTGGAAAACACCGACATGATCTGCTCCTAAGATGACGTGAACCGAACGCTGCCCACATGGCATACCGACGGATCGTCTGTTTGCCGTTAATAAAGCAAGCTTCGTGCCAATCCGCTAAGCGCATGATGTTTCACACTTTCGACGTGAAGCGAAAACAAAAGTGTAAGAATATTCGACAGTCAGCACGATGGCGGTGTTCCAGAAACCCCATTCATGGCCCGCTAAACGAGGCGCCCCTCATGCAGTTCGACGATCCGGTCCATCTGCCGTGCGAGCGCTGTATTGTGCGTCGCGATCAGGGCGGCACTGCCCTTGCCGCGCACGACTTTCAGAAACTCGCCCAGCACCCGTTCCGACGTCGCCTCGTCGAGATTGCCCGTCGGTTCATCGGCCAGGACAAGCACGGGATCGTTCGCCAGCGCCCGCGCCACGGCGACGCGCTGCTGCTCGCCGCCCGACAGCTGGCTTGGGCGGTGCGTCAGCCGCTCGCCAAGGCCCAGTTCGGTCAATAGTTTGCGACTACGCTCCTCTGCCGCGGCGCGTTTTCGTCCGGCGATCAGCTGCGGCATCACGACATTTTCTTCCGCGTTGAAGTCCGGCAGCAGGTGATGGAACTGATAGACGAAGCCCAGCTTCTCCCGCCGCACACGCGTCCGGGTCGCGGCATCGGCCTTTTCGACCTGTTCGCCGTCAATCGCGATCGTACCGCCAAAACCCCCTTCCAGCAGCCCGATCGCCTGCAACATGGTCGACTTGCCGCTGCCGGACGGGCCGAGCAGCGCGACGATTTCGCCGGGCGCGATCCTGAAATCGACGCCGCGCAGCACCTCGATCGTCACATGTCCCTGCGTGAAGCTTCGCGACAGCCCCGTCACCGACAGCACGTCTTCGCCCGGCGCGTCCTTATTCATAACGCAGCACCTCGACCGGGTCGGTGTTCGCCGCCTTCCACGCGGGATAAAGGGTCGCGAGGAAGCTCAGCGCCAGCGCGATCAGACAAATGGCGATGACTTCCACAGGTTCTGTCCGGGCGGGCAGTTCGGTCAAATAGCGGATCGAGGGGTCCCACAAATTCACCCCTGTCAGCGCGCCAATGCCCTCCACCACATTCTGACGGAACGTCAGAAAGGTGAACCCAAGGACCAGCCCCAGCGCGATCCCCGCGCCGCCGATCAGCGTGCCGACAGTGACGAAGACACGCATCATCGCGCCCCGCCCCGCCCCCATGGTCCGCAGGATCGCAATATCCTTCGTCTTCGCGCGCACCAGCATAATCAGACTCGTCAGGATGTTGAAGCAGGCCACCAGGATGATGAATCCGACGACAACGAACATCACCGTCCGCTCGACCGTCAGCGCCTGAAACAATACGCCGTTCAGCTGCCGCCAGTCGCGCATCTCTCCGCGGCCCAGGATCATATCCGGGACCGGTGCCAGGATCGTTTCGACATCGTCCGCCGACACGGTATTGATCGTGATCTGACCGACATCGTCGCCCATCCGCAGATAGAGCTGCGCATCCTCCAGCGTCATCAGGACAAAGGCCTTGTCATATTCGAAAATACCGACCTCGAAGATCGCGGCGACTTCATAGGGCACGATGCGCGGGGTGGTACCAAAGGGCGTCACCTGCCCTTCGGGTGAAATCAGGCTGATCGTATCGCCGACCGTCGCACCCATGGCCTCGGCAAGCCGCGCGCCAATGGCCACGCGCGGTTCCTCCCCGCGATAGACATCCTCAAGCCGCCCCGCGACCACACCCTCTGCCAGCTGCGGAATCAGGTTGAGATCCCGCTGCCTTATGCCGCGCAGCAGGACGCCCTCGGCGCGGTTGCGATGGCTGGCGAGCAGCGGCGTCTCGATGATCGGCACGGCCTGCGTCACGCCGGGCAGCGCGGAAATATCCTCGATCAATGGCTCCCAGTCCGGCAGCCGCCCGTCATAGCCCTGCACCACGGCATCGCCATTCAGGCCATTAATCCGCTCGAACAGCTCCGCGCGAAACCCGTTCATCACCGACATCACCGCGATCAGCGCCGCCACGCCCAGCGCCACGGCGATCAGCGAGATCACCGCGACAAGGAAAATGAACCCTTCCCCGCGCGCCGGCAGCAGATAACGCCGCGCCAGGGTGCGTTCGTAGGCGGTGATCATAAGGACGCATTGCCTTGAACATTATCGTCCCGAGCGCGGTCAAGGGTCACCGCGCGTCCCTCGACTGCGCTCGGGACGATGGACATCGAACGTGGCATCGGCAGGCGGCGGCGCAGGCCAGGCATCAGGCCAGCACCTTGGCAAGCGCGTCTTCCGGCGACAGTTCAGCTTTTTCGCCCGTCCGCCTGTTCTTGACTTCGACCACACCCGTTTTCACACCGCGCGGGCCGACGATCACCTGCCAGGGCAGGCCGATCACATCCATGCACGCGAATTTCGATCCGCCGCGTTCGTCGCGGTCGTCATACAGCGTCTCAACACCGGCATCCCGCATCTGGCCATACAGCGTCTCGCACATCGCATCGCACGCCTCATCCCCCTGCCGCAGGTTGATCAGACCGGCGCGATATGGCGCCACCTGTTCCGGCCAGACAATGCCGTCATCATCGTGGCACGCCTCGACGATCGCCCCCATCAGGCGCGAGACACCGACGCCGTAGCTACCCATGAGCGGATGCACGGTCGCGCCGTCCCTGCCCTGCACCGAAAAGCCCATCGCCTCGGTATATTTGGTGCCGAACGCGAAGATGTGCCCCACCTCGATTCCGCGCCGCTTCAGCAGGCGCTCGGCCGGCACGGGACAATCGGTGACCTTTGCGTGCTCTTCCTCTTCCATCGCATAGGTCGCGGACAGTTTCTCGACCGCGTCCGGGTCTTCGATGGAAATATTCTCAAGCTCCGCATCGTAGAAAATGGCGCTTTCGCCCGTATCGGCGAGCACGTGGAACTCATGGCTCATATCGCCGCCTATCGGCCCCGATGGCGCGCGTACCGGCACGGCTTTCAGGCCGAGCGCCGCGAATGTACGCAGATAAGCCCGGAACTGCGCCTGATAGCTCGCCCGCATCCCGTCTTCGTCCAGGTCGAAGCTATACGCGTCCTTCATCAGGAACTCGCGGCCCCGCATGATACCGAAGCGCGGACGGCGCTCGTCGCGAAACTTCCATTGAATATGATACAGCGTCTTGGGCAAATCGCGGTAGCTCTTCGTTTCCGACATGAACAGCTGCGTGATCATCTCTTCATTCGTGGGGCCGTACAGCATGTCGCGGTCGTGCCGGTCCTTGATGCGCAGCATCTCTGGCCCATAAGCGTCATAGCGCCCCGATTCCCGCCACAGGTCCGCCGCCTGAATGGTCGGCATCAGCATTTCCGCCGCCCCCGCCCGCTCCTGTTCGGCGCGAACGACATCGCCGATCTTCTGCAACACGCGGAGCCCCAGCGGCAGCCACGCATAAATACCGGCCGCCGTCTGGCGAATCAGGCCGGCCCGCAGCATCAGCTGGTGGCTGACGATCTCCGCATCCGAAGGGGTTTCACGAAGGACGGGGACATAGGTTCGGGACATGCGCATGATGTTGGCGCTGTTAGCACGGGCACGGGCGCACGCAAGCAGTCAGCGCGGATGCAAATGGGGAAAGTGCGTTGCGGCGCGGCAACAGTGCCGCGCGAAATCCACCCGCATTTGCGATTCCGCTTGTTCAAACCCGCCTTACCATGCACCTTTTAGCGGTATCAGGTCTCGTCACGGCGAAGTGAGAAGGCCGCCAGCTCGGGGGAGGTGGCGGCCTTTTTTTCTGCCGCGCGACGAGATGGAAAGCCCCTCACCGCATATCTTCGCCGAGACGTGCCCGGTGGATATCCCGGATCGCTGGCGATGGTTGGACCGCACCCGCTGGCAAACCGGAATGAGTCTTTTCGCTAAACCAGTCGGCTCTGTTTCACCGCGGCTTCGACAAAGCTCGCGAACAGCGGATGTGGGTCGAAAGGCTTTGACTTCAGTTCCGGATGAAACTGAACGCCGATGAACCAGGGATGGTCGTCGCGTTCCACCGTTTCAGGCAACAGACCGTCCGGGCTGCTGCCTGAAAATGTAAGTCCGTCGGCCTCCAGCGCGTCACGATAGGCGTTATTGACTTCATAGCGGTGCCTGTGCCGCTCGCTGATTTCCGTGGTGCCATAGATTTTGGCGATAAGGCTGCCCTCCTTCAGCATGGCGGGATAGGCACCCAGCCGCATGGTGCCACCAAGATTGCCGCCCTCCTCGCGCGTTTCCAGGCCTTCCTCCGTCATCCATTCCGTGATCAGGCCCACGACCGGTTCTCCGGTGTCGCCAAATTCAGTGGTGGAGGCGTTCAGGGCACCGCCGGCCCGAACCCCCTCGATGCATGCCATCTGCATGCCCAGGCAAATACCGAAGAACGGGACCTTACGTTCACGCGCAAATCTGATCGCGGCGATCTTGCCTTCCGATCCACGGCTGCCGAACCCACCCGGCACAAGGATCGCATCCAGGGGCTCCAGGGCTTCGACGCTGGGCGCATCCCCTTCGAACAGCTCGCTGTCCAGCCAGCGGATATGCACCTTCACGCGATTCGCGAAACCGCCATGAACCAGCGCCTCCTGCAATGACTTATAGGCGTCCTGCAAACCGGTATATTTCCCGACGATACCGATAGTGACCTCGCCTTCGGCATGCGAGATGCGCTCGGCAATGTCCTCCCACCGGCTGAGGTCCGGGCTGCCCTCCGGCTCGATGCCGAAGGAACGCAGAACCTCCCGGTCCAGCCCCTCCCGATGATATTGCAGGGGAACGTCATAGATTGACCGGGCGTCGAGCGCCGGAATCACGGCTTCCTTGCGGACATTGCAGAACAGCGCGATCTTGCGGCGTTCCTCCTGCGGCAATTCATGCTCGCAGCGGCACACCAGGACATCGGGCTGAATGCCAAGCGAGGTCAGTTCCCTGACGCTGTGCTGTGTCGGTTTCGTCTTCAGTTCGCCCGCCGCCGCGATGTACGGCACCAGCGTGACGTGAATGAAGCAGACATTCTCTTCGCCGACGCCATTCCTCAACTGGCGGATCGCCTCGATGAAGGGCAACGATTCAATATCGCCGACCGTACCGCCGATTTCGCACAGCACGAAATCCAGATCCTCGGTCAGGTTTTTCGCGAAATCCTGAATGGCGTCGGTGACGTGCGGAATGACCTGCACCGTCGCGCCCAGAAAATCGCCGCGACGTTCCTTGGCGATAATGTCCGAATAGACCCGGCCAGAAGTGATGTTGTCGGACTGCCGCCCCGGCACTCCCGTGAAGCGTTCATAATGACCAAGGTCGAGATCGGTCTCCGCGCCATCGTCCGTGACGTAGACCTCGCCGTGCTGATAGGGCGACATCGTCCCCGGATCGACGTTCAGATAGGGATCGAATTTACGGATGCGGACCTTGTAGCCGCGCGCCTGCAACAGGGCCGCCAAAGAGGCACCCATAAGACCTTTGCCAAGCGAGGAAACCACGCCGCCGGTGATGAAAATGAACCGCGCCATGGGAGGACGGCTATAGTCCGGGACCGGCTAGATTCGCCACCCCCGATTTACAGATTAAAGGAAATTATTGCGCGAGAGGGACATCCTCATCGGTCGCTGCGCCCTGTTCCGGCGTCAGTCCCGCGGCACCGTCACTGCCCGGAATGGCGAAGGGAACATCATCGAGCGCCGGTGCCGGTGTCGCGAGCGCGGGATCGTCGGCATCGGTGCCCTGCACATCGTCCGCGATGCCCGGCGCCGCGGCGGTCGGGTCACTCGCCAGCGATGTGTCGATCGCGGAAATGTCGCGGCCATTGGCGGCGAGGATCGCCAGCGCAAGGCTGGTCCCGATGAAAATCACCGCCAGCCATGCCGTGGCCTTGGTCAGCAGATTGCCTGCGCCGCGCGCCGACATCAGGCCGCCGGGGCCGCCGCCGATACCAAGGGCGCCGCCCTCCGACTTCTGCATCAGGATGACGGATACGAGCGCCACCGCGAGCAGCGAGTGGATCACGAGGACGAAGGTGTTGAGAGCGTCTGACATGGTGCACGCGCATATAATGCCCGCGCCGTTCCGCGCAAGGCTGCCCGCGCTTCGCTTCGGCCCCTTCGTTCAGGCGCTGCCCGTCAGGCCGCCTCCACGATCGGCGCGAAATCGGCGACCGTCAAACTCGCGCCGCCCACAAGCGCGCCGCCGACATTGCTGACATGAAGAAGCTCTTCCGCGTTCGCCGCCTTCACCGATCCGCCGTAAAGGATCAGCACGCTCTCACCCGCTTCGCCAAAACGCGACACCAGCGCCGCGCGGATATGATCGTGCATGGCGGCGACGTCGTCCGGCGTCGGCGTGCGTCCGGTACCGATCGCCCAGACCGGCTCATACGCAATGGTCAGCCGCGCGGTATCGCAATCGGGCACTGATCCGGCGAGCTGCGTTCCGACAACGCTCTGCGCCGTCCCCGCGTCGCGTTCGCTTTCCGTTTCACCGACACAGATGATGATATCCAGCCCCGCGGCGAGCGCAGCTTCTGCCTTCGCATGGACGTCGGCGTCGCTTTCCCCCTGATCGGCGCGGCGTTCCGAATGGCCCAGAATCGTGAAGCTCGCCCCGGCATCGCGCAGCATCGCGGCAGAGACGCAGCCGGTATGCGCGCCCGATTCCTTATGATGGCAATCCTCACCGCCGATCGACAGGCTGGTGTCCGCGCTCAGCTGCGCGGCGGAGAATACCAGCGTATGGGGAACCGCCAGCGCCACCGACACGCCGTCCCGCGCCCTGTCGGCCAGCCCGGCAAACGCGCCCAGCCCCGCCAGATCGGCATGCGTGCCATTCATCTTCCAATTGCCCGCAATCAGCATGTTCTTCGCCATTATCGTTCATTTCCCTTCATCTTGCCGATACGCTGATGCGCTCTATAAGCGCGTGTCCAGTTGCGCCACCTTTCGATGTTGAGGCCTTGAACATGATTTCCGCTCTCCGCCGTGCCCTTCGCAATCCGATCATGCTGGCCCTTCTGGGTCTGGTGCTGGTCGCTTTCGTCATTGTCGGCATGGGCAATCCGCTCGGCGGCCCGGCGTCTGGCACAGTGGCCAAGGTCGGCGACGAGGAAATTTCCGTGACGCGCCTGACAAGCCAGTTCGACCGGACGCTGCAGATCGTGCGGCAGGAAAACCCGCAGATCACGGCGGATCAGGTCATTGCGGAGGGCGGTCTTGCCGCGACGCTTGACCGTCTGATCGGCGCCGTTGCGCTGAAGCAGTTCGCGGAGACGCTTGGCCTCGGTACGTCAAAGCGCCTCGTGGATGCGGAAATCGCCAGTATGGAGGCTTTTCGCGGCCCCACAGGGGAGTTTGACGAGCAGAGCTATCGCCAGGTCCTCGCCGCCCAGAATATCGACGAGAACAGCCTGCGCATCGACATGTCGGACGATGTGATGCGCCGCCACGTCCTGTCGATCGTCGCCGATACGGGCAATGTGCCTGCCGGTCTTGCCGAGCCGATTGCCCTTTATCAGCTGGAACAGCGCTCGTTGAAAATCGGCTTCGTTCCCTTTGCCAGGTTCGAAGACCAGCCGGAGCCAACGGAGGAGGATATCGAAGGCTGGTATCAGGACAATCTTTCGCGCTTTACCATCCCGGAACGCCGCCGCTTCAGCTACGCCATCATCGACCGCGCGGCGCTGGCGGAAGGTATCGAGATTACCGACGACGAAATCGTCGCGGCTTATGAGGCAGGTTCCGCCCTTTACGGCGCAAGCGAGGCGCGCAGCCTGCAACAGGCGATCGTGCCCACCGAGGCGCAGGCCAAGGAATTCGCCAAGCGTGTGGTATCCGGCGAAACCTTCGCCGCCGTCGCCGCCGACATGCTGTCGCTGACCGCGGACGATCTCTCGTTGGAAGCGATGTCCCAGGCCAGCCTGGCCGCCTCGTCCGATCAGGAGTTCGCCGATGCCGCGTTCGCTGCCGACGAAGGCGCCGTCATCGGCCCCCTGCAAAGCGATTTCGGCTGGCGCGTCGCGATCGTCGACGGTGTTGAGCCGGTTCCCGGCCGCGCCCTCGCCGAGGTTCGCGACGAAATTCGCCAGCGCCTGATCGACGACAGGGCGGAGACATTGCTTGCCGATCGAATCGGCGCCATCGAAGATGCGATTGCCGAAGGCGCGTCGTTGAAGGAGATCGCGGCGGAACAGCGGTTCGAGCTGCAAACCCCTCCTGCGCTGACGCAGGCCGGACGTACGCCTGACCAGCCGCAATTCGCGCTGCCTGCGCGTGACGCTCCGGTCCTCGCCACTGTCTTCGAATATGCCGACGATGAAGACCCCGTCGCCGCCGAAATCGGCGATGGCGTTTTCGCGGTGGTGAAGACGGAGGAGATCATTGCCTCCGCTCCTGTAAAGCTCGACCTGATCCGCGATCAGGTACGGCAGCAGCTTATCGCCGAACGCCAGATCGCGGCCGCCACCGAAGCCGCCGAAGCCGTGGCGGAAGTGGTCAGGGGCGGCGGCGATATGGACGCGGAACTGCGCCAGCGCCGCATGCCGCCATCCCAGGATCTGACGCTGCGCCGTGTCGAACTGGCCGCGCAGAACGGACAGGTGCCCGCGGCACTGACGCTGGGTTTCGTGCAGGACAAGGGCGACGTCCGCGCCGTTGCGGACCCGGAACGCGGCGCCGTGGTGGTCGTTGCCACCACCGACATCGTGCCGGGCAAGATCGAGGACGCGCCCAGCTTCGTCACCTCGCTGCGCACGCAGCTGCGTGACGCGACCGCACGCGAATTGCAGATGGCGTTTTCGAACGCGATCACCCAGCAGGCAGGTGTCGAGCGGTTCCCCAATGCGATGAACGAAGTCGAAGCGCGGTACAGCGGTACGGAACTTTCCGGCGAATGACCACGCTCCCGCTCCGCCTTTCGTCCTGACGGCACGGGCATGATCGCGCCTGGCAAGTCCGACTTTGCCCGTATTTACGATGCGGGCCGTCCGCAGCTCGTCTGGAGCGAGACTGTCGCCGATACCGACACGACGGTCGGCGCGATGTTGAAACTTGGCCGGGCGAAATCAGGCGCGTTCCTCTTGGAATCGGTCGAGGGCGGCACGGTACGCGGCCGCTATTCCATGCTCGGTTTCGACCCCGACCTCGCCTTTCGCGCGGAGGGCCGGGACTGCTGGATCAACCGCGATTTCGCCGATGACAAGGACGCCTGGCAGCCGGAGCCCGGCGCGCCTCTCTCCGTCCTTCGACAGCTGGTGGCGGGCAGCCGCATGGACGTCCCCGATGCGCTCCCGCCGGCCTTTTCCACGCTGGTCGGTTATCTTGGCTATGAGAGCATCGGCCTGATCGAGCCGGTACCATCGGCGGATGGCGAAGGTATCGGCCTGCCGGACATGATGTTCGTCCGCCCTGCCCTGCTGCTGGTTTTCGACCGGCTGAAGGACACGCTGTTCATTGCCGCCCCCGTCTACCCCGGCAAGCTCGGCGCGGATGCCGCCTATGCCCGCGCCGCCGAACGGATCGAGACCGCGCAGGCGCGGCTGTCGGGTCCACTCGATCGCAGCCACTCGCCAACGGAACTGCCGGGCGGCGAGCTGGTCCCGAACATAAGCCCGGAACGCTACGCCGACATGGTCAGGACCGCGAAGGAGTATATCCTCGCGGGCGACATTTTTCAGGTGGTCCTGGCCCAGCGGTTCAGCATGGATTTCCCGCTGCCGCCGCTGGAGCTCTACCGCGCGCTGCGCCGCATCAATCCTTCGCCCTTCCTCTACATGCTGGACATGCCGGATTTCGCGCTGGTCGGGTCCAGTCCTGAAATCCTGGTCCGTGTGCGGGCGGGCGAGGTCACCCTGCGCCCCATCGCCGGCACGCGCCCGCGAGGAGACAATGCCGAAGGGGACGAAGCCAATCGCGCCAGCCTGCTTGCGGACCCCAAGGAGCGTGCCGAGCACCTCATGCTCCTCGACCTCGGCCGCAACGATGTGGGCCGCGTCGCCGCGCCGGGCAGCGTGTCAGTGACGGAGCGGGAGATTGTCGAATTTTACAGTCATGTGATGCACATCGTCTCCAATGTGCGCGGCGAACTTGCCGACGACAGGGACGCGATCGACGCGCTGATGGCGGGCTTTCCCGCCGGCACCGTCTCGGGCGCGCCAAAGGTCCGCGCCATGCAGATCATCGCCGAGCTCGAACCCGAACGCCGCGGTGCCTATGCGGGCGGCGTCGGCTATTTCAGTCCCGCCGGTGACATGGACAGCTGCATCGTGCTGAGAACCGCCGTCATCAAGGACGGCCAGATGCACATCCAGGCCGGCGCGGGCATCGTCGCCGATTCCGACCCCGCCTATGAACTGCGCGAATGCCACGCCAAAGCAGGCGCGCTGGTCGCCGCCGCCCGCGAAGCGCTGAAGCGTGCCGGCGAAGCGGGTTTTGGGCAATGACGCGCGACCGGCGTGATTTTCAATCCCGCGTTCGCGCGCGCGGAAAATTGGTGTAGAACGCCGCCCTATGATCCTCGTCATCGATAATTACGACAGCTTCACCTATAATCTCGTGCATTATCTGCAGGAGCTGGGCGCGGAAGTTCAGGTCGAGCGGAACGATGCGCTGACGGCGGCGGATGCCATTGCGCGCGGTCCGGCAGCGGTGCTGATTTCCCCTGGCCCCTGCACACCGAACGAGGCGGGCATTTCGCTCGCGCTGATCCCGCTGCTTGCTGAAAACCGTATCCCGCTGCTTGGCGTATGCCTTGGCCATCAGGCGATGGCGCAGCATTTTGGCGGTAATGTCATCCGTGCGCCCCAGGTCATGCATGGCAAGACGTCCCCCGTCACCCATGACGGTACCGGCGTCTTCGCGGGCCTGCCGAGCCCTTATGAAGTCACCCGCTATCACTCGCTGATCGTGGAAAGCCCGCCCGCGCCGCTGATTGCCAATGCACATTCCGAAGACGGCGTCATTCAGGGGCTGCGTCACCCGGACCTGCCGCTGCACGGCGTGCAGTTCCACCCGGAAAGCATCGCGACCGAACATGGCCATGACCTCCTGAAGACCTTCCTGAAGGTCGCGGGCCTTTCCGAATGAAGCTGCCCGACCCGAAACACCCGCTCCGCGATCCGGAGGCGGCATTTTCCGCGATTCTCGCCGGGCGCATTGAGGATGCCGACATTGCGCGGTTTCTTGTCGGCCTGGCGGAGCGCGGCGAAACAGTCTCTGAGATCGTCGCGGCCGCGGGCGTGCTTCGCGCCCATATGGTCCGCGTTGATGCGCCTGCGCATGCCATCGACGTATGCGGCACGGGCGGCGATGGCATGCACACACGCAATATTTCCACCGCGGTGGCGATCCTTGTCGCGGCCTGCGGCGTGCCCGTCGCGAAACACGGCAATCGCGCCGCGTCCTCGCAATCGGGTGCCGCCGATGTGCTCTCTTGCCTTGGGCTCAGCCTCGACCTGGCACCTGATCGGCTGGAGGCGTCGATTTCCGAGGTTGGCATCGGTTTCCTGTTCGCCGCGCGTCACCACCCCGTCATGGCCCGTGTCGCGCCGGTGCGAAAGGCGCTTGGCCGCCGCACGATTTTCAACCTGCTGGGGCCGCTGTCCAATCCTGCGGGCGTCACGCGCCAGCTGGTCGGCGTTTTCTCGCCGGAATGGACAAGGCCGCTGGCAAAGGCATTGCTCGGCCTTGGCGCTGAACGGGCGATGGTGGTGCACGGCCATGACGGTCTTGACGAACTGACGGTCACCGGCACCAGCGTTGCAGGTCGGCTTGACCACGGCAGGATAGATGATGTGACGGTCAGTCCCGCCGATGCGGGGCTGTCCCGGCACGACATGCAGGCACTGCGCGGCGGCACGCCACAGGAAAATGCGGCGGCACTGCTGCGGCTTCTCGATGGCGAAATCGGCGCGTATCGCGATATCACTGTCCTCAACGCCGCTGCTGCGCTAGTAGTCGCGGGAATATCAGACAATTTGGCCGATGCAGCCGCAGTCGCGGTGGCCGCGCTCGATGACGGCGCGGCGAAAGACAAATTCGAACAGTGGAGAGCCTTCAGGTGAGCGATACGCTGAATGAAATCGTCAATTACAAGCGCACCCAGCTGCGCACGAGGAAGCGAGAGGCACCCTATCCCGTTTTGATGGCGAAGGCCTCGAACATGCCGCCGCCACGCGACTTCATTGCGACGATCGAGGCGGTTCAGGGCCGCCATGCCCTCATCGCCGAACTGAAAAAGGCGAGCCCATCCAAGGGATTGATCCGGGACGATTTCGATCCCGTGAAGCTCGCGCGCGCCTATATGAATGGCGGCGCCGCATGTCTTTCGGTTCTGACGGAGGACAAGTGGTTCCAGGGGAGCGATGAACATCTGACCACGGTGCGCGCGGCCGTGAACCTGCCGATCCTGCGCAAGGATTTCATCGTCGACCCCTATCAGGTCGTGGAGAGTCGTGTGATGGGCGCGGACTGCATCCTGCTTATCATGGCGGCACTCAATCCGTTCGAGGCGCGGGATCTTGAAATGCTCGCCATCGAGCAGGGGCTCGCGGTGCTCATCGAGGTACATGACGAGGCCGAACTCGAACAGGCGCTGAAGATGAAATCCCGCCTGATCGGCATCAACAATCGCAATCTGAAAACCTTGGCGGTCGATCTTGCGACCACCGAGCGGCTTGCGCCGATGGTCCCGAGGAACCGGCTCGTCATAAGTGAAAGCGGCCTCACGCATATTGACGATCTCGACCGGCTCGCCGCCGCGGGGGCAAAGGCGTTCCTGGTGGGAGAGACCCTGATGCGCGAAGAGGATGTCGGCACCGCCACACGGTCGCTCATCGGTGGCTAGGCTGACGCATCTCGATGAAAGCGGCCATGCCCATATGGTCGATATCTCGGGAAAGGCGGTCACCCGGCGGGTCGCGGTCGCGGAGGGGCGCATCCTGATGTCGGCGGACGCTCGTCAGGCAATCGCCGATGGTGCCGTACCCAAGGGCGACGTTCTTGCCGCCGCGCGTCTCGCCGGGATCATGGCCGCGAAGAAAACCGCTGATCTCATCCCGCTCTGCCACCCGTTGCCGCTGACCTCCGTGTCCGTGGACCTGGTTCTGGAAGACGGCGGCGTTCACGCCAGCGCCGCCGCCGCGACGACATTTGGAACCGGCGTCGAAATGGAGGCGATGACCGCCTGCTCCATCGCGCTGCTGACGATCTACGACATGGCAAAGGCGCTCGATAAGGCCATGCGCATTGAGGGCATCCGCCTGCTGTCAAAGCATGGCGGCAAATCTGGTGACTGGCACGCTCCGGATGCTTGAGTATCAGGAGGCTCTGGACCGGCTGCTTGCCGGTACGAAGCCTCTGCCCGCCGAGCGCGTCGCGCTTGATGATGCCATCGGCCGTATCCTTGCGGAACCGTTGGCGGCCGGGCTTACCCAGCCGCCCTTTCCCGCCTCCGCCATGGATGGCTATGCCATCAGATGGACGGACATGCCCGGTCCGTGGACCGTCATTGGGGAAAGCGCGGCCGGATCGGCCTCTTCAGGATCTGTGAACACCCGTGAGGCCGTCCGTATTTTCACCGGCGCGCCCGTTCCGTCCGGTGCCGATACCGTTGTCGTGCAGGAGGATGCAGTGCGCGGCGGTGACATCCTGACCCTCACGGGTGACGGCCCACCCCGCAAGGGCGCACATATCCGCCCCGAAGGGAATGATTTCAGCGAAGGCATGCCGCTTCTTCCCGCAGGAAGCCGCGTCACGGCGGCGGTCATCGGCCTTGCGGCGGCGGCGGGACATGCCCGGCTTACCGTCCACCGCCGCCCGCGCATCGCCGTCATCGCCGCCGGAAACGAACTGGTTCCGCCCGGAACGCGTCCCGGCCCCGCACAGATCGTCGCCGGAAACGGACCGATGATAACAGCGCAGTTGCAACAGGACGGTGCCGATGTCACGGATTTCGGGATCGTGCCCGATGATCTTGGCGCGATTACCGATGCGATTCGCCGCGCCGGGGATTTCGACATGCTGCTGACCATCGGCGGTGCGTCGGTCGGCGATCATGACCTCGTCAGGGCGGCGCTCAAGGCGGCCGGGGCGACGCTTGAATTCTGGCGCATCGCCATCAAGCCGGGAAAGCCGCTCATCGCGGGCCGCATGGGCCAGACGCGCATTATCGGCCTGCCTGGAAATCCGGTATCGGCCTATGTCTGCACGCTCTTGTTCGCCCGTCCGGTGCTGCAGCGAATGCAGGGCGTCGACGTGTGCGAGACCGCCGAAACCGCGATATTGGGCAGTCCCCTGCCTGGAAATGGCGATCGCCGCGACCATCTTCGCGCGCATCTGGAGGCGGACCGGATTACGCCCCTGGCCACGCAGGACAGCGCCCAGCTTGCCGTGCTTGCGCGCGCGAACGCGCTCATCGTGCGTCCGCCATTCGTCAAGGCCAGCAAAACCGGCGATTCGGTACCGTTCATCAGGCTTGACAGGACCTGATTCACCCCCTACCCGTTCCCTACATGTTCATGGGAACGGAGCACGAACAATGTTGACTGCGAAGCAATTCGAACTGCTAAGATTTATCGACGGACGTCTCAGGAAGACGGGCGTTTCCCCTTCGTTCGAGGAAATGAAGGAAGCGCTGGACCTGAAATCGAAAAGCGGTGTGCATCGTCTGGTCAGCGCACTGGAAGAGCGTGAGTTCATCCGCCGCCTTCCGAACCGCGCGCGCGCGCTGGAGGTGCTGCGCATGCCAGAGGCTGAGGTCACGAAGATTGATTTCGGAGCGAAGCCGAAAACGGTCGCACCGGCGGCGAATGATCGCGGGCTGGATATCGTCGATGTGCCCTTGCACGGACGCATCGCGGCCGGTCAGCCGATCGAGGCGATGGAAACCACCGAAACGCTTAGCCTGCCGACATCGCTGCTTGGCAAGGGCGATCATTACGCGCTGGAGGTTAGCGGCGATTCCATGATTGAAGCCGGAATCTTCGACGGCGATTATGCGCTCATCGAACGCTGTGACGATGCCCGTACCGGCGATATCGTCGTTGCCCTGATCGACAATAACGATGCCACGCTGAAAACGCTGAACAAGAATGGCGACATGATCCGTCTGGACCCGGCCAATTCGGAATATCGCCCGCAGAATTACCGGGCGAGCCAGGTACAGATTCAGGGAAAGCTTGTGGGTCTGCTGCGCCGCTACTGACTCTCATTCGAATGGCCATGCGGACGGGCGTGGGTATGCCGGGACTGGTGTCCCGCCGTACCGCGCCCGTTTTTCCATCGGAGGGTTCAGGCGGAATTCATCGCGAATTTGCGATAGGTCGATCAGTGACGGACGGCCTGGAAATGCGAAGCTCCATACGTGATTTTCCGCGCGGGAGGGGAACCAAGGCGGCCCATACGGAATTGAATATCGCAAGTGGTTGCCAGGCGCGTTCAGCCCCCGGCGCAGATCACATCAAGGAGAATTCCCCATGACCATCAAGTCGTCCGCAATCGCGCTCGCTTTGGCCGCATTGACCGCCCCCGCAGCTCTTATGTCCGCCGCGCCCGCTTATGCGCAGGCGGCGAGCGAAAGCGATGCCAAGGCCGCTGCGAAGTTTATCGACACCCTGTCCAGCGAGGCGTTCGCTGTCATCCGCTCTGGCAGTGCCAACAGCCCCCAGACCCGCGCGGCACTGAACGAAATGCTCGCTGAAAATTTCGATGTGAATTATATCGGCCAGTATCTCATCCGCCGTCACAAGAAGGATATCGATGCGGACCAGTACCGGGCCTATATGGCGGTCTTCCCAACCTGGGTGGTGGCGACCTATACGAATAATCTCTTCGCGTTCGAAGATTCCGAAATTCGCGTCATTCGCGCCATTCCGCGCGGCGCGCGCGGCGATGTCGAGGTTTTCACGCGCATCATTCCAAAGTCCGGATCGCCCTTCGACGCCGTCTGGCAATTGCGCATGAAGGGCCCCGATGATTTCAAGATCCGCAATCTCAAAGTGTCGGGCGTGAACATGGCACTGACGCAGGAGCAGGACTTCAACGCCTATATCGGCCGCAACGGTTTCGATGCGCTGGTGGCCCTGATGAAGAAGCGTATCTCTTGAGTTCAATCCTCGACACGAAATCTGCCGCCTATATCGATCCCAGCGCGCAGATGTTCGGCGATGTGACCCTTGGCGAGGGCGCATCTGTGTGGATGAATGTCGTCATGCGCTCCGAGGCGGCACCGATAAAAATCGGTGCGCACACGAATATCCAGGATTTCGTGATGATCCACACCGACCCGGGCGGTCCGGTGACGATTGGCGAGCATTGCTCCATCACCCACCGCGCGACGCTGCACAATTGCACGATCGGCGATAATTGCCTGATCGGTATTAATTCGACGATCTATGGCGGCGCTGTCATCGGCGACAATTCCATCGTCGGCCAGCACGCTTATGTGAAGGACGGCACGATCGTACCGCCCAACAGCATCGTCGTCGGAAGCCCGGCAAGAGTGATTCGCACACAGAACAACTGGCTCTCCAATCGCATCAACGCCGCCTTTTATCATCATAATGCGCTCGCTTATGCGAAGGGCGAACACCGGGCGTGGGCGGGCGAAACGTTCGATGCGTTCATGTCGGAAACACTCGCCCGTTTGCAGGCCGAGTTCGCCGCGCTATAGGCTTCAGCCATGAAACAGCACACCCAGCCGGAGAGCAAACTCCATCTCGTCTTTGGCGGCCGCGTCAAGGATCCGCGCGGCCTCGATTTCGAGGACCCCGCCGCGCTTGACGTTGTCGGCATTTTTCCGAACTACAAGGCCGCTGAAAAGGCGTGGCGTTCCTGCGCCCAGCGCACGGTTGACGATGCGGAAATGAAATATCTCGTCGTCCATCTGCACGAACTGCTCGAACCGGAAACAGAGGACGGATCACAGGCTGGCAATTAGGGCCGCGCTCGCTATCCGGCGAGCTTGCGAAGCAGTTGTTCCATATCGTCCAGCGAATAGGGCTTCGCCAGCAATGGCGCGTCCGCAAGCGATGCCGGTAGCTTCGTGGCCTCGGCATATCCGGTGGCGAACATGACGGGAACGCCCCGCGCGCGCAGGCGCTCCCCCGCCGGATAGCTCGCCTGCTCCGCCAGATTGACGTCCAGCAGGGCGACATCAACCTCGCATGTCCTTGCCATTTCCAGCGCTTCGTCCAGCGTGCGCGCGGGTCCAACCAGTTCCCATTCCATGTCCTCGATCAATCCCTCGATCGACATCATCACGAGACCGTTATCTTCCGCCACGAACACACGGCGCGAATCGGACATCAGGCTAAACCCCAAGATATTTTCAACATTGCACTCCCGTCATAAGCCTAGCGTAGCGACAGGACACCGCAAGTCCGGGGACTTCCGGCATGCCTGTCACCTTGCTAGGCCGCCAGTCGTACACCTTACTGGGTTTCACTGAACAGGGCATCAACAGCATGGCAAAGTATGATTACGACTATTTCGTCATCGGCGCAGGCTCGGGCGGCGTTCGGTCCAGCCGGATCGCCTCCGGCCATGGGGCAAAGGTGGGCATTGCGGAGGAACACCGTGTCGGCGGCACCTGCGTCATCCGCGGCTGCGTGCCCAAGAAACTGCTCGTCATAGGGTCGCATTTCGCCGAGGATCTGGAGGATGCGGCCCGTTTCGGCTGGAATATCGAGGGCAAGAGCTTCGACTGGAACTGCCTGCGCGACAATTTGCTGGCGGACGTAGACCGCCTTGAAGAGGCGTATAAGAACACCCTTTCCAGCCATGATGTGGCACTGCACGAGGCGCGCGCCACCCTGGAGGACGCGCATACGCTGAATGTCGGCGGCAGGACGATCACCGCGGACAAGATCCTGATCGCGACCGGCTCTCGCCCGGGACAGCTCGATTGCCCGGGCGGCGACCTGGCCATCACATCGAACGATGTCTTCCATCTCGACAGATTGCCCGAGCGCGTGGTGATTGCCGGCGGCGGCTACATCGCCACGGAATTCGCCGGAATCTTCAACGAGCTCGGCGTGGACGTTACCGTCGTGCAACGTTCCGACAGGATCCTGCGCGGCTATGACCACAGCGTCGTCGAACGGCTGATGCACATTTCCACCATCAAGGGAATTCAGTTCAAATATAACAGTCCTTTCGCAAAGGTCGAACGGCAGGACGACGACAATTTGCTGATCACGACGGAAAATGGTGAGGAGCTCGAAGCCGACCTGCTCCTTGCCGCCATCGGCCGTCCGGCCAATGTGGACGGGCTCGGTCTGGAAGCGCTCGGTATCGAGCAGAAGCGCAATGGCGCGATCAAGGTCGATGAGGGCAGCAGGACCAATATCGACAATATCTTCGCTGTCGGTGACGTTACCGACCGCGTCCAGCTTACGCCTGTCGCCATCCGCGAAGGCCATGCGCTCGCGGATACATTGTTTGGCGGCAAACCCTGGACCGTCGACCATGGCTGCGTTCCAAGCGCGGTCTTCTCCCACCCGCCCATCGCGTCCGTGGGCCTGACGGAAGGTGAGGCGCGCAACACGCTCGGCGGTGTCGATGTATACACGTCGGATTTCCGTGCCATGAAGAACGTCCTGGCGGATCGCAACGAGCGTGCGCTCTACAAGCTGGTCGTCGATTCCGCGACGGGCAGGCTTGTCGGCGCGCACATGATCGGCCCGGATGCGCCAGAGATCATGCAGGGTCTCGCCATCGCCGTGAAGGCGGGCCTTACCAAACAGCAGATCGACGAGACCGTGGCCATTCATCCCACCATGGCAGAGGAAATCGTGCTGATGCGGTGACCCTGCGCCGACTGGCCGATGCGTGGCGGTATCAACAGGCGGGGAACCCGCCGCCACGATGCACGGGATTATGTCGCGGGATTGTTGCAGTGCGGTGCGGATCGCGGCATGAGGGCCGCATGACACATTCAGGTACATGGACTCCCGGCAGCTGGCGCGATTTCAAGGCGCTCCACATTCCGGAATATCGCGATACGGCGGCACTTGCGGAGACCGAGCAGATGCTCGGCACCTATCCGCCGCTGGTTTTTGCGGGTGAAGCGCGCCGGCTTCGCGCCGATCTTGCCGGTGTCGCAGCGGGAAAGGGGTTCCTGCTGCAGGGCGGCGACTGCGCCGAAAGCTTCAAGGAATTTCATCCGAACAACATCCGCGACACGTTTCGCGTCCTGCTCCAAATGGCCGTGATCCTGACATTTGGCAGCCAGATGCCCGTCGTGAAAGTCGGCCGCATGGCCGGGCAGTTCGCAAAACCGCGATCGTCTGATGTCGAGGAACAGGCGGGCGTGACGCTGCCTTCCTATCGCGGCGATATCATCAATGACATGACCTTTGACGAAGCGGGCCGGGAACCGGATCCGGCGCGCATGCAAAAGGCGTATATGCAGGCCGCGTCGACGCTCAACCTGCTGCGCGCGCTGGCGCAGGGCGGCTATGCGAACCTCCACCAGGTCCACAAATGGAACCTCGACTTCGTCGGCGCATCGGACGCCGGTGCGAAATATGAGGCGATCGCGGTGCGTATCGGCGAGGCGCTCGCCTTCATGGAGGCTTGCGGTGTCAATCCCGACTCCGTCCCGCAGCTGAATGGCACGGCCTTTTACACCAGTCACGAGGCGCTGCTGCTTGGCTATGAACAGGCCATGACACGCCAGGATTCGCTGACGGGTGAGTGGTACGACACGTCGGCGCACCTGCTCTGGATCGGCGATCGCACGCGCTTCCCCGGATCGGCGCATGTCGAGTTTCTGCGCGGCGTCAACAACCCGATCGCGATGAAGGCCGGGCCGTCGCTCGAACCCGACGACCTCATCCGTATGATCGACGTGCTGAACCCCCGGAACGAGCCCGGGCGCCTGACGCTGATCGCCCGCTTCGGCCATGACAAGGTCGAGGGCGGCCTGCCCCGTCTCGTGCGGCGGGTGAAGCAGGAGGGGCGTCACGTCGTCTGGTCCTGCGATCCGATGCACGGCAACACGATCAAGGCCGCCTCCGGTTTCAAGACCCGTCCTTTCGAACGCATCCTCGCGGAAGTTCGCGGCTTCTTTGCCGTACACCGCGCCGAGGGCACGCATGCGGGCGGCATCCACGCCGAAATGACCGGCCAGAACGTCACCGAATGTACCGGCGGCGCCGCTGCCGTGACAGATGAGGGGCTTGCCGCGCGTTATCACACACATTGCGATCCCCGCCTCAACGCCAGCCAGTCCATCGAACTGGCTTTCCTCCTCGCGGAGAGCATTCGCGAGGAAATGGAGAAGGACGCGGCGGCGCAAGGAACCGCCGCGGCCGCCTGACATGGCATGCGACTGGGCATGCGACTGGGCATGCGACCGGCCGTGCCCAACGTCGCGCGCTTGACTTCGCGGGGGCGCACGCATATCTCGCGCGCTCTGGCAGGCGGCCCCTTCGTCTAGCGGTTAGGACGCGGCCCTCTCACGGCTGAAACACGGGTTCGATTCCCGTAGGGGTCACCATCTCCGCCGCGCCGGTTACGTCCTATCTAAAGATCGGATCGTTTCGGTGGCCGCGCGTAGCCGGCACGGGCGCATCCCGCCGACCGCGGTTGGCCAGCTTATCCTCATTCAAAATTCGCCGGCGGGTCACCACGATCCCACGGCAGATATGTCCGGACGTGCCCTGGCCGACCGCCCAAAGGCGATCGTCAGGCAGGCGACCATGGGCGCTCGCAAAACCATTTGGTGATGATGTACTTGACGCCGGCACGGACTTTCATGCCGTGATGCAGGGTTGCCGAATTCACCGTGCCGTCCGCCTTCAGATTGTTCCAGACCAGTAGCGTGCCGGTCTGCGGCTGGATGGATTTTCTGATCACCTTGAAGCGTGTCGCTCCGCCCGCATCTGGCGCGTTCAGGTAGATCATGGCCGTCCATGTCCGTTGCCCGGCGGTGGCGCGAATCTCCCGCATCGCCGCGCCGCCGGGATCGAAATAATCCGTATGCGCCTTGAACTCCTGCCCGGCCGCGTAGCGCTGCCCCTGCATGGGTTCGCCAAATACAGCGTCGATCCCCAGAAAGTCGCTCAACCGGCGGTTTATGGTATCGATGAGCACGTCATCTCCGTCGAAATGGCTCGTCTCGCTGGTTCGAAAATTGTTTTCCCCGCCATAGTCGTCAACGATGGTCGACGGCTGCCGATTGCGGTCGATATGCGCGATGATCGCCGCGCATTCATCAGGGTCCAGGAAATCGCGCCGCCGGTAAAGGTCCAGCTTTGGGGTGGGGACACGCTGCACCGCAGGCGCCGCCTTCAACCGCTCGGCCGCATCGGCGGACATTGCAGGTGACCAGACGATCATGTCGCGACCTCCCCAATCGCCTGACTGTGCTCAGTCCAGCAGGACGTGCGCGTCGATCGGCACGGTGACCCCGGCCAGCAATTTCGCCGCAGGGCTATCACCGCCCTCGACGGCGGTTGCCACCTCACTACTCTGCGACGCGCCCTGCAAGGCGAACATCAGCGTACGGGCACTGACGATGGTCTTGCGCGAGATTGTGACGTGCGCCTCTCCGTCATCTGCCGCCATGCCATAGGCCCGGCGATCGTCATCGGCGGTCAGTGCCTCGTCAAGATCCGGTCCCTGCACGAGACCGGACACATCGCCCTCATCGGACATCGTCAGCAGCACCAGGTCGAACGGCCAGCCCAGATCCTGCAGGCGTGCGTCGGCGGCGGCGCCCGCCATGCGGTAGTCGGCATTCTCGCTGCCCAGCGGCAGGACGCGCGCGCCCTTGGCCATGAAGATACGCGCAAGCGTCGCGACTTTCGACTTCGGATCGTCGACGGCGATCAGCGCGTCGTAGCTTGGCACGATGATGACATGGCGCCAGTTCCGCTTGCCTTCGGCCACGAGGGCGTAAGCAGGCAGCAGAAAATCCTCGACCGGCAGCGCCACGATGGCTTCCCGGCGGGCATCCAGCGCCTGGTCGATGATAAAGCTGATATCGCCTGCGACCGCGGCCGCGAACTCGTCGGCGCTTTCGGATTCCCACAATTCGAATTCTTCAGTGTCCACTGGGGACCCCCCGGTGCTGATCAGAAGAAAATGGTGGGCGCAGGAAGGTTCGAACTTCCGACCCCTGCGATGTCAACACAGTGCTCTACCACTGAGCTATGCGCCCACACGAGAAACGGCGATGTAGCGGTGCGGCCCGAGCGGGGCAAGGGCCAAAGTTGCGCTTTTCTCATTGCCGCCGAAAACGGACCGCAGGGCCTGGGCTCAGGCAGCCAGCATACGTTCGATCTCTCCCGTCAGCTCGCGCAGGTGGAAGGGCTTCGACAGCACCCGCGCGCCTTCCGGCGCACCGCTGTTCTTGGCCATCGCAACCGCCGCGAAGCCGGTGATGAACATGACCCGCATGCCCGGTGCCAGCGCGGCGGCGCGCTGCGCCAGTTCGATGCCGTCCATCTCAGGCATCACGATATCCGTGAGCAGCAGGTCGAATTCGCCGCCCGCAATATGCGGCAGAGCCGCCGTCCCGCGGTCCACGGCCACAACATGATATCCCGCCCGCTCGATGGCGCGCTCAAGAAAAGCGCGCATCGAATCGTCATCCTCTGCAAGAAGAATGCGTCCTCGCTTGCCGCCTTCCGGCTGATCAGTCATACCAATATCCGTTCGATCGCCCCGCAATGGGCCTTGTAATGGCGGTCCGTTAATATTCTATCAAGACTTACAAAAATTTTGCTGGCTTTCCGGCCGCGCGGCCAGGGGCTACAGCGGACGCATGTCAGCATTTTTTCTCCGCGACATTGCCGGTCCGCGCATTTCCCCGGTGGTTCTCGCCTCACCGCATAGCGGTACGGAATATCCTGACGAGTTCCTCCGCGATGCCATGCCCGGGCGGCACGCCCTCATGCGCGCGGAAGACCGGCTGGTGGACCGGCTCGTCATGCCCGTCGCCGAAGCCCACGATCTGCCGCTGCTATCCGCCCGCTGGGGCCGGACCTATATCGACCTCAATCGCGCGCCGGAGGAGCTGGACAGCGCCATTCTCGACGGCGCACCGCGCGCCCTTCGAAGCGATCGCGTCCGTGCGGGGCTTGGCGTTCTGCCGCGCATCGCGACACCCGGCGTTCCCATATACCGGCGCCCCCTGCCGCTTAGCGAGGCGCACAGGCGGATCGCGGAGGTACATGAGCCCTATCACCGCCAGCTCGGCGCGCTTCTTGCCCGTGCCCGCGCGGCGAATGGATTTGCCATCCTGATCGACTGTCATTCCATGCCGCCTTTGCCGCGCAGGGCCGGACGTCGCGGCGCCGAAGCCGTTCTTGGCGACCGCCACGGCGACAGCTGCGACCGCCGGTTCTCGAAATCGATGGAGACGGCGTTGTCCCGTCATTTTCGGACCGCGCGCAACACGCCCTATGCGGGCGGCTATGCGACGGCGTATTTTGGCGAGCCGAACATGGCGGCGCATGCGCTTCAGATCGAAATCGACCGCTCTTTATATCTCGACATGACATCGCTGATGCCCGGTCCCGGGTTCGCGCGGGTGTCCGCAGCGCTTGGCGAGGGCATATCGTTGTTTTTAGAGGACCTTCACCGCGCAGGCGATCATCGTCTCGCCGCCGAATAGCGTGCCAGCGGGCCGCGTCTCCGCGCCATGAAAAAGGCCGCTCCCGAGACAAAAGTGCCAGAAGCGGCCAAGTTACAGCGGCGCGTGCGAAAAAGGGGGAACGCCGCGCCTTGTCATTCAGATGGGGAGGCGGCGCCGCGCCGCCAAGATGCGCGACATTCGGCCGCGGCGCCAGCTGCGGTCTAGCTGCGGCGTTTCAGCATCGGGATCATGCGGGTCGCGACGTCATCGCGGTCCAGATAGTGATGCTTCAGCGCGCCCGCGACATGCAATATGAACAGTATGACGAATGCCCACGCCCCATATTCGTGCAGTTCATGTGCCAGCTCCGCCAGCCCCTCCAGCGGCAGTACGGGCACGGGCACAAGACCAAAATAATCCAGTCCGCGCTTTGCGCTCACACCGAAAATCCAGCCCGTCAGCGGCATCAACAGCAGCAGCGCGTAAAACCCGAAATGCGTCACCCGCGCCAGCATGACTTCCCAGCCCGCCATGTGCGGCGGCAGGGGCAGGAACCCCTGGCGCAGCCGAATGATCAGCCGGACCAGAGTCAGGAACAGGATCGTCAGCCCGAATGACTTGTGGAGCATGTAGATCGTGCCGCGGGCCGGATCGGTTTCCGCCAGCGTCTCGTCATATTGCATTCCCAGAAACTGTCCGATGATCACCAGTGCGATGATCCAGTGCAGCCAGATGGCGCCCCTGGAATAGCTGCTGCGCGCCGTGCTCGATTTCTCTGACATATTCGCCCTCCCCGGCTCCTTGCGGATCCGTTAATCTTAACGCAGGATTCGGGCAGGGCAAATGGGCCTAGGCGTCAGGAACGATTCCCTGATCGGTCGGGTTGGACAGCGGCACGGAATCTGCCGGGTTCGCCTTTGCGAACAGTTCGCGGATCAGATGTACCGACAACAGGTGCGCGTAAATCAGCGGCATGCCGCCATTCTGCACCAGTTTACGTGCCTGATCCCCGCGCAATTCTTTCAGCTTGTCCTCGTTCACCATCTGAAAGCCGCGGTAAATCGAGGGTTTCGCGTCGCCCGGAGGCTGGATCGAAACTTCGCCGCTCATCAACAGTTCCTGCTTCTTCAACTCTTCGGTGAAGGCGCGCGTACGGTTGATCGACTTTTCATATTCCTCGCAAAACCCAAGGACGTTCTTCGTCACCTGACTTGGCTGATCGCCATCGAAAAACGCCTGCGCTTTCTTCTCGCCAATATCTTCGCACATGTCATCGAAACAGAGCGAAAGTTCTTCTGAATCCTGACGAATACGCGCCAGCATGAATGGATAGCGGCGGATATAGGCGGGAACATAAACACCTTCTTTCCATGTGCCGTCGTCATTGACGTAGAAATTCTGTCCTTCCTGCAGGCCCATCAGGACCAGCGGTGCGGGTGTGTCGCCGCCGGAAAAGATGATCGGAAAGTGGCGCTGCGCGGCGGCGAATTCGTCAACGGTGATCGGCACCGCATGAATGCCCTTCACAAACTCAAGGGTCGAGCGCTCATCGATGCCATAATCCTTGTGCGCCTGCGATGACAGCGGCGTCAGCGATTTGTAAAAGAGTGGCAGCTGCGCGGCGGGTGCCGCGCCATTTTCCGGTGTGGTGGCCATGATCTATCCCGTGATATCTGAAATTCATCTCGACGCGCGAACTTTTCGCAAGCGCTACAACAGGCGGCTTTACGGGCTCCGTGACAGCCTATCAAGTTGCCTTGCGCGGCATCGCGTAATAGCGACAATGATATGCCTGATATGAACCACCTGCTTATGCCTGACCGTGATCAGGCGGCCCGTACCATCCATATTGTGACCAAGGCTGGCTTCGATGCCTTCGTGGCGGATCTCAGCCCGCGGGGACAGGCCGCCATGCACGCCGCCCAGTTCACGGCGGCGGAGGGTACGCATGCCATCCTGCCGGGCGGCGAGGCCGAAGCCTGGTCTGTCGTCGCTGGAATCGGCGACATCGCCGATGATGACGAGGCCGCGCACCCGTGGGCGCTCGCATCCTTGCCCGGGAATCTGCCGGAAGGCACATATCGTTTGACCGGGAAGGTGCCGGTGGACTGCGGTCTCGGCTGGGCACTCGGGCAGTACAGCTTTGATCGTTACCTGAAAACCGAGGCAAAGGCGCCGCGGATCCTTCTGCTTCCGGTCGATCAGGACGCCGTGGCTCATGTCGCGGCCCTCGCAGGCGCCCAGGCACTTGTCCGCGACCTCGTGAACACCCCCGCGGAGGATATGGGACCTGCCGAACTCGAAACCGCCATTCGTACCGAGGCGGAAACATATGGCGCGGCGGTCAGGACCGTAACGGGCGAGGCGCTTCTGTCGGAGAATTTCCCCGCAATCCATGCCGTCGGACGTGCGGCCGCACCGGGGCGGGAGCCGCGTCTCGTCCGGCTCGACTGGGGCGACGGGTCGGCGCCCCAGCTGACCCTTATTGGCAAGGGCGTCTGTTTCGATTCGGGCGGCCTCGACGTGAAGGGCGCAATTGGCATGCGCCTCATGAAAAAGGACATGGGCGGCGCGGCGCATGCGCTTGCCCTTGCCCGGCTTGTCATGGCGTCGAAATTGCCCGTCCGGCTCACGCTGCTCATCGCCGCGGTCGAAAACAGCATCTCGGCAGACGCGTTTCGTCCCGGCGACGTGATTGCGACGCGCGAGGGCCTGAGCGTGGAAATTCACAATACCGATGCGGAGGGCCGCCTTGTGCTGTGCGACGCGCTCACTCTGGCCTGCGAGGAAGATCCCGACCTGATCCTCGATTTCGCGACGCTGACCGGCGCCGCGCGTGTCGCGCTCGGCCCGGACCTGCCGGCCATGATGGGCAATGATGATGACCTGGCCGATGCGATGATCAGGGCCGGCAAGATGGTGGCCGACCCGGTCTGGCAGCTTCCCCTCTGGAAGCCTTATCTGAAGATGCTGAGGTCCGACATCGCCGACCTCTCCAACGCCGCACCGGGCAGTTTCGCGGGGGCCATTACCGCGGGACTTTATCTTTCGAAATTCGTCAGCGCGGACACGAAATGGCTGCATTTCGACACGTTTGCATGGATGCCGGTAGACCAGCCGGGACGTCCAAGAGGCGGTGAGGCGCTGGGCCTTCGCGCGGCCAATGAGATGCTTCGTGCACGATATGCGGCCAGATGAGGCGACGCAGCGGTCTTGTCCGCCGGGGCTCTGTTAGGCTATGGTCTTCATCATTACCCTCTCAGGTTTGAGCAGGCGGGCCAAAAATATGACTGACTATCGCAATGATCCGAACGCATCCGTAAGCAGCGGACTTGCCGACTGGATGGAAACACTGATCTCTTACGTAAGGTCGGCGAAGCCGGACCTCACCAATCGGCAAATGGCGCTTTTGCTGCTTGTCTATCTCGAACCGGGGCCGCATACGGTTCGCGGACTGGCGGCGCGTCTTGCGGTGTCCAAACCTGTTATCACACGCGCGCTCAATACGCTGGGCGCTTATGGCTATATCCGTAGGCAGAAAGACGAAAGTGACCTTCGCAACATCTTCGTCGAACGCACCGATTCTGGCAGCGATTTCCTCGAAAGCTTCGAGGGGCTGATTGCGCATGTTGACACGGATTCCGGACTCCAAAGCGGCGCGGCACGACCTCACACCGCGCACTGAAGCGGCTGCGGCCGCCGACAAACCCGACCCGCGTGTTCATGCGTGGCGCGACGACATGGCCGACGCAGCCCTCAAGGGTGTCGTCGCGGCGCCGCGTTATGTCACCCCTGTGCCACACCGCCTGATCGACGGCGTGAGCGAGATGATGCGGGAGGCGCCGCAGCAGAGCGCGGCAGCCGTCAGCGAACTTCTGCCCGGGCAACGATTCGACATTCTCGACGAGTCGGAGGGCTGGGCCTGGGGGTTCTCGGCACATGACCATTATGTTGGTTATATTTCCGCCGAAAATCTGCGCGCGGATGCGCCCCCCCGCACGCACAGGATCACGGCGCCCACCGCGCTTTGTTTTTCGCGGCCCGATATAAAATCGGACGTTGCGCATAACCTCCCGATGAACAGCGAGGTCGCCGCCGAAGATTTCGACGACACTTTCTACCGCCTTCGCAATGGTACGTTTGTGCACCGCCGACACGCGAGCACGCTTGACGAATATGTGCGTGATCCCGTGCGTGTCGCGCAGGCGTTTCTTGGCAGTCCTTATAAATGGGGCGGTCGCACGCGGCGCGGTATCGACTGCTCCGGTCTGATACAGATCGCGCTCGCGGCCTGCGATATCGCCGCCCCGCGTGATAGCGACCAGCAGAGGGACGAGCTTGGCGATGACGTTTTGGGCAAACCGCTGAAGCGCGGCGACCTGATATTCTTTCCTGGCCATGTCGGAATCATGGCGGATGAAGAGCGCTTGCTGCACGCCAACGCCTATTGGATGACAACCCTGATCGAGCCGCTGGAGGATGTCATTGACCGCCTGCGCTCGGCGCATGCAGAGCCGGTTACCGGAGCGCGGCGGGTCGTCTGAACCGTTCGTTCCCGCTACATCCGGTTCAGGCTCGCCACCAGTTTTTCACCGGAATCGCAAAGCAGAGCGCGGGCCTGCCGTTCCCCGTCCCGGTTGAACTCGCTCATATGCATGAATTGGTCGATATAGGGCTGGATTTCCTCAGCCCTTTTTCCATGCCAGCACCCCGGAAACTGGCCCGAATAGACAACGTAGCGTGCCCGCAGCAGGGCTTCCAGGACCATGCGGGGCATACCGTCGCGCAACGTGGGTCGCAGCACCAGGCCGACTTTCGGCCAGACCTCTTTCATGTCGTTCACCCATCCCCAGCTCGTCACATTGGGAAAACTCGCCAGCGAATGGTTTTCATCGCCGACGATATGAAATGATTTCTCCGGATTGGCGGTCACGACCTGCTGGATCGTGTCCTTGCCATATAGCGCATAGTTCCTGGTCCCGAGATAAATAAGGATACCGCGCGGTAATGTTTCGCCGGGCGGTGTCGGCGCGGGAATGTTCTGGATTGGCGATGGCAGATAGCTCGCTTCGATGCCCAGCGGCGTCAGCGCCGATACCATGTCGGGCGCCACAGCGAAGTTCGCGGCCACGTGGCGGTCGATCTCCAGCGCGCCCTGCAAGGTTTTCTTTTGCGTCTGGATCAGGTGCAGGTCCGATCCGACCCAGAAACGCGCGACCTTTACGCCAAGGCGTTTCAAAAGGGCGGCGCGCTGCGCAGTGTATAGGCTGTTCTCGTAAGTCACGAGAATCGCGTTTCGGGCGGTCAGCGCTCTTGCGATCCATGTGAGCCGGCCATGATCGTCCAGATGATGCGTATGAACGCCCTGCTCCGCCAGTTGAGCCTGATAGGCTTTCAGAGGTGCAGCCTTTTTCAAAGGCTCACCGAAAAGTAGAGTTGCCAAGACAAAGCATCCCGGTGGGTTAGCAGGAGACGAAAAGGCCCATCCGCAAAGCCTGATCTTAAATTCACTATCGGTTTATCAGGGTATGCGCGTTGACGTGAGTCAATTCTTGCATATGTACTGCCGTCGCTGGCTCTTCCATGAAGCGGCCCCGACTAATCCATTTCGCCGCGTTCACGGCGGATCGCGTACCACTTTGCGACATTGGCATTATGTTCTGCCAAGGTTCGGGCGAAGGCATGTCCGCCGGTCCCGTCGGCGACGAAGTAGAGCGCGTCCGTTTCGGCCGGATTCAACACGGCGGCGATCGACTCCCGCCCCGGATTCGTAATTGGCCCGGCGGGCAAACCCGTCATGCTATACGTATTGTAACCGTTTACCTCGTCGATCTCCGATTGCAGGATCCTGCGGCCAAGGGGGCGCCCTTTCGTCTTAAGGTAAAAGATCGTCGGATCCGCCTGCAACTTCATGCCCAGCTTTAGCCTGTTGGTATAAACACCTGCCACCATGGGACGTTCTTCTGCCGTCCCTGTTTCCTTCTCGACGATCGCAGCGAGGATCACCGCCTCTTCCGGGGTACGGACCACCGCATCCGGACTTCGCTTGGCCCACAGCTCCGCCAGCGTCTCGGTCATCGCGGCCTGCATGCGCGCCAGCACCGCGGCGCGCGTTTCATTCCGCTCGTAATCATAGGTGTTCGGCAGCACGGATCCCTCTTTCGGCACCTCGACGCTACCGGTCAGGAAATCGGCTTCCATCAGGCGTTCATGAACCAGCACCGCAGGCAGGCCTTCGGGAATGGTGATCCACCGCTGCACGGGCTGCGCATTTTGCAGGATATCGAGCACACCGGCGGCGCTCACCCGCGCCGGAAATTCAAACTCGCCGGCACGGATGGGCGCGGCCTCTCCGAATAGACGGCTCAGCAATATAAAGCGCTCGACATCGTCGCCGAGAACCCCGCGCTCTGCCAGCAGGCGCGCCGCGGCCGTCTGGCTGCTGCCTTCGGGAATAATGACCGCCTGCGCTTCCGCCAGTGGTCCGTCGGCGGACCAGTCACTCTGCAGCTTCGCGTAAAACAGCACAGCCGCGCCAAGCGCCAGAATCGTCAGAAAGAGTAAAAATTTCCGCATCGCATCCAGCCTCACGATCGTCCGGCAGAAGCACCGCGCGCGTTCATGTCGGGGCCGCCTACACCCGTTTCATCACCAGCGACGCGTTCGTCCCGCCAAATCCAAAGCTGTTGTTCAAAACGGCATCGATCCTGCGCTCCTTCGCGTGCAGCGGCACCAGGTCGACGCCTTTGCAGCCCTCGCTTGGATTATTCAGATTGATCGTCGGCGGGGCCACCTGATCGCGCATGGCGAGCAGACAGAAAATCGATTCCACCGCGCCCGCGCCGCCCAGAAGGTGCCCGATCGCACTTTTGGTGGATGACATTGACGCCGTATCGAGGGCACTGCCGAACAGGCGGCGAACCGCGCCCAGCTCGATCTCGTCACCCAGCGGCGTCGATGTGCCGTGCGCATTGATATAGTCGATGCCCGACGGATCAATGCCTGCGCGGGCCAGTGCGTTGCGCATCGCCCGGAAACCGCCATTGCCATCCGGGTGCGGCGCCGTCGTATGATAGGCATCACCCGTCAGGCCATAGCCGACGACTTCGCCGTAAATCGTCGCGCCCCGCGCCTTGGCGCGCTCCATTTCTTCCAGGACGACGATACCGGCGCCTTCACCCATGACGAAGCCGTCGCGGTCGACATCATAGGGGCGACTTGCCGCCGCCGGATCGTCATTCCGCGTCGACAGCGCCTTTGCCTGCGCAAATCCCGCAATGCCGAGCGGACAGATCGCGCTTTCCGCGCCGCCCGCGATCATCACGTCCGCATCGTCCAGCGCGATCAGGCGCGCGGCATCGCCGATTGCATGCGCTCCTGTCGAGCAGGCGGTCACAACACTGTGATTCGGCCCGGTAAAGCCATATTTGATGCTCACCTGCCCGGACACCAGATTGATCAGCCGGCCATGCACGAAATGCGGGCTCACACGCCGTGGGCCGCGTTCATGAAGGACGATCGATTCCTTTTCGATGCCGGGAAGGCCGCCAATGCCCGATCCGATCAGACAGCCGATGCGCTCGGCGTCTTCCTCGGACACGTCCGTCAGGCCCGCTTCCTCGATGGCCTGACCGGCGGCGTCGATCCCGAACTGGATGAACAGGTCCACCTGACGCTGGATTTTATGATCGACGCGTTTCGACATGTCGAGCGCATCTTCCTCGCCGTCCATCGGCACTTCGCACGCAATCGTGCAGGCATGCCCTTCGGTATCGAAGCGGGTGATCTGACGCGCCCCCGATTTGGACGCGAGAATATTTCTCCAGCTGCTTTCGACATCACCGCCAAGTGGGGTGACAAGGCCTAGTCCGGTAACGACCACACGGCGCATATTGTGCTCCTGAAACGGAAACGGCGGCCTTCCTTAAGGGAAGGACCGCCGCACCTGAACTCGCATCATGAAATTGGCGGCGGCTGACTTAGCCCTGATGCTCATTGATGTACGTGATGGCATCCTTGACCGTCAGGATCTTCTCGGCGGCATCGTCGGGGATTTCCACGCCGAACTCTTCCTCAAAGGCCATGACCAGCTCAACGGTGTCGAGGCTGTCGGCGCCAAGATCATCGATGAAGCTCGCATCTTCGGTGACCTTGTCCGGCTCAACGCCGAGATGCTCGACAACAATCTTCTTCACGCGTTCTGCGACGTCGCTCATTCTCGTAATCCCCTTGGGTTATCTAGGTAAGTTAACTGTTCGGCAAGAGACCTAGTGCCTGCCCCCCATACTGGCAAGAGTTTGTCGAGCAGATGGCGGGCAAGCGCCGGGGACCGCCCGGATAGCTGCCGTTTCCCATGCCCTGATCCGTCCAGGCATCAAAGGCTGTTTATCCGCGCGGCCGGAAATCCATCGCATCGATGCCGCGCTGTTCCAGGCGGGTACGCAGCGTATTGCGGTTGATCCCCAGCACAGCCGCCGCCTTGATCTGATTTCCACCTGTCGCCGCCAGCGCCGCGCGCAGGATCGGCGGCTCCACGTTCGCCATGATCTCTTCATAGACATTATGACCGCCGCTCGCGACGATACGCGCCGCTTCCGTCTCCACCCTGGCCGCAAGCGTCTCGCCCTCGCCGCTCGGCGCATTGGCCGCCCTTGTGCCCTTCATCGCCTGCGTCACGGCCGCAGCGCCGACGACATCCTCCCGCGCCAGCGCCGCCATCCGCCGGACGATATTCTGTAATTCCCGGACATTGCCGGGCCAGTCATGCGCGGACAGTCTCTCAATGGCAGGCTGCGACAGCGCCTTTTCGGGCAGCCCCTCGTCCACGGCCAGCTTCAGGAAATGCGCGCTCAGTTCCGCAATGTCGTCCTTACGCGCGCGCAGCGGCGGAACCGGGATGGGAACGACGTTCAGGCGATAATACAGATCCTCCCGGAATTCACCGCGTTCGATCGCGCCTTCCAGGTCCTGATGGGTCGCGCACAGGATGCGCACGTCGGTACGGATCGTGCGCGCGCCGCCAACGGTCGTAAACTCGCCCGACTGCAGCACGCGCAGCAGCCGCGTCTGCGCCTCGAACGGCATGTCACCGATCTCATCCAGAAACAGCGTGCCGCCCTGCGCCTGTTCGAAACGTCCAGAGCTGCGCGCCTGCGCGCCGGTAAAGGCACCGCGCTCATGCCCGAACAGTTCCGTTTCAATCAGGTCTTTTGGAATCGCCGCCATGTTCACCGCCACGAACGGCTCTGTCCGCCGCGGCCCCAGATCATGGATTGCCCGCGCAACCAGTTCCTTGCCTGTGCCCGATTCGCCTAAAATCATGACCGTCAGATCGGTTGGGACCACGCGCGCGATCAGGCGGTAGACCTCCTGCATCGCCTGGCTGCGCCCGATCAGCGGCAGGCCGTCGCCTGCCGCGACCGGCTGCGCGGCGGCTTCCCCCTGACTTCGCTCAAGCGCGCTCGAAACCGCGGCTGTCAACTCGTTCAGATCAAACGGTTTTGGTAAATACTCAAATGCGCCTTGCTCGGTAGCGCGCACTGCGGTCGCCAGCGTATTTTGCGCGCTCACGATGATCACGGACAGGTCTGGCCGCATCGCCAGCAGGCCCGGCAGACTGTCCAGCCCATCGCCGTCTGGCAGGCCGACATCGCTGACCACCACATCGCCCACGCCCTGCTCCGCCAGCCGCGACAGTCCGGCAAGGCTGTCCGTCGTCCGCACCTCGTGGCCGGCCCGCATCAGCGCCTGGCGCACGACCGTCCGGATGGCGGCGTCATCGTCGGCGACGATAATCGTACCCGTCGTCGCACTCATGACACGGCCTCTCCTGCCATGGGCAGCAGGACACACATAATGGTCTCGCCCTTCGCTTCATCCCGCTGATATTCGACATGACCGTGGTGATCGCTGGCAATCTTCGCCGCCAGTGCCAGTCCTAGCCCCCCAAGGCCCCGCTTCGTGGTGACGAACGCGTCGAACATATGATCGGCCAGCCCGGCCGGTACGCCCGGGCCATCGTCGACAACGCAGATCTCGATCGGAACCCGCACCCGGCCGCGCCCGCCCGGCCGCCCGATCTTCAGTCCGTGGCGATAGGCCGTCGTCAGGCGAATATGGCCGCCCTCGCCCGCCGCCTCACGCGCATTTTTCACCAGGTTCAGGAACAGCTGCACCAGCGCATCGCGGTCTGCCGCTACAGGTGGCAAGGACGGGTCGTAGACCTCGGAAATCTTTACGCCATCCAGTTCCGCCAGTCGGCGCACATGGCCCAGGATCGAATGGATGTTCTCCGCCTTCAGCCTGGCCGGGCGCGGGTCGCTGAAGCGCTCCATCCGCCCGATCAGCGCGCTGATCCTGTCGACCTCGCTGATAATCAGTTCGGAAAGCTCATCCCGCCCCTCGCCATCGTCGGAACTGCCCAGCAACTGGGCCGCACCCCTGATTCCCGACAGCGGATTCTTGATCTCATGCGCCAGCATCGCCGACAGGGCCGCCGCCGATCGTGCGGCTCCGCGATTGTCCGCCTGCCGTTCCACCAGCGCCGCCACGCTTCGCCGCTGAAATGCCAGTGTCATGTGCTTGCCCTGTCCGGCGACCGGCGCGATCAGCACATCGGCGGTCACCGCCGGTGCATCGACCAGAGCGATCCTCACATCATAGGCGCTGATCTCATGTTCGCCCGCCGCCGCCTCGTGCAGCAGCGCGCGAACCGGACTATCGGGCGGCAACAGCCCCTCCCAGCCTTTTTCGGCAAGTGAATCTTCCGACCGCCCAAACATCATTTCCGCTGCCGGGTTCGCCGATATCGGATGTCCCGACCGGTCGACCAGAATGATGGGAACCTGCAACGCACTGAGAATTTCGGCCGGTACGGGCATGGCGCGTCGGCGGAATCTCAGGGGCACGAGCGCACTCACGCCGCGACGGCGTCGGGTACGCGGTCCAGATGCGCCGCGTAAAAATCCTTCGTCATTGCCTTTACCTTTGCGGCGCTTGGCTCCTGATTCACCCGGTTCCGGAACTCCGCCGACCCGGTCAGCCCCTTGGTGTACCAGCCCATATGCTTGCGGAACATATTGACACCGTTCAACTCGCCATATTGTTCCAACGTAAGCTCGTAATGCTCTGTAATCAGGTCATATTGCTCTGCCAGACTTGGGTCTGGAACCTCTGCTTCGCCGGACAGCGCAGCCATGACCTGGTTCAGCAGCCACGGCTTGCCATAGCACCCGCGCCCGATCATCACCGCATCCGCGCCCGACTGCGCCAGTGCCGCGCGCGCGTCGTCCACGGAACAGATATCGCCGTTCACCACGACCGGCAGGCTGGTGGCCGCCTTGACGCGTTTCACGAATGCCCAGTCCGCCGTGCCCTTGTACATCTGGCAGCGCGTACGCCCGTGGACCGTGATCAGCTTGATGCCCAGCGACTCCGCTTTCGCTGCCAGTTCGGGCGCATTCAGGCTATCATGGTCCCAGCCCATGCGCATCTTCAGCGTCACCGGCAGATCCACGGCATTCACCGTCGCCTCGATCAGCCGCGCGGCCAGATCGGGCTCCCGCATCAGGGCAGAGCCGGCATGGCCATTGACGATCTTCTTCACCGGGCAACCCATATTGATATCGATGATCGCCGCGCCGCGCTGCTCGTTCAGCTTCGCGGCTTCGGCCATCACCTCCGGGTCGCAGCCCGCCAGCTGCATCGACACAGGGTTTTCGATGGGATCCCACGCCACCTGCTGCAGCGACCGGCGCGTCTCGCGCACGGCCGCCTGGCTCGCCAGCATCTCCGTCACCGTCAGCCCGGCCCCGTAGCGTTTCACCAGTTTGCGAAACGGCCCGTCCGTCACGCCTGTCATGGGCGCCAGAATCACCGGCTTCTCGATCCGCACCGGACCGATATTGATTGGCTTCAATTCAGGCACATCATTCTCTTGCATAAAATTCAGGCATCCACTTACAGGTGGTAGGGGCTGTTCGGCAACCGTCAGTGCGGTTAAGTCGCGCAATCATGAAGACCGTCGCCCTTATCGTCGCCGCTGGCAGTGGATTGCGCGCTGGCGAGGGGCTGCCAAAACAGTATCGCAGTCTCGGCGCGCGCGCCGTGCTCAGCCATTCGGTCGAGCGCCTTTCCGCGCATCCCGATGTGGACGAGGTCCGCGTCGTCATCAACCCCGCGCACCGCGATTTTTACGACACCGCCATCGCGGACGTCGAGCCGATCGGCGATCCGGTCGACGGCGCCGATACGCGCCAGGGCTCCGTCCTCGCCGGGCTGGAGGCAATTGGCGAGGCTGATATCGTCCTGATCCACGATGCCGCCCGGCCCTTTATCGGCAAGGATGTCGTCGACCGCCTGATCGCCGCACTTGCCGGTAATGGCGGTGCCGTCCCTGCCCTTCCGGTGGTCGACAGTCTGCGCCGGGGCAACGGCACCATTTCTGACGAAGTCTCGCGCGTCGACCTGCACCGTGTCCAGACGCCGCAGGCGTTCCGGTTCGCGCCGCTCCTCGCTGCGCACCGTCACGCGGCGCCGGGGGCGACGGACGATGCCGAGATTGCCCGCGCCGCGGGTCTTGCCGTCGCGCTCGTGGCCGGTGACGAGGGTCTGTTCAAACTCACCCACGCGCAGGATTTCGAGCGTGCGGAGCGCCTGATGGGCAATCGCGGTTTCCGCACCGGTTTTGGCTATGATGTCCACCGTTTCGCGGCGGGCGAAAGCGTTTGCCTTTGCGGCATCAACGTCCCGCACAGCCGCAGCCTTGCGGGGCACAGCGATGCCGATGTCGGCCTCCACGCCCTCACCGACGCGCTTCTCGGCGCCATTGGCGCGGGCGATATTGGCGATCATTTCCCGCCGGGCGATCCCGAATGGAAGGGCGCCGCCTCCGGCCGGTTCCTGCGCCATGCCGCGGACCTCGTCACCGCATCCGGCGGCAGCATCGAAAATGTCGATGTCACCCTCATTTGCGAAGCGCCCAGAATCGGACCGCACCGCCAGGCCATGCGCGAACGCGTCGCAGAGATATTGCGGCTCCCCGTCGACCGGGTTAGCGTGAAGGCAACCACCACAGAGAAGCTCGGCTTCACCGGCCGCCGTGAAGGCATTGCCGCACAGGCCGTCGCCGCGATCCGGCGATAAACAGGAAACGGGCTCCGGCGGCGCGTCCAAAAGGGGCGGGCGGGGCCGGGGCCGCAAAGGAAGTATGATGAGTCTGTTCCCCGAAGACCTCACGGCCCTTGCCGAACGTGTCATTCTCGAAAACCGGGCACTGGGCCGCCACGTCGCCCTGGCGGAAAGCTGCACCGGCGGTCTCGTCTGCGGCCTTCTCACCGAAATTCCGGGCAGTTCCGATGTCGTCGGGCGCGGTTTCGTCACCTATTCGAACGAGGCGAAGATGGAACTGCTTGGCGTGCATGCCGACATGATCGAGACGTTCGGTGCCGTCTCCGTCGCAACGGCATGGGCCATGGCGCAGGGCGCGCTCGAACGCAGCCACGCCGACATCGCGGTCGCGGTCACCGGCATCGCCGGCCCCGGCGGCGGCACGGCGCAAAAACCCGTGGGGACCGTCGTCTTCGCCCGCGCCATGCGCGGCGCGAATCCAGAGGATGTGGTCGCCGACCTCAAGACATTCGACGATCATGGCCGGACCGCGATCCGGCTTCAGGCTGTGCGCGTCGCGCTCGAACTGCTGCTGCCCGGCGCGGAAACGCCCGAGGCATCTGCAACATAAGGCTCCACCTCCCGCGTCAGGCGCAATTCGGTTTCATTGCCCTTCGCCCGTTTGCCGTCACCCCCGGCGAAGGCCGGAATGACGTGACCTATTAAGGAGAGACCGGCGGTCAGGCGCCCTGCGGCGTTGCACTCTCGGACCTTGCAGCCTCACTGCCGCCCGCGCCGTAAATCTCCGCCGCGCGCGTCTCGAATGCCGCCACCATCCGGCGGAACGCCTCGTGAAAAAACGCACCGGCCAGCCGCTCGAACAGCTTCTGCCGAAATTCGAAATCGACGCAGAAATGCACATTCGTCCCGCCCTTGCCATCGCTTTCAAAGCGCCAGTCATTGCTCAGATATTTCAGCGGACCGTCCAGATATTCGATATGCAGTTCGTGCGGACGCGTCTTCTTCACCCGGCTGGTGAATGTTTCGCGCACCATGCGGAACCCGACGATCATGTCGGCCACCATTTCGGTATCGCTATCGGACGTGATCCGTGTCGCCACGACCCAGGGCAGGAACTCCCCATAGCGCCCGACATCCGCCACCAGATCATAAACCTGTGCCGGCGTGTAGGGGAGGTTACGTGTCTCCTGATGCCGCGGCATATTTTCCTCTTCGTCAAAATCGCACGGCTTGAGCCGCGACCGGAGCATGGCAGATAAGCCCGTGACCCCGTTTTTCCTACTCGCGTTTTTTTGCCGCATGCCGACTCTACCGCCATGTCGGCGACACTGTGAACGGCATATAGATGGCGATCCCGGCAGGATTCGAACCTGCGACATCCAGATTAGAAGTCTGGCGCTCTATCCAGCTGAGCTACGGGACCATCGAGGCGGGTCATTAGAAGGCAGAGGGCCGCCTGCCAAGCATCTGCTTGCCGCATGTTCATTCCGCCGCCAGCAGCGTTTCCGCGCCGCCAAGGTCGACACTGACCAGTTGGCTGACGCCCCGCTCCGCCATTGTCACGCCGTACAGGCGGTGCATCCGGCTCATGGTCACCGCATTGTGCGTCACGATCAGGAACCGCGTGTCGGTCAGCGTGGTCATCCGGTCCAGCAGGTCGCAGAACCGCTCGATATTCGCGTCGTCCAGCGGCGCATCGACTTCGTCCAGCACGCAGATCGGTGCCGGATTGGTCAGGAAAATCGCAAAGATCAGCGCGACGGCGGTCATTGCCTGCTCACCGCCCGACAAGAGGCTCATCGACTGCAGTTTTTTGCCCGGCGGCTGCGCCATGATTTCCAGGCCCGCCTGCAACGGATCGTCCGATTCCACCAGTTCCAGCCGCGCTTCGCCGCCGCCGAACAGCCCCGAGAACAAAGACCGGAAATGCTTGTCGACTTCCTCGAACGCGGTCAGCAGGCGTGCGCGCCCTTCCCGGTTCAGCGCGCCAATCGATCCCCGCAGGCGCGCAATCGCCGCCAGCAGATCCTCACTTTCCGCATTCGATTCATCCAGCGCCGCGCGGATCTCGGACAGCTCCTCCTCCGCGCGCAGGTTAACCGGTCCCATCCGGTCCCGGTCGGCCTGCAATTTCGAAAGCGCATCCGAAACCGCGCCTTCCTCGCTGACTTCATCCTCGTCAAATGCCAGCTTCGCGGGCAGGATGTGCGGCGGCGACTGGAATTTCTCCGCCGCGATGCGTCCCATCTCCACCCGGCGCAGTTCGTGATTCTCCCGCTGCGCCTCCAGCCGTCCACGTGCTTCCTTCAACTCGGCCATCGCGTCCGCCGCCGCCCGCGCGTCCCTATCGTGCACGGACGCGGCGCGTTCCGCCGCGGCCAGCCGGTCCGCCGCCGCCTGCCGCGCGGTCTCGGCGTTCACGCGGTCATCGACAAGTGCCGCCCGCAATGCCTCGATTTCCGCCGGTCGTGCCGCCAGTTCAGCCAGCGCGGCCTTCGCCGCCGCCGCCCGCGCCGCCAGCGCTTCCTGCTGCGCGCCGCTTCCCTGCAGGCGCCGCTCCCAATCCGCGCGTTCGGACGCGATCGCATTCAGCCGCGCCTCGCCGCCCGACAGGCTCCGCAGCAGCGTGACGTGATCCGCCCGCGCCTGCGCCAGCTTCGCGCGCACAGTCTCGGACTCGCGCCTGACCTCCTCCGCCGCAATCGCGAGCGCATCGAGGCCCGGCAGCGCGGCAAGACGCGCCGCACTTTCCCTTGCCGCCGCCTCCGCCTCGCCATGGTCCGCCGCGGCCCGCGCCAGTGCGGCCGCCGCCGCTTCGGCCTGCGCCTGTCCGCGCTCGATACGGCCCTCCAGCCGCGCGAGTTCCGAGGCGGCGGCACCTCGCGCCGCTTCGGCTTCCATGCGCCGCGCGCGGGCATCGGCAATTCGCGCCGCAAGATCCGCCAGCGCCGTGCGCGCCGCCGCCGCCGCCGCACCTGTCGCGGCCACAGCAGCATGCGCAGTCGGCAACTCCGCCTCGACTTCACGCAGACGCGTCCGGCGCGCCAAGAGGTCCGCCGTCCCGTCACTTTCGTCGGGGCGCGCCATCAGTCCATCCCAGCGGTACAGTTCGCCCTTAGGGGTCACCAATGACTGCCCAGGTGCCAGCGCGGCTATGGCATCCGCTGACGGCGCTTCATCGACCAATCCAATTTGCGCCAGCCGCCGGGAAAGCTCATCCGGTGCCTGAACATGATCCGCCAAGGTACTGACCTTATTTGGCAGTGCGGGATCACCTTTCCAATCGTCATCGGCGCCCGGCGCACGCCAGCGCATGGCGGTTTCATCCCCTTCCAGATCCGCCTCGACCGCGCGTCCAAAGGCCGCCGCAAAGGCCGCCTCATACCCCTTCGCGACCGTGACGCTGTCGAGCAGCGGCCTGACCGCCGCACCTTCATGTCGCTGCGTTTGCCGGGTCAGCGCCGACGCTTCCGATTCCAGCGCGCTCAACAGCCCTCGCGCGTTCGACATCGCATCCTGCGCCTGCGCGCGCGCCGCTTCGGCGGTTTCACGTTCCCGCTCCGCCGCCTCGATCTCACCGGCAATATCAGCCAGCGCCGCCTCAGCCTGCGCCCGAATCGCCTCTGCGTCGGTTCGCGCCGCCAGCAGCGCATCGACCGGCTCCAGGGCCGCGACGGCGCCCTCGGCCGTCTCCATCGTTCGTGCCGCGCGCCCAAGCCGCACTGTCGTCGCCTCCGCCGCCGCTTCGGCCGCCTGCCGCTGCGCCCGCGCGTCGGCATGGGCGGACAGCGCTTCCGACAGCTTCGTGTCGATCTCGGCGGACTCCGTTTCCAAACGCGCCACCAGCGCCTCGGCGTCCGGGATCGCATCCCGTGCCTCTGCCAGCTGCGCCTCGATCTCGCCGCGCTCGGTGTTCAGACGGTCCAGCGCCGCATGTGCATCGGCGCGGCTGTCAGTTTCGCGCGCCGCATCCGCATCCGCCGTGCGGATCGCCGCTTCGGTTTCCGCCATGCGCCGTTCGACATCGCGCAATTCGCTTCCCAGCACATCGGCCCTGTGCGACAGCGTCTGCAGCGCCGCCGCCGCCTCGGCTTCCGCCGTGCGCAGCGCGGGCAGGCCTGATTTGGCCGCTTCCTGCAGGGTGGTCAGCCGGGCGGAATTCCGGATCGCATCATCGAGCTTCCGCCCCAGCCCGGACAGTTCTTCCTTCGCCGCATCCGCATCCGACTTTGCCGCGCGCCATTTCGCGTACAGCAACATACCCTCGGCCAGCGTGATCCGCTCCGACAATTTCCGGTATCTTTCGGCGGCGCGCGCCTGCCGCCCCAGCGACGCCGCCTGTGTTTCCATGCCCGACAGCATGTCCGACAGCCGCTCCAGATTGGTTTCCGCCGCCTTCAGCCGCTGCTCGGCATCCTTGCGCCGCACATGCAGCCCCGCAATGCCCGCGGCTTCCTCCAGCAATTTGCGCCGGTCCTGCGGCTTCGCGTTGATGATCGCCCCGATGCGTCCCTGGCTGACAAGGGCAGGCGAATGCGCACCCGTAGCCGCGTCCGCGAATAGCAGCTGCACATCCTTCTGCCGCACATCGCGGCCGTTGATCCGGTACGCGCTGCCCAGCCCGCGCTCGATATGGCGGCTGACATCGATCTCGTCGGATTCGTTGAACTGCGCCGGGGCCTTCCGGTCCTTATTGTCCAGTTGCAGCTGGACTTCAGCGACATCACGGCTGGGCCGCCGGTCCGTGCCCGCGAAAATGACGTCTTCCATGCCGGCGCCGCGCAGGCTTTTCGCGCTGCTTTCGCCCATCAGCCAGCGGAGCGATTCCAGCAGGTTTGATTTGCCGCAGCCATTCGGGCCGACCACACCGGTCAGCCCGTCTTCAATGCGCAGTTCCGCCGCGTCGACAAACGACTTGAAGCCGGACAGGCGCAGCCGGCGAAACTTCAACGGGCCGTGCCCGCAATCTGCTGAGAGGCGCTATGCATTCAGCCCCTTAAAGCGCTTCGTCCAGCGCCGCCTGTACCTGCGCCCAGACATTTGCGTCGATGCGCTCGTCATTGATGACGAAGGTCGGCGTCGATGCGACGCCATAATCCTCAAGTCCGGCTTTGCGGATGTTTTCCAGCTCGTCCTGGCTCGCCTGGTCGCTGATGCAGCTGCTGAACTTCGATGCCGGAATGCTGCGCGCCTTCACGAACTCATCCAGCTTGCCCAGCTGCCCGAACCGCACCAGCTGTGCTTTTTGGTCAAGACCTTCCAGCTGTTTGATGTCTTCCTCTTTCAACTGCATGAACGGCGTCATCCACGCCTGCTGCCGCTCAAAGAAACTATCGGCTAGCGCGAAGAACGCTTCCGGCGTCGTGCAGCGCGCCAGCATCGTCGCGATGAAATCCGGCTGGTTCAGCACAAATGTGCGCAGCTCATAGCTGACATCGCCAGAGGCGATATATTTGCCTTTCAGGTCCTGCATCGATTCCGCATGGAACGTCGCGCAGTGCGAACAGGCCAGCGATCCGAATTCGACCAGCTTCACCTTCGCATCCGGATTGCCCATCAGGAACCCGCCTTCTTCGGTCTTCGCCAGCGTCCGCACCCAGTTGGTGCCGCTTTCAGCCGCGCTCTCGGCCGAAGGCGATGCATTGGCGGCCGAATCGCCCGCCTCGCCGCAGCCGGCAATGGCGGCAAGAAGCGCGATCGGCGCAGCGGATTTGATGATGGAATTCAACATATGGTGGGTCACCCGTCAGTTAGTGCGCGAATTCTAGTGTTTTTGGCACGAAGCACAAGTGCACTCCACATGCCGGTCGTCAGACGCTTACGGGACAGTATGAACGGCTCCCCCGTCTGAAATCAAACCCGTATTTGGCCCATTCCATTCGGCGGTATCATAGCAGCAGCCAATTTACGCGTCCGGCCGCGCGCTGGTACCCCCGGCCGGAATCGAACCGGCAATCCCGTAGGAATTCGATTTTGAGTCGAACGCGTCTACCAATTCCGCCACGGGGGCACATGCGGGCATGCGGCGACGCCTGTAGCCGATCCGATCGCGTCGCGCTACAGGGCAGTTATGGCAGATGGCGAACGCATAGCGAAACTGATGGCGCGCGCAGGCGCGGGCTCCCGCCGGGAGGTTGAGCGCATGATCGGTGAAGGCCGCGTGGCGCTGAATGGCAAGGTGCTGGCTTCCCCCGCGCTCAACCTGAAATCGCTGGCGGGGGTGACGCTCGACGGCAACGCTCTGGAAAAAAAGGCGCGGACCGGCCTCTGGCTGTTTCACAAACCGCCCGGGTGCCTGACCACCAGCCATGATCCCAAGGGCCGCAAGACGGTTTTCGACCTGCTGCCGGCGGACCTTCCCCGCCTGATGCCCATCGGCCGCCTCGACTATAATACCGAAGGGCTGTTGATCCTCACCAATGATGGCGGCCTGAAGCGGGAAATGGAGCTGCCCAGAAACGCCGTGCAGCGCCGCTACCGCGTCCGCGTCTTTGGCGACGTCGCGCAGGAAAGGCTGGAAGCGCTGGCCGACGGCGTCACCATCGAAGGCGTGCGCTATCGCAGTATCGAGGCAAATATGGACCGCCGCTCCGGTCGCTACGCCTGGCTCTCCGTCGCCCTGACCGAGGGTAAGAACCGGGAGATTCGCCGCGTCATGGAACATCTCGACCTCCAGACGGCGCGCCTGATCCGCATCGGCTTCGGCCCGTTCGAGCTTGACGATCTGCCCGCCGGAAAAATCGCCATGCTGAACCAGCAGGCGGTCGATGCCGCATGGGCGTCGGCGCGGGCCGGGAACAGGGATGATGCCGACCCTGACTCCTCCAGCGGCGGACGCGCGGCCGCGCCCTGGACGCCCTAGTTTGCCGCGGGAAACTCTGCGTATGACGCCGTTATCATGAGAATTATTGCCGGTACCTGGCGCGGGCGAACCCTTTTCGCGCCGGAGGGGACGGGTACCCGCCCCACATCGGCGCGCGCGCGGGAGGCGCTCTTTTCCATGCTCGCCAGCCGCCTCGCCGATGCGCACGGTCGCGGCTTTGACGGCCTTCGCGTCGCCGACCTGTTCGCGGGCACCGGAGCGCTCGGTCTGGAGGCCCTGTCTCGCGGCGGCGCCCATTGTACCTTCATCGAACGGGACGCCGCCGCCCTTCATCTGCTGAAGCGGAATATCGACGCCCTTGGTGCCAATGCGGATGTCATGCCGCGTGACGCCGCCCGTCCCGGAACCGCGCGCGCGCCCTGCCACCTGGTTTTTGTTGATCCCCCCTATGACCAGGGTCTGACCGCGCCCACGCTGCGGGCCTTGACCGACGGTCATTGGTTCGCGCCCGGCGCGCTGATCGCGGTGGAGACATCGCGCGCCGAAAGCGTCGAGGTGGAGGGCCTCGAAACGCTGACCACCAGGATTTATGGCAAGGCCCGGATTGCCCTGCTCCGCGCAGCGCAGGGCTGAGCTTCTGCGACAATGTTATCCAACATGGACATAATCTTAAGGTCTATGGTGCTAAGTCTGTTGTAAACGCGCTTTTTTGGCGGCAGCTTTTGCAGAAAAAGGGACGGACCGGATGGAGCAGGTCCTCGAGCTCAAGGATCTGACACTGGCGGAAACGTCCAGATTTCCGGTCTGGGTCTTCGATATCGACACCGCGCATATTGTGTGGGCGAACGAGGCCGCCGTGGACATATGGTACGCCGAGTCCTTCGCCGAACTTGCCGCGCGCGACATGGGCGCGGAGATGTCGACCTCCATCAAGGCCCGTTTGCGGCAATATCGCAGCGATCTCGAGCGCGGCGAGATCATCAACGAATTATGGACCATCTATCCACGCGGCATCCCCTGTCCGCTGATGTGCCGGTTTCGCGGCATCCGGCTTTATGACGGCCGCATCGCCATGCTGTGCGAGGCCGAAGTCCTCGATCAGGATGCCTCCGAGCTCGTCCGCGCATCACAGGCGCTGCTTTATACCAGCGCCATTGTCTCCACCTACGGCGTGGACGGCAGGTGCCGGTTCATGAACCCCGCGGCCCGGCGGACCTATGACCCGTCGCACACCACCCTTGCCGACCGGCTGTGCGAGCCGGTGCTGCAGACCCGCCTGCTCCGCATGTCACCCGACGTTTCAGAGGGACGCTTTACCGGGATCGTACAGACCCGCCAGGGCCTGCGTACGCATGAAATCGAAAGCCGCGTGACGCAGGACAGCGACGACGGCGCGACCGTCCTGGTCGTCACCGAAATCGACGTGACCGAGAAAGAGGCGGCCAAGGCCGAGACCGCCTATCTTGCCTATCACGATGCCCTGACCGGGCTTGGCAACCGCCTGTATTTCAGTCAGTCCGTCACCGAGCGCCTGGAAGGCCGCGGCGCGGCCGACGGCCCGCTCTTTCTCTGCTTTCTCGACCTTGATCGCTTTAAATATATCAACGACACTCTCGGGCACGCGGCGGGTGACGAACTGCTCGTCCAGGTCGCGGAGCGTCTCCGCGCCCACCTGCCCGCGTCCGGCATTCTGTCCCGCCTCGGCGGTGACGAGTTTGCCATTCTGATCGACGGTGCCGCCGATATAACGGCCTTCACCGCCATTTCGGACGAGATTATCCGTTTGTTTCAGGACAGGTACCGGGTTTCCGGCCGTGAACTGTCGGTCAATGCCAGCATGGGGATCAGCTCTTATCCGGCAGACGCCAGCACGTTCGACGATCTGCTGCGGACGGCCGACATGGCGCTGCACGCGGCCAAGGAGGATGCCGGCGGCGGTGTCGTCGTCTACGATCCCGCTCTTGCCGAGCGAACCGGCCGTTTCCTGGAGCTTGATACGGACCTGAGAAACGCGCTCGACGCGGGTCAGCTCGACCTTCACTACCAGCCGCGCATCGACCTGGCGACGAACCGGATCGTCGGGACCGAGGCGCTGCTCAGATGGCGCACGGCAGGCGGCGACGTCGCGCTCCCCGACGAGTTCATTCCCATCGCCGAGGCCACCGGCCTCATTGACCAGATCGGCATCTTCGTACTGGCGGAGGCGTTCGACCGCAGTCAGGAACTCGCCGCGCTCGGGCTGCGGATCGCCGTGTCCGTGAACATCGCGCCGCGGCAGTTCCGCGACCCGAATCTGCTCGCCGAACTCACCCGGCTGGCCGCATTGCCCGGCTTCGACCCCGGCCTGTTCGAGCTTGAGATTACCGAGACGATGCTGATCTCCGACAATGTCCAGCTCAAGAACACGCTCGCGCGCATTTCAAGGCTCGGCTTCCCGCTCGTCATCGACGATTTCGGCACGGCCTATTCAAACATGGCGGCGCTCAAACGCTATCCCATTGACGGCATCAAGATCGACCGGTCGCTGATCGGTACCGATGATTTCGAAACCCTGGCCTCCGGCGTCCTGACCATCGGCAAGCTGCTCGGCGTCAAGATCATCGCGGAAGGCGTCGAAACCGCCCAACAGCGCGACTGGCTCGCCGAAAATGGCTGCCACGAATTCCAGGGCTTCCTCGCCAGCCCCGCCCTTCCCTTCCCCGACCTCGTCGCCATGCTGCAACATGCATCCGGCGCGAATGACAGCGCCGCCCCGGTCGAGACCGTGACGCAGCGGTCATCCTGACAAGCCCGCGCAAACACCGGCAAACCCGCCCGGCTCTCCTCACACCGAAATCCACCAACCTCCCCCGCTTTGAAAGAAGGCGTCGGAGCTATCCGCTCATATACGATTTCTACATGCCTGGATCACGTCTTGGAATTAAGTATAGCGTCCTCATAACTCACCCATAATTATGGCAGCATAAATTAAGTATAGTTTCCCCATAATTACTGAGTTTACGACCTAATTTGTGTGGAATTAAGTATAACACTTCTGAAAAGTACAGGTCACATATTAGGCCTTTTAAACGCGATTGTAAAGCTAGCATCCGAATTTTCCAATAAATTCAAATCGTCGATGTGCCAGTGCTTGCCGTCAATCTCTGAAAAGGATAAGTCTAAAATCATTGAACACAATTCCATAAGCCCACTTACATTTCCAGATATCAAAAAGTTAACGTCTCCATCATTTTTTGTTTCTAAATAGGAATCTGAAAAATCATCAGTCACACTTGATAGTTTTTTTTGTAAATCTATCATTTTACCAATAATTTCTTTAGGGTCATCGTTCATTTTTTTTCCATTATGTCAGCATGTAATGAATATGTATTTATTGGCTCTGCTCTTAAACTGTATTTTCCCACTTTCCTTAGTTCTTAGATACCCACTTTCGAAATTCAGGGAATACCGGGACACTATACCTAATCCCCCCACCCCACCAAAATCACCGCACCCGCTAATCCTCCTTCTTCTTCCCGCCCAGCAGCGCCCCCAGCCCGCGTACAACCGCGTCGCCCAGTTCCTCCTCGATCGTCTTCGGCGTCGGCGGCGTTTCGCCCGGCGCGAGCGCTTCGCCTTCGCCAACACCTCCGCCTTCGCCGTCCGCCGGATCAGGCCCGCGCCCCAGTACGGCGTTCAGCGCCACCAGTCCCGCGCGTTTGGCGAACCAGCCCTGTAGCGGACCCAGGCGGTAATCGACGTCCGGCGTCGGCAGCGGGCCCTTGATCGTCACCGGAATGCGCGGCGCGTCGGCGTGGCTGCCCAGCATCAAATCGGCATTCATATCCACCGCCCAGCGGCCGATATCGACATGGCCGCCGCCCGCCGCCCTGCCGCCGTCCATATCGCTCGCCACGCTTTGAATCTGGAACCGCCCGTTCGCGCCGATCAGCTCTGCCGCGATACCGCGATAGCGCGTTTCACCGCCCGCCAGCGCCCCATTGGCCAGCCGCAGGAAACTCGCCGCCGAGCGCAAATCGCCCAGCTCCTGATCCAGCCGCGCCAGGTCGATTTTCCGAATGACGCCATTGGTCGCCTCGATACGCACCGGCCCCTTCAGCCCCCCCATCAGCTCGCGCTGCGACGCGCCCGTCGCCGACACATCGCCGGTCATGGCGAGCGTGCCCGTCGCCGGGGCGGCGGCGGTCGACGCCTCCATGAAGCTTTCCAGCGGCACGCCCTTCATCGCGAATTTCAGCGCGATTGCGTTTTCGTCGCCCGACTGCACGCGCCCCGTGGCCGACAGGCTGCCGCCGAACATGCCGCCCGACAGCGTCTCGATCGTCAGCGCGCCGCCGTCCGAGACCATCACCAGCTCCGGCTTCGTCAGCCTGTAATCGCCGTAATCCAGCCGTTCCCCCGACAGGCTGATCCGCCCGTCGAACGATGAAATCCAGCCCAGATCGAGCGCTTCCGAGGACCAGCGCGCGCCGCCCTGCTGGGCATCCGCCGCGCCGTCCGCATCCGCGCCCATCAGGGCGTCCAGTGGGATGATACCCGCCGTGAATGCGGCCTGCACGCGCGGTACGTCGCCGCCCGCCGCAATATCGGCCGACCCGGTCAGCCGCATCGGCCCCACTTTTCCTGTCAGGCCGGACAGCCGGTAATTGTCTCCCTTCCCGGCCAGCTTCATGCGAATGTCGAGCGGCCCCAGCCTTCGCGTCGGCGGCGCATCCTGCAGCTTCGCCAGAACCGCCCCCGCATCCGCCGCCTTCGCACCGATATCGAGCGCCAGCAGCATGTCGGGCACGGTCTTCACCTCGCCATTCACCGCCACATCCGCGCCCGCGAATGTCATGCTGCCCGCGACGGTAAAGGCCGATAACGGCCCGGTGACATCAAGGCCGCCCGCGCCGTCCTCACCCGACAGGCCGACCTTCAGCGCCATGTCGTTGCGGCCGCCCGGATCGTCGATCGTGCCGCGTGCGCTCAGACCAAAGCCCGCCGCGTCGCGCACCGTCGCCCGCGCCAGCTGCACCTGCTCCGCCCTGTACACACCCCTCGCCGCGACACCCGAATAGACCTCGCCGCCAAAACGCAGCCTGCCGATATTGACGTCGAACGCCACGGGCCGCGCAGCCGCGTCGCCGGAACCGCCGCCATCACCCTCGCGCAGCTTGATCCTGTCATAATCAAACGCAGGTGTCCGCAGCGTCACCGACAACGCCGTCGCATCCGCCGCGGGCATCGTTACATTCCCGCGAAATGGCCGCCCGTCATAAACCCCCTCCAGGTTCGTCAGGGCAAGGCCCGTGCCGCCATAGGCGACATCGCCCTTCACCGACAGGGCCGGCATCCGCACGACATTATCCATGCCAAAGGCCGCCAGCGTCTGCGCGGGGCGCGGCACCGCCGCCTGCATCACGCCGGCAAATGTCGGCGTACCGCCTGCATCCGTCAGCCGCCCCTCGACGAGCACGGCGCCGCCGCCCGGCAGGGCCATGCGCGTCCGCCCCAGCTTCACTCGGCCATCGTTCAGCGACAGCGGCATCGTCGCCTGCCCGAACGTCGTGCCGCCATAGGACAGGGACGCGAAGGACAGCATTACGCGCGCCTGCATGTCCCGTGGCAGTTCGAACGGCGCATCGTCACCGTCCCCGCCGCTGCCTTGCCACGCCGCGATATCGACATCGCCCAGCGCCAGCTGCGCGCGCAGCCGCGTCATCTCGCCCGGAACCACATCCGCGCGTCCGGCAATAATCGTCCCGGCGATGACGCCCTCGATATCCGGCAGCGTCAGCGTCCCACCGGCATATCGCACGCCCGATGACAGCGAGAAGCCCTCCGCATAGGCCGCCGCATCGGATGGCTCCCCATCAGGCGACAATCTCGCCAGCACATCGCGCAGCCGCGCCCCCTCCGCCTTCACTGTCCCGGCAAAGCCATCCTCCAACAGCCGCCCGGCAAAGCGCAGCTTCGCGTCTTCCTCAATGTTCAGATCCGCCGTGATCCGCCCATCCACATCCTGCCGCGCCGACAGCGTTACGGGCAGCCCGTCATAAATCAGTGATCCTGCCGCGCCGTACGGCCCGTCCCTGCCGCCCACTTCCAGCCGGATGTCGACATCCTCGACACGGCGCACGGTCTCGCCATTGGCGATCTGCACCAGCGTACCATTGGAAATCCGGAAATCGTCGATTTTCAGCCCGCCGCCCGAACCGGCGGCTTCCCCATCCTCCGGCATATCGGGCCGTTCCCAGTTCGTCGTGCCATCGGCATATTGGGCCAGCCGCACCGTCGGCCCGTCCAGCGTGATATACTGAACCTCGATATCCTTCCGGAACAGCGGCCAGAACGCCACCGCCGCGCCCAGCGCATCGGCCCGGATCAGCGGTTCGGCATCCGCGCCGAACCCGCGAACCGTCACGCCTTCGGCCATCAGCTGCGGGCGCGGGAACAGCGCGAAATCGACATCCCCCGCCACCTCCAGCTCATAGCCAAGGGCATCTTCGGCCGCCCCGACGATCACCGGCTTCACCCAGTTCCAGTCCAGGAAATACGGCGCCGCCGCCACAGCGGTCGCCAGCGCGACCACGGATCCACCGATTATATAGGCCTTGCGCATTGTCGCTCCGTTCGCGGTGTGTTCTATAGGCTGGCCGTTGAACATAGCCTGACCGAGAGCCACCTTACCCCGCATGTCCCAGCCCGCAAATCCAGACCCCGCGCAGACCGCCGCACAAACCGCCGCGCAAACCCCCGTGCCCGCTGCGGAGCCCGCCTATATGGACGGCCTGAACCCGCCGCAGCGCGAGGCCGTGCTGACCACCGAAGGCCCGGTTCTGATGCTTGCCGGTGCGGGTACGGGCAAGACCCGCGCGCTCACCTCCCGTCTGGCGCACATCATCTACACGCAGCGGGCATGGCCGTCGGAAATCCTGGCGGTGACGTTCACGAACAAGGCCGCGCGCGAAATGCGCGAGCGTATGCGGTCCATGATCGGCGACATGGTGGAGGGGCTGCGCTTCCTCGGCACCTTCCACGCCATCGGCGCGCGCATGCTCAGGAAGCACGCCGAACTCGCGGGCCTGCAAAGCAATTTCACCATCCTCGACATGGACGACCAGCTGCGCCTGTTGAAACAGATCGTCGCCGCCGCCGACCTCGACGAAAAGCGCTGGCCCGCCAAGACGCTGGGCGGCCTGATCGACCGCTGGAAAAACCGCGGCTGGAACCCCGGCGATGTCAGCGATGAAGAGGCGTGGGCCTTCGCCGATGGCAAGGGCGGCGAGCTTTACGCCGCCTATCAGGCGCGCCTGAAGGCGCTGAACGCCGCCGACTTCGGCGACCTCCTCCTCGCCCCCCTCACCATCTTCCGCAAACATGCCGATGTGCTGAGGGAGTATCAGACCCGCTTTCGCTACATCCTGGTCGACGAATATCAGGACACCAATATCGTCCAGTACCTCTGGCTCCGCCTCCTCGCGCAGGGTCACAAGAACATCTGCGTCGTTGGCGATGACGATCAGTCGATCTACTCCTGGCGCGGTGCGGAGGTCGCCAACATCCTGCGTTTCGACAAGGATTTCGAGGATGCCAGGGTCGTCAAGCTCGAACAGAATTACCGCTCCACCGGCAACATCCTCGCAGCTGCCGGCGGCCTTATCGAAAAGAATTCGGGCCGCCTCGGCAAGACGCTGTGGACCGACGGCGATGCCGGGCCAAAGGTCAAAATCGTCGGCGTCTGGGATGGCCCCGAGGAAGCCCGCCGCATTGGTGACGACATCGAATCATTGCAAGGACACGGAGTGTCTCTCGACAATATCGCCATCCTCGTCCGCGCGCAGTTCCAGACCCGCGAGTTCGAGGACCGCTTCATCTATATCGGCCTCCCCTACCGCATCGTCGGCGGCTTCCGCTTTTACGAGCGCGCCGAAATCCGCGACGCGCTCGCCTATTTCCGCGTCCTGGCACAGCCCGCCGACGACCTCGCCTTCGAACGCATCGTCAACACGCCCAAACGCGGCCTTGGCGAAAAGAGCGTTCAGAAGATCCGCTATCTCGCCCGCGCTGAAGGCATCCCGCTTTCCGCCGCCGCCGGACAGATCGTGCAGACCACCGACCTTCCTGCGGGCGGCCGCAAGTCCCTCGCCGAGCTTGTCGAGAATTTCCGCCGCTGGCGCGAACAGCTCGGCACCCTGCCGCACGCCGAACTTGCGCGCATCATCCTTGAGGAATCCGGCTATATCGGCATGTGGCAGGCCGACCGCAGCGCCGAGGCGCAGGGCCGCGTCGAAAACCTCAACGAGCTGACCCGCGCCATGGAGGATTTCGAGTCCATGGAAAGCTTCCTCGAACATGTCGCCCTCGTCATGGAAAACGATGCCGCGCGGGAGGAACCCAAGGTCACCATCATGACCCTCCACGCCGCCAAGGGCCTGGAATATGACCATGTCTTCCTGGTCGGCTGGGAGGAGGGCGTGTTCCCCTCACAGCGCAGCCTCGATGAGGGCGGCACCAAGGCACTCGAAGAGGAGCGCCGCCTCGCCTATGTCGGCATCACCCGCGCGAAACAGCAGGCGCAGATCACCCACGCCGCCAATCGCCGCATCTACGGCCAGTGGACGTCCAGCATCCCCAGCCGCTTCGTCGCCGACCTGCCAGACGATCATATCGACATGGAAACCACCATGTCCGGCGGCGCGTCCCTATGGCGCGCCGCCCTCGACGACGCCGACCCCTTCGCAAAGGTCGAGCGCCAGGGCACCAGAGGCCCCGGCTGGCAACGCGCCGCCGCGATGGGCGGCAAAGCCCCGCGCGGCACAAACCAGATCGAAGCCCGCGCCGAAAGCGTCACCGTAGGCCAGCGCGCGCGTACAGATTTGAAGGTAGGACAGCGCGTCTTCCACCAGAAATTCGGCAATGGCGAGATCATGGCGATCGAAGGCAACAAGCTGGAGATCGAGTTCGATATGGCCGGAAGCAAGCGCGTTTTGGATAGTTTTGTGGAAATGTTTTGATATTAATGACTTTACATCACATTTTTGTTCTAATATAAAATAATCTTGTTGTTGCGTTGCGCTATTTTTAAAATTGCACGTGAGGACTTACGATGAAAAATGCGATACTGGCGATTTTTGGCCTAGCCGCTCTATCAGGTTGCGAGACTCTCCAACGGCAGGCTGCAGTACATCCAATGCACATTCTAGATGCAAAAGCCGATTTTTGCGTTGAGATGAGAGATAAATACAAGGCTAAAAATTCTGATATATATAAAAGTACTTTTACTGATTACTGTACTGCACAGTTTGCAATATCTGGTGCAGATGGGGATAATTCATTATCATCGCGAGACTATTTTATCCACCTAGTCACTGTTGCTGACAAAGTTTGTGTTAAAGAATTTCGGGATCTGTCAGCAAATCAAAGAACTGTAAATATGGCACTCGGGACGGCGTCGACTGCGCTATCTGGTGCAGCGACCGTTGTGACCGGGGGGCTAGCAGACACGATATTGTCAGCCACCTCAACCTTCGCAGGAGCAAGCAGAGACGCCGCGAATGCGGAGCTTTACAGGACCACACGGCCTTCTGATATTATAAGGTTGGTGCAGGCTCGCCGTCAGATATTATTGAATCAGATGCTCAATAAATTTGACGATCAAAGATCAAATGAGAGAGCTATATCTATAGTGGAAGCGCTCCAAATGGCCAATGAATTTCATCGTTCTTGTTCTTTATATAATGGCCTTGCCCTAATTACCGAGGCTGTAGATGAAAAGGCAACTGAACTTGAGACGAAAGCGAATTTTGAGCGCAGCGACAAAGGTGCGCAGGATAATAATTTTCCTGGAGAAAATTTGGACCCAATGTGAACCAGACCTTCCAGACCGCGTATCGAAGATCTTCTGCTTGTATGTTCCAGTATGTTCCGGGGCACTACACTAAGGGGGATGCGGAAATTAGTTCCGGATTAGTTACAGGAGTTCGGGCAGGAGTTCCGGGGACACCAAGTTCCGGGGATACCGAGTTCTGGGGAGTTCCGGGATGGAGTTCCGGGGATGGAGTTCCGGGGACACGATACTAGAGTTCCGGGGACACACAGAGTTCCGGGGAAAGTTCCGGGGGAAAGTTCCCGGGACAAAGTTCCCGGAAGTTCCCGGGACACGAAGTTCCCGGGACACGATACTAAATTGACGCCGCTGCCCCACTTCTCTATCTCCAAACCATGGCCCGTCTCGCCCGCATCGTCGTCCCGCACATCGCGCATCATGTCACGCAGCGCGGAAACCGGCGGCAGCAGGTGTTCTTTTCGGCGGACGACAGTCTCGCCTATATTGAATATCTGCACGAGGGCCTGACCAGGACGAAGACCACCTGCCTCGCCTGGTGCCTGATGCCGAACCATGTCCACCTGATCCTGGTGCCGACCGCCGAGGACGGCCTGCGCGCGGCCCTTGGTGAGGCGCACCGGCGCTATTCGCGGCGCGTGAACTTCCGGGAGGGCTGGCGCGGCTATCTGTGGCAGGGCCGCTTCGCCTCCTACCCCATGGACGAGGCGCATGTCAGGAACGCCATCCTTTACGTCGAGCGCAACCCGGTCGCCGCCGGTCTCGCGGCGCGCGCGGAGGACTGGCGCTGGTCGTCGGCGCGCGCGCGTGTGGCGGGCACGGACGATCCGCTCGCCGATCTCGACGCCGTGGATATGCGCGGTCTCGACTGGTCGCGAGAGCTGGCCGGATGGGACGCGGAGCAGGAGGAGGGCGGCGCGCATGACATGGACGCCCACCTGCGCACCGGCCGTCCGCTCGGCGACGAAAATTTCGTCGCGCGGCTGGAGGCCGCAACGGGCCGGACACTCGCAAAACGGAAGAGGGGGCCGAAGCCTGCCGGTTAAGTATAGTGTTCGCGGATTATAGTGTCCCTGGCATTTCATGAATTAATTAGTTGCATTAGTAATTACATTACCCTGTCGTCTCGATCCTCTCGTGTATCGCTGTCCACTTTACAAGTGGAAGGCGGCAAAGTGTTGCTGTCCGAATTGTTACCTATAAGTAACTTCACAGGAATGTAATTTTTCACCGCCCTGCGCGATCCATAGGCATGTTCCGGCAATTCTGCGCTAAGGAGATGTTTTATGTTCGATGTGATTCTGAATGAACTGCCCGACCTGGTGCCGACCGGTAATTTTGCAGGCCTGGACCTCGCCGCCGACCCCGCCGGACTTGATGCGGCCGAGATTGCCGGCCATGTTCTCGCCGCCCACACTGGCGGCGCTGACGCCAATACGGGCGAACCCGCTGTCACCGACGGCCCCGACATGGACGGGGACGGTGATCGCGACTGGTTCGACGAAAAACTTGAAGAACATTCCAGCGATACTTTACGCGACACTTGGATATCAAATCACGTCATAACCGCCAGTCAGGAATGGGAGCAGGGACAGCGCATTAACCAAGGCTGGGACGATTTCTGGGCAGGATTGAGAGAGGGTTTTGAAAGCGCAGAAGAATGGCTGGAGGAAAAGTACGACGAGTGGTTCAACAACTCCGGTGGTTCTGGAGATAATGACAATGATGAGGATGACATGCAGAATGGTGAGGGCTAAACCCTGATGGGATATTCCGGGAATATTCGTTCCATCATGTCATACGGGCCGGTTCTTCTTTCGATAAGGACCGGCCTTTATTTGTTACTTCATTTTTTCATAGGGACGTTTATGGTTCATGCGACCGGTTATGGCAATGATTATATACTGTCCTTGGCGAATTCCGTTGTCACGGAAGAATTTATGGGCATGTCATATCTGGTGTTTCGCGAAGAATTTAATAGATATCTATCGCTTTTTCTTATGATGTTGATTACCTCTGGTCGCAATCTTCCCAAGGTAAATTCCGCTCATTTTTTCTTTATGGGTATGGCTTTTGGTACTTATGAAAGATATGGATATTATTTGTTGAACAATAATATATATGACAACAGTCCTTCCCTGGCTTATACCGTGACGGTCATTATCTTGTCCATTCTAACGCATGGCATTCTCAGTCTGGGGGGATTCCATGCCCTGGTTCGTTTCCGAAAAAGAAAATATATAATTTATGGGGTACTTGTCTTCATTTTCTGTGCGTTCGTTCATATCTGTTATAATGTAACTCCGGTATTTTTTATGGAGAAACTATCTCCATATTTTCATGAAGAAGGCGGTTTTTTACCTGCATATATGCCTATAGCTAACGCTATCGTGGCGGCGAGAATTGCGATCTCCATCACTCTCTTTTTTATCTTGGGTGTTTTGCTGTTCAGATTTCCACCTCGCCGCCTGCCCCGACAAGGACGGCGATCGCGACTGATTCGACGAGAAACTTGAAGGCCATTCGAGCGATAGTGTACGCGACTTGTGGAAATCAAATCACGTCATAGAAACCAGCCCGCTGCGAGCAGGGGCAGCGCATTAACCAAGGCTGGGATGATTTCTGGGCAGGATTGAGAGAGGGTTTTGAAAGCGCAGAAGAATGGCTGGAGGAAAAGTACCAGCAATGGTTCAACAACTCCGGTGGTTCTGGAGATCATGACAATGATGAAGATGACATGCAGAATGGTGAGGGCTAAACCCTGATGGGATATTCCGGGAATATTCGTTCCATCATGTCATACGGGCCGGTTCTTCTTTTGATAAGAACCGGCCTTCACTTGTTCATAGAGACGTGCTTAGCGGTATTTTTGATACTATCTACCGGTTATGGCAATGATTATATACTGACCTTGGCGAATTCCGTTGTCACGGAAGAATTCATGGGCACGTCATATCTGGCGTTTCGCGAGGAGTTCACTAGATATCTATCGCTTTTTCTCATGATGTTGATTACCTCTGGTCGGGGCCTTCCCAAGGTAAATGCCGCTCACTTTTTCTTCATGGGCATGGCTTTTGGTGCTCACGAAAGATATGTATATTATTTATCGAACAATAATATATATGACAACAGTCCTTCCCTGGCTTATACCGTGACGGTCATTATTTTGTCCATTCTAACGCATGGTATTCTTAGTCTGGGGGCATTCCATGCTCTGGTTCGTTTCCGAAAAAGAAAATATATAATTTATGGGGTGCTTGTCTTCATTTTTTGTGCATTCGTTCATACTTGCTATAATGTGACGCCTGTCTTTTTTGTTGAAAAATTTTCTCCCTATCTTCATGAAGAAGGAGGTTTTTTGCCCGCATATCTACATATAGGTAACGCTATATTGGGGGCCAGAATTTCAATCTCCATCTCTCTCTTTTTTATCCTGGGTGTTTTGCTGTTCAAATTTCCACCTCGCTCGTCCTCGTAGGATTTTCAAAGATTATAGCGACGCTATACCTAATTCATCACTTCGCCCATCATCAAACATCGTTCCCAAAAGCCCCCGCCGCCCATTCCCGCCGCGCGTCGCGGATCTTCTGTTTCAGCACATCCGCTTGGGTCTGCCAGGCCTGTTGATGTGCGGCTGACCAGCTCGCCCCGACGGCGCGCGCCAGTTCCTTCACGGTCATGTCGATAAATGCATCATATTCGGCGATCGGCAGCGGGCCGTAGGCGCGGTGCGTGAAGACAATGTCCGCGATCTGCGGCCAGACCCAGTCCGCCCCCTCCGCCAGCCCCAGCATAATCTGCAGCGTCTCGTCCGTCATGCGGATGGAAGAAGCCTGCGGCACCAGAAACGCTGCGCGCCGTTTCGGGAACGCCTTGAAAAAGCGGGTGAACAGCGGCTCCCTGATCTCCCACCCCGCCTCCGCCGCGGCGGCAAGGCTCTCGGTCATCAGATCGGCGGCATTCATGCTACCGGACCTTGCCGATATCGCGCCCCGCAGACAATCCTGTCAAATCGGCATTCGAAGGGGGGGAGAAGGGGGTAAACGCATCCGCCCGCATTCATCGCTGTCCTACACCCCGCCCCTTGCGATAGTCTGTCGGCAGACAGGATAAGGAGGGCTTTGGGAATGACGATCCACGCCGCCGCGGCGCAGGGCACGGATATGGGCGGACGCGCGAAGGCAGGCGGCGGCGGGCGCGCATCGCCCGTCTGCCAAATCCGCGCACATAGTGTGAAGCTGGTGTGAAGCTGGCCCATGACCATTTCGCACCCGTCCCGCCGCACTGGCCTTCTGCGCCTCATCCCCTTAACCGCTTGTCATGACCATGGAACAACGCGCCGCCAGCGGTAAAAAGGCATCGCCCTTCACTTTTCAGGACACCGACGTCCGCCCCGGCACATCGCAGGCTTTCGACGTCCCGATCAGCGTCATGTCGTCGGGCAGCGCGGTCGGGATGCCGGTCCATGTCCTGCACGGCCGCCGCCCCGGCCCGGTCCTGTTCGTCAGCGCGGCCATTCACGGCGACGAGATCACCGGCGTGGAAATCGTCCGCCGCCTCATGAGGAAAGTCTCGCCCGCATCGCTGGCCGGGACGCTGATCTGCGTGCCGATCGTGAACGTCTACGGCTTTATCGGGCACAGCCGCTACCTGCCGGACCGCCGCGACCTCAACCGCAGTTTTCCGGGATCGCCAAACGGATCGCTGGCGTCGCAGCTCGCGAACATCTTCCATACCGAGATCATTCAGCGCGCGGATTTCGGCATCGACCTGCACAGCGCCGCCGTCCACCGCCACAATCTGCCGCAAATCCGCGTCAGCGCCGGTGCCGGGCGCGCCGCTGCGCTGGCGGCGGCGTTCGGCGCGCCCGCCATCATCACGTCGAAGCTGCGCGATCAGTCGCTGCGCAAGGTGGCGGCGGATTCCGGCGTGGAAATGCTGCTATACGAGGCGGGCGAGGGTCTGCGCTTCGACGAACTCAGCATCCGCGTCGGCGTGCGCGGGGTGATGCGCGTCATGGCGGCGATGGACATGCTGGCGGCGAAGCGGCTGAAGACACCCCTGCCCGCCCCTGCCCGCGCCACGCAGTCATCCTGGCTGCGCGCGCCGCGCGGCGGCATCTGCGTGATGAAGGTCAGGGCGGGCGATACCGTTCACGAAGGCGACACCGTCGCCCTCGTCACCGACCCCGCCGGTACAGACGAAATGGCCGTCCACAGCCCCGTCGACGGCGTCATCATCGGCATCGCGACGCTCCCCATCGTCAACCAGGGCGACGCCCTGATGCACATCGCCGAGGTCAAAGCCTTCCACACGGTCGGCGACCGCATTACCGAAAACACCGAAGACCTCCTCGCCGAAATCATGCCCGACGAAGATGAACTGCTGTAGATTTGTGGCGCTGGGAGAATGTTAATCGGCGCTGCATGCGCCCGGGCCGAAAGAAGTCGGGAAGACTGGCGCATATCGCCGCGGCGATCGTCACGCGCCGGCACCATCTGCACCCTAGGTCAGCATACGGGCATAATCCTCCGTCAGGACCCGGTCGAGTTCCCGCCGGTAGTCGTCGAACCGTGCCTGTCCCGCCGATACCCGGCCAAGGACTGGCTCGCCCTCGCCCTCACCCAGACGCAGCAGCGCCAGCGGCATGGTCACCGGCATCAGGGCCGCGCCCTTTCCGACCTGCAGTGTGGTCAGGACACCGTAAAGGCTGCCGCCGCGCGCCGGACGCCCCAGGATGACCAGGCGATATTGCCCCAGCTCATTGGTCACCAGATAGATGTGGCCGGAAAGGGCTGAGACGCCCACATTGCCCGCCTGGCTGAATTCGGCGTCCACCCGGTCCCATTCGCGGAATGTCAGATGCCCGCGGTCCTCGTCCCAGCCGATGGTCAGGCCGTGCGCGTAGACCGCGCCTTTCTCACCCGCGGACGGGCGCAGCATGACATAGCGCGCCTCCAGCCACCCGACCGCCGCCCGGGAATAGGCGCCCAGATGATCTGGGGCCTGTCCGGCCGCCGCCGCCGCAGGGTCTTCCCCGCGGCCGCGCAGTGATACGCCGAGCGCATCCTCGATGCGCACGAGCGTCGCGAAGGTGAATCGCCGCCGCCCGCTCAGCACCTTTTCCAGCGTCGACAGGCTGATCCGCGCCCGGTCGGCCAGCCATTGCCGCGACTTGCGGTGACGCGCCAGTTCCAGGCGTATGCGCTCCGCGATCGGCCCCATATCCTCGGTGATGCCCGGTCTCCCTCTAAGGCCGTACAAATGCGCACATAAGCCCACCTGCCCGCACCCTGCAAGCGCCTGGCGTGCGCACGCCGCGGGCGGTTGGCGAACATCGCCGCTGGCATGCCGGGCAGGGAATGCCCGAAGCTGAGCACCATCACCATGGAAGGAAGATGATGTATGACAGAGCAGACCGTTGCAGCGCCCGATCTTGGCCGCCGCCTTTTCAAAATTGGCCTCATCGCCGCCGCCCTCGCCATTCTGATGTTCTTCGTTCACCTGATCATCTGGGAGCGGCAAAGCACCGCGCAGCAGGTCGAAAACGACATCGCGCGCAGTTGGGGTGGGCTGCAGGTCGTGCAGACCCCGTTCATGGTCGTACCTTATTCGGAGCGCCGGACGCGGGATGTGAAGCAGGCGGATGGCACGTTCGTCGCGCAGTCCTATCTCGTGACCCGCTATCTGCACCTGGCCGCGCAGGATGTACGGATAAACGCCGTTCTGGACCCCCAAATCAAGCGGCGTTCGCTCTTTGACGTGCCGGTATACACCGCCGCCGTCGACACGGACGTGCGCTGGTCGGGAGAACTGCCGGCCTCCCTGAAACTGGACGCGGACGGAGTCCGCTGGAACGAGGCCCGCATCGTGTTTCGCGTGGCGGAGCCGCGCAGTCTTGCCCGTATCCCGCTTGTCACCATCGATGGACGTCCGGTGGATGTGGAACCCGGATTTCCGGGAACCGACAAGGCGGAGGGGTTTCTCAGCGCGCCCATGGGCCTGACCGACGCGCCCGCCGCCGACATCGGGGTGAATGTCGCGCTGGCGGTGAAGGGCAGCAGGCAAATCGGCTTTTCCGCCACCGGCCGCAACGTCACCGCGTCGGTGTCCAGCACATGGCCGCATCCCAGCTTTCGGAATATCGCGCCCGCGGCGGCGACCATCTCAGAGGATGGCTTCACCGCCAGCTGGAGCGCATCGAACCTCTCCACAGGTACACGGCTCGCTTATATGCGCCATGACCGGATCGACATGCGCGCGCAGGAAATCGCGAGCGTCGCCCTTGTCGAGCCCGTCGACCTCTATGGGCAGCTCGGCCGCGCGGTGAAGTACGGCGTCCTGTTCATCGCGCTCACCTTCACCGCATATTTCCTGTTCGACGTCATCGGCGGCCGCGCGATGCCGCTTCTGGGCTACGGCCTGGTCGGTCTTGCCCTGGTGCAGTTCTTCCTGCTGCTGACATCGCTATCGGAGCACATATCCCTGCTCCCGGCCTATGTTCTGGCCGCGGGTATATTGACGGCGATGATCACGCTTTACACCGCCGCCGTCACCGGAAACCGCGGACGCGCCGCGCTGCTCGGGGGCATCATCGCGATACTGTACGCGGGTATGTACGCCCTTCTGGGCCTTGAGGAATCCGCGCTCCTGGTCGGCAGCGTCATGCTGCTCGCGGCCCTCGCCGCCCTCATGTACGCCACCCGAAATATCGGGCAGGAGATATAGCGGTCGTCTTTCCGGGAAAGCCGGCGCGCCTTCCCGGAAACATGCATGTCGGATCCTGCGGTCTTTTTTCAGGATGATGACGATCAGGGCAAGCACCCGGAGTTTGGGAAGCGTCAGGCCAAAGAATTGATCCGCCTTGATATCTCCGACAGCCGCGACCATCCCTGCAGGGTGACCGGAAGCGCGAGCGCTGAGTCCACAAATTCCCACGAATAGGCGACGATGGAGAAGATCGCGCCGGTCGTGATGGGCAAAGCCGTGGCCGCATACCAGAGGTTGAACACCACGAGGCCCAGAAGAATGATGAATATTGCGCCGTAAAGGATGGACTCCGTGTCGGACAGACGGATCTCGATCCTGCGCAGATGCGACAGGTGTGAAAGCAGCCGATGCGGCTCGCGGATATCGATAATGCGGACCTGGCGTTCGATTTGCTGGTTCAGACGCCCATTCAGCCGGTAGAACCGGTGATGGAACAGGACGTAGATCAGCAGCATCGCGATAACGGCCACCGCGCCGGCCAAAGCCAGCATCGGGCCGAACGCATATAATAAGGCGATTGAGACCACGAGCTGGACCAGCGCCGCCATCACCAGCGGCAGATCGTTTTCGAGAAAATCGACCAGTTCGCGCCCCATGCCAAGACGAGCGTTCAGCGTAGAGACCGGCAGTTCCGGCGAACGGGCCACCTGCGCTTTTCCCGCCTCGACCCGCACAGTGCCGAACACGCGGGTATCATAGGCGCGGCGAGCGACGCTGACCCCGATCAGGGCTGCCAGCACCAGAACAAGTCGCCACAGCGCCGCCATGTTCTGGGCCAGCAAGCCGTCAATGGCGAACCCGATGAAAAGCGGGACAAAGGCGGTAAGGGCCGTCTCGAACAGGGTCAGCACCCATGTCAGACCGATACGACGCCAGAAACTGCTCAGGAGCACCGGAATCGTGATCGGGCCATCCTTCAGGATCACGGCATGTCTTGGGACGCGGCGACAATCCAGTCCGTCACCGTTTCAAGAACATCGCCCTGATAGGCATTGCGGCCCGACAGAACGAATCTTGCCTGTGCCGTAAGGGGCCATTGATCGGGGCGTTGATAATTGTACCACCTTGCCGAAAACAGGGAGTGGGTCGCATCCGGCACGACGCGGAACCGGCTGAGCGGATGCCCCCCTTCCCGTATCGATCTATAGGTGGATACCGTTTCCTGAGGGTCCGCGTTCAGATCCTCTGCCCCTGACAGCACCAGCACGGGCAGAGGCAGTCCGGCAATATCGCTACGGGCGTCCTCATTGTGGTTCAGCCGGGCGAAACCGAACCTGTCTTCGGAAAGGACTTGTTCTGCCGAACGACCGGCGGCGCGTTCGGCAGAAAAATATTCCTGATAAGTCGCATCGCTTTCGAACCAGGCACGGCTCGCCGCCGCCTGCCTGGAGATTTCCGCTGCGATTTCCTCAGGCGTCCGGCCTTCGCGCGTCAGCCTCATTGTCGCATAGTAGCGGCCCTGATCCTGCCAATCGATCGCCCCGCCCATCAGGACCAGAAATGCCGCATCGTCGGTGCGCGCAGGCACACGCGGCAAGACCCAGCCCGCTTGAGAAAACCCCAGCAAACCAATGCGTCTATGTTCATAACCCGGCATCCGCCGAAGCGCTTTAAGAGCGGCAACCGTTTCATCGGCACGGTCCTGCATGGACTGATGAAGCCAGTTGCCCGTGGACGCGCCCACGCCGGGCTTGTCCCAGCTGAACACCGAAATCCCCTCGTCCAGCAGCGTGTTGACGAGCGGTAGATAGCCACTGCCGGACCAGCGGTCCTGTGGCCCGTCACCGTGGACCAGAAGCACGACCGGGCCATCTTCCGAGGCGGTTATCAGCGTTCCTTCCAACGCGTTGCCACCTTGGGAGAACGACACGGTCTGCCGTTCGCCCTGCGAAAGTTCGAAATCGGCAATGCGTGAAAAAGCGAGGATTATCACGGAACCGATCACCACCAGAACCGCAAGACCGATGGCGGCGAGAGTCAGGCGGCGCATATCAGTTCCCTTCCAGCGCCAAGGCGCGGCGCACGAACGAAATCAGCGCTTTCGTGTCGCGTTTTCCAGGCTTTTCCCCGGTCAGCCCGACACGCAAGGCAGACCCTTCAATGGTGTCGAGGATCAGAGCCGCTTGCGCCGGTGCCTGCGTTTCCCGCCACCCGCAGCCTGTAATAAGCGTTGCCAGCGTATCGACCAGCAGCGCCCGACTGCCGCTGAAAAGCGCGTCAATCGCGGGATTGCGCAGGGCCTCCGATGTGATCTCGACCGTCAGCACCGCCGATATTGGATCGGCGCAGTAAAGGAAGTAGCTTTCAACGAAACTATCGATGGCGTCATGCGCATCGGCGCACCGCGCAACCTGTGTCACCACATCTGCCAGATCCGCCGTTTCGATCCTCGCGATTTCGGCGATCAGATCGTCACGTCCCGGAAAATGATTATAGAGGTTTCCGACGCTGACCCCCGCTTTCTTGGCGATGTCACGCATTCCCGTGCGGGCGATGCCCTGTTCGACGAAGCAGGCGATTGCGGTCTCGATCAGCAGCGCACGGCGCGCCCTCGTCGTCGCATCGCGTCTGGTCCGCTTCGGTTCGCCATCTTCCATGTTGACCTCTTTCTCCAAATCTGCGCATTTAGTTTAAATGAACGAACGAACGTTCACCGGCGTGATAGCAGGACTATGGAATGATGGAAACGCACAAATATAATTATTCCGGCCCCTCTCCCTTAATTCTGCTACCGTTGGGAGGCTTGTTATGACCGTTGAGGCGCTTCTTCGCCTTTTTGAGACATCGTCGCTGCTGACGATTATCGGCACGATTTTCCTGATAAATCTCGCCCTGACGATCGGTGAGGTGATTCTCGACCTGGTCACGCATAAGGAGCGCCGATGGAAGGATACGGCTGCCAATTGCGCGATCTTCGTGGTTGGTCAGGTTCTGGAAGGAACCGTTTTCGCTTCCATCGGCATTATCGGCCTGCTCCCTGTATACTGGTTGATTCCCTGGGAAATTCCGATGACGTGGTGGACATGGGTGCTGGCGTTCATCGCGGCCGACTTCACCTATTACTGGCTGCACCGGATGGAGCACGAACATCGCATTCTCTGGGCCAGCCACTCGGTCCACCATTCTTCGGAGGATTATAATCTGACAGTCGGTTTCCGCCTGAGCTGGGTCGAGGGCCTGTTTGAGTGGATATTCCTGATCCCGATGATCCTGCTGGGGTTCAATCCGTTTCAGGCGGTCATCGGCCTGATCCTCGTGGCCCAGTATCAGCATTGGGTTCATACCGAACAAATCCGCAAACTGGGCTGGCTCGACGACGTGTTCAACACACCATCCGTCCACCGGGTCCATCACGGATCGAATCGCAAATATCTCGACAAGAATTACGGCGGCGTACTGATCATCTGGGACAAGCTGTTCGGTACATTCCAGCGGGAGGAAGATGAGGTCATTTATGGCCTGACCGAAAACATCGACAGCAACAATCCGGTCACCATCAACTTCATTGAATACCGCAATGTCCTGCGCGACATGCGCAAGTGCCGAACATGGGGCGACCGGTTGCGCATCTGTTTCGGGCGATTGTCTTGGCGACCGGCCTATTTCAAGCCGGACGATGCGTGATGGATGACAGCCGCGTTTCCTGTCATTGCGGAACCCCGTTTATGGCGCAATGAGTTGAACGCAAATTCTGGATTTTGTTAACAAGGAAGTATCCATGATTTAACTGAAGCAAGTGCGACAAGGCTGAGGTAGTATTCCATGGTTTTGTCGTTATCAAATGGAGAGTTTTGGCCGCTCAATAGTTGTGGCTTCATGGCCAAGATTCGTCTCATTTCCGACCGCGACCGATTGTAGACATGACCCAGCATATCATTTGCAGTTTCGAAAATTGCGCCGCGCGGCGCCTGCGCCGTCGGCGGTTACACCCGTCTTTTTCACGGTACTACCCGGGCACGGCCCTGCTAGGCAGGGACATATGAACGCAATCACGGCACAGACGGAGCGGCAGCCCCGCGGGACCGGCTGGCAAAGGCTGGGCGCGGCCCTCGTTCTGGGCGGCGCGGCGGCGGCGCTTGCCTACGCCCTGAAATCCGAGGACAGGCGGCCCCTGCGCAGACCGCGGCTGCGGCGCGAGGGGCGGCAGTTGACCAATATCGCGCTCGGCATCGGCAGCATGCTCGCCTCGTCGCTGGTGCAGAAACATGGTCTGCGGCCGCTGCTTTACCATGACGCCGGACGGTACGGCCTGGTCCGGCACCTGCCCCGCGGTCTGCGGGCGCCGGCTGCGTTCCTGCTGCTCGACTGGGCGATGTACTGGTGGCACCGGGCCACGCACGAGATTGATGGCCTGTGGCGGCTGCACCGCGTGCATCATGTGGATCTCGACCTCGATATGTCGACCGCCGTCCGTTTCCATGCCGCCGACCAGCTTGTGTCCGCGCCGATGCGCGCGGCGATGATCGTCATCATCGGCCCCGATGCCAGAACGGATGCGCGCTGGAACGGCTGGTTCCTTGCCAATGTCTTGTTTCACCATGCCAATATCCGCCTGCCGCTGGCGTGGGAGCGCGGTCTTGCGGCGGTTCTGACAACGCCGCGCATGCACGGCATTCATCACATGGCCCGCCGCGATGCGACCGACAGCAACTGGTCGAGCGGGTTCAGTTTATGGGACAGGATACACGGCAGCTTCCGGCTGGACATTCCGGCCGACGCGATCCGCATAGGCGTTGCGGGCTATCCGGACGATCTCATCGCCGCAAAGGCGCTCGCCTTGCCGCTGCGCAGCACCGAAGCGGACTGGTAGCGGCACATGCCCCCGCGCCCGAACCAAACCGGCAAAGAAGAAGTCGGGAGAGCTGCTCCAGGCCCCCCGCTTAAAGATGCTCCGCAAAGAAGCTGACGATCTCGGTTGTTGATCGCACGCGATTTTCTTCCTTGCGCCAGCCATGCCCTTCGTCGGGGAACAGCGTGTATTTCACATCCACACCGCGCGCCTGCAGCGACGCGACGATCTGCTCCGCCTCGACGACGGGAACATTGGTATCATTCGCGCCGTGCTGCACCAGCAGGGGCGTCGTGATCCGGTCGAGCTTGTGGATTGGCGACAGCGCGCGCAGCATGTCCGCTTCGGTCGCCGGGTCGCCATATTCCGTCGTCGAAATCGCCGCCATCCATGGCTCCGTCTCGCGAAAGAAACTTTCGAAATTGACGATGCCGAACAGATTCACACCCGCCGCGAACATGTCCGGGAACTCCGTTACACCGGCCATCACCATATAACCGCCATAGCTGCCGCCCATGATGCCGAGACGCTCCGGGTCGGCGATGCCTATCTCGACAAGCGCATTCGTCGTCGATTCGATATCGCGCACGCCGTCCACGCGTTTGCCGCGGTCATCCATCGCCATGAACGCCTTGCCAAAACCGCTCGAGCCGCGGACATTCGGAGCGAACACCGCAATCCCGCTCGCCGCCAGCGCCTGAATCGCCGCGTAGGATGTTGGACGCGCCTGTCCCTCCGGCCCGCCATGATAGCTGAATACCAGCGGCATGGGACCTTCCAGGCCTGCCGGACGATACAGCCAGCCTGACAGCTCCAGCCCGTCATGCGCCTGATAGGTGATCAGTTCAGGGCGAACGAGCGCCGCCAGATCCACACCGTCATGCGCGCTTTGCGTCAGCCGCCGTACAGAGGCGTCCGCCACGGTGACGGCATAGATGTCCGTTGGCCGGTTTGCCGCCGATGCGGAAATCAGCAGTGTCGACGCATCTGCCGAGAAATCATTGAGGCCGATCGTGTCGACCTCCAGCCCTTCGACGGTCCGCGACGTCCCGGTCGCCGCATCGCGCAGGACCAGCTCGCTACGTCCGCCCGCATTCCAGAGCAGCGCCATGGTCGTCCCGTCGTCCGATAGCAGCATATTCTCCGCGACCGCATCGTCCCGCACCGCGAAATAGGTGATACCGCCCTCACCCGGTCCGGATAGCGGCACGGACCCAAAGGCATGCCGGTCGCGTCCGACGTTCGAAAGCAGATACGCAGTCTCGCCGTCCGCCGCGATCGCACCGGCCCAGCTTTCCGCCTTGCCGTCATGCGGCGTCAGCAGGGCCTCCGCACCGCTGTTCACGTCAATGGCGTAAAGATTGCTGTCGCCGCGCCCAAGCAGGCGGGCCGCCAGCACGACATCGCCGCGCTCGTCCGTTATCCAGTTCAGGCCTTTATTGCTGACCAGCGGCCGCCAGTCTCCCGTCGCCACGTCAATCAGTCCGGCATCGCGGGCGCCCGCATTGTCCCGGTTGCTGTCGATCAGCAGCGCAGAGCCGTCGTCGCTCCAGCCTGCCAGTCCATTATTGTCATTCCCGCCCAGCGTCAGCAGCCGCGCGTCGCCCCACGCCCCGTCCGAACCGGCATCCTCCTCGATGACGTAGATCTGCGTATTCAGCCCGCCGCCCGGCGCGACCGAATAGGCCAGTCGGCTGCCCGTAGGCGACCAGTGCACATTACCGATGGGGTCGCCAAGGTCGGTGATCTGCACGCTCTTGCCGGTCGCCAGCGTTGTCACCCATATTTGCGGGCTGCCGCTTTCACTGCTGAGATAGGCAATCCGCGTGCCATCGGGAGAAAAACGCGCGCCATAAGCCCGGTCCATCCGCGCCAGCGCGTCCACCGTTTCGGCAACCGATGCCAAATCCGGGGGCGGCGCGGCATTCACGGCTGAACAGGCCGCGCCTGCCGAAAAGACAATCGCCGCCGCGGCGGCCAGATATGAATGGCGCATGATGAGTCTCCCGATAGATCCTGTCGGAAGCGTTAATATATTCTCATCGACGACACCATGCCGACACGCAAACGCCGCGCCGAACCCGGCTCAGCGCGAATGCGGATCGGCGCGGCGCCGGTTTTGCAGCAGACGGCACCGCCGGGCGCAGGATGTGCCCCGCGCCCACCGGGTGAATCAGGCCTGACCCTTGGGCTTTGGCGCCAACACCATCAGCATCTGGCGGCCTTCCAGGCGCGGATAGGCCTCGACCTTCGCGGTCTCCGCCATGTCTTCCTGCACACGATTGAGCAGCTCCATGCCCAGCTGCTGGTGCGCCATTTCGCGGCCGCGGAAACGCAGCGTGACCTTTACCTTGTCGCCGTCATCGATGAACTCGTTCACCTTCTTCATCTTGACCATATAATCATGGTCATCGATGTTCGGGCGCATCTTTATCTCTTTGATTTCCTGACGTTTCTGTTTCTTTTTCGCAGCATTCGCCTTTTTCTGGGCCTCGAACTTGAATTTGCCGACATCCAGGAATTTTGCCACGGGCGGGTCGGCATTCGGGCTGACGACCACCAGGTCCAGTCCGGCCTCCTTTGCCTGATCTATCGCTTCCTTCGTGTAGAGGACGCCCAGATTTTCGCCTTCATCGTCAATCACCCGGACCTTCGGTTCCTGGATGAATTCGTTATAGCGCGGTCCCTGGAATGGCGGGGGCGTGGGCCCGCGCCGTGGGGAAAGAGGCGGTCGGATAATCAGGTCTCCATTATTGTTGATCGAGTCTTTTACGAACGGAACAATGTAAGGGATACCGAGAGGTTCGTCACCCCCGGGGTGAGCGATTTTGGTGAGCCCGGCATTGGCTGGCAAAAGCCGCGCCGCCCACACGTCTTGTCAAACCGGCTGAAGCAGAGGCTGGGGCGCGTGTGATGAACGGCCAAAAAGCCACTTCCTCCACATTCACGTGAAAAGCGAAACGCAGGCTCCAAACAGCTTCGCCCCCTACTGGCTCCCTCCGGTTTTCAAAGTCCGTAAAACGATCTACGCTGAGGGCTGAAGCTATGAGAAACCTGTCATGAAAATCGAGATTGATTGCAATCCCTCCACCGCTGATTCGGATGTGCTTAGTCAGGGAATCATGAATTTTAACAAGCTGATGATCCAGGACCTTGAGCCGATGGAAGCGGAAAAACGGTTTTACGTCTTCGCAAGGGACGATGATGGAGAGGTTTGCGGCGGAATTCGCGCGACATGCTACTGGAACACGTTGCACATCGAGCTTCTGTGGCTTGCCGAGAAAGCGCGGGGTGGCGGTGCGGGCCGGGCGCTGATCCATCGTGCCGAAGAATATGCGCGCGAACACGACTGCGCCAATGCGCTGGTCGAAACGACAAGCTGGCAGGCAAAGCCGTTCTACGAGAAAAACGGTTATAAACATATGGCCACCCTGGAGGGCCGGCCGAAAGGACAGGCGTCCCATTATTTGTCCAAGACTTTGGCTTGACGAAACCCCCGGCCGCATAGGTGATCGGCGGCCGGTTTGCGGAACCGCAAGACTGGGCCGGGGCATTTACATGATACAGGCCTCGAACCAGTCCCAGCGCCCCTTCAGGACGTCAGGACGACCCTGCCAGGTTGCATGCAATTTTTTTGCGCATCACACCCCGTCGCCGGAATACACACGCGCAAATCCGCCGAAAAAGCAGTCCATGTCGGCCGCCTTCACCAGCATGGACTCTGAATCACAGCGCACATCGCGTGGGAATTTCTCGCCAATTCAGATTGGTCAAACACCGCTCTCGGCGCGAAGTTTTGTGGCGAGCGTCCACCAACCGTCCTGCGCGGCGCATATATGGGCCTCCGCCCGGTCCCGCCAGATCTTGTCCTCAAACAGCGCAAAGCAGGTCGCGCCCGATCCCGACATCCGTACAAGCGCGGTCCCGGCACACGCGCCAAGCGTCTCCAGGACCTGCGCGATCTCCGGCACCTGCGCACGCGCAGGCGGCATCAGGTCGTTACGTCCTGACGCCGCAACAAAAAGGGCATCGCCCGTCGCAAGCGGGCCGCGATCGCGCCTGTCCCAGCCGCGAAACACGTCCGCTGTCGACACGCCGATAAGCGGATTGACCAGCAGGACCGGTACGCCTGCCAGCGCATCCATGCCCGGGTCGCGCCGCAGCTTTTCGCCAATGCCTTCGCCGCGCAGCGCATGGCTGTGCACGCAGGCCGGAATGTCCGCCCCGAGCGGCAGCGCCAGTTCCGCCAGTCGCGCAGCGGGCCAGTCCAGCCGCCACATCCGGTTCAACAGCCGCAGCGTCGCCGCCGCATCGGCAGACCCTCCACCAATGCCGCTTGCGACCGGCAGGCGCTTGTCCAGCGTCAACGCCGCGCCGCCGACATATCCGCTCGCGTCTTTCAAAGCCTGGGCCGCGCGCAGAACCAAATTATCGCCGCCGCCGTCCAATCCCGCCGCGAATGGCCCCGTCAGGGACAGGGTGACCGCATCGGCGGGTGCTGCCTGCAACACGTCGCCATCATCGCAAAAGGCGAACAGCGTCTCGATATCGTGATATCCATCATCCCGCCGCCGCCTGACATGCAGGGCAAGGTTGATCTTGGCGAAGCCGGTTTCCGACCAGCGCGCGTCCGCGGTCACGCCCGCGCGCTCACGATTCCGGCTGGCCCTCGGCGGCGGCCGACCTCGCATTCGTGGCCATCTTCACGCCGCGGTCGTAACCATAGGCCAGTTTGGCCTCGATAGCCGCCGTCTGTTCATCGCTCGGTTCACCCTCCAGCGCCGCGCGCCAGCGAAAGCGCGCTTCAATGTGCCGCCCGACCTGCCAATAGGCATCACCCAGATGATCATTGATCGTGGCGTCGCCCGGCACACGCGCAATGGCCTTCTCCAGCGTCTCGACAGCCTTGGCATAGTCGCCGACCTGATAATGTGCCCAGCCCAGCGAGTCGGTGATGTGCCCGTCATTCGGCTCCAGTGCATGCGCCTTTTCGATCAGCTCGATGGCCTCTTCCTGCTTCACACCGCGGTCCAGCAGCGTATAGCCAAGGTAATTCAGAATGACCGCCTGTTCCGGCGCAATGTCCATCGCCTCGCGCAGTGCCACCTCCGCCGCCTGCCAGTCGCCGCGCTGTTCTTCCGATGCCCCGATCAGGAACAGCGTCTGCCAGCGCAGCACATCATTCTCGACGCCGGCTTCCAGTGCCTGCCGATAGCGTTGAATCGCCTCGCTGTACCGCTCGGCGCGCTGATAGGCGTCGCCCAGCTGCACGAAATCCTGTGCCCGCGCGCCGGGTGCCGCCGCGGCGGCCTTCAGCATATCGAGCGCGTCATCATCGCGGTCCATCGCGATCAGCAGCGCGGCTTCCTGCGCCCGCGCCGTACCGGATGACGGATCGTCTTCACCAACCTGCCGCGCGGCGGCCAGCGCACTTTCATATTGCTCCGCCCGCGCCAGATTTTGCGATACCATCAGCCAGCCCGCCGCTTCGTCAGGGTCGAGCCACGTAGCGATGCGCGCAAAGGTCAGCGCGACCGGGACGCTCCGCTGGCGCGACAGGTCACTCGATATTCTCAGCAGCAGCGTGGCAATACCCGTGCGCGCGTTTCCCGGCGCGTGACGCAGCCGCTTGCGGTCGCTCAGATCAGCACGCGCCGCCAGTATCACGGGCGTCACCTGCGCCGCTTCCAGGATCGCACCGGCCTCGCCGTCCTTGCCATCCTTCTGCAAGGCCTGCGCCAGCGCCAGGCGGATGCGCACATTGCCGCCTTCGTCGTCGACGATCAGGGGGCGGTAGGCGGCAATCGCTTCGTTCCTGCGGCCGGTCGCCAGCGCGACATGTCCGCGATGCTCTTCCCAATAGCTTTTCGCCAGGCCACTGGGTGGTTCCCCGGCCAGCGCTTCGCGCGCCTCCCGCTTTTTCCCCCGCGCCACCAGCGCCCAGGCCTCGGCGACGGGTGCCACCAAAGACCCAAATCCCGTACCCTTCAGCCCTTCGACCCGGGACGCCATTTCGTCCCAGTCGCGCCGCTTCAGCGCATCCGTCGCAAGTAGCGTTGCAATCGCGCTGTCAAATCCGGATTCCTCGCCCAATTGCCGCGCCGCGCTGACGGCAAGCTCTTCATCGCCGGAAATGACCGCCAGTTCAAAGGCTTGTTGCAGCAAGCCCTTGTCATCCGGCGAACGGCTCAGCGCACCCTCGAACAGGTCCGCCGCCCTCGCCAGTTCACCTTCGGCGGCGGCATAGCGCCCCTGTACATAATCAGACAGGCCGCGCTCTTCCGCCGCGGCTGTTCCGCAAAGGCCTGCCGCCAGCATCGCGGCGCCAAGCACCAGCGGCCGCCTTATTTTCATAATTGCGATATTGGACGCCAGGGGACCAGCAGTGCGGGGCATATATCGATGTCTCCCAAAAGATACTTCTCATACGGCGATGACGCGGACGTCCCCCGCCCGCGCCCACCATCCGACCTCACATATTCGGGTAATTCGGGCCGCCGCCGCCTTCTGGCACAACCCAGTTAATGTTCTGGGTCGGATCCTTGATATCGCACGTCTTGCAGTGCACGCAGTTCTGCGCATTGATGACGAATTTCGGCTCGCCCTCTTCCTCGCCGACAACCTCATACACGCCCGCCGGGCAGTAACGCTGCGCAGGTTCGTCATATAGCGGCAGATTATAGGCGATCGGCACCGCCGGATCCTTCAGATGCAGATGCGCGGGCTGATCTTCCTCATGGTTCGTATTGGACTGGAAGACAGAGGACAGGCGGTCGAATGTCAGAACGCCATCGGGCTTCGGATATTCCGGCGCCCGGAAGTGCTCCGCGCGGCCCAGCTGTTCATGATCCGGCTTGTGTCCCATTGTGAAGGGCAGCCGGATGCCGACATGTTCCAGCCACATCGTCACCCCGGCCAGGCCCGTACCGACGACCTCGCCGAATTTCTTGACCAGCGGCACGGTGTTGCGGACCACCGACAGCTCTTCCTTCACCCAGCTCACGTCGTACAGTGTCTGATAGCCGGTCAGTTCATCATGCTGACGGCCCGCCATCACGGCTTCATAGGCCGCGTCGGCCGCCATCATGCCTGACTTCATGGCCGTATGGCTGCCCTTGATGCGCGGGACGTTCAGAAAACCAGCGGAACAGCCGATCAGCGCGCCGCCCGGGAAAGCGAGCTTCGGAACCGACTGCAACCCGCCATCATTGATCGCCCGCGCGCCGTAGGAGATGCGCTTGCCGCCCTCCAGAATCTCGGCAATCGCCGGATGCGTCTTCCATTTCTGCATTTCCTGAAACGGCGAGATATGCGGGTTCTTGTAATTCAGCCACGTCACGAAGCCGAGCGCGACCTGACCGTCCGCCTGATGATACAGGAAGCCGCCACCATTCGCATCGTCGAGCGGCCAGCCCTGCGTGTGGATGACCTTGCCCGGCTCGTGCTTTTCAGGATCGATGTCCCATAATTCCTTGACGCCGAGACCGTAAATCTGCGGCTCGCATTCACTGTCGAGCGAGAACATCCGTTTCAGCTGTTTCGACAGATGCCCGCGCACACCTTCCGCAAATAGTGTATATTTCGCGTGCAGCTCCATGCCGGGTTCATAGCGCGGCGATTTCTCGCCATCCTTGCCGATCCCGGATGCGCCGGTCGCCACGCCGCGCACGCTGCCATCCTGATTGAACAGCACCTCTGCGCCCGCAAAGCCGGGGAAAATCTCCACCTCCAGCGCTTCGGCCTTCTCGCCCAGCCAGCGGGTCATGTTGCCCAGGCTCAGCGTGTAGCAGCCCTCATTATTCATGAATGGCGGCATGAACAGATGCGGGAAATTGAACTTCATGCTTCTGGTCAGCACCCAGTGATGGTTTCCGTCCACCGGTACGGTCAGGGGATGACCGTCCTCTTCGCGCCATTGCGGCAATAGCTCGTCGAGCGCGCGCGGGTCGACGACGGCACCCGACAGAATATGCGCGCCGATTTCGGAACCCTTTTCCAGAACACAGACGGAAATCTCCTTGCCCGCCTCTGCCGCCTGCTGTTTCAGCCGGATCGCCGCTGACAGGCCAGCTGGTCCGCCGCCAACAATGACGACATCATATTCCATCGATTCGCGTTCTTCTTCACTCACGCTCAACATTCCCCTGGACTGAAAATCACTGGTTTCTCTAAGCGAAGTAGCAGGGTTTTGCCAGACGCGCCCCTGTCGCACATAAGGGGGAGATGCACCTGACCGCCCCACAAGCCGCCGCCGCCCTCCGCTGGCTCACCGACAGCGGTGTCGACGTGCTTGTCGGTGACAGGCCCGGCAACTGGCTGACGAAGCCGTCTCCTTTGCTAAAGACCCGCGTCGAACCGGCCCGTGCGCCCGCGCAGACATCAGCGCCGCCGCCCAGCCTGGGCACAGCGTCCACCGCGCCGATCGCCGCAGGGCGCACGTCCGCCCCGCCGCTCACCGCGCGCACATTGGAAGAGCTGCGCGCCGAGGCCGAGGCATACCCGCTTTCCATCCGCCGCCCGGGCCGCCCCTTCGTCTTCGCCGATGGCAATCCGGGTGCCGACCTGATGGTCATTGGCGAAGCGCCCGGCGCGCAGGAGGAACGTGAGGGCAAGCCCTTTGTCGGACCCGCGGGACAGCTCCTCGACCGCATGCTGTCGGCGATCGATCTCGACAGGTCAAAAGTCTACATCGCCAATCTCAGTCCATGGCGTCCGGCGCAAAACCGCACCCCCAGCATGCAGGAGGCGGCGGAGTGCCTTCCCCTCCTCCACCGCCACATCGCCATCGCGGGACCGAAGCTGATCCTCACCGTCGGCGGCACCAGCGCCAAAGCGCTGCTGCAAACCGAAACCGGTATCATGCGCCTGCGCGGCAAATGGCGGGATGTGGAAATCGAAGGCCAAACCTATGCGGTTCTGCCGACGTTCCACCCCGCTTTCCTGCTGCGCCAGCCCGAACAGAAGCGGCTCGCCTGGCTCGACCTTCTGGCATTCCGCGCGCGCGCTGCTCAGGGCTAGCAATTCCGCCTGCAATTCGTTCCGGAACGCAAACACAACGAATTGAACAGCTAGGCTGTCATCAAAACGTCATTTACCCTCCACGCAATTGTAATCTGGGGAGTAAGTGTATCATGAGCATCGCGAAATTAACCATTGCCATGGCGCTGGCGGCAACCGCCATTCCCGTCAGCGCAGCCGTCACGTCCTATACGGGACAATATGTGTTCGGTGACAGCCTGGTCGATGCCGGCAATATTTCGGTTGTCACTGGCGGAGCCGTCCCCGATCCCGCGCGCGGTTATTTCCAGGGACGTTTCACCAACGGCCCTGACTTCACCGACCTCCTCAACCAGAAGGTCTCAGGCAGTCTGACGACGGCATCGCTTCTCGGCGGCGACAATTATGCCTTTGGCGGTGCCCGCATCGTCGACAATAGCGGCTTTGCCGTGAACAGCGACATGATCCCCGATCTCGATGCCCAGGTCGGCACCTATTTGGCCGCGTCGGGCGGCGTCGCGGACGGCGACGCGCTCTACACGATCAACATGAGCGGCAATGACATCTTCGCCATCAGCCGCGGCCAGACCGGGCCGTTCACCGAAGACGAATATATCGCACTGGCGGCGCAGCGCGTCATCGCGAATATCGTCGCCCTTGACGGGGCGGGCGCGCGCAGCATCCTGTTGATGGGCGTCGCCGGCGCAGCGATCCCGCAAGCCTTCGCGCTTGAACAGCAGATCCTCACCGGCCTTGCCATGCAAAGCCTCGAGGCGGAAATCTTCAACTTCAGCTATTTCGAGTTCTTCAACACATTGCAAACCGATCCGGGTCAGTTCGGCTTGCCGGAGCAGCGGCTCGACGTGAACTGTTTCGACGTGCGCCCCGTGGTGAACGGAGAGGTCGACTGCACCGGCATCTTCTCGGTTGACGGAACGCATTTCAGCGCGCCGATCCACCGCGCCCTGTTCGATGAGACCAGCATCCTCGTCGGCCTGGCAGAGCAAGTCCCCGCCCCCGCCGCGCTCGGCCTCCTCGGCCTCGGCGTCCTTGCCGTCGGCATGCGCCGCCGCCGGGCCGCCTAACCGGGCCGCGGCACCGGCCGCAGCGTAAAACAAAAACGCGCGTTCACCTGGGGCTGGCGGCACATAAGCTGCCAGCCCCATTATTTTGCATGGCAGATGAAGTGCGATAATGTTCCATCATGCCCGCCGTCCCGCTCACCGACCACAGTTTGATCCCCGGCATACTGACGAACATCAGCAGCGATGCGGCGGGACAGGAGGCCGTCGCCCCCCTTATCCGATGAGGGTGTCTACACCGGCTGCGTCGCCCTCGACTGCGCGCGACCGGCGAAAACACCCGCAAAGCCGCCCAGACCGCCGCCCTGTGCCGCGCAATGTCGGCGGGCATGACGGCAACCGCGGAAATCAAAACAGACCAGCGCTTGATCATCGACTATTTCCTGTCGCCGATATCGAAGGCAACCAGTGAAGTGGGGAGGGAATGGTAGAAATGACATGGATGTCTAGTCTACAAAGGCGTAAAACCTAGGGCCCTGAAAAGAACCTTCACCTTGTTGAAGAAGGAACTGGCGGCCGTGAAGGTGTGATGACTTTTTCTTTGAGATATAAAGAAAAACTTCTTTCGGTGATAAGGGCAACCCAAACACCTGAGCGGTTTTTGAAATTTGATCCTAGGTCAAAATTCTCTGAGTTTCAGAAAGATCCGGTGATTTGGTGTACACTCAATAATCCAAATCTGAAAAAAGTTCATTAAGATGAAGAGATCAGCAAAATTGTTACAAAGGCGTTTTCTGCCTATAAACCTTATTTCGGCACCATTTCTGATCGACAAGAAGATCGAGTTATAGTGCTTTTTCAGGGAGTGGATTTTTAAAGGATCTACAAGCATCGCCCGATGATGGGTGAATGCGGCCGGGGAAAGGGTGGCGGGGCAATCGGTATGTTTGGGCGACTTGCCCCGCCGTTCCTGTGGTCAACCGGCCAGCTGCATCATCTGGTCGGTGTCATAATCGGCATCTCCGATTTCGGAGGCGCCACCCGTCTGATCTTTCTTGTCGACAGGCAGATATGCGACCGTTCCCGGTTCGTGGACGATGCGGAAATGGCCGATCTGCGTCAGCATGCCATTGACCTCGTCGACCAGGCTGCGTGCTGCTGCGGTTGCCTCCTCGACCATCGCGGCGTTCTGCTGCGTGACGCCGTCCATTTCGCCCACGGCGGTGTTGATCTGCTGAAGCCCGGTGGCCTGCTGTTCGGCGGATGTGGAGATCTCCCCGACCAGGCCATCGACTTCACCAATCCGCTCGAAGATCAGCCCCAGCGCGCGGCCGGTCTCTCCGACAAGCTTCACGCCCGACTTGACCTGCTGTGAAGACGCGGTGATCCGGGCCTTGACGTCGGTTGCCGCCTCGGCCGACCGCTGTGCCAGGGCACGGACTTCCGAAGCGACGACGGCAAAGCCCTTGCCGGCATCGCCTGCGCGCGCCGCCTCTACGCCCGCATTCAGCGCCAGCAAATTGGTCTGGAACGCGATGCCGTCGATGACCGAGATGATTTCGACGATTTCATTCGAAGTACGCTCGATGTCGCTCATCGCGTCGACCGTACGGCGTACGGTTTCACCGGACTGTTCGGCCTCATCCTTTGCGCTGCGCACCGCGACGTTCGCGCTCTTGGCACGCTCGGCGGTACTTGCGACCGTGGCCGTGATTTCGTCCATCGCCGCCGCCGTCTGCTCGAGCGATGCGGCCTGCTGCTCGGTCCGTTGGGACAGGTCGTCAGACGCCTGGCGAATGTCGTTCGCACCGTTGTTGATGCCGCTTGCCGCCTCTGTCACCTGCGTCAGCGTCTTTTGCAAAGACGCGGCCGTGTCGTTGAAGTCCTTCTGAAGGCGGGCATATTCGGCCGGGAATTCACCCTCTATCCGGCACGTCAAATCGCCGCTTGCCAATCCGGCCAGGCCGTTGGCCACCGCTTCGGTTGCCTGAGCGCCAGCGCGGGCCTTGACCTGCTCGGCATCGACGACCGCCTGACGGAAGCTCTCGACCGAGCGTGCGATCTCACCGATCTCGTCCCGCTGGTCGAGATGCGGTACGTCCGCCGTCCCATTGGCGTTGGCGAGTTCGCGGATCGTGACGGCCAGACGCTGAATAGGCGCGACGACCATGGTCAGAATGATGAAGAAGGATACGAAAAAGACAATCGCGGCGGCCACGACCAGACCGATGATGATATTGCGATTGGTTTTCGCGGACGCGGCTGCGGCTGTTCCTGTTGTCTCGGCAATTTCAAGCTGAAGCTCGACGAGCTTTCCGATCGAATCGGAAACAGGATCGATGCTTTCATAGAGTTTGTCGACGACGAAGGCGTCGAGTGCCCGGCGGTCGCCGCGCTTCAGGATCGCCTCAAGCTCCGCAACGCGGGTATTGGCGACCCGCATATTGGCCTCCGCCTCTTTGACAAGCTCCGCCTCCAGGCCTTCGATTTTCGTGGCCCGGTAGGATTCCCAATGCTGTTGAAGCGTTGCGGAGCCTTCCCGTACCTGTTTTGCGGACTCGGCAAAGCTCACATTGCCATTGCGCGCCTTGTGCGAGGCATCGACGATATCAACTGCGTATTTATCGGCGACAACCTTCAGATCGCGCATCGGTACGACGCGGTCCGCGAGTATCGTACTCAGCGAGCTGCTGCTGCTGTTCATTTCCCAGAATGATGTTCCGACCAGGGCGGCTATGGCCAGCGCAAGGGCAGAAAGGCAAGCGAAGAGTTTATTGCGAATGGTCATGCGATCCTCCAGTGAGGGTGCAATAGATTTGAGAAGTTAAAAAAGTTCTGATTTTTTCTCCGCTTTTTTACTTAAATGAGAAGGGGATCCGGCAGGCCGCAGGAAATTTCCCATAAAGTCTGAAGGGTATGCCAGTTCGGCGAAGCGCTGCCTGAGCCACACCTGGTGAACAGCGTAGTTAATTGACGAGAATAATCTCGCTGCGGCGACGGCGTAGCCGGGACTGACCACGGTGCGGGGGCGGCGCAATTGACCGCGCCGTTCGCCTGAGCGGTCCGGCAGATGCAACCGCCCGCCACCGGCGGCATTTTACGGTCCGCAGAGGCGCTAATTCCATTGCACCTGCCAGTGCGGCGCGCACCGGCGCCGGAGGCAGCGGCATTGGCCTGAACGCGTCAGCGAGTACGAAATCCCCTGACTTCACCGAAACAATGGGCTGGTCGCGGAGGTCATGCTATTGACTAGGGACGCTGGATTCGTGCGGAAGGGGCAGGAGGTGGCGGTCAAGCTGGAGGCGTTCCCGTTCACCGACCACGGCCTGATCCCTGGAACGCTGACGCGCATCATCCGTGACGCGGTGGAGCAGGAGAATGTCGGCCTGGTCTACACCGCCCGCGTCGCCCTCGACTGCGCACCGACCGGCGAAGACACACGCAAAGCCGCCCAGACCGCCGCCCTGTGCCGTGCAATGTCGGCGGGCATGACCGCAACGGCGGAGATCAAGACGGATCAGCTTCGGATCATCGACTATTTCTTTTCGCCAATATCGAAGGCGACAAGTGAAGCGGGGAGGGAGCGGTGATGCGCTTTTCAACGATTTTGTGCATGTCGCTGCTGATGTCCTGCGTATCCACGCAGTACCCAGGTATTCGTCTTACTGCGGTGCCTGTTTCGGAAACCGAAGCGGAATTGCAAAAGCTCGCGCGAAACGCTCAGGAGGGTTTTAAATGGGCGCAGCTGGAGCTTGGCAAACGCTACGAGGCTGGTGATGGCGTTCCCTGCGACTTGAGGGTCGCGCGGCGGCTTTATCAAGCTGCTGCGACGACGACCGGCGGGCGCACGCAGGTCTACGCGCCGGGGGGCGGCGACGTTCCGGGGCAAGTGCTGAGCGTCGACCAAGGGCCGAGGCAGGCTGGGCTGGAAGAGGCCGCCGAGCGATTGGCGCGGCTCGGCTGGAGATGTGAACGGGAACCGGTAGCATGATGACGACATCGCGCCACATATTAATACAGAGGTGTCTCAGCGGTGCGGCCATCGGGGGCGTCGCCCTTCTGCTGGGGTCCTGCGGCCCCTCCCTGGACGATTTGGAGCGCGCTTGCCGCGATGAAGCGCAGATCAACGTGGTCGATCCGGTTTTGTGGGAGGAATATAGGGCCGAACTTTGGAAAGAATCGCGTGATGAGTCTGATCGACCATATCCGCGGGTTCGATCTGCTTTGAGTGCTGAAGGCTTTCGGCGAAGGCTAGTCGTGCCAATGAGTATGGCTGATATCACAGAAACTAATATTATATTCGATGTTGTTATACAAATTTATAAAGAAGAAAAGACCGTCGCATTTATAATAAGTAAACAGGCCTCGTTAGATAGATTCGTTGGACCTATAAGTTATGACTGTGCTGTGCATTATCCAGAATATCATTGGAATAATATAAGGGAATACGAAGATGGCAGATAATAATCATCCCTATGCGCGAGATTATCAGTTTGGAGCCCGAGTCGCTGCGCTGTCATATAGCGCGTCTCAGTTTGTAGTCGGAGATACTGGGGTCGATCTGATTAACGTTATCAGAGAAGATGAAGGGCAAAATTACAGGGACACTATACCTAATACCATAATACCAGTCATCGCCCCTGCACGCCATATCTCATGTCAATCGTAAGCATGTCAGATGAAATCCCCTGTCGCCCGCCCGGCACATCTCCCTCTCGGCAATTCCCGCCGCTCCCGCTAAGCACCGGCACATGTCCGCTGCGCCGCCGCCAACCTCAGTCATGTCCGCGCTCGCGCCTGTTGCCGCCCTATTGGTCTCCGTCGCGTTGCTGCTGATGGGCAATGGCCTGCAGGGGGCGCTGCTGCCGCTGCGGGCTGAAATCGACGCGCAGACCGCTATCGAGATCGGCATTCTCGGCTCGTCCTACTTTCTGGGCTTCGGCATTGGCTGCCTCAGCGCCGCGCGCTTTGTGCAGCGCGCCGGTCATATCCGCGTCTTCGCCGCCGCTGTGGCGCTCGCGTCCACGACGGCGCTGGTGCATGCGCTCATTTCGGAACCGGCGATCTGGTGGCTTTTGCGCGGCACGACCGGCTTCTGCTTCGCCATTCTCTACACCGTTATCGAAAGCTGGCTGAATGAAAAGGCGACATCCGAAAACCGCGGCGCGATCTTCTCCGTCTATACCGTCATCAACCTTACCGTGCTGACGCTGGGCCAGCTGATGCTGCTGCTTGGCGACCCCGCGCAATTTCCGCTTTTCGCCGTGGCATCGATCCTCGTCTCGCTCAGCGCCATCCCGCTCGCGCTCAGCACCTCGGAAGCCCCCGCCCCCATCCAGAGCGCAAAAATCAACCTGAAGAAACTCTATCGCCAGTCCCCCGTCGGCGCGGCGGGTGTCCTTGCCGTCGGCCTCGCCAATGGCAGCTTCTGGGCGCTCGCGCCGATCTTCGCCGCAGGCCGCGCCGACGCCGCCAGCCCCGCCGCCGCCGTCGCCATTTTCATGAGCGTGGTCGTGGTTGGCGGCGCCATCGGGCAATGGCCGATCGGGCTCTTGTCCGACCGTATGGACCGCCGCCGTGTCCTCATCATGACCGCACTTGGTGCCATCGCCGCGGCGCTCTGCATGCTGCTGGTCGCCGATCGGGTACCGCACGGCGTCTTCATCTTCGGCTTTTTCTACGGCGTCTTCGGTTTCCCCATCAATGCCATCGCCACCGCGCATATGAATGACCATACCGAGCCATCGGGCTTTGTTGAGACCGCCAGCGGGCTGCTGCTGCTTTATGGCATCGGCGCGGTGATCGGCCCCATCATGGCCTCGATCATCATCAGTTTCACGAACCTCGACGCGCTGTTCGGCTGGATTCTCGCGGTCCAGACAGTCCTCGTCCTCTTCACCCTCTACCGGGTCACGCGCCGTGAAGCGGTCGCCGACGAGGATCAGGGCAGCTTTGCGAGCGCCCTGATCGCCGCGCAGACGACGTCCCCCATTACCGCGTCCTCTGGACCGCGCAGGCGGGGGACGGAGACGGGCGCGCCGTCCGACTAGGTTCATTCCCGCGTTTCGGTTAAGGACCGCGCCCATGCCCATTGATGACACAATCGCCTTCACGCCCATTGGCATCGCCGTCCTCACCGTCAGCGACACCCGCACGCCCGCCGACGACCGGTCGGGTGATATTCTGGTGAAGAAACTGACGGATCACGGCCATAGTCTCGCCGCGCGCACGATCGTCAGGGATGACGTTTCCGCCCTCACCGCGCAGCTGAACGCGTGGATCGATAGTGCGGACATCGACTGCATCATCACCACTGGCGGCACCGGCGTTACCGGCCGCGACGTGACACCCGAAGCCTTTGCGGAGGTCTGCGAAAAGGACATCCCCGGCTTTGGCGAGCTGTTCCGCATGCTCAGTTACCGGTCCATCGGCACCTCCACCGTCCAGTCCCGCGCCTGCGCAGGCGTCGCGCGCGGCATTTACCTCTTCGCCCTGCCCGGCTCGACCGGCGCGGTGAAGGACGGCTGGGACGGCATCCTCAAGGACCAGCTCGATAACCGCCACAAACCCTGCAACTTCGTCGACCTGATGCCAAGGCTGCGGGAACGGTAGCGCATGACCGCCCCGCTGCCGAACGTGCGGCGTTCCCTGAAAAACACCTCATTCTTGTGGTGTGGAGCGCCTGTCTCGCAGTGGGTACATATACACATATCGCCGACCTGATTACAGGCGGCTGGCTCCCTTATCGCTATGCGCCAGCAGGCATGAACGCCTACTGGACCGCACTCACATGTCTTGACCCCCTTGCCATCCTGCTGCTGTGGACGCGGAGGCGTTGGGGCGTCGCCCTGACGCTGATCATCATGCTCAGCGACGTGCCCGTCAATCTCTACGCGACGCTTACCCTGTGGGATGTGCCGCCTCTGGAAAACACAGGGCTGCTTCTGCAAAGCGCGTTCCTTATTTTCGTATTGGGTACCTTCCGTCACCTGCGGAAACCGGATGTGCGATGGAATGGCCGACCTTAACAGATTGATTTGTTCGTGGTATGTTCCCGCTCATGCCTGTTTTTCCGCCCGCCTCTCTCGTCCACGGTCGCGGCGCGCCTGCAAATAACCTCAGCCAGCGCTTCGACCGGATCGTGCGCGAGGCGGATGGGGACTGGCTGGATGCGGAAAGAACTTTCGCTGACCGCACCGGCACACTTGTAAGAGAGGATGCGGCCGACCCGTATGATCCTGAGCGTGCAAATATCGGGCCCGCCGCGCCGCGCACAGAGGTTTCCATCGAAAAGCCGAAAACCGCGATCACGCGCAATCAGTCGCCGGACGTGCCGTTCGACCGGTCCATCAACGCCTATCGCGGTTGCGAACATGGCTGTGTCTATTGTTTCGCGCGCCCGACGCACGCCTATCTCGGCCTGTCGCCGGGGCAGGATTTCGAAACCAGGCTGACCGCAAAGCCTGACATTCCCGCGCTCCTCCGCCGGGAACTTTCGAAACCGAATTACCAATGCCGTCCCATCGCGCTCGGCACCAACACGGACCCCTATCAACCTATCGAGGCACGCTATCGCATCACGCGCGGCATTCTGAAGGTTCTTGAGAATACGGGCCACCCGGTCACCATCACGACGAAATCCGCCCGCGTCTGCGAGGATATCGACATCCTGGCACGCATGGCAAAGCGCCGACTGGCGGCCGTGATGCTGTCGGTGACAACTCTCGATCCACGCCTGGCGGGAAAGATGGAGCCGCGCGCTTCCTATCCGGCGCGGCGCATCGCGGCAATCCGCGACCTGACGGCGGCGGGCATCCCCGTCCATGTCTCCGTGTCGCCTGTCATTCCGGCCATCAATGACCATGAGATCGAGGCGATCGTGGAGGCGGCGGCGACCGCGGGTGCTGTGGGTGCGTTTTCCATTGTCGTACGCCTGCCGCACGAAGTGTCGCCGATCTTTCGCGAATGGCTGGCCGCGCATTTTCCGAACCGCGCGTCTCGGGTCATGAGCCACCTGACCGAAATGCGCGGCGGGAAAGACAATGAGGCGGACTTCTTCAAACGCTTCCAGCCAAAGGGCGCCTATGCCGCGATGTTGCGGGACCGCTTCCGAAAGGCCGCCGCGCGATGGGGCCTCGACGGCAATCGACTGGATCTCAGTACCGATCTTTTCGCGCCGCCCGGTCAGCAACTGAAGCTGTTTTGATGTAATTCCCCAATCGCGGCCGCGGGCTTTCCTGAGCGGCACCTAAGGGTCGAGAAACATACCATGCTGCAGCATCGCGCATCCCTCGACTGCGCTAGCGCCAAGATTCATAACCACCAAGCGATAGTGGCGGCGAGGCGGATGACGGCTTAACATGTTGCGGCGAGTTTATCGCAACTGATGGCGACGCGACCGAAGTCTTTAAGATGGCATAAGGCGCGCTCGACGAGGTTGCCGTGCTTCTACGTGTCGCGGTCGAATGGATGCAGTCGTTTGCGGCGCGGGCCGCGAAGGATTCCTGGCGCAGTTCAACGCGCGATCGGCATCTGGCGCAGGGCACAATTGTCAAAGGCACGTTGGGCGGCGTGCTATCCAGGCTGTTTATCGACGGTAGCTGGATCAAGGTCCACCGCACTGCTGGTGGTGCAAGAAGCGGGCCTTCGCTCATGCTATCGGCATCGCCAAAGCCTGTCCCAAGCGCCTGCCTTGGCAGGCAGACGAAGGGGCGGGGTGCCACACCAAGCTCCACGCTATTTGCCACGAGAAAGGCCGCCCACACGTCCTCCTACCGACGCTAGGTAATACGTATGATATCAAGGTCGCCATTCAGACGATCAATGCCATGCCGCTATCGAATTATCCGGTTGTCCATAGAGGCTACGACAGCGACGCCTTGCGGTCGTAATTGATCGTGCGCGGAACTACTCCTGTCATCCCGTCAAAATCCAATCGCAAGGTTCAGATCGAGCACCACCGGCAAATCTATCGCCAGCGCAATGTCATCGAGCGCATGTTCTGCCGCTTCTAGGACTGGCAACGCATAGCAAGCCGGTGCGATCGCAATATCAAAACCTTCACGGCCACCATCGCCATCGCAGCATTCGTCACTTGGTGGCTCCAATGAGTCCGGACGTTAGTAGACCTACTCCCACACCCCAATCACCTCACTCCCCGTCCGGTACCTCGGCGTCAATCACGTCGCCCGGGGCTTCCAGCACCGCTGCGCCTTCGCCCTGGTCGTCGGCGTGGTCTTCGTCGTCGTCCTCTTCGAGGATCTTGGCGGCGGAGACGATTTTTTCGTTGTTGGCGACCTTGAACAGGGTGACGCCCTGGGTGGCGCGGCTGGTGGTGCGGACGTTGGTGGTGGGGATGCGGATGAGCTTGCCCTGATCGGTGACAAGCATCAGCTGCGCGCCCGCCTCCAGCGGGAAGCTGGCCACGACCGGCCCCGTCTTGTCGGTCATGTCGATATTGGCGACGCCCTGCCCGCCGCGCCTGATGCGGCGATATTCGGACGAGGGCGTCTGCTTGCCAAAGCCATTCTGGCTGACCGTCAGGATCATGTCCTCGGCCTCTTCCGCCCCGTCGATGACGGAGAGCGACATGACGCGGTCGTCGCCCTTCAGCGTGATGGCGCGCACGCCGGTCGACGTGCGGCTGGTGAAGGAACGTACATCGGTGGAGGCGAAGCGGATGGCCTTGCCGTTGCGGGTGGCCAGGAACACGTCCTGGTCATCGGTGCAAAGCGCGACGCCGACCAGCGCGTCGTCCGACCCCTCATCGAAGCGCATGGCGAGCTTGCCGCGCGTCGGGATGTTGGTGAACAGGTCCATGGCGTTGCGGCGTGCGGAGCCGTTGCGGGTGGCGAAGACGACGTTGAGCGCGCCCCATTCGGCCTCGTCCTCCGGCAGCGGCAGGACGGTGGAGATCGTCTCCCCCTCCTCCAGCGGAAGGAGGTTCGCCATGGCGCGGCCACGCGACTGCGGCGTGCCCTCCGGCAGTTTCCAGACTTTCAGGCGGTAGACCTTGCCCGCGGAGGAAAAGAACAGGACGGGCGTGTGCGTGGAGGTCACGAACAGCTGCGTGACGACGTCCTCGTCCTTCATATTAAGGCCGGAACGGCCCTTGCCGCCGCGTTTCTGCGCGCGGTAGATGCTGAGCGGGACGCGCTTGATATAGCCCGTCAGCGTGACGGTGACGACGCTCTCCTCGCGCTCGATCAGATCCTCATCGTCAATATCGTCGAGATAGGGCAGGATTTCGGTGCGGCGCGGGGTGGCATAGGCGTCGCGGACGGCCTCCAGCTCCTCACGCATGACGCTGTACAATCGCGCGCGATTGCCGAGAATGTCGAGCAGGTCCTCGATCGTGTAGCTGATCTCTTTCAGTTCGCCGCCGATTTCCTCGCGGCCCAGCTGCGTCAGGCGATTAAGGCGAAGGTCGAGGATCGCCCGCACCTGCCGGTCGCTTAGATTATAACGGTCGCCTTCCACGACCGCGCCGCGCACACCGTCACCCTCGACAAGCGCGATATATTCCGCGATTTCACTGCGGTCCCAATCCTTTGCGAGCAGCTCCTCACGTGCCACAGCAGGGCTGGCAGCGCCGCGAATGATGCGTACCACCTCGTCCATGTTGGACACGGCAACGACAAGGCCGAGCAGGATGTGGGCCCGGTCGCGCGCCTTTTCCAGCTCGAATTTCGCACGGCGCGTAATGACTTCCTCACGGAAGCGGATAAACGCTTCGATGATGTCGCGAAGGTTGAGAAGCTCCGGCCGCCCGCCGCGGATGGCAAGCATGTTGAAGCTGAAACTGGATTGGGCGGGGGTGTAGCGATAGAGCTGGTTCAGCACGACGTCGGCCGACGCATCGCGCTTCAGCTCGATCACCATGCGGACGCCATTGCGGTTGGATTCGTCGCGAACTTCGCTGACGCCCTCGATACGCTTGTCCTTGACCGCCTCGGCGATCTTTTCCTCCAGATTATCAAGGCCGACCTGAAACGGGACTTCGGTGAAGACGATGCGTTCGGCGCCGCCCTGACGCTGTTCGATATTGGAACGCGCCCGCATGATGACACTGCCGCGGCCGGTCGTATAGGCCGCCGCCATGCCGCCCTTGCCCATGACATAGCCGCCGGTTGGAAAGTCCGGGGCGGGTACGAATTCCATAAGGTCCTCGGCGGTGACCGCCGGATTTTCGATATAGGCAAGCGCCGCGTCGACAACCTCGCCCAGATTATGCGGCGGGATATTGGTCGCCATGCCGACGGCGATGCCGCCCGCGCCATTGACCAGCAGGTTCGGAAAGCGCGCCGGCAGGACGGACGGCTCGCTTTCCGACCCGTCATAATTGTCGATGAAATCCACCGTGTTCTTGTCGAGATCGGTGGTCAGTTCCTCCGTCACGCGCTGCAGACGGCTTTCGGTGTAGCGCATGGCGGCGGCGGCGTCGGGGTCCTGAGAGCCGAAATTGCCCTGACCGTCGATCAGGGGAACGCGCAGCGACCAGGGCTGCGCCATGCGCACGAGGGCGTCGTAAATCGCGCTGTCGCCGTGCGGGTGATATTTACCCATGACGTCGCCGACGATGCGCGCGGATTTGCGATAGGGCCGCCCGGCGACATAACCGCTTTCATAGGCGGAATAGATGATACGCCGATGCACGGGTTTCAGGCCATCGCGCACATCGGGCAGCGCACGGCTGACGATTACGCTCATGGCATAATCGAGGTAGGAGGTCTTCATCTCCTCCGTAATGTCGATGGGACGAATATCGTCGTCCCCGCCGCCGCCTGCTACCGGGCTATTCTCGTCCAAGATTTCCGCATCCTGCCAAAGTCAATTTATGGCATTTCTCTTACGGCGACCGAGCGCAATTGGCCAGCGATAAGGGACGTTTTCAGGCGCAATCGACAAGGCGCGCCGCGGCGGCGAGCCCTCGACGGCTGGTGCCCGGGCAAGCGCCGGAATAACGCCGCAAATTCGCTAGTCCGTTCCCGTCTTATCCTCATCGCGTACGATTCTGGGGTCGATTGGCTTTCCATCCGGGCCGGCAATGAACTCAACCTGCGTCGGATAAGCGAAATCAACGTCCATCTCAGCGAAGCGGGTCATCAGGGCCAGCATCACATCGTGCCGCCGCTGCATCATCTCGCCATAGTCCGCGCTCTCGGAATAGAACACCAGTTCGCAATCGATCGAGCTTGACCCGAACTGAAAGGCGTGAAGCCGGTCGAATGTCGCGCCGTGAATATCGCTGACCAGTGCCTCAAGCTCACCCTGGAGCGAATTCAGAACCTTGGGCGGCGTCTGATAGGTCACGCCGAAATGAAGGACCACACGCCGCCGCCGGAACTGCGCGAGATTGCGAATATTATCATCAAGAAGCTTCGTGTTCGAAACGATGACTTCCTCGCCATCAAGAGCGCGTACGCGGGTTGTCTTCAACCCGATGTTCTCGACCGTGCCGGTGATGGCCCCATAGTTGATCACGTCACCCTTTTTGAAGGGCTCGTCGAAAATGATGGAAAGCGCGGCGAACAGGTCGGAGAAGATGCCCTGCGCCGCCAGGCCGATGGCGATGCCGCCGACACCAAGACCCGCGACGAGCGCAGTGATGTCGACGCCGATATTGTCGAGGATGAGGATGACTGCGAGGGCCCAGACGACAATCGACACCAGCAGCCGGATGATACCCATGGCCGTCTGCAAGGTGGATTCGTCTTCATTCGGATCGTTCGCCTTTCGCGCGATGACGGCCAGAATGAACTCGCGGATCCAAATCGCGCCCTGAATGACGGCGGCGACGGTAAAGAAAAAGCCGACGACACGCTGAAAACCGGCGGGGGCATCGACGGTCAGGATGACCGCTTCGGCCGCGCAGGCGAGCAGGAAAAAGCTGCGCGTGCGGCGCACGAGACGGCCAAAAATGCCTTTCCAGCTATAGACGCCGTGCCGTTCGGGATCGCCGGCGAGTTTCTTGAAACCTTCGCGGATCAGAACGAGGGTCAGGTAAAGAACGAACGCCGCCGCACAGTAAATCAGCACGTCTGCCGAATCGTTCCTGACCCAGTCGAGCACCTGATCGGCATAGTCGATGACCCTGGCGGCAGGCTGCGTGACGGCATCCTGCACATTTTCCGCGGCACCCTGTGCCCCATCCTGCGCGCTGTCCTGCACGGTCTCGTCCCCTGATCGTGGTGCTTCTAAATGCGTGCCAGGAAATCAATCAAGCCACGTTCATGTGGGCGCAGATAGGCCGTCGCCGGGGGCAGTTTCAACCCGGCAACATCCGTAGACGCGTGATTCTTCGCATATTCGATCAGCGCGGGGTGCACATATGACTTGCGGCTTATCGCGATCGTATTGCCGAGTTCCTTCGCGACCGGTGCCAGCATGTCCTTCAGCGTCAGGTCACCCCCGGACCGCACGATCTGGCGAAACGCAATCGCACTCGCGTGCCATGTTCGGAAATGTTTCGCCGTGAAGTCGCTTTGCGTGGCGGCGCGGATATATGCGTTCACTTCATCTGATGAAACCCGGTGGCCTTTGCCGTCGTCGCCTTCCCAGGCGAAAAGGTGCTGACCCGGAAGATCCTGGCATCGCCGGGCGAGCCGGGCCAGCGAACCGTCATCCACGTGAAGCTTTCGCGCCTTGCCGCCCTTCGCCGTATATTCCAGATAGAGCCTGTCCCCGCGAACATCGACATCCTCATCCGTCAGCGTCGTCGCGCCCTTCGTGTTGTTTCGCCGCGCATAATCATCGTTCCCCACGCGGATGCGGCCGGCATCCAGCAGCCGGACCATCGCCGCGAGGACACGTTCGCGCGACAGGTTCCGGCGGCGTAGATCGGCCTCCACCTGTTCGCGCAGGACCGGAAGCGCGCGCCCGAATTCGACGGTGCGGGAAAATTTGTCAGCCTCGCGCAGCGCCCGGAATTCCGGGTGGTAGCGATATTGTTTGCGCCCCTTCGCATCGCGGCCCGTCGCCTGCAAATGCCCATCGGGCCACTGGCAGTACCAGACATTTTCATAGGCCGGCGGCACAGCGAGGCCGTTCAGTCGATTAATATCCCGCTGCCGGGCGATGCGTTCGCCGTGGGGATCGAAATAATGCCAGCGCTTGTACCGCCAGCGCCGCGAGATGCCCGGCTGGGCATCATCAACATAGCGGAGCTGGGAAGGAAAGCCTGCTCGCATACAATAAAATCACACCTCGAAAATTGCGCGTGCACGGAACAGCATAGTGAATGACGCACTGCCCGTATGAACAGTCCACACGATGAAAAAGTCAGTATTTTGTATCTATAACAATCGCCTGGAGCCTTTGCACCTCAGAAATACGTGAGCCAGTTCCAACAGGTTCTTGCAGGCCCTGCCTACATTTACCATTAACTGCGATCATGCTAGCAGCCCGGCATGACGAGTATAGCAGCGCGCAGCAGCATCGATCAGTTGACCAGCTTACGCGGAATCGCGGCTTGGTTCGTCGTTTTCTACCATCTCCGGCGGTTTCTGGTACCCTATCTGCCAGAAACACTAATCAATGTTGTTTCATACGGCAATCTCGCTGTAGATATGTTCTTCGTTCTTTCTGGATTTGTAATATACTTAAACTATTGTGACCGAGTTTCCATATCATTTCAGAGCATGCGGTCTTTTATGAAAAAAAGATTTGCTCGGATTTATCCTTTGCATGCATTTATATTATTAATTTATGGCGCATATGGCTTATCGGCACATTTATATGGATCTGAATTTACTTCATCGTACCAACCCGGTTACTTTATCGCATCCATATTTCTTGTACAGAACTGGGGATTTTTAAATCAGTTAGCTTGGAACGTCCCGGCTTGGTCGATTTCCGTAGAATTCGCTGCCTACCTCCTCTTTCCGTTCTTGCTAGCAATGCTTGCGCTACATCGCCGTAGTAACATCATAATCTTCGCTCTCATTATATTTATGATGACATTGTTATATTTAAGCTTTTGGTGGCTAGACGCCGATTTTGCCGGAGGTATTCCGTGGACCGGAATTCCACGCTGCCTCACACAATTCTCTATAGGGATGTGCCTGAGTGAATTTTATCGGCGCGGCCTTATGACCTCGAAAAGCAGCGTTCCCGCATTAGTCCTTGTGATATCGTGTGTTCTTGCTCTCAGTGTTCAGCCGGAAACACCCGTTGTGCCTCTTTTGTGGTGCGCGATCATCTGGTGGATGTGCGGATGGCAACACACAAATTGGCTACAATGGAAACCACTCGTCTATATTGGTGAAGTATCCTACGCAACATATCTAAGTCACTACCTGCTACTTACACTTACAAAGCTCGTTTTCGTAGACGCTTCAGGTATAATGAGCGAAATGGAAATTATCTTCTATCTGGTTGCCGTAGCAATTAGCTCGGTGTTATTGTACCATTTTGTAGAGCGCCCCGCCCAGTCGAAATTGCTATCATATGGCCGCACGTCGGCAATTCCGAGACCTGGCGAATCGCGCACATAAATGGCGACCCTAAGCGAGCACTGTGCTCGGACGTACTATGTGCGCATTCTTGAACGATGCCTTGCGCCCTCTTTCGATCACATTCGCAAGGTGATCGCTTCTTAGGTACCAGACCGAAACCAATAAGGAGATCATTGTGTACAGCGTAGGCTGGGTCGCAATGCCGACAAAAAGTGCGCCCGTGAGATAGACAAGAATGGTGATTGACATGGATCGCCCGAAATCCCGTGCCCAGTCCGACATTTCTCGTTCTTCACCGGTTTCCGTATTTAAGAGGGGAGTCACCAATTTGCGCTCTCGCTTAACGACGGCACGAGCTTTGTATAAAGCCCCGGTGACGATGCTCAGCCAGATTGCCAGCCCTGGTATGCCAAGTTCACCGAGCACCTCAAAATAGGCTGAATGAAACGCACGAGCTCGATCTTTTACTGAAAAATCAACCCTATCCGTCGTATTGCCTTCAACAGTCGTCTCGGACATTTCGACCGTAACATTATTTATCTTATAGATATGAAAGCCGCCACCAAACGGGTTTTCAGAAACGTAATCCAGTGTCCATTTCCAAACAGCAATCCGCGTAGACGCCGATTTATCGGAGTTAAAAGTCTCAAGCGTCGACATGCGCTCGGTGAAGCTAGCTGGCAAAAATGGTATTGATCCAACCAGCAACACCCCCAACGCAACACCCGAAATGATCTTCTTGCTGCTCCGCAGCCATAACAAAAAGCCGAGCATACCCATTGAGAGAAGCCCGGTACGGGCCTCCGCGCCAATAGTCACGAGGCACATGGAGAGGATGATGCCAAGCGTAATAATTAAAGTAAACTTGCTGGCCCTGACAAAGCTATTATGCTTGTAAAACCACCACAACATCGGCACCAGCGCCAGTGCCGTCGTAGAAAGCGTTGATGCCTCGTAAAGACCTGTGTTGTTATTTACGAGGAACAGGGACGCACCGTAGCCACCACCGCCGACGAGTACTTTGCCGCCAGCGGATAGCGTTATGGCCGATATAGAGCATAGGATCACGGCAAGCGCAGCTTCAATACGCAGGCGCGTCGTTAAAATCATCGGCAAAAATGCGGAGAAAAGCAGAGCTTTCGACATCGAATCGAGCTTTTCAATACCCGATGGTACGACCGCCCACCCATATGTCGCTACCACGGCATAGACGACGAATAACGTGACGAGGGCCTGCAACAGACCAAAGCGCAGCTTCTTTTCCTTGTCGAAAAGGAGAAATGTGATCAACGCTCCGACGCCTAAAATCATCGCCACTGGCAGCTGGTTGAAAACATAATAGCCAATTCGCTGGGGTTGCAGAAAGTCGACCCAGAGATAACCGAGCGCCATGAAATAGGGCACGCGGAAGGAGGCGAAAATGAACGCGAAGAGGATGCCGAGGAGAAGGAGGTCGCGCACTCAGCGGGGACGTTTCCGCAGGCCTTTGACATGGCCGCGCTGCTTCTTCAGACCCTTCTGAAAGGCCGCATCGCGGGCCTTTTCCTCACGGACAATGATCTTCCAAAGCATGATTCCCATCATGAGATGGGCACCTAGCAGAGCCAAATTATCGATCACGAGCGGTTGATCCACAAAAGTTTAAGACGAGGGCGTCATACCCGCGCTATGTTGCCACGAGGTTTACAGTATCCATCCGCGCCCGCATAGGGGGCGCGATTTCAATGAGGAAAGCTAGCGCTTCATGCCCGCAATCGTTCACCTGATCGCCGCTGCCCGCCCCAATTTCATGAAGGTTGCGCCATTGTGGCATGCCCTGACGGCGGCCCAGGATTTCGAACCCGTGCTGATCCACACGGGCCAGCATTATGACGCGAACATGTCTGATGACATTTTCGAGGATCTCGGCCTGCCGCGTCCGAATCACCATATGGGCGTCGGATCGGGTACGCATGCCGAGCAGACCGGCAGCGTCATGATCGCCTATGAGAAAATCGCGATGGAGCAGCGGCCCGACTGGCTGATTGTCGTCGGCGACGTGAACTCCACGGCGGCCTGCGCCATGGTCGGTGCGAAACTGCACATCCCGGTCGTCCATCTGGAGGCGGGACTGCGCTCTGGCGACCGGGAAATGCCGGAAGAAATTAACCGACTGGTCACCGACGTCCTGTCCAACGTGATGTGGACACCGTCGCCCGACGGCGATGAAAATCTTGCCGCGGAGGGCATTCCCGCTTCCCGCGTGTCGCGCGTCGGTAACATCATGCTCGACAGCCTGGAGCGTATCCGCCCGAAGCTGGACGCCGAAAACAGTGCCGGGACATTCGGGCTGACGCCGGGCCGCTATGGCATCATCACGATGCACCGCCCGTCAAATGTGGATGAAAAGGAAAAGTTCACGAAGATTTGCGGCGAACTGGCCAAGGCGGCGAAGCACCTGCCGCTGATTTTCCCGATGCACCCGCGCACCAGGGGACGCATGGAAGAGTTCGGCCTGGAAACGACACTGACCGATGCGGGCATTCAGATTGTGCCGCCGCAAAGCTACCTGCCCTTCATGTCGCTGATGAAGGATTCGCAGCTGGTGATTACCGATAGCGGCGGTCTGCAGGAGGAAACCACCTATCTTGGCATTCCGTGCCTGACCCTGCGCGACAATACCGAACGGCCAATCACGATTGAACAGGGCACAAATCGGCTCATCACGCCTGACACGCTGCTGGATGAACTGGAAACGGCCATCGCCGCCGACGCCCCCGCGCCGCGCAAGCCTGAATTCTGGGACGGCAGAACCGCCAGTCGCTGCGTCGATGACTTGAGGGCCCGCACCAAGGCGTGAAGATCCTCCACGTTCTCGACCACTCGCTGCCGCTGCACAGCGGTTATTCCTTTCGCACGCGCGCGCTCATCGAAGGACAGAAGCGGCTGGGCTGGGAACCTGTCATGGTCACGAGCCCGCGGCATATGAAAGAAGGGCCTGATCCGGAGACGGCGGAGGGACTGACATTTCACCGTGCGGGGGCCGCCGGTCCGATCCCGCTGGTCGGTGAAATCCGCGCGACAGGACGCAAGGTCGCCCAGCTTATCGAAAGCGAGCGGCCGGACATCGTTCACTGCCACTCTCCCGTCCTGACATTTCTCGGCGCGCGCCAGGCAGCGCGGAAGGCCGGTCTGCCCATCGTATATGAAATCCGCGCATTCTGGGAGGATGCCGCCGTCGGCAATGGCACGGGAACGGAAGGCGATTTCAAGTTTCGCATGACCAAAGCGATGGAAACGTCCGCCTGCCGCCAGGCGGATGCCGTCGGCGCAATCTGCGAGGGGCTGCTTCACGACCTCAAGACGCGCGGTATTTCAGAGGATAAATTATTCTCGATCCCGAATGCGGTCGACCTGTCGCAGTTCGGCACGCCGGGGCCGCGCGACGATGTACTTGCCGAAGAACTCGGCCTGAGCGACGCGGATACCATCGGATTTCTGGGATCGTTCTATGATTATGAAGGGCTGGACGATCTGATCGCCGCCATGCCGAAGATCGCCGCCGCAAGACCGAAGGCGAGGCTGCTGCTGGTGGGCGGCGGCCCGAGGGAAGCGGCGCTGAAGGCGCAGGCCGCGGCCCTGCCCGAGCCGCACCGTGTGATCTTCACCGGCCGCGTGCCGCATAGCGACGTCGAGCGCTATTATTCGCTCGTAGATATCCTCGCCTACCCACGAAAGCCAATGCGGCTGACCGAGCTCGTGACGCCGCTAAAGCCGCTGGAGGCCATGGCGCAGGAGAAGATGGTCGCCGCGAGCGACGTTGGCGGCCACCGCGAACTGATTGAGGACGGCGTGACGGGAACGCTGTTCACCGCAGGCGATGTCGATGCGGCGGCCGAAGCGCTGATTGCGATGTTCGAAGATCGCGCATCATGGCCGCAACGCATCAGAACGGCGAAGACCTGGGTCGCCGAGGCGCGAAACTGGGATCGCTCCGTACAGAACTACATCCCAGTCTATGAGCGTCTGGCAGGCCGCTAGAAACCGAACACGATGCCCGCGCTGCCGGTGATCCCGAGCGCGGGAACGCCGACACTTTCCTGATAGTCTTCATCCAGCAGGTTGCGTGCGTCGAGCCTGAGGGCAACGCCCTTATGCAGCGGCACGGTGAGGGCGGCATCGATCGTCACGAAGCCGTCAAGCTCGACAAGGCCCGTCGGGATCGATGCATCGAAACTGTCGGCGACGCCAAGGAGCGTCAGCGATGCCGCCAGACCATTGTCCCATTCACGCGAAACGCCGAGACTGCCCTGCCACTCAGGGCGGCTGCGCAGCTGTGACTGTCCTTCCGCCACGTCGATATCAAGATAGGACAGGCTGGCGCCCAGCCGCCATGCGCCCAGGGTCAGGTCACCCCTGGCTTCCGCGCCGCGTGTGTCGACCCGGGCGCGATTCACATTGGTGAACAGCGCGGGCTCGAAGTCGATGAGGTCCGTGTAGCGCGTGTCGAACAGGCTGAGCGTGACAGTGCCGCTGCCGACCTTCTGGGAAACGCCTGCTTCCCAGCTACGGCTACGTTCCGGCCTGAGGTCGGGGTTGGCGATCAGCGGAAAGGCGAGCGCAAAGAGGCTCGGCAGGCGATACCCCTCTCCATATGAGGCAAACAAGGTCGGGCCATTCTCGGCGACCCGCCAGCGCCCCGACGTCCGCACAGTCCATTCCGGGCTCAATTCCTCAGGGTCGTCCAGGCGGACACTGGCGGTGAGGCTGACGGAGGGAACCGGCGCGAATGTGCCCTCCAAATAGGCGCCGACGCGCTCGCGGCTGATGTCGAAGGCCGTTGGCAACGGGAAGTCGATATCGAGCGTACCGACATTCTCCCCCGCCTCCCGTACGAAACTTCCGCCCAGGGCGAATCGGAGAGCTTCGACCGCATCCCAATTAATGCCCGCATCCACCTGATACCGCTGGAAAACCGTGTCGCTGGTGATGGCGGGCACGGCATCGAAGGTGCCGGGGAAGATGGCCGGCGTCGCGACATCGGCGGCGGTCCGTGACCAACTAAATCTGAGTTCCGGGCGCAGCGCACCCTCGCTACGGACGATGTCGGCGGCGATCAGCGTGAAATTGCCCTCCCGGCGTTCCTGCTCGCGGTTCGCGGCCAAGAGGACGCCGCCGCTATCCTCTGGGAAACCCGTACGCCGAAAATCGCTGTGAAGGGCCGTCAGACCAAAAGCGACGCCGCCGACATTCTGGCTGAAACGGGCCAGTGCCTGGGTCCGCCGCCGCAAGGATTGCTGCGCCTCGCTTTCCCGGTCGGCATGGCTGCCGCCGATCAAAAGGCCGCCATCCCCTATCGGCAGGCCTGCGGAAAGGTCGAAGGCGATGCCGCCATCCGTATCAATACGCCCCTGCCCCGCCGCTGACACGCTTTCGGTCGGCCGTTTCAGGCGAATATCGACCGCACCGGACAGCGCCTCTGCCCCCTGCACCGCGGACAAGGCCCCAGGGACGATCGTCATGCGTTCGACCACCGACGGCGCAAGCTGCGCGAAGTCGAAGCCGCCGCCCTGTGTATTCGTAGGGTCCGTGACCAGCGCGCCCTCGATCAGGACAGCGGTGAAGTTCGGCTCACCGCCGCGCAGCGCGACGTAAGCGCTGCCGCCAAGGCCCCCTTTTCGAAACGCGCGAACACCGGCGACTCGGGCCAGACTGTCGGTCAGATCCTCGGATGCGTGCCGGGACAATGCCGCTCCGCCGAGAACATTCGCACTGGGCGAAGGCGGGGCCGTGCGCGCGGCTGTGACGACGATATCCATGCGGACATCCTCCGCAAGGACGGGTCCGGCGATGAGCGGCAGGGCGAAAAAGGCGGTTAAACGGCGCATCATATTCATTTCTTTTCAGGACTCCATCGCCTATGGGCGCAGCGTCATTCGGTTGATTGAAGATGGAAATTGGAACGCTTCATGGCGAAACGCGCTGCGATACTGGCACTTCAAATGCTGCTCGTCATCATCGGAGTTCGGCTGGGAGCGGAAATGGCGCAGTCTGTGCGCATCATTCCCAAGGCGCTGCTGAAACTGCCGGAGATATCCTTCAGCGCCGCCGACATGCGCACGGTGATTACCAGCGTTTTCATCGCGACCCTTATCGCGGCGCTTGGCAACCGCCTGATCAATGGATGGGACGTCTTTGCCAATGCCAGGCGATTCGCAAAGGAACTATATGCGCTGCTGGTGGGCATCGTTGCGGCGTCGCTGTATCTGTTCCTGCTGAGCAGCGTGAATTTCTCACCGGAATTCCTGCTGCAGGCGACCCTGTCCAGCGTCGTGATCCTGCTGATCACCTTCGCCATCGTGCAGCAGGCGCGCGGGCAGAATAAGGCACCGCAGGCCTTTGGCGCCGGTTTTGCAAATATATTCATCCTGTTGAAGTCGCCATGGGCATGGCTGGTGGTCCTGTTCGCGCTCAGCCCCCTCATCATCGCGATGAAGTTCACGACAGACCGCGATTTCGCGGCGTGGGTGACCAATTTGCGGGTGTCCGCCAACGTGGAAAGTGACCTGCCCTATACGCTCGTCAGCGCGATTGGCGACACGCGCTTTGAAACCCCGATCATGGCGCAGTTTGCCGACAGCGATCCGAACACGGTTTATGTGCTGGAACGGAATGGCAGCCTTTACAGCGCCGACTATCCGGCGGGCACGAATAAGACACTGCTTGTCGACCTGCGCGCGGATGTCGGCGATGTCGAAATGGAGAACGGCGCGCTGGGTTTCGACCTGCACCCACGGTTTGGCGCAGATGACGACGGCAATGCCTTTGTCTACATTTACTTCACGGAATATCGCGCGGACGGCCAGACGAACCGGCTGGAGCGGTTTGATCTGTCCGGTGCCGACGAAGCGGCACGGCGCGCGACGCGAACGCCGCTGATCGCGCAGGAACGAAACAATGACGGCTACCATAATGGCGGCTCGGTCGAGTTCGGTCCCGACGGCATGCTGTATCTTGCCGTCGGTGAAAATTCGGAAACCGCCTGTCATCAGAAAATCGATTGCGGGTTCATGGGCGGCGTGTTCCGCATCGACGTCGATATGCAGGGCGGCGACATATCGAAGCCCATCGAGACGCAGCCGAAAAAGGGCCAGACCGCGAACTATTTCATTCCCCTCGACAATCCGTTTGTCGGCCGCGCGGGCGCGATGGAAGAATATTGGGCGCTCGGCCTGCGGAACCCGTTCCGCATCGCCTTTGACACATATACAGGGGAGCTATGGGCTGGCGAAGTCGGCTCGACTGTGTGGGAAGAGGTCAACAAGATCGAAAAAGGCGGGAACTACCAGTTTCCGTTCATCGAGGGCTTTGAAGAGCAGGAACGCTACACGAGGCCGGAAACCATCGCAGGCGAGGAACGCGAGCCCGTCTATACCTACCAGCACACCGCCTTTTTGCGCTCCGTCATCGGCGGCACCCCCTATCGTGGCAGTGTCGTCCCGCAGGCGGACGGTCATTATGTCTTCATGGACAATTACTCCGGCGAGATATTCATCCTGCCGCTCGACGCGGAACGCGTCGAGACGGTCACCGCGATCGCGCGGACGTCCGATGTCGCGCAGCGCGGCCCGACCAGCGTGATACAGGCACCCGATGGGAACATCCTGATCACCGTCATGGGTGACAATGACCAGCCGACCGGCCAGCTTTTGCGCCTGGTGCCCGCCGATAGCGACGAAGGTCAGGCCGCCGCGGAGCAGGCCCTTATCGCGGCAGCCGAGAAGAAGGCTGCGCCCGTCACCGCCCTGACGGCCGAGCAGACAGCGAGCCTGTGGGGCGTCAATTGTGCCCGCTGCCATGGTGCCGAGGGGCGCGGCGATGGTCCGGATTCTGAAGAACTTGGTGCCTATGTGCCCGATTTCGGCGATCCCAATTATCACAAATGGCGGTCGGACGAAGCGCTGAAGGCGGTGCTGGTGGGCGGCGGCCTCGCGGTCGGGCAATCACCCATGATGCCGCCGTGGGAGGGCGTGCTTTCGGATCAGGAAATGGACGCGCTTGTGCAGCATGTCCGCGGATTCGAAAGCAAGGAATAGATGGGCGGCGATTAGCGCATAAGCGGGCCGTGGTCCGGGCGAACCTCGTCGCTATCCTTGCTTGCGCGCCGCCTGCCAAACCGCATGCCGCTTTCAAGGCGGGTGCGCAGTGCGGCATAATATGCATTGAGAAATGCGCGGTCGTCATGGGCGGGTTCGCGCCCCATCTTGGTGCGGATGGCGGCGGCGACGGTGGCCTCCTCATCGGGCTCTGAACGCCGGAGCACATATTCCAGCGTCATCAGTTCGCGTTCACCGTAAATGGCGAGCTCTTCCTCGGTAAAATCATATTGATCGCCGGCATCACGCGCCGACAAGGCGAAGCCGAGCTCCTGCTGGGGCTGTTCGATAACCCAGGTCCCCGCCAGAAAGTCCCCAACGCGCAGACGATCGCGATTGAAGAGCGGGAAAAATAGCATGATGCTGGTCCAGCCGAGGCCGGCAAAGCCCGTCGCCGTCGATAATGTGCCTTCACTGAGCGCCGTGGACAGGAAAGCGAGCGGCAGGAAGACCTCGATTTCACGAAACAGATTGCGCGCGACGATCGCATCCGCAGTCAGCCTGCCGCCGTTTCTGGCCGCCACACGGATATTGTTCTTGCGCTTCCCCGGCGTCGCCGCGCGCGTACGAAGTTCAAACAGGGTAAAATAGAATATCCGCAATATGAACGCGCCCAGCAGCCACAGGATGAAAAGCATTCGCAGAACGAACTCCGATCCCGCCGCAAAGCCGAGAATCGTCAGAATGATGGTCATAAGGATCAAGATGACGCCCATGAACACCAGATCGAGAATGAAGGCGCTGGTGCGGGTGCCCGCAGTTGCGAGACGAATGGTCAGCGGGACGCCTTCGGGGGTCACGAGGGTCCGCTCGAGCGTGGGCACGCGCTCCCAGGGGAACATGGCGGTCGTCATGCCGTGTTTCCGACCCGCCGATAGAAATAGCCGAGCCAGAACAGCAGCATCGCGGCCCCGATGCCGTAGCGCCCATAGTCGTTCTCGATTAGCTGGCGGCCAAAACCCTCTAGCAGACCCGCGACCAGCATCATGACAATGACCCCGACCATGACCATGGCCGCGCGGCGGCCATTGCGGGCGGCGGACTCCAGCCGCGTCAGATCGCCGGGAAAAACGACACCGCGCGCGCAGTGAAGGCCGGCAGCGCCGGACAGGATGATGCCGAATATCTCCGTCGTGCCGTGGATCGCCAGCCAGCCGCCGACCCCGACACCAAGCCCCTTCGCGACGAAGACAGACACGAAGGCGCCAAGACCCGTCGCGTTTGACAGGATGACAAGAATGCTTGGCAAGCCAAGCGCGAATCCAAGGGCGAAGGCGAGTATCGACACACGCGAATTGTGGGTGAACAGCGACATGGCGAAGATTTCCAGGCCGCTATCATCACTGTCGCCGCCGTAAAGCGTCGCGCGAAGCGCCTCCGTCGTTGCCGTCGGGTCACGCCCGGCCGCCATCCCGGCGTCCATGAAAGCGTAAAACCAGCTGTCATCGCCGCTGGCGAGCAGATAACCCGCGAGCGCGCCGGCAAGGAAAAGGCCCGCGACCATCATCGTTTCCAGCCAGATGCCGCGAACCGCGACGGTCCAGCCGCGCCGGAAGAAGTCCTTCAGCCATGTCCCGAGCGGCGAACGTGCGCCGTAAAGGATCAGATAGGCGCGCTGACATAGATTTTCGAGATACGCGATGAGGTTCGCATCGAGTGCCGTTTCGCGGGCGACGGACAGCGCTGACAATGCCGATCGGTACAATATCGGCAGGCGCAGCAGCTCTTCATCATCGAGGTCACTTGCAGAGTTGCTTTCCACCGTTTCGATGATTGTCTGGAGCCGCCACCAGTCAGCCTCGCGCTCGCTGCGAAACCGGTCGCTGCGGGCGAGCGGGGTTGCCGTATATCCTGCCAGCCCTCTCACAGAAGACCTCTGCGCTTGATGGCGAAATACGCGTCAATCAGGCGCTCGGGCGTCTCGCCGTGCCGACTTTCCACAATGTGGCTGCCGAGATGGCGAAGGCGCGTGATCACCAATTGGCGTTCCTTCAGCAACGCGGCGGCGGTGACGGCGCGCGAGACATCCTCGGGCGTTTCAGGTCTGATCTCTGTCGCCGCTTCCAGTTCCTCGTCACGTTGCAGGATAAAAATGACGAGATGTCGTTCCAGCAGGCGCTGCGCCGCCTCGACCAGCAGTTCAGCGCTGGTCGGATCGGCGAATTCAGTAAACACCACAATCAGGGATCGCCGCTGCAACCGCGCGCCAAGCTGCGTCAAACCGAGCGTGTAATTGGTTTCCTCATGACTGTAGTCAATCTCTGAAGCGGCCGATTGCAGCCGTGGGAACTGACCTGTTCCACTTGCGAAGGCGCTCACGGTTTTCGGTTGTGATGCAAAGGCATAGATCGCCGCCCTGTCACCTGATTTCAACGCCACATAAGCGCCGGTCAGCGCCGAAGTGACCGCGCGGTCAAGCCGCGTCACGCCCTTGATCGGTTCCACCATCGCGCGCCCACAATCAAGTGCGAAGACGATCTGGTTGTTACGTTCCGTCCGGTACTCCCGGGCAACCAGTTCGCGGCGACTGGCGGAACGCTTCCAGTCAATCGAGCGGCGGTCCATGCCGGTGCGAAACTCGACGAGACTTTGAAACTCCGTCCCTTCGCCCTGGTGCATCCGCGCGACCATGCCGACGGCGGCGTCGCGCATCATCGCCTGCACGGGCGGCCTGTACAGGGGCGCGATATTCTGCGTGACTCCGACACGTTCCTTATGTTCCAGCCTGCGCTGCCGCCATGCCAGCCCCAGCGGGCCGCGCCAGCGCGCCCAAGCTGGACCGATAATGGCGGGGCCGCGCCGGCTTGCCCGCGCGGTCCACGCTGCGGTTCCCGTATCGCTGGTCCTCCGCGCGTCCCCCGCAAGCTCGATTCTCGGACCGGCACCAAGCGCCCATTCCAGCGTTCTTTTGCGGGCGCTCGCGAATGTTGCGGTAACGCTGACCGGAAAGGGCTCTCCCACCGGCACCAGCGCCGGAGCGGCCAACTCCAGCTTTGGCCAGTCGCGCAGCATGAGCGCGTCGACAAGGCCCCCGATCAGGACCGCCCCGGCCCACGCCATCCCAACCCACCAGAAGGCGGGCGATATCGCAGCCGTCATCAGCGCCGCCGGTATGCCAAGCGCGGCGAGCAGAATCGCAAGGGGTGTGGGATAGATCATATCGGCAGCGCGCGGCTCAGCGCGGCGCTTCTGTCTGTTCGATCAGCCCGTCGACGATTTCGTCGACGCGGCGGCCTTCGATTTCCGCAGTCGGGCTCAGCAGCACCCGGTGCCGCAATACGGGCCGTGCCAGCGCCTTCACGTCGTCCGGTATGACGTAGTCGCGGCCCTCCAGAGCAGCGCGGGCGCGAGCGGCACCGGCGAGCAGGACGGCGGCGCGCGGACTGGCACCGGCCTCGATATCCTGCGACATTCGCGTCTGGCGGACGAGGCGCACGACGTAATCCACCACATCATCGACCAGTTTGATGCCCTCCACCACCGCGCTTGCCGCGCGCAGCGTGGCGGCATCTGTCACAGCGGAGATTTCGAACGCGCCGGGCCTCGGCATTCCGAATCGTGCGCCGTGCTGGGCCACGATACGGATTTCCTCTTCCTCCGCGGGATAGCCAATGTCGATCTTGAACAGGAACCGGTCCAGCTGCGCCTCTGGCAAGGGATAAACCCCCTGCTGTTCGATCGGATTCTGGGTCGCAATGACCTGAAACCGTTCGCCAAGGTCATGCCGCTCACCATCGATGGTGACGGCCCGCTCCTGCATCGCCTCCAGCAGCGCCGCCTGCGTCTTTGGGGGCGTGCGGTTGATCTCGTCAGCCAGAAGCAGCTCGTGAAAGATCGGGCCGCGGGTCAGCGTGAATGTGCTCGTCTGGAAGTTGAACAGATTCGCGCCGAGGATGTCCGATGGCATCAGGTCGGGCGTGAACTGAATACGTCCAAAATCAAGGTCGAGCGACGCCGCGAAACACTGCGCAAGCAGGGTCTTCGCCGTGCCCGGAGGCCCCTCAAGCAACACATGACCGCGCGAGAACAGCGCGATAAGCAGTTTTTCAACCGCATCGTCCTGGCCGACAATGGCCTTTCCAACTTCTGCGCGGATCGTCTTCGCCAGACCGGCGACATCGCTTACGTTCATGAGAAACTCTCTTCTTTCCAGCGGTGCAGCGCTTTGGCCGCACTGACGATTTCAGGTCTTGTCCGGGCGGCGTACAGCGCGCCGGTTAACGCTGTGAAACGACTGTTTCCATCGCCAAGGCAATCCAGCTGCCGATCGATATCCTGCCTATGCGCGGTCGCAGGCAGGCCAACCCGGCGCGCCGCCTGTCTGCGAATGACGTCGATATACTGCGTCGCGCTGGCCTCTTCGCGGCGGGTCAGGCGGATCATATCGGCGCTGTTGTCGAGCAGCGCCTGCTTGCCGAAGGCGACACTGCGCTCCGCAAGGCGCATTGGGCCAAACCTGACCGCCGCGGCGACACCGGCCAGAATGGCGGCAAGCAGCGCCGACAGGGTGACGCCAAGCAGCGGCGGCCGCAATACGCGCTTGAGGGCGCTCTCGCCGATTTCGAAGCCGTTCAGTGTCAGGTCGAAAACCACTTCACTGTTCGCGTCAGGCAGCGCGGCGTCGATGGCGTCCAACATCATTTCCGCTCTTGCAAGGTCAGCCATTGCCAGATTGTTGAAAAGATCCGCATCCGCGACGATGGCGATATTCTCGTTGGGCAGCCAGGCGCCTACGAGTGCTTCGGTGCTATCTTGCAGAAATGGCTCAAGACCGTCGCCGGAAATTGTTCGAAAGCCATTATAGGTACCGGATGTTTCCCCTTTCGCATCCCTAGCGTTCTCGATGGTGAAATCGCCAAAGTCGGCAAGCATGGCAGAGAGGGCTGCGGGATTGATCCTGCCGAGCGATTCCGCCCATTGCGGCCGGTCCTGCATCGACCTTGTATGCCATTTAGGCAAAATGATCAGGACGGTACCCGACTGCGCGTAACGCCTCGCCCGCTCCGCCAGCAGCTCGGCGTCCGTAAAGGCGCGCGGGGTGAAGATATGCAAATGCGGGGCATCGTCACCGGCAGGGCGGCGCTCCATCCTGACATCGCCGCGTGTCCGCTCGATGATCTCCACCATCGCCCGGTATCCGGTGCCCGATACGCTGAGCGCATGGGCGTCGCCGTCCTCGCCGCTCTGCAATTCGTCGGAAAAGGCGTAGAGGACGAGAAATGCCAGAAACGCGAATGTGCCGAGCGTCACCATGATGAGCACCGTCCGTGTGCGGAAGGGATTTGCCGCAGAACTCATGATGCCCGCGCAAACACGAACTGGTCATAGGCGGACCGAACGCCGAGCCAGTCCGGCTCGGCGATGCTGCGTCCGGCAAACAGGCCGCGCTCGACAAGCTGCGCGATGGGCGCGAAGACGCCGCGCGCATCCTCCGGCATTTCGCGATGATCCGCGATTTCCCGCGATGTGAAGCCGACACGGACGAGATCTGGCCGCGCCGCCTGAATATCCTCAATGGACCGGTGCAGCAAAAGATGCGCGGCCTCGGCATAGCGGCCTTCGGAGGCGAGCATATCCGCTTCGGCAAGAAGGATGCGCGCGGTGCGCTGCTCAGGCCGCCAGTCCGGCAGCGTGCGCACCCCGCCATATCGCCTGCCATCGAACCAGTCCGACAGAATTGGCCACAGGAAATAGCACAGGAGGCCAACCAGCACAGCGCCCAGAACGTAGGGAATGGCCGGACCGATAAAAGCCAGGAATTCGCCGAGGGCTTCGAAGAGCGGTTTCAGCCATGTGGGAAATTCCGGCACTTCGGGTTCATATTCCGGGAGCTCGAACTGGATGTCCTTATTCGCGCGCACGGCCTCATGCGCTTCGCCCGCACCTGGATCGGGTGCCCGTTTTTCAACTGCCCCTTGCGTTCTGGAAACATCCTTCACGAGAATGCTACTGGACGAAAGCCGCATATCTTTTCAAGCCGCCACGGCAGCATGGCAATGATGAGGACGAAACATGGAAGCGGCGCGAACTTTCGACATTGGCAGGGTCGTCACCCGGATGTTCATGACGATCCGTGACAATCCGGGTCCGTTCGCGATTGTCAGCGTGGCTCTTGGTGCTCTTCCGCTCATTCTCTATATGTTTTTCACATACGAGTATATGATGCGCGCGAATTTTAGAGAGCTCGGCCTTGTCGGCGGTATTTTCGGCTTCCTTGCGGCCCTTTGCCCCGCAATCATGGGCATCGCCTGCATTGAAATGACCGCACAGTCAGCGGATCGCGGCAATATCGACCTGGGCGCCGTGCTAAAACGTAGCCTGACAGCGCTGCTTCCCATAATGGTGCACATGTTGCTCTGGATGCTCGGCTTTTACGCGGGGCTTCTTCTCCTGCTGGTACCGGGCATCATGATCGCTTGCATGTGGAGCGTCAGCTTCCCGGCGCTAATTATCGAACGTCGGGGCATTATCGGCAGCTTTGGCCGCAGCCAGGCACTTACGAAAGGCGCACGCTGGAAAGTCTTTGCGCTTTACGTTCTGATCATCGTGTTCTGGATAGCGCAAAGCGCGATTGATACACTCCTTACGGTGAGCCTTACAGATATGCTGCTGTTCCAGGAACAACTGAACATTTCGATGACATTCAAGATCGTGTCGCCCATCGTAAGCACGCTCAGCTATGTCCTGTACGGCGTCCTCCTAGGGTCGATGTTCATCGAACTGCGCAATGCCGCCGAGGGCCCCAAGATGGATACACTGAGGGACGTTTTTGCCTAGGCCGTTTCCCTAGCTGAGAAAGGCCTCAACCTCCGATGCCGGGCGGCATAATTTCGCGCGGTCGCCGTCGATGACGACGGGACGGTTGATGAGACGCGGGTGGGCGGCCATCGCATCCACCAGCGCCGCCTCATCCTCAACGCCGCGCAGACCGAGTTCCTCTGCCAGCGCTTCCTTCGCGCGGAACAGGTCGGCGGCACGCATATCGCCCTTCGCCAGGACATCGCGAATCTCGTCGGCGGAGGGTACATCGGTCAGATAGTCGCGAACCACATAATCATGGCCATTTTCATCGAGCCATTTGCGGACGTTCCGTGCCGTGCCGCACCGGTTATTGAACCACAGGGTAATGCTCACACCATGTCTCCCACCCAGATCCCCGGCTTTCTTTCATACCATTTCAACGCCTCTTCAAGCTCGAATGCAAGGCCGAGGAGCATGGCTTCGTTCCCGGGCGCGGCCACGAATTGCAGACCGATCGGAAGGCCGGAGGCACTTTCGCCGACTGGCAGCGAAATTGCAGGAAGGCCGGCCACATTCTCCGCGCCCGTGAACCCTGCATATGCCGTCAGAAGATCGGCTTGATCCGCAAAGGGAATCGTCGGCGACAATTCACCGATGGCGAGGGCCGCCGATCCAAGCACCGGGGTCACAAGGACATCCATATTCGCAAACCCTGCCCGATACCGGGCCTTGAACGCCTCAAGCCGCCCGACAATCTGCGTCATCTGCTCTTCGGTAAGGGCCCCGCCCCGCGCGGCCATATCCAGCATCAGGGGTTCGAAACCCTGGCTCAGGTCAAAATCGTCCGGCAAACCCGCAAGCTGCTTCGTCGCCTCAAGGCGCAGATGGGCGCCGCGCGACCAGAGGTGAAGGAAATCCTCCGCAAGCTCCGGCCCGAAAATTTCGGTGTCATTCCGGCCGATATTGTGCCCCAATGTTTCCAGCAGCGCGATCGCGTCGCCGTGAACACGCTGAACATCAGCGTCCGGCAGCGAACCGTCCGGACGCTGAAGATGTCCCACGACCCGCAACCGCCGCGCGATCGGCCCGGTGACAAGCGTCGCCGGTTCGAACCCGGGGCCGCCCTGCGTCGCGTTGAACCAGATGGCCGTATCGCGCACCGTGCGGCTGACGCAGCCCTGCACGCCAAGATCGGTCGCGTCGTCGGAGGCGTCGTCGCCCGCCATGCGGCCGCGTGACGGCTTCAGACCGACAAGGCCGCAGGCCGCAGCGGGAATGCGGATCGAGCCGCCGCCATCATTGGCGTGCGCGACCGGTACGACGCCAGCGGCAACCGCCGCCGCACTGCCGCCCGACGACCCCCCGGACGAATGATCCGGATTCCATGGATTGCGCGTCGGGCCGGTGAGCAGGGGTTCGGTCGTTGCCGTCAGGCCGTATTCGGGCAGCGTGGAGCGCCCGATCGATATCAAGCCGGCGCCTTCCATCGCCGCTGCATAGGGATCGGTCTCGTCGGCGATATAACCGGCTAGAGCCCGTGAGCCCTGCGTATATGGCAAGCCCGCCTGCCGCTGATTGTCCTTTACGAGTGTCGGCAAACCGGCGAGCGGTCCCGTCGTGCCAGCCCTCGCCATCGCACGCGCGCGCTCGAAGTTTGGCAGCGCGACGGCGTTGATCCTCTCGTTGACCGCCTCAAGGCGCCTAATCGCGGTCTCGACAAGTTGCAGCGCGGTCACATCGCCGCGTTCACGTGCGGCAAGCTGCGAGACGGCGTCCTGCCACTGTCCCGTCTCAACCTTCACCGGCGTCTGCGAGATGGCAGCGTCGTCGCCGCAAGCGGCTAGCGGGGCGGCGATGGACATCATGGCGGCCGCTTCGATGAAACGGCGGCGACTAAGCTCGGTCATATGTGAACCCTTCCTATTCCCGGAAACTTCTGTAGCGGGACGAATATCAAAGTGCGAGTGTCCCTGAAGGATTTGCAGATATGTCCGAGGAAGAGCTTCGTTCGGCGCCCGCGGCGCTTCGCAACCGCAAGCCGATTGCCGATGTGCTTGCGGACGTGCTTCCCGATCATGGCCTCGTGCTGATGATTGCGGAAGGGACAGGAGAGCATGCCGTCCATTTCGCCTCGCGCTTTGGGCACCTGCAATGGCTGCCAACCGACGGCAGCCCGGACGCTGTCGGTGATATGGAACGTCGCAAACGTTTCGAAGGCCCGGAGAATATGCGTCCACCGATATTGCTGAATGTATACAGCGACAGCTGGCCCACCGAACATGTCGCGGCGATGACCTGTATCAACATGGTTCACATTTCGCCCTGGTCAGCCACGCTTGCGCTGCTGCGCGGCGCGCGCTCATGCCTGACAGCGGGCGCTCCCCTCTTTATCTACGGTCCGTTCGTTCGGGACGGTGTCATGACCGCGCCGAGCAATCTGGCCTTTGACGAGAGCCTAAGATCGCGCAATCCGGAGTGGGGACTCAGAACCCTCGGTGCGATGGAACAGGCCGCGGCGCAGAATGATTTCGCTCTGCGGAACATTATCGAAATGCCGGCGAACAATTTATCTGTTGTCTTCAACCGGAACTAATCCGCCAGCCGTTCTTTCATTGGCTTATGACGGGGACGAACAGCTTTAGTGAGATGTACGGTGCTGGTAGCGATGTCCGCGCGCCCTACAAGGGCCTCGAAACCTGGCTGGAGACGGTTTCGGTAGATGAACTGGCAAAGCGCCACGGCGCCGCCGAGCTGGCCTTCCGAAAACTCGGCATCACCTTCGCGGTCTACGGCGACAATGAAGGCGATGAAAAAATCATTCCCTTCGACGTCCTGCCGCGCATCGTCGCCGCGGAGGAATTCGATGCGCTTGAGGCGGGAATTGTTCAGCGCATCGATGCGCTGCAGATGTTCCTCGCGGACATTTACGGGCCACGCGAAATCTTGAAGGCTGGCCTTATCCCCGAGGAGCTTGTTCTCTCCAATCCGCAATTTCAGCCCATCATGACGCAGATCAAGCCCCCTGGCGGCGTCTACTCGCATATCAGCGGCATCGACATGGTGCGAACCGCCGACGAGTTTTATGTTCTGGAGGACAATCTGAGGACACCGTCGGGTGTGGCTTACATGCTGGAAAACCGCGAGGCGATGCTGCGTCTGTTTCCGATGCTGTTTCAGGAACATTCGATCCGGCCTGTCGAAAGCTATATAGACTATCTGCAGGACATGATCCGCGCGGTCGCACCCGAAGCCACGCGCGGCGATCCAACGGGCGTGATCCTGACGCCAGGGCCGCTTAACAGCGCCTATTATGAGCACAGTTTCCTTGCCGACCGTCTCGGTATCGAACTGGTCGAGGGCAGCGACCTGTTCGTCGAAGATCGCTGCGTTTACATGCGGACCACCAAGGGGCCGGAGCGCGTCGATGTGGTGTACCGCCGTATCGATGACGATTATCTCGATCCGCTCGCCTTTCGCCCGGACAGCATTCTTGGCATCGCCGGGATGATGGATGCGTATGAGGCAGGAAATGTCACCATTATCAACGCGCCGGGAACGGGCGTGGCCGATGACAAGGCGATCTACTCCTATGTTCCCGAAATCGTGAAATTCTATTCCGGGTCCGACGCGGCGCTAAAGAATGTGGAAACCTATCGCTGCCGCGAGGATGACGCACTTAAGTATACGCTCGACAATCTGGCCGAGCTGGTTGTTAAGCGTGTCGACGCCTCCGGTGGATATGGCATGCTGATCGGTCCCGCCGCGACAGAGGCGGAAATCGAGGAGTTTGCGCTCAGGATCAAGGATGATCCGGACGGATATATCGCGCAGCCGACATTGGCGCTGTCGACCTGCCCCACCGTCGTGAACGATTCGATCGTCGAGCGCCATGTCGATCTGCGCGCCTTTGTTGTGTCGGGAGCGGAGGAGACGAAAGTCGTCCCCGGCGGCTTGACACGCGTCGCTCTCAAGGAAGGTTCGCTCGTGGTTAACTCCTCCCAGGGTGGCGGGACAAAGGACAGCTGGGTGTTGGCCTCGTAATGCTATCGCGAAACGCATCCTCGCTATTCTGGCTTGGCCGTCACGTCGAGCGTCTGGACTTCACCGCGCGTCTCATGGACGCCGCCTTCCGCTTCGAGGCACTGCCATCGCCGGATAAGAATGCCGGGTGGAAAAGCGCCGCGCAAGCCTCTGGCACCGGCGAGCTGTTTGCCGCAAAGAACGTACCGCCGAACCGCGCGGCGGTAACGGATTTTCTCGCTCTCGATCCCGACAATCCCAGTTCCATTCGGTCCTGCGTAACCAAGGCGCGCAATGACGCCCGGGTCGTGCGGGCCGCGTTGACGCGTGAAGCCTTCGAATCGCTGAACGAGGGCTATATCGAGCTCGCGGGCCGGATCCGGGAGGTCGACCGCCCCCTCGATATGGTTTCGCTGGTCGAACGTGTGAAACAGGAGGTCCGGAACTTTGAAGGCGCTGTCTGGCGGACCCTCGCCCGCAGCGAGAATTTCTGGTTCATCCGGCTTGGCAATGTCATCGAGCGCGCGGACAATACCGCCCGGCTTATGGATGTGAAATATCACACCCTGCTCCCCGAGGGAGAAGGCGTCGGCGGCGCGCTCGACCAGGCTCAGTGGACGGCAATATTGCGCTCCGTCAGCGCGGTGACCGCCTACCGTCACATTTATCGCCAGAATCTAAAACCCTGGCTGATCGCCGAACTGCTGATTTTGAAAGACGACCTGCCGCGTAGCCTGTCGCATTGCATGGACGTGGCCGACGAATATCTGCAGGATCTCAGCGTCGCCCATGGCCGTGTGGGTCCCGCCGATCGCCGCGCCAAACGCATGAAAAACCAGCTCAGGGGACTGACCGTCGACGATATCTACAAGAACGGGATGCATCAGTTTCTGCAGCAGTTCATTACCGATAATAATCAGCTTAATCGCGATATTTCCGAACAGTTCAGCTTCTGATGCGTATCAACGTCAAACATGAAACGACCTATCGCTATGACGCCGGACCGCGCCGTGTCATGCAGCTGCTTCGCCTGACGCCGGAAGACTTTGAAGGGCAGAATGTCGTGGACTGGTCAATCGACCTGAACTGCGACGCGAAACTGCGCCAGAAGCGCGACCCGCACGGCAACATCACGCACATGCTGACCGTCGATCACGCACCGGAGGAACTGGTCATAACGGCGTCCGGAATCGTTGAATGCGATGACTCTGCGGGCCTGGTCAGAGGCGTGCGAGAGACACTGTCGCCGCTTACCTACCTACAGGTCAGCGAGCTGACCCAGCCCAATGCGGCCATTGCCGAATTTGCCGCGGACGCCATCGCCAGCAAGACGTCGCCGCTCGACAAGGCACATGCCCTTCTGGCCGCCGTATACGGGCACATGAAATTCGAGACAGGCACCACCAATGTGACGACGAGCGCGGCCGAAGCGTTCGCGAATGGCAATGGTGTTTGCCAGGATCTGTCGCATCTGTTCTGCGCCGCCGCGCGGTCACAGGATATCCCCGCGCGCTATGTCTCAGGGCATTTGTTCCGCCGCGATGGTGAAAATAACCAGGAAGCCTCGCACGCATGGGCGGAAGCATGGGTGCAGGATCTTGGCTGGGTGGCATTTGATCCGGCGCACGGCATTTCGGCGGACGATCACTATGTCCGGATCGCAGTAGGAATGGACTATCGGCAGGCTGCGCCGATGGTGGGTACGCGCATGGGCGGCGGCATGGAAACCATGGCCGTGACCGCGACAACGTCCGGCCGCGCACTTAGGCAGTCGCAGAATCAGACAATGGGCGATATGTCCCAGTCTCAACAATAAAAGCTGGTGCCGTGAAATGACATATTGTGTCGGCATGCGTGTTCATGCCGGGCTCGTGATGATGGCCGACAGCCGCACCAATGCGGGCGTCGACAACATCTCGGTCTATCGGAAATTGCATATATATAATCGCGCGGACCGCTTTGTGGCGATTTGCACGGCGGGGAGCCTGTCGGTAACGCAGGCCGCCCTGTCACATCTGGACGAAGGTCTGGAGATGGCAAACGGCGACGATGAACGATCGACGATCGATAATCAGGCGAACATCTTCCGCATCGCGCAATTGATTGGCCGCGCCCTGCACGAGAGCCGCAACGAGGTTCGCGATGCGTTGAAACGCGACGGGATACGGTCCGGTGCCTCCATGCTGGTCGGCGGCCGTGTCGGCGCTGAACCGGTGAAGCTTTTTCGGGTCTATGATGCGGGCAACGCCATTGAATGCCGGCCTGAAAATCCGTTTCTGCAGATCGGCGAGATCAAATATGGCAAGCCGATCCTCGACCGTGCCCTGAATTACAAGACGCGCATGAACGAAGCGGCAAAAATCGGGCTCATCAGCTTCGATTCCACCATGCGTTCGAACCTCGCTGTCGGCCTTCCCATCGATATGGTGCTGCTACGCGACCATGAGGGCTCGGAACCTGTCGAACATACGATCACCGAGAATGACGGCTATTTCCAGCGCCTGTCGAAATCATGGTCGACGAAACTGAGAAACGCGACCGCAAGCATCGAACGGCCTGACTTCGTGCCGATGCTGCCGGATGATGAAAAGGAGTCGCTCCAGAAGACGCCGCGCGCGCGGCGGACCGTGGGCAGCCCTCAGGCGGAAATGCCCAGCGACGGCGAAGAGGCCTGTGAAGAATCCGGCAGCGACGCCCAATTGGAGGGGTGACGGGCACAAAGCTGCGCTTCAGCATCGCACGGACATGCGGTTTTTGGATCAGTGCCGCCTGGAAAGGGATGGCGACGTCATTCTTTTCCTTCGCCGCAGAACGTGAAATTCAGCTTCCGTGCAGGCTGCACCGCGTTATGTCGGAGCGATGTATGCTTATGTCCGTTTACTGACCCTCGCGCTGGTCGTGTCGAGCCGTGCATGGGCACAGGACACCGCGCCCGCACGGACAGTCAGCGACCCCCTGCCAGCGATCCCCGAGATAGAGGCCGACTGGCAGGACCTGTTCGGGCGTCTGGAGGAGGAAGATCAGACCGAGGCGGCCAGGCCTGTGACCGCGATCCGCTACTCGGTTGAGTTTTTGCCTGAATTACTGCCGGCAATCGCTGGGCCGTTCAGGGAATTGTCTTTGCTGCTTACGGGAAACGGCGCGAGCGTTCCTTCACTTGCGGAGCTGAATCGACGTGTTCGCGTCGACCGCGATCTTATTTCCCGGCTGCTTCGTGCCGAAGGATATTACGACCCGCTGATCGACATTAGCATCATTAACCCGGACGAACCCGTAGCGGCGCGGCGGGTTGTTTTTGAAGTCGACGCAGGGCCGTTGTACCGGTTCGACGATATCGCGGCGACCGGTCTGAGCGTCAATAACGGCGATCCCGTCAGGGCGGGCGCCGTACTGGGTGCGCTCGGCGAACTTCGGCTACGCCTGCCGCGCGAGGGGTATCCGTTCGCGGACGTACCCGATCCTGAAATCATTATCGATCACGAGACGCGCCGAGCCAGCCTTGCGCTGAATGTCCGGACCGGGCCGCGAGGACGGTTCGGCAGCATCCGCGTCCTTGGCGAGGACGCGCCCTTTGATGCCGACCATGTCAATCTTCTCGCACGCTTCGAGGCGGGCGATGTCTATGACGCGGCGGATATCGACGATCTGCGCCGCGCGCTGATCGCGACCGGCCTCGTGGGAAGTGCCGATATTACGCCCGTCAAAGGGGCGCCGATCAACGAGGTTGAGGCCGAAGTCGATCTGGACGTCGACCTCACCTCCGCGCCCGCCCGCACGCTCGCGGCGCAGTTCGCCTACGATACGGAAGACGGATTCCGCGTCGAAGGCAGCTGGCAGCACCGCAATTTCTTTCGCCCGGAAGGCGCGGTCACGGCACGGCTGGCTCTGGGTACGGAGGAACAGTTACTCGCGCTCGATCTTCGGCGTTCGAATTACGGCGCGCGCGACCGCATCGTCGGCGGGCGTGTCGCCGCCTTTCGAGAAGACCGCGATGCCTTTTTCAGGCGCGGCGTTCTGGCCTCCGCATTTATCGAGCGCGAAACCAATCTGATCTGGCAGAAGCGCTGGACCTACAGACTGGGGCCGGAGCTAATCTTTTCACAGGAACGCGACCGGTCGGCGCTGCTGGGAGTCCCTGCGCGGCTGAATACCTATTACGTCGCCGCGTTTCCCGCACAGCTGACTTATGACGGTACCGATGACCTGCTGGACCCGTCGGAGGGGTTTCGGCTGCTCGGTCGTCTCAGCCCGGAAATATCCTTTCAGGGCGGCACCTTCACCTATGCGCGCAGCGAGGTCGGCGCGTCCGCCTACCTGCCGCTCGGCGAAGAGCGCAAGACCGTGATCGCCGGGCGCGCCCTTGTCGGCAGCATCCTTGGTTCCGGCCGACGCAATATCGCCCCTTCGCGGCGTTTTTACGCCGGTGGCGGTGCCTCCGTACGCGGCTTCGGATTTCAGGATGTCGGTCCGCGCGACGCGGACGGAGAACCCCTTGGCGGCCGCAGTAAGGTCGAAGCCAGTATCGAGGCACGACATCGCTTCGGTGACCTTGGTGCCGTCGCCTTTGTGGACGCAGGCCAGGTTTATACATCAAGCGCACCAGGCTTTGATGATTTCCGGTTCGGCATTGGCGTCGGCGCGCGCTATTACACGCGCTTCGGTCCCATACGCATAGATATCGCCACGCCAATCAAACGGCGAAGCGGCGAATCCCCGGTCGCCGTCTATGTGTCGATCGGCCAGGCGTTCTGATGCGACTGCGCAGGATATTCGGCGTCGGCGCGCTGGTGTTGCTCGGGTTCATGGCGTTCGCCCTCCTCGCCCTGCTGGCGCTCGATACCCAGCCGGGACACAGGCTTATCGCGCGGCAAATCGCGGGGATCGCACCAGGTAGCGGTCTGCAAGTGTCCATCGGCAGGATCGACGGTTCAATCTACGGCGATATCATCCTGCATAAGCTGGAGCTGAGCGATCTGGACGGTGTTTTTCTGACAAGTCCCAAGGTTCGCCTCGATTGGCAACCGCACGACTTTATCGTCAAGGACCGGCTGTCCATTCATCAGCTGCGCGCGGCACGGGTTTCACTGGTACGCCTGCCGCGGCTGCGGCCCAGCGAGGATGAGCGCCCGCTTCTGCCCGATTTCGACATCAGCATTCGTAAGGCCCTTATCGGTCATCTGGAGGTCGATCCCCGTATCGCGGGCCGACCGCATAACGCCTCTCTTGCCCTGACGGCGCTTACCACGCCGGACCGGGCGAGACTGGGTATGCTGGCCCGCAGCCGGACAGGCGGCGACACATTTCGATTGTTTCTCGACGCCGCACCGGACGCCGACAGATTCCGGCTGAATGGTGCGCTGCAGGCACCCCGGGGGGGCTTGCTTGCCGGTATGACCGGTCTCGACCGGGCCCTCCATATAGACCTGGACGGCAAAGGGCGCTGGACGCAGTGGCGCGGCAATCTGGTCGCCAAGCTCGCCGAGGCAGGTTCGCCGCCAGTGCCGATCGCAAACATGGCCATCGATGCGGCCCATGGTCGTTTCCGACTTGACGGCCGTGTCGACCCGGCACGTCTTGTGAGCGGCGGCGTTATTCCGCGACTGGCGCCAAGCGGTATCGTTATCCGTGCGAGCGCTGCGCCGGATCAGGATCGTCTGCCGTTCATCATATCCGCCAAGGCACCGGCGTTCAGCCTGGATGCGCAGGGTGAGCTGGACCGCAGGATCAGCAGACTGACCGATACCACCGCCCGTATCGCGCTGCTCGAGCCGCGATCGCTGGTCCGCACCATGACCGGCGAGCGTATTCGGATGTCCGTCGCCGCCGACGGAAGTGTGAGGGCGCCGCGCATCACCTATAAACTCAATGCGAGCTGGTTCGCCCTGGGTGACCAGCGGCTCGACAATCTAAGCGCAAGCGGAAGGATCGCCGGCAAGGACCATCCAGGCGATTTCACCGTCGATGCGACCTTTGATCGCCTGACCGGCGCCGGAGACCTGGTCGCGCAGCTGAGCGCGCGCGCACATGTTACCGGGCCTTTATCGCTCGACGGATTCGTCGTGCGGGGACAAGGGACCCGCCTTGATACGCGCATGCTGACCGCGCGCGCCGATTTGATGCTTGACCTTGCAACCGGGGCTTATGATGTCGTCGGCACCACCGAAGTCCCGGACTACCCCATCCCCGGCCTTGGCCGCGCGGCGGTTCAAGGAGATCTCAGGCTGAAGCCCGATCCCCTTGAGCCGCGCAAGCTGCATATTTCAGGGCCGGTATCGGCGCGCCTCACGCGGCTGGACAATGATTTCCTGCGCTTCGTCTTTGGCGGCCTGCCGCGTGGGCGCGCCGATATCATCCGGACGCCGGACGGCACGATCAGCCTGAGCGCTGCAAAAGTCACCGGGCCCGAATTTTCGGTCGCGGGGCAAGGTACGTACCGCCTCGGTCAGAAAATCGACTTTCAGGGACGCGGCGAACAGCTGCGGTTCGGCACCCTGTCGCTCGACCTTTCGGGTGACATCTCGCGCCCGCTCGCGGTCGTGAATGTCGATCGCTATACGCTTGGCCTGCCAATTGAGAATATCAGCGCAACCTTCACGCCGGGTCCGGAACGCTATGCTTTCAACGCCGCGGGCGCGACACTGCTTGGCGAAATAACGGCCACGGGTCAGATCGACACGGCCCCCGGTGCCGTTCGTTACAAATTTGGCGAGATCTCCCTTGCCGGGGTACGGGCACGGGGCGTCCTGACGCCATCTGGAGGCGTTCCGGTCGACGGAACGCTCGCGATATCCGGCTCGGGCGTCGACGGAACCGCCCGGTTCAGCAATGAAAACGAAGCCCAGCGGATCGTTGTGGCCGCCGGTGCTACAGCCGCAGCACTGGCGACCGAGCCCGTTATCGGCGCACGGCGGGGTACCGTCGCCGCCGACATCCTGGTGACCGCAGACGGCAATCGCACAAGAGGCAGTTTTGACCTGTCTGGCGCGCGCATCGGCACGCTCACCCTCGCCAGCGCGGATGGTGCCTTCGACCTGACAAATGGTGTGGGTACGATCACCAGCAAAGTGAAAGGCCGCCGGGGTACGAACTTTGCATTCGACATCTCGGCCGCGTTTGCCGCGGACGCCGTCCTGGTGTCTGCGGAGGGCGATGTGGGCGGCCAGAGGCTGGGCATCGCCCGTCCGGCCCGCATCGATCGAGACGAAGATGGCACCTGGCGATTGGCGGAAACCCGCATCGCGCTCCCAGTGGGTTCGGCAAGGCTCGCAGGTTCCCTGGATAAGGAAGCGACGACGATCCGGGCTGGTCTGGATGAGGCCGGCCTTGGCCTTTTGCAACTGATCTTTCCCGATGTCCCGCTGACCGGCACCGCCACCGGTGCGATCGAGCTGACCGCGTCCGGCGCGCGACTGCCGCGAATTCGCGCAAACCTGCGCGTTCGCGATTTCGCAAGACAAAGCAACCTGTTGTCCGAGCCTGTCGATCTTGCGCTAATCGCCGTCCTCAATGACGATGTCGGAGCCGTGCGCGCGGCGCTGGAAATTGACGGCAGGCGGCTCGGGCGGTTTCAGGCACGCCTGCCCCATATCGCAGGCACACCGGATTTATCCGCGTTTCAACGGATCGCAGCCTCCCCCGTCCAGGCGCAGCTTCGCTATCGCGGTCCCGCCGAGGCCATCTGGCCGCTCGCCGCGATTGACGCGATTGCCGTGAGAGGACCTTTGCAGGCGCGCATCGATATTGGGGGAACCGTGGGCGAGCCGCGCCTGACCGGTAATCTGGAGGCCAGGTCGCTGGGCGTTGAAAGCGTGGCGAGTGGCACCGTCATCGAAGATATCCAATTTTCCGGCAGGTTCGCGGGATCGGAACTCCTCATCGAGACATTTAACGGCCGCGACCGCCAGGGCGGAAAGGTATCGGGCCGCGGTACGGTCGACCTATCCCTGTCCCGAGGCTTCCCAATCAATATCCGGCTGGATACGAGACGCGCGGCACTTGTCGATATCGACACGCTCGACACCCGTGTCACGGGGCCGGTACTCATTTCCAACAGTCCGGAAACGGGCGCGAAAATCTCCGGTGATCTCACAGTGGACCGGGCGCGCTACCGCGCGGGCAATGCGCAGCTGGAAACCATCCCCCAGCTCACGGTACGCGAGGTGAACCGGGACCTCGTCCGTGCGCGCGAGACACCGCAGGGTTCGACCGTCTGGCAATTGGACGTCACCGCCGCCGCCGACGACCGGCTTTATGTGCGCGGTCTTGGGCTCGACAGCGAATGGTCCGCGCGGCTGAAGCTTGGCGGGCCGATCACCGAACCCCGTCTGACCGGTAAGGCCCGTCTGGTGCGCGGGGATTATGATTTCGCAGGGCGCCGCTTCGAATTAACACGCGGCGAGGTGCGCTTTGGCGGGGCCTATCCCCCCGACCCCGTCCTCAACATTCAGGCCGAAGCGCGGGTGGAGGGACTGACCGCGCAAATCAACATCGCCGGTCTGTCGAGCCAGCCGCAGGTCCGCCTGTCCTCTGTCCCTGCCCTGCCGCAGGACGAAATCCTGTCGCGTGTGCTGTTTGGAACGGGCATTGCCAATCTCTCCGCACCCGAAGCGCTGCAACTCGCAGGCGCGGTCGCTGCGCTCCAGAACGGCGGGTCGAGCGCGCTTGACCCCATTGGCTCGGTGCGCCGCGCCATCGGTATCGATCGCCTGCGCATTCAGACCGCTGACAGCGCCACCGGACGCGGTACAGGCGTCGCAGCGGGCGAATATCTCGGCCGGCGGACATATGTCGAAGTCTCAACGGACACCAACGGCGTGACAGCGACCCAGATTGAATTTGCCCTGACGCGCGCTTTTTCCGTGCTCGGCCGTGTCGCGACATTTGGCGGCAGTTCTGTCGGCGTGCGGGTATCCACCGACTATTAGCAGCGGCCCTTTGCATTCCCGGCGACATCCCCGCACGCTATCCAATCACAGGGTGGCTTCGCCGGCACCGGTCTGCGAACGTACGGGTGAACCATGAAAAAGGCCGTTATCCATGCTGATCGTTCACCACCTTCGTATCTCGCAGTCAGAGCGCGTTGTCTGGCTCTGTGAGGAGCTTGGCCTCGACTATGATCTGAAACTCTATAATCGTCGTCAGGACAATCGGCTGGCTCCGGACGAACTGAAGGCGCTGCATCCCATTCAGACAGCGCCGATTATTCAGGACGGCGACCTGACGCTTGGCGAGTCGGGTGCCATTCTTCAGTACATTACCCAGACATATGGCAGCGCGGAGCAGCAGGCGGTCCTGAACCCCGGACCTGACGACGCCGATTATGCCGACCACCTGTTCTGGTTCCACTGGTGCAATGGCACGCTGATGACGGCAAACATGATGTTGCTGCTGGTCAGCATGTCCGGCGCCGCGAAGGACAATCCCGCACTTATATCGTGCCAGGAGCGGGTCGCACGCGCATGGGCGATGATGGAAACGCGCCTTGGCGAGTCCGACCATTTCGGCGGCCGCAACCTTACTCTGGCCGACATCAACATCGCCTTCTCGCTGACCACCGCACGGGCATTCCGGGAAGAGAAGACCAGCGTGGCGGACTTCCCTAATATTCGGGCCTGGTTGCAGCGGATTGGCGCGCGCGACGCCTACCAGCGCGCCATGGCAAAAGCGGAACCGGGTATGGCGCCAGTGCTAAGCTGATATGGCCCAAGAAAAAGGGGCCGTGTCTGAATATCCAGACACGGCCCCTTTTGTTTCTGGATGCGCCAGCGCACTATGCGCCAGTCTTATCCTCTTCACCATCTTCTGCCTTGGCAGCATCGTCGGCCGTTGCGTCTGATTCCGCTTCGGCAGTGTCGCTGGCATCGGTTTCGCCGTCCGCGCCCTCGTCACCTTCGGCCGGGCCTGCACCCTCTTCGAAGATTTCACCGCGCGCTTCCGCTTCTGCCTGCGCTTCCGCACGGGCAAGAGCTTCAGCAGCGGCACGCTCGGAAGCCGACATCGTGTCTTCCTCGTCGTCGCCAGCGAAGATATCAATGCCCTCGGCCTGCATTTCGGCCTCTTCCTTGGAGCGGGCTACATTGGCTTCGACCTGCACCGTCACTTCAGGATGCAAGGAAATGTCGACCTGATGGATACCCAGCGTCTTGATCGGCTCGCCAAGGGTGACCTGATTCTTGTCGACATTGTGGCCTTCCTCGGACAGCGCCGTAGCAATGTCGCGGGCGCTGACGGAGCCGTACAATTGACCCGAGTCCGAAGACTGACGGATCATGATGACCTGTGTGCCGGAGAGCTTTTCGCCATCCGTTTCGGCGACCGCACGCTTTTCGGCGTTTTCCTTTTCGATACGCTCACGATCGGCTTCGAAACGGGCGCGGTTGGCTTCGTTCGCACGGAGCGCCTTGCCCTTGGGCAGAAGGAAATTGCGGGCAAAGCCAGGCTTCACCGACACAACATCTCCGATATTACCAAGCTTTTCAACGCGCTCAAGCAGGATGATGTCCATTTGTGCCATGGTCTCTCTCCTCCTAGCGAACGATGAACGGCAGAAGGCCGAGGTGGCGGGCGCGTTTGATCGCCTTCGCCAGCTCACGCTGCTTCTTTGCGGAGACAGCCGTGATACGGCTGGGAACGATCTTGCCACGCTCGGACAGGAAACCGCCAAGCAGTTTCACATCCTTATAGTCGATCTTCGGCGCGTCGGGACGGCTGAAGGGGCAGGATTTCTTGCGGCGGAAAAAGGGACGACCCATAATATACTACTCCCTTAGTCGCGCTCGCGGCGCTCACGGCGCTCGCGACGTTCGGTTTCCTTGCGCATCTGGACGGAGGGACCTTCCTCCAACTCCTCGACGGCAATGGTAAGATGACGGATGACATCGTCGGAAATGGCAATGTTGCGCTCCATCTCCTTGACGGCCGCGGGCGGCGCGTCGATGTTCAGCATGACAAAATGTGCCTTGCGGTTCTTCTTGATCTTGTAGGCAAGGGATTTCAGACCCCAATATTCGGTTTTCTTGACCGAACCTTCGCCTGCCTCGATGATCTTGGTGAATTCCGCCGACAGCGCATCTACCTGCGCGGTCGACAGGTCCTGGCGCGCCAGGAAGGTGTGCTCATAGAGCCCCATCGCGTTTTCTCTCTGTCTGTGCCGATCGCTGACGTGCGGCAATCGCAGCGCCCCTCCGGCTTTCCTATAAAATATACGAGGCGGAAACGCGTACGCTTCCACCTCGTATGAACCCGATATGCACCACCGGCGGCCAAGAATCAACCGCGGAGTCCCGTGATGTTCACTCAGCCGCTGCGTGTCTCCGCATATAGTTTCCAAAGTGCGGCGACTTCGTTGAAGGCACTGTCCTGCTGCACCATGTTGAACGCCTTCATGGCGATATCGGTTTTGCCCGCGCGAAGGGAGCTGATCCCGATACCGATCAGTGCCTGATTGATGAACGGCGACTGTTTGATCTCGCGCTGCATCTTGTAGGATTTCCAATAGGCGACAGCGGCAGCTTCGTATTTCCCTTCGCCGAAAAGCGCATTGCCGGCGCGGAAATAACCCTCTGGGCCGGGCTTCAGCGTCGAGAATTGGGTAACGACCTGCTGATGACGATTGCCCGCCGCGTTGACGATGCTCTGTACTTGCGGATCCTCACTCGACAGCTGTTCATTCTCGATACCGCGTGTCACGATACGCCGCGCCACGCCTGGCTCCTGCGCGACGGTCGCCAGCTTCGCGAATTCGATATAATCTTCCGAGCGCGTGATGTTGTTCGTTTCGGCAAGCAGCTTGTACAGCGCCAGCTTCGCGTCCCGGGTAAGGCTTTCACTCTTGAGGTTATTGAGCAGTGCCCGCCAGCGCGTCGGTGTCGGATCCTGCCTGATCAGACGTTCGATGGTGGCAAGATATTGCTGCTTCTCACCCATTTTGAACTGTGCGTTCGCAAGATTCTCAAGATACTGCACCTGCGGTCCGTTGCGCGCGATCAGATCTTCGTAGATTTTCGCGGCTTCAGCGCTCTTTTCCTGTTTCAGGTACGACTGCGCGACGATCGTCAGGCCCTTCGTATTGCCCATGCGGCGACCCATTTCGATCGCCTTGTCATAGTTGCGCGCGCTGTAATACATCGGTGCCAGCTGCGCCGCGCTTGCGCCAATGCTCTCAAGGTCCTTGGCGGCGGCGGAATAGCGCCCGGCGCGCGTGTTCACATAAGCCGACATCTCCGCAACCTTGCGCCGTTCCGCGGCTGTGTTCGCCGCCGCACGCGCGCGTGAGACACGCTGCAAAGCGGCGGAGATATTTCCCTGTCCAGCAAGACTGCGCGCTTCCTGCAGCGGCACGCCGACATCGCGGTCAAGCGCCTGTGCGAACGCGCCGGTCGCCGGAAGGGAAAGGGACAGCGCAGTCGCCAGCGCAATGGTACGGATGGTCTTCATGGTAATCGGTCTCACTCCCAGTATTTCGTTCCTGTAACAATATACGGTGCCAGCAGAGACATTCCTACTCTCCACGTCGCCAGCCCGCCAAAAAACGGTTGGCAGCATTCGCCTCTTCAAGAGCCGCCCACTGCCAAAGGAGCGAACCCTAGCGGAACCAGCGGCCTGTTCAAGGGGGCGCTTGCATGCAGGCGTCGCCGCGGCATAAGCCGTCATGAAACTTCGCCAAACGTCCCCGTATCTGGAGCACTGACCATGACAACCCGCGCTTTCCTGTTTCCCGGCCAGGGCAGCCAGACCCCCGGCATGGGCAAGGCCCTTGCTGAAGCCAGCGCGGCGGCACGCGCGGTCTTTGAGGAAGTCGATGATGCGCTGGGACAGAAACTGTCGGCACTGATGTTCGAGGGGCCTGCGGACGAGCTTACGCTGACCGCGAATGCGCAGCCCGCGATCATGGCCAATTCGATCGCCGTGCTCAGGATCCTGGAAGCGGAAGCCGGTTTCATCCTGTCCGAGCAGGCCCGGTTTGTCGCGGGCCATTCGCTTGGTGAATATAGCGCCCTTTGCGCCGCGGGCAGCATCGACATTGCCGACGCGGCCCGGCTATTGAGGACGCGCGGCGATGCGATGCAGGCGGCAGTACCCGTCGGTGAGGGTGCGATGGCCGCGCTTCTGGGCCTGAGTTTCGAAGACGCGGTCGCGAGCGCGGACGAGGCGGCGACGACCGACGAAATATGTGTCGCCGCCAACGACAATGCGCCAGGGCAGGTCGTGATTTCCGGCCATAAAGCCGCCGTCGAGCGCGCCATCGAAATCGCCAAGGGCAAAGGCGCGAAACGCGGTATGCTGCTGCCCGTCTCGGCGCCGTTCCACTCGCCGCTGATGAAGCCCGCCGCCGAGGTCATGCAGGCCGCGCTTGCAAATGCCAAAGTGAATGCGCCGACAATTCCCGTCGTCACCAATGTCACAGCAGACGCCGAAACGGAGCCTGCCACGCTGAAAAAACTCCTGGTGGATCAGGTGACGGGCACAGTGCGCTGGCGCGAGAGCATTTCCGCCATGGCGGACGGCGGCGTCGACAGCTTCGTCGAGCTTGGTGCCAAGGTTGTCGGACCGATGGTGAAGCGCATCACTACCGATGCCGAGGCCGCCAGCATCGTGACGATGGACGACATCGAAACCTTCGCAAAGGGGTAGCCGTTTGGCCGACGATTGATGAACGCCGTGCACGCGCCGACCGGCGGGCACGGGTGTTACGTAAGGGATGCTGGCCGGGAACCGAGCCTGAAGATTCGCCTGCCCGCGCCCTTTACGAAGGCATGGTTGCCGAGGCAGAGCAAACTTTCATTTATGATCTTGAATGGTAGGAAGCTGAACATGTTCGACCTTGACGGAAAACGTGCACTTGTCACCGGCGCATCCGGCGGCATCGGATCGGCAATTGCCGGGGCATTGTCAGCACAGGGTGCGATCGTCGCCCTGTCGGGTACCAATGAAGACCGATTGGCAAAGGTCGCGGGCGGGATCGGCGGCAATACGCACACCCTGCCCTGTAACCTTTCCGACGCGGAGGCCGTCGACGGCCTGGTGGGCCGCGCGGTCGACGCGATGGGGGGGCTCGACATTCTCGTCAACAATGCGGGCGTCACGCGCGACAATCTCGCCATGCGCATGAAGGACGAGGAGTGGGACACGGTTATCCGCGTCAATCTGGAGGCCGCCTTCCGCCTTGCCCGCGCATCGCTACGCCCGATGATGAAGGCGCGCCATGGCCGCATCATTTCCATTACCAGCGTCGTCGGCGCGACCGGCAATCCCGGGCAGGCAAACTATGCCGCGTCGAAGGCGGGCCTCGTCGGCATGTCGAAAGCGCTGGCGCAGGAAGTCGCCAGCCGCGGGGTCACCGTCAACTGCGTTGCGCCGGGGTTCATCCAGAGCGCGATGACCGACGATTTGCCCGACGCGCAGAAAGAGGCACTGACCGGCCGCATTCCGGCGGGCAAGCTGGGGTCGGGCGAGGACGTGGCTGCGGCGGTGGTGTATCTGGCAAGCGATGAAGCCGGATATGTGACCGGCCAGACCATGCACGTGAATGGCGGGATGGCGATGCTGTAGGGGGCGCATTTTTTGCAGTCACCCACACTTCCTCATCCCGAGCGCGGTCGAGGGACGCACGATGTTGCCGCGTCGCCATGGTGCGTCCCTCGACCGCGCTCGGGATGATGGAATCCGTGTATCGCCGTGAAAGCGTACAGCGTGCGCCTCAGCCGAGACGCGTCAGCGCCGCCCGCAGTCGTTCAGCTTCCGCCTTGCGTTCGACGAGCTTCTCTTCGGTCTCCACCACGACTTCCGGCTTTGCCTTCTCGCGGAATTTCGGATTGCCCAAGCGGCCCTCGATCGACTTGATCTCTTTCTCCGCGGCTTCCGCGTTCTTGGTCAGGCGCGCGCGTTCGGCGGCGAGGTCGATGACACCCTCCAACGGGATGATGTAGGTCGCTTCGCCGAGTACGATCTGCGCGGAGCCGCCTTCGGGGGCGGCGGCAGTGGAAATGCCCTCGGCGCGGGCCAGGCGCTCGATCATCGCAGTGTTCCTGCCCAGACGGGCCGCCGTTTCCGCGCTGGCATCGCGGACATGCAAAGGCAGTTTCGCGCCCGCAGGTACGTTGAGTTCGCTGCGGCTGGAGCGGATCGCGCCGATCAGGTCGATCAGCCAGTCCACTTCCCTGGCCGCATCCTCCTCGACATGATGGGCATCCGCGGCAACCCATTTGGCATGGATCAGGTCATAGGGACGCGGTCCCATCTTGTGCCACAGTTCTTCGGTGATGAACGGCATGACCGGGTGCAGCATGACCAGAATCTGATCGAGCACCCAGCCCGCGACGGCCTTCGTCTCTTCCTTCGCCGCCTCGTCCTCGCCCTGCAGGACGGGTTTGATCAGTTCGAGATACCAGTCGCAGAAGCGGTCCCAGGCAAAATGGTAAGCCGTGCCCGCGAAGCTGTCGAAACGATATTCGGCAATCGCCCCATCGAGAGCCTGCGCCGTCCGGATGGTCTCGCCGATGATCCAGCGGTTGACCGCGCTGGTGGCGGACGGCGGCGCATAGGTCTGGCTGGCACCGATGCCATACCCTTGCGCAAAGCGCGCGGCATTCCACAGCTTCGTGGCAAAGTTGCGATAGCCTTCGATTCGCCTTTCATCGAGCTTGATATCGCGCCCCTGCGATTCCATCGCCGTCATCGTGAAGCGCAGCGCGTCCGCGCCATATTTGTCGATGATGCCGAGCGGATCGACGGTATTGCCCTTCGATTTCGACATTTTCTGACCGTCCGCAGCGCGCACCAGGCCGTGGCAGTAAACCGTATGGAACGGCGCCTTCCCCGTGAACTCAATGCCCTGCATCATCATGCGGGCAACCCAGAAAAAGATGATGTCGAACCCGGTGACGAGCACGTCGGTCGGGTAGTGCTTCTCCAGCATCGCCGTCTCATCCGGCCAGCCGAGCGTCGAGAACGGCCACAGCCCCGAAGAGAACCATGTGTCGAGCACATCGGGATCGCGCGTCAGCGCGGCACCCTCACCCGCCTTCCGCTGTGCCGCTTCCGCGTCATCGGCGACAAACACATTGCCGTCCGCATCGTACCAGGCCGGGATCTGGTGTCCCCACCACAGCTGACGGGAGATGCACCAGGGCTGGATGTTTTCCATCCAGTTGAAATAGGTCTTCTCCCACGTTGCGGGGACGAACTTCGTCTCGCCGGAGCGCACGGCCGCCATTGCGGGTTTGGCCAGCGTTTCGGCGTCGACATACCATTGGTCGGTCAGCCAGGGTTCGATGACCACGCCGGACCGGTCGCCATAGGGCGCCTGGATTGTGCGGTCCTCCACGCGCTCAAGCGCGCCGGTTTCTTCAAGTTCCGCGACCAGCGCCTTCCGCGCATCTTCGCGCGACAGGCCGAGATAGGCGTTCGGGATCAGACCGTCGCTGGTCTGCACGATGCGCGCCTCATCATCGAACATGTTGAGCATGTCCGCAGGGACAATGCCCGCGCGCTTGCCGACATCGAAATCGTTGAAATCGTGCCCCGGCGTGATCTTGACCGCGCCCGACCCCAATTCGGGATCGGCATGTTCATCGGTGACGATGGGAATTTCGCGGCCCGTTATGGGCAGCTTCACCATCTTGCCGACCATGGCGCGATAGCGGTCATCATCGGGATGCACGGCCACGGCCATGTCGGCCAGCATGGTTTCCGGCCGCGTCGTGGCCACCGACAGCGCGCCCGATCCATCAGCGAGCGGGTAGGTCATGTGCCAGAACCTGCCGTTCACTTCGCGTGTTTCAACTTCAAGGTCAGAGATGGCGGTCTTGAATTTCGGGTCCCAGTTCACAAGGCGCTTGTCGCGGTAAATCAGACCTTTGTCGTAAAGATCGACGAACACCTTGCGGACGGCCTTTGACAGCCCATCGTCCATCGTGAAGCGTTCATTGGACCAGTCGCAGCTGGCCCCCAGACGGCGCAGCTGCGTCGTGATGGTGCCGCCGGATTCCTCTTTCCAGTCCCAGACCTTCGTCTCGAACTCGGCGCGCATCATGTCGGTGCGTTTGACGCCGTCGGCGGCAAGGCGGCGTTCCACCACCATCTGCGTCGCGATACCCGCATGGTCGGTACCGACCACCCACAGCGCGTCCCTACCCCGCATCCGCTGATAACGGATGAGAACATCCTGCAGCGTATTGTCCAGCGCATGACCCATGTGCAGGCTGCCCGTCACATTGGGCGGCGGGATGACGATCGTAAACGGCTCCGCGTCCGGACGGTCGGGCCGGAACGCGCCGCTTTCTTCCCAGTGCGCGTACCAGCGGGATTCGATGTCGGCGGGGTCGAAGGTCTTCGGAATTTCACGATCTGTCATGGCGCGCTCACTGCCAAACATGTTGCGGTGCGGCAAGGTGGTAGCGGCAGTCGCGCCAAGAATGATGCCCGGCCGCACCTCAGGCCAAAGGGGCTAGGCGTGAGGCGCGGTCGAACGAGAACCGGTTTTTAGGAGGCGAACGGGGGCGTTGGCCTCAGCCAGCGCGATGTCCAGGGCGGACTACACTTGAAACCGTGTTTATCCGGGACGCCGGGACGAGTTGAGCTCACTCAGCGGGGGCGACGACCAGCCGGCCATGAAGTGGCTGCAGCGGACGCGCATTGTTTCCCATGATGTCCGTCATCGCCGCCAGTTGCGACGCGCTGGCGGTCACCGGCTGCTTCACGACATGCCAGTTGACGCCTTCGCTGCACGGCGGAGTCGTCAGCGACCCCTGAAAGCGATACACGCCCATATCCCCGGGGAGCATTCCGTTTGGATCGATCATTGTGCCGCTGATTGTGTGTGCAGGGGTTTTGTCCGCTGGCGCTGCATCCACGATCTTCTGAAGCTCCGCATTTGCGGCACCTTCCTCGAATAAAATACCAAGCACGGCCAGCCGCCCTTCGCTGTCGGCATGTACGAAATGGCCCACCATCGGATAGCGTTTCCCGGCGATCGCCTCTTCCGACGGCGTGTGGAAATGGACCTGAACCAAGTCGAACGTCATGTCGCCGCTGGTCATCGTAGATCCGGCGTCGAAATTCGCTTGGACGGTATGCCCATTGTTCAGAACGGTGAGGGCACCGGCGTCATAGGCGACGGACACATGGACATCGCCCTGGGCGTTCGCCGCCGCCAGATCGATGGGCGACTGCATCCTGCCGATCTTGCACATCTCATATTCCGCCGAGAGGTCGCCCCAGCTTGCCGGGCCCGCCGGGCCTTCATATCCCCAATCGGCGGCTGTCGCGGCTCCGGCACCTGCGAGGGCGAGCGCAATGGGCGTGAGGGCGAGCTTGGAAAATGCCGGGATGGTGGTCATGTGTTTCGTCTCCGATTTGAATGTGTGCACGACATCTGAGCCGCACATCGCCATTGTTCAAATCGAATTCATGCCCGCGAATTGATAGGCACTGCCTATGAACAGGAATCTGGTGTGCGCTGTTAGCGCCGACCGTGCCGCAATGCCATCATCCGACCTGCGCACGGTGCATGAGAAAGGCGTCCGCCAAAACCAGCGCCATCATGGCCTCCGCGACAGGAACGGCGCGAATACCGACACAGGGATCATGACGGCCCTTCGTCTGGATTTCCGTCGCCTGACCATCGCGCGTGATGGTATCGACCGGCGTCAGAATTGAGGACGTGGGTTTCAGCGCGATGCGGCAGATAATCTGCTGCCCGGTCGAAATGCCGCCCGCCGTACCGCCCGCATGATTGGCTTCAAAGAGAGGCGGGTCGCCGGGACGCTCGCCGGGCCGCATAGGATCGGCATTCTGTTCTCCCGATAGCCTGGCGGCCCCGAAGCCGTCGCCAATTTCCATGCCCTTGACGGCGTTGATCGACATCATCGCGGAGCCAAGTTCACTGTCCAGCTTGGCGTAGACCGGACTGCCCCAGCCCGCGGGCACACCGTCGGCGAGCACCTCGACGACCGCGCCGAGCGAGGAACCCGACCTGCGCGCGGCATCCAGCTTTGTTTCCCAGCGCGCCGCCGCGTCCGCGTCTGCGCACCAGAACGGGTTGGCGGCGATCTGCGCGGCATCGAAGCCCGACACCTTGTCGCCGCCCATCTCGACAACATGGCCCAAAATACCGACGTGCGGGATCACTTTGCGCGCAATCGCGCCGGCCGCCACACGCGCAGCCGTTTCACGCGCGCTCGAACGTCCACCGCCGCGATAGTCGCGAAAGCCATATTTCGCGTCATAGGCATAATCGGCGTGGCCGGGCCGGTATTTCCCGGCGATATCGCCATAGTCTTTCGATCGCTGATCGGTATTCTCGATCATCAGCGAGATCGGCGTCCCCGTGGTCTTTCCCTCGAACACACCGGACAGGATGCGGACCTGGTCGGCTTCCCGCCGCTGAGTAGTGAAACGCGACTGGCCCGGTTTGCGGGCGTCGAGATAGGGCTGGATATCACCTTCGCCGAGCGGAAGCCCAGGCGGGCAGCCATCGACGATCACGCCAAGGGCTGGTCCGTGGGATTCGCCCCACGTGGTGAATCGAAAGAGGCGGCCGAAGCTATTCCATGACATGGATGCGGGTATTGGCGCGCGAGATCATTCGGCGCAATGGGGCTCTTGTGACCGGACCCGGCTTGCGAACCTAGCTGTCCTGCCGCTCGAACAGCGCGCGATAGTGCTGTGTCCGGGTGACGCGAAGGCCGGCCAGGCCCGCACGATCGACGGCGCGCTGCCAGCCATTGAATTCTTCCAGGCTCAGATCATAGCGCTCGCACGCCTCGTCAATCGTCAGCATCTCGCCCTTAACGGCTGCGACGACTTCGGCTTTCCGGCGCACGACCCAGCGCCGCGTGCTCGGCGGTGGCAGATCCTCCATGGTTATGGGCTCCCCAAGAGGGCCAATCACCGATGCCGGCTTAAAGTCCTGATTTTCAAGCATAGTGGTCCCGGTCTTCATCTTGTGGGAGGGCATGTTTTTCCCCGCCAGATTTCATGACCGAATGTTTACGCCCGGGCTGGCTAAGAATTAGCTAATCCGGATCGTAAATTTTGCGGAAATCATTTTTATATCCAATGGTTAAGGCGATATTGATCTTCGTTAATACGTCTTCAAAAGGCCGGGAGAACGCCAAATTTCTGACGCAGGCTAAAGGTTTATTTCAAAAATATCTCATCGCGGATCAACCGGGATCAACCCGGACGCCATCATGTCCGCGATCTTTCGGCAATGGTGGCATCGCGCGCGATAATCGCTATTTATCCGGTCATGCCTGTCGATCTTCAGCTTCCCGCCCCGGCAAAGGGCAAGCGCATTGTCGTCGCCATGTCCGGCGGCGTCGATTCGTCCGTCGTTGCCGCCCTCGTCGTCGAAGCGGGCTATGAAACCATTGGTGTGACACTACAGCTTTACGATCACGGCGCCGTCGCCGCGTCGTCAAAGACGTGCTGCGCCGGAAGCGACATCCACGATGCCCGCCGCGTTGCCAATCGTCTCGGCATTGCGCATTATGTACTCGATTATGAAAGCGCGTTTCGCGACAGCGTCATCGATGATTTTGCCGACAGCTATGCCCGCGGGGAAACGCCCATTCCCTGCGTCCGCTGCAACCAGACGGTGAAATTTCGCGATCTTCTGACCGTTGCGAAGGACCTTGGCGCCGATGCCCTTGCCACAGGTCATTATGTCCGCCGCGTCAATGGAGATAGGGGTGCCGAATTGCATCGCGCGATCGATCCTGCACGCGATCAAAGCTATTTCCTGTTTGCGACGACGAGCGCGCAGCTGGACTATCTGCGCTTTCCGCTTGGCGGGATGGAGAAGAGCGAGGTGCGCGAACATGCGCGGCGTTTCGATCTTGCCGTGGCGAACAAGCCTGACAGTCAGGATATATGCTTCGTTCCCACAGGCGACTATGCCGCCCTGGTAAAAAAACTGCGGCCGGAAACCGCGATTCCCGGCAACATCGTCGACCTGTCCGGACAGCCGCTGGGACGTCATGAAGGTCTGGTGCATTTCACCGTCGGCCAGCGCAAGGGGATCGACATTGGCGGGCAGCCCGCTCCGCTCTATGTTGTCCGGCTGGAACCGGAAAGCCAGACACTGGTCGTCGGCCCAAGAGAGGCCCTGGGGGTCGCATCGGCGACGCTTTCCAGCGTGAATTGGCTGGGCGCCGCGGTGCCCGATCCCGCGGCGCCGCTTGCCGCCAAGATCCGGTCCATGGCGAAACCGGCATCGGCATGGTTCGACGGAAAGACGCTCAGGTTCAAGACACCTGAATTTGGCGTGTCACCGGGTCAGGCGGCGGTGATCTATGACGGCGACCGGGTGATGGGCGGCGGCTGGATCGCGGCGACGGAACCGGCTTACAAGGCCATGGCCGCGTAGTTTTTTCTTTCGCGGGTCGTTCCGTGCCCCTAATCATGTTCCGCCGGGGGGACAAAAGAATGCAATTGAATCATCATGCGGTGCGTCTGATTTCCTTAGCGTGTCTGTGGCTGTTCCTGTCTGCGATGCAGGGCCTGCCTGCTGCCATCACGGATAGGACCGGCACCGCGACAAATTCCGGCACCATTCCTTCCGCCGATACAGTCGACATGGCGGAGCTGGAAAGCTTTGTGGACGGCTTCATCGCCGCGAAACTTGTCGATCTAGACCCGCCGGGCATGGCCGTTGCGATCGTAGTCGGCGATCGGCAGATCACGAAGGGCTACGGCCTGGCCGACGTTTCGGCGGGCCGCCTGAACGATGAACAGACGCTGTTCCGCATCGGCTCGATATCGAAACTGTTCGTCTGGATGTCGCTGCACATGCTGGCGGATGACGGCAAAATTGACCTTGATGCCGAGGTGAACAGCTTTTTTGATGGATTTGCCATTCCCGACGCCTTCGACCGGCAGGTCACGGTTCGGGACCTGATGGCCCATCGTCCCGGTTTCGAGGATAATCTGCGGGACTTTCTGGACCCCGACCGTGACGTGTCCCTGCGCGAGGCCGTTTCGCGGGAAATTCCGCGCAGGGTCGCGCCTGCGGGTGAATTTGCCAGCTACTCGAACACGGGTACGAATATGGCCGCTTACATCGTCGAGCGCGTATCCGGCATGCCCTATAATGATTTTGTCCGGACACGCATTCTTCAGCCTGCGGGCATGACCTCCACCACGTTGAGCGACCCCGGCACCGGACGCAATCCGGACGCGCTCGACGCGCGCATGGCCGCCGCGCACAAGATTGAGGACGGGCTCGCAGTCACGGCCGATTATATGGCGGTGCGGCCGCAGGAACCGGTCGGCGCGGTCGCCATGGACGCGCGCGATGCGGCCACGTTCATGCGGCTGCTGCTGAATGAGACACGGGTTGAAGGCGGCCGGCTGCTGTCGCCGGAGGCGTTCGCAAGGCTGGGCGCGCATGCTTTCCCCGATGGCGAAGGCGGCGACGATATGGGCTGGGGCTTCATGCTGAACGATGTCGATGGTCTGTCGACCTTCGGTCACGGCGGCGCGACACAGTTTCTGAGCTGGCTATTCATTGTTCCTGAACTCGACCTGGGCGTGTTTGCCTCCGCCAATATGAATTCGGCGAATTCCTATCCCGTTGATTTTGCCTGGGCCGTCGCGCGCAAAGTTGCGGGCACCGATGCCGCGAGCGCGTTTTACCGGCGCAAGGGCGATGTCGACGCCGCGAACGAAGTCGCCGGAACATATTTGAACAACCGCCGACCACAGGGCAGCGGTGCGGCGATCGCGGGCATGGCCACCGATATGAATGTCCGCGCTACCGACGACGGATATCTGGTCGTCCCCGGCAGATCGGAAACGCGGTACGCCCCGCTCGCCAAAGACATCTGGGTCAACATCTCGGGCGCTCGTCTGCGCGTGGTGCGCGGCGAAGACGGCCGGATCGTGCGCCTGCATGGCGGAATGGGTACGGCGACGCTCGAACGCATCTCCTTCCTATCCAGCACCCCTGCCCTGGCGCTTGGGTTCGGGGGCGCGATGCTACTGTCGCTAACCACGCTACTTGGCATGTGGTACCGCCGGGGCCGGATGACGCGGACCACCGTGACCGGGCGAAAGCTGAAATGGATTGCCGCAATGTCGGCATTGCTGTGGCTGGCGTTCGGCATCTGCCTTGCGCTCGTGGCGCTGGCCGTCGCGGAGCTTGATATCTCGAAAGTGGACGAGACCGGTTTCCCGCCCCTTTCCCTGAAAGCCGCGTTCTTCATGACGGTGGTGCTGGCGATCCAGACAGGAATACATGTCATCGGGATCGTTCCGGCATGGACGAAATCGGGGTGGACGGCCTGGCGCCGTATTCACTTTACGGTCTTTGGTCTGGTCGCGGCATTCGCAATCGGCCTGATGATCCGCTGGAATATTCTTGGCGGCTCTTTCTACGGCCTGTAGCGCAGCTTCGCCCAGACCGGCAGATGATCGCTTGCACGCTTTGACAGTGCACTCGTGTGAACGCCGCAGTCATTGCAGTCCAGTTCCTGACTATAGATGATACGGTCAAGTTCCAGCGTTGGCCTGCGGGTATGGAAACTGGGGCCGCAGGATGCCAGCCGATATTGTCCGGGGATCGTAGGCATGGCCGCGCGCCTGCCCTGGTTCCAGTCGTTGGTGTCGCCCATAAGGATGGTCGGCATCGGTCTCCGGCCTTCGATCAGCTCGATCAGCCCCCGCACCTGCTTGACGCGGAACATGCCGGACAGGTCGAGATGCATGCCGACAATGCGCAGCGGCCCCTGCCCCAGATCCACTTCCGCCAGCACAGCGCCGCGCGGCTCCAGCGTTTCCAGCCAGAGCGGTTCCGCATGCAGGATTTCCGCGCTGTCGCGGACAAAGATCGCATTGCCATGCCAGCCTATGCTCTTTTCCCGCATGTCGAAGCTGACATGCTTATAGTCGCCCGCACCTTCCCGCAGCAGCTGCGAATCGACGATCGCGCGCCGCTCGAAGAAACGGCGATCCGCCTCTTGCAGCGCGATGATATCGGCGTCGATTTCGGCGATGACTTCCAGAATGCGTTCCGGGTCACGCCGCCTGTCGAGGCCGATGCCCTTGTGAATATTATAGCTGGCGACCTTGAACATTCAGACCAGCAGGACGCCCTCGATGACATCGACGCAGGTGCCGCGCAGGATCGCCCTGTCGCTCTCCAACGTGCAGTGAATATGGCCGCCGCGTTCACTTGCCTGATGCGCGGTGAATGAGGGACGGCCGAGCCGCCCGGCCCAGTACGGCGTCAGGATCGCATGGGCGGAGCCGGTAACCGGATCCTCGTCGATACCGGCGCCAGGCGCGAATACGCGGCTGACGACATCGCTGCCGCTGAGCGCATCGCCGGGCGCTGTCGCGATGAAAAGATAATTGCCGAGCTTTCCCATGGCCGCGAAATCGGGGGCGAGAGCGCGCACGCGCGCGGCATCGGCATAGATGGCGAGGAAACTGTCCTCGGCTGCGTTTTGCGTGACGCGCACCTCGTCCGGCGCCTGACCGAGCGACGCCGCAAACGCGGGATACTCGGTCACTTCGCACGGCCAGCTTGGCAGGTTCATCGCATAGCCGTCGCCGTCACGCGCGACGGACAAAATGCCCGCACCTCGCAACGTGCGGAAACGCACTTCATCGCGGCCGGGCTCTTCCGTCAACACGGCGTGGCCAGAGGCGAGCGTGGCGTGGCCGCACATCTCGACCTCGACGGCGGGGGTAAACCAGCGCAGCTGATAATCCGCCTCACCGCTATCGTCGGGAACGACCCATGCGGTTTCGCTAAGATTATGCTCGCGCGCGATTTTCAGCATAAGATCATCGGGGGGAAAAGCGTCAGCGCGGTATACGGCAGCGCTGTTCCCCTCGAACGGACGCGCGGCGAAAGCGTCTATATGCCGGAAGCGGACGGTATTGGGCAAAAGTGATCCTCCTCAACCTCGCTATCATCCATATGACCCTTGGGGTCGATATGGATCAGCAGTTCGGTGCCGGGATAAGCCGCCAGCACGGCTTGTTCCACCCTGTCCGAGATTTCATGCGCTTCCGCCACGGTCAGGTCGGGATCGACCCACATGTGGAACTGAACAAAATCCTGATCGCCCGCCCGGCGCGTGCGCAGCTCGTGAACCCCATGCACATCCGGCATCAGCGCGACCATGTTGAGAAGCTTCTGCCGCTTCAGCTCGGGCCATTCCCGGTCCATGAGCATGTCTATGGACTTGCGCGCGGACTTGAATCCGCTCCAGGCCAGCCAGATCGCAATGGCAAGACCGAAGACCGGGTCGGCACCGTCAAGACCAATCGCAGCGAGCAACAGAGCCAGAATCACGGCGATGTTCAAAGCCAGGTCAGACACATAGTGCAGGCGGTCCGTCTCGATCGCGAGTGAATTGGTCTTTCGCGCGATCCGCTTTTGATATGTGACCAGCGCGAGCGTCAGCACGATGGCGAAAACCGACACGCCAATGCCCGTTTCGGGAACCGTCACGGGTCGCGGATCAGAAAAACGCATGCCGGCGCGCGCGGCGATCACGAAGGCGCTCAACGTAATCAGCATGGTCTGGAACAGGGCCGCAATCGCTTCGGCCTTGCCGTGACCGAACCGGTGTTCCCTGTCGGCAGGCTCCGCAGCGACGCGCACGGCGATAAAGGTGATGACGGAAGCAATCAGGTCGAGCCCGGTATCCGCAAGCGAGCCGAGGATCGCCACTGATCCGGTCTCCCACAGTGCCCAGACCTTCGCGATCATCAGGACAAGCGCGGTCGTCATGGATGCAATTGCCGCGCGGCGCATCAGTCTGCCGCGCAGGTCATGATCAACAACGGTACCGGGCGTCATGGATATAGCAGGTGCGTCGACCAGGCCCCGTGGCCATCGCGCTCGTAGATGTAACGCTCGTGCAGCCGGCTGCGCCGGTCGATCCAGAATTCGAAATCGTCCGGCATGACGCGCCATCCGGACCAATATGGCGGCCGGGGAACGGCGGCACCATCGTGTTTCTCTTCATGTTCAGCGACACGTGCCGTCAACGTGTCGCGGCGGTCGAGCTTTGACGATTGCAGGCTGGCCCACGCCCCGATTTGCGATGCGCGCGGACGGCTTGCAAAATAAGCATCAGCCTCTTCGGCAGACACGGGCTGCGCCGTTCCCCTGATTCGAATCTGGCGCCGCAGAGATTTCCAGTGAAACAGCAGCGATACCCGCTGGTTCTCGGCGAGTTCGCCGCCCTTGCGGCTGGCCGTATTGCTATAGAACACAAAGCCGCCATCGGACACGTCCTTCAGCAGCACCATGCGGACGGACGGCGCGCCGTCAGCTGTCGCCGTAGCAAGCGCCATGGCATTGGCATCATGCGGTTCCGCCGCTTCCGCTTCGCGCATCCAGACATCGAAAAGGTCGAAAGGTGTGGTCGGTAGGTCCATGGACAGATGCTCTATGCGCGCTACCGCGCGCTCACAACCGAGATCTTTGCGTGTGAAATTCAGTCGCAGCGCGAAGCGCATATTTGTCGGCACATGGCGGTGCGGCCGCATAACCGACCTTGATGAAGAGTCTTGCGTCGTTCAGTGTATTGCCTATCTAAAACGCCAAGATGTGCAAATTCGTGGATTTTTCCCGAATGCTATGGTGACAGGGCAAGAATGGCAGACCTTTATTCCAGACTGGGGATTGCGCGCGGCGCAGACGAAAAGGCGATCAAGACCGCCTATCGAAATCTCGCAAAAGAGCTTCACCCCGATCGCAACAAGGACAATCCCGAGGCGGCGGAACGGTTTTCCGATGTTACAAAGGCCTATGACATCCTGGCCGACAAGGACAGCCGCGCGAAATATGATCGCGGCGAGATCGATGAGAATGGCGACCAGAAAGCGCCCTTCGGATATGGCGGCGGCTTTGGCGGGGGCCGGCCGCGCCCCGGCGCGGCACGTGGCGGCGGTTTCGGTGGACAGAGCGCAGGCACGGGGAATTTCAGTGACGATCTGCTGAACGAGCTTTTCGGGCGGCGCGGCGGTGCCCCGGGCGACAATCCGTTCGGCGGCGCTCATCACCCGCAGGCACGCCCGCCAAAGGGTGCTGATGTGCTGTATAATCTCGCCGTTCCGTTTGAAGATGCGGCCGAGCTTCGGCCGCAGCGGGTCACGCTGAGAGGCGGCAAAACCATCGAGGTGAAACTGCCCAGGGGCTTCGAAGACGGTCAGGTGCTGAAACTGACCGGCCAGGGCGAGACCGGCGCAGGCGGCAAGGGCGACGCACGCATCACCCTGTCCATCAAGCCGCACAAACATTTTCGCAAGGACGGCGATGACATCCGCATCGACCTGCCCGTCCGGTTGAAAGAGGCCGTGCTGGGTGCAAAGGTCAGGGTGCCGACGACATCCGGCAGCGTGATGTTGACCATTCCCCCTGGCACGAATGGCGGGACGGTCATGCGCCTGAAGGGCAAGGGGTTCAGCAAATCCTCCTCCGGACGCGGCGATCAGCTCGTCACGATCGAAATTGCCATTCCGAAAGGCGATGCGGAGCTTGAAGCATTCGTCAAGGGCTGGGACGCCGATCAGCAGCGCGACCCGCGGGCGGATCTGTAGCCATCCCTAGCAGGGCGCATTCCTTGTGAACGACTTCATCCGGTCGGCACGCGCGCTCCTGACTTCCGGGCTGCGCCCTGTCGAGGTGCTGAAGCGCGTGCTGGGCGGTGTCTTCGATGAAGGGTTTCTGCACGCAGGCAATCTGGCCTATCTGTCGCTCCTGACGCTGTTTCCCTTCTTCGTTCTGATCGGCACGATCGCAGGGGCATTTGGCCGTTCGGGCGATGGCCTGCGCGCAGTGAAGACCTTTCTGGAAACGGTACCGCCACGGGTCGCGGATCTGCTGGCGGAGCCCATCGCTGCCCTGTTGAGGGAAAGTTCAGGCGGACTCATCACGCTTTCCATCCTCGTCGCCCTGTGGACCACCGCAAGCTATGTCGAGACGATACGCCTGATCGTATACCGCGCATACGGATTTAAGGCGGTGCGGCCGATCTGGCAGCGGCGATTGCTTAGCTTCGGCATTATCCTGGGCAGCGTGGTCATCATGCTGTTGGCGTTTGCCAGCCAGTTCGTCCTTGCGGGCATTCAGGAGTTCATAACGCGGTTGCTGCCAGCGCTCGATACGAGCGTCGTCGCGTCCCTGCGCCTTGGTCCGATCTTCGCGCTGTTCGTGGCGCTGTATTTTCTGTTTACGACCCTGACGCCGCGCGAATATCGCCGCGGCTGGCCGAAATGGCCGGGCGCTGCCGCAACCACTGCCGTCTGGATTGGCGCGACGAACCTGCTGCCCTGGGTGCTTGCGAATTTTTCCAATACCGACCAGTTTTACGGGCCGCTCGCGGGCGTTATGGTCACATTGATCTTCTTCTTTGTGGTTGGCCTCGGATTCGTACTGGGCGCGCAACTCAACGCAGCGCTGGCGTTGACGGCAAAAGCCAAGCTAGAAGAAGATGACGAATAATGAAAAGGGCCTGTGAATGTCAGATCTGATGCGGGGGAAACGCGGACTTGTCATGGGTCTCGCCAATGATCGTTCGCTGGCCTGGGGGATCGCAAAGGCGCTCCACGCGAACGGCGCCGAGATGGCATTTTCCTATCAGGGCGAAGCGCTGAAGAAACGTGTTGGACCGCTTGCGGAAAAGGTCGGTAGCGATTTCCTGATCGAATGCGATGTGTCGTCCATGGACGCGCTTGACGACGCCTTTGCGAAACTGAAGGACCGCTGGGACACCATCGACTTTCTGGTTCACGCGGTCGGCTTCAGCGATAAAAACGAACTACGTGGGAAATACGCCGACACAACCCTCGATAATTTCCTGAATACCATGAATATTTCCGTTTACAGTTTCACCGCCTGCGCGCAGCGGGCGGCGGCCATGATGCCGGACGGCGGCAGCCTTCTGACACTTAGTTATTACGGCGCGGAAAAGGTCGTTCCGCACTACAATGTAATGGGCGTGGCCAAAAGCGCGCTGGAAACGAGCGTGAAATATCTGGCAAATGATTTCGGCCCCTCGGGCATTCGCGTCAACGCGATCAGCGCCGGGCCGATCAAGACGCTTGCGGCATCGGGCATTGGTGACTTCCGCTATATTTTGAAATGGAATGAATATAATAGTCCGCTACGGCGCAACGTCACGATTGAGGATGTCGGGGGTGCCGGTCTGTACTTGCTCTCTTCGCTGGCCAGCGGCGTGACCGGCGAAACCCATCATGTCGATGCGGGTTACCATACCGTCGGCATGAAGCAGGAAGACGCCCCGGACATCGCGCTCGACTAAACTGCCTCGGCACATTTGCTGAAGGGGGTGCGAAGGTCATCGCATCCATGGCCATAGCCATATCCTGCCCATCTCGGTCGGCGGCCTGGCACAGGGATACACAGGCGCTGCCGTAAACAAAAAATTTACGCCGCGTGATGCATCTGAGCTGTCAGCGGGCGGCGCTATTCTGGCAATACCGACCCATCATGGCTGGTTAAGGGGCAGCAATAAGGGATGCGGACGTGAGTGTCAGATTGGGAGACGACCCGGCGACGCTGTCCCCAGCGGCCGAATGGTTGAAAAACTACGTCAACATCGTCGTCGTCAGCTTTGCACTCGTTTTTGCCGGTTGCATGCTTAGCCTTGGCGCCCTCGCCGATATGAACGAATTTCCGCTCATCTGGCTTGGCGACGCGATCGGCCTTTCGCTCCTGCTTATGTTGCCGCGTCAATTATGGTCCGCGATCCTGATCGGCCAGATGATCGCCCATATCACTGCAAACCTCATCCATTTCCCGGCAATTCCAGTCTGGCAGCTTGTCGTCATGGGCCTGGCAAGTGCCATTGAGGTTTTCATGCTGGCCTGGGTGCTGAGACGCTACATCAACACCAAGAATATCTTCGAGCGCAGGAACGACCTGTTGCTAACCTGGGCCATTGCCGCGATCTGCGCGCCGCTGCTAGGCGCGAGCATCGGGGCGATAGCGCTGATGGGCTCCATGGGCTATTCGTCCGCCCTGTGGCTGTGGTTCCGCGCCGACGCCCTTGGCATGCTGGTCTGGCTACCCTTTGCTTTCGGCTTTGGGGAATTGTTGCAGGAGAAGTCACCCGGCCGGTTTCTCGCCGGACTTGGTCTCATGTCCGTTGCGATCGCTTCGATCTGTTTCGCGACCTTCACCGATCTGATACCGCTTCCCCTGTTTGCAATCGCTCTGCTGGCGCTCATCGCGACCTTCACATTCGGCGCGCTCGGCGGGGCAATGACCGTGGCGATTGTTGCCGTGCTCGCAAGCGCATTTCTGATGAGAAGTGAGAGCTTCGCCCTATTGGCGTCATGGAGTGAGCAGGATCCGGCGCTGCTTTTGCAATTATTCGTCGCGAGCCTTGCGATTACCATCGTTCCTGCGAGTGGTAGCGTAAGCTCTCGCCGCAAGGCTCTGGAGCGGGAGCGGGAGGCGCGCATCCATGCAACCGAAATGGCGGAAGCCAAAGCACAGTTTCTGGCATCAATGAGCCACGAACTGCGAACGCCTTTAAACGCCATACTGGGCTTCGCGCAGCTGATCGAAATCGACAAATCGCCCGGACATCTGAACGATAAACAGCGCACTTACGTCAAGCATATCGCGGATAGCGGGCACCAGCTGCTCGACCTGATTACGGACCTGCTGGACCTTTCGCAGATGGAGCGGAAGGAAATCAGCATCAAGATGGAGGCGGTCAGCGTCAGCGAACTGGTGGATGAGTTCGCCGCTGTTCTGGAACCGTTCGCGTCGGCGGCCGAGGTGAAAGTGACCGTCAAACCCGTACCGGCAAGCCTTCGTATTTTCGGGGACCGGCGGCGCCTTCGGCAGATCCTCCTGAACTTCGGAACCAACGCGATCAAATATAACCGGCCAGGCGGCGAGGTCTTTATCGAGGCGCGCTTTGATACCCATAAGGTACGTCTGCTCGTCGAGGACGACGGGCCGGGGATCCCGGCTGATCGACAGGCGGAAATTTTCGAACCCTTCAATCGCCTCGGCAAAGAGCGAGGCACCGTCGAAGGTGTCGGCATCGGCCTCGCGCTCGCCCATCAGCTCGCGGAACGCATGAACTGCGACATCGGTTTTACAAGTGAAAATGGCAAGGGCACGCGCATATGGCTGGATTGCGACTATTGCGGGACCATGGAAACCACCGAAACGGCGCCGCCAACGGCTCTTCAGCCTGCCGATCAGGCCGTCCAGAACAACGCCGCGCGGCATATTGAGACTTATCCGGACAGTGGCCGCGAAGCTGCGATAGATTCAATCCTCTATATCGAGGATAACAGCGCTGCGATCTCTCTGATGCGAGAAATTCTCGCGCGAACATTGCCAGTGAAGCTGATCACCGAAACATCTGTTTCGCTGGGTTATGAAACTGCGCTGCGAGAAAGGCCGTCTCTTATCATCACCGACCTGCATCTGCCGGACGGTGTCGGCACCGAACTTGCCTACCGCCTGGCGCAGGAACCCCGCACGGCTTCAATCCCCATCATTGCGTTGACGGCGGATCTGGAAGGCCCCTCCGCGGACCGCGCGCACCTGTTCCAGAAAACGCTGATAAAGCCCCTGAACGTCTCCCATTTGCTGGAAGCGATAAGCGCGTCACTGGGTAAGGTGCCGGACGTACCGCCACGTCAGGCTGCGCACGGCCGGGCTTCCTGACACCAGAAGACGTCGACCCGTCGGCCCGGCGCCTGAGCGCAGGCTGGAGAACCAACGCGCCCACGGCCTATTTTATCGAACCAGATTCCAATAGCGGCAGGCGCGGTAGAATCATGGTCATGCGTCCACTTTAGAGGTATCAATCGAGGGCTTCCCTGTTCAAGCCGTTTGTTGTGTTTCCATGTCGTCTTTAGGAATACCGCAACTGTGCCTGAAAACGCTGCTTTTGCACCTGCACATCATGCACCGGATCCAGATGCGGTGGCGGTGTACGGACATGCGTCAACATATTTGTCACAGGCCGCGAACGGTGCGCTGCAAACGCTATTGTTCCTGATCGAGCGCCGCGAACCCATCATCATTCTCACGGGCGTCGCCGGAATCGGGAAAACGGAACTCGCGCGGCGTATCGCGCGTGAATGGCGCGGCATGTTTCCCGGCCTTTTGCTTGTCGACCGCGCGGCCACACTGAACGCAGATGCGACCGCGGCGGACCTGCTGATCGTCGACGAAGCGGAGGAGCTGGACGAAAAGGGTGCGGGCATCCTGCTGTTTCGCGCCAGTCAGGTAGCTCTGCCCACAATTTTGGTGGCGGCCCGGCCCGGTGAGATCCAGCACCTGCCGGAAAGTAACGAGATCCCCAATGTCGTTCTGGCACCGTTCACCGCAAACGAAGTCAAACAACTGGCATCCAGCCTGTCGGCGGCGGCACCGCTATCGAATGACGTCCTCGAGAAAATCTGTGCCTACGCCCATGGACGACCCCGCATCGTGCGCTCATTACTACGTACCGCCGCCGTCGAGGCCAGGCTTGACAATGCGGCCGAACTCATGCCGCGCCACATCGATGCGGCTGCCGCCTATATAGCGGCTGCTCAGCCTGGCGAGGCAGGCATGTCCGCAAGGGACGTATCGCTTGATATCGCTCAGACCGCCAAGGCGGCGGTGCCGGAGCGCGTATCACCGCCACCATCTCCGTTTCCCGCTGACGCGCACGATCCGGTGACTGCGCCGCCGAAAACACCCCGACTTGCCGTGATAGCTTGGCTGCTGGTCCTGGCCGCATGTCTAGGCATATGGATCGCATTGGCGGGAGACGATGAGGATGCGACGCCTGCCGATGTGTCAATTTCCGCCGATCCAGGTCCGACGATTGCCGATTTTCCGCTGCCAGACCTTTCCGAACCAAATACCCCGACCGCCGCAGCGCCGCCAGAAGATGCGGGGTCGGCAGAGGCTCCGCAAATTTGAGGCGGGACCGCTGCGGCCGCGCCGGAGCCCACGCCGCTGACCGTAGCGCTGCAAAGCCCTGCGGATACATGATGGAAAACAGCCCGAACCACCGACGGGTGCTTCGGTCTGTTTTCGGGTTGTCTGACTTATGGATCAGCCGGAATAGTACATGTCGAACTCGACAGGCGCCGGTGCCATTTCCCAGCGCAGGACCTCTTCCATCTTCAGATTGATGTAACTGTCTATAAGTGTTTCGGAAAACACACCGCCGCGCGTGAAAATCTTGCGGTTCTTGTCGAGCGCGCTGAGGGCTTCGCGCAGCGAACTGGCGACTGTCGGCACGCGCTTCAACTGCTTTGGTGGCAGGTCGTACAGGTTTTTATCCATCGGCTGACCCGGGTCGATGCGGTTCTCGATACCATCAAGACCGGCCATCAGGATCGCCGTATAGGCCAGATAGGGGTTTGCAAGCGCGTCCGGGAAGCGGAATTCCGCGCGGCGGCTTTTCTCGCCCGTGCCGTAGGGAATCCGGCATGACGCGGAGCGGTTGCGGCTGGAATATGCCAGCAGTACGGGCGCTTCGAAACCAGGGACGAGACGCTTATAGCTGTTCGTCGCCGGGTTCGTGAACGCATTCACCGCCTTGGCGTGCTTCAGGACGCCGCCGATGAAATGCAGCGCCGTTTCCGACAGGCCAGCATAGCCGTCGCCAGCAAAGGTGTTCTTCTTGCCGTCCCAGATCGAGATATGCGTGTGCATTCCCGAGCCATTGTCCTCCGCGATCGGCTTCGGCATGAACGTCGCCGTCTTGCCATAAGCGTGGGCGACATTGTGCACGACATATTTGTAAATCTGCATGCGATCCGCGGTTTCGACGAGTTCGCCGAACATCATGCCAAGTTCGTGCTGCGCCGCGCCCACTTCGTGGTGATGCTTGTCCATCGGCAAGCCCATTTCCATCATGGTCGAGACCATTTCCGACCGCAGATCATGCGCGGGATCGACCGGCGCGACTGGGAAATAGCCACCCTTGGCACGCGGACGGTGAGCGTAATTGCCCTCTTCATAGACCCTGCCGGTGTTGGTTGGCAGCTCGATGTCGTCGAGGTGATAGAAACTATGGTCATAGCCCGACGAGAACCGCACATCGTCGAAGCAGAAGAACTCAGCCTCGGGACCGATGAAAACCTTATCGCCAATGCCCAGCTGACCCACATAGGCTTCGGCGCGTTTCGCAACGGACCGCGGGTCGCTTTCATAAAGCTCGCCCGTCGACGGTTCGACGACATCGCAGAACACGATCATCATCGGCGTCGCGCTGAACGGATCAAAATAGACGGAATCGAGATCCGGCATGAGGATCATGTCGGACTCGTTGATGGCCTTCCAGCCGGCAATGGACGAACCGTCGAACATGAAGCCATCGGACAGCATATCCTCGTCCACGACATCCGATACCATGCCAAGATGCTGCCACTTGCCGCGCAGATCGGTAAAGCGGATATCCACCCATTCAATGTCCTTTTCCTTGATCATCTTCAGAATGTCGGATGCTTTATTGGCCATGTTATGTGGTCCTCTCGGCTTTAAATATGTTGATTCATGAATGTGGCTTCTGGAAAACCGGCGGGAGCGTCAGAGAGCGTCCACGTCACGTTCGCCGGTACGGATGCGATAGGCCTCGGCGACTTCCGAAACGAAAATCTTGCCGTCGCCGATACGTCCGGTCTTCGCCGCGCCAGAAATGGCCTCGACGACGCGGTCCGCGAGGACGGAATCGACGACGACCTCAAGCTTCACCTTCGGCAGGAAATCGACGATATATTCCGCGCCGCGATAGAGTTCGGTATGCCCTTTCTGGCGCCCAAAGCCCTTCGCCTCGATGACGGTCATGCCCTGCACGCCGACTTCGTGAAGGGCTTCCTTCACTTCGTCGAGTTTGAAGGGCTTGATAATCGCTTCGATCTTTTTCACTGATCCCCCGTCCTGCCTTGTGCCGGAATATGTTGTGCTCGCGCGCGATGCCTGTCCTAAAAACTAGCACGAAACGTGCCAATCGCATCGCACCGGCAGATACGTAGACAATAGGTGGACAGCGCTGTTGTTCCCGCCCAGGATTCAGGCACACGCCCAAAAATCAGGCAGCACTGCCGATCGGGGAGATGCCGCTGCGGCGATACCTGGCTTAGAAAATGTCGCCATCTGATTATGATCGTATACAGGCACATTCCGCTTTTTGCGCCGCTCCGCTTGACGCTCTGCCGCACGCGCCATAGATGCGCTGCTTCGGAAAAGGAGGAGGCTTACCCCTCCCTATGTGGCGACCGTAGCTCAGCTGGTTAGAGCGCTGGTTTGTGGTACCAGAGGTCGCGGGTTCAAAACCCGTCGGTCGCCCCACCCTATCGAAAGACCTTGTTTATGTCCGTCTTCGACCTTCCTGCCTTCGACGATCACGAGGCAGTGCACATCTTCAATGATGAAAAGACGGGTATGCGCGCCATTATCGCGATCCATTCCACCCATCTGGGCCCCGCCGCCGGTGGATGCCGCTATTTCCAATATGCAGACAGTGAAGCGGCGCTCGTCGATGCCCTGCGCCTGTCGCGCGGCATGAGTTACAAGAACGCACTGGCCGGCCTGCCAGCTGGCGGCGGCAAGGCGGTCCTTATCAAGCGCAACGCTTTTCCGAAATCAGAGCCGATTCTTGAGGCTTTGGGAAGCGCGATCAATGGTCTTGGCGGGCGCTATGTCACCGCGGAAGACGTCGGCATGACGGATGAGGACATGACCGTGATTTCGCGCCGCACCCGCCATGTCAGCGGGCTTCCGGTGGCGGGCGATGCCGACGCGAAAAAGGTTGGCGGCAATCCCGGCCCGTGGACAGCGGAAGGCGTGTTTCTTGGCATGCGTGCCGCCGTGCGCCACCGTCTTGGCCGGGAAGGCTTCAAAGGCATTCGCGTCGCCGTGCAGGGCCTTGGCAGTGTCGGCCGGGCGCTGGCGCAGAAACTTGCCGCCGATGGTGCGCGCCTTACCGTGGCCGACATCGACGAAGCCCGCGCCGCGCGCCTGGCGGGAGAGCTGCGCGCGCAGGTTGTCCCGCCAGAAGAAATTCTGGCGGTCGAGGCCGACGTGCTGGCACCCTGCGCCATGGGCGCCGTCCTCAATGAAGCGACCATTCCCGACCTGAACGTTCAGATCATTGCGGGCGCGGCGAATAACCAGCTGCAACGCCCGGAGGATGGCGAGCGGCTGAAGGCGCGCGATATTCTGTACGCGCCCGACTATGTCGTGAATGCGGGCGGGATCATCAACGTCATGGCCGAATATCTCGGCGACGGGGACACGGACGCGGTCATGGCCCGTATCGTCAAGATCGAAGACCGGGTCGGCGAAATCCTCGCCCGTGCGGACAGTGAGGGCGAAGCCACGAACCTGATGGCCGACCGCATGGCGCGAGAGGCCATCGGCCGAAGCTGAACGCGCGCGCCCACCTTAGCTGGCATTATAGACGATTTCGCCGCCCTTTATGGTGGTGACGACCCTGCCCCGGACCGGAAGACGGTCGAAGGGGGTATTCGCGGCCGCATGGGACAGCGCGCTTGCCTCGACGCGCCACGCGCGTTTCGGATCGAACAGCGCGACGTCCGCGGGCGCCCCCACATCGAGCTTGCCACCGGGCAGGCCGAATATGCGCGCCGGGGCCGCCGACAGCCGCGCGACCAGAGCGGACAGGCCAGCCTCTTCGCCAAGCGCCATCAATGATAGCGAAAACAGGGTTTCAAGGCCCGCCATGCCTGGCGACGCATATGCATAAGGAAGGCGCTTTTCCTCCTGTGTGCGCGGATCGTGGCCGGAACAGATGACATCAATGGTCCCGTCCTGTACCGCAGCAACGGTCGCCAGCCGGTCCGCTTCGCTTCGCAGCGGCGGCGACAGGCGGGCGAAACTGCGATACCCGGTCGCCTCCGCATCATTCAGCAAAAGATGCGCGGGCGTCGTCCCGCAGGTCACGCGCACGCCGCGGGATTTCGCGCGGCGAACAATGTCGATAGCCCCTGCCGTGCTGACGGTGCGAATGTGGAGGGCGGCGCCGGTATCCTCCGCAAGGCGGATGTCGCGCGACACGGCAACGCTCTCGGCAATCGCGGGCGCGGAGGGCAGGCCCATTCGCGTCGCGGTTTCACCGTCCGTCGCACTCGCGCTGCCGGCGAGTTCCAAATCCTCGGCGTGGGACATCACGGTCATACCAAATGCCCGCGAGTAGCGCAGCAGGCGATGCATGACCGCGCTGGATGCAATCTGCCGACGGCCAGTCGAAACCCCCGCCGCGCCTGCCGCCTGCATCAGGCCAATCTCGCCCAGTTCGGTTCCGGCGAGCCAGCGGGTCGCGGCCGCCAGCGGATGCACCCAGACATGCGGTTTGCCGATCCGCATGGCGCGTTCAATCAGCGCCGGATCGTCGAGCGCCGGGGACTGGTCAGGCATCAGCAGAATCCGCGTGATCCCGCCCGCCAGACACGCCTCTGCGTCCGCGCGAAAGACGCCGGCGTCGATAAAGGCCGGTGCCGCAACGAGGCCGCCAGCGTCGAGACGCTTCGCCGACGATGGCGCTTGGACGGCACCCACCGCCGCGATCTTGCGGTCCTCGATCACAATGTCGCCAATTTCGTCGCGGCCACTGGCAGGATCGACGATATGCGCGCCCTTAATATGCAGAACGGTCATGCCCAGCCCTCGCCATTCCATGCCAGACCGCGCCGTTGTCGCGTCAGCACGTCCAGGCAGGCCATGCGAACGGCGACGCCCATTTCGACCTGTTCCTTGATGGCGGAACGCTGAATGTCGTCGGCCACTTCCGTCGCGATCTCGACACCGCGGTTCATCGGGCCCGGATGCATGACCAGCACATCATCCGCCGCCGCAGCGAGGCGTTTCTCCGTCAGCCCGTAGAAATGAAAATATTCGCGCTCGGACGGCAAATAGGCTCCCGCCATGCGTTCGCGCTGCAGGCGCAGCATCATGACCACATCCGCGCCCTTCAGCCCGTCATCCATATTGGTGAACGGAATGACGCCCAGCCTGTCGATGGCGGGCGGCATCAATGTCGGCGGGGCCACGGCGCGCACCTCTGCGCCCATGGCGGACAGCAGATGGAAATTGGAGCGGGCCACCCGGCTGTGCAGCACATCCCCGCAGATCGCGATTCTCAGACCCTCCAGACGCGTCTTGCGGCGGCGGATGGTCAGGGCATCGAGCAATGCCTGTGTCGGATGCTCATGCTGCCCATCGCCTGCGTTGAGGACGGGGCAGGACACTTTTGACGCGATCAGCTGCACGGCCCCTGCCGCCTCATGCCGGATCACCAGAACATCGGGATGCATGGCATCGAGCGTCAGCGCGGTGTCGAGCAGGGTTTCTCCCTTCTTCACCGACGAATTCGCGACCGCCATTGACACGACGTCGGCGCCAAGCCGTTTGCCGGCTATCTCAAAGGACACCAGGGTCCGCGTGGAATTTTCAAAGAACGCGTTGATCTGCGTCAGGCGTTTCAGCTGTTTTCCGCGCTGGCGGTGTGTGACCCAATATTCCGCCTCATCCAGCAGGAAGCCAATCTCCCACGGTTGCATGCCTTCTATACCAAGGAGGTGATCGTGCGGGAATGGATGCGCTCCGTCAGGCACGGGCGTCGCGGATTTCGTTTGCGCTGTCATTAAAGCGAGCGACCTACAGGCCGGAATGCCGTTCGGCAACGCCCCCGGCCCGCAAATCGTTCAGGCATTAACGCCCGATATGTTCATCCAGGAACTTCAGATAGGCTTCCGAAGCGGCGATGCGGTTGACCTTCTTTGAAAAACCATGCCCTTCATCCGGAAACAGGACATATTCGACGGGCACGCCATTGGCGCGCACCGCCTCGACAAGCTCGTCGCTTTCCACCTGCAATACGCGCGGATCGTTTGCGCCCTGCACAACCAGCAGCGGCTTGACGATGTTGCCGGCATGGAACAGCGGAGAGATCGCGCGATGGCGCTCCCCGTCCGTGGCGGGATCACCCATCTCGTCAAAGAGCGATTCCTTGAACGATTCCCACCATGGCGGGATCGATTCGAGTGTCCGAACCCAGTTGGTCACGCCGAAGATATTGATGCCGGCATCGAAAACCTGCGGATGAAATGCGAGAGCGGCCGCCGTAATATAGCCGCCATAGGAGCCGCCCATGATCGCAATGCGGTCGTCGGCGATCCAGTCCAGCCCCTTCAGCCATTCCGCCGACGCCGTAACGTCACGCAAATCGACATCGCCGTGCTTCTTATTGTCCATGCTAAAGAACGTCTTGCCATATCCTGACGAGCCGCGATTGTTGATCGCATAGACGGCGTAGCCATTGTTCACCAGATGCTGGACGTGGGCGCGATACCCCTTGGTGCTCTGTCCGCCCGGGCCGCCATGGACAAACACGATGGCAGGCACGGGATTTTCCGCGTTCGCTTCCCTCGGGCGGTAGAGCACGCCCGGAATCTCCAGACCGTCATAGCTGGCGAAGCGAACCACTTCACCGTCCACAAGCTGATCGCCGTCAATGTCGGGGTTGAGCGCTGTCGTCAGACGCCTTGAAGCGCCGGTGGCCAGGTCGGCCACGTAAATATCCGTGGGTGAAACATCCGACTGGACGCTGAACGCGATCATGCTTTCATCCGCATTGAAACGGACCTGTCCCGCCTGCCCCTCCGGCACGCCGGTCAGTTCGACCTCCTCGCCAGATTGGGTGTCGAGAATATGGAGTACGCCCACCGCGTCTTCATTGACGGAATGCACCCGGTACCGACCCGACGGCGAATAGGCGACGTAGCTGACATCCCAATCCGGCTGGATCAACGGCGTTTTCTCGCCAGTCGCGATGTCATGCCGCCATGCCTGACTGAACTCGCCCGCTTCGTTGGTCGCATAAATCAGTGCCCTGCTGTCGGGGGTGAAGGTATAGCCGCCATAGGCGATATTCCCGTCGTGCGGAGTGATCAGCTTCGGTTCGCCTCCAGCGATCAGGTCGGCGAGATAAATATCGCCGTCATCGGCCGTACGCGGCTTGTTGAGCGCGACGTAACGGCCATCCGGACTGAACGCGCTTATGCCATATCCGTCATTTTCGAAGATAAGCTCACGGGAATAGTCGGCGGCGTCATAGGCATAGAGGTCAAAACTGCCCGGATCGCGCTCGTTCGTCGAGATATAGAAAGTCGATTTATCAACGCTCCACCCGACAAACCGCGCCTTCACATTTTCGCCGGGGGTCAGGTCGCGCTCGGTTCCATCCGCCTCTCGCACGAAAATATGGTCCAGCTCATCGCCGCCATTGTCACGGCTGAACAGCAGGCGGTCGCCCTCGGCAAACATGCTGACCGGTGAGATGGAATCGACCGTTGAAGCCGTGAGCGCCACCGGGGCGCCGCCCGCGATGGGCAGCGCGTAAGCGTTGAAAATGCCTGTCTGATCGCTGCCGATCATCACGTGGCTGCCATCGGGAGAGAACGCCATTCCGCCAGAACTCGCCAGCTGGAAGCTCGTCGTGTCGAAAAAGGCCTGCGCGGAATAGCGTGGCAATTCGGCCTCCGTCGCTTCGCTGCTTTCATGATGAGTGAATGCAAGGGTCGGCGTCGTTGCAAGTGCCGTTCCAAGCGCCAGTGCGACCGCAAATTTCCGCATATTCCTGTCCTTACAAGATTATCTTACATTGTCCGGCTAGGCTGCCACCTGAATAGCGTCAAGCGTCCCGCGCAAACCAGTTGAGCGCGCCCTGCAGCATGATCGCGGCAGCGTGCGCATCGATCTTCTCGGGCCATTTCGCGCGCGGCACACCGGCTGCCCGCATCGCGTCTTCCGCAGCCACCGAGGTCAGCGTCTCATCCCACAACAGTACGGGCAGATCGAACGCGCCCTCCATGGTTCTGGCGAGCGCCCGGCTGCGCTGCGCGGAGGGGCCGGGCGTCCCGTCCATATTAAGCGGCAGACCGACGATCAGGGCTTTTGCGCCGCGCGCGTTCAGCCGCGCCCGCACAGCCGCAAGGTCGGCGACCTGCTTTGTCCGGCGCACCACCATGTCTGGCCCCGCGATGCGCCAGTCCTGATCGCAAAAGGCAAGTCCGATGGTCTTCGTGCCTGGGTCCACACCGCAAAGAACGCCCTTCGCGGGTAGCGCCTGGCGGAACCGTTCGGGCGTCAACGGGCCAGAAATGCGCTGGTCCTCCGCTCCGCATCCGCGCGTAGATTTGCCCAGAACAAAGCGTAATCGTATACGTGGTAATTGTTCCCCGGCAGCACATACTGCCCCATCGACAGCGCATTTTCGCCAAGGGACAGATATCCGCGGCCGCGGCACTCCGCCTGAACGAGACCGGCCTGCAACACGGCGTCTTCCAGAGACTCATCGGGCACCAGTGCGCCAATATTCCCCTCGGCAGGTGACGGCCCCGGCGCGCCGCCGGTTTGCGGGTTGGTACAAACCAGGTCCGTGCCTGCCCTGCCCGTGCCATCGAAACCCTTGGTCAGGTCAAACGCTTCCAGCACCAGTTCCATATCCGCGGGCTCCGCGAAGCTCTGCCAGGCCAATAGGCACCGCGTCTGCGCGGGCGAGGTACAGGGCGCAAGCCCAAGCTTCGGAAGATCCGCGGTCACCGAAATGGGCCAGCCGGGCAGATACGCCGCCACGATCCGATCCGCGACGGCTGTGCCCGCAATGCGCCGGGCCAGTAGCGACACGAGATGGAGCGACCCCTGGCTATGCCCCGCCAGAATGATCGGTCGATCCTCGGGGAGGGAAGCAAGGAAACTGTCAAACGAAGTTTCCACATCCCGATAGGCGAGCGCGAACGACTTGGCCGCGTCCGGCTCCGCAAAGGAAAGAAACGCGCCGAAGGCGGCTTGCCGGTATTTAGGCGCCCAAATGTCCCCGACACCATTGAAGACGCTCGCCTGACTGCGCGTGAAAATTCCGCGGCGGTAAAGCGCGCCCTCGTCGTCGGGATCGAGCGGCGCGTTCCAGCGGTCAGATTTCAGATATGTGGTCGGATGGACGTAAAATATCGAAACGGCTGTTTCCGGCGCAACCCGGTATCCGTCGGGCGTCCAATTCGCGTCGGTCGATGGAATTCCCGGCCGCGCGATCCATGCGTCCGGCCGGTCATAGAGTGTCGGCGGCGGCGCGGGACTTTCCGCGAATGTCACGCTCGGCGTCATGTACCGCTTCAGGATTTCGCCGCCGAACGCGGCCCATATGATGACGGCGGCAAGGGCGAGGACAATCAGCCCCGCAAAGACGGTAAGAAAGCGGCGCGCGGCCATATGGCGATACATCTCCCAAAGTGAGGCGCGCCCCTTAACGGGTGGTACGGTCCGGGTGAAGCTGCGATAGGCGCGCAGCATGAGCAGCCCGAAGACATATGACGTTATTATCCTTGGCGCAGGCGGCGCCGGTCTGATGTGCGCAGCCGTCGCCGGACGCCGCGGCAGACGCGTTCTCGTCATCGATCACGCCGACCAGCCGGGCCGGAAAATCCTGATTTCCGGCGGCGGGCGCTGCAATTTCACCAACATCAACACCGCACCCGATCGTTTTTTGAGCGCCAACAGACATTTCATGAAGTCCGCGCTCAGCCGGTACACCGCGCAGGATTTCATCGATCTGGTCAACCGCTATGGAATTGCATGGCATGAGAAGACCCTGGGTCAGCTATTCTGTGACCAGAGCGCGCGTCAGATCGTCGACATGCTGATGGCGGAATGCGCCGATGCGGGCGTCGAGGTTGCGCTCGGCAAGGCCGTCAGCGAACTGGCCCGCGACGACAGCGCATCTGGCGAGGCCCCTTATTCCATGCGCCTTGGCCTTGACCGTCTGCGCGCAAGGTCGCTGGTCGTGGCCACCGGCGGCCCGAGCATTCCAAAGATGGGCGCGACCGGATTTGCCTATGAAGTCGCGCGGAAATTCGGTCTGAAGGTCGTCGAGCCGCGCCCTGCCCTGGTGCCTTTCACGCTCGGCGGGACGCAAATCCTGTTTCGCGAGCTTTCGGGCGTCAGTGCCGACGTGATCGCCAGTTGCGGCAAGACCAGTTTCCGTGAAGCTGCGCTCTTTACCCATCGCGGCCTTTCCGGCCCCGCCATCCTGCAAATTTCCAGCTATTGGCAGCATGGTCAGGACATCGCCATCGACTTCCTGCCCGGCCTGCCCCCGGAGTGGCTGGTTGAGCAGAAGCGAGACCGCCCGAAAATCCACATGGCAACCGCGCTCGGCAGCCTGATGCCCGACCGCCTCGCCACCACATTGGCGGACAAGATCGGCCTTGGCGGAGAACTCGCCAACCTGCCCGACCGCAAGCTGGCCGGTGCCAGCACCCGCCTGCACCGCTGGGCCTTCAGCCCCAATGGCACAGAAGGATTTGCCAAAGCCGAAGTCACCGCAGGCGGCGTCTCCACCGCCGACCTGTCATCGAAAACGATGGAGGCCAAAAAGATACCCGGCCTCTATTTCATCGGCGAGGGCGTCGATGTGACGGGCTGGCTGGGCGGGTATAATTTCCAATGGGCATGGGCGAGCGGCGTCGCGGCGGGGGCGGTTGCCTAAGCCGTCCACCGCAAGTGGTGGAGAAGATTTTTTTCGCTTTCTGTACCGGCGCATCCACCGGCGCTTGCCGCGCTGCAACATGCTCTGCTAACCGATGCCCCGATAATCGAGCTTTTGGAGCCTACATGTCCGTCGATGCCGATACCGTGCGCAAGATTGCCCATCTTGCGCGCATCAAACTGCCCGAGGAGCGGGTGGAGCCGATGAAAAGCGAGCTCAACAATATTCTCGGCTGGGTCGAGCAGCTGGGCGAGGTCGATACTTCCGGTGTGGAACCGACGACAGCGGTGATCGCGAACAGCCTGCGCTGGCGCGAGGATGAAATCACGGACGGCGATGTACAGGAGAAGGTCCTGGCCAATGCGCCAAAGCCAATGCACGGCTTCTTCGCTGTGCCGAAGGTGATCGAATAATCATGAGTGACCTGACTAATCTGACGCTCGCCGCGATGCGCGACGGGCTGCGCGAGAAGAGCTTCTCAGCAAAGGAACTGACGCAGGCGCACATTGCCGCTGTCGAGGGCGCACGGGAATTGAATGCGTTTACCGTCGAGACGCCGGAACTGGCGCTCGCAGCGGCGGAAACCGCCGACAGGGCCCTGGCGGATGGCGCCGCAAAGCCGCTGTCGGGTATTCCGCTGGGCATCAAGGACCTGTTCTGCACGGAAGGCGTCGAATCCACCGCAGGTTCCAACATTTTGCGCGGGTTCACGCCGCAATATGAATCGACCGTCAGCGCCAATCTGCTCGCCGACGGTGCGGGCATGCTCGGCAAGCTCAACATGGACGAGTTCGCCATGGGCTCCTCGAACGAGACGAGCGCGTGGGGCAATGTGATCAATCCCTGGCGCGGCGCGAAGGGCGAGACACTGGTGCCCGGCGGCTCTTCGGGCGGGTCGTCCGCCGCCGTCGCCGCGCGCATCGTCGCCGCCGCGACGGGTACGGATACGGGCGGCTCCATTCGCCAGCCCGCCGCCTTCACCGGCATCACCGGGTTCAAGCCCACCTATGGCCGCTGCTCGCGCTGGGGCACGGTGGCGTTCGCGTCTTCGCTGGACCAAGCGGGTCCGATGGCGCGCGACGTGCGTGACTGCGCAATCATGCTGCGGTCGATGGCGGGTTTCGATCCGAAGGATTCGACCAGTCTTGACCTCCCCTTGCCCGATTTCGAGGCGGCGCTGACCGGCGACATCAAGGGCAGGCGCATCGGCATTCCGAAGGAATATACGATCGACGGCATCCCGGCGGAAATCGAAGCGCTGTGGTCGAAGGGTGCGGATATGCTGCGCGATGCGGGCGCGGAGATTGTGGAGATCTCCCTGCCCCATACAAAATATGCGCTGCCGACCTATTATATCATCGCACCGGCCGAAGCGTCATCGAACCTCGCCCGCTATGACGGCGTGCGCTACGGCCTGCGCGAAACGCCGGACGGCGGCAATCTGATCGACATGTACGAGGCGACCCGCTCCGCTGGCTTTGGCGATGAAGTCAAACGCCGCATCATGATCGGCACCTATGTGCTGTCGGCGGGTTATTACGATGCTTATTATCTGCAGGCGCAGAAGGTTCGCACATTGATCAAGCAGGACTTCGACCGGGCCTTTGAACAGTGCGATGTCATCCTGACCCCGACGGCGCCCAGCGCCGCCTTCGCCGCAGGGTCCAAGTCGGACGATCCCATCGCCATGTATCTGAACGACGTGTTCTGCGTGCCCGCCAGCCTTGCCGGCCTTCCCGCCATGAGCGTCCCCGCCGGTGCCGACAAGGACGGTCTGCCGCTCGGCCTGCACCTCATCGGCAACGCGCTGGAAGAGGAAGGCTTGTTCAATGCCGGCTATGCCCTGGAACGCGCCGCGGGGTTCAGCGCGCAGCCGGAGAAATGGTGGTGATGGAAGCCGCCCTTATCGCCGCCGCGATTTTGATCGCTGTCGGCGCGCCCCTTGCAATCATCGCGGGCGTGGGCCGCAGGAATCACGAGCTTGCCGCAAAGACGGAGCAGCTTCGCCGATATGAAGCCTACACGGCTGTCGTCGCCCGTATCGAAGCGCAGAATGTCGGCCCCGCGCAAAAAATGATTGCCGTCCGCCAGCTGCGCGAGTTTCCCGAATATCGCGACCTGACGGTGGTGATGTGCAACTCGATCCAGGTGAACGGCACAGGCCCCGCCGCCGAGATATTCCAGAACGAACTGAAGGTCACGGAACAGTACCTTTTGAAGGCAGAACAATGACAGATTACCGTATTCAGGGCGAAACCGGCGAGTGGGAGGTCGTCATTGGGCTTGAGGTCCATGCGCAGGTCACGACCAATGCAAAGCTGTTTTCCGGCGCGGCGACGGCCTTTGGCTCGGAACCGAATTCGCAGGTTTCTCTGGTCGATGCGGCGATGCCCGGCATGCTGCCCGTGATCAATGGCGAGGCGGTGCGGCAGGCCGTGCGGACCGGGGTGGCGCTGAATTGTGAAATTCATAAATGGTCGCGTTTCGATCGCAAGAATTACTTCTATGCCGACCTGCCGCAAGGCTACCAGATCAGCCAGTTCGCGCATCCCATTGTCGGCGAAGGGGAAATTATCGTCGATCCTGTGGATGCCGATCCGGCAACCATCGGGATCGAGCGCATCCATCTGGAACAGGACGCCGGCAAGTCGATCCACGATCAGAGCCCTGAATTCTCGCTTGTCGATCTCAACCGTTCCGGCGTCGCGCTGATGGAAATCGTGTCGAAGCCGGACATGCGGTCCCCCGCCGAAGCCGGTGCCTATGTCCGCAAGCTGCGCTCGATCCTGCGCTATGTCGGATCCTGCGACGGCAATATGGATCAGGGCAGCATGCGCGCCGACGTGAACGTGTCGGTCCGCAGGCCGGGCGGAGAACTGGGCACGCGCACCGAGTGCAAGAATGTCAATTCCGTCCGCTTCGTCGAGGCCGTGATCGAATATGAAGCGCAGCGCCAGGTCGAAGTGCTGGAAGCCGGCGGAGAGATCAAACAGGAAACCCGCCAGTTCGATCCGGCTCAGATGATTACGCGACCGCTCCGGTCAAAGGAAGAGGCGCATGATTACCGTTACTTCCCGGACCCGGACCTCCTGCCCCTGATATTCGATGATGCGTATATCGAAGCGTGCCGCGCGACCCTGCCGGAACTCCCTGATACAAAGCGCACGCGCTATGTCGAGCAGCTGGAAATCAGCCCTTACAACGCCGCCGTACTGACGGCGGAACAGGAAACCGCGGCCTATTTCGAGCTGCTGCTAAACGAGACTGCGCTGAAGCAGCGCAAGGAGGCAAGGGCGGTCGGCAAGGCGGCGGCCAATTGGGTCATTTCGGACCTTTTCGGCGCGCTGAACGGCCTTGGCAAGTCGATCACGGAAAGCCCGATCAGCCCGTCGCAGGGCGCCGAGCTTCTCGCACTGGTCGCCGACGGCACATTATCGGGCCGTTTGGCGAAGGATGTGTTCGCCATCATGCTGGAGACCGGTGACGATCCCGCAAAGATCGTCGAGGAGCGCGGCATGAAGCAGGTTAGCGATACCGGCGCCATCGAAGCCGAAATCGCCAAGGTGCTGGAAGCGAACGCAGACAAGGTCGCGCAGTATCGCGGCGGCAAAGACAAGTTGTTCGGCTTCTTCGTCGGACAGACCATGAAGGCCACAAAAGGCCAGGCAAATCCTCAGGTCGTTAACGAGCTGTTACGAAAAGCTCTCGGCGGGTGATGGTGTCGGCAGAGTTTACAGTTTCAAGTCCGGCTTTACACCGCAGGTAATTAACTCAACACGTTAACCATTTGGCATGACTATTGCTTGGCTGGTGAGCAGTATATCGTCTGTTGCGTCCTTGCGTTTCACAACGAGAGGATAAACCCATGAAAACTAAATTTTTAGCCGCTGCATGTGCAGCTTCCCTGCTTGCTGGTGCGGCAAATGCCGTTCCTGTCGCGCTGACGGCGCTTACCGGCCAGGTCGGCGGGGCCCCGGCGGAAACATCCGTGTTCAAAGCGGATTTGTCCTCGCTGGGCGCGTTCAGCATCGCTGCCATCCAGATCAACGATAGTGGATCGGGCATTGGCGGCGCGTCCGGCGAATTCTCCGGCTTCGACCTTGACGCGATCAAGGTTTCGGCAACCGACTGCGCGACCGCGGCCTGCGCCGCTGGTGCTGTCGGCCTCAACATTTTCGACTTCACCATCGCGGGCACGGTGTTTTCGGGCGGCGCACAGCGTCCGCCAGCCGACCCAAAGCTCTACGGCACCAATGGTGCGGGCACGAATGTCGACAATGCAACGGCCACGCTCGGCCAGTTCGACGCTGACTCCTCCGTGGTCACACCGGACGGTTTCATCAGTCTGGGTGACGGCGGGTTTATCGCGTTCAACCTGACGTCGATCGTCAACTCGGCGGGCCTGTACCTGTACATCGGTGAAGTCGGCGGGAATGGCGAGACCGCCGCCGGTAATATCGAGGTGTTCCAGAATCAGGTTCCGGCACCTGCAACGCTTGGCCTCCTCGGCCTTGGCGCGATTGCGCTTGGCGCTTTGCGTCGCCGCGACGGTTAAGGACATGACAATAGGGGTGGCGGCCCGTGGACCGGTACGTCATCCCTTATTGGCAAAGTCGCTCCAGGGTGCCTAAAGCATCGCCATGGAAGAAACATTTACAGAAGAAATCGCCCACACGCTGGGACGCCAGGAAGCGCGGCGGCGCATATCCGACAGCTTGCCGGGATATCTCGAGATGCTGCCCGGCGGCAAGGCGCACCATCACTGGACCGGCGACACGATGTTCCTGAACTACAGCGCCCTCGGCCAGACCGCGGACGCCCAGCTGGAGGTGATGGACGACCGGATTCGCGTGACGGTACGCCTCACGGGTCTTCTTGCGGCGATGGGCAGCAAGATTTCCGCGATGCTTGGCCGCGGCGCAAAGGAACTGCTGGAAGACAAGAGCGGAAACAGCCGCTAAAGCGCCTAGTGGACACCTGTAACTGGTGTATCAGTGATGTTTCTCTCCCCCCACACAGGTTGCGCGCCATGGCCGGTTTCGCCCGCTTCATCCTTGAAAAATATCTTTATCCGGTCCGGCATGGTGTGAACGCCTATGTCGGCCGGCACTCGCTGATTCCCGACAAGGCCATCTTTGGCGCAGATGAATTTGAATGGGCCGGCCCCTCTCAGGCGAATTGGCGGGCCATTCGCGACGAGTTCCGCGCGCAGTCGGGGACCGACGACAGCTTCCGCCCCATCGGCCAATTGTCACCGGATCACGTCGGTCTCGACCAACAGGAAAAATGGCATAGCGCGGTGCTGCATGGCTACGGCGTCAGGATCGATGCGAACTGCGCCCGCTATCCGAAGACGGCGGCTCTGGTGGAACGCATTCCCGGCATGATTTCTGCCATGTTTTCAGTGCACCAGCCCGGAGCGCACCTGCCCGAACATTCAGGGGTCACGAAAGGCATGCTGACCTGTCATCTGTCGCTCGACGTGCCGCCGGGCGACTGCGCGATCCGGGTTGAGGATCACACGCATGCCTGGCGCGAAGGCGAGTGGTTCGTTTTCGACGACACGCGGCGGCACGAAGCATGGAATCGTACGGCGGAACCCCGGCTGAACCTTCTTGTGCATGTCGAACGGCCACTGTCGGGCGGCGGCAAGGTCGTCCAGTGGATATTCGATCGCGTCGTCAGGAACAGTCCGTTCGTGCGCGACTTTCATCAGGGCATCGTTAAACATGCCCGCGCGCCCTCCACAAAGCGCGACGCCCCAGACCGCTCATGAGCCGCATCGGCATTTTGGGCGGTTCATTCAATCCGGCACATGGCGGTCACCGGCACATCAGCCTGCAGGCCATCGATAAACTTGGCCTTGATGAAGTCTGGTGGCTGGTCAGTCCGCAGAACCCGCTGAAACCGGCAACGGAAATGGCGCCGCTAGAGGCACGTCTGGCGTCGGCGAAAGGGATGGCCCGCCGGGCGCCCATAAGACCGCTGGCGCTGGAAACGGAGCTTGGCACGCGATACTCCGTCGACACCGCGCGCGAAATGCTCCGCCGCTACCCGCAGCACGACTTCATCTGGTTGATGGGCAGTGACAATCTTGCACAGCTACATCGCTGGAAAGACTGGCGTAAGCTTGCCCACAGCTTGCCGATTGCGGTTCTGGCCCGTCGGGCGTATCTTGGCAGCGCCCGGCGCGCTCCTGCGATGGGCTGGTTGCGCCGGTTTCAAAAGCGGCGGGCGCATGCAAGGCAATGGCGAAACTGGAGTCCTCCTGCGATCGTTCTCTTGAACATTCCGCTCGACCCCACATCTGCGACAGCCATTCGCGCGCGCAACCCCGATTGGGCTGCACGTTATCTTTCTTCCCCATCCGCTACCGACAAGGATTGACCCCTAGTGCCAGCTACGCTCACTGATCTCCCCGATGACGGCCTCCACAATCTCGTTCTGCAAAGCCTTGAGGATGACAAGGCGGTCGACCTGGTCGACATACCTCTCGCCGGAAAGTCCGAGATCGCGGATCACATGATCATCGCGTCGGGCCGCTCGACACGCCAGGTCGCCGCCATGGCACAGAAGCTGTCCGAACGCGTGAAAAAGGAAACCGGACGCCCCGTTCGCATAGAGGGTCTGCCGGCTGCCGACTGGGTCCTGGTCGATATAGGCGACATTGTCGTGCACCTGTTCCGTCCCGAGGTTCGCAGCTTTTACAATCTCGAGAAGATGTGGGGCATGGATGTCGTGCCCGAAGGCGCGGCCCCCGATACGCGTGCCATCGAAGAATAGCGCGCGCCGGGTTCGCCGCTCTCGATGCGCCTTCATATCATTGCACGTGGCAAGATCGGCCGTGGGGCGGAGGCGGAGCTGGTTAACAGGTACAGCGCCCGCACACGGCCCAAGCTGCTGCTGACCGAACTGCCGGAACGTGGCGGCAAGCTGGCCGAAGCGCCCTCGCCCAGCGTAACCATCGCGCTGGATGAACGCGGCGAATCGCTGACGTCGCGGCAGCTGGCGGACAGGATCGGAAGCTGGCGTGACGGCGGCGTGCGGGAAGCCCGCTTCTTCATTGGCGCGGCGGACGGTCATGACGATGCCCTGCGCGCATCGGCCGATCTGGTCCTTGCATTTGGCCGGGCAACATGGCCGCATCTGTTACTGCGCGCCATGCTTGCCGAACAGCTCTACCGCGCAGAATCGATCCTTGCGGGGCATCCCTATCATCGTGAAGGATAGCCAAATGGTCCGCATCGCCATCCTGTCCGGGCTGCTGTTCGCGGTTCCCGCGTTCGCACAGAATGCCGAGCGGGCGGAAGAGCGCGCCCTTCAGGCTGACGCTGAGGCGCGCAAACTTGAAAGGCAGGTTGCCGACAAGGCGTCCGAAGTCGCAGCCGCGAGAGAGCGCCGCCGCGAACTTGCCATCAGCGCGCAGGCAGCGGAACGCCGCGCGACCCGCCTGGAACGCATCATCGCGTCGCTGGAAACACGTCGCCGTAAAGAAGTTGCAGCGCTTTCCTCACGGCGCGGAGAAGTCTCACGCCTGCTCGCCGCCCTGCAAAGCATGTCACGCCGCCCGGCCGCCGCCGCGCTATTGGCGACCGAAGACGCGATCGAGACGGCGCGGGTCGCCGCGCTGATCGATGCCATCCGGCCAGAGCTTGCGCTGAAAACGCAGGATCTGACCACGCAGCTGGCCAGAACGCGCCGCCTGCGTGAACGGGCCGAAACGCGCCGGGGCGAGCTCAAAAATACGCTCGCCGCATTGGCCCAGCGTCTCGCCGCCCTCGACGGGGAGGATGCCAAATTGCGAAAGGAAGGCGACGCGATTGGCGCCGACGCGAAAGCGGCGCGGGAACGCACGCGCGAACTCGCGGCGCTGGCTGTCGACCTGAAGGGGCTTGACGACGCCCTGGCACAAAGCGCGGACGCACGCCCCTGGCGGCGGCTGCGGTCATACCGTCCAAGCGCCCGCGAAATTGCGTCCTTTGGCTATCGTGCGCCTGCGGCTGGCCGCATTACCCGCGCCTTTGGCGTGCCCAACGAAGTCGGCGTATTGGAACGCGGAACGAGCGTCGCCACGCGCGGCGGTGCCGTCGTCACAGCGCCGGCCGCTGGCGAGATCGCCTATATCGGCGCCTATCGGAACTATGGTGAGATCGTCATCATCGAACATGAGAACGACATGCTGACGATCCTGTCCGGTCTGGCCCGCACCAGCGGGAACGTCGGCGACGTCGTCCCGGGTGGCACGCCGATCGGGCGTATGGGGGACGATGGCGATCTCTATGTCGAGTTGCGGCGGCGCGGTACGCCGGTTGATCCCATGCTCTATACCAGGGCGCCTTAAGGGTCGGCTTTCCCCCTAATCCTCAACGCGCATGACGACCAAACCGCGTTCCGCCAGCATGTCCTGCACACTATCTTCTCCGCCAAGATGACCCGCGCCCACGGCCATGAATACCGTACCCGGATCTTTCAGGCGCGTTTCGATCCATTCTGCCCAGCTCGCATTGCGGTTCACAAGCAGTCGCGCGCGCAGATTATCATCCTGTGCCAGGCTTTCATTGACGAGGTTGGCAAGCCTGTCGACGTCACCCGCCGACCATATTTCGATCAGCTGGCTTATGTACGTCTCCGCATCCGCCAGATCGGCAATGCCCTGTTCCAGAAACTCGACCTGCTGATCTTCCGGCAAGCTGTCGAACAGGTCGATCTGCCACGCGAACTCCTCCAGGCCAGCCACGGATTTGCCACTCGCCTTGGCAGCGCTGGTAAGGATTTTCTCGACGCCGGTTTCCGGTGAAAGTCCGGCCCGCTGGAACTGGAACTGCACAAGCGTCAAGGCTGCGAACCATGGATCCATGGGCTCGAGCGCGCTTAGTGATATGCCTCCCTTCGCCACCTCCTCCGTCAATCTCGCCATGGTTTCCGGCTTCAGCGTCTGGCTGAGCGTGGGGCCGGTGGTATCGATCGCCTTTGAGAGAAGTATTGACTGCATCTCGGCTGGCGATGGCTCCAACATTTCGATCACCAGTTCGCTCGACGCATCGAAGGCGGTCTTCACCTCATCGTCGAACCAGACGGTGTCTTCGTCCAGAATGTGTACGGTGCCCAGCAGATAGATGGTCGTGTCCTCGTCAGCCACGCTGAAGAGCGCCGGATTCGCATCCGCCCGCGACGGCGACATATTCGACGCGGATGATACCGAAGCGAACAACGCGCCCAAAAGGATGAGTGATTTCATGCTGACATTTCCCATTCCGCCAAGTCTGATAGTGCAAGTTCCGGCTTTCTCGCAGACAGGCATTTACGCGACGTGAATCCCGGTGTATTATGACAATAACACGCTGGGAGATTACATATGTTACGACCTTTCCTGTTCACGGCCGCTTCGTCCACCCTGATGCTGATGTCATGCGCGCCCGTTCATGCGGCTGAGAAAAGCTGGATGGTCGGAAATTTCGAGAAGATAGAGGTCGGCGGCGCCTTCAATGTCGAGATTGTCACGGGAAGCGCGCAGGGCGTGACGGCCAGCGGTCCGCAGGAAGAGATCGACCGGTTGGTCGTGGAGGTGAACGGCCGTACGCTTGAACTGGGCAACCGCAAGAGCGACAAATGGTTCGACTGGTCCAGTTCGAAAGGACGGCTCAACATCACGGTCACTGTCCCCCGCCTGTCGAGCGCGCGCCTTGGCGGTTCCGGCGATGTCAATGTCGACAATATGGTCGGCGACGAAGTCAGCCTTGCCGTGTCCGGCGCAGGCGATCTTTCTGTCGGAAATGTAACGGCGGAAACGCTGAATATTGCGGTATCGGGCTCGGGCGATATCGGTGCCGCTGGCAGATGCCGCGATGGCAGCTATCGCATTTCCGGTAGCGGATCCATTGAGGCCGAAGAGCTGACCTGCACGACACTCGACGCTCGTATTGCGGGATCAGGTGACATCCTCGCCAGTGCCAGCCGCACAGCCAAGGGGTCAGTCGCAGGCTCGGGCGATATCAGCGTTTCCGGCGGCGCCAAATGCGAATCGGAAATCAAAGGCTCCGGCACCGTCACCTGTGACTAACAGGTCAAATCTGGTGTAAATCAGATAAGGCCCAGCCGCGCGAGCGTCTGGGCCATTTTCACCGGCATTTCGCCAAGATCGGCGTCCCCGCCGCCAAGGTCAATCGGCGCGTCCTCCGGCTTCAGGTAGCGCCAGCCCTGATGCGCGCGCTTGCGACGCGGCGATACGGGTTTCATCTCAGGGGCAAGCCAGATGCGCCAGCCCGGCTTCCCTTTCCATGTTGCCTGTTCGAACCCCAGGATTTCCTGGCGCACGGAAATCACATGCTTGATGATCCAGAAAAGCGAGCCGCCAACCAGTCGCTCATAATCCTTCGGGCGATAGCGTGTGTAAATCGCGCAGGCGGCGCTGCCCTGCCAGTCCCGCGTGCGCGCCGCATTGCGCGTCGCCAGCGCCTGCACACTTGCAACGCCGACCGCCGTCTTCGTCAGATTCAACAGTCCGGCACCGCTCACAGCAGGACGACACTCGCCAGCCCCAGAAACAGGAAGAAACCCATGACATCGGTGGTCATGGTAACGAAGACTGACGAACTGATCGCGGGATCAATCTCCATCCGATCGAGCGTCATGGGCACGAGCACGCCTGCCAGGCCAGCCACCATGATATTCCCGACCATCGCAAGCGCGATCACCGCGCCCAGTTTCGGGTCCTGAAAGAACGCCCAGGTCCCAAGTCCGATCAGCACGGCGATGGCCACGCCATTAATGACGGCTACGCGAATTTCCTTGATGATGGTGCGCCGCGTATTCGCCTCGGTCAATTCGTCAGTCGCCAGCGCGCGCACCGTCACCGCCATGGTTTGCGTTGCCGCATTGCCGCCAAGGCTTGCGACGATGGGCATCAGGATGGCGAGCGCGACAATCGTCTCGATGGTGCTCGCAAAGACGCCGATGACAAGCGATGCCAGCACGGCCGTCCCCAGATTGATGACGAGCCAGCGCAGCCGCTGGCGAACAATATCGCGCGTCCGCTCGTTAAGGCCGCCCTCTTCCGCACCCGTCAGCTTGCGAAAGTCCTCGTCAGCCTCCTGCTGCACGATATCGACGATGTCATCGACCGTGATCACCCCGACCAGCCGCTCGTCATCATCGACCACGGCCGCGGAAATCAGATTGTATTTCTGGAACCTTAGCGCGACTTCCTCCTGGTCCATATAAACGGGAATCAGCGTTTGCTCCTTTTCCATGATATGACGCACCGACCGATCCCGCGGCGCGCGAAGCATGCGCGACAGCATGATGGTGCCGATGGGATGATGGCGCATGTCCGTGACGAATATCTCGTAAAAGTCCTCGGCAAGCTCCTCGTCGCTGCCGCCGCGAAGATAGTCGATGACCTGCCCGACACTCCAATGGTCCGGCACGGCGATCAGCTCGCGCTGCATCAGTCGGCCGGCGGATTCCTCCGGATAGCCCAGTGCTTCCTCGATGGCCGCGCGGTCATCGGGGTCCAGTTCAAGGAGAACCGCCCGCTGGTCGGACTCGTCGAGATCCTCGACAATGGCAACGGCATCATCGGTATCGAGTTCGCCCAGCACCTGCGCCACACGTTCGGGCGGCAGAATATCGATCAGGTCCTCGCGAACCTGATCGTCCATCTCGGCGATGATTTCCGGGTCGAGCTTATCACCCAGCGCCGCTGCGAGCGCCGCGCGATCGTTCGGCGGGACCTGCTCGATAAGATCGGCGATATCGGCATTATGGAGCGGCTCGACCAGTTCCTGCACGCGCGCTTCATCGCCCTCATCAAGGGCGACTTCCACCGACTCGACGAAGCTGCCCCTCAGCTGGCCATCCTCCAGCGCGTCCTGGCGGGACGGGTCAGTTACGGTTTCCGGTATATCGCTCATGTTCGCGGCTTATAACGAAGGTCTGGCAAGACGCTACAGCAGCGTGTTCTGGGCAGCTTGCCGTGGCTCTGGCACCCGCATCCCGCGATGCTCCAGCGCCATGCGGGCGCTGTAACGGACATCTTCGTTGCGATCCTTCAAATAGCGGGTCAGCGCCTCTATCGGCAGTTCAGCGAAAACCGCGCCCCTGTCAGCTCCATAAGGCACGCGGGGAAGCAGCCCCGGTAGCTTACTCCATGCGATCAGCTGCGCGATGCTCGTCTCCAGAAGCATATCGCGCAAATGATGGGCAGTGACATAGGCATCCGGAAAGGCGCGATGGACTGGCAGGCCTTTGGCGCGTTCCAGCCCCGTCGGTTTGCGCCAATATCGCAGCATCTGGTTGGAAAAGCCCGGACTCTCCGGCCATAGTCTGAGCGCGCATTTCCATGTGCATATCCAGGGCACCCCGCGGCTAAGCGCCGGTGTGCAAAACCGCGTTTCAAAACGAGCCCTATGCGCGGCGAAGGCGACAAAATCGCCGCCCTGCAGAACAAGCGGCGCGGCCTCGTGCCAGGGCGGCGCGCCCTTCACATCCTCATCGGCGATATGGTGCACAGCCTGCGTCGCCGGGGGAATGCCGCGTCCTGGATCGACAAGAAACGCGCCGCTTCCGCCAGTCAGATTCCATATGCCGTTCCCGTCCCGTCCAACATCCTGCCAGCCAATCTCGCAGACGGAATGCGCGGGCGGGCGCGAGCCCGTCGTCTCAAGGTCGATGGTCCGAATGATCGCGGTCATAATCCAAATCTCGTCACCAATGGCGCAAGTGCAATTCCTCGAAAACCTGCGGGCGTTGCCCTGAAAACGAACGAAAAGACATGTTCTCCCAGCGGTCCGCGGTTTCGGAAGAACATTGCAACTGTCGGCGCACTTTACATTTTTTCATGGGTTAATCAGCCGCTAACCGATCAACAAGCTGAACCTGCTAATATATGACATGATGGCACGGACGTTGCTGGGCCGGTGTCAATGGGAATTGCCCCGGTCATTCAAGGTATAAGATATGTATAAACTGACTTCGACATTCATCGCCGCGTCTATGGCACTGGCAGCCGCCGGCGGCGCAAGCGCAGCCGTGATTCCTCTGGATGGCTTTGATACACCCTTCGCTCCCAATCCCCTGGCGACAACGGCTGGCACAGTCGTTTCGATGACAGTGATCACCCCAGGCGGCAACGTATTCGACCGTACGACGACGCTTACGGTCGACAGCAACAGCAATGGCGCGCCAAGCGGCGCGAATGTGCGCACCGACAGCGGTGACGCGGTGCTGTCCAACGATACCGGCGTGGCATCGGTCCTGACCTTTTCCTACGATGTCGATGGCGTGGTGAACGACGCGCAGACGGGGTCCGCCACCGGATCGCTGCGCATTGTCGAAAAATTCGCGGATCGTCCCCGCACCTATACATTTTCTCTGAACGGGATCGAGCAGGACACGAATGTGCAGTTGATCGACACCGAGTTCGGCTTCGCCCGGGAGATTTTCCTGAGCTTCTCGACGGCGCTCCTGACAGGTGACGATACGTTCGCGCTTGAAATCGACGCCGGCGCGGCAGGCGTCAGCCTCGGTGACGCGCTCGACCTTGAAATCGCGCTCCTCGATATCATCATCCCCGAAATCCCGCCGCAGGTGCCAGCGCCCGGCGCGCTCGGCCTTCTCGGGCTTGGCGCTCTCGCACTTGGCGCCGCACGCCGCCGCAAGGCGACCTGACGCGGTCACCATATTCCCAATGCCGGGGCCGTCTCCTTCACGGGAGGCGGCCCTTTCGTCGATGTCGGCAGCTGGCGGAGCGGGTGGGATTCGAACCCACGAAAGGGGGTTACCCTTTACACACTTTCCAGGCGTGCGCCTTCGACCACTCGGCCACCGCTCCGCATCCTGGACAGGCCGTGCGCTCTATCCTCCAAACGGTAACAAAACCACCCAAAAAAGTGCCCTTTGGAAAAACCCTCCGGAAACCGAAAGTCAGCTTTCGTCATTTGAACGCGTTTACTCTGGTTCATACGATTTCTCTCATCAGCATGTTCGTAACAGGGAGAGAATTTATGCGTATGAAAACACTCGCCGCAGTGTTGGCGGTGGCCGCCGTGATTGCCGCGCCAGCAAGCGCGGCTCGGGGAAAGAAGGAAGTCGAGCTTGTATCCTGCGATGCGCCCTATAGCAGTGTCGCGATCACGGACGGCGATACGCAGGGCTGGACCAAGTTCGGCCTTGCCAGCCCGCGCGGCCTGATCGGCGAGCTCGTCGCGAAGTCCGGCTGTTTCACGCTGGTCGATCCCACGAGCGGCCAGGCCGCGCAGTATCTGATGTCGGCCAATGCGGGTAGTGCCGAGGAGATCGATCAGGCGTTCAGCATGGGCAAGGCGGCGGCAACGCAGGGCCTGCTGCATGCGGGCGCGGCCCGTATCCCGGGCGTCGGCGCAGCGCTTGGCATGTTCGGTGGCCTTGGCGGCAAGAAGAAAACCGTCTCGGCAGGCCTGCGTATGGTAAACCCCGCCAATGGGATGACACTGGTGAGTTCGACCGGAAAGTCGCAAAAAAGCACGATCAAGCTTCTGAGCGGATCATCATGGCACGCCGCCGCCTATGGCAATGCCACAGGGCAGTATACGGCCTCAAAGGACGGCAGGATGCTGACCAGCGCCTTTATCGAAGCTTATAACAGCCTCGTTGCACAGGCGGGCGCCCTCACAACGGCGGCGTCGGCTGCCGCTTCTCCGGCAACGGCGACGGTCGTGACGGCATATAAGACGGCAATTGATACAAATATGTACGCCGCTGCATCCGCTGACAGTGACCCTGTGCGCGCATTGCGCCCGGAAACGGAACTTACTCCAACGGGAAATCGCGAAGGTTTGTTCGTCGAGGTCGCTGACAATTACGGCACGAAGGGCTGGGTTTCGGTTGAAGACCTGCAATAACGCAAACCGCAATGAAACCGGATCGGCGGAGCGCGTTCAGGCGGACTCCGCCGATTTGCGTACGGCAATCAGTGCGTCCGCGCGGGCGATAAACCGCGGATCGGAAAGAAGGTCCTGCGGCAGGACGTTGATCCGGAACGCGAAACATGCCAGCCAGATGCGAAAGCAGCTCTCTTGATCCGGAAGGGCGCTCGCCGCGCGTCGCAATGTCTGCGGTGCCTCGGTCCGCACCAGCGCCGCCAGCTCATCAGGTTCCGACACGCCAAAATACCGTCTGGCTATCTCATGATCAAACGCGTCCGCAACCACTGCAACAACTTCCCTTGGCATCTCTCAGATGGAGGAGACTATATTCGGCTAACGCTGCGTTGCAATCGTGGAAAAGGCTCCGATTCGGTTGAAAATGGGACGAGCCCGGCGGACAAACAGCAGGTCGTCAGCCTATTTATAAATACGCGGGACACGTCCGCCGGCTCGTGATGGACGAGCATGTATGATTGCGCGCGGGCCAGACGGGTTTGCTGCACAATATCCCGAAATACCGGCGTCTCCGAACGGACATCATGTGAATGGCACGAGATGTCGGCGGTGAGGGAATGACAGGCGTCGAACAGTAACAACCGTACCTCTTCACATTTCAGCGACGTACGCAACAGCAACACATATTCGTGGAAAGCCTTTGCATGCTCGCGCATGGATTGTCCGGCAAAGGAACGCGCCAGGCTGCGGCGCATTTCGGTACCAAGCTGGCGCACGACCGCGATTGCGGCCGTATCCAGCTTCAGATCAGTCAGGGCGAGACTGCTACTTTCCAAAACGCCCGGGAGTGATTTGAGGCCTTCAAGCGCATTGATCGCCAATGACCTCGCACGCTCGCAAGGCATCACCTCTGAAAATGCGGATGTCAGTACCTCGATGTCGATCGACTGCTGCGTCATATCAGATTCGATGCCCGCAAGCTGAACCAGCCTCGCCGACCGATGATCAGGTGATCCTCCAGGGTCACATTGAGGCGTCTACCCAGCGTCGCCAATTGCCGGGTCACACGAACATCCTCCGGGCTCGGCGCAGGATCTCCGGAGGGATGATTATGGGCAAGAACGATCCGCTCGGCTCCCAGCCGAAGCGCTCGCCCGAACACTTGCCGCGGAGACGCTTCCACCACACCCACATCGCCATAAGCGAGCACATCCTCAGACAAGAGCTGCCGCTTGTCATCAAGGAAGAGAACCAGCAGTCGCTCGGTGGGCAAGTGGCTGATCTCTGCGTGAAGGTAGTCCAGCAGTGCCTTGCGCGTAGACATGATCGGACGGGTCATCGCCTCCCGGCGCAAAGTATGCCGTATCAGATCACGGACGGCCGACAGGAGGGCGAACGCAGCCACATCATCCGGCTGTTCAGCCATTTGCGAGGGCTTCGCGGCGGCGCTTCCTGTCATCACCGCCCCCAGGCCGTCACCATCAAGCAGCAGACGCGTCGCCAGCGCCCGAGGCTGCTTATGGCCCGCAAGCGCGAATAATCTTGTCAGGAGGGCGACACTCTCCCGTCCACCGGGTTGGTCACGCCGGTCTTCACTGATCGTATCCCGAGCACGAGCGCGATCAGCACGCCGTATAGCCACAGGCCCTGTGCCACAGCATAGGCTGTTGGCATCATGTGCGGCATCGCAAGAACGGCCAGATGCGTCAGCACGGCCACACTCTGAAACGCTGCGGCCCATAAAGGCCAGAACCTGTCCGTCGTCAGGGCAATCACCATCAGGTAAATCGCGAGCGCCATGTCCGGCACGAGAGCCAGCATTTCCGTCGATTCGTATTTCGCGTCCGTCAACAGGCTGAACAGCAATTGGCTTGCCGCCAGCACCAGGATGGCCACGAAAACGCGGCGCTCCAAAGGGCCGCCATGTTTGAGGCTGTAAAGCCCACATAGGGCAAGGACACTCCAAAAGATGAGGGGCAAAACCCAGGTGTAGATCACGTCGCAACTCCGAGGGGAGTGGGGATGGAACCGCGACGTGATCCGGCAAAGCGCGGATTAGCTCGCTTCACCAACCACACTGAGACGAACAGGCTGGCTTTCCTCGCCGCCGGTTGGGATTGGCTTCGGGCCGCCTGGACCCATATAGGTACGCAGCCCCATCTGATTCTTGGTTTCATCAAGCTTCCGATGCGTTTCGAGAAGGGCGCCGCGCGCGGCGACCAGTGCGCTGATGGCTTCGTTCGCAAACAGCAGCGCGTCTTGGCCGAACATTGCGGAGACACCCGCCTCGGCGCGCGCTGTCGGCATGGATGCAGTCAGATGCGCCGTTTCCGCAAGAGCGGCGTCCAGCGCCTCCTCCGCGGCATGAAGCCGGACGGCGACTTTCTGGGCCGCAGCCAGTCGTTGATTGAGCATTGTACGCATCTCTCTCTACCCGCCAATTGCGAGCCCTTGAATGATCAAGGAAAGAGAACAACCAGATACCGAATATCACGAACTCGTCAGAGCATCTGCCCCAAGGCCTCCACGCCCGCCATCAGCGCACCGAAACCAATCATGACCCCGATGATGATTGCGATCATCCATGCCAGCCTGACAGGAATGCTCAGCGTGTTTTGCGCCCCCCGCCCTTGCGGTAGCGGCAAGACCTGGCCGCTCGCCCAGCCCCCGGTCTCAGCATAGACATCGGATGGTATGGCGGCTGCCGCGCTATCGTGAAATTGCGGTGCCGGTAGCTCCTGTTCCTCGTACCGACCCCCATGGCCGGTATGCGAGGAAGGTGACGCCGCAACAGCCGCATCGTCGATGTCCGGCGATTGGTATACCAATGACTGGTACCGTTTCAGGTCGCCATCATATCCGACCGCGCCTTCACTTTCCGCCAGGATTCTAGCCGCTTCCCAGCGATTTGTGACTTTCAGGATACCCATGGCACGCTTCACGCGCTGATCGACCGTATGCGGGGAAATCCCGATTTCGCGGGCGATATCCTTTGATGACATATGTAGGAATACCAGACGCAATACATCGCGCTGACCGTCGCTCAGCCTCTCAACTGGCATCTTTTCCGGTTTGATTTGCCGTCCCATGCTGCGTGCTCCCTAGCACAAAATGACGCACCATTAAATGCACCTGCGCAGCTCGGTCGCGAAACCGGTGCGGCGATCAAAACTGACAGCCAGACGTTTTGGGTGCGCGTTACAGATTTGGCCGCAACCAGCGTTCGGCATCGTCAATGTCGAGGCCGCGGCGGGCGGCATAGTCCCCCAGTTGGTCGCGTCCGATCCGCGCAACGCCGAAATACTGGCTGTCCGGATGGGCAAAATAGAAGCCCGATACGGACGAGGCAGGCAGCATCGCCATCGATTCCGTCAGCGTGACACCGGTCTGCGACGTCGCGTCCAAAAGGCCAAACAATGTGGGCTTTAACGTGTGATCGGGACAGGCAGGATAGCCAGGCGCGGGCCGTATACCGCGATACCGCTCCTTGATCAGGTCCTCGTCCGACAGCTGTTCGTTTGGCGAATATCCCCACAATTCGCGCCGGGTTCGCGCGTGAAGAAACTCGGCAAAGGCTTCCGCCAGCCGGTCGGCGAGCGCTTTCAGAAGGATATCGGAATAGTCGTCATTTTCCACCTTGAAGCGGGCCGAAATCGGCTCGATACCGGTCCCTGCCGTCACGGTGAACCCGCCCAGCCAGTCCGCTTCGGGGGAGATGAAATCGGCCAGACACATGTTCGAGCGCCCTGCCCGCTTCACCATCTGCTGACGCAGCATCGCAAATCGCGCGATTTCATCAGTCCGCGCTTCGTCGGCGAAAACAACAACATCATCGCCGTCACGCTTTACCGGCCAGAAGCCAGCGACTCCGCGCGGCGTTAGCCACGCTTCATTCTCGATCCGGTCGAGCATTGCCTGGGCATCGCCGAACAGGGATGTCGCACTTTCCCCCACGACTTCATCCGTGAGGATCGCCGGATAATTGCCCGCCAGTTCCCACGAACGGAAAAACGGCGTCCAGTCGATATAGCTGCGCAGCATCCCGACCGTGACATCGTCAATCAGCTGCGTTCCCACGATATTCGGTCGCGGCGGTTTATATTCGGCAAAGTCAGCAACGAACCCATTTGCGCGCGCCGCAGCGATGGGCGTCAGTTTTGACTGTCCCTTATTGGCCCGGTCGATACGAATTTTTTCATAATCGCTACGGGTTTTCTCGACGAGTTCACCGCCGCCAGGACCATCGGACGTCAGGGCGCTCGCCACGCCCACGGCACGGCTGGCATCAAGAACATGCAGCGTCGGCCCTGCATAAGCCTGCTCGATCTTCAGCGCCGTATGCACTTTGGAAGTCGTCGCCCCGCCGATCAGCAGCGGCATGGTCATCCCGGCCTTCTGCATTTCCTCTGCCACCGTCACCATCTCATCGAGCGACGGCGTAATGAGACCGCTTAGTCCGATGATATCGGCGTCATTCTCATTCGCGGCTTTCAGGATATCCTGCCACGGCACCATGACGCCCAGGTCGATGATCTCGAAATTATTGCACTGCAGCACCACGCCGACGATATTCTTGCCGATGTCGTGCACATCGCCCTTGACGGTGGCCATGACGATGCGCCCCTTGGCGCGGGCGCCCTCTTCCTTTTCATCCTCGATAAAGGGAATGAGGTGCGCGACGGCCTTCTTCATGACGCGCGCGGACTTCACCACCTGCGGCAGGAACATCTTGCCGGACCCGAACAGGTCACCGACAATGTTCATACCGTCCATCAACGGGCCTTCGATGACATGGATGGGCTTCTCAGCCGACTGCCGCGCCTCCTCGGTATCGGCGACGACGAATTCATCCATGCCCTTCACCAGCGCATGGCTCAGTCGTTCCGCGACCGGCAGCTCACGCCATGCCAGATCCTTTACCTGCGCCTTCGCGCCGCCGCCCTTATATCGCTCCGCCAGATCCAGCAGCCGGTCGGTCGCATCCTCGCGCCGGTTGAGGACGACATCCTCGCAGGCATCGCGCAGTTCCGGATCGATATCGTCGTAAATGTCGAGCTGTCCGGCATTGACGATGGCCATGTCCATGCCCGCCGGGATGGCGTGATACAGGAACACCGAATGCATGGCCCGCCGCACCGGCTCATTGCCGCGGAACGAGAAGCTGAGATTGCTGAGGCCGCCCGAAATCTTCGCGTGCGGACAACGTTTCTTGATCTCCCGCGTCGCCTCGATGAAGTCGACGCCGTAATTATTATGTTCCTCGATGCCGGTCGCCACGGCGAACACATTGGGATCGAAGATGATATCTTCGGCAGGAAACCCGTCCGCGACCAATAGATTATAGGCGCGCTCACAGATTTCGATCTTACGCGCAGCGGTATCCGCCTGCCCGGTCTCGTCAAACGCCATGACGATCGCCGCCGCGCCGTAGCGCCGAACCTTACGCGCATGATCCAGAAACGCAGCTTCGCCTTCCTTCATGCTGATGGAATTCACGATTGCTTTGCCGGCGACGCATTTCAGCCCGGTTTCGATGACGTTCCATTTCGACGAATCGATCATCACGGGCACACGCGCAATGTCGGGCTCGGCGGCGATCAGCTTCAGGAAAGTCTCCATCGCGTGCGCCGCGTCCAGCAGCCCCTCGTCCATATTGACATCGATGATCTGCGCGCCGTTTTCGACCTGCTGCCGCGCCACTTCAACCGCCGCGTCATAGTCGTCCGCCATGATCAACTTCTTGAAGCGCGCGGACCCCGTGACGTTGGTACGCTCGCCGACATTGATAAAACTGGTCGCTGAAGAGGTCATGCCGCCACCGTGAAGGGCTCGAGACCGGACAGGCGCATTGCCGCGGCCATATCCGGCAACTGGCGCGGGGCGACGCCCCTGACGGCCGCACACATGGCGGCAATGTGCTCAGGCGTGGTGCCGCAGCAGCCGCCAAGCGCGTTGACATACCCCTCGTCGGCCCAGCTCTTCACGAGCGCGGCGGTCGTCTCGGCGGCCTCGTCATACTCGCCCATTTCATTGGGCAGGCCGGCATTGGGATACACCATCACCGGCGCGTCGGCGACTTTCGCCAACGCGGCAACATGCGGGCGCAATTCCGTGGCGCCAAAGGAACAGTTGAGCCCGATCGTCAGCGGCTTCACATGCCGCACGGAATACCAGAACGCCTCGACCGTCTGACCGCTCAGATTGCGCCCCGCCATATCCGTCAGCGTCATGGACAGCATTACCGGAAGATCGCGGCCCAGATCGTCACCCGCTTCCATCGCCGCCATCGCCGCCGCCTTGGCGTTTAGCGTGTCAAAGACCGTTTCGATCAGAATGATGTCCACACCGCCCTCGACCAGCGCGTCGATCTGCTCGCGGTAAACCGCCTTCACACCGTCGAAAGCGACTTCGCGGAATCCCGGATTATTGACGTCTGGCGAGATGCTGAGCGTCTTGTTGGTCGGGCCAACCGCACCGCAGATGAAACGGCGCCTGCCATCCTGACGGGCATCGACCGCCTGACGCAGGACGCGCGCTGCCGACCGGTTGATATCGCCGACCAGATGCTCGGCGTCATAATCGCCCTGACTGATTTTCGTCGCGTTAAACGTATTGGTCGCCAGAATATCCGCGCCCGCATCGAGATACTCATCCGCAATCTCGCGGATCAGATCGGGACACGTCAAATTGAGCAGGTCATTATTCCCCCTCTGGTCCGCGGTCAGCCCGCTGTCGCCGCGATAGTCGGCCTCGGTCAATTTTCGATTCTGGATCGCGGTACCATAGGGCCCGTCCTTGATCAGAATGCGCTCGCGCCTCAACGCGTCGAAATCGCTGCGAATGCTCATGATGCGCCTCCTGCTGATGGCCGCATGCCAAGCATGTGACAGATCGCATAGCTAAGTTCTGCCCGGTTCAGCGTGTAAAAATGGAAGTGGCGAATCCCGCCCGCATATAGTCGGCGGCACATTTCCGCGGCCACTGTCGCCGCCACGAGCTTGCGTGCGTCCGGATGATCCTCAAGGCCTTCGAACAGCCGCTCCAGCCAGCCCGGCAAATCCGTGCCGTTCGCGTCGGCGAATTTGCGCGTCTGCGCAAAATTGCTGACCGGCAATATGCCAGGCACGAGCGGCGCATCGATACCGGCCGCAGCCGCTGCGTCGCGAAAGCGGAAGAAGGCGTCGGCGGAGAAAAAGAACTGCGAAATTGCCCGCGTTCCGCCTGCGTCCAGCTTACGCTTCAGATTATCGAGGTCGGACTGGAGCGAGCCGGATTCCGGATGCTGTTCCGGATATGCCGCCACCGAAATCTCGAAATCATGGCGCTTCTTCAGACCCTCGACCAGGCTTGCCGCGCAGTCGTATCCCTCAGGATGCGCGCGAAACGCTTCTCCCTCACGCGGAGGATCGCCGCGCAGCGCGACGATGTGGCGCACGCCCGCCTCCCAATAGGCGTCGGCGATTTCATCGATTTCACCGCGGCTTGCATCCACGCAGGTCAGATGCGCTGCAGGCGTTAGCGATGTCTCCTTCACCAGGCGCGCCACAGTGGCATGCGTCCTGTCACGCGTGGAACCGCCAGCGCCATAAGTCACACTGACGAATTTTGGCCGCATCGGCTCAAGCGTTGTGACGGCCTTCCACAGGCTTTCTTCCATCTTGTCCGTGCGCGGCGGAAAAAATTCGAAAGAAACATCGATATCGCCGGCAAGGTCGGCAAACATGGGCCCTGCATATGCACGTTTGGACTCTGGGGGCTGAGCGACCGTCATGCCGCCTTTTCCGCTTCCAAAGCGGGCTTTTCGCCCAGCCAGATCGTCACGGTCAGCTTTCCTTCCAGATGCTCCGGCACATTGGCGATCAGACCCGCCTGCGCCATCCATTCATTTACGGCGTCGTCCGCAAAGCCCAGCCGGGCATGCGCGTGGTCGCGTCGCAGTTCCTCGTGATCATGCGGTGCGAAATCGGCCACCAGCAGGCGTCCGCCGGGCGCGAGGACACGCGCGGCCTCGGCAATCGCGAGTTCCGGCCGGTGCGCGAAATGCAAAACCTGGTGCAACACGATTGTGTTCACGCTGGCATCACGGGCAGGCAGCGCGAACATGTCCCCCTGTCTGACCGGGCAATGTCCCAGACCCGCTGCCTCCAACTTGCCGCGGGCGGCGCGCAGCATTTCCGCGCTCCTGTCGATGCCAATCGCCGACCTGGCCTTGGGGGCGAGCAGTTCCAGCATGCGCCCGGTGCCGGTGCCGATATCCATCAGCGCGCCCAGCGGACGCTGCGCAAGCATGTCCTGGATCGCCGTTTCGACTTCATTATCCGAAACATGAAGCATGCGGAGCCGGTCCCAATTACTCGCGTGCTGCGCGAAATAGTCCTCCGCCGCAGCGACACGATCTGCGCGGACGGCTTCCAGCCGCGCGACATCGCCCTCCGGATCGCCTTCATGCGCAAGCATGGCGCCAGCGCTGGCGGCGAGCTCGCCATCGGCGAAGCGAACGAAAACCCAGCTGCCCTCCTTGCGGCGGTCGATCAGATCGGCTTCGGCGAGTATCCGGACATGACGCGAAACACGCGGCTGCGACTGATCCAGAACATGTGCGAGTTCGCCGACGGTCAGTTCCATATTCCGCGCCAGCCTTGCGATGCGAAGGCGGGTTGGGTCGGCAAGCGCCCGGAACATATCGATCAAGGTCGTCATCGAAATCAACATATAAAGAATTCTTTATGTGTCAATCGGGAACAGGACCATCTGGACCATCTATTTGCGCAGGTCTAGGAGGATTGTCCCCCATCCGAAGGACGCCTCAATGCAAATCAGACCCCATATCAAGGCTTTCCCGGTTCTCGCCCTTCTCGGCGCCTGCGCGACGACACCTGCGGCCTATCAAGAGGGCGACAGCGCCGAAGGCTTCAACCGCGCGATATACAGCTTCAACGATGCGGTCGATAAGGCCGTCATCAAGCCGGTTGCCAAGGGATATCGCGCTGTCGTGCCAAAGCCGGCGCGCACCGGCATTACAAATGCGCTCGATAATGTCGACGAGCCGCTCAGTTTCATGAATGCCCTGCTACAGGGGAAAATCAAGCGGGCTTTCCGCGCTGTCGACCGGTTCGCCATCAATTCCACTTATGGTGTTCTGGGCTTCGCGGATCGCGCCGCGGAACTGGGCCTGGAGCGGCAGGAAGAGGATTTTGGACAGACCCTCGCCGTTTGGGGCGTTCCGTCCGGCCCCTACATCATGCTGCCACTACTGGGCCCGTCCAGCCTGCGTGATGCCGCCGGCTTTGGCCTCGATAGCGTCACCGACCCGTGGGGACGGTTTCAGGAGCGCACGCTGAACCTGTCGGGAACGGAACGTCTCGGCGTGACGGGCGGTGAGGTCATTGAACTGCGGGCACGTCTGGTGGAAACCGCGGATCCGCTGATCGAAAACGCCTTCGATCCCTATGCGACGATCAAATCGGCGTACATCCAGAGCCGAACCGCGGAAATTTTCGATGGCAATCCGCCTGTCGCGAAAGATGGCTTTGAAGAAATGGAAGACTTCGAACCTGTGGAGGACTTCGCGAAGGACGAGTGATCGCCAGCGGTCCGGCCTCCACCATGTCAAACTCCAGTCCATTGACCCGCACCGTCCGTGCCCGCATGTCGCTAGCGGATGCTGGGGGTCCATGCGTGATCGGTCATTGCGATCTCAGCTCGTCAAAAAACGAGCGCTCGGCCTCAGCCTCCACCCGCCGCCCGCCGCGCCAGTCGAATGCAATGCGGGCGGCGTGCAGTTTCATCGCCCCCTCGCCGTCGCCGTAGACGGGATCGCCGCATATGGGGGCGAGGGCGTGCGCGGCGTGGATGCGGAGCTGGTGGGTGCGGCCGGTCTGAGGGCGGAACTCGGCGAGGGTTTTTCCGTCTCGCACCTCCAGCGCGCGCCAGCGGGTCATCGCTTTCTTTGCGCCTTTCATGTCCGGCGCTGTAACGACCATGCGCCAGCCCTTCTCCTTGCTGCTGATTTTCGTCAGCGGCGCGTCGATCTCGCCTTCGCCTTCAAAAATGCCGTTCAGCAGCGCCAAGTAGATTTTCGCGACCGCGCCCGCCTCGAACAGGCCGTGCATGCGCTTCAGCGCCTTGGGGTTACGTGCCAGCACCAGGCAACCCGACGTATCGCGGTCCAACCGGTGCGCGGGCGACGGCCTCCGCTGAAAGCCAAGCCGCAGATCGTCGAGGTGATCCTCAAGGCTGCGCGGCGTCTTCGGCCCTGGGTGCACGGCAAGCCCGGCGGGCTTGTCGATAACCAGTAGCTCGGCATCCTCGTGAAGGATCGGAAAGGGGCTTTTGCTTGACATGAGGCACCCTGCCCCCTAGTTGCCAAAGACGAATTTTCCTACCAGAATCAGCTTTCGGAGTCCGCCCATGGCGCGCGTTACCGTCGAAGATTGCGTCGACAAGATCCAGAACCGTTTCGACCTTGTTCTGCTGGCAGGACAGCGTGCCCGTCAGATTTCTTCGGGCGCGGACCTGACCGTCGAGCGGGACCGCGACAAGAATCCGGTCGTTGCGCTGCGCGAAATCGCCGCCGAGAAGGTGAAGCCGAAGCATCTAAACGAGGTGCTGGTCACGGGCATGCAGAAAGTTCTCATCGATGAGGATGATGTGGCCGATGATGCCGTGAACATGGCGCAGGCTGCCGAAGCCCTTCGCCTGACCGCCGCGGCGCCGCCAAAGCCGACGCCGATCGTCCCTGAATATGAGGTCTGATAGCTAGCATCCGGCTTTCTGAATGCGGGCGCGCGAATCCGGTTGCCCTTTGCGGGAAACGGGCCACATAGTCGCGCATGCTTCGTCAGTACGAACTTGTTGAAAAGGTCCGGGCCTACGATCCCGACGCCAATGAGGACCTGCTAAACCGCGCCTATGTGTTCAGCCTGCAGGCGCATGGGTCGCAGACGCGTGCCAATGGCGACCCCTATTTCTCGCATCCCGTTGAAGTCGCAGGTATCCTGACCGACCTGAAGCTGGACGACCAGACCATTGCGACGGCGATCCTGCACGACACCGTGGAGGATACCGTCGCGACGATCGACGAGATCCGCGACCTGTTCGGAGACAATGTCGCGCGTCTTGTCGACGGCGTCACGAAACTGTCCCGGATCGAGGCGCAGACGGATTCGGAGCGCGCGGCGGAGAATCTTCGCAAATTTCTGATTGCCATGTCCGGCGACATCCGCGTCCTTCTTGTGAAGCTGGCCGACCGCCTGCATAATATGCGCACGCTGCATTTCATTCCGAATGTGGAAAAGCGGCGGCGCATCGCGAAGGAGACGATGGATATTTATGCCCCGCTTGCAGAGCGGATTGGCATGTATCAGTTTATGGACGAAATGAAGGAAATCTCCTTCAGAGAGCTGGAGCCCGAGGCATATCAGTCGATTACCCAGCGTCTTGCCGGCATGCGGGAGAGCAGCGGTGCGCAGATCGACGAAATCGCCAGCGACATTCGGAAGACCTTGGGCACGCACGGCGTCGACGCGGAGGTTTCCGGGCGTGAAAAGCGCCCCTTCAGCATCTACAAGAAGATGCAGGAGCGCCACATCGCCTTTGAGCAGCTTTCGGATGTCATCGCCTTTCGCGCTGTCGTGGAGCGTCCGGACGACTGTTACCGCGCACTTGGTGTTCTGCATCAGAAGTGGTCGAGCCTCCCCGACCGGTTCAAGGACTTTATCTCGACACCAAAGCGCAATGGCTATCGCAGCCTCCATACGACGCTGCTCTACAAGGGACGCCTTCGAATCGAGATTCAGATCCGTACCCAGACGATGCACGAAGAGGCCGAAAACGGTCTCGCGGCGCATTGGGCGTATAAGGAGCGCGGTGAGGATGCCCGCGCCGGGCGCAGCGAATATCCCTGGATCAACGACCTGCTGGAAATACTTGATCAGGCATCGTCACCAGAAGAGATGCTGGAGCAGACCCGGCTCGCCATGTACCAGCAGACGGTGTTCTGTTTCACGCCCAAAGGTGAGCTTATTCAGCTGCCGCGCGGCTCCACCCCTGTCGATTTCGCGTTTGCGGTTCATACGGATGTCGGGAAAACCACCGTGGGGGCAAAGATCAACGGGAGGCAGATGCCGCTGAGGACTCAGCTGAAGAACGGTGATCAGGTGGAAATTCTGCGATCTGAATTTCAGGAACCAGATCCGGCATGGGAAAATTTCGCCGCAACCGCGAAGGCCCGCGCGGCGGTGCGCCGACACATCAAGCTTCAGGGGAAAGCGGAGATTGCCGCTCTCGGCCAGGAGATCTATGAGGAGGCTGTGTCGAGGCTACAGCTCGAAGTTTCGAAAAAGGCGTTTTCGCAAGCCCTGACGCGTCTGAACGTCAATAGCGAACAGATGCTTTATGAAAAGCTCGGCGAGCATGATATCACCAGTGATAATTTGATCGACGCACTCGCGCCTGGCTTTTTCGCCATCCATCGGCGAAGCCGTGCCAAGCGCGCGAAACGCGGCGATCGCGGGACGATCTCAATCAAGGGTTTGACACCGGGGATCTCCGTGCATCTTGCAGGCTGCTGCCATCCTATTCCCGGTGACCGGATCATCGGCATTCGCCGCGCGGTTGGCGGCATCGACGTGCATGTCGTTGATTGCGGGGAACTGGCGACCGAAACCGATAAGGACTGGCTCGACCTCAGCTGGGGTGAAGGTGCCGATCGCGGCACCGCGACATTGGTTGTCGTGCTCGAAAATTCGCCCGGCGCGCTCGCGTCGGTTACCACCGTCCTTGCCCGTGCGGATGCGAACATAGCCAATATGCGGGTGCGCGAACGCGACGCAGCCTTTGGCACGTTCGTTCTGGATCTTGAGGTGGACGACCTTGAACATCTGACGCATATCATTGCCGCCCTTCGAACCAGCGAAGCGGTAAACAGTGTGGAGCGGCAGAAACGATGAACAGAGACCAGGTCATTGCGGAATTTCGCGCGGCGGAAGCCCTGCTGGAAGGCCATTTCATTCTTTCTTCCGGTCTCCGCTCGTCGACATTCCTGCAATGCGCGAAGGTTCTGAAAGACCCGCGCCGCGCCGCCCGCCTCGCTGCGGCGGTCGTTGCCAAAGTGCCGGATGACCTGCGCAGCGCCGTTTCCGCGGTCGTATCGCCGGCCATGGGCGGCATCATCGCGGGATATGAGGTCGCCCGCGAGCTCGGCGTCGATTCCATGTTCGTCGAGCGTCCAACGGGTACCTTTGAATTGCGACGCGGCTTTGCCCTGACACCGGGACAGAAGGTTTTCATGATGGAGGACGTCATAACAACCGGGCTCTCGTCGCGGGAGGCCATTGCCGCGATCGAGGCGGCCGGCGGCGAGGTGATTGCAGGCGGCTGCCTGGTCGACCGTTCAAACGGGACCGCCGATATTGGCGTACCGCTGTTCAGCCTGCTGGCGATTGACGTGCCCACATATGAGGCGAGCAAACTGCCGCCCGAACTGGCTGCCATTCCCCCGGTGAAGCCCGGATCGCGCGCGGCGGCATGAGCGGCAAGCTTCCCCCCCTCCGTCTTGGTGTCAACATTGATCATGTCGCCACGATCCGAAACGCACGCGGCGGCGGCCACCCCGACCCCGTGGCGGCGGCGATACTCGCCGCGAAGGCCGGCGCGGACGGTATCACGGCCCATTTGCGTGAAGACCGCAGGCATATCACCGATGCGGACATCATACGCCTGTCGCAGGAGATCGATCTGCCGCTCAACCTGGAAATGGCGGCGACCGATGAGATGCTGGCCATTGCCATGCGGCACCGTCCGCACGCCGCCTGCATCGTCCCGGAAAAGCGCGAAGAGCGCACGACCGAAGGCGGCCTTGACGTGGCGGGGCAGCATAACCGCCTGAAACGCTTCGTGGATGAACTTCGCGGTGCGGAAATTCGCGTCAGCATGTTTATCGAGGCGGACGAGCGCCAGCTCGAAGCGGCGCGCTCGCTTGGCGCGCCCGTGGTGGAGCTGCACACCGGCGACTATGCCAATATGTCGGGGGCCGCCCGCGAACGGGCGCTGGAGGCACTTGTCGAAGGCGCGCGGACCGGCGCGGCGATGGGGCTGGAGGTGCATGCCGGCCACGGCCTGACCACGGAGAATGTCGGGTCCGTTGCCGCGATCCCGGAACTCACCGAACTCAATATCGGCCATTTCCTCATCGGTGAGGCTGTCTTCATCGGTCTGGAAGAATCGATCCGGCAGATGCGCACCGCGATGGACGCGGCGCGGTGATTATCGGTCTCGGCTCCGACCTCTGCAATATCGAGCGTATCGAGAATTCGCTTTCGCGCTTTGGCGAGAGATTTGAAAAAAGGGTTTTCACGGCGGTAGAGCGTAAGAAGGCGGAACGGCGCCCCCTCACGCGCGCAGGCACCTATGCCAAGCGGTTTGCCGCCAAGGAGGCATGTTCCAAGGCACTCGGCACAGGTTTTCGGCAAGGGGTTTTCATGAAAGACATGGGTGTCGTGAACCTGCCGTCAGGCGCCCCCACCCTGTCGTTGACAGGCGGTGCTGCGAAGCGGCTGGAAAAACTCACGCCCGCAGGGCATAGGGCCGAGGTGCATCTGACCATGACCGACGATCATCCCTGGGCTCAGGCTTTCGTCATCATCACCGTCATTCCGGAGTAAATCTCATCCTGTACCGAAAAAAGGACAAGGCCGCGTCGGCAGCCAAAAAGCCGCCTACCGACTGGAAGCGCGAGCTGCGTCATATCCTGTTCCTGGCATTGGCCGTGATGGGCATCTGGTCTTTCATCGGAAAGCCGTTCTTCATTCCGTCCGAATCGATGGTGCCGACATTGCTGGTCGGTGACCGGCTGGTCGTGACGAAATATCCCTATGGATATTCCTACCTGTCGCCATTCCTGCGCATTCTTCCGAAGATGGAGGGCCGCCTTCTCGGTTCCTATCCGGACCGCGGTGACATCGTCGTGCTGAAGGACCCGGTGAAGCACGCGGACTGGATCAAGCGCGTTATCGGCCTTCCGGGCGATACCGTGCAAATGCGCGGCGGCACCTTATACCTGAACGGCGACGCCATTCCCAAGCAGCGGATTGCGCCGACGGAAATCATCGAGTCGCCGAACCAGCGCTGCAGTCCGCGCGATACCGACAGTCTGGAACAGCGCCTTTCCTACCGGAATCTGGAACAGTTCAAGGTGGTGCGACCGGACGGGGTTTCCGTATGCCGTTATCCGCGCTTCATCGAGACGCTGCCCAATGGACGCCGGTATGAGGTGCTGGATCTCTTCGATAATCCCGGCATCGACAATACGCGCCTGTTCACCGTTCCGGACGGGCACATCTTCGTCATGGGCGACAATCGCGACCGGAGCGCTGACAGCCGGTTTGCGACGCGTAGTGACGGGCTCGGCGGACTTGGCTTGCTACCCATTGAGAATGTTTCCGGCCGCGCGGAGTTCATTACATTTTCCCTCGATGGCTCGCTGAACTATATAAATCCGATCAGCTGGTATGAGAGCTTGCGCACAGAACGCGCCGGCGAGACCCTGCGCCGCCTTCCTGATTCTGTGGAGACCGAGTGATGACCATCGCCATTTCATCAAGCTTTGACGGCGGCAATATTGAAGTTGTACGCTGCGAAAGCCCCGAGGACATCGAGCTTCGTATTCCCAGGGACACGCATTCGGATTTCCTGCAATGGTTTTATTTCCGCCTGACGGGCGCGGCGGACCAGGCATGCACGATCAGGATTACCGGCCTGAAGGAATCGGCCTATCCCGCCGGATGGCCGGGTTACCGGGCCTGCGTGTCCGAGGACCGAGAGATCTGGTGGCGCACAGACACCGCCTATGACGAACAGGCCGGGACGCTGACCATTCATGTGACGCCGGGTTCGGGCAGTATCTACCTCGCCTATTTCGCGCCTTATTCCATGGAACGTCATCACGATCTTATCGCCGACATGTCTGGCGTTGTAGGCGTCGAGATTGAAAGCCTTGGCAAGACCCTTGATGGACAGGATATCGACCTGATCACAATGGGGACCGGCCCCCTCAACATCTGGATGATCGGGCGCCAGCACCCCGGCGAGACAATGGCGGAATGGTGGATGGAAGGCGCCCTCGACATGCTGACCGACCACGCCAATCCGGTCGCGCGCAAATTGCTGGAGGTCGCGACGCTCCGCATCGTTCCAAACATGAATCCCGATGGTTCCCGGCGCGGCAATCTGCGCGTCAACGGTGCGGGGGCGAACCTCAACCGGGAATGGGCCGAGCCGGCGCTTGACCGGTCGCCAGAGGTTTATCATGTGCGCGCGAAAATGGATGAAACAGGGTGCGATTTCTGTCTCGACGTCCACGGCGATGAGGCGATTGCGAATAATTTCATCGCAGGCCCGGAGGGCACGCCGTCCTTTTCCCGGCGGCAGCAGGAGTTGCTCGACGGCTGGAAAGCAGCGCTGCTGGAACGCTCCCCCGATTTTCAGACAGAGGAGGGCTATCCCGTCGACAAATCGGGGCAGGCGAACCTCGCCATCTGCACAAACCAGATCGCTGAGCGGTTTGGATGTCTGTCGATGACGCTGGAAATGCCGTTCAAGGACGCCAACGTCATGCCGGACGAAATGATGGGGTGGAGTCCGGAGCGCTGCGGCGAACTGGCGCGCGCCTGCCTTGGCGCCACGCTGGCCATGACGGCGAGGCTGCAGGCCTAGATTTTCGTCCTGAAGGGTGTGAAGTCGGTATTTTCATCGAAAATATCGACACCTTCCCTGTCCTTCATGCGCCGCACGACCGCATAGGTCAGCGGCGTCAGAAGCGCTTCCCAGACGACTTTCAGGACATAATTCGTGATCATCACCATGATGATGAGTTCGGTTTCCCAGATGCCGAAGAACGCGACCGGGTAGAACACCAGGCTATCGATGCCCTGCCCCACGACTGTCGAGCCAATGGTGCGGCTCCATAAGTGCTTTCCGCCGGTCATCAGCTTCATGCGGGCCATCACGAAAGCGTTGGCGATCTCGCCCAGCCAGAAGGCGGAAATCGACGCGACGACGATGCGCCAGGTACCGCCAAACACGCTTTCATATGCCGCCTGCCCGTCCCATCCTTCGGCGGGCGGCATTGCGACGACGGCCCATGACATGAACGCCATGAAGGCCAGTGCGGCAAAGCCGGTCCAGATCACCCGCCGGGCGCGGGCATAGCCGTAAACCTCGGTTAGGACGTCGCCCAGAACATAACTGAGCGGGAAGAACAGGATACCGGCACCGAAGACAAAGGGATCGTCCAGAAACGGCACATTGATCGAGGCGACCTTTGAGGCCCCGATCAGGTTGGACAGCAGCAGGATCGCGACAAAGGCTGCCATGGCGAAATCATAATAGCGCAGCGGGCGGTCGCCGAGCGCGCTCGCGTCAATCTTCGTGGTCGTCATCCCGCACCGCTCATGCCACGGCTCCTCTTCATGCCGGTGTCCCTGGCCCACTACCACGAACACCTATTGCGCCGCCCATATCGCTATACAAGACCAGCTTGGCCGGGCGTGGCGGCACGCCGCAGACGGTCCGCGATCGCAAGCCCAAGTCCTTCCCGGGGAACTGGCGCGACTGCGATGGCGGTGCTCGGGCTCGCATCTGCCTTGTGAAGTGCCGCGAACAAACCCGCCGCCGCCTCGACGAGCGATCCGCCAGCGCTGAGATTAAGGTCACCCCCGATCGCCCCGAAGCCGATATGGAATTCGTCCGGCAACGCTTCCGATACGTTCAGGCGAAGCGGTTTGCGAGGCGCGTAATGGCTCGCAAGCTGGCCGGGCGAAGACGGTGCCTGCGGATCGGCGGACAGATCGCTCATCAGCAGATCCATGCCCGTAGCGGCCTTCACCTGTTCGGCCGTTACGGGGCCAGGGCGCAGCAGGAACAGCCGCTGCGCCCTCACCTCGACAATCGTCGACTCCAGTCCGGCCTCGCAGGCACCGCCGTCGATAATCAGCGGCACCGCACCGCCAAGACTGGCAGCGACATGTTTCGCCGTCGTGGGGCTGAGCCGACCCGACATGTTCGCGCTTGGGGCGGCAAGCGGTCCGCCGAGCGCGGCGATGAGTTTCTGCGGTACCAGGTGCGACGGCGCCCGCAGCGCGATCGTCTCAAGGCCGGCGGTCACGATATTGGCGACCTTGCTGTCACTTCTCAATGGCAATACCAGCGTTAGCGGGCCCGGCCAGAACGCCTCCATCAATAGCGATGCGAGCGGCGACACCAGCGCATGGTCCGCGGCCATATCGGCGCCCGACACATGCGCGATCAGGGGATTGAAGCTCGGCCTTCCTTTCGCCGCGTAGATTCGGGCGACCGCCTCGCCATTGGTCGCATCCGCGGCAAGCCCGTAAACCGTTTCCGTCGGGATGGCGACGATCTGTCCATCGCGCAGCAACGAAAGCGCATGGCCGAGCGCGCGTTCGGTCGCATATTCCAGTTCAGGACAGGCTTGTGTCATAACGGCGCTCTAGCGACAGGCGGACGTTCCGGGTAGTAGGCGGTGCCTATGACATACACCGCCCCCCTGACCGAACAGCGCTTTGCGCTGGAAACTGCTGGCCGCCTTGCGGAACTCGCCGCCCTTCCGAAATTCGCGGCGATGGATGACGATCTTGTCGACGCGATCTTGACCGAATCGGGTAAGTTCGCCGCGGAAGTCTTCGCGCCGCTGAACTGGAAAGGCGACCGCGAAGGCGCGAAGCTGGAAAACGGCGTCGTCACGCTGCCCGAAGGATTTCGCGACGCCTATGGCCAATATGTAGAGGCGGGCTGGGGTTCCCTCGGCGGCGATCCGGAATATGGCGGCCAGGGCCTGCCCTTCGCGCTCGCAACGGCGTGTCAGGAGCAGCTGACAAGTGCGAACATGGCGTTTTCACTTTGTCCCATGCTGACGCTGGGCGCGATCGAGGCGCTGACCGCGCATGCGTCGGAAGATCTTAAGCAGACCTATCTGACGAAGCTCGTCTCAGGCGAGTGGACCGGCACAATGAACCTGACCGAACCACAGGCCGGTTCGGATGTCGGCGCCCTGCGCACGACGGCTGAACAGGCGGCCGACGGCACCTGGCGCATCAAGGGCCAGAAGATCTACATCACCTGGGGCGAGCATGACGTCGCGGACAATATCGTGCACCTCGTCCTCGCCCGCACTGCCGGAGCCCCTGCGGGCACGAAAGGTATCAGCCTGTTCGTCGTCCCGAAATATCTGCCTGCGGAAGACGGCGGTTTCACCGTTCGCAACGACCTGCGCTGTGTCGGCCTTGAGGAAAAACTCGGCATCCACGCCAGCCCGACCTGTACCATGTCTTTCGGCGATAAGGGCGAATGCGTCGGCTTTATTGTCGGTGAGGAAATGGCCGGGATGCGCGCCATGTTCACCATGATGAACCATGCGCGCGTCAATGTCGGCCTGCAGGGTCCCGCCATTTGCGAGCGCGCCTATCAGGCGGCCCTCGCCTATGCGAAAGAGCGGGTGCAATCGGCGAAGCTCGGCGGCCCCGACCGCGATCCTGTCGCGATTGTTGAGCATGCGGATGTGCGCCGCAACCTGATGACGATGAAGGCAATCACCGAGGCGACGCGGGCGCTGGTCTATGCCAATGCCGCCGCGGTCGACATGGCGCACGCGCAAAAGGACGCCGACGCCCGCACCGCCGCGCAGGGCCGCGCCGATCTGCTCACCCCGATCACGAAAGGCTATGCGACCGATATGGGCGTGGAAGTCGCCAGCATTGGCGTGCAGGTCCACGGCGGCATGGGCTTCGTTGAAGAAACCGGAGCGGCGCAGCACTATCGCGATATTCGGATCGCGCCGATCTATGAAGGCACTAATGGGATTCAGGCGATGGATCTTGTAGGCCGAAAGCTCAACGTGGCGGGCGGCCAGCATTGGCGCGGCCTGCTCGCGGAAATGCGCGCGGATATTGCCAGCCTGCCCGCGACCGGAGATTTCGCTGCCATGAAGGTGCCGCTGTCAGACATCGCCGATGCCGTCGCGGCGGCGGCGAACTGGCTGGTGGAGCCCGGCCGCGATCCGAATGACGTTGCTGCCGGTGCGCAGCCTTTCCTGCGCCTCTTCGGCATCGCGATCGGCGGCTGGCTTCTCGCGGGCCAGGCGCGGGAGGCTCAGTCCCGCCTTGCTCTTGGAAAGGGCGATGCCGGTTTTCTGCGCGCGAAGGTCGTTACCGCACGTTTCTTTGCTGAGCAGGTCGTGCCGCAAGGTGCTGCCCTGCTGGGGCCGGTCATGCGCGGCCGGGACACGCTTTTCGCCATTTCCGCCGACGCTCTTTGAGACAGGATTTCGGGAATCCTACCCGAAGCTTATCTGACCTGGAACAGCTTCACGGCGTGCCGGGCATAGAGATAGGCGAATAGCTGGTTTCGGAACAGGCGGCGCTTCCCGCGTCTGCCGCGCGCCAGCCAGATGCCGCTTGGATGTTCGAAGACATCCGCCCAGACTTCATCCGATTCCTCAATCAGACGGTCCTTGTCTTCGCTTCTCAGACCGCGCCACGGCGCAATTGCCTTCGCGCGGCGGCGCCAGAACAGCCCCGTCAGCACGACGCCAATGATGAACACACCGCCCAGGATCGCCAGGTTCTGCTTCGTGATCAGCGGCGGTCCACGGCGCACACGCGGTTGCACAGGCGCTTCACCGTTCAGCATCCGTATTTCGCCCTGCTCGGGGAGCATGCGCTCGACACTGCCGTCACCGCCTGAAATCACGCCCAGGCCCTGAGGTCCGACCGTCACCGCATAGAGCGCGCGATCGGCACATTTGATCTTCATCGAGACGAAGGCGGAGCTTTTCGCGAACGTCTGGTAGCTTTCGACGGCGGCACAGTCGGCGTTCAGTTCGGTCAGCATGCCGGCTACCAAGCGGTCGATTTCCGATCCATTCTCATTATTCTGCAGCGAAAAAAACAATCGTTCACTCGCGGTGCGGCGGCGCTCCGGACTTGCCGGGTCCGCGCCAATGGCATCCTCTCCGATGACAGCCTGCGGGACAGACGGCTGCTGCGCCGAAACGGCCGCCGGTGTCAGTAGCGTCATCAGAATGCCGCAAGCGGCGACCCGGTTAAAAGACATATTCATTTTCCTCACGATACCCACATCGTCGCCTTATCCATGTCGGGTGCATAGCAACACAATGCGATCCAACCAATGACAGGAAAACACGCAAAAACCATTATCAGGATATTGGCTCTTTCCCGTAAGGAGAAAATGGTGCTGCCGGAGAGGATCGAACTCTCGGCCTCACCCTTACCAAGGGTGTGCTCTACCACTGAGCTACGGCAGCATGGTACGGGAGTGCGGGCCTGCTATGTTGGCGGAGGGTCTCATGTCAAGCGATTGGAGCCGAAACAGGTGAGCGAAAAGACAACCGGGCGGCAGGCACGTCTCGCGGCGGCGCTGCGGGAAAATCTGAGGCGGCGAAAGGCGGCGGCCCGAGCCGCCGAAACGGCGAACGAGCCGCAAGGCCAGGATGAAGCGGATTGCACATTCCGTTCATCGATGGGTAAGCGGGGATAATTAAACCAGGCGTTCGCCCATGGGGCAAAACAGGCGTGACAGGAGACAGGGGTTTATGGGCCGATCATATTTCGGAACGGACGGCATTCGCGGTTTGACGAATTCCGACCCGTTGACACCCGACATGATCATGAAAATCGGACAGGCGGCAGGCGCGAAATTCCTGCGCGGCGATCACCGGCACCGTGTCGTCATTGGCAAGGACACGCGATTGAGCGGCTATATGTTCGAATCGGCACTCGTCGCCGGCTTTACCAGCGTGGGCATGGACGTGGTCCAGGTCGGTCCCCTGCCCACACCCGCCGTCGCGCTTTTGACCCGGTCGATGCGCGCCGACCTTGGCGTGATGATCTCCGCCAGTCACAATCCCTTTCACGACAATGGTATCAAGTTTTTCGGTCCTGATGGATATAAGCTGTCAGACGAAGACGAAGCCGAGATCGAGGCCTTGCTGAAAAAGGCGCCGCGGCTCGCAAAACCGGAAGCCATTGGCCGGTCCCGCAAGATCGAGGATGCGCGCGGACGCTACATCCACGACGCGAAAATGACCTTTCCGGAACATCTGCGTCTCGACGGCCTGAATATCGTTGTCGATTGTGCGCATGGGGCCTCCTACACGGTCGCGCCCAGCGCCCTTTGGGAACTTGGCGCGAATGTAACGGCGATCGGCGTCCAGCCAAATGGTTATAATATCAACGCGAACGTCGGTTCGACCGCACCGAAGCTGATGCAGGAGATGGTGCGCGACATCAGTGCCGACATCGGCATCGCGCTCGACGGCGACGCTGACCGGCTGATCGTTTGCGACGAGAAGGGCAATATTGTCGATGGCGACCAGTTGATGGCGCGCATTACCAAAAGCTGGGCGGACACCGACCGTCTGAAAGGCGGCGGACTGGTCGCCACGGTGATGTCGAACCTGGGCCTGGAACGCTATCTGGAAGGTGAGCGCCTGAAGCTGGAGCGCACAAATGTGGGCGATCGCTATGTCCTCGAGGCCATGCGGGCCAAAGGCTATAATGTCGGCGGAGAACAGTCCGGCCACCTCATCATGTCGGATTATGCGACAACCGGCGACGGTTTGGTTGCCGCGCTTCAGATCCTTGCCTGCCTTGTCGAAAGCGGCAAGCCGGCGTCGGAACTTCTGCGGGTGTTCGAACCCCTGCCGCAAATATTGAAGAACGTCCGCTTCAACGGCGGTACGCCGCTGGAACAGGACAGCGTGCAGAAAGCCATCGCGGACGCGGAAACGAAGCTTGGCAATACCGGCCGGGTCCTGATCCGCAAATCCGGGACCGAGCCCGTTATCCGGGTTATGGCGGAAGGCGACGATCCCGACCTTGTCGAGACGCTCGTGGACGGCATCTGCGAAGCGGTTCGGAAAGCCGCCTGAAACGGATGGGACATGGTTCTGCATGATGCAGCCGCGCATCCTTTCTGTCGCAGGGTCCGATTCGTCCGGCGGCGCGGGCATTCAGGCGGATATCAAGACAATCACGATGCTCGGCGGCTATGCGATGACCGCGATTACCGCCGTCACGGCGCAGAATACGCTGGGGGTCACACATATCGATGCCATGACGGCCGCCAGCGTCGCCGCACAGATCGCGGCCTGCGTCGATGATATCGGCGTCGATGCCGTAAAGACGGGCATGCTCGGCAATTCACGCGTGACTGCGGCAATTTTCAAGGCGCTCGTCCATGTCGACGCCCCCATCGTGGTCGACCCCGTGATGATCGCCACCAGCGGTGACCGGCTGCTGAGTGATGACGCGATTGGCAGTCTTAGAAAATTCGCGCTGCCTGCCGCCACGGTCGTGACACCCAATATCCCGGAACTCGAATTGCTCGCCGGTGAGGAAGTCGACGATGTCGACAGTATGATTGCCGCAGCCACAATACTTGTGGAGGCGTATGGAAATGCCGTAATCGCCAAAGGCGGTCATCTGCTGTCGGACATGTTGACCGACGTTCTGGTCAGCCCTGACGGACAGGTCAGCAGGATCGAGAGCCCGCGTATCCACACGCAAAGCACGCACGGCACCGGGTGCAGCCTGGCGTCCGCACTTGCCACTGAACTTGGCAAAGGTGTCCCACTTGAGGCAGCATTCCAAACCGCCTGTGATTATGTTCGCCGGGCGATCGCGTCCGCACCCGGCTTCGGTCATGGTCATGGCCCTCTGGGGCATGACTGGCCGTTATCGGCGTGATCCCGACATATGATGAGGAGCGCGGCGGCCCGCATCCGGTGTGCGGCGTCGACGAGGCCGGGCGCGGACCTCTCGCGGGTCCCGTCGTGGCGGCGGCGGTCATCCTGAACCCGGATGCCATCCCCCCTGGACTAGCCGATTCCAAAATGCTCACCGCAGGCAAGCGCGAATCCCTTTTCGATAAGCTAATGGAGACTGCGGAAGTCGGTATCGGAGAGGCTTCGGTTGCCGAAATCGACGACATCAACATTTTATGGGCAACAATGCTCGCGATGGAACGCGCGGTCACTGCCCTGCCCCGCGTGCCAGCGATGGTTCTGATCGACGGGAACCGAACGCCGCGCTGGAACCGGCCCTCGCGTACCCTTGTGAAGGGCGACGCCAGATGCCTCTCTATCGCCGCAGCTTCCATTATCGCCAAGGTCACGCGCGACCGGCAGATGCAGATCCTGGCGGCGGCCCACCCGCTTTATGGCTGGTGCAGCAATCAGGGCTATGGCACGCCGCAGCATAAAGCGGCGCTGGCACGGCACGGGGCAACCGAACACCATCGCAGAAGCTTCGCGCCAGTTCGCATGGCTTTGGACGCAGCGGCCAACTCAGCCGCTTGTTGAGTCTTTTTCGCAACACCCACTAGGTCTTGTGCCTCCACCTCCCGTGCGGACTCAATCCATGGTAGCGGCCATATTTTGTTCTCATTTTGACTCAGAGTCCTAAAACAACTCATTGGATTCATGTGACTTGACCTCATGACTCAGGCTCGTGAAGGGTCCGCCCCCTGACAATGGGAACACCAAGGGACGAGGGCATGACAGGCAAGACAGCAGCGGAAACAAGCGCCCATATCATCGCCGGTGACTGCATCGAAGAGATGCGGAAACTGCCCGCCAAATCCGTTGACCTGATCTTCGCCGATCCGCCCTACAACCTGCAGCTGAACGGCGATCTGACACGCCCGGAGGGTACGACGGTCGATGCCGTCGACGATGCCTGGGACCAGTTTGACAGCTTTGCCGTCTATGACCGGTTCACCCGCGAATGGCTGGCCGCAGCAAAGCGCCTTCTGAAAGACGACGGCGTTTTGTGGGTCATCGGCAGCTATCACAATATCTTCCGCGTCGGGACCGCCGTGCAGGACGCCGGTTACTGGATACTCAACGATGTGATCTGGCGGAAATCGAACCCGATGCCGAATTTCAAGGGGACGCGCTTCACCAATGCGCATGAAACGCTGCTCTGGTGCGCGAAGTCGGAAAAAGCGCGCTATAAATTCAACTATCACGCCATGAAGGCCATGAATGACGATCTGCAAATGCGATCCGACTGGCTGATTCCGATCTGTAATGGCGCGGAACGGGTAAAGGTGGACGGCGTCAAGGCACACCCCACCCAGAAACCCGAGGCGCTGCTTCACCGCATCCTGACCGCATGTACGGATCCAGGTGCCGTCATCCTCGACCCCTTTTGCGGGTCGGGCACGACGGGCGCGGTCGCGCGGCGCCTCGGTCGAAACTTCATCGGACTGGAGCGCGAGGCGAAATATATCGATGTCGCGCGGGCCCGTATCGATGCCATCGATCCCGTTCCCAAAGCTGCCCTGGAAGTAACGCAGGGCCGCCGTGCACAGCCGAAGGTTCCATTTGGTTCGCTCGTCGAAACCGGACTGATACGCCCTGGCGCCGTTCTGACTGACACGCGCCGCCGGTGGCAGGCCCGCGTTCGCACCGACGGCTCGCTTAGCCTCGGCCGGGAGACGGGATCGATCCACAAACTTGGCGCCCGCGTGCAAAACGCGCCCAGCTGCAATGGCTGGACCTTCTGGCATACCGAAACGGCAGGCAAGCTGGAGCCACTCGACACGCTCCGCGACGAGTATCGCCGCCAGCATGCTGGGTAACGCATTTCCTGCCGCGTAGCCTCTGGCATATGCCTCATAAAATGAATAGAGCGCCGCAATGACCTACAAACCGCCCGTCACCTTTGAACATATCCAGGCTGCGCAGAAAGCCATTCACGGACACGTCATCCGCACGCCCTGCATGCACGCCAAGACGTTGAGCAATATCACCGGTGCCGACGTCTGGCTGAAGTTCGAGAATTTGCAGTTCACCGCGGCTTTCAAGGAGCGCGGAGCGCTCAACAAGCTGCTGTCACTGACGGATGAGGAGCGCACAAAGGGCGTTATCGCCGCCTCGGCTGGCAATCACAGCCAGGGGCTTAGCTATCACGCCGCGCGCCTGGGCATACCGACCACCATCGTCATGCCCAAGCCGACGCCCATCGTGAAGGTCACGCAGACAGAGGGCCACGGCGCGAATGTCGTCCTGCATGGCGAGACATTCGACGACGCGTTCGCACATGCCCGGACGCTCGAGAAGAAACGCGACCTCACCTTCGTACACCCGTTCGATGATCCCTACATCGTTGCCGGAGCGGGCACGGTGGCAGTGGAAATGCTCGAGGACGCGCCTGATCTCGACATGCTCTGCGTCCCTATCGGCGGTGGCGGACTCATTTCTGGAATGGCCATCGCGGCAAAGCATCTCAAACCCGACATAGAAATCGTTGGCGTGCAGGCCGCGCTCTATCCTTCCATGTACGGGAAGATGCGCGGCGAGGCGGTCGTGTGCGATGGTGACAGCCTGGCTGAGGGCATCAGCGTCAAGTCGCCCGGCGAGCTCAACTTCCAGATCGTGAAAGAGATGGTCGACGAGGTCGTTCTGGTGGCGGAACGCGAACTCGAACAGTCCGTCTCCATGCTGCTTGGCATTGAGAAGACCGTTGTCGAAGGCGCAGGCGCAGCTGGCCTTGCCGCGCTCCTCGCCCATCCGCAGCGGTTCCGGGGACGCAAGGTCGGGCTACCGCTATGCGGCGGCAATATCGATACGCGCCTGCTTGCGAACGTGCTGCTGCGCGACCTCGCAAGAAGCGGCCGCCTGGCGCGCCTGCGTATCCGCCTGAAGGATCGTCCGGGGCAGCTTTTCAACGTTGCGCGCCTGTTTGAGGAACATCAGGTCAACATTCTGGAAGTCTATCACCAGCGGGTGTTCACGAGCCTGCCCGCGAAGGGTTTGATCACCGATATCGAGTGCGAAACACGCGACGCCGCCCATCTCGACCGGCTGGTGGAGGGCCTGAGAAGTCATGGCTACGAGGTCCGTATGATCGAACTCGCCTGAATCATGGTGCGCGCCAAATGTTAAGGTCTGCGACATAGTCTGGGCGTGCATCTCGAACGGGAGACATTGTTAGCCTAGCCGAACACGCCTGGGCTTGGTTATGATAAGGCCGTGACCGACCAGAGTTTCCGCCTGCCGCGCTTTTTCGTGACCGCGCCTGCGCCCTGTCCGTATCTGCCGGGCCGGATGGAGCGAAAGGTGTTTACCGAACTGCGCGGTGCGAATGCGGACCAGTTGCTCGAGGCGCTGGCGCGCACCGGCTTTCGCCGTTCACAGAATGTCGTGTACCGGCCCAGCTGTGACGGGTGCCGCAAATGCATATCGGTCCGCGTGATCGCGAATGAATTCAAAGCGAGCACATCTCAGCGGCGGCTAATACGAAAGCATTCCGATTTAAGCGTGAATGCCTGCGAAACCCGCGCAACCAGCGAACAGTTCGCACTGCTGAGACGGTATCTCGATGCCCGCCACCCGGTTGGCGGCATGAGCGATATGGACCAGCATGATTATGCTGACATGGTCGAACAGACGCCGGTGGGCTCGCTCGTCATCGAATATCGGGAACCGCCGGAAACAGGAAGGAAAATTGGCCGCTTAATCGGTGTATGCCTGACTGACCAGCAGGCGGACGGCCTAAGCATGGTATATAGTTTTTTCGACCCCGATCTCGATGACCGGCAAGGCATGGGTACCTATATGATCGTCGATCATATCGCCCGCGCGAAGGCCGCGGGCCAGCCCTATGTCTATCTTGGATATTGGATCGAAGGGTGCCAGCGCATGGCGTACAAAAATCGCTTCCGTCCATTGGAAGCCCTCGAAGATGGCGGCTGGACGCGCAGGGACTAGCCAGGCGCAGCGGCCGCCTGTCTAAGGCGCGGATGAAGCGCCTTGATCGCCTTGCTGGAAATCCGCGCCGCTGCCCGATGACCCATCACGCTCTACTGTTTCCATCTCGTCATCATCCGCGGCATTTGCGCCTACCGCCGCCAGCGGCACGCCCTTCTCATCGGTGATCATGACATCGCCGCCCACCATCTCGGGGCTGTCAGAATCCGATTCGCCCGAGCATGCCGAAACGCCCAGCAGACAAAACAAACCTAGGAGAAGCACCCTTGTCTGGGCGACCATGCTTGCCTCTTTCCATTTTACGACTGTACAAAACCGAACGACAGCGGCGTGTGTATGTTCCGTCCATATTGACGCAAGTTAAGGAAAATATACCGCAGCAGGCCGACAGAAGGCGGTGTCAATCAATCAGAACGGATCAACTGAAACGCACTGCCGGACAACGCACAGACCTCCATCCGCGGCGTGACCGGAACTGCAAACCCGGTAACATCGCCGACCATAAAGCGCGACATGATTGTCGAAAAACCGCTGCTAGGCGGCGAGGCGCCGCATTTTCGTCAGCTTCTTCAAGACCATGTCACGCTTCAGTTTTGACAGATGATCGATGAAAAGAACGCCTTCCAAATGGTCCATCTCGTGCTGCAGAACGGTCGCCAGAAAACCGCCGATTTCCCGCTCATGCGGCTTGCCGTCATAATCCAGCCAGCGTGCGGTGATCGTCGACGGGCGCTTCACATCGGCATATTGTTCGGGCACCGAGAGACAGCCCTCATTGTAGGACGTCATCTCTTCTGACGTTTCCAGAATTTCAGGGTTCACGAAATACATCGGATTGCGGACGCGCTTCTCGTCATCCTCCTCACCCTCGGGAAGCTCCTGCAAGTCGATGACGAGCGCACGTACCGGATGCCCGACCTGAACCGCCGCAAGGCCGATGCCCGGCGCGGCGTACATCGTTTCCAGCATGTCATCCATCAACACGCGGAGCTCATCGGTGACGGCATCCACAGGCTGGGACACCTGCTTCAGCAGTGGATCGGGGGTCTCGATGATAGGAAGAATGGCCATGGTCGATTATCTAGAAAGCGGCTGGCGCGCCCGCAAGGCCTGCGCAATCGTTCCTTCGTCAAGATAGTCGAGCTCACCGCCGACCGGCACGCCGTGCGCCAACGTCGTCACATTCACGTTCATGCTCTCCAGCCGCTCGGCGATATAATAGAGCGTGGTTTGCCCTTCCATGGTCGCATTCATGGCAAGAACGACCTCGGTAACGCGTTCATCCCGTGCCCTGACGAGAAGCTGCTCGACGGACAAATCTTCCGGTCCGACACCCTCCAATGCGGACAGGCGCCCGCCAAGCACATGGTATCGACCGGAAAAAAGCCGCGCCCGGTCCATCGCCCACAGGTCAGCCACATCCTCGACGACGGCGAGCAGCGTGTCGTCCCGGCGCGGATCGGTGCAGATGTGACAGGGATTGTTCGTGTCCACATTGCCGCAGGTCGAGCAGGTCGACATGCGCGCATCGACGGCATCGAGAGCGGCGCGCAATGGCTCCAGCGCCGTCTCCCGCCGTTTCAGCAAATGCAGCACCGCGCGCCGCGCCGATCGCGGGCCAAGGCCCGGCAGGCGGGACAGCGCCTGCGTCAGCGCATCGATTTCAGGGGATGACATTCCGTCAGTCTAGAGGATTCCAGCGGGACGCGGAAGCGGTTGATCTCAATCCTTTTGCCCATTGGATTTTCCCGACCACAGAACGCAATGGCGACCCGCACCGCGCTTTGGCATTGCATCCGGGGGTTCGCCGCCTCTAGGTCCCCGGCATGCGTATCATTTTCATGGGCACACCGCCATTTGCGGCGACCGCACTGCGCGAGATCCACGCGGCGGGTCACCAGATCGCCGCGGTCTACACACAGCCGCCGCGCGCCGCGCGGCGCGGAAAAAAGCCCCAGCAGACCGCGGTGCACGCACTCGCCGAAACGCGGGGACTGGACGTTCGCCATCCGGCATCGCTGAGACCGGCGGCGGCCCAGGCAGAGTTCGCGGCGCTCGATGCGGATATCGCAATCGTCGCCGCCTATGGGCTGATCCTGCCCCAGGCCGTTCTTGATGCCCCGCAACATGGCTGTATCAACATCCATGCGTCGCTTTTGCCCCGCTGGCGCGGCGCGGCGCCCGTGCAGCGCGCGATTATGGCGGGCGACCGTGTGACGGGCGTGACCATCATGCAGATGGAGGCGGGGCTGGATACCGGGCCGATGCTGCTGACGCGGCAGGTCGAAATTGCCGGTAAGACGGCAGGGATGCTGACCGACGAGCTGGCGATTGTCGGTGCAGCAGCGGCGCTTGAGGCGCTGGAAAACCTCGACGCCCTGACACCTGAACCGCAGCCGGACGAGGGCGCCAGCTATGCGGCGAAGATCGACAAGGCCGAAGCCGCGCTGGATTTCACAGCATCCGCCATCGATATCGAACGAACGGTGCGGGCATTGAACCCGGCACCCGGCGCGTGGTTCTGGGCCAATGGGGAGCGGATCAAGCTGCTGGAAACAGCCGTCCTTGCGGGCGAGAAGGCATCGCCCGGCACGTTGCTGCACGATGGCCGCGCCATCGCCTGCGCAGAAGGCGCTGTTCGCCTGCGTCTTGTGCAGCGGCCCGGGAAACGCCCCATGGGGATCGACGATCTGCTAAATGGTTTCGACATGCCCGAATCAGTACCGCCATGCAGCGCTTCCGCCTGACCATCGAATATGACGGCCAGCCGTTCATGGGCTGGCAAAGACAGCCGCATGGGCCGACGGTCCAGGCCGCGATCGAGGATGCCTTCGGCGCTTTCGCCGGCGAGATCCCGACATTATTCGGCAGTGGCCGCACCGATACCGGTGTTCATGCGCTCGGGCAGGTGGCACATGTCGATATCGTGCGGCCATTCACACCATTTCGGGTGATGGAGGCGCTGAATGCGAAACTGCGTCCGCTCCCCATCTCTATCCTGAAATGTGAGGCGGTGGACGCGGATTTCCACGCCCGCTTCGACTGTAGGGGCCGCAGTTATGAATATGTCATCCGCAACAGGCGCGCGCCGCTGACATTGACGCGCGGCCGCGAATGGCTCGTCAGCCGCGCGCTGGACGTCGATGCGATGAACCAAGCCGCGGCGCATCTGGTCGGCACGCATGATTTCACGACATTCCGCGCGTCACGGTGCCAGGCGCTGAGCCCGGTGAAGACACTCACCAGTCTCGACGTCAGCCGCAGCGGCGACCGCATATTCATACGCGCCGCCGCGCCCAGCTTTCTTCATCACCAGATCCGTTCCATCACGGGATGCCTGGTCATGGTCGGCGATGGCAGGTGGACGCCGATTGACATGCTGAGTGCCCTGCAAGCGCGCGACCGCACGGCGCTGGGCCACAATGCACCGCCCGACGGGCTTTATTTCATGAATGCGACATATGGTTGACAATTGCGGAAAAAAGTGTCGGTCAGCTTGACACATTTTTCACCGGTGAAAAGGTAGCGACAAAACACGGCCAGAATTCCCGCATCTTTTCAAAGACCATTGAAACAATGGCCCGTTTCTTGCTTTATATCAAGCGTAGGTCGGATACAGTAAATTTCGTTTCGCATTCAGAACGATATGCCAGTGCCGGAGAGCGTATGAACATGGTGATGCAAAAGACACTGCCGCGAAAACCAAAACTGGGTAACGCCCTTTTGTTCTGGCTTGGCATTGGCATTCTGGTACTCGGCGGCATTTTCGTTTATTTTTACGGTTCTTTACGATCGACCACGCTTGCACCGGCAACGGCGACCGCGCCCGTTTCGCCAGGCGCGCGTTCGGCGACAGGCCTCGCGGACGATGCCTTGCGCGATCTGGGTATCGACCCTTCGGAAAGCGACCTGTCTCCTGAAGCGCAAGCGGCCATCGCCAGGGCGCATCAGGCAGCCGTGAGCAATAGAAGTCAGGCGGCGACAGACGGTGGCGCCCCTGCCGCCGTTCAGGACTCCGCCGGGGACGTCAGCCCGGATATGGGAAGTGTGGCAGTCCCTGAGAGCCTGCAATAACAATATATGAAACGCGCTTTTTAGATCGCGTTGAAGTCGCGCCCGAAACTGACATGCCGCGCGCCGCCATCCACCGCGATGGACTCACCGGTTATACTTTCCGATTCGGCAAGAAACGCGACGGCGCGGGCGATTTCCTCTGGCTGCGGCAGTCGGGCGAGCGGCATCGCGGCGCGCGCGCGCTGCAATGCCGCGTCATTATAAGCGGAGGTTGGTATCGTAAGGCCCGGAGCAACGGAATTGACGCGCACATCGGGCGCAAGCGTTCTTGCCAGAATTTCCGTCAGTCCGGCCAATGCGAATTTCGACATCGTATAAGCGAGATTGTCGCCATGCGGCTGCGCAAGACGTTGGTCGAGCATATTGACGATCGCCCCCCTGTCTCCGCTCATCCGCAACTGCGCCACGAACGCTTTCGCCAACATCGTCGGCGCGGCCGTGTTTACGCGGTAGTGCCGCATCAGATCGTCAATTCCGGTGTTGTCCAGACGGTCCGCACCAAATAGCGACGCGTTATTGATTAGGAGTGTCGGCGGCGTCTCAAAATGCGCGGTGACATCGGCGATCAGCTTCGACTCGCTTCCCTCCTCGCTCAGATCGGCGGGAAAAGTCGCGCTGCGTATACTGGCCTTGGCGACGGCCTGGGCAAGCTCCGGCGTGGGCTCAGGTGCCGATCGATAATGCAGCGCCAATGCCCAGCCGTGTGCGGCGAGTTCCGCCGCTATCGCCGCGCCCAGACGCTGCGTTCCTCCTGTCACGAGCGCAAGCTTCATCGCGTTCGTGTACGCTCGATACCGATACGCTCTTCCTTTTCCGTCAACGCGGTCTTTACGATGTTCACCGTCGCTGCCGTGACCCGGTCGTCCTGAAACAGGCTGTCGATAATCGCATCGGCCACCGCTTCAACCAGCACATAATGCTGCCCTTCGGGACAGGTGTTCAGCACGGCGTCCTTCAGGTCCATATAATTCTTGGAGTCCGTGAGTTTCGCGTCGGGTGCGAAATGTTCGGGCGCAGTCAGGTCCGCCGTCACGGAAACGCGCAAAAGCTGTGGCAGGTGCGTCTCTTCGGAATAAATGCCCGTCAGGATCATCAGATCGATATCGCGGACCTGGAGTTGCAGTGTCGATGTCATGCCCGCGCCCCTAATCCAATCCCCGGCCAAAGGAAACAAGCGCGGCGAATGCACTGGCGTCCGTGGCACTTATCCCTACATTCACTGGCATGGCCACCGGCGACCTTCCCGACCGATTTTCCGAAGAGCGCGCAACTTATGCCGTGCGCGGCAAGGACCAGCCCGACCTCGACATCGGCATCGCCGCCATCCGGAATGTGCTCAACACGCTCCCCGTGCGACCGGGCGTCTATCGGATGCAGGATGCGGACGGCACGGTGCTTTACGTCGGAAAAGCCCGCAGCCTGCGCGCGCGCGTCACAAATTATACTCAGGTCGCGCGTCTGCCCAAGCGGTTGCAGCGCATGGTATCGCTGACCCGCGAAATGACCATCGTCACGACGGCTACGGAGGCCGAGGCCCTGTTGCTGGAAGCGCAGCTGATCAAGCGCTTTCGCCCCGCGTTCAATGTGCTGCTGCGCGACGATAAGAGCTTTCCGTTCATCTTCCTGCGGGAAGATCACGACTTCCCACAGATCCGCAAGCATCGCGGCGCGCGGCGTGGAAACGGCGTTTATTTCGGCCCCTTCGCCAGCGCGGGTTCGGTTAACAGAACGCTGAATGCATTGCAGAAAGTGTTTTTGCTGCGATCCTGCTCCGACAGTTACATGAACAACAGGTCGCGTCCCTGCCTGCTGTATCAAATCCGTCGCTGCTCCGCCCCGTGCGTGGGAAAGGTCGATGGCGGCGGCTATGCCGACCTCGTCGCCGACACGAAGGACTTCCTCGCGGGCCGCAGTCAGAAGGTACAGCGCAAGCTTGGCGAGGCGATGACGGCCGCCGCCGCGGAACAGGATTTCGAACTGGCGGCCGTCTACCGGGACCGCCTGCGCGCGCTGACCTATATTCAGGGTCAGGCCGGAACCGCGGAGGGCGCGCGGGACGCCGACATCATCGCGCTTGCCGCAAAGGCAAATCAGGTCTGCATCCAGGCATTTTTCGTACGTGGCGGGCAGAATTGGGGACACCGCGCCTTTTTCCCGAAAAACGTGTCTGGCGAAGATCTGGAGAGGGTTCTGTCCGCGTTCCTGACGCAGTTCTATGAGGACATGCCGCTGCCGCCGGAAATCCTCGTTGATCGCGACCTGCCCGAAGCAGAATTGATTGCCGAAGCGTTGAGCGAACGCGCGGACAGGAAGATCACGCTGAAGCGGCCCCGGCGCGGCGCGCTTCGCCGCCTGATCGAACAGGCGGCCCGCAATGCCGAGGAAGCGCTGGACCGCCGTCTTGCCGAATCCACCACCCAGGCGAAACTCCTTCGTCAGGTTGCCGAGCTGTTCGAGCTTGAAGGGCCACCGCAGCGGATCGAGACCTACGATAATAGCCATATTCAGGGCACGAATGCGGGCGGTGCGATGATCGTCGCCGGGCCGGAGGGGTTCCAGAAGAACGCCTATCGCAAATTCAACATAAAGGACGCCTCCATTGCGCCGGGCGATGATTTCGCGATGATGAAGCACGTCCTGCGACGCCGTCTTGCCCGCCTGCCAAAGGACGATCCCGACCGCACGCGCGGCATGTGGCCGGATCTGATCCTGATCGACGGCGGCAAGGGCCAATTGTCGGCCGCCCGCGAAATCGCTGAGGAACTCGGCGTCGCCGATATTCCCATGGTCGGCGTCGCCAAGGGCCCGGACCGCAACGCCGGACGCGAGACTTTCTACATGGAGGATGGGCGCGAACTTACCCTTCCTACGAATGACGCCGTGCTGTTCTACCTGCAGCGCCTGCGCGACGAGGCGCACCGCTTTGCCATCGGGGCGCACAGGGCCAAGAGATCACGGGACATTTCCGCCAGTCCGCTCGACGAGATTCCGGGCATAGGACCGTCGCGCAAACGCGCACTCCTGATGCATTTCGGTACGGCGAAAGCCGTTCGCGGCGCGGCGCTCGAGGCGCTGCTCGACACTCCGGGCGTTTCAAAGACAGTAGCACAGAAAGTGTATGACCACTTCCATCCCGCGGGATGATCTGTCAGGGCTGAGCGTGACTCAGAGACATGAAAGACCCCCGTTATGCAGTCCATCGCCTTTCCGTTCACCGCACTTGGGGTACTCGCCGTCCTCATCGTTTATGTCATCGCCATTCGCGGCGTGGGTAAGATGCGCGGCAAGCATGGCATCAAGGTGCCCGCGATGTCGGGTCACGAGGAATTTGACCGTGCCCTGCGCGCGCAGATGAATACGCTGGAATATATGGTTATCTTCCTGCCCCTTTGCATCATTTTCGCGGGTGTGTTTGGCGACCTTGCCGGCGGCATTTACGGTGCTGTCTTTGCGATCGGCCGCTACATGTATGTCACAGGGTATGTAAGGGCACCGGAGAAGCGGGTACCGGGATTCATGATCTCCGCTTTCGCGACCCTCAGTGTTCTCATCGCGTGCCTTGGCGCGGTGTCATGGCAGCTTCTCTCCTGAACAGCGGCTGTCCGCTCAGTCCGATAGGCTCAGTGCCAGAAATGTCACCACACTGACGGCATTCCCAGCGCCGTCGATGGTTTTGTCCGTGCCAAGGCGCGTGACGTCGATGACGGTCCCTGTTTCCGCCGCGGATGCCCCTTCAGGCACCGACATCGCCAGCAACTCGGAATCTTCCGCCGACAAGTCGCGTTCGATCAGGCGGGCAAGGCTATCGACGTCATTTTCCAGACCGCCAATACCAATGCGGATCTCATACTGCATGCCGTCAAAACTGGCGCTGGCCCATTGTTGAGAGGAAATTTCCAAGATTTGCACGACAGGCAATTGCCTATCGATGCCTTCTGAACCCGTTCCCGGCTGTTCCTGCCCCTGTGCAGGGCTCAATATATCAGTCATGAACCTTTCACCGGCAGACGCCTTCTCGATCATGTCGCGCATATCGCCGCCTCTCTGGCTGACGTGCAATTCGCCGTTTCGGGCAGGCAATGGTGCAGCCCGGCCAAATAATTCATTATTTTCTCTTCTGTTTCCGGGCGCAACTGGCGCCCCCGGCGCATATCGAAGACCAATCGGGGATCACCGACAGCTTCCCGCCCGAGTCTCGTCGCCGAATGAGAACCGGAACGTATGCAGCGATCGATTTCCACCATAATCGACATATTGTATCCCTTTCCAAATAGGTAATGAATGATCTTCATTTATTTCCTATTTTTGAAGGCGAAAAACGACCACATTGAACTTGTTCGTTTTTTGTTCTATCCAGAATGAATGACTCAAAGGGTTGCCAAATGAAGGAAACCGAAATCGTAAGGCGGCGGCTTGACGAACTGATCCGCAATAGCGGTGCGGATTACACATCGCTTTCGCGTATGCTTGGCCGTAATCCGGCTTATATTCAGCAGTTTATCAAGCGCGGCGTACCCAGAAAGCTGGACGAATCGGATCGCCGCAAGCTGGCTCTCCATTTCAACGTCCCCGAATCTGACCTTGGCGGATCGCGCGCAATTGCGGGCCGCGCAGTCGCTGCTGGCAAGGCACGGGCAGTGGATGACTATATGCTGGTTCCCTATTTTACCGGCATTGGCGCATCGGCGGGTTCCGGCGCGCTCACCGGCGAGCAAGAGGCGGCGGAATCCGCCCTCGCCTTTCAGGTGCGCTGGATGAAGGCAATCTCCAGCAGCGATCCGGAACTGCTTTCGGTCATCAAGGTGCAGGGCGATTCGATGCTGCCAACGCTTGGCGATGGCGATCCCATTCTGGTCGATAGGGGCGATGGCGCAGCCCGGCTGCGCGACGGCATCTATGTTATGCGCGCCGACGACGCCCTGATCGTGAAACGCATCATGCGCAATCCTGCCGCGCGAACGATCCGCATCACAAGCGATAATGCCATGTATCCCGACGTCGGCGACTGCGATCCGGCGGATGTGGAGATCATCGGACGTGTCATCTGGGTCGGCCGCCAGCTGCGGTAGGAAACCCGTCTATAACGAACGCAGCGCCTGCGCGGGACGGACGCGCAGTGATTGCCAGGCACCGACCAGACTGAACAGGATTACGACCGCTGCCCCCGACCCGGTAATCGCCAGCACGGGCGCCCAGTCCGGTAGCCATTCAAGATCGAAGACCTGCGTCACGACATACCAGCCGCCCGCCGCGCCCAATGCCAGCGCGAGCCCCGACACCGTCACCGCGAGCAGAACGAACTCGATCAGGAACGCGATCAGGATCTGCCCGCGTGTCGCGCCGAGGACTTTCAGCATGACGGCATCATATGTCCGCGCGCGACGCGCGGCGGCAATGGCACCCACCAGGACCGCGATTCCTGCCAGAATCGCCACCGAAGCCGACGCGCGGATCGCTGTGGTGAGCTGGCTGAGCAGCCCCTGCGCGCTCGAAACGACATCGCGCACACGGATCATGCTCGCGCTGGGAAAACGTGCGCCCATTGCGCGGGACAGCGCCCGATCATCGCCATTGGCGGCCCGTACCGTCGCCATGAAGCTGTGCGGTGCCTGCTCAATCGGGCCCGGTGAGTAAACGAGGGCGAAATTGAAACCCATGGAACCCCAGTCGATCTCCCTGAGATTGGAAATTGTAGCTTCCAGCGGCAGGCCGAGGATGGTGACCGTTATCCTATCGCCCACTGACAGACCCAGCGTCGCCGCGATCTCGGCATCCATGGAAACCAGTTGCGGCCCATCATAATCGTCCGGCCACCACTCTCCTTCGATAACCCGGTTTCCCTCGGGCACGTCCCACGCATAGGTCAATCCGCGATCCCCGCGCAGCACCCAGCCGCCTTCGGGAATGTCGTCCATATCGGCGACCTTGACGTCGTTCAGCATGGTAACCGGGCCGCGCAGGCTGGGAACCATGCGGATACCCGCCCCTTCGGCGGCATTCTCGACCGTCGCGCGAAAATCGCTCGCGGAGTCGGATGGGATGTCGAGCACAAAATGGCTTGGCGCTTCGGCGGGGATGCTTTCCCCGATCTGACGGCCAAGATTTGTCTCGATGACCGCAAGAGTCGCGAACAATGTCAGTCCAAGGCCAAGCGCAATCGTCAATTCGCGGGTCATGCCGCCCGGCCGGGTCAGATTTGCCAGGGCCAGACGAACCAGCGGCTGGCGCGGCCTCGGCAGCCGCCGGGCGATGAACGTGATCAGTCCGGCAAGCGCGGCCAGAATGAAGAGCACGGCGACAGCGGCGCCCAGGAAACCGGCCGCGAACAGGGGCTCACGCGCCTGCAGGATGGCCAGCGCCGCAATGATGACGGCCGCCGCCGCCATGGCAAGGACGACGCCGAGCGGCGGCCGCTGGAGCTTTTCCACGCCCGCCCGGAACAGCCGCGCGGCGGGCACATCACGGGCCTGCGTTAACGGCCAAAGGGCGAATAACGCGGCAGCAAGCAGGCCGTACAGGATCGCACTGAACAGGGGCAGCGGGTAAATCCCGGCGCGCGGCGGGACCGGCAGCGTGTCGCCGGCCAGCGCGCCCACAAGCGCGGGAACGAGGGCACCTATGGCGGCGCCTGCCACAACCGCAATCAGCGCCACGATGGCGATCTGGATCAGGTAAATGGCGAAGATTGTCGACGAGTCCGCACCGATGCTTTTCAATGCCGCGATCGCCCGCGTTTTCGCCGACAGATATGAGCCGACCCCGCTCGCGACGCCGACACCCGCCACCAGCAGGCTGGTCAGCCCGACCATCGTCAGGAACTGTCCCGTGTTCAGGATAAACCGGCGCGCGCCGGGCGCCGCGTTGGTCCGGTCCTGAATGCGGAAACCCGCCTCTGGAAAGGTTTCCTCAAGGCGTGAGGCGACCTCGCCTGGATCGACGTCGCCGGACGTGCGGATGCGGTAATGCACGCGATAAAGGCTACCGGGTCTTTCAAGCTGCGTTTCCGCCAGCCGCGCGGCATTCATCAGCAATGTCGGCCCCAGCACAAAACCCTCGGCGACCTTATCGGGTTCATCCGACAGCACGCCTGAGACGGGCAATTCGGCGAAGCCGATACGCACCCGGTCGCCAATCACCAGGCCCAGCGTTTCCGCGGCATCGCGGCCAATAACGACACCCCCGGCCAGGGCTTCCGGCAGCGACAGGCCATCCTGCAGGGAGAAGTCGCCATAGAGCGGAAATGCGTCATCGACCGCTTTCAGCTCGCCGATGATGGAGCGCTCTTCTGTCGCCACATTGGCGCGCATCTGGACAATTTCGGTCAGGTCGCCCTCGGCAGTGAACGCGGCGCGCTCTTCATCGGTGGCGCGGCGCTGGGCGATACGCACCTCGACATCACCGCCAAGAATTTCCTGCCCCTGCGAGGCAAGCGCCGCAACGATCGAGCTGCTCAGACTGCCCACACCCGCAATCGCGGCAACGCCGAGAAACAGGCACACCGCCAGCAGGCGAAGGCCGCCCAGACCGCCGCGCAGATCACGCAGGGCTAGGCGCAGCGCAATCATGCGGCTGCTTTGACTTTATCGCTGACGATCTTTCCGTCCCTCATCTCGACGATACGGGCACAGCGCGCGGCCACTTCAGGATCATGTGTGACCATTAACAGCGTGGTGCCCTGCGCGGCCTGCCGGTCAAAAAGCAGGTCGACGATCTCATGGCCGGTACTGCCGTCCAGATTGCCGGTCGGCTCATCGGCGAACAATAAGGTGGGTCCGGGCGCGGTTGCCCGCGCGATCGCGACCCGTTGCTGTTCGCCGCCGGACAGCTGCGACGGATAATGCGTCAGCCGGTGGCCAAGGCCGACAGCCTTCAGCTCCGCCTCTGCCCGCGTAAAGGCATTGGCAGCGCCAGCGAGTTCCAAGGGCACGGCGACATTTTCCAGCGCCGTCATCGTCGGCAACAGATGAAAGGCCTGCAGAACGATGCCGATCTGGCCGCGGCGCGCGCGCGCCAGCTCGTCTTCCGACATCGTGCCGAAATTATTGCCGCCAATAAGGATATTTCCACTTGTGGCGCGTTCCAGACCTGACAGTACAGCCATCAGCGAGGACTTGCCTGACCCGGACGGTCCCAGAATTGCGACGCTTTCGCCCCTCCCAAGGCTGATGTCGACGCCCTTCAGGATTTCGACGGGGCCAGCAGCCCCCGAAAGCGTCAACGTGACATTTGCCGCATCGATGACAATATCAGTGTCAGATCTTGCCATAAGGGAATCGCCGCCTGTGAATTTTGCTCTCTTCAAGTCTGGCTCATATGGGCGCGCGACCGGCTTTGTCCATGCAACACTAATGCTAGTCGCACTGTTATCGGCCTTTCCGTCGATGGCTCAGGCGAAACATGTGCTGGCTTTCGGTGATTCCCTGATGGCGGGATATCAATTGAAACAGGGCGAAGGTTTCGCGCCGCAGCTGGAGGGGGAATTGCGAAATGCGGGTATCGAAGCGACCGTCATTGGTGCCGGCGTTTCCGGCGATACCAGCGCTGGCGGGCGTCAGCGTATTGCCTGGACGCTCGACAATCTTCCGGTCAAACCCGATCTGGTGATCGTCGAACTCGGCGCGAATGATATGCTGCGCGGCATTGCGCCGAAACAGACGCTGCGCAACCTGAATGCGATCATCGAGGAAATCCGGGGCCGTGATATCGATGTTCTGATTGCGGGCATGCTCGCCACGCCAAATGTCGGTGAGCAGCAGTTTCGCTATTTCAATCGCATCTACCCCTTTCTGGCGCGGCGGCATGACGTTCCACTATACCCGTTCTTCCTGCGCGGTGTGGCGCTGAAAAAACAGTATCTGCTGGACGACTATCTGCATCCCAATCCGGCGGGGGTTAAGGTGATCGTGCGCGGTATTTTGCCAGATGTGGTGACGGCCCTGAAATAAGCGACTAGGCAGACGCGATGCACCGCCTGTTTGTCGGCATAGATCCCCCGTTCGACGTCAAGGACGCGCTCATGGAAGCCATGGGCGGGATTATTGGCGCACGCTGGCAAAGCGAAGACCAGTTGCATCTTACCCTGCGCTTTCTGGGTGAGCGCTCCTTCAGGGAAGCGGACGATATCGCCGAGGCGCTGGCCGGTGTCCGGACGCGATCAGTGGCGATAGGAATTGCAGGGGTCGGCCTCTTTGACCGCCGCGGCCGTCCGAACCAGCTATGGGCGCGCGTGTCGCCGCCACAAGACGCGACGCGATTGCACAGGAAAGTGGACCGCGCGCTGCTGCGGATCGGAATACCGGGTGAGACGCGCGCATTCCTGCCCCACATCACGCTCGCGCGCTTCTCATCGGGAAGCGGGCCGCTGGACGATTTCATGGTGCGGCACGGCGATCTGAAAATCCCGACTTACACCGCCGACGAATTCTGTCTTTATGAGAGCAGGCTGACCAGCGCCGGTGCGGAATATACCATCGTCGAACGCTATCCGTTCGCGCAGGAAAGCCTCTTCGGCCCGTCCTTCCTCTAGAAAGAACGGGCCAAGGCAATCATCTTATTCGCCGGTCGGGAAACCGCGGTTCTTCAGCAGGGCCTCGACCTCTGGATCACGGCCGCGGAATTGCCTGTAGGCTTCGTCGCGCGGGATCGCATCGCCCGTCGCCAATATGATATCCTGAAACTTTTTCGCCGTCGCCGGATCCCAGGGACTACCCGCTTCCTCAAATGCGGCCCAGGCATCCGATGCCATGACATCCGACCACAAATAGCTGTAATAACCCGCTGAATAGGCGTCGGAAGAGAACAGATGGTTGAAGTGTGGCAGGCGGTGACGCAGCACAATCTCGTCCGGCATGCCAAGCGCGGCCAGAGCTTCCCGCTCAAACCTGTCTGAATCGAAATCCGCTGGCGGATTCGGATTCATATGCAGCTGCATGTCGATGATCGCGTCCGACAGATATTCAACTGTCGCAAACCCCTGATTGAATGTTCGCGCCGCGTTCAGCTTGTCAATGAGTTCCTGCGGCATGCGCTCGCCGGTTTTGTAATGAAGCGCATATTTATCGAGGATTTCCGGCGTCAGCAGCCAGTTTTCGTGCACCTGACTTGGGAATTCCACAAAATCGCGCGGCGTACCGCCAAGGCCTGAATATGTGACGTTGTTGGACAGCGCATGCAGGGCATGGCCAAATTCATGGAACAGCGTTTCCGCATCATCCAGGCTGATGAGTGTGGGCGCATCGCCGGCACCCTTGGTGAAATTATTGTTGTTTGAGACAATCGGGTGCACCTTGTCGCCGCCGATATTCTCCTGCGCCCGATAGGTCGACTGCCATGCGCCCGAACGCTTGCCCAGTCGCGCGAAATCGTCACGATAGAGATACCCCGCGTGGCTGCCGTCCTTGTTCGTCACATGGTAGACGCGCACGTCCGGATGGAACGTCGGCACCGTGCCGGTGACTTCTTTAAACTGAAAGCCGTAAAGCCGGTCCGCCATGTAATATGACGCATCGATCAGATTGTTGAGTTCAAGATAATTTTTGAATTCGTTCTGGTCGAGCGCATAGCGATCCTTGCGGACCTTCTCGGCATAATAGCGATAATCCCAGGGCTCTATCGTGATGCCCGCGCCTTCCTTGTCCGCGAGCGCCTGCATGTCGGCGACCTCTTCCTTCACACGGGCGACGGCGGGCTTCCAGACGCGCATCATCAGGTCCATGGCCCGGTCCGGCGTTTTCGCCATCGTGTCGGCCATACGGTAATGCGCGTGGCTCTCAAAACCGAGCAGCTTGGCGCGTTCGGCGCGCAGCTTCACGATCTCGCCAATCAGCGCATTCGTGTCATTCTCATCGCCATTGTCTCCGCGATTGACGAAGGCCCGCCAAACGGTTTCACGCGCATCGCGGTCATCGGAGAATGTCAGAAACGGATCGACGGATGAACGCGTATTCGCGACGGCATATCCGGTCATCCCATTTTCCGTTGCCGCGGCGGCAAAGCTCGCCTGCAACGACGCCGGAAGCGACGATACCGCCTCGGCGCTCACGGAAATGAACTTGCTCTCATCGGCAACGACCCGGTTCGAGAAATCATTGTTCAGCGTGGCAAGCTGCTTGTTGATCTCGCCGACGCGGGCCTGCGGCTCGTCCGCGAGCGCGGCGCCGGACTGTACGAAATTATCATAGGTTTTTTCGACCAGACGGATCTGCTCGGCATCAAGGCCGCTGCTCATGCGCGCATCGTAGACTGCCTTGACGCGGGCGAAGAGCGCATCGTTGAAATTATACGCGTTGCTCAACGCTGCGAATTTGGGGCTGATACGCTCGGAAATTCCCTGAATTTCCGGCGTCTTCATATTGCTGACCATGACGCCGTACAGCGTTCCGACGCGCCCGAGTTCCGCGCCCGATTTTTCCAGCGGGACGAAGACATTGGCAAAAGTAGGCGCAGCGGGATCGGCCGCGATTGCATCAATATCGGCCATCTGCCGGGCGATGCCTTCCTCCAGAGCCTTTTCCAGATCGGCCGGGCTGGACGGATCAACGCGATCAAACGGAGGCAAACCTCCTTCAGGACCAGACCATTCGGCAATCAGGACGTCATGCGCTTCTGTCATATTGAACTCTGCTTTTGTCTCGCTCGCGGAACTTTGCGACGTGGCGGTTTCCGTCGTGGCATTTGTCGTGGCACAGGAGGCGAGCGCGATCAGGCTGGCACCGGCAACAAGCTGCGTGCGAAAAAGGCGATGTATCATGTGGCAATATTCCCGCGAGATGTGATTGAATGTCTTATCAATGCCGGGTCGGCCACCGATGTTCCAGTCCAAAACGTCCCATATGTAACGCCAGGTGCCGCAGGAGCAGCCCCATATGACGCTAGATCGCGCGCATGCTCTGCGCAAATCGCTCATAGATACGGCGGAATTCGACGCCCGTGGTTGCGACCCTGCTCGCCGCCTGCAGCAGGTCCGCGCTCATATCATGGGCGTCGCTCGCGACCTCCGCCACCCGTTCGACCGCGCCCGATGCCGCCTTGCTGGACCCCGCCGCTGCCCGCATCGCCACGTTCATTTCCTCGGCGGCCTCGGCATGAACGGCAATGGTCTGCGCCAGTGTCGCCGTCCCGCCCGAATTGGTCTGCGCCATCCCCTCAAGAACTGACATGCGATCCGAAACGGCCTCGGACAGTTCACGCGTGGACTTGACCAGTTCGCCGATCTCACCTGCACGACTGGCCGTCTGCCTGGTCAATGCCTTCAGTTCATTCGCAATTACACCAAAGCCATTATGTGTCGCGCCGGCCGCGGCGGCCGCCATCGTCGCATTCAGCGCAAGAAAATTGGTCTTCGTCGAGATGTCGTCGATAACGGACACGACGATATCGATACGGCCGGATAGTTCAGCCAGCGCGCGCGCATCTTCGCGCGTCGCCCGCGCGCTCGTGGCGGCTTCGAAGGCGCGGGTGCTGGTATCGTTTATCGCCATGCGTATGGCGGACAGCGATTCAGCCAGCCCGTCGGAGACCTTGGAAACCGCAACGACATGGCTGCCCGCGTCGTCCGAGGCACCATGCGCGACGCTGGCTTCCCGTTTCGCGACACCAGCCATCTCATCCAGCTCTCTTGCAGCGCTTTCAAGACCGTCGGCGGCGTCCTGCAACCCTCGCAAAAGGTCGTTGGCGCCCCGCTCGAAATTGGAAATCTCCGCTTCCATTTTCTCCGCGCGGCTTCGTTCCGCATCCGCCTCCGCAAGCGCACGGTCACGCTCACCATTGCGCGCGATTTTGGACAGTTCATTCAACCGCTGCATTTCGGCTTCCGCTGCGCGGCGTGCATGTTCGGCGTCCCGCAATTTGTCCAGGGCCTTGTCGAGTGCCGCGAAATCCTTGCTGACTTCATCAGAAGGCGCACTGCTCAAATCACCTTCCGCCATGGCACCCAGTTTTGCTTCCACGCTTTCAAGGGCGCGCCAGATGCTGGCCACGACCATACGTATGGTAGAGATGACCAGCCCCAGAAAACAAAGGAGAAATATTGATTGAATGAACAGCGAAATGCGCAGTGCCCGCTGTTCATTGGCGACATATCCCCGCAAATCCATGACCTGTTCATTCTTGACACTGTCGAGAAGTTCGACCCTTCTGGTCGCAGCCTTGAACCATTCGACCTCATCGAATGAAAGGTCGGAAAGTCGGCCAGCTTTGGAATAGAGTTCCCGCCGAAGCAAAGACAAACCATTGTCGGTATCGATGTCGGTTCGCTCGCGCACCGGCCGAACTGTCGGGTCGCCCCAATCGGCAATCCCGAAAAGAGCACCTTGTTGCCCGCGAAGCCGAAAGAAACTGACCAGCTCTTTTTCGCCGAACTTCTGCCTGGCGATAATCGCCGCGCCCATACCGCGCTCCATCGATGCCCGGTTCCGCGCATAGACAAGAGCTGACAGGCGCATGACCTTGCGCGTCAGCACGGGGTCCTTCGTGGTGAGGTACATGGCATGCAGCACCTTGTAGCTCTCCGCTATTGGCACCTGATAAGCGTCGAACACCGCCTGACTATCTGTTTTGGCGGCCGTGGCAACGGGACGCAATTCCGTCATTCTTCCCGCAAATTCGGATATTTTTTTAAGGCTTTCGTCCAGGCTTACGCGCGCCTTGCGATATTCGTCCTGCGACGACGAGCCCAGCAATGCGTTCCGAAACAGCGGTGACGAACCGTTTCCAAATCTGAAATCCTCAACGCCTTCTCGCAACGCAAGCGCCGCAGCGTCGGTGAGCGGCTTTTGTTTCGCAAGCTCGCCCATCAGATATGCGTCAGGCTCTCCGTCGCCAGCGGCCAATGTCGCCGAAAGATCCCGTTCGCGCTGCAGGCCATAAACCCATTTTCCGATCAGGGGACTGATACCGACGATCTGCTCGGCGTCATCCAGGGTGACATATTGATCGTACATTCTGGAGGCATTCTGGACGCCGAACAGAAAACAGGCCAGAAGCGGTATCGCCGCGACGAGCGCAACTCTCTGGCGAAGGGTCAGGCGACTCAGCATATCTGATATCTATGCCGCCTTTGGTTAACACACGCGTAAGAGCGGTCGGAGATAGACAAAACCACCTTCAAGGCTGGCAATCGCGTCCGGCGATGCTATTTCCGAAGTGATATGCACCGTTACGCCAACCCGAAGCGATTCCTGGAAATCGCACAACCAATCACGATGTGGACTCTCCTCGGCGGCCTGGTCCTTGTCGCAGGCGGGCTCTGGTGGGGGCTGTTCCGGGCTCCGCCGGATTATCTTCAGGGCGAAAGCGTTCGGATCATCTACATTCACGTGCCTATGGCATGGCTTTCCATGGCGGGATATCTGTCGTGCGGCGTCGCCGCCTTTGCCGCGCTGGTCTGGAAACATCCCCTGGCGGAGGTGGCACTCGTCGCGCTCGCACCCATTGGCGCCGTCTTCTCAGCGCTATGCCTGCTCACCGGATCGCTATGGGGACGCCCGACATGGGGGACATATTGGGTGTGGGATGGACGCCTGACGTCCGTGCTGGTTCTGTTTTTCCTGTATCTCGGCATCATCGCTTTGGCGCGCGGCTATGATGATCCGGCCCGCGGCGCGAAGATGGCGTCGGTGCTGGCGCTGTTCGGCCTCGTCAATCTGCCCATCATAAAATTCAGCGTGGAGTGGTGGAACACGTTGCATCAGCCCGCCAGCATCACGCTTGAGGGGTCCAGCATCGACCAGGCAATGCTATGGCCGCTCCTTGCGAGCGCGGCCGGCTTCTCCTTCCTGATGGCCGCCGCGACCTTGATGCGCATGCGGGCGTTGATCGCCGCACGAAAACGATCCGCGCGCGCGGCGCGACTGGCGCAGACGGCATGACCAGCCAGACAGACTTTGTCATTGCCGCGTATCTTGTGACGTTTATCGGCGTTGGCGGCCTTCTCGTCTGGGCGTTTATAACCATGCGGAATTCCGAAAAATGAAACCCAAGCATCAAAGACTGGCGCTCGCCGGAGCCGCGGTCACCGCGTTGATCGTAGCCGTGCTCCTCGCCATGCCCGCGATGAAAGCGGGTGCATCCTTTTTTTATGCGCCGGCGGACCTCGCCGCCGCCAATGTCACGCCCGGACAGGCCATTCGCCTTGGCGGTCTTGTCGAGGAAGGCAGCGTCGAGAGACAGCCCGATGGCATCACGATCCACTTTCGCGTGACCGACCGGCTGGAAGCCATACCGGTCCGTTACGCGGGGCTGGTGCCGGACCTGTTTCGCGAAGGACAGGGTGTCATCGCCGATGGCAGCATGGACCCCGACGGAACCTTCGCGGCGGACAGCCTGCTCGCGAAACATGATGAGAACTACATGCCGCCCGAAGTTGCCGATGCGCTCGCAAAGGCAGAAGCCGAGGCGAAGGCGCGCCCCGTCCTCTAGATTGATTATCTTGGCGGAAACGCTTTGAAGCGTGGCAGTCCGTCCTGATGCCGGCTCCAGCCGATCGCGTCGCGATCGTTGATATGGGCCTTGGGCGGATAGGCCTGCGGATCATCCAGCGACGCGAGCGTGACGTCGATCAGACCTTCCAGATAGTCCGCCTCGAACGTTAGCGTGGTGCCGCAATTCTCGCAAAAACGCCGCGACACACCTTCGGAGGAAGCATATCGCCTTGACCGCCCCTTGATAAGGCGGAACGCATCCTGCGTCACCATGAAGTAGGCCACGTTCTGGGCACCTGACGTTTTCCGGCATGTCAGGCAGTTGCAGATCACACTGGTAAGCGGAATTCCGGTGATCCGGTAGCGAACCGCGCCGCAGTGACAGCCTCCCTCGGCCATATTGTCTCTCCCTTTCGCTTTCCGCTGCACATTAACAGAAACCCCTGTTAAGCGAACCCGCGATGATCCCGGAACTCGGACATTTTGCCCTCTGGCTCGCTGCGGCGCTTGCATGCGCACAGCTTTTCGGCGGCGAAATCACGCTCCGGCGGCAGGACAGCAGGCGCGCGCTCGATCTTGTCGTACCCGCCGCCGCCGCTCAGGCTTTCCTGTGCGTCGGCGCCTTTGCGATGTTGATCTATTGTTTCGCGGTTTCCGACTTTTCGGTGAAACTGGTTGCCACGAACAGCCATACGATGAAGCCGTTCGGCTATAAGCTGACCGGTGCCTGGGCGAACCATGAGGGGTCCATGCTGCTATGGGTCACGGTGCTCGCGTTCTTCGCGGGGGTAGCCGCGTTCCGGGCGACCGCGCTCGGGGACCGTTTCCGCGTCCGGCTCATGCAGGTGACGGGGGCATTGTCGCTGGGTTTCTATTCCTATCTTCTCATCAGCTCGAACCCCTTCGAACGGCTCACGCCCGCCCCTTCGGAAGGAAACGGCCTCAACCCATTGCTACAGGACCCGGGCCTCGCATTTCATCCGCCGCTCCTTTATCTGGGCTATGTGGGGCTGAGCATCGCTTTTGCCTTTGCTGTTGCCGCCCTCATCGAAAGACAGGTCGGCCCACTATGGGCGCGCACCGTGAAACCGTGGATCCTCGCCGCCTGGGCGTTCCTGACGGCGGGCATCACGCTTGGCAGTTTCTGGGCCTATTACGAACTTGGCTGGGGTGGCTGGTGGTTCTGGGATCCGGTGGAGAATGCCAGCCTTATGCCGTGGCTCGCCGCGACGGCCCTATTTCATTCGACGAGCGTTCTTGCCCAGCGCGACGCGCTCCGGAACTGGACGATACTCCTCGCCGTGGCAGCGTTCAGCTTTTCGATGATCGGCACATTCATCGTTCGTTCCGGGCTTCTCACCAGCGTGCACGCGTTCGCAGTCGACCCGGAACGGGGGTTCTACCTTCTGGTTCTGCTCGGCATATATGTGGGCGGCGCGCTGGCCCTTTACGCCGTGCGCGCCGGTACGGTGACGGCGGGTGCCGGGTTCCGGCTGATGAGCCGTGAAGGTGCACTCGTGATCAATAACCTGCTGCTGTCCGCCATATTGGGCGTCGTCTTCATTGGCACCATGTATCCGGTCGGCGTCGAAGCGATCACCGGCGCACGCGTGTCGGTCGGCCCGCCCTATTTTGAAGCCGCGCTCATCCCGCTCATCCTGCCCCTTCTCCTGCTCATGGCGATCGGACCGTTTCTGCGCTGGAAGAAGACGGACTCGTCCAAGCTGAAACGCCGCCTCTTCCCTGTGCTTATCGCAGCGCTTGCCGCAGCGCTGATTGCGGTTCTGTTCGGCATCAAATCAGTTCTCGCCATCACTGGCGTCGGCATCGCGGCGTGGCTTGCGGCCGCCAGCATCGCCATGCTGCGCGGTCGCAGGGATATCTCGACCCTTGGAACGTCAGTCGCGCATCTCGGCGCTGCCATTCTGGCGCTTGGTGTTACCGTCAGTGCGACCGGCTCCCTGGAGCGCACGGTCAGCATTGGCCCCGGGGAAGTGGCGCGGATGGCGGATTTCAAAGTGCGTATGGACAATGTGGAACCGCTCGCCGGCCCGAATTACACCAGCATCATGTCGACGCTCTCCATCAGCCGCGGGGGCACGGAATTCGTCCTGCGTCCGGAACGTCGCGCCTTTGTGCGGCCGATGCAGCAAACCACGGAAACCGACATCGCCCCGCTTTGGAATGGTAATCTCTACGCCGTCCTGGGCGAGGGTAACGGCGATGGCCGCTGGCAGGTTCGCCTCAACTGGCAGCCGCTCATCGCGCTGATCTGGATTGGCGGTATCATCACCGCCCTGGGCGGGATGCTCGCCATCTATGGCCGCGCGGCGCAGCGGCGCGAGGACCGCCGACAGGCGCTGGGGAGCCCTGCAGCATGATGAAACGTCTTGCCCTTATCCTTCCGCTGGCAATGTTCATGGCCTTCGTCGCCATTGCCGTTTTCGGTCTTGGTACACCGCAGACGCGGCAGATCGAATCCGCCATGATTGGCCAGTCCGTCCCGGAATTCGAACTTGAGGGGCTAAGCGATACCAAACCCGGCCTTGCATCCAGCGACCTGAAGCGCGGCACTGTCACGCTCGTAAATCTATTCGGCAGCTGGTGCCTGCCCTGCCGCATCGAAGCGCCGCAGCTGGAACGCCTTGCCGCAGAGGGCATCGTCATCCACGCCATCGCCATTCGCGACGAACCGGCAGATGTCGAGGGCTTCCTGACGCAATATGGCGATCCCTTCACGCGTGTCGGACTGGACCCACGCGGCCGCATGCAGATCGAGCTTGGGGCGACGGGCGTTCCGGAAACCTACCTGATCGATGGCTCCGGTATCATCCGCCGCCAATGGATCGGCGAAGTCCGCCAAGAGCAGGTTGCGGATATCATTGCCGAAGTCAGGCGCTGGCAATGAGGAAAATCGCATGGCTGCTCATTGCGCTGTTTCTCACGCCGCTTGCGGCGCATGCGGATACGCCGCTTGAGGATCCCGCACGCGAGGCGGCGGCGCAGGATCTGATGCGCGAGCTTCGCTGCCTGGTCTGCCAGGGCCAGTCCATCGCTGAATCCGACGCGGAAATGGCGGTCGATATGCGCGCACTCGTTCGCGAGCGGATAGATAATGGCGAGCAACCGGTCGAAGTCCGCAACTATCTGATCCGCCGCTATGGTGAGTGGGTGACATTCTCGCCGCCAAAAAGGGGGGCCAACCTCATCCTGTGGTTCGCGCCCGTCCTGCTTTTGGGCGCGGGCATGATCGTCGCGGTGCGCATGTTCCGCAGGCGTCCGGGCGAATGAGCATCGCCGCCCTTGCCTTGCTTGCGCTGTTCGTCGGCGGCGCGCTGATGTGGGCGCGTGTGCCCCGTCCCGCCATCGTCGCGGTGCTGCTGCTTGGCGGCGCGGCCTATTCACTTACCGGTGCGCCAATGCTGCCGGCCGCGCCCCACACCGCACCCGAAGCCCCCGCCGGAAACGCGGACAGGAGAGAGGCAGCACGCACGGCATTGATCGAAAATCCCGGCGATCTAACCGCGTGGGCCGTCTTCTCCGATACGCTGGTAGCAGAAGGGCGCAGTCAGGAAGCGGTGGAAGGTCTGCGTCTCGCCGTACGCTCCCTGCCGGAAGAGCCAGCGCTGTGGATCCAGCTCGGCACAGCGCTCATGGCCCATGCCGACGGCATCATCACGCCAGCTGCGCGCCTTGCCTTTGGCCGCGCGTCCGCTCTTGCGCCGCAGCATCCGGCACCGCCCTATTTTCTTGGGCTTGCCTATCTGCAGGCGGGCGAGCCGCAGCGCGCCCTGGACGCCTGGACCGCGCTTGAGGCGCAAACGCCGCCGGACGCGCCATGGCGCGCGGATCTGGAACGCAAGATGCGCGGCGCAAATGCCATGTTGGAAAGCGGCGTCTTCACGCGCTAGGCTGCGCTTCGTTCGCTGAAGACGAAGTCATTGCGGCCGCGGCAAGCGATGCCGAACCGCCGGTCCCCTGATCGGTGTCCAGATAAATCCTCCCGGCATCGGCGGGACGTGAATACGCCGCCGGAAAGATCGGCGGCTCGCGCCGTCCTTTGGCCATGCTCGCATTATTGGTCGGGTCTCGCTGCCAGCACCGCTTTCTCACGCCCGCGATTGCGGATCATCGCACGCAGCAGGCCAAGCGTTTCATCATATCCGCGGCCCTCGCCGAAGTTCACCAGCTGTTCGTAATACCAGGCCTGCGCGCCAAACCCGTTTAGCGCCTTCACGATCTTGGAACTGCTGCTGGGTGACAGGAAGCCCGGGCCAAGGCGCAGACGGCGTTCAGGGCTGTCCAGGTGCTCGGCGGTACCCGCAAGGAGGTCACGGACAAGCTCGGGACGGGTACAAAGCGGACGGGCAAGTCCGACCAGGTCGACATTATCTTTCCGCACGGCGTCCGCCATGCCCGCCGCGGTCCGAAATCCGCCGGTCACCATCAGCGCGGCGCGCTTTACCCGTGCGCGGATTTCCGGGGCGAATTTCTGGAAATAGGCCTCGCGCTCCCGGGATGAACGGCGCGCCTCGGGCTCTTCACGGAGCTCCATGCCATCGGCATCCATCATGGCGGGGGATTCGTAATTCCCGCCGCTGATCTCGATCAGGTCGACCCCATCCTCATCCAGCCAGGCGGCGACGGTCTGGCTGTCCGGAAAATCGAATCCGCCGCGCTGGAAATCCGCGGAATTCAGCTTCACCGAGATGCCGAAATCCGCCGATGTCGCGGCGCGAGCGGCCGCAACCACCCTGCGCAGGAACCTCGCCCGGTTTTCCAGCGACCCGCCCCACTGATCATCGCGCTGGTTCGCACGCGGATTGAGAAAGCTGGACAGGAGGTAACCATGCGCCGCATGCACCTGAATGCCGTCGAAGCCCGCTTCATACGCCGCGGCGCCGGCCACGGCAAAACGCGCAATCAACTGCTCGATCTCTGCGCCTGTCAAGGCGACCGGCTCACCAAACTGACCTCCAGGCAGGCCGAGTTTCACCGCAGACGGCGCTTTTGGATGCGGATTGACGTGCGCCTGCGTCTGCCGCCCGGCATGGCTCACCTGCATCCACATCGAGCCGCCATGGGTTTTACCCGCCGCCGCCCATGCGGTCAGCAGCTCTCGCATTTCCGCATCGGGCACGCGATCAATCACGACATTGCCACCGCGCTCCAGATGATCCGCGTCAATCTGCACATTGCCCGTCAGCAGCAGCCCGGCACCGCCCGCTGCCCATGTTTCGTAAAGCTTCATAAGGCGCGTCGACGGGCGGCCCCGCCTATCCGCAAGTCCCTCGGTCATCGCCGCCTTGGCCAAGCGGTTCGGAACGATTTTTCCATTCGGCAAGGTCAGCGCCTGCGACAATGTCTCCGCCGGTGTCGCGGCGCTATTCGCCATCGGAGATGACCGTGGCGAGAACCTTGTCGATCTTATGGCCATCGAGATCGATCACCTCGAACGTCCAGCCATCGAAATCAAAAACCTCACCAGTCTCGGGAATATGTGTCAGAACAGCGAGCGCAAAACCCGCCACCGTCTCGAAATCACGGTCGTCCGGCTCGGGAATGCTGACACCCAGCCGGTCCGCCATTTCATCGGCGTGCATCGACCCAGCGAGCAGCCACGATCCGTCCGCGCGCTGCACCGCGGCTTCGCCGACACCTTCGTCGACATCCGACTTGAAGACACCGGCAATGGCGGCGAGCATGTCCGCAGGCGTCAATATGCCTTCGAAGTGGCCATATTCGTCATGCACCATGCCGATGGGGACGTCTGAGCGGCGCAGGATTTCCAGCGCGTCGGACGCGTCCATCACATCAGGGATCAGCGGCGCGGGCTGCATCAGCGATGCGATATCCAGCGGTTTCCCATCAAGCACGGCGGACAACAGGTCACGCGCCTGAATCACGCCGACAATCTTGTCCACCGTTCCGTCGGCAATCGGGATTCGCGTGTGCGGGCTCTGGATCAGATGCGCACGCACATCTTCTTCAGAGGACGCCAGGTCGAGCCAGTCCACCTCTGTTCGCGGCGTCATCACGCCGCGGACGGGCCGGTCGGCAAGACGCATGACACCCGCAATCATGACGCGTTCCGATTCTTCGATAACGCCAGACCGCTGCGCCTCAGAGACGATCAGGTGCAGTTCCTCCGCAGTGACCTGCGCCTTGTCCTCATCGGCGGCGCCCAGCACGCGCAGCAGAAGCCGCGTCGAAATGCCAAGCAGCCAGACAAGCGGCGCGGCCACGCGCGCCAGCATGGTCATGGGCGTAGCGATCAGGCTGGCAAGTTTTTCAGGGTTGCGCAGCGCGAACTGCTTGGGGACCAGTTCGCCAATGGTAAGCGTCAAATAGGTGATACCGGACACGACGAGCGCGATGCTGAGCGTTCCCGCCATGGCCGGAGACAGGCCCAGTGCGGTCAGCCGCGCAGCGACAGGCTCGCCAAGCGTGGCGCCCGAATAGGCGCCCGCGACGATCCCGACGAGCGTAATGCCGATCTGAACGGTCGACAGAAACCGCCCCGGTTGCCGGTGCAGGGCGAGTGCCGCTTCAGCTCCGCTATGGCCGTTATTTGCCATCGCCTGCAGGCGGGCCTCTCGCGACGAGACGATCGCCATCTCCGACATCGCAAACACGCCATTGCCGGCGATCAGCGCAAGAATGATGAAAAGGTCGGCCCAGGGAAATGGTGGCATCAGGCGGTCGTATCTAACGGGCCATCGGGGGAAAAGCGAGAGCGCTTGCGTAGCGAATGTAACCCTGTAACACGACCAGGGCCAACAGGGAGGAACTGATCGATGTGCCGTCTTTTCCATATCAACATGATATTTGTCACGACGACCGCTTGCCTGGCCCTGGCGGCCTGCGGCGCGAACCAGGAAGCGGTGGAGGTGACTTCGGCCCCCGAACAGACGCAGAATGAGGTGGCTGACGAGGGTGAATATGCGCCGGCAAACGCGGTTAAGACCGTGCCGCCACCACCTTCTCCATCTGCGGTGGCGCCCGCCACTCATGTCGCGCATGATGCCGCCATCATGGTGACTGGCAGCCGGATTGCCGGTCCGGCTGCGCCGCCGGCGCGCTACGCCCCCTACGCGGAACCGGACCGGGAGCAGTATCAGGATATTGAGCGCAGCGAGGTTGTCCGCGTGGCGGACGTTCCCGTCTCCACCTTCTCAATCGACGTCGACACGGGCAGCTACGCCAATGTCCGCCGCTTTCTCACCGACGGCCGCCTGCCCCCCAGCGATGCCGTTCGCGTGGAAGAGATGATCAATTATTTCAACTATCGATATCCTGTCCCCCGTGATCGCTCAAAGCCGTTTTCGGTGAATGTCGATGCCGCCGTCACGCCCTGGAACAGGGATACGCACCTCGTTCGCATCGGTCTGAAAGGGTATGATATCGACCGCAGCGAACGACCGCCGGCCAACCTCGTTTTTCTTATCGATACGTCGGGTTCCATGTCGGCACCCAACAAGCTGCCGCTTGTCAAGAAAGCGATGGTGACACTCGCCCGTGAAATGCAGGCGCGGGACCGCATGTCGATTGTCGTTTATGCGGGCAGCGCGGGGCTGGTCCTCGAACCCACCAACGATCCCTTGAAGGTCGAAGCCGCGCTGGAGAAGCTGCAATCTGGCGGCTCCACCGCGGGGGCAGCCGGCATCGCCCTGGCCTATAAACAGGCCCGGGCTGCCTTTATTGAGGGCGGCGTCAACCGGGTCATGCTGGCTACGGACGGCGACTTCAACGTCGGTACATCCAATCGCGATACGCTCGTCGATATGGTGAAGCGTGAGGCGGAAACCGGCGTGCAGTTGACGACGCTCGGCTTCGGCCAGGGCAATTTCAACGAAGCCATGATGGAGCAGATCGCGGACAATGGAAACGGCAATTATGCCTATATCGACAGCGTCCTCGAAGCCCGCAAAGTCCTGTCGGAAGAGGTCGGCTCGACACTCTTCACCATCGCCGGTGACGTAAAGGTCCAGGTCGAATGGAACCCCGCGACGGTCGCCGAATATCGTCTGATCGGCTATGAGAACCGGGCACTGTCGGAACAGGATTTCAGCAATGACAAGGTCGATGCCGGAGAGATCGGCGCGGGCCATGATGTCACCGCGCTTTACGAGATCGCGCTGGTCGGCTCGAAGGGCGCGGCCATACCGGATCGGCGCTATCAGGCGAACCGGCCCGCGGCGGCGCCCGGAAATCCGGCGGAACTCGGCGAGCTGCGTCTGCGCTACAAGCTGCCCGGCGAAACGAAGTCGCGCTTGCTGACCAGGGTGCTGCCGGTCACGCTAGCGGCTCGGGCCGGCGAGGTGCGCGGCGACATGGCCCTTGCCGCCGCGGTCGCGGCCTTTGGCCAGAAGCTCTCCGGCGGTGAGCATATCGGCGACATGAGCTATCGTCAGATCGCCAATCTCGTGCCGAAAGGCGATTATTACAGCGAAGAGCTCCGCAAGCTTGTCCAGGCTGCGGACACCAACGGCCCCTCTCGTTGATCGGAAACCGGGCGGCACGGCCGTGTTGCCCGGTCTATAAGGGAACTCCGTGCCGTCCCCGGCGTAGATGTCGCGAGACTATCTGATTTCCACCTACAGGAGGCACTCAATGCGTATCTTTGCCAAGACCACGATCATCGCCGGCGTCGCCAGCCTTACCCTTGCGGGCTGTGTGACCAATCCGGAAACCGGCGAAAGTCGTATCGCCCGGCCCGCCGCAACAGGCGCGGCAGGCGCCGCCATCGGCGCGGCGCTTGGCGCGCTTATCGGCGGCAAGTCGAACCGCACGGAAATTCTGGTGGGTACCGGCATTGGCGCCATTGCCGGCGCGGGCGTCGGCGTTTATCTCGACGAGCAGGAGAAGAAGCTGCGCGAGCGGACCGCCGGAACCGGCATTGAGGTCGAGCGCGATGGCGACTCACTTAATCTTCAAATCCCCAGTCAGATCACGTTCGGCGTCGATTCGGCGATTATCAACGAACAGTTCCGTCCGGCACTTAACGAAGTCGCCAAGGTGCTTACCGAATATGACAAAAGCTTCGTCGATGTTTACGGTCACACAGATTCTTCGGGCAGCGACGCGTATAATCTGACCCTGTCGGAGCGCCGCGCCGAGAGCGTGGCTACATATCTTTCCGCCAATGGCGTGCAGCGCCCGCGCATCGCCACAAAGGGCTTTGGCGAGACCGATCCCATCGCGTCCAACGATACCGCGGCGGGCCGCGCGGAAAACCGCCGCGTTGAAATCAAGATCGTACCGATTACCGACGACACCGCCGTATAAGCACGGCCATATCGACTGCGCCTATCGGGGGGCGTGGAGAAGTGTGGCGGGGTCGAACCGGACCCCGTCCCACCACACGCCCCAGTGCAGATGCGGGCCCGTCGCACGTCCTGACGATCCGACTTTGCCGACGGGATCGCCCGTTTTCAGCATGTCGCCAACCTGAACGTCGATTTTCGAAAGGTGCAGGAACGCGGAATAAAGCCCAAGGCCGTGATCCATAATCACCAGATTGCCCTCGAACGAATAGCCGCCGCCGGCAAGCACCACCTCCCCCGAGGCGGGTGCGCGGACAGGCGCACCGGCAGGCGCCGCGATATCCAGTCCTGAATGCGGGCTGCGCGGTTCGCCGCCATAAAAGCGCTGCGACCCGAAAACACCGCTGGTCCTACCGGCTGCCGGACGTTCGAACCTCTCGCTCCAGCCGGTAAGGGCGCTCCGCCGGGTCCGTGCGTCAGCGATGCGCGCGACCTGTTCAGCGCGCCGCTTCCTGAACGTCTCCGAGGCTTCGATCCGCTGCGTGATGGCGGGCAACCGGCTCTCCGGAAATTCCGTATCGGCAATCTCCAGCGTCCGCGACACCGTCATCCCGTCCTTATACCGTATATCCAGTGTGACTTCCGACGCCTCGTCACGGCCGAAGGCCAGGAAAAAACGGCCGTCGTCGAGCGCGGGGATTTCCTTGCCGTTCAGCAGCACGGCGTCGAAATCGCCATTCACCGCCTTCCCGCGGGCAAATCCGCCCTGCGCCAGGACGCCGGTCAGTTCGACTATCCGTTCCTGATTTTCGACCGGTTCTATCGGTGTCTGGATCGGCGGCGCACGTGGATCTACGGCAGCAGCCAGCGGCGCGTCAGGGCTGGCTTCGCGCGGCTGCGCGTCCGCCGCGTCCGGTGCGCTACATGCAGCCAGTACCAACAGGGCCGCAGCGGCGCGCGTCACAGCTTCCCCGCGTCACGCGCCTCGGTATAGCGCGCCGACGCCACCTCCGCCGAAACATAGGCTTCCTGCAGCTCATGGCTCCAATAGCGCAGATCCGACAGATCGATCCGCGCGCCCGTCACAGCGCAGACGACATGATCGCCGCCCGACAGGACGCGAAACGTTCCCGACTGGTAATCAAGGCGGGCCGCCTTGTTCTGACCGAGTTTCAGCATCTAATCCTCATTCCTGCGCGTTGCCGCACCGATATAGTTCACGCGCATGTCATCGGACAGAGCAAAGCCGCGCGCGGGATCGAGCGCAATCCCCTCGACATGCCCAAGTTCCAGTCCCGCCCTATTCAGCGCCCGCCTCATCTCTTCCGGCGTCAGGAAACGGTCCCAGTCATGCGTACCGCGCGGCAATGTGCGTAGGATCCACTCCGCGCCGACGATCATGACGCCGTAACTCATCGCCGTACGATTGGGCGTTGAAAATACCAGCAGACCGCCGGGTTTCAGCAGCGCCGTCAGGCTTGCCAGAAACATAGGCACATCTGACACATGTTCGACCACCTCCATGCAGGTGACAATGTCAAAAGACGCTCCTTCGTTCACCAGCACGTCCGTCGCCGCCAGCCGGTAATCGATATCCAGACCTTGCCCGGCACCATGAACTATGGCGACGTCGATCGAAGCTTCCGCCGCATCAATCCCGGTCACATGCCCGCCAAGCCGGGCGAGACATTCGGTCAAGATGCCCCCGCCGCAACCGACATCCAGACACGACATGCCGTCCAGCCAGCCCGGCACCATCGTATCGCGCCCGAAATGCGCGGCGACTTCGCGGCGAATGAACTGCATCCGCACCGGATTCACCTTGTGCAACAGCGCCGACGAGCCCTTGCGGTCCCACCATTCGGCGGCCATGCCGGAAAAAAGCTCTGCCTGTGCAGGATCGATCGTACTCATGTCCTGCGATCTCGCGGGCGGACGCTGACTTTGCAAGGGGGCGCGGGGTCGCGGCGTTCGCTTCGGCAGGCCCGGGCCATCACGCGGCCTGACGCAGCCGAAGCCCGCGCGGCGTTATCCAGCGTTCGGCAAGGTCGAACAACCACTGCATGATCAAGGCCAATATCGCCGCCGGAATCGCCCCCTCAAGAATCAGCGGCGTCGAGGCGAGCCGGATTCCCGTCAGGATCGGCTGTCCATAACCGCCGGCGCCGATGATCGCGCCCAGCGTCGCCAGCCCCACCGCAATCACCGCGGCGGTCTTCACACCCGCCATGATCGTCGGCGCGGCGAGCGGTAGCTCCACGCGCCGAAGCCGCGCACCGCGCGACAGGCCAAGCGCGTCCGCGCTGTCGAGCAGTCCCGGCGCGATTCCGGACAGCCCTGCATGCGTATTCCTGACAATCGGCAGGAGCGAATATAGGAACAGCGCAAAAACCGTCGGCACTGCGCCGATCCCCATGAACGGGATCAGGACAACGAACAGCGCGAGGCTTGGAATCGTCTGCAGGATTCCCACGCCGCCAAGAATGATGCTGCCAAATCGCGGCAGGCGCGCCGCTGCGATGCCCAGCGGAATGGCCGTGACGAGCGCGGCGGACAGGGCGATGCCGACCAGTACCAGATGTTCTTTCGTACGCTGCCAGATGCGCGCCGTGCGGCTCTTCTGCGCGGCGGCCTCAACGGTTTCGCCCAGCACCTCCGACACGATTTCGGCCGCAAGCACCGCCTCCGCCTCACCGCCAAGCTGCGCACGCATATTCAGCTGCTGCATCGCCGCCTCATCCAGCGACCCTGCCAGCGCTTCCAGAGCTGCCTGCGCCGCTGCGGGCAGGTCGGCCCGGTATATAAAGACAGCGTCATAAGTAGGGAAATGGCCCCGGTCGTCCCGCAGCAGTTTCAGATCATATTGCGCGATCTGCGGGTCCGTCGTGTAGGCATCGATCGCGTCCGTCTGCCCGGACGCCAGCGCGCGATAGGCCAGATCGTGGATCATCCCGCGCGCATCCGTTTGCGGCAGGTCATATGCCGCCTTCAGCGCCTGCCACCCATCCGCCCGGTCCAGAAACTCACTGGCGACACCAAATACCAGGTTCGGGTGATCGCGAAGATCGCTGATGGTTTCCACACCAAGCTCAGCCGCCAGATCAGGCATCAGCGCGATGGCATAATTATTCGAAAAGCCGAGAGACGCGGTCATCTTCAGCCCGCGCGCCGCCAATGCCGCCCTCAAGCCGGCATCCGTCGCGACATCCTCGCCGGCAAGAGTCTCGAACCGCAGCGTGCCGGTATAATCGGCATACACGTCGATTTCGCCCGCTTCGATGGCATTGAAAACAACCCGTGTTCCGCCAAGTTCGCGGGCATGGATGACCGTCTCATCCGTCCGGCTGGCGATGGCCGATCTGGCAATCTCTCCCAGAATAACCGACTCTGTGAACAGCTTCGACGCGACCTTGATTTGCGCCTGAGCAGGGAACGCGAACAAAAGGCACAGCAAAGACAGCGCGAACCGGATGCGGAACGCAGGCTGCAGCCCCGTCACAGCTTGCGCTCCGCATCGATGAATTCGGTCACGAACGGGTCAGCGGGCCGGGCTTCGAAATCGGCATAGCTGCCCTCCTGCACCACGGCGCCGCCGCGCATCAGCACCAGCCTGTCGGAGAAGAACCGCGCTTCGGACAGGCTGTGCGTGACGAGTACCGCCGTCTTCTTAAGTGTGCCGATGATGTTTTTCAGTTCATCGGCCAGCCCGGCCCGGATCACCGGGTCAAGCGCGGATAGCGGTTCGTCCAGCAGCAGCACATCGGGGTCCAGCATCAGCGCGCGGACGATACCGACACGTTGCCGCTGACCGCCCGACAGTTCCGCCGGATAACGATCCAGCTGATCCTGCTGCAAATGTGTCAGCGCCGCCAACTCCTCGACGCGCGCGGCGTTATCCAGTCCCAATTCCCTGCTCATCAGCAGGATATTCTCGCGCGCCGTCAGGTGCGGGAACAGGCCGCCATCCTGAATGACATAGCCGATCCGCCGCCGGACCCGCTGCCAGTCAGTCACAGGGGCACCGCCAAATGCCAGCACGCCCTCGGGCGTCACCAGTCCGGCCATGACGCGCAGCAAAGTCGATTTTCCCGAGCCCGACGGCCCGATCAGGACGAGCGTCTTCCCCGGCTCCACTTCCATCGAGACAGGCCGGAGCGCGATGGTCGTGCCGTAGGACACGCTGATGTTCTGGAGGGAATACATGATCGAGGCGCAGCCTCGCGGGCCGACGCATAATTTGCAACCCACGGGCCTTGTGTTGCCTAACTAACACACCATATTCGGGCCAGGACCAGCAGAGGACAATATCGAATGAACATCGAAGTCTTTTCCGACCGCGCCAAGGGTTTCCTTCAGGCTGCCCAGACCGTCGCCATTCGCCTGAGCCATCAGCGCGTGTCGCCGCTGCACCTGCTGAAGGCGCTGCTGGACGACGAGCAGGGCATGTCCGCCGGATTGATCGCAAAGGCGGGCGGCGACGCCAAGACCGCCGTGCAGCTGACGGATCAGGCGCTCGCGAAGATATCCCAGGTTACCGGGTCCGGCGCGCAGGATGTGTCGTGGGACAATGACACCGTGCGGGTTCTGGGTCAGGCCGAGGAAACGGCGAAAAAGGTGGGCGACAGCTTCGTCACCGTCCAGCAGATGCTGCTCGCCCTGGCACTGTCCGGCGGCGCGGCGGGAACAGCGCTGAAGACCGCGGGCGTGACGCCGCAGGGCCTGAACGAAGCGATTCGCGACCTGACCGGCGGCCGTACCGCCGACACGGCGGGGGCGGAGGCGCAATATGACGCGCTGAAAAAGTTCGCGCAGGATCTTACGGAAAAGGCCAAGACCGGCAAAATCGACCCGATCATCGGCCGTGATGAGGAAATCCGCCGTACCATCCAGGTTCTTGCCCGCCGCACGAAGAACAACCCTGTCCTCATCGGCGATCCCGGCGTCGGCAAGACGGCGATCGCCGAAGGACTTGCGCTGCGCATCGCCAATGGCGACGTGCCCGACGGCATTAAGAACCGTACGCTGATGTCGCTCGACATGGGCGCGCTGATCGCGGGCGCGAAATATCGCGGCGAGTTTGAGGAACGGCTGAAAGGCGTCATCGACGAAGTGAAGGGCTCTGACGGCCAGATCATTCTGTTCATCGACGAGATGCATACGCTGGTCGGTGCCGGAAAATCGGACGGTGCGATGGACGCCTCGAACCTCATCAAGCCGGCGCTCGCCCGCGGCGAACTCCACTGCATCGGTGCGACGACGCTCGACGAATATCGCAAATATATCGAAAAGGACGCCGCGCTGGAACGCCGGTTCCAGCCGGTCGTCATCGACGAGCCCAGCGTGGAGGATACCATCTCCATCCTGCGCGGCATCAAGGACAAATACGAACTGCATCACGGCGTTCGCATCACCGACGGTGCGCTCGTCGCCGCCGCACAGCTTTCGGATCGCTATATTGGCGACCGCTTCCTGCCGGACAAGGCCATCGATCTTATGGACGAGGCCGCGTCCCGCATCCGCATGGAGGTGGAATCGAAGCCGGAGGAAATCGAAAATCTCGACCGCCGCATCATCCAGTTGAAGATCGAGGAATCCGCGCTTGAGAAGGAAAGCGACGACGGCTCGAAATCACGACTGGAATCGCTCCGCAAGGAACTGATCGACCTTGAAGAGCAGTCGGCCGCCCTGACCCAACGCTGGCAGGCCGAACGCGACAAGATCGACGCCGAGCAGATGATCAAGGAACAGCTCGACCAGGCCCGTATCGAACTGGAACAGGCGCAGCGCGAAGGCAATCTGCAACGGGCGGGCGAACTCAGTTACGGCGAAATTCCGAAGCTGGAAAAGCAGCTTGCCGAAGCCGCCGAGGCGTCAGAAGGCGCGATGCTGCGCGAGGAAGTCACCGGTGAAGATATCGCCGGTGTCGTCGCGCGGTGGACCGGCATCCCCGTCGAGCGCATGATGGCGGGCGAGCGTGAAAAGCTGCTCAATATGGAGGCGGAACTCGGGAAACGCGTCATCGGTCAGGAGGACGCCGTGCGTGTCGTCTCGAAAGCCGTCCGCCGCGCCCGTGCGGGACTGAAGGACCCGAATCGTCCCCTCGGCAGTTTCCTGTTCCTCGGCCCTACCGGCGTCGGCAAGACCGAACTGACGAAATCGCTGGCGAATTTCCTGTTCGATGACCCGAACGCCATGGTCCGTATCGACATGTCGGAATATATGGAAAAGCACGCCGTCGCCCGGCTGATCGGCGCGCCTCCCGGCTATGTCGGCTATGACGAAGGCGGCGCGCTGACCGAGGCGGTCCGGCGCAAGCCCTATCAGGTGGTCCTGTTCGATGAAGTCGAAAAGGCGCATGCCGATGTCTTCAACGTGCTTTTGCAGCTACTCGATGATGGGCGACTGTCGGACAGTCATGGCCATGTCGTGGACTTTTCCAACACGATCGTCATCCTGACGTCCAATCTCGGCTCGCAATATCTGGCCGAGCTGCGCGCCGACCAGAAGGTGTCGGAAGTTGAGGATGAAGTCATGGAAGTCGTGCGCGGACATTTCCGTCCGGAATTCCTCAACCGCCTGGACGACATCATCCTGTTCCATAGGCTGGCGGAAGAGCATATGGGCCCCATCGTGGACATCCAGCTTGGCCGGGTCGAGAAACTTCTGGTCGACCGAAAGATCGACCTGGAACTGACGGACGCGGCGCGCTCGTGGATCGGGCGGGTCGGCTATGATCCGGTCTATGGTGCCCGCCCGCTGAAACGGGCGATCCAGCGCTACGTGCAGGATCCGCTTGCCGACCGTATCCTGGCAGGCGAGATCGCGGACGGTGCCACGGTTCACATCGACGAAGGCGATAAGGAACTGACATTTACGATTAGGGAAGACAAACCGGGCTAACGCAGCCCTATGGCGAAACCTTCCGCAAACCGGTACACTTTGCAGAGCAGCTGATGGGAAAAGGGGGCAGATGACCGACCAAGGGTCTAAGCGTCACATGACGCTTGGTCTGTCCCGTTTATCTGCGATGGACCCCGACGGGCCCTTTGGGCCGCGGGCGTTCGCAGAGATGTATTCCCTGCAAAGCGTCAATAACATCGTTATCGTATTGCTGTCGCTTGTGGGTGCGCTGATCATCACCTGGGGGCATATCCCCGGGCGTCTCGAACTGGTCTGGTTCGGTGTCTTCGCGCTGCTTCTCAGTGTACAAATCTTCCGGCGCATAAAAGTGAACAGTAAGCAGCTCACCGAAGCTCGCGCACGCCGCCTTTTGAGAAACACGACATCGAAAACGCTATTGGCGGGAATTATGTGGGGAATCACCGCGCTGGCGGTTCCCTACCTTCCGGGTCCGGGAAAAGTCGCACTGCCCTTGATCGCGCTCAGTCTCGCGGTCGCCTCGACAACGACGCTAAGCGCGGTTCCGAAGGCCGCGATAGCCTTCATCATTCCCGTCGTGCTTTCATATGTCACTGTTTTCGCGGCAATTGGAAACACTGATTATTTTGTTCTTGTCTTTCTTAGTTTCGCCTTTCTCGGTGCGATCCTGGTCGGCATCGGGATCAATGCCGGGGCGCTGAGAGCCAGTCTGCAGGCACGGTCGGAGGCGCAGAAATCCAAAGATGAGCTCGCCAGGTCACAGGCCCTTTGGACGGAATTCTCGCGATCGGCTGAAGCGTTCGCGCTTTACGACGGCAATGGGACCATCCTTTTATGGAACGAGGCCTATCGCCGCCTGCTCGGGGTAAAGGCCCTGCGCGCGGGGGCGAAATGGGTCGACATCGATACGGCAAACCGCGAGGCCCTGCCCGAAGATGCGATCCTCCGTCAGGGCGGTCCCGTCAGCGAAACCTACAGCAGGACCTTTCCCTTGGACGATCGGTGGTTCCGGTCGACAATCGGCCCGGTCGCTACCGATCACGTCGCCATCTATCATGTCGACATTTCCAACCTGAAAACGAATGAAGACCGCCTCCTGACCCTGCAGAAGGATCTTGTCGCCGCCAGGGATCGGGCAGAGGCCGCGAGCGCGGCCAAGACTGATTTCCTCGCCAAGATGAGTCACGAACTGCGAACGCCGCTGAACGCCGTGATCGGCTTTTCCGACCTGATGGTGCAGGACTATGATCGTGACCGTGTCGATCCCAGGCGCCATATGGGTTATGCCCGCATCATTTCCGACAGCGGCCAGCACCTCCTCTCCATCGTTAACGACCTGCTCGATCTTGCCCGGATTGAAACGGGCCAGATCAGCCTGCAGGAAACCGAAGTGGACTTGAGCAAAATGATGCGCAGCGCGCGTCTGCTGATCGAGGGCCGCAGCAGCGATACGCGCATTCGGTTTGCCGAAGAAGGCCTGGACAAGGTCATCGTCGCCTGCGCGGATCGCCGCCTTTTGCGTCAGACCGTCCTGAACCTTATCGAAAACGCCGCGAAGTTCAGCAACGAACATCCGGAAGTCACACTCCGGCTTGAACATCGCGCCGATGGCGGCGCGGATATATCCGTTATCGATAACGGCGTCGGCATTCCCGAGGACATGCTGGAAGCGGTTCAGGAACCCTTCGTGCAGGCGGAAAGCAGCGAGACCCGGCAATATGGCGGCGTGGGCCTTGGCCTGTCGCTCGTTCGGGAATTCGCACAGCTTCACGGGGGCAGTCTGACGCTCACACGTCCCGCTGAGGGCGGCACGATTGCGACAGTGGACCTGCCCGCCTCCAGAATCTTGACGGCGGCCGGCTAATTCGCTTGGCGCCCCGCCATCCCGATATGGCCATTCTGGTGTCTTGTCGGTGCCATGCTGCAAAAAACCAAAAACGCTCAGGAAGCGCGCCATGAAAATGGTCACCCTGCCCGATCGACGCCTAATTGACGGGCGGACGCCTGCGATAGCTGAGCGCTTCGGCGATGTGCACCCGGCCAACCCTGTCGGTACCGGCCAGGTCCGCAATGGTCCGCGCAACTTTCAGAACGCGGTGGTAGGACCGCGCCGTCAGCCGCATGGCCTCTGCCGCCCTTGCCAGCAATTCGCGCCCCGGTTCATCGGGTGTCGCGACCCTCTCCAGCAACTTGCCATCCGCGTCTGAATTTGTCCGTGCCTTCTCGTCCTGATACCGGCTGCGCTGAATGTCCCTTGCCGCCGCAACCCGCGCGGCCACTTCGGCACTCCCTTCGGCAGGCGGCGGCATGGTCAGGTCCGCCGCGGTCACGGCCTCAACCTCGACATGCAGGTCGATGCGGTCGAGCAGCGGCCCGGAAATCTTCGCCTGATAATCGGCTGCGCAGCGCGGCGCGCGGGCACAGGCCAAAGCCGGGTCGCCCAAATGCCCGCAACGACACGGATTTTGCGCCGCGATAAGCTGCACCCTGGCCGGATACGTCACGTGCATGGCTGCCCGCGCAATCGAAACCTCCCCCGTTTCGAGCGGTTGCCGCAGGCTATCCAGCACCCGCCGGTCGAATTCCGGCAGCTCGTCAAGGAAGAGGACGCCGAGATGCGCAAGGCTGACCTCACCCGGACGGGCCTTTTGCCCGCCGCCGACAAGCGCGGGCATGGACGCGCTGTGATGCGGCGCGCGGAACGGACGCTGACGGATCAGACGCCCGGCCTCCAGCGTTCCGGCCACCGAAGCGACCATGGAAACTTCAAGCGCTTCTGCCGGATCGAGCGGCGGCAATATGCCGGGCAAAGTCGCCGCCAGCAGGGATTTCCCAGCGCCCGGAGGGCCGGACATCAGCAAATTGTGACCGCCTGCCGCGGCAATTTCCAACGCCCGCTTCGCCGTTTCCTGGCCTTTCACCGCGTTAAGGTCGGGTGCCGGCGCCACCTCGGCCGGTTCGGCGGGCTGCGGCGCCGTCAGCAATTGCGTGCCCTTGAAGTGATTCAGAAGTTCGAGCAGTCCCGGTGCCGCCAGCACTTCGATCCGTCCGGCCCACGCCGCCTCTCCGCCCTGCGCGGCGGGACAGATCAGACCCAGATCATGGCCCGAGGCGTGGAGCGCTGCCAGCAGCACGCCCGGCACATTTGCGATCCGCCCATCCAGACCCAGTTCACCCACGATCAGATAATCCGCCAGTTGCTCGGCATCGACGATACCCATCGCCGCCAACAGGCCAAGCGCAATGGGAAGGTCGTAATGCGAGCCCTCTTTCGGCAGATCGGCGGGCGACAGATTGACGGTCACGCGCTGGAACGGCATGGCGAGGCCGATACCGGACAGCGCGGCCCGCACCCGCTCCTGAGATTCGGCAACGGCCTTGTCAGCGAGCCCGACGATCGTGAATTTGGTAGCGCCCTTGGCGACCTGCACCTGCACATCGACGCTACGCGCCTCAAGCCCCAGAAATGCCGTCGTCGTGACGTGCGCGACCATTTGCCATGCTCCCCTTTTGTTCCGCCCGCCTACTGGCAGGGCATATGCCGAGTCCATGAAGTTTTAAATGACAGGATTGAAATGCCCGCCCGCATGCCTTCATTGAAGGTCAGAAAATGAAACCACCTCCGCGCCTTTCCGATCTCGTCGACCTCGATCACGTCGAGCTGAAAGTGAACGTGCGCAAGCCGCGCCCGGCATGGCGGCGATGGGCTGAACTGACGGCCGGCATCGTCCTCTGCATCCTCGCCCCGCCCATCGGCGGTCTGGCACCAGGTCCGCTCGGCTTTGCGGGGTTCGCACTCGGCCTGACACTGATCCTCCGCAATTCGCGCTGGGCGAAGAAGCGCTATGTCTGGTTCGTCCGCCGCTGGCCGAAATGGGGCGGCTGGTCCGACTGGCTGCTCAGGCGCGGGCCGCGTCCCTATATGCGCAACGCGAACCGCTAGTCCGCGCCTGCCCCGGTCGCGTCACTGCGGAACCGTTTGATCATGATCGGCAGCAGGGCGAGCGCGGCGAGCCCGATAATCGGCAACAGCACCTTCGGATCGGTCAATATGCCGGACAGGCTCAGCTCGTCACCCCGCGCGATAACGGCGCCCGCGCCCGCGCCGATGCTGGCAAAGACGAATGTGCCGGGAATGATCCCAAGGCCGGTCGCGGCTGCATAAGGCAATGTGCGCATGCCAAACAGTCCCGCCGCGATGTTCACTAGAAAAAACGGAAACGCCGGAACAAGCCGAAGAAACAGCAGATAATTGAAGGCGTTTTTCTCAAACCCGTCACGCAGTTTGGTGACGCGCGGCCCGGCCTTTCGTCGCAGCAGGTCGGCAAGGGCGGTGCGCGCTGCCAGGAAAACGATGATCGCGCCGACCGTCGCGCCGATAACGGTCAGGCTCCCGCCGAGAAGCGTTCCGAACAGCAGGCCTCCCGCGATGGTCAGGGGCGCGGCGCCCGGTACGCTGATCGCGACGACGAGCGTATACAGCACGGCAAAGGCGATCGCCGCCACGACGATGTTATCGGCAACATATGCCGTCAGGGTGCCATATTGCGCGCTCAGATAGTCGAGGCTGAGATACTGGGCACCGCCAAGGCTGAAGAAGGCGGCAAGTCCGATGACCAGGATGGCAAGCGGTCCAAACCGCCTGATCGGCGATATAGCGGGCGCGCTATCGGGCGTCATTGAGGTCCCAGTCATCGTCGGTTTCATCCCATTTCCTGCGACCCGAGACCAGCGCCCGGGTCCTGTCATTAGCGAAAGACAAGGCATCCGCCACCACCTTGTCTCTTCCGCCGACGTCTTCGGCATAGCAGAGGAAGAGGCCCGAGGCGACGAGATCGTCCCCGTTCAGGCGGGAAGCCCGGCCGCGATTGATGAATGGGCGCGCCGCGGCGTCCAGCTGGGCCATCGCGGGATTGACCATGAATGCGGCGAACGCCAGGCTGATCGTTGAACGGTTCATCGTCATTTCATTCGGCGGACATCCGATCAGGGTTACGCGCGGCGATTGCCGTACGGGCCGGGCTTAGATGATTGACTTCTGCCGTCCGGGGAAATATGTGGATCGGCAATAGGCGGTCGCCCCGCGAGGTAATCTCGTCGGCAGGCGACCTTTTCTTTTGTTAAGAACAGGTGATGTCCGATGAAGCGCACGTTTCAGCCCTCCAATCTCGTCCGCAAGCGGCGGCACGGCTTCCGCGCGCGCATGGCGACGAAATCGGGCCGTCAGATCCTGAACGCACGCCGCCGTCAGGGCCGCAAGAAGCTGAGCGCCTGACATCAGTCAATCGGCCTGGGGTCGCAAGGCTGCAAAAGCGCCGCGATTTCCTTGCCGCAAACCGGGGCATGCGCGCCGCAACGGACGCTTTCGTGCTTCTCTTGCACCCCCGCGCAGATGGGAACGACATGGTTCGCGTCGGCTTTACGGTTACCAGGAAGATCGGCAACGCCGTTACGCGCAACCGGCTGAAGCGCCGTTTGCGCGCGGCGGCACGCGACGCTCTTCCCGCCGCCGCACCGCCCGGCCATGACGTCGTTCTCATTGGCCGCTCCGGCGGCCTCCGGGTCGACTATGCGAAGCTCGTCAGTGACCTTTCGCGTGCGTTTCCGCGGGCGATTGCGAAGCGAGACCGGGTCTAGTTCATGCGCCGCCTGCCCCTCCTTCTGGTACGCGGCTGGCAGCGCTTTGGCTCCCCCCTCCTGCCGCCCACATGCCGTTTCCAGCCGACCTGCTCGGCATATGCCATAGAGGCGCTGACCAGATACGGTACGATAAAGGGCGGCTGGCTCGCACTTCGGCGCATTGGGCGCTGTCATCCGCTAGGCGGTTCGGGCTATGACCCCGTACCTCGTGACAAACACATGCCGCACGGCAAAACAGGGACAATCCACCGGTGACCTCCGAAAATCGTAACCTGCTGCTCGCCATGCTGCTGAGCATCGCCATCCTGTTCGGCTGGAGCGCCATTTCGGACCGCTTCTTCCCGACGGCCAATGAACCGTCGACGGAGATCGTCGATGGCGAACAGGTTATTCTCGATAACACCGACGCCGGCCCGGTCGGCATGGCGCCGGCCGCAAAGCGCGACCGCGCGGAAATATTGTCGGAGGGCGACCGCGTCAGGATCGCGACCCCGTCCCTTATCGGCAGCGTAAATCTGACCGGTGCGCGCATCGACGACCTGCTCTTGGAACGTCACCACCAGACGATCGCGGGCAAGGACGACATTCGCCTTTTCTCGCCGTCGGGCGCCGATGAATCCTATTTCGCCGAATTCGGCTGGACCGGACAGGGCGACCTGCCGAATGCCGACACCGTCTGGACGGCCGATCGCACGGAACTGACACCCGATACGCCCGTGACTCTTGCCTGGACGAACGGTGCGGGCGCGCGCTTCCTGATCGAGCTGTCGGTTGACGAGGATTACCTGTTCACCGTGCGCCAGCGTATCGAAAATCGCGGTTCGGAGGCCGTGGTTGCCCGCCCCTACGCACTCATCGCCCGTGACGGCACCGGTCCCGATGAGAGCACGTTCAACGCGCATGTCGGCCCGCTGGGTGTCTTCAATGGCGAGTTCAGCGATGTCGAATATGAGGACATCGTCGATGAGGGCGGCCGCGTCGACAATGCGAGCGTTGGCGGCTGGCTGGGGTTCACCGACAAATACTGGCTCGCTTCGGTGATCGCGGATGACAAAGCCGCAGTCCGCACCAATTTCCGCGCAAGCGGCGAACGCTATCAGGCGACGATGCAGGGTGACCCGCTGGCGATTGGCCCGCGCAGCGCCGGGAACAGCAGCTTCCGTCTTTTCGCAGGCGCAAAGGAAGTCGATGTTCTGGAACGCTATCAGGACGTCGTCGGCATCACGCTATTTGAACGCTCGATCGACTGGGGCTGGTTCCGCATCATCGTCCGACCCATCCATGCCCTGCTGTCCTGGCTGTTCGAGATTGTCGGAAATTTTGGCTGGGCAATCATCTGCCTCGTTCTCATCATCCGCATCGTGCTCTTCCCGATCGCGAACAAGCAGTATGAATCCATGGCGAAACTGCGCCGGGTGCAGCCAAAAATGAAGGCGCTTCAGGAACGCTACAAGGACGACAAACAGAAGCTCCAGCAGGAAATGATGAAACTGTACAAGGAAGAGAAAGCAAACCCGCTTGGCGGCTGCCTGCCGATCTTCCTGCAGATCCCGATTTTCTACGCACTTTACAAGACGCTGCTCCTCTCCATTAATGTACGCCATGAACCCTTCGCGCTGTGGATCAAGGATCTGTCCGCGCCCGACCCGCTGACGCCGGTGAACCTGTTTGGCCTGCTGCCGTTCGACCCGCCGGGCTTCATTGCCATTGGCGTTCTGCCGATCCTGCTGGGCATCACGATGTTCATTCAGTTCAAGCTGAATCCCGCTCCCATGGACGAGATGCAGAAGAAGGTCTTCTCGATCCTCCCCTGGGTGTTCATGGTCATCATGGCACCGTTCGCCGCCGGTCTGCAGCTCTACTGGATGGTCAACAATATCGTTTCGATTGGCCAGCAATGGCTGCTGATCAAGAAATATCCCGCCGACCCCGTGCCCGAGCCGATCAAGGACAAGAAGTGACGATCATCGCATGACCGGCGAGGAAAAATTCGCGCGGGATCTGTTCCGCGACGGCACGTCCTTTTCAAAATCGGTCGCCGATCTTGCACAGCTTCCTGACGACGACGTGCCGGAGATCGCCTTTGCCGGCCGTTCGAACGTGGGCAAGTCATCGCTGCTCAACGCGCTGACCACGAAGCACGGCATGGCGCGCACGTCGAATACGCCTGGACGAACGCAATTGCTGAACCTGTTCCCGGTGGGCGAGCCGCCACGCATGCGTCTGGTGGACATGCCGGGCTATGGCTATGCCAGGGCACCGAAGCAGGTCGTCAATGCCTGGAAACGCCTTGTTTTCGATTATCTGCGCGGACGCCGGAACCTGCAGCGCGTCATGCTGCTGATCGATGCCCGCCGCGGCGTAAAGGCGGTCGATGAGGAAATCATGGACCTTCTCGACGAGGCTGCCGTGACGTGGCAGGCGGTTTTGACGAAGGGCGACAAGCTGAAGAACACCGGCCCGGTGGCGGAGGGTGTCGCCCAGGCGATCATCAAACGCCCCGCGGCTTTTCCCGGGGTCGCGGTCACAAGTTCTGAAAAGAATATCGGCGTTGACGAGCTCAGGGTGACCATTCTGGACGCCGCAAGGTCCTGAGCGGGTCGGGACGAACAGCCGCGGACAGGCCTGTCCGGCGGCCTTGCCAAGTTTAGCTGACAGCCATTCCCTTCCTCGGTTATGCTTCCCCCTCAATACCGAAGGGGCCGAACCGATGCGCATCATCATGGGAAACAAACGCTACTCCAGCTGGAGCCTGCGCGGCTGGCTGGCGGTAAAACAAAGCGGCCAGCCGTTTGACGAGCTCGTCGTTCCGATGATGACGGACGAGTGGTGGGAGAAGAAGGCCGACCCCGCACTCATGCCCTCATCCCGTGTGCCGACATTGTGGGACGGCGGCACCGCGATCTGGGAATCGCTAGCCATCATCGACTGGCTCGCCGATCGCTACGGACAGGCCGCCTACTGGCCGGTCGACGGCGCAGCCCGTGCCTTTGCCCGTTCCATCGCCGCGGAGATGCATGCCGGATTTACGTCGCTCAGGTCGCAATGTCCGATGGATGTGCTGGCGAGTTATCCCGGATACCGCCTGACGGACGACACCCAAAAGGACGTTTCCCGCATTTCCGGCCTGTGGGCCGAAGCGCGACGCGAATATGGCACGAACGGCCCCTATCTGTTCGGCAGTTTCGGCGCTGCCGACATGATGTTCGCGCCGGTCGTGATGCGGTTTCGCACCTATGGCGTCACGCTGAACGGCGACGCGGGCATTTATCAGGATACCATGTGCTCACATCCATGGGTCACAGAGTGGTGCGCGGCCGCGGCGGATGAACCGGCCGACTGGACAATCACGTCTTATGCTGACCTCGCCGCAAAATACGTCTAGGCTCACTGGCTATGACCTTTATCGACAATTTGCGCCGCAAATGGCTGGTGCGCTCGCTGGAACAGCAGGAAAAGCGGACTCGTTCGCGGCTACCGGCACCTTTGGCGGCGATGCCGCGATGGCTGCTCGCGCTCTGCGCTCTTGTCATTATCGCCGTATTTTACTGGGGAATTCTTGGCTGGGTGCTGGAGGATAAGAGTACCGACCTCACGCTCAGACCGTCAGTGGAACAGCTGCCGCCGGGGGGCAGCGTTACCGTTGGCGGGCTCGCGGCCCTTGGCATGGCAGAGCTTGATCGCGGCGGCTGGACGCCCAATGACGGCTGGCTGAAGCCGCACGGCTTTCGCGAAGCGATGCCCGCGCTCCAGACCGGCATTCACGATGTCTTGTCGGGCGTGTCGGCGGTGCTGGGCCGGAGCGATGATGACGACCTTATGGATGCCGCCGAAGACTATGCCGTTCCGCCGACGCGCGGTGTCTTTCACGGCGACTTCCCGTTCATCGGCGCGAGCGCCGGAAGCCATATCGAGGATGCGAGCGCGGCCTATGCGCGGTTCAATACGCGTTTGACCGATGGCGAGGCGGCGCGTCCTTCGGGAGCTGTGGATGCGCGCGCGCTGATCACGGTCATCGGTGCGAAACTGGCCGATGACGTCCGCGGATTTGACGCGGCCATGCTGGCAAACGCCGATGCCGACCCGCTCGACTATCAGCAGACACGGGGTCGCGCCTACGCCTCCGCCATCCTGCTGCGCGGTATCCAGTCGGATTTCGAACCCGTTCTGCGGGAACGCGAACTTACCGGCCTGATGGCGGAAGCGATCGAGACACTGGACCGCGTTTCGGCTGCCGATCCCCTGATCCTCACTAATGGCGACCGAACGGAACAGGCCTATCTTCTGCGCAGCGCCGTTTCAGCCCTGGCCAGAATTCGCGGAGGACTGGCATGAGCGAAGAGGAGCGCCCCCGCGCGCCCAATCATAGCGGTCCCGGCTATCTACTTGTCGTGGATGATAGCGAGGAATCCGCGCGTGCGCTGCGCTATGCCGCTGGCCGGGCGAAGTCGATCAATGGATCGATGACCCTGCTTCACGTCATCGCGCCTCCGGAGTTTCTGCAATGGGGCGGCGTGCAGGAAATGATCGCCGAGGAGGCACAGGAAGAAGCGGAATCGGTGCTTGCCCGCGCGGCTGACGAAGTCATTGCCCTGTCCGGCATCCGCCCGTCCCTGTTGATCCGCAAGGGAAAGCTGACGGATGAAGTCACCGAGGCGCTTGCCGCCGATCCCGGCCTGTCCGCGCTTGTGCTCGGCGCTGCCGCAAAGGGCGCGCCCGGCACCCTCGTCCAGTATTTTTCCGGAGAGCGGGCAGGCGCGCTGCCTGCGGTGATCATCATCGTCCCCGGCGCGCTCGACATTGCCGCGATCGATCGCCTGACCGGCAACGTCGCCGCCGACGACGTCCCCGATTATAATCGGGGTCAGGATGACGCGCAGGGTTGAAGGGTGCGGCTGTCCGCGCCACATCCGATCAAAGACAGCGGAGACCAGTCATGCACGTCCAGACCCAGACCACACCGAACCCCGCCACCCTCATGTTCCAGCCTGGACGTCAGGTCAGCCCGTCCGGCACACATGATTTCGCATCGCCTGAAGATGCGGAAGCATCGCCGCTCGCGGCGGCGCTGTTCTCGCTTGGCGACGTCACGGGCGTGTTTCTCGGTTCGGACTTCGTTTCCGTCACGCGCGACCCCGCCGGCGCCGACTGGGTCACCCTGAAACCCGTTATATTGTCTGTCATTGTCGACCATTTCGCCAGCGGTGCGCCCGTTCTGAATGAAGTCGCCGCCGAGACTGGGCCTGCGATCGAGGAGGATCCCGACACGGCGGACATTCGCAAGCAGATCATGGAACTGCTTGACGATCGCGTCCGTCCGGCGGTTGCCGGCGATGGCGGCGACATTGTTTTTCACGGATTTTCAGATGGCATCGTCTATCTGAAGATGCAGGGTGCGTGCGATGGCTGCCCTTCCTCCACTGCGACTTTGAAGAACGGGATCGAGAACCTGCTGCGTTATTATGTGCCAGAGGTCGAAGAGGTCCGCGCAGTATAGGTTGTGTACTTCCGGGCAGGTAGCTAACGCCCGGTTTGAATTTGAAGGAGCTTCCCCCTATGTCCGATCACCTTCTGAGCGACCGGGATCTTGATCTGATCTTCCGGAATGCGCGTACCTATAACAGCTGGTCCGAGCGCCCCGTTTCGGCGGTGGAACTCAATGCGATCTATGAACTGATGCGCATGGGTCCCACAGCGGCGAATTGTGCGCCCGCCCGGCTTGTTTTCTGTCAGTCGGAAGAGGCGCGCGAAAAGCTTGCGGCATGCGCTATGGAGGGGAACCAGGACAAGATCAGGTCTGCGCCGGTGACCGTCATCATCGGTCAGGACATGGAGTTCTACGAGAAACTGCCAGACCTTTTCCCACATGCCGACGCACGGAGCTGGTTTGTCGGTAACGACGATCTGATCGCGGAAACGGCCGCGCGAAATTCCACGCTTCAGGGCGCCTATCTGATGATTGCCGCCCGTGCGCTTGGCCTTGATTGCGGACCCATGTCGGGTTTTGACAAGGATCAGGTGAAAGAGGCTTTCTTCCCTGGTACCGTCATCACGCCGAACTTTCTCTGCTGCCTAGGCCATGGCACGACGGAAAATCTGTTTCCGCGCAGCCCGCGCCTCAGCTTCGACGAGGCATGCGAGATCAGGTAGCTTTGATGCGGCTTGCGATTGGGACAGCCCACCGCGCCTGCTCGCTCGCGCTGATTGACGGGTCGAAGGTCGTGAAGGCCGTTCACGAGATCATTGGCCGGGGGCATGCCGAGCGTCTGATACCGATGATCGCCGCCCTTTTGGGTGAGACCAGACCCGGTAGCATTGTGGTCGAAATTGGTCCTGGCAGTTTCACGGGCATGCGCGTCGGCATTGCCGCCGCCCGCGCCCTTGGTGTCGCATGGGATGTCCCTGTGTCGGGCATTACCTCTACGGAAGTCCTCGCCGCCCGCGCTTTTCGCGATCACGCAGATCTACCGGAAATCACGGTTGCCCTAGATGGCGGCCGCGGCGAAGTGTTTGTTCAGCACTTTACCCGTGACGGCGGTGAAACCGGGCCACCGGCTGCGGTGCCGGCAGAGCAGGCCGCAATTGTCGGCGGCGCTGTTATTGGCACGGGAACGCCGATGATCGTCATTCCGGCGCATGTACGCGTTCTTGGCACGGACATGCCCGATATGGCGGACGTCGCCGCCCTCATTCCCCCCGCAGGTCAGGACAGGCCGCCAGCACCGCTCTACGTGCGGGCGCCCGACGCGAAGCCGCCCCAGCGATGACGGCAAGGTTCACCAGGGCAGACGCCGGACAGGCGCCATTGCTCGCAAGTATCGCGCGCTGCGCCTTCGACCCGGCATATGGGGAGTCATGGTCGAGTACCCAGCTCACGGGGACTCTTTCCCAGACGGGTACCTGGGCAGAGCTGGCCAGTCTCGGCGGCAAACCCGCGGCGTTCTCATTGGCCCGTATCGCGGCGGATGAAGCGGAATTGCTGCTGGTGGCGACGCTTCCTCATGCACGTCGCATGAATCTGGGCCGCGCGTTACTTCAACGGGTCTCCCTTGCCGCACAAGCGCGCGGCGCCGTATTTTTACACCTAGAAGTCAGGCGCAGTAATAAGGCTGCGCTTGCACTATATCGTTCCTGTGGCTTGTCTCAAATTGGTGAGCGAAAGGCGTATTATCGAGGTGTAGACGGCCGCAGTCATGATGCGGTTACGATGCAGGCAGCATTACCACTCACCTCTTCTTAAGTTTGGGTTTGCCTTTTCAACAGTGTGACGACATATGCGTCGCCTAGGTCCATTCCGGTACCGGTTTTTTTTAGTAGACGGAGCGTTACATGACTGAAGAAATCAATATGCACGAAGACCTGCTTGGCATTACGGCTGAAATCGTTTCAGCCCATGTCGGCAACAACACGGTCGCGGTCAGCGATCTGCCCACGCTGATCGAGCAGGTTTACAACACGCTGGCGAAACTCGACCCCGGCAGCGAAGAAGAAGTTGCACAGGAACCAGCGGTTTCCGTCCGCGCGTCGATCAAGCCCGACTATATTGTCTGCCTTGAGGACGGCAAGAAACTGAAAATGCTGAAACGTCACTTGATGACCAGCTACGGCATGACACCGGACGACTATCGCCGGAAATGGAACCTGCCGAGCGACTATCCGATGGTCGCGCCCAACTATGCGAAGCAGCGCCGTGAACTCGCCAAGAAAATCGGGCTTGGCACGAAAAAGACGCGCACTCGCCGTAAATAGCATTGCTGGCGTGTCAGCGCGCCCGGCACTTGCGGCAAGGCATGCCAAGAGCCTAGAAGGGGCATCGTTTTCAATGGGAAAAGGTGCTCCTTCTTTATTATGACCTCGACCAAGATCGATCTTGAAGCGCTCAGCGCTGAACGCGGGCTGCGTATTACTGACCAGCGGCGCGTCATTGCGCGCGTCCTCAGCAAGGCCGACGATCACCCCGATGTCGAGGAACTTTACGCCCGCGCGTCAAAGGTCGATCCGAAAATCTCGATTGCGACGGTGTACCGGACGGTACGCCTGTTCGAGGAAGTCGGGATCCTCGAACGCCATGATTTCCGGGATGGCCGCGCCCGCTACGAGCCGACCCCTGAAGAGCATCACGATCACTTGATCGACGTGGAATCCGGCGAGGTCGTCGAATTTCATGATGAGGAGCTTGAAGAGCTACAAAGGAAAATTGCCGAAAAGCTCGGTTTCGAACTCGTCGATCACCGCATGGAACTGTATGGCCGCAAGCTGAAGGACAAGTCCTGAGCAAGGCGGACACCCTGCCCGACCCCGGCGTTTTTCACAGCGAGGCGCATCATCGTATCCCGTGGGAGCGCGTCGTGCCGCTGCTTCTCATTGCCGCGCTGCTGGTACCTTTTGCATGGATCATGCGAAAGATACTGCCGGATCGTCAGCCTTGGCTGACGAAACCGTTTCACCGGCTGGTGTGCTGGGCATGCGGTATTACCGTCAAAAGCCACGGCCGCCGCGCGCGTGGGACCGTTCTTTATTTGGCCAATCATATCAGCTGGGCCGACATTCCCACGCTGGGCTGCCTCATCCGTGCACGCTTTGTGGCAAAGTCGGAAATGTCCGACGACCCTTTCCTCGATTTCTTCTGCGACCTGCAGCGCACCATATATGTTGAACGCGGCGACAGACGCTCTGCGGTCCGGCAGGCGGGCGAGATCACGGCGGCCTTGCGTTCCGGCGACAGTCTGATCCTGTTTCCCGAGGGGACCACCAGCGACCTTCGGCGTCCGCTGCCGTTCAAATCCTCATTACTTGTCGGATTGGCGGAAAGCGGGCTGCGGGACGTCCGGATTCAACCGGTCTCCATTGCCTATACCCGGGTCCGGTCCATGCCGGTTTTTCGCGGCAGGTTCCCGCAGGTGGCGTGGCTTGGCCATTTCGGAATAGCGGATTCCGTCAGGCAATTCCTGCGTCTGCGCGCGGTGCGCGTCGATGTGACGTTTCATGAATCGCTCGACCCGGAAGCCTTTGAGGACCGCAAGCACCTGACACGCGCCGTCGCAGATGAGATCGCTAGGGGTTACAGGCAGGCCATGCGCGACTATGTTAGGCCTGCATGACAATCGACTCACATCCGGCGTGGCCGACTCGGTACCTGTGAAACAGCCAAAATCCTACTTCGTCAAAAGCTATGGCTGCCAGATGAACGTCTATGACGCGGAGCGCATGGGCGAGCTTTTGGAGGCGGACGGCCTTTCCCCTGCCGCGACACAGGCGGAGGCCGACCTTGTCGTGCTGAACACCTGCCACATCCGTGAAAAGGCGTCCGAGAAGGTCTATTCCGAAATCGGCCGCATCGAAAAGGCCGGGCGCAAAAGCGGCGAAAGATCGATGATCGCGGTTGCCGGTTGTGTCGCACAGGCCGAGGGTGCGGAAATCGCGGCCCGCGCGCCAGCGGTCGACCTGATCGTCGGTCCGCAGGCTTATCATCGCCTCCCCGAAATGGTCGGCGCAGCAGTGAAGGGGGAGCGGCGCGTCGATACCGACCTTCCCACACTCGAAAAGTTCACGGCGCTCGGTACCGCGCGCAAGGCCGCACCCTCCAGCTTTCTCACCGTACAGGAGGGATGCGATAAGTTCTGCACTTATTGCGTTGTCCCCTATACGCGCGGTGCGGAGGTCTCCCGGCCAGCGAATGTGCTGATCGAGGAGACTCGGAAACTCGCTGATGGCGGTGCCCGCGAGATTGTTCTGCTCGGGCAGAACGTCAATGCCTATCGCGACGCATCGGGTACCGGGTTTGCCGACCTTATCGCGCGCGTCGCAAATATTCCCGGCATCGCCCGCATCCGTTACATGACGAGCCATCCCGCAGACATGACGGACGAGCTGATCGCGGCGCACGGCGAAATCGATGCGTTGATGCCCTTCCTGCACCTTCCCGTGCAATCCGGCAGCGACCGCATCCTGAAAGCGATGAATCGCAGCCACACGGCGGATAGCTATCTGAAGAGCATCGACGCGCTGCGCCGTATCCGCCCCGATATGGCAATCTCCGGCGACTTCATCGTCGGTTTCCCGGGCGAGACCGAGGCAGAGTTCGAAGACACGCTCGAGATCGTGCGGCGGACCAATTATGCGCAGGCCTACAGTTTCAAATACAGCCCGCGCCCCGGCACGCCTGCCGCTGAAATGGCGGACCAGATCGACGAGACGGTGAAGGTGGACCGGCTCGCCCGCCTGCAGGCGCTGCTCAACGACCAGCAGCTTGCCTTCAACGCCGCTACCGTCGATACGGCGACTGACGTCCTGCTGGAGCGTCCAGGCAAGCATGCGGGCCAGTTGATCGGCAAGACCCCATGGCTGCAAAGCGTCCACCTGTACGCAGATGGCGCAAAGATCGGCGATATCGTCACAGCTCACATCGAAAGCGCGGGCCCCAATTCGCTCGCCGGTATCCTGCAGGAAAGGAAAGCCGCCTAAGTGGCCCATAAACGAAAGGCTTCTGATGCCGACATCCCGGCGCCGGCCGATCCAGCGCGTCTGGAATTGCGATTTGATCGGCCAGAGCTCCTCGGTCCGCTATTTGGCCAATATGACCAGAATCTGATTGCCATTGAAAACCGCCTTGGCGTCTACATCGCCGCGCGCGGTGACCGCGTGACGATCGAGGGGACCGCCGAACCCGCCGCGCAGGCCCGCGATGTGCTGCAGGAACTGCATGGAAAGCTGATGCAGGGCGGCAATGTGACCGTTGCCGATGTGGAAACCGCCATTGCGATGGCGGGCACACCTCTGCTCGAAGGTCTTGAAAAGAAAGGCAAGCGAGCGGAGCGTCCGCAAATTGCCATCCGCACACGAAAAAAGACCATTGTTCCCAGAACGCCGCGCCAGCTGCACTATATGCAGGCGCTCGCAGCGGAGGATATTATCTTCGCCCTCGGTCCCGCGGGTACCGGCAAGACCTATGTCGCCGTCGCCCAGGCCGTGTCGCAGCTGATCACCGGCAGTGTCGACCGGTTGATCCTGTCCCGCCCCGCGGTCGAGGCGGGCGAGCGTCTCGGTTTCCTCCCCGGCGATATGAAGGACAAGGTCGATCCCTATCTCCGGCCGCTCTATGACGCGCTTTACGATATGCTGCCGGCCGATCAGGTCGAACGCCGCATCGCATCGGGAGAGATTGAGATCGCCCCGCTCGCTTTCATGCGGGGCCGTACCCTCGCGAACAGTTTCATCATTCTCGACGAGGCTCAGAATACGACGCCGCAGCAGATGAAGATGTTCCTTACGCGTTTCGGTGAAAACAGCCGTATGGTCGTTTGCGGCGATCCCAAGCAGGTCGACCTGCCCGATCCCGGTCGCTCCGGTCTTGCCGACGCCGTGTCCCGTCTGGAGGACATCGAAGGCATAGCCACCGTCCATTTCGGTGTCAGCGATGTCGTACGCGCACCGATCGTGGGCCGCATTGTCGCGGCTTATGAGGGCGGCGATGCTTGACGTCGACATAGAGATTGCGGCGGGTGACTGGCCGGAATTCGATTGGCCGGCCCGCGCCGCAGAGGCTGCCGAAGCTGCGATCCGCGCCACCCCCTATGGGTATCTCGTTGACGACGACATGGCCTGCGAACTCGCCGTGCGCTTTACCGATGATGTCGAGGTACGGAAACTGAACAGGCAATATCGCGGCAAGGACAGGCCCACCAACGTGCTCAGCTTTCCCGCAGTCCAGCGCGATCTTCTTGCCGGGCTCACAAATACGGATGACGGTGAAGTGCTGCTTGGCGATATCGCGCTTGCGGCGGAAACCTGCGCGCGGGAAGCGGCGGACAAGCGCATTTCACTCATCGACCACGCCACACACCTTATCGTACATGGAACCTTGCATATTGTCGGCTATGATCATGAACTGGAGGCCGAGGCGATCGACATGGAACAGCTGGAAACGACGATCCTTGCGCGTTTCGGCATCGCTGACCCCTATCAGGATCGGGTTGACGGCTAATGGCTAACCCCCTGCCAGACCAGCCTGCCACGCGCCCCGCGCTTCGATTCCTGAAGACCATGCTATTCGGGCGCGGCGATGCGACGCTGCGTGAATCCATAGAGGAAGCCCTGGAGGAGCACGAGACCGAGACGACATCGGTCGCCGGCGACCTGAGTTCCGACGAGCGCACGATGATCCGCAATCTCCTTGATTTTGGCGAACGCCGCGCAGGCGACATCATGGTCCCGCGCGGCGACATTATCGGCTTCAGTGCCACAGGCAGTTTTGCCGAGCTGGTGCAGGCCTTTGCGGAGGCGGGGCACAGCCGGCTGCCCATCTATACCGGCGATTTCGACCGTATTCTCGGCATGGTGCACGTGAAGGACGCCTATAATGTCATCGCCGAAAAAGGCCGCGATGCGGACGTCCCCATTGAAAGCATCATGCGCCCCGTATTGTTCGTTCCCTTCGCGATGCGCGTTCTTGACCTTCTCGCCCGTATGCGGGCGGGCCGTACCCATATGGCCATGGTCGTCGATGAATATGGCGGCACGGACGGCCTCGTCACCGTCGAGGATATCGTTGAGGAAATCGTCGGTGATATTGAGGATGAACATGACGAGCCCGAGGAAGAAGCCCTGCTGGCGCTGCCAAATGGCGTTTACGAGGCTGATGCCCGTCTCGACATTCATGCGCTCGAGGAACGACTCGCCACCGACCTGGTCGGGGCGGTCGACGGCGACATCGATACGGTCGGCGGGCTCATCTTCATGCTTGAGGGCGAGGTGCCCGAGGTCGGTGCGACAGTCTCCCATCCCGAGGGCTGGTCGTTCACGGTGCTGGCCGCTGACGAGCGCCGCGTCGAGCGCGTCCGCGTGACGCCGGATGCGTAAAGGCCGCTTCAGAGCTGGAGAGATTCCGGAAACCTGTTCCCGTTACAAAAAAGAATGCCGCACAAGATGTCGCGTCGGTTAATTCCCCCGGTTGAAGCCCTTTTCACAGGCGCTAAGGCACTAAGCTGCGTACGCAGCGTTCGGGGGAGGGAACATGCGCACAGATGGCGATGCGGCATGACACAGATTTAAGGCTCGAAAATATGGCCCTCGACGATAATCCCACAGATCCGCAGCCTCTTCTGGAAGGTCTCGCCATCGACAATGTCGGCGCGGGCTTCATCGAGGCGATGTACCGGAAATATGATAAGAACCCCGGTTCCGTCGGCAGCGACTGGCAGCGCTATTTCGAAGGTCTGGAACAGATGGGCGATACGTCCGGACCGTCATGGCAGCGGGGCAGCTGGCCTGTCACGGCCACGGATGAACGGACCGCCGCGCTCGATCCGACGCAGATGACACCCGGCGCGGCAAAGCCAAAGACGAACGGCACGGCCTCCTCTCCGCCTGCATCCGCCGACAAGCGCCAGATCACCGCGGAAGATATTCGCCGCGCTGCAACGGATTCGCTGAACGCGATGATGCTGATCCGCACATATCGCGTCCGCGGTCATCTCGCCGCCGACCTTGACCCCCTCGGTCTGGCGAAACGGGAAACGCCGGTGGAACTGACACCGGAGCATCATGGGTTTAGCGGCGCCGACCTGCACCGCGTCGTCTATCTGGGCGGCGTGATGGGCATAGAGGCGACCACGGTCGCGGAACTCGTGCCCATATTGCAGTCCAATTATTGCGGCCATGTCGGCACGGAATATATGCACATCAACGACCGGACCGAGCGCCGCTTCATTCAGCAGCGCGTCGAGGGCCGCGACACTGCCATCAGCTTCACGCCTGAGGGCAAGAAGGCCATCCTGAACAAGCTGATCGAAGCGGAGGAATTCGAAAGTTTCCTCGGCCGCAAATATGTCGGAACGAAGCGCTTCGGCCTCGATGGCGGCGAGGCGCTTGTTCCCGCGCTTGAATCGATCATCAAGATTGGCGGCGCAAATGGCGCGAAGGAGATCGTCATCGGCATGGCGCATCGCGGCCGCCTCAACGTTCTTGCCAATGTGATGCAGAAGCCATTCCAGGCCATCTTCCACGAATTTGCCGGCGGCAGTTCCAATCCGGAGGATGTCGGCGGTTCCGGCGATGTGAAATACCATCTCGGCACCTCGACCGACCGCGAATTTGACGGCAATGAAGTGCATCTTTCGCTAACCCCCAATCCGTCGCATCTTGAGGCGGTGAACCCGGTCGTGCTCGGCAAGACGCGGGCGGCGCAGCAGATCCGCGGCGATACGACCCGCGACGAAGTCGTGCCCCTCCTGCTGCACGGCGATGCCGCCTTTGCCATGCAGGGCGTGGTCGCCGAATGCCTCGGTTTTTCCGGGGTGGAGGGCTATAATACCGGCGGCTGCATCCACTTCATCATCAACAATCAGATCGGCTTCACGACCAGTCCGCAATTCGGCCGCTCCAGCCCTTACCCGTCGGACATGGGCAAGATCGTCCAGGCGCCGATCTTCCACGTCAATGGCGATGATCCAGAGGCCGTGACCTTTGCGACGAAAGTCGCCACCGAGTTCCGTACGCGTTTCAACCGCGACGTCATCATCGATATGTGGTGCTATCGCCGCTTCGGCCACAATGAGGGCGACGAGCCGAGCTTCACGCAGCCGCTCATGTACAAGTCGATCAGAAAAAAGAAAAAAGTTTCTGTCATGTATGCCGAACGGCTGCGGGATGAGAATATCATCGACGACAAATGGGCGAAGTCGCAGACCGAGGCGTTCACAAACATGCTGCAGGAAAGCTTCGACGCGGCGCCGGGCTATAAGCCGAACAAGGCGGACTGGTTCGAGGGCCGCTGGGTCGGCCTCGGTTTGCCGGGCGGAGAGGAAGGCGATCGCCGCGCGGCGATTACCGGCGTGCCGGAGGACAAACTGCGCGAACTCTTCGGAAAAATCAGCGCCGTTCCCGACAGTTTCTCCATTCACAAGACACTGAAGCGCGTCATGGACGCCCGCGCGAAGGCGATCGACACTGCCGAAGGCATCGACTGGGCAACGGCGGAATCACTCGCATTCGCATCGCTGCTCGACGAAGACTATGGCGTGCGGCTGTCCGGTCAGGATTCCGGCCGCGGCACGTTCAGCCAGCGGCATGCCGTCTGGACGGATCAAACCGACGCGTCGAAATATGTCCCGCTCAAGATGATCAGCGAAAACTTCAAGGTCTACGATAGTCCGCTGTCCGAATATGGCGTGCTGGGCTTTGAATATGGCTATGCGCTGACCGACCCGAAATCCCTGGTGATGTGGGAGGCCCAGTTTGGCGATTTTGCCAATGGCGCGCAGATCATGATCGACCAGTTTATCGCATCGGGTGAGGCCAAATGGCTCCGCTCCAACGGACTCGTCATGCTATTGCCGCACGGCTATGAGGGCCAGGGTCCGGAACACTCGTCCGCCCGCCCCGAACGCTTTTTACAGCTTTGCGCGGAGGACAATATGCAGGTGGCGAACTGCACCACGCCGGAAAATTATTTTCATATCCTGCGCCGGCAGATGCACCGCGATTTCCGCAAGCCGCTCGTCATCATGACGCCGAAGTCGCTTTTGCGGCACAAGGCGGCAACATCGACGCTGGCGGAGCTTTCCGGCGATACCCATTTCAAGCGCATCATTTCCGACCGCACCGAAATCGCCGACAAGGATGTGAAACGCCTGATTCTCTGTTCCGGCAAGGTATATTACGATCTTGCTGAACGGCGCGATGAAATGGGCCTGAAGGACACCGCGATCGTCCGCATCGAACAGCTTTATCCCTTTCCGCTCGAACCCCTGATCATCCGCCTGAAGCGCATGAAAAACCTGGAAACGGTCGTCTGGGCACAGGAAGAACCGAAGAATCAGGGGTATTGGTTCTTCACCGAACATTATGTCGAACGCGCGCTTCAGGGCGCAAAGGTGAAACCCCAGCGTCCGGTCTATGCCGGCCGCGGCCCCGCTGCGGCGCCCGCCACCGGCATTGCATCCCGCCACGCCGCACAGCAAAAGCAGCTCGTCGAAGACGCGCTCACCGCTTGATCAAGCTCCAAGGAACGTAAAACCATGTCCACCGATGTCCCCATCCCCGCACTTGGCGAATCCGTTACCGAAGCAACGGTCGGCGAGTGGCTGAAGCAGCCAGGCGACGCCGTCGAACTCGATGAGCCCATTGTCAGCCTGGAAACCGACAAGGTTGCCATTGAAGTGAACGCGCCGGTCGCCGGCGTTCTCGCCGAACAGCTGGCGCAGGAAGGCGATGAAGTCGAAGTTGGCGCGATCATCGCCCGTCTCGATGAGGGCGGGACGGCCTCCGCGAAAGTCGCTGCGCCGACGGCCTCCACGCCGGAGCCTGACAGGGAAGACAAGACGGAAATCGCCAAGGCCGAGACTATGGGCAAGGGCGACATGGCGACGACGGATCAACCGCTTTCCCCCGCCGTGACCCGTCTCTTGGCGGAGCACAATCTGGACCCGAATGGCATCAAGGGCACCGGCAAGGGCGGACGCCTGCTGAAAGAGGATGTGCAGCGCGCCATTTCCAGCGGCAGCGCCAAAAAAAGCGGCGGCGATGCGGCGAAAACCTCCGCACCTGCACCGGCTCCGGCGGCCGCGACTGTCGCCGGCCCCGGTCGCAACGAGGAGCGCAAACGGATCTCGCGCCTCAGAAAGACCATCGCGTCGCGCCTGAAGGAAGCACAGAACACCGCCGCCATGCTGACGACATTCAACGATGTCGACATGACCGCCGTCATGGAAGCGCGGAACCGGTATAAGGAAACCTTCGAAAAGAAGCACGGCGTACGCCTCGGCTTCATGTCGTTCTTCACAAAGGCCTGCGCCCTCGCGCTGAAGGACGTGCCGAGCGTCAACGCGATGATCGACGGCGATGAAATCGTCTACCGCGACTATGCCGATATCGGCATCGCGGTTTCCTCACCCGGCGGCCTCGTCGTCCCGATCCTGAAGGATGCCGACAAGCTGACCTTCGCGGAGACCGAAAAATCCATTGGCGATTTCGGCCGCCGCGCGCGCGATGGCGAACTGAAGCTGGAAGAGCTGCAGGGTGGTACCTTTACGATCTCGAACGGCGGCGTCTTCGGCAGCCTGCTATCGACGCCTATCCTCAACACACCGCAATCGGGCGTGCTCGGCATGCACCGCATCGAGGATCGCCCGGTCGCCATTAACGGCGAAGTCGTCATCCGCCCGATGATGTACCTCGCCCTCAGCTACGATCACCGCCTGATCGACGGCCGCGAGGCGGTGACGTTCCTGGTCCGCGTGAAGGAAGCCATTGAGGATCCAACAAGACTGGTGCTGGACCTGTAATTTCTACCCGTCATCCCCGCGAACGCGGGGATGACGTGCGGCAGGTGCAACGCACGAACCCCGATCATCCCGAGCGCAGTCGAAGGACGCACCCACGCTGCTGCAAAACTATGTGCGTCCCTCGACTGCGCTCGGGATGATCGAAATCCTTAAATAGCGGCCTCTCCCCTACCGCTCGCGCCACCAGACCTGCCGCCAGCCGGTAACGTCCGGTACCGGCTCACCTCGTACATTCCGCGCCGGTTCGTAGCGAAACCGCTCCTCGATCAGCCTGCACGTCGCGGCATCCAGCGCCGCATTGCCGCTCGATTCCCGCACCGTGCAATTATACACCCGCCCGTCCGCACCCACGTCGTAATAGGCCGTCACGGTTCCCTGCGCATTGTCCCTGCGTGTCGAGCGCGGATAGTCCCGGTCGAGGATGTCGCCGGCAATCTTGCGCGCACGGGAAACAGCACCGCCGCCTCCGATTCCGCTGCCGCGCGCGCCAGTGCCAAAACCATCGCCCTGGCCATCGCCGGTACCCGGCCCCTCACGCACGGCGGAGCCCGCATCGGTTGCCTTGCCCTCAGCCGCCGCGGGCGCGGCCTGGATCGGCGGATCGCGCTTGATTTCGATATCCGGCGGCGGCGCGATCACCGGTACCGGGTCGGCGACAATGTCAGGTGCCGAGGCCTCACCCTCTTCCTCCGGCGCAGCCAGTGCCGGATCGTCATCCGCGCTAGAAAAGGCGATCAGCACGAGATCCTGAACGCCATCGACGTCGTCCGGGACCAGGTCGACACTATGGGTCAGCTCGGCGATCAGCAGACCGCCCACCAGAATGTGCAATATGCAGACCAGCGCGAAAACCCGGCCCTTGCGGCCGCGCGGCAAATATCGGGACCATCCGTTCATTTCACGCATGATTACCGCAAGTCATGCCGGAATAACACTTCACTCACAGTTCGGGTGTACCTCATGCGCAAAGACGTTATGCAGGCGCCCTTACAGCGGGGAACTCATGCTTTTTAACTCCTACCTGTTCATCTTCGCGTTCCTGCCCGTGACGATCATCGGCTTCGCAACGCTGGGACAGAGGTCGAAGCGCGCGGCGATCGGCTGGCTGACGCTCACCTCGCTGATCTTCTATGGCTATTGGAATCCGCCTTATGTGCTCGTACTCATCGGCTCGATTCTCGCCAATTATCTGATCGGCCGCGCAATCTCGCGGGAGGGGGGCAAAACGAAATGGCGTGTGATCCTGGGCGTCCTCCTGAATCTCGGCCTGCTATTCTACTATAAATACACCAATTTCTTCCTGGACAATGTCGCTGAAATGACAGGAGCGGACTGGGAACTCGGCACCATTCTTCTGCCCATCGGCATCTCTTTCTACACCTTCACGCAGATCGCCTACCTGATCGATTGCCAGCGCGGATTCGTCCGTGAATACAACCTTCTCGACTATGCCCTGTTCGTCAGCTTCTTCCCGCAGCTGATTGCCGGTCCGATCCTGCATCACAAGGAAATGATGCCGCAGTTCGACCAGCCGGAGACCTACCGGATCGGCTCGTCCAACCTCGCTATCGGCGCGACGATCTTCATCTTCGGCCTGTTCAAGAAGGCTGTGCTGGCAGACGGCATCGCTGTCTATGCAACTCCGCTGTTCGTTGGTGCCGACAGCGGCCTCAATCCCGATTTCTTCGCTGCCTGGGGCGGCGCGCTCGCCTATACGTTTCAGCTCTACTTCGACTTTTCCGGCTATTCCGACATGGCCATTGGCCTTGCCCGCATGTTCGGCATCGTTCTGCCGCTGAACTTCGCCTCGCCCTACAAGTCGCGCAACATCGTCGAATTCTGGCGCACCTGGCACATGACCCTGTCGCGCTTCCTGCGCGATTACCTGTACATTTCTCTCGGCGGCAATCGAAAGGGCAATGTCCGGCGCTACATCAACCTGTTCCTGACCATGCTGCTGGGCGGGATCTGGCACGGCGCGGGCTGGAACTTCGCGATATGGGGCGCGCTGCATGGCATCTATCTGATGATAAACCACGCCTGGTCAGGCAGCATTGGCAGGGTGCTGGGCCCGGGCAGGCTCGTGACCTTCGGGGCCTGGGCAATCACCTTCCTTGCGGTCGTCATCGGCTGGGTTTTCTTCCGCGCCGTTACACTCGACGGTGCGCTCAATGTCGTTTCCGGCATGGCGGGCATGAACGGCATCGCCCTGCCCAGCGCGATTACGGCCCGTCTTGGCGGCCTGACGGATATATTCCCGATCAGCACCGGTGAGGGCGGCGGCGCGGCTTTCGTTTCGCAATGGCTGTGGATCATCGCGCTCTTCCTGATTTCGGTCTTCGCACCGAACACGCAGGAAATCATGCGCAAGACCGATCCCGCGCTCGACTTCGATGGCACCCTGGTCAGATCACGGATTACCTGGCGGCCGACATTTGGCTGGGCCATGATAACGGCGCTGCTGGGGCTGATCAGCATCCTCGCGCTCACCCGCGTTTCCGAATTCCTGTATTTCCAGTTCTGACATGATGCGAAAATATCTCTCCACATTTGCCGCCCTGCTGGTGCTGTTCGTCGCCCTGACGGCTGGCGCGCTGGCGTTCATCGATCCCTATGGCATCTGGGGCGCCCCGCGCATTGCCGGCCTTAATGAATATAGGCCGGAAATGGGCCGCCACCTCGCCGCGGCAAAGCTCCGTCAGTTCCGCCAGGTCGATCCCAAAACGCTGATCGCGGGCAATTCGCGCGTCCATGTCGGCCTTGATCCGGCAAGCGCATCCTGGCCCGCCTCGGCGCGGCCCGTCTATAATCTCGGCCTTCCCGGCAGCGGCACGGACCGTGTCGCGGGAGAGGTTGAGGCAATGATTGCCGAAGGGAATATCGACACCGTCTATCTCGGCGTCGATTTCATAGATTTCAGAATTACGAAAGACGCTGGCGATACTCCAGGCTTTTCCCGCGCGGACTCTGTGAAGGATAAGGTCTACCTCGCCCGTGACACGCTCTTCTCGCTCGACGCGGCCATCGATGCGGGCGCGACGATCATGGGTCAGCATACCGCCTACCCGTTCACGGTCCTTGACAATGGCCTCAACGGAACCGGTGACTATGACCGCCTCGTCGCGGGCGAGGGCCATCGGGCCCTTTTTGCCCAGCGTGAGCGGGAAAACATCGCCGCCATCGCGAATCCCGACCGCCGCTACGGCTGGACAGATACCAACCCATTGGTCGCGCGCGTCGATATGTTTCTGAAACGCATGAAGGCCGCGGACGTCAATGTCGTCCTCTTCACCTATCCCTATCATAGCGAGCTTTTGTCCGCCTATGCCGCCGCCGGTGCCTGGCCGGAATTCGAACGCTGGAAGACCGACCTCGCGGTGGTGGCGGATCGGCACGACGTGCCGCTTTACGATTTCGCGCAGACCGCGCCGGAAACCATGGAACGTGCGCCTGTTGCCGGTGATACCCGCACGAGGCTCGATTATTATTGGGAGGCCGGGCACTTCAAAGCCGCACTTGGCGATCTGATGATTGCGCGCATGACCGGCGGCGAAACCACGTTTGGTTCGGTACTGACGGCCGCGAATGTGGCCTATACGCTCGAACGCCAGCGCCGCGGCCTCCTGACCTTCGCTGATATGCGTCCGGACGACATGAACCGGATCGAACGGATCGCGGGCGGCCGTGTAAAGGATGCTCTGCAATGACCGGCATTTATCTTCGCCCGACCGGCTTCGTCGACGCTCCCTTTCACTTTGATGGACAGGTCGCGCGCCTTGCGGGCGGCGCGTTGTGGTTTTCGCAGATAGAGGTGCTGCAGCGGGCCGCGCCGCCGCGTCTCGTCCCGGTCAGCGATCTTGGCGATATTGAAACACATATCGCATGGGCGCGCATCACCGGCCAGCGCCCGCCGCTTGAGCTTGGCAGCCGCATATTGCGCTTCGACGAACCGCGTATCATGGGCATATTGAACGCAACCCCGGACAGCTTCTCCGATGGCGGCAAACATGCCGACCCGGAAAAAGCGGCTGCGGCGGCCTTCGACATGTCCGCGGCCGGGGCGGCGATCATCGACATTGGCGGCGAATCCACGCGTCCGGGTGCCGATCCGGTCTGGGAGCAGGACGAAATCGCCCGCGTCGCGCCCATTCTGGACCGGCTAAAACATGGCGATATCCTGACTTCGATCGACACACGAAAAAGCGCCGTGATGCGCGATGCGCTTGGCCGCGGTGCCCGCATCGTGAACGACGTCAGCGGCCTGACCCATGACGACGCCAGCATGTCGGTGATCGCAAAAAGCGGTGCGCCCGTCATCATCATGCACGCACAGGGCGATCCCGCGAACATGCAGGACGCTCCGCAATATGACCACGCCCTGCTCGACATATATGACTGGCTGTCCGCGCGTATCGACGCCGCCATCGCCGCCGGTATCGCGCGTGACCGCATCATCGTCGATCCCGGCATCGGCTTTGGCAAGTCCGTACGTCACAATCTGGAAATCCTGAATGGCCTCTCGCTCTTCCACGGGCTCGGCACGCCGATCCTGCTGGGCGCAAGCCGCAAGCGCTTCATCGGGGCGCTGGCGGGCGAGGCCGGGGTGGCGGACCGTCTCGGCGGTTCGCTCGCCGTGCTCGCCGCCGGCCTGGCGCAGGGCGTTCAGCTGTTTCGTGTCCATGATGTCCCCGAAAGTGTGCAGGCGATCAGGGTCTGGCGCGGACTGAAGGACGCGGCCCTCTCTCCCCTCGCGTGACGCGGCGCATGACGCGGGCCATGACGCAGGGTTCCTAAACCCTGGCATCGGCACTAGGGCTCCGCGCTGTGATCCGCATGACCTTTCGCATCTTCCTTGGCACGATGGCCGTCCTGTTTTTTCTGGGCGCAAATCTGCTTTCGTCCGCACCGCTTGTCGCGCCGACAGACGTCCCGCGCGCGGCGGATGTCGGCGCTGCCCGCGCCCTGGCTGTGAAGATGTACTGGGCCATGCGGCAGGACCGGCGGGTATCGGTTGGCGTCACGCGGGACGAGATTTCGGGTGCCGCGCGGCTGCTCGGCCACGGTGCGCCGGGGCTGCGGGTGGACGCCGGTATTAGGGGCGAACGGCTGAACGCAGACGCCAGCTACCGTCTCGCCAGCCGAACCTGGCTCAATATTTCCACATCGACGGGGGCGGCCCCGGCGGACGGCGCGGCGCGGATTAACGCCCGCATCGGCAATATCCCGCTGACGCCGTTTCTATCCCAAATGGCCGCTAACCTGATCCTGCACGGCATTTGGCGAGAGGACACGCCCGCGCCGCGTCTTGAAACCATGATCCAGGGGATGCGCATTCTGCCCCACGCTGTCGTTGGGAAACTGGACGTTCCCCTTGAACTGACGCGCGCGGTCCGCGGCCTCGCAGGCGCGCGTGACCCGCAGGTCCTTACGGCTGCACGTGAAACCCTCGCTGAACTCAGCGCCTTCGATATCGGGCTCGGCAAACCCGTGCCGCTCGCCACGGTCTATGCCCGCGCCTTTTCCGGCCCGGCCCGCAATGTGGACATCGCCTCGGGGCGCAGCATCGGTGTCGCGGCGGCCATCGTCGGCACACCCGTCATGCGCCTTGCCGACAGCAACATGATCCGGACCGGCGGCGACCGCATGTCGCCTTTACCTGCGCGGCTTGCGGGACGCCGCGATCTTGCCATGCATTTCTCGCTGTCCGCTGCCCTTGCCAGCGGCAATTCCAAACTGGGCGAGGCGCTGGGTGAATGGAAAGAACTGGACGACAGCCTTCCCGGCGGCAGCGGGTTCAGCTTTGTCGACCTCGCCGCCGACCGCGCCGGAACGAGACTTGGCGAAGCGCTTGCCGACCCGGCGAGAACGGCGCGCGCGCAGGGTCTGCTCGCGCGCGCGAAACCGGGCGACCTGTTTCCGATGGCGGCGCTCGGCCTGACCGAGGGCATATCGGACGCCGAATTTGAAAGTCGGTTCGGAAAGCTGGACAGCGGGCAATATAAAAACGCCGTCGCCCGTATTGACGCTGAACTTGACCGCCTGCCGCTATATCGGCGGTAACGCCCTGGCATGAGCGCCCGGCTCAGCCGCAGCTCCCGCCGCCCAGCACGCAGAACTGCGCGCACCAGCGATGGTTCAGCCTGGTCGGCCGGGACGCACCCGAAAGGCTGGAACCGGAATCGAACCGCGGGTCGTAGGGCAGCAATGTGCACGCCGCGAAACTTGCGTCCTTTGCCCCCTTCCGCCGCACCAGCATACGCTGGCTCGCGCACATCAGGTCCGCCGGGTTCTTCCCAAGTATCTGCCAGCATGCCGTGGTGATTTCGGGCACCGCTGTCGCATCGTCCATTTCCGGAAACAGCACCAGCGCCTCAGGATCGGCGGCGTCGATGGCGATGCCTTCACGCGCGAACAGCGCGGCATATCCGGCACGCATCTCGGCTTCGTCCTTGTTCCACAGCGTCCGTCCCGCGACAGCGATGTCGAAGCCGTTCGCTGACAGCCACTTCAACCCGTCGATTGCGGGCTGAAAACTGCGCGGTCCGCGCTCTTCCTCGTGCAGCGCCGCATCATAATGGTCCAGACTGACCCTCAGCGTCAGCCGGTCCGACTGCATCGCCAGCAGAGCGTCACAGTGATGCCGCATCGGCGTCATCGCATTGGTCAGCACCAGAACATCCGCGCCGGTCGCCAGACATGCCGCCAGGATCGCATCGATCTGCGGGTTCATGAAAGGCTCGCCGCCCGTGATCCCGATCTCCGTCAGCGGCTGCCCGGTCTCCTCCACTTCGGCAAGCACGCGCTCGACATCCGATAATTTCAGGTAAACCAGTCGGTCATTCGTTGGCGAGCTTTCGATATAGCAGCGAGCGCACGCCAAATTGCATAGCGTCCCGCTGTTCAGCCACAATGTTTCCAGCCCGCGAAAATCGACCGATGCGCGTGTCTCGCCCGTCGCGGTGACATCGGGGTCGGTGAAGGGGGCAACGGCGTCCATAGCCTTGGGTTCGTAGGGTAAACCCGCAATGGTTACAATTAGGCCAAGGGCACCTGCGTCACCGCCGCCGCCGTCATTTCGCGGCGACTTTCAGTGTCGCACCCTCGATACCGACGACCTTCAGCCGCGTCCCGACAGGTGCGTCGGCGCCCGATGCGCTCCACGTCGTGTCATCCATGCGGACACGCCCCTTCCCGCCTTCAAGGGCATCCACGACGACCACGTCCCGGCCGATCTGGCGGGCAGCGGGCGCGTTCACGGTGACCTCGGGCTCGCGGCCCGGTTTTCGGCGAAAATAGCTGCGTCCGATCAGGACCGCCACGACGCTATATATCGCGAAGGTTATCAGTTGCAGTTCCAGGCCCAGGCCAAAGACGCCCGTCGATATCGCTGTCATCAACGCCGCGAGCCCAAGCCAGAGCATGAACGTACCCGGCGCCAGAACCTCCAGCACCAGCAGGACCAAGCCCAGGCCGACCCAGCCCCATGGCGTGAAGAAGATGTCGATTAGATCGCCCACCGGATCAGTCCTCCCGGCGTGTCCGCGGTACGGGTGTGTTCGCGCTGCTACCGCCGCTATCCCTGCCAACCGATTTTACCAGTTCGCCAATACCGCCGATCGTTCCGGCCAGGCTGGTCGCCTCCAGCGGCAGGAAGATCGTCTTCGCATTTGGCGACCGGGCGAAGTCCGACATGGTTTCAACATATTTCTGCGCGATGAAGTAGTTGATCGCCTGCGAATCGCCCGCCGCGATGGCCTCCGAAACGGCGCGTGTCGCCTCGGCTTCCGCCTGCGCCTCGCGCTCACGGGCCTCGGCATCGCGAAAGGCGGCTTCGCGGCGGCCTTCAGCTTCCAGAATCTGCGCGGCCTTTTCACCCTCGGCCTTCAGGATCTCCGACTGGCGCTGGCCTTCGGCGTCCAGAATCGTCGCACGCTTCTCGCGTTCCGCCTTCATCTGGCGCCCCATGGCGTTGACGATATCCTGCGGTGGCCGGATGTCTTTCACTTCGACGCGCGTGACCTTGACGCCCCAGACGCCCGTTGCCTCGTCGATCACCAGCAACAGGCGGGCGTTGATTTCATCGCGCTTCGACAGCGTTTCATCCAGGTCCATCGACCCCATCACCGTCCTCAGATTGGTTGTCGTCAGGTTCAGGATGGCATTGTACAGGTCGGACACCTCATAGGCCGCCTTGGCGGCGTCCAGCACCTGAAAGAACACCACCCCGTCGGTAGAGATCATCGCATTGTCCTTGGTGATGATCTCCTGTCCCGGAATATCCAGCACCTGCTCCATCATGTTCACCTTACGGCCGACACGGTCGATAAAGGGAATGAGAAGGGAGAAGCCAGGCGTCAGCGTCTGGGTGTACCGGCCCAGTCTTTCCAGCGTGTATTCATAGCCTTGGCGAACGACGACCACCGCCTTGAACAGCGCGACGACGACCGCGATCACCAATAGGATCGAGACGATACTGGCGGCTTCAAACATAGGGTCTGCTCCTCAACAGCATATTATGCGACGAGTATGCCCGTTGCGGCGTTGGAATGCACTTAAAGATCGCATGCGGGCATCTGGCACGCTTGCCGCCGAACTTATTCCGCGTCAGACATGCATGATGATGAGAACACTTGGAATCATGCTGGCGACAGCTCTCCTGACGGCGCTTGCGACAAGCGCAGCCTGGCTGTTTCTTTATAAACGCGCCGATTCGGCCGCGCCGCAGGCCGAATCGGTACAGGCCGCGCCCGCCGCCTCGCCGACATCACCATCCATGGAGATTCCCCTGGGGGACACGCCCGAGGATATGGTTTTCACGCCGTCCAGCCCAGCGGTCACCGAACTGGTTGAAAAACAACTCGCCATCCCTGTGCTTGGCTATGACGTGACTGAACTGACGCCGCAATTCGATGATGCGCGCGGCAATGGCCGTGCGCACAGGGCGCTTGATTTCATGGCTGAACGCGGCACACCCGTTGTGGCGGTCGATGACGGCGTCCTGGTGAAATTCTTCGATTCGGACCGGGGCGGCATCACCATCTATCAGTTCGACCCCACCGAGACCTGGGTGTATTATTACGCCCATCTCGACACCCGCGCCGAAGGGATTGCCGAGGGCGAATCGGTGCGTCGCGGCCAGGTGATCGGCACGGTGGGCTCAACCGGAAATGCCGACGACGATGCGCCGCATCTGCATTTTGCGATTGAGAAACTCGGTCCGGATAAAAGCTGGTGGAAAGGCGAGCCCGTAGACCCCTATCCTGCCTTCATGACGCAATGACCGTGCGTATCCTCGTCGATGCCGATGCCTGCCCGGTGAAGGACGAAATCTATAAGGTCGCGTGGCGGCATGATGTGCCTGTCACCATCGTCGCCAACCAGTTCCTGCGGCTCCCCGACCATCCGCTGCTGTCGCTCCAGGTGGTCAGTGACGGCTTCGACGCCGCTGACGACTGGATCGCGGAAAAGGCGGACGCGAAATCCGTTGTCACGACTTCCGACATCCTGCTGGCGGATCGCTGTCTGAAGGCGGGCGCAACGGTCATCGGCAATAATGGCAAGCCTTTCACCGAGGGCAGCATCGGCGCCGCCGTCGCAACCCGCGCCATCATGGCCGATCTTCGCGCCGGGGCGGAGACAGCGAATATTGGCGGCCCGCCGCCGTTTCGAAAGGAGGATCGCTCGCGCTTTCTCTCCGCGCTCGATGCTGCGCTTGTGCGTGTGAAGCGGGGTTCCTAAAGCGGGCGCAGACAGTCTCAAATTGCGATACAGGAAGGACCCCGGCGCATGATCGGTCGCCTGAACCACGTTGGCGTGGCAACACCCTCAATCGACGACAGCATAAAACTCTACCGCGACATTCTCGGCGCGACCAGGATTCACGAGCCATTCAACCTGCCGGAACAGGGCGTCCGCGTCTGCTTCGTCGACGTCGCGAACAGCCAGATCGAACTCATCGAACCGCTCGGCGATGACAGCCCCATTCACGGATTTCTGAAAAAGAATCCCGCGGGCGGACAGCATCATGTCTGCTTCGAGGTTGACGACATCATTGCCGCCCGTGACGAGATGCGCGCGAAGGGCGCGACAATTCTCGGCACCGGCGAGCCCCGCATCGGCGCGCACGGCACGCCAATCATTTTCGTGCATCCAAGGGATATGGGCGGCGTCCTGATCGAGTTGATGGAAACGCCGGAGGATATGCACGCGTGAGCAAGGAACTTCCCGAAACACCCAGGGAACTGGTGACCGAGCTTCTGGACGTGCTCGACCTTGAACGCATCGAGGAGAACCTGTTCCGCGGCCAGAACACCGCCGACGCCGAGTTCCGCCTGTTCGGCGGCCAGGTCATCGCCCAGGCGCTTGTCGCCGCCAGTCGAACCGTCGCCGACGACCGCACCGCCCATTCGCTGCACGCCTATTTCATGCGTCCCGGTGCCATTGACGTCCCCGTCATCTACCAGGTGGAGCGCGACCGCGATGGCAAGAGCTTTTCGACCCGCCGCGTTGTCGCCATCCAGAACGGGCGTCCGATCTTCAACATGGCCGTCAGCTTCCAGATTGCCGAAGAGGGTTATGAACATCAGTTCGACATGCCCGACGTGCCCGCTCCCGAAGACCTGATGCCGGAAACGCAGTGGCGCGAAAGCTTCGCACATATGGTCCCCGCGCAGTTCCGCGACCGCTTCACGCGCGAACGCTCCATCGATTTCCGCCGCGTCGATCCTTCGCCGCCCGGTGAAGGCCGGGAGCCCGCGCAGAACATCTGGTTCCGCGTGCAGGGGACCGTACCGGACGATCAGGCCGTGCATCGCTGCCTGCTTGCCTATGCCAGCGACATGTCGCTGCTATCGACATGCCAGCGTCCGCACGGGCTGCAATGGTTCACCGGCGAGGTACAGGTCGCCAGCCTCGATCACGCCCTGTGGTTCCACGCACCCTTCAAGGCTGACGAATGGCTGCTTTATGTGCAGGATTCCCCCCGTGCGAGCGGCGCACGCGGCCTCAATCGCGGTTCGATCTACAACCGCGAGGGTGTGCTGGTCGCGTCCGTCGCGCAAGAGGGCCTGATCCGTCCGCGAGGGTAGTGCCACCACTGCCCCGCCCCTTGGGATTGTGGAGGGCTATTTCGGCACACCCTGGTCGTGGGGGGATCGCGCCCATGTCATGCGCACGCTGGCGCCCTATGGCTACGGCTCGTTCCTCTACGCCCCCAAGGCCGATGCTTATCTGCGCCGCGATTGGGCGCGGGACCATCCGGCCGAGGAGGCCGCGGACATCAGGACGTTCGCCGCCGCCTGCCGCGACGCTGGCGTCCGCTTCGGCATCGGTCTCAGCCCGTTCGAACTGCATCTCGACTGGACTCCGAAGGGCCGCGCACAGCTCCGCCGGCAGGTGGAAACGCTCTCCGCCTTCGGTCTCGATGATTTCGCGATCCTGTTCGACGACATGAAGGGGGACATTCCCGATCTCGCCGAAATTCAGGCGGATATTGTTTCAGAAGCCGCAAAAGCCACCGACGCCAAGTTCCTGACCTGCCCCAGCTATTACAGCGACGACCCTGTTCTGGACCGCGCCTTCGGTCGGCGCCCGGATGCCTATCTGGAAACCCTCGCCGGGCTGCTACCGAACTGCGTCGAGATTTTCTGGACCGGGCCAGAGGTCTGCAGCCGCGAATATACGCTTGGGCATATCGCCCGCGTCACGCGGCAGCTTGGCCGCGAACCGACCCTGTGGGACAATTATCCGGTCAATGACGGCCCCCGAATGTCGGCGCATCTGCACCTGCGCGGCATGACCGGGCGCGGCGCCCTCACGGGACAGGTCCAGCGTCACTTCATCAACCCGGCCCTGCAACCGCACCTCAGCCTGCTCCCCGCCGCCACGCTCGCCGCAGCATACCGCCAGGGCGCGGATTATGACTATCTGACCGAAATGCGCACGGCCGCGCAGGCGCTTTATCCCGGCCCGCTCGCGGAGGCGCTCCTGTCCGATGTCCTTTCATTGCAGGACGCGGGCATCGAACGCGTGAACCGCGAGGGCCTGACCCGGAAATACGCCGCCTTCGACCATCCCGCCGCGCGCGAAGTCATCGCCTTTCTTGGCGGCGGCTATCGGATGACGGCCGAGGAGGTGCAGACGCAGTAGCGTGCATCGCACGGTAGGTGCTTGGCGCGACGCCAAAGGATGCGCTGAATTTGCGTGAAAACTGCGCGTGCGAGGCATAGCCGCACAGGCCCGCCGCCGCCTTGACGGAGCGCCCCTCCGCCAGCAATTGCCGTGCCCGGTCGAGCCGTGCGGCCGCGACGAATGCGCCGGGTGTCTTCCCCGTCGCCGCGCGGAAGTGGCGGTGGAAACTGCGCGGCGTCTCGCCCGCCCGCGCCGCCAGCACATCGACCTCCAGCGCCGCGTCCAGATTGGCCGATATCCACCCGATCAGCCCGGCATAGCGCGTATCCGCCTGCGCCTTCAGCAGCGGCGAATATTGCGACTGATACCCCGGCCGCCTGACCGACAGCACCAGCCTTTGCGCGATCATGTTGGCCAGCCCGGACCCATGATCCCGCTCGACCATGGCAAGCGCCATGTCGATACCCGCCGTCACCCCGGCGGAGGTCCACAAGCGCCCCTCCTCGACGAACATCGCTTCACGATCGATGTCGATCTCGGGATAAGTTTCCGCCAGTTTCGCGGTTTTTCGCCAGTGCGTCGTCACCCGGTGCCTGTCGAGCATCCCCCATTCCGCCAAGGCAAAGGCACCGCTGCAGATGGACCCATGCCGTTTCGCGACCCTTGCCGCCGCGCGGAACCAGGTGCCCGCGGCCTCATCCCGCATCAGGGCCTCCATCCCGCGCGCACCGCCGCCCGCAACCAGCACAATGTCGCCGGCACAGACTTCGATATCGGCGAACGCGGTGGATTGCACGGCGACGCCGCAGCTCGACGTCACCAGCCCGCCGTCCTGCGATGCCGCGATGACCCGGTCGTCGGCGCCTCGTCCCTGCGCGCTCGCGCCAAAGACCGACGCCGGCCCGCTCAGGTCAAGCAGCTGAAACGCACGCGGAACGACAATGATCGTCTTCATTTGGCAGCTTATGCAACACAGATGTCATTCCCGCCAAGCCGGATTTTGCGCTAGTGCGCATGTTCATCCCATGGAGACCCAGACATGCCAGACGCGTTCCACATTGGATTCCTGCCCTACGCCGATATGACCCAGCTCGACATGACCGGCCCGGTTCAGGTTCTTGGCGGCATGCCGGGGGCCAGGCTACATTTCATCGGCCGGGACATGTCACCGATTGTCGACGATCTCGGTCTCGGCTTCTCGCCGACCGTGACGATGGCGGACTGCCCGCCCCTCGACATGATCTGCGTACCGGGCGGCTTTGGCTGCATCGCCCTTATGCGCGACGAGGACGTGCTCTCATGGCTGCGGAAACAGGCCGAATCCGCGAAGTTCATCACAAGCGTCTGCACCGGCTCCCTGATCCTCGCCGCTGCTGGACTGTTGCAGGGCAGGCGCGCCACCAGCCACTGGGCGTGGCGGGACCAGCTTGCCCTGTTCGGCGCGATCCCCGTCGAAGAGCGCGTGGTCGAGGACGGCCGTTTCATAACGGGCGGCGGCGTCACCGCGGGCATCGACTTTGGCTTTCGCATCATCGAAAGACTGCACGGACGCGACGTGGCTGAGGTCGTGCAGCTCGCCCTTGAATATGACCCCGCTCCGCTTGGCGGCGGCACGCCCGTCACCGCCCGGCCCGAAATCTATCACATGGCAGAGGCTGCCATGGGCGTCCGCGGTCAAGCCGACCGCCTGGCGGAGATCAGGGAGATTGCGGCGGCGCGGCAAGGCGGGGCGCGATGAACGCAGCAAGCAGCAGCTGCGCCTGATGATAGATCATGAGCGGCAGTAACAGCTCGCCGACCTGCGCGGGGGCGAACAGCAGGCTCGCCATCGGTGCCCCCGCCGCCAGCGATTTCTGCGTCCCGCAGAACAGGAACGTCAGACGGTCCTCGCGCGCAAATCGTGCGCCGCCATACCAGCAGATCAGATTGACGGCGCCCAGCAGCAACAGGCTCAGCGCGACCAGAATGGCAAGACTGGGGGGACCAAGCTGTATCCATATTCCCTGCAGCACGGCAGCGGAAAAAGCAGTATAAACAATCAATATGATCGCACTCTTATCAGTAATCCCCAGGAGCGATTTGCGCGCCGCCGCCCATTCCGCCAGCCAGCGCCGCGAAAGATGCCCGATCAGGAACGGCACCAGCAGCAGCCCAATCACTTTCAGCGTCGCATTGCCGCCAACTCCCTCACTGCCCGCTCCCACACTGGCAGCGCCCATCAGGCCCGCGACCAGCAGCGGCGTCACGATGACCCCGGCGATGTTCGACGTCGCCGCCGCCGCCACGCCCGCGGCAACATTGCCGCGCGCGGCGGCCGTGAACGCGACCGAAGACTGCACCGTTGACGGTACCAGCGTCAGATAGAGCAGGCCCGCCGCGACACCGGCCGGCAGCCATGCCGACGCCAGGCTCGACAGCCCGATCCCCGCCAGCGGGAACAGCAGGAACGTCACCGCCAATATGCCGCCATGCAGCCGCCAGTTGGTGAACGCCCTGAAAATCGCATTTCCGGGCAGGCGTACACCATGAAAGAAGAACATGAACATGATCAGGCCGTACGCGGCGATATCCATCACGCGCGCCAGATCGCCCTCGACCGGCAACAGCGACGCCGCCACAACCGCCAGGATCAGCACGGTCACAAACGGATCAGGCCGGAAACGCTTCAGCGGCCCGGCTCCAATATGACGCGGCCGACAGGCTCGCGCCGCTTCATCATCTCAAACGCCGCGCGCCAGTCCTCCAGCGCAAACCGCGCATGGACATGTGGGCTCACCCCGCCGGACGCGGCAATTTCGGAAAGCGCGATCCGGTCCTCCCTGCCCTTGTCCGGAAAGCGCCGCCCATGCTCGCCCGCGCGCACGCCGATCAGGCTGAATCCCTTGATCAGCGGATAGTTGGCCGCAATCGTCGGGATTCGCCCGCCTGCAAATCCAATGATCAGATATCTGCCGCCATAACGCACGCAGCGCACGCTCTCGTCGAACACGTCCGCGCCGACAGGGTCATAGACAATATCCGCGCCGCCGCCCGTTATCTCTTTGACCCGCTCGCGAAATCCACCGCGAATATTCAGCAGCGCGTCAGGTGCATATTCGGCATCGATCAGTTGCAGTTTCTCATCGGACGCCGATGTCGCGATTATTTTCGCGCCCATGCGCCTCCCCAGGTCGACGGCGGCCAGCCCGACACCGCCGCTGGCACCGTGCACCAGCAGCCAGTCGCCCACCGCCAGACCGCCATGCCGAACCAGCGCCACATAGGCCGTCAGATAGGATTGCCCGAACGCCGCCGCCTGCGCGAAATCGAACGCGTCCGGCTTCGGTGCCAGCTGCCGCTCCGGCACCGCGATATGCGTGGCAAACGCGCCGCCCCGGTTCATCCCCATCACCGCATCGCCCGCGGCAAAGCGCGTGCCTTCACCGACCACCAGCCCGGAAAAATCGCCGCCAAGCACATAGGGGAGTCCGGGTTTGAACTGATACGCGCCCGCGCACATCAGGAGGTCGACGAAAGTCGCCGCAGCGGCCTTCACCTGTACCACCACCTCTCCTTCCGCGGGCGCAGGCACAGGAAAATCCCGTAGTGAAAGACCCGCGAAATCGGCTGCCGTCCGCTCCAGTATCAGCGCGCGCATACCCATCTCCCGAAAAGTCTCTCAATCAGCCTGTTGCGATCAGGATCAGTTTCGGGTCAAGGGCTGTCTCATGACGAACAAGATTTCCGCTGACGCCGTCCAGATGCTGGAACTGATCGAGCGCCGCCTGCGCTTCCTCTCCGCATGGACGATCCACAACGCCAATAATCTGCGTGAAAGCCCCGACGGTATCAAGGTCGGCGGCCATCAGGCCAGCTGCGCGTCCATGACCGCGATCTTCACGGCGCTTTACTTCCATGCCCTGCGCCCGCAGGACCGCGTGGCGGTCAAACCGCACGCTGGCCCCGTCCTGCACGCTGCGCATTACATGCTGGAAAACCAGGAACTTGACCAGCTGCAACGCTTTCGCGGACTTGGCGGTGCGCAGTCCTACCCCAGCCGGACGAAGGACCGGATTCCTGTCGATTTCTCGACCGGTTCTGTCGGCCTTGGTGTGGCGATTACCGCCTTTGCCAGCCTGGTGCAGGATTACCTGATCGCGCACGACCAGATGGACGCGGGCGCGGCGGGCCGCATGATCGCCCTGATGGGCGACGCCGAACTTGACGAGGGCAATATCTACGAGTGCCTGATCGAGGGCTACAAACACAATATCCGCAACTGCTGGTGGGTCGTCGATTATAACCGCCAGTCACTCGACGCGACGACGGCGGACCGCATGTTCCGCCGCTTCGACGACATCTTCGAAACCTGCGGATGGCGCGTGATTACGCTGAAGCACGGAAAGCGCCAGCTCGCGGCCTTCGCCAAACCCGGCGGCGAAGCCTTGCGCGAATGGATCGACACCTGCCCGAACGCCGATTTCGCCGCGCTCACCTATCAGGGCGGCGCCGCGTGGCGTGACCGGCTGCGGCGCGATATGCCGGACATCGACGCGCTGATCTCCGAATATGACGACGCCGCGCTGGCGGACCTGATGACCAATCTTGGCGGTCATTGCCTCGAATCGCTGGCGGAGGCGTTCGCCGCCGCCGATGACGACGTCCCGACCATGTTCATCGCGTACACCGTGAAGGGCTACGGCCTGCCATTTGCGGGCCATAAGGACAATCACGCCGGCCTCATGAACACCAGCCAGATCGAGGCGCTGCGCGGCGACATGGGGGTTTCACCCGGCGAGGAATGGGAACCGTTCGCAGGCCTTGGCGACAATGTCACTGCCGAATTGAAGGCGTTCATGGCCGGCTCCGCGCTCGCCAATCCGCAGCCCGCACCCAGTCCCGCGCAAAGCGTCATCCCGGACATCTCCGCGCCCAAGGACAAGGAACAGTCCACACAGACCGCCTTCGGCAAGATCCTCCTTGACCTTGCCAAGGGCGAAAGCGAGCTTGCGAACCGCATCGTAACGACGTCGCCCGATGTGACCGTATCGACGAACCTCGGCGCGTGGGTAAACCAGCGCGGCCTGTTCCGCCGCGGCGAAGTTCCCGACGTCTTCCGCGCCGCCAAGATTCCGTCCGCGCAGAAGTGGCGCTATCACGACGCGGGCCAGCATATCGAACTCGGCATCGCGGAGAATAATCTGTTCCTGATGCTCGCCGCCATGGGCCTCAGTGGGCAGCTGTTCGGCACGCGGCTAATGCCCATCGGCACGGTCTACGATCCGTTCATCTCGCGCGGCCTCGATGCGCTGAACTATGGCTGCTACCAGAATGCACGTTTCCTGCTGGTCGCCACTCCGGCGGGCCTGACGCTGGGTCCGGAGGGCGGCGCGCACCAGTCGCTGAACACGCCGCTCATCGGCATGGGTCAGCCTGGCCTTACCTATTTCGAACCCGCCTTCGCCGACGAACTCGCGCTCATGATGCGCTGGGCGTTCGAACATATGCAGGCGGACGATGGCGGCAGCACGTACCTGCGCCTGACCACCCGCTCGATCACGCAGGAGGTCCGCGCGAATGACGACTGGCAGGATGACGCGCTCAAGGGCGGCTACTGGCTGCGCGAGCCCGCGCAGGGTGCCGAGGCCGCGCTCGCTTTTTCCGGTGCCATCGCGCCCGAAGTCCTCGCCGCTTATGACATATTGAAGGAGGATGTGCCCGGCCTCGGCCTCCTCAACGTCACGTCCGCAGACCTGCTCGCCCGCGATTTCAGCGCCAGCCGCACCGCGCGCTGGAAAGACGGCGCGAAGCCCGTCAGCCACGCCGAGACGCTCCTCTCACGCCTCGCCCCCGGCGCTGGCCTCGTCACTGCCATCGACGGCTCCCCGACCGCGCTCAGCTGGCTCGGCAGCGTCACCGGCATGCGCGTCAGCCCGCTCGGCACGGACCGCTTCGGCCAGACCGGCACCCTGCCCGACCTCTACCGCGAATATAGGCTGGACGCGGACGCGATCGTGGAAGCCGCCGCGGATCTGTTTTTGGGGTAAGGTGAGGCGTAATTGATAAAAATCAGGGTCCGCTAGCGACTCTAATCTCGGTCATAAACACTAAGGGCTTGGTTCGCTCAAAGCAGACGGTCGAATGGCATGACCTAAGGTCGGCCCTGCGCCTCAATGTCGGACATCACTGCACAGCAGCAAATTGTCCGTATGCAGACATTGGGATGATTGGCTTACCTGATTTGCTGGAATGCAGCATCCTCGACCCTATATTTCCCTGATGTCTTCCGATTCGCTTGACCCCTTCAAAGAAGAGCGAAAGCTCCAGCGCATGATCGACAATGCCACGGGCGGTCCTGCCCGCAGGCTCATCGAGGATTATCGGAAGCAGCAGAAACTGCTCGACGCGGCAGTGGGCGGCTCAGCGCGGCGTTTCTTTGAAGAGGAGCAGGAGCGGCAGAAGCTCTTCGACCGCTCAGGCATTGGCACAGCGGTGCAGGAACTTCTTGGCACTGGCAGACGAAATGGCCTTCTGTCATCTTACCAAACCGATGTGGTCCGACAGTATGTGGACGCCGAGGAGGCGCGCCGGAAAGCTTTTGACGTAACAAGCCTAGCATCGGCACAGGCATTTCAGGACAACATCTCGTCGACCATCTCGAAATTGGTCGGAGCCTCCACCGGTCTATCGAAGCGTATGCGAGACATGGGTATCCTGGACCGGGTTGCGGAACAGCAATATGCCCTCATTAAAGCAACCCAGGGGATCAGTTCCTACGCTGACGATGTCATTAGAGGCATTGGCGATGCCCTGCCCGCCGGTGGCGCGCTTTCCGCCACGTTCGGGGTTCAGTCCGCCCTCGCCAAGCACATGCGAAAGATGGCGGAAACCACTGCCAGCCTCGACCAGATTGCACTTTCAGGCGGCATCCGAGATAGTACGATTTGGGAGTCGATGCGCACCGCCTACGGTCTCAACGACGCGATGTCGGTCTCGCAGGCCTTCCTGGAAATTGGGACGCAACTCGATCAACCGGGCGCAGATAGCAAGGCGCTGGGAGTCTACGAAGCGTGGCAGCTAATCCAGTTCCTCTGGATGGTCTTCACGATGTACGCAATGCTCGCAGGCTGGGGCGACTACACCGCAGACGATCGCAAGCGCGGCAATGAGACCGCCGAGGCGGTCGAGCGCATCGAAGTTCGCCAGCAAATGCAGGAGATGGAAGCGGCGATTGCAGAAGCCTCAGCGCTTTCTGAACTGAAGCGCATTGAGGAACTGCCGAAGGCATTTGTCCGCAATGCCGCCAACGTCCGGGAAGCGCCTGGGCAAGAGGCCGAACGCATTGCGCGACTGGGGCAAAACGCAATGCTCGCGATTGAGGAGAGGAAAGGCCGGTGGCTGCGCGTCATCTACGCTGACCCTTTGACGCAGGAGCTTCCCGAGGGATGGGTTTGGCGAGGTTCAGTCGAGCTTCTGTCTGAAGACCGGGATTCGTAGAAGGTCTCGGTCTCGAAGATCGAGTGGATGTCCTGATAATTAATTTGCCGTCTGAAAGCTGCCAGTCCGCTTTCCACCCCTTTGCGGGACATCGCCGGTACGCGTTTTTCTACCCAATCGCCCCGAACTGATGCGCGATTGCCGTCGAGACGTCCAGGATCATGCGATGTGCCCGCTCGATCGGGTCGATGTAGCGTTCATTGATACGGCCATATTCCGGTGTGTTATCATCTGGATAGTCAGTCGCCTCTTCGACCCTGAAGCGCTTCAGCGACGGCGCCTCGACCGGATAGGCCGCGCGCAGCTGCTCCAGCGCATCCTCGATCCGCAGCGACAGCACCATTTCCATAATGTCGTCGCGTGAAATATCGTTCCGGCGGGAAAAGCGCGGGATGGCGGCGGCGTTCAGGAACATGTGCTGCATCAGCGCCAGCCGGATCGCGTGCAGCACGCCCAATGTGCGCCGCGTGCCCTCGATCCGCGGCGGCAGCGAATCGCCGGGCAGCATGTCCATCAGCCGCCGCAGTTTCAGGCCGTCCACACGCAGGACGGTCGCCAGCTCGCGAAACGCGGCCGTCCGGTCGTCGGCCTGCAGCCGCTCCGCCAGATCCAGACACGCCGCCTCACGTTCCGGCTCGCCGCCGCGATAGGGCCGCGTCGCCCAATATGCGCCGTTGAACACATTGCCATAGGCCACCAGAGTCTTGATACTCGCCAGCCGGTCCGACGCCGCGACCAGCCGCAGCAGTTCCCGCGCCCGCGGTGAGCGTTCGTACAGCGCGGCAAACCGCTCCCGCTCATTCTGCGTCGCATCGCCAATACCGGCGATCACGTTCACCGGGTAACCGAGCTGCTGCAGGATCGCATTGTGCGGGATGGCGCGGATGCGGCGCAGGGTCATGTCGCGGTCGCTCGCCACATCGGTCTGGCGGCGTGACTTGCGCGATCCCGTCTGCGGCAACAGGCCCAGCCCGAACGCCGTCAGCGCGCGGTTATAGCTTGGCGCGCGGAACAGGCGCGCCTGCACGCGGCGCACATCGCGGTAGAAGTCGAGCGAGACATCCGTCTCCAGATAGAATGGATCGCGCTGTGCAGGATCGGGGGCCAGCGCCGCCTGCTCCACGGCAATCCGCGTCAGTGTCGCCAGCGCCATGTCTTCCGAACCAAAGAAAACATACCCGTCGCCGCCCTGGAAACTCGCCTCCGCCAGCAGCGGCGTTGCATTCTCGGCGAAGCGCCGCCGCGCCCATGCGCTCATCGGGTGCGACAGGCGTTCGCGCATGGTCAGCGGATGCGCGCCGCGGCCCATGCTCTCGCCGTGCGTATTGAATATCACGGCCTCGACATCGCCAAGCCCGTGCTTCGTCATCAGGCGGGCAAGCCGTCCCTGCAGGCGCTCAATGGCAAGCGCGGCGGGGATCTGCCCCATGAAGCGACCCGCATCGGAAAACCCCGTCTGGATACACAGCCGTCCGCGCGCGCGGACATAATCCTGATAGGCAGGCTCCGCCAGCAGCGAATCCAGGAACCGTCCGCCATGCTCCAGCGCTTCGTTCGTCTCGAACAGCGGCGCGATGTCCAGCTTTGCGTCAACCCCGAACAGCTTCGCGAAATACAGCGCGGACAGCACCGTCGCCGGCTGCTCCGTCTCCGCGATCAAAAGGCGAATGGCGCTTTCGCTGTCGATATGCTGCAGCATCTGCGCAATGCCAATGAACTGCCGGATTGCCGTCGTGGATTCGATGGCGAGCGCCGCGAAATTCACTTCCAGCGGCTTCACCGCAGCGATCAGGTCGCGCAGCCGCGCAATCGCCGTCCGGCTGCCCATGGAAAAATTCGGGTCACCGCCCAGCCGCCGACGGATCGCATTGTCCAGCTGGCTGGAATTCATCCGGAAATGCACGGTGCCCACACCCATGCGCTCGGCCCGCATGGCCGATGTCAGCACCAGAATGTCCTCGGCCAGTTCATCATCCGCGTCGCCGGCGATCGCCTCCAAAGCCGCGATCACGCCCGCCAACCGCGTCAGGGCATCGGGATCTGCTTTCGTCGCCAGATTGGCCGCCGCGCTGATCGCATCCGGTGTCTTCAGATCTTGGGAAAAGGCATCCGCGATGCGCTCCGCATGGGAGAGCGCCGCCCTCAGCCGCGTCAGCACTTCCCCCAGTTCAGCCATCCTTGGCTTTGCATCATCCAGCGCCGCCAGCCGCGTGACGTAGGTCGTCAATGCGCGAACCTTCTCCTGCATGCGGAAACGGATCGGTGTCGCCCAGTCGATGTCCGTGCGCCCGTCCATGTCATAGCCGACCCAGGTGGCGAAGCGGAAAGGCAGCGGGCGCAGTTTGCGCCACTCCGCACCGAATTGTGCGCGGGCGCTTGAGAATACGCGCCGGTTGATAACATCGCGCGCCGCGCCTGCTCTGGTAAGCGCGGCCTGTACGGCGCCGTGTTCATCGGCCAGCGTGGGCCCTTCACGGCGGCTCTTTCCCAGTGAGGTCTCACCCGCAGCCAGCGCCGCGTAATCCTGGTCAGCCAGCAGGAATGTCGGATGGGCCGTGAACACACAGCCGAGGAAGGGACGCTCCCAGCGCGCCTTGAAACTGGCCAATGTCCTGGCGGGCAGCAGCGCCGTCAGTTCATCTTCAGCCGCTTTGTCAGGGTCCGGCCGAACGAACGCGTGCAGGCGATCTGCGCGGTCCGAAAACGCAGCGGCGCTCATCGCATCGATGGCGGCTGAAAGTGCGCCGAGATCGATGGTTCCCTCCTCCAGCGCACGCGACAGTTCGAACCCCAGTTGCGCGACCGGATTGAAAAGCGGCGTCTCACGCGTGCGATCGTAAAGGTCGCCCAGTCGCGTATTCAGGCTGGCGGCGTCGAGGTTCATTTCTCAGGCATTCCTTTATAAACTGGCTGCGTGCACAGCTATTGACTTCGTTGTCATTGGTATAGAGGGCACGTCCCGGCAATCCGGATTTCGGGAAGACAGCGTTCATGAACCGTCCTGCCAGCCTCATTCTATTCGGCGCTACAGGCGACCTCTCGCGGCGGATGTTACTGCCGTCTTTATACGCTTTGCATGTCGATCGACTTCTGCCCGGCGGTCTCAATATCGTCGGCACGGCGCGCAGCAGATTGTCAGACGACGAATTTCGCGCCACCGCGCGCGCGGCCATAGAAGCCCATCTGCCCAAGGACCGCGTCGTTACGGATAGGATCGAGGGGTTTCTGGCACGCCTGCGCTACCTCCCCGTCGATGTGACGACCCCGGACGGGTTCGACGATCTTGCAAAAGCGGTCGGCGGCTCTGGCGGCGATCTGTCCATCTTCCTTTCCACCGCGCCGCAATTCTTCGAACCGACCATTGCGGGCCTGAAAGCGGCGGGCATCGCGGACGGCGCGCGCATAGGGCTGGAAAAGCCGCTCGGCCTCGACCTCGAAACGTCGCGCCAGATCAACGACGCCGTTGCCAATGCCTTCCCTGAGGAGCGGACGTTCCGCATCGACCATTATCTGGGCAAGGAAACCGTGCAGAACCTCATGGTCCTGCGCTTTGCCAATATGATGTTCGAACCGCTATGGAACGCCGGGGGTATCGACCATGTACAGATCACGGTGGCGGAAACTGTGGGGCTTGAGGGGCGCGGCGGTTTCTACGACGATACCGGCGCGCTTCGCGACATGGTGCAAAATCACATGCTGCAGCTGCTTGCGCTGACGGCGATGGAGCCGCCCGCCGATCTCGACTCCACATCTGTGCGCGATGAAAAGGTAAAGGTCCTGCGCGCGCTGCGCCCTGTGTCCGATGAGGAAATGGTGTTCGGTCAATACGGCCCCGGCTCCAGCGCAGGAGAAGCCGCGCCGGGTTATCTTGAAGATCTGGGCGGCACATCCGATACGGAGACCTTTGTCGCGTTGAAGGCGCATATCGACAATTGGCGGTGGCAGGGCGTGCCATTCTATCTGCGTACGGGAAAGCGCCTTGCGGAGCGCCGGTCTGAAATCGTCATTCAGTTCAAATGCGTTCCGCATTCCATTTTCGCGTCGCGCGGCGCGAAACTGACGGCGAACCGTCTCGTCATCCGCCTGCAGCCAGAGGAATATGTCCGCCTCCTCGTCATGGCGAAGGAACCCGGGCTTGATCGCGGCGAAGTCACGCTGCGGCAGGTGCCGCTCGACCTCAGCCTGTCGGAAACCTTCAAGGCGCGGCCGCGCCGCATCGCCTATGAGCGCCTGCTCCTCGACCTGATCGACGGCGACCCGACGCTGTTCGTTCGCCGCGATGAGGTCGAGGCGCAGTGGCGCTGGGTCGATGCCATCCGCGAAACCCGCAGGAAGTCCGGTCTCGATCTGAAATCCTACTCCGCAGGTGGCTGGGGGCCTGCCGCCGGCATTGCCCTGACCGAGCGTGATGGAGTGAGCTGGAATGACTGAATATCGCTGGCACAAATATGCCGACCGGGAAGAAATGGCGGACGCAGCGGCGGATAAAATCGCGCGGACGCTGCGCAACACCATCACGATCAAGGGAACCGCCCTGATGTTCGTTCCCGGCGGCGGGACACCTGTCCCGGTCTTCGCCGCGCTCTGCGGCATGTCGGCCGACTGGAACAAGGTTACCGTTGTGCCGGGCGACGAGCGCCTGGTGCCGCCGGGTGATCCCTTGTCGAATTTCGGGATGATCGAGCAGGCTTTCGCCGACACGGATGCGGCGACGCTCGCCTTGCTCGGCGACGACACCAGCCGGAGCGGTGCGGCTGCCGATGCGGAAAGCCGCCTCGCCATGCTGAAATGGCCGCCGGACATTGTCTGGCTGGGCATGGGGGCAGACGGTCATACCGCGTCGATCTTTCCCGGCCTCGATCTTGAAAAAGCGTTGAACACGGATGGCCGTGTCGTTGCCGCAATGCCGAACCCGCTCCCCGACGATGCGCCCGTCCCGCGCGTGACGCTCAGCCGCGCCGCCATCCGGAGCGCGGCAAATATCATCGTCACCATCACGGGCGGTGAAAAGCGCGATCTGCTTGAGCGCGCGCTGGAAGAGGGCGATCATTCCCTATTTCCCATCGGCCGTGTTCTGGCTGGTCAGGATGTCGATATCTTCTGGAGCAGCTGATGCATGACACCATCCAGCAGGTCACCGACCGGATTATCGAGAAATCCCGGCCCACGCGCCGGGCTTATCTCGATTTCATCGCCCGTCAGCGTGACGAGGGGCTTCGGCGCGGCTCGCTAAGCTGCGGCAATCTCGCCCACGCCTTCGCCGCATCGGGCGATGACAAGAAGAGCATCGCCGCGGCGCGCGCCAGCAATATCGGCATCGTGACCGCCTTCAATGACATGTTGTCGGCGCACGCGCCCTATTATCGTTACCCCGAACAGATAAAAGTCTGGGCGCGCGAGGTCGGTGCGACGGCCCAGGTCGCAGGCGGCGTCGCCGCCATGTGTGACGGCGTGACGCAGGGGCAGGACGGTATGGAGCTGTCTTTGTTCAGCCGCGACAATATCGCCATGTCCGCCGCGATCGGTCTTAGCCATGCGATGTTCGAGGGCGCGCTGCTCCTCGGCATTTGCGACAAGATCGTCCCCGGTTTGCTCATCGGCGCGCTGCGCTTCGGACATATGCCCTCGATCCTCGTTCCGGCCGGCCCCATGCCGTCGGGACTTGCGAACAAGGAAAAACAGCGCGTCCGCCAGCTCTACGCTGAGGGAAAGGCCAGCCGCGACGAACTGCTCGAGGCGGAAAGCGCGTCCTATCACGGCGCGGGCACATGCACTTTTTACGGCACCGCCAACAGCAATCAGATGATGATGGAGGTCATGGGGCTGCACGTTCCCGGCGCGGCCTTTGTCAATCCCGGCAGGAAACTGCGTCAGCGGCTGACCCGCGAAGCCGCCCACCGCATCGCCGCGATCGGTCCGGACGGCGACGATTACCGCCCGCTTGGCCTGTGCATCGATGAAAAGGCGGTCGTGAACGCCGCCGTCGGCCTGCTCGCCACCGGCGGCTCGACCAATCATGCCATCCACTTGCCCGCCATCGCCCGCGCCGCGGGGATACAAATCGACTGGGGCGACATGGACGAACTCAGCGCCGCGACACCGCTCATCGCGCGCGTTTACCCCAACGGCCCGGGCGACGTGAACGGCTTCCACGCTGCGGGCGGCATGGGTTTCGTGATCCGCGAACTCATCGAAAGCGGGCACCTCCACCGCGATATCATGACCATCTGGCACACCGACCTCGCCGCCTATGCGGAGGAACCCCGGATCAAGGAGGACCGGCTCGTCTGGACACCCGCGCCCGTTAAAAGCGGTGATGACAGCATGCTGAAGCCCGCCGCTGCGCCCTTCGCCGACAATGGCGGCATGCGTCTGATGCAGGGCAATCTAGGGCGCGCAATGATGAAGACCAGCGCCGTCGATCGTGGCCGCTGGACCATCGAAGCCCCCGCGCGCGTCTTTCATACGCAGGAGGCTGTCATCGACGCCTTTCAGGCCGGGGAGCTGGACCGGGACGTCGTGGTGGTCGTCCGCTTTCAGGGTCCGCGCGCAAATGGCATGCCGGAACTTCACAAACTGACGCCGCCGCTTGGCGTATTGCAGGATCGCGGCCATCGCGTCGCCCTTCTGACCGATGGCCGCATGTCCGGTGCGTCAGGAAAAGTGCCTGCCGTTATTCATCTTTCTCCGGAGGCTCTCGGCGGCGGCCCGCTTGCCCGGGTGCGGGACGGCGACATCATTCATCTCTGCGCGGAAACCGGCACCGCGACCGCACTGGTCGACCCGGCGGAATGGGACGCCCGCCCCCCTGCGCAGGCTCCTGCGGCACAGCCCGGTCTCGGCCGCGAGCTTTTCGCGATGATGCGCGCCCATGCCGACGAGGCGGAGCGCGGCGGCTCCGCCATGCTCGCGCAGGCGGGGCTATGACCACTTCTCTCGTTGCCGCCGATATTGGCGGCACTCATGCCCGCTTCGCCCTTGCCGAAATCGGCGCGGATGGCGCGATCAGCCTCGATGCCCCCGTCAAAATGCCGTGCGCGGACCATGGCAGCCTGCAAATGGCGTGGGACGCCTTTGGCCGACATGTCGGCCCCCTGCCCCGTGCGGCCGCGCTCGCCATTGCGGCGCCGGTGCGCGGCGACACGATCAGGATGACGAACAACCCGTGGATCGTCCGGCGCAAGGCAATCGGTGAGGCGCTGGGGGTCGATAGCCACATTCTCATAAACGACTTCGCCGCGGTCGCCCATGCCGTTGGCGTGGCAACGCCCGCGATGCTGGCCCATCTTGCGGGTCCTGATATTCCCCTGCCAGAAAGCGGCACAGTCAGCGTCATTGGACCGGGTACCGGCCTTGGTGTCGCCCTGCTCAGCCGAAATAACGGCACCTCTCAAATCATTTCGACTGAAGGGGGGCATACCGATTTCGCGCCGCTCGACGAAATTGAAGACCGCATGCTCGCCCGGCTGCGCAAACAACATGATCGCGTCTCGGTGGAGCGTATTGTCTCCGGCCCCGGCTTCCGCACGATCATGGAGGTGCTCGCCGACATCGACGGCGTCGCCATGCCGAAAGGCGATGACAAGGCGCTATGGACGCTCGCACTGTCCGGTGAAAGCAGCCTGGCGTCCGCGGCGCTCCGCCGGTTCGGCATGTGTCTGGGGTCGGTCGCAGGCGATATCGCGCTTTGTCACGGCCCCGGTCCGGTGGTCATTGCGGGCGGCCTCGGCCTGCGCATCGGCATGCGTCTGAAAGACCTTGGCTTTCACGATAGATTCGTTGCCAAAGGACGTTATCGCGCCATAATGGAGGACCTGCCGATCAAGCTGGTCACGCATCCCGAACCCGGCCTTTACGGCGCGGTTTCCGCTTATGCTCAGGCCAACCCGGTCGCGCGCTAAAGTCCCGCCGAAGCCAGCGCCTGATCGAGGTCGGCGATGACATCATCCGGGTCCTCAAGACCGACTGACAGCCGCAGCATACCCTCGGTGATCCCCATTTCCGCCCGGCCCTCTTCGCCCACACCATAATGGGTGGTCGAGGCCGGGTGCGTCATCAGGCTGCGCGAATCCCCGATATTGTTGGAGATATCGACCAGTTCGAGCGCGTTGAGCAGACCGTGCGCCTGTTCCCGTCCGCCATCCAGAAACAGGGACATGATCGTGCCGCCCGCACGCATCTGCGCACGCGCCAGATCGACCTGCGGATGCGAATCCAGATGCGGATAAAGCAGTTTCGGCACGCGGCTTTCCAGCGCCTTTGCCACTTTCAGGGCATTCTCCGACTGCCGCGTCATGCGCAGTTCCAGCGTCTCCAGACCTTTCAGGACGACCCAGGCATTGAACGGCGACAGGTTCGGGCCGGTGTTCCGCTGGAACGGCAGCAATGTCTCATTGATGAATTCGTCCGTGCCAAGCACGGCGCCCGCCAGCACGCGTCCCTGCCCGTCCATCATCTTCGTTGCGGAATAGGCCACCATATCGGCACCCAGTTCCATCGGCCTCTGCAGCACCGGCGTCGCAAAGGCATTGTCCACCAGCAGCTTCGCGCCCGCATCGTGCGCAATATCCGCGATCGCGCTTATATCCGCGATTTCCAGCGTCGGGTTTGCGGGCGTTTCCAGGAATAACAGTTTCGTATTGGGCCGTACGGCCTTCGCCCAGGCATCGGTATCGGACCCATCGACCACTGTGACCTCAATACCGAAACGCGGCAGCAGCTCGTCGCCCAGCCATTTGCATGACCCGAACATCGCCCGCGCCGTCACCATGTGATCGCCCGCCGACAGCTGGCACAGCAGCGCCGTCGTCATCGCCGCCATGCCCGACGCCTGCGCCCGGCACGCCTCGGCGCCCTCCATCAGGCACAGGCGCTCCTCAAGCATCGCGACCGTCGGATTCTGAAGCCGTGAATAGGTCATGCCCGGATCGTCGCCGCGGAACCGCGCCGCCGCGATTTCCGCCTCGTCATAGCAATAGCCCGACGTCAGGAAGAGCGCTTCGGACGTCTCGCCGAATTCGGACCGCAGCGTGCCCCCGCGAATGGCTTGCGTCGCGGGCTTCCACGCACGCGTGCGGGACCGGTCGTGTCCTGTCGATCTTTTCATGGCCGCCGCCATGGCACGGAGGTGCGCGTCCGGTCAACGCGTGAACGATGCCCAACCGCCACACCTGTGCAATTGTTAAGCTGCACTCCATTCAAATCTGGCATTATTCTGGGCCCGAAAAGGAAAATGCCATGAACGCGCCAGTAGACCCCAAAGAGTTCCGCACTGACGACGGGTCGACCCCGGCCGAGCGCTACAGACGCCTGCGCGAGCCGACCATGAAGGAACTGAACCACCTGCCGGGGACCGGCACGCTCAGCCTGTGGCAGAAGCTCGCGGCCGTGAAGCACTTCCTCTACGACACGCTGGCATTGCAGGAGAGGCGGCAGGAGGCGTACGGCCCGGTATACTCATATGAGACGATCGCCGGTCCGTCGGTACAGATGGTCGGCGCGGACGCGAACGAGATGGTCCTGATGAACCGGGATCGCATCTTCTCGTCGGAACAGGGCTGGAATCCGATCCTTGGAAAACTCTTTCCGCGCGGTCTGATGATGCTTGATTTCGAGGAGCACCGCGTCCACCGCAAGGCACTGTCCGTCGCCTTCAAGCCAAAGCCCATGCAGGCATATCTGTCGCTGTTGCAGGAGGGCATTCGCCGCCGCATCGCCGACTGGCCGGAACGGCTGGAACTCTATCCGGCGATGAAGGATCTGACGCTCGACCTCGCCGCATCGTCATTTCTCGGCATTCCGTGGGGACCGGAGGCCGACAAGGTCAATCGCGCCTTTGTGGACATGGTGCAGGCATCCGTGACGCCCGTTCGCAAACCCCTGCCCTTCACGCAGATGCGCAAGGGGGTGAGGGGCCGCGCCTACCTCGTCGAATATTTCGGCAGGGAAATCCCGAAGCGCCGCGGGTCCGACGCGGAAGATATTTTCACGCAGGTCGTCAACGCTCACGACGAGGAGGGAGAACTGCTCAGCGATCAGGACGTCATCGATCACATGAACTTCCTGATGATGGCCGCGCACGACACGCTGACATCGTCGCTGTCATCGACCGTCTTCTATCTCGGCAAGACCCCCGACTGGCAGGAAAAAATCCGCCACGAAGTCGAAACGCTGCGCGCGGAGGTGGGGGCGGACATCCCCTATGACCGCCTCGGTGATCTCGACATGTGCGAATGGGCGTTCAAGGAGGCCATGCGCCTGCGGCCGCCCGTGCCGTTCATCCCGCGCCGCGCGCTCGCGGACTTCACATTCCACAACCATGTCATCCCCGCAGGCGCGCATGTGGGTCTATGCCCGATGCTCGTGCACCGCGATCCCAACATCTGGCCAGAGCCGGAACGCTATGACCCGTCACGCTTCACCCGCGAGAATGAAAAAGTCAGGCACAAGCATGCCTATGTTCCGTTCGGCGGCGGCGCACACATGTGCCTCGGCCTGCACTTTGCCTATATGCAGGCAAAGGTGTTCCTGTTCGAACTGCTGGCCGCGCGAACCATCGACGTTCCGGTCAATTACGAACCGCAATGGCAGATGGTCCCCATCCCGCGGCCGCGCGACAACCTGCCTCTGGGGCTCATCAAACGCGCATGACAAAACACGTCCCGGCATGGCGAGTCCGCGCAGCCTCTGCGGTGAAACAGCATGCGCTTTAGCAAGATAAGCAAGGGAGAATTGCAGGGCATCCGGTCCGGAAAGAGCACGCATCACCCCCCGTAGCCGGGCGTGGAGCGTGGACGAATGCCATTGATGGAGACGTCTATTGAGATCGCTTCGCTCCCTGCCGAACCGACCTGCGCCGCGCCATGACCTATCCAGTCTTTAGCGCGATCTGACCTCAATGTCCGCGAACTGATTTATGGAGCGCACAAGGGTCGGCCCCGTCACAATTCCGTACCACACATGTCGCTCACCCCTCCAATTGCAGTTCACCGCCAAACCGCTGCGCATATCGGTCCGTCATGCCGGCGATGAAGTCGCCGATATGGCGGGCGCGGGCGGGATTTTCGGCGGGGAGCGTCGCTTCCCAGCTTTCCGGCAGGCGGGCGGAGGTGCGGGAAATGTCTTCGAAAAGCTGCCCGACCAGTGCGGCGGCCCTGTCCCTCGGCCTGATGCTGGCGGGGTGGTGGTACATGTTGGCATAGAGGAAGCTCTTGATCTCGCGCTCCGCCGCCGCCATTGGCGCGGAAAAGGCGGCGGTCTGACGGCCCGCACCGCGAATATCGCCCGCCGTTCGCGGCGACAGCGCCGCCAGAAGGGATTTCGTCTCCCGCAGCACATCCTCGACCATCAGGCCGATCTGGCGGCGCTTCATTTCCGCGATCAGGCGATCCTGCGGCGCATCCGGATAGCGCGCGCGCACGGCTTCCCAGTTTTCGCGCACGGCATCGACCTCCAGCGCCTGGTCCAGGCTGAACAGCCCCGCCCTCAGCCCGTCCTCGAAATCATGATTGTCATAAGCGATATCGTCGGCCAGCGCGGCAATCTGCGCCTCCAGACTGGCATGCGTCTCCAGGTCGAGCGGAAACGCGGTATCGATCTCTTGCAGCGCCCAGGTCGGCGCCGTCACCGGGCCATTATGTTTCGCCAGTCCCTCCAGCACCTCCCAGCTCAGGTTCAGCCCGTCATGCGCGGCATAGGCGCTCTCCAGCGTGCACAGGACCCGCAGCGTATGTGCATTATGGTCGAAACCGCCATAATCCGCCATGGCGACATTCAGGGCATCCTCGCCCACATGGCCAAAGGGCGGATGCCCCAGATCGTGCGCCAGGCAGATCGCCTCGGTCAGCGCCTCGTGCACGCCCAGCGCCTTCGCCATCACCCGGCCGATCTGCGCAACCTCCAGGCTGTGTGTCAGGCGCGTGCGAAAATGGTCGCCATCCGGCGCGACGAAGACCTGCGTCTTGTGCTTCAGGCGGCGAAATCCGCTGGAATGGACGATGCGGTCGCGGTCGCGCGCGAAGGCATCGCGCAATGCCGAGGGGTTCGCCGGGTGCAGGCGTCCGCGCGAGTGGCCGGGGTGACAGGCATAGGGGAAAAGCATAAGCGGGAATTAGGCTGAGTTTGCGTCCTTGGCGAGAGGCCGTATGGCATCGCGGCCCGCGAACGGTTAGGTCCGAAGCCATGAAACCTGACACGCAACGTACCAGAGGTTTTTTCGCCGACAAGAATCGCGCATTCTGGTTGCTGCAGGGCGGCGGTTGGGTCGCCTATTTCTTCCTGCGTACATTTGGCGGGCTCGCCAATGGTGCGGAGCTGCCCTTTATCCTTCCGGCCCTGATCGCCAGCGCCACGGGCTTCTCGCTGACGCTGCTGATGTCGGCGGCCTACCGCCGCATCATCCAGATGCGCGCGGTCTTTGTCTGGTCGCTGACCCTGCTCGTCATCGCGGTCGCGGCATCGGTATTTTCCGTGCTCGAAGTATGGGCGCATTCGCGGTTCTACGACGCCAATTTCCAGCCGGAGGGCGTACAGTTCTTTGGCGCGATCCTCCTCGATATCAGCGTGCTCGGCGCGTGGTCGGGGCTTTACTTCGGCATCAACTTCTACCTGATGCTGTCGCACCAGAATGAGGACATGCTGAAAGTGCAGGCGCAGGCTTCGGAGGCCAGTCTCGCCATGCTGCGCTATCAGGTGAACCCGCATTTCCTGTTCAATACGCTGAATTCCATCTCGACGCTCGTACTGCTGAAAGACGACAAGGCGAATGCGATGCTGTCCAGGCTGTCCTCGTTTCTGCGCTATTCCCTAGCCGAGGATCCGGGCAGCCGCGTGACACTTGCGCAGGAACTGGAAGCGTTGAAGCTCTATTTCGACATTGAACGCATGCGGTTCGAAAATCGACTGCAGACCAGTTTCGATATCGACGCGCGCGCCGCGGATGCGGCCGTGCCCTCCATGATCCTGCAACCGCTCGTTGAAAACGCCATCAAATACGCCGTCACGCCGCAGGAGGAGGGCGCGGAAATCGCCATCACGGCCCGCCTTGTGGGGAACGACCGCGTGTTCATCGACGTGGCCGATACCGGTCCCGGCTTGCAGGCCGCGAAACCCAGCTACATCGATGGTGCCGGCGTCGGTCTGAACAACATCCGGGAGCGTCTGGCACAGCAATATGGCGGTGAAGCGAGCTTTATGCTGGCTGAACGACCGGAAGGCGGCGTGGTGGCGCGGCTGGATATCCCGTATCAGACGATGGGCACTGCTATGAAAGAGGCCGCAGCATGACGATACGCGCAATTCTGGTCGATGATGAGCCGTTGGCGACGAAGGGGCTCGAAATGCGGCTCGCACCGCATGAGGACATTGAGATCGTGGCGACATGCGCCAATGGACGGGAGGCCATACGCGCGGTCAAGACGCACAAGCCCGATCTGGTCTTTCTGGATATCCAGATGCCCGGCCTTGACGGGTTCAGTGTCATCAATGCGTTGCAGGATATGGAACCACCGCTTTTCGTCATGGTCACCGCCTATAATGAATTCGCGATCAAGGCGTTTGAGGCACATGCCGTCGATTACCTGATGAAGCCGGTCGATCAGGACCGCCTGGCCGATACCATCTCGCGCGTTCGTCAGCGCATGATGGAGCGGAACGCGGAACTTGAACGCAAACAGCTGAAGGACCTCCTGAGCGAGGTCGCGCCCGAAGCTGCGGAAGCGCATGGGGAGATGGGCGGCGCGGCCACTGACGCCAGCCGCTACGAGAAGCTCCTCAACATCAAGGATCGCGGCCAGATCTTCCGCATTGGTGTGGAAAGCATCGAACGTATCGACGCCGCCGGCGACTATATGTGCATCTATACCGGCGACAATACCCTCATCCTGCGCGAGACCATGAAGGACCTGGAAAAGCGCCTTGATCCGCGCATGTTCCAGCGTGTGCACCGGTCCACCATCGTCAATCTGGATCAGGTCAAGGAAGTGAAACCGCACACCAATGGCGAGAGTTTCCTGACACTGTCCTCGGGCGCGCAGGTGAAGGTCAGCAGATCCTATCGCGAGGTCATCGCGCGCTTCCTTTAATCGCGCGGCATGTGAAAGATAAAATTGGCTTCCCTCCCTGAAAGGCAGGGGAGACGAACGCGCATGCAGTCTTTATCACGATGATAAATGATCATCTGAACGAGGGACAGGGCCCGATATGAACTTCGACTATTCCGAAACCCAGACCATGGTTCGCGACACGCTCCAGCGCTTTCTCGGCGATCGCTACGATTTCGAGACGCGGCAGAAAATCAGCCGCTCTGACGCGGGCTGGTCCGCGGAGATCTGGCAAGCGTTCGCCGAAGACCTCGGCATCCTCGGCGCGCCCTTCTCCGAGGACATGGGCGGCCTTGGCGGCGGTGCGGTCGAAAACATGATCATCATGGAGGAGATCGGCAAATCGCTCGTGGTCGAACCATATCTCTCGACCGTCGTGCTCGGCGGCGGCTTCGCGCGCGAGGCAGGCCGCGCTGACCTTATCGAAGGCATTATCGGCGGGGACACCCGCTTCGCCTTTGCATGGGCGGAGCCAAAGGGCCGCTACAATCTTGACCATGTCGAAGTGTCCGCAAAGGCGTCTGGCGACGGCTACACACTGTCCGGGCATAAGGCCGTGGTCCGCGACGCCCCATCCGCAACGCACATCATCGTCAGCGCGCGGACATCGGGTGACGCGGCGGACGCACGCGGCATTTCACTGTTTGTCATCCCCGCTGACGCCAAGGGCGTCAGCCGCCGTGACTACCCGCTGGTGGATGGCGGCATCGCCTCTGAAATCACGTTCGAGAATGCAAGTGTTGGCAAGGAAGCTTTGCTGGGTGCCGAGGGAGAGGCGAGCCCCGTCATCCGCAAGGTCGTCGATGAGGCCATCGCCGCACTCTGTTCCGAAGCGGTCGGCGTCATGCGCCAGCTGCACGGCCTGACCATGGACTATACCCGCGAACGCAAACAGTTCGGCGTGCCGATTTCCAAGTTTCAGGTCTTGCAGTTTCGCATGGTCGATATGCTGCTGGAACTGGAACAGGCGCACTCGATGACGCTGATGGCGACGCTGAAGCTGCCCGATACGTCGGCGGTCGCGATGGCGAAGACGAAGATCGGCCGGGCCCTCACATTCTGCGGCCAGGAAGCGGTGCAGCTGCACGGCGGCAACGGTATCTCGGATGAATATGCCGTTGGCCATTATTTCAAGCGGGCGACGATGATCGAAAGTCAGTTCGGTCCTACCGATCATTTCCTGCGCCGCTATGAACGGCTCAGCATGGGCTGATGGACCGGGAAACCTATGGACTGCCTGCATTGCGCCCGTAACTAGCCGCATATCGCCCAGGCTCGCATCGAACCGCCGCCAGCGCGTCTTTCCCTGGCGCTGCGGCCTGCCCGCTCCTTCAGACGATCATTTCTTCCAGCCGGGCGGGAGAGGTGATGATGAGCGCGCCGTTCTCCCGGCGGACGATACCGCGCCGTTCCAGCGCGCTGACCGTGCGGGATACGGTCTCCCTTGATGTCGACAGTTCTGCGGCAAGCGATGTCATGATCGGCGGGGGCGCGATCGTCATCCCGTCACCACCAGCGCTGCGCGCCAGTCTAAGGAGTTCGGCATGGACCCGCCCGGCGGCAGAAAGCGTGACCTGCGCCACCATGCGGCGCGACGTGGCGCGCAAGCGGCGCACCAGCGCCTTGGACAGGGTCAGGCCAACTTCGGAATGACGCTCGGCCAGCGACAGCAGGTCCATGGCCCGGAACAGCAGCGCACGAACGGCTTCCGCGGCGATAACGTCCGCATCCGCCTCCGACACCTCCTCACCGGGCAATGCGCCCAGCAGGTCGCCCGGGCCATATTCGCCCAGCATGACGACCTGGCCGTTTTGCCCCACGGCGACCGCATTTGCGCGCCCTTTGAAAAGCAGCCAGCTCGTCGTGGCGCGGTCGCCCTGATGCAGGATCGTTTCGCGCACGTCATAGCCGCGCGACTGCGCGAGACGGGCAATCGCCTTGCCCGTCTCCGCCTGACACGCAAACACCGACCTTACTGCATCGACAAGTTCTGGCCCCGGCTCGGTCATGCATCCCCTTCCCGCGTAAAAAGCGCGTTTAGGGTGTGGAATGCAAGTCCAATTCAGGGCGGACGATCAGAAACTAAATCTCAGGCTGGCCCGGAAATCCCGTCCCGAAAGCGGAACGAAATCCTTTGTGAAGCTCGCGTGACGGCGGGCGTCCACATCAAAGATGTTTTCCGCCTGCAAGCGCAGGGTCACATTCTCCGTTCCCAAGGGCCGCCACGCGACCGATGCGTTTACCAGCGTGAAGCTGTCCGTACTCGTTTCAAACGCCGCAATGCGGTCCTGTGCGTCGGTCCATTCAACCTCAACCCGCGCATCAAAGGCATCGCTCTGCGCCTCCAGGCCGCCCAGCAGGCGCAGCGGCGGAATGCGCGGCACCGCCGTACCATCGGTCAGCTCGGCGCGAATATAGTCGCCCACGGCATCGCCAACGATAGTGAAGCCGCCGCCTTCAAACAGTTGCGCGGAAACGCTCAGTTCCACGCCCATATAATCGGCATCCTGCTGGCGATAGGCGAACACCGGCAGGTCATCTTCTTCCGCGCCGGTGCGCTCCTCGTAAATATAATCATCGAACCACGTCCCGAATACACTGGCGGACAGCGTTACCGGCCCCACGTCGCCGCGCGCGAAGATTTCGGCGCCCCAGCTCTTCTCGGTCGTCAGATTTGGGTCACCGATTTCAAATGCCTGCGTGGCAATATGCGGCCCGTTGGAAAACAGTTCCTCGGCCGACGGCGCCCGCTCGGCGCGCGACCCGGAAATGCCGAACCGGAAGCCGGATTGCAGTTCATGCGCAAGGCCGATCGCCCCCGACACGGTGTTGAAGTTCTGGCTGCCAAAGCTGCGCGCGTCCACCTCGGTATGTTCGTAGCGGCCCGCCAGTTCCAGCTGCAACGGCCCAATTGGCACCTCCTGCAGGGCGAAAAGGCCCAGTTGCTCGGTTTCATTTGGCGGCAGGAAAGCCTCGGCGCCCGTTGCCACGAAGTCACGCGAAAAATACTGCGCGCCGACTGCGCCGCTCCAGCCGCCAATGTCAGGCTGCACCAGTTCCAGGCGTCCTTCGACACCGGTCACGTCAAAGACGGTGCCGACCTCGTCACCTTCGAATTCCGTGTGCGTATAGTCCGCATATCCGGCGCGTATCCGGATTTCATCGATGATATTGCCGCCGATCAAGACGTTGCCGCGCAGGTCGGCGCGAAATTGTTCAAGGGCGATGGAAACCAGCTCTTCGCCTTCCTCCTCGCCCTCTTCCTCTTCCTCGCCTTCCTCACCGGCATGCGCGTGGCCCGTCCCCGGACGCCCCGGCACACCATAGTCGGTATCGAAATAACTGACAGACACACCCAGGGAACCACGGCTGTTGACGAAGGCCAGGCCGGACGCGAGCGAAAGTGTCTCCGTCGCGCTGTTGGGCAGCACGTCGCGCTGTGCCGCCGCCTCACGAAGCTCTTCCGCTTCCTCGGGATCCTCCGCTTCGTCTTCCGCGGCTTCGGCCAATAGATCGGCACGCAGCTCAGGCGCGATCGTAAACCCGCCCACTGACAGGTCGTCCGTCTTTGTGTATCCGCCGTTGACATGGAACACCAATTCCGGCGTCAGCGCGACATCGGCGGAAAGCCCGCCCATCCGCAGGTCGGATGCTGTCCCGAGGCTAACCAGGCCATCGATATGGACGGCCTCTTCAGGCACGCGTCTCGGGATTTGCTTGCTGATGATATTCACCGCGCCGCCAATCGCCTGACTGCCGTAGATCAGCACGGCCGGTCCGCGCAGAACCTCGACACGCTCCGCCGTCAGCGGGTCGATGCTGACAGCATGATCCGCCGACGTATTGGACACATCGATGGCGCCGATCCCGTCGGTCAGAACACGCACGCGAACGCCCTGAAACCCGCGCAGCACCGGGCGCGAAGCACCGGGTGAGAAGCTGGTCGCCGACACACCGGGCAGGCCCGTCAGCACGTCACCAATCTGCGGCTCCAGATTCCGGATCAGATCCTTACCATCCAGCACCGACGTACCTGCCAGCACGTCCAGTTGCTTCAGACCGACGCCGGTGACGATAATCGTGTCGGCTTCATCATGGAAATCATCGGCGGGTGTCCGGTCTGCCTGGGCAGCTCCGGCGGCTTCGGACGTCTGGGCGTAGAGAGTGGTGGCGGGCAAAATGCTCGCGGCAAGCAATAGGGAAAGGCGGAACATGTTTTTCTCTGGCTGTTAGGGAAAAGAATGAATGCAATGTTACACTATATCAATTGTCATGCAACAGCCTCTGAAAGGGTGACAGCCGGATTTCTCGCGATTAGATGACCCCGCATGGACATCACCAAGATCGCCATTGGCGAAAATCCCCCCGAAGACGTTAACGTCATCATCGAAGTGCCGGTCGGCGGCGAACCTGTGAAATATGAGTTCGACAAGGCCTCCGGCGCTCTGTTCGTGGATCGTATCCTGCACACGCCGATGCGCTATCCCACGAATTACGGCTTCATTCCGCACACATTATCGCCTGATGGCGATCCGCTGGATGCCATGGTCGTCGCGCGCTCGCCCTTCATTCCGGGCTGTGTCGTAAAGTGCCGCCCCATCGCCGTCCTGATGCTGGAAGACGAGATGGGCGGCGATGAGAAGCTGCTCGCAGTGCCGGTCGAAACGACGTTTCCCTACTATAACCGCGTTGGCGAACGCAGCGACCTGCCGCATATCGTCATGCAGCAGATCGAACATTTCTTCACGCATTACAAGGACTTGGAAAAGGAGAAATGGGTACGCGTCGGCAAATGGGAGGATCGCAAGGTCGCCGAGCGAATCGTCATGGAAGCGATCGAACGCGCCCAGCAGGCGAAGTGAGCCCGTCCACCTTCGTTATGGCCGCAATGCTGGCCGGTGTGGCCGGAGCCACAACAGCGTCCGCTCAGCCCGGTCCCGATCCTTCGGAATTTCCTGGCCCCGCCGAAACGAAGGTGCGCGCCGCTCTCGAGCGCATCGAAAAGACCGAACCTTTCGTCAATGCCATCATCGCATTGGAACCCGGCATTCTGGATCAGGCGCGCGCAATGGATCTGCGCCGCGCCGTGCGCGGCCCGCTTTACGGGGAGCCGATTCTGGTCAAGGACAATATCGAGGCGAAAGGCGCGCTGCCGACAACGGCGGGCAGCCTTGCGCTGAAAGATAATGTCACCGATCGCGACGCACCCGCGATTGCCGGACTGCGCGGCGCCGGTGCCGTTATCCTGGGGAAGGCCAATCTTTCGGAATGGGCGAACTTCCGCTCTTTCGGGTCGATATCCGGCTGGAGCGGCGTGGGCGGCCAGACACGCAATCCGCACGCACTTGACCGTAGCCCCTGCGGGTCATCGGCGGGCAGCGGCGCCGCTGTGTCTGCGGGCATGGTTTCCATGGCTGTCGGCACGGAAACCAACGGCTCGATCACCTGTCCTGCGGCCATGAATGGCATTGTCGGTTTCAAACCCACGGTTGGCCTTGTCAGCCGCACGCACATCATTCCCATCAGCGCGAGTCAGGATACGGCTGGCCCCATGACCCGTACGGTGCGCGATGCCGCGCGCATGCTGAACTGGATGGCGGGCAGCGACCCGGCGGATCCCGCGACCGTGGAGGCTGATCGGCGCCGGACCGACTATGTCGCCGCCGTGGATGCGGCATCGCTAGCCGGTATTCGGCTGGGCGTCATGCGCTTTGCCACGGGTTTCGGTACCGACGAACGCTTCGAAGAGGCGCTGGCCGTTCTTCGCGCAGCGGGGGCCGAACTGATCGACATTGACGAACTCGGCACCGCGCTTGACGACGACGAACTCAGTTTCAAGCTGCTGCTTCAGGAATTCAAGGACGATCTGAACGCTTATCTCGCATCGACGCCGCCGCAGGTGGACGTCCGCACGCTGGCCGACCTGATCGCCTTTAACGGGCAAAGCGAACGCGAACTTGCGCTTTTCGATCAGAATATATTCGTGCTGTCTGAGGCGACCGACGGTCGCCAGTCGGAAGATTATCAGGATATTCGCGATGCCGTCGCCGCATATTCCGGGCCGAATGGCATTGACCGTCTCTTGGAAGAATATGATGTGGTCGCGCTCATCGGCCCGACGACCGCGCCGGCGATGCTAATTGACAGTGTCCACGGCGATAGCTGGCATGGCGGCGGCGCTGGTTATCTGGCGGCCCATGCGGGCTATCCGCATCTGACCGTACCGATGGGAAAACATCGCGGCCTGCCGGTCGGCCTCAGCTTCATCGGTGCGAAATGGGACGATGCCAATATTCTCGCGCTTGGCGCCGCATATGAAGAAATGGCCGGCATTGATCCGTCCGTCTCGCTTCGCCCCTCCCTGGAAACCGGCAATGCCGCCCTCGCACCCTATCCGGAGACCGACGAATGAAATCTGCCCTGCTTGCCCTGACCGCGATCATCGCTGCGCCCGTGCTGGCGCAGAACAGCCTGCCGAGCGAACCGGCTTATGTGCATGCGGAGCTTCCGGCGCAGGATCTGCCTTATCCCGGCGTCATGCAGCTAAACGTCGACGCCACCGATATCCGCCGCGGTATCTGGCGCGTGGAGCAGGTCATCCCGGTTACGAATGCCGGCCCGATGGTCCTGCGCTATCCTGAATATCTTCCCGGCAAGCACGCGCCGCGCGGGGAAATCAATCGTATTGCCGGCCTGAAAATCTCGTCGAACGGCACAGCCATCGCCTGGGAGCGTGATCCCGTCGACGTCTATGCCTTCCGGATCGATGTTCCAGAGGGGGCCTCCCGGCTCGACATCAGTTTCGAGTTCCTCTCACCCACCGCCAGCAACCAGGGCCGCGTCGTCGCCGCGCCCGCCATGCTGAATCTCCAGTGGGAAGATGTCGCGCTCTATCCAGCGGGTTATTACATCCGCCGGATCCGTGTCCTTCCACAGGTCAAATTGCCCGCGGACTGGACAGGGGTCTCGGCCATCGACGGGGAACCGCGCAGCGGCACGGTTCGCTACGCCGAAACCGATTTGGAAACGCTTGTGGACAGCCCGATGTTCGCGGGCGCGCATTTTCGCGCGTGGGACCTTGGCAGCAATGTCGACCTCAACGTCTTTGCCGACCGCGCCGCCTATCTTCAGGCCGATGACGAGCATATCGAGGTTCATCGCAATCTGGTCGATCAGGCGCTGAAGCTGTTCGGGGCGGCGCATTTCGACCGCTATGATTTTCTTCTCGCCCTCACCGATGAAATGGGCGGCATCGGTCTTGAGCATTCGCGGTCCAGCGAGAATGCCCGCCAGCGCGAATTCTTCACCGAATGGGACAAAAGCCCGGCGCGGCGCGGCCTGCTGCCGCACGAGCTGGTGCACAGCTGGAACGGCAAGTTCCGCCGCCCCGCCGATCTTTGGACCCCCGATTACCGCACGCCCATGCAGGATTCGCTGCTTTGGGTTTATGAGGGGCAGACAAGTTACTGGGACAATATTCTGGGTGTCCGCTCCAAGGTTCTGCCAAAAGACGTGGTGCTCGGCGATCTTGCGACATCGGCGGCTTATTATAGTACGATGAAGGGCCGCGACTGGCGTCCGCTCGCCGATACGACCGCCGATCCCACCGTCAACGCCCGCCGTCCCCAGCCGTGGCGGGACTATCAGCGGTCGGAGGATTATTATGTCGAGGGCGCGCTAATCTGGCTGGAGGCGGACATGCTGATCCGTACCGAGACGCGCGGTCGCAAATCGCTGGACGATTTCGCTTATGCGTTCTTCGGCCCCGGTCAGGGCAATGGACCGGGTGACTGGGGCACGGTCACCTATGATTTCACTGAGATCGTGGAAACGCTGAACGCCGTCCACGAATATGACTGGCGCGCCTTTCTGGATAAGCGGGTGAACCAGTTGAACGACGACCCGGCGCGCGGGATCGAACTTGGTGGCTACAGGCTTGTCTATAAGGATGAACCCAACGCGCATGAGAAGTCGAACATCACCAGCGGCAAACGCCACGACCTCAGCTTCTCGATCGGCGCTATCGTCGAAAAAAGCGGAAAGATTTCACGGGTTGTCTGGGACGGCCCGCTGTTCGGTCAGGGCGTCACCATTGGCAACAGGATCATGGCGGTCAACGGCGTGAAATTCGATAGCGACGACCTGCTGGAGGCGATCAGGCAAACCGCCGGCGGCAATCCTCAGCCCATTGAACTGCTGTTGAGGAACGGCGATCGCTACCGCACCGTTACGCTCGATTATTCCGGTGGCCTTCGCTATCCGCATCTGGAAAAAATCGGCAGCGGACGCGCACCGCTCGACCGCGCATTGCAGCCGCGTTAGGCGAACAGGCCCAACATCTCGGCAACAGGCAGCAGTGCGGCGATAAGGATGATGGGGGAAAAGCGCATGAGGCGTTCTGGCATGACCACCCTTAAAAATGTCTTAAAAGTTCATTCGCAGGCGACACCATCATTGTCGCGGTCCAGACGGGACCGATAACCGGGATCGCCGCGGCGCAGAGGGGCCGCACCTGCGCGGCGCGCCTCCGTACAATTCGCGAAATAGGCGTCTTGGCCCATCAGCCGGGCCGGTGCTGGCGCGCGCGGCGCGGCATCCTTCGATCCCCGGTGACAGTGACGGCCGCCACGCTTGCGGTCATTGTGACAGCCATCGGCCGCCAGCCCGCCGCCATGGGCGGCCGCGGGCGCGGCAAGCGGGATCGGCATCGCCGCCAGGCAGAGAATCAGGAGCCATCGTGCCATCACGTGGACAGCACTGACAGCTATGTCCTAATTCCGCACCGCTTTGCCCGGTGGAATCACGTCCGGAATGGACCTGTCGCCGCGCTAGAAACGAGCGGATATCTCCACGCCGTAAAGCGCGGGCTCACCGGGGATGAACGTCGGCAGGCCAAAGGCACCGCCGGTATTGCCGCCATCGATGATGAACGCCTTGTCAAACAGGTTGGTCGCGAAGCCATGAACGGCATATCTGCCGTCCGCGAAGCTGACACCGCCGCGCAGATTAACGAGCGTATAGCCGTCCTCGCCAATGGCCGGATTGTTCGGAATTTCAAAGAAGACCTGGCTGCGATAGGTCGCCGTTGGCGTGAAAGTCAACGCCGTCCCGCCGCCAAGATCAAAGTCGAAATCAAGGCCGAGGGATGCCGAATGCTTTGGCTGCAAACGGAAGCGGCTGCCGACGAAATCCACGCCGGGAAACGCATTGTCCGCAGGCTCGTCGATCTTCGCGTCGATATAGGCGTAGGTCGCATAGGCCCGCAGCCAGTCGGTCATGCGCAGGCTGCCCTCGACCTCAACGCCAAAGTTCGATGCCTGGCCGGCATCGACGGCAATGATCTGCGCGCCCGTGTTGAAGCTGGTTTGGAAATTCGAATAGTCCTGATAGAAAACACCCAGACTGCCGCTGAATGGCCCCCGTGCGCCCTTGATCCCAGCCTCGTAATTCCAGACCTGCTCGCGCGATATGCGCTCCAGGTCCGCAACCGGGCCGTTCTCGCCAACCCTGGCACCCAGGTTCAGGACCGGGGCCCGCCGTCCCTTCGAAACCGTCGCGTAGATGTTCACATTGTCGATGATCTCAAAGCGCGCGTTGAAGCGTGGCAGCCACGCGCTGAAACTGTCATCCGCGACGAATGTCTGCCCTCCTGTATCGACAACCGGAAGCAGCGGCGCGCCGAGCAGCACGGCATTGGGCTGCACGGCGGAAAAACTCGACCGCCGCTCTTCCTTCACCCAGCGCACGCCAGCGGTCAGTTCCACCCTGTCCGTCGGCGCGAATGTGACGTCCGCAAACAGCGAATAGGCGCTGTTTTCGCCGCCATTGGTGAATTCACTCCGGTAAGGCAGCGCGGTGATCGTGCCTCCCGTCGCGGTCGCGGTGAACTGCGGTGCCGCAACCAGTGCCGCCGCGTCCTGGCAAAAGCCCTGCGCACAGAACAGATAGATGCCTTCCTCCGTCGAAAACGGCACTCTTTGCGTGCCGTCCTCGTGGAACAGGTTGACGCCGGCAAAGCCGCGAATGCGGTCATCATTGTCATAGGACAGCCGCAATTCGGTCGACATCTGCCGGCCGTCGGCATCCTCCGCGAATTCCAGGAAGGGCAGCGCCGAACCATCGGCGTCGAACGTTTCCAGACTATCGAATGTGCGATAGCCCGACACACTCGTCAGCGTCACGGCATCGGAAAGGGGAAAGCTCAGCGTCGCGTTCACGTCGAACACCCTGCGCTCCAGCTTCAGTTCGCGGATGCCAAGCACGTCCTCGCTATCCGCGATACCGCCCAGTTCGGCAAAGGTGAACGGGCTGGTGTCACCGCCCGACGCCGGAATCGTGCCGGAGACGAAGGCTGTCCCCGGATTGTTCTGCTCTTCATAAGTGGCGACCAGGTCGATCGTCCCATCGCCCGCTTCGATGCGCAGCGAGCCGCGCAGCCCGAACTGGTCCAGACCGTTCAGGTCGCGCTGATCGATACCCACCAGCCTCTCGCTCGCCGTCCCGGCCTCGCCTGCAATATTACGGACATAGCCGTCGCGGCGCTCATAATAGCCCGCCACGCGCCCGGCGATGCGCTCACCGGCGACATTCACCATGGCTTCGACCTCGACGGCATCCAGATTGCCATATGAGGCACTGATCGCGCCCGAATTTTCAAACTCGGCCTTGTTGGTCAGCACGGAAATCGCGCCGATCGTGGCCGCCGTGCCGAACAGGGTCGCCTGCGGCCCCTTCACGACCTCGACACGCTCGACATCGAACAGTTTGAAGTAAGAGCCGCGCGACCGCGATACGTCGATGCCATTATAATAGATCGTGACGCGCGGCGCGGCCTGCGCACTGCCCGAATCAGAGGTGATGCCGCGGATGACGAAGCCGGGATTATTGGCACTCTGTTCCTGCACATTAAGGCCGGGAACGAACGCGCTCAGCTCGTCGAATTCATTGACATTCAGCCGCTCCAGCTGCGCCGCGCCATAGGCGGTGACGGTCAGCGGGACTTCGGTGATCAGTTCGCTACGCTTCTGGGCCGTCACGACGATGACATCTTCATCGGCGGCCTCATCCGCGACATCGGATACTGCCGCTATTTGCGCGTAGGCAGGGGTCAGGGCCACCAGCGCGGCGGCGCCAGCCAACAATATTATCTTTGTCATGGGGGAAAGGCTTCCGCTGAAAGGATGATCGGATGCCTGCCCATAATCCTTGCTGCGGTGCAGCAGGATGAATTTTATGTGTCTGTTATCTTACAGGATTCCCACGTGCATCCGGGGCGCGGTAACCCTCGAAATATGCATGGATATCGTCCGGATCCCGGCTCGCGGCATCGCGCCAGCCAAGGACATCCTCTTCGTCATTCAGCCGTTCGCCCGCTGCCGACAATATGAAGACATTGGGCGTCCCGACCAGGGCCTCGACGCCGAATCGCCGCGCGACGTCCATGTTCGCGGCCTCGTCGTCGCGCGGTCGCCCCGCATCGACGTAAACGACTTCGAAATTCCCGGCGATCAGCGGGGCGAACCGCGCGCTTTCCAGATGTTCGGCGAGCCCGCGGCTGTCGTGGCACCAGTTCGCGCCCATCACCAGAATGACCCGCTTTCCCGCAAGGGTCGCGCGCGACAGCGCGGCATCAACCGCCGTCATCGCATCGATGTCCGCCGCATAAGGCCTCGGCTCGTCATGATCTGCCGCGTAAGCCAGCGGCGGCGAACAGGCACTGATCGCCAGAACCGCGGCGGCAAGGACGCCTCGTGCGATCATTTCGCTTTTTCCGCCGCCACCATCGCCGCCACATCGGCCAGCAGGTTCGGCGCGTCATAGACGATGCCGTCCTTGATCGTGAACCGCACACCCCCGACACGCGCCAGCTGGCCCGTCTCCAGATCCAGCCGCAAATGTCCGGTTCCGTACAGCGTCTTGAAATTCGCCAGCGGGTTTTCCGGTACGACGATCAGGTCGGCCAGCATCCCCGCCCGCACCAGCCCGAATGGAGGCGCTTCGCCCCTGGCCTGATAAAGTTCCCGCGCGCCATCGATGGTCGCCGCCCTGACAACCTCCAGCGGCGTCAGCCCGGCCTCCTGCAGCATCTCAAGCTCGCCAATGTAGGAGAAACCCCATGTCTGATAGATAAATCCGGAATCGGACCCCACCGTCACGCGCCCGCCGCGATTGCGAAAATCGCGCACCAGCTGCATCCATGGCTGATAGAAGCGCCGCCAGCCAAGTTCGTCCTCGGTCTTCCAGTCAAAAAAGAACGATCCGTGATTGGTTGCCGATGGCGTAAAAAACCGCATCAGCGACGGCAATGTGTAGCGGTCATGCCACTCAAACGTCCGCGCCCGCTGCAAATCGCGTCCGGCGGAATAGATGTTGAACGTCGGCGACATCGTCACGCCATTGTCGACCAGCAGGTCGATATAGGCATCCCACGCCTCCGATCCCGGCGCGGCGATCTGATCGGCAAGGTCGGTGACGCCGGAAAACCGGTCCTGCTCATTGGCGTAATTATAGTCCGCCGGAAAATCCTGCACGGTCGCGCCGTCCAGCAGGGATTCAAAATGCCCGTAAAAATGCGTCAGCCCGCCAATGCCGGCTTCCGCGGCGATCCGGCCGTTCAGGTCGACGACCCCGATCTGGCCCAGATGCGCCACACTCCCCATGCCGATCTTTCCGGCCTCGTCCAGCGCGGCCCTCAGGATATCGGGCGGCGTCGGGTTGAACACCTTCATCCCGTGATAGCCGCGACCCTGCGCCCAGCGGACCCAGCGGCGCGCGGCCTCCTCTGTGGCGGGATAGGCCTCACCCCATTGCTGGCCCAGAACGGCGTAGGGGAACATGCGCGGGGCGGTGATCTCGCCGCGCGCACTCCGCCGCGCCTCTTCCAGCCCCGGATCATCCGCGGAAAAATGGAACGCGACGCCGCGCACACTTGTGATCCCGTGCGCCAGCCTCAGCTTGTGCACATATTCCGCATTGGGTGCCTTTTGCGCATCGCCATTATGATCGTGCACATCGACAAAGCCGGGCAGAACGAACATGCCCTTCGCATCTATCGTCCTGTCCGGCGAAGCGTCCGCAAAGCCGCCGGTCGGTGCGATGGCACTGATCCGGTTGCTTTTTACCAGGATGTCCAGCGGCCCCATGGGCGGCGACCCGCTACCGTCGATGACGGTCGCCCCGGAAATCAGCAGCGTCGGATACGGCCCCGCCCCATCGTCGGCCTGACTGTCCGGCGTGCGGACAAGATCTTGCGCGTGGGCGGTCGCGGCGAGGGTGGCGGCGGCAATGGCCATGAAGAGCGTGCGGGTCATATTTCGTCTAGAGCCGCAATGCCCGTGAAAGGCAAGAAAAGTGAAATCCGCAGCACCTCAAGCCGATCCTTCAAGAACGGGCATGGACCCAAAAGCGTCCTAAGCCGCCTCCGAGATTCCCGCCTCGATCTCGGCGGCCTTCTTCTCGACCAGGCTGACAATATGGTCCACCATATCCTCGCTCTCGACATGGTGATCGGTGACGCCGGACAGATAGACCATATGCTTACCCTTCCCGCCGCCGGTAAGGCCGATATCGGTTTCCCGCGCTTCCCCAGGCCCGTTCACCACACAGCCCAGAACCGACAGCGACATGGGCGTCTTGATATGCTCCAGCCGCTTTTCCAGCGTTTCCACGGTGCGGATCACGTCGAACCCCTGCCGTGCGCAGCTGGGACATGACACGACGCGCACGCCGCGCGTCCTCAGGCCCAGCGCTTTCAGCATTTCAAAGCCGACTTTGACTTCCTCCATCGGCTCTGCGGACAGGGAAACGCGGATCGTGTCGCCAATACCGGCCCACAGAAGGCTGCCCATGCCGATCGACGATTTCACCGTGCCGCCAATAAGGCCGCCCGCTTCGGTAATGCCCAGATGCAGCGGGCAATCGACCGTCTCGGCCAGCGCATGATAGGCCGCGACCGCCAGAAACACGTCCGACGCCTTCACGGCGACCTTGAACTCGTGAAAATCATGGTCCTGCAGCAGTTTGATATGATCGAGCGCACTTTCCACCAGCGCCTCGGGGCACGGCTCGCCATATTTTTCCAGAAGGTCTTTTTCCAAACTACCGGCATTCACGCCGATGCGGATCGCACAGCCATTCGCCTTGGCCGCCCGCACAACCTCCGCGACACGCGCCGACGATCCGATATTCCCCGGGTTGATCCTCAGACACGCCGCGCCTGCGTCCGCCGCTTCCAGCGCGCGTTTATAGTGAAAATGAATGTCCGCGACGAGCGGCACGTGCGCCGCCTTTGCGATCAGCCCGAACGCGCTGGTTGATTCCACATCCGGACAGCTGACGCGGATAATGTCCGCCCCGACCTCTTCACAGGCGCGGATCTGATCGATCGTCGCCTTCGCGTCCGACGTCGGCGTGTTGGTCATCGTCTGCACGGTTATCGGCGCATCGCCGCCGACCGGCACATCGCCGACCATGATCTGACGGCACTTGCGGCGCTCAATATCGCGCCAGGGGCGAACGGACATGGAAGGATCCTGAATTGACTGGGTTAACCGCCATATAGCCAGGTCGTGTGACGAAGGCGAGGCGGCGCGTCGGCGCGCCCGTCAGATCACACGCGTCATGCACATGCTGAAGTCATTCTCCGCATAATCCGCGAACGGCGCGCAGTCCGTGAAGCCGTGTTTCCGGTATAACGCATGCGCCGGGTGAAACGGTGCCGTCCTTCCCGTCTCCAGGCTCAGCCGCCGATACCCCCGCGCCCGTGCCTCGGCCATCAGGTGCAGCAGGATCGCCTCCGCCACCCCCTGGCGCAGGAACGCCGGTGCCGTGCGCATGGATTTAAGCTCGCCGTGCCGGGCACCGATCTCCTTCAGCGCCCCGCACCCGGCAAGTGCGTCACCGGACCATGCCGACCAGAAGGTCACGTCGGGGGCCTGAAGCCGTTCAGCGGGCATGGCGTGAACAAGGCAGGCAGGCGAATTGCGGTGCATTTCGTCCAGATGCACCTCTAACAGCGCGCGAATCTCGCGCCCCGACAGATTGTCCTGGACAATTGATAATGGCATGTTGGCGTCCCACATCCGGCGCGCATTATATGTGTACAGCAATATGCCGCAGTGGCGCGCCTGTGTCGCCCCGGTAAATCCTGACAATGACCCTGCCGTCTCTTTTGGAAGCTGTTTTGAAACCCGGGATCAGCGTGCGCCCGCTCGGGGATGACATCTGGTCGGTGGATCCCGACGGCGCTTCACAGCTCGTTTATGATAAACATGCCCGGCTCTACGACCGCCTGATCGGCAATCGGCTGTACAATCGACTGGTGTGGGGCACGTCGCCGCACTCATATGCGCGGTTCGCGAACGCGGCATTGCGTTCCGGCAGCGGGACGCTGCTGGATGCCGGATGCGGATCGCTGGTTTCGACCGTTCACAAGCATATCGAGTCCCGGCGGCGCTCGATCCTGTGCGATCTGTCGGAAGGCATGCTGCGCGCCGCACGCAACCGGCTGATCGCCAGCGCAGGTGGGGTGCCCGGCAATCTGGTCCTGCTGCAGGCCGATTTGAACGCACTGCCGTTCCGGTCGGAAAGTTTCGGGTCGGTCCTGTGCCCCGGCATGCTTCATATTTTCGAAGACGTCGGGGCCGTGACCAAGGAACTGGCGCGCGTGTCCGCGCCGGGGGCAAATATTTTCATGAGCAGCCTTGTCGCGGAACGATGGATTGGCCGAAACTATCTGGCGCTATTGCACCGTGCCGGCGAAGTCGCCGCACCGCGTCATCGTCAGGGCCTGCTGGACCGCCTGAACGCACCGCGTTCAGGATTACGAACGCCTATGCGCGCCGTTTCGGAGGGCAGCATGCTGTTTGTGACAGCGGAGGCGGCACGGTACCCGTAACTCTAAAAGGGGTCGGTCCAGCCGGCCGCGAAATCCCCGTGGACGGCCCCCACACTTTGCCAAAGCGCTGGCGGCCCGGACATCATCAGGAGCGCACCCCAAACAAAAGGGGGGGCGCTCGCAACGCGAACGCCCCCCCTTTTCGGTCGTACAGGCCGTTAGGCGGGTTAGCTTGCGGCCGCACCCGACAATGTGGTCACGCCGCGGCGATTCTGCGCATATGCGGACTCGGACGACCCTTCGACAGCGGGGCGTTCCTTGCCATAGCTGATCGTCGTCACACGGCTGGCGCCGATGCCATTTTGCTGCATGAAGGTCACGATGGCATTGGCGCGCCGTTCACCGAGGGCCAGATTATATTCGCGCGTGCCGCGCTCGTCGGCATGGCCTTCGATGGTGATACGGACATTCGGATATTTCGTCAGCCATGACGCCTGCTTCGTCAGCGTGTCGCGCGCCTCGCCGTCAAGAGACGAGCTGTCATAGGCGAAATAGACCGTATCCGTGCCCGCCTGCTGCATGAACTCTTCCATGCTGCCTGGAACGACTGTGTTCGTGACCGTGTCCGTCGGTGTGGGCGTAGCAGCGACCGGCGTGGTGGCCGCAGTCTCCTGAGGCGGCGGCGGTGGCGGCAGGTCATCATTATTCTTGGAACATGCCGACACACCGACCAGCAGGCCGATCGCTGCGACACTCGTCAATCTCATTTTCATGGCACTTCCCTTTTGACATGCGTTTCTACTCGTAAAGCCAACCCTCAAAGGGCCTACCGGTTCCTCGTGCTTTTTATTGTAACAATGGCGACCAAGCCGGATCGCTGCCTTCGAGCGGCGTGGGGATGCGCCGCTCGTTGATACCGGTCAGATCGATGCTGTGCAGATCCGCTCCGCCGCCCCTGCGCGACCTGAAAAACATGATTACGCGGCCATTGGGCGACCAGGTCGGCCCCTCATCCTGCCAGCTGTCCGTCAGCAGGCGTTCACCGCTGCCATCGGGGCGCATGACGCCGATGCGGAACTTGCCGCCGCCAATCTTCGTCATGGCGATCAGGTCGCCGCGCGGGCTCCAGACCGGCGTGCCATACCGGCCGTCGCCAAAGCTGATGCGCCGTTGCCCGGAACCATCCGCGTTCATGACATAAATCTGCTGCGATCCGCCCCGATCACTTTCAAAGGCGATGCGGCGGCCATCCGGCGAGAAACTCGGCGCGGTATCGATGCCCGGCGCATTCGTCAGCCTGCGCACATTCCCGCCGTTCACGTCCATTACATAGACATCCGTATTGCCGCCGCGGCTCTGACTGAATGCCAGCGTGCGCCCGTCGGGCGAAAAGCGCGGCGCAAAGCTCATATTGGGAAAATTGCCAACCAGCCGCTGCTGTCCCGTGTTGACATCGTACATATAGATGCGCGGCCGGTTCTGCGCATAGCTGAGATAGGCCACCGTCTGCTGGTTCGGCGCAAACCGCGGCGTCAGGACCAGGTTCTGGCCGTTGGTCAGGAACCGGTGATTGGCCCCGTCCTGATCCATGATGGCCAGCCGCTTGATCCGGTTCGTCGCCCGGCCCGTTTCAGAGATGTAGACGATACGGCTATCGAAATAGCCCGCCTCACCGGTCAGCCGGGAATAGACGGCGTCCGCGCATTTATGCGCCGCCCGCCGCCAGTTCCGAACCGGCGTGTTGAACCCTTCGCGCACCAGCACCTCTTCTGAGAACACATCGTACAGATAGCAGCCGATGGTCACGCTGCCGTCCGATTGCGCCTCGGCAAACCCGGTGACCAGCGCTTGCGCAGCAACGGTACGCCAGCTTGCGAATTGCGGCGACAGCACATCTGGATAGGCAACGTTCGTGGTAAAGGCGAGCGTGTCTATCGGCCTGAAAAGTCCCGAGGATTTCAGATCATTGGTGATGACTTCGGCAACACGCTTGCCAAGCGACGAGGTGGTGCCCGCCGGCGTTTCGACATTCTGCTGCGTCGTGAAATCCGGGATCGCAATCGGCAGCGGACGCGACACGCCTTGATTGATATCGACCGACAGATTCTGGGCCGCCGCGGGGCCTGTGATGAGCGCGGCGACAAGCACGAACAGCGCGGCCAGAGGCTTCACCGCTCGTCCCGTCGCTCCAGTTAGACCGTTCATCATTACAAATCCTTCGGATCGAAATTCAGTGTGAAATCTTCCCAGCCGCCCGCATATAGCTTTTCGGGCAGACCGGATAGCGAGCAGCTCGGGTTCATCACGGCGCGGATCGCGGCGTCACGCGCGGCGCGTTTATAGCCCGCATTGGCGCTTCCGGACTGCCGGACCACGACTGGCCGGCCGATAATATCGCCATTCCTGGCCGCCTTCACGCGCAGCGTCGTCACAATGGCGGCACTGTCGGGCCCGCCCGCTGCCGGGTCCCAGCATTTGTAGATCCGCTCCCGGATCAGGCCAACCAGCGTCGATTGCTGGATGGACGACAATGTGATCTGCGGCGGCAGCGCATCCGTGATCATGCTGGCGAAATCCTGCTCTTCCAGCGCCCTGTCGGCCTCCGCCTTGTTCCGGTCCACGGCCTGGGTCAGCTCTTGCGGCTTCTTCTTTTTCGGCTCCGGCTTGGGCGCTGCCTTGGCGGGCGGCGGTGGGGTTTCCGTCGGCACAAGCAGGTCGGGCGCTTCCGTCGGCGGCGTCTCTTCCAGCATATCGGTGTCGGGTGCGGGCGCGGCATCCACGGTTTCGCGCGGCGCGGCGGCCAGCGTCGGTTCCGGGCGCTCGGTCACCGTCGGCATCTCGCCAAGTTCGATGAACTCGACGGGCACAGGCTCATCATAAGTGATCGTGTGATCCGCCATCAGGCTCCAGCTCAGCGACAACGTGGCGAACAGCGCCAGATGCGCAATCCCGGCCATGGTCAGTGCGCGCGTTTCGGTCATTGGCCGTCCGCAGCCCCGACCTCACGCGCGCCCGCTTCACTCACCAGCGCAACGCGGCGAAAGCCCGCTGCGTTCACATCGCCCAGAACCGCCATGACCCGGCCATAATCCAGCGCCCGGTCGGCGCGGATATAGACCCGCGGCTCGTCCGGTCCCTGACGCGCGGTACGGATGGCGGCCAGCCGCGCAGGAAATACGCCCGGGCCCTGCAACTGTTCGTCAATATAGATATCGCCATTCGCCTCGACGGAGATCTGGATGGGCGTATCGTCGCTATTCAGCGCGCCCGCACTCGATTCCGGCAGATCGACCGGCACGCCCGCCACCAGCAGCGGCGCGGTGATCATGAAAATGATCAGCAGCACCAGCATAACGTCCACCAGCGGCGTGACGTTGATTTCCGACATGGGCGCCCGGCGCGCCCGCGCGCGGCCACGAGCGCTGCTGGCAACGCCCATCGCCATGCTATTCGCCCGTCCCGCTCTTGCGCTGGTCCAGTTCGCGCGACAGCAGGTTCTGGAATTCCTCGGAAAAACCAATGAGGCGCGCCTCCAGCGATCCGATTCGGTGGAGCAGCCGATTATAGCCGATGACCGCCGGGATCGCGGCGAACAGCCCCAATGCGGTCGCAAACAGTGCCTCTGCGATCCCTGGCGCGACGACGGCAAGCGTTGTGTTCTGGCTGGCGGCGATACCCGTGAACGCCCGCATAATGCCCCACACCGTGCCAAACAGGCCAACAAATGGCGACACGGATCCGATGGTCGCCAGCACGTTCAGCCGGTCGCTCAGTGCGCCGATTTCCCGGTCGATGGTCACCTGCATGGTCGATGCCAGGCGTGTCCTCAGCCCCTCCGTTCGCACGGTGCCGCCCTTGTTGGAACGGCGCCACTCGGTCATGCCCGCGTTGAAGATAGCGGCAGACGGATGCGACAGCTTCGACTGCGCCGTATGGAAATCTTCCAGGCTGTCCGCTTTCCAGAACCGGTCTTCAAAGGCATCCGCCTGCTTCGCCACGCGTTTCATCTTGCCCGAGCGGTCGAATATGATCGCCCACGACCATATCGACGCCGCGATCAGGCCGACCATCACAGCCTTCACGACAAGGTCGGCCTGTAGGAACAGGGCCCAGGGGGACAGGTCGGTGGCTGCTGCCATGCCTATCTCTACGGTTTCAGCCTGCATGATCCCCTTTCACTTGCGTCATTAGTTTTTCGAACAGATTCCGCCACGCCGCAGGCTGCCTTATTGGTCGACCGTCTGGCGCAACCAGTGCGGCCGTAACAACCGCCTGCGTGATGAGTTCCCCCTCACGCAGGATAGACTGACGAATTTCCGTTGCCGCGGCCCTGACGCGGCTGACAACACTCTCGACGATCAGGACATCGTCCAGCTTCGCCGGTCGTTTATAGGCGATCTCCAGCGATGCGACAGCATATACGCCCTCGCCCGCTTCCATGGTCGCGCGCTGGTCGATGCCGGCGACGCGCAGCATGTCGGAACGCGCCCTCTCCATAAAACGCAGGTAGTTCGCGTGGTACACAATTCCGCTCAGGTCAGTGTCGTCGAAATAGATACGAACGGGAAAGCGGTGCACACCGCCGTCGAACAGGCCAGAAGGAGGAGCGGGTGTCATCACCCTCCCTTTCGCACGCGCCGCGTCAGACTTCGAGACATTTGTCGCATGCCTGTCGCAGCGTCGCATGATTTTCCCATGATTGGTGATTTTTCCCAATTAATGGCAAATTACGTTTTTCCTGAAATAACTCCCTGAACACAGAATGAACCCATACCTCTCTGATAATAAACATAAATCAAAAAATATCCAAAACTTGGCACAGCCGTTGCTTAGGAGTGGGCAACACCGACAACGACACATCAACCAAGAGAAAAAAGGCACCCCATCATGTTCAACGCCGCAAACGACACCAGCATCATCCGCAACTTCGCAGGCATGATCGCCGCCGCCGTCCTGACCGTCACCGTCTTCTACGGCGCTGCTGGCCCAGACCCCCGCGCCGGCGTTTACACCAGCATCGCCGCCGCTGACGCTGCCCCTGCCAACCTCGCCTAGCTCCATCCACACCGAAATCCGAAGGGAATCGATCATGTTCACCGCAGCGAAACACAGCAACACTCTCCGCAGCCTCGGCGGCATGATCGCCTCCGCCGTCCTGACCGTCACCGTCTTCTATGGTGCAGCCGGTCCCGATCCCCGCGCCGACATCTACATGGTCGATGTCACGCAGACGGCAGCTTCGCACATCGCCTGAGCCCGCGCGGCGCAATCGGAAAACATGGCCGGGGCGGCGACGCTCCGGCCATGTTTCATTCCGGTTCCCGCTTGTTCAGACTGTGCCGCTTCATGGCGTGCCGCAGCTGATCATAGGTCAGCGCGAGCGACGCCGCCGTCTCCCGCTGATTATACCGGCACTTTTCCAGCGCGGCGACCAGCAGCGTACGCTCGAAGTCCTGCACGGCCATCCGCAGATCCTCGCAATCCATATCTGCCGCTGTGCCCGATTTCGCGCCCTCATCGCCCGCGATGGCGGACACAAGGGTTGTCGCCGCCGGCCCGGCGGCGCTTGACTCCGCCTTTGGCCGCCACGGCGATTCAAAAGGGTCGAAGCGCAGATCCCGTACCTCTTCGTCCGCGAACTCCGCACTATACACCGCGCGCTCCACGACATTCTTCAACTCACGCACATTGCCTGGCCAGGGATACGACGTCAGCTTCGCCCGCGCTTCCTTCGAAAAGCCGGGGAAATTGTCCCAGCCAATCTCGATCGCCATACGTCCGGCGAAATGATTGGCGAGCGCCATGATATCGTCCCCGCGCACGCGGAGCGGTGGCAGCGTCACCACCTCGAAGCTCAGCCGGTCGAGGAGGTCGGAGCGAAACGCGCCCGTTTCGGCCATCCCTGGCAGGTCGGCATTGGTCGCGCCGACGATGCGCACGTCAACCTGACGCACCTCATTGGAGCCGAGGCGGGTCAACTGGCCATATTCCACCACACGCAGGAGACGCTCCTGCGCGGGCGGTGACAACGTCCCCAGTTCGTCCAGAAACAGCGTGCCGGTGTCCGCCTCCTCGAAACGCCCCGCCCGGCCCTTGGTGGCCCCGGTAAACGCCCCTGGTTCATATCCGAACAGTTCCGCATCCAGCAGGTTCTCCGGCAACGCGGCACAGTTCACCGTCACCAGCGGTGCATCCCAGCGATTGGACAGGCGGTGCAGGCGCTCCGCCACCAGTTCCTTGCCGGTGCCCCGCTCGCCGATCACCAGCACGGGACGGTCGAGCGCGGCGGCGCGACTTGCACGCTCAACGGCATCCAGAAGAACGGTCGATTGACCAACGAGCGTCGTACCAGGATTCATTCCTGACAGTTAGTAATTTTCACCAACTGTTGGCAAATGTTTTCTTTGTGTCGGATAGGAGCTGAACCGTGAATTAACAGTTAAGTTGCTGTTTATGTTGTATAAATACGATTTTTCCAAAACTTGGCACGGGGGTTGCTTAACCTATGGCAACACCAACAAGAACCTGCCCATCAGACAAACGGAGCCAGACAATGTTTAACGAACCCGCCAACACCAACATCCTCCGCAGCCTGGTCGGCATGATCGCCGCAACGGCACTGACAGTCACCGTCTTCTACGGCGCAGCCGGGCCTGATCCCCGCGCCGACGTTTACACCGCTTCGCCGATGACGGCCGTAGCGGCGAACACGGCAGGCCTTTCCCTGGCCTGACCGGGACCGGCGGGGGCGATGCACTCCCCCCTGACAGCGGTAACGACCTGCCACACCGGGTCACCACCGTTCTTCCGCCCCCGCCGATCCACTTTACCCGAACAACAACAAAGGTAATCAGCATGGGTATTTTCTCCCGAACTCGCGACATCGTCGCCGCCAATGTCACCGATCTTCTCGACAAGGCGGAAGACCCGGCGAAGATGATCCGTATGATCATCATGGAAATGGAAGAAACACTCGTCGAGGTTCGCGCCTCCGCCGCCCGCACGATCGCGGACCAGAAGGAACTGCGCCGCTCGATCATCAAGCTCGAAGAGGCGTCATCCACCTGGGAAGAAAAAGCCGAACTCGCGCTTTCGAAGGATCGCGAAGATCTCGCAAAGGCAGCGCTCCTTGAGAAACAGAAGGCGTCCGGCGGAGCCAGCCAGCTACAGGCCGAAGTCGACCTTCTGAACGACAGCCTCGGTACCTATGAGGAAGACATTCAGAAACTGGAATCGAAGCTGCGCGAAGCGCGCGCCCGCCAGGGTGCCCTGCTCCAGCGTCTCGAAACCGCCAATAACCGCGTTCGTGTCCGCAGCCTGCTGCGCGGCGGCAAGACGCAGGAGGCATTCAGCCGCTTCGATGTGCTGGAACGCAAGGTCGATGACGCGGAAGGCCGCGCCGATGCCTGGGGCATGGGCGACGACACCGACACGCTCGAGGACAAATTCGCGGCGCTTACCGCCGACGACGCCGTCGAAGCGGAACTTACGCAGATGAAAAACCGCCTGACGCATCGCAAACCCGCTGAAGCGAAGGAGGACTAATATGTGGGACGACCTTATCCCCTTTGTCGCAATCATTTCGATTTTCGTCATTTTCCCGGCCATCCTGTTCCACAACATCACGCAGTGGAAGAAAAGCCGGTCGATTTCCAGCGATGACGAGAAGCTCCTGGACGATCTTTACCACGTCGCCCATCGCCTGGACGACCGTATCAATTCCATCGAACGTATCATGGACGTGGACAACCCCGACTGGCGCCGCCTGAGCGCACCGGAGCCGCGTTCCACGCTCGACCAGAAAATCGAAGACCGCAACACCAATGTCCGGAGGACGTCATGACAACTACGAAACGCTTTTTCCGCAACAAACGTGATGGCAAATGGCTTGGTGTTTGCGCGGGTCTGGCAGACTATACCGGTATCGATGTTGTCTGGTGGCGTCTCGGCGCCGTGCTGACCACGATCTTCGCATTGGGGCCAATCCTGCCCGTCGCCTATATCGCGACCGGCGTCATCGCCGACAGGAAGCCGGCGGAACTCTACAGGGATAACTTCAACCCGGAAGAGGAACGCTTCGCCATGCAGACACGCCGGGCACCGCTGCGCTCGCTGAAGGACGTTCACGGCCGCTTCCGCGCGCTTGATCGGCGGCTGAGCGAAGTCGAGCGCGGCGTCACCACGCAGAACTCTGGCCTGGCGCGAGAGATCGACTCGCTCTGAGACAGCACCGGAACCGCGACAACATAATATCAAAGGGGAAAATCAATGGACTGGGGATCACCACTTTTCGTCATCGCGATCATCGCAGTTTGCGGCGCGGTCACCATCGGCAAGAACTGGATCCAGGCTCGCCACGGCTATCCTCTGACCGATGACTGGGGCGACCCCGTTGAGAAGAACGAGCGTATCGAGGACACCCGAAAGGTTGAACTGCTCACCAATGAAAACGAAGCCCTGAAGGGTCAGGTCGGCCGCCTCGAAGAACGCATCAGCGTCCTTGAGCGCATCGCCACCGACCCCAGGAAGCGCCTGTCGGACGAGATCGACGCCCTCGGCGGGGAGCACCGCTGATGGAAGGCTGGTTCGTTCTTGGCTTCTTCATGATCGTGGTTGGCATTCCGGTCCTGGCCGGCGTCGCTGGAAAGCTGGGCAAGCGCTGGCTGGACCTGAAGGAAAAGCAGCTGGAACTCACCGCACATGAAGCTGCCGACAAGGCCGCCTCGCAGGCGGTCCATATCGAGAAGCTGGAGGCCCGCATGCGGGTTCTCGAGCGGATCGCGACGGACAAGGGCAGCAGCCTCGCCGCCGAAATAGAAGATCTGCGCGCCGACAGACCGGTTCTGCCCCGCGCCAATTGAAGGAAAACCCGATGGAATCGCTTGATCCCAACATCCTCCCCTATGTGATCTTTGGCGGCATGGCGCTGGGCGCGCTCGGTATCGGCGGCTGGGTCGTGAATACCTGGCTTCGCATCAAGAACGGATATCCGATCGACGGGGCATGGGGACAGGCCCTCCACCCCAAGGTCACCACCCAGGAACGCGAGCGTATCTCGCTTCTGACGCAGGAAAACGCACAGCTGCGCGCGCAGCTAGGCAGCGTCACCGACCGCCTCGAAACCATCGAACGCATTGTCACGGACAAATCGCTCCGCCTGTCGGCTGAAATCGACTCGCTCGAAGATAAAAGGGCGAACTGATCATGGGGTCTTGGTCTGCCGCCGTCCTCATCGTGCTGATCGCCATGGTCGGCGGAATCATCATGAAGCGCCAGAGGCGCGCTGACGAGATGCCTGCGGAGCGCGGTGAGAAGCAGGCCCTGAAGACTGAAATCATGGAATTGAAACAGCGCATAGAAACGCTGGAACGCATTGCCACGGACAAGACGCGCCGACTGTCGGACCAGATCGACGCGCTGGATGATAACGGAAAGGACTGATCACATGCCGGACCTTCACACCACCATCGTCATCGCCGCGACGGCCTTTGCCTGCGCGGCGCTGATTTCGGGCCTCGCCGCCTGGAGCTGGCGAGGCTGGCTGGAGCTGAAACAGGCGCAGATCGCGCGCGGCGCGGACGCCGAATTCGGCGATGTTCCCAGCGGCAACCCGATGAACCGTATCGAGGTCGCCGACCTGAAGGAACGCGTCCGCAAGCTCGAGGCCATCGCCGCCGGGGTCGATCTTTAGCCGCATCATGGTTGACCCCGCGCGCCTGACGACGCACCTAGGCGGGCATGAACGATTTCGACCGTATTGAAGAGGATTGGGAAATCCTCGAACCCGACGACCGCTACCGGCTTCTGATCGACCTTGGCAAAGACCTTGAGGAGATGCCGGATGCCCTCAAGACCGACGCCACAAAAGTTCGCGGGTGCAGCGCCGATGTCTGGGTCTATCCCGTCAGCGCGAAAGCGGGCGCTCTCCGCTTTCTCGCCGACAGTAACGCCGCCATCACAAAGGGCATTGTCGCTCTCATCCTGACGCTGGTGCAGGACCGGAGCGCCGCCGAGGTTCGCCAGATCGACATCGCCGGCCGGCTGAAGCCCTTCGCGCTCGACAAACACCTGTCGTCAAACCGCACACAGGGCATCCCCAATATGATCGCCCTTGTGCAGGAAACCGCCAAAAGGCTGGCCGCGTGAACATTGTCATGAAACCGGTCATCGACCAGTTCATGAAATTCATCCCGCACATCCGGGAACTTGGCATAGGCTATAGCGGCGTCGGCCGGGACTGGGCCGAACTCAGCCTCCCCTGGCAGGAAAAGCTCGTCGCCTATCCCGCTCCCGACGGCGAGAAGGGCGTCATCGCGTCGGGCGCCGTCTTTACCCTGATGGATTCCGTCGGCGGGTTCTCGGTACAGGCCGCGCGCAAAATTCCCGCGCCCGTTGCCACGGTGGACCTTCGCCTCGACTATCTGCGCCCTGCCAATCCCGGCGAGACCGTCTACGGGTATTCCAAGGTGCACAAGCTCACCCGCTCCATCGCGTTCGTACGCGGTTACGCCCATGACGGCGAGCGCGAGGACCCGATTGCGCTGATGGCGGGCTGCTTCATGCTGACATCGGGATCGAAATCATGACGGTATCAGGCGCATGAGCTTTACCGATCTTAGCCGCGGCGTGTCCACGGCCAGCGAAGGCGTCCTGACCGGACTGCCCTATGCCGAATTTCTCGGCCTTCAATTCTCGGTCGGCCAGGATGGCGTCACGCTCATCATGCCTTTTACCAAAGCCCTGATCGGGTCTCCGCAGCCGCCGCGCCTGCACGGTGGCAGCGTCGCGGGCCTTATGGAAATCGCGAGCATCGCGCAGCTTCTTCACAGCCTTCGCGATGAGGAAAAGGTTCCGGCGATCAAGCCGATCGACGTCACCGTCGACTATCTGCGCGCGGGCCAGCCCGAGGACACCTATGCCCGTGCCACCATCGTCCGCATGGGCCGCCGCGTCGTCAACGTGCAGGTCACCGCATGGCAGTCCGATGCGGACAAACCCATTGCCACCGCCCGCATGAACGTGATGCTGAAACGTTAACTGCCGCGCGCGCGCGGCCCGCGCGCTCAGAATAGCCCCATCGCCAGTCCGGCGGCGAGCGCCTGCCCCATGTCGCGGCAGCGTGTGAGCTCGGCCTCGGGGATCGTTTTTTGCGCCAGGATCGCCTCGGTCGTTTGCGCATGGGTGCAGACGATGATCGGCTCGGCCACCGCCTTCAGCCGCCAGCCCTTCGCGATGCGCGCGGTCTGGCGCACGCAGTTCTCGCCGTCCGATCCCGCACAGACCATCTGCGCGTAGGGCCGCCCCTCGATGCGCCCCAGGACCGGATAATAGCAGCGGTCGTAAAATGACTTCATCACGCCCGCAATCGCAGCGAGGTTCTCGGGCGCGGCGAACAGATAGCCGTCCGCCGCCAGCATCTCTTCAGGCGTTGCATCGGGCGCCGCGCGGACGGCCACGTCCGCGCCCTTTTCTTCACGCGCACCGGCCTGCGCCGCTTCCACCATCTGGCGCGTGCCGCCGGTCGCGGAATGCCAGACGATCAGGAGGCGGGGAATCGTCATCCAGCCACTGTCAGACGATGGTCGCGCCGCCGTCGATGACCATGCCCTGCCCGCTGGTAAAGGCACCCGCCTTTGTCGCCAGGAACACGGCCATGCCGGCGATCTCGTCGGGTTCGCCGATGCGCTTCAGCGAAGAATGCGCCGTCGCCATCTTCAGCGTATCGGGGTTCTCCCACAGCGCGCGCGCAAAATCGGTCTTGATCAGGCCGGGGCAGATGGCGTTCACGCGGACATTGTCGGGCCCCAGCTCCGCCGCATAATTGCGCACCAGCTGCAGATCGGCCGCCTTGGAAATATTATACGCACCGATGACCGTGGAGGCCTTCAGGCCGCCAATGGACGACACGACAATGATGCTGCCATCCTTGCGCGCGCGCATTTCCGGCGCGACCAGCTGGATCAGCCAGTGATTGGAAATGATGTTATTGTGCAGGATCTTGGTGAACTGCTCATCGCCAATTTCCGCAAGCGGGCCATAATAGGGATTCGATGCCGCATTGCAGACCAGTGCGTCGACCCGGCCCCACTTGCCGCGCGCCGTATCGACCAGATTCGACAGATCGTCTTTTGACGAGATGTTACACGCCGCGGCGATCGCCGCATCGCGGCCGACCGCTTCGTTGATCTCGGCGACCGCCGCGTCGCAGGCGTCGATCTTGCGACTGGAAACCACGACGTTCGCGCCGTGCTCGGCCATGCGGTGGGCGATGGCCTTGCCGATACCGCGGCTCGACCCCGTGATGACAGCCGTTTGACCGGTCATGTCGAAAAGGGCGGGAATGGTCATGGCTTTGCTGCTCCGTTACGTGAAAGTCCCAGTCCTACGCCAAAGCGGCATACCTCTTTCCCCTTCCTTTGGGGAGGGGCCTAAAGCAGCGGCGCCGCGAGCCGGGCAACCCCTTCCAGATGTTCCTTGATGACGCCCAGTTTGCGCGGGCCTTCCTTCGATGCCGCGCGCAGCCCGTCGATCCAGTCGGCGACCTGGGCGATATCATCCTCCTGATACAGCACCAGCGTCGATTCCCGGTTCAGGAACAGGCTGCGAAAATCAAGGTTCGGGGAGCCGACCAGCGCCGCGTCGTCGGCGATAATCGCCTTCCCGTGGATCATGCCGACCTTGTAACGGAACACCTTCACCCCCGCCGCGCCAAGCTCCCGCAAATAGGCGCCGCGCGCGAAATCCGCGATGCGGTGATTGGACCGGTCCGGCACCACCACCCGGACATCGACCCCGCGCCGCGCGGCAAGCTCCAGCGCGCGCGCCACCGCCTCATCGGGAATGAAATAGGGCGTCACGATCCACACACGCCGTTTCGCCGCGAAGATCACTGACAGGATCAGATCGAAAAGCACCTGCCCCTCGGCATAGGGTCCGCTTGGCACCAATTGCACGGCGGAATTGCCTGCGCGTTGCAGCGGCGCAGGCGGCGGCGGCAGTTCCGCGCCCCTCGTATCTTCCCAGTCCGACCGGAACATCGCCGCATAATCCAGCGCCGCCGGCCCATCGACACGAAACGCCAGTTCCCGCCAGCGCGCCGCATCGCTCCCCGGCCCGAGATATTCCTGCGCAATGTTAAATCCCCCCGCCAGCGCCTGTTTCTCGTCCACAAGCAGCACCTTGCGATGATTTCGCAGGTTTGGCCGTCCACGAAACGGCAGCCGCCATAGCGGCGAAAAGCGGATCGCATGCCCGCCCGCCTTTCGCAAAGGCGCAAGCGATCTTTCCGGCAGGAACAGCGATCCCGCCGCATCCACCATGATCCGGACGTCCAGACCGTCCCGCGCCCGCTTCGACAACGCTTCGAGTACCGCGCCGCCGACCGGTCCATCCCGCAGGACATAGGTGGACAACCAGATGGACCGCTCGGCGCGCGCGATCATCGCGTTCAGCTCGTTCCATGTCGCCTCGCCATCCGGATAGAATATCAGGCGGTTCCCCTCCGAGACGGACGGAATCCGGTAACTTGCGAGGAGAGGCGCCGCTGGCCCCGGCGGCAGTTCCGCCGGTACCTGGCTCGCGCTGATTTGGGGCAGCATCTTCTGCTGGTTCGTCCGGCTCAGCCCGAACAGCAGGAACAGCGGCAGCGCGATATAGGGCAGCAACAGGATCGAGAGCAGCCATGCCATGGACGCCTGCGGCGCACGGCGCTGCCGCAGCAGCAGGCTTGTCGCCATCACCACCCCGAAGGTCACGATCACGGCCGTCAGATGCGCGAAAATGAAATCCATCGGCGCCTTATACCCGGCCCGTGGTCATTCGGGAAACGCGGATGCTAGCCGACGACCCGCGTGTTCTGGATACGGGCGGTCGTTCCGCCCCTGCCGTCGGTATCGAAGCGCACATGCACCTCGACATCCTGCTGGCAGGCGCGAAACGCCCAGATTTCCGACCAGCCACCGGTGAAGCGGGTGCCGGCGATCTCCGGGCCCAAACCGGGATCTGTCGCATCGATGCGCGCGGCGCGCATGCCCACGCTCTTGATATCGCAGTCCGGCTGGCGCGCTTTCGCCGCCGCAAAGGCGTCGGCCCCGGCGACCGCGCTCGTCTCGCGCATCATGCTCGGCGTCGCGATGGTCTCGCCGCGGTTGACGACCATCAAGACGTGGCTGCCATCCTTTTCCAGAACGTACATATAGCGCAGCAGCGGCGTCTCGGCGCAGTCCGTTTCCGCATAAAATGTCCAGGCCCCCAGGAATGCGTCGGCAAGCATGCCATTGGTGACCAGCCGGTCCGCCATGGCCGGGCGCAGTCCAAAGAGGCGCAGATTTTCGGGCGGCGCGGAACAGGGCTGGATCGTCGTCGACCAGCGCGCGCGGAACAGCGCCTCTTCGCGCAGGTCGGCGAGCGAGGGGGCGAGCGGCGCGGCCGCTTCCACGCGGGTTTCGAACCATGTCTGGGCATCGCCCGGCACCTCGGCGGCCTGCTGCGCCGTCGCCGACCCTGAAATCGCCGCCAGCAGCAGCGCGATCGCCCGCTTCATGCCTCAGCCGTTTCCGCGTCGACCTCTTGCCTTTTCGGCTTTGCCAATATGAGGACGGCGGCGCCGACGATACCGGACACCATGGATCCCAGCAGCACGCCGATCTTCACCTCGGATATATAATAGGCGTCCGTAAAGGCCAGATTGCCGATGAACAGACTCATCGTGAAGCCGATGCCACACAACAGCGCCACGCCGTAAACCTGCGCCGTCGACGCGTTGACAGGATAATCGACGATATCGAGCTTTTCGAGCACCCACATCACGCCAAACACACCGATCTGTTTGCCGACAAACAGGCCAAGCGCAATGCCAAGCACCAGCGGGTCCGTCAGCATGCTGAGCTTCAACCCGTCGAAACTAAGGCCCGCATTCGCAAAGCCGAAGATCGGAACGACCAGAAACGCCACATAGGGTGCGATGGCGTGTTCCAGTTTATGCAGCGGCGATTCCACGCTGTCCGGCGTGCCGGGCGCCGTCGTCAGCGGGATGGTCAGCGCGACCGCGACACCCGCGAGCGTGGCATGCACGCCCGAAACCAGCATCAGCACCCAGACGACAACGCCGATGATCAGATAGGGTATCAGGCTCCTCACATTCTGCCTGTTCAGAAACGCCAGCACGCCCAGCAGCGCCGCTGCCAGCACCAGCGCCGCAATATTCAGTTCACTCGTGTAGAACAGCGCAATGATGATGATCGCGCCAAGGTCGTCGATAATCGCAACCGCCGTCAGGAAAATCTTCAGTGATCCCGGCACCCGCTTTCCCAGCAGCGCCAGCACGCCAAGCGCGAAGGCGATGTCCGTCGCCGCCGGAATGGCCCAGCCGCGCAGCGTCGGCTCACCAATGTTCAGCGCCACGAAAATCAACGCCGGGAACACCATGCCCCCCGCAGCCGCTGCGCCCGGCAATATGCGCCGCTCCCACGTGGACAGCTGGCCATCCAGCATTTCGCGTTTCACTTCCAGGCCGACCAGCAGGAAGAAGATCGCCATCAGGCCGTCATTGATCCAGTGTTCAAGGCTCAACCCCTTGAACTTTATGCCTTCAGCTTCGCCGCGCGGAGTAAAGTCAAAACCGCCAATATATGTCTTCAGCGCGCCGAAATATTCATCGGCGAAGGGCGAATTGGCGACCAGGATTGCCAGCACCGCCGAAACCATCAGGACGATACCGCCTGCGGACTCGGTTCTGACAAAATCCCTCAGCGCGGACCTTGGCTTCAGCACGACGGCCTTCTCAACGCGTTTCAGGAGGCTCTGCATCGGTTGGGTCTTGCTCCATATATCTGGCACGAGGCGTGTCGCTCAACGTCGTCCCAATAGGGGACTTCGTCGGCGTTCGTAAAGAAATCAATCCTGCGGCAGGTCAAGCTGTACGACGAGGCCGCTTTCACGAAAATCGAACGAGATCGTACCGCCCTGCGCCTGCACCATCCGGTCGACGATCGACCTGCCGCGCTGCGACGACGTGATCTCCACATAGTCTTCCAGCGGCGAGACGTCGCCGGTGCTATTGGTAAACTCGCTCCATGTGATCTGCAGGCGGTCATCGACGACCGCCCCCTTCAGGTGAACGGCACCGGTGGGCCAGCGGAGCGCGCCATATTTCAACGCGTTCGTCGTCAGTTCGTGGAACACCAGCGTCAGAACCTGCGTCATGGCGTTTCTGACCTTCAGGTCTGGCAGGTCCAGCGTCATCACCGAGCGGTCCTTGCGCCGGAACGGTTCGATGACCGCCTCGATCAAACCTGTCAGTTTCGCCTGTCCTTCACCCGACAGCAGCATCTTCTGCGTTCGCGCCAGCGCCTGCAGGCGCGAGCGATACAGCGTGAGAAAATCATCGACAGAATCCGTCTCACGCGCCGTCCGCCCGGCCAGCGCATCCGCCAGACCGATCAGATTGTTCACCCGGTGACGCATCTCCTGCGCCGTGGTTTCCAGCAGCATCTCATGGCGTTTCTGCACCGTGATATTCGTTTCGACCCCGGTCACCTGCATGACCGCACCGTCAGCGGCATGTTCGACGGCATGGCCCTCCGACATCATCCAGATCTCCGGCGCCGCGATCATGCGGTATTCCGCGTGATATTCCGACCCGTCGCGCCTTGCCTCCGACAGGGCCGCCCGAACGCCGTCCCTGTCCTCGGGCACAACGGCGTCGATAAACTCTTCGACGGAAAATTCCTGTTTTGCGTCGCGTGACCGGCCGCGTCCGAAATTAACCATCCGGTCGGTCTCCAGGTCCCAGCTCCAGATGGTCATGTCGGCGACATCCAGCGCGAATGCCATGCGCTCGTTCACCAGTCGCTTATCGGCCTCGGCCCGGTCGGCCCGGTCCTTCAAAAGGCGGCTTTCAAGACTGAGCGCGACGACATCGGCCATTTCGCGCAGCATCGAAATCAGCCGCTCCGGCGTATCATGTCTTGGAACATTGTCGATGACGCACAGACTGCCAATGGCGTGCCCCTGAATGATGATGGGCGCACCTGCGTAAAATCGAACCTGCGCTTCCCCGGTCACCAGCGGGTTGTTCACAAACCGCGCGTCCTCCCGCGCGTCGGGGACGATCATGACCTCGTCCGGCACTTGGACGGCGTGCGTGCAAAAGGATATATTGCGCGGTGTCTCACGCAGCTCGGAGCCATAGCTCGCCTTGAACCATTGCCGGTCCCGGTCGACCAGCGATACGAAGGCGACCGGCGCATCGAAAGCGAGCGCCATCGCCCTGGCCGCCTTGTCCGGACCGGGCTCGGCGCTCGTATCGAGGACATCGAGCGCCTCCAGAACGGCAATACGCTCGGCCTCGATCTCTTTTGACAGCGCGTCGTCGGCCAGTTCTGCGGGAGATAACATCAGTCACTCCTATCGCGGAGACGGCGCGTAGGCAAAGGCCCACCTTCCTGCGCCGCCACCGACGTCCCCGCCAGCTCCAACGCCGCCGCCAACGCCGCGCTATTGGCTTTCGTGACGGAAACCGATCTTCACACCCACCTGGAAATGCTGGACCTCGCCATCGACAATATGCCCGCGAATGCTCGTCATCTCGAACCAGTCGAGGTTTTTCAGCGTCTTCGATGCCCGCCGTACGGCGCCGCGAATGGCGTCATCGACGCTGGTTTCCGACGTGCCGACGAGTTCGGTGATGGCATAGACATTATCTGACATGGACGCGTTTCCTCTTTTTCCGTGATTTCCACGAATATAACGCACGGATGGCGAAAAGGTCCGCTCGTGCCGATCACGATTAGACATAATTTTGTCACGTCATGCGTTGCTGCGAATCCCGCGCGCGGTTAGGCGAGGGACCGCACAGGGGGGCCGTTCGAGTCGGCACCGCCGCCAATAGGGAACCCGCGTACCTATGAAGATCATGACCGGCAACGCCAACCTGCCACTGGCGGAAGACATTGCTTCCTATCTTGAAATGCCGCTTACGGATGCCAGTGTGCGCCGGTTCGCGGATGAGGAAGTCTTCGTGGAAATCCACGAGAATGTTCGCGGCGAGGACGTCTTCGTCATCCAGTCGACGCCCGCACCGGCGAACGACAATCTGATGGAACTGCTGATCATGATCGACGCGCTGAAACGCTCGTCGGCGCGGCGTATCACCGCGGTTGTTCCTTATTATGGCTATGCGCGGCAGGATCGGAAGCCCGGCCCGCGAACGCCGATTTCGGCGAAACTCGTCGCCAATCTGATCACCACCGCGGGTGCTGACCGCGTGCTGTCCGTGGACCTGCACGCCGGCCAGATACAGGGCTTCTTCGATATCCCCACGGACAATCTTTATGGCGCGCCCGTCATGGCGGAGGACATCAAGGCGCGTTTCGATATCGGAAACCTGACCATCGTCAGTCCCGATGTCGGCGGCGTCGTGCGCGCCCGCGCGCTGGCCAAGCGCCTCGACAACGCCCCCCTCGCCATCGTCGACAAACGCCGCGAACGCGCTGGCGAATCCGAAGTTATGAACATCATCGGCGACGTCGACGGCCGCTTCTGCATCCTTATCGATGACATTGTCGATTCCGCAGGTACGCTGTGCAACGCCGCCGCCGCCCTGACAGAGGCGGGTGCCTCAAAGGCGCTCGCCTACTGCACCCACGGCGTTCTTTCCGGCGGCGCCGTTGCCCGTGTGCAGAACTCGGTTCTGGAGGAGCTCGTCATTACCGACTCGATCCAGCTGTCGGCCGATGCGTCCAGCAACGGCGTCCGCAAGCTTACCATCGCCCCCCTCCTCGGCGAAGCCATTCGCCGCATCGCCGACGAAAGCTCGGTCAGCAGCCTGTTCGACTAGGCGGCCTCGCCCTTTTTCGCCCGCGCACCAGCGACCGCAGATCCGGGTCGCTTCCACCGGCTTCTCCAGCGTCACGGCATAATCATGATCCGCGCCATCGGCACGATGGCCCCTTCTGCCTCGCGATGGACAAGGCCATCGGGGTCAGGGACAATATCGCGCATGGCTGCGGCTTTCCAGCAATGAAAAGACGAGCCTGAGGCAGGGGTCCGGGCGTACCAGCTGTGGAAAATGGCCGGAAGGACCAGCCCTACGCTTCAATGCGCGTAGATCGTATCCTTCAGTTTCAGTTTCTGTTTTTTCAGCTCATGAAGGCGAACGTCGTCAGGGTGGGGGCGATGTGTTTCCGCTTCGATCTTCATCTCCAGTGCCTCGTGCCGTTTCGAGAGCGCCGCGATGTGCGAATTTGCCTGACCCATAGTTCGAACCTCCTTGATTGAAGCGATAGGGAACGGGTAGCCAATCATAGTTTTTCGAGTCTGTCAGCCCCGATACCCGTAACGATCATCCAAATTCAGGGCAAAAACTTGAGAATATGTTAGCGGAGTCAGAGCAATGAATGATCGTGAGGCAAAAATTCGCCTACAGGGTCTGCTGGTCGAACATGCTGATCTGAAAGATTCCATTGATGCCCTGTCGGAAAAGCGAAACCCGGATCAGCTTCAATTAATGCGTCTGAAGCGCAAAAAATTGCAGTTGAAGGACCGGATTGAACATCTCCGTGACATGCTTAACCCTGATATCATCGCCTGAACCACCGATTCGCCCGCGTCCAAAAGATCGAGAACGCATCATGGCCATCACGCTCTACCAGTATAAATCAGGTTTCGGGGTTCCCTGCCCCAGCCCCTTCTGCATGAAGGCGGAAATCCTGCTGAAGATGACCGGGCAGCCCTACCGTTCCGAAATCATCGACGATCCGCGCAAAAGTCCAAAGGGAAAGCTGCCGTTCATCGACGATGACGGCACGCCGGTCGCCGATTCGGAACTCATCCGCTGGCATCTGGAAACGCGCTTCGGCACCGACTTCGATGAAGGCCTGACGGATGGTGAACGTGCGCAATCGCATGCCTTCTGCCGCATGATGGAGGAACGGCTGTACTGGGCCATGGCCTACGACCGATGGGAGGATGACGCAGGCTGGAAGACAACCAATGCGTTCTGGTTCTCCGGCATGCCGCCCGTAATCCGCACATTGCTCCCCGTCATCGCACGGCGTCAGACCCGCGCGAATTTGAAAGGGCACGGCCTGGGCCTCCACGACGCATCGGATATCTACGCCTTTGCGGCCAGGGACATCGCCGCGCTGGCAACGCAGCTTGGCGACAAGCCTTTCATGTTCGGCGACCGGCCCACCGCCATCGACGCCATCGCCTATCCAACGATCACCAACCTCTTGATTCCGGAATATCCCGGGCCGCTGCTCGAGGCGGCGAGGGCGCATCCCAGGTTGCAGGCATATTCGGAGCGCTGCCAGGCCCTGTGGTTTCCCGAGCTCGCCTGAACGAAAACGCAGGCTGATTTCTGCGGCGTGATGGCTTTCACTCTTGACCTTTCGGCTTACAGTGCAAATCTTGGCATCAAGCGGGGTCGGCCCCTAAGGCGCGGCCGGTTCCTGGGGTGAAAGGAACCTTTATGCCGGCGTTTTCACGCGAACTTGAAACGACGCTCCACAATGCACTCGCTCAGGCGGCGCAGCGCAACCATGAATATGCCACGCTCGAACATCTGTTGTTCGCGCTGATTTCCGACGAGCATGCCGGTGCGGTCATCCGCGCCTGCGGTGTCGATCAGGATGTCCTTTCCGGACAGCTGGCGGAGTATCTCGATAACGAGCTTGAGCCGCTGCGCACCAGTGCTTCGGTCGATCCCAATCCGACGGCCGGCTTCCAGCGCGTGGTCCAGCGCTCGATCCTGCATGTGCAGTCAAGCGGACGCGACGAGGTGACCGGCGCGAATGTTCTCGTCGCGCTCTTCTCGGAGCGGGAAAGCCATGCCGTCTATTTCCTGCAGCAGCAGGACATGACCCGTCTCGACGCGGTGTCCTTCCTCAGCCACGGCGTCGCCAAAAGCGGCGGCGCGGCGAAGCCTCCCAGAGGCGCTGCTGATGCCGAGACGGGCGCCGACACCAAGCCGAAGGGCAAGAAGCAGGAATCCGCCCTCGACCAGTACACCGTCAATCTCAATGCCAAGGCGGAGGCCGGCAAGATCGATCCGTTGATCGGCCGCCATCAGGAGGTTGACCGCACAATCCAGATCCTGTGCCGCCGGTCGAAGAACAACCCGCTTTACGTCGGCGACCCCGGCGTCGGCAAAACCGCGATTGCGGAAGGTCTCGCCCGCCGCATTACGGAGGGCGACGTCCCGGACGTTCTGAAGGACGCCGTCATCTTCTCGCTCGACATGGGCGCACTGCTCGCCGGCACACGCTATCGCGGCGATTTTGAGGAGCGTCTGAAAAGCGTCGTCTCGGAACTTGAGGAAAAGCCGGAGGCTGTTCTGTTCATCGACGAAATCCACACCGTCATCGGCGCGGGTGCGACGTCCGGCGGTGCGATGGACGCATCCAACCTTCTGAAACCGGCACTTTCCTCGGGCTCGATCCGCTGCATCGGGTCGACGACCTACAAGGAATTCCGCAATCATTTCGAGAAAGACCGCGCGCTCCTGCGCCGGTTCCAGAAGATCGACGTCATCGAACCGACGGTCGAGGACGCCATCAAGATCATGCATGGTCTGAAGCCGTATTTCGAAGAGCATCACAGCGTCAAATATACCAATGACGCGATCAAGAGCGCGGTGGAACTGTCCGCCCGCTACATCAACGATCGCAAGCTGCCCGATAAGGCCATCGATGTGATCGACGAGGTCGGCGCGTCGCAGAATCTGATCGCCAAATCGCGCCGCAAGAAAACGATGGGCGTCAAGGAGGTCGAGGCTGTCGTCGCCACCATGGCGCGCATTCCGCCCAAATCCGTCTCCTCCGACGACAAGCTGCAGCTTGCGACGCTGGAACAGGATCTGAAGCGCGTCGTCTTCGGCCAGGACAAGGCGATCAGCACGCTGGCGTCCGCTATCAAACTTAGCCGCGCGGGCCTTCGCGAACCGAACAAGCCAATCGGCAATTATCTTTTCTCCGGTCCTACCGGTGTCGGCAAGACGGAGGCGGCGCGCCAGCTTGCGTCGATCCTCGGCATTCCGCTGAAGCGCTTCGACATGTCGGAATATATGGAGCGTCATTCCGTCAGCCGCCTGATCGGCGCGCCTCCGGGCTATGTCGGCTATGATCAGGGCGGCCTTCTCACCGATGCCGTCGATCAGAATCCGCACAGCGTGCTTCTGCTCGATGAAATCGAAAAGGCGCATCCCGACCTGTTCAATATCCTGCTGCAGGTCATGGACGCCGGCAAGCTTACCGATCATCATGGCAAGACCGTCGATTTCCGCAACGTCATCCTCATCATGACGACCAATGCGGGCGCAGCCGATATGGCGAAGGAATCCATCGGCTTCGGCGCGATGTCACGCGAGGGCGCGGACGACGAGGCGATCAAGCGGATGTTTACGCCGGAATTCCGCAACCGCCTCGATGCCACCGTGCCGTTCGACTATCTGCCGCCCGAAGTCGTTGGCATGGTCGCCGAAAAATTCGTGCTGGAGCTGGAACTGCAGCTTTCCGACCGCGATGTGCATATCAGCCTGGGTGATGATGCGAAGGCGTGGCTCGTCGAAAAGGGGTATGATCGCCTGTTCGGTGCCCGCCCGATGGGCCGCCTCATCCAGACCGAAATAAAACAGCCGCTCGCGGAGGAACTGCTATTCGGACGCCTGATGAATGGCGGCGAAGTGGTCGTCCATATGAAGGATGGCAAACCGGCGTTTGAAATCACGGCCGCCCCGCCAAAACCAAAGCGCAAACCACCTAAAAAGAAAAAGGTGAAGGCCAGGGCGGCTGCCGTAGATGACGGTGACGACAAGGCAGATGGAGGGGACAAGGTTGATGCCTGAAAGTGGCGGCGGAATTGATTGGAAGCGTACCGGGCTTATCGTGGGCGGCATCGCCGCTCTTGCCCTTGTCTGGCAGGAACCCTGGGAAAATTCCGGCGGCGATGATGACAGCAGTGTCAGCATCAGCATCGGAGACGATGACCGCGCCGAAAATACGCTTACGATCCAAAATGATGAGGGCGAAATCGTCACCATTGATCGCCAGGTCGAAGAGGGCGTCGATCAGGCCGTGGAAAGCGCAACCGGCGCTTTGGGCGGCGTGGCGGCTGAAGGCGGCGACAATATAGTCGCCAGTTCGGACGCCCCCGACTGGGACAGTTTCGAGGCTGAAATGAACCGCCTTGGCGCGCGCATGGAGGAACTGGAATCCCAGCTTGAGGAACCCGGTGCCGACCGCGATGCCATTGAAGAGGAAATGGGCCAGGTCGGCCGCCAGATGGCTCTCACCGGCGTCGATGCCGCCAGCGAAGCGATCAAGGAAGCGATTCGGTAATCGCCGCGCGTCAGCACCGCATGATCAGTGAGGGCGCGCAAAGAACACAGCTTCGCGGGGACCACCCCTACTCCGCGCCCTCCGCTTCTTCTCCCGCGTCCTTATCCGCCGCCGGATCATATTTCGCGAACCAGCCCATGATATTGTCGACCTTGCCAATCAGCTGACTCGGCCTGCCCGCGATGGAATGCGAGGCACCCGGCACCTTGACGAGCACGGTATCGACATTCTGGACCTTCAGCGCGGTATAAAATTGCTCGGCCTCCCAGCTTGGCGTACGCCAGTCCTCTTCACCGACCATGACCATCGTCGGTGTTGTCACGTTCGGCATCAGTGACAGTGGCGACCGGCGCCAATATTCCTCCGGCTTTTCCCAGGGGTGCCCGTTGAACCAGTGCCGGCTGACATAGCGGGCAATGTCACCGGCCAGCGCCATGCTGGTCCAGTTGATGACCGGCTTGATGGCGGCCGCCGCCGCGAAACGCTCCGTTTTCCCGACCGCCCACGCGGTGAGGATGCCGCCGCCAGACCCGCCCGTGATGAACAGGCGGTCCTCACTGACATAGTTCTTTGCGATAAGCGCATCGACGACGCTCATCAGATCGTCATGATCATGCCCCGGATAGTCCTGCTCGATCAGCTGGGCGAACCCTTCGCCATAGCCGGTCGATCCGCGCGGATTGGCGTAGACGGTGACATAGCCCTCCGCCGCATAGCGCTGGATTTCCGCTGCGAAATACGGCCCGTACATCGTGTTGGGCCCGCCATGGATTTCCAGGATCATCGGATAGGTGCCGTCTGCGCGGAACCCCGGCGGCAGGGCGATCCAGGCTTCGATCTCCCGCCCGTCATGGCTCGACCTCACCTTGATTTCCTCGATGGTCGCCAGGTTCAGATGGCCAAGCGCGTCCTCGTTCAGCCGGGTCATCACCTGCCCCGCCCGGCCCCCGCGCGACAGGGCGACCTCGGCCGGACGATCCGGCGAGCTTTTCGTATAGGCAATGACGGGGGCCCCGCCACCTGTTTTGCCCGCCACCGAGAAACTGCCGGAGGCATAGGGCCGCCCTATGGACGTGCCGCCCATGTCGGATAGCAGGGGCCGCACATTGCCGGAAAGATCGATGGAGACCAGCGTCAGCAGACCATCGATTTCGACCTGCCCGATCAAAGCCTTGCCGTCCGCGCGCCAGTGAACCGCCCCGATCGTGCGGTCATAATCCGCGGTCAGATTGCGCGCGCGCGTCCCGTCGCGGCGCATGACATAGAGGTCGGTTTGCTGATAGGCCTTCACCTCGTCATCGAACCCCAGATAGGCGATGCGCGATCCGTCCGGCGATACCGCGGGCGCGAAATCCGGCCCGTCCCTGTCCGTCACGGCGGAGCGGGAAAGGTCGCTGAGGCGAATTCGGTAAATCTCGCTCTCGATCGGATCCAAATCCGCATCTTCGGCGGCATTGCCGGTCACCAGCAGCGTGTCATTCCCCAGCCATGCGGGCGCGTCAAAGCCATTTGCCCCGCTTGTGACCTGCCGCGGCGTGCCACCTTCCGTGCTCAGCACGAACACATGGGTTTTCCCCTTGGGCAGATAACCCGCGCCGTCGAACCGAAAGACCAGATCGTCGATGATTTTCATCGGCTCCGCCCATTTCGCGCCTTCCGGACTCTTGGGCGATTTCGCGAAACTGGCCTTTTCATCCGGCACAAACATGGAAAAGGCGAGATATTTTCCGTCCGGTGACCAGGTCGGTGCGCTCGGCCCATATTCGAACTGCGCCAGAGAGAAACTCTCCCCGCTATCCATGAAGCGAACGCGCAGGTCCGGCTTGTCATTTGTCGTGGTCAGATACACCAGCCGGCTCCCGTCCGGCGACCAGCGTACGGAGGAGCTCGATGCCGCACCGGCCACCAGGGGGCGATGGCTGCCGCTTCTCGTGTCGATCACCCACAGGTCACTGACATTCCGGTCGGCGAACCTGTCCATCGATTTGCGCGCGTAGACAATGGTGCCGCCGTCCGGCGAAATCTGCGGGTCATCAGCATATTCCAGATCGAACACGCGTTCGGCGGTGAATTTCCCGGCATCGCCGCCGTCCTCGGCCAGCGCCGAAGCCAGCGAAAACGGGGCGGCGAATGACAGGCAGTAGGCGGCAAGCCAGTGGCGTAGGTGCATGAATGATCCCCTTGTTCGTCCCGCCACGATATTCGGGTCCGTCATGTCTGACCAGCGCGAAATTTCCAGGGCGGCGCAGGGATGACGGACGCGCAAAAAAGGCCCGGCGGGGTCACATCCCACCGGGCCCTTCAGATCGGATATCCGCGGGGCCGCCCGGCGCTCTCACGCCCGTGGCGGCGCGCGGCCTATTCGCGGCTGCCGAACAGGCGCAGCAGGAACATGAACATGTTGATGAAGTCGAGATAGAGCGACAGCGCGCCCATGATCACGGCCTTACCGGCAAATTCCGTTCCAGCGACCTGGAAGTAGATATTCTTGATCTTCTGCGTGTCATACGCGGTCAGACCGGCAAAGATCAGCACACCCAGGATCGAAATCACCAGGTCGAACATGCTAGACTTCAGGAACAAATTGATCACCGACGCGATGATGATACCGATCACGCCCATGATCAGGAACGTGCCCATGCCGGACAGGTCCTTTTTCGTGGTGTAGCCCCACAGGCTGAGACCCGCAAAAGCACCGGCGGTTGCAAAGAACACCTGTGCGATCGACGCGCCCGTATAGGTCAGGAATATCGTCGACATGGACAGGCCCATGACGACCGCAAATGCCCAGTAGACGGCCTGCGCGACCGGCGTGGTCATCTTGTTGATGCCAAAGCTGAGCGCCAGCACGAAGGCCAGCGGCGACAGCATCACGACCCAGCCCAATATGGACGGGCCGGTTGGCGTGAAGAAATTATTGATGAAGCCCGACGATGCCGTGAACATCGCGACAAGGCCGGTCAACAGGACGCCGGACGCCATATAATTGTACACCGAAAGCATATGCTTCCTGAGGCCGGCGTCGAAGCTGGCCCCGCCGGCACGCGGCACGGCAGTGCCGGGCATGCCCTGCTGGCGGGCGGTGAAACGAGGATCGGTACGGTTGTCCATCGACAAAAACTCTCCCAGTGGTGCGGACCCTGCCCGACCGGGCTGTCCGCTTGCCCTTATTGTGGGGGTGAAGCGCCGGAATTTCAAGAAAAACCGGATGTGAAAAAGCGTCTCCGTTCGCGCACTGCTGGTTAACACGGCCCTGCCCTCTGGCGTATATGTAAATAAGCGCTTATTCTTCCCGTCATGCTCTCTTCACTTCGAAACGCCATTGCCGCCATCGAACTCCGGCAGTGGATTGGCGCTGGCATCGCATTGACTGCCGTCGGCAGCATCGCGTCGCTATTCTTCGTCGAACATATTTACGGCTATTGGAAGCCAGAGCCGGAAATCGTCTATTTCCAGAACTGGGATGCCACGCGCACTGCCGAGGACGCCGCCGCCGTCCAGGCCGGTGAGCGCCGCATGCGCGAAGACACAGAGGCCCTTGCCGCGCGTCTCGCCGACGAAGCGATGGCCGGCATATCGGCAGCCCCCGCAGAGACAGGGGCGGACCCTGCCGGCGCGTCAGCCGCCGCTGACAAACCGCCCGAAACAACGCCGCCCGAATGAGCATTCCCGTATGAGCACGGCGCGCCCGCTGCCCGACCCGCGCCGGATGCGGGCGGCGATCGCCATGGCCGCCCGGGCCCGCGGCCTCACCAGTCCCAATCCCGCCGTGGGCTGCCTGATCGTTAGGAACGGCGTTACCGTGGGCACCGGCTGGACCCAGCATGGCGGCCGCCCTCATGCGGAGGCCGTTGCCCTCGACGCCGCCGGATCTCGTGCCGGGGGTGCCGACATCTACGTTACGCTGGAACCCTGCGCGCATGACAGTCGCCGCGGACCCGCCTGCGCCGACCTCCTGATCGCGGCAAAGCCCGCGCGCGTGATCGCCGCGCTGAAAGACCCCGACCCACGCACCGCGGGAAAGGGGTTCGCCCGCCTGCGCGCCGCCGGGATCGAGGTCGTCGAGGGCCTATGCGCCGAACTCGCCGCCCGCGAACATGCCGGCTTTCTCGTTCGCCAGCGTGAGGGGCGGCCACGCATCACGCTGAAACTTGCCGTGTCCATCGACGGCCGCGCGGCGCTCGCCAGCGGTGAGAGCCAGTGGATCACGGGCCCCGCCGCACGAACACACGCGCATCTGATCCGCGCGGAATCCGACCTTATCCTTGTCGGGCGCGGCACATTGGAGGCCGACGATCCGGCGCTCGACGTGCGCATTGCGGGGCTTCAGCACCGCAGCCCGCGCCCCGCCATCATTTCCGCCACGCTCGGGGAGATTCCGGTGACGGCGAAAATCTCCGCACGCGACCCGCTCCTGCTGCGCAGCGCACAGGACCTGTTCGGCCAGCCATACAATGATATCCTTGTCGAGGGCGGCGCGGGCCTTGCCGGTTCGCTCATACGCGACGATCTTGTCGACCGCCTTCTCATCTACCGCGCGCCCATCCTGATCGGCGACCGCGCGCCCGGCATTGGCGACATCGGGCTTGCCGACCTGTCCGCCGCACATGGCCGCTGGGCTTTGCGAACCACACGCCGCCTCGGCGCGGATACGCTGGAAATTTACGCCCGCATCTGACAAGTGCGCACCTCCAGAGCAGCAGACTTCACAGCAGCGGGACCCCGTCATGTTTACCGGCATCATCACCGACATCGGCACGATCAGCAGTACGGAACAGCGCGGCGACCTGCGCCTTTGGATCGATACGGCCTATGATCTGGACAGTATCGACATCGGTGCCTCCATCGCCTGTTCCGGCGCCTGCATGACCGTCGTCGCAAAACAGGCCAGCCGCTTCGCCGTCGATATTTCGGATGAAAGCCTGTCGAGGACCGCCGCCGCGCGCTGGCGGCAGGGCGCACGCCTTAATCTCGAACGTGCGCTGAAACTGGGGGACGAGCTTGGCGGGCATATCGTCACCGGTCATGTCGACGCCGTCGGCACGATCCATTCGATGACGCCTGTCGGTGACAGTCACGAGATCTGGATCGCCGGCCCCGCCGACATCGCCGCCTATATCGCACCGAAGGGCTCGGTCTGTCTCGACGGCACGTCGCTGACCGTGAACAGGGTCGAGGATGTTGCCGATGGCGTGCGCTTCAGCTTCAACCTGATTCCGCACAGCGCCGCGCAAACCACATGGGGCGCGGCAGGGACGGGCGACGAAGTGAACATCGAAATCGACACGATGGCCCGGTATCTCGGCCGCATGAAACAGCTGATGGAGACGAAGTGATGGCACATGTCCTGCTGGTGGAAGCCCGGTTTTACGAGGGGTTCGCCGACCACCTCCTCGACGGCGCGCGTCACGCTGTGGAGGCGGCCGGTCACACGCACGAGACCATTACCGTCCCCGGCGCGCTCGAAATCCCCGCCGCCATTGCCCTTGCCGACCAGAGCGGCGGATATGACGCCTATGTCGCGCTCGGCACGGTCATCCGCGGCGAGACCTGGCACTTTGAAATCGTCGCGGGAGAAAGCGCCCGCGCCATCATGGCCCTCACCCTCGACGGCCTCGCCATCGGCAATGGCATCCTGACGGTCGAAAACTCCGAACAGGCCCGCATCCGCGCCGAACGCGGCGAAAAGGACAAGGGCGGCGAAGCGGCCAGGGCTGCGCTGGCGCTCATGGAACTGCGGTCGCGCTTTTGCGGCTAGGGCCGGAACCGGCGCTTCGCGCTGACGAAAACATCAGTGACGGCGGCGAACATTCCGCCAGCCAACTCCGTTTGACTTCATTGCCAAGTGTGTTACCAAAGCAATACACCAAGATGTGCACGCGCATCGATTTCATGGAAAGCTACGATCATGCCGAAACTCCCGCTCTTTGCAATCACCCTCGGCTTGATGGCGAGCGCCTGTGCGCCGTTGCAGGGAAGCCAGCTGCCCGCTCCACAGCCAATCGCTGCGCACGAACCTCGGCTCGACGCCCTTTCGGCGACCATCCTGGCGGAAATGTCCGAGCGCGATCTGGCAGGTCTCAGTCTCGCGGTATTCGATGATTACCGTATCGTCGATATTCGCAGTTTCGGCGTGAAGTCGGCCGCGACCAATGCGCCCGTACTTGAAACCACGGCATTCTCCACCGCCTCGATATCGAAGCCGGTCACCGCTTTGCTTTGTCTCATGCTTGCCGACGAGGGGAAAATCGATCTCGATGCCCCCATCGCGAATTATTTGAAAAGCTGGCAACTTCCCGAAAGTGACCTGCCCGGCGCGCGCCAAGTTACCTGGCGGCAGCTGCTGACCCATACGGCCGGAACGTCGCAGCACGGCTTTGCGGATTTCTATGAGGGCGATTCCATTCCAACGCTGATCGACAGCCTCGAAGGGCGCCTTCCGCGATATGACAAGCCGATCGAATTCCTGTTCGCACCGGGCAGCAGCTGGAAATATAGTGGCGGCGGCTATGTCATCGTGCAGCGCGCGCTCGAAGACCATCTTGGCATTGCCCTGTCCGACCTTGCCGCGACATATATTTTCGCTCCCCTGGGTATGAATCATACGACCATGGTGCAGCCGGGTTCACCGGGATTCCCGGATGATGCCGCCCTCGTCCACGACAAGGACCGTCAGGTGATCCGCACGGGACTGCCGATCACGCCGCAGATATCGGCGTCGGGCATGTGGTCGACCCCGGCCGATCTGGCCATGTGGACGATCGCCATGCAGCGCGCGCTCAAGGGGGAGGAAACCAGCATCATCACGCCCGCCGCCGCTCGCGCGCTCACGGACATTTTCTCGCTGGAATATGTCGGCGGCATGAGCATGCCGTTTTTCCGCGGGTTCGGTTTTGGCGGCACCGACTGGTTTCGTCACGACGGGTCCAACACCGGAACGGGCGGTGATGTGCTTGGCGCCATGGACGGCGGCTATGGCATGGTGATGCTGGCGAATGGCGATCAGCCGAACAGGGCACCGATCTTCGCGACACTGCGCCGCGAGGTCATCGTCTCCATGGGCTGGGCCGACCGGAACAAGGTTCAGCCTCGTCCGCTCGGTGCCGACCTGCGAACCGCCATTCTGGGATCGTATCGCGGGCTGCTTTATAATCTCGATCTTGATTATCAGATCCTGCAGGACGAGGGGAAGCTGTGGATCGCATCCGAATTCTTCACCCAGTTCATCGGGCGCGACCGTAGCGAAATGAGCTATGTCGGAGACGACGTCTTCGTCATCGCCGATTATCCCAACAGGCTGCGGTTCACGCGCGACGCCCAGGGTGCCGTCACGGGTGTCACGCTGTTTCGCGCCAATAGCGACGCGCCCGCCTTCCACCGGCCAATCGGCGACCTTAGACCCAAGGACGCGGCTCCGGAATGACCGCCCGCTCTAGTGATTGAACAGCACCGGCAAATGGGCGTCGCGCAATATCGTGCGCGTCGCCCCGCCCAGCAGCGTCTCCGCCAGCCGTGACCGGCCATAGCCGCCCATGACCAGCAGGGACGCTTCATATTCCCGCGCCGCCGCCAGGATCTGCGTGCCGATCTCGCCCGTCTCCGGGCGCTCGACCACTTCCGCCTTGATGCCGTAATCGCCAAGGTAATTTGCCGCGTCGCTGCCGCTCAGCCGGTCGGATTGCGGCCGCCCGATCGCAAGCAGGCGGACGGACGCGGCGCGTTCCAATAAGGGAAGGGATGCGCGCAGCGCCTTGCCGGACTCCGCCGAGCCGTTCCACGCGATCATCACCGGACCCGACGGATCGAACCGGTCGAGCGCCTCCGGCACCGCCAGGACGGGTCCCGCGGCCTTGGTGAGGACCGTCGCGACGAAACCGGACGACGTCTGCTCCGAAAGGCTGTCACTGATCAGGCTGACGACCGTCACGTCGGTCAGGATGCTCGCCTCGGCCAGCCCCGATGCGGGGACATCGCCGCTACGGTCCCACGACCAGACGACGTCTTCCTTCGACAGTTTCTCCGCCCATTTGTCGCGAAAGGTCTTCCACTCCGCCTCTGCGCTCTGCCGAACGGTCGCCAACGGTACCGCGAACATGCCGCCGGTATAGATATCCAGCGCGACTTCAGGATTGGTCGCCGTATGCAGGCAGGACATTTTCGCATCGAGGTAACGCGCAAGCGCGAGCGCTGCCTCCATGCGTGCGGACAGTCCACGATCGTCATTCATGTGCAGCAGGATGTTTTTCATCGGACATCTCCTTTGGAACGCGGTGGTGACGGTCTCGGCGGCGGTTGCGCGGTCACTGCCACAAGGGCATCCCTAACGCCGTCGGCCAGGCGTCACCTTGACCCAGCGCAATTCCCGCCCGCGAATTATCGGGCTCCTGAAGAGACGGTAACAGATTATTCCGCTTGCAGAATTGGCTTCAAAAATGGCACGGCGGGGCCACGAACACATTAATATGTGTCGACGGCATGGAACAGCGCGGTCACGGCCGCACGCTCATCGGCATCGAGCTCCGGTCGCCAGATTTCAAAAATCAGGACGATCCGATCCTGATGACTGTTGTTCGACGCCTCATGCACGATGGAATCGTCAAAGACGAGAAGTTGCCCTTCTCGCCATTGACGATCTTCACCGCCAACCCGAAACATGCAACCGTCAGGCACGATCAGCGGAAGATGGCAAACCAGTCGGCAGTTCAGAAGGCCGACATGCGGTTCGATACGCGCACCAGCCGCGAGCTTGGAAAACATGATCTGGGGCGCTCGTTTGGGCATGCGTAGCAGGTCGGCCTTTTGAACCACCTCGATCGTTTTCGGGAATTGCGAGATCGTCTCCGGAACGGGCACGCCCGTTTCCCATAACGTCAGACTGCTCCAGTCAGGATTGTCGACCATCCCATGCTTGGGCGGGCGGGAAGGATCGCTATACAGATAGGGCCTAAACAGCCTCTCATCCTTGACCGATGGCAGAAGCTCGTCCCGGATTATATCCGCCTTTTGTTCAAGTTCGGCGGCCCATGGAAATTCATGTCGCTCATAATAACGTCGTTGTGGCAGCCCGGGGTAAAAATAGGTTCGCGGATTTTGTAGCGAGGAAACCGCCGGGCGCTGCCCCAAGAGTATTTCGATGGATTCCTGAAATCGCGGAGGACGTTGTCCATCACCAAAGCCTGCCTGCCGCAGCGAGTCTGCGAGATATTCCTCGAACCGCCCCGACGAGCGCCGACAAGCCGCCTGCACCCGCAAAAGTTCGCTCTTCAATTCACTTGATACCGGCCCGCCTGATGCGACTTTAAGCGCCTTCCGGTAGAAGGAGTTCGCGATCTTCTCATCTCCTGCGCTTGTGCGAAGGTCTCCTTTCTTGATCAGGGCGGCCACGTTGCCAGGGTCGTTGGCGATCAGCTGATCGACCGCTGCTTCCTCATCTAAAGGCATCGCGTCTCCTCAACGTCCAAAAATCCGCATGTTACGCGAAGCATAATCCATACAGCGGATACTTCCAACGGTCAGGGGCATGTCACTTGGCTGCGCTGTCCTTTGACCCGTGCAAGGGCGATACGGATCTGGCGTCATGATCGATTTGACGATCGCCGCGGTGCCGGAGGAGCGTGCCTTGCACCCGGCGGATTATCTCAACCGGGCGTTTCATGTACGAAGGGGCCGTTCAACCGGACGATTTTCCAGTTGAGCAGGGCGGCGAAGCTGACCCATGCAAGGTAGGGCACGGCCATCCAGCTCGCGATGATCGACCAGTCGCGCAGAAATACGCAAAGCGAGAGCACCGATAGCCACAGGAACAGCACTTCGACCAGTGCCCAATCCGGTCGTTTCACCGTGAAAAACAATGGTGACCACAGAAAATGAAACGCCGCGTTCACAAGATAAAGCGCGATCAGGGATGACGTCTCGCCATCTCGGGCGGCGCCGTCCCAGCTGAGAACAAACGCCCACGCCGCAAGCCCCAGAATGATTGTCCAGGCCGGACCGAACAGCCAGTCGGGCGGCTGCCAGCTCGGCTTGCGCAGGCCGCGATACCATCCCCCAATGCTCGTCAGCAGCGCCCCGCCGGCCAGCAGGGTCAGGCACCAGGCCGCGGCAAGGATCAGCGGAAATAGCATGCCGACGACCTATGGCTACGCCGCCGGGCGTGCAAACGGATAGGCTGTCAGCGGCGCAATCCCGCCATCGGAAAAAGGTCTGGGAACGCACATTGCCACCGCCCCGCCGCCCGCGTAACGGACGATATGCTTGCCTTCATCCGTGCAAATGCCCGCTGGCTGGGTGCCGGGTTTCTGCTCACGCTTTTTTCGTCCTTTGGCCAGACCTTCTTTATCGGTCTGTCAGGCGCAGAGCTGCGTGCGAAATTTGATCTGACGGATGGTGAGTTCGGACTGCTTTACATGGTCGCCACCCTGGGCAGCGCGGCGACGCTGCCGCTCCTGGGGCGCGCGCTCGATATCATGCCGGGATGGCAGGTGGCGCGGTTCGTCATTCCGATCCTCGCCGCGGCGTGTCTGCTGCTCGCATGGTCCCCGCATGTCGCGCTGCTGCTGATCGCGCTCTACCTGCTGCGCCTCTTCGGCCAGGGCATGATGAGCCACATCGCCCTCACCGAAATCGGCCGCTGGTTTGCGGCCGCGCGCGGCCGGGCGACATCGCTGGTCGTACCCGGTTTTCAGGCGGGCGAGATGGTTTTTCCCATCACCGCCGCCATTATCGCCGCAGCCTTAGGCTGGCAGGCGGTCTGGATCGGCGCCGCGGCGCTTCTCCTTATATTTGCGTGGCCCATTATCACGAAACTGCTCAGCGCCGAACGCCGGCCCGAGGGGGAAGCCGAGGCTCCCATCAGTACGGCGCGGGACTGGACCCGCGCCGAGGTCATTCGCGATCCGTTATTCTACGCGCTCCTCATTGGCGTGCTTGCGCCGCCATTCATCGGGACGACGGTGTTCTTCCATCAGGATTATCTGGTGCAGCTCAGGGGTTACGACCCACTCGCCTTCGCCGCCGCCTTTCCGCTGATGGCGGCCACGACGGTCGGCTTCGCGCTCGTCTGCGGACAGCTGATCGACCGCTTCAGCGCCATCCGCCTACTGCCCTTCTTCCTGATGCCGCTGGCCATCGCCAGCGCCGCGGTCGGGCTTCTGACGCCGATCTGGGGCATCTATCTCTTCATGGTCCTGATGGGGATCAGCTACGGGTTTACCTCGACGCTCCTTGGCGCGCTCTGGCCAGAGGTCTACGGCACGAAACATCTCGGCAGTGTCCGGGCACTCATCATGGCCGCCATGGTATTTTCCACCGCGCTCGGCCCCGGCCTGACCGGCTGGCTCATTGACGCGGGCATGCCGCTCCCCCGGCAGATGCTGGCGATGAGCGGCTGGTGCGTGCTGGCCATCCTCGTCCTTGCATGGGCGTCGAGGAGGCTGGTCGAAAGACAGGCGCGAAAACAGGCGTAGGGCCGCTCCTCGCTACCCTACGCCTGTCATGTCCGGCTGCCTAGCGCGCGCTGCGACGACGCAGGCCAAGGGCAAGCGCCCCAAGGCCCAGAAGGCCAAGCGCACCAGGTGCGGGCACGGGGTCAGGATCCGCCACACCCGCAACCCCGACGGTGAAGCCGTGCCAGAACTCATTGGCGACGTCCGTGAAGCTGACACTCGTGAAATTGCCGGTGATCCGCAGCACACCATGAAGCTCGCCGGAGGCAACAAAGCCGTTGCCGCTGCCATTGAGTGTCCAGTTGCCGCCGCCCCAATAGCCGGTGCCTTCGCTGACCAGATCGATCTGCTCGCTGAACGAGCCGCTATTCCCGTTCCAGCTGACCAGGCCGAAATAGACGTCGGTGACCGCCTGACTGAATGTCAGCGTCTTCGTCCCGGCAACATTCAGCGCGATCATTTCCGCTCCGGGAGGGGCATTGTCGATCGGGCCGCCTGTATAGGGACGGTCGCCTGCGTTCGGCTCGGTCCAATAGTTGGTGGTATTCCCGTTCACGCCGTCCTGAAAGAACGAGATCGCGCCCGAATAATTGACACCGATCGTGTCCGTGCCGGTGTTGATTTCGCCAAACGCCGTGTTCGACTGCGCGTTGGTACCGCTGCTCCGCTGCCAGTCCGTCCAGAAAACAGGAAAGGCCGATGCCGCCGTGGCAAGCGTCGCCGTGACGGCGGCGGTAATCAGAAAGGAACACTTCATGGTATGACTCCGGGAGGAAAGGGAATGTGAGGACATGAACGCTAACGCTGGAGGGGAAGCAAATTCCGCGCCAATTAACCAAATCGTTGATTTACCGCATTCGGCCGCGCATGGTCGTTTCGGACTGTAAAGAAATCCGACAGTTTTCGGGGCCGGCATCTTTTTGATCGGTGATTGGAAAACCCGGCTTGGGTTCCGCTTCTCATGTGCCTACATGACGTGCCATGCCAGCCACCGATCTGACCCCTCCCCCTCGCCCGTCTCGCCCCGCCGCGCGGCTTGCCGCCGTACAGGCCCTGTATCAGCGCGACATGTCCGGCGCGCCTGTGCCCGATCTGCTGCGTGAATTTCACGAACATCGCCTCGGACGGGAAATCGAGGGTGACGCGCTGGCCGACGCCGATGTCGACCTGTTCGATGAAATCGTATCCGGCGTCGCGCTCAACGCAGCGGAATATGACCAGGTGATCCAGGCCGCACTGGCGGCGGGCTGGACGATCGAGCGCCTTGACCGGCCCATGCTCCAGATTCTGCGCTGCGGCACCTACGAACTCGCCGAACGCAAGCGCACGCCAAAGGGCGCGATCATCAGCGAATATGTCGATGTCGCAAAGGCATTTTACGAGAGCCCCGAACCCGGTTTCGCCAATGGCGTTCTGGACACGATTGCCAAGACCCTGCGCGGCTGATGGGCGCAGCGCCGCCCCTGAAGCCATCCGGTGTCGTGACCAAATCCCAAGTGCCCGCCGAGTCCGAGATTATCGACCGGCTTCGCGAAATCGCCAGTCATCCGGCGGCGCGCGGCCTTCGCGACGATGCCGCCATCTGGCAGCCGCCGCTGGGCCGCGAACTCGTTCTGACGCACGATACCATTGCGCGCGGCGTGCATTATCTTCCCGGCGCCGACCCCAGCGATATCGCGTGGAAGCTCGTTGCCACCAACCTCTCGGATCTGGCCGCCATGGGCGCGGTGCCTTCCGGCATCCTCATCGGACTGACCCTCGACCGGGAAGACGGCGCGTGGCTGGAGCGCTTCGCCGCCGGTCTGGCGCGCGTCCTGTCGGAATATGACACGGCGCTGTTTGGCGGCGACACCGTGCGAGCCGGGGCCACCGTCCTTGGCTGCACCGCCATCGGTCATGTTGAGCGCGGCCGGGCGCTGACGCGCATCGGCGCACAGGCCGGCGATGACCTTTATGTTTCCGGCACGATCGGCGATGCGGGCCTTGGCCTCGCCGCCCTCAGGGGCGAGGCCCCCGCCGACAGGTTTCTTGAGCGTCGCCACCGGCTGCCCATGCCGCGCCTCGCACTTGGACAGGGCCTTTTCGCGGCGGGGGCACGTGCGGCGATGGACGTCAGCGACGGCCTGCTGATCGATGCCGACCGCCTCGCCCGCGCCAGCGGTGTCGCCGCTGAAATCGACCTCGCGCTCATCCCGCTGTCGAAACAGGCGGGCCTCCGTCTTGGCGAAGCGGATTCCGGCCCTGACGGCCGCCTGACCGCCGCCACCTCCGGCGACGATTATGAGCTTCTTTTCGCGGTTCCGCCGGCCGCGACATCCGCCGTCGTCGCCCTGGCAGGCGCGGCGCGCACGCCCGTCACGCGCATTGGCGGCCTGTCCGCCGGGCGCGGAATTCGGGTGCTCGGCATGACCGGGGAGCCGCTGGCACCCGGCCGGCTCGGTTTCACGCACGACGCGCCCTCAACAGGCGCTCGCTGAACGCCCGCCAAACACGCGTCCTCTTGACGCAAAAGTCTGGCAAGCTAGCAAGAGGCGCAATTGCGCGGGGCGCGTTTGCCTTTCGCAAACACAAAAGGGATCTGGGGAATTTACTGACATGACAATGGTCGTCGCTGCACTTCTGTGCGGGCTCGCTGCCGTTCTGTACGGCATTATCACCTCGCGTTCGCTGCTCGCAGCCAGCGCGGGCAATGAGAAGATGCAGGAAATCGCGGGCGCGATTCAGGAGGGCGCGCGCGCCTATCTTGGCCGCCAATATACCGCGATCGCCATCGTCGGCGTCATCGTCGCCGTTCTGGTATTCGTGTTTCTCGGCATGGTTCCGGCCATTGGCTTCGTCGTCGGCGCGGTCCTTTCGGGCATCACCGGCTTTATCGGCATGAACATCTCGGTGAAGACCAACGTCCGCACCGCACAGGCCGCCAGTGAATCGCTGCAGTCCGGCCTCAACGTGGCCTTCCGCGCGGGCGCCGTCACCGGCATGCTGGTCGCGGGGCTGGCGCTTCTTTCCATCGCGGGTCTGTTCTACGTCCTCGTAACGGTGTCGGGCATCGCGCCTGACGACCGCACGGTCATCGACGGCCTTGTCGCCCTTGCCTTTGGCGCCTCGCTGATCTCGATCTTCGCGCGTCTCGGCGGCGGCATCTTTACAAAGGCCGCCGACGTCGGCGCCGATCTCGTCGGCAAGGTCGAGGCGGGCATTCCAGAGGATGACCCCCGCAACCCCGCCGTGATCGCGGACAATGTCGGCGACAATGTCGGCGACTGCGCCGGCATGGCTGCCGACCTTTTCGAAACCTATGTGGTCACCGTCGGTGCCACCATGGTGCTGACCGCGCTGCAACTCGGTACCGGGCTAAGCGACGGCATGCTTGGTAATCTGATGTCGCTGCCGCTGATCGTGGGCGGCGTCTGCATCATCACGTCGATCATCGGCACGTTTTTCGTGCGCCTCGGCAAGTCGCAGAACATCATGGGCGCGCTCTACAAGGGCTTCCTGGTGTCGGCGATCCTCGCCGTCCCCGCGCTCTATTTCGTTACGCAGTGGGCCATTCCCGACCTCAACACCGATATTGGCGTTCTGGCGGGGTCCACGGGCAATCTGACGGGCACGGATGCGCAGGCCTTCGCGGCGACCGCGGCCTTTTCCGGCATGGACCTGTTCTGGTCGATGATGGTCGGTCTGGTTGTCACGGGCCTCATCGTGTGGATCACCGAATATTACACGTCCGTCAATTATCGTCCGGTGAGGTCCATCGCGGCGGCGTCCGTCACGGGTCACGGTACGAACGTCATTCAGGGTCTGGCCATCAGCCTTGAGGCGACGGCGCTGCCGACGCTCGTCATTTGCGCCGGTATCATCGTCGCTTATGGCTTCGCAGGCATCATCGGCATCGCCTTTGCCGCGACGGCGATGCTCGCCCTTGCGGGCATGATCGTCGCGCTCGACGCTTATGGCCCGGTCACGGACAATGCCGGCGGCATCGCCGAAATGGCGGGCCTTGACGACAGCGTTCGCGACAAGACCGACGCGCTGGACGCCGTGGGCAATACGACGAAAGCCGTCACCAAGGGCTATGCCATCGGCTCCGCCGCACTGGCCGCCCTCGTGCTTTTCGGCGCCTATACGGAGGATCTGAAATATTTCGGTTCCGCCATTGGCCTCGAAGGTCCGGTGAATTTCAGCCTTTCGAACCCGTTCGTCATTGTCGGTCTGCTGCTCGGCGCGCTGCTGCCCTATCTGTTCGGCGCGTTCGGCATGACCGCCGTTGGCCGCGCGGCGGGCGAGGTGGTGAAGGACGTGCGTCAGCAGTTCAAGAACGACCCCGGCATCATGGCGGGTACCAGCCGTCCGAACTATGCCTCGACGGTTGACCTCGTCACCAAGGCGGCGATCAAGGAAATGATCATCCCGTCGCTGCTGCCGCTGCTGGCACCGATCGTGGTCTATTTCGTGATCTCGGCAATCGGGACGCCGGCGGACGGGTTCGCAGCGGTTGGCGCGCTGCTCCTTGGCGTGATCGTCTCCGGCCTGTTCGTCGCCATCTCGATGACATCGGGCGGCGGTGCGTGGGACAACGCCAAGAAATATATCGAGGACGGCAATCATGGCGGCAAGGGTTCCGAGGCCCATAAGGCGGCCGTGACCGGCGATACCGTTGGCGATCCCTATAAGGACACGGCGGGCCCCGCTGTGAACCCGATGATCAAGATCACCAACATCGTCGCCATCCTCCTCCTGGCCGCGCTCGCGCACTAGGACGGGAAAAAGGGCGATGAAAAGCGGCTCCTGTTTTCGGACAGGGGCCGCTTTTTCTGTTCATCGACCCGACATCGCACCTGGTGCAAAATACTTGCGCTTCCCAACTGTATTGCGCAAATAAGACAGCATGACATTCTTCTCCCGTAAATGGCGGAAAGAGACCGCGCCTGCAGCGGGTCCGGATATTGCGCCGCCACCCGCGGGTTACGGCGATCCCTATTTCCAGGCGCCGCCGCCACTGGCAGCGCCCGAACTGCCGCCGCGCAAATGGCCGAAGCGGCTGGTGCGGGTGCTGGCGGTTTTCCTTCTTATTTTCATTCTTCTGGTCGGCTGGCTGGCATGGACCGCACCGCTCGGAAAATCGCTGGAGCCGCTCGAACAGCCCGCCATCGTGATCGAGGCGTCGGATGGTACGCCCATCGCGCGGCGCGGCATGTACAAGGGCGAGCCCGTGGACATCACGGCGCTTCCCGAACATGTCGGCGAGGCCTTTATCGCCATCGAGGACAGGCGCTTTTACGATCATATGGGCATTGACCCGCGCGGGATTGCCCGGGCGATGTTCGCCAATGCCCAGGCGGGCGGCGTTGTCCAGGGCGGCTCCACCATCACGCAGCAGCTCGCCAAGACCAGCTTCCTGTCCGCCGACCGCTCCATGAAGCGCAAGGCGCAGGAGGCGCTGATCGCGCTTTGGATGGAGGCGTGGCTGTCCAAGGATGAAATCCTCTCGCGCTATGTCTCCAGCGTCTATTATGGCGACGGAGCCTATGGCATCCGCGCCGCCGCCCGGCAGTATTTCTCGAAGGCGCCGGAGGAGCTGACGCTTGGCGAGGCCGCCATGCTCGCCGGGCTGATGAAGGCCCCGTCCCGTCTTGCCCCCACCAGCAATTACAAGGGTGCCCGCGCACGGGGAAAACTCGTCATCGCCGCGATGAAGGAGCAGGGCCTCATCACCGAGGCGGAGTGGAACAATGCCCGCCGCGCGCAGATGAAACCGGGCCGCAGCGGGCTGCCATCCGGCTCCTATTTCGCTGACTGGGTTTATCCCGACGCCGCCAATCGGGTTGGACAGGCGTATGGCGAGACCCGTGTGCGCACCACACTCGATTCCGCCATGCAAAAGAGCGCGGAACGCATCCTCACGCGCCGCCTCGCCCGCTCGTCCGCGACGCAGGGCGCGCTCATCGCCATGCGCCCCGATGGCCGTGTCGTCGCCATGGTGGGCGGTGTCGATTATGCGAAATCCAGCTTCAACCGCGCCGTCCAGGCCAGGCGCCAGTCGGGCAGCGCCTTCAAGCTGTTCGTCTATGACGCGGCCCTGCGCTCCGGCATGTCCCCGCAAACGCTCGTCGATGACAGCCCCGTGACGCTGGGCGACTGGAGCCCGAATAATTATGACGGCGAATATGCGGGCGAGATCACCCTGGCCCGGGCGTTCGCGAAATCCAGCAATGTCGTCGCCGCGCGCCTGACCGAGCAGGTCGGGGCCGGGGCCGTGCGCAATTCGGCGCGCGCACTGGGCGTGGAAAGCGCGCTTGTCGACGATTTGACGATCGCGCTTGGTACGTCGGAAACCACGCTTCTGGAACTGACCGCCGCTTATGCCGCCTATGCCGCCGGTGTGCGTCCCGTCACGGCCTATGGCGTGGAGAAGACCGATCTCGGCTGGCAGGACCGCCTTGGCGGCGCGATGCGCGGCGCACAGGGCATTCCGCAGCGCCGCAATATGCTCACGCTCCTGAACGGCGTCGTCAATGCCGGAACGGGGCGCGCCGCCGGGCTACCTGTTCCCGCATTTGGCAAGACCGGCACGACATCCGATTATCGCGATGCGCTGTTCATCGGCTTCGTCGAAGACCTCGTCGTCGGTGTGTGGGTCGGCAATGACGATAACAGCCCCATGAACGGCGTCACCGGCTCCAACGTTCCGGCCGACATCTGGAAGGCTTTCATGGAAGCGAACAGTGCCGCCGTGCGTGCGGGCCATGCGCGCCGCGCCGAAAATCGCCGGGTCCGGGAAGAACGCGAGGCCGAGGCAAGAGAGCGGCAGCTGGACGACATGGACATTGGCGATCTCATCGGCATGATCGACGGCGACCTTGGTGACCTGATGGCCGGCAATCCCGAAGCCCTCGAACGCCTCGGCCGCCGCGCCTCGAACGGCGAATTCGACGGTGAAGGCGTGCAGCGCCGCATCGAAGAGGCCATTCGCCGCGCCGAGGGCACCAGCGAACGTGAAATCGAGGAAATGGAGCGCGCGCTCGAAAACCTTGAGGAGCGGCTCTGAGCCCGCGCTTTTGCCGAGCAAATAAGGATAGCTACCCGGCGAACGCGCCAGTTCCGCCGCCGGAACCCTTTCACCCGAACAAGTCGCACAAAGCCTTCAGGCTCTGAAAACAGGTTCTAGCGCGGCGGCCCGCCCGCGCCTGGCACGCTCGACACGCGGCCGATATTGCCGAAAATATCTTCGAACAGCGATGTATCGCGGCCGAATACCGGCGTCTTGTCGCCGGTCGGTTCAAAGCTTGCGACCTGCTCCAGCCCCTTGCGGCGGTCGACGGTGGTGACATTACCGGCCGTGTCGAACCGCACGACCATGACTTCCTGTGCGGACGGCTTCGATTCCAGGAACGCAAGCTGCTTGGTCCTGCGTGCCACATAATACCAGATACCGTCGTCCCACTGTGACACGAATGTCGGGCGGCCCAGCGTGCGTTCCACCGATTCGCGGTTATCCACCCCCGGCGCGATGGCGGTGATCAGTTCTTCATCGCCGACATATCCCTGCTGCGCGCGCAGGCGGGTACAGCCGCTCGTGAACATAAGCGACGCGAGGGAAATGCTCAGGATGGCGATCGTGGTCTTGCGTGTTTTCATGTCCGCCTCAATATGATGTCTTCACGTACGCGGCAATCCCTGCCGCTCCCCCGAAGGACGGCGATATTTGCATGGCATTCTGGCGGAAAAAACCGACTCGGGTCGGCGCGAAGGCGAAAACGCTGTATGACGGCGTGCGCGGCCGCGCCCGCGAAGAACGCTGGTATATTGCCGGTCAGGTTCCCGACACGGTCGATGGCCGATTCGACATGATGGTGCTGATGCTGTCCCTGCTGACCATCCGGCTGGAGCGGATCGACAGCGATGCGTCACGGGAACTGATCGTGGCGCTGCACGAACTCTTTGTGGAGGATATGGACATGTCGCTGCGTCAGATCGGCGTCGGTGACATGGTCATCGGCAAACATGTCGGCCGCACCATGTCGGCATTTGGGGGCCGTCTCGGTGCGTACCGGACGGCAGCTTTTGCGGGTGATACCGATGACGCGTGGGCACGCGCCCTCGGCCGCAACCTGTTTCGCGAGGAGGGCCCGCCCGAGGCGGGCCGGTGGGCCGCCGCTGCGGCTATCGCGGAACTCGGGCGCCTGAACGAAATTCCCGACGCAGATCTGCTGCCATGATCCCCGAATTCTCCCGTCCCATCAGACTCGACGAAATCGGCGGCGGTGTTACCCGCACGCTGAACGCGAAGGAGGAGGAGTGCGCTGCCCTTGCGCGGCGCTTCGGTCTTGTCGCGATCACCGCCTTGACCGCGAAACTGGCCATTGCCGGCGAAGGCAGGGGCATTCGCATTTCCGGCAGCATGACGGGCGATGCCGTCGCCAGCTGCTCGATCTCGGCTGAGGACGTCGCGCAGCATATCGCGGAAACCATCGACATTCTCGCCGTGAAGGAAGATGCCGCGCACACGCCCGACGAAGAGATCGAGCTCGCCAGCGCCGATCTCGACATCGTCCATATCGAGGATGGCCGCATTGACCTTGGCGAAATTATCGCGGCCAGCTTCGCCCTCGCGCTCGATCCGTTCCCGCGCGCCGGTGACGACGTGATCGCCGCCGCCCGTCTGCACCTGCTCAGCGAAGAGGAAGCCGCGGCAGAAGCGCAAGCCGCCAAGGAGGCCGCCTCCCCCTTCGCGGCACTGAAGCCCGGGGACTGAGCAGCAACACGCAAGACCTTGAATGCCATCATCCCGGGCAAAGTCGAGGGACGCACGATCGTTTTGCGGCAGCCTGGGCGCGTCTTTCAACTGCGCTCAGGATGATCGGATTGTGGGGGATTGCACCCCGCCATTTCCGTTATACCGGCGAAAGCCGGTATCCGTCTCTTGCGAGAAACCGAAAACCCAGATTCAAACGCGAACCGGCCCCCTGGCGCCGCCGTCCACGCACCGCTCCCAGCCCGGCAAGACCCAGTCCGAGAAGGCCGAGCGCGGCGGGCGCGGGCACTTCGCCCGGCTGTTCGAACTGCGTATTCTCGGCGGCGGTGTCGTAATAGCCGTCCTCAAACTGATTGACGCTCTCGATGGCGCCAGACAGGCCATAGGTGAATTCGGCGGTCATATAGGGGTGGAACCAGATCCCCAGCTGCTCGCGGAACTGCGCGCCGCGCCAGTTCGCGCCAAAGTCCGCGCGGCTGTTCAGATCGGCGACATCCAGCGTGAAACTATATCCGCTCGGCCCGTTCAGCGTCAGCGCGCCTTCGAAGGATTGCAGCAGATTGCCGGGATCGTCCCAGCTGCGGTCCCGCTCGTCACCCTCGTAAAGATAGGCCTGCACCAGCGAATTGCGGACGTCACCGTACAGCACCGCCAGTGAACGCGCGACGCCATTCGGGTTACCGCCATTGTTCAGGACGACCCAGAAGCCGTCATCGCTCACATCATTGCCCGCGAACGCGACATCCAGCGACAGCAGGCCATCGGTATCATAGCTCGTATGCCAATAGCTGATCTCCTCGCCATAGGCGCCGACAAATTCAGCCTCGGGGGGCGCCTTGGTAAAACTGTACAATATACCCGCCTGGCTGCCCGTCGCGGCAAATGACAATCCGATAAATGCAGCCAAAGTATCAAGACGCATGCAAAACCCCCGCACATTGCGGCCATTCTGAACGCTTTTGTTGCAGCTGGGCAACAGGTCGAACGTACCGCCTGACAAACGACTCCCGTATAACCGCCCATGTGGTCAAAGAATAGTTAATTCATCTTCAACGCAAGCAGGAAAGGACTGCGAACACAGCGGCGCGTCACAGTCCCTCTTTGCAATTGCCGAATAGCCATGCGCTGCTCCTGCCTTGCGGGCTTCCGGGGAAACCAGCCCGCTTCCGGCAGGGACCGCCGCGGAAAGAGAATGGCGCTAGAACGGAACGTCGTCGTCCAGATCCTGGTCATAGGACGGACGTTGCCCGCCGCCCGAGCCGCCTGACGCACCGCCCGAGCCGCCACCATAACCGCCGCCACTGCTCTGGCCGCCGCCATAACCACCACTGCCGCCTGCGCTATCATTGCGGCCGCCCAGCATCACCAGCGTGCCGTTGAAGCGCTGCAGCACGACCTCTGTCGTATATTTATCCTGGCCGTTCTGGTCCTGCCATTTGCGCGTTTGCAGCGCGCCTTCCAGATAGACCTTGTCGCCTTTTTTCAGATATTGTTTGGCGACGCCGACCAGATTCTCGTTGAAGATGGCAACGCGGTGCCATTCGGTCTTTTCGCGGCGTTCGCCCGACTGCTTGTCGCGCCAGGTCTCCGAGGTCGCGACCGACAGGTTGCACACCTCCCCGCCATTGGAGAATGACCGGAATTCCGGTTCCGCCCCCAGATTGCCGACCAGAATAACCTTGTTGACGCTGCCTGCCATATTCCACTCCGTTTCGAATCTCTCGGGCGTCATTCAGCATAGGCACGCGGTAAGGTCGAGGGTGCTTTCCGACTTATCCCCAGCGCATCCCTGACAGCCGGTTCCCGGCCGCCTGTCGGCGGCGGTCCATCCTCAGCCGCCCAGCGCCCACTTCGAAATCCAGTAGGTCGCCCCGGCGCCAAGATAGGCCATGACGAACAAATAGGAAAACATGAAGATCGGCCACCGCCAGCCATTGGTCTCGCGCCGCGTCACCGCGAAGGTGGAAATGCACTGCGGCGCGAACACGAACCATGCCAGAAACGCCAGCGCGGTCGGCAGGGGCCATGCCCCGCGCAACCGGTCCGCCAGTTCCACCTCCAGCAATTCTTCATCGTCGGCATCGATGGCGTACACCGTCCCCAGCGCCGCGACCGCGACTTCGCGGGCCGCCATGCCCGGCACCAGTGCGATACTGATTTCCTTGTTGAAACCGATCGGCGCAAACACGACTTCCAATCCGGCCCCGATACGCCCGGCGATACTGTAGTCCACCTGCGACACGCCGTCGGGCGCCTTTGGGTAACTGGCGAAGACCCACAGGACCATCGTCGATACCAGGATGATCGTACCCGCGCGGCGCAGGAACGCCCATGCGCGTTGCCAGATGCCGATGGCCAGGTCGCGGATCGCGGGCAGCTGATATTTCGGCATCTCCATCAGGAAACCGCCGCCCGCGCCTTTCGTCACTGTCAGGCGCAGCACCCACGCCGCCGCCAGCGCGCCGACCACCCCAAAGGCATAGAGCCCGAACAGCACCAGCCCCTGCATATTGGCAAGGCCGCCGACGGTCCTGTCGGGAATGAACGCCGCGATGATGACCGCATAGACGGGCAGCCGCGCGGAACAGGTCATGAGCGGCGCGATCAGGATCGTCGTCAGCCTGTCCTTCGGATCGGCAATGCTGCGCGTCGCCATGATGCCGGGGATCGCGCACGCAAAGCTCGACAATAGGGGAATGAACGCCCGCCCCGACAGCCCGACACCCGCCATCAGCCTGTCCATCAGGAAGGCCGCGCGCGTCATATATCCGGACTGCTCCAGCACCAGAATGAACGCGAACAGGATGACAATCTGCGGCAGGAAGACAATCACCGCGCCGACACCGCCCAGCAGACCTTCGGTCAGGAACCCGCGCACCGGCCCCGCCGGCAGCGACGTCATGACGATGCCCTGTGCCCAGCCAATCGCGCCCTCGATCGCGTCCGCAAAGGGTGTCGCCCATGCGAACACGGCCTGAAACATCAGGAACAGGATCACCGCCAGCAGGACCGGTCCGGAGACGGGATGCAGAACCAGCCTGTCGATCTGCCGCGTCATCTGGTTCGCGTCGCCGCCGCTGACGACCTTCGCGGCGATATCCCGCGCCTGCCGCTGATGGCCGCGCATGTCGCCAATGGCTTCGACCAGCATGGCGGGCGCGTCGGCCGACCGAATCGCCGAAATCTCCGCGGCGTTCAGCGCATCGCGCGCCGCGGCGATCACCGCCTCCAGACCACGCCGCCTGACGGCGACCGTCGGGATGACGGGCAGTGCCAGTTCGCGCGCCAGCGCTTCATAGTCGATGAAAAATCCGTCGCGTTCGGCCAGATCCATCATGTTGAGCGCGACGACCATGGGCCGCCCCAGGGCCTTCAGCTCCAGCACGAAGCGCAACTGGCTCGCCAGGTTCGTGGCGTCCACCACGGCGATGATCGCGTCCGGTACCCGCTCGTGCGCATAGGCCCCGACCAGCACGTCGCGCGTTACTTCCTCGTCGGGCGAACGGGGCTCCAGACTATGGGCACCGGGCAGGTCAATCAGCTCGGCGCGCGATCCGTCCGGCAGCGTCAACGTGCCCGCCTTCCGCTCGACAGTAACACCCGGATAGTTCGCGACCTTCTGCCGCGCGCCGGTCAGCGCGTTGAACAGGCTCGTCTTTCCCGCGTTGGGATTACCGACCAGCGCCACGACGGGCGCTGTCATGACCTCGCTCATTCAGCGGCCTCTAGGCGCTGGGCCACCCTGACCGTCACGCCGGCCGCCTGGGAGCGGCGCATCGCCACACAGGCATTGCCCACGCGGACCGCCAGCGGGTCGGCGCCAAAGGCGGCGCGGTGCAGCAATTCGACTTCCACGCCTTCGTCCAGACCGTGTTCGCGCAGACGGCGCTCCCCCAGTTCGTCAAGATCGATCGCAACGATGTGCGCGACGGTGCCGGGGGTCAGCTGATCGATTCGCATGGGGGCCATCTACACTCGCAAAAGTTTCGCTATTGCGATTGATTATCACCATTGGTCGGCATTGGCTATAGCCCCGTGGACTGCGCGTACATATGGCGGCGGCGGGCCGTGCCTGCGCGCGCGGGATTCACACGCCCGGGTAGCGCAGGCGTCCGAAAAAGCGGCTGATGCTCGGCAGACGCCGCTTCGCCCGCAGCAGCTCCGCCTTGCCCTTTTCAAACTGCATCACATTGTCGATGCGCCGCGACAGGAACGCGCGCGTATCGGCGAAATCCTCGCTGTCATCCTGTAGCCAATAGAGCAGCGTGGACGAATAAACCCCCGACAGGATCCCGCGCTTCGTGTAATAATTATAATCGGTTGCCGTATCACCGGCGATCCGCCACATCGCGTCGACCGTTGTCCACAGGCTTCTGACCGACGTCATGGCATGCCGCGGATAGGCGAGGATTTTCGAGGCTTCGCGCACCGCCTCCTTATTGGGTTCCGCCTGCTCCAGCCGAATTTCGACGGCGCGGCGAATCCTGTCGCGTATCTTCATGTCGGAAACGCCCTCGGCAGACAGCGCGGCCAGCATATCCTCATCTGCGATCCGCAGCCACGCGACGATCATGTCGATCGGGCCCGCGGGGAACAGCAGTTTCACGCGCTCGGCCGGCACATCGAGTCGTTCGGCCGCGGCCTCCGCCGCTTCCCAGCCCCAGCCGTCAAACGCGACATCGGGCAGCATATCGCGCACCAGCACGGGCCGCAGTTCGTCCAGCGTCATTTCGGCAGGCGCATATTCCCCCGCGGGATGCGCTGTTGGATCTGCGGAGTCTGGCCCGGCGTTTTTCGATTTCGACATGGGATCCATGATGCAACGTGTCATGGCCGGTTCGCAACCCCGCGCGACGTTTCGCGCGCTCCGACTCGCTTAGCGCCTTGCGCGCGCCTGACGCCATTGGTAAGGGGCCGCCTGTTTTGCTGGTGGGAACACTCACCGGCTCGGTGCGCTATTGTGCCAACCATTTATAATTATTGGAGTGACGAACCCACATGCAGATCATCGTTCGCGATAACAATGTCGATCAGGCACTACGTGCGCTAAAGAAGAAACTTCAGCGTGAGGGTGTGTACCGCGAGATGAAGCTGCGTCGTCATTACGAAAAGCCTTCGGAAAAGCGGGCGCGCGAACATGCCGCCGCCATCCGCCGCGCCCGTAAGCTGGAGCGGAAGCGCGAAGAGCGCGACGGCGTTCGCTGAACACTGTTCACGTCTGTTCGGGGAAGCTATCCGTTCGGACATTTGACGAAAGAGCAGATTGATGGCCAAGCGTTCGACCATCGCCGACCCGATGCCCCGGAAGCAGGTGCGCCAGCAGGGCGTCGGCTTCTGGCTCGGCCTCCTCGTCCTCGCCGCCGTGGCGATGGGCCTGTTTTCATGCGTCGGCACGCGCCATCTCGCTCTTGAGACGACGGCAAGCGGCCTGCAATATCAGGTGCTGCGCAAGGGTGAGGAAGGGGCGACCGCTCCGGGCCCGAACGATACCGTCCTGGTGCATTACGAAGGCACGCTCGATGACGGTACGGTCTTCGATTCAAGCTATGTGCGCGGCGAACCCGCCGTCTTTGGCGTGGGTCAGGTGATCCCGGGCTGGACCGAGGGTCTGCAGTTGATGACGCCCGGTTCCAAATACCGGTTTCTGATCCCGTCCGAACTTGGCTACGGCCAGCGCGGTGCGGGCGATGCGATCCCGCCGGGCTCGGACCTGATTTTCGAGGTCGAACTGCTCGCGGTGGCACCCGGATCTGTCGCTGGCGGTCCGCCGCCGGCCAGTGCCGATATCTCCGGAGCGGCTCCGGAAGGCCAGTAGCGCGCTGCGGATGTCCTCCCTGGTCGTCCGTCACCTGTCCCTGACGCGCGGTACCGTTTCGCTGTTCGAAAATCTCGATCTGGCCCTTCAGGCCGGCGATGCCCTGCGCGTGACAGGAGCGAACGGGTCTGGAAAATCCAGCCTGCTGCGCACGCTTGCGGGCCTGCTCACCCCCACCACAGGCGACGTCAGGATCGATGGCCGCCTCGGCTGGCTCGGCCATCGGAACGCCCTGTCACCGCGCCGGACATTGGCGCAGGAATTCGCAGGCTGGCTCGGCCGGCCACCGCGCGGTGACGCCATGGGCGTCGCATCGCTGCTTTCCGTGCCCATCGGCATTCTTTCGCAGGGTCAGCAGCGCCGCGCCGCTCTCTGGCTGCTTGCCGAGGAAGATGCCGACATCTGGCTGATGGACGAACCCGGCGCCGCGCTCGACAGCGAGGGGCGCGCGCGTCTCGCCGCCATGATCCAGAACCACCGCGATCATGGCGGTATCATCGTCGCCGCCACGCATGGAGAGACCGACCTGCCGGATGCCCGGACGCTGACCCTCAGCCGCCAGGCCGGGGTCAGCGGATGACACTTGCGCGTCTCATCCGCCGCCACGTGCGCCTGCCGGAAATGTTGCTGCCGGTCGTGTTTTTCCTGATTATCGTCAGTCTCACCGCTTTTGCCGTTGGCCCCGATGCGGCCATTCTTGCCCGCATCGGCCCCGGCACGATCTGGATCGCCGCCCTGTTGGCCAGCCTCCTGCCCATCGGCACGCTGATCGCCGAAGACCTCGATACCGGTGCGATGGACCGCCTGCGCATATCCGGCCTCTCGCTTGAACTGATCATGTTCGCCCGGATGATTTCGCATTGGCTCGGTCTGGCGCCCGCCCTGGTCGCCGCCGCTGTGCTTTCGATCCCGCTCCTCGGCATCGACGCCGCGCTGATCCCGGCTCTCCTCATCGGCAGTTCGGCGCTCGCGGCGCTCGGCGTCATCGCCGCCGCGCTGACCGCAGGCAGCCGGGCGGGCACGGCAATCGCGGGCGTCGTGGTGCTTCCCTTCGCCCTGCCTGTGCTGATCTTCGGCAGCGGCGGGTCGCTCAGACTGACCGCCGCGGCGGCTCTCCTGCTTGTTGCGATCGCACCATTTGCCGCCGCGGCCTCCCTGCGCGCCGCCGACTGAACGCTCATTCGGCAAGCATCGTCAGGAAACTGTTCAGTGGACGCCGCCGCGGCAACGCAGTAGCGGGCACATGATGCTGAAACGCCTATATCACTGGACACTCGCAAAAGCGGCACATCCGCTGGCGGAGCGATGGCTCGCCCTGATTTCGTTCATGGAATCCAGCTTCTTCCCGATCCCGCCCGATGTACTTCTTGCCCCCATGGCGCTGGCACGGCCGCTGAAGGCATTCCGCTTCGCCGCGATCACGACCATTACCTCCGTCCTCGGCGCCGCGCTTGGCTGGGTCATTGGTGCAAGTCTGTTCGATACGGTCGGCACGTGGCTGCTCAGTACCTACGGCGCAGAAGAACAGTTCGCCTCTCTCGCCGAGACATTCAACTCCCAGGCCATCAGCATCGTCTTTCTTGCCGCCGTATCGCCCGTCCCCTTCAAGATTTTCACCATCGCCAGCGGCGCGACAGGCTTCTCGCTCTGGACCATGCTGGCGATCAGCGTCATCGGGCGCGGTCTGCGCTTTTTCCTGCTGGCCGGTCTGCTGCGCTATTTCGGCGAACCGATGAAGGCATTGCTCGACCGGCATTTCGGCCTCATCACCACGCTGATCGGCATTTTATTCATCGGCGGTTTCGTCGCGGCAAAATACCTCATTTAGCTGGTCCGGCGGCAGGAACCGGAATGCAGCCCGGACGGTTGTTCGGTCAGAGATTCACATCAGCGAAAGCAGGACGTCATGATCGGCAGATTTATCGGGGCAGCAATTGGCAAGAAGGCGGCGGACGCCGTAGGGGCCCGCGTGGGCGGTCCGGTGGGTGCGGCGATCGGCCTTGGCCTCGCCTCACGGCGCTTTCGCGGCGCTGCCTTTGGCGGCCTTGCCGTGATGGGCGGCCTCGCCCTCTATCGGCATCTGCGCGGCGAAACGGCCCCGGCGCGGGACGTCCGCCCTAATGCCGCGTCGGATGACATCGATATGGCCGCGAATGTGGTTGTCGAAAATGATGCGGCGACCCGGGCCGCACACGCGCCCCGCGCGGTATAACGGCCCGCTATTTCGGGTCCGCACCGCCCAGAAACCGGCCGACGATTTCGCGCGCGACGCGAACGGGCCTGTGGGATTGCGCGTCGACGGAGCACCAGATGCTGTCAACTTCGGCAAGCACCTCTTCGCCGCGGTGAATGATCGTCCGGTAAAAGGCGCGCACGCCCTTCACCCGCTCCAGCGCGACACTCGCGACCAGGCTGTCTTCCAGAAAGGCGGCCTTGCGATAGGTGATTTCGTGCTTCAGCGCGACCCACAGATAAGCCGCCTGCGCCGACGCCGGCGCGAAGGTTTCCCAGTGCGACACGACCGCTTCCTGAACCCATGACAGGTAGACGGCATTATTCACGTGCCCCATATGGTCAATATGGGAAGAACTGATGTTGAGGGGATGATCGATTCTGGCTGCCGTCATGTCGCTCATCTTAAACTAATTGTCACCGATGCCAATAAAGATTCGTAAAAGCCGCCGCCCGCCCGAGGCCGTGCGCGCCGATGCCATAGCGGCCGCGCGTGAACTTCTTATTGCAGAGGGCCCGCAGGCGGTCACGCTGAAGGCGGTCGCAAGGGCGCTTGGGATGACGCATGGCAACATCACGCATCATTTCGGATCGGTGGGCGGCCTGCACCGCGCGCTGATCGGCACCATGACCCGCGAGCTTACCGGCATCGTCGAACATCTTGCCGCGGAATTGCGCGAAAAGCGCACCACACCGCGCGAAATCGTCGACACAGTGTTCGATGCTTTCGGACCCGGCGGGGCCACACGCCTGATCGCATGGGTTCAGCTATCGGGAAAGCCTGCCGATCTGGCACAGTTTCACGCGGCGGTGGCTGACCTTGTCGAGGTTCTGACCGGCGAAGTCCCGGGGCGCCGAAAGATCGACTCCGCGCGGGTCACGCTCGCCGTGATGCTACCGGCGCTTGGACATGCGCTGCTGGCGCAGTCCATCGAAACGGAACTTGGCATTGATGATGGCGAAGTGCGGGCGCAGGTCGCGATGACACTTGGCGCGCTCCTGCGGCTGGAGCGCATGGGCGCCCGGCAGGTCAGTGCACCTCGCCGACGACGTCTACCAGCTGAAGCATGAGAATCGCCTGCTCAACCTGGCGCCAGCGCGCAAAGTTCGGCGTGTCCCCGGCATTCAAATGTGCATCGGCGATGGTCGCCGCTTCCAGCACAGCCTCATCGCCGAACCGTTCAACCAACATCGCGGCCTCGTTGAACGAGTGTCGATCGCTAACCGACTGGATGTGCATGGCTACTCCCCACTACAGAAACCTGGCCCTGCAGGCTTTCATGCAATGACTATGCCATTATGTCGCACTCAGGGGCGAGCCGTGCAGTGGTTGCGGCGGCGGTTCGAAAATATGCTCGCAGCGTCCCGTTTTGGTACAATTGTGACAGGTGAATTCATATGAGTGCAGCGGGAATTCTTTTGGCGTTCGCCGTGATCATCGGCGCGGTGATCGGCATATTCCAGGGTCAGCCGTCCATCGGCTTCCTGTCCGGCCTCGGCGTCGGGATCATCCTCGCCATTCTCGCCACACTCATACAAAATCGCCGCAAGACCTAGGCCCGCCAATCCTGGGCGCGGATTTACGCGTTTTCGATCTCGAACCTTACGGAGATCGTCAATGTGCTTTCGATCGCCACGCCGTCGCGCGTTGCCGGTACGAAGCGCCAGCGCTGTCGCGCCTGTTTCAGCGCGGCCCGGTCCAGCGCCTGATGTCCGCTGGACTGCGCGATGCTGGCGGATGCGACGCGCCCGTCCGTGCCGACCTGCACAGTCACCGCGACGACGCCCTCATGACCCGCCCGCTTTGCACTCGTCGGATAGGGCGGCTGGAAATCCCGCGCATATCGCTCGTTCAGGCGGCCTTTGGTCAGCACCGGTTCGCGCGGAGGCGGCTCGACCGCAACCGTCCCCTCACCCCCGCGTCCTGGTTCCAGCCGGGGCAGGGCTGGGATTTCCGGATCGAAAATCAGCGGAGCGTCGGGTTGCAGCGGAACCTGCACATCGATGTCCGGCGGCGCCAGCTGAGGGGGGACGTCCACATAATTCACGTCGGGCTCCGGCGGCGGCGGCGTTTTCTTCGGTTCCTCGATGTTCGGCTTCAGGACGATCGGTGGCAGCGATGTGACCGGGCCCGGTACGACGCCCGCCAGCGTCAGGGCCATCCAGCCGATCACGACATGTGCGCCGCCGGTGACCAGAATGGCCGCCGGGCTGCGCCTTGGATTTCCTGTTTCAATATAAGACATTTCACCCTCCTCCTCGCACTCCAATCCTCCCACGGAGCGTGTTGTTACGGTATTACATCACTCCCATTTGTCAAGTTACGGTGTCGAAACGCTCACGCATGTCCAGCTCTTTTCAGCGGAGCATGACAGGATTTATCTCTTCAAGATCAGTACTCTGCCAGATGTGGCCGCGCCGTCCGGGCACCGCGCCGTCATGCCGCCTCAAGGCGCGCCAGCACCTCTTCGCGCCCAATCAGCCGCACCAGGCCCGCCATTTCCGGGCCATGATCCTCGCCCGTCAGCGCCTGCCGCAGCGGCAGGAACAGCGCCCGCCCCTTACGTCCGGTCGCGGCCTTCAGCGCTGCCGTCCAGCGCGGCCAGATATCGTCGCCCCATGGCAGTTCAGCCAGCGCGGAGGCGGCTTCCGCCAGATATGCCGCGTCTTCGGCGGCGGCAGTGCTTGCCACCGGCCCTGTCACGATCTGCCACAGCGCTTTGACATCGCCGATAGTCTGCACGTTCGGCCGGATCACATGCCACGCCGCCTCGTCCATGTCCGGCGGCAGGCGGTCCGCGACGCGCGCATGGTCCGCCGCATGCAATATCTTCGCATTTAGCGGCAACAGGTCCGCGGGATCGAACCGCGCGGGGGCCCGCCCGAACTGAGCGAAGGAAAATTCCGCCGCCAGTTCGGAAAGACCGGCGACAGGCTCGACCGGCTGCGACGTCCCGATCCGCGCCAGCAGCGCCGCAATGCTGACAGGCTCGACACCCATCTCGCGCAGCGCATCCAGCCCCAATGCGCCCGCCCGCTTCGACAGCTTGTCACCCTCCGCGCCCGTCAGCAGGCTGACATGCGCAAATTCCGGTGCCTTCGCGCCCAGCGCGGCGAACATCTGGAGCTGCACACCGGAATTCGTCACATGATCCTCGCCGCGCACCACATGCGTTACGCCCATATCAATATCGTCGATGACGCTCGGCAGCATGTATAGCCAGCTGCCGTCCGCGCGCCGCACGACCGGGTCGCTCAGCGATGCCGGATCGATATGCGCCTCGCCGCGCACCAGATCGTGCCACGATACCGGACCGTCCATGTCCAGCCGGAACCGCCAGTGCGGCCTCACCCCTTCCGCCTCCAGCCGCGCGCGCTCTGCGTCGGACAGTTTCAGCGCCGCGCGGTCATAGACCGGCGGCAGGCCGCGCGCGGCCTGTACCTTGCGCTTCAGGTCGAGTTCGTCCGCCGTTTCATAGGCGGGATAGATCCGCCCGGCATCACGCAGCTTCCGGAACGACGCGTCATACAGCGCGGTGCGCTCGGACTGTTTCACCGTTCCGTCCGGGCTCAGTCCCAGCCATGCCAGATCGTCGACGATGGCATCGGCATATTCCGCGCGCGAGCGCTCCGCGTCGGTATCGTCCAGCCGCAGCAGGAACCGCCCCCCGCCATTCCGCGCGAACAGCCAGTTGATCAGCGCCGCACGAATATTGCCGACGTGCAGCCGCCCCGTGGGGCTCGGCGCAAAGCGGGTCACGATCTCGTTCATGTGGCGCATCCGGTAGTGGGGGTCATCGCAGGGTCCAGGCAAAGGCGCTGTTCGGCGATCTCGTCACCGCATGTCACGCACCAGCCATACGCCGCCGCGGTCGGCCTGGCGAGGGCCTGCGTCGTGATCATGTCCATTTCGGTGATTTCCCTGTGCCGCGCCTTCCGCAGTGCCCGCGCGCCTCCCCAAAACGAAATCATGTGCCGCATTGCGTATCCGCCCGCGCGGATCGGTCGAAATCGGATGTAAACATGGGTGATTTCCTAGACGAGCGGTGATCACATTCCAATGATGACCACTCGTGCTTTCGCGATCGGGACGGCCTTGCCGCTCGCGCTCATTACCTTCGCGCTGATCGTGCTTGGCCTGCCGCAAAGGTGTCTCGGCGATATCGCCGCCGCCGCGCCCCCAAACCGGTTCATCTGCCAGGTCACCGGCGTCCACGACGGCGACGGCCCCATCTACTGCACCGATGGTACGAAGATCCGCCTCGCGGCGGTGGCTGCGCGTGAACTCGATGAGACCTGCATGCCCGGCCACCCCTGCCCGGACGCTTCGGGCGCGTCCGCCCGCGACGCCCTGCGGGCACTCGCGCTCCACCAGCGCCTGACCTGCGAAAAGACCGGCACCAGCTATGGCCGCGTCGTTGCCTGGTGCTGGCGCGAGGACGGCCTGGAACTGAACGCCGCCATGATCGACGGCGGCCATGCCCTCAGATGGAAAAAGTTCGACCGGCGGTAGGAGGGGCAAGGGCGGCGGCTATTTGCCCGCACTCACCTGCGCCAGCACCGCCATCGCATCCCGTTCCCGCCCATCGGGCACGAACAGATGATCATGGTGAAAGCCCGACACAGGGTTCACACCTATGCCCGCTTTTGCCAGCGCCGTGGTGATCCGCGCCAGAAAGCCCACCGCCGCCAGCGAAGAATGCACGTTCAGCGTGATCATCCGGCACGGAAACTCAAAAGCCAGCCCGGCCGCCTTCGCATCATCCTTCAACAGAATGAGCGTAACGCCTTCTGCTTCCTCAAGCCGCATCCGCACGGAAATATCTGCGGGAACGGCATTGGCGGTGACAGCGGTGACACTGGCAAAAACATACAGCCCATCTGCCAGCACCGCCGACATCGTCCGCAGCAGCGTACGGAGATCGGTTTCGCCGGTCACGCGCGGACTAGCAATCGCCCGTCCGCGTCCCCGAACCCTCGGAAATGATCGTCATTGGCCCCATGTCGCCATCGCCGGTCATCTTCATACGGGTCTGGAATGTCGTGTCTGTATGCGTACCCGTCATTTCCATACGCATGCGCACCCCCTGCATCTTGCAGCTCGCCACGGCGTCGAGTTTTCCGCCCGACATGTCAAAACGGTCATATTTGCACTGCCCGTTGGACTCGCTGAACATTTTCTCGGGCGCTTTGTCGATGTCGTCGCGCGTGATGCACTGGGATGAGGAATAGGACTGCCCCGCCATCCGGCTCTTGATCATGTCCACGACGCTGGCGGGGACACCCGGCGGCATCTGCATCTGAAAATCGACGGTCTTGCCGGTCGTCGACCATTTCCCCGGTGTGATGGCCTGGGCGCCGGTCGCGGCTGCGGCAATCAGAAGCGTGTAAATCGCGAATTTCAAAACGTCTCTCCCAAAAGTGATTCACTGCCATGCGCGGCTCGATAACGGATCGTTCAGCGCCAACCCGTGATCAAAATCACTATGCACCCTATTTTTTCCACAGCGGCAGTCAACGCCTCCGTCGCCGCAGGAATGCGGGCATCTGGAAAGGAAACACCAAAACCGGGACACCCCAATCGGCATCCCGGTTCCGGTGTCGACAATGACGGATGTGGGACTCGGGCCAACGCGCCCCACACCCGATGCCTTACGGCATTTCGGTATATCGTGCTCAGGCGGCGGCCCGGCGGCGGCGGGCGGCGGCCATGCCCAAGACGCCAAGACCCAGCAAGGCGAGCGCGCCGGGTGCGGGGACCTGTTGCAACGCGCCGGAATTCGTCATCACGATGGTCCCGGCAATGTCGCGGTTCGACCGCTCGAACGTCGTGCTCGGCGAGCGGTTGAAGCGGCCGACGACCATGCCGCCCACATTGTCGCCGCTCGCCGCGACCGTCCCCAGGTCAAGGGCGCTGGTGCCGGTTGCGCTCACGTCCGGCGCATAGAAACCCTGGTCGAAGCCGATGAAATAGGTCTGGCCCACCGTCAGCGTGATCCCCGGGAAGAAGGTGAATTCCGTTTCGGCCTTCACGCCGCCCTGAATGGCGCTGGTGTAAAGCAGATTTGCGGTCGGGAAGCCGTCGCCGTCGACTTCAGCGACAACGCCGTAAAACGACGCGGTCGTCCCCTGTTCATTATTGTCGGAAACCCAGATCGAGAACGACTCGAGCGTATCGGCGTCGGCAACAAATGTGCCGCCCAGAATGTCATCGGGGCTGCCAAGCGTCACGGCACCCGTTGGTGCGCCCGTGGCGATAATCCCGGCATTGGCGCCAAAGGACAGGCCAGCCGCGATGACAAAGGACAGGGCGGAAACTTTGGAGAGCGTCTTCATGGGGGGCATCCTTTGATTTCGATTGCGAGTTGCCCCTTCCCTTTCAATCGCCGTGCCAGACCGGGATTATCGCCGCGAAAGAGGGGCAAGGATGCCTAATGCGACCTTAACCTTTGTTAACATGTAAAAAATACCGACAGTTTCGCCAGGGGTCGATCGCACTGGCGCGCGCGCCCGGGCATCTCCATATTGACCCCATGCCTGAAATCGCGATCCGAACGTCGACAGCCGACCCCAATGACCAGCAGGTGTTCACGCCGCACCGTCCCGAGCGCCCGGAAAAGGCGGAGGGCGGCCGCAAATTCGAGCTGATCAGCGATTATGAACCCGCCGGCGATCAGCCCACGGCCATCGAGGAACTCGTCGCGGGCGCGAACGAGGGCGAACGGAGCCAGGTCCTTCTCGGCGTCACCGGCTCGGGCAAGACCTACACCATGGCGCAGACCATCCAGCGCACGCAGCGCCCGACGCTGGTCCTCGCCCATAACAAGATCCTCGCGGCGCAGCTCTACGGCGAGTTCAAGACCTTCTTCCCGAACAACGCGGTGGAATATTTCGTCAGCTATTACGATTATTACCAGCCGGAAGCCTACGTCCCGCGTTCCGACACCTATATCGAGAAGGAATCCTCGATCAACGAGGCCATCGACCGGATGCGCCATTCCGCCACCCGCTCGCTCCTCGAACGCGATGACGTCATCATCGTCGCCTCGGTCTCCTGCATCTACGGCATCGGGTCGGTGGAAACCTATTCCGCAATGACGTGCAAGCTGAAGAAGGGCGAGACGGCCGACCTGCGTGAAATCATGCGCAAGCTCGTCGCTCTCCAATATAAGCGCAACGATACGAATTTCGTGCGCGGCAGCTTCCGCGTGCGCGGCGACACGCTGGAACTCTACCCCTCCCATCTGGAGGACATGGCGTGGCGCATCAGCTTCTTCGGTGACGAGATCGAGGAGATCGCGGAATTCGACCCGCTGACCGGCGAGCGCGGCGCCAGGATGGACGCGATCAAGGTCTACGCCAACTCGCATTATGTAACGCCCGGCCCGACCATGAAACAGGCGACCAGCGCCATCAAACATGAACTCGCCGAGCGCCTGAAGGAGTTCGAGGCCGAGGGCAAGCTCCTGGAAGCGCAGCGCCTCGAACAGCGCACGAATTTCGATCTCGAAATGATCGCCGCCACCGGCAGCTGCGCGGGGATCGAGAATTACTCCCGCTTCCTCACCGGCCGCCTGCCCGGCGAACCGCCGCCCACGCTCTTTGAATATCTGCCCGAAAACGCGCTTCTCTTCATCGACGAGAGCCACCAGACCGTGCCGCAGATCGGCGCGATGTCAAAGGGCGATTTCCGCCGCAAACTGACGCTTGCCGAATATGGCTTCCGCCTGCCCAGCTGCATCGACAACCGCCCCCTCAAATTCGAGGAATGGGACGCCATGCGCCCGCAGACGACCTTCGTTTCCGCCACGCTGGGGAAATGGGAACTGGAGCAGACCAGCGGCGTCTTCACCGAACAGGTGATCCGCCCCACCGGCCTCATCGACCCGCCCGTCGAGATCCGCCCGGTGGAAAGCCAGGTCGACGATCTGATCGGCGAGCTGCGCGAGACCACGGCGAAGGGCTATCGCAGTCTGGTCACCACGCTCACCAAGCGCATGTCCGAAGACCTCACCGAATTCCTGCACGAGGCGGGGATCAAGGTCCGCTATATGCACAGCGACGTCGAAACGCTGGAACGCATAGAACTGATCCGCGACCTGCGCCTCGGCGTCTATGACGTCCTCGTCGGTATCAACCTCCTGCGCGAGGGCCTCGATATCCCCGAAACCGGCCTCGTCGCCATTCTCGACGCGGACAAGGAAGGCTTCCTGCGCTCCGAAACCTCGCTCATCCAGACGATCGGGCGCGCCGCGCGCAACGTCGATGGCCGCGTGATCCTCTACGCCGATACAATCACGGGCAGCATCGAACGCGCCCTCACCGAAACAGACCGCCGCCGTGCAAAGCAGGTCGCGTATAATGAGGAACACGGCATCACGCCCGCCACCATCAGCAAGGCCATTGGCGACATCGTCGCCATGGCCGACAAGGGCAGCGACCGCAGTGGCAAGGACCGCGGCATGCCCGGCGAAAGCAAACCGGACGCGCCCGGCCCCGGTCACAACCTCAAGGCGTATATCAAGGAGCTTGAGGACAGGATGCAAAAGGCCGCCGCCGACCTCGAATTTGAGGAAGCGGGGCGCATCCGCGACGAAATCCGGCAGCTCGAAGCCGACGACCTCGGCCTCCCCGCCGACCTCCAGCTCACCCGCCCCAAAGGCCGCGCCACCGAGGGCCTGCCCGGCACCCGCAAGGACCGCTACGGCAAAAGCCGCAAGCGCAAAATGGGAATCTAGGCACTCACCCGGGACACCAGCAAGGCGCGCGCCAACTTACCCGTCCGCAGACACAGCGCCTAAACGCGCCGCCCACCCTGAGCGCGGTCAAAGGGCGCGCCATAGCGCTTGTAGCGCCGCTGCCATGTTCATCGACATGCTTAGAACGGATATCCTATCGGTGACGCGCGCCCCAAAATAACGTCAAAGACGAAAGTAATTTCATGGTTTCAGGGCCGGTTTACTGCGGGTCGTAAGATCCCTCCGATATCGAAAAATCGAAGACGCGCGACGTTTGCGCGCCCTGTCCAGTCAGGGCACTTCCCCCGCCAGCAGAACTTGACAAAACGAAGCCATATTCACCTGGCTCTAATGGAATTGACGGAGTCACCATAAATATTCCGGCGCTCAGTTCCTCTGTGGAAAACGCAATCTGATCCTTGTCCATCACTCCAGATTTTGCGCCTGCAATGTTCACCGACCCCACCCGGGCTTCGCGACGCTTCTTCTTCTCTTTCAGTCGAACCAAGGAAAATTCATTGGGGGAAATAATCGATCCGCCAAACGCGCTCGTCCAGAGCGACGGACTTGTCCCGTTGGGAACTGCCTGATCGAAGTAGAAATAGAATTTGGGCTGGGCTTGCCGAGCGATATGTTGCGAGTTTTCTCCGGGTATAACCGCTTTGACACTTAACGATGCAATTCCGGCTGTCAGCGCATAACCAAACAGACCGCCTGTCTTCGTCTGGTTCGATGTGATGGGGTCAATCCGCATCATTCGCGGCTCCGCCTCCCAATCAGCGAGTAAATACACGCCTTGGCGGTGAGGAACCAACGGATCGGCAGAACTTTCAGATAATTCGACGGGCCGTTGCCTGGCCTCCGTGTCGGCGCGCAGCATAGCAGCGATCACCTCGCCGGAGACGTTCGCGTTTTTCAATGCGATCATATCGTCAGTGGACAGAGCAAAATCGGGCTCGGACGCCTCAATCTTTGCCACGATCGCAGCGTCGCCGATCTTCAAGTCAACCAGTTGCACCACGTCCGCATTCGTAATTGTTTCAGCGACCGCGCCGGTCGATAATAGCACTGCTAGCGAACCAATGAACAATTTCATTAAAAAACTCCTTTTGGTAGCGGTACGATGTTCACGACAACCTGAGGCCTGTCAAGGTCGCTCCCAAAACGGTCGCTGAGTATAATGCCAAGGTTGAGGTTGATGTGATCAAGGGCCTTGAGGAACAGGGCCTCTACGCCAAGGGCGCCGCCGCAACGTCCGACTGACCGGGGCGCTATCTGAAATCGTCGGAAGGGCCGGGCATGACCCGGCCCTTCCTGTGTCAGGCGAAGACTGGCGAAGGACGGCAACCGGCCTCGGGTCTGGCAGCGCGCATCCTCCTTGGCGGCGGCGTTTTCGCAAAAATCACGATCATGCTTCTTTCGATTGTCCGGCGCTAAACAATCAGAACGAAACCCGTGCGCGAAATGAGAAGCATGTGCAACTAGCGGCGTGATGGATATACAGTCCCGTCACGTGGCCAATATTATTGGGCATCAGCATCTTTATTACCTGTCAGGTAAGCTCCGTAACGCACATCTTCCGAAAGACGAAAAAGTGTCGGCATTCTTTACACTTTTGTGTCCATAACGGAGAGGGAATATTTGCAATAATTTGTTTTTAAACAATTTCCTATTTCTGGCCCAGATCTTGCTGGGAACCCGATGATGATCTCATAGAATGAGACACGTTTGGATCCAGGAAGGGGCACGTCCATGAAACTCATCACCATCTCCATCGCAGCGTCGGCTGCGCTCTTCGCGACAACGGCCATGGCGGCACCGATTGCCATCATCAACGGCGCATCGCAGACATCCGAATCCGGCACGACGGCGTCGATTACGACGCAGCTGACGACCCTGCACGAGGCTGCGGGCAACACCGTCACGCTGTTCGACATGGTTCCCGGCGATCTCAGCGGCTTTTCGCAGGTCTGGGACATCCGCTTCAGCAGCGCCACCGCGATCACCGGCGCGCAGGAAACCCAGTATCTGAATTATCTTGCAAATGGCGGCGGCATGTTTGTCATGGGCGAAAACAGCAATTTTGCAGCACGTAACAGCAGCGTCCTGTCGCTGATCGCTGCGGCCGGCGGCGGCGCTCTGGGCTTCACCGTTCCGTCCAGCGCCCAGACGGTTATCGCACCGTTCACCGGCCCCGCTCCCGTTACGAGCGTCAGCTTCAGCGCGCCCGGCGGCGTTAACGGAGTCGGATCCGGCGACTGGATTACCCGCAATGCCGACGGCACTGCGGGTACCGGCGTGGCGTGGGGCGTTGGTGACCTGTCCAACGCGCTCGACGGTGCGCTGACCGCAATCTTCGACGTGAACTTCATGCAGACGACGGCGTCGGAACCGGAACAGAACCTGACCCGCAATCTGATCGGCTTCATCGAGGATCAGGTCGATCCCGATCCAGACCCCGTTCCCGCTCCTGCGGCGCTCGCGCTGTTCGGCCTTGGCCTGCTGGGCCTGCGCGCCGCGCGTCGCCGCAAAGCGTAACGGTTTGTGCGTTCCCGGTTCGGGCATGACGCCCGGCCGGCAATCACATGAAGGCGCGTCCATCTTCGGGTGGGCGCGCTTTTATATGTGCAGCGGCGAACGGGTCTGCGCGCCGCCAATGACCGCTTCATAATCATGGGGCGACAAATGCCTCCCCCTGCGGCAGGTTTTCAGACTATGGTCAAAGGGAATCAACGCAGCGAACCGCCGGGAGACGCGAACATGAACGAGCCCATGCAACGGGTATTTGGCCAGCGGGTGATGATCGACCGCGCCGATATCAAGTCCGCGACCGTCGGCGATGGCGGCGATGCGCCCGCACTGGCGCGCGGACAGGCCCTGTTCAAAATCGACCGCGTCGCGCTCACGGCGAATAACGTCACCTATGCCGCCGCGGGTGACATGATGGGCTATTGGCGCTTTTTCCCCATGCCCGACGGATATGGCGGTCTGCCCGTCTGGGGATATGGCGAGTGCATCGCGTCAAAGGCCAGCGGCGTCACCAAGGGTGAGCGGGTCTACGGCTATTGGCCGCTGGGTGAAAAACTCATCGTCGATGTCGATGATGTCGACGCCCGCGGCTTTTCCGATTCCAGCGAACACCGCCAGGGTCTTTCGCCGGTCTATAACCGCTATGACCGCGCCGCCGAACAGCCTTCCAGCGACCGGGAAAACACGACCGCGCTTTACCGGCCGCTCTTCACCACAGGCTGGCTGATCGCGCAGCAGATGCTCGGTGCCAGCGACTACGGCGCCAGGCAGGTCATGTTCTCCAGCGCCTCATCAAAGACCGCGATCGGCGCAGCCTGGAGCTATGGCACGCGAAAAGAGGCACCTCCTGAACGCATCGGGCTGACCTCGCCGCAAAATGTGGAATTCTGCGAAGGGCTAGGCATTTATGACCGCGTTCTGGCCTATGATCAGCTTGACCGGATCGCCGATGACAAGGCCTCAGCCTATATCGATTTCGCCGGCAATCGCGCGCTTCGCCACGCCGTTCACGAGCGTTTCGGCCCGCGTCTCGGCTATTCGATGGCCGTGGGCATGACGCACTGGACCGATGTACAATCGGGCGAAGAGGCACCGCCTCCTGAGGCCAAGATGTTCTTCGCGCCGACCGTCATGGAAAGCGAGCAGCGCCGCCTCGGCGCCAGTGGCCTCCGCAGCGCCATGGCATCGGCCTGGGCCGAGTTTGTGGGTTTCGCCGGACCGCACACCGATGTCGAAACCATCGGCGGCATCGCCAATGCGCGCGACGCCTATGAGCGGGTGGCGAGGGGCGACATCACCGGCGCGACCTCGCTCATCGTCACGCTTTAGCGAAACGAAAAAGCCGCACGCGCCTCCTGGGGAGGGGCGTGCGGCTCTCGCACCTTCAAAATGGAGTCTAGTTCGGCTGCGGCACGTCCGTGGGATCGATCGGCGCCGCGGCATCCCTGTCGGCCTCCTCGGCAGCTTTCGCGATCGCGGCAGCGACATCGGGCGACAGCGTTTCACCCGGCGATCCGACCTGCTCCTCCAGCGCCACCGTCGCCATGGGCGGCGGGGTCTGGCCATTGTCCCGCATCGCCTGCCGGTACGCGATCTGATATTGCTCGATACTCGCATAATGCTGCTGGAACACGTCCTCGATCTCGCGGACGGCCGTCTGGCTGTAATCCGTGATCGCGGCCGTCGTATCGGGCAGCGCAATCGCGGCATTCAGATGTTTCAGCGCCATCGGGCAAAAGGTCCCGAGCGTCGCGGGCCGCGCGAAATGATTGTATAGCGACGTCATGTGCGCATCGCGCGCACGCTTGCCGCCATCGACTTCGCGGGCATAACGCGCGTCTATCGTCCGGTTCGCCTTCGCCAACGTCAGGCGGTATTTGCGGATATAGGTGTTGTAATTATCCGTCATGTCCATGCCTTCCATCTTGCGGCAGGACAGGGCGGCGACATTCAGCGCGGAGCGCAGGTGGAAGATCGCTTCCTGCTCCGTCAGGTTGATGTTCGGTGACGCGAACGTTCCCGACGCGTCGCGCGCGGGCAGGGCATAATTGAAATAATAGGCATCCGGCGGCGCCAGGTCGGCCTTGGCAACGACCGGCGGCGGCGGCGGGGGGGGAGGCGCGGGCGTAACGGCACAGGCCGCAAGCAAGGCGGCGGTGGAACTCAGCAGAATGACGGAACGCATATATAAACTCCCTTGTGCGGGCCTGTCGGCGGCCCCTCGTTCTTCCGGGGAAAACCGGGACATGGCAACAATAAATGTCGGGTTTATAGCATGATTTCTTGACTTCACCGCATTTTCCGCGCGGGATGCCGCGGATGAGTTTCCGTGACCTTGTACCGCCGCTGCGCTGGCTCGGCGATTATTCCGCCCGGGATGCGACCAGCGATATCGTCGCGGGCCTGATCCTGGCCGTCCTCCTCGTGCCGCAGGCCATGGCCTATGCAACGCTTGCGGGCCTGCCTCCCGAGGTTGGTCTTTATACCGCGATCGCGCCGCCGCTCATCTATGCCTGCCTCGGCACCAGTCCCTATGTTTCCATGGGGCCGGTCGCGCTCGCCTCGCTCCTCGTTGCCGATGCGGTCGCGGGCTCGTCGCTCGATCCGGCTGAGGCCGCTGCCATTCTCGCTGTGGAAACCGGCGCGATTCTTCTGGCCATAGGGGCGCTCCGCCTCGGCCGCCTCGTCAATTTCATCAGCGACCCGGCGCTCCTTGGGTTTACCGCCGCCGCCGCCGTTCTGATCGCGGCCAGCCAGTTGCCGACGCTTCTGGGCATCGACGCCGAACGCGGCGGCACCATCATGGCGACGGCGACGACCCTCTGGCCGCTGATCCCGCAGACCGATGTCACGGCGCTCATCGTGGGCGGCGGCGCGCTTCTGGCGCTCATCATCGGCAGCCGCTTCGGGCGTCCCCTGCTGTGGAAGCTCGGCGTCAGGCCGCCCTGGCGCAGGACGCTCGTTTCGACCATTCCGTTCGTCGTGCTCGTCATCTGCGCCGCGGCCGCCACCATCTGGACGCTCGACATTCCGAAGGTGACACAGCCCCCCTCGGGCCTGCCGCCGTTCGGCCTGCCGCCGCTCGACATGACCGCGTGGCTGGGCCTGCTCCCTTCCAGCGCCGTCATCGCGGCGGTCATCTTCGTGCCGGGAACGGCCGTCGCAAAATCGCTTGCCGGTCGCCGACGCCAGTCGCTCGACACCAGTCAGGAGGCGCTTGCCATTGGCGCGGCCAATGTCGCGTCCGCGCTTTCGGGCGGCTATTCTCCCGGCGTCAGTTTCAGCCGCTCCGCACTCGTTTACGACAGCGGCGCGCGGTCGCCGATCGCGTCGGGCATCGGCGCCCTGATCGTGCTTCTCGTGGTGCTGTTCCTGTCCGCGCCCCTCGCGCTCCTGCCAAAGACAGCGTTGGCGGCGCTCGTGATCAGCGCCGTTTTCGGCCTCATCAAGCCGGCGCAGATCCGCTCGACATGGCGGCACAGCCGCACCGAGGGGATGGTCATCTTCGTCACCTTTGCGGCAACGCTTGGGCTTGGCGTGCAATGGGGCCTTGGCGTTGGTGCGATTTCGGGCATCGCCGCGTTCCTGTGGTTCTCCAGCCTGCCGCGCGTCACGCGCCTTGGCGAGCGTGTTCAGGGCGACGGCCGCTTCCGCTCCGTCGACCGCAACGAGGTGGAGGTCGATACTCTGCCGGTACTTGCCATCCGCTTTGACCGTTCGCTCTATTTCGCAAATGTCGGCCATTGCGAGGATCAGCTCCTGACGCTGCTCTCGCGGCATCCGGAGGCGTCGTGCCTCCTCATCGATATGAAGGGCGTGAACGATATCGACGCCAGCGGCATGGCGATGCTGGAACGCCTTATCGAGAATCTGGAAGAGAAGCGCCTGACCGTCGGTTTCGCCGAAGTGCGCCAGTCCCTTCAGCGGGCGTTCACGGGTCATTTGGAGCTTGAGCGCTGCGCCATTTACGCCGACGTGCCAGAGGGTGTACGCCGCATGCAGGAGGCGTGCGGCGATGATGCGGGCTAGGCGCCGTTCCTAGGCCGGTTTCTCCACCAGAAGCGCATTTTCGCGCCACCTGCCCCAGCGATAATAGCCATAGGCCAGCAGCGCCGAACTGATCGTGCCGAGCGGGAAGCTCCACCAGATCGCGGTTTCGCCCATAACCGGCTGCAGCAGTTTCGCAAACGGGATCCTCAGCAGCCACATCGTCACGGCAAAGATGATGGTCGGCGGGATCATCGCCGCATTGGCGCGTACGACGGCGGACAGCGCCGCTGTCACCGCCAGCACGATCCAGCCCCACAGGACGATGTAATTAATATCCCGTGCGACCTCCAACGACGCACCGCCATCCGGCAGGAACAGCAGCAACGGCCAATCGCCCAGCGCATAGATCGCCGCCGCGACCACGCTGGTCGCCGTCATGCTGATCAGCGATCCGCGCAGGGCGATCCGCGACACGCGGTCCCACCGGCCCGCGCCGATATTCTGCGCCGCCATGGCCGATATCGACGCTGCCAGCGCCATCGCCGGCATCTGGACATAGGTCCACAGCTGCGCGGCGGCGCTATAGCCCGCCGCCACCGTCACGCCGTAACCATTCACCATGGACAGCAGCACGAAATACGCGCCCTGCACGATAATCATCTCCGCCCCCATCGGCGCCCCCTTTGAGAGGAGGGTCCGCAGCAGCTTCGGATCGATCCGGAAAAAGCGGAAATCCCGCGCGCGCAGCGCGATGATATTGTCGGTCACATATAGATAAACGACCAGCGCGCCGAGCGCGACGTTCACTGAAATCACGTTCGCCGCCGCTGCCCCCGCGATGCCCATCGGCGCGATGCCCAGGCCGCCTTTCAGCAATAATGGCACCAGCAGGAACGACCCGCCGATCCACACCAGCGAAAACATGAACGGAATCCGCGCGTCCCCCGTCCCGCGGATCATCATCATCATGAACAGGAACGTGAAGATCCCGGGCATGGCGAGGCATGTGACGCGCAGAAAGACGATGCCGTCCGCGCGCGCCGCCTGCGGCATGTCGATCAGGTCGAGCAGCCACGGGGCCAGCACCCAGCCCGCCGCGGCCATGACCGTCCCGGCGATCATGACGAAGCTGATCGCGGTCCCGACCACGCGCTTCACCATATGCCGGTCGCCGATACCCGTCGCCTGCCCGATGGTGATGCCCGACGCCGCTCCGACGCCCATGACCGCGCCCATCATCATGAACAGGAAGACGTTGGTATTGACGACGGCGATCAGCGCCTCGGGGCCAAGCACGCGGCTCACCCAGACGGCGCTCCAGGTGCCGGCGAAGCTGTGCAGGATATTCGTGACCAGCAGCGGCATCGCAAACAGGGTCAGCGTGCGCATGATCGGACCGCCGATCAGGTCGCGGCCGCCTCTTCCGCCTCCGGGGCCAAGCTTGACGGTCTCGCCCGCATAGCGATTTGGGGCGGCTTCATCTGTCATCATGCGCCGCTTTCAAAATCATCCGGCCGGGCACATCACATGCCCGGCCGGGTGGGGTCCAGATTGGGACCGATGGTTCAGCTATTGCTGCCGTAACTGCGCACTTCGGCGCGTCCGACGACCATGTGGTGCACTTCATCGGGGCCATCCGCCAGACGAAGCGTGCGCTGGCCGGTGTACATATCGGCCAGCGGGGTCCACTGCGAAACACCGGTTGCGCCGTGCATCTGGATCGCCTCGTCGATAATCTCGCACACGCGCTCCGGCACCATGGCCTTGGCCATGGAAATCCACACGCGCGCCTCGCGATTGCCGAGCACGTCCATGGCTTTCGCCGCCTTCAGCACCATCAGGCGCATCGCCTCGATATCGATGCGCGCGCGGCTGACGACTTCCATGTTCTTGCCTAGCTGGACGATGGGTTTGCCAAAGGCCTCGCGGCTCATGCCGCGCTTCACCATCAGGTCGAGGGCCTTTTCGGCCTGACCGATCGCCCGCATGCAGTGGTGGATGCGGCCCGGGCCGAGGCGCAGCTGCGAAATCTCGAAGCCCTTGCCTTCGCCCATCAGGATATTCTCCTCCGGCACGCGCACATTGTCGAACTTGATATGCATGTGACCGTGCGGTGCGTCGTCCTTGCCGAACACGTTCATGGGACCCAGCACCTCGACACCGGGCGTATCCATCGGCACCAGAATCTGCGACTGCTGCAGGTGCGACGGCGCATCGGGCGACGTCTTCACCATCGTGATCATGATCTTGCAGCGCGGATCGCCAGCGCCGGAGATATAGTATTTTTCGCCGTTAATGACCCACTCGCCATTTTCCAGCTTCGCCGACATGGAAACGTTTTTCGCATCCGACGAGGGCAGATGCGGTTCCGTCATCGCGAATGCGGAACGGATTTCCCCTTCAAGCAGCGGCTTCAGCCATTTTTCCTTCTGCGCCTCGGTGCCGACGCGCTCCAGCACCTCCATATTTCCGGTATCGGGGGCGGAACAGTTCATGCTTTCCGACGCCAGGGCATTCTTGCCAAGCTCGACCGCGATATAGGCATAATCGAGGTTGGACAGGCCCTCGCCGGTATCCGCGTCGGGCAGGAAGAAGTTCCACAGCCCGCGTTTCCGCGCTTCCTGCTTCGCGCCTTCCAGCGCTTCCAGCTGCCCGGGCGCATAGCTCCAGCGGTCCGCCCGGCCCTCGCCCAGTCTTTCGAATTCCTCGCTCATCGGTTCGACGACTTCAGCGATGAAGCTCTTGACCTTCTCCAGGAGCGGCAGCGCTTTTTCCGACATCCGCAGATCGTTGAGGTCGTCGCGCGGATCGAGGCCGAAACCGCTGCGGGCCGGGGGTTTGCTCATATCGTTCACTGTGCTGGTCCTTCGGTGGGGCGTTCTTTCAAACGCCGCAGATTATCTTCATGGCCAGAACGGGTAAGCCCGTAAAAGCTGATCACCGCAATCATCGAAAGCCACAGGGTCAGGATGGTCGGCACATAGACCGCGCCCAGCATCCATAGCGTTTCATCGGACACGTCGCCCTGCGCCGCACCCGTTGCCAGGCCCACGCTGGTAATGACCAAGCCTGCGGCAACGATGCCCAGCCCTTCGCCCCATTTGCGCATGAAGGTGCTCGCCGCAAAGAACAGCCCTTCGGAGCGGCGACCTGTCCTCAGTTCCGCGTCCTCCACCAGATCGGCGATCATGGATGCCGCCAGAATCTGGTAGCAAATGATCAGGCCGACATCGATCGTGTTGGCGATCACGATGAAATAAAAGATGAAATCCGTGCCATTGGCGGGCAGCACGTCGATCAGGCGCAGGAAAATCGGCAGCGGTGCGCCCGTAAAGGCGACCAGCCCGATGACAATCGCGCCGCGCTTCTTGCCCCATATCCTGCCAATCAATGGCGCAAGCGCCGAGCCGATGATCGCCGAGATGAACACGCACAGGGCCAGGATACCGATCTGCGCCGATGTGAAGCCCCAATAATAGGTCGAGAAATAGAAGGCGAGACCGGCGGCCAGACCGCTGGCGATGAACCCGAGCAGGGCGGCGATGAACAGCGCCATGAACGACCGGCTGGCAAGGGTTTCGAAAATCTCCGCGAAAATCTTCCGGATCGTCAGCATGCGCTTCGGCGGCGGTGCCTTCAGCTTGCCGATATACCGGTGCGTCCCGAGCGCGGAGGTCATGATGGCGATGAAGATCAGGATCGAGGAAATCAGGCCATAGGTCTGGTAGGCGTCTCGGTTGAACTGGCCGTTGGTGATGGCCAGGGTGACGAACGCCGGGAAGATCAGCGTGAACGCCGCGACCGAAATCGCATTGCCGCCCGTCCAGCCGAAATAATAGCGCCACGACAGGAGCGCATTGCGCTCGTCATAATCCTCGGAAAGTTCCGGCGCGAGCGCGGCGCCCGGGGTCTCGTTGAAGGTGATGAGCGTGCGGATCACGATGGACAGGATCACGACGTACCAGAACAGCCCGGTCTGGCTCATCCCCTGCGGCGGTACCCACAGGAAATAATAGCTCACGGCCACCGGCAGGGCGCTGGCATACATGAACGGATGCCGCCTGCCCCAGCGCGAGCGGAAATTGTCTGACCAATATCCTACGATGGGATCGGAAAACGCGTCGGCGATCAGCGCGATCAGGATCGCCAGGGACACCAGCCGCGCGTCCAGACCGATGACCTGCGCGTAGAATAGCAGCAGGAAATATTTGAAGCCATTGTCCTTGACGCCGTAGGCGGCGCTGCCGAACCCGTACGCGATCTTCGTCCGAAGCGGGACGCGCGCCCGCGGCCCGGTCTCCAAAGACAAAGGGGCGCCGGACAGGATTTCCCTGTCCAGCGCCCCTCCAGCCAGATGTGCAGGTTCGCGCATCAACCGCGCGCCACTGCTAGAAGTTTACCTTCGCGCCAAGCCGGTATGTACGTCCAAGGGGATTGCCGATGAATGGGTCATAGCTCAGTTCAAGGCGGGCGCCCGGGGGATCCTCGTCGAAGATATTCTCGATCGACCCCTGCAATTGCAGATCCGTACCGGCGACTTCCAGATCCAGCGTGGCGTGCAGATCATGCTGGGTGAAACTGGAGACACGGCGACCGAAATCGGTCTCGATACCCTCGGGCGTCGTTACGCATGGGCCGGTATCGGCGCAGCGATTATCATCCACGCCGTCAATATATTTGAACACATAGCGAAGGTTCAGCATGTCATAATTGACATTCGCATAGGCATTGCCGCGCCAGTCGGATACCGTTCCGGGGTCCCTGTTATAATTCGCGAAACCGACGGCGTCATAGGCCTCGGCGACAGTGGCGCCGCGCAGTTCGAATGCGTCGAACTCATATTCCAGGACAAAGGAGGCATTGCCGCCAAGCGACAGGACCAGTTGGTCACCAATCGGCAGATCATAGTTCAACGCGAAATCGAGACCGCTCGTCTTGACACCCGGGCCGTTGACCCAGTCGGTGCGCACCCGGGCGATGGAACTGCCGGTCGTCACACCCTGAACGCAGCCATCCTGAAAGGTGATCAGATTGGCGAAGGGGCTGGAACAATTGGCAAGGCCGCCGGGTTCGGGCACGACGGCACTGGCGATGGCCTGTACCGGTGTCGTCGTGATGCGGTCCTCGAAATCATAGCTCCAATAATCGACCGAGAAGGTCAGGCCTTCATAGCCGATGATGGCGCCGACATTGTAGGTGAATGCGGTTTCCGGCTGCAGATCGTTCGGATTTCCGAAGATGTCCTGAGACTTGAAGTTGTTGTTCGCGGCGATGATGCCCGCAAGCACCGTGACCTTGTTCGGCGAAACCTGACTGGCCAGCGGACCGCGGAACGTCGTACCGGCCGAACCGCGCAGCGTCAGCCAGTCGGTCGCCTCGATCCGGAATGACGCCTTCGGATTGAGGGTGGAGCCGACCGTGCCGCCATAATCCTCGAAGCGGACGGCACCGGAAAGCTCGATACGTTCACCAATCGGAACATTGACCTCGGCAAACAGCGCGTAAACGCTCTGTTCCAGCGTCACCGGCGAGGTAATCCCCAGGAACACGAAGGGACCAACGCCGTCCGTCGGCGTCCCCACACAGCTTCTGTCACCCTCCTGGAAACAGGGGTTCACAAGGGCGTTGCTTTCCTCGACCAGGGGCCGAGTGGAAAAGTCGCTCTGACGATATTGCGCGCCGACGGCGAACGCCACGGCACCACCGCCCAGATCAAGTCCTGTTTCACCGGACAGGATAAAGTCGGCGACCACCTGTTCCTCGACCTGGAACGTGCCGTTCGGCACCTGCAGATAGGAAACGAGGTCGGGGTCGTTCTCATTGCCGGGAACGAATGACGGATTGACCAGACCCAGCGCGGGATTTGACGCCGCATTGTTGATGAACGGATTGAAGAACTGGCAGGCGCCCTGGCCGGCAGTGCCGGTTGTCCGGTCGCAGCCCGGGCCGCCAAACCCTTCCAGGGCATTTTGCAGGCGCGAGCCGACGATGCCGGGCGCGAACGCTTCACGTTCTGACCGCCACCAGGTGCCGTATAACTGCGCCCGCAGCGTGTCCGAAAATTCCTTTTCCAGACCGGTCGAGAAGCGGAACGCCTCGTTCTTGGCGGACCCGCGACCGGACCCGCGCGGGTCACGCGGATTGCCGCCCGCACCGATCGGGCGGAAGAACAGGGCGCTCGCATAGCTGCCAAACACGTTGGCCGGCGTGCCTGCGGTGAAGGGATCGCCTGGCCCGCCCGTCAGACCCGATTGCGCGACGAACGCCGCATATCCGGGATTGGTATCGGGGATGAAAAAGCGCTGCGTGTTGCCCGAGCCGGTGGGCCCCTGCGTCGTTGGGAAACTCGGTGAATAGGCCAGGCTTTCAAGATCGGTTCGCGCATAGAGACCGCTGACGAAGACGTTGAGGCTGTCGCTAAGATCGACATCCAGCTGCGCATATGCCTGATACCGATCCTCCTCCTCGATCAGATTGTCGAAGGGGACATAGGTAAACCGGCAGGCAGGCAGACCCGAAGCCGAGCCCTGGAAGCCGCCCGTCGCCTCGCACGTGCCAAGGGCCGAACCATCCTGCGCCAGCCCAAGTGTTGTGCCGCCCGCGCCGTTGGAGACATCCCCCAGTTTCGCAAGATAGGTGCCGGGATTGCCCAGCGTCGAAAACCCGGTGGGATTGACCTCATAGGGCCGCAGCACGAAATCGCGTTCCGTCGTCGCCAGTTCCGACCGGTGCTGCCAGCCGACGCCGACCATAAGGTTCGCATCGCCGAAATTGCCGCCGGCAAGCACGCTCGTTGTCCAGTTGCCGTCAGACCCGTCGATGAATTCGTAATCGCCGGTGATTTCCAGGCCGTCGAAATCCCGTTTGGTGATGAAATTCGCCACGCCCGCGATCGCGTCGGAGCCATAAGTGGCGGCCGCGCCGTCTTTCAGAATCTCGATACGGTCGAGCGCGAAGAGCGGGACAAGCTGCGTGTCGGTAAACCCGTCGCCCGGGGCCTGAACGGTGCGCCGACCGTTGAACAGCACCAATGTGCGTTCCGGGCCCAGCGCGCGAAGGTTGATCGAACCATTGCCCTGAAAGCCCTGTGCCGCGGTGGAAAATTGATTCGAGTCGCCAAGCACCGGACCCACGGACGGCAGGTCCTTGATGAATTCCAACGGCGAGGTCGTACCGCTTTTCGACAGATCCTCCGAGCTGAACAGGTCCACCGGCAGCGCGGCGTCTTCGGGCGTACCGCGAATGAAGGAACCGGTGACGACGATCAGATCGGTATCGTCTTCGGCTCCGGCCTGGTCAGGCACGACCTGCGCAAAGCTCGCGGTTGCGGCACCAACTGTTGTAAGTGAGAAAATAGCGCAACCGGCGCAACGGCTTAGAAGTGCGGATTTCATAAACAACCTTCCCAGATCAAACGGCTCTGCGGCCGCATCCTCTCGACGTTCACTATATTGTCGGCGGGCGTCAACTGCCGGAACTGGCCGCATAGGACTTTTCAGAGGGGGGCCGCGGACACTTCCCTGTCATAGTGTGGCATTGCTGCAACGCATTCCGGAGACACTGATGACCGATTTTTCAGATATGTTTTCTGTCGCCGGAAAGACCGTCCCGGTGATCGGCGGTTCGCGCGGCATTGCCGAATTGATCGCGCCCGGCGGCACCGCGGCGGGGACCGCCTGATCATGGGCGTATTTCCCGCAGCGACCCTGCCCCAGATCGAAGCCATGCTCTGCGCCGAAAACCAGCCTTTCGAGATGGAGGTCGTGGACATTCACGGCGTCCCTACCCGCACCTGGAAACACCTGCACCAGAACCTCGCCGATCTCGCCGTGCACGCATCCGGGCACGGCGACGCGCTCCTGCACATCTATGCCGATGAGCGGCTCAGCTATGAAAACTGGTTCCGCGCCGTGGCCGCACTCGCGCATGAGCTGCGGGATATGGGCGCGCGGCCCGGCGACCGCGTCGCGCTCGCCATGCGTAATCTGCCCGAATGGAGCGTCTGCTTTTTCGCGACCGTCGCGATCGGCGCGATCAGCGTCCCCGTCAACGCGTGGTGGACGGGTGAAGAGCTCGCCTTCGCGCTCAAAAATAGCGGGTCTTCCTTTCTGATTGCCGACGACGACCGCTGGCAGCGCACCGCGCCGCACCGCAAATCCATTCCGGGCCTGACCCAGGTCATTCTCGCCCGCGGCGAACGCACGGACGGTACCGTCCGCGCACTGGAGGATATGATCGGCGGCCCGCCGGACTATGCGAACCTTCCCGAACGCGGCCTGCCCGATATGGCGCTGACGCCCGAGACCCGCGCCGCGATCATGTACACCAGCGGGACGACGGGAAAGCCCAAGGGCGCGATCATTTCGCATCGCAATCTGGTCACGAACATCCTGTCGTCGAAATGGGCCACGGCACGCGCCTTTATCCGCGCGGGGCAGCCGCTGCCCGAACCCGCGCCCAAAGTGCTTCTGACCGTGATTCCGATGTTTCACGCCACCGCGCTGTCCGCGATGCTGATGGGTGTCCTCGACGCCGGACACAGCATGGTCTTCATGCACAAATGGGACCCGGTCGAGGCCTTCAAACTGATCGAGCGGGAGAAGGTGAACGCCGCCGGCGGCGTTCCGACAATCGCCTGGCAGATGCTGGAACATCCCGACCGGGAGAAATACGACCTCTCCTCGCTGGAGTCGGTCTCCTATGGCGGCGCGCCGTCCGCGCCGGAACTTGTGCGCAGGATTCACGAGGTTTTCGGCTCCTCCCCCGGAAACGGCTGGGGCATGACCGAGACCACGGCAACCGTCACCAGCCATAGCGGCGAGGATTATCTGCACCGCCCCGAAAGCGCGGGGCCTCCCGTGCCCGTGGCGGACCTCCGCATTACCGATCCGGATGGCAACGACCTTCCCGTCGGCACGGTCGGCGAACTCTGGGCCAAGGGCCCGCAGGTCGTCGAAGGTTATTGGGAACGCCCCGAAGCCAATCGCGAGACCTTCATCGATGGCTGGGTCCGCACCGGCGATCTTGCCCGCGTTGACGAGGAAGGATTTCTCTTCATCGTCGACCGCGCGAAGGACATGCTCATCCGCGGCGGCGAGAACATCTATTCCAGCGAAGTCGAGAACGTCCTTTACGACCATCCCGCTGTCATGGACGCCGCCATTGTCGGCATTCCCCACAAGACCCTGGGCGAGGAGCCGGGTGCCGTGGTCGCGCTGACGAAAGGCAAGACCGCGGGCGAGGACGAATTGAAAGCCCATGTCCGCGCGCACCTCGCCGCGTTCAAGGTCCCCGTCAGGATCATCTTCCACGACGAAATGCTGCCCCGGAACGCCAATGGCAAAATCCTGAAAAATGATCTGAAAGCGCTGTTTTCCTGAAGCCTGCGCCGCCGCATCACCCCGAACCCGGATCATCCTGCCCTATTCCGTCACGCGGGTTTTCGCCGGAGTGACGTGACCAGGTGGCCGTCTTCACTAAAAAATTCAGAAGCCCGCCTAGATCCCCTGAAATTCCGCAAACTCATCCAGCCCGGCCCGCCGCGTCCGCAGCCCGTTCACCGGCGCATCCTTGTCCGCATGTCCGATCGCCATGCCGGTAAACAGCATCAGCCCGTCCGGCGCGCCCACAACATCCGCCACCGTCTCGGGCAGCATGGCCCAGCATTCCTGCGGACAGCTATCCAGGCCCGCCTCCTTCAGCAGCAGCATGACGCTCTGCAAATACATGCCAAGGTCCGACCATTGCGGCGGCCCCATATACCGCTCCACGAAACAGAACAGCGCCGCCGGCGCGCCGAAGAACCTGAAATTATTCGCGAACCAGGCCCGCCTTGCGGCCTTGTCCTCGCGCGGAATGCCAAGCCGCGCATACATGTCCTCGCCCACTTCAAAGCGCCGCGCCTTATAGGGTTCGGCCAGCTTCCGGGGATAAATGTCATATTGCGGCGTTTCCCCGCGCGGGTCTTTCGACAGCACGTCAGCCGCGCGTGCCTTGATATCCGCCAGCACATCGCCGCCCACCACATAAATCCGCCAGGGTTGCAGATTGCCGCCCGATGGCGACCGCGCTGCCTTGGTCAAAATTTCGCGCAGAACAGCCAGATCGACGGGTTCATCCGTAAAGGCCCTGACCGAGGTTCGCGTGTCGAGGGCGGTACTAACATCCATGGCGCTCTACCTTACATTGCAGTCGTCCCCCCGCTTCGACTAGGATATGCCCGCAATGTACAGCCTGCCAAATCTGCTGACCCTTTCGCGCATCGTCGTGGTGCCGGTTCTCATCCTCGTGATGTGGCAGGCGAACTGGCCCGGCTATCTCGCCGCGTTCATCCTTTATTCGGTCGCCGGGGCGACGGACTATCTCGATGGCTATCTCGCCCGCGCGCAGGGCACCGTGTCGAAACTCGGCCAGTTCCTCGATCCGATCGCGGACAAGGTCATGGTGGTCGCCGCGATCGTCATGCTCATCGAGAACGACATCATCATCGGCATCACCACGCTCGCCGCGATGATCATCCTCCTGCGCGAAATCGTCGTCTCGGGTCTGCGGGAATTCCTCGGCGGCGTGCAGGTCAGCGTACCTGTCTCGAAACTCGCCAAATGGAAGACCACGTTTCAGATGGTTTCCCTCGGTGCGCTCATCCTGCATGGGTTCGCGATGCAGAAAATGCCCGAACTGCCCGCTTATGAGGTCGGCGTCGTCAGCCTCTGGATCGCCGCCGGCCTTACGCTCATCACCGGCTGGGACTATCTTCGCGCCGGTCTCAAGCACATGTCGTGAAGATCGAGCTGCTGTACTTCGCCAATGTCCGCGAAACCATTGGCAGGGGCGCGGAAACCCGGACGTTCGGCGACGACGTAAAGACCGTCGCGGACGTCCTCAAGGCTCTCGGCGACGGTAATGACACCTACGCCGCCGCTTTCGCCCGGCCGGAAGGGCTGCGCTTCGCCCTCGACCAGATGTTCGTCGGCGTCGATGCACGCCTTCGCGACGGGGCGGAGCTTGGTATCTTCCCGCCGGTCACCGGCGGCTGACCCCGGATGATCGACACCCGCGTGCAGTCCGCCCCCTTTGACGTCGCTGCGGAGACGGCGAACCTCACGGCAGGGCGCGGCGACATCGGCGCCGTGGTCAGCTTCACCGGCCTCGTACGCGGCGACGCGGGCGATACGCTGACCCTTGAACATTATCCCGGCATGACCGAACGCATGCTCGCAAACATCGCCGCCGAGGCCGAAACCCGCTGGGGCCTTTCCGGCGGCCTCGTCATCCACCGCTACGGCGTGCTTCCGGTCGGCGCGCCCATCGTCCTCGTCCTCACCGCCAGCCGCCACCGCGCCGACGCGTTTCAGGCCGCGGAGTTCCTGATGGACTGGCTGAAGGTCAAAGCCCCGTTCTGGAAAAAAGACGCGAACGGCTGGGTCGAAGCGCAAGGCAGCGACGATGATGCGGCGAGCCGATGGAACAACTGAAACCTCCCACCGCCCGCGGGGGAGGGACACGTCCTCGCCGCACGCACCAAATCCCGATCATCCTGAGCAATTTTGGGAAAGATCATATCAACTAGGTTCCCCTCCCTGCTTGCAGGGAGGGGCTAGGGGAGGGTGCGAGCCCGGCGCAATACTCCCGCAGGAAGAAAAGCCCGAGCCTATTCCGCCAGATGTTCATCCAGCCAGCGGAACACCTCCCTATGCCATTGCAGGCTGTTGTTCGGCTTCAGGATCCAGTGATTCTCATCGTCGAACACCAGCAGCCGGCTATCCACGCCCTGCCGCTGCGCCGCGGTATAGGCCATCAGGCTCTGCGTATAGGGAACGCGGTAATCCTTCACGCCCTGGATCACCAGCATCGGCGTCTTCCAGTTCTTCACCCGTGTCGCTGGATTCCATTTTTCATAGGCTTCAACGCGGTCGTAATACGGCCCGCCAAAGTCCCATTCCGGGAACCACAGTTCCTCGGTGGAATAATAGAAGCTGCGCATGTCGAAAAGGCCCGCATGATTGACCAGGCAGGCCATGCCGTCCGGCCATTCACCCGCGATCCAGTTCATCATATAGCCGCCATAGGACCCGCCCGCTGCACAGGCTTTTTCGTCGTTCAGGAACGCATATTGCTCACGCGCGGCGGCCAGTCCCTTCTGCAGATCGACCAAGGGCTTGCCGCCCCAGTCATTATTGATGGAATCCTGGAAATCCTGGCCATAGCCACTCGATCCGTGGAAATCGACGGTCACGATGGCATAGCCCGCGCCCGCCCATGCCTGCGGATTCCAGCGCGAGGACCAGCTGTTCGACCAGCGTCCCTGCGGCCCGCCGTGCGACCACAGCACCGTCGGCGCTTCCTCGCCATCGGCAAGGCCCGCAGGCTTCACGACATAGCCGAACACCTCCTCGTCATTCGCGCCCGCAAAGGAAAAGCGCGATACTTCGCCCAGTTCGACATCCTTCAGCTTGTCGGCGTTGATCGCGGTCAGCCGCCGGTGCGGATTGACCGTCGGTCCGGTCATGTACACATCGCCCGGTTCGGTCAGCGAGGACAGCGAATAGACGAGATTTCCGTCCGTCATCGCGATCACGCTGTGATTGCCGTCGAGCGCCGTCATCTTCTCGGGCGCACCCGACATGCCAATGCGGAAAATCGGCGTGTTCCAGCCATCCGCGGCCGTCAGGATCAGGCCATCTGACCCGGGCATCCAGGAAATGCCGTCGACGCTCAGGTTCCAGTCCTCGGTCAGCGCCCGCACCGCGCCCGTTTCCAGGTCACGGATTTTCAGAACCAGCTGATCGCTTTCATATCCGGCACGCGCCATCGACGCATAGGCCAGATATTTCCCGTCGGGCGACACGACCGGATGCGTGTCCGTTCCATCGTCGCCGTCCGTCAGGTTCACCGGCGCCGCGCTGCCGTCCGTCGGCGCTGACCAGATATCAAGGTCGGTGGACCACGCCTCTGTCGTGCCCTTTTCGCGCAGCGCGAAATAGATCGTCTTGCCGTCGGGGGCGAAGGAAATGTCATCGCCGCCGCCAAAGGGTTTGCCCGGCACATCGCCGTCCAGCGCGGCGGAAATCGCGACGGCGTCTCCGACCGGCAGACCATTGGCGCCAAGCGCGATCGTGAACAGCTCGTTCTTCCCGCCCTGGTCCCACGTGTCCCAGTGCCGTGCGAACAGCCGGTCATAGACACGGCCGTCACCCGGCAGTTCAGCGGCCTCAGGGGTGACATCCTTCCAATAGGCCAGCTGATTTTCGCTGGGGGCGAGATGAAACCCGTCAATACCGCCCTTGACGTCGGTGACCTGCTGCGGCTCACCGCCCGCAACCGCCGCGCGCCAGACCTGCGCATCGCCGCTGCGGGAGGACAGCCAGTACAGCATTGTTCCATCGCGCGAAAACACCTGCCCGCCATCACTGCCCGGGTCGGTATTCCACCTGACGGGCGCGGCGCCGTCCGTGGTCAGGTCGAGCGCGAACAGGTCCGTGCGTCCACGATCCGCCTCGAAATCGGTCTCGCGCATGGAAAAGACCAGCAGCTTCCCATCGGGCGACACCGCCGCATCCGACATGCGGTTCAGCCCCGCCAGATCCTCCGGCGTCATCGGACGCGCGATTGCGGGAAAGGCCATCACGGCCGCGGCGAGCAGCGCGGTGGCTGCGGTCATGGTTTTGTTCATGAATCAGGGTTTAGGAAATTCCGCGCCGGGTGTCACCATTTCCCTCCAGGATGATGCCAAACTATGATTCCGACCATCCTGAGCGCAGCCGAAGGGTGATCGGGATTGTAAGACTGCGCCCAACAACACACGCCATACCGGCGAACGCCGGTATCCATCTCTTGCGAGGGAAGCAGGGCGCGGAGTCAGGAGACGGGGCGCCGGCCGTCTCCAGAAAGACGGATCATTTGAAGGGGCCTGTCCCCCACCTACCGCAGCTCCAGAAACGCCGCCGCCTTTGTGAAATTTTCATGATGATGCGCCCGCACGCGCGCGGCTTCGTCGTCCTCGCCCCAGGTTTCGGCCTGCCACAATTCATCCAGCTGCCCGGCGGCCCATGCGGTCTCCACATCGACTTCACGCTCCAGCAGGGCCAGCGTCACCACCAGCGATCCGGAAATCGTCACGATCGGCTGCGCCGCCGCCAGCGCGAAATCATCGAACGCGTCCAGCGCCGCGCTCAGCCGGATCAGTGTCGGTTCCGGCTGGGGCACGTGCATGACCCCCTCGACCAGCGTCATCGACACATCGTACCGCGTCCGCGCCCAGTCGAGCAGCGGATCCCACGCCGCCGCCTGCCGGTCGGTCAGGGCTTGCGGATTTCCGGCGCGATAGCACAGCAGATCGCTTTCGCCATAAGCCGCGATACCCGCCGCGAACGCCCTTCGGTCCGCGCCGACATGATCGACGGCGGCGTTGGCAAACCCGGTGAATGGCATAGAGACGGGGTCGATCATATCGCCCTGCACATCCCATTCGCGCGCAATCGCGTCCGCCATCGCCCGCCCCGGCAGCAGCAGCGTGCTGCGCTTCGGCGTCTTCAGCACGCGCCCGTCCAGCTCGATCCGGTACCCGCCATCATCCTCGACGGCGGCAACGGCCTTATAAAATCGCTTCATCGCGAATCCGGTGCCCGCTCATCGGTTTCGCGCCAGCGTTTCCTGAGCAGGGACGGCACCAGCAGCATGCAGGCGACGCCCACGACGCTCAGGCTCTTGCCGATCCATTCATCCTGAAATCCGAACGCACCCTTCGTCCAGATCTGCATGCCCAGCACCACCAGAACCATCCCGGCGATGCGGATCATGCTCATGCGAAGAAAGCGCCCTTTTGCGCGGGCCTCGATTTCATCCTGTGTCATGATGTCAGGATATAGTCCGCCAGCGCCGTATAGTCATCGGCCACGATTTCGGCGCCATATTCCATCAATTCCTCAGGGGCGTGATATCCCCACGCCACGCCCAGCGACCGCACATCGGCATTGCGCGCCATCTCCACGTCAAAGACGGTATCGCCGATCATCACCGCCTGCGCCGCCTCACCGCCAGCGTCGCGCAGCGCCTGATGAATCATGGAGGGGTGCGGTTTCGATGGATGCCTGTCCGCCGTCTGCAGACTGATGAACCGGTTCCGAATGCCATGCTCGCCAAGCGCATGGTCCAGCCCGCGGTCGGACTTGCCCGTCGCCACCGCCAGCAGCCACCCCGCCGCCTCCAGCCTGTCCAGCGTCTCCAGGGTGCCGGGATAAAGCGGCTCGACCGACAATCGCTGCTCCGCCCTCATGCGCTGATATGCCAGCTTGTACCGCTCGGCCATCCGGTGGTGCAGATCCTCGTCGGCATCGGGCAGCAGCTGCATCATGGCCTGCGGCAGCGACAGGCCCACGATCCGCCGCGTGGCATTCGCCGGCGGCGGCGTCAGGCCGTTCTCCTGAAAGCACGCATCCATCGCGGAAACGATATTCGCCTGACTGTCCAGCAGCGTCCCGTCGCAGTCGAAAATCGCCAGCCGAACGGTCATCGCCGTCCCCGCCGCGTTGGTTTCCCGCCGCCCCTTCGTTCGCGCCGCGCGTCCCTGTGCTCGCGCCGCAGATCGCGTGACTTGTGCTTTCTCAGCCGCGCCTTCGCGCCCGGATCGTCGACATCCTCCTCCAGCTGCAAATCACCCGCGGTGATATCGAACCCCAGATTTTCCATGCTCGCCAGGAAATGCGCCGACAGGTCCGCCTTCACGTCCAGCATGCCGCCGCCGTCCGGCAGCTCCAGCCGCAGGCGCCGCGCGTGCAGGTGCAGTTTGCGCGAGATCCCGCCGGTCAAATAGCTTTCCTTGCCGCCATATTTCCCGTCGCCCACAATCGGATGGCCGATGGCGTCCATGTGCACGCGCAGCTGATGCGTCCGCCCGGTCAGCGGCTGCAGCTCCAGCCACGCGGCCCGGCCCGCTGCGCGGTCGATGCGGCGATAGCGCGTCACCGCGCGCAGGCCGTTTTCCCGGTCGACGAACATCTTCTCCCCGTTGAAGCCGGGCTGCTTCGCAATTGGCAGCTCGATACGGCCATCGGGAATTTCCGGCACGCCCATGGTCAGCGCCCAGTACAGCTTGCGCGCCGTCCGCCCGGCGAAGGCGCGCGAAAAATGCGCCGCCGCCCGCGCCGACCGCGCCAATAGCAGCGCCCCCGACGTGTCCTTGTCCAGCCGGTGCACCAGCTTGGGCCGGTCGTCCCGCTCGAACTTCAGTGCGTCCAGCAGGCCATCGACATGTTCGCGAATGCCCGTTCCGCCCTGGGTCGCCAGACCGGCGGGCTTGTTGATGACGATGGCGTGCTTGCTCTTGTGAATGACCAGGCTCTGCGCGAATTCGATCTGATCCTCGGTCAGGCTCTTGCGCTCGCCCTTCTGCGCCAGGGGGCTGACCTTCGATGCTTCCAGCGGCGGTACGCGAATGACCTGCCCCGCCGCGACGCGGTCGCCCGGCTTGGCGCGCTTGCCGTCGACGCGCAGTTGCCCCGTTCGCGCCCAGCGGGATACCGTGCCGAATGACGCTTCGGGCATGTGCCGCTTGAACCAGCGGTCCAGCCTTATGTCGTCATCGTCCGGCTGAATGGTAAACTGTCTGACGTCCATCGCCGGTTTCATCGCATGAATTCCCTGGTAAGCAAGGCCCCGGCCAGCGTGGCAAGCACGGATATGACGACCGACCCCATACTATACCCCAGCGCCGCGCCGTAGCGCTTGTCGATCAGCATTTCGCTCATTTCGAACGAGAAGGCGGAAAATGTCGTGAAACCGCCCAGGATTCCGGTCACCAGCAGCAGCCGTGTCCTGCTCATCCCCGCATGATCGATGGTCGCCATGATAACGACGCCGATCAGGAAGCTGCCGATGACATTGACCGCGAATGTGCCCCATGGCAGCCGCCCGCGCGCGAACAGCTCGCTTACCCAATGCACCGCCAGGAACCGCCCGCCCGCACCCACGGCGCCGCCAAGCGCGACCAGGCCAAGATGCGAAAGCGGGACGGGTAACATCGAAAGGCTCTTAACGCCGGGCGCGGGAGGGCGAAAGGCATGTATGCCTCCCAAACTCCCCGCCGCACCAGCCGAAGCCGCACCCTACCCCTGACAATATAAATCACCCCTGCGGAAGGCCGCGCTACCGCACCCCCAGCGTCCACCCCTCGGTCTCCGCCACCTCGCGCGTCAGCCCTTCCGGCACCCAGTACCGCCGGTCATCCGCGATGCGCCTCAGCCCCGCCGCGGACACCAGCACATCCGTCTCGTGATCGGTATATATCCGGTCCGCCGCCGCCTTGGACCCCAGCCCTGCCAGCGCGCGGTTCAGCGTTGCCGCATCCCGCAGTTTCAGCCCGCGCGACACGCCGGACATGCGGATGAACGCCCGGCTATACATCTCCGCCACCACGCTCGCCTCACCGTCCATCGCCGCGCCCGGATCGCCCGCGAAGTCGAACGGCCACACCGGCACGGCGTCCCCCAATCGCCGCAGCAGCCGCATGCCGGCAAAGCTCGCCTTTGCCACCTGCCCGGCGCCAATCGCGTCATAGATCGTCGAGGCCTTGCCCCCGCCCGCCGCGTTGAACGCCGCTTCGCACACGCGGTAGAACATGTAATCCGCCTTCACGCCGTCGGCGGCCCCCATGTAGAAATGCGGGCGGTGCGCCTCGTGCAGGAAACTGGCTGCGCCCAGATCGGCATCGTCGCAGATATTGTCGACATAGGCCCAGAAATCCCGCGCGCGCGCGGGCGCGTCCGTCCCCGGCAGGTAACTCCCACGTTCCAGCAGCGGCGGGGCGAAGCTGAAATCCATCGCCGCCAGCGTGCGCCCCGGCCCGGCGGCCAGCCCGCGCAGCCAGTCCAGCACCTCGGTCCGCGACCATATATGTCCCGGCCGCAGCAGTTCCGGCGCGGCGTCGCCCGGCGCGCAGATGGCGATGGCGATGCCCTTGTGCCTGCGGCCCTTCGCCCCCGACCAGTCGATCGCCGCGAAGCGCTCAAACGCCGCCATCGGTCGGCGGCGGCAATTGGATCATCAGCCGTTTCATGGAAACCATCTCCCTGCGGCGAATCTGTGCCGCAGGAAGATGCGTCCGTCCAGCCTTCACGGCCCCGGCAAATGACAGGGGCATCGTCATTGAAGGGGCTCATGTCGGCTGAACATGCCGGGTATGACGCGCCGCCAGCCGGCGCGCGCGATGCCCAAAGCGCCGCGGCGGGACGTAAACCAGCTACGCGCGGCGGCGACGGCGAACCGCCGCAAATCCCAGCAGGGCCAGACCGCTGGCAAAGGGCAGGATCGCCGCTGGCTCGGCCACCTCGTTTACGTCCACCGCGGAAAAAGTGACGCGGAAAATATCCGTGTCCAGCCTCAGGTTCGAACCATCAAAGACATAACCCGCTGCCGTCGTCAGGCCATTGAACACGCTCAGTTCATCAAAGGCGAACGCGATCAGGCCGTTCTCGGCGATCCGCGCGTCATTGTTCGCGCCCGGAATGAATGCGGCATTGTCCGGGTCCGCGACTTCGGAATTCGCGTCCCAGATCGCCGCGACCGTCTGCGTGATGTCGAACAGTTGCAGATTGCCATCATCGTCGAACAGGTTGAACGCCATCGGGTTATCATTGCCCAGAAACAGATCGTTCGAGGGGACAACCATATTGGCGAACGTGAAAAAGCGGTTCGCCTCCGTGTCGATATTGAATGTGCCGACAATCTGCGACGTGCCCGGAATCTGCGCCCCTGCGGACGAGCCGATCACGGCGCCCGGATCGGCCGCGGCAAATGCGGGCAGCCATGCGGACCCCGAACCACCCTCGGCAATCGAGATGATTTCCGCACCGGCAGCTTCGTTGATGTTGAACGCATCGAACGTGCCATTTCCGAAACCAAAGCGCAGCGGCGCGAAACTCACCGTGTTTTCAGGTGCGATATTTTCGATGGTCACGGTCAGTGCGACGGTTTTCGCGGCGACGGCCATTGGCGCCGCGGTAACGGCGATGGCGATCGCGCCAGTCGCGAGTGTCTTGAATCTCATGCTATTCCCTTTTTATGTGAGGATGCCCCATGCGGTTCTTTCGCGTGCGCGCGAAAGAAGGTTACAATTCGGTTCACCATCCTCGTTCATCCCTTGCGATCAGGCGCGCGCTGCCGCTGGCTGTGGGAGGGTACCGGCACCGTCCCCGACCTGCGATGACATCCGCCGCCCTTGACGAGTGGTTCAGTGTAGTACATCAATACCTCACTAAAACTCACGAAGAGGAGCACTTCCTATGCTACGGACAATCGCATTCTCCACGGCAGCCTTGCTCGCCGCCCTTCCCGCGGCAGCGCAGGAAGCAGCGCCGGAAACCACGCCGACCGAGTTTCATATGATGCAATTGCAGGATGGCCAATTATCCGGTCCGGGTGCGGACGTTATCCTCGCGCATCTTCCCGACGCGCAGTTCGTTCTCATCGGCGAGGATCACGGGTTCGCCGACCCGCCCCGGATCGCCGCCGCCATCGCCGCCGCCGCAGCGCCGTACGGCATGAATCATCACGTGATCGAGGTTGGCGGCATCTCGGCTGACTGGGCGCGCGATATCCTGGCGGCGGGAGGGACCGATGCCTTCGCCGACGCGCTCGAGGGACGCCCGCTCGCGATTCCCTTCATCAACTTTCAGGAGGATGCCGAACTCGCCCTGCCCTTCCTCGCGCCGCATGATGACGGGCGCGTCCGTCTCTGGGGGGTGGATCAGGAATTCATCGGCTCGCCGCTCATTCATTTCGAAGCCCTCGCGGACCTGGCGCCGACGGCTGCGGCGCGCGCGCATGTGGAAACCCTCCTGGCTGCGGAAACGACCGCCTTTGACACCGGCCAGCAGCAGGCGGTCTTCATGGCCAGCGCGGATCAGGATTCCCTTGCCGTCCTGCGCGAACATTTCGCCGGTTCCGAACGGGCGCTCACCATCATCGGCGAGCTCCAGGAGAGTATGGCCATCTACCAGGCCATTTTCAGCGGCGACATCTACGGCAGCAACCAGGCCCGCATTTCCTATATGCGCGACCGGTTTCTTTCCGAATATCGCCGCGCAGCCGAAATCGAGGATGCCCCCCGCGCCCTCTTCAAATTCGGCGCGATCCATCTGGGGCTGGGAACAACGTTCCTCCACACGTTCGACCTCGGATCCCTGACGGAAGGGATCGCCGCTGCCAATGGCCTCGATACGCTGCGCATTCTCATTTCTCCGCTCGCAGGCGAAAAGACGAATACGCGCCCGTCCCCCGATGGGGTTTTCAAAACTGGTCCGTTCACGTCAGCCGATACGGAAAAAATGCTCGGCACGCTCGGGATCGCGGCCAGTGCGGTTCCGGACGAAGGCTATCTGGTCGTTCCGCTGGCGCCTGCGCGCGCCCAACTCGGGCAAAAAGGCCTTGCCGACCTCGACCCCATTCCCCGGTCGTTCATGATCGGCTATGATTACCTCATCACGACGGCAGGCGCGGACGCGGCGACGCCCCTTGCCGTGAAATAACCGGACATCATAGGCGGGCGGACGCGCCGTCAGGCGTTTCCGCCGCCTGCCGCACGCCGTTCCGCCCACCAGGCCAGACGCTCTGAAATCCGCTTCTCCAGTCCGCGCTGCGTCGGCTTGTAGAACTGCCCTGGCCGCATGTCATCGGGCCAGTAATTCGCGCCGGAAAACCCGCCATCGGCGTCATGGTCATAGGCATAGCCCTTGCCGTAGCCGATATCCTTCATCAGCTTCGTCGGCGCGTTGACGATGTTCATCGGCGGCATCAGGGACCCGGTATTCTTCGCCGATGTCCAGGCCGCCTTCTGCGCCTTGTAGGCCGCGTTCGATTTGGGTGCCGTCGCACAGTAAAGACACGCCTGCACGATCGCCAGTTCGCCCTCCGGCGAGCCCAGAAAGTCATACGCCTCCTTCGCAGCCAGCGCCTGTAGCAGCGCCTGTGGATCGGCCAGACCGATATCCTCGCTGGCGAAACGCACAATACGCCGCAGCACATAGAGCGGCTCCTCGCCCGCGACCAGCATGCGCGCCAGATAGTATAGCGCCGCATCGGGGTCGCTGCCGCGCATCGCCTTGTGCAGCGCGCTGATCAGGTTGTAATGCCCTTCGCGGTCCTTGTCGTAGATCGCGACGCGCCGGTGCAGCAGATCGCGCAGGTCCGCCGGTTCCAGCGGCGTCTCGACCGCCATGTTCATCAGTGTTTCGACCTGGTTCAGCAGGAACCGCCCGTCTCCGTCGGCGCTCCCCACCAGCGCCATGCGCGCCGCATCCGTCAGCGGCAGCGCCGCGTCATAGCTTGTCTCCGCCCGGGCCAACAACAGGCCAAGCGCGCGTTCATCAAGCCGGTTCAGCAGCAGCACCTGGCACCGGCTCAGCAGCGCCGCATTCAGTTCAAAGCTCGGATTTTCCGTCGTCGCTCCGACCAGTGTCACGGTCCCGTCCTCGACATAGGGCAGGAACCCGTCCTGCTGCGCGCGGTTGAACCGGTGGATCTCGTCCACGAACAACAGGGTCTTCTGCCCGGCGCGCGCCGCCGTCTTCGCCGCGGCGAACGCCTTTTTCAGGTCGGCGACGCCGGAAAACACCGCGCTGATCGCGTGAAAGCGCAGGCCGACCGCATCCGCCAGCAACCGCGCGATGGTCGTCTTTCCCGTTCCCGGCGGTCCCCAGAAGACGATGGACGACAACCGGCCCGCGCTGACCATGCGGCCAATCGCACCCTCCGGCGCTGTCAGATGCTCCTGTCCAACGACCTCTTCCAGCGTGCGCGGACGCAGCGTCTCCGCCAGCGGCCGGTCGTCCGCCTCGCCTGTCGAAACGGCTACATTGCCATCATCCTGAAACAGATCGCTCATCAGCCAGACCTAGCAGCAAAACATCGAAAGGGGGGAGCCGCTTTGCCGCTCGCGAAACGCATGCGGCCCGGAAACGCGCAAACCTAACATAGGTTACAGGAAAAGTTAAAGACTTCAAAGGGGGCGGGGCGGTAAAGGGGGCGACTGTTTGAAAATGCGACTCAGCATTGGACAACAGAAAAGCGCTGTAATTCCTTCGGAGACGCCCGTGTCATTTTTTGACGAAATCCTGAATTTCCGGCTATCTCCCGACGAGGATGACGAGCGCGGGAAAGCGCCTTCGCTAGGGGAGCGCGGCGCGCTGCAGCTTAGCGGCGACGCGTTTCATGCGCTCGCGGACACGATGCCGCAAATGGTATGGTCGACGCTTCCGAATGGCGATCACGATTATTACAATGCCCGCTGGTATGAATTTACCGGCGCGCCGCTCGGGTCGACGGACGGGGAGGCGTGGGCGGATATGTTCCACCCGGATGACCAGCCGATCGCCTGGAAACGCTGGCAGCGCAGTCTGGATACGGGCGAACCCTATGAGGTGGAGTATCGCCTGCGACATCGCTCCGGTGAATATCATTGGGTGCTCGGACGCGCGCTGCCCATTATCGGCCCGGATGACACGATCCAGCGCTGGATCGGCACATGTACGGACATTCACGAGGCGAAGCGGATCGCGAGCCATAATGAGATCCTGAGTCAGGAGCTCAGCCATCGCATCAAGAATATCTTCGCGATCATCTCCGGGCTGATCGGCATGACCGCCCGGTCGAATGAGAGCTTTCGGGAGCCGGCTGAGGAGTTGCGCGGGCGCATCGCGGCGCTGGGGCGGGCGCATAATTTCGTGCGGCCGCACAGCGAGGATTCGCAGCCGGAATTTGGCGATCCCACGCTTCAGACACTGCTGTCGGAGATTTTCGCGTCCTATCCCGCGTTCACTGACGGGCGGCTGTCGATCTCGGGCGACGATATGGCGGTCAGCGACCGCGCGGCCACACCGGTCGCGCTCGTCTTTCACGAGTTGGCGACGAATTCCATGAAGCATGGCGCGCTGGGGCGCGATGACGGACTTGTCGCCGTTACGATCGCCCGCAACGGCGACTTTGTCGATCTTGGCTGGAAGGAAACAGGCGGCCCGGCGCTCGGCGGCGCCCCCATGCGCACGGGCTTTGGCTCGAAACTCATCGACATGGCCATCAACCAGCAATTGGGCGGGTCATTCGACAGACAATGGGCGGCGACCGGGCTGGAATTGAACATGTCCGTGCAGGCATCTCGTCTGACGGACCACTGATCCTGAGACCGCTAGAAAAGCTCCAGCTTTTCCGGCGGCGGTCGATGATCATCGTCTTCCAGATTGAGGACATAGTCCAAAAGTTCACTCAGCAACCCAACCTCTACCGGCTTGCTCACAGCGCCCAGCGTGCCTTCGACACCGCCCCCAAGCTGCCTGGGGTTGGCGGTGATGAACACCACCTTGATACCGAATTCCTTGGCAAGGCGTTCGCCGATCAGGGGTCCGGTCACACCGTCGCTCAAATTGACGTCGACAAGGGCGACATCCACATTCGTCGCGGCAAGTCTGATTGCCGAGGGCGTGTCGTCCGCGATCCCGGCGCACTCATGTCCCAGATCCTCAACGACATCGCACATTTCCGTCGCGATAAGATATTCGTCTTCGACGATAAGAATATTTGCAGGCATTTCCAATCCGTAAGTCTATGTGATCCATAGTGAAGTGATACATAATGAACGTCGCTGAAACGATCGGGTTCCGCGCATGATGGGGAAGCCGTTTCGATTGACGATATCTACTCAATATCGCTTCTCGCCATTGTTGAAAATGCCGGGAAAAACCTAAGCCATCACTCATAAACTGGCGTGCGTGGTACAGGAGCGGTTGATTCAAGGCGTCAGGAAAGGC
>NZ_JAGSPA010000011.1 GCF_019204005.1 Pacificimonas pallii | reverse complement strand
TTCCCACCGTGATTGTGAAGGCGCTGTAATAATACTCGCTTTTCCAATTTTCCCACTTTCGGGCAGTCCGGCAAGTCCTGAGCCATATCCTCTCTGATAGGCGTCCATCGCCAGAACAGCTTTGAAAATCGTGCTGGTCATATAAAATTACCTCCTGCGAAAATCGCCATGGCGTAAGAGTTGGGATAAAGTTGGGTCGGTTGTCGGCGCAAAATCATTGTCAAGATGCGGCTCAGGATTGTTCCCCAACCAGACTAGTCGTCCCGCTATCGTCTGCGTTACTTTTTCGTCCGTTGTCTCGATCACCAATCGCTGCAGCGTGTAGTCGCCCCCAAAGCTGTCAGCGAGGTTATCTGGGTTAACATGTGCGACGCTCGCCGGATCACTAAGATCACGGAAGCGAACGAATTTAGGATAGTTTTCGGCAGCGATTACCGCCTGGTAGTCGCGGCTGGAAAGTCCCTCAGCCATAGCTCGCATGCCGCCGCAGCTGCCGCTTATGTCGTAGTCGGCCTCGATCTGCGGCAGGAAAGCATCAAAAGCCTGACCCGCCTTCAGGAGAGCGAAAAGAGTGTCTCCATTCGGCAGGTCGACAACGACCGCCTCACCGATTTCCTTCGCCCTTGCA
>NZ_JAGSPA010000010.1 GCF_019204005.1 Pacificimonas pallii | reverse complement strand
GATATCTAGACGTTCGCCGTCCTCTATGAGGATCCTTGAATCACGATTAATAGTTGCTGTTCCAATCGAGCCTGAAACAGGAAGACCTGCTATGCCGGGCGCATAGCCACGATTGTACGCATCCATCGCTAGAATTGAGCGGAACAACTCGTCGGTCATTTTGCATTCCTTTGAAAATCATAACGCGAAACTTGTCGCGGGTCGCCAAAAGGAAGGCCTTTGCACCACCCGTCAAAACCTGTCTCCGGTCCGAAACTCGGAAGCCTTTTAGCGATCCCTCTCGTCACCTGTTGGTCCGTGGTGTGAATCGCAATTTGACGCAGCACGTAGCCCTCACCGAAGCTTGCCGCGAGAGCGTCTGGATCGACTGGCTCGATACTTGTAGGATCGGTGATATCGCGGAAGCGAACGAATTTAGGATAGTTTTCGGCAGCGATTACCGCCTGGTAGTCGCGGCTGGAAAGTCCCTCAGCCATAGCTCGCATGCCGCCGCAGCTGCCGCTTATGTCGTAGTCCGCCTCGATCTGCGGCAGGAAAGCATCAAAAGCCTGCCCCGCCTTCAGGAGAGCGAAAAGAGTGTCTCCATTCGGCAGGTCGACAACGACCGCCTCACCGATTTCCTTCGCCCTTGCC
>NZ_JAGSPA010000001.1 GCF_019204005.1 Pacificimonas pallii | reverse complement strand
CGCAGGGCGTTCTCGCTATCGATTTCCTTGAAGCCGTCACGGGCCTATCCGGGAATGATCTGAGAACTGCCGATGTTAGTTTTACCGGCCATTCATTGGGCGCCGGACTGGCAGGTTATGTCGCCGCAATCTTTGAACGCGACGCAACGCTATTCGCAAATATGGCCTTCGAATTTGCGGCTTCAAATGCATTTTTCCAGGCGACTGATCCGCAGGATAGTTTCGATAGTCTTCTCTTGGACACCGTTTACGGTGGCGATGATCCCTGGCTGCCTGAAATTGGGACTAATCTGCACGGATATGCGGTCGTTGGCGAGTTTCTGACCCCCAATCGATCTCTGCAGCTGACCCCAGACGATCCTTTGGTATCACATGGAGGGCTGCGTTCTCCGTTTGACCTCCACAGCATGGCTTTACATGTGCAGCTTCTGTTCGCCGAAGAAAACGGTGCGCAGTTCGCAAGCTGGGAAGAAGCTGGTGAGCCGTTATGGGATGCGGCGTTTAACGACGAGATCGGACTTGCGGCCAACTATGCCATCGCAAGTGATGGCGCACAGTATGATGCGGGCGACAAGCTGATGAACGCTGTCGCGTACTCAGCAATTCAAGACGGGACAAAGCCCTTTGGCGATACGGCAATATGGTCACAATTCGACGATGCGAGCGATCTTGGAAAATTTCGTCTTGCTGCAACTGAAGCCGATCCGAGATATGATCTTGTCAGCAGAGCGGCGGCTGAAATTCTTGTGCAGTTCTCCGGAGCGCTCGCGAACGGGAAAATTGAAACAGCGGAAGACGATCCAGACGATTTAAGAAACGGAATTCTGAGTTTTGACGGAGCAACTCAACTCCTCAGCCTCGATGTGTCGGCCGAAAAATGGGGTGCGACAGCGGGAGGCGATTTTTCTGGAATAGACGCTCAGGACATCCATAATATCAGTGAGTTTTTTGGTGATTTGGTCACTAGTGCCGCCACAACCTATGCGAACACACCTTATCCGGGCGAGACGCTCGTATATTCGGCTGCAGAATCTCTGTGGGGCGTGTCCGACATGGAAGGGAACCCGACCGAAATTTTTGGGACACTGGTTATCGCCACCGCCAGCGGGGGGTATGGCGAACTCGTTGCTGCTGACGATGAAGTCGCCGCGGAGGCCAGGTCATTCCTTGCGGGCGGCGCGGGCACCGACCATATTCTGGGCCTTATCGAGGGCGAGGACATGTTGCTCGGAGGTGCCGGGAACGACATGCTGTTTGGCCGCGGCGGTGACGATATCCTGGACGGGAATCGGGGTGACGACCTTTTGATCGGTGGGAAGGGCGACGACCGCATTGTCGGCGGCGACGGTCTCGACACCGTCAGATTCTTTGCAGACGGTGATCCGCAGCGTGGCACGGATTCGATCCTGGTCGAAATGCGCGCGAATGAAAATGTCGCAGATGCGCCTGTCACAGCCCATGTCCTGAACGACGGCAATGGCGGACAGGACGAGCTGTTGCTCGTGGAACGGGTTATTCTTGGCGATACCGATGACCGCCTTGTTATCAAGGCCATCGATAAGGAAGCCATCGGTGACCTTGATTATATCGACCTTGGCGGAAATGATGCAGCTGAAGGATCGGAGATTGGCGACCGATTGGGCGGTGACGAGGTCGATGCGAGCGCTATTGATGAGTCCGTCGCGGGTGATTTTTCCGGTGGAACTCAGGGCGTTTGGCTAAAAAGTGACCCTTTTACCCGGATAAACTTCAAAGGTGCCGAAGCCGTTCGAACCGGCTCAGGCAATGACGAGGTCACCACTGGCTCCTGGGACGCTGATAGCGGCAAGTTCATGCAGATCGATACCGGAGACGGGAACGACAAGATCTTTGTGGCTGGCGAAGGCGCGGTGATCACAACGGGCAGCGGCGCGGATCAGGTCCAGATCGGCAAGACGATCCAGTACACCGACCTAGATAGTGATGACCGCATCTATCATGGCGGGCGGCAGTTGCACGGCGCTGTGGGAAGCATGACCACCGAAGACCCATATGCGTATAATGGCTTTCTGCGCATGGGCCTGAATGTCGATGGCGAATTGGTGATCGAAAATCTGGCCAATGGCAATGAGACATTTCTTGTCGACGCCAAAGTTGGCCCCGAAACCGGTGCGGCCGATCGTACTGCGGGACTGTTCGCCTTTGAGAAATCTTTCGAATTCGTTCGCCTGTTCGATCCAAGCCTTCCCAAGGGCTGGTTCAATGCGTTTTACGAAGTCAATTTCTCGATCGTAAAGGCGCTGACCGGCCTAACTCTCTACCAGGGTATCGATCCACTGGTATTCGACCTAGATGGCGACGGACTGGAGCTCTACCAAAGCGACTTCAGCGGTGCGAAGTTCGACATCGATGGCGATGGCTTTCGAGAGCGGACTGGTTGGGTAAAAGCCGGAGACGGGCTGCTCGTCGCGGATATCAACGACAATGGCGTTGTCGACAATGTGGCAGAACTATTTGGTTCACCGCTTGAGGACGGGTTTGCCGAGCTGGCCTCGCACGATGGTAACGCCGACGGTGTTATTGATGCCAATGACAGCATGTTTTCTTCACTCCGCATGTGGGAAGATTTGAACGGCAATGGCGAAACCGACAGCGGCGAACTGCGCGAGCTGTCGCATCATGGCATAGTTTCAATTTCGCTGACGACGGCCGCGCCTGCCGATGACGAGGTGGCGGGAAACCGCATTGCCGCACAGGCGCAGTTCACGCGTATCGATGGCAGTACGGGCGACCTGTACGACGTGCGCTTCCGCAACGACAATCATCGTAGCGAATATATGGGCGATAAGAGCGTTTCAGCGGACGCGGCACAGCGCGCGAATCTCAAAGGCTATGGCACATTGACGGATCTGCACGTCGCCATGACTTAGGACAGCGCCGTGATGACAGCCTTGGATGTGGTTTTGCCGACTTTGGATACCGCGGACATTGAGGTTCTTCGCGTCGCGGCGCTTCCGCTGTTGAACGCATGGGCGTCGCATGTACCTGATTTTGCGCCGGACCTGAACATTCTGACGCCCGTCGTCCCAAGCGCGGGCATTGCGTTGGCGCATACCTTATCGGCTGAAGGCGGCATTGGCACGGTCAGCGGGATTCTGGTTCCGCCCACGACAGCGGGCTCGGACTGGCGCATATTCCGGCTTCAAGACATTGACGGTTCGGTGGAGGTCGTCGAATCGGCATATGCCAGCTATGCGGACGGGCTTTCTGCCCTGGGTGGCGGTCTTGCCGTTGACGAGAGCGTCACCGAGATTTCTGGCGAGGAAGTCACGTTTTTCGAGCGCTACACCGGCGAGCGCCTACCCTTCGCGGACTATGCGCCCGCCAATCCGGAGGCGGGCCTCGATGCCGTTGGCGATTTCACAAATCTGCTGCGCGACCGGCAGGAAGTCTTCGCCGTGCGGCTGGCGCTGCAGGGTCCGCTCGGCGATCAGCTTTTCCCGGGCGTCGATTATGATGCCACTGAAGACCGCTTTACGCTGTCCGATGCCCGCCAGCTCATTCCATCTTATGAAGCGATCCTCGGTAGCCTTCCGGCTGATGGTGACGCGGCACTGACCGAGCTGCAGGGCTGGAAGCCGATCCTGGATATCGTCATTGGCGGGCTTGATCGCGGCGATGGACTGGTAAACAGCTACAATTACTTATTTGGCAATATCGTTGCCGCTTACGAAACCGTGGACCCGAACATCGACATACGCGACGCCGCCAACGAACTCGGCGTTCCCAAAAATCGGATTGTCGCGGGCGAAGGCGTACTCAACGGGACCAGCGGTGACGACATTTTCTATGTGACCAATGGTAATACGCTTGTTGCGGGCGGTCAGGGGTTCGACAGCTATGTCTTTGGCCGCGAGTTTGGCGATGTCGTCGTCGATGACGTTGAAGCCATGCTCACCGAACAGGTTGACGACGTCATTCGGTTCGCAGACTATGCAAGCGGTGATTTCACCGCCACGCGCGAAGGCCTGGACCTGATCCTGGCAGTGACCGGAACCGACAATGTGGTGAGGGTCAAGAACCAGTTCACCGGTTCGACGCCGGGCCTCTTTGGCGGCGACTTCTCGCCAGACAATGGCGTTGCCGAAATATCATTCGCCGACGGCGTGAACTGGAACCGGATCACAATGGCGCAGGCCGTTTCTCATCCTGGCGAGGGGGATGAAACTGTTATCGGCACCGCTTCGATCGACTGGCTCGACGGCGGGGCCGGCAATGATTTTCTTTCCGGCGGGGACAATGGTGATGGGTATGTCTTTGCGTTCGGCTATGGTCAGGATTCCATTCACGAAAACGTCAATAACATCCTCATCGACCTACCGGACTTCGTTGAGTTCGGTGCGGGCGTTCGCCTCGACGATCTCGAGTTTGTCCGTAACGGCCCGTCAGATGATTTGACCATCCGTCTGACAGGCACCGACGACGAACTCACGATCATTGATCAGTTCGAAGCGGCCTACACAGGTCCTCTGGGCAAGCAGTGGCTGGACCGGATCGAGTTTCTGTCGTTCGAAACGGGACGGACGCTCGACTGGCAGTCCCTCATGACCAAAATGGTCGCTGATGCCAAAACCGAAGGCGATGACGAGATTTACGGCTTTGATGTGACTGACAGGCTTGATGGTGGTGCGGGTGATGACCTGCTTTCAGGTGGCAATGAGTCCGACACCTACATCTTCAGTATCGGCTATGGCCATGACACGATCCGCGACGCCGCAGATAATATTTTGGCCAGTGACACCGACCGAATTGAATTCGGGGCCGGGATTACCCCGGATATGATCCGCCTCTCTCGCAACGGCGCAAGCAAATCGCTCGCGATTTCTATTGAGGGGCACGCCGATCAGTTGACCATCGACGGACAGTTCGATCATTTTCACACCGGCGTTTTTGGCGTGCAAAATTGGAATGAGATCGAGCGATTTGTTTTTGAAGATGGGACGGTCTGGACCGAATCTGACGTCCGCCAGCGTCTGCTGAATCAGATGTCGACTGATGGTGATGACGTCATTCATGGCTACGTTTTCAGCGAGCGCCTGAATGGCGGAGCTGGAAATGACACGCTTTCGGGCGGCGATGGAAACGACATCTATGTTTATGACGCTGGGTACGGAAATGATCTGATCGTCGAGCAACTCGACAATCATAATTTTTCGGATTTTGACATTGTCGAGTTCGGCCCAGGTCTGACCGCTGCTGACATGGATGTCTCCAGGAACGGCGACGCTTTGGTGTTCACCGTTCAGGCATCTGGCGAAACACTGACCATAGGCGGACAATTCGATAATTATATCGGCTTTACCGATCACGATGTCGAAGAATTCCGGTTCGCGGACGGGCTTGTCTGGAACAAATCGGATATCCAGTCGATGCTGCTGGCATCTACTGACGGCGACGACACGATCACCGCTTTCCACACTGCGGACACCCTTGCGGGCGGCCTTGGCAATGATACACTTTACGGCGCTGACGGATCGGATACATATCTGTTCAATATCGGCGATGGTCAGGACACCATTCATGAAAGTGTCGAATTCGCAAATATCAGCGACAATGATCGTCTGATCTTTGGAGCGAATATTGCGCCGACGGACGTAAGCGTCTCGCGCTCCGGAAACGCATTGACTCTGAGTATTGCGGGTACATCCGATAGTGTGACGGTCTCCGGTCAGTTCGCACATTCAAGCTGGTTTAGCTGGAATGATATTGAGCATTTCGAGTTCGCCGACGGCACGGTCTGGAGCAAGCGCGATGTTGCCAACATGGTCCTTGGCGGGACATCCGGTGACGACAATCTGGTCGGCACGTTTCAGAATGACGAGCTAGACGGCCGTGAAGGTGACGACGTTTTATCTGGCGGCGATGGCTCGGACTTCTACTATTTTGGCGTTGGATATGGTTCCGACATAATTTTCGAAACGGTGACCGATCATAATCTGTCAGAGAACGACAAGGTCATTTTCAATGCCGGGATTGTTCCTGACGGCGTTCATTATGCCAGAAATGGCGATCAACTGATCATCAGTCTCTCCGGTTCGGCTGACAAACTGACGATTGATGGCCAGTTCTACAATTATGTGGGCTTCACCGACCGTGATGTAGAAGCCTTCGAGTTTGCGGACGGCACCGTCATTACGAAATCCGATGTGCAGGCTCTCTTGACGATTGGCACTGCGGCGAATGAGACCATCACCGGTTTTCATACCAGCGATCGCATCGATGGCGGCGCGGGCAATGATATCCTGCGCGGCGCCGATGGTGCCGACACATATGTATTCGGTCGCGGCTCCGGCAATGACATCATTCAGGAAAGTGTCGAATATACGACGATCTCTGACGCGGACCGCATTGAGTTTACCGAAGGGCTAGCGTCCGCCGACGTCACCTTTGCGCGTGATGGTACCAATCTGATGATCGCGATCAATGATACAAGCGATACGCTAACCATCGAGGGTGCATTCGCCGTTTCGGGTGATACGCAGAGCTTCACATGGACGGATATCGAATATTTCGATTTCGCGGACGGTGAGACACTGACCAAGAAAGACGTCCAGAATCTTCTCCTGTTAAGCACGGACGGTGACGACACGATCGACGGTTTCTGGACCAGCGACGTTATCGAGGGCGGCCTTGGCAATGATCTGCTACGTGGGGGACGCGGCGACGATGGCTACATTTACAATGTCGGTGATGGCGATGATGTGATTTCGGATTTTCGAAATTATTGGGGCAATGATGGCGACTATGTGCAGCTTGGCGCGGGGATCACGCCCAATGAAACGGTCGTTCGCAAATCCAGCACGGATGCAAACGACGTTGTTCTGACTTTCGACAATCTCACCGGTTCCATCACCCTCGATAATCAGGTCAATGGTGGCCGCGAATGGACGATTGATCAGATCAGGTTTGATGATGGTACCATTTGGGACAAAGACGAGATAGCCGGTCGGCTGGTGTCCGGCCAAGCAACCAGCGGCGATGACGTGATCAATGGGACGTCCGGCGTCGATAACATCTTCGGCGGTGCCGGGAATGACACGCTGCGCGGCAACAATGGCGGCGACAGGCTGAACGGGGGCCTCGGCAATGATCTGCTTGAGGGCGGCAAGCACAACGACGTTTACGAGTATGAACTGGGCGGCGGGCACGATATCATATCGGAATTTCACGATTATTGGGGAAGCTACGACCGCATCGACTTTGGCGCAGGCATAGACGCCGATGACCTGCTCTTCACGCGAGATGGCGAACACCTTGTCATCGACTTTGAGGGCAATGATGGTTCAATCAAGATTTATCACCAATTAACAGGTGGCTATGCTTCGCGCGAGTGGGGAATCAACGAGCTTCGCTTTGATGATGGCACGATATGGAGCAGGGGCCAGCTTGACCGCGCATACATCGCCCAACAGGCAACTGACGGTGACGACCTGGTATATGGCACCAGCAGAGATGATGTCGAAATTCGTGGCGGGCCGGGCAATGACGACCTGTTCGGAAATGCTGGCAATGACAGCTATTTTTTCGAATTAGGAGACGGACAGGACCGTATCTTCGAAAATGAAAGCAAATATGGCAGCGGTGGCAACGATAGGCTGGTTTTTGGCCTTGGGATCACGTTGGATGACCTGCTTGTCTCGAAGACCGGCCAGTGGCATGACCTGACCATTGCCATCGCGGGCACGAATGACAGTATTTTTCTGGATGAAGTGGATGCATCTGAGCATGGCCGCAGATATAATCGGATCGAAACATTTGTCTTTCAAACCGAGAATGCTGATGGCTCGATTACTCAAACCAGCATAAGTGAAAGCGCGCTGCAGGCATTGCGGATCGAGCAGGAAACGACCGAGGCCTCCGAAACCATTATCGGCTCACGCGGCGATGATCGGATCAATGCAGCAGGTGGTAACGACAGCTTGCGCGGATGGGACGGCAATGACCATCTGCATGGCGGGACCGGAGACGACTATTTGAACGGCGCCGCAGGTCACGACACCTATTATTTCAACCTGGGTGACGGCGTGGACCGGATTTACGAGGGCGAAAACAGATTAGGGAATGGCGGCAGCGAGAAGCTGATCTTCGGCGTGGGTATCGATTTGGAAATGCTCACTCTGACCGACCTTGGCGCAGATTATCTGATAGAAGTCGGTGTACAGGGGGATTCAATCACAATCCAGGGACAGGACACTTCGTACCGCGGTCGCACATATAATCGTGTCGAGCGCTTCATATTCCAAACGGAAGAGGCCGACGGAACCATTACGCAAGAGACGCTCACATATGATGAACTCAAAGCTGCATATGCTGACCTGCAGAGTAATAGCGGGCAGGTGGAACAGGCGAGCAGCATAGAGGCTATTGGTGCCCCGTTGACGGAACAGGCGTTTTCGGAAGAGGACATGTGGGAGATAGGCTTCTACACACCTTCAGATGGCCCTGACCATCATATGACGATGTTAGAGATGGCCTAATTTCCTACGATTCGGAATATGCGCGCCAGCGTTTTGATGGTTCACGCGGCCTGAGGGCCTGAAAACTATCCGAGAAGCGCCAAGGCGAAGGTCGAGGCGGCTGAACGGCCGAATACCTTGTTGGCGGACGCCGGCACTGCCTTCGAGGCGCTCTTCGCCGCTGATCGCGGATACATCGCTGCGTATCGGCAGCAATACGGCTCGGAGGCGCATTCCACATCCCTGTTGTTGATCCATAAGTTTCGCGGCGCTCTGTTGAGCGACCTTGAGCTGAATGCGCTGGACCTCCTGCGCCACTTCAACCAGTCCCGGGCGAAGGGCACAACCGCCGCGATACTGAAGAGCGGATCGGTTGCCATCCGCAAGAACGCAGGTGAGATCGCCATCGGAGAAGCCAAGCCGCTGTATCAGGTGGCCGCTAATGGAATGGCGGAGGGATCGGCTTCAAACAGTGCGATACCGAAATGATCCGTTTTGCCGCTAAAATCCGCCTATTATTGTGTGAAGCCTCTGCAGTTGCGCGGAGGCGCGTACGATAAAGGGTTTTGAGATGAAAATTGGTTTTGGATTGGCTGCGGCGACGGCCGCACTGGCGCTGGCGGCACCTGCCAGCGCCGTAAATCTGGTCACAAATGGCGATTTCGAGGCGGGAAATACGGGATTTGTTTCCGACTATACCTATCGGGCCGGCGGGAATTTCTCTGCTGCCGAGTATACGGTCGGTAACAACCCCAGGGCGTTCAACAGCAACTTCGTGCAGGCTGGCGACCACACGACCGGCGATGGTCTGATGATGATCGTCAACGGCTCGACAAACCTGAACGACGTCGTCTGGCAGTCGTCCAATATCGCGGTCGACGGCATGACCGATTACTTCTTCGAAGCGTTTGTCATGAACGTATTCGCGGCGGCGCCACCGGTCCTGACGTTCACCATATCGCTCGATGGCGGCGTGGAGCAGGTTCTCGACACGCTCTCGGTGCCTATCCAAACCGGAATCTGGAACGGCCTGTCGACCAGCTTCAACAGCGGAACGGCAACCGATGCGGTTCTGCGCCTGCGCAACGCGCAGACCGCGTTCGGAGGCAATGATTTTGCGATTGACGACATCAATCTCAGCATCACATCCATCGTCAATCCGGGTGACCCCAATCCGGTGCCTGCCCCGGCAGCGGCGGTTCTGATGGCCTTGGGTCTGGCCGCCGTTGGCGGTGCGAGGCTTCGCCGCAAAGCCTGACAGATGCATACCTCCTCCTGCCGGCTTGATCCGGCAGGAGGAGGATGCACATGCCAGTCAGGCCGGACAGCTCACGAGACGCTGTTCCATGCGGGCAACGCGGTAGCGTTGCGAGGTCATGGGGAGCGAGAGAGTTTCAGCATAGTCGCGGTACATTTGAAGGGCTTCGCGCATCGTTGCGCATGCCGCTTGTGTCTGACGGAGCGCCCACTGCGCTTCCGATGCCTCCTGAAGGTGGTGAGCATAGGAAAGGGACGGCAGGGACTCGATGCCGCCGGGCCCGTCGGCACGGCGCGCATAGTCAAGCCCCTCGCCCAAATGGGCTTGTGCGGCCGGGACATCTCCGCGCTCCGCCGCAATCCAGGCGTGAGCTAGGCTGATCGTCGCCAGATGGCGCTGCAATCGATTGTCGAGCGGGTCGGCGCGGACCGCCTGCAGCGCTTGGCGATGAACGGGCGCGATCACCTTTTCCGCCTCCTTTGGCCGCCCAATGTGCAACAAGGTACGCGCGAGGTTACTCGCAATTACGGCTTGCAGATCGAAATCCTCGGGCTGCCCGGTTTCGTCGACAAGCGCACTCTGTGCGGCGAGCGCTTGCCGGAAGAGCGGGATTCCGTCCTCATAGCCCCCGGTCAGGATTGCGACGCCGGCATTCAGGTTCAGAAGGTCGTTCTTGGCGCGCCGCACGCGCGGATCGCCGACGAATGCGGCGGGGGCGGCCTTCACTTTCGCATATCCGCCCTTCAGAAGGCGAATGCCGCGTTCCGGTTCCGTTGAACAGCAGGCCAGAAAATCGCCGAGATGGCGATATGCCTCGGCTTCCGCGGCGATGACCGCGGCCGATGGCTTTTGGACGGAGCCCAGAATTTCAAGTGCGCGCTCGCCGTGATGAATGGCGGCGGCAATATCGACATAGCTGGCGCCCTTGCTCCGCATAAGCGCGATTTCGGTCCTGGCCGCGGCCAGCCGCATGTCATCGGAGGGACGACTTTCCAGCAGGGGCTGGAAAAGGGCAGCCGACTGACCAAGATAGTCGAGACCCTGACGAAGCTCGCCCGCATTTCCCGGTGCGAAACCGCCCGTCACCTGGGCCAGCCTGTAAAGCCCCCTGCCCGCGCGCAACTGCACGGAGGGCCGGGAATCCCTGGCGGCAATATCATTCAGATATGTTTGCGCATTTTCGGCGATCAGTAGGCGCGATGCGGTCGTTCCCGGCACGCGGCTCAGTTCGTCATAAACGTCGAACATCAGAAAATCTGCCATGCTCTGGGTTTCGGCGAGCTGCTTTTCAGCGACGGATTGCGCCAATCGCGCCTCCTGAAACCCGGTCAGCATGGCGGCAAACCCGGCTACAAGCGCAAGCGCGCCGACAATTGCGGCCGTCACAGCGAATTTCTGCCGGTTGGCAAACTTCTTCAACGCATAGCGACGACGTCCAGAGAACGCCTCGACCGGCTGCGCCCGGAAATAGCGCTTTATGTCGGCGAGCAGCGACGCGACCCCGTCGTACCGCGCGCCAGGGTCGATATTTGCAGCCTTCTGCACGATCGCGTCCAGTTCGGGATTGCCGTCCCGGCCCACCAGGAATTCCAGGATCTTTCCCAATGAATAAATGTCCGCGAGCGTGCTGGCGGGCGCCTGCTCAAGCTGTTCAGGGGCACCGTAACCCGGCGTGGCAATTCGGTCCGGTTTTGCCGACGGGCCCGGTCCGTCCGTATCGCCAGCCGGACTCCGCGCAATTCCGAAGTCGATGAGCTTTGCTTGTCCGTCGTTCGTGACCAGGACGTTCGCGGGCGTCAGGTCGCGGTGGATGATCAGGTGCTGATGAGCATATCGCACAGCTTCGGCGATCTGCTGAAAGAGATCCAGTCGGCGCTCGAGATGCGGCCGATGATCATCGACCCAGTCGACCAGCTTGCTGCCTTCGACAAACTCCATGACGAAATAGGGCGTCCCGTCGTCCAGCATACCGCCATCGTACAGGCGTGCGATATGGGGATGGTTGAGGCGGGCAAGCAGTTGCCGTTCCCTTTGGAAACGCTCGGTCAGCGCGTCCGAGAACAGGCCGGGCTTGATGAGTTTGATGGCAACTCGATGTTCGAAGTCGTCGATGGACCGTTCCGCAAGATACACCGTGCCCATACCGCCCGAGCCGATGGCATCGCCAATGCGATAGGCCCCGATCCGCTTCGGAACCGCGGCGGGCGCAACCCTATCGAAGGCGGCGCCGGTCCGAATGGCGATTGTCCGTTCGGCGGCAAGCAGCTGGAGAAGGCGGTCTCGCAGCTTCGCGTCGTCTCCGGTCCTTTGACGCAGCCAGGTTTCGCGCTCGTCGTCCGTGATGACCAACATCTGCTCGAAAAGCGAAAGCACCCGCCGTTCGCCCGCGACGTCGGTCATGCCTTTATGACTGCGGCAGCGGATTGGCCATGGCATCCGCGATCCATGCTCGCGCCGACTGCCAGCGCCTTTTCACTGTCGGCTCGGACAGGCCGGTGACTTCGGCGACCTCCGAAACGGTCATGCCGCCAAAAAACCGCATCTCAACGATATCAGCGAGGCCTGCGTCGATGACGCCAAGTCTGATCAGCGCACTGTCGAGCTCGTGCAGGTCGACGCTTCCCACGCCCTCCAGCCTTGTTTGGAGCTCCACCTTGTCATGATCCCTCTTATTGGCGTTTCTTGCGCGCGCGTTATCGATAAGGACGTTACGCATCAGCTTGGATATCAGGGCAAGAAGATGTGCGCGGTTCTGCATGAGCGGTTCGATCTTGACGATGCGGAGGACCGCTTCGTTCACGAGGTCGTTTGTCGATAGCGATGAGTGCCGTTCACTGCGCAGCCGGGACGCCGCGATCTGTTCAAGTTCGGGCAGCAGGCGCGCGATCAGCGCATCGCGGGAGGACGTATCCCCCGCCCGCCAGTCGGTAAGCAGTTCCGCTGTCTCGATCCGCTGCGCCACATTTTCTCCTTGCAGTTCCGCTAGCGCACTGCCGTTTCGGCGGCAATATCTCAGAATCACCAACCCGCCCGCAGTCATTGTCATACCAATTGCATCGCTAGCCGCCGGGCGCTGGACCGCTAGCCTGGCTCGATGGCCAGACCGTGTCAGCCAGGCCAAAATCGGGCAGCGACTTCTTCAGCAGAATAGGGCGCAAAAGCGGACCTACGTACGAATGGACCTGTCCCGTTTTTGTGCCGCTCCAAGTGCTCGTTTAGGCCACTTTACGCTCGAATGCGACAGGGCTTTTCCAGCCGAGGGCTGAGTGCCGCCGTCGTGGATTGTAGAAGCCATTGATGTATTCGAAGATTGCCATCTGAGCATCGCGGCGTGTCTGCCACGACCGCCTCCAGATCAGCTCTGCCTTGATGGTTTTGAAGAAGGTCTCGACGGCAGAGTTGTCATAGCAGTTGCCTTTTCCACTCATCGATACCCGGAACCCGTGCTGGCGCAGGAGCTTCTGGTAATCGTGTGAACAGTATTGGCTTCCGCGATCCGTATGATGGATGCAGCCCTTGGGCGGCTGTCGCAGTGCAACGGCCATCTTCAAGGCCCTGATCGCAAGGTCGCGTTTCATCCGGTTGCTGACCGCCCAACCAATCACACGGCGGGAATGCAAATCCAAGATCACCGCGAGATACAACCATCCTTCGCGGGTCCACACGTAGCTGATGTCGCCCGGCCATTTCCGGTTGGGCTCGTCCGCCGTGAAGTCCCGGTTCAACAGGTTCGGTGCGATGTTGAAGGCGTGGTTGCTGTCGGTCGTTACCTTGTATTTCTTCGACCTCTCAACCCGTATGCCGTTTTCACGCATCAGCCGGCCAACACGACGGTGCCCGACGTTAAGACAAAGCTCTTTCAATTCTTCCGTCATCCTCAGTCGCCCATAGCTGCCCAGGCTGAGCCGGGACTGCTCTTTGATGTGGGCCAGGACGACCATGTCGGTTCGCTGCCGTTGGCTGGCAGGGCGGTTGCGATAGGCGCGCAGGCCCCGGGCGCTGACATCCAGAACGTCACACATCCGCTTGGCGCAAAACACGTCACGGTGCTCTTCGATGAACCTGAACCTCATGGCTTTTGCCCCGCGAAGAACTGCGTTGCTTCTTTAGGATCTCCCTCTCCTCCCTGAGAATACGGTTCTCGCGTCGAAGCCGTTCATTCTCGCGGGCAAGCTCAAGGTCCCTGTCAGATACAACATCGGTGTCGCGATGTGCCGTCACCCACTTGTTCAGTGTCGATAAGCCAATACCCAAATCTGAGGCAACTTGCCTGCGTGTCAGTCCGCTGGTCAGCGCAATCCGCACCGCATCAGCCCGAAATTCGTCCGTCCGTTTCGTTCCCATAGTTCGTCTCCTTCGCTGCAATAAATGCTATCAAAGGAGCGGCATCAAACCGCGACACGTCCATCCTTGGGTCGACATACTCGGGGATGGCGTGGAGCACTTGGACTAAGGGTTCTTGGTTTTCGGCGAACCGGAGTACGTGCTCAATTTGGGCCGAATGATCAATTGCTTCCTTTAAGCGCAGCGAAGCTGAAAGCGAACGCCTGGGTAGTATCTCTAAACCAATCAGAACGCTTGGTTTTCAAAGGCGAAACACCTTAAGCCAGCCCGGCTTTTTTGGACTTCTTTCCAACCTGTTCCGGAAAACGAAAGTTTTCTGCGACTAATCCCTGCCTCATACACAAGGGCGATGGGAAAAAGGGGGCCGGGGAAGATGTCGAACGAGAGCCAATTAGACCTTATCGTCAATTCCCTCGCAATCGGCGTTGGGCTAATCGGATTGATAGGCATCTGGCTCCACAAACGGGACGATGCAAACGCCACGCATCGTGGACCACTGACATGGTTAATCTTCCTACTGAGTGCGGGCTGCGTTTTCCTCGTTGCGCAAGCGGCAGATGTAGTGCCGGAGACGAGCGCTGTTTTGGTCGCATCGCTCATGACGATAGTCCCGATCCCCGCTCTCACATGGCTCTATGTGGTGAGACTGACATCGCAGACCGCCGATAGTCCTCGCATAAAACGCAAGCATTGGATCATGACGATAGCGTATGGCGTTCTGATTTTGCCCTTATTGGCAGCGCCCGAGCTAGCCCTAGGGGCCGAGCCGGCAGAGGAGGTCATGATAAGAGTCAGAGTCCTCGTTGCGCTGCTGTGCTTCGCTCTTTTCCTCTTGCTTTGGTTTGCGCATCTCGCCCGGGTCGGCTTCCTGACCGTGAGACAGGTCCGCTCGTACCGAAAGCGTCTGCAAGATGCCGTCTCCGACACAGAAGGGCTCGAACTGCGTTGGATCGACGGATTGATGATCTTCATTGCAGGATCGATCCTGCTGTTCTTGATTGACCTTGGTTCTGCTTTCATTCTTCCAGAACCGCTTCTCGGCCCCATCGCCGAAGACTTCTTCTCGCTAGGTGTCGTAACTGGGTTAGTCGTGTTCGGATTGAAGCAAAGCACGCCAAGGCCTGTCTTCGAAAGCAGCGTAGATCTGGCGAGCGATGACGCCGAGACAGAAAGCGGACAAGCCAGCTATGATCGCTCGTCTTTCTCCGAACAGGACTGCAGAATGCTCGCTTTCCAGCTCGACGCGCTGATGAGCAGCGAAAAACGGTGGCTCGATCCATTTCTCGATCTCAAAACACTGTCCCGGATGGTTGGCAGCAAACCCTATTATGTCACACAAGCCCTCAACACCGTGTGCGAGAGAAATTTCTATCGCTACGTGAACAGCTGGCGTGTCGAAGAGGCGGCACGGCTTTTGCTCGAAACCAACGACAATGTCCTCGCAATCAGTGAGCTGAGTGGGTTCAACTCAAAGTCGACCTTTAACTCCACTTTTCGCAAGGAAAAGGGTTTAACGCCAAGTGCTTATCGTAAGGAGAAAGGTGCGCTAGTAGCCGCCTGAAAGGTACGCCCCGCACGGCTCGGACGACGAAACACGCGAAAGTCGCGACGAATCGGTTTCCTCAATTAAGCAAAGGAAACCACAGCGTGTTCACGTTCTCTCATCGCCTTGCTGGCATTGCCGCCGGGCTTTTGTTCACTTCCAGTTTGGCCAGCCCTGCACAAGCGGAAGATTATTTTTTCGGCGACTCTGATCTTGAGCAGGGCAACTTTTACATCCTGTTCGGTGTCGAGGACGACGATATCGATGACAGCTTTCCTTACTTTTGCGAAGGCCGTTTGTGCCGAGATTCCAATGGCCCGGTTTGGTCTGAAATCCTAACGCCGGGCGTTGTTGCCGCATTGGGCGCCGATACCGCGTCGGGGCCGCTCAATTTCGCTGTGTCAGGCGCGCATATGACTGCCATCGGAGATGACAGCTTACCTATCCCAACGGGCGTGGCGGCACAGATAGGATCGTTTGGGCAGCTCGTGGACACGGGGGCGATCTCGGTTTCCGCCGAAGATCGCTTCTTCATCCATGCAGGTCCGAACGATCTGGAGCGACTTTTTAATGGCGAAACACCAGAACAGGTGACGCAGGCTGTGGTGTCCGCTGCCGTAGGCAACGTCGGAGCTCTAGCGGATCTGGGCGCTCGCACGATCGTTATCTCAAACGTTCAGGCTACTGAGCTGCTACCAGCGTTCCAGGACAATGCCTTCGATCCATTCCGCGAGATCTTTCCGGCGACCGTATCAGCCATCAATAGTCAGATGCTGAACCAGCTGTCGACATTGAAAGAAAGCCTGCCCGATGAAACCAATGTGATCCTGGTCGATCACAATGCCTTTTCGCGGCATCTGGTGGCGAGGTTTGCTGATTATGGATTTTCCAACGGTTCCGATGCTTGCCTCGATCCGGTGACGGATGAGGCTTGCGCGCCCGGCCCAAATGGCCAAGACACGCATGTCTTTTTCGATTCAAATCACTACTCGGCTGGCGCGCACAGGCTTTTAGCCGGCTGGTATGCGGCAACGCTCAACGCGGCCGCTGGCGGGGCAAACGCCGATGCGGCTCAGATACCGATTGCGCTATTCGCGGGTTCTGAAGCCATATCACGCGAAGGCGATACCGCATTCCGCCTCGCGGGACGCGGTGACAAAACCATTTCGATCTTTGGTGCGCCGATTTATGATAACCTCACAGCGCGCTCGGGCATTGAGCTGCGCCAGCGCGGCGGTGTGGGCGGTGTTCGCTATGACGGTCGCAGAGGCCTGTTCGGCGGGATCACTGGCTCCTATCTTCGCCAAGAGGTTCACACAGTGAATGCTGGCACATTTGATACGAGAGAGTGGGGCGTCGGCGTAACAGCGGGATATGCGATCGGGCCTTTGGAGCTCTTTGCGCAAGGAAGCTATTCTCGACCCACAGTAGGCGGCTTCGCTCGGCAAACCGGCGCGCTCAATCTTTCCGCGACTGGAGAAACGAAGGCCCAGCTTCTAACCGGTGCGCTGGGCCTCAGCGCTCGAACAAGCTTTGATCGCTTGAACATCGATCTTTCTGCGCGTGCTGAATATCGGCGTGTGCGCATTGATGCCTTCGATGAGACAGCGGCTGAGGGTCTTGAGCTTGCTTACGATAGGCAGCGAGAGAGTTCGCTCTCCACTTTTGCGGATATCAAGATCGGTTGGGAGCTCGCCAAACCTGACAGCGATCTGAACGTGCAGCCGTTTCTTCAGGCACAGGATCGCAGACTTCTGTCGGGAGACACGGTCACTGTGACATCGCAGCTGATCGACAATGTCGCCAATCGTGCATCGCTCACCGTTGCCAATCCCAACTTCAACTCCACGAGCGTGGGCGGAGGGATCGCGTTAGGGGTGAACACTGCAGGGACCAATCTGCGCTTGGAAGCCGGATATCAGCGCCAATTGCGCGGCCCTTTCAAGGACGATGACCGCGTCACGATCAGCCTGTCAGCGGCTTTCTGACCCCCACTGGGAGAGGTCCGGCTGATTGAGTTGGGATGCCTCTCCCCTTTTAATGACGGAGAATAACAATGCGTAAACTGATCATCACCTTAGCGACCGTCGTCATAGCCGGTTGCACCACTATGTCTGATTCCAAAGTGTCGCGGATCAACAGTCTGTCGTGCCCGCAACTTGCCGTCGCGCTAGACTATGAACTCGAGAGCAAGCGCGAGCATGATGAAAGTTCTGCGGCAAATTCCGCCCTGTTTGTAGTCACGAGAGGCGATTTATCAAATCGAGCGCTAGGCGACTCTATCATCGAGGAAATCGAAGCAGGCGAACACAAAAACGCAGCTGACTACATTCAGCAGCGACAAGACGAACTTGGGTGCTGAACAGCTGAGTTGATCTCATTCCATGAGTGGCCATTTCCCAGGTTCTATCTTGGGAAATGGCTGCTGGTTTTCGTGCGCCACCTTGCTCAAGCCAAGTTCCCAAAGAACGAGACCGGCGGCAAATCTGGCGGCCTTTGGGCCGATTGCCGACTGTCCGGATTCGGGCGGACCAGCGGCGAAAGCAGACGTACCACCCAGTTATTCAATCCTCGACCGCTTTGGCCAATTTGGACGCGACTCCAATGTCGACGCCAAGTTTGTAACACTGAACCAGGAGAAGCCGAAGTAACCTAGTTTTTTCAAAATGTATGGTTGCTCATCGAACTGCTTGGCACCTTGGGGCATGGTCGTACACGTTTGATCACTGTCGACCAACATATACGCCGCTGACGCGAAATCGATACGACGGTCCAAGGTGCCGCAACACGCCGCAAACGCATTTTACCGCCAGTCGTTCGTCCATCAGATCCTTATACAAGGGATGATGTCCAAGAACGAAAACAAGTTACGAAGCCCGGAAAAGCGCGATAGCGAGATGGTTGGTCTTCTGATGAAATACCATCAATTTTTTTCTAAAGATGATCAGATTATGTCAGAAATGGCTCCGCCGGCCCGTATTATCTACTTGTTCTGCTGTCTAGCATCACTCTATGAACGCAAAGCCTCCGCATAACTCGCGCACCCTTCGTACGGCCCAAGTCCGCGCGCTGGACCTCCTGAAGATGGTTGAGGAGAGCAAGCTCATTGCTCCGGGCCGATGGGAGCGTGAAATAGCCGCCGACGTCGTGTCTCTGGCACAAGAGCAGTTCGGCGTAACACGGCGTTGGCACAAAGACATTGTGCGGTCTGGGCCCAACACCCTCGCCACTTTCCATGAGCGAAGAGCAGACAGGCGTCTGACCGAGGACGAAATCGTGTTTCTCGATCTTGGGCCGGTATTCGGCGATCTCGAGGCGGATGTCGGGCGGTCCTTTGTCGTCGGAAGTGATCCGGCGAAACACCGGCTCGTATCAGACCTGGAAGAATTGCACGGCGCTGTGGGAGCTAGGATGGCGTCCTCGCCAAACATCAGCGGCGCCGAACTCTATCGTTTTGCCGCCGCACAGGCGCATAATAGGGGGTGGGATTTCATCGGTAAGATTGCGGGCCATATTGTCGGTCCCTTTTCCCACCTTCGTGATGGAGGCTCAAAAGCAGAATTCTACATCAGTCCTGAGAACGAGCGCGTTCTAGCCGATGTCGAATTCCAGGGGGCGCCTGCGAACTGGATCATAGAAATCCATATTGCCTCCCCATGCGCGTCCTTCGCTGGCTTCTTCGAGCAACTGGCCTGACCTTATCTCTCAGTATCATCCGGCCAGACCGGCACGGCCAGCCCCACTTTCGTTCGGTCCATCACGACCGAGGTCCGAAACCGCCGTACATTTTCATTATCGAAGAACAGGCGGCGCGTTAGCTGCTCGAAATCATCCATGTCGCGCGCTACGCATAGAAGGACGAAATCCGCTTCACCCGTCACATAGTAGCATTGCTGGACTTGCGGTTCCCTTTGTGCCGCACGTTTGAATGTGTCGAGCTGGTCGGTGCGCTCTCTTTCGAGTTCGACTAGGATTACGAACGACATTTTCTGGTCGAGTACGTTTTGGTCGACGATCGCGACCTGCCTTTGAATGACGCCCTTGTCGCGCAACCTCTTCAGCCTGCGCTGCACGGAAGCCGGTGAAAGGTGAGAAGCGAACGCCAGATCATTTATGGTCGCGTTCGCATCCTCTTGCAAAACCTCCAAGAGATGACGGTCTGATTCGTCTATATCCACTTTTACAACCTCAATTTATCACTATCAGTCTCCATACGATAGAAAATAATCGAAATTTCATCAACAGTGATATTTCTTAGTCACGCCCGATCTTTAGAAAGACCTCCGAAGAAAGCTGGAGGCATGACGTGCGAACCTTCGTCAGAGATGATAATGTTTTGGAACGCTTGGGGATCGACCTGTCTCCCCCTGCGGCCCTGACGCATTACTTTAACTTCCGGCACGGCCACCTCATCGTAAAGAATGAGGCCGAACGCTTTGGCTTGGGCTCGTTCAAGGCACTTGGCGGATATTACGCTGCTGCACATCTGCTTGAAGCGCGGCGGAACGGCCCAGCCGGGAATGCCGCTGGCAGCGCTGAAATTTCAGAGGGAATCCCAAACTGTACGTCTCTTAGCTTGGTGACGGCCAGCGCCGGAAACCATGGGATCGGGGTGGCGGCCGCAGCGTCGCTACTCGATGCGACCGCGCTTGTCTTTCTCCCGCGAACCACACCGCAAAACTTTGTTCATAGGCTGCGGCAGCTAGGGGCCGAGGTACGGGTCTTGGATGGTGATTATGACGATGCTGTGGAACAGGCACGTTCGTTCGCACGGACCGAGGGGCACACCTATCTGCCCGATACAAGCGAGAAGACTGACGATCATACGGTCCATTTGGTGATGGAAGGCTATTCGCGCATGGCGGATGAAATGGAGCGCGAGTTTCAGGCGTCCTCACGCTGGCCAAACGAGATCTTTCTGCAAGCCGGCGTCGGCACCTTTGCTGCCGCTCTTACTCAGCAAATCCGGGTAAGGTGGTCGCACCAGCCGCGCATTTACATCGTCGAACCGGACAAAGCGGCCTGCCTGGCACACGCCGCTGGCGACCGCGTTCGAAAACCCGATCAAGCGGAGGCGTCGATCATGCAGCGGCTCGACTGCAAGGTGCCTTCGGCGGTTGCGGTCGAGCGGCTGAGAGAGCTCGACGTGAGCTACGTGCAGGTGTCGGACGAGGAGGCGCTAGGCGCCCGCAGCAGGCTCAAAACTCTAGGGCTACGAACATCTCCCTCGGGCGCTGCCGGAATGGCGGCCCACCTCAAGCAGCCTCTTGATGACGCAGCAGAACGAATCTCGCTGATTATCCTCACCGAACGGGATGAGGAGAGCGCACAGGCCGTATCTAAGGGAAATGAATCATGACCGCTTTTGCTTCGGATGGCCCCCTCGCCGGCGTTCGAATCCTTGACTTCACGACGATGTTGTCCGGACCGTTCGCTACGATGATCCTTGCCGATCAAGGGGCAGATGTTCTCAAGATCGAACCTCTAAACGGCGATTACACGCGTTCGCTTGGTCATCGGCAGAACCACATATCGTCGACGTACCTCAACAATAATCGGAACAAGCAGAGCGTCCGCGTCGACCTGAAATCAGAAGGCGGCCAGATGCTTCTTAAAGAGCTGCTGGCAGCCGCAGACGTGGTGGTAGAAAACTTCCGGCCGGGAGTTGCCGCAAGGCTCGGCATCGACTTTCCTAAGCTGCGATCAGAGCGGCCAGATCTCGTCTCGATTTCGATCAATGGTTTCGGTGACGATGGGCCACTTGCAGCAACGCCAACCTACGACCCCCTGATTCAGGCGTTTTCCGGCCTCGCCAGCATTCAAGGCGGCGCGGATGATGCGCGCCCCCGTCTGATCCGAACGATCCTGGCGGATAAACTATCGGCCCTCACGACTGCGCAAGCGATTACCGCCGCGCTTGTTGAAAGAGAGCGCACCGGTCGCGGTAATCACGTCAGCATCTCCATGCTGGATGCGGTGCTCCAGTTTCTCTGGGCATCCGATATGAACGCGCACACTTTCGTGGATCAACCTGTCGAAGAAGATGCGGCTGCCAGCTTCATCGACCTTATCTACGAGGTGCGCGGTGGCCATGTCACGATTTCGGTCATGACCGACGCGCAATGGGCGTCCCTGTGCGGGGTCCTTGGCCGAGACGATCTCATCGAGGATCCAAGATTCGTCGACGCTTCTGCGCGAGAGCGCAACGTGTCCGATCGCCTCGCGCTGACTCAGGAGCTGGTACGCGACTGGCAGGGCTCCGAACTACTGGAACGGCTTTCGCGCGCCGACGTGCCGTGCGCTCCGGTCCTGACACGCAATCAGATGAGATCGCACCCTCACATCGCCGCGCGCAGCAGCGTCTTCGAATTCGACCACCCGATTGCAGGAGCAGTACGACAGGCCGCCCCGGCTGCAAGGTTCGCAAGTTTTGATGCAGTCGGTGAAATCCGGCGGCGCGCTGCGGTGATAGCCGATCGGGATGCGGTGCTCAAATTGCGCGGTCTCACAGCGGATATCATCAACAAGGCTGATCGGCTTGGCGCCTTTGGGGAAGGCGAACAATGATCGAGCTCTATTATGATGCGACCCCAAATGGGCGCAAAATCTTGCTGGCCCTCGAAGAAATGGGCCTCGTTTACACGACAAGGTGGGTCCGCCTCGACCGCGGTGAACAATTCTCGGAAACGTATCGTGCGCTGTCACCAAGTGCGAAGATGCCCGCGCTGGTGCATCATATGGACGGCGAGACGACAACGCTTTTCGAAAGCGGCGCGATACTCGTTTATCTGGCTGAGCTTTCGGGAAGGCTCCTGCCCGCAGACGCGGCAGCCCGCGCGCGCACGCTCAGCTGGCTTTTCTGGCAAACGTCGACCTTCGGACCCGCTGTGGGCCAGGCTACGCATTTCCACAGCTATGCCCCTGCGGCAGGCCATTCCGACAGCTATGCAGCGGACCGCTTCGCGAAGATTTCCCGCAATCTTTACGCGGATCTGGACCGCCACCTCAGCGATCGGGAATTCCTCACCAATGCGTTGTCCATTGCTGATCTAGCGGTTTTTCCGTGGGTTCGGGTCGCACGCGGGCATGGCATTGATCTGTCCAAGTTCCCGCATGTGACGCGGTGGAGCGAGGGGATCGCAAGCAGACCTTCCGCGGCGGTCAAACCCATCCCCGATGACCGCGATGTGCCCTTCAAAACCTATAGCGCACACGCGGATGAGACATGGAAAACCCTTTTTGCAAACGAAACTGGAGGTTGGTGATGAAATCCGAAAGCTTGCTGCGCGAACTTGTCGCCATCGATTCCGTAAATCCGGCCCTTGTCCCTGGCGCTGCCGGCGAAACACAGGTTGCTCGGTTCATCGAGCGATGGTTGGATGAACGAGGTCTGGCCCACCAATGGATCGAACCTGTTCCGGGCAGGCCCAGCATCGTCTCCCATCTGAAGGGCTCCGCAGGAGGACCGACCCTTATGTTGAACGGGCACATCGATGTTGTCGGAGTGGAAGGCTACCAAGGCGACCCCTTTATCCCTGAAACACGCGGCGGTCGGCTCTACGGGCGTGGCAGTTCCGACATGAAAAGCGGTGTCGCTGCGATGATGATGGCATTCGAGCGTCTGCGGGGCGCTGATTTGCGAGGCGATGTCATCCTTGCCTGCGTCGCGGACGAGGAACACGCGAGCATCGGAACCCAGGCGATACTTGATGCAGGCGTGCGCGCGGACGCCGCAATCGTCTGCGAGCCAGTCGGATATGAACTCGTCACCGCTCACAAAGGATTCATCTGGTTCGACGTGGAATTCCGAGGCCGGGCCGCGCATGGTTCCCGGCCGGACAAAGGGGTGGACGCGATCGTGAAAGCGGGCAAGTTTCTCTCGGCGCTCGAAGATTATGCTCAGGATCTCGCCGACCGCCCCTCCCATCCAAGACTGGGAAATGGTTCTGTTCACGCCTCGCTGATCGAGGGTGGAAATGAACTGTCCACCTACCCAGCCCATTGCAAGCTCTCGCTCGAACGCAGGACGGTCCCCGGGGAGACCGGGGAAACTGTGAGGGCGGAGCTTGAGGCGATCATCCAGAGATTGTCCGAAAGCGATCAGCAGTTCGATGCCACCCTGATATCCTCACTCGAGCGAAACCCCTATGCCTGCCCCGAAAACGCGCCGATCCAGGCTGTTGTGGAGCATCAAGCCGAGCGGGTTACAGGCCGAGTGTTGGGTCGTTCGGTCATGAATGGATGGACTGATTGCGGTTTGCTTGGCGCTGCCGGCATCCATAGCGTGCTTATCGGGCCGGGCGGGACGGGTGGCCACAGTGCTGAGGAATCCGTCGATCTCGCATCGGTCGATGAACTGGCTGAGATCATTTACCATGTTGCACTCGAGTATTGCCGATGAAGTCAGAGAACGAGAAATCCTGCAAAGGAGCTGGGCGGATGTCCACATACCAACTGTATTGCTTTGCTGACTCAGGCAACTCCTACAAGGTTGCCCTGTTTCTGGAATGCGCGGGCCTCGACTGGACGGCACATCACATCGACTATTTCGGCGGTGAAACGCATAGCCTCAATTTCCGGGAAACACTCAACTCTCACGGAGAGTGCCCGGTGTTGACGACGGACGGGTGTGTGCTGACGCAATCGGGTGCAATCCTGACCTTTCTGGCAGAAAGAGAAGGGGTTTTTGGATGGCAGGACGATGGCGAACGGTATGAGATTCTGCGGTGGATCCTTTTCGATAACCACAGATTCACTGCGAACATTGCGACCTATCGTTTTGCGACCTATGTGAAGCCCGGCGCGCTGGCACCCGATGCGGTGCATTTCATCAGGACGCGTTTGGAAGCAGCGCTTGCTGTCGTTGAGAAGACGCTTTCAGTAAACGACTATATTGCCGGGACAAGAGCACCGACGATCGCTGACCTCTCAATGTCTGCGTATCTTCTCTACACGCCAGAACAGCATGGGCTGGAGCTCGAGCGTTCCTATCCCTCCATTCATCGCTGGTTAGAAAGAATGCGCGGGATTGATGGCTGGAAGCCTCCGCACGCCCTCATGCCCTAGATGCGCGGCGACCGGAAAATGCTGAAACCGACGATGGCTATGCGTGGCGCTCAGCTGATTGGTTCAGCAAATGGGATTGAAAGAAAGACGAGTGTCTATGACCGATTTCGGTACAGTTCAGGAAGCACAAGCTGACCAGCTATTGAAGAGCGCCTTTGACAGTCTTGCGCAATACCGTCGTTCCTTGGCCGCGCGCCCGGCCTATCCCTCGCCCCTCGATCTCGCCCAACTGGCCGACCTTGATACTAACCTTCCGCGAACTGGCGAGGAACCGGCGGAAGTCCTCCACCAGCTTGCCACCCTCGGCAACAGGACGGCGGTGCCGACGACCGGAGGGCGGTACTTTGGCTTTGTCACGGGCGGTGTACTACCGATCGGGCTGGCCGCGCGAATTCTTGCCGATGGCTGGGATCAGGCTTCCGCACTCCACGTCATGTCCCCTCTTGCTGCTACTCTTGAGGAACTGTGTGAGAGGTGGATTGTGAAGCTTCTGGGCCTGCCAGAGGAAACTCTGGCTGGTTTCGTGACCGGCACCTCGATGGCAACTTTATGCGCTTTTGCCGCGGCGCGACATCATCTGCTCAAGCAATTGGGCTGGAACACCCACGATAAAGGGCTCGCAGGAGCCCCGCCGCTGCGCGTGATTGTCAACGAGAACGCCCATTCCTGCATCTGGAGAGCCTTGCGCCTGCTCGGTTTCGGGGAGAATCAGTTCGAAAAGGTCCGAACCGATTTCCAAGGTCGCATACTCACCGATCAATTGCCCGTGATCGACAATCGCTGTCTGGTCATCCTGCAAGCGGGCGACGTCAACACCGGAAGTTTCGACAACTTCGCGGCGATGAGTAAGATAACATTCCAAACCGGGGCGTGGGTCCATGTCGATGGCGCATTCGGCCTTTGGGCAGCGTGCTCTCCGGCATACAGAAATCTGACTGGGGGCGTGGAGTTTGCGGACAGTTGGGCCTGCGATGCGCACAAAACCCTCAATGCTCCATACGAATGTGGGTTGGTCCTGTGCCGCCACGAAGCCGCGTATCGCGAAGCAATGCACACGGGCGCTTCCTACGCTCCGCTCACACAGCAGCGCGACGGAATGGCGCTTGTGCCGGAAATGTCGCGTCGCGCCCGCGCCATCGAGATCTGGGCCATCCTACGCTCGCTTGGGCGCGACGGTGTGGCTGCACTTGTCGAAAGACTTGCCAAGCGTGCGAACCAGATGGCCGACTTGCTCGTCCAAGCCGGTATCCCGGTCATCAACGATGTGGTGTTCAACCAGGTGTTGGTGCAGTTCGGCGATGACGGCATGACCAATCGCATCCTCGGCAGGATTCAAGCTTCGGGAGAATGTTGGTGCGGCGGTTCGCGGTGGAAGGGCCGATCGGTCATCCGTTTCAGCGTATGCTCTTGGGCGACAACCGAGGACGATATTCGCCGCGCGGCCGCGGCCTTTATCGCGGCAAGAAACGCCGAAGCGGATATTGTTTGACCGACCCAGATTTTCACTAAGAATATGAGGGGGGTCGCTTATCCCCTTGGCCAAACAAGGGCGGAACCAGATAATGGTTTCCGGTTGTCGCCCCTCGTAGTCTTCAATTGGCGAATCAACAGAATCGAAGTGATTGCCAGAAAGCCTGAAATTCAGTTCAGGCGGATACGGTCTGCCGTTTCCTTCCGACCGCCAGCAAGACGGCTCTGGATGTTGACCCAAACGAATGGCAGGTTTGGGGAGAAGTTTAGTTGGCTCGAGCGACCGACATTGGGGCGCAAGGCCGCCACTATCATGCCCTGTGATAGCGCACCGCGGCCTGCGGAAGGATCGGCTGTTTGCGAAATCACTCGCTTAACCTTCCGCCTAAGTCAGGATCGAGAAACCACGACGCACCGAGCTCAAAGTCTGGGCTGGCTGCTGCAATTGGGCCATCAGGCTCATCGCCAATGTATGGCGGGCGAGCGGTTTCTACTTTTCCGCCATGCCGAAGCAGTTCGGCTGACATTTTTACCCTTCCGCTAAGGATATGGAGCAGCCACTCGAGATCCGCGAGCATTTGCACCACTCCGCGGGCAGCGAGCGAGTAATACAGGCACCATTGGAAATCGTCGCAGCGCGTCAAAAGGATGCGTGCCAGCTTCGCTTTGGCACCAGCGCATTCTTCATGATCCGCTTCCAGCGTCTCAAAGAGTTCGAGCGAGGCATAATAGGCATCGAATGGATCAATCCCGATGCAAGCGTTTGCCAGCATACGACGGGTGGGCCGGTTCGCTTCGTCCAGCGCCGCGTCTGTGAGCGTGATGTCGAGATCGAACGCGCCGATGTCGAATGACCCAGGATGGAATGATGCAGGCATCGCTGGCCCCTTTCATCCGCAGAGTATGAAGAAGGGCCCTTCGGAGCAACGTCCAGGTTCGCGCGCACATGAAATTTGGAATTGGCACAGGCAAAGAAAGAGGAGGGGGGAAGGAGCGGCATCGAACAAAGGAGAAGTTCGATGTCCAAAGCCAATTTCGCCAACCGCTGGGAACTGAAGAAGCTGATCGACGCGATCGCAGAGGAAGCGGGATTGCTCGCCGGGCCCGCGGCTTATGTCGTGTACCTGATCTACGATCCGTCGCGCCGCGATCCGCATCGTCAATACCGAGGCCTGCCTCTGTATGTGGGAGAGACATCGGAGCTGGCAAAGCGCTTCAAGAGCCACATGCGGCGCGTGCTCGGCCTCAATGGCACCAATGGCTCGGTGCATGCCGAAATCTACCGCATGGCGCAGGATGGAGCTTTGCCCGGTGTCACAGTCCTCGGAATCAGCAACGCCCGCGCCGAAAGCCTGGAGGTAGAGCTACGTTGGGCGCAGAAGCTGCTGCATCATGGCTATCGACTGTTCAACCGGATGCCGGGACAGGCGAAGGCGGTGAACGAGCATCAGTACCGCCGCAAACAGCGCGACCGGCTATGGCGGATGACATTGGCCGAAGCATATGCTGCCAAAATCTCGATGAGCCTCCATTGCCCGAGTGGTTGTTTCTCGACCAACGTCGATATTCGCCACTATACCGGAGGCGATTTTCCGTACCGCCGCCTCTCCGTACTGAAGCGAAAGCTGAAACCGTGCGGCGCCTGCGGAAAACGGCTGTCGGCGTCATTCGAAGAGCGACCCGCGGCATGAGGTCGCCAAACGTGCGCATCTACGAGGAAAATTAACGCCCGCTTCGCCGCCACGGAAGGCCAATTTCTGACATTCGGCTTCCGACCCAATTCGGAAACTGGCAAAGCTGAGAGCCAGTCGTAACCTGGGCTCCTATACCCCACGGAAATAATGTCTGCTCAGCACCAATCACAGTTCGGCTTTGACAATCTCCTCTTCGCTAGGTTCCAGCCTATGCCCCTGCCACAATTGATGCAAACGCAGGTCCAAGATATCGCCGGGCCCGGAGGTAAACCGCGGATGGCCGAAATGGGTCATCACTTCATGCTGGCGGGCGAGCGCGTCGCGGTCTTGCTTTACAACAGGGGCCAGAAACAGCCGTATCGCCGCTTGCTTGAGCCAGCCAGGCGCAAGTCCCTTGGGCGTTGAGAAGCGCGCAAAGGGCGTGAAGGTGCCGTCGGTTGCGGGCGTGAAAATCGCAGTCACGCACAGGGTGAGCTTGGTCTCACCCTCCCAGCGCGCCTGCACGATCGTCGGCGCGTGATAGCGTGAAATACTTCGGCTGCGATCTTTCTCAAGAAAGCGCGACATCAGACCCAGATCAGGCTGCGTCTGCTCAATCGTCATCGCAATTCCATCATCGAAATGGGTCACAATCAGGTTCACCGGCAGACGTTTATCGCGCCTCCGGATAAAGCCGTGATGTAAGTGATTGGTGTGGAACGGGTCCATCACATTTTCAATCGCATCAAAGGCGCGCCCCTCCCAGGTGCCCTGCTGCCACCAAAAGTGATCGAGATCAGGGTTGCCGAAGTCCGGCGGGAGGTCGGGCCGTTCGGGAGCCTCTTCGGACAGCGCCAAAAAGATCGCCCCATGCGCCTCGTAGACGCGAACCGTTTCCGCGCGAAGCTTCGCGTCAGACCGGGTCTCAGTCATACACCCCGGCACCGCCTCGCACGCGCCGTCCACGCCGAAGCGCCAGCCGTGATACGGGCATTCGAGCGCGCCTTCATGTACGCGGCCTTCGGAGAGCGGATAGTTGCGATGCGGACAGCGGTCGACCAGCGCGCCAAGTCCGGCCTCACTACGGAACAGAGCGATGGGCGTGTTGCAGAGCGAGACTTTGCGCACGCCGCCACGCTTCACATCGCGCGATAGGGCCACCATGTGCCAAGCGTCAGTTACGGCTTTGGGAAATGCCATCAGGCGAACTCCTCACCGTTCCATTCAATATCATAGGTCGTCGCTGCGTTGGTCGACATGCCGTGCTTGAAGCCTGTGAGCGCAAAAAGCCCCGCATCTATCAATGCACCCAATATTGGCTTGCGGTCACTAGAGCGCGAGAGGACATCGCGGCCTTTCTGCCAAGTCTCGCGCCATTCGCAGAGGCGCCCATTGGCAAAGGCTTGCGGCAGACCGAACAGGACCATAGCTAGGCCGAGATAACAGGTCTCAGGAGGCGTTTCCGGGGTTGGCTCGCCCAAACCAATAGAGCGTGCCAATTGTCCGTCGCCCACCAGCAAATGCACGCCGCTTGTAGCTCTGGGATTGCACTCAAGCAGGTTCGGCCTGCCGCTCTCATCGAAGATTACGTCGAAGCCAAATTGACCATGCAACGCGCCGCGCTCTATGAGCGTCTTCGCAACTTCGAGAAGCTGCTCATGGCGCGCTTCATCGAGTGGCTCAAAGACGAAACTAGCACCGCCATTCAGCCGCCAGCGGGAAGAGTAGCTAGAACACGCGACCAACTCGCCGTTATGAGCAACCGCGTGCACACAAGCCTCCTCACCGCGCACATATTTCTGAGCCATCCAGCCCTGCGGATTGACTAACTCAAGCGCCCTCGCCTCAGGCGCCACCAAAGTCTGCTCACCAAAGCGACTCATGCGCGGTTTAAATACCCAGTCGCGACTATTGGTAGCAAAGCGCTCCAAGTCTTCGGCGCTATCAATTACGTGGCTCTCGGGTGAAGTTAGGCCCCATTCCGCTGCAGCTTGCGCAAATTGCAGCTTGTCATGAAGCTTGGCCAGCATCCCAACGTCAGGCGCGAACAGGCGATCGCCAATAGCCTCTGTCAGTGCGGGCGCGGCCAAGTGGAACACCTCTTCGCAAGTGGGCACAATTAGGTCGATATGATGGGCGTCGACCAGCCGCTCTATGCACGCTTGGAACGCGGTTCCTTCTTGGCGCGGAGCAGGATACAGGTGATGTGTAGCAGGCACGGACGACCAACGCGCCATGCGCACAGGCACGCTATCGGCCAGATGCACATCCCATCCCGCAGTCGTAAAATCGCGCGCCATATCGAGCGCCGCAGCCGCGCGCGCTCCGGTGATGAGCACAGCTTTACCCATCCGCCCACATCACTTTGCGCCGCTTCGGCCCGGTCCATTTTTCGAGATTCTGCACGACGGTTGGGTCGAGACCAACGAGTTTTGATAGCGCCTCGCCTGCTCGTTCAGCTAAATTCGTTTCGTCATCAGGAGCAACCTGCAATGTCACTTTGCGGGAGTCCGCAATTGCCTGCCACGGCACCGCCCCACCAAGCTCAGCCTCAACCGCCTCTACAATTTGCCTAGGCGTGAGAACGCGGCCACTGATATGCCACAGATCGCTCACCCTACCTTGAGGCGGCAGAATGGCGCGCCCACCAAAGCCACAGAAACAAGGACGTTCATCAAGCTCGATAAAGTCGTCTGAGCGCAGCCGCACAATCGGCTGGCTCTTGCGGCGAAGATCCGTGATGATCGGGCGGAAGCCTTTCGTGCCCGGCACTGGCTCCAGCTCAAATTCAATGGCGTATTCGTTGAGATGCAAGCGCCCATGCTCGCAGTCTGCAGCCAGAAAGCCCTCGGTCGCCTGATAAATGGAGCGCGGCCTCATGCAGAAGGCTTGCTTAATGACATCCCTCTCGCACTGGCTAATCGGCTCACTGCCACAAAAGAGATAGCGCAAATCGGGTAGGTGCAGTCCGACTTTGGCAAGGTCCAGAAGCCTATGAGGCGGGGCAATCAGGATAGTGGGTGAGAAGGTTTGGAGTTGCTCGGCCACATCCTCAATATCGTGCACAAGCGGGATATGTTTAAACGCAAAGCGCCCACCTTTCACATCGCTGTAGAGCGAATTACTCGCCCTCAAATGGAGCGCCAGACGTTGTTTTTTCAGGAGCGCAGGTGCCGGAAGCAACCGCGCCAAGCTCTGCCCGACATAATCCGCACGCTCTGCACTATCAGCGAGAAACAAGCCGCGATTGTCGCCGCTTGTTCCCGTTGACCAGCCCGCGCTGAGTTCTTTTTCGGCCAGTTCACCAGCTTCTGCAGCATTAGCCAGACGACGAAGCTCCGCATCGCTTTTTCCATGGGAGTTCCACGCCCCGTAGTCAGCGCGTAGATCGCTTGGCTCAACGATCGGAAAGCGCGCAAGCGGCTCGCCATAATGCGAGGCGAGCGCAGGTGTGAGCGCAATCCAGGGCTGCAATTGCGACCAAAAACGTGCGCGGTGCTGTGCCAGTCTCTCAGCAGACATGCGCAATGCCTGGCGCGTTCGCCACCATGAGGCCAAGATTAGTTCAGGTCTCATCATCACCTCGGAAAGCGCGCGCATTTTGGGCGCAATGTGAGGGTAGGATCGCCAGCTCACCATTATTGACCGATGCGGCGTGAAGCAGATCAAGCGTCTCGCGGTAGGAGCGCGTATCGCCCAGCAAAGCGGTCGTGATACGCGGCGGAGGGCGGCGCTCTTTGATCGCTTTGCCCGACCACACGGCGTCGGCAGCGAGTAGCACGGCCTGACCGGCCTCGGTCGTAAGAGCAAGACCCCAATGGCCCGCGCAATGCCCCGGCAATTCAACCGCAAGCAGGCTGCCATCGCCCAGAATATCGCGGCCACTGTCAAACGGGGCAAATGCACCGGGCAGAGGACGCTCAGGCGCATCCTCAAAGAAATGTGCGCTCGCATCCACATTCTCCGGCACCAACCCGCCAAGAAGCCCCTGCCGCACACGGCCAAAGCGGCCCGGCTTACGCAAAGCGATCAGCCCCGCCTTTGCGCAATAGATCGGCTTTTCCGCCAGGTGCCGCATGCCAGCAACGTGGTCGCCGTGGAAATGCGAGACTATGGTGCCCGCAATCTGCGTTTCGTCGATATCGTGCATCTTGAGCCAGGTCTGCCACTCAAGGTCGGCGCCGAGCTCAACCGGAGTCGTCCAGCGATAAAAGCGCTCGGGGAACGGGTCAGTCGCTTCCTCGAAAGCAGAATCATAGCCGGTGTCGAACAGGAAAAACCCGCGCGTTGGGTGCTTAATCACCCCAACGAGAGCCGGGAAATCGACTGCACAAACGCTGCCGCCTGAAAGCGTTATGACCTCAGGATGGCGAGTGGAGCCACGTTCCAACCAGCGGAATCCTACTCGGGTCATGCTGGTTCTCCCATGCCTGCCATTTGATGCGCCTGTTCGAGCAAGGTCGCCAGCCCATCATAGCGCGGGGCGTAATCGAGCAGGCGCTTGGCAGGGGCTAGGTCGAAGCTTTGCGAATAGGCCAAAGTCGCTAGCGTATAGCGAGTGAGAAGCGGCTCCGCTTCACGCCCTGTAAGCTTTGCGAGCCCCTCCAACGACGCGGCCAAAACCCGCAAAAGCGGCATCCGGGGCGTCACAAAACGCGGGGATTTACCAAGTGCCTGAGCCAGCTGCTGAGCGACCTCTTTCACAGCGCGCGGATTGCCGCCAGAAATATTGATCGCGCGGCCCTTCAAATCGTCTGCACGTTCCTCCGCCTCGCAAATCGCCCAAGCTGCATCGCGCAGATCTGTTAGCTCAATCAGAGCCTTTCCGTCGCGCGGCATGGGGATCTTTTCACGCGCGGCCAACTCAACAAGCTTGGGAAGGATCACCCTGTCGCCCTCCCCCACGAGCGCACGTGGACGGATAACGGAGCAAGCAAGCGCGTCATCGCGAGACGCAAGCACCAGGCGCTCCGCGGCACGCTTGGATTGCGCATAATAGTTGAGCGGAGGATCGACGGGCAAATCACTCTCACCAATGCCGACACGGTCCTCGAAGCTCGCAAAGATTGACGGCGAGGAGATGAAGACAAAACGCTTTATGCTACGCTTCGCGGCCGCATTCAAAAGACGCCGCGTCACATCGACATTCGCACTCTCAAACGCCTCACGCCCACCCCAGCTTGCGGACAAAGCAGCCGCGTGGATGACGCTGTCGTAGCCTCGAAGCAGCGCGGTCAGGTCGTGTTCCTCTTCAAGGTCGAAGGCGAGAAACTCCGCGCCTAAGGCTTCAAGCGCTTGGCCAGGCTCCAACTGCCGACCAACGGCACGCACTTCATGCCCGCGAGCAATCAGTTCACGCGCGCAAGCGAAACCAAGCCCGCCCGTTGCGCCGGTTAGTAGGATACGCCGCCCTTTGAACTGCGCGCTCATATGCGCACCACCATCGCGGTCGCGCTGATCCCTGCGGCCGTGCCGAGCAGCATGATAGTATCACCCGGCTTCGCTGCACCCGTTTCAAGCGCGTGAGCCAGCACCGTCGGGATAGACGCCGCAATCTGGTTGCCGTGATCGGCAAAAATATTGACCACCCTCTCATCACGAGGGCCAAACAAACGCTTGACGTGCTCTACGCCCGGCGCGCTCGCTTGATGGCAGATGATGCAGTCGAGATCGTCCTTTGTAATATTCGCGCCGCTGAGCGCCTGCTCGATCACGCCCGGTAGAGCTTTGGCAGCCGCTTTAAAAATGCCGAACGCGTCCATCTCAAAATACGAGCCTTCCACCAAAGCTTCGTACCCCTCGCTAACGCGCAGCTTGGTTCCGCCTGAGCGCAATTGAGCCAGATTATTATGCGCACCCATCGTCACACTTGATTGGCTTAGCAGCCCGCTTGTGCCTTGCTCATCTGCTTCAATCACGATTGCAGCAGCTCCATCGCCGAAGATGGAACGCGTCTTAGGATCGTCCGGATTGAGGCCAACAGTTGCGATGTCGCTGGCATACACCAGAGCCCGCTTCCAACGGCCTATAGCCAACCCCATGGCCGCCACGTCGAAGGCAGCCACAAAGGAAAGGCAGGTCTGATTGACGTCGAAACAGGGGATGCCTGATGCGCCAAGGCCGAGCTTGTCTTGCACCAGCGCTGATGTCGATGGGATCGGCTGTTCCATTACGCCGCAACCGCCGATAATGACGTCCAACGATTTGCCTTCCCAGCCCGCATTAGCCAGCGCCACCTTCGCCGCTTTTGCAGCCATAGTTGATGTAGTCTCAGCATCACCTGCTACATGGCGCGAAGCGATGCCAAACTCGCCTTCCGTCCATCCTGCCGCGCAGCCATGGACATCGTCCATTTCACGCGAAGTCAGCGCATTACGCGGTTTGTACGCGCCAGCGCCTGCAATCCTGAATCGGCTTAACACGAGTGTTCCTCCAGTTGATTCGCTAACACAGTCTCACATAATTAGACGCTGTTCAATTAAAAAATAGACAATGTTCAATTTCTGCGTTATTAAGCATGACATGGGAAGACGATCTGACCACACCGCTTCTGAGCTGCGCGCTTTGCTAATCAATCGCGGGCACGAACTGATGGCGGAGAAGGGTTTTGCGAAGTTTTCTGGTCGCGAAGCTGCACGGCGCGCAGGCTACTCCGTAGGCACGATCTACAATGTGTTTGGCGGGCTTGATGGCTATCTGATTGCGATCAACAGTCAGACATTCCGCTTGTGGTCCGCTTGGTTGGAGGCCGCGTTAGCGAAGGCAACCAACGATCCTGCTTCGCGCATTGAAGCATTAGTGCGAGCCTATTTTGAGTTCGCAGAAACCAACCGCAATACCTGGATGGCGATCTACGATCACCGTATTGACCGGTCGATAGAAATCCCACCCGAGGACACACTTGCTCGCGAGGCGCTTACCGGAATTGTCGACCGCGAAGTCAGCTTAACACTGGGCTTCGGAGATAGCGGCGAAGGACGCCGCCTTGTCCGATCTTTGATCGCAACGGTGCATGGTCATTGCTCTTTATGGCTCACCGGCAGCTACGCGTTGATGCAAGAGGAAGATCCTGCTGATCAGGCGCTCGCACGTGTGCTGGAGATATTGGCTTCCCATGCATAGGCCTGGCCACCAAACGATCCTCCAAGAAAGACTGCTCGCGTTACTTTGTCCGCTCTCACCCAATCCTAGACGCAACCAAATAGGCGCGTGCCACCCAAGAGCGGTCATTACGTGAAGGGTCGTCACAAGCCGTACGTGCAGACGCCATGTCCGGGCGGAAAAAGACGCTCCTTGCGTGACCAGAATATCGCTTCTCCATTTGGCGCGCGTCGGTTTGTTGGGACTGCCACTTCCGCCATTGGCCCTCGAACGTCGATTACAGTGCCGCAATTGGTCTCGTAACCAATCGCCAAATTGGCTTGGAATTCCTCCGCCTCCTGCCGCGCTGCGAGCATGCGCGCCTCGGAATCGGCATCCCACCGCTCTTCAACTGATGAGAGAACCGTTGCATCAGTGGCTGTAGGCCAGCGATCCGCACGAAACAGGTAGATTGCAGTGGTGTTCCGAAGCCCGCCGAGCAATCCCCCGATCAGCTGGCTTCCGGCGTCGCCGCTGCGGTGGATTTCGGAGTTGTCTTTCACGAGTGACACGAAGCCAGCGATCGGTTCCCCATCACTGCCATCACAGATCGCAACCTCACCTCGCCATTGGTGGCGCATGCCAGTTGGCTGAACAAGGTGAGCGATCACCCGTTCGCCAGAGGAGACCGTGCGCGCATCATCGGCAGCGGGAACACTGCCACCCCGCGTTCGACAGCTTTGTTCGAATGATCGCAAGCTGCGCTGGGTGACAGCCATCGGATCGGAGCTTCCGCGCTCCCTGAAGAAGCGCGCGCCAGCGATTTCATCGGCTTTCTCCCGTAGCGGTCGGGCAATTAGTGAGTCATCACTCACACGGTCGACGTTCTCGCTGCCACCAACGGCTCCCAGAAGTCATTCCATTGGTGGTTGACCTGAGCGGATACCGGGATTGGCAGGATCAACGCTGCTGAAATCAAGATTGCGAAATTCTTTGCGGCCCTCATCCGGTCCCCTCCCATCTGATCAAGAGGCGGACCCGAGCCGGGTGTTAGTAACCCTGCGTCATCACAAGGCGCCGCCACCTTTAGGCGGACCCTGGACATACGCGACGGCCACCCGGCCGAAACTGGTTCGACCGGCCGTGACGGTTTGAGGTTACTAAGCCTCACCCGCGGGACTGACCGACGGGCAATGACCCAGATAAGGAATTGATTGGATTTGGGGAAGCCCCTGCCACGGATTACGTGCTGTCGCGAAAATCCTAAGTTCTGCGACAGAGACCGAATGCTTTGTGGCTGCTCGGAAGCTCTTGTCGCAAAAGTCGGTTGCAAAACGAAAGGGTTTCGCACCATATCTGCGACATGCTGATTGGATATGCCCGCGTGTCTACGGACGATCAGGACCTACGGCAGCAGCGAACCGAGCTGCGTGAAGCTGGATGCGGACGTGTGTTTGAGGAAAAGCAGTCCGGCGCAAAGCGCGACCGACCGGAGCTCTCGCGATTAATGGAGCATCTGCGCGCAGAAGACGTGCTGGTGGTCACCCGCCTTGACCGGCTTGCCCGTTCGACACGCGACCTGCTCGATATCGCTTAGCAGCTTACTGACGTGGAAGCTGGCCTAAGATCGCTGGCTGAGCCTTGGGCCGACACGACATCGCCAGCTGGACGAATGGTATTGACCGTGTTCGCCGGCATCGCTGAATTTGAGCGCGAGCTGATCCGCGAGCGCACATCTTCGGGCGGGGAGGCGGCGAAGAAACGGGGCGTGAAATTTGGTCGACCATCCAAGCTAAGCGCCGAGCAGATCAACTTGGGCAAGCGACTGATCGACACGGGACAGTCTGTACGCGAGGTTGCCAGAGTGCTCAACTGCCACCACGCGACACTCTATCGCAATCTCAAAAACAAACATGTGTAGTTGTGAACATGTACACATCATGTTGAGCAAACGATTCTGAATGGTAAGAACAAGTTATGTCACCGGGGCAAGGCAACTTTGGATTTCTGCAATCGCACAGCCCCCAGCTGGCGAAACTGGGGGTTCTTGCTGAGCGCTACTTCCATGATGATCCACCGGGGGCGCTTGGGAAACTGAGGCTCTTCGGTGAGTTTCTGGCGAAAGAGATTGCTGCGCAGCACGCACTTCTGCCCGCCGGACAGCCAAGTTTCGATGACATCCTGCGCGCTTTGAAATCGCGCGGCGTGATCCCACGAGATGTTGCCGACTACTTCTACCATTTGAAGCGTACGGGGAATGAGGCTCTACACGAGAATACAGGTACGGCCGGTGAAGCTTTGCATGGCCTGAAGATCGCCCGTGCGCTGGGCGTCTGGTTTCATAATTCCTACGCGGGCAATCCCGGATTCAAGGCTGGTCCATTTGTGCCGCCCGTGCCGCCATCGGATGCCACCGACCGACTGCGCGAGGAGATTGCCGAGCTTAAGAAGGCAGTCCGACAAAGCTCGGATGCAGAAGCAAAAGCACGCCTCGCCGCACAGCAGGCTGACGAGGAAAAGGCGAACCTTGCGGCTTCGGTTGAGGAAGAAGCGGAGCAGCGCGCGTTTTGGGAGCAATATGCTGCTGAAACTGAAGAGGCACTACAGGCAGCAACTAGAGAACTGGCAGAGACGCAGGCGAAGGCACTATCGACACCACCACAGCAGCTGGAATTACTTGCCCGTCTGGGCTCTGAGCAGGCGCAAGAAATCGAGATCGACGAAGCGACTACGCGGGTTCTGATTGACGATCAGCTGCGCGCGGCAGGATGGGAAGTCGATAGCGCCGTTATGCGCCACGCCGCGGGTGTTTGTCCCGCTTATGGCAAGGCGATGGCCATTGCCGAATGGCCGACCGCGAGCGGCCCAGTAGATTATGCCTTGTTCATTGATGGCCTTTGTGTCGGTGTCATCGAAGCGAAGCGCCAGTTCAAGGATGTTCCTGGCCGCATCGGTCAGGCCAAGCGTTACGCCAAGGGTATCGAGCTCACGCCGGACGAGCTGCCGACTGGCGGACCGTGGCGAGATGCCGACGATCGTTTTCGCGTACCTTTCCTATTCGTCACGAATGGACGTCCTTACGTCAAACAGCTTGCGACAAAATCCGGCACCTGGTTTTGGGATGCCCGTTCGGGGTCACCTCCCCGGGCGCTGGCCGACTGGTTTTCCCCCCGAGATCTTTCGGAAAAGCTGGAGCAGGAACTCGGCGAAGACCTTGAGAAGGTCGCAGAACGAGAGATTGGTGTGACTGGCCTGCGCCCATATCAGCAGGACGCTTTGGAGGCAGTGCGTGATGCAGTGGGGCGCGGGCAGGATCACATCCTAATTGCTATGGCAACCGGCACTGGCAAGACGCGGCTTGCTATTGCTCTGATGTATGAGTTGCTGCGGTCGAAGCGATTCCGCCGCATCCTGTTCCTGGTCGATCGAAATGCGCTTGGGCGGCAGACGCTCGATGCGATGAGCGCGACCGACACCAACGGCTTCCTCAAGTTCGACCAGGTTTTTCCGGTCGCTGATCTGGCGCGCAAATTCCCGGAAGCGACTGATCGGGTTCAGGTGGCAACTGTGCAGGCGATGATCCGGCGCGTGTTCGATGATCCGGATGCCGAACGCCCGACGCCTGGCACCTATGACCTCATCATCGTCGATGAGGCGCATCGCGGTTACACGCTCGATGCCGAGTTGCGCGAGGACGATCTCGGCTTCCGCAACCTCGATGATTACCTGTCGGCCTATCGCCGCGTGCTCGACTATTTCGACGCGACAAAGATTGCCCTCACGGCCACACCTGCGTTGCATACACGTGAGATATTTGGCCCGGCGGTATTCCGTTATGGCTACCGGCAGGCGGTCATCGACGGATATTTGATCGACCACCGGCCGCCGCGCCGCATCACGACCGCGCTCAGCCAGGCGGGCATCCACTTCGATCAAGGCGAAGAGGTCAACATCGTTGATCCCCGCACCGGTCAAGTCGATCTGTTCGATCTGGAGGACCAGGTCGATTTCGAGGTCGGTGAGTTCAACAAGAAGGTCTACACGCCTGCCTTCAACCGTGCTGTAGCCGATGCCATTGCACTGGAATGTCCGCCAGATCAGCCGGGCAAGACCCTGATCTTCGCCGCGCGCGATGACCATGCCGATACTCTTGTCGAGCAGCTCACTGCCGCTCTGACGGAGGAGTACGGTCCACAGCCGCATGACATTGTCGACAAGATTACTGGCTCGGTCGACAAGCCGCTCGACCGGATCAAAGCGTTCAAGAACGATCCGCGTCCCAAATACGTCGTCACGGTGGACCTGCTCACGACCGGCATCGACGTGCCAGCGATCACAAATCTGGTCTTCGTTCGCCGGGTCAACAGCCGCATTCTCTATGATCAGATGATCGGGCGCGCCACGCGGCGATGTGACGATATCGGCAAGGAATACTTCCGCATTTTCGACGCGGTCGACATCTACGCCAATTTGCAGGAAGTCACCGATATGCGGCCGGTGGTGGTCGATCCCGGGCTGACCTTCGGCAAGCTGGTGGCTGATCTCGAGAACGCGCCGACTGACGAGGACCGCGCCTTTGTCCGTGACCAGATCGTGGTCAAGCTGCGCCAGCGACAAAAGCTGATCCAGGGCGAACGGCGCGAGGTGCTGGAAAGCGTGTTGGGTCCACTCGCCGACCTGCCCGACAGGCTGAAGGATGCGCCACCTGGAGAGACTGCGGCGCTGTTCCGCCAACACCCCGATCTTGCCCGAGTGCTCGACATGCCGCTGCAGAAAAGCAAGCGTGACAGCGGCATCTTCATTTCCGAACACGATGACGAGCTGACCGAAGTAACCGACAACTTTGGCGAGAAAGCCAGCCCGGTCGACTACATCGAGAGCTTCGAAGCCTACGTCCGCGCCAACATGAACGCGGTGCCTGCCATGATCGCAGCCACCCAGCGCCCGCGCGAACTGACCCGCAAGGAGCTGAAGGAGCTCGCCATCCTGCTTGATCAGCAGGGGTTCTCCGAAGCGAACCTGCGCCGCGCCTATGGCAGCACCCGCAATGCCGATATCGCCGCGCATATCATCGGCTTCGTCCGTCAGGCGGCGCTCGGCGACCCGCTGGTCCCTTATGAGACCCGCGTCGAAAACGGCGTGCAGGCGATCCTCAACTCCCGCCAGTGGACCACGAAACAGCGCCAATGGCTCACCCGCATTGGCCGCGCGCTCAAGGCGCAGCCGGTCAGCGATCCCGAGCTCCTCACAGATGGCGCTTTTGCACAGGCGGGCGGTTTCGATGCAGTCGACCGCGAGTTCGACAATCGGCTAGGCGAGTTGCTCAAAGACCTCAATGCGGCCATCTGGGATGGTCCTCAGGCCGCTTAAGGTGCGCCTTACAATGAAAGATATGAAATGAACCCGAGCCAGGATCTGGTAAACAAGCTGTGGCGCGAATGCGCGGTGCTGCGCAAGGACGGCGTCACTTATATGCAGTACGTCACCGAGCTGACCTATCTGCTGTTCCTCAAGATGTGTTCGGAGCAGAACGATGAAAGCCGCATCCCCGAACAATATCGCTGGGGCGCGCTCAAAGCCGCGCCCGAGACCGAGGTGCTGCAACGCTACAAACAGCTCCTGATCGACCTTGGCGATGGCAGCAAGATAGCGGACCGCTCCATCGTCGCCATCTTCCAGAACGCGGCCACCGTGATCCGGACGCCAGCAAACCTGCGCAAGCTCATCGACACGATAGACGGGCTCCACTGGTTCAGCGAGGAGCGCGATGCGTTCGGCGATGCCTATGAAGGCCTGCTGCAGAAGATGGCCGAAGAAACCAAGCGCGGCGCTGGGCAGTATTTCACCCCTCGCGTACTGATCGCTGTGATGACGCAGCTGATGCAGCCTGCGCCCGGCGAGGTAATTCAGGATCCTGCCGCTGGCACTGGCGGCTTCCTCATCTCCGCCAACCAGTACATGAAGAAACGCAGCGACGATTATTTCGAGCTGAGTCCCAAGCAACAGGCGTTCCAGCTGCAACAGGCGCTGCGCGGGGTCGAGAATGTGCCCGATACCTTCCGCCTGCTGCAGATGAACCTGCACCTGCATTCGGTCGATCCGAACTTTCTCGACCTGACCGACACGCTCAGCCCAGGCGGCCAGCGCGATGTTTTCAAACAGGCGGACCTCATCCTTTCCAATCCGCCCTTCGGCCCCGCAGGCGGTCCGCCGACGCGCGATGACCTGTCGATTGCGGACCGGGTTTCCAATTATCAGCTGCCCTTTGTGGAGCACATCATCCGCGCCCTGCGGCTTGGCGGGCGGGCGGCGGTGATCGTGCCCGATAACGTGCTGTTCGATGACAATACGGGCAAGCGGCTTCGCCAGCGGCTGATGAACTGGTGCAACCTCCACACCATATTGCGCCTGCCGACCGGTATCTTCTACGCGCAAGGGGTAAAGACCAACGTCCTGTTCTTCACCCGCAGCACCGACGAAGCGCCTACAGAGGATGCAACCAAGGCGGTGTGGATTTACGACATGCGCACCGGCGCGCCTGCCTATGGCAAGACCAACCCGATCCGCGAGCGCGACTTTGCCGATTTCGTGACAGCATTTGGCGACGATCCGCTGGGCGCGGCGAAGCGGAAAGACGAGGGCGAAGAGGGCCGCTGGCGCTGCTTCACCCGCGAGGAGATCGCGGCGCGCGGCGACAATCTCGATATCACCTGGCTGAAAGACACCAGCGACGATCCCGAGGACGGTCTGGATACGCCGTGGGAGTTTGCCGATGCGATTGAAGGGCATCTGTCATCAGCACTGGAGGAGATCCGCGCGCTGATGGAGGACCTGGGCGAGCCGGAACCGGCAGAGGTCGAGGCGTGAGCTTGCCGGAGGGGTGGACTGAAGCAACACTTAGGGAGGTCACTCACCCTATAGAAACGGATGATCCAACCAAACGACCACAAGATACGTTCCATTACGTCAACATCGGTTCAATCGACAACACCTGCTTTCAGATTACCGACCCGAAAGAGATCATTGGAAGGGACGCGCCTTCAAGAGCACGACGGAAAATCAAAACCAATGATGTGCTTTTTTCTACTGTCCGCCCTTATCTGAAGAACATCGCGCAGGTTCCCGACCACCTCGACGGAGAGTTTACATCAACCGGGATCTGCATCCTTCGGGCCAACGAGGCGGTCGAGTCAGGATACCTTCTTCGCAGAGTGATCTCTCCGGATTTCATCGACCAAATGACCCAGGCCTCTGATGGCACGATGTATCCAGCAATCGCTGACAAGGACGTATTCGGTGGCGGCATCGCCATCCCCCCACTGGCCGAGCAGCGCCGCATCGTCGCCAAGCTGGACGCGCTGACCGCCCGCCTAACCCGCGCCCGCAAGGAACTCGACCGCGTGCCGCTCTTGGCGGAGCGGATGCGGCAAGCAGCCGTGAAAGACGCATTTGCCGGAGCTCTCACAACCAAGTGGCGCGAACATAATCCGGGACATTCCGCTGCTTCCTTGGACGATACCGCCGAAGCATATATCAGTGTGGCCGGAGTGAAGCGCAGAAAGCCTACGGCAGGAATCGACTGGAAACCCGAGATCGAATTACCGGAAGGCTGGCGCTGGGCGTCAGTCGATGAACTGATCGCTGCGGCACAATACGGCTCATCCTCCAAGACATCTCATGATGACAGCGGTGTTCCGGTCCTCCGCATGGGGAACATCCAGCGTGGAGAGCTGGACTGGACCAATCTGAAGTTCCTTCCCTCCGATCATTCCGAGTTTCCGGGCCTTTTCTTGGATGAAGACGACGTGCTCTTCAACCGAACCAATAGCTTCGAATTGGTAGGGAAAAGCGCGGTTTTCCGGGGCCGCGAGAGGCCTGCGTCATACGCTTCATACCTCATCCGCTTGAAGTGCAGTGCAATCTTGCCCGATCTGTTGGCGCGCTACATTAATTCTCCATATGGTCGTGCGTGGATCGACAAGGTGGCCAGTCAGCAGGTCGGACAGGCCAATGTGAACGGCACGAAACTCAAGGCTTTGGGAATTCCGCTTGCGCCCGCTGAGGAGCAAGAAGAAATCCTTCGGATAGTTGATAACGCCTTCGCGAGAGCCGACCGCCTCGAAGTCGAGGCTGCCAAGGCCCGCGCGCTGCTCGACCGGATGGAAGCCGCCATCCTCGCCCGCGCCTTTCGCGGCGAACTGGTCCCGCAAGACCCCGCCGACGAACCCGCCGGCATCCTCCTCGACCGCATCCGAGCCGAACGCGCCGCCGCGCCAAAACCCAAACGCGGACGGCGGAAAAAGGCTGACGCATGAGCAACAAGTCCTCCGCAATCGTGCTGCTTACGCCGGTGCCAAGTCAACATTTGGAGTCCGGACTGGCCAAGAGTCGTGAGACAGGTTTGGTGGTTTTCGGAACAGACGCGACGATGGTGTTGGCCGAATTCGCCGCCAGCGTCGACGATAGCTCACCGGCTGACATCTTCTTCTATGCCTCGGAAGGGTCTGCTGCGGGTCGCCCTGCCGTCACGTTTCGTGGGAAATTTTCAGGTTTTCGAGGTGCGAGAGCTGGGAGGGCGGATAAGGAGTGGAACCAGTACCGACCGGATAGCACCGCAGCGGACGGGCGTTGGGGCGGCTTTTACGCCGTCAGCCAATTGCGCAGGCTCGATCAATCGATAGCCATAAGCCAATTCTCAAAGCTCGAGTCGGGCCGAAATCTCTCGCGAACTTTCGTACCGCGCGGCCCCACCATTGTTTCGGCCCCGGAACTCAACATGGCTACCGTGCTCAGTATCGCCCTCTTCCAAGCGGCACTGTCGGAAGCAGAGACTATGACCTTGGCGGAACTGCGAAAAGCGTCGGGCGCCGGCAAATCGCGAAGCTATTTTGTTCGAAATGGAACGTACTTGTACCCTCTTAAAGCGATCGCGCGTCTCGCATACCTGCGCGGCGGGCTCGTTTGGGATAAGCCACAATCCGCTGCACTCGCCCGACAGTTTCGAAATGACTTCGAGATTGAGCACATTACCGAAAGTGCTGAGCAGGTGCGACTTGAGCGCCAGCGTGAAACCATCGAACGGATGGCTCGGCCCAATCAGGTGAAGTTCCGCAAGGAATTGTTGGACCTGTATGGCGGATCCTGCGCGATTACAGGGTGTTCGGCGCTCGACGCAATTGATGCCGCACATATCATCTGTGTTGGCGATGATGGCGATGATAACGTGGCCAATGGCATTATTCTTCGTGCTGATCTGCACCGGTTATTCGACCGGAACCTCATGGCGATCGATCCGGCGTCGATGGAGGTCCGGTTCGCGTCCAGTTGCCGGGCTCATTACAGCGATATCGACAGCACCAAGGTTGAACTTCCAGATCGCGGACCGCAGCCGGAACAATTTGAAGAGCGCTGGACCAATTTTGAGGGAAATTCGTAGATCATGCCGATCCGCCACAGCATCTGGAATGTCGATAGCCGGCCCACTGCTCTGCGAGAGGCGACGCTGCCGAGTGAAGCGTTGCTGGAGGACATGATCGTTGCCGAACCGGCGATCCTTTCCGATCAGTGGATGATTATCGGGCGGCAGGCGAACACCGGCTTTGGCGGACGCATTGATCTGCTCGCAATCGCGCCTGATGCCTCGCTTGTGCTGATCGAACTGAAACGCGGCAAGACCCCGCGCGAAGTCGTGGCGCAGGCCATCGATTATGCCAGCTGGGCCGAGGATCTGGATACCGACGAGATCAGCCGCATCTTCTCCAGCTTTTCGGGAGGCGGCAATCTCTCCGATGCCTTCCGCGAGCGTTTCGGGCCGCCGCTGGACGAAGAGGCGCTCAACGATTCCCACCAGATTGTAATCGTCGCCTCGCACCTCGACGCCAGTTCGGAGCGGATCGTCAACTACCTCAACAAGCGCGACATTCCGATCAACGTCCTGTGCTTTCAGGTGTTCGATACTGGTGCGGGCCAGTTGCTGAGCCGCTCCTGGCTGCACGATCCGGTGGAGACGCAGGTTGCCGCCAGCGTCAGCGCCTCCTCTGGCCGGACGACCGACAAAGAGCCTTGGAACGGCGAGTATTATGTCAATTTTGGCGAGGGTGAGAGCCGCTCTTGGGAGGACGCCCGCAAGTACGGTTTCATCTCAGCTGGGGGCGGCACATGGTACAGCGGCACGCTAAACATGCTGGAGGAAGGGGACAGGATCTGGGTCCGTGTTCCGCAGCAAGGCTATGTCGGCGTCGGCATCGTCAGGGGCGAGCCGGTGCATGCGAATGATTTCGTACTGACCGAAGAAAGCGGCCGCCAGGTACCAGCGCTGCAATTGCTGACAAGCCGGACCTATCATCGTGAGGATGCCGATAACCCGGACAAATCGGAGTACTTCGTGCCGGTCGAATGGCTCGACACCGTGCCGCTCAACGAGGCTATTCACGAAGTCGGGATGTTCGGCAACCAGAATACGGTGTGCGCGCCAAAACGGGCGAAATGGCGTCACACGATAGACCGTCTGCGGGCGAAGTTCCCGAACTGGCAAGCTAGGCCTCGTGGACAAAGCTTGACCTGAGACTCGTCCTTCGATCCAAGGCTGCCTTTTGGAGGCGGCCTTGGGCGAGTGAATTGGGGTATCGGATGACGAGTTGGAGCTGATCGGGCCGCTGTTGCCGCCGGAGCGCAGTCGCGGTTGCCGCCCGGCGCAGGATAATCGGCGCTACTTCGAAGGCATGATGTGGATCGCGCGCACGGGTGCGCAGTGGCGGCATCTTCCCGATGAGTATGGCAAGTGGAACAGCGTCTTCCGGCGCTACCGAAGATGGGTCACGACCGGCGTATTCGATGCCATGCTCGAGACGCTGGCCGAGCTGGCGGGCCGTGACATCGCCGCCGACATGATCGATAGCACGGTGATCCGGGCACATCATTGTGCAGTCGGCTTAAAAAGCCTGTCCTGAGCCTGTCGAAGGGGGGGGACTCAGCAAACAGAGGCGCTCGGCCGATCTCGGGGAGGCTTCACCACAAAGCTCCACGCCCGGTGCGACGCAAGGGGCTTGCCGCTCGGCTTCATGCTGACGCCCGGACAGGTGCACGATGTGCAGGGCTTTGCACCGCTGTTCCGGATGATCGGCGATCGGATCGAAGCGTTCCTCGCCGACCGCGGCTATGATACGGATACCATCCGTGAAGAGATCGCCGCTGCCGGCGTCGAGGCGGTGATCCCCGCCAAAGCCAACCGCCGCATGCCTGCCCCGCACGACCGCGCGAAATACCGCTGGCGCAACCTGATCGAGCGGCTGTTCAACAAGCTGAAGAACGGGCGCAGGGTCGCCACCCCCTACGATAAAACCAAAAAGTCCTACCTTGGCTTCGTCGCGCTCGCCTCAATCAAACTCTGGATACCCTTTGTCCACGAAGCCTAGATCCCGAACTCGTTGAGATCTTCGTCCGAGAATTTCACCAGGAACGTGCGCGGAAGCACAATGCTCAGCGCCAGAAACTGCAAACACTCGAAAAAGAGCTAAATACAACCAAGCGCGAGATTGGCCGGTTAGTGGATGCAGTCGCCCAGGGCGGCGCAGAATTCCCGGAGATCCAGCAGGCCCTCGGCAAAGCAAACGAAAAGCGGAAAAGAATCGAGCGCGAGCTGGCTGAATCCGACGCTGTATCTGCGATCACCTTACATCCTCACATCGCCGAAACGTACCGCGATGAGGTGAGTAAACTCGCCAAAGCCTTGACAAGCGACGAGGAGACGACGCTACATGCCCAACGGATCATCCGCAGTCTGATCGGTGAAATAAAAGTTATGCCTCCTGGAGCGGAGCGCGGTGTGGACATCGAGGTTTCCGGCAGACCTGCCTCTATCCTCGCTCTCGCCTCTGGCGAGGAACTACCGGCAGCTATGTATGCTGTCGATGGAGCGGGCGAGGCGATTCGAACGCCCGACCCCAACCTTGGCAAGGTTGTGCTCTACCCCTGAGCTACGCCCGCTCATTCAAGTCGTAGGCGGAAGACATAATGTCCTCCGTGGGAAGCGCGCCAGATAACGACGCTTGTGCGTCTCCGCAAGCCCTTTGCGAATCCTGTCGTGCATTCCCATATGGCGGGCGAACCACAGGAGAGCGAAATTCATGGCCACACTCAGTACACCGGAAGGCGAGCGCGCCTCTCTGGAAGCCTTTCAGCGCGATGTCATCGAGGCGTCGATGGACGGCCTTGTTATCCTGGGCTTCCACGCAGAGTGGTGCGGCCCGTGCAAGCAGGTTGCTCCGGTCCTGGACAGGGTCGCCGCCGCCTATGCCGCAAAGGGCGTGAAGCTTGTCAAAGTGGACGTTGACAAGAATCAGACGGTCGCGGCGCAGTTTCAGGTGAAATCGGTTCCCACGATTTATGCCATTCACCGGGGCCGGCCGGTTGCCGATCTGTCGCAGGCGCGCAGTGAACCGCAGTTTCGCGAATTCCTCGACCAGATCCTGCCGCAGCTGAACAGGGATGGTCCCGAAGCCGAGGCCGCGCAGATGCTGGCGGAGATGAAGGCGAAGGCGAAGACTTTTGCCGCTGAGGAAAAACACCGCGAAGCGCTGGAAATCCTGTCGCAGCTGATCGGACAGGCACCGGATGATGAGGAGATCCTGGGCGGTGCCGCCGTTTCCCTGATCGCGCTGGGCGATAATGACCAGGCAAAAGGACTGCTGGCGCGCGTAGCGGAGGATTCAGCGACCGCAGAGGTTGTGCAGGCGCGCAAGGCGCTGGCGCTGGGTGAGCATGCCGTCGACGATGCCGAGCTGCAGGCGCTGGCGGACGTGGTCGCGGAACGCCCGGACGATCATGATGCCCGCATCGATTATGCCGAAGCCCTCGCCGCCGCTGGACGGGGCGAAGATGCCGCAGCACAATATCTTGAATCTATCGGACGCGACCCTGAACATGGCGAGGGTGCTGCGCGCCGGAAGTTGCTGGAGCTGTTCGAGGCGTCGGGCGTCGGTACGAAATGGGTGATGACCGCGCGGCGGAAATTATCGTCGATGCTGTTTTCATGATAAAGGGCCACGCATGACACGGATCAGCGCCGAAGGACTCCCCCGACGTATCGCGATCTTTCCGTTGAACGGCGCGATGGTGCTGCCGCGTGGTAATCTGCCGCTCAATATCTTCGAACCGCGTTATCTGGAAATGGTCCGCGATGCGATGGCGGGCGACCGCATGATCGGCATGATCCAGACGCTGGACGACAACCGTCTTTACGATGTTGGCGGTCTTGGCCGCATCACGCAGTTCACTGAATCCGACGATGGCCGGTTCACGATCATATTGTCCGGTATCACGCGGTTTCGTGTGCTGCAGGAATTCGACGCGACGACTCCCTATCGGCAGGTTGAAGCCGATTATGACGTCTTTCATAGCGATTTCGGCCAGCCCGTCGTGCTGGATGCGACGACACGTCAGAGCCTTGAGGAAATTCTGAAGGAATATCTCGATGCGCATGACCTCAGCGCCGACTGGGAATCGGTGAAACAGGCGGATGACGAATCGCTGGTGAACACGCTGTCCTCCGTTTGCCCGTTCGGCCCGGCGGAAAAACAGGCTTTGCTGGAAGCGGCCGATCTGCCGCGCCGCGCCGCCACACTGGAAGCGCTGATGCGTTTCGCGGGTGATGCGCAGTCCTCCGGCATCGGCAGTTCCAATGTCCACTGAATGGGGCGGGGCACCCCCGGACGTCGACCCGCGTGTGCTGGAAGTGCTCGTATGCCCGCTCACCAAACAGCCGCTGCGCTATGATCGCGACGCGCAGGAACTGATCAGCACGTCGGCGGGACTCGCCTATCCCATACGTGATGGCATTCCCGTCATGCTAATCGAGGAAGCCCGAAAGCTTGACTAATCGGCTCGACTGATCGGCGCGACATTGTCAATTCGGGTCGTCATCCGGCGTAATGGACGAAAATCGGACCTGTTGCTGGCGAAGCCAGGAACGGCTCCGTATCGTTTAGATAATCGCCGGTTCGCACATGGAAAATGAGCAGATTGGCACCGGCTGACACTCTGCAAATCGCGCCCAGGCCCTTGTAAACACAACATATGTTAAACCTGAATCGCTTGACGTGGGCGCGTGAGCCTTCAAAAGGGTGTGCCAGGGGACCGATGTAGTGGCGTGTGCGGCCGCGACGGCGGAGGTCAGGCCCATTGCCTGTTCCTTTCGCCGCGATTGCCGGGACCGCTGCGCCGGAAGTTGAGAAGCGTTGTGATACAGACCAATGAACGAAAACTGGCGGCCGACGTGACGGCGTGCGGGGACGAACAGCGTCGCCAGCAAAGTCATGTTCAGGCCGTAAACGGCAGTGATGCCGGTCGCGCGGCCCAAGCCGATCTGGCTGAAGGGGCAGCGCGCGGCGGGACTGTCAGTGATGATGCCGTCGCAACCTCGCGCACGGCCCGCGCATGTGAGGGCAATATCGCGCTTTGCGGCGATGTCCTGGTGGTCGAGGACAGCATCATCATTGCGATGGATATTGAGGATACCCTGATCAAAATGGGGGCGGATTCCGTTCATATCGCTGCCGATGTGAAGGAAGGTTTCGCCTTTCTTGCCAGAAGGCGCCCCGCTTTCGCTGTTCTGGACTTCAACCTGGGCGCGGAAACGAGCGCCGCTATTGCCAGAAAACTCGCCCTGATGAATATTCCGTTCGTATTTGCGACGGGCTATGATGAAGAAACAGAAATTGCGCGTGAATTTCCGGGCGTAAGCGTGGTTCAGAAACCGCTGGCCGAGGATGCGCTGAAAGCCGCGGTGAACAGCCTTCTGTCGTCGTGAAGACCTGCGCCTTGGCGTTGACTGGTCAGGGCCGCTCCCCGCGCAGCAATTGCGGCAGGTCACCCGAAGCGCCACGCGCTTCCGACATGAAGAACTGCTTTAGCGGGCCGGCGCGTTCGACCGCGCCCAGGCCAAAGGCGCGCACGCGGCTCATCGTCTTGCCCGGCAGGCCGAAGAATCGGTTCAGGATGTCCGTGCTCGCCGCAACGGCGACATTGTCGAACCCGCGCCAGCGCGAATAGCGTTCCAGCACCTCCGCCTCGCCAATATCGAGGCCAAGGCCAACCGCATCCCCCACCACCTCTGCAAGGGCCGCCGCATCCCGCAGGCCCATATTGAGCCCCTGTCCCGCGATCGGATGAATGCCGTGGGCGGCATCGCCGACCAGCGCAAGGCGGCTGGCCGTATAGGCCGTCGCGTGATGAAAACCGAGCGGATAAGATGATGGTGTCGCCGCGATGGTGATCTGGCCGAGGAACCCGCCGATCTTCTTGTCGATTTCCGCCGCAAGCGCACGTGGCGGCAGGCCCAGATAGGCCTTCGCGTCGTCACCCTCGACCGTCCATACGATCGCTGAGCGGGTGCCGGGCCGCATGGGAAGGATCGCAAAAGGTCCGGCCGGGTAAAACAGCTCGAACGCGACATCGCCGTGCGACTTTTCATGTTCGATCATACCGACAATGGCGGTCTGGTCATATTGCCACCGGGCGATCCGGATCCCTGCCGCATCGCGAATGCGGGAACGGCGCCCGTCCGCGCCGATCAGCAGCGGCGCACGCACCGTGTCGCCATTATCCAGCGTGACCGTGACGCCGTGTTCGGCCCGGTCGATCTCACTCGTTCTGGCAGGCGCGCGAATATCGATCAGCGACTCCGCCTGTCCGGCATCGATGAGCGCGCGGCGCAAATGCCGGTTTTCCACCATATGGCCCAGCGGATCGCCGTCCGCCTCGCGCCCGTCAAAGTGCAGATGCGCGCGCCTCAGTCCTTCGGTCACCCGGATTTCGTTGATCGGATTTGCGCTTTCCGTCAGCCTGTCCGACAGGCCAAGTGCGCGGAACATACGCCAGGATGCGCTGGCGATTGCCGTTGCGCGTCCGTCAAAATCCGGTGCGACGGTCGCTTCGAGGTCCGCGGCGTCAATCACGACGGTCCGCACGCCAAAGGCCGCCAGCGCAAGGGCCGTCACCATACCCACAAGACCGCCGCCGATCAGGATCGCATCTGTTTTCGTGTCCATGCCCCTCCCCTTACGCAGCGCGCGAAGGCCTGCAAGGCAGCAGCTTGCCGCAGCGTGATATGCCTTGGGGAAAAGCGGACGGTGCAAAACCGGGCAGCAGGGTCGTGCATCTGCACAGCCATTGTGCATCGCAGCACGAACCGATTTTCACAAAATTTGCACAACATCATGATATTATTTTATTTTACAGAATTGGCACGCCACTTGAAATACAGATTGCGAGATAGCGGGATTCCGCGTCTTGCTCGCTCGCACAGACCCTATCCGGGGGCCGAACATAACCTGGCCGGGGGTGCGTTTTGCGCCCTCGGCCATTTTTTGTGATCGGATTCACTATTCGTTCTTGTGCTGCCCCGCCACAATTTGCGAACATGCGCAAATGGCGACAGCGAAACCACGGTCCGCGGCGGCGGTTGGAAGCGGCAGTGCAGGCGGTGCCGCGCTGCGCAGCGTGCTTGGTGTCTGCATCGTCCTGACCGGCATCGCCATGGCGCTAGCGCTGCTCAGCCATGACCCGATGGACCCATCCCTGAACCGCGCGACAACGTCGGCACCGGCAAACTGGATGGCCGCGCCTGGCGCGCTCTTTTCCGACATGGCGCTGCAATTGTTCGGCTATGCGGGCGCGCTGATCGTCCCCCTTACCGTCATCACCGGCTTTCGGCTGGCGCGCAGGACCCCGCGTCCGCGCCTGGGCAGCCGCATCGCGATGACGCTGCTTGCCGTCCTTCTGGGTGCCGTCGGCCTGGGCATGCTGCCCATCACCGGTCCGCCCGCCGGCGCTGGCGGCCTGTTCGGGCAGCTTGGCGGCTGGCTGGCGGAAACCGTGGGCGCGTTGCTGCCGCCGAACAGCCCGCCCCGCGCCGCAGCCTACGCCCTCAGCGCGCTGCTCGGCATCGGTACGGCGGCATTGTTCCTGACCGGCCTTGCCCTTCCCAGGGGCATGATCGCCGCCCTGTTCGCGCGTGACCATGCCGAGGACGCCGAAATCCGTCCGCGCGCGCGGCGCAGCAGAGCGGCGGACGACGATGCCGAGCCCGTGCAGGACAGTGCGGCACCCGCCAGTCCCAAGCGTCCCGTGCGCAAGGTCGCGAAGGCGGCCAAGCCCTCGAAACGCGCGGCACGCGAACGGCAGTCAGCGCTTGGCCTAGGCGACAAGGCGCAGCTGCCGCCCCTGTCCCTGCTTGCCGACCCGCCGAAAAGCACCGGCGACAGGATCGACGAGGCCGCACTGGAACAGAATGCCCGCGTGCTTGAAACCGTGCTCGACGATTTCGGCGTGAAGGGAGAAATCGTCGAGGTTCGCCCCGGCCCCGTCGTCACCATGTACGAGCTGGAACCGGCGCCCGGCATTAAGTCGAGCCGCGTCATCGGCCTGGCCGACGACATCGCCCGCTCCATGTCGGCCGTATCCGCGCGGGTTGCGGTTGTGCCCGGCCGCAACGTCATCGGCATTGAGCTGCCCAATAAAAACCGCGAAATCGTGGTTCTGTCCGAACTCCTTTCAGACGCCAGTTTCGAACGCGCGAAAGGGGCGCTGCCGCTGGTTCTGGGCAAGGACATTGCCGGCCTGCCGGTCGTCACCGACCTGGCGCCGATGCCGCATCTGCTGATCGCGGGTACCACCGGATCGGGCAAGTCCGTTGGCCTCAACGCGATGATCCTGTCGCTGCTCTATCGGCTGGAACCCGGTAAATGCCGTCTCATCATGATCGACCCGAAGATGCTGGAGCTGAGTGTCTATGACGGCATCCCGCATCTGCTGTCGCCCGTGGTCACGGAACCCGCCAAGGCCATCCGCGCGCTGAAATGGGCGGTCGAGCAGATGGAGGAACGCTATCGCATGATGGCGAGCGTCAACGTCCGCTCGCTTGCCGCCTTCAACGACAAGGTTACCGAGGCCAAGGCCTCCGGCAAGCCGTTCGAGCGGCGCGTGCACACAGGCTACGACCCCGATTCCGGCCAGCCGATCTACGAGACCGAAACGCTGGAATATGAGCCGCTGCCGCTGATCGTGATCGTCGTCGATGAACTGGCCGACCTGATGATGACCGCCGGCAAGGAGGTCGAATTCCTGATCCAGCGGCTGGCGCAGAAGGCGCGCGCGGCGGGTATCCATCTGATCATGGCGACACAGCGCCCGTCGGTGGATGTCATCACCGGCGTCATCAAGGCGAACCTGCCGACGCGGATCAGCTTCTCCGTCACGTCGAAAATCGACAGCCGCACCATCCTTGGCGAGCAGGGCGCGGAACAGCTTCTGGGCAAGGGCGACATGCTGTTCATGAATGGCGGCAAGTTCCTGACCCGTGTGCACGGACCGTTCGTGTCGGATGAGGAGGTCGAACGCGTCGCCGATCACTGGCGCGAACAGGGCAGCCCCGATTATGTCGACGCCGTCACCGAGGAGCCTGAGCCAGAGCTAGACCAATATGGCATTCCCCTGCCCGGCGGCGGCGGCGATGCGCTGATGCCGGGTGAAGAGGAAGATCCGGAAGCCGAACTTCTCCGCCGCGCCATCAAGGTCGTGCAGGACACGCAAAAGGCCTCCACCAGCCATGTCCAGCGCCACCTCAGGATCGGCTATAACAAGGCCGCGCGGCTGATCGACCAGCTGGAGGAAATGGGCATCATCAGCGCGGCGGATCATGTCGGCCGCCGCGAAGTTCTGATCGATGGCAAGGGCAACCGGCTTTAGCGCCAATGGGCGGCGGCATTCTCAAGCTACACGCGATACGGCCCGCGCATTGCGAGCTGAAGCTTTCTCCAGAACCCGGCCATTATGAATTAAGGCCAATCATCCCCAATCCCGTCATCCTGGGCGTAGGGTGCTCCATGCAGAACCACGGCCATCGCCCCCTTCTCCAAAGCGCGCCTTGCCCCCGGAACGATTCTCGCGAATATAGTTAACGGGAAGTGGGGGGTAGCCGGTCATGGTGGTGGAGATGTATGACGGTGAAGAGCGGCGCGTGCATGCGCGCCTGCGCTATGCCGCGTTCATCAGCTATGCGCATAAGGACAAGCACTGGGCATCGTGGCTGCACCGGAAGCTGGAAAACTACCGCGTGCCGAAGGCCGCCGCGCACGAGCATGCCGGTCGCCGCACGCTGCGCCCGGTATTTCGTGACCGCGATGAACTGACGGCGTCTTCCGCCCTGGGGCCCGCGCTGATGGACGCGATTGAGGGTTCGGGCCATCTCATCCTGCTCTGCTCGCCGGCGTCAGCCAGGTCGAAATGGGTGAATGAGGAAGTCCGCGCCTATCGCAAGCGGCACGGCGCGGCGCGGGTGCTGCCGTTCATCGTCGATGGGGAACCCGGTTCGGGCGGCGATGATGATTGCCTGCCGCCCGCTTTGCTGGAACCGGAAACCCCCGGCGGGCCGCCCATAGAGCCGATCTGCGCCGATGCCCGCAAACATGCCGATGGCAAGCGCCTCGCCTTCCTCAAACTGGCGGCGGGGATGCTCGGCATCGGCCTTGACGAGCTGGTCCGTCGCGACCAGGCCCGGCGGCAGCGCCGCATGGCGATCATCACCGGCGCGTCCATGACGGCGTCCGTCGCCACCGGCGCACTGGCGCTCTACGCCAACGACCAGCGCGCCGAAGCCGTCGAACAGCGCCAGATGGCGGAAGCGAACGAACGCCGCGCCGAGGCGACCGTGGATTTCCTGGTCGACACCTTCGCCGTGGCAAATCCGGCGACCGAAAATGCGCGGACGATCACCGCCTTTTCGATTCTGGAACGCAGCGCGGACCGAGTGGAGACGGAGCTGGCCAATGAACCGGCAGTACAGGTCCGGCTCTATCAGGCTCTCGGAAGCATATATAAAAATCTGGGGCTGTACGACGAGTCGGACACGATGCTGTTCCGCGGCAAGAAGATTGCCGAACCGGGGTCGGAAGCAGCGGCGTGGCTAAGTCTCTATTCGGGGCTCACAATGTATCATCGAGGGCGTCTGGATGAGGCGGAGAAAACGGTCAGTGATACGTTACATGGCATCCAGGATGATTGGGACAAAGCCGCAGAATTACGCGCATGGGGGAATGAACTTCTTGGACTGATCCACCGAGACAAGCTTCAAATACCTCAGTCCTTAGAATTTTATACCACAGCTATAAGCTTATATATCGAAATGGGCCCAGAATATGATACGGCCCGGGCGCGTGCGATAGGCGTTAAAGGCTTGGTACTCGCGCAAGATGGCCGCTTTACCGAGGCGAAAGCCGCCTACAAAGAGGCGCTGAAAATCTACGAACGCGAAGCGGGTACAAAGCACATCGATTACGCGACCACGCTTAATAACCTAGCCTTCACGCAGCTACAGGACGGCAACGCTGAAGCTGCTATCGAGGGAGCGAAATTGGCGTTAGAAATATTGGTTAGTATATTGGATGAAGAGCATCCTACGCTTGCGCAGTCCCGAATGAATCTTGGTAACTCGTTGTACGCCTTGGAGCGCCTACCTGAGGCAGAGGAAATGTACCGTAGCGCGTTAAATGGATTGTCGTCCGCCTATCCAGAAGGCCATTTCGAAACCGGTTTTGCTCACGTGTACCTTGCGATGTCTTTGAGCGGCCAAGGGCAAACTGAAAAAGCCCTTAAGCATTTGCAGTTCGCGAAAAAAAACTACGACATTGGCTATGGGCAAAAACATGCCAATCACGGAGACTTAGAAATACACCGGGCGATTGTACTGCATGCCGCCGGACGAGTTAAGGAGGCGGGAAATGCATGCATTAAGGGCGCAAATATCCTAGCGGAAACGATTGGGCTCGACAGTGTGAGCGCACAGGGCCTTCTGGAAAAATGCGCGCAGAGAGGTCTGCCCATCACTGGTTGACCTGCGAAGCTTTATAGGGCATTTTCGTAAGCGGAACGAACGCGTGATCCGGGGGGCACGCCGCAGCATATTTCCCGTTTGTCTTTCGTGTTCTCATTCATTTTCAACATGATGACTTGTCAGCATGTTGATATAAGAGAGGTATGTAACGTGACAAATGGATATAAGACGTCAATCGTGATGGCCGCAGCTGCTTTGGCTTTTCAATCCGGCAGCGCGCTCGCAAGCGTCGTCACCACGACCCAGCTGGATACCAATATCGTTCCACGATCCGGTGACGCGCCTTCTGTATCCGCACCTGGCGCGACGAATGTGGATGACATCACCATCGCCGACACGCAGGGCTTCGGGACGTCGTTCGGCAATGCGCAGGCCAGCGTATCCCAAGATGAAAACGGAACGATCAGCTATATCAACCACTCCGCAGCCGCTGGCGACGGCACAACAAGTCGGTCCTCCACCCTGATCCGGCAGACGATCACGAACAATTCCGGCGCCGCTCAGGATGTTCGTATTAAGCCGCTCGTTTTCGGTGGTGGTGCCGCTCTATACATCCCTGACATGCTAGGAGACACATGTCGGGACGGGCGTATTGTCACCTGCGCTGCAAGCACGCGGGATTTCGATGGTGGCGGTTCCCTTTCGATCTTTGCTGCGGGACTAAGGGCAGAAGCGACAGTCGACTTTACGATAAGAGTGAATGGAGCCGAGATATTCACATTTGATCTTTTCGCGGCTTTCGCAGAAAACGATAATAACGGCATATCGCTATTCACCAGGTCTGATGACCTGAACAAATTCAATGGCGGCGAAGCTTTTCTGAACTACGATGCCAACACGGTGTTATTCAGCTGGCAGGACACGCTGCTGGATATTTTTGCGGGTACGCTGGGTGTTGGTGACACTTTTGACATTGAGGTTGAATCCAATGTTACCTCAAAGTCATCGGATATATGTCTGAACGACGGCCAGGATAGCTGCATGGCGGCCATCGCCACTTTCAGCGACCCTCTTGGCGGAGGAGGGATCGCCGGCGGCGGCGGTTTCAGTGCGTTGAGCCAGGGGCTGTCACCGCGCTCGCTGCCAGATCCTCAGGTCTTCTTCCGGGCCGCCGGTGATCCCAATGCTCCGGAAATTCTGCAAAACCCTCCCGGCATGCAGGACGTCCCCGCACCGGGTGCGCTCGCGCTGTTCGGCATCGCGGCGCTGGGCCTTGGCCTGATGCGCCGACGCGCGGCGGTTTAAGCTCAGCCAGGGGATGAGTGCCCCCCACCCGCCGCGACCGGCGCTTGCGCTGAATGTTGGCGTTACCGGGCACCGTACAGCGGTCATGCCCGAGGCGGCGCTGCGCCGGGCGGTGCCGCATCTGCACGCGATTTTCGGCGCGCTGGCCGAAGGGGTGGAGCGGCTGCACGACACGCATGGCGGCGCATTGCCGTCCGCATTCGCGGAGACGCCGCCGCGGCTGGTCCTGCATTCGCCCATGGCGACGGGCGCCGACCAGATGGCGGCGGAGGCGGCGAAGGCGCACGGGTTTCGCGTGCGGGCGCTGCTGCCGTTCGAGCGCGGCGAATATGCCAATGACTTCGCCGCCGGCCCGGAACGCGAGACGTTCCGGACCATGATGGCCGATGCGGACAGCATCTTCACCCTGCCCGGAAAGCGCGAGAACGAGGCGGCGGCCTATGTATCGACCGGCCATACCGTCGTGGCGAAATCCGATATTCTGATCGCCATCTGGGATGGCAAGCCGAGCCGGGGCGAGGGCGGCACCGGGCACATCGTACAGCTTGCCGCGGCGCGCGGTACGCCCGTCATTCACATTCCCGTGTCGGAGGCACCGGGCGCGTCCGGCGCCCTGCCCGTCATTCTTGGTGCGCGGGAGGACCTTCATTCCGGGGGCGCCGAGCCCGCGCCGCCCGTCCCCGCCAATATCGATACCATCTGCGCCATCATCGCCGATCGCCTCGGCCCGCCGACGGATATCGAAAAGGCCGAGCTTGAAAGCTACTTCTCTGAACGCGAACGCCGGACCAATGCGCGCATCGAATATCCGCTTCTGCTGGCATTGACGGGCGTGAAGAAACTCACCGGCGGCGCATGGCGGCAGGACCCGTTCGAGGAGAGCGCGGCCGCCGAATGGAAAACGCTGCGCGCGCGCACAGTCGACGCCGGGCCCGACTTCGCCCAGGGCCTTGACGTGCTCGAGCGCGCTTATGGCTGGGCGAATGGCCTGGCGATCCACTACGCACAATTATTCCGCAGCGGCCATGTCATGAATTACTGCCTGGCCGCGTTCGCGGTCATGCTGGCGCTGACCGGCCTCGTCCTGCCAGACGCGAAATTCTATCTGGTCATTGGCGAACTGGTCGTCATCGGGCTGCTGTTTTACTCTACCAGAGCGGGGCACAAGGGTGACTGGCACCGCCGCTGGCTGCAATATCGCTACCTCGCTGAAACGCTGCGTCCGCTCCCCTATTTGCGCCGCACAGGCGTCGCGATCCCGCCTTTTCTGGATCATCGCATCGCCAGCCGTTCGCGCCGCGCGGACCGGGGCACGAAGTGGACCAAATGGTATGCCGGGGCGATCTGGCGGCAGATGCCGGACCCGGCGGGCGTCGTGACCGATGAGACCGTCACGCAGCTGTCCCAGCTGATGATCGAGGAACAGCTGGAACCGCAGGCCAGCTATCACCGCGTCAACGCGCACCGCATGCATGACCTCGACCACCGCCTGCATCAGGTCGGCAATGTGATGATGGGGACGGTGATCGCGGCCTGCCTGCTGTTCGTTGTCGGCTATCTGTTCTTCAAGCCGTGGATCATGGCCAATGTTTACTGGTTCGTGATCGTGACCGCTGGCCTTCCTGCGATCGGCGCGGCGGTTTACGGCATTCGCGGTCACGGTGAATTCGTCCTGGCCGCCAGCCGCTCGCACGCCACTGCGCACGATCTGGAGATCAGCGCCGCGCGCCTGCGCAAAGCCCGCGATCTGGACGCGCTCGCCGAAGAACTGGAAAGCGCCGCCGGGATTATGCTGGCCGACCTCGGCGAGTGGACCATGGCCTATCAGGAGCGCGAACTGGCGATCCCGGCGTAGCTTGTGGGTGATCCCTAACGGATCACATCCCGTTCCGCCCCGCGCCCCCGCCCAGCCACCCGCAAGGATACACTCATGGATGGCTGGGCGGGGGCGCGGGGCGGAACGGGGCTCAGCGCAGCGTCAAAAAAAGCGAAACGGCATGTGATCCGTCAAGATCAGACCCAGAGCCTCCCATCCCTATTCCCCCTCGACCTCCGCGCCCCATAGCTGCTCCATCATCAAATAGGTAAAACTGCTGCTCCACGCGATCAGGACCAGCCCGTGCAGCGATTCTATTCCCGTCAGCAGGCGCATCGGGCCGGTCGGCACAATGTCGCCAATCCCCAGCGTGGTGTAGCTTGCGATGGAAAAGTAGAAGAGATCGAACAGCGTGTCGGTGCCGCCGCCCTCACGCGCGCCGTTCAGCGTCCCGACGCCCAGCCAAAGCTCCATGACCAGATAGCCCAGCGCGTAAAGAAACACTTCGGCCAGATGCGCCACGAAGATCACGCCAATCACCAGCAACATCGGATGCGTTGTCCGGCGATCATCGCCCATGACCATGCCGTAGCACCAGCGCAGCACGCGAAAATGAATGATCGAGGCCGTGACGACCAGCAGCGCGGTAATGAAGACAGTCTCAATCACGCCGGCCGTTCCCCCCTGTCGTCGCGCGGACCAGCCTAACCCGCGACGGGGTCACCCGCAATCGGCGTGCCTAGCCGCCTTTTTCGGCACTGCGGATCTGCACGGGCTTCGCGAGGATTTCGCCGCGCATGCTGCCGGTGCCCTCATTGGGATCGGTGGCGTCGTCGAGGATGTCGAGGACGACATCCATGCCCTCGACCACCTTGCCAAACGCGGCGAAGCCCGGGGCGCCGTCTGCCGCGTCCAGTGACACCAGGTCGCCGACGACGATGAAGAAATCGCCAGTGGCGGTCCCGGGCGCGCCCATCGCCATTGAGATCGTGCCTGCGGTGTGCGACAGGCCGGTCTGGGTTGTCGGCTCGTGCCGGATGGCGGGCAGGACCATTTTCGGATTTCCCTGCGTCCCGCCCTGGATCAGGCCGTATCCCTCGGCGATGTTGGAGGCGCGGTAAAAGCTCATGCCGTTGAACCGCCCCTCCCGCACATAGCGCAGGAAGTTCTTCGCGGTGATCGGCGCGCGTTCCACCTCGAGCGCGATCACGATCGGCCCTTTCGCGGTATTCAGCGTCACCTGCTCCGTCCGAAAAACCGGCGGCGTTTCAGCGGCGACCGCTTGCGCTTCGCCGCCGGGGGCCGCAGTGTCCGGTTCGGACTGGATTTCCGCCCGCCTTTCCTGTTCCGCCTCCAGCTCCACAGGCGCGGCGGCAGGCTGCGCGGATGCCGTTGCAATAGGAAAGGCGAAAAGGGCCGACAGGCAAAGCGTTCGAATCATGACAAAGCTCTTACCCGGTCCGGCCTGAACCTGTCATGTCCCGACCGACCTGACATTCAGACCGGGCGAAAGCGGAGCCCTGTCCCGTATCGTTCGTTCATCGCCGGGACATTCAATTGCCATTCAAGCCCGTTCAGGCAGAAGGCGGAATACACATGTTTAGGGAAGGCTGCACGAATGATGCGCTTCAAAATGATATTGACCGCCCTTCTGGGGCTCGCTTTGGCCGCGCCTGCTGCGGCGACACTGCCAGAGCTGACGCGCCATCTGGAGGCGACGAAGACCATGACCGCGAACTTCACGCAGGTTGCGGGCAATGGCGCGACGACGACGGGGCGGGTGTATCTCGCACGGCCCGGCAAGATTCGCTTTCAATATGAAAAGGGCATCCCGCTGCTCGTGGTGGCCGATGGCAAAAGCCTGAATGTCATCGACTACGAGGTCCGCCAGGTGCAGCGTTTTCCCATAAAATCGACCCCGCTGTCGGTTCTGCTCGATCCGCGCGCCGACCTGGCGAAATTCGCGCGGGTAAAATCATCGGACGACCAGGCGCTGATTATCGAGGCTCGCGATCGCAAGCATCCGGAATATGGCATCATCACGCTCTATTTCGACCGGGAGCGCGGTGCCCCCGCCAACCTGTCACTGACCGGATGGAACGTCATCGACGCGCAGGGCAATACAACGCGCGTCGCGCTGACCGATGTGAAGTTCAACGTCACCGTCAATGACAATGCGTTCCGATTCAGGGATCCGCGCACGCGGAAGCGGCGCTGACGCATGCCGATCTCGCAAATCGGCGCAGAACGCTTCGCATCCGTAACCGATTGGGGCCAAAGCGCATCGCGCGCGCGGTGGGGCGAGCCTGCGCGGCATTGTGACCTGCGGCGCGCCCAACTACCTTTAACGTGGTGAGCGGAACGGGACGTCGCAGGATTTGCCCCCTGTTATCTGTGGCGGCCTGTTCACGTTCACTTGCGTGACGAGCGCAGTTACGGCCTCCGTCTCTTTTCTTTTTTGGAAAGGGGCGGAGGTCATTTCTTTTGCGGCCACCGGCGCGGGACGCTAGCTGACTTGGCATGAGCACATTGAAATTCGTCAGCTGGAACATCAACAGCGTCCGCATCCGCCTTCACCTGATCGAACAGCTGGTGATGGCCGAAGACCCGGACATCATCTGCCTGCAGGAAACCAAGGTGCGGGATTCCCAATTCCCGCACGAGGCCTTCGAAGGGATGGGATATAAATATCGCATCCTGAACGGGCAGCCGATGCATCACGGCGTTGCCATCGTTTCCAGGGTACCGCTGACCGAGGACCGCCGCCATGACTGGCAGGACAATGGCGAGGCACGCCATATCGGCGTTCGCCTGCCATCGGGCCTGTTGCTTGAGAACGTCTATATCCCTGCGGGCGGTGATGTGCCTGACCGTGAAGAGAACCCGAAATTCGGCCAGAAGCTGGATTTTTACGAGCGCATGACGAAATGGTCGGAAACGCTCGACACGCCCACCATCATGATGGGCGATTTCAACATCGCGCCGCTGGAATCCGACGTCTGGAGCCACAAGCAGCTCCTGAAGGTCGTCAGCCATACGCCCATCGAAGTCGACACCATGAAGCGGTTGCAGGACGCGCATGGCTGGGTCGATGTCGGCCGCCTGATGATCCCCGCGCCCGAACGGCTCTACACATGGTGGAGCTACCGCGCGAAAGACTGGACAAAAGGTGATCGCGGCCGCCGTCTCGATCACGTGTGGGTCTCGCCGGAACTGCGGAGCAAGATCCGCGCGCACCGCGTCCTCGAACCCGCGCGCAGCTGGGAAAAGCCAAGCGATCACATTCCGCTGATCACCGAGATGGAGGTCTAGCGCCCTTATGAGCATCGCCGCCGAACGGGCCATTGATGAATTGAGGCGGGGCCGCGCGGCCAATGTCGCCGGCCTTGCCGTGCTGCCCGTCGAACTTTGCGGCGAGGATGCACTGGAGGCGTTCGAGGGCGATGCGCGCGCGGACATTCTGATTACCGACAAGCGCGCGGCCCAGCTCGCCCTTGCGAACCAGCTGGGCGCGGCAGGCATGCAGGCGGTCGGTATCGCGCGCCCTGACTGGATCGACGCCGCGGGCGCGGCCGCGATAGCGGATCCCACATTGGACCTGTCGAAGCCGATGAAAGGCCCCTTCCGCACAGTCACTGTCGACGATACCGCGCGCGCCAGGGCCGCCTTGCAACTGGCCAAACTGGCCGGACTGCTTCCGGCGCTGCACATGCGGCCCGCGCGTGACGACGATAATTTCCTGACCGTCGGTGTCGCGGAGATTGAGGCGCACCGCGCACCGGCCACACTGGCCGAAGTCACCCGCGCGCGCCTGCCGCTCAAGGCGGCGAAAGATACGCAGGTCATCGCTTTTCGCAGCCCCGGCGGTCCAGAGCATCTGGTGCTGATGATTGGCAAGGGGGCGTATGGCGACGCGCCGCTGACCCGCCTGCACAGCGCCTGCCTGACGGGCGATGTGCTGGGCAGTCTGAAATGCGACTGCGGCGACCAGCTGCGAGCGGCGCTGGATGCCATCGCCGCGGATGGCGGCGGCATTCTTCTTTATCTTCAGCAGGAAGGTCGCGGCATCGGTCTCCTCAACAAACTGCGCGCCTATCGGCTGCAGGATCAGGGATTCGACACGGTGGACGCGAATCTGCGCCTTGGCTTCGAAGTCGACGAACGTGACTTCGGCATCGCCGCGGCGATGCTGCGCGGCGTCGGAGCGGCCCGCATTCGCCTGCTCACCAACAATCCGCACAAAGTCGCCGGGCTAGAGGCGGAGGGTGTCGCTGTCGATGACCGCGTGCCGCTGATCGCGGGGCATGGCGAGCTGAACGCCGACTATCTGGCAACGAAGCGGGACCGTACCGGACACCAGCTTTAGAGGCGCGCCGCGCGCGCGGGAATATCCTTTGCCAAGGCGCAACACGCAAAGGTGATCATCCCTCGGCGGCGCTCGGGATGATCGGGCTGCGGGATTTGGCGCGGAGAAAACCGATCCGGCTCCCGCCAGAACGACCGCTATTCCGCCGCCACCGCCATATCCGTCTCATCAGCGGCAACCGCGCCCGCCTTTGAAAATATCAGTGTCCCGTCGTCGATCGGGCCTTCGGTCAGGTCCTTGCGATCGCGCACATAATTATGCGGTTGCTGCCACGGTGCCAGGTTCGTCGATTTTGGGATCATGTTCTCCGCTCGGGAAAAATATCCGGACGTCAGATTGGCGAATGGCTGTTCCTCATACTGGCCTTCGGGCGGCATCTGGGGTGTGACGATGTCCATGCCCTTCGCCTTCATTTCGTTCAGCAGACGGCAGACATAGATCGCCGTGATGTCCGCCTTCAGCGTCCAGCTGGCATTGGTGTAACCGAACGTCGCGGCCAGATTCGGTATACCCGCATACATGACGCCCTTATAGGGGTAGGTCTCGTGAACGCCGACCTTGCGGCCGTCCCTTGTGATCGTCATGCCGCCCAGCAGTTTCAGGTTCAGCCCGGTCGCCGTGACGACGATATCGGCCTTCACCTCCTGGCCCGATTTCATGCGGATGCCATCCGCGGTGAACGTATCGATATGGCCGGTCACGATGTCGGCGGAGCCATCCTTCAGGACTTCAAACATGTCATTGTCCGGGATCAGGCACAGGCGCTGCTCCCACGGCCCGTAGGACGGCGTCAGATGCGTATCGATGTCATAATGCGGGCCAAGCGCCTTGCGCGCCATATCAAGAAGCTTGTCGCCGACCTTTTTCGGGTCCTTGCGCGCCTTGTTAAAGAAAAAGTGCTGCATCCATACATTCTTGAACCGCGTGAACCTGTATGATGTTTTCGAACCCAGATAGCGCCGGATGAAATTCGCGATCCGGTCCTCGGCGGGCCGCGACACCATCCATGTCGGGGAGCGCTGGACCATGGTCACATGCTCCGCGTCCTTCGCCATGGCGGGCACCAGCGTGACCGCGGTCGCGCCAGAGCCGATAATGGCAACGCGTTTTCCCTTATAGTCCAGGTCCTTTGGCCAGTGCTGCGGATGCACGAACCGGCCCTTAAAGTCCGCTTCGCCCGGAAATTCAGGACGATAGCCCTGATCGTAATCATAATAGCCGCTGTTCATGAACAGGAAACCGCAGGAAATGGTATGACGCTCACCATCCCGCTCGACCGTGACCGTCCAGCGCGCGTCCGCGCTTGACCAGTCGGCATGCACGACCTTCATCCGGAAGCGGATATGGGGCGTGATGCCATAATCATCCGCGGTATCGCGAACATATTTCCTGATGGACGGACCATCGGCGATGGCTTTTGCCTCGGTCCACGGCTTGAACATATATCCGAGTGTGTGCATGTCGCTGTCGCTGCGAATGCCCGGATAGCGGAACAGGTCCCACGTACCGCCAATGGCTTCACGCGCTTCGACAATTGCGTATGTCAGGTCGGGGCAGCGCTCCCCCAGATGCACCGCGGCGCCAATGCCCGACAGGCCTGCCCCGACAATCAGGACATCTACCGATGTTGATGGTTCAGACGACATGACCCGCGCTCTCCCATTTCCTCAGGTGGAAATTAGAAAGGGCGCGGGCCATGAACAAGCTAGTCAAATTTGTGTGGGCCGGTGGCGGCCCGGCGAACCGCTAATCGAGTTCTTCGGTCGGTGCGCCGTCAACGTGCTTCTGAATCGATTCGATCGCGCGCTTCGCACCGGAACGGGAAGAATAGCCTTCGGTGGAGAAGATGATTTCGCTATTATATTTGAAACGAACGCGATGCTCACCGGCTTTGTCGGTATAAATTTCAAACTTGTGCGCCATTTATCCTCGCTCCTTCGGTTGGTCCGCGGACAGTCTTAACGGCCCGAAACACCGAATCAACCGATCGGGCGCTGCTCGACGATGTTCAGGCCATATGCGCTCAGCCCGACCAGACTCTGCGGCGAATTCGTCAGCAGCACCATGTCATGCACGCCAAGCAGCGCCAGGATCTGCGCGCCGATACCGTAATCGCGAATTTCCATTTCACCGTCCTCGGTGACGGCCCGCTTGGGCCGGATCGCGCGCATGCTGGTTTCCACGGGGCTCGCGCCGGGCCGGTTGATAAGCACGACAGCGCCGGTCCCGGCCTCGGCGATCATTTTCATCGACGCCTGCAATTGGCCGGCACGGTCCGAGATATGCGCAAATGCATCGTCGAACAGGTTGAAATGATGCATGCGGATCAGCGGCGTAGCACCGTCAGCGGCGGGATCGCCCTTTACCAGCGCCAGCTTGTCGATGCCTGAAATCGTGTCCTGAAAGCGGATTGCGCGCCAGCGGCCGCCCCATTGGCTCTCAAACGCTTCCTCGGCCACCTGGCGGACAAAACTGTCATGCTTGCGGCGATAGGCGATCAGGTCGCGGATCGTCCCGACTTTCATATTGTGCAGTTGCGCGAAAGAGATCAGGTCGTCGAGGCGCGCCATCGTGCCGTCGTCTTTCATGATCTCGCAGATCACGCCTGCGGGGATCAGCCCGGCAAGCCGCGCAATATCGACGGCCGCCTCGGTATGCCCGGCCCTGACGAGGGTGCCGCCATCGCGTGCGGACAGCGGGAAGACATGTCCCGGCGACCCGATCGAATCGGCCTTGTTGCGCGGATCGATGGCGACAGAGATCGTGCGCGCGCGGTCATGCGCGCTGATGCCCGTCGTAATGCCCTCCTTTGCCTCGATGGAGACGGTGAAGGCCGTTTCCAGCGGAGTCTCGTTTCGCGGCGTCATCGCCGACAGCCCCAGTTCCTCGACCCGCTGCCGCGTCAGCGCCAGGCAGACGAGGCCCCGGCCGTTTTTCGCCATGAACGCAATCGCATCCGGGGTCGCCATTTGCGCGGGGATCACCAGGTCGCCCTCATTCTCACGGTCCTCATCATCGACCAGGATGAACATGCGTCCGTTGCGGGCCTCCTCGATGATCTCATCGACCGAGGCGAGCGCCGGATGCGCAGGCTGCGCGCCCGTCATGGCGGGCTTCAATTCGGACTGGATGTGGACGATTTTCGGATCGGGCATGATTCTGAACTCACTTTCTGCGCTTGCCTATAGCGCCGGGCGTGCGGCAGAGTCTCCCCACCTTGCCACTAGGGAGGGCGAAATGGCGCAGGAAAAGACGAAGATGTTCTGGCCGGAATGATCGCGCAAGCATGGCGCGACCTTTCCGGCTGAACATGAGTTCCTATTCGGGGCGGTAGAACACCAGCAGCTTCTGGCGATAGGCGGTGGAATCGAACTCCGGCGAATCGTCCTTTTCAAAGCGCGGGGCGCCTGACAGCTGCTCCTTCGTCACCGACAGACGATAGGCGTCCACGTCCACGTCATATTCCAGTACCGGCCATGGCAGCGGGAAATAGCTGGACCCGACACCCATGACGCCGCCGAACTGCAGCACGGCATAGGCGACGCGGCCGGTATATTTGTCCACCATGAAGCTCGTCACCTTGCCGACGGTTTCGCCGTCGACGCTGACGACCTTGGTACCGCCAACCTTGTCGCTGGCGATCAGGCGGACGGTTTCGTCGGTTTGCAGGCGCAGTTCAAAATCGTCGGCATCCCGCGAACGGCGCTTCCAGAATGGATCCTCGCCGGTTTCGTCGATGCGCTTCTTGTATTTCGCGCCCGCCGCGGCGGCGCCCGCGACGGCGGCGATGCCGAGCGCCGCGCCTGCGCCGATGCCGATCTTGTTCCAGTCCCAGCTACCGCCCGGGATGCGCTTCAGCTTCGCGCGGGTATATTTCTCGCCCAGCGTTTCGCCTTCCCCGTCATTCACCAGCGGGCGCGCCTTGCCGATCAGCACCTCGTGACGGCCGCAGAGCTTTTCGAGTTGCTGCGTCACGATTTCAAATTCCTTCGTCCATTCCGGGTCCTGCTTGCCGGCACGGTCGAGCGCGGATAGGTCCCGGCGCATCGCCTTGTGATGCTGTTCGACCTCGTGAACGGAGGCACTGGTGTCCGCCTGCTTTTCCAGCGGCGGCAGCACGACATCCTCGATCGCGGCGAGATGGCGGCGCAGTTTCGTGTCGAACACGTCATACTGATTGTCGCGGCTGGCGGGGCCATTGCCGCCGACCGCAGCCAGCACGTCCGCGCCCAGCGCCTTCAGTTCAGTGTGATCATTTGCAATTTGCGTCCAGATATCCATGGTTTCGGCCTCCTATTTGGGTTCAACGATCTTCGCCGAACCAACCGCGCGGGAGACAGTGAAGTTCCGCCCCAATCATGTAGATGTACGAACATGGCGCGAAGCGCGGTGGCGGATCATCGCCGCGCCCTGGTCATCGGGCCAGGAACGCCCTCTGAACGCCCAGCGCCTCAGACCCTGTAGGGGCGGCAGACCGGCATTGATATGACCGTATCGCCAAGGCCAGATCGCTCCTGCGATCCTGGCATCGCCAAAAGATCGCGCCGGTGACCTAGACCAGTTCCACCGCCATGGCCGTCGCCTCGCCGCCGCCGATGCAAAGGCTGGCAATGCCGCGCGTGCCGCCGCGATCCTTGAGCGCGTGGAGCAGCGTGACGAGGATGCGTGCGCCCGATGCGCCGATAGGATGGCCAAGCGCGCAGGCACCGCCGTTTACATTGACCTTTTTGTCATCCAGGCCAAGGTCGCGGATCGCGGCCATGGCGACCACGGCAAAGGCCTCGTTAACCTCCCACAGATCGACATCGCCGACCTGCCAGCCGATCTTCGCCAGCAGCTTTTCGCAAGCCGGGACCGGTGCCGTGGCGAACCATGCCGGCTCCTGCGCATGCGTGGCGTGACCGACGATGCGCGCAATCGGCGTCAGGCCGCGTTTCGCCGCTTCGCTTTCCCTCATCATGACGAGCGCGGCCGCCCCATCGGAGATCGACGAAGCGTTCGCCGCCGTCACCGTTCCGTCCTTGCGAAATGCCGCCTTTAAGGTCGGAATGCGGTCGGCGCGTGCGGCGCCCGGCTGTTCATCAACATCGACAACGCGCTCGCCTTTGCGCTCTTTCACTGTCACAGGCGTGACTTCGTCGGTGAACTTGCCGCCATTGATGGCCGCCAGCGCGCGTTCCAGTGAACGGATGGCGTAGGCGTCCTGCGCTTCGCGCGTGAACTGATATTTCTCGGCGCAGTCCTCGGCAAAGCTGCCCATCAGGCGGCCGGGCTCATAAGCGTCTTCCAGCCCGTCGAGGAACATGTGATCCTTCACTTCGCCGTGCCCCATGCGAAGGCCGCCCCGCGCCTTTGGCAGGATGTAGGGCGCATTCGTCATCGACTCCATGCCGCCAGCGATCATGATATCGGCGCTGCCCGCCAGGATCATGTCATGCGCGTCCATCGCGGCCTTCATCCCGCTACCGCACATCTTGTTGACCGTGGCCGCGCCGACACCAAGCGGTAGCCCCGCGCCGAGCAGCGCCTGCCGCGCCGGGGCCTGTCCCTGACCAGCGGGTAGCACACAGCCCATGACGCCCTGGTCGATATCATCGCCCGAAATGCCTGCCTGTTCGACGGCCGCGGCGATCGCGGCGCTGCCCAGCTGGCTGGCGCTGGCACCGGAAAGGGCGCCCTGGAAACCGCCCATGGGGGTGCGCTGCGCGGCAATGATGACGACGGGGTCGGTGGTAGCCATGGGACGGATCTCCTCTTGTGTCAGGGCGTCAACTGGCGAAAGACGCGGCGCGTTTCAAGCGCGCTGGTGGTTTGTGATATTCACATAGCAGCGATGCGGATCTACCAGATGCAGCAACCCCAATCCCGATCATCCTGAGCGCGGTCGAAGGACGCGGCCAGGCTGCTGCAATATCATGGCGCGTCCGTCGGCCGCACTCAGCCCACTACTGCCCTTTGAATGCTGCCTTGCGCTTGCCCAGAAAGGCCGCAACACCCTCCATGAAGTCGGACGTACGGCCGGCGATCAGCTGGTTGCGGCGCTCTGTCTTCAGCGCGTCGGACAGGCCCTGCTCCATGCAATCGCGAACGCCCTGCCGGATCAGCGCGTAGGACCGCGTCGGGCCGCTGGCGAAGCGCGCGGCCAGCGCATTTGCTTCATCCATCAGGCTACCCGCAGGTACGCGCTTGTGGATCATCCCCCATTCCAGCGCCTTTTCAGACGGGATCTTTTCACCCAGCATCATCATTTCCAGCGCACGGGCACGGCCGATGACGCGCGGCAGCAGCCATGTCGAACCGACGTCCGGCACCAGCCCGATATTGACAAATGCCTGCAGGAAATAGGCCTCGTCCGCGGCGATGACAAAATCTCCGAATAGCGCGAGCGAACAGCCCGCGCCCGCAGCCGGACCATTGACCGCCGTGATGATCGGTACGTTCAGCGACATCATGTTTTCCAGCAGCGGATTGTAATGCGTTTCCAGAATCCTGCCCGCATCGATCGGTCCACCGCCGCCGCCACCTGTGGCTGAAAGATCGGCACCTGAGGAGAAGCCCCGCCCCGCACCCGTCAGGATGACCGCGCGCGCGCTGACATCGTCGCGGATCTTGTGAACGGCATGCAGCAATTCCTCGATCGTCCTGGTGTCGAGGCCGTTCAGCTTCTCGGGACGATTGATGGTCAGGGTAACGACGCCGCCGTCCTGCGCATAAATGATGTTCTGATAATCCATGGCCGCCTCTTTCCGCGCGAGATTGGAAATATATGGCAGGACCATAGGGGGCATAGCCGCATTCGCCCGCTCACGAAAGCGGCAGGGCAGGGCAGGGCAGGAGGAGGGGGGCGCCGCCAACGGCATCAGGAAAGAGCGATTACCCCTTACCCGCCGTCCTATACATCATCCGCTTCGCCAGCCTTCGCACGCTGGCTCAGCCATAACGGGTAGCCACCGACCAGGTCCGGGCCCACCATATCCTGCGGCCATGGGCCAAATAACGTCACCGCCGCCTGCAGCAGGCCGGAAACATTATCGTCCCCAAAGGCCTCAAGACAGGCTGTCGTCCAGCGTTCGCCGTCAATATCGATATCGGCAATCTCAACCGCGACTCCCGCTTCGACATCGTCCTCCGATGATTCTTCGCGCCAGCCGCCATCTTCAAAGGCCAGGATGCGTCTCCGCCGCTGCTTGCCGACGGCCAAGGTATTTTCGTCGGTCAGCGGCAGGGCGACGCCATCCGCTTTCACCCACAGTTCGGCCTGGCCGTCCATGGCCGCGGGCAGGGAGATGTCGGGAAGGCCGCACAGCATCTTGACTTCGACGGTCCCGCCCGCGCGGCGCTTGATACCGATATCGGTCTGGCTGGCGTCCGCCAGATACAGGTCGGTGCGGAAATCCTTCAGCGGCGCAACCCCCTTTAGGACCCAATCTTCCAGTGCGGCGGGCGCATCGCCCCGCCACCACCATCGGATTTCACCTGTTTGCCACATTGCGGCGCCCTTTTGCATTCGATTTAAAGCCGTTCTACGCGGTAATGCCGACAACACAAATTTATGGTTAATAGCCGAAACGAAAAGGGCCTCTCCTTTCATGGACAATCTAGCGCACACCCTTGCCGGGGCCGTTCTTGGGGAGGCGGGCCTGAAGGAGAAGACCGGCCTGGGCATGGCGACCCTGATGATCGCCGCCAATATCCCGGATATCGACGTCATCGCGCTTCTGTTTGATGAGAATCTGGCGTTCCGGCGCGGGATCACACATGGTCCGGTCGCGCTGATCCTGCTGCCGGTCGTCCTGACCGCGATCATGATCTGGTTCGACAAATGGCAGGACAGGCGCGGCAAGCGGCCCGCGAAGCGTATCCCCGTGCATGCCGGGTGGTTGCTCGCACTCGCTTATATCGGAACGCTGTCGCACCCGGTCCTGGACTGGCTCAACGTCTATGGCATCCGCTGCCTGGCGCCATTCAGCGACCGCTGGTTCTACGGCGATACGCTGTTCATCATCGATGTCTGGCTGTGGACCGTCCTGGCTGTCGGCGTCTGGCTGGCCCGTCGCCGCCGAAAGCGGGGCCATGCCGCGCCGCGCATCCCGGCGATCACCGCCATCATCGCGCTTGCCGCCTATGTCGGCGCCATGAACATGGCCAGCAACGTGGCAGAGGCCGAAACGCGCGAGGCCGTGATCGCAGCAGGCTATGGCACGCCCGACATGGTGGTCGCCAGCCCGCCGCCAATCAATCCGTTTCACCGCGACATGATCTACCGCGTCGATGCCCGGATCGGCGACGGCACCGCGACCTTCGCTCCCGCCATGACGGTCACGCTGGGCGCACCGCCCTTTGCCGATAATATGGATGCGCCCGAAATCGCGCGGGCCAGGGCGGCATCGAAGGACGTCGCCGATTTCCTGTTCTGGGCGCGGCTGCCCTATGCGAAGATCGATCGGACCGTCACCGGCACACGCGTGACCGTTACCGATGCGCGCTATGACGAGACGCCTGGCGGCACATTTACCGTGGAGGCGAATTTGCCGACCGAGTGAAGCCCATTATGGCAAATAATGCCCAGCCGAGCATCATGATGACGCCGCCGGTGGGCGCTGTCGGCCCAAGTGAAAAACCGCCGAGGCCGCTTGCGTAAAGCGCGCCCGCGAAGAGCAGCGCTCCGACGATGAACAGGGCCGCCGTCACATATGCCGCGCGCCCTTCAAGCAATGCAAGCGCCGCCAGAGCCGCCAGCGCATGCAGACTTTGCATTGTGGCCGCCGTCGATACGGATGCCGCGACGTCGCCGTGGGCACCGATCGCCGCACCCGCGACACCCGCCAGTCCGTGCAGCGCAGCAAGCGCGATGAGCGCCGCGCGCATCATATCGCCCCGGTTTCCGCCGCCGTCGCCTCGGCCGCCGCCTCCGCAGCGGCATCCCAGGCCAGCAGGATCGAGGCATGCCGCGCCTTGTGCGCCCGCGCCGGGGCGAATATGTCGAAATCGTCCCAACCCGCGGGCGGTGCCCCGGCCGCGCCTGACAAAAACGCCCTCAGTCCATCACGCGCAGCGCGCAGCGCAGCGATATCGCAGCCAATAACGCCCCGGCCCAGGATCGCGGCGGACGCCTGCCCCAGTGCGCACGCGCGTACTTCCTGTCCGATGCGCGCAACGCGCCCGTCCGCGTCCATGTCGAGGTCGATGGTCACCCGGCTGCCGCAAATGGGTGACACCTTGCGGACAGACGCCTGTGCGGCGTCCAGCCTCCGCTCATGCGGGATGGAGGCCGCCAGGCGCAGGATACGGGTATTGTAAAGCTGTTCGGACATGCTGCGGCGAATATAGGAAGCGCGGCCTCAGCCTGCCATCAGTTCAATCCGGTTGCCGAACGGATCGAAGGTGAAGGCACGGCGGCGGCCCGGCAGGCGATCATCGAACTTCGCCTCGAACCCGCGGGCCACCAGACGCGCGGCGAGGGCGTCCAGATCAGACACGATCATCGCGGGATGCGCCTTTCGGGCGGCACGAAAGTCCGGGTCCACCCCAAGATGGATGTGCGCGGTCCCGCCGCGAAACCAGCAGCCTCCGCCTGCCTTCAGCGCATCCGGCTTTTCCTCCTCAGCCAGTCCCAGCGCGCCGACATAAAATGCGCGCGCCTCTTCCTCTCCGCCCTGCGGCATGGCAAGCTGTACATGGTCCAGCCCGGCAACACTCACGATGCGCGGCCGTGTACGAACCCGTCCACCAGTTCATTGCCGCTCCTGTCCAGCTGATCGACGGGTCCCGTCCAGACGATCCGCCCCTCGTGAAGCATGGCCACCTTGTCGCCGATGATCTTCGCGCTCGCCATGTCGTGTGTGATCGTCACGGCGGTGCAGCCAAGATCCGTCGTCAGGCCGCGGATCAGATGGTTGATCTTGTTCGCGCGAATGGGGTCCAGGCCGGTCGTCGGCTCGTCAAAGAAGATCAGGTCCGGCCCTGCGGCGATGGCGCGGGCCAGCGCGACGCGCTTCTGCATGCCGCCCGAAATCTCCGACGGGCGCAGATCGGCGACGCGTTCTTCGAGGCCCACCTTCTCCAGCATCTCGACCGCCAGTGCACGCATTTCCCTCGACTGCCGGGCGCGGCCCTGTGTCAGCGCGAAGGTCACGTTGCGCCAGACGTTCATGGAATCGAACAGCGCGCCGCCCTGGAACAGCATGCCGATACGGTTCCGCACCTCTTCTCTTGCATCGCCGCCCGCTTCGCTCATATCGACGCCGTCGATCAGGATGGTTCCGGTATCAAGCGGGATAAGACCCAATATGCACTTGAGGAGAACGGACTTGCCGGCGCCCGATCCGCCGATGATGACCAGCGATTCGCCCGGCAACGCGCCGATATTCACGCCGTCCAGAACGATCTTGTCGCCAAAGCTCTTGCGCAGTCCGGCAATCTCCAGCGCGGCACCCCTGCGCGGCTTGTCGGGCGCGGCGCTCATCCGAAGACGATCACGGTGATGATCAGATTGGCAAGCAGGATCATCAGGAACGCGCTGACCACGGCATTCGTCGTCGCGCGCCCGACCCCCGCCGCGCCGCCGCCGGCATAATAGCCGTGATAGCAGCCCATTAGCGACAGCAGGAAACCGAACACCGCCGCCTTCACCATCGAAGAGATGATGTCATCGACCTCGAGAAAGGCGCGCGTGGTTTCCAGGTAGCTCGCACTGTTGAAGCCCAGCCGGTAGACCGAAATCAGATAGCCGCCCATCACGCCGATCGCATTGGCGACCAGCACCAGGATCGGCATCACGACGGTCCCGGCGATGACACGCGGCGCGATCAGGAACTGGAACGGATCCGTCCGCAGCGTCGATAGCGCGTCGATCTGCTCGGTCACCCGCATCGTGCCAAGTTCGGCCGCCATCGCCGACGACACGCGCCCCGCCACCATCAGACCGCCCAGCACGGGCGCAAGTTCGCGCACAACGGCGATGACGGTCACGGCAGGCACGGTGCTTTCGGCGTTGAAGCGGCTGCCGCCGACAAATATCTGCTGTGCCAGCGCGGCGCCGGTGAACAGCGCCGTCAGGCCCACGACCGGCAGGCTGAAATAGCCGATGACCAGCAACTGCTCAAGAAAGCGGAGCGGGTAATAAGGCGGCGTCAGCGCGCCCCAGACCGCACGCCCGGCAAAAATCGCGGACCGGCCAATCGCCGCGAACAGTCCAATGGCGGCGGCGCCCGGTCGGGCAAGGAAAGGAATCAGGCGATCTGTCATATGTAGCGTCGCTGATAGCGGTGCCCGAGCGATATCAGCAACTCATATTGCGACAGGCCGGACTGGCGCGCCGCCACGGGCAGGTCGAATTCCACCTCCAGCCAGTCGCCTTCACGCGCCGTTTGGGGTTCCGGATCGCTTCCCAGGTCGACTGCGATCAGGTCCATCGACACGCGCCCGGCGACAGGCCGCGATGCGCCGTTCACCTTCACCCGGCCTGCGTTCGAAAAGCCGCGCAGATAGCCGTCCGCATAGCCAAGGTTCAGGATCGCGACCCGCGTGTCCGCCGCCGCCGTCCATGTCCCGCCATACCCCACCGTGTCGCCCGCCGGCACTTCACGCACCAGCACAATTTCCGCATATGGCCGCACGACCTGTGCCGGCACGCCCGCCGCCACCGGGTGCGGCACGCCGCCATAAAGCCCCAGGCCCGGCCGCGTCAGGTCGAAGGCATAGTCCGTCCCCAGGCACACGCCGCCCGATCCCGCCAGCGATGCCTCGACCGCATGCCCCGCATCCCGAACCGCGCGGACAATCTCCTGAAACCGCCCCAGCTGTTCGCCGTTCATGGCCGCGCCGGGATCGTCCGCGCAGGCCAGATGTGAATGCAGGATGCCGACATTCAGCCCGTCCAGCATCCCGGTTTCGAACCCGCGCCAGTCCAGCCCCAGCCGGTTCATGCCGGTATCCACCATCACATCGCACCGCGCCCCGTTGCCGATCCGGCGCCAGCGCGCGATCTGCGCCGCCGAATTCAGCACGGGCACGACCCCCGGCAGAGGCGTTTCGCCCTCCCGAATGCCGTGCAGCGCCGACAGCGTCACGCCCTCCGCCAGCGGCAACAGCAACGCCGCCTCCGCATTCGTCGTGACAAAGAAATCCCGGGCCCCCGCCCCCGCGAGCGCAGTCATCACCGCATCCGCGCCCAGCCCATAGCCATCCGCCTTGATCGCCGCCCCGGTACGCGCACCGCCGGACCGCCCCTGAAACCAGCGCCAGTTCGCCGTCAGCGCGGCCAGATCAATGTCGAGACGAAGGGGGGAGTTCACCATGTGCGGGTTATGCGGTGCGGGGATGGGGTGCAACTATTGTCAGAGCGGGTGTCGGCTGCCGACCTCATAATGCGTCATTCAGGTGCGGGCCCGAATCCACAAAGCAATTCGACTTGGCTTTTGGTTCGTCAGACGCTTGGCTCCGCACGCACGACGAACAGATTTAGGCAGCCTGGCGGTCGCACCGTGAAGCGCCGCCAGCATATATTGCCGGGCTTCGAACTTACAATTCGCCGCGCAATACCTACATCTAGGTCATCCCGGCCGGTTTCGAGTAAGCTATTCCGAGACTGAGAGACCCGTAGTGCTCCCGCTTACGAAAGGAGCCGACGCATGGATCTCAATCGCCTTTACTTCAAACACCAGCTTTCGATGATGCTGGTGTCCTCTGCTGAAGACACTCCCGACCGGACCTACCATCAGACCAACGCGAATGGCTTCGCCCGGCGCATAGCACGTTTCCAGCGGGGCTGCGGGGCCAGTGCCGCGGCTGCCTGGAACTCAGGCGGTGTTACTCCGGTCGCCGCTGTTCGCAAAACGGAAGTCATGCCGAGCACAAGGACCGGAAACACATGAGCACATTATCCTTAGGTGTCGTGGGCACCTCGAAGAAGTCGAACGAGCGCCGCGTTCCCTTGCATCCAGAGCATCTGCCTCGGTTGCCCGAGGCTGTTCGCCGCCAGCTGGTCTTTGAAGAAGGTTATGGCGAGCCCTTTGGAATGTCGGACCCAGAGATTGCAGCAATGGCGGGCGGCGTCTCTTCAAGAGCGAATATATTGGCCACCTCCGATGTGGCGATCATTGCAAAACCCATTCTTGAAGATTTGCAGGAGCTTAAAGAAGGCGGGGTCTTATGGGGTTATCCCCACTGCGTGCAACAGCGCGCCATCACTCAAACCGCGATTGATCGCAAACAGACGCTCATTGCCTTTGAAGACATGTTTGTTTGGGGTCCGAACGGCGTGATTGGACGCCACACTTTTTACAAGAATAACGAACTGGCTGGGTATTGCGCGGTTCTGCATGCGTTACAGCTCAAGGGTATCGATGGCCACTATGGCAACCAGCGCAAGGTGCTTATCCTTGGTTTTGGAGCTGTCAGCCGGGGGGCCATTTACGCTCTCAAGGCGCACGGATTTCGAGACATTACGATCTGCATCCAGCGTCCCGACCACGAAGTGCGCGAAGAGGTGCTTGATTGTCATTATATTCGGCTGGTCAAAGGCGGTGAAGGCCAGCCGCGCATGACGGTGATCGAACATGACGGGCGCGAGCATCCACTTGGTAAATTGATCAGCGAAACGGATATCATCATCAACGGAACTCTTCAGGCAACCGACGATCCGTTTGATTTTGTTATCGAAGAAGAAGCATCTTGCCTCAAGCCAAAGAGCCTGATCATCGATGTCAGCTGCGACGAAGGCATGGGCTTCTATTTCGCCAAACCCACCACGTTCGATGATCCCATGTTCAAAGTGGGAACGGTCGATTATTACGCTGTGGATCATACGCCGAGCTATCTTTGGGAAAGCGCTTCGCGGGCTATCTCGGCAGCGCTTATCGTCTATCTGCCCATCGTGGCTAAAGGCCGCGCAAGTTGGCGGGGCAATGAGACCATTCGCAGGGCAGTGAACATTGATGGCGGCATTGTTCAGATGCCCAAGATTTTGTCGTTTCAAAACCGCCAGTCGGACTATCCTCACGCCTCCGTTTAAGGCGGCTGAGCAACTGACCTCGTTGCTGCTCTAAGGTGGCTCTCGGATAGCGAACGATCATTCCAAGAACATGCGCGCCCACCGCGTCCGCTTCCCACCCCAATAAGCGACGCAGCAAGTTCGCTCCTCAGGCTTGCGAAATAGGAATTTCTCTGTCTCTTATCTTTGCCTTTCCGAATTTAGACAGAGGGGCATCCCGCGTGACCGACGTTCCGAATTTGACGATGAGCCGGACAGTGTTTCCGGATGCGTCCCAATCCCGATCCGCGCAGGACAGAGGGGCGCACGTCCGCACGCGCGTGTCGGGTGTGATTTCGCTGTGACGTTCAGCTGAATCGCAAAGTGACACCCGCCCAGATCACTATGGGGGCCAACACGCAATGCGCGTGTGAACCTGTCACCCTGCACGTCCGAAACACCCTTCCTGTACGCCTTTTGTTCTGATAGGTGCGTGCTCATGGCAAAACCGCAGAAACGCTTTTCCTGTCAGGCCTGTGGCTCGGTGCAGCCGAAATGGCAGGGACAGTGCCCGGATTGTGCGGAGTGGAATTCGCTGGTCGAGGATGCCTCGGCGGTGGTGACGCCGTTCAGCGCCAAACATTCCCTGCGCGGCGGCGGTACGCGGATTGCGCTCGAAACGCTCGACGCCGACACGCCGCTGCCGCCGCGCACGGGCACCGGCATATCGGAGCTGGACCGGACGCTTGGCGGCGGCATTGTGCCGGGGTCGGCCATCCTGATCGGCGGCGATCCCGGCATCGGCAAATCGACGCTGCTGTTGCAGGTCGCCGGACGGCTGGCGAAGGGCGGGACGGACGAGAAGGCCCGGCGCGTCGTCTATATCTCCGGTGAGGAGGCGGCGGATCAGGTGCGGCTGCGCGCGCGCAGGCTGGGTCTTGGCGATGCGCCGGTCGAACTCGCCAGCGCCACATCGGTTCGCGATATCCTGACGACGCTGACGGACGGTCCGCCACCCGCGCTCCTCGTCATCGATTCCATCCAGACCATGCATTCCGATGTGCTGGAGGGCGCGCCCGGCACCGTCAGCCAGGTGCGCGCCGCGGCGCAGGAACTCATCCGCTTCGCCAAGCAGACCGGGACGGCGGTGGTGCTGGTCGGGCACGTCACCAAGGACGGCAATATCGCCGGGCCGCGCGTCCTTGAGCATATGGTCGACACGGTGCTTTATTTCGAGGGCGAGCGCTCGCACCAGTATCGCATCCTGCGCGCGGTCAAGAACCGCTTCGGCGGCACCGACGAGATCGGCGTCTTCGCCATGCAGGCCGAGGGGCTGGCCGAGGTGAAGAACCCGTCCAGCCTGTTCCTGACACAGCGCGAACGCCCCGTCGCGGGCAGCGTCGTCTTCCCCGCGCTGGAGGGCACGCGGCCCGTCATGGTCGAAATCCAGGCGCTCGTCGTCCGGCTCGCGTCCGGCGCGACGCCGCGCCGTGCCGTGGTGGGCTGGGATTCCGGGCGGCTCGCGATGATCCTCGCCGTGCTGGAGGCGCGTTGCGGCATGAGTTTTTCCAACGCCGAGGTTTACCTCAACATCGCGGGCGGCCTGCGCGTTTCCGATCCCGCCGCCGATGTCGCCGTTGCCGCCGCCCTTGTCAGCGCGCTTACAGAAAGGCCCGTGCCACTGGAAACCGTCGCGCTCGGCGAACTGTCGCTGTCTGGCGAATTGCGACCCGCCGCGCATTTGGCGCTGCGCCTGAAAGAGGCGCAGAAGCTGGGTTTTGAAAGCGCCCTGACCCCGCGCGCGGCGCAGGATGCGGTGCCGAAGGGTATGAAGGGCGCGGGCTTTTCCCACCTGCCCGACCTTGTCGCCCATCTGGCGGGAGGGGCGTGACACTTATTGTCATCAGTGCCAATAACAGCTAGGGTGGCGGGGGTGAAATCGCGTGGGAGTGAGTCGCATGAGTTCCGAGTCCGTTGCAGATGACGCCGACTCCCCGGCTGGCGGCCCCTCCGCACCCGGTTCGCGGCAGGTCGGCTGGAACAGCCGCTACGACCATCCCGTCGACTGGAGTCACAGGTTCGAGGCGCGCAGTGTTCCCGACATGCTGCTGCAGACGGCGACGCGCTATCCGGGCCGGACATTCATACATTTCGAGGGCCGGAACTTCACCTATGGGGAGATCGCCGACCGCGCATCGGAAGCCGCGGAAGGTTTCCGCCGTCTTGGCGTCGAACGCGGCGTCAATGTCGGCCTCTTCCTGCCCAATTGCCCGCACTATGTCGTCGCCTATTACGGGATCATGATGGCGGGCGGTACGGTGGTGAACTTCTCACCGCTCTATACCGCGGACGAACTCGCTTTTCAGGCCGAAGACGCGCATGTCGACACCATGGTCTGCCTGGACCTTGAACAGCTTTTCCCCGCCATTGCCGAGGTGCAGGCGCGCGGCATTTTGAAAACCCTGATCGTCGGCAACATCGCCGAGGTGCTGCCGCCGCTCAAATCCCTTGCCTACCGCCTGTTCAGGCGCGGCGACCGCGCCCGTATTGGCTATGGCCGGACCCGGCTTCGCTATGACAGCCTGTTTCGAAACGGAAAAATCTCACGGCCGGCCGCCATTGCCGTGTCGGAGGACATTGCCCTCATTCAATATACCGGCGGCACGACCGGACGCCCCAAGGGCGCGCTGCTGACACATGCGAATCTCAGCATCAATGCTGCGCAGGTGCACGCCGTCGATCCGGAACCGGGCAATCTGGACCGCATCCTGGGGGCGCTGCCGCTGTTCCATGTCTTTGCGAATACATGCGTTCTCAATCGCTCGGTCCTGGCGGGGGACGAGGTTATTCTCATCCCCAAATTCGACCTCGACACGGTCCTGAAGCTGATCCCCGCCATGCAGATCACCACCCTTCCCGGCGTGCCCACCATGTACCGGGCCATGCTCGACCATCCGGATATCGCGAATTACGACCTGACCTCGCTGCGGATCTGCATTTCCGGCGGCGCGCCCATGCCCGCCGAACTGCGCAGTGCTTTCGTCAAAAAGACCGGCGCCGCCATCGCGGAGGGCTACGGCCTGACCGAAAGTTCGGGCGTCGTCTCGGTCAATCCCTATCTGACCGGCGGCAAACCAGGCAGTATCGGCCATCCGCTGCCCGGCACGCAGATCATCATCGCCGACAGGGAAGACCCGCACCATATCCTGCCGCAGGGGGAACATGGCGAAATCACCGTGCGCGGCCCGCAAATCATGCGCGGCTATTGGGGCCGCCCTGAAAAGAACGAGGACACATTCGTCGATGGCCGCCTCAGGACCGGCGATGTGGGATATCTCGATGCGGACGGGTACGGCTTCATCGTCGACCGCATGAAGGACCTGATCCTGGTCGGCGGCTTCAATGTCTATCCCAGCACGCTCGAAGCTGAACTTTACAGGCATGAGGCCGTGAAAGAGGCGATCGTCATCGGCATTGACGACAAGCGGCTTGGCCAGCGCCCAAAGGCGTTCGTCGTCCTGGAAGAGGGCGCGGAGGTCAGTGAAGCGGTTCTGCTGTCATATCTGAACGAGCATGTTGGCAAGCATGAACGCGCCGCCGCGCTCGAAATCCGCGCGGAGCTGCCAAAGACCATGATCGGCAAGCTCAGCCGCAAGGAACTTGTTGACGAAGAACGTGCGAAGTCGGCGTCTTGCTGTTGACCCGAATGCCCGCCCCCTACAGAACGGCGCAATGACTGATTCAGACGCCGCACCCGCACCAGACGATCTCGATTTCGAAAGCGCGCTGAAACAGCTCGAACGGATCGTGCAGACCCTCGAACAGGGGGAGGTGCCGCTGGAAAAATCCCTTGAACTTTACGAACAGGGCACGAAGCTGAAAGCGATCTGCGATGACAAGCTGGAAAGCGCGCGGGCCAAGATCGAAAAGATCACGCTGGACGGCGCGGGCAAGGCGGCTGGCACGCAGCCGCTCGATGTCGAGTGATGACGACGTGGTGACCAAGAACCTCTCCTCGCACAGCTTAAAGCCGGCACTTGACGCCGTTGCGACGTCCATCAATTCCCGATTCGAAAAGCTGCTGACGATCCCCGCCGATCCGCGCGCGCGGCTGGTCGAGGCGATGCGCCATGCGGCGATGGACGGCGGCAAGAGGATGCGGCCGCTGCTGACGCTGGCGGCCTGCGACCTGTTCGGTGTTGACAAGGAACAGGCGCTGCGCGTCGGCATCGCCATTGAGTGCGTGCACGTCTACTCGCTGATCCATGACGATCTGCCGTGCATGGACAATGATGACCAGCGCCGCGGCAAGCCAACGGTCCATATCGCCTATGACGAGGCGACGGCCGTCCTGGCGGGCGATGCATTGCAGGCGCTTGCCTATGAAGTCCTTGCCGACGAGGCGACGCATCAGGACGCGGCCATTCGCGCGGACCTTTGTCTCGCCCTGGCCAGGGCCAGTGGTCCTGACGGCATGGCGGGTGGGCAGATGCTCGATCTGGCGGCGGAGCACGAAACCTTCGACCTGCCGCTCACCGCGCGGTTGCAGCAGCTGAAAACCGGAGCGCTGATCAGCTTCGCGGTCGAAGCGGGAGCCATTATGGGCCGGGCGTCCGATGTCGAATCGACGCGGCTGCGTGGCTATGCCCACGACCTTGGCCTCGCCTTCCAGATCGCCGACGATCTTCTGGATATCGAGGGCGATGAAACACTCGCCGGCAAGGCGCTTGGCAAGGATCAGGATGCGGGGAAATCCACTTTCGTCTCGCTGATGGGCGTGGAGCGCGCGCGCGCGCAGGCCGACCTCCTTATCAATCAGGCCATCGACCATCTGAACGGCTTTGGCGCGGAAGCCGACCTGCTGCGCGCCATTGCGCGGTTCGCGATAGAGCGGGACCGGTAAAACCGGCGAGGCCTGACAATTATACTGGGAGTTACGCCATGCGTATCGGCATCTATCCGGGAACATTCGACCCGCTTACCTTCGGCCATATCGATATCATCCGCCGCGGCGCGAAGCTGGTCGACCGGCTGATTATCGGGCTGAGTACGAACCCTTCGAAGACCGCGATGTTCTCGCTGGAACAGCGCCGCGCTCATGTCGAGGCCGAGGTCGCGAAATTGGATGATGATGTTCAGGTGGTCACCTTTGACGGCCTGCTCGTTCACTTCGCGGCGGAGCAGAATGCGTCGATGATCATACGCGGCCTGCGCGCGGTCAGCGATTTTGAGTATGAGTATCAGATGGCGGGCATGAACCAGCAGCTGGACGATAATGTCGAGACGGTATTCCTGATGGCCGACGTTGCATTGCAGCCGATCGCCAGCCGTCTGGTAAAGGAAATCGCGCGCTTCGGCGGCGACATCCACAAGTTCGTGACGCCGGAAATCGAACGCGCGGTAAAGGCGAAAATCGCCGCCAGTTGACGCGTCATGATCAAGGCGGAAACAATGCTATCGCTTGACTATCCCTACAAGGGGAGCGAAGCGCGGCCTTTAACCCTCACCTGGACATATACGCTTGAGTTTTCTTCCTCTCGGCCTTTCGGACGAGCTTCTTTCCGCAGTTGCTGACAGCGGCTACACCGAACCCACCGACATCCAGCGCGGTGCGATCCCGCTCATCCTGATGGGGCGCGACGTCGTTGGGGTCGCTCAGACCGGGACAGGCAAGACGGCCAGCTTCGTGCTGCCGATGATCGATATCCTGGCTCAGGGCCGTAGCCGCGCGATGATGCCGCGCAGCCTGATCATCGCGCCGACGCGCGAACTCGCCATGCAGGTTGCCGAGAATTTCGAGAAATACGGCAAGAACCACAAGCTGAACATGGCGCTATTGATCGGCGGCGTCGGCTTTGCGGAGCAGAACAAGCTCCTCGAAAAGGGCGTCGATGTCCTGATCGCCACGCCGGGCCGCCTGCTCGACCAGTTCGAGCGCGGCAAGATCCTGCTGTCCGGTGTCGATATCCTGGTCATCGACGAGGCGGACCGCATGCTCGACATGGGCTTCATCCCCGATGTCGAGAAAATCTGCGGCCTTTTGGGGCGCAAGCGCCAGACGCTGCTGTTCTCCGCCACCATGGCGCCGCCGATCAAGAAACTTGCCGACCAGTTCATGGAATCGCCCAAACGAATCGAAGTCGCGCGGCAGTCAAGCACGAACGAAAACATCGAGCAGCATCTGGTCGAGGTCGCGCCGCGTTCAAAGCGCACGCAGCTCAAGAAACTGCTGGCGACCCCGGATCTGAAAAGCGCGATCGTGTTCTGCAACCGCAAGAAGGACATTAAGGACCTCGTCACGTCCCTGAAACAGGATGGCTTTCGTGCCGGTCAGATTCACGGTGACATGGAACAACGCGACCGCATGGCCATGATGGAGGCGTTTAAATCCGACGAGGTGAATGTCCTCGTCGCCTCCGACGTCGCCGCGCGGGGACTCGACATCAAGGGCGTCAGCCATATTTTCAATTTCGACGTGCCCTTCAACGCCGAGGATTATGTTCACCGCATCGGCCGTACGGGACGCGCGGGTGCCAAGGGCAAATCCTACACCTTCGCGACGAAATCCGATGCTGAACTGGTTGCCGATATCGAAAAGCTGACCAAGCAGCGCATCCCGCGGCTTGGTGAGACCGGGAATGATCCGCAGGGGCAGGCGGACAGTGCTGCGCAGGATACTTCGCCTGCTGATGACAAGCCGAAGCGCACCCGCAGGCCACGTTCAGAAAAGACGAATGCGCCGGAACCGCTGGAAGCATCCGCAAAACAGTCCGCGCCAAAAGCAAGGGCCGAACCAAAGCCTGAGCCAAAGTCGCGGGCGAAATCCCATGCGAGACCCGGTCCGAAATCGGAATCCGGATCCGATCGGACAGCGGCACGCAGGACGCGTGACGACGCGCCCTATGACGAGGCGCCGCTGGCCGAAGATGCAAAGGCGGAATGGAACGGCCCCGTACCGGACTTCCTGAGCCGTTAACAAAAAAGTGACCCTCTTCTAGACACGCCGTTAACCGGATCCCGCCTAGATATCCTGCACGGAAACAGTGCGGGATCATGGTGAGACAGGTACATCTTCTCGACCGGATAAAGACCTATATGGACGCGGGCGGCATAGAACCGACGCCTGCGGCCTATGAGTTCTGGTGGGCATATGCCACGCGCGCGGATCCCGCGCTCACCGAGGCCGTCGACGCTGTCATGCGGACCATGGGCCGCGTTTCCGCGCGCGCGATGGAGAATATTCGCCGCGAGATTTATGGTGCGGTGGTCGACCCCGACATTCACGAACTGCTCGCCAAGACGCAGGCGCAGCTGAAACAAATGGGGCGTTATGTCGAGGGCGCCGAGGAGGGCGCGAAAGATTATGGCCGCGCGTTGAGTGCGGGCCGCGACGGTATGAACGGCGCCGGAGGACCGGACAAGAAGGCCGAACTGCTCGCCGAGATGATCAATGCGACGAGCGCGATGATCGAAAAGACCGGCGCTCTTGAAAAGCAGCTTGCCGATTCGACGGGCCAGATCAGCATGCTCAAGAAGGACCTGCACGTCGCGAAATCCGAAAGCCGCACGGATGCGCTCACCGGACTCAATAACCGCAAAGCCTTCAACGCCTATCTGACGGCGCAGTCCAAACTCGCCGTCAACGAGCGCAAGCCGCTTACCATGGCGTTCTGCGATATCGACCATTTCAAGGCGTTCAACGACAATTGGGGGCACCGCATGGGCGATGAAGTCCTGCGCCTTGTCGGCAAGAGCCTGATGAAACTCTGCCACGGTGTCGGCTATCCCGCCCGCTATGGCGGGGAGGAATTCGTCATTGCCATGCCTGACCATGACCTGGTCGCCGCCGCCAATCACTGCGAAAAAATCCGCGAGTTCATCGCGACCCGGGATTTGCGGGCGAAGGGCACCGGCAAGGATATCGGACAGATCACCATATCGCTCGGCGTCGCCCAGTTCCGCGCGGAAGAAACCCCTGAGGATCTGATCGAACGCGCCGATGCAGCGCTTTACCTTGCCAAAAAGACCGGGCGCAACCGCATCTGCCTGGAAACCCAGCTTGAGGAGGAAGACGACACGTCCGACCTCCGCCCGAATGGCAAGAAGACCGCCGCCAGCACGAGCCGCTACGGCGACATGGCCGCCTGACACCCCCAAGTGCGCAGGTGCGGCATCCGCAAACCGCACGCTCCCCAGCGACAGGCTCCTCCGGCCCCGGCGCCGGAATGGCGGCGATATCCGTCAGAGCATGTTAATCGCGGAAGCCCGGGTCCCGCCGGTCAAGCTTCCTCAGCAGCGCCGGCCATGCCAGCATCTGGCTGACCATCTTCATATTGTCAGGCGCGGTCTGCGCGGCAACCTTGTCTTCCGTGCCCTGCGGAGGATTGTTCAGATTTTCCCGGCCAGCGGACAGCATGTAGACCTGCGCCTCGCACGCGCGCTCCAGGAAATACATGCGCAAAAATGCGTCCGCCACCGTCTCGCCAACGGTCAGCGTACCATGATTTCTGAGGATCATCGCGTGCTTGTCGCCAATATCATTCACAAGGCGCTCACGCTCCTCCAGGTCCGTCGCGATGCCCTCATATTCGTGATAGGCCACATTGTGCTTCGCGATCATCGCCGTCTGCGTATGCGGCAGCAGGCCTTCCGACATCGCGCTGACAGCCTGACCGTGCGGCGTATGCAGGTGCAGCACGGCGTGCGCGTCGTCGCGCGCCATATGGATCGCGGAATGAATCGTGAAGCCCGCCGGATTGGTCAGATACGGCGTTTCCATGACAGGGTTGCCGTCGACGTCAATCTTGACGAGGGATGACGCCGTGATCTCCTCAAACATCAGATTGTACGGGTTGATCAGGAAGTGATGCTCCGGCCCGGGGATGCGCGCACTCAAATGCGTGAAGATCAGGTCATCCCAGCCATGCAGGGCGACCAGACGGTACGCGGCGGCCAGGTCGACCCGGATCGCCCACTCTTCTTCCGATACCTGTGAGCGAACGTCTTGCGGCGGTTTTGGCTGCGTGGCCATTATCTGTCTCCCTTACCCGTGCGGCGGCATTTCTCACCGCAGTATATCACCTGATCCCAGTCGCGCGCCCATTTCTTCCGCCAGCTAAAGGGCCGGTGGCAGACGGGGCAGGTTTTCTGCGGCAGGTCCGCCTTCCGGATTCCCTTCGGCACCGATCATCCCGTCGGCAGGTGCGCGCGCGGATCGACCGCCTTGCGCCCCTGCCGAAGTTCGAAATGCAGTTGCGGGCGCGTGACGCTGCCGGTTTGCCCGACCTCCGCAATGACCTCGCCGCGCCCGACCCGGTCGCCGCGCTGGACGTAAAAGGCGTCATTATGCGCATAAGCGGATACCCAGTCCTCGTCATGCTTCAACAGGACGAGGTTGCCCCAGCCCTCCACGCCGTTTCCGGCATAGATGACCGTCCCGGTTGCCGCCGCGCGCACGGGCGCGCCTTTGTCGGCGGCGATATTGATGCCGTCATTGTAAAGCCCGCCCGCCTTGGCGCCGAAACTCGACAATAGCCGGCCTTCCACCGGCCATGTGAAGCGGCCGTCGAACGGTGCCGGTTCCGGCAGGGCACTTGCGCGTTCCGCCGGGGCGTCTTCCTCGGCAATGGCCGGTTCACCGCCCGTAATGATGTCGTCAATGTCGACATTGAACGCGGCCAGCTCGCTCGGGGCCGGTTCAGGCGTATCAGCGGGCGCATCCATGGTTTCGGCCCGCTGGGGGGACGCCGCATCCGGCAGGAACAGACGCTGGCCGATCCGCAGCAGAAAGGGCGCATCAAGCGCGTTCGCCTGCACGATCTCATCCCAGTCCGTCTTGTAGGCCAATGCGATCGCAATGCCCGTGTCGCCGCGCCTGACCCGGTGATAGCGCCCGCCTGGAATCTCCAGACGCTGGCCGGGGTATATCTTGTAGGGCGGTTGCAGACGGTTCGCGCGGGCGATGGTGCGGACCGCGCTCCCGGTGCGCTCCGCAATCAGCGACAGCGCATCGCCGGCCTGGACGATATAGGTCTGTGTCTCAACCCTGACGGCATCGGCGATCACCTGTCCCGGTTGCCAGCGTTCGCGCGCGCGGGGCGGCTCGGGTACGATTTCGGCAGGCGCGGCCGCGGGCCCCGCCTCGAACGGCGCCTGGCTTCGCGGGATCGCGCAGGCGCTCAGGCCAAGCAGGGCAAGGAAGAGAACGCGGCGCATCGCAGTCAAACTAGGCGATGCCGCCACCGCGCCGCAAGCGCCCGCGCGTTCGATTTACGATATGTCGCTCAGCGCGTCGCGCAGGCGATACATCGTGTCGTAATGCGTCATGTCGAGATGCAGCGGCGTCACCGAAATCTCGCCCCTGCGCATCGCCGTCAGGTCGGTCTCATGCCCCGGCTGCGGCGATTCGCGGCCCAGGCCGAACCAGAAATAATCCACCCCCCGCGTATCCTGGCGCTGCTCGATGGCGGTTTCGCCGTAATCGCGAAAGCCCTGCTCGCAGACCTTCACGCCCTGCACATCATCCGGCTCCACGGGCGGGAAGTTGACGTTGAGCAGGGTACCCGGCTCCCACTCCATCTCTATCAGCGGACGCAGCACCCTCGCACCCCATGCCGCCGCCGTCCGGAACACGCTTTGGCTGCGCAGCTGCGTCATCGCCTGACTCAGCGCGATGGACCGGATCCCGTATAGCGTACCCTCCATCGCCGCACTCACCGTGCCGGAATAGGTGACGTCTTCCGCAAGATTCGCACCGCGATTGACGCCCGACAGCACGATGTCGGGCGGATTGTCCTTCATGACATGGCCCAGCGCCATCATCACGCTGTCCGTCGGCGTCCCGAGAACGGAAAAGCGCTTTTCGCCATGCCGGCGAAGGCGCACCGGAACGGTCAGCGTCAGCGAATGGCCCGCGCCCGACTGCTCCTCCGCAGGCGCGACCACCCAGACATCGTCCGACAGCTCCGCCGCGATATCCTCCAGCACTTTCAGGCCGGGGGCGTGATAGCCATCATCATTCGTCAGCAGGATGCGCATATTCAAAAGCCTCTCTAGCTCGCCGGAAGCAGCTCCGCCGTCCCGCCCATATAGGGCCGCAGCGCGTCCGGAACCGCGACGGACCCGTCCGCCCGCTGGTAATTTTCCAGCACGGCGACCAGCGTCCGCCCGACGGCAAGCCCCGATCCGTTCAGCGTGTGGACGAAGCGCGTCTTTTTCTCGTCCGCGCCGCGCGTCCGCGCATTCATGCGCCGCGCCTGGAAATCCCCGAATTCGGAAACGGAGCTGATCTCGCGGTAGCAGTCCTGCCCGGGCAGCCAGACCTCCAGATCGACGGTCCTGCGCGCCGCCGCGCTCATGTCGCCCACGCACAGCTGCATCCGCCGGTACGGCAGTCCCAGTGTTTCCAGCACCGTCTCCGCTGCGCGCACCTTGCGCTCAAACTCCGCGGCGGATGCGTCATGGCCGCCATCCGCGCCCGGATCGATGATCGACACCAGCTCCACCTTCTCAAACTGGTGCTGGCGGATCATACCCTTCGTATCGCGCCCGGCCGCCCCGGCCTCGGACCGGAAACATAAGGTCAGCGCGGCGAACCGCATCGGCAGGCTGTCCGCGCCGACAATCTGTTCTCGCACCAGATTGGTCAGGCTGATCTCGGATGTCGATATCAGCCAGCGGCCATCTTCGGTGCGGAAGGAATCTTCCGCGAATTTCGGCAATTGCCCGGTGCCGAACATCGCTTCGTCGCGCACCAGCACCGGCGGGTTCACCTCGGTATAGCCATTCTGGTTCGTCTGCAGGTCCAGCATGAGCTGCCCGATGGCCCGGTGCAGCCTTGCGACCGGACCGCGCATGACGGCAAAGCGCGCACCGGCAATCTCTGCCGCCGCCGCGAAATCGAGCCCAAGCGCCGCGCCAATCTCGTCATGCTCTTTCGGCTCGAAATCGAATGACGGCACATCGCCCCAGCGTTTCACCAGGACATTGTCGCCTTCATCGTCGCCAGGCGGGACATCGTCCGCTGGATGATTGGGCAATGCCGCCAGGGCGCCATGCACCTGGGCCTTCAGCGTCCGCTCGCGCTCTTCCAGGGCGGGCATGGTTTCCTTCAGGGCCGCGACTTCGGCTTTCAGCCGCTCCGCTTCGTTCTTGTCGCCCTCGCCCATCGCCCTGCCAATGGCTTTCGACGCTTCGTTGCGCCGGGCAAGCGCAGCCTGCAATTCGGTCTGGACGGCGCGCAGCTGCGCGTCCGCCGCCACAATGGCAGGCGCGGCAGGCGCATGTCCGCGCCGCGCAAGCTGCCCGTCAAAGGCGGTGGGGTCGTCGCGAAGGATCTTGATGTCGTGCATGATCGCCCATCTGCCGCCGTCGCGCACGCTTCGCAACCGCTCGTCAACCGGTGCGTTGATATCGCGAACCCAAACAAGGAGCCCCCATGCAACTCGAACATAAAACCGAAATCTGCGTCGTCGACGGCGAAAAACTGCTGCTGCTTGTCAATGAGGGCGACCATGAATATCCGGACCTTCAGGTCGCACGAAAGGAAACGCAGGACAATCCTTCCGATGGAGAGCTGTCGGCGAACCGGCCGGGACGGCAGTCCGAATCAACGGGCGCCCGCACCTACGCCTATGACGATACCGACTTTCATCAACTCGCCGAGGACCGCTTTGCCGCGGACGCCGCGGACATTCTTTACAAGCGCGCGCATGCCAACAAATTCGAAAAGCTTATCGTGATCGCCCCGCCCAAGACACTTGGCGAGATTCGCAAGAGCTACCACGTGTCTGTCGAGCAGAAGCTTGCCGGAGAGATCGACAAGGAGGCGACGAACCTCCCGCCCGAAGACATCGCGAACATGATCAAGGCGGCCTGATCGAGGGGAATCTGTTCGGTATGATGCTGACCGCGAAGATCAGACAGTATCTAACGGCAATTTCAGATCTTCATCATCCCGGGCGCAGTCGAGGGACGCACATAGGTTTTGCAATATCGTTCGTGCTTCCCTCGACCGCGCCTCGGATGATCAGGATTTGGTTTCTGGCAGAACCGGGCTCAAATATCGTCGTCGCTCTCATATTCCTCGACATCGATCTCGCCCATCATATGGCCGACCGCGACAGCAACGGTCGCATCGCCCGTGATGTTCGTCGTGGTGCGCATCATGTCCATGATCCGGTCGATGCCCGCGACCAGGGCAATCGTCTCCAGCGGAATGCCCGCCACACCAAAGACCAACCCCATCATGATCAGGCCGGACCCGGGAACGCCCGCCGCACCGACCGCGCCCAGTGTGCCGGTGATGGCGATGAGGATATAGTCGGTCATATCCAGGTCAATACCGAACACCTGCGCGCCGAACAGGCTCGCAAGGCCCATATACATGGCCGTGCCGTTCATGTTGATCGTCGCGCCGAGCGACAGCACAAAACTCGATACCGAGCGCGAAACGCCCAGATTCCGCTGCACGCAGCGCATGGTCACGGGCAGGGTCGCATTGGAGCTCGCCGTTGAAAAGGACACCGCCTGCGCATCGACAATCCCGCGAAAGAAATCCCGGATCGGCAGCTTCGTCATCATCTTGATGATCAGCGGATAAACGACCAGGATGATGATCCCGCAGCCAAAATAGTTCAGTCCCACGACCTTCGCGAGCGGTAGCAGCGCGTCGGTCCCGAACGTACCGGCGACCCATGCGATCAGCGCGAAGACACCGAAGGGTGTCAGTTCCATGACGATCAGCGTCACTTTCTGCATGACGATGGCACCTGAATCCATCGCCTTCACCATGGGCGCGCCCGCTTCTTTTGCCAGCAATATGCCGATACCGAACAGGATCGCGAAGGTGATCAGCGGCAGCACGTCACCCTCGGCCATCACCTGAATGACATTTCCCGGCACGAAACGCAGGATCATGTCTGTCGGGTCAAAGCTCTCCGTCGACGGCGTGAACGTCTCCGGCAGCGGGATCGACAGGCCCTCGCCGGGCCGCATCACCGTCCCGATCAGCAGGCCCAGCGCGACACTGATGGCGCCGGTTCCCATGAACAGCAGCAAGGAGCGTCCGCCAACCGCGCCCAATTTGCGCAGATCCCCAATCGCGCAGACACCCGCCACCAGACTAAAAAAGATCAGCGGCACGACCAGCATCTTGATGGCCTTGATGAACAGATCGCCGATCCACTTGATCGACTCCGCCTCCGGTCCCCAGGCCAGACCCGTGATAACCCCCAGGATCAGCGCCGCAATCACGCGCTGCCACAACGGAATGGCGAACCACATCTTGGTCATAAGCTAAGCAACCTCCCCGGATAGTCTTCGCTGGCTACCTCGCGGGGTGCGCGGCGAATGGCAAGGCCGTATCCCCTGCCGCCCCTGCGGGGGAGGGAGTTGTCGTTCACCTCGGCAGGTTCGCATCCAGTTCGGCCAGCCATGCCGCTGGCGTGCCATCTGACGGCGCGCGCCAGTCTCCGCGCGGACTAAGCGCGCCGCCGCCTGAGACTTTCGGACCATTGGGGAGCGCGCTGCGCTTGAACTGCGCGAACCCGAAATAGCGCTGCAGGAAGACGCGCAGCCATTTTTCGATCGTCGCCAGATCATATTCCGGGCGATTGTCATCCGCATGGCCAATCGGCCACATGCCCGCATTCCGGTCATGCCACGCATGCCATGCCAGAAATGCGATCTTCGACGGCGCCAGTCCGTGGCGCAGCGTCCAGTACAGGAAAAAATCGTGCAGCGCGTAGGGGCCGATTCGATCCTCTGTCGACTGCATCGCGCCGGTTTCCGCGTCCGCGGGGACCAGTTCCGGGCTGATTTCCGTAGCCAGGATGCGCTCCAGAACCTCATCGGTTGCCGCGTCGAACTGGTTCGTCCGTTCGGACCAGCGGATCAGATACTGGATCAGCGTCTTCGGCACGCCGCCATTCACGCCGTAATGGCTCATATGATCGCCGACCCCATAGGTGCACCAGCCGAGCGCCAGTTCCGACATGTCGCCCGTGCCGATGACAAAGCCGCCATGCTGCCCCGCCAGCCGGAACAGGTAATCCGTTCTGAGGCCCGCCTGCACATTTTCGAACGTCACGTCATATTGGGGCTCACCGTCCGCAAAGGGGTGTCCCATATCGCCCAGCATCTGCCGCGCCGCGGGACGAATATCGATTTCCTCTGCCGTGCAGCCGATGGCCTTCATCAGCGCCCAGGCATTGCCCCTGGTATCCTCGCCCGTCGCAAAGCCCGGCAGGGTGTAGCCACGAATATCGGTGCGCGGACGGTCCAGCCGGTCCATTGCCTTTGCCGCCACGATCAGTGCATGTGTGGAATCGATACCGCCGGAAATGCCGATAGTGACGCACTTCGCGTGCGCCGCGCGGATCCGCTTCGCCAGCCCCTCGACCTGGATATTGAAGGCTTCGTAACAGTCTTCATCCAGCCGCTCGGGTGCATTGGGCACGTAGGGATAGCGGCGAATGGCGCGGACCAGACCCCGGTCTTCGCCCAGGTCGCCGTGGGCGAAGGCGATGCGGCGGAAGCGGGTTTCGGGATGATCCAGATGCCGCGCCGCATCATTGAACGTCCCCGTGCGCATGCGCTCCTGCCGCAGGCGCGCGGCATCGACATCGGCGTAGACTGTCTCGGCATTCCATTGGAAGCGCGTCGATTCCGCCAGCTCCTCGCCCAGCTCGTAAATCAGACCCTGCCCGTCCCACGCCAGGTCCGTCGTCGATTCGCCCGGCCCGGATGCGGAATAAATATATGCCGCCATGTTCCGCGACGAGGACGCCGCGCACAGCATCTTGCGCTCTCGCGATTTGCCGATGGTGATGTCGGACGCGCTGAGGTTGCACAGGATCAGCGCCCCTGCCAGCGCGCCTTCCGTTGAGGGCTGCACCGGCGACCAGTAATCCTCGCAGATTTCCATATGAAATGTGAAATCGGCATAGTCCGACGCGGCGAAGACCAGGTCGGTTCCGAACGGCACGGTCTGCCCGCACAGCTCCATCTCCAGCCCCGTGACACCGGAGCCCAGCGCGAACCAGCGCTTTTCGTAATATTCCCGGTAATTCGGCAGAAAGCTTTTCGGCACCGCACCCAATATGCGCCCGCGATGAACAGCGAGCGCACAATTATACAGGCGGCCATTTCTGACGAGCGCGGCGCCGACGCAGAGAACCGGCCGCAAATGCTCGCTCGCCGCGACCAGCTCTGCCAAACCCTGTTCCACCGCACCCAGATAGCCGTCCTGCAAATGCAGATCGTCAATCGCATAGCTGGTCAGGTTCAGTTCCGGATAGACCAGCAGGTCGATGCCTTTGGCATGCGCGTCCTCGGCATTCCGGATCGCCTCCGCGGCATTCTCCGCCGGATCGCCTGACGTCGCGGCGGGGGTGCAGGCGCCGACACGCACCAGCCCCTGCTGGCGCAGCGTGTAGAACGGGTGTGCTGTTTCCATGGAAACCCCCTTTGCCGCGCCAAGCTTGAGTGGTCTAGGGCAAGAGCGTAGGCTGACTGCCCGCACCCGTGCGAAAAGGGAAGCTTCGACCATCTCCGCAGAACTCGACCAATTTGACATCGCCATCGTCGGCGCGGGCCATGCCGGGGCGCAGGCGGCCATCGCCTTGCGCGGTCAGGGCTATGAGGGACGCATCGGCCTGATCGGCGACGAGCCCGACCTGCCCTATGAACGGCCGCCCCTGTCGAAAGAATATCTCGCCGGGGAAAAGCCCTTCGAGCGCATGCTGCTCCGCAAGGAAAGCTTCTGGGAAGAACGCGATATCCGCCTCTTGCCCTCGACCCGGATCGAGCGCGTCGACGCAAGAACGCATGAGCTGTTCGATGCGGAAGGGGAGAGCATCCGCTATGGCAAGCTGATCTGGGCCGGCGGCGGCGAACCGCGCCGCATGCCGTGCGGCAGCGACGCCGGCCTTTCCGGCGTGCACGCCATCCGCACCCATGCCGACGTGCAATTGCTGCGCAAAGAACTTGCCGCCGCGGATCGCATCGTCGTGGTGGGCGGGGGTTATATTGGACTGGAGGCCGCCGCCGTCCTCACCAGGCTCGGTAAGCATGTCACCGTCGTCGAAGCGGCGACGCGCCTGCTATCCCGTGTTTGCGGTGCGCCGATTTCCGATTTTTACGAACGCCTGCACCGCGCCGCGGGCGTCGAATTCCGCCTGAATACCATGACCGACTGTCTGGAGGGTGAGGATCACCACGTCCGCGGCGTCCGGCTGTCCTGCGGCGAAAGCCTGCCCGCCGACCTCGTCATCATCGGAATTGGCATCGTCCCGTCCATTGAGCCTCTGACGGCGGCCGGGATCGATACCGCGAATGGCGTGCGGGTCGATGCCCAGTGCCGCACGTCCGACCCCGACATTTTTGCCATTGGCGACTGCGCCCTGCACGTCAACGCATGGGCTGACAGCGCGGAAATCAGGCTGGAATCGGTTCAGAATGCCAATGATATGGCAAAAGTGGCTGCGCAGGTCATCACTGGCACGCCCGCGCATTATGATGCGCTGCCATGGTTCTGGTCAAATCAATATGATGTAAAGCTTCAGACGGCAGGATTGAGCATGGGGTATGACGATCATGTCCTGCGCGGCAGTCCTGACGAGGGAAGTTTTTCCATGGCATATCTAAAGGCGGGCCGCATCGTTGCGCTCGACGCGGTCAATCGCCCGGCCGATTTCGTGCAGGCGCAAAAACTGATCCGCGCGCGCGCTTCTCCGTCGCTCGCGGCGCTCGCCGACATTGAAATGCCACTAAAGACGCTTATCCCTACATCATGAGTCCGCGCACCCTTGCCATCGGCATCGCCGTCATCTTGTTCATTGTCCTCGCCGCAGGGGCGGTGGCGCTGAAATACGGGCTCGGCGCGGCATCGCCAGCGTCCCGGGCGGGTGCCGCGTCGGCTTCCTCCGCGTTTCTGTCGCCCGCGTCGGCGTCGACATTGTCGGCAAACGCGCCCGAACTGCCGCAGACGGAAACGGTCAGTGTGGCCGGCGACATCGCCGCCAGCGCCGGCATGTGGGACGAGGCGCAGGTCACGAACCGCTTCTGGCACCGCGCGCAGGAACTTGCCTGGCAGAATAAGCCCGTCGATTTTGTCGATGCCAAAGGCAGGCCGCAGGGCAGCGATGCCTTCGCGCGCGGTTCCTTTGGCACTGGCGGCCGGATCAGGATCGACCTGCCCGCCGGTCTGAACGATATCTATGTTCATGCCAGTTCGGGCAGGGCGTCGGTACATGCGCGCGAATCCGGCCAGGGCCCTGTCCTTATTCTGGACAATGGGCGGCGTCTCAGCGCCATTGCGGATGCGGATATCGAGGGTTCGACCGTGCGCACGCTCGGCAGCCAGCCGGTCCTTCATGCAAGAGCCAGCGGCGGCTTCCTTGTGCGGTTTCCGCCATATGAGGGCAAAGGAACGCTTCTGCTGCAACAGACGGATCGGGGCAATAAACCCGGAACGCTCGAAATCTTCAAAACCGATCCGCAGCTGCCGCCGCTGGCCCAGCCGGCGACGCTTCCAGCCGCCGCCCGGCGCGTTCTTGAAATCACCGCAAACACCGTCGCTGACCGCCGCCCGGAACGCAGCCGGATCGAGGGGGAATGGAAGCGGACCTGGCTTGACGCCAAGAGCGCGCCGCAAAGCCGCTGCAGCGACCTTGGTCCGGGGCAATGCCGCGGGCTCACGCTGCTGGGTGACCGGCACAAATTACCGGCTGCGCTGAAACGCGCGGCCGTCGTCACCTATTTCCGGATTGACGGCACCTGGTCATCCACAGGCGGCAAACTGCCCGGCCTTGGCAATACCGGCGACACCGAACCCGGCAACAAGACCTGCCTTGGCGATACCTGCTATCCCGACGCGGGCTGGGGCGGGCGCAGGGCAAATGGTCTGCGCTGGCATGCGCGCGGCCTGTTCACCGGCGCCGGAGAAGATGGCGCGCCGGGCTGGGGCACTTATCTTTACGCCCTTAACGTGGATGCCGGTCATCACGGCAAACATCTGCCCGCCGCCGAGCCGCTGCCGCGCGGTGAAGTCGTTGCGGCGGTCCAGTATATCAGCGTGAACGACGTCGGCGCCGACAATGGCGAGCTTGGCCTCTGGCTCTGCCGCCCGGCAGGCTGTACGCCCATGTACTGGCGCGACGACATCCGGTATCGCACGGTCGACAGCGACCTTGCCCTGATCAACGAGATGGACATCGCCGTCTATTGCGGCGGCATGTCCTGCCAGATGAAGCCGGGCACGCGGTTCGACTATGATTTCCACTCCGCTGCAGTATTTGACGGCATGCCTGACCTCGACGCCGTGGCCCAGCGGGTTTCAGTGCTGGCACGCACCGCCCCACCGCGTTAGGACAGTAACATTCCTCCTGCTTAATCGGACAGTTTGCCATGCCCGCGACGATTGCCGCTTTCCTCGATATTTTCGTGATGCTCTGCCAGCTGCTGATCTGGATCATCATCGCTCAGGTGGTCCTCAGCTGGTTGATCGCGTTCAATGTCATCAATCTTTCCAATAATTTCGTGCGGTCGATCGCGGTGGGCATCGAACGCCTGACAGCACCGCTTTACGCGCCCATCCGGCGCTTCATGCCCGATCTTGGCGGCATCGATCTGTCGCCGATGGTGCTGATGCTCGCCATTATCCTCTTGCAGCGCTTCGTACCGGCGCTGGTTATGGACCTCGTCCTGTGAGCGCGGAGCGGATTGACGGCATCGCATTCGCCGCCAAGGTCCGCGCCCGGATTGCCTGTCTCGCCAGCAGTTTCGAGACGCGCGCGGGACGAAAGGCCGGTCTCGCGGTCATTCTGGTCGGAGACGACGCGGCAAGCCAGGTCTATGTCGGTGCCAAGCACAAGGCGACGCGCGAAGCCGGAATGGCAAGCTTTGAGCACCGCCTGCCCGCGGATACGCCGCAGGCCGACCTGATTGCCCTTGTCAAGAAACTGAACGCCGACCCGGCCGTTGACGGCATTCTGTGCCAATTGCCGCTGCCCGCGCCCATCGACGGCGATGCGGTTATCCAGACCATCGACCCCGACAAGGATGTCGATGGGCTGACGATCATCAATGCGGGGCGCCTGCTGAGCGGCTTGCCCGGTATTGTCCCGTGCACGCCGCTTGGCTGCGACATGATGATCGTCGATCGTCTGGGCGAGGATTTATCCGGCAAGACCGCGCTTGTCATCGGCCGCTCAAACCTGTTCGGCAAACCGATGGGCCAGCTTCTGCTACAGCGCAACGCGACCGTAACGCAGGCGCATTCCCGCACCGCCGACCTGGCCGGCGAAGCCGCCCGCGCGGACATTCTGGTCGTCGCCGTCGGCCGCGCGGAAATGGTCCGTCAGGAATGGATCAAGCCGGGCGCCCTCGTCATCGATGTCGGCATCAATCGTATCGACGCGCCTGAACGCGGAGCGGGCAAGACGCGCCTTGTCGGCGATGTTGCCTATGGCGAGGCTGAAACCCGCGCCGCGGCCATCACACCCGTTCCAGGCGGCGTTGGTCCGATGACCATCGCCTGCCTTCTCGACAATACCATCACCGCCGCGCATCGGCGTGAGGGTCTGACGCTGCCGGACGCCGCATGAGCCCTGAACTTTGGGAGCTGTTTGTCTCCGCCTTCGCCACATTGTTCGTCGTCATCGACCCGCCCGGCTGCGCGCCGATTTTTTCCGGCCTGACACGCGGTGCCAGCGATGCCGCGCGGCGCAGCATGGCGATCCGTTCCGTCCTGGTCGCCAGCGGCGTACTCCTGATATTCGCATTTTTCGGACGGCCGCTGCTCGATGCGCTTGGGATTTCGCTCGATGCCTTCCGTGTTGCGGGCGGCATCATGCTGTTCATCATCGCGCTTGAAATGGTTTTCGAGAAACGCACCGCGCGCCGCGAAACGCGTGCGCAGGAGGTCGCGGAGCAGGCCGAAGTGGAGGATGTCAGCGTCTTTCCGATGGGCATTCCCATGCTCGCCGGGCCCGGTTCCATCGCCGCGCTGATGCTGATGATGAGCGAGACCACGACGCTTGCCGAACGCAGTATCGTGTTCGGGGCGCTTGGCCTCGTGCTCATCATAACGATGGCGGCGCTGGTGCTGGCAGGCCCGATGATCGGCTTTATCGGTCACAAGATAGAGGCGATGCTGACCCGTCTTCTGGGTGTCATCCTGGCCGCGCTGGCGGCTCAGTTCGTCATCGACGGTATTATCGGCAGCGTCACGGATGTGATGGCAAAACTCGCCGCGGCTTAGCGCACGACCTCGTAAATCCGCACGGGGGTCACGTCATCCTGCGGCACGGGGCGAAGCCAGTCCGGTGCGCGGCCGTCGCGCAGCTTCGCCATGAAGCCGTTTGGTGCCTTCTCCACATAGCGCTCCACCTCGGGCAACCCCTCGCACCAGATGACGTGCGTAACGCCGCGCCGCTCGACAAGCGTGCGCGCGTCATCGCCCCCCGTGACGAAGCCGCGCATCGCTTCGCCCATGGCCGCCTGATTGCGATGATGGCCGCTGGCGACGAGACCATGGTCGGTAAGTGCCAGAATGGTCGGCGCGATATCGATCGGAGCGTAGACCCTGCCGACGGGCAGGGCCTGCACGGCACGCCAGTTTGCCGGGCTGTTGCACCGCTCGCTTGAAATCGCCGTCTGCATCTGCTCCGCATAGCTATTCGTGACCTTCAGATAAAAGGCATATCCGAACAGCGGCGTTATCGGAAACACCATCAGGATGACGCCTATGGTCGCAAATGTACGAGCGGGGCGGCGGAGCTGCCGAACGCGGGGCAGGGCCGCGCCCAGCAGGATCATCGTCCCGGGCAGCGCAAGTATTTCGGCATGCGCGATGGTCCGCGCCACCAGCAGCCCGATCATGGTCGCAATCAGGAACAGACCGGCGACGGTCAGAAGGTCACGCTGCGGCAGCGGCGATGCCCTGCGTCTCAGCGCATAAGCATAACCCGCCGCCCCCAGCGATATCTGGACGACAGGAATGAGGGATGCGCCGAAAGCGGCATGCCATAGCGGTTGCCCCTCCAGCACGCGCGCATACCAGAATGTCCGCACGAACGGCGTCAGCTGGGCAAAGGGCCCTGCGGTACATGCGGGGTCCACGGCGGCAAGCGCGCCAACACCGGATATGCCCGCCGCGGCAAGAACAGCGAACCGTATCCGAACATCGCTCAGCGCCTGATTGGCAAGGGGCAGCATCACCAGAAGGCTCGCGCCAAAGGCCGCGAAATAGGCGGGCATCATCGCGTCGCACCAGCTTTCCTGCCACAGCCCGGACGGCTGCGTGCCGACGAACAGAAGCGCACTGCACAGCGTCAGCGCCGACATGTAGGACAGCAATCGCCTGGTTTCCGCCGGATCGAGTGCGGCGCGAATGGCAAGGGCAATGCCGATGGCCACGGCATAGGGCAGCCCCTCGATGCTGATGTGCATCCACATGGACATGGCGGCCCCGGCAAGCAGGCCCGCACGCCCCGCGCGCGTCAGGAGCAGCGCATGGACAGCCGTCACGCCCAGCAATATCTGCCAGCCATGATGATCGATCCGCATCGGCTTCAACTGCTGCGCGATCTCCACCAGCGCGGGGACAAACATGACGCCCAGAAGTGCGTATTTGGGCCCGGCCACGCGGCGGATCAGCAGTCCGGCCATCAGCATGACCAGAAACAGCGTTGTCAGCGGTACCGCGACCAGTGCCGTCCGCTCCGCCATTTCCGTGCCCAGCACTGGGGTGAGAACATAAATAATCGCCGCCAGCGGCAGATCGACGATCCGCGACCAGTGCATCGGTGCGCCCCACGGCGTGTTCATCCGGTGCTGGGAAACGTCGAACCAGTTTTGTCCGGCCAGAAAATCCCTGACCTGCACGATCCGCATCAGATCGTCAGGGCCGACCAGCTGTCCGCCGAGGATTGGCTCGCGCGCTCCCCAGACGGAAAGCAGCGCCGCAAACAGCCAGATGATGGCGATGTAGAGCGCAAATGGCGGCCGCGCCGATGTCTCGGTCACGCTCTTCGCGATCACAGCGCTCATCGCGCGAAAACGTAAATGCGCCGGACCAGCCAGACCGCCTGGAAACTGACCCCGATCGCGATGACCTTCGCCATCCGCGGATCCAGGCCAAATGTGGTCGCGAGCCCGACAATGCCCATGGTCAGACCAAGGCCGAGCACCGCCGACGCCGCGAAGAGCACCTTCTGCTGACGCCGCGCGGCTGTCCCTCGCCTATGGGTTTCGCCCTGAAACACCAGCCGACTCGACAGCAGCCAATGGGCCGCAATCCCGACCGAGTAGCCAAGGCCAGAGGCCAGGCTGGCGATCATCCCGCCAGCGAGCAGCGCCATGAATATACCTACGTCCGCGCCAAGGGCGCAGACGCTGACAAGGCCGTACCTGACATAGGGACGGTCACCATGCGTGATCAGCTGTTTCAGCATCTGCCTGGCCAGCGGCGCGGCGCGTCAGGCCGCGACTTTGCGCGGGACAAGCCGTTCCGACTTCAGCGCCTCAACAGCCCCTTCATCACCGGCTTCATGATATTCGGCATCCTCGTTGACGCACCACACATCATGGACGATCTTGCCCGCCTCGATATTTTTCACGGTCAGCATCGCCGTCATCATGGCGTGATCCTGATTATTATATTTGTGCATGCCGTTTCGGCCCACCAGATGCAGCGTCGGATGCGTTTCGGCGAGATCGGCGCGCATGGCCTCGACATTGGCGGCGTAGGAATCATCATAGACCGGGTAGGCCTTTTCCTGCCGCACGACGACGCCGCCCGTGATATCTTTCGGATCGCACAGGCCGAGCTGTGCCAGTTCGGCCTTCGCAAGTTCGACGAGGTCCTCGTCCTCCGATGACCACAGACCGTCACCCTTGAAACAGAAATATTCCAGGCCGACACAGGCCATGTCATCGTGCGGGATCAGTTCGGGCGACCAGGACCGGAAATTCTGGATGCGGCCGACCTGCACGCTTGGGTCATGGATGTAGATCCAATTGTCCGGAAACAGGTCCTTCGATTTCACCATGACCGCCACCGTCAGGAAATCGCGATATTTCAGATCGAGCGCGTTCGCCGTCGTTTTCGGCATCGGGTGCAGGCGGCCTGCCAGCTCGCGCATTGGCGCTGAAGATATGACATGTCCGGCGTTGATCTCGACAGTTTCGCCATCGCCGCGCTTTGCCTGCACGGTCCAGCGGCCGGTCACCCTGTCTTCCGACAGTTGATGCAGCGCATGACCCATCAGGACCTTATTGCCGCCCTTCAGCACGAAATCGCGCGCCGCTTCCCACATCATGCCCGGACCCTTGCGCGGGTAGCGGAAGGTTTCCAGCAGCGTCTTGGCTTCCATGCCGTCATTCGGCTTTTTGTTCAGTCCGAATGACCGCTTCAGCCCATCGACAACCGCGCCGCCCAGTGACAGCCCCTTGATGCGCTGCGCCGCCCAGTCCGCGCTGATTTCGTCGCACTGCATGCCCCATACTTTTTCGGTGTAGGTTTTGAAAAAAATGTTGAACAGTTTTTCACCGAACTGGTTCGATACCCAGTCCTGAAAATTATCCACGTTTTTCCTGGGGAAGACCCGCGATTTCGCATAGCTCGCCATGCACAGCACCGAACGCCACAGTCCCAGATTGCCCAGCGCCTCGAATGCGCGCAGCGGATAGGAATAGAAGTTTCCCTCATAATAGATGCGGCTCATGCGCGGGCGCTGGATGAAATCGTCGGGCAGGATCTCGTTCCAAAGATCGACGACTTCCTTCGATTTTGAGAAAAACCGGTGTCCGCCAATATCGAAGCGGTATCCCTCATGTTCCACGGTCCGGCTGATGCCGCCGACATAGACCGGGTCTTTTTCGATGACGGTAACGGAAAAGCCCGCCTTCGTCAGTAGATAGGCCGAGGTCAGACCCGCAGGGCCCGCGCCGATGATCGCCACGTCGACGCTGGAACTCTCATATGCCATTTTCGGTGGTGCCCCTGATCCGTAAATCTGTCCGGGAGCAACTCTTGGGGGGGAGGTTTAAAAAAGTGGTTAAGAAAATCCTGTGATCTATCCGCAAGTCCAATGTCTTGCCGTCTTTTCCAAGGCGGTGCGCATCTTGCCGCTAATGCGCCTGTCGTAACCGCCGCCGCCACCACGGCTTCACGGTCCGGTAGATCACAAGCAGCAGCCCCGACAGCGCCACGGACAGGCCAAGTCCGGCCGCAACCTGCACGAGGGGATTGTTGAAATTCTCGCGGCTTTCATAGTCCATGATGTGCAGCATCCACATAAAGTCGAATATCCGCCATAGCCGCGTGCGCCGGGTCAGGAGTTCACCCGTATCGGGATCGAAATAGAGCCGCAAATTGTCGAAGCCATCAAATGTCACCTGCCAGACCGGCAGGGCGCCGCGATATTCGCCCGGAGGGTCACTTTCGATCAGCCGGACTTCTCGGATCGCCGCGCTGCCGGAATATCCTGCATCGGCAAGATGGACGATATCGTCGCGCGTCGGTGCGGGGACAGGGTCTCCGGTATACGGATCATATATCGACCGCCGCGCGGGGTGCGCCACCACCAGTGCCGGCCGGCCGCCAATCATGCTGAGCGAAAGTCCTGTCACCGGCTCGCCATCAAAATCCGGCATGACGAGCGGCGCTTCCAGCTGCATGCGCGTCGCTTCGCGTATCAGATGTTCACCGCGCACATTCTCAATCGGAAAGACCGTCATGAATAGGCCCGACAGCATCCAAAGCATCATCTGCACGCCCACGATCAGCGCCAGCCATTTGTGCAGCTTCGACACCGCCGGGTGCAGTTTCATCGGCGTGCGCCCATTTTAGTGCGTCAGGCCCGGCGGCAATTCCTGTCCATGCCTGGCCAGCACCGCGATTTCATCGGTCAGGTCGCTGGCTACAATTGCCCAGACGCCGTCCATCGCCGCCAGCGTTTCTCGTGTGTCGAAGCAGGCGGCCTCACTGCCTTCCTCGTCGATCAGTTCCCAATGCAGCCGCACCGCCGCCGCATCGCCAGGCAGGCCGGACACTTCCTCGACCGTGATGTGCACCATGTCCGTGCCTGCCGCTTCATGACGCATCATGCGAACGTCCATATGCGCGCGCAGCTCTTCGGGGGTCTCGATGAACGTCGTCTCCGGCCCGATGCGCACACCGTGCGGAATCGCCAGAAAGCTCATCACCACATCCTCGTCATTCGCGTTCAGCGCGGCGGCGTAGTCCGTGAAGAAATCTTCCATGGCGGCAAAGAGCTCAGCCACCACGTTTCCTCTGGCCCAGCAGGCGCAGGCGCAGCGCGTTCAGGCGAATGAAGCCCTCCGCATCGCGCTGGTTATAGATCCCCTTGTCATCCTCGAATGTGACAACATCCTGCGAATAGAGGTTAAAACTGACATCCGCCTTACGTCCGACAGTCTGCACGCTGCCCTTGTACAGTTTCAGGCGTACGGTTCCCGTCACGCTTTCCTGGCTGTGATCGATGGCCGCCTGCAGCATTTCCCGCTCCGGGCTGAACCACATGCCATTGTAGATCAGCTCGGCATAACGCGGCATCAACTCGTCCTTCAGGTGCCCCGCCCCCCTGTCGAGTGTCAGCTGTTCGATACCGCGATGCGCTTCAAGATATATGGTGCCGCCGGGCGTCTCATACATGCCGCGCGATTTCATGCCGACGAAGCGGTTCTCCACCAGGTCGAGGCGTCCAATGCCATGCAGGCGGCCATATTCGTTCAGCGTTTCCAGAATCGTCGCCGGGCTCATGCCCTCGCCATTGATCGCAACGGCGTCGCCGCGTTCGAAATCGACGGTAATATATTCGGGCGTATCCGGGGCCTCCTCGGGATTTACCGTACGGGAATAGACATAGTCCGGCGTTTCCTCCCACGGATCCTCCAGCACTTTGCCTTCGGACGATGTGTGCAGCATGTTCGCATCCGTCGAGAATGGCGCTTCGCCGCGCTTGTCCTTGGTCACTTCGATACCATGCTCTTCGGCAAAGGCGATCAGCCGCGACCGGCTGGTCAGATCCCACTCGCGCCACGGGGCGATCACCTTGATGTCGGGATCAAGGGCGTAATAGCCAAGCTCGAACCGCACCTGATCATTGCCCTTGCCCGTCGCGCCGTGGCTGACCGCATTCGCGCCCACCTGATGCGCGATTTCGATCTGCCGTTTTGAAATCAGCGGGCGGGCAATCGCCGTGCCAAGCAGGTACAGCCCTTCATACAGCGCATTCGCGCGCATCATGGGGAAAACATAATCCCTGCAGAATTCCTCCCGCAGATCGTCAATGAAGATGTTCTCCGCCTTCACGCCCGCCGCCAGCGCCTTTGCGCGTGCCGGCTCCAGCTCCTCGCCCTGGCCCAGGTCGGCGGTGAAGGTCACCACCTCGCAATGATAGGTTTCCTGCAGCCACTTCAGGATCACGCTGGTGTCGAGGCCGCCGGAATAGGCGAGCACGACCTTTTTGATGTCGGACATATATGGTCTCGGTCTTCCAAGGGGAGTTGCGACGCAGGCTTTCGCAAAGATGACCCGGGCGTTCAAGGGATATGCATGTCGCCCATCGTAACGCTCTCATATCACCATCCGGGAGATACGAGATGAAAACCGAATTCCTAGTCGCAGCCAGCATGGCCACACTCTTCGCAGCAGGCGGCGTTCTCGCCGACCATCATGGCGGCAAGGACAAACGCAATGCGGAGATGACCCGCGCGGATCTCACAACCCGGATCGAGCAGCGCTTCGCCCGCCTCGACACCGATTCCGACGGTGCCATCACGCAGGCCGAGATGAAGGCCATGCACGAAGCTCGCATGGAAAAACGCGCCGAGCGCCGTGCGGCACGAATGGCGAAAGCCGATACGGACGGAAATGGCGCACTCAGCGCTGGCGAGTGGGAAGCCATGGTCGAAGCCCGCGCCGGGAAACGCGCCGAAAAGCTTACGGAACGCCGCATCGCCGCCTTTGCGGCGCTTGATCGCGATAATGACGGCGAAATCAGCCAGACCGAATTGAGCGAGCGCCATGCCATGCACCGCGAGCGCAGCAAGGCAATGCACTCCGAACGGCACGGACAGCGGGGACAGCGCAGCATGCGTATGCTGGAGCGTGCCGACGCCGACAAGGACGGCGCAGTAACGCTCGCAGAGCTGCAGACCAGCGCCCTGGCACGCTTCGACCGGGCCGATGCAAACAGCGATGGCACGGTAACCCCCGACGAACGCCGCGCCGCGCGCAAAGCGCGCCATGACGAGCGGCGCGCGGAACGGCACGGCGGAGGTGGCAGCGACAACTAGCCGCCAGAGTTTCCGCACGCACCCCATACTCTCCTTTGGGTTCCCCCGCATGCGGCAACCGCGCACATGACAGGTTCCCCCTGACCTTTGGCATGTGCGCGCAAAACGAGAAGGCCGGTATCCGCCATCCCTTCGGATACCGGCCTTTTTCACATGTTGAGCTTGGCCTTACGCGCAAAAGCGCAAAGGCGCGAAAGCAGCCATTCAGGTAGGACGGCGCGCTTTTGACAGACATTGCCGGTGCTGCCATCCAGCGCGCCAACGACCAGGTTTACCTGCCGGAAATGCGATCTCTTCGGCAGAGCGCCCAGAACGGCCACGGCCGCAATGCCCGCACGCTTCGCCGATGTTACGCCGATCGCGGTGGCCTCAACGACCAGCATTGCCTACGGATCGACACCCAACATATCCCAATCATTCGAACAGGCATCGGGTGCCGGTTTTTGCGCTTCACCTCTTCGCGCGAGACGATATGGCCGAACACAGATATGGGCACCGCGCCGCCAGCGGCGTGCAAGACGGCATCGATATTCATCAGACCCGTGATCGCCACCAGTCCCAGCTTCATCGCCAGCAAGCCGAAATTGGGGATAAGTATTCCAGTGTGAATGCACATCATGCCAATGCTGCTAAAGCGGAAACAAAGGGGGTCTGAGACACATCACCGAAATGCCGGTTCGCCTACATCCGGGCGGGAAGCCGCCGGACGGCTCCCAAACCGCCTCTGCGGATATTCCAAATCCATATCCAATTGTACCGGCGCGCGTTCGTTCACAGGAACTTTCCCGTGATAAATATCATCAAAACCGTCGCCATCTCTTCGCGCCGGATATAATTGCGCTAATCAGGTTTTCGTCATGAAATCTTCGAGCTGGATTTCCATTTTAGTGAAAAAAGGGTGACGCGCTGCAGGGAAAACCGGATCGTCAGCAGACGCTTCCAATAATCTCGGTGCCAACATCCGGACATGTGCCCTTCAGCAGCTGATGCAGGTCAGCGAGGGAGCAACCGGAACCGGACGGGAAACAGGTCGATGACAGACTCCCAAACAGAGACCGGCCCCGACATGTCTCCGGTCCCTTGCCCCGTCACAAAGCCTCGATCTCGTTGAACGGCGTGTCCTTTGGCGGGCGCAGATCGCCGGGCAGGCCGAGGACGCGTTCGGCGATGATGTTCCTGAGGATCTCGTCCGTACCGCCAGCGATCCTGAGGCCCGCGGAACCGAAATAGCTACCCTGCAATTTCGCAAGCTCGCTGCCCTCCGCCGCGGCCATGAACCCGGCGCTTTCCGATATGTCGAGCGCGAAGCGGCTGATGTCCTGCATCTGCTTTGCAACGACAACCTTTGAAATCGACTGTTCCGCGCCGGGGGTCTTGCCTTGCGACAGCGCCGACAGGGACCGCTGCTGCGTCAGCTTCACGCCCTGGTCGTTGATATAGGCCTGCGCGATCTGGTCGCGCACATCGGCCTGTTCGGATGCCGGGCCGAGTGCGGTTTCGATTTCCTTCGCGACCGCCATCAGCGTCGACCAGTCCGGCGAATATCTGGGCTTGCCGCCCACGGCGAGGCGCTCGTTCATCAATGTGGTCAGCGCCGCCTTCCAGCCCTCGCCTTCCGCGCCCAGACGCCAGCTGTCGGGCACGCGGACATCATCGAAAAACACTTCGTTGAAATCGCTGCCACCGGACATCTGCTTCAGCGGGCGGCATTCGACGCCCGGGTCGCGCATGTCGACAATGAACATCGTCAGGCCCTTATGCTTTGGCGCGCCGGGATCGGTGCGCGTGACGATGATGCCATAGTCGCAAAGATGCGCGTTGGTGGTCCAGACCTTCTGACCATTGATCACCCACTCATCGCCGTCCTTCTCCGCCTTGGTGCGGATACCGGCCAGGTCGCTGCCAGCGGCGGGTTCAGAGAAAAGCTGGCACCAGATTTCGTCACCATCCAGCGCCTTGGGGACAAAGCGGTCGATGACGTCCTGACTGCCGTGCGTGAAGACGGTCGGAATGCACATGCCAAGGCCGATCGCATAAAGCCCGGTTGGCGCCGCGCTCTTCCCCTCTTCCTGGCTGAAAATGATGGATTCCATCGGGCCCTTGCCCTGTCCGCCGAACTTCTTCGGCCAGGTAATCCCGGCATAGCCGCCGTCATATTTTTTCTTCTGCCAGCTCCGCTGCCGCGCGACATATTCCTCATTCGAGGCGGGCGCGGGCAGACCCTCATATTCCGCCGTATGCTCGGCAATCCATGCACGAACGCCTTCGCGAATTTTCGCCTCTTCGGGGCTGTCGTTGAAATCCATGATAATACCCTCTCAAATCTCTGTCCGCCGCAACGTTCTGATCTTCATCATCCCGAGCGAAGTCGAGGGACGCACCAACCGCTGTGCAAATCCGTCATGCGTCCTTCGACTGCGCTCAGGATGAGCGGATTTGGTCGGTTGCATCCAATATTTTACGCCGCCGCCGCATTCCTGCGCTCCAGCGTCCTGACCAATCGATCCGACCAAAAGCCGCGGCTACCAAGTGCCGCACTCAGCGCCCGCGACCGGCGGTAATAGAACTGGCAGTTCGATTCCCATGTGAACCCGATGCCGCCGTGCAGTTGCACATTCTCCTCAGCCGTGAATGCCAGCGCGTCGAGCGCCGCGGTGCGCGCCGCCGCCGCCGCCTGCCGCAACTCCGGCGCGTCGACCTCGAACGCCCAGGCGCCGTGCATGGCATGGGCGCGGGCCAGCTGCTGCTTGATGTACATGTCGGCGGCCTTGTGCTTCACGCCCTGATAGCGCCCGATCCGCTGGCCGAACGCCACCCGGTCGCGGGCATAGTCGATCGCCATGACCATCGCGGCATCCTGCGTGCCGATGGCCTCGAATGCCGACAGCACCGCCGCCTTGTCCAGGAAATCGCCATAGGCATCCGCCCCGCCCATCGCCTCGGCGCGCGCGTCTTTCAGCGTCACGCGCCCGTGCTGCCGCACCAGATCGAGCGTCGTGACCGCTTCAACCTGAACCGCGTCCTGATCGAACTCGACAAGGAACAGCCCCGGGCCGGCCGTCCGCGCGCCTGTAAATATACCGACATGTGCGATCGTGGCATCCGCAATGGGCGCCTTCATGCCGGTCAGGCCGCTTTTCGTCATCCGCGCATTCGGCATGGAGGTCGGCACCTGTGTCCCGCCCTCGCCCCAGCCGACGCAGCCGATCACGCTGCCATCCGCGATCCTGGGCAGCCACGCCGCCTTCTGCGCTTCGGTACCCGCCGCCAGCAGCGCTTCGGTAAACAGCATCGTCGACATCAGCGGCACCGGCGCCAGGCTGCGCCCGACTTCCTCGGCGATCAGGCACGCTTCTTCCGCACCCAGCCCAAGCCCGCCATGTTCCTCCGGCACGCGCAGCGCCGTCAGGCCCAGCTCGACAACACCCTGCCACATGCCCTCATCAAAGGCGATATCGTCGTCGTTCATCACCCTGCGCGCGGAATCCGGTCCGGCCTCGGCATCGAAGAACTTCCGCGCCTGCGCCTGCAATTCGCGCGCATCGTCCGAAAAATCGAAATTCATAAAATCGCTCTCCTATGCCGCGCACTATGCGAGGGAAATACGCGGCGCGGCGACCCTTAGTTTGAAGGGGTGGGCAGAAAAAAGCCGCGCGCGGTGCCTATCGGTGCCCATCGAAGCGCTGTCAGATCAGAAATCCGCCGCCCCGCCAACCGCCGGTATGACGTGGGGAGCGTAGGCCGCCCGTCTTCGACAACCCTCAGCTCTTCGAAAACAGCGCGTCGGCGTTCGACTTGAAATCCCTGGCCCCCGCCAGCCGCGCCTTCGTGCGCGAAATCTCGCGCTCCAGCACCGCTACGCGGGCCTCCAGTTCATGGACGCTCAGCCGGTCGAGGTCCTCCTTGATGACAATGTCGAGCGGGGCGCCGGGGCGCGGCAGGTCGTCTTCTTCCATTTCACAAAGCTAGCAGCTTGGGCCGCGTCTTGCTATCCGGCGCGCACCGAGGACTGGGAGCATATGCCGAAATGACCGACCTGCCGACCGAAATGCGCGCCATCGACCCCGGCGAAACGGGCGGGCCGGAGGTCATGCAGGTCGTTACCCGCCCTGTCCCGCAGGCAGGCCCCGGCGAGGTCCTGATCGAGATCCACGCGGCCGGCGTCAATCGCCCCGACGTGCTGCAGCGTATGGGCCTGTATCCCATGCCGCCGGGGATCACGTCGATCATGGGGCTGGAGGTGTCCGGCCGGATCGCGGCGCTGGGTGAAGGCGTCACGCACTTCACCATTGGCGACCCGGTATGCGCGCTGGTGCCGGGTGGCGGCTATGCGGAATATGTAAACGCGCCCGCCGGTTCCGTACTGCCTGTGCCGGATGGGATCGACATGATCGATGCGGCGGGCCTGCCGGAAAGCTATTTCACGGTCTGGTCAAACCTCTTCGAACGCGGCGCGGCAAAGGACGGCGAGACCGTGCTCGTCCACGGCGGCACAAGCGGAATTGGCACGACTGCCATCCAGCTTTGCAACGCCTTTGATGTGAAGGTGTTCGTCACCGCCGGTTCGGACGGGAAATGCGATGCCGCGCGTCAAGTCGGCGCGGATCTCGCGATCAATTACAGGACGGAGGATTTCGTCGAGCGGGTAAAGGCCGCGGCCCCCGGCGGCGTCGACGTCGTGCTTGACATGGTCGGCGGCGATTATGTCCCGCGCAACATCGAATGCCTTGGCGAGGACGGCCGCCATGTCTCCATCGCCATGCAGCGCGGCGCGGCAGCGGAAGTCAGTATCCTCGCCGTCATGGCCAAACGCCTGCGCCTGACCGGGTCATTCCTCCGCCCGCGACCCGCCGCATTCAAGGCACTTGTCGCGCGCAGCCTGCACGAAACCGTGTGGCCCGAATTTGCCGCGGGCAAACTTTCGGCGCTCACCGACAGGGTCTATCCGCTGGAACAGGCCGCCGACGCGCACCGCCGCATGGAAGCGGGCGACCATGTCGGCAAGATCCTCCTGAAAATACGCTGAGAGGGGTGTCGGCGAGATCGGCGCTGCCATCAGCGCCGCCAGCACAGGCCCTATGCGAGCTTCGCGAACAGGGGCGGGCCCGTCAGGACCCGCCCCGCTCACAACCCGCGGCTAGAAGTGGAAGATCGCGGATGCGTTTGGACGGATCGATTCGAAATCGCCGAACGTGTCGACGCCCAGGCGCAGGCGAACACCGCTTTCCCCGGTCACGCCGCCAAGGCCAATGTCCTGCGGTCCGACTTCGACGCCCATACCGTACAGCATGCCCTTATCGTCCTTGAAGCCGCGCTCTTCCTCGATCCACTGATAACCGACCTTGCCGAACAGCAGGCCGGATTCGCCAATGCGCACGCCAAAGCGGCCCGCCGCGCCATATTCCCAGTCGATCTCGTCGAAACCATAGGCCAGATTCGCCTCTGCGCCGACGAAAAACGCACCCAGCGGCACGTTGACACCGGCGGTGCCGATGATCAGCGACCCGTCCGTGGAGTCGGGCGCATTGTTCAGCGGTGACGCGCCGCGCCTGTCGAAATCATGATAGCCGGCGCCAATGCCGACATAGGGCTCGATGCCGAACGCCTTGCTGCCGTCGGGCGCATCCTGCGCCTGCGCGGCAAATGGAAGTGTGATGGCCGCGATGGCGGCCAGTGTGAAACTGCGGAACATGTCAATAATCCTTACGCTAAAATGCCGACAAACCCCGCCGGCATGGGCTCCCTATTCTCGCAGCCGGGACCAAGCCCCTGTCAGCCGGTACGATATGTTGAAAACGTTGTTTCCGGGCCATGGTTTCAGCATGTTGCGACCACAAGATACATTTGTGACTAATTTGCCACGCCCGTATTTTCTCCCCGAGGGCGACGGACCCGTATCGAAAAATCCCTCGCGGAATCTGCATGGGGAGAAAGCGGGTCCGAGACCTCCAGCCCTGCCACTCGCGCGCCATTCTGCTGAAGCAAGACCCTCAACCCTGATTATCCTGAGCGGATCAGGCGAATGGCACGCCCCCCCCCGTCAGCCGTTCCGCTCCCCCAGAACCCAGCGCGCACCGCTGCCGCGTGCCCGCGCTTCGTCATCCGGATTGTAAATCGCGCAGCTTTTCAGCGACAGGCAGCCGCAGCCAATGCACCCGTCCAGACGGTCGCGCAGGCGTTCCATCCGCACGATCCGTTCATCCAGCACCCCGCGCATCGCCGTACTCAGCCGGGTCCAGTCCGCCTTGGTTGGCGTCCGTCCATTGGGCAGCGCCGCCAGCTGCGCGCGCACGTCCTCCAGCGTGAAGCCCAGCTGTTGGGCGATGCGGATGAAGGAGAGCCTGCGGTTATCCGCTCGCAAAAATCGTCGCTGCCCGCCATTATTGCGCATCGGCGCGACCAGCCCCGCCTCCTCGTAAAACCGGATCGCCGACACGCTCAGCCCGGTCCGCGCGGCCACCTGCCCGATCGCCAGAAGATCCCTCGCCGACAATTTCATATGCGCGTCTCCGAAAATGCAGAAATGACTCAGGTGAAAAAATAGCTTGACCTCAACTTAAGTTGAGGAATTATTCATGTCGACCTTCATCCCGCGTACCGGGTGCGACGCAGCGCCGGACATCGCATCAATAAGGAAGGTCATCATCATGAAACCCGCCCTCTTCGAACATGTGAATTACACGGTCACCGATCCCGACCGGACGGCAAAAATGCTGGAAGCGATATTTGGCTGGCACGTCCGCTGGGCGGGCGCGTCGATGACAAACGGCCGCTCCGTTCATGTCGGCACCGACGACCGCTACGTCGCGCTGTTCTCGCGCGGCGGCACATTGGCGCGGCCCAGCTGCTATGACAGCCCCGGCGGCCTCAACCATCTCGGCATATTGGTCGACGATCTGGACGCCGCGGAACAACGGGTGAAGGATTACGGCCTGACCCCCGAAAGCCACCAGACCTACGACCCCGGCAGCCGCTTCTATTTCTACGATGCCGACGGCATTGAATATGAGGTGGTGAGCTATGCGTGTGCATGAAGAGAATAGGCTGATCGTGTCGCAGGCCCAGACTCAAGCATTCCTGTCGATCGCTCCCAGGGCTCGCCATGCGGATGCCGCGGTCAGACCGTGAGCTGCGAAATGTGGCCGCTAGATCATGGATTAAGAGCCCGCCCGCCGCCATCATTGCGGCGGGCGGGCTCTTGATAAGCGGCTGACCATCGCAACTTGACCCGAACCACGCCCCGCCCTATGTGCAGCCCCGCTTTCACGTAAGGCAAAACGCACATTCGACGCCCACGGGCGCCGCCGGTCAGCGAGGTTTCGCCCACCGGCGTTTTTTGCGTTGCGCCTTATAAAATGGAGAAACGGTACTTGTTCGAGTCACTTTCCGATCGCCTTGGCGGCGTCTTTGACAAGCTTCGCGGGCGCGGTGCGCTTAACGAGGCGGACGTCCGTGCGGCCATGCGGGAAGTGCGCATTGCGCTGCTTGAGGCTGACGTGGCCCTGCCGGTCGCCAAGGACTTCATCGCCAAGGTGACGCAGCGCGCCATCGGCACGGAAGTGACCAAGTCCGTCACGCCGGGCCAGCAGGTCGTCAAGATCGTCAATGACGAGCTGGTCGCCATGCTGGGCGGCGAAGCGGAGGGACTGGAGCTGGGCGTCGCACCGCCCGCCGTCATCATGATGGTCGGCCTGCAGGGCTCGGGTAAGACAACCACCACGGCAAAGATCGCCCGCCGCCTGAAGACGAAGGACGGCAAGAAAGTCCTGATGGCGTCGCTCGATGTCAACCGCCCCGCCGCGCAGGAACAGCTGCGCGTGCTTGGCGAACAGGTGGAGGTCGCGACGCTTCCGATCATCGAGGGGCAGCAGCCCACCGAGATTGCCCGCCGTGCATTGCAGGCGGCGAAGCTTCAGGGGTTCGACGTCCTGATGCTCGATACGGCGGGCCGCCTGCACGTCGATGAAGCGCTGATGGCCGAAATGCAGGCCGTCGCGGCCGCGGCGAACCCTGCCGAAGCATTGCTGGTCGTCGATGCCCTGACCGGTCAGGATGCGGTCAACGTCGCCACCAATTTCTCCGAGCGCATGGCGCTGACCGGCGTCGTTCTGACCCGCATGGACGGCGATGCGCGCGGCGGTGCCGCACTTTCCATGCGCGCCGTCACCGGCAAGCCGATCAAGTTCGTCGGCACCGGTGAAAAGGTCGATGCGCTCGACGCCTTCGACCCGTCGCGCGTCGCGGGCCGTATCCTGGGCATGGGCGATGTCGTCAGCCTGGTTGAAAAGGCCTCCGAATCCGTCGATGCCGACGCGGCGGAGGCCATGGCGAAGAAATTCGCCAAGGGTCAGTTCGACATGAACGACCTGCGCCAGCAACTGGCGCAGATGCAGAAAATGGGCGGCATGGGCGCGATGATGTCCATGATGCCGGGCCTCGGCAAGATGAAGGCACAGGCCGAAAAGGCGGGTGCCGACGACAAGCTTCTGAAGCGCATGGAGGCGATTATCCTTTCCATGACGCCAAAGGAACGCGGCCGTCCGCAGCTTTTGAACGCCAAGCGCAAAATCCGTATCGCCAATGGTGCCGGGACCACCGTGCAGGAGGTCAACCGCCTCCTGAAGATGCACAAGGAAATGTCCGGCGCGATGAAGAAGATCAAGAAAATGGGCGGTCTGAAAGGCTTCGCCAAGATGCTCGGCATGGGCGGCGGAATGCCGGATCTTGGCGATCTCGCCGGCGGCGGCATGCCGAAACTGCCCCCCGGCTTCGACAAATTCGGAAAATAGATACAACAAGTTAAGATTGAAGGAACATCACATGGCAGTAGTAATTCGTCTTTCCCGTGGCGGCGCCAAGAAACGCCCCTTTTACCGCGTTGTCGTCGCCGACAAGCGCGCCCCGCGTGACGGCAAATATCTGGAGCGTATCGGCAGCTACAACCCGCTCCTCCCCAAGGACAGCGATGAGCGCGTCAAAATCGACGTCGAGCGTGCGAAGCACTGGCTGTCCGTTGGCGCGGTTCCTTCCGACCGCGTCGCGCGCTTTCTGGAAACCGAAGGCCTGGTGAAGCGCGAGGCGAAGAATAATCCGAAAAAGGGTGAGCCGGGTGCCAATGCCAAGGCACGCGCTGAGGAAAAGGCCACCAAGGCCGCCGAAGCCGATGAAGCGGCCAAGGAAGCCGCCGCCGCCGCGGCGGAAACCCCTGCTGAAGAGCCTGCCGCTGAAGAGGCCCCCGCTGCCGACGCGCCCGCAGAAGAAGCGGCTGCGGACGACGCGGCGAAGGCTGAGTAATTCCGGCAACCCAGAAAACCTGTCATTCCGGCCTCCACCGGAATGACAGGTGGGGGCGGCGGCATTGCCTGAAGGAAACCATCCCGGACCAGGTCGAAGGACGCGCGACATGATCGAGGATAATTCCAATGCCGTTCTCCTTGCCGCCATTATCGGCGCGCATGGCATTTCGGGTGAAGTCCGCCTCAAACTCTTCGCCGACAGCGAGGACAGCTTTGCCGCGTTCAAAACCTACGATGCGGGCGGCCGCACGCTCACGCTCACCAGCATGAAGCGCGCGGGCAAGTCCTTTGTCGCGAGGTTCAAGGAAATCCACGACCGCACGGCCGCCGAAGCCCTGAAAGGTACGCGTCTGACCGTCGACCGCGACCGCCTCCCCGAACCCGGCGAGGGGGAGGTCTATGCCGCAGACCTGATCGGCCGCAGCGTCGGGACGCCCGATGGCCGGCTGGTCGGCCACATTCACGCCGTCGAAAATTACGGTGCGGGCGATATTCTCGATATCGAGAAGCCGGACGGCAAACGCTTCATGCTCGCCTTCAACGCCGATACCGTCCCCATATTTGGCGACAATGTCACGGTGGATCCGGACTATCTGGACGAGGCGGACCGGCCCTGATTGCGCGGAGCCTGTCGCCGCCGCGACGTGCGTGACAGATCATCTGTCACGCGGTCCCCAAGTCGATTATGAGTTCCGCATGATCACATCGAAAAAGATTCGCGCGAAGACACCGCGCGCGCTCGTGGGCTGGCGCGAATATGTCGGCTTTCCCGATCTGGACATCCCGTTCGTGCGCGCGAAGATCGACACGGGCGCGCGCACGAGTGCGCTGCATGCCACCAACCTCCATCACTATGACGTTGGCGGCGAAGACTGGGTGCGTTTCACGGTTCCCGCCAGAAAGGGGCGCCCGGAGCACCGGGTGGAGGCACCGCTGGCGGGCGTCAAGAAAGTGACCAGTTCCAACGGCGAAGCGCAGAGACGCTTCTACATCCACACAAAAATGAAAATCGGCAGCCGAATCTTCTCCGCCGAAGTAACACTCACGAATCGCGGCCAGATGGGCTATGCCATGCTGGTGGGGCGCACGGCCCTTCTCAGACGATATAATGTCGATGTCGCGAAATCCTGGGTGCAGGGCGGCGGACCTACAAAGGAAGTATCAAAATGAAACTCCTCATGCTCGCCCGTAATCCGAACCTTTATTCGCACAAGCGGCTGGTCGAGGCGGCCGAGGCGCGCGGCCACACGCTCGATATTGTCAACACGTTGCGCGTCTACATGAACATCACCTCGCATCGGCCGGAAGCGTTTTACAACGGGCAGAAGCTTACAGGCTATGACGCCATCATCCCGCGCATCGGCGCGTCGATCACGCAATATGGCCTCGCCGTGCTGCGTCAGTTCGAGATGATGGGCGTCTGGCCCCTGAACGAAAGCGTCGCCATCGGCCGCAGCCGTGACAAGCTGCGTTCCATGCAGATCCTGGCGCGCGCGGGTCTCGGCCTTCCCGTCACCGCCTTTGCGCATGACCCGAAGGCGACCGATGAGGTGCTCAAGATCGCGGGCGGCGCACCTGTTGTCATCAAACTCCTTGAGGGCACGCAGGGCATCGGCGTCGTCCTTGGCGACACCGAGCGCTCCGCACGTTCGGTGATCGAGGCGTTTCGCGGCGCGAACGTCAACATCCTGGTGCAGGAGTTCATCAAGGAGGCCGGCTCCACCGACATTCGCGCCTTCGTCGTCGGCGGCAAGGTCGTCGGGACCATGAAGCGCACCGGCGCGGAGGGGGATTTCCGCTCCAACCTGCATCGCGGCGGCAGCGCGGCGACCGTCAAGATCACGCCCGAGGAACGCTCCACCGCCGTCCGCGCCGCCGCGAAGATGGGCCTCAACGTCTGCGGCGTCGATATGCTGCGTTCGAACCACGGCCCGGTCATCATGGAAGTGAATTCCTCCCCCGGCCTCGAAGGCATGGAAGGCGCGACCGGCAAGGACATCGCCGGGATGATCATCCAGCACATCGAAACCCACGCAAAGCCGCACAAGACGAAGACCAAGGGCACCGGGTGAGCTTTCACGCCCAGGTCCTGACCCTCTATCCGGACATGTTTCCCGGCCCGCTCGGCACCTCGCTCGCGGGGCGCGCGCGGGACGAGGGGATCTGGTCGCTAGACACCGTCCAGATCCGCGACTTCGCAGACGATAGGCACCGCAGCGTCGACGATACCCCCGCCGGCGGGGGCGCGGGCATGGTGCTGCGTGCAGATGTGCTTGGGCGGGCGGTCGATCATGCGGTGACCGCGCAGCCGGGCGCACCGATGCTCTATATGTCGCCGCGCGGAAAGCCGCTGACACAGGCCCGCGTACGGGATCTTGCTGCCGGTCCGGGTGCCACCATCCTGTGCGGCCGGTTCGAGGGCGTCGATCAGCGTCTTTTGGATGCACGCGCCATCGAAGAGGTAAGCATTGGCGACTATATCCTTTCCGGCGGCGAACTGGGCGCGATGGTTCTCCTCGATGCTTGCATCCGCCTTCTCCCCGGAGTAATGGGCGCGAGCTTGAGCGGCGAGGACGAATCGTTCGAATCGGGTCTCCTCGAATATCCGCACTACACCCGACCACAGGAGTGGGAAGGGCGCACGATCCCTGAAGTGCTGCGATCGGGGGATCATGCGCGCATCGCGGCGTGGCGTCTTGAACGTTCCCGCGAAATGACACGGCTAAGGCGGCCGGACCTATGGGAGCGTCATGGTGATGCTCAGGTTCAGTCGCCCTCTGGTGAGCGGCGTGAGACGAAAGAGAAATGAGATGAATCTCATCCAGAAGATCAATGCCGAGCAGGTTGAAAAACATGCGGCGAAGAAAGACATTCCGGACTTCCGCGCCGGTGACACGCTGCGCGTCGGCGTCCGTGTCGTCGAGGGTGAGCGCAAGCGCATCCAGTTTTTCGAGGGCGTCTGCATTGCGCGCTCGAACCGTGGTATCAATTCCAATTTCACGATGCGCAAAGTGTCGTTCGGTGAGGGCGTCGAGCGCGTCTTCCCGCTCTACGGCCCCAATGTCGATTCCATCGAACTGAAGCGCCGCGGCGTCGTCCGCCGTGCGAAACTTTACTATCTGCGTGGCCGCAGCGGTAAGTCGGCGCGCATCGCCGAGCGTCGCTATGACCCGAAGAAAGCCGCCGAGGCCGCCGCTGCCAAGGTGCCGGCAAAGACCGACGCGGAATAATTCTGCCGGGAAGCGGGCATGTTCCGCTTCCCGCTTTCGCGCGGGCGGCTGGCCCGCCCGGCCGACCTCCATGAATCTGGCCGCGCCGTTCTAGCCCAGAAGTTCCTTCACCCACGCCGGCACCAGCGTGCCCGCAGGTCCGTGCCGCGCCTCGTCAAAGAACATGGTCCCCTCACTTGGCTCCAGATTGAGCTCCAGTGTGCGGGCGCCATTGGCGGCCGCCTCTCGCACGAAACCGGCGGCGGGATAGACCGCGCCGGACGTTCCGATGGAGACGAACAGGTCCGCGGATGACAGCGCGCTGTCGATCCGCGCCATGTGATACGGCATCTCCCCGAACCAGACGATGTCCGGGCGCAGCGTATTCTCGGCGCCGCACGAGGCGCAGACCGTGCCGGACCGCATCTCTGGCGGCGCATCCTGCCGTTCCTGGCAAATCCGGCAGAAAGCCCGGGTCAGTTCGCCATGCATATGCACCATGCGCGCCGTACCGGCACGGTCGTGCAGATCGTCGACATTCTGCGTGATAAGAAGCAGTTCGCCGTCCCATGCGCTGTCCAGCTCCGCGAGCGCTTCATGGGCGGGATTCGGATGCACATCGGCCAATGCGGCACGTCTGAGGTCATAGAAACGCAGCACCAGATCGGGGTCGCGCCTGAAGGCGTCCGGGGTGGCGACATCTTCCACCCTGTGCCCCTCCCAAAGACCGTCCGGTCCGCGGAACGTCGCAATGCCGGATTCGGCCGACACGCCCGCGCCTGTCAGGATGACGATGTTTCGCGGCTTGCCAGTCATGCCCTGCTGCTCCATCTTCCTCGCTGGGCATGTGATGAGGAGTGCATAGCGAGATGACAAGCCGCATCGGCATATTGGGTGCAGGCGGACGTATGGGCCGTGCGATCATCGAGGCCGTGCGCGCCAGTGACGGCGTCACCATCGGCGGCGCGGCGGAACGTCCGGGCCATCCCTGCCTTGGCGAATCACTGGGCGGCACCATGACGATTTGCGGCAATCCATCGGCGGTGGCGCATAACAGCGACGTGCTTGTCGATTTCACCACGCCCGATGCCCTGAAAAGCAATCTCGATGCCGCGCTGGGCGCAAAATGCGCGCTCGTGATCGGCACCACCGGACTGACCGGCGCGCATCTTGAAACCATCGATCAGGCGTCTCGCGATATCGCCGTGCTGCAGACGGCGAATACCAGCCTGGGCGTCAATATGCTGGCCGCGCTGGTGATGAAGGCCGCCGCCGCGCTCGACACCGACTGGGACATCGAGGTCGTCGAAATGCATCACAGGCACAAGGTCGATGCGCCGTCGGGGACCGCGCTGCTGCTGGCCGAGGCCGCCGCGAAGGGGCGCGGATCGCCGCTCGCCAGTCTGGCCGAGCGGGGACGCGACGGGCCGGATAGCCAGCGCAGGACCGGCGCGATCGGTATGGCCAGCCTGCGCGGCGGCTCCGTCGCGGGCGATCATGACGTGATCTTCGCCGCAGAGGGCGAGCGCATGGTCCTTTCCCACAAGGCCGAATCACGCGAGACATTTGCCCGCGGCGCCGTTCGCGCGGCGCGCTGGCTCACTGGCAAACCCGCCGGACTTTACACGATGAAGGACGTGCTCGGGCTATGATCCCGTTTTCGGTCCTCGACCTGTCGCCCATTGTCGAGGGCAGCGATGCCCCGACCGCGTTTGCCAATTCCGTGCGGCTGGCACAGACCGCCGAGGCGTGCGGCTATCATCGCTACTGGCTGGCCGAGCATCACGGCATGGCGGGCATTGCGAGCGCGGCGACATCCGTCGTGATCGGCCATGTCGCGGGGGCGACGCGGCGCATCCGCGTCGGCGCGGGCGGCATCATGCTGCCCAATCACGCGCCGCTGCTGATCGCGGAACAGTTCGGCACGCTGGACGCCATGTACCCCGGTCGCATCGACCTCGGCCTGGGCCGCGCGCCTGGATCGGACGGTGTGGTCGCCAGCGCGATGAAGCGCGATCTTCATGCCGCCGCCGAACGCTTCCCGGACGATGTCGCAGAGCTGATGTCCTATTTCGCGGGCACGGGCCCTGTCACTGCCGTCCCGGGTGACGGCGCGGACGTGCCCATATGGATGCTGGGCTCCAGCCTGTACGGCGCGCAGGTCGCGGCTCATTTCGGCCTGCCTTATGCCTTTGCCAGCCATTTCGCGCCTGCGCACATGGTGGAGGCGATCCGTATCTATCGCGAACGCTTCCAGCCCTCCGCGCGGCTGAAGCGCCCCTATGTCATGCTCGCGATGAACGTGATCGCGGCGGACACTGACGAAGAAGCGCAATATCTGGCAACGTCGCTTTTGCAGGCCTTCGTCAACATGGCGCGCGGCAGGCCCGGCCGCCTGCCAAAGCCCATTGAGGGCTATGAAAAGGATCTGCCCGCCGACGCGCGTGCCCGGCTGGCAGCCACTCTGTCGGCCAGCGCCATTGGCGGCCCGGACACGGTGGCCAAGGCCCTGTCGATCTTCATGGCCGAGCATCAGCCGGATGAACTGATCCTGGCCGGGAACGTACATGATTTCGAGAAGCGCGTGAAAAGCTGTGAGATTGCGGCGGAGGTGCGCACGTCTCTGTCACAGGCGGAGGCGGCTTAGACGGGTGTAGCGCTGCCCCTTTTTTCATCGCGCCGGTGGGGAACGCAGATATCTGGATGCCGCTCACTTGATGCGCTCAGGATGATCGGGAATTGGGAAATTGCTTTCCCGCTACCGCGCCGCCTTTTTCAGCGCCAGGCCGACAATCGCTTCCACCGCCGCGTCGGCCCCCAGCTCCTCAACGGCCGCCGCCACGACCTTCGCCGCCTGCGCGGGCTTGAAGCCCAGATTGAGCAGCGCCGACTGTGCCTCCGCTGCGGCAGACCCGGCGGCGGCCGCCCCGCCGCCACCCGGCAGGTTCGCCGCGCCCGCGGTCACTCCCATACCGGGCACCACCTTGTCGGCCAGTTCGCTCACCAGCCGCTGCGCCAGTTTCGGGCCAACGCCCGGCGTGCGCGCAACCATGGCCTTGTCGCCATTCGCAATGGCCGCCTGCAATTCGCCGGGACCAAGCGTCGACAGGATCGCCAGGCCGACGCGGGCACCGACGCCCTGCACCCCCGTCAACAGCCGGAACCAGCCCTGCTCGTCCGCATCCCGGAAGCCGTATAGCTGGAACGCGTCTTCACGGATCACCGTTTCGATCAGCAGCGCGGCCGCATGGCCGTGGGCCAGCTCGTCGATGGTCCGGCTGGACGCGCTGACCAGATATCCGACCCCATTTACGTCAAGGATGACGCTGTCCGCAGTCAGCGTGTCGACGATTCCCGTCAGCTTTGCGATCATAGTCCCTCCATCATCCTATTGCGCCCCGCCATCCCCGCATGGGCGATGGCGACGGCCAATGCGTCGGACGCGTCGAGACTGTCCGGGCGTGCCCCCGGCAATAGCCGTTCGACCATGGCCTGCACCTGCCGCTTTTCCGCGGTGCCCGTCCCCGCGACGGCTTTCTTGATCAGGCGCGGCGCATATTCGGCCACGTCGAGCCCGCCCGCCCCCAGCGCGGCCATGACCGCGCCTCGTGCCTGCCCCAGTTTCAGGGTCGATTGCGGGTTTTTGTTCGTGAAAACCTCTTCCATCGCGGCATCGTCCGGCTCGTGCGCGCGGATGATGGCCGACACATCGGCAAACAGCATCGACAACCGCACAGGCATGGCGAGTTTCGCAGGCACTTTGATGGTCCCGTTCGCTATATGGCCAAGGCGGCTGCCCTCCATCCGGATCACGCCCCAACCCGTCGCGGTCAGGGACGGATCGACACCGAGAATCAGCATGTCACATCCCTCCCCAGCAGGCGGCGGAGGGACGGCTGGCAATCACCCGCCGATCTTCTCCATGATCTCATCGGAAATGTCGTAATTGCCATAGACCGTCTGCACATCGTCATCATCGTCAAGCGCATCGATCAGCTTGAAAAGTGTGCCCGCGGCGCCCTCTTCCATTTCGACCATTTCCATCGGTTTCCAGTAGAGTTTCGCGCCCTCTGGCTCGCCCACCAGGTCTTCCAGCGCCTTGGCGACCTCATGCAGCGCATTTGCGTCGGTATAGATCTCATGTTCTTCATCACCCGACGAATCGACATCGTCCGCGCCCGCCTCAAGCGCCGCCTCGAACAGCCTGTCGGCACCGATCGCGTCTTTTTTATAGGTGATGAGGCCGACATGGTTGAAACCGTGCGTGACCGTACCCGGCCCGCCGACATTGCCGCCATTGCGCGAGAAAATGGTGCGGACATTGGTGTTCGTACGGTTACGGTTGTCGGTCAGCGTTTCGACGATCAGCGCCACGCCGCCGGGGCCGAAACCCTCATAGCGGATCTCCTCGTAATTCTCGTCATCGCCGCCAACCGCCTTGTCGATGGCCCGCTGGATATTGTCCTTTGGCATGGAGGCGGATTTCGCGGCCTGAACGGCGGCGCGCAGGCGCGGGTTCATGTCGGGGTCGGGCATGCCCATCTTCGCCGCGACAGTGATCTCACGCGAAAGCTTGGAAAACATCGCCGAGCGCTTTTTGTCCTGCGCGCCCTTGCGGTGCATGATGTTCTTGAATTTACTGTGGCCTGCCATGGGGAAATCCTGAATCTCGTAATGATCATGAAGTGCGCATCTCCCTAGCGTGGCGGTGCGCCCTCCTGCAACCGGGGGTTGATGTCGGCGCAGTGCTGCGCCGCGGCGACCGCAAGGGCGCAGATCAGCAGGACATACCCCGCCGTCAGCGCCTGCTCGACATGCGACCAGAAGATGTTCCGCATGGTGAACGCGGATGACGGGGCGGGCACCGCCATGTCCAGCAGTTTCCAGACCAGATACGCCGCCCCCACAGTGAAGCAGAAGGGCAGCGCCGTGTCCGCCATACCCGCCCACCACCGCATCTCCAGCGGTGACAGGACCTCCGTCGCCGTCCCCGCACAAATCGGCAGCAGTCTCGCCGTCAGGATCGCGCCGACAACCCCCGCAAGCAGAAACCAGGCCTGTGCATATTCACCGGCATCGCCATTCAGGAACCGCAAATGCACGAGCGTCGGCAGCACCGCCATGGCAAAGGCAAACACCACCGCCGCACCCGCAAACCACAGGAATCCGAGCGTCGGGATCGCCGGCCGCTCATGCCCGGCCATCGCGCGCATGAACATGTAGGGCATCCAGAAAATCACGAAAAACTGCGCGCCTGTCTGCAATGCGCGCATCCATTCGGTCTGCGCAACGTCGGCAGGCAGGACAGGCAGCATCGCGCGGCCCGAATAAACAATGATCAGCAGGAGCCAATGCCGCGGGCGCAAATTCGCAATGAATGACCGCGCGGCGGACAGCCACGTCAGCATTGCGGCGGCCTGCCCGCTATAGCTTCACCGCCGTTCCCGATGCCGACACCATCAGCATGGAACCGGTTTCGCCGATGACTTCATAGTCGAGGTCGATGCCCACAACCGCATCCGCGCCCAGCGAGGTCGCCTGATGCTCGACTTCCCTCAGCGCCTCTTCGCGGGCATTGCGCAGAACGCCTTCATAGGACCCGGCCCGCCCGCCGACGACGTCGCGGATGCTGGAAAAGAAATCCTTGAACAGATTGGCGCCAAGGATCGCCTCGCCGGTGACGATGCCGAGATAGTCCTTTGCAGGGCGGCCTTCGATCGTGGGGGTGGTGGTGAGGATCATTTCAAGTCTCCAGTCTTGGGGTGCCGGAAGTTCCGTCAGGAAGTTTCCAATTGATCCGCCGCGTGCGCGCCGCGGAAATCACGGTCGGCGCGAAGCCGAGACAGGGTGATCCCATCACCCTCACTGCAAACCTTGGGCCGCCTGCGCCAGCATCACCGTGCACAGATGCGCGCGATATTCGGCGCTGGCGTGGATGTCGCTGGACATAAGCGACGCGGCGGGGGGCGTGACCGACGCAATGTCGGTGCCGGTTGCGAGCGCCTCTTCGGCTTCAGGCCAGCGGAACACGCCCTCCTGACCGCAGCCGGTGACAGCGACGCGCCAGATGCCCTCGTCCAGTTCGGCGACGAACACGCCGGACAGCGCATAGCGCGACGCGGGGTGGCGAAATTTGGCATAGGCGGCGCGCTTCGGAATGCGGAAACCGACGCGGCGGATCAGCTCGCCATCCTCCAGCGCGGTGAAGAACATGCCCTGAAAGAAATCGGCGGCGGCATGCGACGCGCGGTCGGTCTCGATCACCGCCTCCAGCGCCAGTGCAGCCGCCGGATAATCCGCCGCCGGGTCATTATTCGCCAGCGCCCCGCCCAGTGTCCCGCGGTTCCTGACCTGCGGGTCGCCGATCAGGAGCGCCATTTCGGTCAGCGCGGGAATGCGCCCGGCCTGCTCGGCCACATCGCGGTGACGGGTCATGGCGCCCATCCACAGGCGGCCATCGGCCTCTATAATGCCCCGCAGATCATCAAGCGCGGCCAGGTCGACCAGCTGTTCGGGATCACGCAGGCGCGCCTTCATGGCCGGGATCAGCGTGTGACCGCCCGCCAGATAGGCGACATCACCGCCGGAACCTGCAACCGCTTTGGCCGCGGACACGGCATCGGCGACACTGGCTGGCTTGACGATGTTCATGCGCCTGCCCCCATATCGGCCGCGCCCTTCCTGATGGCTTTGACAATGTTCACATAGCCGGTGCAGCGGCACAGATTGCCCTCCAGCTCATGTGCGATGGTGGCGTCGTCGACCCCCGCGCCGTGGCGCTCGGCGATGCCGATGCCCGCAATAATCATGCCCGGCGTACAGAACCCGCATTGCAGGCCATGTTCCTCTTTGAACGCCGCCTGCATCGGGTGCAGCTTTCCGCCTTCCGCCAACCCTTCGACGGTGGTGATTGCCGCCCCCTCCGCCTGCGCAAGCAGAATGGTGCAGCTTTTCACCGGCTCGCCGTTCATCAGGACATTGCAGGCGCCGCACTGGCTCGTGTCACAGCCGATATGCGTGCCGGTCTTTCCCAGATCGTCGCGCAGCACATTGACAAGAAGTTCGGTCGGGGCGGCGTCCACCGTTATCGGCGTTCCGTTCAGGGTCATGGGCGTCATGAATGACGGCTTAGCCTGCCAATGTGACGACGCCAAGACTGGCGAATTTCGTGAGGTTTGCTGCGCGCCGCCATCCCATGATTGCCGCCAGTAAAAAACAGGCGGCACATCCGGGGCATGGATGTGCCGCCTGCTCTTATGCGGGGCGGGTGGCAGCGCCGGGGCCATGAAGCCGCCACCCTAGGGACTTGATTTAGCGGCGAGCAACCGGGGCCGTGGCTGCTGCCGACAGCAGAATGGAAGCAACCGCCGTGCCAGTTCTGGCCGATTGGCGACGCTCAATATCTTAAGTGATTAAGCGCGAATTCACGTTGTTTTCTGGGACAGTTTCCGTTTCCCGCTTGTCCCGATTCTGCACAGACGGAACGCCCGTCGCCGAAATCCGCGCGTGCGATGGCGCGAAGAATTTTCTCGAACGAAATCAGGCGACATGTCCGGGGCCTTGGACATGTCGCCTGACGTCTTGCGGGGGTGGATGCCAGTTCCGGGGGCTGTGGCGCTGGCATCCCATGCTAAAATTACCCGATGCAATCCGGCATTTGCCGATATGCTGCCCGGGGAAATGTGATCGACAGCGACCGGGGCCTTGGCTGCTGCCGATGCCATATGAGTAGCAACCGCCGTGCCAGTTTCGCCGCCTCGCAATGTTTCAATGCGCTATTTGATTAAGACTCGATTTACGTTGCGTTTTGGCACAGACTAGTGTTTCCCGGCTGTCCTGATACGGGACAGCCGGGGCGATTTCAGCGGAGGCTATTTCCCATTGGGGCAGATCAGATACTTCTCGCCCGTCGCCTTGCGCGCATAGGCCTTGGCGGTATCGGCATCCAGCGCCTCTTCCAGTGTCAGTCTGCCGGTATAGTTGCTTTTGAACGTCGTCTGCAGCTCGTCGGCAACACGCTGACGCAGGGCGGCGGCTTTTTCTGCACCCAAACGCTGCAGGAACGGCGGCAGCAGCCAGCCGCCAATGCCCCAGAACATGCCATAGCTGCGTGTCAGCTGCGTCGGGTTGAGGTCGAGCGCGCCATAAAGATACACCTGCTTATGGGTCGTGACCCCGTAAACGCTATATTCCGTCGCATTGCGGATCAGCGCGGCCTCCATCGATGCCAGGATCTTGTTCGCCAGCTTGCCGCCGCCGATCGCGTCGAACGCCAACGTGGCGCCGGTTTCCGCAAGGGCATCGGTCAAGGCCGCGTTGAAATTATCGGCGGTGGAGTTCAGCACATATTTCGCGCCGAGGTCGCGCAGTATCTTCTCCTGCGCTTCGGACCGCACGATATTCACCAGGTTGATGCCGTCCGCCTTGCAGATGCGCACAAGCATCTGGCCAAGGTTCGAGGCAGCCGCGGTGTGGACCAGCGCCTTATGCCCTTCCAGCTTCATGGTTTCCGTCATGCTGAGCGCCGTCAGCGGATTGACGAAACAGGATGCCGCGTCGACCGCCGCCGTGCCTTCGTTCAGCACCAGACAGTTCTGCACCGACGTCTTCACCTTCTGCGAATACATCATGCCGCCCATGGCCGCGACCACGCGCCCCATCAGCGCCTGGGCCGCATCCGATGAACCGGCGGCAACCACAGTGCCCGCGCCTTCATTGCCAACCGGCAGCCCCTTGTCGAGGCGCGCGCCAAGGCGGCTCAACATGGCCTCGGGAACAGGCGCCGTCAGGACGGGACGGCCATCGCGCATTTCCGTGCGCGCGGCACTGATATCCGCCGGTCCGAACATGACGCCCTGATCCGACGGATTGATGGGGGCGGCACCGACTTCGATGACGACTTCGTCGGGCTTCAGTTCGGCGGATATCTCGACATCGTCCAGATACAGCTCCATCCGGGCATCTTTGCTGATCTTCGATTTCATGCGAAGTGCGGTCATGGTCGGGGTCCCTCTTCAAAATGCGGTGGCAGTGTCTCAACTCTACGCGCCGGACACAGCCACTGACAGCTATCGCATTGGGGATGTGCGCGCCGAATCGGCATGGTGCCCGCGGCCGGGATCGAACCGGCAAGGAGGAAACCTCCGAGGGATTTTAAGTCCCTTGCGTCTACCAATTCCGCCACGCGGGCACGGGGTCGAACGCTGATTCCGGCGAGCTAGCCGCCCAAAGGGCATCCTGTCCAGCCGGGAACAAAATTCACCGGCCAAGCGCTTCGGTTGCATGTGTTATTGCAGGGAGCCGAAGTCATGAACCGCGTCACACGTCTCGAAACATTTGCGCGGATCGGCTTTCTGGCCCGCGGCATCGTTTACATCCTGATCGGCTATTTCGCGCTGACCTCTGCCAATGCCCAGGGCACGACCGGCATATTGGATCAGATGAAGGACGTACCGCTCGGCAATGTCATCCTCGTGCTTATCGGCATCGGCCTTCTGGGTTACGGCGTTTTCCGGCTGTTCGGGGCGATGGCGAATCTTGAGGGCGAATCCGGTGCGAAGGGCGCCGCCATCAGGACGGGTCACGCCGCCAGCGGTTTCGCGCACCTGTTCCTCGGCTATTACGCGATCTCGGGCGTGTTCGGCTCCGGCGGCGCGGGCGGCAGCGGGTCGGGCGGCGGCAGCGGTGAGGCGGCAAGCATGGTGAGCTCGCTTCCAGGCGGCACGGCGCTTCTGGTCATCATCGGCATCGGCCTTGCCCTTGCCGGACTCAACCAGTTGAAAAAGGCGGTTACCGCCAAGTTCATGTCCCGCCTCGACGCCGACGCCCCGCCGCGCGTGAAGATCATCGGTCAGGCAGGCTATGCCGCGCGGTTCGTGGTGTTCGTGGTGCTCGGATGGCAGGTCATCACCGCCGCGACGTCGTCAAATGCGGCACAGATTGGCGGCTTTGGCGACGTGCTCAGCAGCCTGCGCGATACGCAGTGGCTTTATATCGCCGTTGCGCTCGGCTTCATCATGTTCGGCGTGTTCAGTCTGGTCATGGCGCGCTACCGCCGGATCAGGAACGAGGATGTGATCGAGCGCCTGAAGGCGGAAGCGGCCGCCTGAGGACAGAAGGCCGGGCGCGGCGCTAGTGAATGGCGCCGTCCACCGGCTCGACATCCGCCGCGGCAAGCGCCGCCATCAGCCTTTCGGCCGCATCGTTCAGCGTCTCTTCGTCGCGGGCGCGAATGACGAAGTTCGAACCGACCCTGCCCTGGTCCCAGAACGGGTAGGAGCCAATCTGTACACCCGGCTTTTCGCGCTCGACGGCAATCAGCACATCGGCGACGGCGGTTTCGCCCACCCAGGCGCCAATGGTCCGGTCGAGCACACGCTGGCCGCCCTCCAGCGTGCCTGTAATTCCGGCCAGCATGCCCTGCGTGATCTTTGGAACGCCCGCCATCATGTAGATATTCTCGACATGGATGCCCGGCGCGCCCGAAACCGGGTTCTTTATAAGCTCGGCGCCATCGGGCACGCGCGCCATGCGCAGACGGGCCTCGTTGATCCTGTCGCCATAATAGCCTTCCAGAATCGCCCGCGCTTCAGGGTGGATCACAACGTCGCGGTCAAGTGCCTTGGCAACCGCATCGACGGTGATGTCATCATGCGTCGGACCGATGCCGCCGGTGGTAAACAGATAGTCGAAACGTTCCCGACCCCGGTTGACGGCCTCGACAATCCTGTCCATCTCATCGGGCACAATCTCTGCCCCCATGAGGTCGATGCCCTCGACATTCAGCCATTTGGCAAGGTAGGCGAGATTCGCATCCTGCGTGCGGCCGGACAGGATTTCGTCACCAATGACGACCAGTCCGGCGGTCCAGATGCGGTCTGAGGTTTGATTTTGGTCGGGCATGGGCGGCTCCTACCGCACCGCCCGCTGGGAAGGAAGCGCGTCATGGACGCACTGGTTGAAGACATTCGTATCGAAGGCGACGGCGTAAAGCTGCACGGCCCCGCCGCGTTCGAGGGCATGCGCGCCGCCGGTCGGCTGGCCGCCAGCGCGCTCGACATGATCGCGCCCTATGTGGTCCCCGGTGCGGTCACGCGGGAACTCGACGACCGCATTTACGAATTCGTCCGGGCGGCGGGGTCGGTCGCGGCGACCGTCTTTTACCGCGGCTATTCCCATTCCAGCTGTATCAGCATCAATCATGTCGTCTGCCATGGCATTCCGTCCGCCAAAAAGCTGGCGAAGGGCGATATCGTCAATATCGACATCACCACCATCATCGACGGCTGGCACGGCGATACCAGCCGCATGTTCCTGGTCGGCGATGTCAGTGTGAAGGCAAGGCGCCTGGTCGACATCACCTATGAGTGCATGATGCTGGGCATCGAAGCGGCGAAGCCGGGCGCACATCTGGGCGATATCGGCCACGCGATCCAAAGCCATGCCGAGAGCCAGCGCTGTTCCGTCGTGCGCGATTTTTGCGGGCATGGACTGGGGCGGCGCTTTCATGAGGAGCCAAGCGTGGTCCACGCCGGCAAACCCGGCACCGGAACGCTGCTGCGCCCCGGCATGTTCTTCACCATCGAACCAATGATCAATCTCGGCAAGGAAGGCGTCAAGGTTCTGAGCGACGGCTGGACCGCCGTCACGCGCGACCGGCAGCTTTCCGCGCAGTTCGAGCATTCCATCGGTATCACCGAAGAGGGCGCGGAGATTTTCACATCCTCGCCCAAGGGCCTCGACCACCCGCCCTACGCGGTGTGACCGGCGCCGAGCTGACGGCACGGGCGCGCACGCTGCTGGGAGAGCTGATCGCGTTCGATACGACGTCGCGCAATTCGAATCTCGATTTCATCCACCATGTCGAGACCTATCTGGCGGATCTTGACATCAAGAGCACCCGCATTGCCAGCAGGGATGGCAGGAAGGCCAATCTTTACGCCAGCATCGGCCCCAACGTTCCGGGCGGCGTCATTCTGTCGGGTCACACCGATGTCGTGCCTGTGGATGGTCAGCCCTGGACCAGCGATCCGTTCACCATGACGGCGCGCGGCGATCGCCTGTTCGGCCGCGGCACCTGCGACATGAAGGGGTTTCTGGCGCTGATGCTGGCCGCCGCGCCCGCCTTCGCCAAAGGGCGGTTCACGCACCCGGTGCATTTCGCATTCTCCTATGACGAGGAAATTGGCTGCCTCGGCGCGCCGGACATGATTGCGGAAATGGCAAAGCATCTGCCCGCACCGCGCTGCGCCATTATCGGCGAGCCGACCTCCATGCGCGTGGTCACGGGACACAAGGGCGTCTATTCCTACCGCGTTGAAATTACCGGTCGTGAATGGCATTCCAGCGCGCCGGACAGGGGCGCATCGGCGATCATGGCCGCGCTGCCGCTGCTCGGTGATCTGGCCGCGCTGGCCACCCACCTGGAATCCCGCCCCGACCCGGCCTTCGATCCCCCACACGCCACGCTGACAGTCGGCATGATCGAGGGCGGGACGGCGGCAAACATCCTTGCGCGCAAATGCGGCTTTACCTTCGATTTCCGCGCACCCCCCGGAATCGACCCCGACGCCGAACTTGCGCATTTTGCGGAAACGGTCGCAGCGCTCGACACCCGTCTGAAATCCCGTTTCTCCGGCGCGGGCGCCACCTTCACGCGCCTGTCCTCCGCGCCGCCCTGCCGGCTGGAGTCCGCGGACGCCGCAGATTTCGTCCGCCGCCTGGCAGGCGATAACGGCCAGCCGCGGACGGTTGCCTACGGTACCGAGGCAGGACAGTTCCAGCAGGCCGGATTCCCGGTGGTCATCTGCGGTCCGGGCTCCATCGACCAGGCGCACCAGCCCGACGAATATCTCGACATCGCTCAGCTGGAGCGCGGCGCGACGTTCATGACACGCCTGATGGAGGCGCTCAGCTAGACCGGCATCGCACTGGAAATCCTCACCACGCGTCGGCATAAATGCGGGCGAAGGGAGTTTGAGGATGCGACCATCACCGATCATCTGGTTCGAACGCCTGATCTTCGCTTCGTTGCTGATCGAGGCGGTTCACTCTTATCTGTCGCGCGAACAATTGCTCGCCGACGCTGGCGGCATGGGATTTTCCCCTGCCGCGTTCGTTGTCATCGTCCACATTGTCGTGGGCGGCCTGCTGATATGGCTGACGCTGCTTGTGTCGCGGCGGCGCAGCAAGGCCGCGATGTGGGTGTCCATCATCCTGTTCATGGTCGGACTGCCCTTTACCTATGACATGATCGCAGCCGACAATTCCGTCTTTGCGAATGTGCTTCTCGTCCTGCAGCTTCTCGTCGGCCTTATTGCCTACGGGCTGCTGTTCACACCGTCCGCGCGGACGTGGATGAACGGAATATCTGGATCAGCCGACGCCGTGATCGACGACGAATTCAGCTAAAGGCAAGGATGCGGCCCCGGACACAGGCTTGGATCAGGTCCCACACAGACATTATGCGTTCCGGCACGATTTTGAGGCAAAATACATCGCCCGCTGCTGGCGGTATCGACCGGGATCGACCGAGCTGTTAATCGTTTCCCGTCAATAGCAGCAGCGGGCCATTCATGCTTCTCCTTCATCGCCGCTCTTCGCTCATCCTGCGCCTGCTCTTATTCCCGCTCTTGCTGGGCATTTTGGTCGCCCCGGCTCTGCTGATCACCAGCCAGGTGCTGCAGCTCTTCTGCGGCACATTGATCTTCATCGGTCTGCTGGCGGTATGGGCGCGGAAGGTCGATCAGGTCGATATCCGTCGATACGGTCTCGCCCTTGAATCGCGGGGACTATGGGATTTCCTCGCAGGGATCGTGATCGGCACGGCTGCGGTCGCTGGCATCTTCGCATTGTCTTTCATGCTCGGTTTTGTTCAGACGTTCGGAGTCAACGGATTCGCCGTCGCCCTTCCCTTGCTGCTGCTCCTCGTCAACACCCTGCTCGTGGCCTTGTGGGAGGAGGCGTTTTTCCGCGGCTTCCTGCTGATCAATCTGTCCGAAGGTTTGGGGAATGTCCTGGGGCCCCGGAACGGCGTTGCCGCGGCGGTGCTGATATCGTCCGTCCTCTTTGGCATGGCCCATGCGTTCACGGATCACTTTTCGTGGCCGGCTTTTGCCATTCTCACCATGAACGGAATGGTCTGGTGCATACCCGTTCTGCTGACGGGAAGGCTTGCAATATCCGTTGGCCTGCATGCGTCGTGGAATTTCGCCCAGTTGAAAATCTTTGGTTTCGCGATGAGCGGCAATGCGCCCACCGATGCCTGGATGTCGGTCGATCTGGCCGCGCCTACCTTCTGGTCAGGCGGCGATTTCGGTCCGGAGGCGGGGCTGATGGGCGTCATGGGCCTTATCTTCATGCTCGCGATCACATGTCTTTACTGCGTGCTGACCCGGCGCGGGCGCATCCCGCCATTTAAAGACGTGAAGCGGCAAGGGACTTAAGTCCCGCTGGCCACGGGCTGGCTGCATGTACGCAAAACGCCGATCAGGCGCTGTGCGTCCTCATCCGTCGTCCACAGATGCGGCGTGACCCTTAACGATGTGCCGCGCGCCGACACGAACACGCGGCTGGCGGCCAGACGTTCCGGCAGATCGTCCGGCATCCCACCGGGAAAACCAAGGGACAGGAAATGCGCCGCGCGGTCAGGCTCGTCCCGCGCGGTCAGACCCATAAGACGCGCGGCCTCCGCCAGCGTCGCGGTGCGCGCGCCGAGCGTGTCGGCGATATTTCCGGCGCCCCATTGATCGATCAGATCGAGCGCCGCGCTCGCCCCCATGAGTAATGGCGGGTTCGATTTTTCGCCCATGTCATAGCGGCGGGCCCCGGGCTGGTAGCCGTCCTGATAGTCCGTGAGCCGCGCGAAATTTTCGCTGCCGATGCGGTTCATCCAGTTTTCTTCGATGGGCCGGCCGTCCTGCCATCTCGGCGCGACGTACATCATGCCGATGCCATAGGGGCCAAGCAGCCATTTATAACATGCGGCGACCATGAAATCGGGCTGTACCGCGGCAAGGTCGAACGGCATCGCGCCGAGCGACTGGGTCAGATCGAGAACCAGCGCGGCACCGACCGCCCGGCACGCCTCTCCGATCGCAATCAGATCGAGCGCGCCGCCATCGACCCAGTGGCAGTGCGGCACGGCGACGATACCGGTGGCAGGCGCGATCGCGCCCAATACCGCGTCGGTCCATGAGCCGCCCGACCGCCGCGCCGTGACGATCTTGGCACCGACCCTGGCGGCCATCGTTCGCCAGCCATAGACGTTGGAAGGGAACTGCGCCTCAAGCGTCACCACCTCCTGACCCTTCGCCAGCGGCAGGTTCTGCGCGGCCACGGCAAGTCCATAGCTTGCGGACGGAATGATGGCCATGTCCCGCGCCTCCGCGCCCACCAGCCGTGCGCAGCGCTCCCGAAAGGCTTCCGAAATCGAAAAGAACAGATCGGGCGTATAGGTCCAGGGCCGCGCCTTATAGGCCGCCCCTTTCGCAATGGCGGCGCTCACCTGATCCGCCAGCGGGCTCATATAGGCGCAGTTCAGATAATGGACATCGTCCGGAATATCGAAACGGTGACGCTGGCACGGAATCGTCATGGATCGCTATCTGCTGCGCGCCGCGCGCACTGGCAACCTTTCCTTCATCGTTGCATAAGCGCAAAATGGACGACGCAAAGGCGAGACAGGGCCACCGGGAACGGCTGCGGCAGCGTATGCTGACAGGCGGCGGTGACGGGTTTCACGATTATGAACTGCTGGAATATGTTCTGGCGCTCGCGAAGCCGCGGCAGGATACGCGCACGCTTGCCAAGCTGCTGATCGACCGGTTCCAGACATTTGGCGGCGTCGTGTCGGCGGATCCGGATGATCTCAAATTGGTGGACGGCGTCGGCGACAGCGTGGTCGCCACGCTCAAATTCCTGCAAACGGCGTCCGTGCGGCTGTTGAAGGGCAGGATTGCAAAGCGCCCCGTCCTTGGCAATTGGCAAGCGGTCGAGGATTATCTGCACGCACAGATGGCGCACAATCCGCGCGAGGAATTCCGTGTGCTGGCGCTCGACGGGCGCAACGTCCTGATCCGCGACCAGAAGATGACGGAGGGGACCGTCAACGAAACGTCCGTCCATGTGCGCGAAGTGATCAAGCTGGCACTCGATCTTGGCGCCACCTCCATCATTCTGGTGCACAATCATCCCTCCGGCGATTCCAAACCCAGCCGGGACGACATTGCGCTGACGGGGCAGATTTCCGACATATGCCGCGCGCTCGGCATCGGCCTGCACGACCACATCATCGTCGCAAAGGGTGGCAGTTCCAGCTTCAAGACGCTCGGCCTGCTCTAAAGCGCGAAAAAAGGCGGCGCGGGCAGGGTATCCCGGCGCGCGCCGCCTTTCTCTTTACAGCTTATTCGGGCTTTGCCGCCTTCTTCATCGCGTCGATTTTGTCATCGACCAGATCTTCATTCAGGTCGGCCCGTTCTTCCATCAGCTCGGCCTTCGCGTCGACGATTTCCGCTGCCTGCTCGGCTTCCTCTTCTGCGATCTCCTCAGCGGCCTCTGCCGCCTCTTCCGCCTGCACTTCGGGCGATTCATCGGCGGCTTCGGCGATTTCCTCGGCCTGCTCCGCCTTTTCCTCGGCGACTTCCATGCGCGCGTCGAATATCTCGCGCGCCTGCTCGATGTCTTCCTTCGTCATTTCGGCGGCGGCTTCACCGCGTTCCTCGGCCATTTCCGGTGAAGTCGCGGCGGCGGCCCTGGCGTCCGCCATCGCGGCGGCTTCGGTCGCCGTCATCTTGTCATGGCCGCCTTCATGCGGCTCGGCAAGGACAGGGGCCGCGATCATCAGGGCGGCGGCGGCGGTCATCGTCGTGAATTTCATCTGACTCTCCATTTGTTTCGCAAGTTTTTGCGGCGTTGACAAAAAAACGGGCGGCGGCGCGGCAAGGTTCCGTTGCCGCCCTCGGCCCACCTTGCTAGGCGCGGCGCTCACCTCATTCAGGAGCCTGAAACATGATTCCCCGCTATTCCCGCAAGGAAATGACCGACATCTGGGAACCGGAATCCCGCTTTCAGATATGGTTCGAGATCGAAGCGCACGCGATGGATGCGCTCGCCGAGCTTGGCGTCGTTCCGGCCGAGGCGGCAAAGGCCGTATGGGAACGCGGCGGCTTTGACATTGACCGCATCGACGAGATCGAGCGTGAGGTGAAGCATGACGTCATCGCCTTCCTGACCAGCCTCCAGGAACATGTCGGTGACGAAGCCCGCTTCGTGCATCAGGGCATGACCAGTTCCGACGTGCTCGACACCTGCCTGAACGTGCAGCTGGTGCGCGCCGCGGACATTCTCATCGCGGATATCGAAAAGCTGTTGGTGGTGATCAGGCGCCGCGCCGAGGAGCATAAATATACGCCCACCATCGGCCGCTCACACGGTATCCATGCGGAGCCGACGACCTTCGGCCTGAAACTGGCGCAGGCCTATGCGGAATTCGACCGCAATCTGGCCCGCATGAAGCTCGCCCGCGCGGAAGTCGCCACCTGCGCCATTTCCGGCGCGGTCGGAACGTTCGCCAATATCGACCCGCGGGTCGAGGAGCATGTCGCCAGGAAAATGGGCCTGACGCCGGAGCCGGTCTCCACCCAGGTCATCCCCCGCGACCGTCACGCGATGTACTTCGCTACCATGGGCGTGATCGCCTCGTCGGTGGAACGTCTTGCCGTGGAAATCCGCCACCTGCAGCGTACCGAAGTCCTCGAGGCCGAGGAGTATTTCTCCCCCGGGCAGAAGGGTTCGTCGGCCATGCCGCACAAGCGCAATCCGATCCTGACGGAAAACCTGACCGGCCTTGCGCGGCTGGTGCGCGGCTATGCGGTGCCCGCGATGGAGAACGTCGCGTTGTGGCACGAGCGGGATATCTCGCATTCCAGTGTCGAACGCATGATCGGCCCCGATGCGACCGTCACGCTGGATTTCGCGCTGGTGCGCCTGACCGGTGTCATGGACAAGCTGCTGATCTATCCCGAACGCATGCGCAGGAACATGGACCGCATGGGCGGGCTCATCCATTCACAGCGGGTGTTGCTGGCCCTGACGCAGGCAGGCGTCAGCCGCGAGGATTCCTATCGCCTGGTGCAGCGCAACGCGATGAAGGTCTGGGAATCCGATGGCGCCGAAAGCCTGCTGGAGCTGCTGAAAGCCGACCCCGACGTTACCAGCGCGCTTTCCGCAGAGGAAATCGAAAGCCGCTTCGACCTCGATTACCACATGAAGCATGTCGACACGACGTTCGACCGGGTATTCGGCTGAGCGCATATCGAGCCGACACGCGTTCTTTTCGTCTGCAGCTTGAACCGTTGGCGCAGTCCAACGGCCGAGCAGCTTTTTGCCGACCGCCCGCTGAATAACGCCCGGAAAGGATCGCAATGAAAAAAATACCTTCGTGCGGAACCTCGTTCAAAGTGCGGTGTTCTATAGTCGGTCCGTCCAACAGCCCCCCCCAATGTTTCCGGGCGGATCCAGTTTAAAGCGGGGCCACGGAAACGCTCCTCCCCCCATGAGCGTTTCCGTGGCCCTCTTTTCGTTTTCACCCTAGGGCAGCTTTCGTAACCAGCGGCGCTGGCAACACGAAAGGCAGGGTATGACCCATAATTACGACATCGCAATCATCGGTGCCGGATCAGGCGGCCTGTCCGTGGCCAGCGGCGCGGCGCAGCTTGGCCTGAAGACCGTTTTGTTCGAGGCTGACCGCATGGGCGGCGACTGCCTGAATGTCGGCTGCGTGCCGTCGAAATCGATCATTGCCGCCGGGCATGCCGCGCACATCGCGCGCACCAGTGATAAATTGGGCGTGACAGCGGAACCCACAATCGATTTCGCCCGGTCGATGCAGCATGTGCACGATGTCATCGCGTCCATCGCGCCGCATGACAGTGCCGAGCGCTTCCAGGGGCTCGGCGCGCATGTCGTTCAGCAGCGCGCCCGCTTCACCGGCCCCGCAACCCTCGACGCCGGCGGCGAAACCTACACCGCGCGCCGCATCGTCATCGCCACCGGCAGCCGCCCGATGATCTTCCCGATCCCCGGCCTTGCCGAAACGCCCTATCTGACGAACGAGACGATCTGGGACCTCAAGGAACGCCCGGACCATCTCATCATTCTGGGCGGCGGGAATATCGGCATCGAACTCGCGCAGGCCTTCCGCCGGCTTGGCAGCAGGGTCAGCATTGTCGAGCGCGACATCATCATGGCCAAGGACGACCCCGATCTCGTTTCCGTCGTGCGCACCGCGCTTGATGAGGAGGGCATCGTCATCCACGAAAATGCCGAGGTCGAGCGCATTGATGGCGGCGCGGGCAGGGTCGCCCTGACCCTGAAAGACGGCGCGAACGTAACCGGCACCCATGTGCTCGTCGCCACCGGCCGCAGGCGCAACACCGACGACCTTGGCCTGGAACTGGCGGGGATCGAGACGGAGCGCGGTGCCATCAGGGTCGATGCCCGGCTCCGCACCAGCAACAAAAAGGTGTTCGCCATCGGCGACTGCCGCGAGGGGCCGCAATTCACCCACGCCGCGGGCTATGATGGCGGCATCGTCATCCGCAACATTGTCTTTCGCATTCCCGCAAAGGCGAGCTACGACGCCCTGCCCTGGGTGACGTTTACCGACCCGGAACTCGCCAATGTCGGCATGACCGAAAGAATGGCGCGTGACCGCGGCATGCCCGGCATTCAGATCCTGCAGGCGGCCATGGCGGACAATGACCGCGCCAAGGCTGAGGACAAGCCGATGGGCAGGATCAAGATCGTCCTGTCAAAGGGAAAAATCGTCGGCTGCGGCATCGTCGGCACCAGCGCAGGCGAACTCATCCACCCCTGGTCGCTGGCCATCGCGCAGGGCCTGAAGCTCAGTCAGATGACCGGCTACATCGCACCATACCCAACGCTGGGCGAGATCACGAAAGCGGGGACCAACCAGTATTTCACGCCCAAGCTGTTCAACGACCGCGTGCGCTGGATCGTCGGGCTGCTGAAGCACCTGCCATAGGACGGGGCGGTTTCGCTGGTTGGGACCACATTTGAATTCGATCATCCCGAGCGCATTCGAAGGATGCACTCTCTTTTCGCAGTGAGTCGGGGGGCGTCCCTCGACTGCGCTCGGGAGGACTGAATCTGGGGGATTGCCGCCGCCCCATCACGTCACCCGGCTTTCGCCGGAGCGACGATGGTCCTAAGGTCAGGCCAGGGCGGCCTTGTTCGCGCGAGGTCGCAATTGTTTCCCAGGGAGTCCCACATGCGCCACGTCGCCATCGCCGCCGCCCTCATCGGCACCGTTCTTTCCGCCCCGGCCGCCGCCGATGAACTCTCCGATGCCGTCGCCGCCGACACCCCCTATCTGCTCGACCTCTACAAACATCTGCACGCCAACCCGGAAGTGTCGGGACAGGAAATCGAAACCGCCGCCCGCATGGCAAGCGAGCTGAATGCCCTTGGCTTCAGGGTGACCGAACAGGTCGGCGGCACGGGCGTTGTCGGCGTCATGGCAAATGGCAACGGACCGACGGTCATGATCCGCGCGGACATGGACGGCCTGCCCGTTACCGAGGAAACCGGCCTTCCCTATGCCAGCAAGCGGACCGTCACCGTGAAATCCGGCGGCACGTCAGGTGTCATGCACGCCTGCGGCCATGATATTCACATGTCGAGCTGGGTCGGCACGGCGCGCTATCTGTCTGGCAACAGGGACGCATGGTCCGGCACGCTCGTCATGATCGCGCAGCCTGCGGAGGAAACCGGCCTTGGCGCGAAGGCGATGCTGGACGACGGCCTCTATGAACGCTTCCCAAGGCCTGACCACGCCATCGCCCTGCACGACGCCGCGCAATTGCCTGCCGGACAGATCGCCATGGTGCCGGGCTTTGCCATGGCAAATGTCGACAGCGTCGATATTGTCGTCCACGGCGAAGGCGGCCACGGTGCCTATCCGCATACGACGAAGGACCCGATCGTGGTCGCCGCACGGATCGTGGGATCGCTGCAAACACTGGTGTCGCGCGAAACCAATCCGCAGGATCCGGCCGTGGTCACGGTCGGCGCATTCAACGCGGGTACCAAGCACAACATCATCCCCAATGAAGCGCGACTGCAGATCACGGTGCGGTCGTATACGGATGCGGTGCGCGAACATCTGCTGACCGGTATCCGGCGCATCGCCGCCGCCGAGGCGCAGGCCGCGGGTATTCCGGAGGACAAGATGCCCGATGTCAGCTGGGAGGACATCTATACCCCCGCCACCTTCAACACGATCGAGCAGACCGAAGCGCTGGAAGACCTGTTCCGCGCCCGCTTCGGCGAAGACCGCGTCATCCGCGCGACGCCGGTCATGGGCGGCGAGGATTTCAGCCGCTACCACCGCGCCGACCGCAATGTCGAAAGCACGCTATTCTGGGTCGGCGGCGCACGCGCGGAGGCCATCGAAGCCGCGGGCGGCGACATGACAAAATTGCCTTCGCTGCATTCGTCGAAATGGGCACCGGACCCCGCGCCCACGATCACGACGGGCGTCGAGGCGATGACCGCCGCGGCGCTCAGCCTTTTCGCAGGAAGCTGACAATCCGCCTTGCCGCGTCCGCGCCTCCTTTATTGAGAGGCGCGGGAATGCCGCGCGCGCTATATTGTCCAGTCAGAGACAGCCACATCACATGACGAGGAATGAGCGATATGCGCGACTATATGAAATTCTACATTGACGGTGCGTGGGTGGACCCGGCGCCGGGCGCAGGCTCAGCCGATGTGATCAATCCGGCGACAGAAGAACCCGCGGGCCGGATCGCCATGGGCACCGCCGCCGATGTCGATGCCGCTGTCGCCGCGGCAAAGGCAGCCTTCACGACCTTTTCGCGCACCAGCCGCGAAGACCGCATCGCGCTTCTGGGCGCGATCATGGGTGAATATCAAAAGCGGCAGGACGAAATGGCCGCCGCCATCACGGAGGAAATGGGGGCGCCCGCATGGCTGTCCTCCAGCGCGCAGGCCGCGCTCGGCATGGCGCATTTCAACACTGCGATGGAAGTCCTGAAGGGTTATAATTTCCATGAGGAACGGGGCACCACCGCGATCGTCAGGGAGCCGATTGGCGTCTGCGGCTTCATCACACCGTGGAACTGGCCGGTGAACCAGATGGCGTGCAAGATCGCGCCGGCGCTGGCGACCGGCTGCACAATGGTGCTGAAGCCATCCGAAATCGCGCCTTTCTCCGGCTATCTGCTGGCGGAGATCCTGCACGCGGCGGGCGTGCCCAAGGGTGTCTTCAACCTCGTCAATGGCGACGGGCCCACCGTCGGCAGCGCGATTTCGAAGCATCCCGACGTCGACATGGTCAGCTTCACCGGTTCCACCCGCGCGGGCATCGCCGTTGCCAGGGATGCGGCACCCACGGTCAAGCGCGTGCACCAGGAACTCGGCGGGAAATCGCCCAACATCCTCCTCGACGATGACGGCTTCGCCGATGCGGTATCGCGCGGTGTGTCAGGCGTGATGATGAACAGCGGCCAGTCGTGCAATGCGCCGACCCGCATGTTCGTCCCCGCCGCCCGCATGGACGAGGCGATCGGGGTCGCCAGGGCCACGGCGGAAGGCTGGGCACCGGGCGACCCCAATGGCAATGCCAAGATGGGACCCGTCGTTTCCGAAACCCAGTTCGACAAGATTCAGGACCTGATTCAGAAGGGCATTGACGAGGGCGCTGAACTCATCACCGGCGGCGTCGGCCGTCCCGACGGCCTCGAAAAGGGATATTATGTGAAGCCGACAATATTCGCGAACGTGAACAATGAAATGGCCATCGCGAAGGAAGAGATTTTCGGGCCGGTCGTCTCGATCCTTGGCTATGATAATCTCGACCAGGCCATCGATGAAGGCAATGACACCGAATACGGCCTCGCAGCCTATGTGCAGGGGACAGACATGGAAAAGGTGCGCGAGGTGGCGTCGAAACTACGCGCAGGCCAGGTCAACATCAACGGTGCCGATATCGACTTCATGGCGCCGTTCGGGGGCTATAAGATGTCGGGCAATGGCCGCGAATGGGGCGACCATGCGTTCGGCGAATTTCTGGAGACGAAGGCCGTTCTTGGCTACCAGCCGCGGCAACAGGCCGCCGCATGACGTGAATATCGGGGGGCGAGCCGGTGCGCTCGCCGCCGATGCTAGCCGAGTGCCTTGTTCTGCGCCTTGGCGCGCTTGGCCAGCTTTTCGCGGCCATCGCATTCAATGGTGACGACGGGGAAGTCAATATCGGTAAGCTTGCGCAGAACACCCGGAGCGGCAGCATGGCACGCATCCACGCTTCCGAAATTCGCGTCGACGATGCTGACGGTTTCGCAGGTGCCGGCCGTATGGCCGCACCCCAATATTGCCATGGCTACAAATACTTCCTGCATCGCATCGTCCTTCCGGCTACACAACGGGCATAGGCGTTCCAGGTTCCGTCTAAGCGTGAGCTTCGTCACGCGGCGTTCGTGTCTCTGGCGATGGTAACCATTTATCCCCATATGAATATTCATGGCATCCGAACGGCGGCTTCTGCTCCGCTTCCTCCCTTATTTGTGGCCTGAAGGCCGAACCGACCTGAAATGGCGGATTGGCGGCGCGCTTTTCATGGTGCTGGCATCGAAAGCCGTCATCCTTGCCATGCCGTTCGCCTATAAGGCCGCCATCGACGCGATGAGCGGCGAGGCGGGCGCCGTCGGCGCGGGTGAAAGCGCGCTGTGGGTCGCTGTCTCGATGGTCGTCGCATATTCCGGCGCACGTTTCGGTGCGACCCTGTTCGACAATGCCCGCAACGCGATTTTCGAAAGCGTGGGGCAGGCGGCCGTCACGAATTTCGCCATCGACGTCTTCCGGCACATGCACAGGCTCAGCCTGCGCTTTCATCTGGAGCGGCGCACCGGCGCGCTGACCCGGATCATCGAGCGCGGGACGAAGAGCATCGATTCCATGCTCTATTTCCTGCTGTTCAATATCGTTCCCACCTTCCTTGAACTGGCGGTGGTGTGCGGTATTTTCTGGATAAAGCTTGGCCCGCTCGCCGTGCTCGCCATGCTGGTCGCCGTCGCCAGCTACATCCTGTTCACATGGCGCATCACCGAATGGCGGCAGCAGCTGCGCCGTCAGATGGTCGAGGACGACAACGCCACCGCCCAGCGCGCCGTGGACAGCCTCCTCAACTACGAAACCGTCAAATATTTCAACGCTGAGGAACGCGAAACGCGCAATTACGACCGCGCGGCGTCGAAATATCGCGACAGCGCGGTCAAGAACGAGACGTCCCTTTCCGCGCTGAACATCGGTCAGGCGCTCATCACCAATCTGACCATGGCGGGCGCGATGGCCTATACAATCTGGAACTGGAGCCAGGGCAGGATGACGGTCGGTGATCTGGTCCTGGTCAATACGCTCCTTATGCAGCTTTTCCGCCCGCTCGACGCGCTTGGCTGGGTCTATCGCTCGATCAAGCAGGGCCTTGTCGATATGGAGGAGATGTTCCGCCTGATCGACACGCGGGCCGAGATCGCCGATCCGCCGGGAGCCGCTCCGCTCAGCGTGAATGGCGGCGCGGTGGCTTTCGAGGATGTCCATTTCCGCTACGAGGCGGATCGCGCGATCCTGCGCGGCATCAGCTTTTCCGTCCCTGCCGGCGCGACGGTCGCCGTCGTCGGTCAGTCGGGGGCGGGCAAATCAACGCTCAGCCGCATCCTCTATCGCTTCTACGACATTGAAAGCGGCCGGGTCACGATCGACGGGCAGGACATTGGCGCCGTCACGCAGGGATCGCTGCGCGCGGCCATCGGCATCGTGCCGCAGGACACCGTGCTGTTCAACGACACCGTCGGCTACAATATCGGCTATGGCCGCGAGGGGGCGAGCGCAGCGGAAATCGAGGCGGCCGCCCGCGCCGCGCAAATCCACGATTTCATCACGAGCCTGCCCAAGGGCTATGACACCATCGTCGGCGAGCGCGGCCTGAAACTGTCAGGCGGCGAGAAGCAGCGCGTCGCCATCGCCCGCACCATCCTGAAGGACCCGCCCATCCTGATTCTGGACGAGGCGACCAGCGCGCTCGACAGCCATACCGAGGGTGCGATTCAGGACAGCCTGCGCGCGGCGCAGCAGGGCCGTACGACGCTGACCATCGCGCACCGGCTGTCAACGATCACCGACGCCGACGAAATCCTCGTCATGGCCGATGGCGAGATCGTCGAACGCGGCACGCATGCCGCGCTACTGGCGCAGGCTGGGATCTACGCCGACATGTGGGCGCGTCAGCAGACGGAGGGCGATATCGTCGATGACAGCGGGGCGAAGGTGTGACGGCGGAAACACCTCACCCGTAACCCGATCATCCTAAGCGCAGCCGAAGGATGATCCGATTGGCGAATTGCACTCAAATATTCACGTCATACCTGCCGACGCCGGGGTGACGGAATCGGGGGTACACCCCCCCAACCTCAAAACCGCCGCGTGACCGACAGCGCGTGCGCGGGCAATCCCTCGGCCTCCGCCAGGGTCGCCGCGGCAGGCCCGATGGCGGCAAATCCGGCATCGGAACAGGCCAGAAACGTCGTCCGCTTCATGAAATCCGCAACGCCAAGCCCGCTGGAAAACCGCGCCCGCCGCCCGGTTGGCAGCGTGTGGTTCGGCCCCGCCACATAATCGCCAATCGCCTCGGGTGTCATATAGCCCATGAAGACGCTGCCCGCGTGCCGCACGCGTTGAAACAGCGTCTCTGGATCGGCCACGGCCAGCGCCAGATGTTCCGGCGCCAGCGCATCGATCAGCGGCACGGCATCGCCCAGCGCCGCCACGGTGATGATGGCGCCGTGCGCGTCCCAGCTTTCCGCCGCCACCGCCTTTGTCGAAATATGCGCAAGCGCGCGCGGCACCGCCGCTGCGACGGCATCCGCCAGTTCAGCCGAATCCGTGATCAGGATGGCCTGCGCGACCGGATCATGCTCCGCCTGACTGAGGAGGTCGGCGGCCAGAATGTCGGCATCGGCGCCCTTATCGGCCACGACGAGGATTTCCGATGGCCCGGCCACCATGTCGATGCCGACGCGGCCATAAAGCTGCCGCTTCGCCTCTGCCACATACGCATTGCCGGGACCTGTAATGACGTCCACAGGCGCGATCGTTTCAGTGCCATAGGCGAGCGCGGCCACGGCCTGCGCCCCGCCCACGCGGTAAATCTCGTCAACACCCGCCAGCCGCGCCGCCGCCAGCACCAGCGGGTTCATGCGGCCATCCGGCGTCGGCGTCACCATGACCAGGCGCTCCACACCCGCCACCTTCGCCGGAATCGCGTTCATCAGGACCGACGAGGGGTAGGTCGCCCGTCCGCCCGGAATATAGACCCCCGCCGCATCGACCGCGGTGTACCGCCAGCCCGTGCGATTGCCGTCCGTATCGACCTGCTCGTGTCCGGCGGGCCGCTGCGCCTCGTGAAATATCCGGATGCGCGCCGCCGCCAGTTCCAGCGCCGCCATCAGGTCCGGGGCGACCTCCGCGCACGCCGCATCCATTTCGGCCTGCGTAATCGCAAGACCATCTGCCGCCACATCGATCCGGTCGAATTTCCGGGTCAGAGACAGCAGCGCCGCATCGCCGTCCGTCCGTACCCGTTGCAGGATGCCCCGCACCGCATCCGACACATCGGTATCGGCCTCACGCCCCGCCTCGACAAGCGTGCTGAACCGTTCGGCAAAACCGCTTGCCGACGCGTCGAGCCTAAGCATCGACCGCCTCGCGGAACCGCGCCAGCCAGTCGGTCATGACCTCGGCCTTCCGCTTGAAGGATGGGCGGCTGACGATCAGGCGGGAGGAGACGTCGGCGATGACCTCCACCTCGACCAGGCCGTTTTCCTTCAGCGTCTGACCCGATGACACCAGATCGACGATACGGTTGGTCAGGCCCAGCCTCGGCGCCAGCTCCATCGCGCCGTTCAGCTTCACGCATTCCGCCTGCACGCCCCGCGCGGCAAAGTGGCGGCTGGTGATGTTCGGATATTTGGTGGCGACGCGCACATGGCTCCAGCTGCGCGGATCGTCATCCTCGGCCAGCGCCTTGGGCTCCGCCACCGACAGGCGGCAGCCGCCAATCTTCAGATCCACGGGCGCATAGAGCGCTTCATAGCCGAATTCGTCGATCACGTCGGAGCCGACAATACCGAAATCCGCTGCGCCATGCGCCACGAATGTCGCCGCATCGAAGGCACGCACACGGATCAGCGACAGCCCGGGCACGTTCGTGCCGAACTGCAGCGCGCGGCTCGCCGGATCGTGAAAATCGGCATCGGGCTCGATGCCCGCCCTGGCGAGCAGCGGCAGCGCTTCCTTGAGGATACGCCCCTTGGGGATGGCAAAGATCAATGTATCAGTCATGACAGGTTCGCTTCATCTTAAGTCCGCTGCTATAGCGAGGGGCAATTATGCCGCAAGCAGGGGTTCACCGAACGTGAAAAAGAACAGCAGGAAGGCGCGGGCCTTCTCACCATTTGACAACCTGACGCAGGCGATGAACATCTCGCTGATGTGGGGCGAAACCATGGCGGCGAGCGCCTATGTGCTGACGAAACGGGCGAATATTCTCTACGGTGCCGCGGAAAATCCCGTAAATGCCGATATGACCGAAATCGGCCGCATGATCCCGGAAAAGATGCAGGCCTTTGGCAAGGGATTTGCCGACATGGGCAAGGCCAGTTCCCCCATGGACGCCGCCGCGCGCCTGCTGAAGCCCGTGCACGCGACCGCGACCGCCAACGCGAAACGCCTGAGGCGCGGTTGAGCGGAGGGGGCCGCCGCCACATGTCACCCCCGCGAATGCGGAGGCACCGTGCTGCCCGCAGGGCATTTCGGTATCGGTATCGGTATCCGCATTCGGCTATGCACGGAAATGAGGCAAATCCAGGCGGTTCCGCATGACCGACTGGCGAACGATCTTCCATGAACAGGCCCGCTGGTGCGAGACGATGGGCGCGCCGTTCATGGCCCTTCTTTGCGATGCCCTGCCTGGCGCCTTGACGGGCGATGCGGATTTCTCCCGCCGCATCCGCGAATGGCCCGGGGACGAGGCGCACGCCACGAAGGACGCCCTCGTCATGCGTGTCACCGGCGCCCTCAACGCCGTCCGCCGCGCCGGCAGGCTGCCGCAGCTTGACGCGTTATATCCGCCCGCGGCAATGCCTGGCCGCGACCAGCTCGCCGCGGCGTTGAAGGCTGCGATTGCCAGCGTGGATGCGGACCTCCTGCCCTGGCTCGGCAGCGCGCCGCAGACGAACGAAGTCGGGCGTTCGGGCGCGCTCATGCCGGGCCTGATGACCATCGCAGCCGAAACCGGCCTCACCATTCGCCTGTTCGAAGTGGGCGCAAGCGCGGGCCTCAACCTGCGTCTCGACGACTATGCCTATGATTTTGGCGGGCTGAAGATGGGAAATCGCAGCTCCGCCGTCCGGATCAGGCCCATATGGCGGGGGATGCAGCCCCCCGCTGCCGAGGTCCGCATCACCGAACGCCGCGGGGTCGACCTCAACCCGCTCGACGTCACCGACGAGGCCACGCGCGCCGCCCTCATGGCCTATGTCTGGCCTGATCAGCAGGAACGCGTCACCCGCCTTGAGGCCGCCCTGGCCCGCGCCGCCGCGGATCCGCCCCCGATCGACAGGGGCGACGCCGCCGCCTGGACGGAGCGACACCTGCACCCGGCCCCCGGTACCGTCACCGTCCTGATGCACAGCGTTGCCCTGCAATATTTCCCCGCCGACTCGCAGCGCCGCATCCATGACCACATGACGCGGATCGGCAACACCGCCCCGGCGGACGCCCCGCTCGCCTGGTTGTCCTACGAGATGGCCGAGGTCGGCAAACCCATGCACGTCGACCTGACGCTGTGGCCCGCAGGCGAAAAGCGCCTCCTCGGCCTCACCCACCCGCATGGCACCGAGATCGAGTGGCGACACGCGGCATCGCCCAAAAATTGAAAATCTTGCCTTCCGCCCCCATTTGCTAGAGGAGAGCGCGCTGATTGCGGCGCACAAATGGATAAGAGGATTAGGTTTGGCCAAAGAAGAACTCATCGAGATGAACGGCAAGATTACGGAGCTCCTTCCGAATGCTATGTTCCGTGTCACGCTCGAAAACGGCCATGAAGTGCTGGGTCATACGGCGGGCAAGATGCGCAAGAATCGTATTCGCGTGCTGGTCGGCGACGAGGTTCTCGTCGAGCTGACGCCCTATGACCTGACCAAGGGTCGTATCACTTACCGCTTCAAATAGTGCGCGCCGGGCAGGCTTGCCTGTGACAGTGCCCAAGCTTGTTCTGGCCTCGTCCAGCCCGCGAAGGCGGGAATTGCTGGCGCAGATCGGTGTCGTGCCGGATCGTATCCAGTCGCCCGATATCGATGAAACCCCGCATGCGGGCGAGCTTCCGCGTATCTACGCAGCGCGCATGGCCGCGGAAAAGGCCGCCGCCGTGCCGCGCGAAGCGGGGGAATGCGTACTTGCCGGCGACACCACCGTCGCGCTCGGCCGCCGCATCATGCCGCCTGCGAGGGACAATGACACGGTTCGCGCCTGCCTGAAGCTGATGTCCGGGCGCAGGCACCGGGTTTTCTCCGGCGTCGCGCTCATCGCGGCGGACGGGACGCTGCGCCGGAAGCTTTCCGAAAGCATCGTCAAGTTCAAGCGCCTGTCGAGCGCCGAAATCGACGCCTATGTCGACAGCGGCGAGGGGCTCGGCAAGGCGGCGGGCTATGCCATTCAGGGCCGCGCTGCCGCGCTGATCCCATTCATGTCGGGCAGCTATACCGGCGTCGTCGGCCTCCCCCTTCTGGAAACGCGCACGCTGCTGCTGACTGCCGGATTCCATGTCTGACGGCTGGATTTGCGAGCGCGGCATTGGGGAAACCCGCTTCGCGCTGGTCGAGGACGGCGAGATCGCCGAAGCCCATATCGACCGCGCAGGCGAGCTTCGCTTCGGCAGCGTGCATCAGGGCCGCCTGACCAGGAAGCTTGGCCGGGGCGGAGAGGCGGATATCGCCGGTGAAACCGTCTTCCTGCCCGCCTGGCCCGAAGGGCGGACCGAAGGGGCGGCAGTTCCCCTGCGGATCGAGCGCGAGGCCATTCCGGAACGCGGCCGCGCCCGCAGCGCAAAAGCGGTAATGACCGATGCCGCCGCCGCGGTTCCGCAGGCGATGACAGGAGACCTGGAGGCCGCCGGCTGGTCGAACCTCATCGACGACGCGCGCACCGGCGTGATCGCCTTTAATGGCGGCCTGCTGACCATCGTGCCTACGCCCGCGGGCACCACCATCGACATTGACGGCAGCCTTGCCATGGAGGCGCTCGCCCTTGCAGGCGTACAGGCGGCGGCGCGCGCGGTGCGCAGGCTCGGCATCACCGGCTCGATCCTGATCGATGTGCCTGGTGTTGAAGGCAAGGCGGCGCGCCAGCGTATCGCGGCTGCCTTTGACCGCCTGCTGCCCCTTCCCTTCGAACGCACCGGCATAAATGGTTTTGGCCTGCTGCAGGTGGTGCGTCCGCGCCGCCGTCCCTCCCTGATGGAGCGCGCGCAGAACCAGGCCGCCGCAACCGCCGCGCTCGACCTGCTGCGCCGCGCCGAAAGGGCAGGCGCGAAACATCATCTGGATCTGAGCGCGGGCCAGGCGGTTCGCGACTGGCTGGCCGCCCGGCCCGCGCTGATTGAGGAGCTTTTCCGGCGCACCGGTGTCGCGCCCACCTTGAATTCAAAGGGGCACGACCCTTTATGGTGGGGCGATGTCAGTGCGAATTAACCAGACCCGCGGCGCCACCTGCCCGATGTGCGGAAATCCCGCCACGGCCGCCGCGCGCCCCTTTTGCTCACCCGTCTGCCGCGATCGCGACCTGCTGAAGTGGCTGGGCGAGGATTACCGCGTGCCGGTCGCTCCCGAAGAAGAGCCGCCGGACATGTCCGAAGCGCTGGACAATCCCTGATCACGGCCCTATGTCCGCGCCTTCGCCACGGCCATTTCGCCCGTTGACGAACCCCGTGCCCGGGTAGCTCAGTTGGTAGAGCATGCGACTGAAAATCGCAGTGTCGGCGGTTCGAATCCGTCCCCGGGCACCATTTTTTCAAATGACGCGGCCTGGTGGTGCTAACGCCAGATGCCGTCCCTGAATCCCGATCATCCCGAGCGCAGTCGAAGGACGCACCCAGGCTGCTGCAATGCTATTGCGCGTTCTTCGACTGCGCTCGGGATACTCGGGGGATAGTGGGTTGCAGGGCGGAAAAGGCCAAGCAAACCGCGTTTACGCCTTGGCTTTCCCGTCCGGCAGCACGGCCCGCACTGCCTCTTCATCCCGCCCAAAACCGACCCGCTCGACCAGCGTCATCGCATCGGCAAATCCGCTGCCGCAGTAGACCGGCGTTCCCGTCGCCTCAACCTCGGCCAGCAGCGTGCCATTCGCGCCCTGACGGCAGGTGCCGGAAACATCGCGGATAAAGACGCCCGCCACATTCTCCGGGAAATCGCGCACGACCTGCGCGTAGACTTCCACATCCTGCTGCCCATTGTCGCCGATCAGCAGGAAACGATATTGCGGATAGAAGGCCAGGATGGTCTCAATCGCCGCGATCTTGTGCGTATCATGGCCGCCGGCAATGAACTTGTCCCGTGCGATGCCGTAATCTTTCAGGAACATCGGCCCATGCGGAATATTGTTCAGCGCCTTGAAGCGTGTGATAAACCCATATAAATTCCACGGGCTGGACGACACGTAGAAGATCGGCCGCCGCGGCGCCTTGCCGTCGACGACCAGCGTCCGGTAAAGATCGGATGCACCCGGAACGGCTTTCCTGTCTTCCGGCCGGTCGACCAGAACGCGCCGCCAGTTCTTGATGAAATTCGTCGCTCCGGTTTCGACAACGGTGTCGTCAATATCGGAAATGATGCCAAGCTCGGTATCGATACCGGGTGCCAGCACTGGGGCGGTGACGCGGGCAGGCTGCGCGGGGCTGTCCGGCGCGGCAAGTGTGACCTCTTCCCAGCCGGTGATATGGGGTGATGCCCTGCCGGTCAGCGCGATCTCGAAATGGAAATACCCCTCATCGTCGGTCACGGTTTCGTGCCGGCCGCCATAGCCATCCATCACGATCCGCACGCCCGGCACTTCATCGCTTTCATAGACGGCCAGCATGGCGCGCAGACGCGACAGCGTGGACGTACCGGGTGTGATCGGCTTTCTATATTCCAGCACCCGGCCCGACAGGCGCACCGCGTCGCAATTGCGATATCCGGCAAATGCGTGAATGGTGAGCGGACGCATCCTGCGCTGCCCGCGATAGCGCAGTTCGTCGAACGTTTCGTCGATATGGTGGAACGCCTCTTTTCCGATGCGGGAAAGGGCGGCAGCGATTGTCTCACGATCAGTCATTATTTGTCGAACGCGCGATCTGGCGGCAAGTGCCGTCCGATCGCCATCAGGGGAGAAAAGACATGAAAACGCTTACCGCCTGCGCCGCGGCGCTGCTGCTGCTGACCGCCGCGCCCGCCACCGCTGCTCCGATGACGGAGGCGGAAGCTGCGCTCATCGTCGAACGCGGCGACCGCGACAAGCGCGACACGGACCTCGACGACAGCCGCATGCCGGCAAGGGCACTCGCCTTTGCACGGCTTGAGGGCGGCGACCGCGTGCTCGATATGTTCGCGGGCGGGGGTTATTATACGGAGCTGCTTGCGCGTGCCGTCGGCCCGGACGGCCGCGTCATTGCGCAGAATCCGGCGGCCTTTGGCGCGCGTGAGCGGATCAAGGCAGCCGTCGAGCAGAGAAACTATGGCGAACGTGTTCCGAACGCCGCGGTCATGAACGTCGATTTCATGCAGATGCAGCTCGCCCCGTCCAGCATCGACAGGGCGTTCTTCCACCTCGTCTATCACGACCTCTATTTCGAAAGCGCCGAATTTGGCCTGCCGCGCACCGAACCGCAAATTGTGCTGTCCGAACTGCACCGCGCGCTGCGGCCCGGCGGCAGCATCACGGTCATCGACCATGTCGGCGACGGCGACGACCCGCGCACCGATGTGCAGGCAACGCACCGCATCAAGCCCGACATCGTGCTCAACGATTTCAGGAAAGCGGGCTTCCGCCTCGCCGCGCGGGAGGCCTTTTTCGACAATCCCGCCGACAATCATGCCAAATCGGTCTTTGACCCTGCCCTGCGCGGAAAGACCGACCGCTTCGCCATGCGCTTCGTAAAGGCGGGCGATCCGGGCGCGGAGGAAACCGCCGCCGCCGACATTCCGGCTTATGGCGCAGGTGAATGCGATGCCTCAGCGGTGGCCGATTTCCTTGGCAAAATGCCAAGCGCCGTCGATCCAGACACGCTGAAACGCGCCTTCTCGGCCAGCATGCTGCGCATGCACAAAAGCGGCGACGCCGTTACGATGGACTTCCGCACCGACCGGGTGAACGTGGAAACCTCACCCGAAACCGGCGAGATTGTCAGGATCTATTGCGGGTAAAGACAGGCGCTTCCTTGGAAACCATGCCACATGAACGGAAAATACCAAATCCGATCATCCTGAGCGCAGTCGAAGGACGCACCCAAGCCGCTGCAAAACCACCGCGCGTCCTTTCACTACGCTCGGGATGATCTTTTTAAAAGACCTGCAGATATAGGCGGTGGGTAGCCAGGCTGGTTTTACACATTGAACCTAAAGTGCATGACGTCGCCGTCCCGCACCAGATATTCCTTGCCCTCCAGCCGCAGTTTCCCGGCTTCCTTCGCACCCGCCTCGCCGCCGCAGGCGACGAAATCGTCATAGGCGGTGGTTTCGGCGCGGATGAAGCCCTTTTCGAAATCCGTATGGATCTCGCCCGCCGCATTTGGCGCGGTCGCGCCCTTGTGGGTGGTCCACGCCCGCGCCTCCTTCGGCCCGACGGTGAAGAAGGTGATGAGGTCGAGCAGTGAATAACCGGCGCGGATAATCTGCGTCAGGCCGGTTTCGGTCAGGCCAAGGTCCGACAGGAATTCGGGGCGGTCGGCGGCGTCCATCTGGCTGATTTCCGCTTCGATGGCGGCGGAAATAACGACGCTCAGCGCGCCCTCCGCTTCGGCCTTTTTCGCGACCGCCGCGCTATATTCATTGCCGGTCGCCGCCTCGTCCTCACCCACGTTGCAAACGTACAGAACCGGCTTGGCGGTCAATAGCTGCGCCTGTTTGAAGACGCGTGCTTCCTCCGCGTCCTTGGGTTCCACCAGACGTGCGGGCTTCCCTTCGTGGAGCAGCTTCAGCGCCTGTCCGAGGACGCTGGCCTGGATTTTCGCCTCCTTGTCGCCCTGCGCGGCCTTTTTCTCGGCCGTCGGCACCCGCCGCTCCAGCGATTCGGCGTCGGCCAGCATCAGCTCGGTTTCGACGACTTCGGCATCCGACACGGGATCGACGCGGCCATCGACATGGGTGATGTCGTCATCCTCGAAACAGCGCAGCACATGGACGATGGCATCGACTTCGCGGATGTTCGCCAGAAACTGGTTGCCAAGCCCCTCGCCCGACGACGCGCCCTTCACCAGCCCCGCAATGTCGACGAAGGCGAGCTGCGTCGGAATGATTTTCGCGGATTTCGCGATCTGCGCCAGCTTGTCGAGCCGCGGATCGGGGACACCGACCTGCCCGACATTGGGCTCGATCGTGCAGAACGGGAAATTCGCCGCCTGCGCCGCCTGTGTCTCCGTCAGCGCGTTGAACAGCGTGGACTTGCCGACATTGGGCAGCCCGACGATACCGCATTTGAAACCCATTTAATCGTCCTCTTGGTCATTCTCGGTCAGGCGCCAGGGCGGAAACCGCCGGTCCTCGCCGCCATGGAAAATACAAATTTCGTTGCCAGCCGGATCATGTAGCCGCGCCTCGCGCCAGCGCCAGCCCTGATCGGCGGCGGGCGATGAGATGACCATTCCGGCGGCCTCGATCCGTGCAACCTCCGCATCGACATCATCAACCTCGAAATACACCACAGTGGAGACGCTACCGATCTCGTCCGTGTGATGGATGGAGAAAGTCTCACCCGTCCGCGTCTCGAACCGCGCATATGATGGCGGTGAATCGACGATCTGCCGTAGGCCGAGCGACCGGTAGAACGCAACGGAGGCGCCATAATCCGTGCAGCCGACCGTAACCTGATTCAGTTTCATACTATCCTCCCGGGGGGTCTCCGTCTGTTCAAGCCAGCCAGTGCGCCGATGCCCAGCCACCATCCAAGCACATAGCTGGAACCCGCGCCGGCCAGGGGAACGGGAAAGGCACCGACAAAGGGGCCAATAGCAATGATGGCCATGTAGGTCGACAGCGCGGCTACAAGGCTGGCAGCGCCAAACATCAGCAGGATATGCGACCTGGCGACAGCCGCCTCATCCCTGCATCCGAACCGCGACGTCCGACATGAAACGCGCGTCGTCGCCATCGGCCAGCCAGTGCGCTTCGGAGGCGATGGCACCAAGGAGGTGCGCGAGATCATCCATTTCCGCCTTCGCGAAATTGCCAAGGACATGAGAGGTCACGCGGTCCCTGTGGCCGGGATGGTCGATACCTATCCGAACGCGGCGGAATTCCGCGCCGATATGCTGAATGGTCGAGCGGATGCCATTATGGCCCGCCGCGCCGCCGCCCGTCTTCACCTTGACCTTGAACGCCGCCAGATCGAGTTCGTCGTAGAGGACCGTGACGGCGTCCGGCTCCAGCTTGTAGAAGCGCATGGCCTCGCCGATCGACTGGCCGCTTTTGTTCATGAACGTCTGCGGTTTCAGGAGCAGCACCTTCTCGGTACCGAACCTGCCCGCCGATGCCAGCCCGGAAAAACTCTTCATCCACGGGCCGAAGCCATGCATGTCGTGGATTGCATCCACCGCCATGAACCCGACATTGTGCCGGTTGAGCGCGTAGTTCGCGCCCGGATTGCCGAGACCTGCGAAGATCTGCATGGGCGGCCTCCCGACAGGAATGCGCCACCCCGGCCCGTGCCGGGATGGCGCATGAATTCAGATGACCGGACTAATTGTCCTTGCCGTCCATATTCTCGGCATCGACGTCCGGACCCATTTCAGTGGTCGGAACCTCGTCGGCCGCTGGCGCTTCGCCGTCCCCATCTCCGGCCTCGTCATCCTGCGACTTGAGTGCGGACGGTGCCACGATGGTCGCGACGGTGAAGTCGTGATCCTCGAAATCGACGTCGACGCCATCGGGCAGGGGCACCTGGCTGATGTGGATCGAATCGCCAATTTCCAGGCCCGCGAGCGATGCGAGAAGCTGCGACGGAATGTCGGACGGACGACAGCTGACCTCGACCTCGTGGCGAACCACATTGAGGACGCCGCCGCGCTTCAGGCCCGGAGACTCCTCTTCGTCGGTGAAGTGCATCGGAATCTCGACGTCGATCTTCTGGCCCTTGGCAAGGCGAAGGAAATCGACATGCAGCGGACGCTCCGTGACCGGGTGAAACTGTACGTCCTTCGGCAGGGTACGGTGCAGATCACCGCCTTCGACCTGAACCTCGACCACGCTGTTCAGCATCTGGCCGCTCGACAACAGCTTGCGCAGTGCCTTTTCTTCAACATGAACGCTGATCGCGTCCTTCTTGTCGCCGTAAATCACGGCGGGGACACGTCCGTCCCTACGCATTGCACGGGAGGCTCCCTTGCCCGCCTTTTCGCGCATCTGCGCCGCGATGGTCATCGCTTCGCTCATCTGACTTCTCCAAAACACAAAAAGCCCCGCTCAGACCGTGCCCTCCAGGGTGGCAAGGTCGCGGGGTTGGCGGCCTCGTAGCCCGAAGCAGCCGATTCTGCAAGCCGGGAGCGGCATCCCCAAATTTGGTGAGACGGCAGGATTTACACTGTCGGTAAATTTTACATATCCGGCTCGGGAAAATCTTACCCACCTGGTAAAGTCTCTTCCAAAATAGCGATTTACCACGGCTGGCACGGGAATTGCTTACCCCTACGCATGCAAACGGACGCCCATTCTGGCCCCGGAAAGCAACAAGACAAAAGGGAACAATCATGTACAAGACAATCGCAGCGGCCAGTCTTCTGCTGGCGGCACCGGCGCTTGCGGCACCCGTGGACCTGTCCTCATGGCAGGCCGACAATTACGGCGGTGCCAACTGGACCGTTCAGAACGCACCCGCCAACGACAGCGTCTTTCAAAGCGTCAATGGCAACCCAACGATCTTCTTCGAGGCCGGCTCGCTTGCCCAGGGGACCACGCTGTCCGGTGAAATCACCGTGGAGACTTCCGCCGACGATGACTTTATCGGCTTCGTACTTGGCTATTCCGATGACGAGATCAACGCGGCCAATGCCGACTTCATCCTCGTCGACTGGAAACAGGGCACACAGAACTTCGGCGGCTCGACCGGAAACGCTGGCCTCGCCGCTTCGCGCATTTCAGGCGACCTGACATCCGTCGACCTTATCGATACCTATTGGGGCCACGATGCCGGTTCCAACGCGTTCGAAATTCAGCGCGGCACAAACCTCGGCGCGACGGGTTGGAACGACAACCAGACCTACACGTTCGACATCGTCTTCACGAACAGCCTCATCGAAGTGATGGTCGACGGCGTTCTGGAACTCAGCTTCACCGCCGCCGATGCCGGCCTTGCCAGTTTCGACGACGGCGCGTTCGGTTTCTATAATTACAGCCAGCAGTCGGTTCGCTACGCCGGTATCGAGGAAGGCGTCGCTCCCGATCCCGACCCGCAGCCCGTCCCGGCACCTGGTGCGCTGGGTCTGCTCGGCCTTGGCGTTCTCGCGCTGGCAGCACGTCGTCGCCGCAGCTAAAACATTTGCCCAATCGGCAGGAAAAGGGCGTTCCGGTCTGGTCCGGGACGCCTTTTTCTTGTCACCGGTCGTGAAGCCGAAATTGGGTAACGACCAGACATGCAGACTGTCATGACAGCCGCGCCCCTGTCACCTCGCCGACTGGATGCGGATTGGATTACGTCTCGGATAAACTGTCGAAGAATTTTACAATTCTGACTCATGTTTTTGGCTACGGGCTTATAAATTATTGACCTTATTATATTAAGTGAAACTGGCCCAATCTTTGCTTGCTCAGTGTATCGGCAGCTCCTGTGGCGTTTTTTTGAGCTCGTGACGCAAGCATACGATTCAAGAGAACCACAGGAGAATCACATGAAAAAGCATATTATGATATCCGCAGTGGCAGCAGCGTTGCTGTCCACATCCGCTTCGGCAGCGATCCTGACCGGCGTCAATATTCTTAATATCAGCGGCATCAATGAAAGCTCGCTCGACGCGAGCAACATGACCCAGGCGCGCTCCGTCCTTGAAAACGAAGATGCGACGATCACCACGGTCACCGCAGGTGCCTTTGCAGCTGGCGATCTTCTTGGCATCGACATCCTTTATGTCGGTCTGGCGAACAATCGCTTCACTGACGAGCAAACGACACTGATTGGTGACTATGTCCGTGGCGGCGGCGGCATTGTCGCCGTGGGTACCGAACGTGCCTGCTGTTTCGGCCCCGGCTGGGAAGAGATCATCAACGAGCTCGGCTTTTCCGGCCTGGGTGGCGATCGCAATACGGCGCCCACGCCCGCTGACCCAAACAGCCCCATCGTTGACGGACCGTTCGGCGTTGCTTCCACATATGCACCGTCGGCGACGGGCGCTTTCAATCCCGGTTCGCTTCCCGTTGGCACGACAGTTGTCTGGGAAGGCGTTGACGGCAATCCCATCATCGTAACCTTGGAGACCGGTGGCCGCGCCTTCTTCTTCGCTGACACCAACTTCATGCAAAACCTGTATATCGGTGATGGCGACAATTCGACCATTTGGGGCAACGCCTTCGCGTTTACCGGTTTTGTCGATCCCGATCCCGTCCCGGCACCTGGTGCGCTGGGTCTGCTCGGCCTTGGCGTTCTCGCGCTGGCAGCACGTCGCCGCCGCAGCTAGGCCGCTCCGGACCGTTCAAACGGAAGGAGGGCGCTCGCACGATGTGCGGGCGCCCTTTTTCATGGCCGTCGCCGACGATCGGCGGATCGGTAAGCTTAACATTTGATTATCCGCACTTGTTTCCGATTTCTATCGAGGCGGCGGTTAAGCGTCACTTCCGGCTTTCGGCACGCTCCCCGATTTCACCGGCAGGACGGGCAACGCTTCAGCCAGGGTTCAGTGAATGCCTGTCATGGCGATGGCATCGAAAAAGGATGATGACGTGACGAAGTACCGGTTTGCATTCGCGGCGGGCATGCTTTGCCTGGCGGCATCGCCTTCCCTGGCGCAGGATCGCGCGATTATCGGCGCGGCCGCACATGAACAGGCGGCTGCGGTCCCCAATCCCGTTCCCGCACCCGCCATTTTCGGCCTGCTTGCGCTTGGCATTATCGGCCTTGGGGTGCTTCACAAGCGCGGCTGATCTGAACGCGGCGCGGCGCTGGAATTCCGGGCCTGCCGACGGAACCCCCGCTTGAACCGGGACCCGCGCCCCTCTACACGCGCGCCATGCCTATAAATACGTCTACAGACACGCCCGCCGGGACGCCGCTGTCCTTTCAGGACATCATCCTGACGCTGCAACGCTATTGGGCGGATCGCGGCTGCGTGATCCTGCAGCCCTATGACAAGGAAATGGGCGCGGGCACGTTTCACCCTGCGACCACGCTCCGCGCGCTCGGCCCGGATCATTGGAACGCCGCCTATGTGCAGCCGTGCCGCCGGCCCACGGATGGCCGCTACGGCGAAAACCCCAACCGGCTACAGCATTATTACCAGTTCCAGGTCATCCTGAAGCCAAGCCCCCCTGATTTGCAGGCGCTCTATCTGGGCAGCCTCGAAGCGATTGGCATCGACGTCAACGCGCATGACATCCGCTTTGTCGAGGATGACTGGGAATCCCCCACGCTCGGCGCATGGGGCCTCGGCTGGGAAGTCTGGTGCGACGGCATGGAGGTGACGCAGTTCACCTATTTCCAGCAGGTCGGCGGCTATGACTGCAAACCCGTCGCGGGCGAACTGACCTACGGCCTGGAACGGCTGGCGACCTACATCCAGGGCAAGGACAGCGTCTACGACCTCGATTTCAACGATCATGGCACGACCTATCGCGACGTATTCATGGCCAATGAACGGCAGCAGTCCGCCTATAATTTCGAACATGCGACAACCGAGAAACTATTTTCGGAGTTTCGCAACGCGCAGGCCGAAAGCGCCAAGCTGATCGAGGCGGACCTGCCGCTTCCGGCCTATGACCAGACCATCGCCGCCAGTCATTTGTTCAACCTGCTCGATGCGCGCGGCGTGATCTCCGTCGCCGAACGCCAGGCCTATATCGGCCGCATCCGCGATCTTGCGAAAGGTGCCTGCACCAGCTGGATGGACGTCAATGGCTGGCTGGAAACCGCAAAGGAGAAGGCGCATGGCTGATTTTCTCCTCGAACTCCGCTCCGAAGAAATCCCCGCGCGCATGCAGCCAAAGGCGGCGCAGGATCTCGAACGCCTGTTCACCGCAGCACTCAAGGAAGCTGGCGTGACGGCGGACAGCATCGAAACGCACGCGACCCCGCGCCGCCTTGCGCTGATTGCGCGGGGCCTGCCCGCCGAAACCGCAGCAACATCCGAAGAACGCCGCGGCCCGCGCACCGATGCCCCGGACAAGGCGCTCGAAGGCTTCCTGCGGGGCGCCGGCCTGACCAGGGACCAGCTTGAGGCGCGCGAAGAGAAAAAGGGCAGTTTCTGGTACGCCAGGCTGGAAACCCCCGGCCGCGCCATGGCGGACATTATTGCCGAGGCGGTGCCCGCACTTATCCGGGCGTTCCCCTGGCCCAAGTCCATGCGCTGGGGCGCCGACAGCCAGTCGAGCGAAAGCCTGCGCTGGGTCCGCCCGCTGGAGGGAATCATCGCGCTCTTGGGCGGTGCCGTCGTGCCGTTTGAAATCGCCGGTATCGCCAGCGGCCGCGTGACGCGCGGTCATCGCTTCATGTCCTCAGGCGATATCGAGATCGCCGAGGCCGATGACTATGCCGAAAAGCTGCGCGCCGCCCGCGTGATCCTGTCCGCCAACGAACGTGCCGATTCCATCGAAAAGGGTGCGAAGGCCGCTGCGGCGGCTGCCGGGCTGACGCTGATCGAGGACAGGGCGCTGCTCACCGAAAATGCCGGGCTGACCGAATGGCCGGTGCCGCTCCTTGGCCGGTTCGACGAAGATTTCCTCGATGTGCCGCCGGAAGTCATCCAGCTGGCGATGAAATCGCACCAGAAATATTTCTCCGTCGCCGATGCGGACGGAAAGCTGACGAACGCCTTCGTCTGCACCGCCAATATCGAGGCGCCGGACGGCGGCACGATGATCGTCGCGGGCAATGAAAAAGTCCTCGCCGCCCGCCTCGCCGACGCCCGCTTCTTCTGGGACCAGGACAGGAAAGTCCCGCTGGAATCCCACGCCGGGAAGCTGAAAGACATCGTCTTCCACGAAAAGCTCGGTACCGTCGCCGACAAGGTCGAACGCGTCGCGAAACTCGCCCGCTGGCTGGTGGAAGAGGGGATAATACCTCCTCTCCCCCGTGGGGAGAGGGAGCAGGCCCGCGCGAAACTGGCCGACCAGGCCGAGCGCGCCGCCCGCCTCGCCAAGGCCGACCTTGTCACCGGCATGGTCGCGGAATTCCCCGAACTGCAAGGCCTGATCGGCGGCTATTATGCCGAGGCGCAGGGCGAGGACGACGCCATCGCCGCCGCCATCCGCGACCATTACAAGCCCGTCGGACAGGGTGACGAGGTGCCGACCGCGCCGGTGACGGTTGCTGTTTCGCTGGCGGACAAGCTGGATTCCATTGTCGGATTTTTCGGTGCAGGGATGGAGCCGACCGGCTCCAAAGACCCATTTGCATTGCGCCGATCAGCCATCGGAATTCTGGAACTGGCGACGAAGAACGACCTGCGTTTCGGCTTGCGCAAAACGCTCGGAATTGCAGCACATGAAGGCAGCGAAGATGCAGGACGCAAGCTTGGCGACTTCTTCGCAGACCGCCTGAAAGTCCAGCAGCGCGAGGCAGGCGTTCGTCACGACCTGATCGACGCGGTGTTCGCGCTTGGCGGCGAAGACGACATGGTCCGCCTGCTCGCACGGGTGAAGGCGCTCCAGGCGTTCATGGCAACGGACGCAGGGACGGCGCTCCTCGCGGGGTACAAGCGCGCTGGCAACATATTGAAGGCCGAGGCCAAGAAGGGCGACCTGCCCGCTGCACCGGATACGCTCGATTACACCCCGGTTCCAGCAGAGGCCGCTTTGATTGCCGCGCTTGATGCGGCGGAACCCAAGGCGAAAACCGCTGTCGAAGCGGAAGATTTCGAGGCCGCCATGACTGCACTTGCGGCCCTGCGCGGGCCCATCGATCAGTTCTTCGACGACGTGATGGTGAATGAAGAGGGCGCGAACAGGCGCGCCGCGCGGCTGGCCTTGCTGGCGCGCATCACCGCCGCCATACGCACGGTCGCCGACTTTTCGAGAATCGAGGGCTAACTTCCCTTCCCGCCTGTGGGGAAGGTGACCGCGCGCGCCCTCCCAGCCTCCCCCGCAAATGGTGGAGGGGGTGTTCATATCCGTCATCCCGCCATGAAAGCTCCCCTTCCCTTCAGGGCAGCGGTAAAGGCGGGGTTGCGAGCGAAGCGAGCCGCCGATAACCGCGCGTTAGCGCGTGGGTGCGATAGAGACATCGCAGCCGCTGGCGCGGCAGTTACTCTTTGCGCTCTGACGGGCGCATCCCCCACCCCTGCCCTTCCCGAAGGGAGGGGCGTTTGAAGGCAGGATTTATGACCAATTGGGTGTACCGGTTCGGTGGCGGCGTTTCGGATGGCGGCAAGGGGGACAGGAATCTCCTCGGCGGCAAGGGCGCGAATCTTGCGGAAATGGCGTCGATCGGCCTGCCGGTGCCGCCGGGCTTCACCATCACGACGGAAATGTGCACCGCCTTTTACGACAATGGCGAGGAATTTCCGGACACGCTGGGGCCAGAGGTCGAGGCCGGTCTGAAGCATATCGAGACCATCACCGGCAAAGCCTTTGGCGCGCCGGAAAAGCCGCTCCTCGTCTCGGTCCGTTCCGGCGCGCGCGCATCGATGCCGGGCATGATGGACACGGTCCTGAACCTCGGCCTCAACGACGAGACCGTCGCGGCCATGGCCCGCGAATCCGGCGATGCCCGCTTCGCCTGGGACAGCTACCGCCGCTTCATTCAGATGTATTCCGACGTCGTCCTGGGTATCGATCACTACATCTTCGAAGACGCGCTGGAGATCGCGAAGGAGGATAAGGGCGTCCACCTCGACACCGACCTTACCGCCGACGACTGGCAGGCGCTGGTGGCCACCTACAAGGAAAAGGTCGAGGAGGAACTCGGCCGCCCGTTTCCGCAGGATCCGAAGGACCAATTGTGGGGCGGCATCCGCGCCGTCTTCGCCAGCTGGCAGACGGAGCGCGCGAAAATCTATCGCCGCCTCAACGATATCCCGCATGAATGGGGCACCGCCGTCAATGTGCAGGCCATGGTATTCGGCAATATGGGCGAGACGTCGGCGACGGGCGTTGCGTTCACCCGCGATCCGTCGACCGGCGCGAACGCCTATTATGGCGAATTTCTGATCAACGCGCAGGGCGAGGACGTCGTCGCGGGCATCCGCACGCCGCAATATCTGACCCGCGAGGCGCGCGCGGCCGCAAATGCGAAATCGGCTTCGATGGAAGAGGCGATGCCGGACGTATATGCCGAACTGGCCGCCACCTTCGCGCGCCTCGAATCGCATTATGCCGACATGCAGGACATCGAATTCACCGTCGAGCAGGGCAAGCTGTGGCTGCTGCAGACGCGCAGCGGCAAGCGCACCGCGAAGGCCGCGCTGAAAATCGCGGTCGACATGGTCGCGGACGGTGTCATTTCAAAGGAAGAGGCCGTGCGCCGTGTGGAGCCGCAGGCCCTCGACCAGCTATTGCACCCCGCCCTCGACCCCGATGCGCCGCGCGATGTGCTGACCGTCGGCCTGCCCGCCTCGCCCGGCGCGGCATCGGGCGTCATCGCCTTTACCGCCGATGAGGCTGAACGGCGCGCGTCGCTGGGCGAAGACGTGCTTCTCGTGCGCGTCGAAACCAGCCCCGAGGACATTCACGGCATGCACGCGGCGAAGGGCATCCTGACCGCGCGCGGCGGTATGACCAGCCACGCCGCCGTCGTCGCGCGCGGCATGGGCCGCCCCTGCGTTTCAGGCGCGGGCGCGCTGCAGATCGACCGGCAGGCACGCACGCTGACCGTCGCCGGACGCAGCTTTGCCGAGGGTGAGCAGATCACTATCGACGGCGGCACGGGCGAAGTCATGGCGGGTGAAGTCGCCACCGTGCAGCCGGAACTGTCAGGTGATTTCGGCGCGCTGATGGGCTGGGCCGATGAATTCCGCCGCATGAACGTGCGCACCAATGCCGAAACCCCCGCCGACTGCCGCGCCGCGCGCGAATTCGGTGCCGAGGGCATTGGGCTGTGCCGCACCGAGCACATGTTCTTCGATTCGGGCCGCATTACATCCGTACGCCAGATGATCCTGGCGGAGGACGCATCCGGGCGGCGCGAGGCGCTCGCCAAACTGCTGCCGGAACAGCGGTCGGACTTCAGCGAGATCTTCCGCATCATGGCGGGGCTACCCGTGACCATCCGCCTGCTCGACCCGCCGCTGCACGAATTCATGCCGCAGCGGGAAAGCGACTATGACGATGTCGCCGCCGCATCGGGCACCAGTGTCGACCGGCTGAAGCGCCGCGCCACTGAACTGCATGAATTCAACCCCATGCTCGGCCATCGCGGTGTGCGCCTCGGCATCACCTATCCCGAAATCTACGAGATGCAGGCCCGCGCCATTTTCGAGGCGGCGCTCGATGTCGCCGCAGAGGGTGAAGCGCCGCTTCCTGAAATCATGGTCCCGCTCGTCATGGGCGCGCCCGAACTTGCGCGCATGCGTGCGCTCATCGAACGCGTGGCCGCCGAAGTCTTCGCCGAACGCGGCACCGACATCGCCTATCTGATCGGCACCATGATCGAGCTGCCCCGGGCCGCGCTCCGCGCGGGCGACATCGCCGAACATGCCGATTTCTTCTCGTTCGGCACGAATGACCTGACGCAGACAACGCTCGGCATCAGCCGCGACGACGCGGCCCGGTTCCTCGGCGAATATGTCGACAAGGGCCTCCTGCCCAAAGACCCGTTCGTCAGCATCGACGAGGCCGGCGTCGGCGAGCTCGTCGAACTCGCCGCCGAACGCGGCCGCGCCACTGCGCCCGAGATCAAGCTGGGCATTTGCGGCGAACATGGCGGCGACCCGGCATCGGTGCATTTCTGCGAGGGCGCGGGCCTCGCCTATGTCAGCTGCTCCCCCTACCGCGTCCCCATCGCACGGCTGGCCGCGGCGCAGGCTGCGCTCGCCGGGGCGTGACGGGCGAGAACTGGACGGTCGACGTCACCCGCATTCCCGCCGGCGGCTTCGCGCGCTCCTCGGTCGTGCCGTCGCGGAACCACGTCAATCTCGATTCGGAAGACGTCACCCTTGTCACCAAGGGCAGCGGTTTCCAGCAGACCGGCGCCGCGCACGAATTCGGCCACATGATCGGCCTGCCGGATGAATATCTCAGCGGCTCGCCGCACATCGCCGACGGCGACTCTATCCTCCATGGCGGGCAGGCGGTAGAACCGCGCCATGTTCAGGATTTCGGCGACTGGGTCAGGACGCAGCTTGCGAACTAGGATTGCCGCGGCGGTTCTCCTCGCCATGACGCCGCTTGCCGCCTGCCATGCCGAACCGACGGAGGAGGAAGCGCGCATGGGCGATGTCGCAAGGGACTGGCAGGCGGTGACTGCCGCCCCCACAGCTGATGCCGAAATCGCCGCGATGGAACGCTTCTGGGCCGCACATCTGTCGGTGCCCGCCATGTCCATGCAGATGTCGATGACGGATGCCGCAACGGGCGCGGCGGTCGCTGTGGGCGATTTCGACGCCAGCGCCCCGGAACGCTATGAGGTTACCGTCGTCATGGACGGTGAAACGCTCCGCTTCCATCCGAAGGCGGCGGGCAGCATCTACATCCTCATGCGCGAATAGCGCCTCAATTGAGGGGCTGGGCGCTTGTCGCCGCCCGCGCTGCGCGCCATAGAGCACCCATGCCGACCGTATCCGAAACCATCGTCCAGGCCCTGCGCGCCGAACAGACCAGCCACGTTTTTTGCGTGCCGGGGGAATCCTATCTTGCCGTGCTCGACGCGCTTTACGATGCGCGCGATGATATCGAGCTTATCACCTGCCGCCACGAGGCCGCGGCGGCGAACATGGCGGAGGCCTATGGCAAGCTGAAGGGGCGCGCGGGCGTCTGCATGGTGACGCGCGGACCGGGCGCGACGCATGCCAGCATCGGCATTCATACGGCGTTTCAGGATTCCACGCCGCTCGTCATGTTCGTCGGCGATGTCGGCACCGACATGCTGGGACGCGAGGCGTTTCAGGAAGTGGACTATAACCGTTATTTCGGGGCGTTCGCGAAGGGCATCATCGCGCTTGACCGCCCCGAACGCGCACATGAAACCGTCGCGCGCGCGTTTGCGCTGGCGCGTTCGGGACGGCCCGGTCCCGTGGTCGTGACATTGCCGGAGGACCTGCTGCTGGCGGAGGCGCCGCCCGCCGTCTCCGCGCCCGCCCGGCCTGCCGAGGCCTCCCCCGACGCCGGCCGCATTGCGGATGTCGCGAACATTCTCTCCACCGCACAGCGTCCCATCCTGTGGCTGGGCGGTCCCGGCTGGACGGACGAAGACTGCGCCCATATCCGGCGCTTTGCGGAGGACACGAACATTCCCGTCGTCACGTCGTGGCGGCGCAAGGACCGGTTCGACAACACCCACCGGAACTATGCCGGTGAGCTTGGCCTTGGCGCGAACCCAAAGCTGGTCGAGCGTGTCCGGAACGCCGATGTCATCATCGCGCTCGGCACGCGCCTGGGCGAGGTCGCCAGCCTTGGCTACACATTGCCCGCCGTACCTGAAGCCGGGCAGACGCTCGTCCACATCCACGCCGACGCGGACACGCTGACGGACGTGCGCCGCCCGGACATCGCCATCCAGTCCTCCATCCGCCTTGCCGCCGCGGCCCTTGCGGAGCTTGGCTTCATGGTGGACGGAGAGGCATGGGCGGCAGGCCGGGCCGATGCCCGCGCCGATTATGAGGCGTGGACGGCACCGACGGAGGTCGCATCGGGCGTCAACATGGCCGCCATCATCACGCAGCTGTCGGATGCGCTGCCCGCCAATACCGCCTTTACCAATGGCGCCGGAAATTTCGCGGCCTGGCTGCACCGCTTCCACCATCACCGCACGCTCGGGACGCAGCTGGCGCCGACCAATGGCGCGATGGGCTACGGCGTTCCCGCCGCCATCGCCGCCGCGCTCATCAGTGGAAAGCGCAGCGTCTGCGTCGCTGGCGACGGCGATTTCCTCATGTCGGGCAGCGAGCTTGCCACCGCCGTCCGTTACAATGCCAATGTCCTGTTCGTCATTGTCGACAACGGGCAATTGGGTACCATCCGCATGCACCAGGAAAAGGAGTTTGCCGGTCGCCAGTCCGGCACGGCGCTCACCAATCCCGACTTTGCCGCCTATGCCGAAAGCTTCGGCGTGAAGGGCTGGACGGTCGAGGCCACCGAGGATTTCGCACCCGCCCTCGCCGAAGCCCTGGCGCAGGACGGCCCCGCCCTCATCACCTGCCGCACCGACCCCGATGAAATCGCCCCGGGCCGCCGGATTTAGGAACGCCGGATTTGCGGGAGCGAAGCTCCGCCTACCCTCCCTATACCTCTGAAAGCGTCACCCCGGTGCTGATCATCGCTCACGCTGGTGGGTGTGTCGACCTAGGGCTTTGCCTTACCCAAGCGGTCAACACATCTCTTAAGATGTTCATCAAGCTCGTTGAGCCATGCCGATCCGCGCTCGACGTTAAAACTGGCCAAATCGCTGTTGTTTTTATCACGGTTGCAGAGTCCGCAGGAGAAAACGAGATTATGCAGATAATCATCACCACCTCGTGAGGCCGGGCGCACATGGTCGCGTGTACATCGCTGAGACAGTTTTTGAGGCTGCATATATTCGCCGCAATGAAAACAGTGCGCGCCCATTTTTTCAAAGGCCTGCTTTAGCGCTTTCAGCGCTCCGGCCTCGACGCCGTCCTTGCCTACCCTGTACAGAGGAACGCCGTTATGATCGGAGCGCATATAGTGAATTGCCTGATATGGTTTTTTGTCGATAGGATGTTTCGCGACAAGTTCAGCGAGCGTCTTCATAACATAAAGGATAGTCCCGCAAAGTAAGCAATCCGTTATCGCGGGTGAGTCGATGGGCTCTGGCGACCTTTGCCTGCACGCGCTAGCTTTCACATATGCTGAAACCCTTTCACCTTGCTTTCCCCGTCGACGATCTTGACGCCGCGCGCGCCTTTTATGGCGGCGTCATGGGCTGTGCGGAGGCACGCGCGTCCGACCGCTGGACAGACTTCAACTTTTTCGGGCACCAGATCGTCACGCATCTGGCCCCCAAGGGCAGTGTGCACCGCAATCCGGTGGGCGGCGATCAGGTCCCCGTCCCGCATTTCGGTGTCGTGCTCGGCTGGGATGAATTCGAGGCGCTGGCGGATCGCCTGCGCGGCAAGGGCGTTGCCTTCGAAATCGAACCGCATGTGCGCTTCGCCGGTCAGGTCGGCGAGCAGATGACCATGTTCCTGTTCGACCCCGCGGGAAACGCGCTGGAGTTCAAGGCCATGCGCACCCCCGAAAACCTGTTCGCAAGGGATCCCGCATGACCACCGACAAGGCCCCCAGCATCGCACTCCTCATCGATGCGGACAATGCCAGCCCGAATCACCTCGACCCGGTACTGACCGTGCTGGCCGAGCTTGGCGAAGTGAACGTGCGGCGCGCTTATGGCAATTGGCGCAAGCCGGCGCTGAAGACCTGGGCCGACCTGACGCTTACCTACGCCATCGAGCCCTATCAGCAGTTCGACATCGTGAAGGGGAAGAACGCCACCGACATGCGCATCGTCATCGATGCCATGGACCTGATGTACGGCGCCAGGATCGGCGGTTTCGGCATCATGTCATCGGACAGCGATTTCATGCCGCTTGCCCAGCGCATCCGGCAGGAGGGGATACCCGTTTACGGGTTCGGCACCGAACGCGCACCCGAAGCCTTCCGCGCGGCCTGTACCCGCTATATCGACGTCGCCGCGCTGAAGCGGGAGGAAACCGCCGACAATGGCGCGTCCGCGAAACCGCGGGAAAAACGCGCCATCGACAAGGCGCTCCTGGACCTGCTGATCGACGCCTATAATTCGGTGAAACGCGACGACGACGGCTGGGCGCGCCTCTCCGAAGTCGGCCAGCGCGCCAATAACCGCTCCAGCTTCGACGCCCGCAATTACGGCTATGCCCGCCTTTCCGACCTGATGAAAGACGTCCCGCAATTCGCCGTCGAAACCGACGAGGACGACAATCAGCAATATGTGAAGCGGCTGCGGTAAAAGCGACGGGTTGGGGGTCCGCTAGCGACCCCAACTACGGACATTTCAGAGGCGGCATTGTTTGGCCTAAAGCGGACTTTGCCAATAGGACGAGAGCGGCGAAGCTAGGCCGTGTCGACAAAAGACTTCAGCCATAGGCGTGCCGCAGCTAGGTTGAGGAAGCTCTCGAACGAGAGAACAGTCTTGACGTAGCGTGTTGCAATGCGGCGCTGTTTCTTGAGCTTGCCAAACATGCGCTCGACGCGGTTGCGATCCCGGTAGCGGCGATCGTCGGGATGCTCAGCCACTTTGCGGTTCGAGCGAGGCGGAATGATCGGGGGGGGGGGTACCCCGGATCAACAGGCTTTCCCGGAAGCGATCGCCATCATGGCCCTTGTCCGCCAGCAGTGCCTTAGCCGTGGCGACGGGGATCGCCATCAGTGGTTCGGCTGCGGTGTAATCGGAGGCCGCTCCGCCGCTCAGGATGAAGCCGGCAGGCAGTCTCTGATTGTCGCAGCGGGCGTGAATTTTGCTTTATCGTATATATTGTATTTATCGAAAAGATCGCAGCAGCAAACGAAAATCAGGGAGTCCCCGCATGGACGATTGACGGAGACTCTTTACGTTTTTCGACATTGGCAAAAGAGGAATCAGGCGATGGGTGGCTTTTTGGAAATTTTCGGAGCGGGCGGCACAGCTGGCCTCAGTCTGGGGGATAGCAATGGTTTTGAAAGCCGAATCGTCAATATCGCCGCCAGCGGAGACTTGCAGGCAGCTCGGGAGTTCGTGACGGAAAACCCGGCACTAAAGGGCAATCTCGAAGCCGCACTTCTCGACGCTGGACAATTCGATACCTTTCACCAGCTGAACGCAAATGGTGCCGACCTGGCGGTTATTGGGACCGCGAGGGAAGCCATTGCTGATGGCGGATGCCACAGTCTCGGTAACGGGTACATGATGTGCGACCCGCAGGGACCGCAAATTGGCGAATTCACCATTCCGCAGCAGACAGGTTTTCCAAACTATATCGGCCCCAATGCCCGCTACAGCCATCATTATGAAGGTAGTGCCAGCGCTCCTGACGGCGGTGCAAGCCTTGGACGCGAAGCGGTTGCAGAACTGATTGTTGATCCGACGCCGGGTGAAGACCGTCCGGCCACCGCTGCCGGTACGCTGAATGACGCGGGCATACCCCTTGCAGGCAGCAATGATATGGTCCGGTCCTATGTCGCGACTGATATCAGCGGGAACACGGTCGTCGCAAATGTGACGGTCCCTGGTCAGCATATTTTGCATCCTGGAATTGTCAGCCAATCGGTCAGCCAGACGGAAAGGTCAACCACGATCTCAGTCGTTGGCGAGGGTAACGGCTTCTGGAGCATTCCTGCCAATCCCATTGCGGATGCTACTTTTCAGAGCAAAATAGACGGCGATATGAGACAGGCCATATATCGTGATGCTCAGTAAACCTGAATAAGCCTGATGCGAACAGTCCGCTTAGGTCTTGCTATTTTAACAGCACTACTGGGCCTTACGGCGTCGGCGCTAACCCTATTTTGGGGCGCTTCGGCAGTTGCGGTCCTTGGCTATGCAGTTGCAACCCTTGTATTTCTGGCGCTGCTTCTTCAGCTCCACCGCCGTGCCACACCAACAAGCTCGTGGGTCGGGGCGGTCTTGGTGGGAGCGTTCATGATTGCCGCCGCGCGTACTGTACCCCTGATGTCCGATTCCGGACAGGGACTGGGTGTTCTAGCGCTTCTCGCCTTCGTAACGGCGTTCTTCGTTTTCGGCTCTGCTGTCATTCTGTTGCGCGAACTGGCCGGAAGGTCGGCACCTCCGATCTAGCGAACCGACGGCGGCGCGTTTGGACAGCTTGCCGCCAGCTTTGCCCATTCGGCTTCCAAGGCGGTTTCGGACCGTTCGGTTCGAATGGCATCGGCGGTCGCGTTTGTCATGTAGGCACGTTCGACCCGCATTACGCCAAAGGCTGTGCCCCGGTCGGGCGTGAACAGCACGATATAGCCGCAGTGCCGCGCCAGCTCCGAAAACGTCCCTGCCATGTCGATTGCCACATAAATACCGGGGCGATCTTGAGTGGGTGGGTATTTTGTCCATGTCATGCGATAGAGGTTCCTGTCTTTCACGGTTCCTGCATCCTCATGAAAACGGGCCTCGCTGTCCGCGAAAGAAACAGCATCGATTTGTGCCTTGGTGGCCGCGTCTAAGGCGGCATAGGCCTCCCCGTAACGCTCGCGGTCGATCAGATCGAAATAATCGCGCGCGGCGGACATCGCGGCTTTTTCCAGCGCTACGTCCGGCACCCACCCGGTTTCGGAGTCAGCGGTTACATTGACCTCGCGCGGCGCTGCAGTTGAGGAGGAAACCGGAGAGGATGCGGCCATCACAAATGTTCCAATGGCGAGAAAAAAAGGGCGGAATAGCTTCATTCAGGAATGCTCTCACCATTGTGTGACAGATTCAACCCTGACCCGACTTGGAACACTGCTGGGACGATGCGGTCGAAAACCAATGCGTCTTTTCACGCGTTGGAAACGTCACTCATCGTGCCGTGTCCCCTAGCTGGCGGACATCGGCCACCTCGATGCCGCCGCCGTCCACGATCTCGACCTTCATCAGCATCCGCCGCCCCGACGGCCATCATAACCGGCCATTGCAGACCCGACGACTACGTCCTGATCGACCGCGACGAAAAGCAGCTCAGGCTGGAATGAGGTTTTGGCGGGAACGGCGTTTGCTGCTCAATTCCAAGCTGGGTGATCTGGAAAGGCTTCGTTCCAGAGCGCATCGATCCCGATAAAGTCGGTATCTCGATACTTTCTGATCGCCACCAGTCTGTGTAATGGCGACAGCTTAGCGCCCTATATCGACGAAACCAGACCTTCCGCTCCCCACCCCCGTAAAGATGTTTCGGCGTGCCGGCTAAAGCCCGTGTCCCTGCTCCAGATACGCCCGGCTCTGCATTTCCATCAGGCGGCTGACGGTGCGCTTGAATTCAAAGCTGCCATCGCCGGACGGGTAGAGGTCGTCCGGCGCGGCGTCCGCCGCCATCAACAGCTTCACCTTGTAATTATAAAGCGCGTCGATCAGCGCCACGAACCGCGATGCCTCGTTGCGCATGTCGGGGCCCATCACCGGCACGCCGACCAGGATGACGGTGTGGTATGTCTGCGCCACGGCCAGGTAATCCGCGCTGCCCCGCGCATCGCCGCACAGCCGCCTGAAGCTGAATACCGCCACGCCTTTCAGCGATTTCGGCACGGTCAGCGTGCGCCCGCCGCCCACCTCCAGCTCGGCCGACGGTACGTTCGCGCGGTCCTCGACCGGATAGTCGGTCAGCCGGAAAAACGCCTCTGACAATGCCGCCGTCGCCGCCTCTCCATTGGGCACATGGTAGACGTCCATCGCGCCCAGCCGCTCCAGCCGGTAATCCGTCGGGCCATTGAGGCAGACCACATCCAGCCTGGCCTCCAGCAGGTCAATGAAGGGCAGGAACAGCTGCCGGTTCAGGCCGTCCTTATAAAGGTCCCCTGGCGGGCGGTTCGATGTCGCCACCACGGTCACGCCCGCCGCGAACAGCGCCGTGAACAGCCGCGACAGCAGCATGGCATCGACCACATTGGTGACCTGCAGCTCGTCAAAGGCCAGCAGGCGCGCCTCGCCCGCGACCTTCTCGATCACCGCCGTCATGGCGTCCCGGTCCTCCGCGCGCGCCGCCTTCATCGCGCCGTGCACGTCCAGCATGAACGCCGCGAAGTGCACCCGGCGTTTCCGCGCAATGTCCACCTCGCCGTAAAACAGGTCCATCAGCATGGATTTCCCGCGCCCGACCTCGCCCCACATGTAAATGCCCTCGGGCGGCGGCGTCTCTGATTTGCCCAGCAGGCGCGCGAACAGTCCCGGCGTTTCGCGCACCTGTTCCAACTCGTCCTGCAGGCGCTGCAGCCGTTCGGCGGCACGTGCCTGGTCGGGGTCGGCGCGCAGTTCGCCGCCCGCGACCAGTGCCTGATAGGCGGTCAAGGTCGTCATATGCCGATCATGCCGGAAAGCCGGCCCACGTCCATCGTGCGCCATGTCTGCCCGCCGGCCATGGGGCCTTTGGTGACCGTGATCGCGGGCGGCGGTTTTCGTGTCTCTGTCATCGGCAATGGTCGCTAGCGCGGCAGGGCGCGGTCCCGCCACCCTGTTCTTTTCGTTTGTGGTCATTTTCTCAGGGGACGTTTTGCACATCCGCATCGTAAGGGTAAGACACAGGCAATTCATTCGAAGGACCGCTTATGCTCCGCTTTTCCCTATCATCGAACCGCCGCCTCACGGGCGCATTGCTTGCCGGTTCGTTTCTGATCGCGTCGGCCTGCACGACGGCGTCTGAACAGCGGGCCGCCGCACCGGCGGTGCCGGGCGCCTCTGCGGAAATGGCGGTTCCATCGGCGGAAATGGCAACGCCCGGGTTCGACAATCTACAGGCGCTGGCGGATCGCTATGTGGCGGAGCGCAAGGCCGCGAATGTCATCATTGGCGTTGCGCGCGGACGGGCGGACCCGGTCTGGATCACGTCCGGCACGCTGGCGCTGAACAGTGACGTGGCCGCCGACGACAGGTCCATCTACCGCATCTATTCCATGACGAAGCCCGTCATGGGCGTCATGGCGGCGCTGCTGATCGAGGACGGCACCCTCGCCCTTGATCAGCCCATCAGCGACTTCTTCCCTGAATTCAAAAATATGCGGGTTCTTCGTTCCAGGAATGGCGGCCTTGACGATACCGTCCCGGCAGAGCGTGAGATCACCATCCGGCACCTCCTGACGCACACGGCCGGCCTTGGCTATTCCATCATCCCGTCCGGCGTGTCCCAGGCGTATCGCAAGGCGGGCATCACGCCCGGTACGCGCCGCTTCGTCAGGCCCGGCGACGGGCCGCAGCCGGACGGGCTTGAGGCATTTGCCAAGAAGGTCGCCGAAATGCCGCTCGTCCTGCAGCCGGGAACGGAATGGAGCTATTCCATCTCCCTCGACCTGCTGGGCGCGGTCTTTGAAAAGGCGACAGGCAAGCCGCTCGCCGCCCTGCTGGACGAGCGTATCTTCACGCCGCTCGGCATGGATGATACCGGCTTTGTCGTGCCCACGTCCGAAAATGGCCGTCTGACGACGAATTACGTCGTCGCCGGTGCCATGAAGCTGCCGATGGCCCTGCCCGTCCCCGATGGCACGATCGTTCCCATCGATGGCCCGCCGAGCAGTGAATATAACGAAGCGGCAAAGGTGGAATCGGGCGGCGGCGGTCTTGCATCGACGGGCGCGGACTACATCACCTTCATGCATATGCTGACAAATCGCGGCATGGTGGACGGACGGCAGGTCCTGCCGCGCGCCGCTGCGGAACTGGTCACCTCGAACCTGCTGCCGGACGGCGTCTTTTACGAGGGCGACGATGGCTATGGCGCTGGCGGCCTGGTGGTCCTTACCCCCGACAGCCCAGAATTCGCCGGCAGCTATGGATGGGGCGGCGCGGCGGGCACGCTTGCCAGTTCCCTTCCTTCGGCGAATGCGAGCATCGTCCTGATGACGCAATATCTGCCGCAACAGGCCTATCCGCTGCGCGATGAGCTTAGCGCCGCATTCCGGGCGGATATGATGGCGATGCAGGGCACCGCCACAGCGGCGCAATGATGGCGCATTCGCCGATACGCGCGCACCTCGTCCTGCTCCTCGTTCCGGCGGCACTGCTTGGCGGCGCGCTGGCGGCGCAGCATGCCTATGGCCTTTACCCGTGCGAGATGTGCATGTGGCAGCGCTGGCCGCACGTCGTCGCGCTGATACTCGCCAGTCTCGCCTTGTTCGTGAAGGGCGGCGCGCGCGCGTCCTGCCTGCTTCTGGCGGCGCTGGCGCTCGGGACCAGCGGCGCCATCGGCGCATTCCACGCGGGCGTCGAATATGGCTTCTGGACCGGACCGACCACCTGCACCGCGCCGCCCAGCGCGTCCGACGATTTCATGACCGCCATCATCGCCGCGCCGGTCGTGCGCTGCGATACCGCACCCTGGAGCCTGTTCGGCATCAGCCTTGCCGGTTATAACGCCCTCATATCCTTACTGAGTGCGGGAGTGGCCCTGTGGCTGATGAAACGCCGATAGCGACGACGCAGATCGCAGCAAACCTGCCGGGCGACCGGGACATTGATACGGACAGCATGATCCGGGTCGACCAGGCCGGTGAATATGGCGCCGCGCGGATTTATGCGGGCCAGCTTGCCGTGATGGGCAACCGGCATCCCATGGCCGCTGAAATCGGCCGCATGAAAGTGCAGGAGCAGCGCCATCTCGACACGTTCAATCGCCTGCTTGCGGAACGCGGCGTGCGCCCGACCATCCTGTCGCCCTTATGGGACGCCGCCGGATTCGCGCTGGGTGCGGCGACGGCCCTGATGGGTCCGCGCGCCGCCATGGCCTGCACCGCCGCCGTCGAAACCGAAATCGACGCGCATTATTCCGCGCAGCTCGAGGCGCTGGGCGACACCGATCCCGAACTCACCGCGCATATCGAGGATTTTCAGGCCGAAGAGCAGGAGCACAGGGAAACCGCGCTCGCGCACGGCGCTGCCGACACGCCGGGTTATCCCGTGCTCAGCGCCGTCATCCGCGCGGGCTGCCGCGCCGCGATTGCGGTCGCAAAGCGGGTCTGAACCCTCCCGGAAACCGTCACTGATAAGCGCCGCGGGCGCATTTCGGCGAATTGCGCCTTTCCCGCGCGCGCGTCTTTTGTCATGGAGGGCGCAAAGTTCACGCCAACAGATTCGATTTCTCGGAGACCCCCGACATGAACATTCACGAATATCAGGCCAAGGCGCTGCTTGCCGAACATGGCGCGCCCATTTCGAAGGGCTTCCCGGCCATGACCGTCGAAGAAGCGATCGCGGGCGCGAAGCAGCTCCCCGGCCCGGTCTATGTCGTGAAATCGCAGATCCACGCGGGCGGACGCGGCAAGGGCCGCTTCAACGGCCTCGGTGACGATGCCGCGGGCGGTGTGCGCGTCGTGAAATCCATCGAAGCTGTCGAGGAAAACGCAAAGGAAATGCTCGGCCGCGTCCTTGTCACGCACCAGACCGGTCCAGAGGGCAAGCAGGTCAACCGCCTCTACATTGAGGACGGCGCCGACATTGCGAAGGAATATTATCTCTCCGTCCTCGTCGACCGCGCAACCGGCATGCCCGCCTTCGTGGTCTCGACCGAGGGCGGCATGGATATCGAAGACGTCGCCGAGAAGACGCCGGAAAAGATCCTGACCATCACGGTCGATCCCGCCACCGGCTATCAGCCGCACCATGGCCGCGCGATCGCCGCCGCGCTGAAACTGTCCGGCGATACCGGCAAGAAGGCGGCAAAGCTCGGCAAGACGCTGTATGACGCCTTCCTGGCGACCGACGCCGCCATGCTGGAAATCAACCCGCTGGTGGAAACCGGCGCGGGCGAGCTTCTGGTGCTCGACGCGAAAATGGGTTTCGACGGCAATTCGCTCTACCGCCACCCCAGGATCGAAGCGCTGCGCGACGAATCGGAAGAGGACGCGGCAGAGATCGAGGCGGGTAAATACGACCTCGCTTATGTGAAACTCGATGGCAATATCGGCTGCATGGTGAACGGCGCGGGCCTCGCTATGGCCACCATGGACATCATCAAGCTGAACGGCGCGGAACCCGCCAATTTCCTCGACGTCGGCGGCGGGGCCACGACCGAAAAGGTGACGGCCGCGTTCAAGATCATCCTGTCCGATCCCGCGGTCACCGGCATCCTCGTCAACATCTTCGGCGGCATCATGCGCTGCGACATCATCGCAGAGGGCATCGTCGCGGCGGCCAAGGAAGTGAACCTCTCGGTTCCCCTCGTGGTTCGCCTCGAAGGCACGAATGTCGACAAGGGCAAGAAGATCCTCGCCGACAGCGGCCTCCCCATCGTGAGCGCCGATGATCTCGGCGACGCGGCCAAGAAAATCGTAGCTGAAGTCAAGAAGGCGGCCTGAACCCATGTCCATTCTCATCAACAAGAACACCAAGGTTCTCTGCCAGGGCCTGACCGGCAATACGGCGACCTTCCACACCGAGGCCGCCATTGAATATGGCACGAAAATGGTCGGCGGCGTCGTCCCCGGCAAGGGCGGGCAGGAGCATCTCGGCCTTCCCGTCTTCTCGACCATGCAGGAGGCCATGAACGAGACGAAGGCCGATGCGTCCGTCGTCTATGTGCCGCCGCCCTTCGCCGCCGATTCGATCATGGAAGCCATCGAAGCCGAAGTGCCGCTCATCATCGCCATCACCGAGGGCATTCCGGTTCTCGACATGGTGAAGGTGAAGCGCGCGCTCTGCGGATCGAAATCGCGCCTGATCGGCCCGAACTGCCCCGGCGTCCTGACGCCTGGCGAGTGCAAGATCGGCATCATGCCGGGCAATATCTTCCTCGATGGCTCCGTCGGCGTTCTTTCGCGCTCGGGCACGCTGACCTACGAGGCCGTGAAACAGACCACGGACGTCGGCCTGGGCCAGACGACGGCGGTGGGCATTGGCGGCGATCCCGTCAACGGCACCAATTTCATCGACGTCCTCGACCTGTTCCTCAATGACGAGGAAACGAAGTCGATCATCATGATCGGCGAAATCGGCGGCAGCGCCGAGGAGGAAGCCGCCGAATTCCTGAAATCGCACGCCATCAAGAAACCGATGGTCGGCTTCATTGCCGGGCGCACCGCCCCCAAAGGCCGCACCATGGGTCATGCCGGCGCCATCGTATCGGGCGGCAAGGGCGGCGCGGAATCGAAGATCGCGGCCATGCAGGACGCCGGCATCACCGTCGTCGATTCCCCATCCGAACTCGGCACGACGCTGAAGAAGGTTCTGGAAGGCTGAGCATGACGCGTCCTCCACCGCGAGCGGGGGAGGTGGCGGCGAAGCCGTCGGAGGGGGGCGCGAGGCACAGCCGAGCGTCTGAACTGTCAGGCAATGCGATGATCGGCAGTACCGCGCCACGCTTCGCTCCGCTCGCGCGCCCGCCTCACCTCCCGCGCAAGCGGGGGAGGGAAGCGCGCGCATGACCTACGCCATCGCCTTCATCTTCGGCATCCTTGGCGGTTTTGCCTTCGCGCCGTGGAACATCGCGCTCGCCATGCCGCTGTCGCTCGGCGTGATGCTGTTCCTCCTGGAGCGGGCCGTCGCCGCGAACGCGGCACGCAGGCGCGCCTTTGCCATCGGCTGGTGGTGGGGCCTTGGCAATTTCCTCGTCGGCCAGTTCTGGATCGCGGAGGCGTTCAACTTTCAGGCCAAGATGCCCGCCGCCCTTGGCTGGCTGGCCGTCATCATGCTGTCGGCCATCATGGGTCTTTATCCCGGCGTCAGCGCGGCGGTCGCGTCCCGCTTCAAACGCGGGCCCATAGCCAGGACGCTCGCCTTCGCGGGCATGTGGATGCTGGCGGAGTGGCTGCGCGGCTATCTCTTCTCCGGCTTCGGCTGGAACCCGCTCGGGATTGTCAGCCTGCCGCTGGGTGAGCTGGCGCAAATCGCCGCGCTGATCGGCGCGCTCGGCCTGTCGGGCATCATTGCCCTCGCCAGCTACGGCCTGGCGCATCTGGCATTGCGGCGCGTGCATCTGGCGGCCGCACTCATCATACCCGTCATCATCGCCGCGTTCGCGCCGATACCGTTCATGCAGCCGACGGCATATACCGATACCCGTCTCGACATCATCCAGGCCAATATCGGCCAGGACGAGAAATACGGTCCCGGCGCCATCGAAGGGGCGATCCGCCGCTACAGCGCCCTCTCACCGCCGCCTTCCGGCACGCCGCGCCTGCTGATCTGGCCGGAGGCCGCCATTCCCGATGTTATCGACGAGCTTCCCGGCCTGCGTGCGCGACTGGCCGGTCATCTGCTCGGCCCCGATGACGTGTTCATCCTGGGCGGCCTGAAGGCGCTGCGCGGCCCGGATGGCCGCACCATTGCCGCGCATAACAGCCTGTTCGTCCTGGGGCCGGAGGGCGGCATTCGCGACCGCTACGACAAGACCGTCCTTGTTCCCTACGGCGAATATCTGCCCGCCCGGCCGCTGCTTGAGGCGATCGGGCTGGCGCGCCTTGCGCCCGGTGCCCTCGACTTCGTCCCCGGTACCGGGCCGCACACCCTGAACCTGCCCGGCTTCCCGAACGTCGGCGCGATGATCTGCTATGAGGCGGTATATCCAGAGGCGGCGTCTTCTTCGCCCCGTCCCCGCTGGCTCCTGAACCTCTCCAATGATGCGTGGTTCACCGACGAAGGCGCCGAAATGCATCTGGCTCATGCCCGCCTGCGCGCCATCGAACAGGGGCTGCCTGTCGCCCGCTCGACACCGACAGGCATCAGTGCCGTCATCGACCCGTGGGGCCGGGTGACCGCGGCGCTTGGCCGCGGCACCGCGGGACGCGTGATCGCACAGCTGCCCGCGCCGCGCGCGCCGACATTGTTCGCGCGAACGGGCACCGCACTGCCGCATGGCATCGCGCTCATGCTGATCCTTGCCGCCTTCATCCTGTCCGCTCGCCAAGGCAGGACATAAGGAAATCTTTATATCTCATCTTGCACACATAGGCGCTGCGCTTTACAGCCATTCGGAAACACCCGTTTTCACTATTGAAAGACCCGCCAATGGCCCGGACCGACTATCTGTTCACCAGCGAAAGCGTTTCCGAAGGACACCCTGACAAGGTTTCCGACCAGATTTCCGACGCGATTGTCGACCTGATCATCGCCAGGGAGCCAGAGGCGCGCATCGCCTGCGAAACGCTGGTAACGACGGACCAGATCACGCTGGGCGGGGAGATCCGCTGCGCGGGCATGGTGGACGCCGATGATCGGATCACGCCGGAGGCCAATGCCGAAATCGAGGCGGCGGCCCGTCAGATGGTCAGGGAAATCGGCTATGAACAGGACGGTTTCCACTGGGAAACCGCGGGCTTTACCAACCATCTGCACGGTCAGTCCGCCGACATTGCGCAGGGCGTCGACGCAGGCGGCGAAGGCTCCAACAAGGATGAAGGCGCGGGCGATCAGGGCATCATGTTCGGCTATGCCTGTGACGAGACGGACGCGCTCATGCCCGCCACGCTTCACTGGTCGCACCAGATCCTGAAACGGCTTGCCGATGACCGCCATTCCGGCGCCGCGCCCTTTCTGGAACCCGATTCGAAAAGCCAGGTGTCGCTGCGCTACGCGGACAGCAAACCCGTCGCCGCGACCGCGCTCGTCGTTTCGACACAGCACGCGCCCGGCTATCATGAGGGCGCAAAGGGCGCGCAGCTATCGGACTATGTGCGCTCCGTCTTTCACGACGTGCTGCCCGAAGGCTTCATCTCCGACCAGACCGTCATGCACATCAACCCGACCGGCAAGTTCGAGATCGGCGGCCCCGACGGCGATGCCGGCCTGACAGGCCGCAAGATCATCGTCGACACCTATGGCGGCGCCAGCCCGCATGGCGGCGGCGCGTTTTCCGGTAAGGACCCGACGAAGGTCGATCGTTCAGCGGCATATGTGACGCGCTACCTTGCCAAGAATATCGTCGCCGCAGGCCTTGCCAGGCGCTGCACGATCCAGCTCAGCTACGCTATCGGCGTTGCCGAGCCGCTCTCGCTCTACGTCGATCTGCACGGCAGCGGCGATGCCGATCCGGCAAAGCTCGAACTATTGCTGCCGCAGCTTGTACGCCTGACGCCGAAGGGCATTCGGACGCACCTTGGCCTCAACAAGCCGATCTATCGCCCCACCGCCGCCTACGGCCATTTCGGCCGGACCGCCGACGGCGACTTCTTCCCTTGGGAACGCACCGATCTTGTGGAAACGTTGCGGGCGGAATTCTAGCGGCAGGTCGGCTTCGCCGCCGGTCCGCACCAGCAGGTCATATTCATCACAACCGTGCGACCAGGCGGTTTCCTGACGCATATGCAACCTGTGGTTGCACTGCGCCGCCGCGCACGGCAAGCGCCCGTCCCATGACTGCGCACAAGACCGGCGATCCGACCACCCTCAACAGGCTCTATGGCCGTACGAAGGGTCACCGTCTGCGCCCGGGGCAGAAGGCGCTGCTCGACGAACTCTATCCCGCCCTTGCGATCCCCGAGGACGGCCCGCTCACGGTGGGCGCGATGTTCGGCGATGCGCCCGGCAGCCCGCGTCCGCTCCATTTCGAAATCGGCTTTGGCGCGGGCGAACATCTTGCCTATCGCGCCGACCTGCTGCCCGATCACGCCTTCATCGGTGCGGAGCCTTTCGTGAACGGCATGGTCGGCGCGCTGCAGCATATTCGCGACCAGCGGCTCGCCAATGTGCGCCTGTATCTGGGCGATGCCCTGGACGCACTTGCCCGCGTTCCCGACGGCACGCTTGCCTTCGTTTACCTGCTGCACCCCGACCCGTGGCCCAAGGCGCGGCACGCGAAGCGGCGCATGATGAATCCCGGTCCGCTTGACCTGATTACGGCCAAACTGCGCCCCGGCGGCATTTTCAGAATGGCGACCGATCACCCGATTTACTGTCGCTGGTCGATGATGCAGATGGCCCCGCGCATCGGCCCGGACGGCGATTTCGACTGGATGGCGGAACGCGCGAATCACTTCGCCAGGGCACCGTCGGGCTGGCGGCTGACGCGCTATGCGGAAAAGGCGCTGCGTGAGGGGCGCGAATTGTGGTTTTTCCAGTATCAGAAGCGCGGCTGACCACCCATTACCTCATGTGCGACGATCTGCCCCTGTTGGATCGCCGCGTGATTCGGGAACCGCACCTGCGAAATCCGCGTTGCTGGCGCACACACTTTGACCGGAGACCCATCTCATGCGCAGTGCGCTTCTTATTGCCGTTCCCGCCTTCACACTCGCTCTCGCCGCTTGCGGGGAAAGCGCCGACGTTGAGACAGTCGAGGTCGAAAACGTTGGGACAGCCGAGGCGGAGGTTCCTGCACTGACCGCCGACGACTGGTCCTATGACGGCGAGGGCGGCCCGCAAGGCTGGGCGTCGCTCGATGCCGCCAATGCTGTCTGCGATGCCGGTACGCGCCAGTCGCCCATAGACATCCCGGCCGCTGCCGACGTGCCTTCCGAAGGCGCGCCCGCGCTTGACATCCAATGGGCCGCTGGCCCGCTGACCATTGAGGGCGTGGGCTATAACAGCAATATTGTCGCGCCCGAGGGCAGCTACATCACGATCGACGGGGAGCGCTTCGATTTCGTGCAGATGCACATGCACACCCCGTCCGAAGAGCTGATCGCCGGCAAGCAGTTCGCCGCCGACGCGCACTTTGTTCACGCCAATGAAGCCGGCGAACTCGCCGTGGTCGGCGTCCTGTTCGAAGAGGGCGAGGAAAACGCTGCGCTCGCGCCGATCTGGGCGAATTTGGGCACCGACAAAACCACCACGACCGTCGATGGCGCGACTTTCGATCCGAACGCATTGCTGCCGGAAGATCGCGACTTCTACAATTATACCGGCTCGCTGACGACGCCGCCCTGCAGCGAAGGCGTGAACTGGTTCGTGATGTCGAACCCGCTGACCATTTCGGCGGCGCAGGTCGCCGCGCATCAGAGCCTTTACGGCAGGACCGCGCGTCCGGCGCAGGCGGGCAATGACCGCGAAATCGTTTTCGCCGACATGTAATCGGTCAAATACACCCTGGGGGGAGTTGCCCCCCGTTTGAGGTCCGGCTAGGTCGCGTGGCAATTCACCACGCCCTTAGCCGGACTTTTATTATGACCAAACCTTCCAGTGCGCTCGATCGTGTTCTCGTTCTCGAAATGGTGCGCGTCACGGAAGCGGCTGCCATCGCCGCATCGAAACTGATTGGACGCGGCGATGAGAAGGCCGCCGACGCCGCCGCCGTCGAGGCGATGCGTGCATCGCTCAATATGCTCGACATGGATGGCACCATCGTCATCGGCGAGGGTGAGCGCGACGAGGCCCCCATGCTGTACATCGGTGAGAAGGTCGGCAAGGCATCGAAGGGCGCGCCCGCCATCGATATCGCGCTTGATCCGCTTGAAGGCACGACCATCACGGCAAAGGCGGGTCCAAACGCCCTTGCGGTCCTCGCCATCGCCGACAAGGGCTGCCTGCTCAACGCGCCCGACACCTATATGGACAAGATCGCGATCGGCCCCGGCTATTCCGACGGCCTCGTCTCGCTGGACAAAAGCGTCACGGAAAATGTCGAAGCGCTCGCCAGGGAAAAAGGCGTCGCGCCCGGGGACATCATCGCCTGCGTCCTGGACCGTGCGCGTCATGACAAGATCATTGCGGAGCTGCGCGGCATTGGCTGCGGCATCCAGCTGATTCCGGACGGCGACGTGGCGGGCGTGATCGCCGTCACCGATCCCGATACCACCATCGACATCTATTTCGGCCAGGGCGGCGCGCCAGAAGGCGTTCTTGCCGCCGCGGCGCTCCGCTGCGTTGGCGGCCAGATGCAGGGCCGCCTCGTCTTCCGCAATGATGACGAGAAGCGCCGCGCTGCCAAATGGGGCATCACCGACCTCGACCGCATCTACACCATGAACGACATGGCGAAGGGCGATGTGATCTTCGCCGCATCGGGCGTCACCGATGGCTCGCTGCTTGACGGCGTGAAGCGCCTGCGCGGCGGCGGCCTGACAACGGAAAGCGTCGTCATGCGCGCTTCTTCCGGCACCGTCCGCTATGTGAAGTCCAGGTTGCAAAGAGAACCCGCGACGGTCGCTTGAGGGGGTTTCCGCAGACATAGTCTCTGGGGAGGGACCGGGATGAGCAAGAAGGAGGACACCACCGCCTATTGGCGCGCCAATGTCCGGCTGCTCCTGATCCTCCTCGTCATCTGGTTCAGCGTCTCGTTCGGCGCGGGCATCCTGCTGCGCCCCTGGCTCGATAATTTCAGCCTGGGCGGCTACCCGCTCGGCTTCTGGTTCGCGCAGATCGTTGCCATGGTCACGTGCCGCATGACCGCCGCGCCGCCAGCCGAAATCAACGAGCTCGTCGAGCGGATCCGTATCCCCGCCTAAATATTTGAAAACCGCTGGCAAACCCGGTGGACGCACCTGCGGCACTACCGCGCCATTCCGGAATCAGCGGTTTTCTGCTATATGGCCTTGTGCGTGACGCAAGGGGAGGAGACTCAGACCATGGCGATCAGGGCAATTGGATTTGGTGCGGCGGCGGTGATGTGCGCGGCATTGGCGACATTCGCGGCACAAAGCGCCATCACCGTCATCGGCAGCAGCAATGCACGGCTTTGTTATCTGGCTGCGGAACATCGCCAGCAATTGAGGGGCGCGATCGAGGCCTGCGACGCGGCGCTGACAACAGAGGCGCTGTCCCGGCGGGACCGCTCGGCGACCTTCGTCAATCGCGGCATTGTCCGCATGCAGGCGGAACAGTTCGACAGGGCGCTGCAGGACTTCCGCAGCGCGCTGGAAATCGACGCCAGTCTTGCCGAGGCCCATACAAATCGCGGCATCGCCGAATGGCGCAAGGGCAGCGACAAGGCCGCCGCCCTTGCCAGTCTGACCCGGGGGATCGAGCTCGATACGGCGGAGGCCGACGTGGCGCATTTCTACCGCGCCCTCGTCAATGAGGATCTCGGCGACCTCGCCGCCGCCTATCGCGATCTGCAAAAGGCGGCCGAACTCAATCCCGATTGGAACGCCCCCCAACAGGAACTGTCCCGGTTCAAGATTGTCGGCTGACCGCCTGGCGCGGAAAGCCGGCTCCTATTTCAACTCGTAGACGACGGTAACATTTGCGTTCAGGCCCAGCTGCCCCGGCTCCACAGGCGTCGACATATCCTCGGCGACGTCCGACATCGCCCGCATCATCGGCATGGGAGGGGGGGAATGGTGACCGCCCTCGCTGATCGACACGATGCGGGCCACGCTCATGCCCGCTGCGCCGGCATAGATGTCGGCCCGTTCTCGCGCTTTGGCCATGGCGTCACGGCGTGCATCGTTCATCGCACCTTCTGAATCCTCGATGCTGAAGCTCGGCCCGTTGATCTGATTCGCACCTTGGGACACCAGCGCATCCAGCACGCTGCCCGCGTCACCGATATCCCGCAGGGTCACGCTGACCATATTCTGCACCTGATAGCCGGTAAGGCGCGGCGGCTGGTTCTCGCCATAGCGGTATTGCGGGCTAAGATTCAGATTGGAGGTCTGGATATCCTCCCGCTTGATGCCTGCGGACCTCAACGCGCTGACGACACGCTCCATGCGTTCGCGGTTCTGGCGCATGGCGTCGTCCGCCGTCTCGGCCTGTGTCACGACACCTGCGGAAACATTGGCGATGTCAGGGGCGCTACGGCTTATCCCCGTGGCGGAGATCGTGAGCAGCGTTGCGTTCGCCATTTGGGTGGTCATCACGCGCTCATCCTGCGCCGCCGCGGGCATGGCGACCAGTGAAACGGCCATCGCGGCCAGCAGCAAAGTCGGTTTCATGGGCTTTTCTCCTCATTCTCGAAACGAAAAACGGCACGCATGAGCAAATCATGCGTGCCGTCCCTATCACCCGCAGGCGCCTGAACGCCGCATGAGTGCGTTTTTCAGGTTCAGACGCGCCTTAAACGCTGCGCGACTTGAACATCCTGTACAGGAACAGCAGCAGCACGGAGCCGCCTGTCGCGATCAGGATCGTCGGGATGTTGATTCCGCTCGTGCCGATACCGAGGAGACTGCTGCCAATGAACCCGCCGACAAGCGCGCCTGCGATACCGATCAGAATCGTCACGATAATGCCGCCCGGATCACGCCCCGGCATGATCAGTTTACCAAGTGCGCCTGCGATCAGGCCAACCACAATATAAGATAACCAACCCATTTTCGGTCCTTCCCTTTTCATTGTTGTCACCGATCAACGCCGTTTTAACGAAATGTCTCCATCGAGAGGGCAAGATTTCCGTCAGCTCCGACAAAATGTAGGGATTCCGGCGGCATCGCTGCTATCCTCCCGGCCGCTAAATGGCCGCAGGATGCGAGAAAAATGCCAATACAAAGCTCGCTTTTTCAACAAGCTTGCGAGCGGTGATATATTCGCCTAATACACATGATATTACGCAGGACGGTGCCCCCATCCGTTTCGGCCTGACCCAGCGAAGGGCCTTACAAGGATCCAAGAGTGACGAGATGAATATGCATGAGAGCATAAAGGTCGATGACCTCGATACCGCGCAGGAGCCGCGGCAACACCCTTCGCGGCGCATGTCCGGTCGTACCATCGCCGTTCTGGCAATTGTTGGTGTCGCCGTGGCGGCCCTCCTCGCATGGATGGTGTTTGGCGGCGCGGACGAACCTGCTCCGGCCGCGGCGGACGGCGGCGGCGAGGGACCGTCCGTGTCCGTCATGGTCCCGGGGCTCGATTCGGTTGTGGCCAATGTGCGCGTAACGGGCAGCGTCGCCGCCCGCCGCGATCTTCCCGTCGGCCTTCAGGGTCAGGGCGGCATGGTCGTCGCCGTTCTGGTGGATGAGGGCGACTATGTGCGGCGCGGCCAGGTGCTGGCGCGCGTCGACAGATCCGTCCAGTCTCAGCAGGTCGCGCAGCTCCGCGCCAGCGTCGTTCAGGCGGATGCGGACGCGGCGCTCGCCCAGTCCGAACTCGACCGTGCCGCCGCGCTGGTCGAGCGCGGCTTCATCTCCACCGCTGATATCGAGCGCCGGACCGCAAGCCGTGACAGTGCGCGTGCGCGCGTCAACGTCGCCCGCGCGCAGCTCCGCGCTGCGGAGGCGCAGCTGGCACAGCTTGACGTTCGCGCGCCAGAGGCCGGGCTGGTGATCGAGCGCCGTGTCGAAAAAGGCCAGGTCGTCAGCTCCGGGTCAGGGGCGCTGTTCCGCATCGCCCAGGGCGGCGAGATGGAATTGCGGGCCGAGGTGGCAGAGCAGGACCTCGCCGCGCTTTCCGTTGGACAGGCGGCTCAGGTCAGCCTCGTGGGCAGTCCGGTTTCCTATCGCGGCGAAGTCTGGATGGTCGAACCGATCATCGATTCGACCTCTCGGCAGGGTACCGCGCGTATTCTGATCCGCGGTGATCGTCAGGTGCGTCCGGGCGCCTTTGCCACGGGTACCATTGAAACCGGTTCGGCGACGCGCCCCGTGCTTCCGGAATCGGCGGTTCTGGGCGGCGGCGATACCGCACATGTCTACATCGTCGGTCCCGACAATACCGCCGTGCGGCGCAGCATCCGTATTGGCGCCGTTACCGTCGATGGCGTCGTTGTGGCCGAGGGACTGGAGGGAACGGAGCAGGTCGTCATGTCCGCCGGTGCCTTCCTCAACCCCGGTGAGAAAATCCGGCCGACACTCGTCGAGCCTGAGGCTTAAAGGGACCGGCGCATGCGCAACATCTCATCCTGGTCGATCCAGAATCCGGTCGTTTCGATCGTTCTGTTCACGGCGCTGACGCTGGCGGGCATCGTCAGCTTCATGCGTCTCGACATTAATAACGACCCGGATGTGACCTTCCCGGCGGCGTCGGTGCGTGTTGTGCAGCCCGGTGCCGCCGCCGAAGAACTGAAAACGCAGGTTACGCAGCGCGTCGAGGCCGCCGTTCGCGGCGTCAACGGCGTCGACGAGATCACCTCGACCATTCGCGAGGGCAGCTCGTCCACCTTCATCCAGTTTGACATTGGCGTCCCCATCGACCGCGCCGTCAACGATGTGCGCGACGCCGTTGCCAGTATCCGTTCCGACCTTCCCGAAGGCATATTGGAACCGCAGGTCCAGCGGCAGGATTTCGGCGGCATCCTTGCCTACATGTCGGTCGAGGCCGTCGACATGACGCAGCAGCAGCTCAGCTGGTTTGCCGACGATGTCGTGGCGAAACGTTTGCTCAGCATTTCCGGCATGTCGTCGGTGGGCCGTTCAGGCGGTGTGGACCGCGAAATCCGCATCGAACTCGATCCGGAGCGCATGCAGGCGTTCGGCGTCACGGCGGCGCAGGTGAACAGCCAGCTCAGGCAGCTGAACATCAATGCGGGCGGCGGCCGCGCCGAGATCGCCGGTGCCGAACAGTCCGTGCGCGTGCTTGGCAATGCCGCGGACATCCGCTCGCTTGCCGAGACACGTATCAATCTGGGCGGCGGCCGCACCGTGCGGCTTGAGGAAATCGCCGAGGTTGCCGACTCCTTCGGCGAACAGCGCAATGTCGCCAAGCAGAACGGCCGCGAAGTTGTCGGCGTTCGGCTGGAAAAGGCGAAGGGCGCGTCGGACGTGACCGTTTTCGAGGCCGTTCAGGACGAACTCGTCAAAATGCGCGATGAGTATCCGGGCGTCAAATTCCAGATATTGTTCACGCCTTATGACTATACGATCGAACAGTATAAGGCGTCGATGCTAGCCCTCATCGAGGGTGCCATTCTTGCCGTTCTGGTCGTTTTCCTGTTCCTGCGCGACTGGCGCGCCATGCTGATTGCCGCGACCGCGATCCCGCTATCGGCGATCCCGACCTTCTGGGTCATGGATTTGCTGGGGTTCACCCTGAACAGCCTGTCGCTCCTGGCGCTGGCGCTCGTCGCCGGTGTCCTGGTCGATGACGCCATTGTCGAGATCGAGAATATCGTCCGTCACATGCGCATGGGCAAAACCCCTTATGAGGCCTCGATGGAGGCCGCCGACGAAATCGGTCTCGCCGTGGTCGCGACCACCTTCTCGATCGTCGCCGTATTCCTCCCCGTTGGCCTGATGTCCGGCATTACGGGCCAGTTCTTCAAACAGTTCGGACTGACGGTCGTGGCGGCCGTCCTGTTCAGTCTGGCCGTGGCCCGAATGGTCACGCCGTTGATGGCGGCTTACTTCCTGAAATCGCATGGCGAGGCCAAGCATGGCGAAGGCCCGCTCATGGACTTTTATGAAAAAGTGCTGGCCTGGACCCTGACACGCAGAAAGCATCCGCAGCGTGTGGGGGAGCAGTTCTCCGACGAAAGTCGTGGCCGCCGCTTGTGGCTGCGCGTGCGCCGGCTTGGCGGCGACCTGTTCCGCGATCACCGCGTCTGGACCTGCATGATCGGTGTTCTTGCGCTTGGCCTGACGGTGCTCAGTTTCGCGACACTACCGTTCACCTTCCAGCCAGAGGTCGACAACAAATCCGTGCAGGTGAATATCGAGATGCCGCCCGGCTCCACGTTCACGCGCAGCGAAATCATTGCTGACAGGGTGACGCAATTTCTGCTGGAGCAGCCGGAGACCGAGGATGTTTTCCAGGCCATCGGCGTCGATGACGCGACACTTTATGTGAACCTGAAGGACGACCGGGAACGGTCCAGCATTGAATTCACGCGGCAGGTGGGCCCGCAGCTCGGCGATTTCGCGGATGCCCGGATCAGTTTCCAGGCGCAGCAGAATTTCGGCGGCGGCGGGCGCGACGTGAACCTGATGATCGCGGGCAGCGACTCGCAGGTTCTTGAGGAGACCGCGCAAAAAATCGTGGCCGAGCTGAGAGCCGACGAGCGCTTCGTGGCGCCGCGCATTGCGGGCGACCTGCAACGCCCGGAACTGGTGATCTCGCCGAACTTCGCGCTGGCCGCAGATCTTGGCATCACGACATCCGCGCTGAGCCAGACGATCCGCATCGCCACGATTGGCGACATTGACCAGAATGTTGCCAAATTCAGCCTGTCCGACCGCCAGATCCCGATCCGCGTGGTCCTGCCGCCCAGCTCGCGCCAGTCTCTCGATACCATCGCCAATCTGCCGGTGCCCACGGCGGCGGGCGGCTCGGTTCCCCTCAAGGTTGTCGCCAAGATTTCGCTAAGCTCCGGGCCCGAGCAATTGCGGCGCTTCAATCAGCAGGACCGCATCATCATCGGTGCCGACCTTGTCGACGGCATCGTTGCGGGCGAAGGGCAGAGAATTGCCGAGTCGGTCCCGACGATGCAGAATCTGCCCATGGGTGTGATGAAGCCGTCGTTCGGCATGTCGAAAATGCAGTCCGAGCTCATCACACAATTTGCGATCGCGACGATTTCGGGCATCCTCCTGGTATTCGCCGTGCTGGTGCTGCTCTACAAGCGCGCCATGCCGCCTTTCGTGAACATGGGCTCGCTGCTGCTGGCGCCTCTTGGCGGCGGCATCGCGCTTCACCTGACCGGTAATGTGATTTCCATGCCCGTCCTCATTGGTCTCCTCATGCTTCTCGGCATCGTCGCAAAGAATTCGATCCTGCTGATCGACTTCGCGCTCGAAGAGATGGAGAAGGGCGTACCGCGCAAGGTCGCCATCATGGATGCGGGCCGCAAGCGCGCGCAGCCGATCGTCATGACGACCATCGCCATGGCCGCCGGCATGCTTCCGACCGCGCTTTCGCTGACCGGCGACGGGGCCTGGCGCGCGCCGATGGGCATTGTCGTGATCGGCGGACTGCTTTTGTCGACTGTCCTCACCCTGTTGATCGTTCCCGCTGGATTCAGTCTTGCGGATGATTTCGAGAAGTTCCTCGGGCGCGTCTTTGGCCGTTTCGTGAATTCCGCGAATGACCCCCGCGTCCCCGGCAAGAAGGCGGGCGTGCAGCCTGCGGAGTGAAGCGTTCGTCGCCCCTTCGGCGGACCCCGCTCAGTCTGATGCAGCCGCATCCGGCGCGGCGCATGCGTGTCGTGGCCACCGGACTGCTCATTGCCATGGCGTGCCTGTTCGTGGTGACCCACAGGCTGGAGGGGGAGGCCGCATGGATCGGCTATCTGAACGCCTTTTCAGAGGCGGCGATGATCGGCGGTCTGGCCGACTGGTTCGCCGTCGTCGCGCTGTTCCGGCATCCGCTCGGGCTCCCCATTCCGCACACCGCCATCGTGCCGAAGAACAAGGATCGCCTTGCCGATAATTTGGCGGGTTTTCTGCAGGATAATTTTCTGACGACACGCATCGTCGCGCGCAGGCTCGCCGCTTTCGACATGGCGGGCGCGGCAGGCCGCTGGCTCGCCAGGCCATCGGCTGGCGGCACAAAGGCCAATGGCGCGGCACGGTTCGCGCTTCAGGTGATGGACGCCGCCGACAATGACGCCGTGTCCGGACTTGTGCGCGGCGGCATTTCGTCGGGCCTCGGGCGTCTAGAGCTTGCGCCGCTCCTCGGCCGCATTCTCGACCGCTCCATCGACGAGGGCCGCCTGCAGCCCGTCTTCGACAGCGCCATCGTGTGGCTCGCACATGTCCTCGACCAGAATGAACTGCTGATCCGCGACCTCGTGCAGGAACGCACCCAGTGGCTGCTTCGCGTCGCCGGTGTCGACGACCGGGTGGCCAACGCGCTCATCAATGGCAGCCGCAAGCTGCTTGTCGACATGGCCGCCGACCCCGACCACCCGCTGCGCATCAAGGTGATGATCGCGCTCAAGGACGTCGCCTTCGACCTGCAATATCTCCCCGAAACGCAGGAGAAGGTGGAGCAGTACAAGCACGACCTGATCGCCAATCCGGAACTGGCGCGCTTCCTCGACGGCATCTGGGGCAATCTGAAGGAGGCGCTGCGCACCAGCCTGTCCGATCCCCAGGCCGCCCTGTCCGGCCGTCTCGGCGAGGGGCTGCGGTCCCTTGGCAGCAGCATCGAAACCGACCCCGCGCTGCGCCGCAGCCTCAACATGCAGGCGCGCCGCGCCCTTGCCAGCCTGATCGCCGATTACGGTGCCCAGATCGTCAGCGTCGTTTCCGATACCGTGAAGAAATGGGACACCGAAACCGTCGCCGACCGGCTGGAACGCGCCGTTGGCCGCGACCTGCAGTTCATTCGCGTCAACGGCACGCTTGTCGGCGGCCTGGTCGGCGTCGTGCTGCACGCGCTTGTGACGGCATTCTAGCACCACTCATTGCGCTAGGCGCGTGCCGCCGCTTCCCCTGCTAGGCTCGCGCTGAAACCGGACAAAGGACCATGAAGATGGCAAAAGCATATATCGCCCGGCCGGTACGCACCGCCGGCGGCACGCGCGGCGGTAGATATCGCTTGCAAATCATATGCGAAATCGGCGGGGTCGCGCATGTCACAATCGGGAAGGCACGATACTCATGACAGGTCGTCTGGCGGGCAAGACCGCACTTATTTCCGGCGCATCGTCCGGCCTTGGCCGCAGCGCGGCGCTCGCCATGGCCCGCGAGGGCGCAGCCGTGATCGTCGGTGCCCGGCGCGAGGACAAGCTCGCTGATGTCGTCCGCGAGATCGAGGCGGGCGGCGGTACCGCGAATGCCATCATGCTCGATGTCACCGATCGCGAAGGCGTCGCCGACGCCTTTCGGCAGATTGAGGACATGACCGAGACGCTCGACATTCTCGTGAACAGCGCCGGTGTCGGCAGGGCCGTGCCGTTCCTCGAAACCAATAAGGAGGATTTCGAGTGGCATTTCGACGTCAACGTCAAAGGCCTGTGGCGTGTCAGCCGTGATTTCTCGCGCCTCGCCATTGGGCGCGGTCATGGCGGCAGCATCATCAACATCGCCTCCATGCTCGCGCTCGGCGTGCATCCTGGTCAAAGCCTTTACTGCGCGACAAAGGGCGCCGTCCTTCAGATGACCCGTGCCATGGCGCTGGAACTGCAAGCGAAGGGAATTCGCGCAAACTGCGTTTGCCCCGGCTATTTCAAGACGGAGATGACCGAGGAATTCGCCGCCAGCGCGCAGGGTCAGGCCTATGTCAAGCGCACCCCCGCCAAACGCTTCGCCGAACCGAACGAACTCGACGGCGCCATCATCTACCTCGCCAGCGACGATGCCAGCTTCACCACCGGCACACATATCAGCGTCGACGGCGGACAGGGCGTCCGGATCGTCTGAACGCCGTTCCCCTCCCGCCCAGGGAGGGGCCAGGGGACGGTTCGGGCCGCGGCGGTGACAGCCCGGCGGCTCCTCTCTCTGCTAGCGGGGGGATAGCACTTCTCGCACGCCGCCAGTCACCCAATCGATCATTCAAACATAAAGAATCAATTTTTTATTTCACAGGAAACATGCCTACCCTCGCGTCTGCGCCGCAAGAGCGCTGCATTCTGCTGGGGAGTCGATCATGCTTAGAAATTCCATCTCACTTCTGGCGCTCGCCGCCGCCGCAACTGCCACGATCACCACCGCGACACCCGCATTTGCGCAAGGCACGGCGACCGAAACGCAGGGCAAGCCGATTGCCAATGATTTCTGGTGGCCGAATCAGGTCGACCTGTCGCCGCTGCGCACGCATGTTTCGGAATCAAATCCGATGGGCGCGGACTTCGACTATACAAGAGCATTCGGCGCGCTCGATCTCGCTGCCGTGAAAGCCGATATCAACGCCGCGCTTACCGATTCGCAGCCATGGTGGCCCGCCGATTATGGCAATTACGGCCCCTTCTTCATCCGCATGGCGTGGCACAGCGCAGGCACATACCGCCTTGCCGATGGCCGCGGCGGCGCCGGCGGCGGACAGCAGCGCTTCGAACCGCTCAATAGCTGGCCCGACAATGCCAATCTGGACAAGGCCCGCCGCCTGCTATGGCCAGTGAAACAGAAATACGGCAGCAGCATCAGCTGGGCCGATCTGATGGTGCTGACCGGCAATGTCGCACTGGAAAACATGGGGTTCAAGACCATGGGCTTCGCGGGCGGCCGCATCGACGATTGGGAAGCCGAGCTGGTGGATTGGGGCCAGGAACAGGAAATGCTGTCCGACAGGACGCGCTATTCCGGCGACCGCAAGCTGCGCCGACCGCTTGCCGCCGTGCAGATGGGCCTGATCTACGTCAATCCAGAGGGGCCGGGCGGCGTGCCCGATCCGCTTGCCGCGGCACGGGATATTCGCGACACGTTCGGGCGCATGGCCATGAATGACGAGGAAACCGTCGCGCTGATCGCGGGCGGGCACACTTTTGGCAAGGCGCACGGCGCGCACAAGCCAGACGAATGTGTCGGCAAGGAACCCGCCGCCAATGGCGTCGAACAGCAGGGGATGGGCTGGAATAACAAATGCGGCACCGGCGTTGGCGCGGACGCGGTGACCAGCGGGCTTGAGGGCGCGTGGACGGCCTCGCCTGCCCAATGGACGACCATGTATCTCGACAATCTGTTCGCCTTCGACTGGGTGCAGACGAAAAGCCCCGCCGGTGCGACGCAGTGGATTCCGAGCGACGAAAGCGCGGCAACCATGGTTCCCGACGCGCATGATCCGGACAAGCGCCACGCGCCGATCATGTTCACCACCGATCTTTCGCTGAAATTCGATCCCGCCTACCGCGAAATCTCCCTGCGGTTTCGGGACAATCCTGAGCAGTTCGAGGCTGCCTTTGCGCGCGCCTGGTTCAAGCTGACGCACCGCGACATGGGTCCCCGCGCGCGCTACATTGGTGCGGATGCCCCCGCAGAGGTACTGCTGTGGCAGGACCCCGTACCGGATGTGGACCATAAGCTGGTGGACAATGCCCAGATCGCCCGGCTGAAAGCCGCGGTTCTCAATTCAGGGCTCAGTACCGCTGAGCTGGTGCGCACGGCATGGGCCTCCGCGGCCAGCTTCCGCGGTACCGACATGCGCGGCGGTGCGAACGGCGCCCGCCTGCGGCTCGATCCGCAGACCGGCTGGGCCGTGAACAACCCGGCGGAGATCACCAAAGTGCTGGGCGTGCTTCAGCGCATCCAGTCCGACTTCAACGGCGCGGCGCGGGGCGGTGCCAGAATATCCCTTGCCGACCTTATCGTTCTTGGCGGCGCGGCTGCGGTCGAACAGGCCGCGAAGGCCGCCGGACATGATGTGAAGGTACCTTTCCGCCCCGGCCGCACCGACGCATCTCAGGAACAGACGGATGTCGAGGCCTTCGCCGTCCTTGAACCAAAGGCTGATGGTTTTCGCAATTATTACGCCGCTGCGGACAATCATATGTCGCCGACGGATGCCCTGATCGAGCGGGCGGCACTGCTCAATCTGACGGCACCGGAAATGACCGCGCTTGTCGGCGGCATGCGAAGCCTTGGCGCGAATACCGGCGGCGCGGCGCACGGCGTCTTCACCGACCGTGCGGGCGCACTCAGCACCGACTTCTTCGTCAATCTGCTCGATATGGGAACGGTCTGGACGAAGTCGGCGGCGGAAGATGGCATTTACGAGGGCAGGGACCGCGCGTCCGGCAAAGTGAAGTGGACGGCCACCCCCGTCGATCTCGTCTTCGGGTCCAGCGCCGAACTCCGCGCCGTTTCCGAGGTCTACGCCTCCCGCGATGGCGACCGGAAATTCGTCGATGACTTCGTCAGCGCCTGGACCAGGGTGATGAACAACGATCGCTTCGACCGGACCTGACACGCGAACAGGCGCGGTTGCCGGTTTCCTCCTTCCGGCAACCGCGCCGACCGGCCTTTTCAGCGTCCCCCGTCGCCCTCATCGATGCGATTGGTTGCGGGCGGCGGAATCCCGTGACGGGAAAAAGCGCAAACAGACCATCTTCCCGCCGCCACCTGCGGGGGAGGAGAAACCGCAAGGCCGGCACCTTTCCCCGCCGCAATGGCAACATCCGGCGCCGCATCCGGTGCGCGACTCGGGGGGCGGTGGCAACTTCGCCAGACCGGCGGAAAATACCGCGATAACAGCGCCCTGAACGTCACCATGTCCTACACGGGACGCACCGTATATTATGGTGCGTCAGCCTGTGGCCGACCCGCTCTTTCCCAGTCAGAATCTATCAAGTTCGCCGCCCGGACGAATATATGTCCGCCCCTGTGGCAACTTCACCACCTTCGGTGCGCGGCCCTCGGCATACCGCCGTCAGTAGGGCTTGGGCCCCGGCGCCCTGCCACCGCCCGGCTTTGGCCTCTTGCCCGGTCCGAACTTGCCGTTTTTGCCGCTCTTGCGCTGTTTCGGCGCGGCGCCGTCCGGCTTGGCGTGAAATTTCGCGGACAGTTTCTTCTTCGGCCCCTTTTGCGGTTTCCCCGCATTGCCGCCGCTCGAAAGGTCCGGCCTGCCGTCCAATATTGTCACGCGAATGTTCTTTTCCATCATGCGGTTCGGGCCGATGGCCGCCAGGAATTTATCCGCCTGCTCGGCATTTAGCTGCACGTGGGTTTCGGTCTGCTGCATCTTGATCACACCGATGTCGCGCTTTGAAATATCGCCGCCATTGCACAGCAGCGGAATCAGCCAGCGGGGTTCGGCATTCTGCTTGCGGCCAACGGACAGCGTCAGCCACAGACTCTCGGCGAATTCCTGTCGTTCCTGACGTTCGCGCGGTGCATCGTCCCACGGCGCGGGGTCCCGGCCCTGCCGCTGATGGCCCCGGTCGCGGCTGCGGTCAGAGCCCTTGTCTCTTGCCGCCCTCGGCGCGTGCGCACTGGCCGGCTCGATGTCCTCCGGCGCTGATTTCTGTGCGCGCGTCAGGCGCAGAAAGGCCGTGGCGATCTGTTCGGCGGTGAATCTCTCCAGCAGCCGCGCGGCGAAATCCCGTTCGAAATCCTGCGGTTCATCGGTCAGGATCGGATCGGCGAGCATGCGCTCTTCATCGCGCGCGATGACGTCATCGGCAGAGGGGGGATCGCCCCAGGTCGCCTGAACCCGCGCCGCCTGCAGCAGGCGTTCGGCCTTGCGCTGCGCCTTCACGTCGACCATCAGGGCGCTGACGCCCTTGCGGCCGGCACGGCCGGTGCGTCCACTGCGGTGCAACAGCGTTTCCGGGCCTGACGGCAGGTCGGCGTGGATGACCAGCTCCAGGTCGGGAAGGTCGATGCCGCGCGCGGCGACATCCGTGGCGATACAGACCTGCGCGCGGCCATCGCGCAGCGCCTGGAGCGCGTGGTTCCGCTCATTCTGGCTTAGCTCACCGGACAGGGCGACCACCGAAAAGCCGCGATTGCCAAAGCGGGACACCATGCGGTTCACCGCCGCGCGGGTATTGCAGAACACCAGCGCATTGGCCGCCTCATGATATCTCAGCACGTTGATGATCGCGTTCTCGCGGTCGCGCGGCATGGTCACCAGCGCGCGGTAATCGATATCGCTGTGCTGCGCGCGCTCCTCCTTGGTGGAAACGCGCACGGCATCGCGCTGGTAGCGCTTGGCCAGCTTGGCAATCGGCGCTGCCACGGTGGCGGAAAACAGCAGCGTACGCCGCTCTTCCGGCGTGGCTTCCAGGATGAACTCCAGTTCCTCGCGGAAGCCCATGTCCAGCATCTCGTCGGCCTCGTCGAGGATGACCGCCCGCAGCGCTCCTGTATCGAGCGCGCGTCGCCTGAGATGGTCGCACAGCCGTCCGGGTGTGCCCACGACGATATGCACGCCCCGCTCAAGCACCCGGCGTTCGGTGCGCGGGTCCATGCCGCCAACGCAGGAGGCGATGACCGCGCCGGTATCCGCGTAAAGCCAGTCGAGCTCCCGCTTCACCTGCAGGGCAAGTTCCCGCGTTGGCGCGATCACCAGCGCGAGGGGACGCTCCGGCGGCGCGAAACGGTCGGCACCGGCCAGCAGCGTCGGCGCGATGGCCATGCCGAACGCGACCGTCTTGCCGGACCCGGTCTGCGCCGACACGAGAAGGTCCGCATCGGCGAGTTCGGGGGCCAGCACCGCGCTCTGGACGGACGTCAGGGTTTCATAGCCGCGCGCGGAGATGGCCTGCGCCAACGGCGTGACGACGCCGGGAAATTCACTCATGTCTTTGTCTTTCGGGACATATGCCCGGAGATACCGGGTCAGGCGCGGCCATGCCCGCGCTGTCTGCCGCGCCTGCATAGGCGATTTGACCCGCGAAGGATAGGCCCCGCGCGCGTACGCGCGGCGCTCAGGCCGCCAGCATGCCCTCCAGCCGCTTGCGGATGATCGCATCCGCCTCGGACATGATGCCGTCGATCAGTTCCTTGCAGGTCGGAATGTCGCTGATCAGCCCCGCCACCATGCCGCAGCTCCACGCGCCCGCATCCATGTCGCCTTCGGACATGATGCGCGGATAGACGCCCGCAACCTCATCGATGATGTCTTCGAATTTCAGCTTGTCGCCCAGTTCGCGCTCTTTCACCAGCAGACGTTCCACGGCATCGTTCGTCATCACGCGCTCCGTATTTCTGAGCGGACGCATGACGAGGCGCGTATCGAGCTCGGACGCGGCCACGATGGCCTGCTTCACATTCTCATGTACGGGCGCTTCCTTCGTCGCGATGAAGCGCGTGCCCATGTTGATGCCTTCCGCGCCCATGGCGAGCGAGGCCACCAGAGAGCGCGCATCCGCCTGGCCGCCGGATGCCACGAACGGAATCTCCAGCTCGTCCGCCGCACGGGGCAGCAGGATCATGTTGGGGACATCGTCCTCGCCCGGATGTCCGCCGCATTCGAAACCGTCGACGCTGACCGCGTCGCAGCCAATGGACTGCGCCTTCAGGCTGTGCCGCACGCTGGTGCATTTGTGTATCACCTTGATGCCCGCATCATGCAGCGGCGGCAGCACCTGCGCCGGATTGTTTCCCGCCGTTTCCACAACCTTCACACCGCCCTCGATGATCGCCTTGATATAGCCCGGATAATCGGGCGCGTTGACGGTGGGAAGGAACGTCACATTCACGCCAAAGGGCTTATCCGTCATGTCGCGGCATTTCGCGATTTCATTGGCAAGGTCGGCGGGCGTTCTCTGCGTCAGCCCGGTGATGATGCCAAGCCCGCCCGCGTTCGAAACCGCGGCGGCCATTTCGGCAAAGCCGACCCAGTGCATGCCGCCCTGAATGATGGGGTGCTGGATGCCGAACATTTCGGTGATCTTGGTTTTCATGGGTCAGTCCTTTTTGGGATGGTTTCCTTTCCTCTCGCAAGAGGAAAGCTCTGTCAGCGGCCTTTCCAGCTCGGCTTGCGCTTCTCGGCGAAGGCTGTCGGCCCCTCACGCGCATCCTCGCTGGTGAACACGGGCATCATCATCGGGCCCTGTTTTTCAAAGCGTTCATCCGGATGCCACCCGCGCGATGCGATCATGACCTGCTTCGAGACGCGCACGGCAAGCGGGCCATTCTCGGCGATTGTCGCTGCCAGTTCCTTTGCGCCGACAAGGGCATCGCCGTCGACCACGCGATTGGCGAGGCCAAGTTCATAGGCCCGCGCCGCGCTTATGAAATCACCGGTCAGCGCTAGCTCCATCGCGACCTTCGGCGGGATCTGATCGGGCAGCGCCATCAGGCCGCCCGCGCCCGCGACCAGGCCGCGTTTTACCTCAGGAATGCCGAACTTCGCATCCGACGCCATCACGATCATGTCGCAGGCGAGGGCAAGCTCCATACCGCCCGCAAGCCCGTAGCCATTCACCGCCGCAATCAGGGGCTTGGCGGGTGGTCTCTCCGTAATGCCGCCAAAGCCGCGGCCCTTAATGCTGGGTGTTTCGCCTTTTAGAAATGCCTTCAGATCCATGCCGGAACAAAATGTCCCGCCCGCGCCCGCCAGGATGCCGACAGTCAATTCATCCTCTGCGTCCAGCCGGTCCATCGCCGCGGCGATGCCTTCCGCGACCGCCCTATTAACGGCATTCTTCGCTTCGGGGCGATTGATCGTAACGATCAGCACACCGCCGTCGGCCTCGACAAGAACGTCATTTGACATGTCTCTCTCCCTCTTCCGCCAGATGATTATGCAGCGACCGCGCGTGCGAACAGCCCCCGAAAAGCGCAGCACCGGAAACATTGCAGCCGCGCGGGAACTGGATTACGCCGCTCTTTCATTTTTCTTCGGGGGCGGAACATTATGAAGAGCGGCTTCTATCTTGGCATCGCGGCGGCACTGGGCATTGCCGCACCGGCCATCGCAGATGATTTTGAGCGGGACGCCAGCCTGCGCGCGGCCGAGGCCTGGATGACGAAGCAAATGGAAATCCGGCTGGCACCCGGCGCGACCGCCGCGCTGGTGCATGATCAGGACGTCATCTGGAGCGCCGCTTATGGTGCCGCCGATGTGGATGCAGGCGTCGCCATGACGCCGCAAACCGATTTCAGCGTCTGCTCGATATCAAAGCTGTTTACGTCGATTGGCGTCATGACGCTGGTTGAGGGCGGCCACATCGATCTCGATGCACCCCTATCAACATATCTTCCAGATTACGCCCTCTCTGGTGAGGCGCGAAAAGGCAGTGGGCCGGTAACGGTGCGCGACATGCTCTCGCACGCTTCGGGCCTGCCCCGCGAACCGCTGCAGGCTGGCTGGCTGGATCGCGATTTTCCAACGGCGGCAGAACTGCGCGCCGACCTGCGGGCCAATGCCGCCGATTATGAGCCCGGTGAGAATTTCCAATATTCGAACCTTGCCATGTCGCTGCTGGGCGAGGTCATCGCAGCGGCGAGCGGACAGTCCTACGATGCCTATATGCGCGCGGCCGTGCTTGGACCGCTGGGTCTGGACGGGGTCAGCACCGACCTGCCGATGACCGCGGAAGCCGACCGCAGTTTCGCGCGCGGCTATTCGATGTACGACCGCGCCGGCCAGCGCACGGCGCTCCCGCCCTACCAGTTGAGAGGCTACGCGCCCGCAGCGGGCTATGCCGCCTCGGTAAGCGACCTCGCCCGCTTTGCATCATGGCAGTTCCGTTTGCTCGAAAGCGGCGAAACCGAAGTGCTGTCGCGGCCCGCACTGCGGGACATGCACCGGGTTCACTGGCACGATCCGTTCGATCCCGCTGGCGGTACCTTTGGTTTCGGCTTCGCGCACAGCAAGATGAACGACATGCCGTTGATCGGCCATAATGGGTATTGCAATGGCTATCGCGCCAATTTCGCGATGCATCCCGCGAAGCGGATTGCGGTCATCTCCATGGTGAACGCCAATGACATTTCCCCGCACGATCTGAGTGCCGGCGTGCTGGCGATTGCGCTGCCAACCCTTGCCGCCGCGTCCGAAGACGGCGACAAGAAGGCATCCGCCGCCCGGTCTTTTGCCGACTATGAAGGCAGTTACAGCGTCAAGGACATGCCCTGGGGCAGTTACATCCTGCCGCGCGGCGACGGAGTGATCATGATCGACCTGTTCGCCGACGAGCCGATGAAATATCCAATGAAGTTTGTTCATATTGAGGGTGACACATTTCGCCTGAAGCGTCCCGAAGGGGATATGGGCGCGCGGCTGACCTTCGACCGGGATGCGGATGGAAAGGTCATCGGCTCCACCTTCGAGGGCGTACGCATGCCAAAATCCGGCTGAGCGCCGAGACGATCAGACGCGGTGCTGATACGGGTGCGGACAGAGGCGCGGACAGGGTACAAACAGGTGCACAGATAGGGGGCACGGGAACATCCGCCCCCACCGAATCGTCAGCTTGGCACCTGCGCAGGCGGCCTCCAACTCGTGGCAAAGAAGCCTCAGAAGGAGCATCGTCATGGCCGAAGCCTATATTATCGACGCCGTCCGGACCCCGCGCGGAATCGGCAAGACGGGAAAGGGCAGTCTGGCCCACATGCACCCGCAACATCTGGCCGCGACAGTTCTGAAGGCCATAGCCGAGCGTAACGATATCGACACCGGCGATGTGGACGATGTGATCTGGTCCACCTCCACGCAGAAGGGCAAGCAGGGCGGCGATCTCGGCCGTATGGCGGCACTGGACGCGGGCTACGACATCCGCTCGTCGGGCACGACACTGGACCGCTTCTGCGGCGGTGGCATCACGGCCGTGAACTTCGCTGCGGCGCAGGTGATGTCCGGCATGGAAGACCTGGTGGTCGCGGGCGGCACGGAAATGATGTCCTACACCGCCGACCGGGGCCGTGAGGAAATGGCCGCGGGCCTGGGCGCCGCCATGATGGGATCGGGCAATGACCGCCTGCAGGTCACGCATCCGCAGTCGCATCAGGGCGTCTGCGGCGATGCGATCGCCAGTATGGAGGGGATCGGCCGCGAAGCGCTGGATCGTCTTGGCTATGACAGCCAGCAAAAGGCGGCGCGCGCGATTGCCGAGGGGCGGTTCGATAAGTCGCTCATCCCCGTAAGCGACGCAGACGGCAATATCGTGCTCGACAAGGAAGAGTTTCCGCGGCCGCAGACGACTATGGAGGGCCTTGGCGAGTTGGAGCCAAGCTTTGCCAAAATCGCCGATGTCCCGCTCGATAAGGATGGCACGACATTTCGCGGCCTGATCAACCGGAAGTACCCGGATCTGGAGATCAGGCATTTCCACCATGCGGGCAATTCATCAGGCGTCGTCGACGGCGCGGCTGCGGTGCTGATCGCATCTGAGAAATATGTGAAGGAAAAGGGCCTGAAGCCCCGTGCCCGTGTCGTCATGACCGCGAACATGGGCGACGACCCGACGCTGATGCTGAATGCCCCTGTCCCGGCGGCAAGGAAAGTGCTGGAAAAGGCGGGCCTGAGCAAGGACGATATCGACCTGTGGGAGATCAACGAGGCTTTCGCTGTCGTTGCGGAAAAATTCATCCGTGATCTCGACCTGCCGCGTGACCGGGTGAATGTGAATGGCGGCGCGATCGCGCTTGGTCATCCCATTGGCGCGACCGGCTCCATCCTGATCGGTACCATGATCGACGAGCTTGAGCGGCAGGGCCTGAAACGCGGTCTGGTCACCATGTGCGCAGCAGGCGGCATGGCCCCGGCGATCATCATCGAACGTGTGGAATAACGCCCGCTTGCTTGAGGATATTCACCCGCCCGATTGTCCTAAAGGGACAATGGGATGGAATTGGAGATCGATATGAAACTGAACCACATGCTGCTTGGCCTGACATTGATATTGTCGGGGGCTGCCCATGCGCAGCAGATGGAAGATGCGCCCGCACCGCCAACCCCGCCGGGATGTACAAGCCTGGAAGGCGCAGACGAGTTCGACTTCTTTATCGGCGACTGGAATGTCTTCAACGCGAAGCAGCAATATGTCGGCCGAAATGTCATCTCCAAAGCCTATGATGGCTGTTTCCTGTTCGAGCGCTGGTCTGGAGGGCGCGGCGGCATGGATGACGGACGCAGCACCAGTTACAAGGATCCGCGCGATGGCAAATGGGTCCAATTATGGGCCAGTCCGAACACGGTCATTGACTGGAAGGGCGGTCTGGTTGAACCGGGCAAAATGCGCCTGGAAGGCGAAATCGTCTTTTTCGCGCCGGGGCGATCGAGCGCGCATGCCTTTCGCGGCGACTTGACGAAGAATGCCGACGGAACGCTGACGCAGTTTCTGGAATGGCAGGCGACCGAGGGTGAATGGAGCGTCTGGTTCGATGGAACCTATGTCGCGAACGAATAGGAGATCAGATGTCCGAGCCGGTTCTTTATGAGAGCGCTGACCGAATCGCGCGCATCACGCTGAACCGGCCCGACACGCGTAATGCCCTGTCGGATGATGTGGTGCCGGCGTTGATCAACGCGGTGCTGCGCGCCGAAGAGGATACCGACATTAGTTGTGTGATCCTGACCGGGGCGGGAAAGAGCTTTTCCGCAGGCGGCAATCTGAACGAAATCCGCAAATTGAGCGAAGAGAATAGCGCGCTGGAGATCGCGGAATGGTATCGCACCGGTATCCAGCGAATTCCGCTGGCCTTCGAAAGCCTGAGCGTTCCCGTCATCGCCGCTGTCAATGGTCATGCCATCGGCGCCGGTCTGGACGTGGCGACGATGTGCGATGTCCGTATCGCAGGTGAAAGCGCGAAGTTCGCGGAGAGTTTCGTAAGGGTCGGTCTGATCCCGGGCGATGGCGGCGCGTGGCTGCTGCCGCGTACCATTGGCCATGCGCGGGCGATGCATATGCTGCTGACATCGGAAGCCGTGGACGCCGCGACCGCGCTCGACTGGGGACTGGTGACGGATGTGGCGGCGGACGATGCCCTGCTGGCGCGCGCAGAGGCGCTTGCCGCCAGCATCGCCGCGCAGCCTCCGGTCACGCTGCGAAAGGCGAAGCGACTGATGATCACGGCGCGAAACGCGTCCCTCTCTGAAAATCTGGAAGAGGCCCGGCTCGTGCAGGGCGTCCTGCAGAAAACGGGCGACCACCGGGAAGCCGTCACGGCAATCCTTGAAAAACGCAAACCAAGCTTCAGTTAGGGGGCATGATCAAAGTCGCCGCCCTTTATTGTTTTGCACCCTTCAAGACACCGGAAGACTTGCGCCAGCCCCTGCTCGACCTGTGCGCAGGCGAAGGCATACGCGGAACGCTGCTGCTGGCGCATGAAGGCATTAATGGCACGCTGGCCGGTCCGGCGGCGGGCATTGACCGGGCCGTCGCCCATATCCGTGCGCTGCCCGGCTGTGCGCGGGCCAGCGTAAAATACAGCCGCGCCTCCGATATGCCCTTCCACCGGCTGAAAGTCCGCATGAAGCGGGAAATCGTCACTATGGGCGAGCCTGATATAGACCCCGCGCAAAATGCGGGAACCTACGTGAAACCCGCCGACTGGAATGCACTGATCGCGGACCCCGCTACCATCGTGATCGACACGCGCAACGACTATGAAGTTGGCATTGGCACCTTTTCGGGCGCCATCGACCCCGAAACCGAGAGCTTTCGCGAGTTTCCCAAATGGTTCCGGAAAGAGCGCGAGCGCCTGCTGGCCGGAGATGTCACGCCAAAGGTGGCCATGTTCTGCACCGGCGGCATCCGCTGCGAAAAGGCGACGGCGTTCCTGAAATCGGAAGGCGTCGAGGACGTCTATCACCTTGAGGGCGGTATCCTGAAATATCTGGAGGATGTGCGGGCAGAAGAAAGCCTGTGGCAGGGCGAGTGTTTCGTTTTTGATGAACGCGTTTCGGTCACGCACGGCTTGGCCGAGGGCACGCACAGCCTGTGCCGCGCCTGCCGCATGCCGCTTTCCGTCGCCGACATGGAATCGCCGCTATATGAAGATGGCATTAGCTGCGCGCGCTGCCACGATACCCGCACGGACGCACAGCGCGCGGGTTATCGCGAGCGCGAGCGGCAGGTGAAACTGGCCAAAGCCCGCGGCGACGCGCATGTGGGCGCGGTCCTGCCCGGCAGTGCGGATATATCGGATGGCTTTGCTGAGGACGAAATGGAATGGGACGGCCATTCCGCCAGGCAAGGGAATGACGGGCCTGGCGCGTGAATATGGAAGCTGAGCTGCCGACGCTCTATTCCTTTCGCCGCTGCCCCTATGCGATGCGGGCGCGCATGGCGCTGCTGATCGCGGGGGTGACGTCGGAACTGCGCGAGGTGAAACTGAGCGACAAGCCGGACGCAATGGTCACGGCATCCCCCAAGGCCACGGTACCCGTGCTTGTCACCACGGAGGGGATTGTGGTCGACGAAAGTCTGGCGGTCATGCGCTGGGCGCTGGGACAACGGGACCCGGAGGCATGGCTGGCGCGGTGCGACGATGCCCTGATCGCGGCCAATGACGGGCCGTTCAAACATCATCTCGACCGCTATAAATATTCAGCGCGGCACGATACCGACCCGCAGGACCATCGCGCCGCCGGGTTCGCGCATCTGCGGCTGCTGGAAGAGCGGCTGTCGGGTCAACAGCAGCTGAGCGGCGACGTGCGCGGCTTCACCGACATCGCGCTATTCCCGTTCGTCCGGCAGTTCGCGCATACGGACCGCGACTGGTTTGCGGCGCAGCCGATCCCGCGCGTTCAGGCATGGCTGACCGGTCATTTGGCTTCGGAGCTGTTCAAGCGCGCCATGGTGAAGCGGGCGCCCTGGGCGGAAGGCGATGCTCCGGTGCTGTTTCCGGAAGCCGAAGCAGCCTGAAAGGGAAGAGCCTTTCTCAGCCCATCATCCTCGCGAACGCGGGCGAGCCAGGGTGCTGCCATCGCACCGAGGCATATCCGTCCGGACTGAATTCCGCGTGCGCTCAGGATGATAGGAATCCAGGAGTTTTGCTTCGGCCTATTTTTCCCGTCTTCTGACTTGCGCGCCTACCGCTCTTCGATTGGCAGCCCCAGCCCCTCAAGCTGTGGGCGGACCAGATCGGCATCGCCAACGATGACCCATAGCAGCTTGTTCGGATCGATTTCCGCCGCCGCCGCGGCCGCGACTTCAGCCTCTGTCAGCTGCGACAGGCGCTGTGCATAGGTTTCCTGATAATCATCTGGACGGCCATATTTCGCATTGCCGAGGATCGCGCCCATAACGGCACCTGCGCTTTCATAGGCACCCGGCAGGCGGCCTGAGAGAAACGCTGTCGTGTCGGATACTTCCGTTGACGTAATCATACGGTCGCCAACATATTCGGTCAGTTCGCGGCGCAATTCCGCGAGCGCTTCGCCCGTCTTGTCGGTCTGCACGGGTGCGGTGACATAGAAGGGTTGCTGCTCGACTGCGCCGGAAATCGTGGTGCGCACACCGTAGCTCCAGCCCTTCTCCTCTCGCAGGTTCGTATTCAGCCGGGAAGTGAAGATGCCGCCCAGGGGAATATTGGCGACGGACAGCGCCACATTGTCGTCGGTGCCCTTTGCCTGCAGCGGATAACCGGCAAATATGAAGCTCTGCGGGGCGCCCGGACGATCCACAAGGACGATCCGTGCCGATTCGGGTGCTGATACCGGTGTGAACAGTTTCACGCCTTTCACGGGGCTCTGCGGCTCCCAATTTCCAAAGCGTGCCTCGAGCATGGGCACGATTTCCGCCAGCGTGGTATCGCCAACGACGAAAATCGCGGCATTGTCCGGACGCAGCCACATGCTATGGAAATTGACCAGGTCGCTCCGCGTCACGGCCTTCACGCCGTCCGGCGTTCCCGTGCCCGTCAACGGCGCCCCATAAGGATGCGCCTCGCCGTAAATCAGCGGCGGCAGCAACCGCAGCGCGAGACTGTTCGGCTGCTTCATTTCGGCATCGATCCTGGCAAGCTGTATGCCGCGCACACGTTCAAGCTCTGCTTCGTCAAAGGCCGGATTGCGCACGACATCGGCATAAAGGTCGAGCGAGGCGGCAAGATTGGTGCTGAGTGCCGACAGGCTGAGCGTCGTGGTATCAAGGTCGCTGCCCGCGCCGATGCTGGCGCCAAGGCGCTCCTCGGCTTCGGCGATCTCAATGCCGGTCATGTCCGCAGTGCCCTCATCAAGCAGCGACAGCGTCAGGGCCTGCGTACCCGGCTTCTCCTTCGGGTCTGCCGCATCGCCGGCGTCGAACACCATGGAAATATTGACGACCGGAACAGACGCGCGCCGTGCGAATGTCACTTCGATGCCGTTGCCGAGAGTCGCACGTTCCACATCCGGAAAATCGAGCTTCGGCAGGTCGCCGACAGTGGGCAGTTCGGAACGATCGACGCCCGCCGTCGTGGTCAGATCGCCCACCGGCGTCACGAGCAGCTGATAACCGCCTGCGCCCATCCACGCCTGCGCAGCAGCCTGAACCTCCCCGCGCGTGGCCTCGACATAATCAGTCAGCTCGGTTTTGAAGAACCCGGGATCGCCGGTGTAAACCTCACCCTCCGCCAGCGTCACCGCCTTGCCGCCAAAGCCGCCAACATCCTCGAGACCGCGAATGGTGCCGGAAACCACGCGCATCGCGACGCGCTCGACTTCGTCCTCCGTCGGTCCCTCGCGGCGGAAACGTTCGATCTCCGCATCGATCATGGACTCAACGAGCGCGGGATCGACGCCGGGTTTCACATCTGCGGACAATTGCAGCATGCCGACAGCTTCCAGTGGCTGGACGCCGCCCGAAACACCTGTCGCAATCTGCGCATCGCGCACGAGCGCCTTGTAAAGACGCGAGGATTCGCCGCCTGCGAGAATCGCCGCGGCAATGCTGAGCGGCCGGACTTCGTCCGACTTCAGGCCCGGTGCGGCCCAGGCGCGATACACGCGCGAATTGGCGACATCATCTTCCATGACCTCGCGCACGGTGTTTTCACGCTTCGGCACCCAGCCTTTCAGGCGCTTTTCAAGCGCCGGCCCCGCCGGGATATCGCCGAAATATTTCTCGACCAGCGGCCGCGCGGTCGCGGCATCGATATCGCCCGCGAGCACCAGCACCGCATTGTTCGGTCCGTACCATTGTTTGAACCAGCTCTGCACATCCTCAAGGCTGGCCGCATCCAGATCCGCCATCGAACCGATGGTGGAATGCCGGTATGGATGCCCTTTGGGGAACAGCCCTTCCAATATGCGGTATTCGGTCTTGCCAAAGGGACGGTTGTCGCCCTGTCGCTTTTCATTCTGGACGACACCGCGCTGCGCATCCAGCTTCTCCTGCGTCACCGCGCCAAGCAGGTGGCCCATGCGATCGGATTCGAGAAACAGCATGCGCTCAAGCGCGGGCGTCGGAACATTCTGAAAGTAATTCGTGCGGTCGAACCAGGTCGTCCCATTATAGTCCGTCGCGCCCATTTCCTGCAGCGCCTTGAACCACTCATCATCATAATTTTCGCTGCCGTTGAACATCAAATGCTCGAACAAATGCGCGAACCCCGTGCGGCCTTCCGGCTCGTCCTTTGACCCGACATGATACCAGACGCTGACAGCGACGATCGGCGCTTTCCGGTCTGTATGGGTGATTACCGTCAGTCCATTTGACAGCGTGAACTTCTCAAAGGGGATGTCGACCGACGCGACCAGTTCCGGGGACGGGCCCTGCGCGAAGGCGGCGGCGGCGAAAGAGAGCGAAAGGGCCGTACCAGCGGCCAGAAAAAGTGTCTTCATGGCAGCATCTATACGGCTGCGGCCGCGAAAATCCAGCGACGTCGGACTGTCTTCATTTCCCTTCCCGGAAGAGGGCGCGCGCCTAGCCGAGAACCGCCTTTACCATCGGTCCGTAGGGCGAATCACCCAGAATCGCCAGCTGCGTCGCCGCGCTGACCTCGTTGATCTTCTCCTGCGGCCTGGTGACGGGGTGCACCGCGCGGCGCAGCGGCCGCTGGCCCGCAGGCATCGCGATGATCTCGGCAATCGCGCGCGGGATGTCCATCGGGTCGCTATCGCCGCCAGTACCGACCCGCGTCGCATTGTCGATAAAGCCCTGATACGCGGTCTTTTCATCATCGCTCAACCGGTCGATCAGTGTCTGCGTATTGGCGCTCGCATTCTCCCAGATCGCCGTCGGATAGCCGCCCGGCTGGATGATCGTGACGTCGATACCATGTGGTGCGAGCTCGTACGCCATCTGTTCGGCCTGCGCCTCGACGGCGAACTTGGTTGCGGAATACAGGCCAAAGCCGGGGATCACGACACGGCCAAGTTGCGACGAGACGTTGAAAACCTGCCCACGTTTCACATCGCGCATCCCGGGCAGCGCCGCGCGCGCGACACGCTGGTACCCGAGCACATTGGTATCGAACATAAGTCTGGCTGCCTCCTCGTCCTGAAGCTCGACGGGCAGGCCGAAGGAGATACCGGCATTGTTCACGATCACATCGAGCGCGCCGCCCGCAAGCCGCTCGGCCTTCGCAACACCGCCGATGACGCTGTCAGGGTCGAGAACATCAAGTTCGACGACATGCAGATCGAGACCCTCGTCCTTGGCAGCCTTCACAAGTGCATCTGCCTCCGGCCTTGGCAGGTTACGCATCGTCGCGATAACTTTCGCCCCGGCACGCGCATAGTGCAGCGCGCCCAGATGGCCAAAACCCGACGACGTCCCCGTGATCAGGATGGCCTTTCCAGAAAGATCCGGTGCGCCTGCTCCTTGATGATTGGCGGCACTAACAGGTCTGGAAGCTGCGGCGATGACAGTGGCGGCGCTGGCGGCGGACAAGATTTCGCGGCGGGTGGGCATGGGCGGTCTCCAAACGAATAATGTCGGACAGCGGGTAGCACATCGCATCTGCAGCGCCGACCTCAACAAAAAGGGGAGACCTTGCGGCCTCCCCCTCTTCGTTCAAAATGGTCTGGCGATCAGTCGTCGTCGCCGGAGATGAAGTCCGGAAGACCGGCATCTTCGCCGCCCTTGTCCGAACTGCTGTCATCATTGTCGCGGCTGCGGCCACGTCCGCGGCCACCGCCGCGACCACGATCACCACCACGGCTGCGGCCGCCGCCATCACGGTCGCCGCCGCTGCTGCGACGGGGACCACGATCACCGCGCGGTTTGTCCTCGCGCGGTGGGCGGGTGTCTTCCAGCTCTTCGCCGGTTTCCTGATCGACAACACGCATGGAAAGGCGGACCTTGCCGCGGTCGTCGATGGCGAGCACCTTCACCTTGACCTCCTGCCCTTCCTCCAGCACGTCGCTGACCTGTTCGACGCGCTCATTCTTGATTTCAGAGACGTGGACGAGGCCGTCCTTGCCGCCCATGAAATTCACGAATGCGCCGAAGGCGACAATGCTGACAACCTTGCCGGTATAGATTGTGCCGACCTCGGGTTCTTCGATGATGCCCTTGATCCAGTTGACGGCCGCCTCGATTTCGCTGGCAACGCTGGAGGAGACCTTCACGATACCCTCATCGTCAATGTCGACCTTCGCACCCGTCTCGGCGACGATCTCGCGAATCACCTTGCCGCCCGTGCCGATAATGTCGCGGATCTTGTCCTTGGGAACGGAAACCGTCTCGATACGCGGCGCGTGTTCGGACATGGTTTCGCGCGTACCGCCAAGGGCGTCGTTCATACGCTCGAGGATGTGCGCGCGGCCACCCTTTGCCTGTTCCAGCGCTGTGTGCATGATCTCTTCGGTGATGCCCGCGACCTTGATATCCATCTGCAGGGACGTGATGCCCTCAGACGTACCCGCCACCTTGAAATCCATGTCGCCGAGGTGATCCTCATCGCCAAGGATGTCGGAAAGAACGGCGAATTCACCGCTTTCCTCCAGAATGAGGCCCATGGCGATGCCGGAGACCGGGCGCTTCAGGGGCACACCGGCATCCATCATCGCAAGCGAACCGCCGCAGACCGATGCCATTGACGACGAGCCGTTGGACTCGGTGATGTCGGAGATGACGCGGATCGTATAGGGAAACTCTTCCTTCGTCGGCATGACGGGGTTGAGCGCGCGCCAGGCGAGCTTGCCATGACCGACTTCGCGGCGACCCGTGCCGCCGAAGCGGCCGACCTCACCAACGCTGTATGGCGGGAAATTATAGTGCAGCAGGAAATGCTGCTTCGACATGCCGTAAATGGCGTCGATCATCTGCTCTGAATCCGCAGTACCGAGCGTCGTCGTGACGATGGCTTGGGTTTCGCCGCGCGTGAACAGGGCGGAGCCGTGCGTGCGGGGGAGGACGGCGACTTCGGCCTCGATCGGGCGAACCTGATCCAGCTTGCGGCCATCGATGCGCGTCTTGTCCTTGATGATGCCGCCGCGGACAATTTCGGCTTCCAGCTTCTTGAAGCTTTTCCCGGCCTTCATCTTGCGCGTGGCGTCGAGGTCATCGCCAAGTGCGGCCATGCCCTCTTCCTTGGCGGCGGCAAGCGCGTCCTGACGGTCCTGCTTGGCCGTCATCTTGTAGGCAGCGGCGATCTTCTTGCCGACAGCCTTTTTAAGGGCCTTTTTATCAGCTTCCGCTTCCTTATCGGCGGGCGCGAGTTCCCAGGGATCCTTCGCGGCCTTCTCGGCGAGTTCGATGATCGCCTCGATGACACCCTTGCCATGTTCATGTGCGAACATGACGGCGCCAAGCATGACATCCTCGGGCAGTTCCTTGGCTTCGGATTCGACCATCAGAACGGCGTCCATCGTACCGGCGGCGACGAGGTCGAGTTGGGATTCCTCGATATCGCGGCTTGGGTTCAGGACATATTCGCCCGCGACATAGCCGACGCGGCCGCAGGCGATCGGGCCCATGAAAGGCAGACCGGAAATGGTCAGCGCAGCGGACGCGGCGACCATGGCCAGCACGTCTGGCTCATTCTCGCCATCATAGGACATGACCTGACAGATCACGTTGATCTCGTTCAGGAAGCCTTCGGGGAAGAGCGGGCGGATCGGACGATCGATCAGGCGGCTGGTCAGCGTTTCATGATCCGTCGGCCGGCCTTCGCGCTTGAAGAAGCCGCCGGGGATACGGCCGGCTGCGGAGAATTTTTCCTGATAGTGAACGGTGAGGGGGAAGAAATCCTGCCCCGGCTTCACCGACTTTGCCGCCGTAACGGCGCAAAGCACGACGGTTTCGCCGAGCGTCGCGAGAACCGCGCCGTCAGCCTGGCGGGCGATACGCCCGGTTTCCAGGGTCAGCTTCTTGCCGCCCCAGGTGGTTTCTACGATATGTTTATCGAACATAATGGTTCTGTCTTTCCAATAGCCGGAAACGAACCAAAAATGCCCGCCCGGCAACCTACTACCGAGGACACGCCCATCGCGTCCGTCGGCCTTGTGCGTGAAGTGAATATAAGACGGGCGTCCTCACGCGGGGACGCCCTCTTATGGGCCTGCCTTTAGCGGCGAAGGCCCAGCTTGCTGCGGATCGCTTCGTAGCGCTCCGAATCTTTCGCGTTCAGATAGTCGAGCAGCTTGCGACGCTTGTTCACAAGCATCAGCAGTCCGCGCCGCGAGTGGTTGTCCTTATGATGATCCTTGAAGTGCTCCGTAAGGTTGGAGATGCGCTCCGAAAGGATCGCAACCTGCACTTCGGGGGAACCGGTGTCGCCCTCTTCGCGGGCATGTTCCTTGATCAGCTCTTGCTTGCGTTCAGCGGTAATCGACATCGTAACTCCTTTTCATTCAAAGATTAAAACCCCGCTCCACCCGGACGATGCCGTTTTCAACAGCAACGAGCGCGACAGGAATTTCCTCCATCATCGCGATCTTAAGTCCGTCCGGTTCGGGACATCCGGAGAGCTGCTGTCCATGTCTCAGGATACCAGCCTCTTCGGCGGTGACAGGCAAAGCCGGGATGTCGTCCAGCCCTGTCGTCATGGGGAGCACCACGCTCTCCAAGCCGCGCTCCATAGCGCTTTCCATCAGATTGTCCAGCGTGATCGCACTTTCAAGGGCGAACGGCCCGCAGGCCGTGCGGCGCAGCATGCTGACATGACCGGCAGTGCCAAGGGCGACCGCGATGTCGCGGGCAAGCGCGCGGACATAAGTGCCTTTGGAAACAGTGGCGGAAAGGGTGATCTGGTCCAGCGCGTCGGCATCCGGCGGGGCGCCGCAGGTCGTCGATATGATGAGTTCGTGCACGGTCACCCCGCGCTCCGCCATGTTCAGCACCTCGCCGGCGCGCGCGCGTTTATAGGCGCGTTCGCCGTCCACTTTCAGCGCGGAATAGGCAGGCGGACGCTGAGTGATCGGCCCGGTAAACTGCGGCAGCACATCCTGCACGCTGGCAAGGGACGGTCGATGCGCACTCTCCTCGACAATGTCGCCCTCCAGATCGTCGGTGGCTGTCGCCGATCCGAAGGTGATGGTGAAGTCGTAGCCCTTGTCGCCGTTCAGCATGCGCCCGGTCAATTTGGTCGCTTCGCCGAGCGCAATCGGCAGCACGCCTGTAGCCAGCGGATCGAGCGTGCCGCCATGGCCGACCTTGGGCTTCCTGATGCCATGTTCGCGCATCAGCCGCTTCACACGCGCGACGCCGCCCGCCGACGTGATGCCGAGCGGCTTGTCCATGATGATCCAGCCGTGAATCGCCGTCATGTGAAATCCATGTCAGGTGCGGGGAAGCGGAGGTAACGTAAAAACAGGTGGGTCAGCCGGCCAGCCGCCGTATGAAATGGCGGCGGCAAAGCGCGATATACTGGTCGTTGCCGCCAATCTCGACCTGATCCCCGTCCGTGATGGCCGTACCGGCGGCATCGACGCGCAGGTTCATGGTCGCCTTGCGCCCGCATTCGCAGACTGCCTTCAGTTCCACGAGCGAATCGGCGATGGCGAGCAGCGTGCCCGAACCTTCGAACAGCTCTCCCTGAAAATCCGTGCGCAGGCCGTAGCAAAGGACCGGGATGTCCTGTTCGTCCGCCAGACGCGCGCACTGCCAGACCTGCGCCTTTGACAGGAACTGCGCCTCGTCGATCAGAACGCAGGCCAGTCTTGAACCGCTGTGCTGCCGCGTAACCTCGGCGTATAGGTCGGTCCCGTCTCCAAACCGGTGCGCATCCGCGTTCAGGCCGATACGGGATGCGATCGCACCAGAGTCGGCGCGCTGGTCGATGGCGGCGGTCCACAGCATCGTCTCCATACCACGCTCGCGATAATTGAAAGATGCCTGAAGCAAAGTGGACGACTTCCCGGCATTCATCGACGCATAATAGAAATAGAGTTTCGCCATTGGCTCTGCCCCTAGCGCGCCTGCCACTCGTCAGCGAGGAGGCCGAAAACCACTGTGTCGCGGACATAGCCCGTCCAGGTCACCCTGTTCCGGCGCAGCTGCCCTTCGCGAACGGCACCCAGCTTCTCGACAGCGCGCTGCGACCGGCCATTCCGGGCATCGACGCGAAACTCCACCCTTCGAAAGCCAGCGGCAAAGGCGTGGTCGATCATCAGGCGCTTGATCGCCCCGTTGAAAGCGGTGCCGCGTACCGACGGCACGAAATAGGTGCCGCCGATTTCGACGACGCCATTGGCTTTATCGGGATTGATGTAATTCGTCATGCCGACCAGGCGGCCTTCGTGAAAGGCGGTATAGCGCACCCAGCTGCCCGCCTCTGCCAGCTGCGCGAGCCGTGCCACTGCGACGTCGAAATGCGCGCCGAGCATGGAGTAGGGATAGATGTCCCAGACGTCCTGATCCTCGGCACATGCCTGCCTCAATGCGGGAAGGTGGGTATCCTGAAACGGCGCGAGCCTGATATCACCGTCCGCAAGTGCAGTCCCCAGGATCACGTCCGGGCTCATTCCTCTTCGTCGCTTGCCAGGTCTTTGGCGACCTTTTCCGACCTGAGCAGCGCATCGATCTTCGCCGCCTCGGCATAGCTTTCGTCCAGGCGAAATTTCAGTTCCGGGGTATATTTCGTGCTGAGCGCCCGCGCGACCTGCCCGCGCAGGAATTTCGTCGCACGCTTCAGCGCGACCAGCATGTCCTCATCGCGCCCGCCAAGTTCCTTTACATAGACCGCCGCATGGCGAAGGTCGGGCGACACCCGCACCTCGCTCACCGACACGATCATGTCATTCAGCTCATGGTCGCTCACCTCGCCGCGCTGCAATACCTGCGCGAGAACATGACGCACCTGCTCGCCAACTTTCAGGAGGCGGACGGACTTGCTTTCGGGGGTTTGGGTCTGTTTCATGTTCGCTTTTCTCCCTTCCCTTCTTGGGGAGGGGTGCGGGCGGGGCGTCGGTTTATCGAGCGAAGACAATGCTCCGCGCTGAATGCCTCGCCCACCCCCGGGGTTTCGCTTCCTTCACTCCGCCTCTCCCCCAGAGGGGACAGGAAAGCTGGTTACAGCGTCCGTTCGCGCTCCTCGACTTCGAAGGTTTCCAGCATGTCGCCAGGCTTGATGTCCTTGAAGCTGTCGAAGACCACGCCGCACTCCAGACCGGAACGGACTTCGTCCACGTCATCCTTGAAGCGGCGGAGGCTCGCGACCTTGCCATTGTAGATGATGACATCGTCGCGCGTGATGCGGGTAAGGATGTTCTTCTTGATGACGCCCTCGGTGACGAGGAGGCCGGCGGCGCGGCCGGTCTTTCCGGCAGGGAAGGCTTCCTTGACCTCTGCGCGGCCGACGACATTCTCGATCCGCTCGGGGCCAAGCTGCCCGGCCATGGCGGCCTTGGTCTCGTCGAGGAGATCGTAAATCACATCATAATAGCGCAGTTCCGCACCTTCCTTCGACGCGACATCGCGGGCCTTCGCATTGGGGCGCACGTTGAAGCCAAAGATCGGCGCGTTCGACGCGGCGGCGAGCGACACGTCGGATTCAGTGATGGCACCGACGCCGGAATGCAGCACGCGCACCTTGATGTCGTCGTTCGACAGGCCGTTCAAAGAGGAGACAATCGCCTCGACCGAACCCTGCACGTCACCCTTGATGACGACGGGATATTCTTCTGCCTTGTCCGCATGGGCCGCAAACAGTGCGTCCACATTCGTCGGCGCGGTGACCAGACGTTTTTTCTTGATCGCGGCGGCACGGTATTCAGCGACTTCGCGGGCGCGGCCTTCATCTTCGACAACGGCAAGCATATCGCCCGCCATGGGCGCGCCCGACAGGCCAAGAACTTCGACAGGCTTCGAAGGACCGGCTGTCTTCACCTGCTTGCCATGTTCGTCGACGAGCGCGCGCACCTTGCCGGATTCCGAGCCGACGACGAAAATATCGCCGCGCTTCAGCGTGCCGCGATTGACCAGAACGGTCGCGACCGGGCCGCGGCCCTTGTCCAGCTTCGCCTCGATCACCGTCGCTTCGGCATCGCGGTCCGGATTCGCCTTCAGTTCCAGAAGTTCCGCCTGCAGGTTGATTGCCTCGATCAGCTTGTCGAGACCTTCTTTTTTCAGCGCGGAAATTTCAACGTCCTGCACATCGCCCGACATCGCCTCGACGATGACTTCATGCTCCAGAAGGCGCGTGCGGATCGTGGTGGGGTCGGCACCGGCCTTGTCCATCTTGTTGATGGCCACGATCATCGGCACGCCGGCGGCCTTCGTATGTTTGATCGCCTCGATCGTCTGCGGCATCAGGCCGTCATCGGCCGCCACGACCAGAATGACGATATCGGTGACATTGGCACCGCGCATACGCATGTCGGTAAAGGCCTCGTGGCCCGGCGTATCCAGGAACGTGATCGTCCCACCGCCCTTTGGCGTCACCTGATAGGCGCCGATGTGCTGGGTAATCCCGCCGGCTTCGCCTGCAATCACGTCGGTACCGCGCAAGGCATCGAGCAATGAGGTCTTGCCATGATCGACATGCCCCATGATCGCAACGACGGGCGGACGCGGTTTCAGGTCCGCTGCCTCGTCATCATCCGTGCCAATCAGGCCAACCTCGATATCGGCTTCGCTGACGCGCTTCACATTATGACCGAATTCCTCGACCAGCAGTTCCGCCGTGTCCTGATCGATGGTCTGGTTGACGGTCACCATCGAACCCATGTTGAACAGCGCCTTGACGAGGTCGGCGCCCTTCTCGGACATGCGGTTGGCAAGCTCCTGAACGGCGATTGCCTCCGGCACAACGATATCGCGAACCTGCTTCTTGGTCTTTGACACGTCGAAGGCATGCTGGTTGTGCGCCTTCTCACGCTGGCGGCGCAGGCGCGCCATCGACATCGGACGGCCATCCTCGGACCGCATGGCGTTCTTGATGGTCAGCTTGCCGGACCGTCGGCGATCGGGACCGCGCGATTCATCCTTCTTCGCGTCCTTGCGGTCGTCCTTCTTGCGCGAAGGGCCTTTGCGCTCCGTAATCGCCTCGGCATCAGGATCGGGCGCGTTGGCGGCAGCCTCAGCGGCGGCGCGTTCCTGTTTTTCGCGCTCGGCAGCTTCCTGTTCGGCGCGCTTTTCTTCCTCGGCCTTACGCGCATTTTCCTCGGCGCGGCGCTTTTCTCTTTCAAGCGCTTCGGTCTTCGCGTTCTCTTCGCGGCGGCTGGCGTCTTCGGCCGTTCTCAGGCGCGCCTCTTCGGCCTCGCGCAGCAGCTTTTCCTGCAATTCCTTGCGGGACATGGTCTGCTCGGCCTCGGATTGCCTGCGCACGGGCGGCTTCGCGACGGGTGCCGGTTTCGGCTTCGCCGCGACTTTTGGCGCGACCTTCTTGGGCTCAGGCGCCTTCACGACTTCAGGCTCGGGCGTTTTCACCGCTTCCTCGCCCGGTTTTTTCGGCACGAAGCGGCGTTTCCGCTCGACGACGACGGTATTCTTGCGCCCGTGACTGAACTGCTGCTGCACCTGACCGCCATCGACGGTTTTCTTCAGGCCCAGAGGCTTACGTGTCAGGGTTTTCTTCTCGTCGCTCATACTATCCTTCAATACCTTCTGCCGCGTCCTCGGCGGACACGCCAATTTCACCATCAAGACCTGAAAAGGCCCGCCACCGATCCGCGGCAGCCTCTACTCGTTCCGCGGCACCTTTATCGGTGACCGCCACATGTACCACATTTCCCTGACCGAGCGCCACGGAAAGCGCCGCCCGGTCGAGAGGCAGCGTGAGCGACTTGGCCTTGCGCCCCGCAGATTGCAAGGCGGCATGCTGCGCACGGTCCAGCTTGCCCCGGCCGTCCTGCGCCGCATCGGCGGCATGCAGCAGCAGCAGCGCGGTCCCCGACTTCGCCGCCGACCGTACGCGTTCAAACCCGAATATCAGATGCCCGGCCTTCATTGCCAGACCCAGCGTGTCCATGGTCCGCTGCTGCATCTGCGTCATGATCGATGCGGCAAGATCATCCGGAACAGAGCGCACATCGCCCTTGAAAGCGCGCACAAGCGCTCCCTTCAGCTGGCCCTTGCCCTGGGCGATGCGCAGCGTGGGCGCATCCACGCCCAGCCATGCCCCGCGCCCCGGCGCCTTCGCCGCAAGGTCCGGCATAACGTCGCCGTCCGGCCCAAGTGCCAGCCGGATGAGCGCCGTCCGCGGAGCCGCGTCACGCGATAATATGCACGTCCTTACAGGCTCATTGGGGCTCTGTCGCATCGGCGACCTCCCCGGAATCAGTGTTCGCGGCATCCTCATCCTCGAACCAGTGCGCGCGCGCGGCCATGATGATGCGGTTACCATCATCTTCGGACAGGTCGTAATCCTTCAGGAAGCCATCGCGCTTGGAAACCAGTTCATCAGTGGCAAGGTCGCCGAGGTCGTCAAGCGTCTTGACGCCATTTTCGCCAAGGGTGACGAGCATCCTCTCGGTAAGGCCCTCGATCTCAGCCACGGCATCCTCGACACCAAGCGCGCGGCGCTTCTCACGCGCCTTCTGGTCGCGAACCTCCAGCGCCTCACGGGCACGATTCTGCAGCTCTTCGGCAAGGTCTTCGTCAAAGCCTTCAATAGCGGCGATTTCCTCGGCTTCGACATAGGCCACTTCTTCCATTTCGGAGAAACCCTCTGCCACAATCAGCTGTGCCAGCGTCTCATCGACGTCCAGTTCGTTCATGAACATCTCGGAACGCGTGGTGAATTCCTCCTGACGCCGCGCGGACTCCTCATCCTCGGTCAGGATGTCGATCTGGTGCCCGGAAATCTGGCTGGCGAGGCGCACATTCTGACCACGGCGGCCAATGGCAAGCGACAATTGCTCGTCCGGGACCACGACTTCGATGCGGTTCTCATCCTCATCGATCACAACCTTCGCGACCTCGGCGGGCTGAAGCGCGTTCACGACAAATGTCGCCGTATCCTCGGACCAGGGGATGATGTCGATCTTCTCGCCCTGCAATTCCTGCACGACAGCCTGAACGCGGCTGCCCTTCATGCCGACGCAGGCGCCGACCGGGTCGATGGAACCATCATAGGAAATGACGCCGATCTTCGCGCGGCTGCCCGGATCGCGGGCGACGGCCTTGATCTCGATAATACCATCGTAGATTTCGGGCACTTCCTGCGCGAACAGCAGCTTCATGAACTCACCGGCAGAACGGGAGAGAAAAATCTGCGGGCCGCGCAGCTCGCGGCGCACATCCTTGATGTAGCAGCGGACGCGGTCCCCAACACGCAGCAATTCGCGCGGAATCTGCTCGTCACGGCGAATCACGCCTTCCGCGCGGCCAAGGTCGACAACGACATGACCAAATTCGACGCGTTTGACGATGCCGGTGATCACTTCGCCGGCACGGTCCTTATATTCATCATACTGACGCTCGCGCTCGGCATCGCGGACCTTCTGCACAATGGTCTGTTTGGCGGCCTGGGCGGCGATGCGGCCGAATTCGATGGAGGGCAGCGGATCGACGATGAAGTCGCCAATGGCAGCGCCCGCTTCACGCTCCTGCGCCTTTTCCACAGAGATTTCGGTGAAGTTGTTTTCCGGCGCCTCGACAACCTCGACGACGCGCCACAGGCGCACGTCACCGGTATCGGGGTCCATCTTCGCGCGAATGTCGTTTTCCTGGCCGTATTTGGCGCGCGCGCCCTTCTGGAAAGCTTCTTCCATGGCCTCGATCACGATGGCGCGGTCGATGGATTTCTCGCGGGCGACCGCATCTGCAATGGCAAGCAGTTCGGCGCGGTTCGCGGTGGTTGCAGTGGCCATGTCTAATCGTTCCTCTAGTTCAGTGACTGCGGCTGTGTGGCCGCAATCAGCGCATCGGTCAGCACCAGCTTGGCGCCATGTATAGCATCAATGGGAAAGGTCATCACCGCTTCCGAACCATCTTCCAGGCGAAGCTGGGCCGCCTCCCCCTCAAGTCCAAGCAATGTGCCCGCGAATTTCTTGCGGCCGTCAATGGCGTCCGTCAGCGTGATCTTTGCCTTGTGCCCCGCCCACAGCGCGAAATCCTTCGCGCGCGTCAGTGGCCGGTCGATACCCGGCGAGGAAACCTCGAGATTATACTCTTCCTCGATGGGGTCGACCTCATCGAACAATTCGGAAACCTCCCGGCTGAGCGCGGCGCACTGATCGACGACCAGCTGGCCGGTCGCGGGGTCCTCCGCCATGATCTGCAGCGTCTTGCCCATCTCGCCCGTGGTCATCTTGATGCGCACGAGTTCCCAGCCGCGGGCAATCACCAGCGGCTCGACAAGAGCGGTGAGGGCAGCGATATCAGCCAGAACGACAATCCTGTTGCTTGCGGCATAGCGTTTGTGGGCCGGGTCCGGGGATCGGAACCAGCTTCCAAGCGGCTAACCATGTGGAAGATGACTTCCGATATAGATTCGCCTAATCTCTCGCGCAAGGCCCTCCCCATCAAATCCGGAGATACAGTAGAATGACCCGCTTTCCCGCTTCGCTTTTTCTGACGACAACCGTTGGTGCCGCCCTCGCGCTGGGCGGATGCAGCATGTCCGAAGGGGTCGCCGACGAGACCGTTGCCGCAACTGAAGAAACGGACGCGACGTCAGCAGAAAAGGTGAGCTTTGATATCGAAGAGCTGGAAACCTTCGACGAACCATGGGCGATGACATTTCTTCCCGACGGCCTGATGCTCGTGACGGAAAAGCCGGGCACGATGAAGTTTTTCGACCCGAAAGTCGGCCTGATCGGCGATGTCACCGGCATGCCGGAGGTGGACTATGGCGGCCAGGGCGGGCTTGGCGATGTCGTCGCGCATCCGGACTTCGCCGAAAATGGCTTGATCTACATCTCATATGCCGAGGCGGGTGACGACGACACGCGCGGCGCCGCCGTGGCGCGCGGAAGACTCGACTGCGAAGCGGTATCGAGCTGTAGCTTCACCGGCATGGACGTGATCTGGCGCCAGTTTCCGAAGGTGACGGGTCGCGGGCATTATGGCCATCGCATCGCCTTTGACGCCGACGGCATGCTGTGGATCAGCTCCGGCGAGCGGCAGAAATTCGAGCCTGCGCAAGACATGCAGTCCAATATGGGCAAGATCCTGCGATTGAACGACGATGGCAGCGTGCCCGCTGACAATCCCTTTGCCGATCAGGGCGGCGTCACGGCGCAGATCTGGAGCCTTGGCCATCGCAATCCCCTTGGCATCGCCTTCGATAGCGATGGCAATTTGTGGAATCATGAAATGGGGCCTGCTGGCGGCGATGAGTTGAACATGGTCGTGAAAGGCGACAATTACGGCTATCCGCGCGTTTCCAATGGCGATCATTATGACGGCCGCGATATACCGGACCACAGCGACGGCGACGGCTACAACGCGCCCGAGCAGACCTGGACGCCGGTCATTTCGCCCTCCAGCTTCATCGTTTATTCCGGTGACAGGTTTCCGGCATGGCAGGGCACCGGCCTGATTGGCGGTCTGTCCTCCATGGCCATCGTCAACGTTTCCCTGGACGGCGAAAATGCCGGGGAGATCGCACGCTACGATATGGGAACGCGCATTCGCGAGGTCGAAGAGGGTCCCGATGGCAACATCTATGTGCTGGAAGACGGTGAGGACGGCCGCATGATGAGGCTGGTACCGAAGGCGGGCTAGCAACTGCCTCCCTTTTCCCGTTACGTCATTCGGCGGACTGACGGGCCTTAACATCTAAATTGACGAAAAAACCCGGGCTGCCGAAACAGCCCGGGCCAGGTCGCCGCCGCGCTATGTCAACAACGGCGGTCGGGGGTTAAAAAACTTACAGCGTGCTTGCGTCCAGAACCGTGCCGTTCTCCGCAGCGTCACGGTTGGCAGCCCGGACGTCGTCTGTCGCTGCGATCAGACCGCGGTTGCGCAGATAGCCGTCAGGCCCCGATGTGGCTTCGCTGGTATATTCCGCGAGGAATGCCGCGAGGTCAGGCTTCGCCGTCATGTGCTCCCCCTTTACATAGATATAGAGCGGACGAGCGGCGATGTAGGCACCGCTTGCGATGTCTTCATAGGTCGGTGTCACACCGTTCAGCGTCAGCGGCGCGATCTTGTCGAGATTTTCCTCAAGATAAGAATAGCCGAAGATACCGACGGCAACCGGGTTCGATACCAGCTTCTGAACGATCAGATTGTCGTTTTCGCCAGCCTCGACGAACACACCGTCTTCCCGCAGCTTCGTGCAGCGTTCTTCGAACAAATCCTCGTCCTGCGCTTCAAGAGCGGCAACCTCGGGGACTTCCTCGCAGCCGGACTGCATCACGAGTTCGTTAAATGCGTCGCGCGTGCCGGACGTCGGCGGCGGGCCGAGGACTTCGATGCGGCGATCGGGAAGGCTTGGATCAACCTGGTTCCAGTTGGTAACCGCATTCTTGCTGCCATCGGGGGCGGTGGCCGCAAGTGCGCGGTAAAGCTGCTCCGCCGTCAGCGGCATGTCCTGTGCATCGCGGCTTTGCGCGAAGGCGATGCCGTCAATACCGACCTGGATTTCCAGAATCTGCTGCACGCCATTCGCGTTGCACATCTCGACTTCGCTGGCCTTGATCCGGCGCGACGCGTTGGAGATATCCGGATGCTCAAGGCCAACGCCCGCGCAGAACAGCTTCATACCCCCGCCCGTGCCGGTGGATTCGACGATCGGCGCCGCGGCATTCGGGTTGGTGTTGTTGAAGTTCTCTGCAACAGCGGTCGTGAACGGATAGACCGTGGAGGAACCGACAATGCGAATTGCGGGGCTGGCCGATGCGGCCTCAGCGCCGTCAGAGGGCGTACCACTAGAATTATTGTCGCAGGCCGCAAGGGCCAGAACAGCCGTTGCCGCCGTCAGAGCAGGGAGAAATTTGCGCATGGAAAGAAGCATCCTCTTCTAAATTGGGCACCGCACAGGAACCCATAAGGGCCCATCCGGCTGGAATTCATGTTCACCCGCCCATGCCGCATCCATATGACGAGCATGTGACAGACAGATGATGGTGCTGTCATAAAGCGCGGGGGCGCCTCGCGATATTGACACGCCCCCGTGCCGCGCCGAAGGCCCGCTACACCATGCGCGCGTCCCCCATTTTCCTTGCCATATTGGGTATCGCCTTCCTGAGCGCGATGGACGCGGCGGTGAAGGTGCTGGCGCTGCAGGACACCGCGCTGACGGCGACATGGCTGCGCTTCGCTTTTGGAACGATCGTCACCCTGCCGCTCCTCTATTTCGCCCGGCACGCCATGCCGGACCGGGAAGCCATAAGAGCCCACACGCTGCGCGGCGTCATGATCGCCGCCATGAGCATCTGTTTCTTTTATGCCATTTCGATCCTGTCGCTGGCGGAGACGATTACGCTGGCCTTCATCGCACCGCTGATCGTACCGCCGCTCGCCGCACTGTTTCTGAAAGAGAAAATGCGCGGCAATGTCCTTCTGGCCGCGATTGCCGGGTTCGCCGGTGTCGTGGTGACCGTCCAGGGTGCAGACGATAGCGCCAGTGGCGGCGCGCGCAATCTTGCCATCGCAGCGGTATTGGCCTCGGCGGTCATTTATGCCGTGCAAACCATGATCCTGCGGTCACGCGCGCAGCGGGACAATCCGCTTGTGATAGCCGTTTTCGGGACCGTCGTCCCGCTGCTCGTGCTGACACCCCTTGCACTGACGCTCGGCCCGCTGCCAGGGCAAGACGCCCTGATTCCCGGCCTTGCCGCCGGCCTGCTTGGTCTTGGCGGCATTCTGTCGCTGATCTACGCCTATGCGCGGGCGGAGGCGCAGGTTTTGATCGTTTTTGAATATACCGGGCTGTTATGGGCCACGCTGCTCGGCTGGGTAATGTTTCAGGAAGAGCCGCGTATCGAAATCTACATCGGCGCGGCCATTATCGCGGGTGCCTGCCTGTACATCGCATGGAATGAGCGCGGCCCGTCAAAGACGCGTCAGAAAAAGAGCGCCTTCTAAAATGGCGAGCGCACCCGGCATGGAAGGTTTCCGGCGGAACGATTTCCGCCTTTTGTTTCTCGTGCTGTTCACGGTCGCAGCGGGGAATACCGCGCTGCAGTCCGTGCTGCCGTCGATTGGCCGCGAGTTGCAAATCCCCGATATCGCCATTGCCGCGATCTTTAGTCTGTCGGCGCTGTTCTGGACGCTGAGCGCGCCGTTCTGGGCGGAACAGTCGGACAGGCGCGGCCGAAAACGGCTGGTGCAGCTCGGCATGGCCGGGTTTTTCCTGTCGACGCTGCTGTGCGCGCTCTCGATATTCGCCGGTCTCAAGGGTCTGATCGGCGGCACGATGACGGTGGCGCTGTTCGCGTTGTTCCGGGCAATTTTCGGCCTGTTCGGCAGTGCCTCGAACCCCGCCGCGCAGGCCTATGTCGCCGTCCGCACCAGCCCGCGCCAGCGCACCGCCGCGATTTCTGTCCTCGCCTCCGCTTTCGGTCTGGGAACGGTCGTCGGGCCTGCGGTCGCACCGTTTTTCATTTTTCCGGTCGTGACGCTGTCCGGGCCGCTATTCGCATTCACGCTTGTCGCGTTGATCACGCTGTTCCTGGTGTCGCGCTACCTGCCAAAAGACGATGCGGCGGAGATCGCGCGCAATCGCGCGCATGGATCGCGGCGCCTGAAATGGTCGGACCCGCGCATCCGTCCTTTCGTCATTTACGGGCTGGTCGTCGGCAATGCGCAGGCCGCGATGGGCCAGACGCTGGGCTTTTTCATCATCGATACGAGCGGCGCCGACCCCGCCGCCGCGCAGGCCCTGATCGGCCTTGCCATGATGGCGGGTGCGGGCGCGACCCTGCTGGCGCAATGGGGCCTGATCAGCATGTTCGGCATGGGACCGAAGCAGCTGACCCGCTGGGGCGCAGGACTGGCGCTTGCCGGGACAATCGGCATGGCGATGTCATCCAGTATCTACGCCATCACGCTCAGCTTCGCACTTGCCATGCTGGGCTACGGCTTTGCGCGGCCCGGATTTTCCGCAGGCGCTTCGCTTGCGGTCGGGCAGGAAGATCAGGGGGCCGCTGCGGGCAGTGTGACCTCCGTCAACGGGGCAAGCTTCATTCTCGCCCCCACCATCGGTGTCGGCCTGTACCAGTTCGGACAGCCGCTGCCCTATATCGTCAGCGCCGCCATGCTGGCGGGACTGCTGATCTACGCGTTCAAATCACCGCTGCTGAGCGCCGAACTGGACAAGGACGCAGCCTGAGCGCCGGACCCTCGTCAATTGAGCCGGAAGCACATGCGGCCATATGCCCTCATCCACCGCCCTGACGCGGGCGGCCGGGGGGTTACCACGTCGAGATCGCGGATGAGAAAACCGGCCGATCGAACATCTGCCCTTTTTGTGACCGCTGGTACCGGCTAGTGAATGGCATTCTGGGGCGGTTAGGGCGGAGGACGGCTATGATGGGGAGAGGGGAGCGAACGGCACCCACACCGCGTCCCCGCCATGGCCATGATTGAAATCGCGCGATTCCACACGCCCATTGAAGCGGATCTGGCCCGCGCGCGGCTGGATGCTGCGGGAATCGAGGTCTTGCTGCTGGACCACAATCTGTCGTCCGCGTTTGGAGGCGCGATGATGCCCTCGCGTCTTATGGTTCTGCCGGAGGACGAGGCGGAGGCACGCGCGCTATTGGCAGCATAGCCGTTTCTGCCTGAATCTTGGGCAATCGTTAAAGAGTGCCGAAAGTCTAGTCAGAAAAATTCGTTTTCGTCGCCTGAGATCGCTGCAAATGCCGCAGCGCAGCACTTGGCACGCTTCATGCTCACTTTCCCGCATTGTTAACAAAACATGCAGAAGGGGGATGCATCCGTGAAACTCATCATCGCGATCATCAAACCGTTCAAGCTGGATGACGTCCGGGAGGCGCTGGAAGGCGTGGGCATCACCGGCATGACCGTATCCGAAGTGAAGGGCTATGGCCGCCAGAAGGGCCATACCGAGGTTTACCGCGGCGCGGAATATCAGGTCACCATGGTGCCGAAACTCAAACTCGAGATTGTCGTGCCGGCAGACCTCGCATCGCGCGTCGTCGAAACGATCAGCCAGATCGCCAATACCGGCAGCATCGGCGACGGCAAGATCTTCACGCTGGGCGTCGAGGACGCACTGCGCATCCGTACCGGCGAAACCGCCGAAACCGCACTTTAGGACCAGGGGGACATCATGCTGAAGCAAACTTTGAAATTGGCCGCAGCCCTGATGGGGAGTACGCTCGTCACGGGCGCGGCATTCGCGCAGGACACCGCCGCGGCGGTCGCCGCCGTGCCAAATCCGGGCAATAATGCCTGGATGATGACGGCGACCATCCTCGTCATGCTCATGATCCTGCCGGGCCTTGCGCTGTTCTATGGCGGCCTGGTCCGCACAAAGAACATGCTGTCAGTCATGACGCAGGTTGGTGCCGTCGCCTGCCTTGCCATGCTGATCTGGGTGATGTGGGGTTACGGCCTGGCCTTTGGACCTGACGCGCCATCAGGGGTTATGGGCCAGTTCATCAGTGGCGGAGCCTGGTTCCTGTCGGGCGTCACGCTCGAATCAACCGCGGCAACCTTTTCCGATGAGGTCATCTCCGAATTTGTCTTCATCAGCTTCCAGATGACATTCGCGGCGATTACGGCCGCGCTCGTTCTGGGCGGCATTGTGGAGCGCGTGAAATTCTCCACCGTCATGGTGTTTACCGCGATCTGGCTGACGATCACCTACTTCCCGATTGCGCACATGGTATGGGCGGAGGGCGGACTGCTGTTCGACATGGGCGCACTGGATTTCGCAGGCGGCACCGTGGTGCATATCAATGCCGGTGTGTCCGCGCTCGTCGCGGCGCTGATCTTTGGCAAGCGCATCGGCTATCCGACCGAGCGCATGCCGCCGCACAGCCTGACCATGACCATGATCGGTACCGGCCTGCTGTGGGTTGGCTGGTTCGGTTTCAATGCCGGGTCCGCGCTTGAGGCAGACGGCTTTGCCGGGCTGGCGATGATCAACACGTTCGTCGCGACGGCTGCGGGCGGCCTGTTCTGGATGCTTGCCGAGGCGGTGTCCGGCCGCAAGGGCTCGGCACTTGGCTTCTGCTCAGGTGTCATTGCCGGACTTGTCGCCGTCACGCCCGCTGCGGGCAATAGCGGACCGTTCGGCGCGATCCTGCTGGGCGCGTTTTCCGCCATCGTCTGCTACTTCATCGTCACGGAGATGAAACCGAAGCTTGGCTTCGACGACTCGCTGGACGCCTTTGGCATCCACGGCGTCGGCGGCATTGTCGGTGCGATCGGTACGGGCATCGTCTACCAGCCATTCATTGGCGGTCCGGGCGACGGATCAACGGGCATGGGCGCACAGGTCTGGATCCAGATCGTCGCCGTTCTGGTCGCCATTTCATGGGCCGCCATCGGTACCGCCATCGCAGCCTATCTTGCAAAGGCCGTCACCGGCGGCCGGGTGACCGCCGAAGCTGAACGCGAAGGTCTCGACCTCGCCGAGCATGGCGAACGCGCCTACAACTATTGATCGGACCGCGTTCAGCAAGAAAAAGGGGCCGGGGAGCGCAGGCTGTCCGGCCTTCGCTTTTGCCCCGCTCCCGGGGCAGTGACGGCCGAAGAGAAGTTTAGCTTAGCAGTGTGAGCGGCGGGATCCCGGGAATGCTTAGCCGCTTGGCCACGCTCACGCTGATCAGCTTGCTGCGGCCACCGGCATATTCGCGCGGCGTGCAGCCGATAAAGGCGTGAAATTCGCGGATCATGTGCGGCCGATCATAAAAGCCATTCTGGACACCGCAAATCCCGCGGGACATGTCCAGCGCCGCGTGCAATGCGCGATATTTTCGCTGCAACCGCTTTGGCGACATGCCGTAATGGGCGCGCACGATGCGGCTCAGCTGCCGCCAACTCATCGCATTTTCCTGCGCGAGCGAATCAAGCGTGCGTGACTTGGCGCATAGCAGCCAGTCATCCACTGATTCGATCAATTGAGGCGATTGCCATCTCGACCGCGCCAGAAGGTCCAGAAACAGACCGTCGGCGGCGTCTATCCGCGCTGCGTCCGACAACGCTTCGCGCATGCGCTCGACATGGGCACGAATTCCGTCGCCAACCAGGGCGGCCAAATCGACCACTATATCCGTCAGTTCGTCGGCATCGACGCCAAATAGCCGTTTCCAGCCTGTTGCCGTCACGGACGCGCCAAGCAGGATCGCCGGTCCATGCACTTCCACATCGCAGGGAACCGATCCGCTACCGACAAGCGCGGCTTCGGGATATGTCCGGGTATAGCGCCCCGGCCGATTCACCCTTCCATGTCCTTTCAGGATAAAGCGGACATTCGCCATCTCCGCGCGCAGCCGGTCGTGCAGAACCGGGATGTCGCTGCGTAATATGTAATAGCTACCTACCAAGCCGCGAAGCGGTACGGCGGGCGCGTGATACGTAAACTCCATCGGTCGCTCCCTACCCCCGCGTCAGGCTGCTGTTTCCCAATCAGCTGCCAATGTGGCGGCCGTTGTACAGAACAGACATTTGTATGTTTTGGACATGAGTTGCACCTTACAAAACCTGTCGAACGCCTTCTTTGAAGTGACGACAACATGATGAAATGTTTAAAAACTGCATAATTGGCACGAAACATGGATGCCCCGCTCCGCCACAATCCCCGAAGATGGAGCGAAACCATGAAAACCATCCTGTCTTTCCTTACCGGCTGTGCCGCGATAGCGGTCGCCAGTCCCGCCGCGGCCGTCATCATCGATGGCGCCCTTGGCTATTCATTCCCTTATTTGCGGGCCACGCACCTCTCTCCGAATGTATCGGAAAGCATACAGCACGCGTCGATTCTGGGCGGAGAGCGCGACATCAGCATCGAAGTCGTTACCGTCGACGGTCCCTTTATCGACGTCCGCGCGGGCGGCGGGCCGAACCGTTTCGGCGTCAACCAGCATAGCTGGTCGCTCGATCAGGGCGGCATCGCCAATGTGACGTTGCAGTATGACGGCCTCGACAACAGCGCTGCGCGCGGCACCGGCTGGAGCCTCAATCTGGCCGCACTGGGCGACAATCTGTTTGTCCCGGCGGCAACCCAGTTCCTGCTGCCCTTTGGGGAAGACGGGCCGGTCCCGTGGCCGCTTACCCTCACGCTGATCGACGGCAATGGCCACAAGGCCAGCATCATGCACGATATCGGCGTCGCGACACGCTTCAACCCTTATACCGAGCTGAATTACAGCCTTGCCGACTTCCTAACGATGACCCCGGAACTGAACCTGAGCGATATTGACGTCATCGAAGTCAGCGCTGAGATCAACAGCCGGAGTCCGGCAACGCAGTGGATCTATTTCGGCGCGCTTGAGATCAATGGTGATCCCTTCCCCTTCGTGCCAGGGGGCCCTGGCGACCCGGGCGATCCGGACCCCGATCCACAGGCGGTCCCGGCGCCGCCCGCTCTCGCGCTTCTTGGCCTTGGTCTGGCCATCATGGCGGTCCGTTCCGGACGCCGCCGCCAAGCCTAGCTGTCGAGCTTTGGCTTCCCACGCAGCGTTTTCCTGCGGCCGTGGACGACTTTCTTGTCCACGCGCCGTGCGCGGGCGGCGCGGCTCGGCTTCGTTGCGACCCGGTATGCGGGCGGAACGGCCGCGTCGCGCAAGAGCCGCAACAGGCGTTTGCGGACGTCCTGGCGGTTCGCAGCCAGCGTCCGGTGGCGCTGGCCCAGCATGACGATCTGGCCATCTTTCGTCAGCCGCTGGCCCGCCGCCGCCGCGACGCGCCGCTTTACGGCATAAGGAAGGGCCGAGCCGTAGAGGTCGAAGCGTAGCGAAACCGCGGTCGCCACCTTGTTCACATTCTGACCGCCAGGGCCGGATGCGCGGATGAATGTCTCGGTCAGCAGCGTTTCCGGAACGCTGAGCCCGCGGCCGATGTCGATATGCTCAGCCATTTACGAACCCCTGACCCCAACTGCGCGCTGCGTCATGGTTCCGAAGATCGATGCCAAAATCGACCGCGGCCTTTAGCGGCGGCAGGACATTCAACCAACCCGGAAGCATCCCATCATGATCGCCGGGCGCGATGCCTGTTGTCGGCAAGGTCAGGTCGGCGGCGATAATCCCGGAAACAGCGTTGGGCGGCGACACTGGACGCAACCGCCAGCATATGTCTTTCCCCGTTTGATCCCCGCTCACGAAGCGTTCGCGCGGCGCGACGCCGCCCAACGTGCGCGAATGCTGTCGGATGTTTCGCGGCTGCCATCGTGCGACCACCCCGGAGGCGCGGTCAGGTAATACCAACGGCTGCGCCAGTCGGGGGCGTGCCATACGTCCGCTGCGACCCCGGCCCATTCGTGCGTCGCCACACGGAGCGGATTGAATGTATCCAGATTTTTCACGATGCCATAGCTCAGCCGCTCATCCTGCGGCTCCGGCGTGAAGGTGCCGAACAAGCGGTCCCAAATGATGAACATACCGGCATAATTGCGGTCCAGGCACTGCGGATTCGTGGCATGGTGCACCCGGTGATGCGACGGTGTGTTCATCACCGCCTCGAACCAGCGCGGCATGCGGCCGATCGTTTCGGTATGGATCCAGAACTGGTACACCAGGTTTGCGGCCGACACGAAAAAGACCATCGCAGGCTCGAACACCAGAAAAAGCGGCAGGCGAAAGATGAAACTGAACGACAGCGTTCCCGTCCACGTCTGCCTGAGCGCGGTTGTCAGATTATAATGCCGACTGGAATGATGAATGACATGGCTGGCCCAGAACCAGCGGACGCGGTGCGCGCTGCGGTGGAACAGGTAATAGGCGAAATCGTCAATCAGGACGCAGAGCGCCCAGGCCCACCAGACAAAGCCCCATTCGGCAATCCGAAATTCCGAGATGGCGAGCGCGGACACCACATAGATGCCGCCTGTGAGAATGCCCGCCACCAGACTGCCAAACCCCATCGAGATGGAGGTCGCCGCATCGCGCCATTCATATCGCCCCGCCGCGGGGCCGCGCATGCGTATCCAGACGATTTCCGCCACGATCATGACGACAAAGACCGGGATCGCCAGCTGAACGGGATCGGGAAGCTGCATCGAAACGCCTGTCCGGTGCTCAGCCAGCCCCGGCCAGCGAGATCAGCATCGCGCGGTACGGCGACAGGTCATAGCCTGCCTTGGCGGCATGCGCGGTAAGTTCGTCGGCATCACGGCCATTGGCGGCCTCCGCCAGCGCCCACAGGGTTGTCGAGCGCGTTCCCGAGCGGCAGAACAGGACAGCGGGCGCACCAACCGTATCCATCGCGCGCCGCATCGCCATGACAAGCTCCCGCGACAAGGGCTCCCGCCCCAGCGGCACATGGGCATAGGCAAGCCCATGCGCCGCCGCCGCCGCCGCCATTTCCGCGCTTGTCGGCTGGCCGGGTTCTTCATCGTCGGGGCGATTGTTGATGACACCCACATAGCCGGCGGCGCGCACAGCGGCGAGCTCGTCAGGCTGTAGCTGCGGCGCGGCCGAGGCGCAGTTGTCGAGGGGGCGGAGATCCATAAAGGACATCATGCCACAAGCCGCGCGTCCTTGCCAGCGGCGCGGCGGCCCGTCCCGGCGGGCGCACGGTCCATCGACAGCGCGCTTGTGGACCCGCCGCATCTGCACCATCCAAAATCCGACAGACCGCGCGAGCCCCCGGCTTGCTGTGGGGGGCATCGATATCCGGAGTATGATCATGGGCCGCCAGTCCCTGAGCCTTGGCGCGTTCGCGCTGCTGTTATTCTCATTCGCTGCCGAGGCGGCAACGCTAAATGTCGGTATCGGCCGCGCCTACACGACATTGCCCGCCGCCGCCGCCGCCGCAAAGTCCGGCGATGTGATCGAGGTCGATGCCGGTGTTTACACGCAGGGTGCCGTCTGGACGGATGACAGGCTGACCATTCGCGCAGCGCCCGGCGCGGCACCCGGAAGCGTGATCGTTCGCGGCGGTGCCGTGCTTGGCAAAGCGCTGTTCGTTACGAAGGGCGCCGATATCACGATTGATGGCCTGCGGTTTGAGCAGGCGTTCGTACCCGACCGCAACGGCGCAGGCATTCGTATGGAAGGGCGCAATCTGACCGTGCTGAATTCCAGTTTCGGCAGATCGGAAATGGGCATTCTGGTTGGCAGCAGGGATGAGGGCAGCACGCTGACCGTGCGGAATACCGATTTTTCGGACTTCTACACCGGCGGCAATGCCCAGACGCTCAATCACGCCCTATATGTTGGCAATTCGATCGGCGAGCTGATTGTCGAGGATTCGACTTTCAACAAGGTCGCGAACGGCCATTACATCAAATCGCGCGCCAACCGCACGACCATCCGCGGCAATATCATTGACGGCCGTGGAGGCGGGGCGTCTTACCTTATCGATGTGCCGGAGGGCGGCCAGCTGGTCGTCGAGAATAACGACCTGATCAAAGGCGCGGCGAGTGGCAACAGGACCGCCATCGCGCTCGGTTTCGAACGGCATAAGGGCGGCGACTTCGTCAACCCGGACGGGTTCGTCTTTATCGGCGATAACCGCTTTACGAATTACTGGACCAGGGGCACGGTCGTCTTCTTTGAAAACAAGACCGGCGTCGATGCCGAACTGCACGAAAACACGCTGACCGTTGCTGCGGGACGCGTCGAACTGGCGCGCGGCAAGCATTTCGTGACGCGCGAAGACGATCAGATCACGCTAATCGACGCGCTGCCCATCGGCAGCCTGCCGCCCGCCGACCTTCAGCGGCTACCCGCGCGGCTCGGTACCGCTGAATCAAGTCCTGCTGTCGCGGTACCGGCCCCCGGCACCCTGGGACTGCTATGCCTTGGTCTCGGCGTGGTTCTTGCTGGGCGGCGCAGATCGTCATTGGTCACGCGCAAGGGGATGAGATAAAGAACCGGATATTCCGGCTGACGGCCTTTATCACGGGCAGATCATGACGTTCATATCGGCAACGGGCCTTTTCCTCATCATGGCCGCCCTCGCCGCAATCCCAAGTGCCAGCGTCGCCCTGGTGGTGATAAGGTCGGCGACCTATGGCACGCGGGACGGCATTGCCGCCGCACTGGGCATTGTCGCGGGAGATCTGATTTTCGCGGCGCTGGCAATTGGCGGGCTTACCGCTCTTGCCGAGGCTCTTGGCGGATTGTTCACCGCGCTGCGATATCTGGCGGCCGCTTATCTGATTTGGTTCGGCGCAAATTTGCTTCACACGATCAGGAAGCCGGCCGACATGCGGGGTCGCAGGGCTCCCAAGGGTCACGGGGGACTTGCCGTCAGCTTCATGGCAGGCCTCCTCCTCACCCTGGGTGACGTGAAAGCGATCCTCTTCTACGCGGCCATGTTCCCGGCATTTGTCGATATTCCAGCCATGACCACGCCGGACATCGCGCTTGTTGCCGTGATTACCGTCATCGCCATTGGCTGGGTGAAAATCACCTATGCGTTCGCCGGTGCAAAGATCGCAAGACTGTCGATACGCATGCCTTTTGGCAGCGCGGCACGGGCAATTGGCGGCGGCAGCATGATCGCGGCAGGCGGTTATCTGCTGATAAAAAGCTAGGCTTTATTTCTTAGGTCGACCGCCGCGCCAGATGCTGGCCTTGCGGTTGTCATGCGCGCCATATTCGCGGGGGGCGCAGGCGCGTGGGCGCTCGTCAAGATCGAGGCAGATGAAGATTTCCTCCAGCCAGCCGCGATTGTCGAGGTCGACGCCAACCGCCTCAGCAGGCAGGCCGGGATTGACGGCGACAAAGGCGGCGCGAATATCCGCCGCGACCAGGCCCTCCTTTCTGCTGAGAGCGAAAAGATCGGGTCGATCAACACGATCCCAAAGCCGCGCCGCATCGGCGAAATAGGCGTCGGCGCTGTCCCAGGCGCAGGTACCGTGCGCGGCCCATTCATGCTGGATCAGCGCGGCGGACGGCGTCATGCAATAATGCCTGCGGATCGTGTCTTCGCTGACCGGGGCGGCAAGGGCGCAGGCGCGCGGGTGCGGACCGCGCGCGGCCTGCGGCCACAGGCCGTGCAGGATGAAACCGAAGCGATTGTCCCGGCACTGCCCGGCATGCGCATCCTGATCCGCGCGAAACCGGCAGAATTCCGGCGACCAGGACAGCGCCATCACATAGCCGCTCGCAGGCGCGTCGGGACGATCATCAGGCGGCGTCGCGCGCCGCGGCGGCGTGATGTCGGCAGGAATGACGCAATTTGCGTCCGTATCAGCCAGGTCCGCACTGGTTGCCGGTGACGCTGCCTCCCTGCCGGACGGTGCCGCATCGCACGCGCTGAGGAGCAGCATGGGGATCGCCAGTCCTGCATGCAAAAGCGCGCGCACGGCCGTTAGTCGCCCGCGAAATCGAGGCCGATATCGGCGGCGGGCGAAGACTGGATGATGCGGCCTACCGAGATGAAATCAACGCCGGTTTCGGCAATGGCGCGGATGGTTTCCAGATTCACGCCGCCGGACGCTTCGGTCGGCACACGGCCGTTCACGATCGCCAGCGCCTGACGCAGTGTTTCGGGGCCCATATTGTCGAGCAGCAGCCGGTCCGCCCCGGCGGCAAGCGCGGGCTCGATCTGGTCGAGCCGGTCCACCTCAACGACGACGCCTGTCAGCTTCGCGTCTTTCGCGCGGCGCACGGCCTCGGCCACGGAACCGGCGATGGCGACGTGATTGTCCTTGATCATCGGCTGGTCCGAAAGCGTCATGCGGTGATTCGTAACGCCGCCCGTCTTCGCCGCGTATTTCTGCAACCGGCGCAGGCCAGGGTGCGATTTTCGCGTGTCCAGCACGGTCGCGCCGGTCCCGGCAACCGCATCGGCATATTGCCGCGCGACTGTGGCAATGCCGCTCAGATGCTGCACGGTATTGAGCGCCGGACGCTCCGCCGTCAGCAGCGCGCGGGCATTGCCGGATACGCGCATCAGATCCGCGCCTTTAGAGACGACAGCGCCTTCAGCTTGCAGAATCCCGACCTCGCAATCCGGATCCAGACGCCGGAAAAACGCCGCCGCGATCGGCAGACCGCAGACGACAATCGCGTCGCGGCTGTCCATCACCGCATTGAGCCGCGCATCGGCAGGGATGACCGCGGCGGAGGTCACATCACCGGCATCGCCCGCATCCTCCGCAAGCGTGCGTGATATGAAATCGTCTAGGTCGAAGCCGGGAAGCTGGAAAGTCATGCGCCCGATTTGTCGCGGCTAGCGCAGCTTGTCCAGCGCGGGCGGCGTGCTGGCAAGCGCGGCCTCGAACCGTTCCGCCGCGTCATGCACGGCCGCCAGATCCGGTCCGGCCAGGGCAAGTTCCGCCTGCGCGACGAGCGCGCGCGCCTCGTCGCGGATCAGCCGCATCGCCTCCTTATTTTCGGCGGCCCCGACCGCGGCGAGGGCCAAAGACCTCATATGTCCTTCTGCCGCGCGCACATTGGCGGCGCTGACCTGCCGAATTCGGCTGAGCGTGCCCTGCAAATATGCCGCGAAGTCGATCGGCTCAGCATAGAGGCGGAAATCGCCGTCCTCGTGACGGCGATAGGGAACAGGGTCGTCCGTGCGCGCGACTTCACCGAGCGCGGCAGCCAGCCATTCCATACAGGCAATCGCGGTAAAGGGGTCGTTGATGCCGGGGCTGAGCGCCCTGAGCGCGATCTCCGTCAGCTCGTCCGCCAGAAACTCATTATCCTGGCTCGGTGTGCGCAGTTTCGCGATGGCGAATGCGGAGCGCAGTTCCCCAAGGGCCTCATCGCTCAGCTGAGCGCCCTTGCCGTCGCCGAAATGGATATCCGCGATTACCTGGCCGGGGACCTGAAACACCCCAGGACGGATGCGCAGCGTTACAAGGGCACCGACACGCGCGGCCGCCTCGCACAGCTTCCCGCCATCGATAATGGACACCAAACCCGCCTGGTTCGCGCGGAGCGGCACAGCATCTGCCCGGGCATCGTAGGTCCGCCGCGCGGCTGCCATATCCATTTCGTTCACCGCAAAGGCGCAATTCGCGGGAAAGCGTGTGGACACATTCCTGAGCAGGCTTTCGCCGATTTTCGAAATGGCCTGGTTGATACGCAGTGCCGACGGTGCGTGGTGCAGGAAGAAGATAAGCGCGGCAACGCTGCCGAGCGCATAGGTCATGCCGATCATGCCGGCGAGGCCATATATGCTGACATCGCCCCCGGCGTCCTCGCGGATCGCGGCATAAACCAGGATCGCATATACGAAGGAGGATACGAATACGCCGAGCGTAATCTGCGTCGCTCGGTCGGCGAGGAAATTGGTAAGGAGGCGCGGGCCGTACTGTCCCGCCGCGTTGATGGACGCGGCGACGATAACGGAAAAGGCGACTGCGCCGGTGCCGATGGTGGCACCGGCGATCAGGCTCATCAGATCGCGCATCGCCTCTGCATCCGGCGCAGGCGGCAGGCCAAGGAAGCTGGCAATCGCGGCCCCCCACGCCGCAGGTGCGGACAGCGCGGCGATGGCGACCACGATTGTACCAACCGTCATCAATGCCGGAACGAAGCCATAACTCGACTTTAGCTGCGACAGCCAATCAATGATTTTTGCGCCATGATCGACCATGCCATATGTTACTCGGCGGTGGTCAGCGTGTCTTTCGCATAGATCATCATCAGGGCCGCGCGGTACGCCTCGCCTGCCGCGTCGGCAGCGCCGATATGGCCGCCATCGATATTTTCGAAATAATAGACCTTGTGCCCCTGCTCGGTCATGCGCGCGGCCATCTTGCGGGCATGGCCCGGATGGACGCGGTCGTCCTTGGTCGAGGTGTAGATCATGATTGGCGGATAATCGGCGTCCGCGCGAAGGTGCTGGTAAGGAGAATATTTACCCAGATACGCCCATTCCTCGGGAATATCCGGATCGCCATATTCACCCGTCCACGATGCCCCGGCGAGCAATTTGTCATAGCGCCACATATCGCTGAGCGGCACGCCCATGATGATACCGTCGAACAGATCGGGGCGCTGCGTATAGGCCGCGCCGACGACCAGACCGCCATTTGAGCGGCCAGAGGCCGCGAGGGTAGACGACAGGCCCGACGCCTTCAGATCTTCGCCCACGGCATAAAGATCGTCATGCACCTTCTGGCGGTTTTCCTTCAGAACCTGCGAATGCCATTCGGGGCCATATTCATCGCCGCCGCGAATGTTCGCAAGCACGAAGCTGTTGCCGGCCTCGACCCAGAACATGGCCATCGGGCCAATCCGCGACGGGTGCCTGGCAAGATATGTCGGCAGCTGTCCGCCGCGAAATCCGCCATAGACATGCAGCACTGTCGGCAGCGGGCCGGTCGCGCCCTTGGGCCGTACGACGAAGTAGGGAATCCTCGTGCCATCCTTTGACGTCGCGAAGTGCTGCTTCACCTCGACGGTCGCCGGATCGAAGAGATTGTCCAGACTGGCGATCGCCGCGGGTTCCGCGCCCATCTGTGTGGCGAACAGCGTCGGCGGCGTCGCAAAATTCTGCGCGGTGAAAAACGCGATATCCGCCGTGCCGCCCGCCGCCTCAAGATCGACAACGCTATTGTCCGGCACCGGAACCTCGCTCGCCCGCCAGTCCGCATCAAGTGCGAGCAGCTTGCCGCTGACATCCTGCAGCATCGCAAGGTACAGCCGGTCCTTACCCGCTGCGATCTGGCGCACGGACTGCGCCTTTGTCGGCGTGAATACCGGCTCGACACCAAACTCCCCGCGCTCGATCAACGCATCCAGATCATAGGCAAGCAGGCTACCCGCCGGATATGCCCCCCACGGCGCATTGAGCTGGATAATGCCCTTTCCGGCGAACATTTCGCTGACCGTCGCGGTCTGCGGCATGGGGACCTTCACCAGACTGCCGTCCGGACGGACATGGAAATATTCATAGTCCCAGAACGTCATGTTGCGCGTAATGAGCGGGTAATTTTTGGCGCGCGTGCGACCATAGCTGACCCCGAAGCCAACATCTTCCACCGCGATCTCCTTGATCAGCGGCGCGTCGGCCAGCGTCTGGCCGCGCTTCCACATCTTCACCTGGCGGCCATAGCCCGACTGGGTCAGCGTACCCGGGCCGAAGTCGCTGGAGATCAGGATTGTGTCGGCGTCCACCCATGTAAAATCATGCTTCGCTTCGCCGACGACGAAACCGTCTTCGACAAAAGCCGCGCGCGACACGTCGAATTCACGCAGCACGCCCGCATCGCTGCCGCCATCCGACATGCGGATCAGACAGCGGTCATATTCCGGCGCCAGACAGGTGACTGAACCCCAGACCCAATTCTTGTTTTCAGCCTCTGACAGGGCATCCAGATCAAGCAGCGTGCGCCATGCGGGTGTCCCCGCCAGATAGTCGTCAATGGTCGCGACCCGCCACAGGCCGTGCGTATTCTTCGTATCGGTCCAGAAATTCGACACCATATCGCCCATGATATGGTAAGGCGTGGCAATGCGATCGGGATTTGACAGGATCGCCTCGCCGCGCTGGCGATAGGCCTCGAAATCGGCATCCGCCGTCAGTTCCGCCGCCGTCGACGCATTCCAGGCCTTCACCTGTTCGAGGGCGCGCTCCCCCTCAACCTCTTCCAGCCATAAATAAGGATCATCCATCATCGGCGCGGATGCCCCTTTTTGAGCTGACTGGGTCGCGGGACCGGGCGAGCAGGCCGCAAGCGAAAGCGCGGCAATCATGGCGAAACGGATCATGTCAAGGCATCTCGCGCGCAGAGCGGAGTTTTGCAAGTTTTTCCGCGCCGTTTCCCGCTGCCTGCCAGAGGCTTCGCTCCGCTCGATCTTAACTCGTACGTCCAGCCGATTTTGCGCTAAGGTGGCATTCATGCATATTCCCCTTGCCGCTCTGTTCGCCGCAGCCGTGTCCGCGCCCATCGCCGCCGCGCAGGCCGCTGAGGTCCACGTTGCCGACGTCACGCGCGCAGGCGAGGAGGGACGCGTGACACTCATTATTCTCAATGATGGCACCAGCCCTCTGCCGCTTCCCGATCGGCTGGATGCCGTTCTGACGGGCGAGGACGGGCGCAGGGTCGCCGCCGTCCTGACGCTCGGCAGCAACACAGGGGCCGTTCCTGCGGGCGGATTTGCAAAACCCGTTTATCGCCTGTCCGCAACGCCCGCGGTTCCGGGCGGGGAGTGGACCCTGGCGATCTCGGGCGCATTGACCGGGAAAGCGCAGTTCGCCCTTGCGGACCTTGCCGCGCCGCAGCAGCAGGCCGAGATGCTGGCCGCGGTTCCCGCGGACAGCCCCGCGCTGCCACCGGACAGCCGCGCCGAACCAGGTGCGCCGACGGAAGCGGTTGTCGACGACGATCTCAACCTGTCGCTCTATCGCCCGATGTACGCGCTGATCGGGACGTCGCCGCTGAACGCGAAGCTGCAGTTCAGCTTCAAATATGCGCTCGTCGACCCCGACAGCAGGACGGCGGAAACCCTTTCCTTTCTGCGCGGCCTCTATTTTGGCTATACACAGACCATGTTCTGGGATCTGGGTGTGGAAAGTTCGCCATTTCGATCCATCGATTTCCAGCCAGAAATTTTCTACCGCTATCGCAGCGACCTGTATCTGGCTGATCTGAAAGGGTCCGACGTCAACATACAGGCGGGCGTGAAACATTATTCCAATGGCCGCGAAGAGCCCGCCTCGCGCAGCTTCAACACGGTTTATGTCGAACCGTCCGTCAGCGTTGCGCTTGGGGAAGATTACCGGCTGACCGCCACGCCGCGCGCCTGGGTCTATTTCGGTGACCTGGAAGACAATCCCGACATTGGCAGTTTCCGCGGCAATAGCGGCCTGCGCCTGACGCTCGCCCGCTCCGATGGCGCAATGGTGGAGGCATCGGCGCTGGGTTTCATCGGTACCGGAAGAGGCAGCCTCCAGACCGACATCAGCTACCCGCTGACAGGCGGCGTTCTGGGCGATCTGAACCTCAGCCTGCACGGCCAGCTGTTCACCGGGTACGGCGACAATCTGCTGGATTACAACCGGAAATCAACGCGGTTGCGGTTCGGGCTGAGCTTGCGGCCATAGGATAAACACAAAAGCGACCTTTGGCCGTATCGCGAACGACATGCCATTCGTCCCCATCCGCCAGGAATTGCTGTCGGGGTCGAACGCGCATTCCGGCGGCAGACATATCGATGGGCCGGACGCGGACCATCAAGCCGGGCGTCCTGAGTGACTTTGACCTTGGTCAATAAGAAAATTGAGCCGCCTCAAATACTTTATGGGAAGCGTCGCATAGGCTGTGTCCGTCATATTCACGATGGAGTTACCAATGCTGAAAACCGCAATTTCAACCGTCGCGCTCACAGTGGCCATTCTATACCCCAGCGCGTCCGTCGTCGCCAAAGAAGGAGACATTCTGCTGCGGGTGCGTGCGATTGCCGTGGTCCCGAACGACGATAGCGGCAGCATCCTGCCCGCTTTCAGCGGCGAAGGTGTCAGCATCGACACCGCTTTCGCGCCGGAGGTCGACATCACATATATGGTGGCGGACAATGTCGGGCTGGAACTGATCGCAGCGACCACGAAGCACACAGCCAGCGGCGAGACGGGTGTGACCGGCGGCATTGGCGAGCTTGCGTCGACATGGGTACTGCCGCCGACATTGACGCTCCAGTATCATTTCGCGCCGGAGGCGAAGGTACGTCCCTATATCGGTGCCGGCGTGAACTATACGCTGTTCTATTCGGAGAAGGCGGATGCCAATCTGGAGGCCGCGGTCGGGGACACGGATGTCAACCTGTCCAGCAGTTTCGGATTTGCGTTGCAGGCGGGCATCGACATTCAGTTGAATGACCGCATGTTCATGAACTTCGACGCGAAATATATCGATATGGATACCAAAGCGCGGCTGAGCACAGCAAATGCGGGCGTCCAGCGTGTCGACATCGATATCAACCCGTTCGTGTTCGGCGTGGGCATTGGATTCAAGCTCTGATCCGGCCCAGACAGATCTGGCCGAACCCTCACGTTCGGCCAGATCATCCTCGCGGCCATGGTTATTGAAAATGCGCGCGGTTTAAGCGGCGCCTCAATCCCCGTCGACGCTGTTAATGTCCTTTGGCCCAAGGTCGCCTTTGCCCACCGCGCTGCCAGCCATTTCCAGCATGCGCTCAAGGGGCTTCAGCGCTTTCAGGCGAACGTCCTCGGACATCTCGATCCTCGGCTCCAGGTCGCGCAGCGCGAAATAGAGCTTTTCCATCGTGTTCATCGCCATGAACGGACACATGTTACAGTTGCAATTGCCGTCCGCGCCGGGGGCACCGATGAAGGTTTTGTGCGGCGCCGCCTTTTCCATCTGATGGATGATGTGCGTCTCCGTCGCGATGATGATCTTGTCGGCCTCATGCTCAAGCACCCATTTCAGAATACCGGACGTCGAACCGACATAGTCGGCATGGTCCAGGATATGCGCAGGGCATTCGGGGTGGGCGGCGGTGGGAGCGTCAGGATGCTGCGCCTGCAGCTTGATCAATTCCTTTTCACTGAACGCCTCGTGCACGATGCAGGCACCCGGCCATAGCAGCATGTTGCGGCCGGTCTTGCGTGCGAAATAGGCGCCAAGGTGACGATCGGGCGCGAAGATGATCTTCTGATCCCGCGGCAGTTGCGACAGGATTTTCTCCGTCGACGATGACGTGACGATGATGTCGCTAAGCGCCTTCACCTCCGCCGAACAATTGATGTAGGTCAGCGCGATATGGTCGGGGTGCTCTTCGCGGAAGCGCTTGAAGGCTTCGGGCGGGCAGCTGTCTTCAAGGGAGCAGCCCGCGTCCATGTCGGGCAGCACGACGGTCTTTTGCGGCGACAGGATTTTGGCCGTTTCCGCCATGAAGCGCACGCCGCAAAACGCGATCACGTCCGCGTCCGTTTCCGCCGCCTTGCGGCTAAGATCCAGGCTGTCGCCAACGAAATCGGAAATGTCCTGGATCGCCGGCTCCTGATAATAATGACCCAGAATAACGGCGTTGCGCTCTTTTTTCAGGCGATTGATTTCCTCGACTAGGTCAAGCCCGGCAAGACTGTCCGCTGCGCGCGCGTCCATGATGTTCACTCCTGCAAATTTGTCCCTGCGGTCCGCGGGTTATCGCCCGCCGCAGCATAATATGGCGCCTAGCTACCAGACCCCGCCTCATCGGGAAAGCGCACGTTGACGCGGGCGGAAATGCCCGCCGCCTCCAATGGAATGCGGAACCCCCTGGCGACAGCGTCGCGGGCGGATTTCCGCGCCAGGTCCAGCATCAGCGGTACACCGGCTTCGGCGCGAACCGCGGCGCTCACTTTCTGGCGATTGGCAGCATCAAGCACATCCTCGGCATTGCCAAGCGTCATCAGCACACTGCCCTCGCCGTACTCGCGGACCTGCGTCAGATCGATCTCGGCTTCGGAAATCTCAAGCGGCGGCAGGTCGACCTGCATGGTGTTCGTCGCCGCATCCCAGCGCACGTCCTCCGCCCGCAGTTTCGCATAGTCGATCTCGTAGCGGACGGTCGCCGGTACGATCATGGTCTTCTCAGCGGAAAATCCCAGCCGCTCGGCGCGGGAGGTCACGGCGACCGTAAACCGGCCCGCAAACACAGTCAGCCGGTTCTGCGCGCGGACGGCCTCAAGACTGGCAGCCGCGATGGTTTCGATATCAGGCCCGGTATCGCGGTCCTCGATCACGAACCACAGCGCGGCCGCGCCAACGACCAGGCCGACGACAAGGGCAAGCAGTGCGCGCATCAGGCCGCCAGCCGCCACGTGTCTGCACCGGCCCGTTCAACCGACCCGCGATTTTCCAGATCCAGCAGGTGCGCCAATACCGACCGGCCCGCCGCCCCGTGCAGCTTTTTCGAGACCATCGCGTACATGGTGGCCACCATGGCGGGAATGTCGCGCTCGCCATCCTCCAGCAATTTCAGGATCTGGTTTTCCCGCTGCCGCCGGTGAACGATATAGCCGCGCACCAGCTTCTGCGGATTGGTCACGGGATCGCCATGCGTGGGATAATAAACGGTTTCGTCGCGGCTCTGCAGCTTCTTCAGGCTCGCCATATAGGCGGTCATGTCGCCGTCGGGCGGCGATACAACCGTCGTCGACCACCCCATGATGTGATCGCCGGAAAACAGTGCCTTTTCCTCTTCCAGCGCGAAACACAGGTGGTTCGACGTGTGCCCCGGCGTATGCACCGCGGTCAGCGTCCAGCCCGGCCCGGTGACGCTTTCACCGTCCTGAAGCACATGGTCGGGCGCATAGGTCGGGTCGAAGCCGGCATCCATACGCGGGCCGCTATCTTCCATCACCAGCTCCGCGCAGCCGGCGACGTCCGCGCCCGTTAGCGCCTTCAGACGGACGGCGAGCGGGCTGTGATCGCGGTGAGTGTGCGTGACCAGGATATGGCTGATCGTCTCGCCCTGAGTAGCGGCCAGAATTGCCGTGAGATGCGCGTCATCGTCAGGACCGGGGTCGATGACGGCGACCGTGCCGCTGCCGACGATATAGGTACCCGTGCCGAGATAGGTGAACGCGCTCGGATTCTTCGCGAGCACACGGCGAACCAGCGGCGATACCCGCTCGGGTTCGGCATAGGGCGCGGCGGCGATTGCGTCTTCGATGTTCATGAGCATGAAGGTGGCGCGTCAGAGGCGCGAAGGCAAGCTAGCGACTGTCATGTGAAAAATACGAAAGTCGCTGCACATCGTCCTCCCGAATGCGGGGATCGAGGCTATCAACCGATGAATTCATACATCTGTCCCCGTCACCCCGGCGCAGGCAGGGGGCCTGCCTGAGTTTTCACTCTGGTTCCCTCGCAAGAGTTGGATACCGGCCTGCGCTGGTATGACTTGTAGTGTTGAGTGCAAAATCTCAAAAACCGATCCTCCTGAGCGCAGTCGAAGGATGATCGGGAATGGGTGGGCGGCTCGTACCTTTCACCCGCAGACCTCACGCGCGGCAGGAGCTACCTGCGCAGATCCGGTGCCTTCGCTTCGCCCGTCAGTTCCACTTCGATCTCCTCGAGCGTGATCACGCGCTGGTGCTTGTCGGCGCCGAGACGGCGAACGGCGACCGTGCCTTCATCGGCCTCGCGTTTTCCAACGACCAGCAGGTACGGCACCTTTGCCAGCGAATGCTCGCGCACCTTATAGTTGATTTTCTCGTTGCGCAGGTCGGTGTCAACGCGAAGGCCAAGATTTTTCAGGCGTTCGGCGACCTTCTCGGCATAGGTATCCGCATCGGAAACGATGGTCGCCACCACGGCCTGCACCGGCGCCAGCCATACCGGCATGCGGCCGGCATGATTCTCAATCAGGATACCGATGAAACGTTCATAGGAGCCATAGATCGCGCGGTGCAGCATGATGGGCCGGTGCTTCTCGCCGTCCTCGCCAATATAGCTCGCATCGAGGCGTTCCGGCAGCACGCGGTCGGACTGGATCGTACCGACCTGCCAGGTACGGCCAATCGCGTCGGTCAGGTGCCATTCGAGCTTCGGTGCATAAAACGCGCCCTCGCCCGGCAGTTCTTCCCAGCCATATTCTTCGGTCGCCATCCCGGCCTCGACCACGGCGTTCCTGAGTTCGTCCTCCGCCTTGTCCCAGTCGGCGTCGGAGCCGAAGCGTTTTTCCGGGCGCAGCGCGAGCTTGATGGAATAGGTGAAGCCGAAGTCCTTATAGACCCGCTCGGCAAGTTCACAGAAGGCGCGAACCTCCTCCACCACCTGCGCCTCGGTGCAGAAGATGTGCGCGTCGTCCTGCGTGAACTGGCGCACGCGCATCAGGCCGTGCAGCGCGCCATGCGGCTCGTTGCGGTGGCAGCAGCCCATCTCGCCCAGCCGGATCGGCAGGTCGCGATAGGAGGTGATGCCCTGCTTGAAGACCAGCACGTGCGCCGGGCAGTTCATGGGCTTGATCGCCATCCAGTCCGCATCCTTGGCGACAGCCGGTGCCTTGTCCTCTCCGTCGGGCACGATATCCGGTACCGCGAACATGTTTTCGGCATATTTGCCCCAATGGCCGGACTGTTCCCACTGGCGCACGTCCATGACCTGCGGCGTCTTGATCTCGCGGTAACCCGCACTGTCCATCCGGCGGCGCATATAGGCCTCCAGCTCGCGCCAGATCATGTAGCCGTTCGGGTGCCAGAAAACGCTGCCATGCGCTTCGGCCTGCAGATGGAACAGGTCCATTTCCTGACCCAGCTTGCGATGGTCGCGCTTTGCGGCCTCCTCCAGCCGCAGCAAGTGCGCCTTCAGCTGCTTCTTGTTCAGCCAGCCGGTGCCGTAGATGCGCGACAGCTGCGCATTGGCCTGATCGCCGCGCCAATAGGCGCCCGACACGCGGGTCAGCTTGAAGGCGGCCGGATCCAGCTTGCCGGTCGAGGCCAAATGCGGACCGCGGCAAAGGTCCAGCCATGAGCCGTCCGCGCCCGGTGCGCCCGAATGATACACCGTCAGGGCCTCGCCCTCGGGCAGTTCCTCCGCCCATTCCGCCTTGAAAGTCTCGCCCTTGTCCCTGAACCATTGGATCAGGCGGTTGCGGGTCCATTCCTCGCGCACCAGCGGCTTGTCGGCCTTGATGATGCGGCGCATCTCTTCCTCGATCGCCGGCAGGTCGTCCTCGGTGAACGGCCCGCGCGATTCCGGCGCGGCAAAATCATAATAGAAGCCGTCATCGGTCGCGGGACCGAAGGTGATCTGCGTTCCTGGAAACAGCGACTGCACCGCCTCCGCCATCACATGCGCATAGTCATGCCGCACCAGTTCCAGCGCGTCGGCCTCGTCCTTCGCGGTAATCAGCGCCAGGTCGGCATCACCATCGAAGGGTCGCATGATATCGCGCACCTCGCCATCGACGCGCGCGGCCAGCGCGGCCTTTGCAAGGCCGGGACCAATGGCCGCGGCGATGTCGGCTGGCGTGGCACCGGGCGCGACTTCGCGGACGGAGTCATCGGGCAGGCGGATTTTGAACATGTCTGTCATAGTGCTGGCGCATATGGCCCCGCACGCTGGGGGCGGCAAGATCAATGTCGCCTTTCCCCACTATGCTCAGGTTCGTGAAGGGCGCGCGCCTGCTAGCGTTCCCGGCGAACAAAGCGAGGAACGACCATGACCGATATGCAGGGAAAGACCGCACTCATCACCGGCGGCGCAGGCGAAATCGGCGTGGCCACGGCCCGCGTTCTTGCCGCGCGCGGTGCGCGAACCGTCGTCGCCGATAGGGAGGGCGCGGACTGGTCCGCCCTCGACGCGGCTGTGCCTGATGCCGTGAAACTGCACGGCGATGTGACGCGCGAAGCCGACTGGCAGGGGATGGTCGCGGACTGCATTGAGGCTGCAGGCGCGCCAACCATGTTCTTCAATAATGCGGGGGTCGAAGGCAAAGTCGCGTCGATCCATGAAACCTCCGCCGAGGATTTCGAAAAAGTCATGGCCGTCAATGTGCGCGGCGTCTTTCTGGGGCTGAAGCACGTCATTCCGATCATGGTCGGCGCTGCCGGCGGATCCATCGTCAACGCATCGAGCGTTGCAGGCCTTGAAGCGGGCGCGGGTCTGGCCCCCTACACAACCAGCAAACATGCCGTTATCGGCCTGACGAGAACGGCAGCCGCGGAGTATGCCGCGCAAGGGATCCGCGTGAACAGCGTCCACCCCGGCCCTATTGACAGCCGCATGATGTCATCGCTTGAGGGCGGTCTGGGTCCGGATTTCGAACGCAGCCAGATGACCGCACAGATCCCCATGGGCCGCTATGGCCGACCTGAAGAAGTTGCCGAACTGACCGCCTTCCTGCTGTCCGACGCCGCCAGCTACTGCAATGGCGGGAGGTACACGGCGGATGGCGGAATGACGCAAAGCTAAATATATGATGTGAAAAGCCTATTGGAGATCGTTCAGTATATTGGTCGCACTATCGAACCGGCCGCATGACCAAATGAGCATTTATCTGATTCCCGCTCGAAGGCCTCAAATCCAGCCATTGCTGTGCCGAGTGAAGATATATGAGGCTGTTTGCCCATATCGTGCTTCCTGCACACTCAATCATTTGATTCCGCCATGAAACAAATCTGAACCAGGGGAATATATCCGGTTTTCTCAAACACTGGGCGCGGAAAGCGCGGACCTGCAACCAGGCTTGACAATTCTCGCATCAAAAAAGTAAAGTATCCTTGTCAATTTATCGAGGAAACTTGTCATGCCTAATACGCCTGCCCAGCGCATCATGCGCCAGCGACTTATTCCCCTGACGGTCATTTATCTGGCGGGTTGTCTCGCTGCGATGTTGTTCATCAATTTCGCCGGTCCACCGGATATCGTCGTCTACCTGATCTCGCTGCTTCTGTCGGTGCCCCTGGTCGCCTGCATTTTTGTGATCTGGCGCTATGTCACTGAGGAGAAAGATGAATATATCCGGATGATGTTTGTTCAGAATATGGTTGTGTCCACGGGGTTTACGCTGGCCGTAACGACAATCTGGGGCGTGCTTGAGCTTTATGCGGATGCCCCGGCCCTGCCGATTTACTACACGCTCGTCATCTGGTGCGTCGGGCTGGCGCTCAGCCACCTCTACCGCAGGATATTCGCATGAAGTCGCGCCTGAAGGTGCTGCGCGCTGAACGGGACTGGAGCCAGGCCGACCTGGCCGAGGTTCTCGGCGTGTCGCGGCAAAGCGTGAATGCCATCGAAACCGGCAAATATGATCCCAGCCTGCCACTGGCCTTTCACATTGCGCGCGTTTTCGGCCTGTCCATCGAAGAGGTGTTCGTGGACCCGAACGCCGACGATGCGTAGGTAGCTGGTATGACAGACATCCGGTATCTCGAACGCGATGGCAAACGCCTCGCCTATCGCCATCGCAGCGCCGCCGCCCAGACTGGCAAGCCGACGATCGTTTTCCTGCCCGGCTATATGTCCGATATGGACGGCGGAAAGGCGAGCGCTCTTGACGATTGGGCCGCATCGACGGGGACGGCAATGCTCAGGCTGGATTATTCCGGATGCGGCGCTTCGGACGGGGCCTTTGCAGACGGTACGCTCGACAGCTGGCGGGACGATGTCCTGCACCTGATCGAGGAACGGATCGAAGGCCCCGTGCTGCTGGTCGGCTCCTCCATGGGCGGCTGGCTGATGGTACTGGTCGCGATGGCGATCCCGGCGCGCGTCGCCGGCATGGTCGGCATTGCCGCCGCGCCCGACTTCACCGCATGGGGTTTTTCGGACAGGGACCGCGCAAAGCTCGCGCGCGGCGAAACATTGTCGGCGCCGTCGGAATATTTCGACGAGCCCTACATCACGACGCCTGGCTTCTGGCTGTCAGGCGAGGCCAATCGCGTCCTTGGCGGCTCCATTGGGCTGATTTGCCCGGTACGCCTGCTGCACGGGCAGTCCGATTCCGACGTTCCGTGGGAAATTTCAGTGCAACTGGCGGAGCGGCTCGCTTCACCCGACGTACAGGTGCGGTTGGTCAAGGACGGCGACCATAGGCTGTCACGTGACCAGGATATTATCATGCTGCTGACGACGGTCGCCGGTTTGATCGAGGGCTGATCCCATGAGCACCATCGCCGCATTTTTCCTGATGGCCATGCAGGCCGCGACCGCCCCTGCGAGCGGCCCGTCTCAGGCGCCGACAGAGCCGAGCGCCGCCGATGCCTATGCCGATTGCGTGCGCATGGCAGCCGCGCAGCCAGCGCGCGCGGACACGCTTGCGCGTCGATGGATTGCGCAGGATGGCGGCGCCCCGGCGCGGCACTGTCTGGCACTTGCCCAGCTGCAACAGGATGATGCGGCCGGCGCGGCGAAGACGCTGGCGGAGGCGGCGCGGATGGCGGAAAGTTCCGGCGACCGGTTCGCCGCCGATCTTTATGGACAGGCCGGCAATGCCGCGCTGCTTGCCGAACAGCCCGCCGAAGCCGCGGATCTGCTGGGGCGCGCGATCATCTCGCTGGGCCGCTCGCGCATCGGCCTCCGTGCGCAACTGCTGGTCGACCGCGCCCGGGCGCTGGCCGAGCAGGGCAAGCTGGACATGGCCCGCACCGATTTGTTCGCGGCAACGCGCGATGACACGCACAATCACAGCGCGTGGCTATTGCTGGCGGCCGCAGAACGACGGTCAGGCAATCTGGTGGGCGCGGAAAGCGCGATTACCAAGGCGCTGGCCCTGGCGCCCGATGATCCCGATACGCTGCGTGAAGCGGCCCTGATCGCGACAGCGAGAGAGCCGACGCCGGCAGCAAAACCGCCTAGCTGAGTTCCCGGCGTATGAGACCGTAGACATCTTCGCGTTCGCGGGCCGACAAATGTTTGCCGATCAGCAGCTTTCGATCCTTATGCGTCAACCATAGCCGATTGGTCGGCGGGCTGAGCTTTTCCAGCTGCACCCGTGTCCAGTTTCTGGGCAATGTCCAGCTTTGCATGGCACCACATGGCGCGACACGGTCGAAGCGCACTTCCGAAACCCCGACCCGCAGGCGCTCAAACGCCTTCGACCCCCGCGCGCTGGCGCGAAAGGCCCAGATCAGCAGCGCAAGATCAATGGCCAGGAACGGCAGGACCAGCCACGCCCCCAGAAACCAGAAACGCACCGCGGCAAATGCCATGACCAGAGCCGTCGCGCCGATGACAATCAATGCGTGCTTGTAGCCAAGCGGCGGCGGCGGCCGCAAAGTCAGGTCGAGTCGATCCATAGCTGCGCGAAGACTTATCACGTCGTACCGGCCCCGCTAAGACCGGGCGTCATGAAGCCGCAGGACATTCGCACATTCTTCGCCGCGCTGGCCGCGGATCGACCGGATCCGCAGACCGAACTCGACTTCGTCAATGACTATACATTGCTGGTCGCCGTCGTGCTGTCGGCGCAGGCCACCGATGTCGGCGTGAACAAGGCCACGGCGAAGCTGTTCGAAACCGTTCGCGATCCCGCCGCCATGGTTGCGCTTGGCGAAGATGGCCTCAGGCAGCACATCCGGACCATCGGCCTGTTCAACTCAAAGGCGAAGAACGTCATCGCCCTGTCGGAAATCCTGCTGGCCCGGCATGGGGGCCGTGTTCCCCGCACCCGCGGCGAACTGGAGGCGCTGCCCGGTGTCGGGCGTAAAACCGCGAATGTGGTCCTCAACGAGGCCTTTGGGGACCCGACCCTGGCCGTCGACACCCATGTGTTCCGGGTCTCCAATCGCACCGGGCTCGCCACGGGCAAGACCGTCGAGGCGGTCGAGAAGAAACTGATGAAGGTCGTTCCGGACGATTACATGATGGGCGCGCATCACTGGCTGATCCTGCATGGTCGGCATTTGTGCAAGGCGCGAAAACCGGAGTGTTTTCGGTGTCCTGTCGCAGAACTCTGCGCATTCAACGCAAAATCTACCAGACGTTAACACGCATTAACCACCTGTTCACTTCCTGTCATCTATGACAGCAATGTCACTTGCGTGACGAGTTGTGTATCAGTACCCGCCGGGGTTTGTCAGAGTATGGACCGGCCCCGGTGCGGCTGGGATGACGCCGCCGCGACGTGCGCAACGACCAACGCAATTCGCCTGGCGGCCTCCATGTTCTTGAAACCGAGTCCGGCTTAGGAGGCCTCCGCGAAGGCACCGCCTGCGGCCTCGGCCGGTTCGTGAAACGAAATGACCGAAGCGCGGCCAGCAAACGAGGCGCAGTCAGCAAATAGGTCCGGCGCTGATACTCGTGGACGCGCGTTTTACAAAGGCGTCGAATCCCGACTGGCGGGCAGCCGATCACTTTGCTAAACGCCCTCGCAAGCACCCGTAGCTCAGCTGGATAGAGCGTCGCCCTCCGAAGGCGGATGTCAAGTCTGGCGGTTGCGAAAGGTGTTGGAAGAAAGAAGTGACTAAACAACGGTTTGGGTGAATGTCGGGTTTGCCCTTTAGACCGACGAAAATTTCGCGTAAGCATGGCGTAAGCATCTCGCGAACGGTATGCACCCGTAGCTCAGCTGGATAGAGCGTCGCCCTCCGAAGGCGAAGGCCACAGGTTCGAATCCTGTCGGGTGCGCCATTTTTTAAAAAGTATTTAAGCCTGAGAATTTGGACGCCATGCTCCCCTCTCTGCTTATGAATCACAATCGAGATGAGATGTGCGGTCGATTTTGGGCTGGGCTTAGTTGCAATCGACGAAAAAGATACCGAAACACTCGAGAATTTAGAATGACTGGTTCATAGTATCGAAGCACACATGCACAAAACGACTTTTTTGGGTAGGTGAAGACGAGACTCGAAGCGGCGACACTTTAAGAAACATGCGACATTGTCGAGAAAACCGGAACCGCTAGTGCGGCTAGGTTCGCATCGGCTCGTATCGAACAGATTGCTTGCTTGATTGCCCAAATATCACTCTAGTCCCTGGCAAAAAATCAACACTTGTCCATTTTCGGAGATTAGGGAGAACGCCGCGGTTTTTACACCAATTTGGACATCCGGCGTGCGCGGCGGGGGCGCCTTGATCCCATATTCGCACAGTTCGGCGACAATCTCATATTTCAAATTAATGGAGCCAGCCGACAATCCTAGCTCGTACCATTTGGTTCTTGTCTGCCAATAGACGGCTGCAACCAGCGAAATGGTCATAAGCAACCCGATGGCCACGAGCAAAATAATGCGGCTCGGGTTTTCAGTTTTGCGATTCAAAAAAATCTCTCCTTCCAAACCACCATCAAGGTGAACTCTTGCAATTAACCGTCGGATGAATGCTGGGATTGAAACCATTCGGCCAATTTGAGTGCTACACCGATGAACAGGGCAGCACCGGCGCCATAGGCAGGTATTACGACAATCGCCAGAGCGTCCTGCGCGTCGGATGAAGTGGTATCGATAAATGTGGCATACCAAACCCAAAGCCAAAGCACGAGCATAGTGGCGATAGCCACGATGATCGCTACCCGGCTCCATCTTTTCCGTAAAGTGCAGCCTGATACGAACAGGATTAGATACGGCACAGCGAGGAGTCCGGCGGCAAGAAAAAATCCGCCGACCTTTTCTATGGCGCGCAGATCATCGGAAATGATCGGTACGACCGTCAGGATGCTAATCAGTACTGCGATCAGCGCGGCAATACCGAGTGTTCTATTTGATGTTGAACGCATCCTGGCTACTCCCGTACATATCTAAGATCCGACTCGAGATAGGTCGTGTTTGGTCAATCTGATGAATAAGCTCGCTTCCAGGCGTGTTTTGTCTCTCCCGGCCGAAGCTTGCCTCTTTTGGGACTGGCTCAGTTTTCTGCGCAAGCAGGAGCTATTCCCCATACGAGCTTCTCTGTTGAGTCGTCTGTCGTCGGCAACCGGAACTGCATTTGGTGGGCGCTTATCGCTTCGTTGACGATCGGTTCGCTGACAACTACACCGTCAATGGACAGCGCCAAGGATTTGCCGATGCGGCTTGAGGTTTCACGACTTATTTGCTCGACTGCCTCGAGTGCAAAAACGACCTCGACATCCATCATTGCGCCATCAGCCACACGCCAGGATACCTGCTTGATGCTGTCGGACGGTACGCTCCAGGAGCCGATCCTCATCATGGATGGAGACAGCTCCTCGGGCCGGCATATCTGTTCAAATTCCGAAGAAGGCATTTGCCGCGATCCCGCAGCAAGTTTGCCTCCGGTGTCGTTCCCGTTTGGAATGCCAAGAGTGTAGATCGCCAACGCAATTGCGGCGACGAGAAGCAATGCCACGGTAAGGAGCGAGTTTCTGGTAAGTTTCATATTTCACCTTTGGTTTTGGACAAGGGGGCATGCGGCGATGTGGGCGCATCAATTGCTCAAGTGAGCACTTGGGAAATGGCTTCAACCGCCGCGTCAATCTCGTTTTTTGTGGTTTCGCGTCCGAGGCTGAAGCGGATAGCGCCGATGCCCGTTTCGGGAGGCACACCCATGGCCTCGAGCACGGGCGAAAGCTCGATCCGTCCTGAGTGACAGGCGGAGCCTGTTGAGGCGGCGACGTTATGTACTGCGGCAAGCAGGTCTGCGCCGACGCGTCCAACGAAGGATACGTTCAAGGTATTCGGCAAACGTTCTTCAGCGTGTCCGTTGAGCATGACGCGCTCGCCGAATCGCTCAAGGAGCATGTTCCACAGGCGATCCCGCATTGCTTTCATATTGGCAACCGTGGACAGGTCGCCAGCGAGACGGCAGGCTTCCCCCAGCGCTGCTGTCAGGATCGCGCTTTCTGTTCCTGCGCGACGGCCACTCTCATGTCCGGCACCGTGGAGGAGTGGCTCCAATTGAGTTCCTTCCCGGACGTAAAGCGCACCAACCCCCTTTGGCGCGTAGAGTTTGTGGCCAGCAATGGTCAGCATATCAACCCCCAGTTCGTCGACCCGAGTTGATAGCTTTCCGACAGATTGCGCCGCGTCGGTATGGAACGGTATGCCGTTATCGCGGGCGATCGCCGCGCATTCGACGATGGGCTGGATGGTGCCGACCTCGTTGTTGGCGTGCATGATGCTGATCAGGATCGTATCTGCCGTAAGAGCGCGTCTGAGATCCTCGGGATCGATCTGTCCGGTCGTGTCGACTGGCAACCAGGTGATCTTAGCGCCCAGACGTTCAAGGAACCGGCATGGCGTGACGATCGCCGGATGTTCGATCCTTGTGGTGATGATGTGGGGCCGTTCCTTGCCTGCAGCGAAAAAGACGCCTTTGAGGGCCAGATTGTTGGCCTCGCTGCCGCCGCTGGTAAAAACGATCTCTTCCGGCGCGCATCCGAGCAGATCGGCGACCTGGCCCCGCGCCCTGTTCAGGATTTCCTTCGCCGGCGCGCCGGCCCAATGACCGCTTGAAGGATTTCCATACGCCGTTCCCATCGTCTCGCGCATGACGGAGGCAACTTCCGGCGCGATCGGCGTGCTCGCATTGTAGTCGAGATATATCTTATCCATGGCTCAAAACACCAAGACCTTGTCGGCCGCCAGGGTCGCGTCGGTCAACTCGTCCATCGTGCTGCGCCGGGCACCGTCGATGACGTCGCCTTCATTCATGCCACGCGCGTCCATACAGGTGCCGCAGAGAAGCAGAGTGCCCCTGCCGGACGTTACCCGCTTCAGCATGCGTTCCAGATTGTAGTAGCCGTCGGGCGTTTTCTGCCCCTTGCGGGCGGCGGTAACCGCATCCCCCATCAGGAAGACGGTGACCTCAGCGGATTTCTTCAAAAGCCCGTGGGCGAGGCGCAGGCCGTTGAAGCATCGCTCCGTCCCATAGGGTGGGTCGTTTACAACAATGAGAACCGGTTTTTCGGTTTTCTCAGCAGGATGCAATGTCATATGTGGTCTCGTTTCTCTGTAAGCATAAAACTGATCGTGGCGGCTGTTACGGATGCGAACACATTGCCCCCCGGTTAAGGCCGCGGCCCGGATGTGTTTCCGCCATGCCGAGGATCAGCCAAACGCCTGAGATGGCCATGGCGATCCCGGTGAACCAGAACGCAGCGGCCAAAACTCCCGTGGTATCGGCAATGAACCCCATGGCGAGCGCGCCGATGGCGTAGCCGAGATCGCGCCAGAACCGATAGACGCCAAGTGCGGAACCTCGCCAGGAAGGGTGCGCGATGTCGCTAACCGCAGCGATCAATGTCGGGTAGAGAAGCGCCATGCCAATCCCGGTGACCGCCGCAGCCACACTCCACGCCAGGACGGTGTCGAACAAGGGGAAGACCAGCACACCGATGGCGCATAGGAAGAAGCCCGCGACCGCTGGCGGTTTACGCCCAACAGCGTCGGATAAGGGGCCGGTCCAGAGCTGACTGCCGCCCCAAACAAACCCATAGATCCCGGTAACCCAGCCGATTTCGATCAGGCTCGCGCCCTCAGCGATCATGAATACAGGCACGAGCACCCAGATTAGCGCGTCAACGAATTTTTCGACACTGCCAGCCTGCGCGAGGGCCATGAAAGTCGGATTGCGCCAAGTGACCAGGGCGAAGATCTGGGCCGATGTCGGGTTTTCCGGCCCTTCGACGTACAACGGACGCGGCCCGCTTGTCCTTTCCGACTGGTGGCGCGCGGCTTCCGCTCTTGCGTGGGGCAATGTTTCAGTGAAGGCCAGGACGCCTGCCGCCAGCGCCACAAGAATGACAGTTAGACCGAAGACGAAGAGGCTCATGCGCGGATCGAAATAGGTTGCCAGATAGCCGGTCATGAGCCCAGCCAGCGCCACGCCGCCATAGCCGGCGAATTCGTTGAATCCAGTGGCCAACCCGCGTTCGGAGCCCTTGACGATATCCATCTTGGCAGTGACGGTCATCGACCAGCAGAAGCCCTGGTTGATGCCCAGAAGCAGGTTGGCCGCGACGATCCACCCCCAGCTGGGCGCATAGAGGATCATGAAGGGTATCGGGAGCGCAGCAAGCCAACCCCAGATCAATACGCGTCGCCGCCCGACCCGTTCGGATATCCGGCCGGAGACAAAATTCATGGCCCCTTTGACCAGACCGAAGGAGACGACGAAAGCAAAGACGGCAATCATCGACCCCTTGGCGACGCCGAACTCAGTTTCGGCCAGCGCCGGAATTACCGTACGTTGGAGACCGATGGTAAGGCCAACGAAAAAAACCTGGAGGAGTTGCTCCAAAAAAGGACGCAGATTAGCACGAATGCCGAGCGCAAATACGTCATTTGGCTCAGCGCGCAATGTAGCCGGTGTCGTCATACCGCTGGAGCCTCATCACCGGAATTGATCGCTCGGATGCGGGCTGCTTGGGGTGGGGCCGGCGGGATATCCTGAGCCATAGCGCGCACAAACGCGCTTTCGTCATCGATTCTCAGGGCGTGATTGTTGTGTTTTTCGAAACCAATTGTGGAGGTTGGCTTGCCACTCAGCCCACGGCCACAAACAGAGCCGGAATAGGCGCCGGGCAGGACCTCCACATGATCCGGCAAAGCCATAAGCTTTCCGGTGGAACGATAAAGGTCCCGCGCGCCCACTTCAACGCTGGTTGCAAGTTCGGTACGACCAAGATCCCCAACCATCAACGTGTGACCGGTAAGGGCAAACCAGGGGTCCTGTGATCGGGAGCGATCTGTGACGACCAGTGAGATATGCTCCGGCGTATGTCCGGGCGTGTGAAGCACCTCAAGGATGACGTTTCCCAATTCAAGCACATCGCCATCATGAACGCCTTTGAAGGCATATTGGACATCTGCTCCGGCAAACAGCACATAGTCGCCCTTCGCCGCTTCGGCCAATGCGCGTCCGGACGAGATGTGATCGGCATGCAGATGGGTGTCGATGACGTAACGAATGCCCAGCTCCAGCTCTGCCGCGGCATGCAGGTAAGGCTCGATGTCGCCCACGGGGTCGACGACAGCGCCGATCGCCTGGCCGCCACATCCCAGAAGATACGATGCTGCAACGGGTTCAGTATGCAGGAATTGGCGCAAGATCATGAGAAACCTCCATAGTTGGCAAATTTCAGGGTGCGGAGCCAAGGCCGAATGGCCTTGACAATCTCAGACAATTTTATTATTCAATTAATCACTTGAACACTAGATATCATGGAATCCTGTTATGTCAAGCAGCGCCAAATCAGCTCTTCTGGAAGAATACGCTCTGATTGCGCACGCCTTGTCGGCGCCCGCGCGGCTGATGATCCTGGAACAGCTGGCGCAGATGGAGCGCGGTGTCGAGGCGCTGGCCGGTAAGACTGGTCTCACCACAGCCAATTGCTCGCAGCATCTTCAGCAATTGCGCCGCGCGGGGCTCGTCGCCAGCCGCCGCGATGGAAATGCCGTCATCTACCGGTTGACGGATGCGCGGACTCTCGAACTTATGGAGTTGTTGCGCATCGTTGCCGAACGCAACCGCGCTGAGGTCGAACACATTCTGAGAGGTCTGGCGGGTGGAGGCGAGACCCCGGAAGCCATTAGTCGGGATGTTCTGGCCGCTCGTCTTAGCGAAGGATCCGTAACGATCCTAGATATCCGGCCAGCTGACGAATACGCAGCCGGCCATATCCCCGGTGCGCTCAACGCTGCTCTTACGGATCTGGATCGGATCATTCCGTCCCTCGATCCCGATGCTGAGATCGTTGCGTACTGCCGCGGACCTTATTGCATTTATGCCCATCAAGCCGTTGCCGCCTTGCGAAAACGGGGTCTAAACGCGAGGCGTTTAGAGGGTGGTCTGCCAGAGTGGCGAGAGGATGGACTGCCCGTGCTTGCGGAAAGGCCCTGAACGGATGTCGAAACGACCTCCTTTCAAGGATCAAACCCCACCTTCTGTGTTATCTCGCAGCCGCATATGAACCCCGATGCTTCCATAAAGCGGCTTCAGGAACGATATTATGTTGTGGTCAATATGGTTTTGGCACAAAAGGTTCGATGATCTGATGTGCTTCGACAAGGCGCCGCAAGGAAAGGCGCAATCCGCTACCGGCGTTGCCCTTCTGACATGAGATGTCCGGGCTTAGCTATGGTCATCTGGATTTCTGTGACCTCGAAGTCTTGTTGCTGGTTTCCGAGTTGGGAAGTATCCGAAAAGCAAGTAGAGATCTCGGCATTGGTCAGTCATCGGTGACCCGACGTGTGCAAAAAATAGAAGACGCATTAGGTGTTTCCTTGTTTGAACGCAGTACCACCGGCGTCAGACTAACCAATGCAGGTTGGGGCTTTGTGGGAAATGTCCGCACATTGGCCAGCAACTTGAAAGCGGCTGCTGAAACGGCAGAGGCAGCTGGCATCGGCGGCAACGGTCAATTGCGCATAGGCTTGATCGCCTCGCTTTCACGTGGATCTCTTAGGAAAATCGTGTCCGGTTTTGTCAACCGGTATCCTGATGTTGAAATTACGTTCACGGAATCCCGGCGCGGAGAGCTAATGACACTACTCAGTCATAGAATGCTTGATGTTGTGTTCGCCGCTGGGAAGCCTCCATCTGAGCATGGTGATATGCTTCTAACAGTGGAGGAAGGCCTCTATTTTGCCGTTTCACGTCACCACCACCTTGCGGAAAAGCAGCATGTCTCATGGGCAGAAGTCGAAGAAATGGAATTCGTGGTAAGCACCGAGGAGCCTGGCCCGGAAATCAAAGACTACATTTTGCGGAAAATCAGCAATCTTGGTAGGCAGGCTAAAATCCGACAGCACCGCCTAGACCGTGAAGGCATCATGAATCTCGTGGGGCTGGGTTTGGGCGTCAGCCTTGTCGCCGAGCATTGGTGCGGTGTGCGATATCCGAACGTTAAGTTTATCCCAATCATGGGGAATCAAACGGCTGAGAGGATTCCGTTCTCACTGACCTGGCGCCCCGAGAACGACAATCCCGCCCTGAGGCGATTCTTGAGCCTCGCTCGGGAGCACGCGAAGGCGAAAGCTGTTCCTTCCTAGCCTTGGTGAATCCGTGATCGGTCGCCATGAACCGCTCGATTTCCCCCTCGGACGAACCAGGTCAAGAGGAAGGCCCGTCTGGATTCACGCTGAAGTGAACCGGCTGGAAGCCGGTGGTCTGTATCCAGATAATGGAAAATCCATCCTCAAAATTGGGATATAATATCTGCTTAACTCGATGCAACGGAGCAAAACTTATATACCGTATCTCCTTCTGTACGATAAGTGCGAAAGCCAATTGCTTCATAAAATGACACTGCTCGCGCATTGGTCTTGCTCATAGTTGCATCGATAAATTCTATACCAGACTCTTGTGCATTTTTTATGGTTTGCTTGAATAGCAAGCGTCCAACTCCTTTCCTTGGTAGCGTCAAGTCAACGTAGGTGCCAATAACTCCCCAGCCTGGCGTCACGTCATATTCGTTTCCAACGCCGACCTTTTTTAATGACTGGAAACCTATCACCTGCCCTGTTCCTGATAGGGCCACCAAGCAAGAAACTTGATCTGGATGATTAATATAGAAAGACGTAATATGTTGAACGGAACCAGGTCTTGCACTGCTCCAACTATCTAGAATTGTTTGTAAAATTTCGCTCATTCGGGGCGCATCTATTGGTGTTGCTGGCCTGATTTTCATTTTTTGAACGTCCCCTTGAAAAAGCTCAGATTGAATGAATGAGGTTTGATCAAGAACTGTTCTGCGCAAAATATACGGTCAAAACAAATAATACGGAATCTCAAACATTGTGACATTCGATCAAATAAGTACGTCTACTCTGTCTATCTGTGTTGATTTCTGCAAAATTTTTCAGAAGTGGCAAACGGTCAAGTCATTTTCTTTTGCGCAGGATTGCAAATCTAAGAATCATAAAACCACATCAGGACCAATTGACGACAAAGGACCGCTTCATTTGTTCCAAGTTCTTTGATTGTCTCGCCGTATGCATCATTGCACTTATTGATAACACGCCAGATGGAATATACAACCAATCGCGCCGAAGATATCGTGGCAACGCCGGATCCGGCCTGCCAGCACCTTGGCTATCCTAAGACGATCCGCGTCGATCAGGGCTCCGAAATCATCTCACGCGATCTGGGCCTATGGGCCTACCAGCACGGCGTTACCTGTACTTCTCTCGGCCGGGAAAGCCGACGGACAACGCCTTCATCGAGGCCTTCAACGGGCGGTTCAGGGCGGAATTCCTGAATGCACACTGGTTCCTGAGCCTTGCAGATGCAGCCGAAAAGTTGGAGGATTGGCGCAAGGACTACAACGAACACAGACCTCATGGTGCCATCGGCAACAAGGTGCCGGAGGACTTGATGAAATCAGAACACACAGCCAGCCGTGTTCCTGATTTGGTCCGGAAGACTCTAGCCCACCCCGAGGGCACGTTGGGTAGTACTCCAAGGCTAACCTCAACATGAGGAACTTTCAGGGGAGCAGGTCAAGCATTGTCGCCAACCATTGGCGGGGTGTTGAATATCCAAACTTTGTTTCATTTTTCGTTCGACAACGCTTTGAATGTATCCAGTTATCACTGATTTCTCGTCCCGAGAACGACAACTCCGCTATCAGGCGGCTCCCGAGTCTTGTCCGGGTGCACGCGAGGACGCACGCTGTTCCTTCCTAGCCTTGGCAAATCCGCGATCGGTCGCCATGAACCGCTCGATCATCGGTACGATGAGCTTCGCCGGTTCCTGCACCGGCTGTACGGTTTCGCGCCCCAAGACTTCCGCGTAGGCGATGAGATCGCGGTGGACGGATGCTGGGAGTTCGATGGCTACCTTCACGGGTTTGTCGTCGGCGAGCGGGCCGAGTTTCAGCTTGGTCATTGATAGCCTCTTTGCGGTTCGAGAATGAGGTCGCGGGTGACGACGACGCGGACTGGGAAACCCGGACGGATGGTCAGTGTCGGCGGCACGGCGAGTTGACGGCGCACGATCTCGTCACCGGCGCGACCGATCGTGTCCTGCGACCCTTCCCGTATGGCACGGGCGATGTCGCTGTCATCATCAGCGCCCAATTCCGCACCGATGTTGAGAACTGTCGCGAGGCCCGCGGCGAGAAACAATCGGCCCCAGTGGTGATCAACACGATCCTCGAGCCCCGCATAGCCGGCCGGGTCGGCGCCCGGCTGGCGTTCGAGGACGATGGAGCGTCCGTCTGGCAGGATCAATCGCGTCCAGACCAACAGCGCACGCCGTTGACCAAAGTCGACGCGGCTATCGTATTCGCCGAGGAGGCGTGAGCCCTGCGGGATCAAGAGATAACGCCCACTCGGACTGTCATAGACGTGGGACGTAACCTGGGCGGTGACCTGTCCGGGCAAGTCTGAGCGCAATCCGGTGATGAGTGCGGCCGGGATCACGGTGCCGGCCTGGATGACATAGGGGCTCGGCGGACTTGTCAGACGGTCAGCGCTCATCGTGCGCCGATCGACATCGCGCCCCAAGAACGCTTCGTGCCTGTCGGCCGCGTCGTGCGGTGCGGTTTCGGCCGAGACGGGAAAGAGATTACCGTTGCTCGCGGGCACAGTTGCACTGGGCGGGCGGGTATTCCCACGTGCGACCGTGTTCGCCTCGGCGAACAGCTGGCTGAGGCGGGCCGCCTCCTGCTCCTGAAGCCGCCGCTGCTCTTCGGGATCGACCGCTGGGCCAGTGGCGGGGACGGCAGGCACGGGCTGGCCGCGTTCCCGGGCGCTCAAGATCGGGCGGCCGAGTTCGCCAGGTAGCGGCGGACCGAGTTGCGGGATACTGCCGTAGTCACGTGGGAGCCGGGTCAGTCCTTCGGCTTCCTGGACACGCTCGGTCGAGAACAGTTCGTCCGGTCCGTCGATTGCTCCACGGTCCTGGAGCGCGAAGATGAGGATCGCGGCGAGCCCAAGCCCGCCGCCGGTGGCGAGAACGGTGATAGCCTTGCGGGACAAGCGCATGACGCGAGGTGGGTCGGCGCGGAGCCGGAGTTCCTCGGCGATATCGCGTTCCGAACGAGGATTCTCTGTCTGATCATGTTCGGCCCGGCCGGGCTGGGGTTCATCTGTCATCTGGACTCTCCGTTTTGACGCCGAGGCGGAGCTGGCCTGCGTCGCTCGCCATCTGTGCGAACGATGCGGACCGTTTGCTGGTTCCTGCCACCGAGGCGCAGTTCGGCCGCGGCGAACAGCCGGTCGACGATGAGCACGTTGCGGTGGACGCGGGTGTTGGCGATCTCAGTCCCGCCATCGGCGCCGATGACGAAGAGCGGCGGCATGTCGCCCTGCACGATCCCGCGCGGGAAAACGATATAGACCCGGCGGCCGTCATCGAACACGGATCTCGGTCGCCAGGGCGGCCTGTCACCCTCGATAGCGTATCGATAACGCCGCTGGGCGGTCGAGGGGATTTCGGGCCGGGTCACCGCCGGTGGCCAGGTCACACCTGCGACGCGCGGATAGGCCCAGGCAACGGATGGCATGTAGGTTTCCTCGTCCGAACGCAGCTCGACGAGATAGGTGCGCCGGTCGGTGTTGATGACGAGATTGGTGGTGATCTCGGGCCGGGTCGGCTTGACCAGGATATGGACGCGCTCGGTGCGCCCGCTGCCGCTGCGGGTGTCGCCGATGATCCAGCGGGCGGTATCGCCGGCGGCAATCGGACCCTCGCCGATCAGCCGTTCGCCGGGCTCCAGAGCGATGTCGGTGATCTGTCCCGGGGCGGCGTAGACCTGATAGAGCGCGCCCTCGCTCCATGGGAAGATCTGAATGGCGTTGTAGTAACCCTCGCGGCGCGGTTCGACGCGGGCTGCGGCGTTTGCATTGATGACACGAGCTTCGGGCGTCCGCGCGTTCTCGCCGCCACGCGAGGGCGTCCAGGCGGGCGGCGTATGGACCGGTCGCGGCGGCTGTTCGACGACCGGAGGCGGCGGCGCGGGCAGTGACGGCACGTCCTCGTCGTAGGTGATCTCAGGCGGTCGGAAGGTGGCGCAGCCCGCGAGAGACAAGCCCATGAGAATGGCAAGCGGGAGGGTCAGGGTTCTGGGGTTCATTCTGGCATCTCCCGCGACCAGTTGATGGCATGAACGAAGACGCCGAGGGGGTTTTTCCTGAGGCGTTCAGCTGTACGGGGCGGCTGGAGGGCCACGGTCAGGATCGCCGTCCAGCGCTCGGTCGCTGCGAGCTGACTGTTGGCATAGCGACGTTCGACCCAGGCGACGCGGAAGCTGTTTTCCGATGCCCGGATCACGCTGGAGATTTCGACGGCGACCTGAGTTTCGCCGACCTTGGCGAAGGGATCGTTGACGCGGGCATAGTCATTGAGCGCGAGCGCGCCGCGATCGGTGGCGAAGTCATATGCCCTGAGCCAGTTCTCGCGCAGCACGATCGGGTCTGCTGGCACCTGCCGGACATTCTCGACGAAGCGCGCGAGGTGGAAGGCGATCTGCGGATCGGTTGGCCGATAGTCTGCAGCGGCGGGTGCTACGGCCTGCGCGGCGCCGAGACGGTCGACTTCCACGACATAGGGGACGATCGTGCCCTGCGTGGATTGCCAGACGAGCGCCGCGCCAAGCCCGCCGGTCATCAGCAGGCAACCGAAGGCCATCAGTCGCCAGTTCCTCGCCTGAACGCGGGCTGAGCCGATGCGTTCGTCCCAGACCTGGGCCGCCTTCTGGTAGGGGGTGACTGGTTTCGGTGTCTTCCCATAGTGCACGCTGGGGCGTTTGAAGAGTCTCATGGTTTCTCCGATAGGCTGACCGACGTCCCGCCGCCGCCATGGTCTCCGGATCGGATCACATGGGCGGTCGTGGCGACGCCGTGGTGGAGGGATTGCTGACGCTTGAGTTTGTGCGCCCAGACGGGTGGGCCGTCATTGGCAGGCGTGGATGCCGCTGCGCCACCAGTGACCGAGCCGCCGGTCGCGCTAAAGGCCGCGCGCGATCCGGACTGATAGCTGTCCTTCATGGACTGGCCCATGCGCCGGAGTGGACTTGCCGCGGTGCTCATGCCGGCCTTGCCAACACTAGCCATTCCACCGGCGACGCCTGCCGCACCGCCACCTGCGGTCGTATGTCCGATCTTGTAGGCGGTAGACGCGCCGCCCGCGATCGAAGCGGCGCCGCGTGCGCCTGCGCCGACTGCGGACGCGGCCATCTTGCCGCCCGCCAGACCACCGACAACCATGCCGCCGGCGGCGAGGCCTGTGCCGACTGCTGCGCCCGCACCGAGTTGAGGCCCGCCGGAGACGATGCCGTTGGCGATACCCGGACCGAAAATGCCGAGCGCGAGCAGCGAGAGCGCCGCGAGCACGATGGCCATGGCGTCCTCGATCGTCGGCTCGCCGGTAAAGCCCGCGGTGAAGGTGCCGAAGATGGTCGAGCCGATGCCGACGATGACGGCGAGCACCAACACCTTGACACCGGACGAGATGACGAGGCCGAGCACGCGTTCGGCCATGAACGCGGTCTTGTTGAAGAGCCCGAAGGGCACGAGAATGAAACCCGCAAGCGTCGCCAGCTTGAACTCGATCAGCGTGACGAAGAGCTGGATGGCGAGGATGAAGAAGGAGAGCAGCACGATCACCCAGGCGAAGAGCAAGATCGTGATCTGGATGAAATTGTCGAAGAAGGAGACGAAGCCCATGAGGTCGCCCACGGACTCAAGCAGCGGCCGTCCGGCCTCGAGCCCGACCTCGGCGATGCGACCTGGCTGCAAAAGCTCACCGGCACTCAGCGATCCACCGGAGGCGACTAGCCCCAGCCCCGCAAAACTCTCGAAGACGATACGGGCGAGCTGGTTCCAGTTGCCGATGATGTAGGCGAAGATGCCGACGAAGAGCGTCTTCTTGACGAGCCGCGCGATGATGTCGTCATCCGCGCCCCAGGCCCAGAAGAGCGCGGCCAGCGTGACGTCGATGGCGATGAGTGTGGTCGCGAGGAAGGCGACGTCGCCGCCGAGCAATCCGAAGCCGCTATCGATATAGCGGGTGAAGACGTCCAGGAATCGATCGATAACGCCGACGCCACCCATGGTCTATTCCTCCTCCCGGCCAGACCTGGAACCGCCGGGCGCGAAGAAGCGCCGGCGGTTCTCGGCCCAGGCCTCGCGGCAGACAGTGTCGGTCTCGACCTCCTCCATGGCGAGCGTGCGGCACCGCCGGAGCGTGGCGCGCAGCGGATCGTCGGCCGGATCAGACACCGAAACAGGCATCTGCTCCGGGACGACGGCGTCACGGAACTCGAAGGTGGCGGCAAGCGCCGCGAGGCCACCGAGGCTGAATGCGATGAGCCGCAGGATATGGTCGGGACCGGTCACCATGGTCAGTTGCTGAACATGCGCACGGTCGTCGGACGGTAGCCGCTGCCATAGTCGAGGAAGCGGTTGAGGTTCTCGCGCGCCTGTGCTTCGGCTGAGGCAACGCGCGCGGCCTCCAGAGCCTGGGCTCGGTTTGAGGCGGCGATGGCGGCGGTGAGATCCGCGATCTGGCTCGACTGTAGCGCCAGCAACTGGTTGCCCGCCTGCGCCGCCTGCAGGGCGCCGGTCGCGCCCTGGCTGCGGGCGACGAGCGCCTGCATCTGCGAGCGGGCGCCCTCGATGTTGCCAACGACGCCGGCCTGGACGCGGAGCGCATCCTCGAAGCCGGCGACAGAATTCTCCCACCGCTCGCGTGCATTGCCGACCATCGCGTCGAAATTTCCGGACGCGGCGGCCGTCCCATATTGCTCAGTAAAGGCGCGCTCAATGTCGGCGACATCGTGGGCGACGCGCTGCGCCTCATTCAGGAGCTGCTGTGTGCGTTGCACCGAAGCCTGTAATTCGGCGAGCGACGAGTATGGCAGGCTCGCGAGATTGCGCGCCTGATTCATCAGCATCTGCGCCTGATTCTGGAGCTGGGTGATCTGGTTGTTGATCTGCTCCAGGGCGCGGGCGGCCTGCAGGATGTTCTGGGCGTGGTTGGTCGGATCGTAGACGATCCGGCCGAACAGGGCGTGCGCGGGCTGGGCCATCATCGGGCCAAGGGCAATGGGCGTGGCGAGCAAAGTCGCAGCCAAGAGCTGTGCGGGGAGCGAGCGTTTTCGAAACCGTGTCATCAGGTGTTCTCCTTTGTTTCGGTGGGGCTTGTCGGGGTGATGGTGTCGCCGAGCAGTTCGACGGCCCAGTCGAGACCGCGGCGTCTCAGCCAGGCGGTGGCAAAACCCGCGCGGCCGTGTTCGGCCAGCGTCTCGGCTATGGCGGCCTGGTCGAATTTCGACGAAGTGGCCGTAAAGGCGAGCGCGACCTCGCCGAGCCCCAGATCGAAGAGCCGGTTGCCGCGCCGGGACTGGCAGTAGTAGTCGCGCTTGGATGTCGCCCTGGCGACGATCTCGATCTGGCGGTCGTTGAGCCCGAAGCGGCGATAGATGGCGGCGATCTGCGGTTCGAAAGCGCGCTCGTTAGGCAAGAAGATGCGCGTCGGGCAGCTCTCGACGATCGCCGGTGCGATGTTCGATCCGTCGATGTCGGCGAGCGACTGGGTGGCGAAGATCACGCTCGCATTCTTCTTGCGGAGCGTTTTCAGCCATTCGCGGAGCTGGCCGCCGAAGGTCTGATCATCGAGCGCTAGCCAGCCTTCATCGACGATGATGAGGCTGGGCCGCCCGTCGAGCCGTCCCTCGATACGATGGAACAGATAGGCGAGCACGGCGGGCGTTGCGGCAGACCCGATCAGCCCCTCGGTTTCGAAGGCCTGGACATCGGCCGTGCCGAGTTCTTCTCGTTCGGCGTCGAGGAGACGGCCGAACGGACCACCGAGGCAGAACGGTGCGAGCGCGCGTTTGAGTTCATTCGATTGCAGCAAGGCAGACAGTCCGGTCAGGGTCCGCTCTTCGACCGGTGCGGAAGCGAGCGAGGTCAGCGTCGACCAGAGATGGTCGCGGGCGGTCGGGTCGATGGAAACGCCCTCCCGGGCGAGCAGTCCGGCCAACCAATCCTGCGCCCAGGCGCGTTCGGCCGCATCATCGATGCGCGCGAGAGGCTGGAGCTGGACAGCGGCTTCGCCCTCGGAGAGGGCGAGACCGAGATCCTCCCAGTCTCCGCCCATTGCAATAGTGGCGCAGCGGATCGAGCCACCGAAGTCGAAGGCGAAGATCTGTGCTACTTCGTATCGGCGGAACTGGAGGGCCATCAGCGCAAGCAGGACCGACTTGCCCGATCCGGTCGGTCCGACGATCAGTGAGTGACCGACGTCACCGACGTGGTTGGAGAAGCGGAACGGGGTCGCGCCCTCGGTCTCGGCATAGAAGAGCGGCGGGCCGTCCAGATGATCGTTGCGCGCCGGCCCGGCCCAGACAGCTGAAATCGGGACCATGTGGGCGAGGTTGAGTGTCGAGATCGGCGGCTGGCGGACATTGGCGTAGAGGTGACCGGGCAGCGAGCCGAGCCAGGCCTCGATCGCGTTGAGGCTCTCAGGGATAGCCGTGAAATCGCGGCCCTGGACGATCTTTTCCGCGGCCTTGAGTTTCGCGTCAGCGGTGCGCTCGTCCTCGTCCCAGACCGTGATCGTGGCGGTGACATAAGCGGCGCCCACCATGTCGGTCCCGAGTTCCTGCAGTGCTTCGTCGGCATCGGCCGCCTTGTTGGCGGCGTCGGAATCCAGAAGTGTCGAGGTCTCGTTGGTCATCACCTCCTTGAGGATCGCCGCGACGGACTTCCTCTTGGCGAACCATTGGCGGCGGATACGCGTGAAGAGCTTCGTGGCGTCGGTCTTGTCAAGGCAGATGGCGCGCGTCGCCCAGCGGTATTCGAAGGCCTGGCCGTTCAATTCGTCGAGCAGTCCGGGCCAGGTCGCGGTCGGGAAACCCACGATGGAGAGCGTCTTGATGTAGGCGTCGCCAAGCCGAGGTGCGAGGCCGCCGATGAGCGCGGTGTCCGCGAGCAGCGCATCGAGATGCATCGGCGTTTCGGGTACGTGTACGCGCTGGCGACGCGCTGAGATCGCCGAATGGAGGTAGGTGAGCGTCTCGGCATCGGAGAGCCAGGCCGCTTCGGGCATGAAGCCGTCGAAGAGGTCGAGCAGGCGGTCGGTGCGTGAAACGAAGCTTGCGACATGTTCGCGCGGATCGACGCCGGTCTCGGCCGCACCCTCATAAAGCCACCGTCCGGCGCGGCTCGCCTCTTCGGCGGGCGGCATCCAGACGAGCGTCAGAAAATACTGGCTCTCGAAGTGCGAATCGGCTTCCTCAAACTGCGCACGCCGCTCCGCATCCACCAGGGCGGAGACGGGATCGGGGAACTGGGACAACGGATAGGCGCGCGCCGGGACGCGCTGCGCCTCGACAAAGACCGCCCAGCCGGAACCAAGTCGTCTCAGCGCATTGTTGAGTCGGCCGGCCGTCGCAACCAGCTCTGCCGGGGTCGCAGAATCGAGGTCGGGACCGCGAAACCGCGCCGTGCGCTGCAGGCTGCCGTCCTTGTTGAGCACGACGCCCTCATCTATCAGTGCCGCCCAGGGCAGATAGTCGGCGAGCAAGGCCGTCTTGGAGCGATATTCGGCGAGCCGCATCATCGTCTCACACCCCCAGCCAGGTCGGGTAACGCAGGTGGCGCCGCGCGACGTCGACGATCTGAGCGTCCCGCTTCGCGGCCCAGACCGCGAGGAGATGGCCGATCAACCAGAAGAGGATGCCGACGATCCACAAGCGCAGACCCAATCCGATGGCGGCCGCAAGCGTGCCGTTGGCGATGGCGACCGCGCGTGGTGCGCCGGCCAGCAGGATCGGTTCGCTCAGCGCCCTATGGACGGGCGCGTAGAAACCGGGAATGTCGTCGCCGTCGCGCATCACACCAGCGCCCCGCCGCCGAAGGAGAAGAAGGAGAGGAAGAAGCTCGACGCGGCAAATGCGATGGAGAGACCGAAGACGATCTGCACAAGCCGCCGGAACCCGCCGGACGTGTCGCCGAAGGCGAGCGTCAGGCCGGTGATGATAATGATGATGACGGCGACGATCTTGGCGACCGGCCCCTCAATCGATTCCAGGATGGATTGCAACGGCGCTTCCCAAGGCATGCCGGAACCGGCCGCATGGGCGGGATCTGCAGCTATGACGAGGCCGAGGGCGAGAGCGCCGGCGATCTGCGGCCAGCGCGGGTGGATGGGTAATGGACGGATCACGATAGGTCTCCTTTGGGTTGGCTGAGAACAGGTTCGAGGGCGTAGTCGCCCGTGGCGTCAAGGCTGGTGACGCGCGCGAGTTCCGCGAGCCGGCGGTCGGGTCCGCGGCCTGCGAGCACGGCGATGATGTCGATCGTCTCGGCGACGAGAGCGCGCGGCACCGTGACGACGGCTTCCTGGATCAGCTGTTCGAGGCGGCGCAGGGCACCGATCGCTGTACCGGCGTGGATCGTGCCGATACCGCCGGGATGGCCGGTGCCCCAGGCTTTCAGGAGATCGAGCGCTTCTGGGCCGCGTACCTCGCCGATGGGGATTCGGTCTGGGCGCAGGCGCAGCGATGAGCGGACGAGGTCGGACAGCGTCGCGACCCCGTCCTTGGTACGCAGTGCCACGAGGTTTGGCGTCAGGCATTGAAGCTCGTGGGTGTCCTCGATCAACACCACGCGGTCTGAACTCTTGGCGACTTCGGCGAGCAGCGCATTGGTCAGCGTGGTCTTGCCGGTCGATGTGCCGCCAGCGACGAGAATGTTGGCGCGCATGGCGATTGCTTCGCGCAACGCTTCGGCGGCGTCCGCATCCATGGTGTTCGCGCTGACATAGTCGTCGAGGGTGAAGACGGCGACAGCGGGTTTGCGGATCGCGAAGGTTGGTGCAGCAACGACAGGCGGTAACAACCCCTCGAACCGCTCTCCCGTCCCGGGCAGTTCCGCCGAGACACGCGGCGCTCCGGCATGAACCTCGGCTCCGACATGATGCGCGACCAGCCGGACGATCCGCTCACCATCGGCGGCGGAAAGCCGCTCGCCCGTGTCCGACAATCCTTCGCTGAGACGATCCACCCAGAGTCGACCGTCCGGGTTGAGCATGACTTCGACGACGGTGGGATCCTCAAGCCATGTGGCGACGTGTGGCCCGAGCGCCGTACGGAGCATGCGGGAGCCGCGCTGGATCGCTTCTGTCTGGAAAGGTTGGACGGTCATTCGCGGCCCCGCAATTGGTTACGAGGCGCATCAAGAAGACCGTTATTCGGTCAGCGGCAACAGTGTTGAGGGCGTAGTAGGGCTGTGGCGGGCAAAGGCAGGTGAATGAGAAGATCGGTCAAGTCGACAGAGCTGTCGAAGGTAGCTCGCTTAGTTGAGACACTACGGGGATCGGTCGAATCACTCGATATCCTCCGACACCTCTTTCGTCAGCGTGTTCCCCTTCGCCAGCCGCCGGCCGAGTGTCTCGACGAATCCCTCGTAGCGTTCGCGCCCCTTGGCATGGGCGGCATCACGCATGGTGTCCGGCAGCGGTGAGGTGGTGGACAGCCAGAACTTGACGAAGAGTGCGAGTGCCTCATTGCCGACGGACACATCACGCTCGAGCCGTTCGATGGCACGGGTCATCCGGTCCAGCCGACGCACGATTGCGGCCTCGTTCTGCTCAACGGCATCGGGCGAGAGGTAGGAGGCCAGCGCCGCCTCGACGACAGCCGATTTGGAGACTCTGCGACGTGCGGCAAGAGCATCCAGCTCCGGCGAAAGCGCCGGATCGAAATAAACGTTCAATCTATCCTTCTTCATTCCGGTCCCTCCTAAAGCTCGATCCCGTCATCGGGATCAAGCGCGGCCTGACGCGCGACGCCGCGAAAACGGCTCTGCAGTTCCTTGACCCGCTGCGCCTCGTCATCCGGATCCTCGTCGAGTGCGGCGAATTCTTCGCGCGCCTGCGTTGTTTCTGGCGCGATCGCTTCGTGCTCAGGCAAATCGGGTTCGCGGCGCACACCTCCGTCGCTGTCCTCATCGCTGTTTGAATTGTTGAAAGTTTGCGTCGGGGCTGCGATCGGCGGACGATCACTCCAATCGTCTGTGTCGGAATCGATCCCTGCCTCTCCATTCGAGGATTTCGGCTTGGGTGGCGCCACGATCCGTTGCTTGAACTGTGGGTCCGAATAGTACCGCGCCTTCTTCGCCCGGATCGGCGGTACGCCGGAGATGAGCACGACCTCGTCATCCGCCGGGAGCTGCATGATCTCGCCGGGCGTGAGCAGCGGACGGGCCGTCTCCTGCCGCGAGACCATCAGGTGACCAAGCCAGGGCGAGAGACGGTGGCCGGCATAGTTCTTCATGGCCCGCATCTCGGTGGCGGTGCCGAGTGCGTCCGAAACACGTTTTGCGGTGCGCTCGTCATTGGTGGCGAAGGCGACACGGACGTGGCAGTTGTCGAGGATGGCGTTGTTCTGACCGTAGGCTTTCTCAATCTGGTTCAGAGACTGGGCAATCAGGAACGCCTTAAGGCCGTAGCCTGCCATGAAAGCGAGCTGGCTCTCGAAAAAATCCAACCTTCCGAGTGCCGGGAACTCGTCAAGCATCAGCAGCAGCCGGTGCCGTCTTCCTTGCCTGTTCAATTCTTCTGTCAGTCTGCGGCCGATCTGATTGAGCAGCAGCCTGACGAGAGGTTTGGTTCGCGAGATGTCGGAGGGAGGGATGACGAGGTAGAGCGTCGTCGGCCGCGCGCGTTCGACCAAGTCACGGATGCGCCAATCGCACCGGCTGGTGACTTTCGCGACGACAGGATCGCGATAGAGGCCGAGGAAACTCATCGCGGTCGATAGCACGCCGGAGCGTTCGTTCTCGGATTTGTTCAAGAGTTCGCGCGCGGCCTGCGCGACGACAGGATGGGGCCGGTCGCCCAGATGTGGCGTGCGCATCATGGCGGTCAGGGTCGCGGCGATCGGTCGGCGTGGATCGGACAGAAAGGCGGCGACGCCGGCGAGCGTCTTGTCGGCTTCCGCATAGAGCACGTGCAGGATCGCGCCGACGAGCAGCGCATGGCTGGTCTTCTCCCAGTGATTCCGCCGTTCAAGCAAACCTTCGGGGTCGACGAGGATATCGGCGACGTTCTGGACGTCACGCACCTCGCCGTCGCCGCGCCTGACTTCCAGCAGCGGATTGTAGCGGGACGAGTTCGGATCGGTTGGATCGAACAGCAACACGCGCGAGTAACGCGACCGCCATCCGGCGGTGAGCTGCCAGTTCTCGCCCTTGATATCATGCACGATGGCGGATCCCGGCCAGGTCAGGAGCGAGGGCACAACCAGACCGACGCCTTTGCCGGATCGCGTCGGCGCGAAGCAGAGCACATGTTCCGGACCGTCGTGACGGAGGTAACGCTCATCGAAGCGGCCGAGCACGACACCGTCAGGTGACAGCAATCCGCTGGCCGTGACGTCGTCGCGATCTGCCCATCTCGCCGAGCCGTAAGTGGTGACGTCGCGTGCCTCGCGGGCGCGCAAGACCGAGAGGAAGATCGCGACACCGATCGCGGCGATCCCGCCGGAACCGGCGATGATGGCGCCCTCGACGAATACGCGGGGCGCGTAGGCGTCGTAGAAATACCACCAGACGAAGAAATCCCAGGGCGGATAGATCGGCCAGTCGAAGAGTTCGGTCATGGGTGCGCCAAGTTGTGGCTGGAATCCGAGTCGCCAGGCGGTCCACTGCGTGGCCGCCCAGACGAAGAGAAGCACGACGGCGGACACGATAATGATCTGGCCCCAGAGGATCGCGGTGGCGGGTGACTGGCGGGGGTCTTGCGTCATGGTGTCTTGCTCATCTTTTTTTGTTTCAGATTCCGAGACTGCGCCTGCGGCCGAGAGTCCAATCTACGCCGCCGCCCGGTGTCATGGTTCCGGTGACGGTCTGGCCGAGATGCTTTTCGAGTTGGGGTTTCCAGGGCACGAGTTCGAAGCCCATCCCGTCGTCGATCATGGCGAAGCGGCCCGAGGCGAGATCGAGGCGCTGGCGATAGGTGCCGATGACAGCCTCACCCTCGCTCGTGATTCTGCGCGGAAGACCAGTCTCTGCGGTAAGCTTCGTCGCGGCGGTATCCAGTTCGCGTTTGCGGAGTGTCGCCAACAGGTCGCGGGCAAACTTGACGCGCGGACCTTGCCGCGTCGCCAGGCCCTCGGTGACGAGATGTTCGGCCCGCCGTCCGAGTGCATCGTGCACCTCCGAGCCGAACCCGTTCCCGCTCAAGGGCGCGCCGCCCTTCGCCAATTGCAGACGATCGAGCCAGGTCGCGCCATCGGCATCGACCTGCGCGGCGAGCGAGAGATCGGACCGGCCAACCAGAGACAGTCGTGCAGTACTGCCATCACGTGGTGTCCAACTCCGCGTCTCGACGATCCCGCCGATGGGTGTATCGCCGGTTCGGGCCAGGTCGGGGAAGCGCAGGTGATGGACCCGCCCGTCGACGCCGTCGATGACGGCATAGGCTTCGCCCGTCAGTTCATCATGGAGCCCGCGATCGACAAGTCGTCCAAGGACCGGTTCGGCCGGAGTGCTCTCTACCGCGAAGTCCGAAAACGATCGCGCGGGACCGTCCGCCAGAGCGCGGTGCATGGTTTTGATAATGTCGCCCCGATCGCCGAGTTCGCGCAGTGTGCGTTCCATGCCGGGTTTCAGTTCCCAGACGGCAGGCGCCAACCTGTCGGCGAGACCGAGACGTTCCAGCGTCTGTGCACGTCCTATCAATCGCCGACGCAGTTCTGGATCGGATGGTTCCGGCGCGCCAGGTCGAAGATCGACGATGCCGCCGCTCTCGTCCGCGAGCGCGCGCAGGACACGATCAAGTCCGGTCCAGTGCTCGGCGTCGATCTCCGTGTCGAGGCTTGCCGCAATCTCATGTTGGGTGCGTGGCCCCAGTTCGAGCCCGACCAGTTCCTCGGCGCGGGCACGAAAGCCGCGTGCGATATAGTCGCGCGAGATGACGAGGTCTTTACCGTGGTCCGTCTTGCCGCGAAGCAGAACATGGACATGGGGATTGTCGGTGTTCCAATGATCGACGGCGACCCAATCGAGATCGGTTCCGAGATCGCGTTCGGCCCGATCCATGAGGTCACGGGTGAAAGCGTGCAGATCTTCCATGGAGCCCGCATCTTCCGGCGAGACGATGAAGCGGAAGTGGTGTCGGTCGTCCTCGCAGCGTTCGGCGAAGGCGCGTTCGTCAGCGTTACCGTCACGGTCGAACATGGTCGCGTCGCGCCCGTCCCGTGTGACGCCGTCGCGCTTCAGATAGGAGATGTGCTTGGCGAGCGGCGCAGAGCGGTAACGTGCCCCGCGATGGCGAACGACACGCGCCTTGACGATGACACGGCGCTGGGTTCGTGAGAGGCTGCGCGCGGTCGCCGCGAACCGCCCGCGCCCGAAGGTCGACCCCGAGCCGGTGCGGCTTGCGCCGTTGAAACGATAGCCGGTGTGGCCGGCTTTTTTGGTCGCACGCATAACCTGGCCGACGAAGCTCTGCGCCTTGCGTCCGTACGGCCCACGGTCGCGGATACGGCCGGGTTTGATACGGAGGTCATCGTCGCGCCCGGTCATAGTTCATGCCTGCAAGATCGATGAGTGGCACGGTAAAATACCTTGGATATCAAGGCGTAAGCGCTAAGTGCGGCACTGCGCGGCCCCGCGCGACGTGCAAAAACTCCAAGAACAACAACAACATAGCGCGGATCGGTGCCGCGCCTTTTATCTCGCCGTCCCTTCGTTGTTGCCACCTCCGCAACATGCGCTCCCGTCAAAACTGCGAATGAGCAGGCCAGCACGCGCCACGCTGCGAAACACGCAATCATCACTCGTCTACCCGGTTCTGGAGCCCGACGAATAGCGGCGCGTCACGCCAGTCGGATGTATTCGGCCGTTCGTCACCTTGCGATGGCGATACGAAGGACGTGTCGATCAGCGGCGCCAGCGACCGGAGATAGGCGCGCGTTTCGCGCGGCAGCGGACGTCCGGTGGCGAGGTGCTGAGCATAGCGTTCCGGACCGGCATTATACGCCGCGAGGAAGCCGGGCGCGCCGAACCGATCATACATGGCGCGGATATAGGCCGCGCCCGCCATGATGTTGTCGCGTGAATCGAATGGGTCGTCACCGAGCCCATGGCGTGCACGCAGTTCGGCCCAGGTCGCGGGCATGATCTGCATCAGACCCATCGCGCCGGCGCGGCTGACCGCACGGCGATTGCCCACGCTCTCGGCTTGCATGACGACGCGTATCCAGCGTTCCGGGATGCGGAAGCGCGCCGCCGCTTCGGCGATGAAGGTGTCGATCGAAGACGGTTGGACTGCTGAGGGTCGGTCGTCCGTCATACGATGCGGCGGTTCCGCGGATGCGGGAATCGGTGCGCCGGCGATGGCGATCGTGAGCAGCACCATCGTCATGCGAGCGACAGATGACTGACGGCCGGAAAGGGGAAGGAGAGACATGGCTTAATCCTCCCGGGTCCAGATCGGAACCGCCCGACCGATGATCGTGTCGGTGTCGAGCGGCCCGAAATACCGTCCGTCGAGGCTGGCCGGTTCGCGTCTATTGAGGAAGAAAACTTCGCCTTCGCGCAGCACCCGGCAGCCGCTCCAGACTGGCAATGGGCGAACGTGCCGATCAGCCGTCTGTGCCGTCGCCACACTCGCGCCATCGATGGTGATCGTGATGCCGAAACGGCAAACTTCGGCACCCGGAAGGCCGGCGATATGCTTCAGGAGAGGTGTGTCATGACCGAGATATCCGCGCGCGACGAGCCAGTTCGACAATTCTTCGGGCGGGCGTACGACGGCGAGGTCACCGACCTGCGGATCGCGCAACGGCGTCACGAAATAGACGCCGACAGGAACGCTTGCCGATGCGTTCCAGATGAGAATCGGATCACTCCGCACGGCCGCCGAAGCGCCGATCAGACCGATCGCCACACCAGCGAAGGAGAGTGTTCGGCGTGCACGAGTCATGTCTCGATCTCCCGGCGTTTGAGCCAGGCGGCGTGCCGTGCCTTCGTGTAAGGGCGCGGTGTCAGACCGGCGGTCAACCGATGATGGACATGTCGCCAATGATCCGGGCAGACGTCCTCCGGCGCGATGCCGAGCGCTTCGATGCGGTCGATGACGGCGAGCACCGCCTCGACCTTCGGCCAGCCGGAGATATGCAGAAGGCTCTCGCCGCCGGGCGCAACGCAGGGGACGGTTGCATAGGCCTCACCTCGAATGACGGCGCGCAAGATGTCGATCCGGCTCTCGACCGTGCCGTAGTCACTGGCCGTCCAGCGGACGAAGGCAAAGACCGCGCCGGGATCGAAGCCGACGGTGCGGCGGCTGCGGCTCTTGATCGTTTCCTGGACGATATGACCGAAGCGAATCCAGCGCTCGATCCGTCCTTCGATCCACAGGAGTTCGACGGTGGTGCGCATCCCGCTCACCGGCGCTTGTCGCTATAGGCGGGCGAGATTGCCGCGTGCCGCTTGGCGGGCAAGACGGTGTCGCCGGTATCGTCGGACGTCGAGTTCTTCTCGCCCCGGCTGACCCAGGCCTGCAGGTCCTCGACCGCATAGACGACGCGCCCACCTATCTTGGAATATTTAGGGCCGGTGCCGTAAGTGCGATGTTTCTCCAGCGTGCGGCCGGAAAGACCGAGAAATCGAGCGGCTTCGGGGGTTCTGAGATAGCGCGGCGGAAGGCCTGCATTGGGATCGGGCATGGGGTAGCGCCTCCGGTTGCTGTGCCGGGCCGCGACCTGCGGCGGGCTGTCGGAGGCGAGGAAAGCGCAGAAATACCGTCAGGGGGGATGGCGAAGACGGGAGAGGGAAAACGCTACCCCTCAAAGGGCATATAAAAAGTCGAGGACAGCCTGCTGATCAGAACGGGATTTCGTCGGCTGGATCAGCCGCCGGAGCCTGGCGTTCCGCTTCCAACCGCTCGATGAAAGCGAGTGAGGCGAGCACACAGTCGATAATGAATTGCGCCTCGGAGACGGCGAGAAGCTCGTTATCGTGCGCGAAGGACCGCTTGTTGCGCGCCTCGTTCAGCCCCTCGAAGAGCTTATGCTGGACACGCAGGGTTGGCAGCGCGAACGCGCTCACGGCGCCTTCATCACGCAGCACCTTGCCATAAGCGCCGAAAATGGCGTGCAGCGGCGTCTTCGCATCGACGGGTTGCCTGCGCGATGACAGCAGGTCGCGGAACCGTTTGACACAGTAGGTATGTACGCGGTCGAGCGCGACGTCGGGCATTTCGGCGACGAGGTCGGCCGCAATAGAAGCGCGGAGCTTGGGAAGTGTCGTGTCGCCAGAAAAGTCCTTGAACGCGTCGTCGAGCTTTAACGTGGATGCGTTCTCCAGCTCGGTCGTAAACTGCTCAAGCCAGGATTTCAGGCGGGCTTCCTCGGCTTCTTTGGGTTCGACATAGTCGGAGAGGCCGCACCTATAGGCCCAGAGCGTTCGGAGAACCTGGGCGACGAGCCGCGGTTCTGCAACCTCGACGAAACCCCGCAGCGTCTTGCCCTTGCTCGTGCCCTCGAGCTGAAACCGAGCCTGAAAGATGTCGAGGCCGAAGCTCTCTTCGAACCATTCGGCCATCGTCCTGTCGGAAAAGTCGAGAACATAGCCGCCACCGCTGTGAAATATCTGATCGAAGACTGCGCGCTGGTGGGTTAGCAGGCGACGCGTCCGGCCGAGTATCTTTACGGTGCTTGAATCGAGGTTTTGAGAAGGCTGTGTCATGACGAGAACATAACGAAAACTTCGCGATGTTCACAGTTCTCTATCGATGTTTGCCCTGCAAAAGCCGTCGATACCCCTTGTCAATCATACTGCGTCCGTATGCAGCGAGGCGCGCGATTTGGGACTTGAGCGCGTTGGTCTTCCACGGCTCGTCATTGACACGTTGTTCGCCGTAATAAGTGATGGCGATCATGCGGTAGGTCGCACCCTGACGCAGCCCGTCGACGGTTCGGAGCGCGTGTTTCAGGCGTTGGCGTCGCTGGCGGGTCAGCGGATGCCCAACCGGCAGCCCACGGAGCTGACGGTAGAGCCGATCGGCGGCAGCGAGATGGACTGTCCAGGCGTCGTCGAACGGCACGACGATACCGAAGTTGGAGTCGGCTGCGGAGCTCTTGGCGACAAGTTGAGCGCCGTTGTCGAGCTTGAGCCAGGTGTACTCGGAATCGGTCGCGCTTGCGACGACCGGAAGGGTTCCGATACTCGAGGCGTTACCATCGAGTTGGTGCGCGGGAGCGATCAGATTGACAATCGCCGGGGCGTCCGCGGGGTTCCAGAAGACGGGCGCTGTGGGCGGATCACGCTCCGGATCAACGGCGAAATCGAAGGCCCCAGGCGGCGCAGGCGCCATCGCCCTTCCTTGCTGCGTAGTCCGATTGGTAGCTCACGTTCCGCCTCAGACATTCCCAGGCCAGTCCCGAAAGGTCGAGATCGTCAAAATGATCGTAAGCACGATTGTCGAGCCAGTCTTTCGGCATGATCATCCTCCTTGCAGAACAGCCCCCGCAAACAGATGACGTTTGTCACGTTGGATGATTCCGCCGGGAGTTGAGTTTGGCTAGTGAGAAGACGCGCATCGAGTGATCCGGTTTGCGCATCACCAGTGCGCCGAACTATGGCAGGCCGTGCTTGAGGATCTCGCGATAGCCCTGTTCGGTCATCCAGCGCGCACGGCTGAGATGACTATCGTGCACACGCCGGGCACGTTCGGGTTCCGCCGTGGCGTCTATTCCGAACAGCACGGACGACACTTCTTCGAGCGTCGCGCCGGTAGTCTCGGCGTCCAGCAGGCGCATATAGAGCTTCAAGTGATCGCGGTCATATGTCGTCAGGCGCGTCTCGTCCGGCGGAGCATCGGCGATCGGCATTTGCGTGGTCGTCATTGTTTGTCCTGTCGCACGAGCGTTAACATTAATGAACCAGAAACCATATCGCCCGCAACTGTCGGTGGGTTGCAATCGCAAGTTCGCCGTCAGCCGCCAGAGTTAGGTTCAGGCTCTCGCGTATTATAATACGTCGCATCAAAATACGCGATCCGCATTTATCGTGCGGATGGATATCAAGGAAATTTTTGGAAGAAATCTCAGAACTTATCGCATGAAACGCGATCTCAGCCAGGGCGCATTGGCTGCAAAGATGGGCGTGGATCGCGCCCATGTCTCAGCGATGGAGCGGGGCCAACAAAACGTAACCATCGTCACGCTCTGGCATGTCGCACTGGCGCTCGACGTGAAGCCGGCTGAGCTTTTGAATGACGAAGAAGAAACGTAGGAACGCAGCAGATGGCCCTGCCCGGACAAGTCCGGGCAGGGCCATCTGCTGACGATCGCTCAGTCGCCGTTGCGGCGGTTGGGGCGGGACCAGATGAGGCTGTAGCCTTCGCCGTCTTCATCGCCGAAGAGGTTGGCGTAGATCGGAGCGGTGAAGCTCGGATCGTCCAGCTTCAGGCCCAGATAATCGCGGCCCTCGTTCGACTGTTTGGTCCATGCGGCGCCGATCTCGGCGCGGCCGACCAGGACGCGGTGGCTGGGAGCGTTCTCGCTGGTCTGGCTCGTCTCCGGGACGATACGGACGTTCTTGGCCTGGACGTTGAGGGTGACGATTTCGCCGGTGAATTCGTTGCCGGACTTCTTGAAGGTGCCGATGGTAGCCATTTTCAGTTCTCCTTTAGGTTTTCGAGCCCGCGCCCGTCGCGGCCTCGATGGTGATCGCAAGGCCGGGGCGATCCGCCGACGCAGCCGTCAGGCCCGAAACGCCAGTGGAGGACGGCGCGGACGGAAGTTTCTTGTGCCCGCGAGGAATGGGCGTGAGCCCAGGGGAAGAAAGTTCTGGGCGCGCCGTTGCGGACAAGACGGTCGAGGCATCAGCCGATCCCGGCCAGATCAAGCCACGAGAGGCCGTGACGGGCGTGGGTGTCGAAGCGTTAGAGAGAAAATGAAGGCTGCCTGTCGTGACCGGCAAGGCCCCGGCACTGATGATCGTGCGAAGACAGGCGATGTCGTAAGATCAGGATTTATTGCAGCGTTTCGGGCAGGCCAATCATGGGTTCTCGCTCGCAGGTGTCGTCCCGATCGTTGCCCGAATCGGCGCCAGCTGTTGCATGTCGTCAAAACGGACGCGGGACAGGGCCGAAACTGGTGACGTACGGTCCGAGTGACTGAGCTCGGTCAGCTATCCCGTGATGCGTCGATGGCTTTGCGCATGGTTTCCCAACCACGCGGCATATCACCGGTCTCGCACAAGATCTTGTCCGTCGTTGGCCGTGCGGTTTTCACCGCGTTTTGTCGTTATCGTAGGCGGCGTTTCTTCCGGTCCTGACAGTGCCGCAACGCGCACCCAGGCAGTGATACCGATGACCAAGGCGCCGATGCTGCCAAAGGCCAGCGACCAGTTCTCACCCGCGCTACCGATCCCGGATAATCCCCTGATGGCGTGGAACCCGGCGACGCCAGCTGGAATCGCGTAGATCGCACCGATTGCCAGCCTGATCGGCGTAGATCGGACCGTGGCGAAGGCGATCTGTCCCAGGATTAGCGTCGCAGCGCCCGACAAGAACGCGGCGACAATGGCCGCGAGGACGCCTGCATCGCTCTCATAAACATAGAGACCGACCGTCATCGCGACGAAAAAGGGCAGCGCGTAGACGGCCAGCGTGAAGAGCACGTAGACAATGACGCCGAGGCCGAGGATGCTCAAAACGGTGGAAAGGAACATTGGGGGGTCTCCTTTGATTACACGCACCACCACCACCACGGCACTGGCGCATGATAGCGAAGAAAGGCCTGCGCCGGAATGCACCCGCGCAGGATCAGGTGATGCTATTTGCGGAACACGCTTCATCATGAAATCCGCTTCTGCTTGCGGAAATCGAAGGCCGTAATACCGAGCTTCCTCGCTTTGTCGGCGAAATTGTCCTGAATGCCGGTGCCTGGGAAGACGATGACCCCGATCGGAAGGACATCGAGGATAGCATCGTTGCGCTTGAACGGCGCGGCCTTGCCGTGACGCGTCCAGTTGGGCTTGAAGGCGACTTGCGGCACCTTGCGAGTCTCGGCCCATTTGGCGGCGATCAGTTCGGCGCCCTTCGGTGAACCGCCATGCAGCAGTACCATGTCGGTGTGCTTGGCATGCACCTTGTCGAGCGTGTCCCAGATCCGCCGATGGTCATTGAAGTCGAGCCCGCCGGTGAAGGCAATCTTCGGGCCTTGTGGCAGATGAACCTCGGTATCGGCGCGTTTCTTTGCCGCAAGGAAATCCCGACTGTCGATCATCGCGGAGGTGAGGTTGCGATGGTTGACCCGCGATCCCGAACGGGCCGACCAGGGTGAGCCGATGAGGCGGAGATAGTGGGCGGCGGCGGTGTCGCGATACACCTCCATGCAGTCGCGGCGCTCGATGAGTGACTGGCCGATGGTGATCAGCCGTTCGAGTTCGACCGATTTGACTTCGGACCCGTCCTGTTCGCGCTGCCCGCGTTTCTGCGTCTGTTCGTTGTCGTCGAGTTTGCGCTCGATCCGGCCTGTGGCGCGGTGGAACATGTTGACCGTCGACCAGAGCAATTCGTCGAGGTCGGCATCGAGCATCGTGTCGGCCATGGTTGCGACCAAGGCATCGAAGATGTCGGCGACGGCGCCTTCGATGCAAGTGTCTTCAGGCACCTCGCGCGGGTCGGGTTCACCCTCCGGCGGACGATGGCCGAAGAGCTGGAATTCGGCACAGATCGTATCGGTCGGCGATGTGCCGTGATGCGGTTCGGTATCGTTTTCGTCGGGATCGGTGAACATGGGGTGCTCCTTCATCGGGGGACCGCGACCGCCGCGGCCTTCGTGGCGACGAAAGACGGCGGGCGGGACGGGACTGCACCCAGACGCACAGCGGGAGGGCCGGAGCGCCAGCGGAGGATGGCGGAGGCCGGTTCTTTTGCTTCGCGATGGAACGGCCCGCAGGGCCGACGGAAAAGAACCGGGCGCAGCCATTGCCTGACCGGACCGCCTGCCGTTCTGTCGCCCTCTTAAAGAAGGCCGTGGTCGCGGCTCTCTCCGTTGACGGGTAGCATGCCCCGTGCGATCTCGTCGGTGACGCTCAGCCCGGAAGCGTCTCCCCGCCGACCGATGCCGATGTACACAGGTAGCGATCGACATCCTCCGGCGCGATCTGCACCCGCACCTGCTGTCGGAGATCGTCGATGCCGGTGTGGCGCAGATCCTCGTTGAAGTCGCCAAGACAGGACATGAGTGGCAACGCCTCTATCCCGGCCCCACTCGCCCGGTCGACCAGGTTTTCCAAAGCTTTTTCGCCGGCCGGATCGTTGTCACAAGCGACATAGAGACGGCGCAAGGTGGTGGGAAACAGGATGGCGGTGAGATGCGCGGCCGAGAGTGCTGCCGCCATCGGCATATTCGGCAAGACGAGCTTCAGCGACTGCATGGTCTCGATGCCTTCGCCCGCCGCCATGATATCGCGCGCAACCCCGAAGCGGACCGCATGGCCAAGCAGATTACCCATCGCGCGGCGCGGCGTGTCAACGGGTGCCTTGCCAAGCGTCGCCTCGGAGAAGCCATTGGGATCGAGCCAGGTTCTGTGCGCACCGGTGATAGCACCGTCGAGGTCGGTCACTGCAGCGATCAATGCAGGCCAGGTCTCGGTGGGGCTGTGCGCGTCGGGGCGATAGAAGCAGTTCGGATGGAATCTCAGGCTGCTGTTTTCGTGTAGCGCCGTAATTCCGCGTTCACGCAGATACGCTTCGGCGAGAGTGCCCGAAATGGGCTTTGCCATGGCGAACAGCCGCCGGGCCGCTTCAGGCGAGCCGGTCGAAGCCGGTGCAGATCGGCGCTTGGCGGTATAGCCGGGTTCGGACTGAGGCAGGCTCAGGAAGCGTCGTGCCTCGGTCGCCACGTCGACAAAGTCGATCAGCCCGCAGTTTTCCCGAATGATATCGAGCAGGTCGCCATGCTCGCCCGTGGCGGCGTCGGTCCATTTGCCCGCTGCACCTTTGCCGGATTCCGGACCCTTCAGGCGGACATACATCGACCGGCCGGGCGTGTTCCGCACATCGCCGATCATCCAGTAGCGCCCTTCGCGGCGACCGTTGCCGAGATAGTGCCGGCAGACCGCCTCGGCATTGCGTGCGAGACGATGCGCCAGGTCTGATGCTTTGTTTGCCATGCATGCCTCTTCGTCTTATCGCTACGAAAAAGGGCCCGCCGTTTCCGACGAGCCCTCCGGTTGCGAGGGAGCCAGGGGGACGCCCTCTCTCGCGACACAGCCGCAGTGGGGAAGGCTTCCGCGACCTGTCCATATTGAGTTGGCGACGGCGTGTCGGCCATCGACCGTCAGCCGCCGTTCGCCAGTCTTTGTACGATCACTCGGCGGCTTCGAGGGCCGTCTGATGTTCGCCCGGTTCGCTTTCATCGCCGTGCGCCGACAAGTTCTCGTCGACGATCTCGAACTCCGGTTCATCGGGCTGTTCGATCAGCGGCGGCGTGCGCAACGGCTCAGGCAGCCAGCCCGTACCCGCTAGTAGTTCCTCGGCGGCTTCGACCATGTCTGGCTTCTTGAACCCGGCGATCCGGTCGGCGTCCTTGTCGCCCTTCGCTTCGCGCACTGCGGCGGCGATCTGCGCCTTGGTCGCGCGGCCCAGATAGCTCTGCGCGGTCGGCGACCAGCCTGCCTTCGCCATATCGAGGCCCAGCGTGGCGGCTAGCCCGTCCGCATGGGCGATCTGGCGCGGCTTGCGATAGTGCGGTTCCTGCACCGCATTGACCGTCATCGCCACGCAGTGCGCGAAGAGTGCGTCCCGGCTGTCGCTGTCCCATTCGATCAGCGCGTCCCAAAGCTCTTCGGGTTCCTTCGGCAGATTGCTCGCCCAGGTCTCGATACCGAGATCGATCGACTGCACGTAGGGCATGTCTGCAAGACCTTCGGCCTGCGCGCCGAACTGCATGCTTTTCGGTGTGATCTCGATGCAGCTGTCCTGGCCGTAATGGTAGAAGAGCTGCAGCACCATCGCGTGCAGGCAGGCGAGCATCGCCAGTTGCGGATCATTGGCCAACGCGTTGCGCAGCGCCATCGTGCGGTGGACGGTCAGATCGCAGACAAGACGATCCGACAGCGGCTTGGTGCCGTCATCGTCCTCTTCCTCATCCAGATCGGTGGCCTGGCCAACGCCATCTACGGCTTCATCATCCGTGTTCGGATGGACTTCATCGCCTTCGGAACCGTCATCGCACTCAATAGCGGGTTCGTCCTCGGGCCGGACATAGCCGCGCTCGACGCGCAGACGACCAGAGCCGTCGATACTGACGAAGGCGCCCGCGATGGCGTAGTCCTCCGGCTCGAACCGGATCGGACGATTCTGGAGAGCTTCCATGGCCGTCTCGATCTCGCCGAGCCGTTCGTCGACCTCCTCGGGAAGCTCGTCTGCTTCGGCATACTCCTCTTCGAGTTTGTCATATTCGGCCTTGAGTGCGGCGTAGGTCGCGTCTTCCTCATCGCTCATCCGCTCGGCTTCGCCGCGAATGCGCCGCAGGTCGTAGGTGTGGCCGTAGGGAAAATCGGTCGCGACCTCGATCCAGTGCCAGCCTTCGGCGCGTATGGCCTCGGCTTCTTCGTTCAGCTTCTCGGTGACCATGGTCTCGAGCAGGGCCGCATCTTGCAGCCAGCCGCCATCGTCGGTCTGGAAGAGATCGCGCAGCACTTCGCCTCCGGCTTCGACATAATTGTCGAGCCCGACGAATTGCGCCCGCCGGTCGGAGGCGCGCACGGCGCCTTCGGTCAGCATGCGGCGGATTTCGAAAGGCTGCTTCGAATAGTGCTGCTTCAGCGCATCCCAGACCTGTTCCTGGCGTTCGTGGTCGGGATTGACCGTGAACGCCATGAGCTGGTCGAGCGTCATCTCTTCCTCGGCATAGGCGTCGAGCAGTGTCGCCGAGACGGCGGCCAGCTTGAGGCGCTGCTTGACCACGTTGACCGAGACGAAGAAGGCCGCGGCGATCTCTTCTTCCGACTTGCCCTTCTCGCGCATTGCCTGGAAGGCGCGAAACTGGTCGAGCGGATGCAGCGGCGCGCGCTGGATGTTCTCGGCGAGGCTGTCCTCTTCCGCCAGACCATCGATGCGCACGATGCAGGGCACCGGCGCCGTCTTGTTGAGGCGACGCTGCTTCACGAGCAGTTCGAGCGCGCGGTAGCGGCGCCCGCCTGCCGGAATCTCGAACATGCCGGTTTCCGCGCCATCATCGTCAAGCACGGGCCGGACCGTGATCGACGACAGGAGCGTGCGCCGGGCGATGTCCTCGGCCAGTTCCTCGATTGAGACGCCGGCCTTGACCTTCCGGACATTGGACTGGCTCAGCACCAGATTGTTGAAGGGGATGTCGCGCGAGGCGCTGAGGGTGATTTTCTTGGACTTTGTCATGGGAGTTCTCCGCGACGGGCGGCCACGAGACTCTCTCTGACCTCCAAACCCGTCACGAAAACCACGGCCCACCTCTTCCTCTGAAGGGAGATGGACCGTGGACGGAGGGTTTGGGAAGGAACGCGCGGCTTAGGCGGCCATTTCCAGCAACTTTTTAGCGCGGGTCTCCATGGTGAGGCGCGCGTCCTGCTGCGGCTTGGACCTGGCAACGGCGGTGATGCCCTGAACGAACTCGAACACACTTTCGGGCGGGCGTCCTTCCTCAGCGAGGACGGTTTCGACGATCTTGCCGGTTTCCGCCTTCGAGAAACCGTGTTTGCGCAGGAAGTCAGTACGGTCCTCGTCGCTGCGCGCTACGATCCGCTCGCGTGCGGATCGGATGCCCTGGACAAAGGGCTGCGGCGAGGAGTCTGCGAAGTTAGCCAACGCCGGCGCCGCCTCGTGGGCAAACCGGTTGGCGGCGTATTTCGAGTGCCGGATCGAAATCTCCTGGAAGTCCTCGACGCCCCAGAGATTGCGGTTCTGGCAGACAGCGCGCAGATAGAAGCTTGCGATGCCGAGCGTCTTCGCGCCGACCTCCGAGTTCCAACAGTAGAAGCCGCGGAAGAAGAGATCGGGTGAGCCGTCGGGTAGCGTACCGGCCTCGATCGGATTCAGGTCGTCGACCAGGAACAGGAAGACGTCGCGATCGGAGGCGTAGAGCGTTGTGGTGTCCTTGGTGATGTCGACCATCGGATTGTAGACGCCGCTCGACCAGTTGAGCACGCCCGGCACTTTCCAGCGTGTGTCGCCAACGCCGTCGCCCGCGATGCGCTGCACGGCGGAGACCAGTTCATGGTCGTAGATGCGGCCATAGTCCGGGCCAGTGACGGCGCGGAGCTCGGTGCGGCCGTTGGCGACTTCCATGGTCTTCACCTGTTCGGCGCGGTGGTTGGTCAGGCCATATTGCAGGTTGATGCCCGCGAGCGGTGCCGGGAGTTGACGCAGATATGCCGCCGGTGCGCCCACGAGGCTCGCAAGTTGGCCGAAGCTCCAATGGGTTGGCGCGACCAGCGCCTCGGCGTCGGGCAGGACGAGCGCGAGGCTCGAAGGATCGTCACGATGGGCCTCGACACGGATCGCCGCGCTCTCGACCGTCCGCGTCTTGCTCTGCTCGGCGCGGCCCTTCACCGAAGCATAGAGCTCCGAAAGAGAGAGATATTTCTCGTCGTCGGGCCGGGAAAACCACTCGGACGATACCCGCCCGTTATGCCCGCCGCGGGACACATCCACCTTGTAGCCGCCGCTCTCTGGGCGTCCGTTCATGATCTCAATCGCTGTCATGGCTGTTCTCCATGACGGGCGGTCTGAGAGCCTCTCTCTCGACCTCCAAACCCGTCACGGCGATAGCCGCAGGCCTCTCACTCTAAGGGAGGCGTTGCGGGGTCTGCCCGCAGAAGGGGTCGGGCGAGACTACAGGCTCGACCGCAGGGGAAGGCTTTCCCCTCATGGTCAAACCCAACTTGCGTAGAGACTTTCAAAGACAGGATTTGGGACAAACGAAAGCGTCAGAAGCCTGAGTGCTCGCTGGTTTGCTATCCCTCAAACACGTTGGGAGTCGTCTGAGAGATATTTGATGGGTTCTTGCGGGGCGCCTAGCGCAACCGGCGTCGCCAACTCCAATATGTCCAAGAAGCCGGATTTTCGCTCGGCGCATATGCTTATACGCCCGTCAGCTAGATCAAACTCCAGTCGACCCTTTTCCGGAAAGTAGTATGTTACTCGCTGTTTTCGCTCAGATTCTTCCAGCGTTCCACCATACTCTATTTCAACGTCTTCGAGACGTCGAACAACTGAGTCGAAATCTGGACCGCGTCCACGAATACGGCAGACAACGCGATCGAACGTGATGCCAAAAATCTCGTCGATGTCCTGAAGGTTTTCCTCGGAGTCGTTGCGCACTGACAAACAGCGCATGATCTGGATTTCCGCAGGGTCGTCCGGTGTTTGCCTGACCTCGATCCAGAAACGGAAATAATCGGTGTCCAATGTGTCGTCACCGGTTCCGATATCATCCCGACGCAGCCGAAAGACGCGTTTGGCCTCTTTGTAGTAGTCCTCGATTTCTTCGGCGATCTCTTCTTCAAGTAGGCTGCGCGCAAATTCTGCACTGCTTGCATTCACGTTATCGGGCACGAAGTGTTTCTTTGAGCGGGAGAACCCCGGCAGTCTGTCATAGCTGCGTGTTTCAATGTGGCTGAAATACGTGGTGTCCGGTTTGAAAGATAAGCCGGTGAAGTCATTCTCCGGTGCGACCGGTTCGTCGTCCTCTTTTACATGGCATATCGCGAAGCGGTTTGTTGCTGACATGCGTGCGAGTGGGGTCTGCTGTGCTGCCGTTGACATATTTTTCGTGACGTATCGGCGGACCGAAGTGCCTAGATAATCTCGGAGCGAGGCGTCGGTAATAACGGAGTATGCGTCAATCGCATCTGGCGCTTTACCACTTAGCGCTTGCACCAGGTGGTAAGACCAAACCCCGTGGCCAAGCCCGGCATGGCCATAGGACTTTTGTCCTGGCGTGCAGGAGAGAAAGATACCCACATATTGGTCAACCTTCACGAATTCTTTGAATTCAATTTCGCTCATATTCGAAACCACGCTACGGCTGCTAAACTGGTCTTCAAGATCTTCGGCACGGGCATCAATGAATGCCAGGAGTCGTTGGCACGGGCTTTTTTCAACAGGGTCGAAGAGTAGCGCGCGCAGGTTGAGAGAGGTTCCTGACAGATTGTGACCGTTGCTGTCCCAGACGGTGATCAGGTTCGAAGTTCCGTTGTGGAAGCCGTGCCCAGCATAATAGAAGATCAGAAGGTCGTCCGGTCCTGTCGCGTGGATTCCTTCTTTGACCCCATCCTGAACGTTCATACTTGTTGCCGCGCTATCAATCAGTTCGATGCGGTGTATGTCGTTATCGGGGAACATTTGATCGAGCGCCGCCGAGAAGGCTTCCGCGTCGGCTTTGGCATAATCGACGCTTGGGATCTGGCCGTTTCTTCCCGACTGATAGTCTTCAATGGCGATGATGATGGCGGTCACGTGGCCACCGCTGGAGAGCAGGCTTGAAGGCTCTTCTGAGACATCTGTTTTTTTTGGGTTTCTTGGTCATTCGAAAAAGTTGCTGTTATCTACTCGAAGAACAACATCGTCGGGATGAATCTCCATTGGCTTCGCGGGATCTGATGAGATCATGGCATCGTAGGGGTAAGAGTCGTCCTGGCGAAATCCGATGTCGTTGCGCACATCAGAGCTAGAGCCATATTGCAGTTCGACCTCGACCTGCCCGGTAATTGCATATTCGATTTTGGTCGCCGTAAGCGACCTTACTTCAACGGTGTCGATGTAGTGCCCGTCAACTGTTGTGTGTGTCGATAGCTCATCAAGTTCCTGGATGGTTTCAGAGATCAGATTTTCGAAGACGGCGTTGTGCATGACACTTGCCGTAGCCCGAGTAATCTCCTCTCGTCCGTCTGCAGCGGCACGAAGAAGGTCCAAAAGGCTTTCGAATACTTCGAGGATCATTTCGCGGACCACAGATCCCTTGCGCAGGATTGTCTCAGAGCGAACATGAGTGGATTTGTTCAGCGCTTCGAAGGCATCCAAAAGTGGCTTCGTGAAGTCTGTCATTTCAAGCTTGAGCGCGTCTTTGACGAAATCCTCCGGGAGCCCTGCATGGACGATGTAATGTGCCTTTTGACGTCGAGTGACGGTCTTGGTGTCTTTGGCTTGTACAAACCAAACACACTCTCGCACGGCGTCGTCTGGCGCGAGACTATGCAAAATGTGGCCGGTGACTTCGCGGAGCCCGCTGGCGACTAGATTTCCTCTGATCGGATTTTTCTTGTCTCGGGCGACACGCATGACGCCCTTGACGAGTTTCTTCAAAAACCCATCGTCCGGAAACAGTCCTAGCAGATCAGCCTTGAGCGCCAGAATGTCATCCCAATTGGCCTGCTGCAGCTTTGCATCCGGTACTTTTGTCGGTGCAGCTGGTTTTACGCCCATACCCAATCCTTCTCGAATCATGTCAAAATCTCCGCTCTAACTGCGGATTTTCCAAAACGGATAGCATAGAAAATGCAAACTATGTTGCAAAATCCGCTCTAGAAGCGGATAAAGCAACATGGTTCACGATCAGCGCTCAGCGCTTTCCAGTTACGTCAACAACCTGCTCTCCAAAGGCCGCACAGTGTTCACTGCTGACGATGCCCGGAGCGAGCTTGGTGTAGAGCATGGCGCATTTCTCGATGCGGCAGGCCGTCTTCAGCGTCGTCAAGCGCTCCTGAGCCCACGACAAGGGTTCTACGTAATCGTACCCCCGCAATACGCGTCTTGGGGTGCTCCGCCGCCGTCTTGGTTCATTGATCCTTTGATGCGATATGAGAAGGCACCCTATTATGTCGGTTTGCTGAAAGCCGCTGAACTTCATGGTGCCACGCATCAAGCTGTGATGGAATTTCAGGTCATCACCTCAAAACGGATGGCAGAAATCAGAACTGGCCGCAGTCTCCTCACATTCTATTACCGCAAAGAACTAGAGACCGTATCTCAGGGGATTATCCATCGAAAAACCGATACGGGTAGCATGCAAGTGTCTTCGCCTTCACTGACTGCCCTCGATATATTGCGGTATCCGCAGGCCTCGGGCGGCCTAGATAATGTGGCGACCGTTTTGTCGGATCTCGGCGAAAAGATTGAAGCTGATCAACTTGCGACGCTCTCCAAGAGCTTTGAAAAACCGATCGTCCAGCGCTTGGGTCATTTGCTCGATTGGCTTGGATATCAAGCAGCCGCTGACGGAATGTTTGCGACCCTAGATGCACGTGGATCCTATCGTTGGGTTGATCTCGACAGAAAGGAGGCTCGTGATCCGGACTTTGCGCCTGAACCCGTCGCGAGAGATGATCGATGGCGCGTCGTTGTGCACCGTCATCCGGAGCTCGATGAATGATACCAGCACAAAATATCGTAGCTTGGAGCAATGTCGCGCCGTGGGCTGAACAAAGGCAGATCGAACAGGATTTGATCATTAGCCGAGCACTGATCGATATCTTTAGCGACGATTTTTTACGCGAAGAACTAAGGTTTCGAGGTGGGACTGCGCTGAACAAGCTCCATTTTCCGAAAGCTCTCAGATACTCGGAAGACATAGATCTTGTTCGAACCAGAAGCGGTCCGATAGGTCCGCTTCTTGATCGATTGCGTGTGGTCTTGGAACCTTGGCTCGGACCTGCAAAATTCGATCAAAGTCCGGTTGCGCCAAAGTTTCGTTTTCAAGCGGATGCCGAAGATGGCAGCGATGTGCCCATCCGGTTGAAAGTGGAGATCAATACCCGCGAAATCGAGGCTTTCGACCCGATCATCGCTATGGTCCACAGGGTTGAAAATCCGTGGTTTGAGGGCGAAGCCGAGATTCCGACATTTTCGCAGGAAGAGATGCTGGCGACAAAATTGCGCGCATTGCTTCAGCGAGACAAAGGCCGTGACCTCTACGACCTGGCACATGCGCTCGACGTATTTGAAAGGCTGGTGTGCGAAAGAGTCGTAGAAATGTTCATTCAATATCTTGGGCTTTCAGAGCAGGTCATCTCACGGGCGCAGGCGCAAGAGCGAATGTTTGCGAAGCTGGCGAACCCCCGACTGTTGCTTGATATGCGACCGCTTCTGTCCGCGGAACAAGCGCAGGCACTTGACGATGAGGCGACGGCCGTAGCCTTTCGGCGCGTCTTTACTAAACTGGTTGATCTCCTGCCGGGCAGTCCGTGGGCGAAGACAGAATCCATGAAACAACGGTTTGGGATCACATGGTGACCAGGTTGGCGCACATCAAAGGACATAAATGTTAGAGAGCATTCAGATCAGACCGCTGACCAAACGGCGATTGACAGGGGAGCTGTATACGCGCGATCCGAAAACTGAGGCGCGATTGTGTGAGTTATGCGCAATGTCGCGGGATGAGCTGATCGAGCGTGCCTCAGTGTCGAGGAGAAATGATCCGAACTATGTGCCAAGCGAGTGCTTGATGTACTTCATTCGGAACAGCCGAGAAGACAATACCGAAGCGTGGTTTGAGCGGCTTTTCAGGATTCTTGCCGAGAGGGTGCTGAGAGCGCTTCCACGTGAAGGTGTCAGCGGGGGTAAGACAGCGTCGCTCACAAATCTAGCCATTCGCGACAGGGTTTTTGGCCGATTTGTGGAGCTATTGTCTCTGGATCGTACATCCGGTTCAGACAAGCTGGATTACTTTGAGGTACGCTTTGATGGAGCTTTGGCTAGCTTACGGCGAGACGCACAAGAGCAGGCTTGGCGGGAGGAAAACCGATCTGCAGCGCTCGAATATGACACGGAAACAGGCGAACTTTCCGAGGAAGTCGAACGTGCCGCAGGAAGTTTTGATCTGACCGAAGCGCCAGAAATCGACGATCCGGATTACCGGTCTCGGTGGGAAGCGGCGATTGACACTTTACCAAAAGAACAAATGAGGATCATCCAGATGCTGAGAGAAGGAATTCCGATAGACTCAAAAGACCCTGACACAGTCACAATCGCAAAGGCTCTAGGAAAGTCGGAAAAGACCATCAGGACTCATCGCAACAAGGCTTTTGCAGCGTTGCGGGAAGCTCTGAGTGGAGATGACCAGTGAGCGCCGGAAAAAACCGACCATCTAGGGAAGATGTGCTCGATGCATTGGCCGTCGAACCTCAACACAATCGGTCGACGATTGAGCGATATCTGCAAGACTACCCTGAATATGCCAATGAGTTGATCGACCTGGCGAGAGAGCTCTCTCGAAGTTCTGAGAGCGACCCTGGACCGCTCACGGCGTCCGAAAGTCGACTCATCGATGATGCTTGGCGAGGGTTCGCCCCATTGGAAACGAAAGCCGCGACAGATCCGCTGGCGGTCTTATCTGTTGATCAATCGCGGCATCTAGCAAAAACGCTCGATGTTCCAAGGCAGGTCATCACTGCGTTCAAAGAACGACGCGTTGATGTCGAGACAGTTCCGAGACCTTTCCTTTCGAAATTTGCAGATGCCATTCAGTTAGCGGCTGCGACCCTCACCCAAAGTCTATCAGTTTCATCGGACTCAGGACTGGCTCGCAGCTATAAATCTGATGCGAAACCGCAGATCGCGAACAAAGTTTCTTTCGAGCAGCTCCTAATCGATGCCGGTGTGCCAGATGCGCGGCGCGCAGAGCTTATGGACCCGGACGACTGACGTGGACGGCGTAGAACTCGCAAGACAAGTTGCAACTCAACTGCACCAGAGCGCGGTAGCGAATGGACATGATCCTGTGCAACCCTATGAGTTCGCGATCGCCGAGGCCAATCGGCGCGGATTTGATGTTGAAGAAACATCGGCTGGTTCTCCTCTGCTCGAAGGTAGCCGGGCAACGGTCATACATGCGGATCGATTGGTCTTGCATGAGAATACGGGCACCATGTTCGACAAGGCTTTTCTGGTCGCTCATGAGATTGGTCATTTGGAACTTGGCGACGGGGTGGAAGGTGAACCGACAAGCGAAGTTGACCCTGCGCGCGCTGCGGAGCCATCTCCGATTGGAATGGAACGTGTCGTTGACTACGGACGCAGGCAACGTCGTGAAGTTCAAATGGACCTCTTCGCCCGCGAATTTCTTCTCCCACGCGCTGTTGTCAGAAACCTGCATGTTGAATTGGAATTGAGTGCGTCGGAAATTGCTCAACGGTTCGATGCACCATTCGACGTCGTCGCCCAACAACTGTTCGACGCGTTACTCCTACCCGAAGTTGTTCCGGAGGTTGAGGCTGAATCTGTGGAGCGGACTCCTAATGCTCTTCAGGCGACAGCTGCGGCACATCGGGGGAATGCCTATCTTTTGGAAGCGGGGCCTGGAACGGGAAAGACACAAACGCTCGTGGCGCGCGTTGATGCACTCTTAGAAGAAGGCGTCGATCCGCGTCGCATATTGTTGCTGACGTTTTCAAATAAGGCGGCAGGCGAAATGGCGGATCGAATTGCGCGCAAGCACAGTTCGGCGGCGACCGCGATGTGGATCGGAACGTTTCATGCTTTTGGCCTAGACATTATCCGACGCTTCCATGGCGAACTTGGTCTTCCGACAGACCCACGAATGATGGATAGGATTGAGGCGGTCGAGTTACTTGAGGAAGAATTTCCCCGGCTTGACCTCGCTCATTACCGGGACCTTTATGATCCCACACAGATCATTTCCGATATTCTTCAGGCGATTTCCAGAGCCAAGGACGAAGTGGTAGATCCGCTGCGCTACGCCAGCTTGGCAGAGGCAATGGCCACATCCGCGGAAACAGAGGACCAAAAAATTGCTGCGGCGAAGGCTTTGGAAGTGGCCCGCGCTTATCAAGCATATGAACGGCTAAAAGCTGACGCTCACTGCGTTGATTTTGGCGACCTTGTTTCCATGCCTGTTCGACTGGTGGAGAGCCGCCCTGACATTTGTGAGCATCTTCGATCCCAATACGACCACATCTTGGTCGATGAGTATCAGGATGTGAATCGAAGTAGTGTCCGGCTTCTCGCGGCATTGAGTCCTGATGGCCACAACTTGTGGGCCGTCGGCGATGCAAAGCAGTCGATTTATCGATTCAGAGGCGCATCATCATTTAACATGGCGCGTTTTGGGGCCAGAGATTTTCCAGGCGGCGAACGGGGCCGTTTGAAGAAGAACTACAGATCAGTGAAAGAGATCGTAGATACCTTCTCCCATTTTGCGACCGACATGATTGTAGGAGATACCGATAGCGGTCTTGAGGCAGTGCGCGGATCGGGTGGTTTTCGTCCGGCGGTGCGTAAGGTCGCACAAGCTCCGGACCAGATCGTCGCCATCGCTGAGGCTATCCAAGAGCGCCATCGTGGGGGTTGCGCTTTTCGTGAGCAGGCGGTGCTGTGCACTGGCAATGAAAAGCTCTCGGAAATCGGACAGAACCTCGAGCGTCTCGGTGTGCCGGTTTTGTTTTTGGGAAGCTTGTTCGAACGCCCAGAAATCAAAGATCTTATGTCGTTGCTCACTATTCTGAGCGACAGGAGGGCAATGGGGTTGGTCCGGGTCGCTTGTATCGATGATTTTAAAATGCCGATCGATGATGTGGGCAAAGTCTACCAGCACCTGCGGTCTTCTGACGGCAGCCCTAAGAACTGGCTAGAAAATACCAATTTGATGACCTCTCTGTCGGACCGCGGCCAATCGAGTTTGGCCAATCTCAAAGCTGCATTCGATGGTTTCGATGATACATCGGAACCTTGGTCGGTGATTGCGCACCTATTGTTGGACCGCACTAGGCTTGCTGCGCGTTTGAGTAATTCTGAGGTGATCGGTCACCGTACACAGGGAATTGCCATTTGGCAGTTTCTGAACTTTCTGAGAAGTCAGCCAACAGGACAAGGGCGGCCCATCAAGCGGCTGCTGGATCGAGTACGTAGATTGGTTCGTCTGGGCGATGATCGTGACCTAAGACAATTGCCGTTGGCTGCCCAAGGTATCGATGCGGTCCGGTTGATGACTATTCATGGGGCCAAAGGCCTCGAATTTGAGACAGTTCATTTGCCGGGCTTGAATGCAGATACGATCCCAAGGAAGCCTCCGCCTCCACCCTGTCCGCCACCGGATGGTATGGTGGAAGGGACGACAGAAAGCGCTTTGGAGGCGTTTCGATCCGGTCAGGCGGAAGAGCAAGAGTGCCTTTTTTACGTTGCTATGTCTCGGGCACGCGACAGGCTTCTAATTTATGCGCCGACACAGAAGTCAAACGGCAGCAAGCGAAATCTATCCAGCTTCCTTGATCGGCTTGGAAGCAGAATTGATCATGAGGCCGTGCAACCCGAAGGCAAGTTGCCTGCCGCCCCAGAGATGGCCGATGTCTTGCTTCAGGTCAGTGGGCGTGTCCGTTTCAGCGGTGCACAGCTTTCGCTTTACGAACGCTGTCCGCGACGGTTTTTCTATACGCATGTTTTGCAGGTGGGTGGGCGCCGCACTGCTACACCGTTCATGCAAATGCACGAAGCCGTGCGGGTTGTTGTGAAAGAGGTGATCGCAGGCACCGCCATAGTTTCTTCTGAGGCTGACCTTCGAGGACAGGTCGCGAAGGCTTTTTCGATCCACGACCTTTCAGAGAATGGGTATGTTCGAGAGTACACGGATTATGCGGTTGCGATGATTTCGTTTTTCCTCTCGACGCGCGGTGATCACACTCCCGAAACGCCGACGGCCGTGAAGGTTCAACTGGGAGATGAGGAGCTCGTAATTGAGCCTGACGATATCCTTTTGAGAGCAGACGGAAGTCGCGCAGTAAGGAAGGTTCAGACTGGCCATTTTCGAAAGTCGGAAACAGATGATGTCGGAACAGCGGCGTTCTTGCTGGCAGCCCGGCAGGCATTTCCAGGAGCTCACATTGAGTTTCTTCATTTATCTGACGAAACAACCCGGCCGATGGACATGACGGAAAAAAAGTTGGGAACCCGTCGCGACAAACTGACTAGTCATCTTCAAGATATTCGTTCCGGGCGCTTTCCTGCCAAGCCATCGGCGCGGGTTTGCCCCGGATGCCCGGCTTTTTTCGTGTGCGGCCCCACACCTGACGGCACATTAGAAAAAAAATTCGACTAAATTTACCGGTCGCGGAAAGTCACTTCGATTGACCCCTTAGAAGCCGGGCATGGGTCCGGCACAAGCTAAGGACCAAAACAAGATGACTCTCGACGACATTCCTGATCATGACGATCTTTCTGATGCACTGCGCGAAGATCGCCCGCTGCACAAGGCGCGGGCCTATCGTATCCGCTTCGCGCTCGACGGCCTGAAATTCCGGAAATTGGAAGTTCCGGATCCCGTTCCCCTTGGTCGGCAGATTCTCGCCGCGGCGGGGTGCAATCCGGATGACAATTTCAGTCTGTTTGCCATCCTCGCCTCCGGTGATTTCGAGGATATTCGGCTTGATGAACCTTTCGACCTTCGGGCGCGGGGTGCCGAGCGGTTTGTCGCGTTCCAGACGGATCGCGATTACAAACTGACCCTCGATAATCGGCAGATCGAGTGGGGCAAGCCTGCCATCGCCGGAGCTGCGCTCTACAAGCTTGCCGAGGTTGACGATGACGAGGCTGTTTTCCTCCAGAAACGGGGCGGGACAGATCAGCTCGTGGAACCAGATGATTTGATGGATCTGAACGAGCCTGGGATCGAACGGTTCATCACTGCGCCGCGCCCTGATGCGACTTGCATCATTGTCGTGAACTCGCGCCCCCGTGAGGTCGAAGACCGTCACGTGACTTTTGAAGAAGTTGTGAAACTGGCTTTTCCCGGCGCGCACGACCCGAATGTCATTTTTTCGATGACGTTCCGGCACGCCGCTTCGAAGCCACACGCGGGTGAACTTGCTGCGGGTGGTTCTGTCAAAATCAAAAAGAAGGGGACTGTATTCAATGTCACACGCACTGTTCAGTCTTAATGACGATCTTAAGCGCCTGCGAAATGAAGGTTACCTTGTGCAAGTTGTGGGCGGTTTTCTGGTGATGCGCAACGTCCCGTATGTCGACAAGAGCCGTGAGGTTCGCAGCGGCACACTGATCTCCAGTCTGACATTGGCTGGGGATCAGACCCGTCGGCCAGACACACATGTCATTCACTTTGATGGTGAATATCCTTGTACGGCAGACGGCCGCCCGATCGAACCAATCCGGCATCAGAGCCGTGACACTGACCTCGGGAACGGTCTGGCTGCGAAGCACTCATTCTCAAGCAAACCAGAGGGCGGGTATGTCGACTATTTTCACAAGATGACGACATATGCGGCAATTCTCTCCGGTCCTGCAGAGGTTGTGGACGGTCACGCCACCCCGAGAACGATGAAAGAACCGGAAGCGGAAGAAGAAAGCATTTTCAACTACACTGAAACTGCTTCTGATCGGGTTGGTATCGGCGCGCTGTCCGATCTTCTGAAGTCTGATGTCGTTGCGATTGTTGGTTTAGGAGGAACGGGTGGTTACATTTTGGACTTGGTTGCGAAAACCCCGGTCTCTGAGATCAGGTTGTTCGATTCAGATGAGTTTCTTCAGCACAACGCGTTTCGTGCGCCCGGAGCCGCATCCATTGAGGAGTTGCGGGAAGTATCCAAAAAAGTTGACTACTTTGAAGCAGCCTATTCCAAGATGCACCGTGGCATCATCGCCTGCGACGAAGCCATGAGCGCAACCAATTTGGACAAGCTCGACGGCGTAACATTTGCTTTTCTGTCGATGGATGCTGGCGAAGAAAAGCGACTAGTTGTCGAGAAACTGGAAGCTATAGGCGCATCGTTCATCGATGTCGGCATGGGTCTTGAACTCGATGAAGGCTCACTTGGTGGTATTCTCCGCGTAACGACGAGCACGCCTGACATGCGGGATCACGTTCACAATGGCCGCGTGTCTTTTTCTGGGGGCGGGGAAAAGGACCTCTATTCTTCGAATATTCAGGTTGCAGACTTAAACGCGCTGAATGCGGTGCTTGCTGTCGTGAAGTGGAAGAAACTCCGCGGCTTTTACCGAGACTTGGAGCAGGAGCACCACTGCACATACACCACGGATGGCAACATGCTGCTGAATGGTGACACAAAATGATGCGGCATGAGCTACTAGAACACGCCTTTGTTGAACATATTCCAGAAAAGGTCAAACCAGGTATCTTATACGTCTCGATGGAATATGGAACGGCCGCTCACAGCTGTTGCTGCGGATGCGGAGAGGAGGTTGTTACGCCGTTCACACCGACTGATTGGAAAATGATTTTCGACGGTGAAACGGTATCGTTAAACCCATCCATTGGGAACTGGACATTAGACTGCCGGTCGCACTACGTGATCAAGCGAGGGCGCGTCATTGAAGCTGGACCGTGGACGGATGAGCAAGTGGCGGCTGAACGATTGCGCGATCAAAAGGCAAAAGCCAGGCACTACGGTACGTCAATGCAAAGCGATGTTGATGTCATTGCGCACGAACCAACAGCTGTCGATCAAGAAACACATTCCTTGATCGGCCGTCTGTGGCAGCGTCTCAGTTGGTTTACAAGAAAGTAGGTCGTCGCAGAACTGCAAGCGGACCTAGGCGTTGGTCCTCCGTGAGCATGACGCGGTGCGCTGTTGAAGCCAGTTAGCTGGCTTCAACAGCGACTAGTCGAGCGTCGTCGATAAAATGGGATATCGCGATTTGACGAGACCTGCGGTCTAGAATCTGAGCCGTTTGCTTGAACTCCATGCCCTCCAACAGGCCTTTGACATATCCCGCAACGGTATCGGCGGCCGTGATCAGAACACTGTCGAGAGAGTGGATGTACTTGCTTGTAACCGAGTTCGTAGAATGGCCGACCAGTGCCGCAACGGTACTTTCGGTGAATCCTAGATCGTTGGCCAGACTTGCGAAACTGTGCCTCAGAACGTGCGCAGTGAAGTCCGCGAGTTCTGAGCTGCTGAACATCCTATTCCAATGGTTAGGAAAGCTGCCGAATATCTCCGCGCCCCGTGTACCAGGAAAGACGAACTCACCGGGCGTCTTCTCCCGGCGCTTCTCAAGTATCTCGATCACAGGAAGGCCAACGGGACGAACAGATGCGCCTTCCTTCGAGTCAGCCAAGCGAAGGCAGCTATGTTCGAAATCGACCTCCCGCCATTTGAGTTTGATGATCTCACTCCGACGGCATCCGGTGAGGGCCAGTAGCCGTGTGATTGCAACCGTCGGTGCGAGCTCGACTGTCTGTTCGGCCTTAGTGAGAATTTCGCCAAGTGTCTTGAATTCCGAGCTACTCAATCGGCGGTCGCGAACTCTGTCTTTCGGTTTGCGAATGCCGTGCGCGACATTCTGTTCAATAATGCCCATGCTGATCGCATAGGTGAGCATCGAGCCGACAAGACCGACGCAGCGGCTCGCTGTGCCACGTCCACCTCGCAAGATCGACTTGCCGCGCTTTTTGGCTGTCTTTCGCACTGCCTTGGTTTTTCCCGAGATGATATCATTCATCATCTTGGTGACGTTGGCCTTCGTCAGATCTTGGACGCGCCGTTTGCCGATCAACGGAACGATGTGGCCGTTGATGCGACCGATGTCTGTGTAGATCGTGTCCGGCTTTTTGGGTCGCCCGCCCTTGCCTAGAATAAGGCCAGCATGCATTGCATCGACGTATTGAGCGGAGAGTTCTTCAACTGTGATGGCGTTGCGCTCTACAAGGCGCTCTTCGGCTGGGTTATCGCCTTGGGCGACCTTTCCGAGTTGGATGCGTGCTTCCCTTCGCGCGGTTTCTGGTGTCCAGACGCCGTGAATGCCGATGGTGTAGCGTCGTGATCGTCCGTTGGCACGATACTGAATGAGGTAGCTGCGCCGCCCGGATGCAAAGACGCGGATGCCAAATCCTGGCAATTCGTCATCCCAAACAACGTAGTCCTTTTTTCGAGTTTCTAGAGCGTCGATGACGCGTTTCGTGAGCTTCGGCATCAGAAGGCAGACCTTTCCGGCCTGTTTCCGCGTAAGCACTACGTAAGCATGTGAGCGGAAATCACGGCCTGTGATTGGATAGAGACTTCGGTGCCGCGATTTGGAAAGGCAATGGGATTCAGTACCTTATCGTGCAACGACGTGCTCTATCGCATGTTTCGGAAAGGTGGTAGTAGATCCTCCGAAGGCGAAGGCCACAGGTTCGAATCCTGTCGGGTGCGCCATCTCCCTTTCGTCATCCCGATGCCTCCCTAGGGCCTTGAAAGACATGGGCGTTTTAGGGGTTCGAAGTTCTTCATTGCAGCCATATTTCAGCCGCTCTGTAAAGGTAAGTTTCAGCACATTTCTGCGATCGGCGAATGTGCCGTTCTTCCATATATTATAATGGCTTGCGAGAAACGCTAAGGCGTGTTCGAACAGTTCGTCGAAGCCTCGGCCGGGTGTGTCCAATTTCCCGACCTTCTCAGCTAGCAGAAGCTTTTCAGGTTCAAGCGCTGTTATACGTTTTTCGATTTGGACGATGACGATGACGATGATGATGATGATGATGATGACGTCACGTTATCGATATCAAACAGCTTGTCTACCAAGCGCGCGATGTGGCTCTCCATGCGAATGAGGTCCGCTTTAAGACGCGTTTGGCGCCCTTGGTTCGATAGGCCATATGATCCCACAGATCGCGGAACACCTTGCTCGCGATTGTGAATAGATTGTGGCACGGTTGGAGGTTCGCGAGCAGTTCCTCAAACTCTTCCTCGAGCGTATCGCGCGCGATTGACTTTCGGTAGCTCTCTGAAAAACCCCGAGTTTTCTAGACGCCCTCGGTGCTCATCATCTGCTGCCGTTCGAACTCTACGGGTGACAGCATCCCGTTCCTCACATGCTTGCGTATCGGGTTGTAGAACATCTCGATGTAATCAAACACATCCTGCCTGGCCTCCTCATGTGAGCACCGGCACGCTGCCGGATGCGTTCGCGCTTGAGCAGGTTGAAGAAGCTCTCGACCACGGCGTTGTCATGGCAGTTGCCGCGCCGGCTCATCGAGTGCTCCAGGTTGTGGGCCTTCAGGGACGAGGCCCAGTCCAGCGAAGTGAACTGCGATCCCTGATCCGAGTAGATCAGCACGGTGATCTACGGCTTCCCACGCCTGCCGGATCAAGCCGGTCTGCCGAGCATCTTCCTTCGCCCGTCTGCTCAGCGGGTTCTTCAACCAGGCATAAAAGCCGCTGGGTTGGATGCGAAGGCACCGGCACATCGCACGCACCGGGAACAGCGTGCGATGCTCGGCAACGAACGCGTATCTCACTTTGCATCCCTGGCGAAATACGCGGTGGCTTTTTTTAGGATGTCACGCTCCTCGGTCACTCGCAGAAGCTCGCGCTTCAGCTACCGGATCTCGGCATCCTGCGATCCAACTTCCGGTCGCCGTGCGACATGCCGCTTCCACGCATACAGCGAGTGTCGGCTCACGCCGAGCCGTTCGGAAACCTCCGCTACCCGGTACCCCCGCGCGGTGATCTGCGCCACCGCATCGCGCTTGAACTCGTCGCTGAAATTAACCTTCCCCATCGTCGCCTCCTGTCCTCAAATCTAGGAAGGAAGGCGTCCACGAATCTAGGGGCGCTCTGGCATCCGGTTTTGGGATGGCAAGCCGTCGCAACGGCTTGCCAGAGCCCTTTACCGGGTTGCAATCCGACAATCAGAACGCGAACGAAATCCTGTTTGCGCGCGAACTAAAGCATCAATCCTTCAGCAATCTGTCTCGCAAGAACTCGATCTGCGCCCCGGTCGCCACAGAACGATTGCGGCTTTTGCTGAAATTGTGTCCCTCGTCCCGGGCAAGCACATAGCTGACATCGAGGCCCGCCTTGCGCATGGCCGCGATCATATCTTCGGCCTGCTGTTGCGGCACACGCGGGTCGTTGCCGCCCTGCACGATCAAGGCGGGGACAGAGATTTTCCCGACATTCGCAAGCGGCGATATGGTTTTGAAGAATTCCCGCATTTTCGGATCGCGCTCGTCGCCATATTCACGCCGACGGTTTTCAACCCGGTAGGGCTCGGTGTTTTTCAGGAATGTTTCAAAATCGCTGATGCCGACGCTGGAAATGCCACCGCGCAGCCGGTCCGAATACGCCACGAGCGAAGCGAGCGAGACAAAACCGCCATAGGAACCGCCCGCAATGACCACTCGATCCGAATCGAGATCCGGTTGGGTTTCGATCCAGTCGAGCAGTGCGCCGATATCGCGAATGGCGGCCTCCCGCTTCAAACCCTGATCGGCCTGTTCATAGGTGCGGCCATAACCGGTCGAACCGCGGATATTCGGGCGCAACACGGCGATGCCGAGTTCGGTCACGATATAATGATAGAAGCGGCCGAAACTGGGACGCGCCTGCGAGGCGGGTCCGCCATGCGCGAAAATGACGACGGGCGCCTTCCTGTCCGCACTTGCGGTCGAAGGTTTGTAGACCAGCATCGGGATGGCGGCATCCTCTTCGCCGATCTTGTCGGGCGCGGGATAGGTCGTGATTGTCGGCACCAGTTCGGCCATGCGCTGGCCAGGGGCAAACCCCCCGCTCCATGGTTGGAAACTGTCCGTCTGGACATCATAGACCCCCGACCGCGCCGGTACGGTCGGCTGGGACAGGTTGATGGCAAGGGTTTCACCGTCATGTGACATATACATGCCCGAAATGACGCCAAGCGCTTTCTCTGACGGACCGGCGACGAGCCTGAGTTTATCGAGATCGATAACCATGACGCGCGAAAGGCCATATTCGTTAAGTGCCAAGGCCATGCGCTGCCGATTGCCCGACATCGCACTTCTGTCGATATCCATGCCGATCCCGCCGATAACCGTGATAATCGTGTCATCGGCGCGGGTCAGGCGATAAAGCTGTCTGAATTCACTCGCGGCGTCGGAAGTGAAGAAAATGTGCTCGCCATCGGAAGAGTAACCCGCGCTTCTGATCGGCGTGGCTTCGCGGAGGATCGTCCGCGACGTGCCCGATGCCAGATCGAACTCGATCAGTTCGCCGGTACCGTCTGCCAAGGTACGCAACACCAGAAAATGCGTGTCATCCGGATGAAAATCAAAAGGATAGACCGATTCCGGCCCGCTGATCAATGTGGTGGCCGCCGCTCCCGCGCACACGGGCTGCAGGAAGAGCTGCCACTGCCCGCTATTCTCTGCGGAACTGGCATAGACCATGCGCGATCCGTCATTGGATATGAGGACCCCCCGGTTGCTCGCGCGGCCTGGAGAGACTTTGGCAGGCTTGAAATCGCTGGCCGTACCCACATAGACGGCGTCATATTCGTCGCCATCCTCATCGTCGGTAAAGACATAGCCGTCCTTGCCGCACACCTGCGCCAGACGCGCGCCGCTGATATTGAAGTCGCGATATCGCACGACCCTGGTGAATTTACTGCGCGCGGTCTTCGCCCGGAACAGGGCACCATTGCGGGCAAATAGCAGAGCCTTGCCATCATGCGTCCAGCCGCGCGCCATATAGCTGTTCTGGGTGCGCATGTGGCGCCCGACCTCGCGGCCGATTTGCTCTACACCGGGATCGACATTTTCAAGATAAAGCGACTTGCCGACCTCATGCGTAACGACATCCTGGGCTTGAGCTTGGGCCTGGGCCTGGGCATTGGAGAACGCAAAAGAAAGGAGGGCGAAGGCCAACATGACCCCCGCCCCTTCTTTTGCAAATGATTTAAACATGGATTTCCGCACGTTCACAATCCTTTATCAGATCAGATCAGAACCGGACTTGGACGCCAGCGTAGAATTCGCGCCCCTCGACGTCGTTCAAAGTGCCGGTGATGTTGCGGGTCCCTCCATTGTCGACGCCGTTGGGAATGATCGGTCCGATATCGTCGAACACATTCCGAACACCGCCGAAAACCGACACTCTTGGCTCTTCACCGAAGCGATATCGCAGATAGAGATTATGAATGATCTCATCCGGGGCACGGAAAAATTCTGGATCGGTCGGAGGTACATCAAGGTCATCGACCCCGCCTCCGCGATAGATCGTCGTCCAGGAGGCGCTGAAGCCATCGAGATCGTAGGAGAGTTGCGCGCGGAACTCGTCCTCCGGTTCACCGATTTCGCCGTTTGAACTCACCGTCTCCGGTCCACCGATTCCCAGAAAGGTAAAATCGTCTGTCAGATAATGCGTGTACCGCACATTGGCCCTGAACGCACCGGGGATAAAGCCAGGCTCAATTCTGTAAGCCAGCGTGGCATCCACACCTTCGGCCTTGAGTGAGTTCAGATTTTCCTGCCGGTTGATCACCTGAATGACGTTGCCGGTGGTCCCGTCACGGGTGATCACGTCACAGAAACGATTATTCGGGAAGTTCGTATCCCCATAGCAGAGGTCGGCGGTCAGTTGGGTCGAGACCGAGCCTATCGCGTCATTCACGGTAATGTTGTAATAATCTACGATCAGCGAAAAACCGGGCAGGAATCGCGGTGCCAGGACGACGCCAGCGGTATAGGTATCGGCCGTCTCTTCCTGAAGCAGATTGTTGCCCGCATTGGGCCCGCTTACACTACCATCATATTCAAACGGCTCTCCTGCATTATCGACATCTGCGAAGTAGGCCTGGATGCCCGGCTCGGCGAGGCAATTCGCCGCGATGACGTCCGCAGACGCGGTGCTGCCCGGTGCTGGCGTGATGCCGCTGCCGTCGGGCAGAAGGCCATCGCAAGGATCACGCAGGCTGTCGAAGTCCCCGCGCGCCGGTGAGAAAAATTCGGTCAGGGTCGGCGCGCGTTGTGAACGGGAATATTGCGCACGGAACCGGATATCCGGAATGGGCTGCCAGGTGCCGCCGATATTATAGCTGAAGACACTGCCGACCGTCGTGTAATCAGCATAGCGCGCGGCGAGTTGCACGGAAAGCTGGTCGGTGATCAGAGGAATGTCCAATTCACCAAACGCCTCCCAAACGCTGAACTGTGCACGGATATCCGGGATTGGCGTGAGTGAGGTCAGTTCGATTCCATTGTCGGGGTCGCCATAGGTTTCCTGGCTTTCCTCGCGCCATTCGAAACCGAATGCCGCCCTAACAGGACCGCTCCATGACAAATCGAACAACTCACCGTTCATGCTGCCGCCGAAGGTCAACTGCTCCCTGTTCTGGCGCAGTCTGCCAGTATAGCGAATATAATCGGCCATTTGCGGTGTAATGCTACCCTCGCCAAAGATGTTGAGGGGCACACATCCATCAGCGCGCGCATCCGCATCCGCGCATTGCACCGACCCATTGACGGTCTCAACGTTCAGCGCGTTGCGAATATTAAGGTAATTCAAATAGTTGAGAAGTCGCTGTTTCTGGTCAAAGCGGCCGAACGTGCCGCCCAGCGTCCATTCCCAATCGTCCCAAATCTGGCCGTCAAGCGAAAGCGCCCCACGAATGGTCTGGCGTTTGTTGACGGTCTTCCGGTTACCGAGTTCGCTAAACCGGCGATACCAGCTGACCCTCCCGATGCGCGTCTCTTCGACTTCCGGCGGAATGAACGGATTGTCGGCCGCCATTGTGCCGATATCGCCCAGAGCGTTATTGACGCCGATATCCGTGCCGAAAAAAGCGGCGGATGCGCTGTTTGTCGTCGTCGTGTCGATATGCGAATAATAGAGTTCCGCAGACAGCGATGTCGTCGGGGTCATGTCGAAATTGGCCAGCCAGCCGCCGGTGAAGCTCTCAAAGCTTGGCGAAATGCTGGTGCCGGGACGGAAGTTGAAACCGTCCGAGTCGGTTTCGAAACCATATGCCGCCAGACGGCCGTCCTGCGGCAGCAGCGACTGGTCGTTGAACCAGACGCCGCCGACATTCCAGGCATCGTCGCCCTCGAAAACACCGCCTGGCAGATAGGAGCTGCCCGAGGGGTTGATGCAGAACTTGCCGGAATTATCGCAATCGCCAAATGCGATTTCGCTGCCGAAAGCGTCGGGATTGTCCTCCTGGCCCGGCAGGCGGGATCGATTGGGGCGGTTGAATTCGACGTTCGCGATCGAGCCCGGCCGGGTGGCGTCCGCGAAAATCGCCGTTTCACGCCAATAATCGAAGCCAAACAGCATATAGATCCGGTCGTCCGCGAATCTCTTGCCATAGCGGGAAGTGAACCGGGTTTCCTCTTCGCCGGAAGCTTCCGCTTCGCCGTAGCGTGCATAAAGATCCAGGCCCTCGAAATCATCTTCAAGCAAGAGGTTGACCACGCCGGCAATGGCATCCGAGCCATAGATGGCCGACGCGCCGCCAGTCGTCACTTCAACCGCTTTGATGAAACCCGTCGGAATGGTGCTAAGACTCACGCGCTCGCCATTACCGGAATTGGAAACCGCACGCCGCCCGTCGATAAGCGTGAGCGTGCGATTGCCGCCCAGACGGCGGAGATTGACTGTGCTGAGCCCGGCATTCTGTGTGCTAAGAGCGGTGTTTTCAGGCGACAGGCTGTAATCGACCCCCGGGATTTCCGTGACGATCTCAGCGACGTCGACCGAACCCGTCGATTGAATATCCTCTTTAACAAGAATCTGCACGGGAATCGCGGAATTCGCGTTGGAACGACGGATGCGCGAGCCTGTCACGACGATTGTCTGTTCATCTTGCGCAGAACTCGCCACGTCCGGCGTTGGCGGTGGGGACGTTTGGTCCTGCACCTGGGCGTAGGTCGGTGTGGCGACGATTGCCGTAGCCAGTGCGGTCATACTAATTCTTGCAGTCAGGCGGGTTTTCATGGTGTTTTTGTCCTCCCAGAACATGATAGCGGGCCATATCGCAGCCCCTTTGCGAAAGAATCTTTCGCAACCCGGTTCACTGGGTTTCACTTTGCTTTTCCAATTGCCAGTGCGGAGTAGGAATGAGTTATTGCGTAGAACGCAAGACGCTGATATTTAAAGACACATGGATTTTAACTGGCTTGAAGATTTCTTGGCTGTTGCTGAAAAGGGACACTTTGCGCATGCCGCAGAGGACAGGAATACCACCCAATCGGCATTGAGCCGCCGAATAAAGGCGGTCGAGCACTGGGCCGGAGCAGAGCTGCTGGACCGAAGCTCGCATCCGATTGTCCCCACCGAGGCGGGCATCGAGTTTATTGCAGCCGCAAAGGAGATCGTTGCGCGCACGCTGGAAATTCGCGGTGCGATTGGCGAACTGACGCGCAGAGGCGAGCAGGATCTGACCATTGCGTCGCTGCATACCCTGGCGTTGTATTTTATGCCTGAATTGACCGAGTTGCTTAGACGCAGCGAGCCAAAGCTTGCCGTCAATGTCGTCGCTGAAACGCGAACTTTAGACGAGTATTTGTCCGCCCTTTCCGGCGGTGTCAGCGATATTTTCGTCTGTTACGATCATCCCGCCGTCAGCCCGGAAATCGATGCGAGCGAGTTTGAACGTGTAGACATCGCAGAACACGGGCTCGCCCTATATTCGGCAATCGACAAAGCGGTGGAATTTGGTGACGAAAATCGCCAGAACTCGATACCTTATGTCGCATTTTCCGGCACTTCGTTCATGTCACGTGTGGTGGAGCATAGCGTCAGCAAAACCTCTTTTGGAGAGCGACTTCAACCAGTCTATCGCGCGTCACTCGCGGAAAGTCTTTTCGCCGCCTGCCAACGCGGATTAGGAGTGGCGTGGCTGCCTGACGCCATTTTCCCCAGCAGCGCAAAAAAAGCGGGATTGCAGGTCATATTTCCAGAGGCTGCTCAATCGCTGCGCGTTTGTGCCTACCGATCCCGAAATGTGCCCGTCCGGCCTCTGGTCGACAGGATATGGCGGCAGTTGGTGGCTATGCAGCCCAATGGAAAATGATGGTTGACTGATGGACGGCCCTCGGGCTCAGTTGCAAACCATCTGAAAAGCGGAGTTGCTACACCATTATTTGCAATTGGGTCGGAAACCGCACGTCTACTTTCTAGGCCGCAATTCATCAACTGACTTGCGTGGTGCGGATGAGGTTGATCCAAGGCGCCAGGAAGGAGCTTTGGACAATGCGTCGCAGATTTCAACTGACCGATGACGAATGGCTGGTGATTGAGCCATTATTGCCGGACAGGCCTCGCGGCGTTCCGCGTGTGAATGATAGGCCGGTCAATAACGGGATATTGTCGCGGGTTTCGCACCATCAGTCCATGGGCCGATAATCCTGAGCGCCATGGGCCGCACATGACCTGCTACAACCGCTTTGTGCGCGGGCGCAAAGCCGGCGTGCGGAACCGGCTTTTCGAAGCGGCGGGGCGAGCCTGAGACGGCGAACTGGTCATGATCGGCAGCTCTTCCATCCGGGTTCACCGGCACGGTGCAGCCCTGAAAACGGGGGCCAAATCTCTGCATGGGACGTGCCCGGGGCGGTTTGACGACGAAGATCCACGCACTGATTAATGGCCTTGGCCTGCCGATCCACGGCATCTGTCCGAAAGCCAAGCCAGAGATTGCCGTGAGGCTTGGGGGGGGGGCTGCTGGCCGCCGTACCCGGCGGCACCACCTTTCTTGCCCACAAGGCTAAGCAAGGGATCGCACTGAAGGCGTAAGCGGCTGATCCCGTTAAATTTATTTCTTCGGCTTTAGCGAAGGGTCCGCAATAAGGTCCGCCTGCCTTATGATATAAATCCACAACTATAGGATTTTAAATAATATTTTACCAAGCGTGACATGTGGAGAGTTTGAAACTCTAATAACCGGTTTGCGCCCTCATTGTCGTTGTTGGGCGGGTCGATCAGTGTCCATTAAACCTGCCGTTAACGCAGTCTCGCAATAGCGGACGGTTGAAGTTCCGGAGCTGGAATCCGAGGCTGCCGCGGTCGGCCGGGGCTGCTATGCAACGCAGATGAACATTGACATAGTTTCGCTCGATCGCAATTCGAGAGAGAGCCTTTCAAGCCAATTCGCGCGCCAACTTCGGAGCGCGATCACGAGCGGATCCATCAAAGCAGGCCAACGCTTACCGTCTTCGCGAACTTCGGCAGCTGCACACGATGTTAGCCGGAATACCGTCTCTGAGGCCTACACTCAGCTCATCTCGGAAGGCTTCGCGGTGTCGCGGCCTGGCTCGGGAACCTATGTCGCTCATGGCCTGGTCGCCACCACCGCTATGGGCGGCGCCACCCCAGCAAAAAGTCCGCCGCAACTTTCGCGGAGGGGCGAGGCGATGGTTTCAATGGGTCGGCCAATTGAACCCCTCACGCAACGACCAGTGCTTGCCCCGGGCGTGCCGGCCACGGACCTCTTTCCGCGCGAGAGCTGGGCGCGAGCTATCGCTCGTGGCGGCAGACTGGCCTCGGGCCGTAAGGTTGAGGACGATCCGTTGGGTTGGAAACCGCTAAGGCTTGCCATCGCCGATCATATTGGTCCATCGCGAGGTGTGGTCTGCGACCCCGATCAGATCATGATTGTGGACGGCGCGCGGTGTGCTATCGAGCTGATCCTAAAGCTTCTTACCGACCCTGGGGATCGCGCGTGGCTGGAAGATCCTGGCTACACTGAGGCCCGGCAGGCCATCTTGCATAACGGTGTCAAGGTCGTTCCGGTGCCGTGCGACCGGGAGGGACTAATGGTGGCGCAAGGCGAGCGCATGGCCCCCAGCGCGCGGCTAGCTTACGTTACCCCGGCGCATCAGTATCCATCGGGGATCGTAATGAGCGCAAAGCGCCGCCTAGACCTTCTCGCCTGGGCCGACCGCAACGCGGCATGGATCATCGAAGACGACTATGATGGCGAGTTTCGGCACCGCGGCACACTGACAGCGACCTTGGCGAGTATCGACCGGTCTCACCGTGTGATCCATCTGGGCACGTTCAGCAAATCGATGTTTCCCGCGCTCCGGCTTGCTTACCTAGTCTTACCCCCCAAACTCGTTGATCCGGCCGCAGCTTTACGCTTCGCACTTAGCGGTCATACCGGTGTGACCGCGCAGAGGGGGTTGGCGGAGTTTATAATCTCAGGGCAGTTTGCAGCCCATGTGCGGGCGATGCGGCAAGCCTATGGTCAGCGGCAGCAGGCGCTCCTGACGGCTCTCGATTTGCATTTTAGCGACACGATCTTGATCGGTCCTGACGACACGGGGCTTCATATGACGGGAAAATTTGCCGCGCATATTACGGAAGCCAAAATCGCAGATGCCCTGAAACGGAGCGGTGTCGGAGCCAAACCACTGTCCGCATATTTCGCAGATCCAAATTATGGCGTGCCTGGCCTGGTTTTGGGTTATGCGGGATGGTCGGAGAAAGCGCTTTCAGAAGGCGTTAGAAAGCTGGCGAGCGCCTTGGCTAATTAGCTAGAAGAGTCCTGAAGTGGACTGCTGAACTTACGGAAATTGGCCCTTGGTAAAAGCCAATGGGTGGGCGATTGCGCTCTCGTACAAGCGAGAAAGGGTAAGCGACATGGTGCGCTCGAAAACACCGCATATACCAGAGGACCCATTTACGGCGGGTGGGATCAACCGAGTAAGGCAGATCGCAAGTCGCGGCACGTACGACCGCGAGTCCATCTATGCGATTCTGGACCGTGGGTTCGTCGCGCATGTCGCCTTCATCGACGACGACCGGCCCGTCGTGATCCCCTTGGTCTATGGTCGTGACGGCGATCGCCTCTTTCTTCACGGGCACCGCAAGTCGCGCGCAATGACCTCATCCGATGGGGAGCCGGTGAGTCTGTGTATCACCCTGGTCGACGGAATCGTCGTCGGTCGGTCCATCTTCGAATCATCCATGAATTACCGGTCGGTCGTTTTACATGGACGAGCCTTTCTCATTGAAGAGCAAACTGCGCGGATTGAGGCGCTGCGATGCGTTTCCGAACACATGTTTCCGGGTCGCTGGGACGAGGTGCGCCCACCCTATGAAAAGGAAATTAAGGGTACTGGCGTATACGAGGTCGTAATCGAAGCCGCTTCAGCGAAAGTGCGGGCTGGCGCGCCCATCGATGACTACGACGAGTTCGACCGCGACACTTGGATTGGCGTTGTCCCGGTGGTGACCTCACTTGGACGCCCAGTTGCTGACTCCTCTGTGTCAAGAGATGCGCCGATCCCCAAATCGTTGTCGCGGATCGTCAAGGGATAGGCCCTAAGCGAGTCGCTTGAATTTCCGAAATGGACGATCGGCGCATTCTCATTTCCGTATTGGCGATGTGCGGCAGCATTCTGCCTTTCATTTTCAACTGCTGCCGGTCTGCAGATCACCCCCGTTCCGCCGTCAGCTTCCACCCCGGATATCGGACGTCTCGTGAGCTGCTTTGGGGCTCCAGAAACTCACATCTGAAGATCTGTTGACACCGGCCGTTCCCTCGAAAAACTTGCTAGAGAGCGAGTTTTCGAGCCTCCGGGAATGACAGATACTGCTATGGTGCAACCTCGCTCGGTGGGCTTTACAACTAACACCGTCCTTGTCCGTGATCAGGACGGCGCGCTTATCAGAACCGGTCTCCCGATCACGCCGCAAATAAGCGCATCCAGCATGTGGTCGACACCTACGGATTTGGCCAAATTCATGACTGCCTTCCAGCGCGTGCTGGAAGGGCAAGAGATTGGAGCGTTTACCCCATCGCTGGCACGCGAGATGACTGATATTATCTCCCTCCGCTACGTTGGTGGGATGGGAACTTCTCTTTTTTCGGGGCGTGGGGCTCGGTGTCACCGACTGGTTTCGCGACGACGGATCGAATACCGGCGTCAATGCAGAAATGCTGGCGTCGATGGAGGGCGGCTATGGGGTTATTATCATGGGCAATGGCGACGACCCCAATGCCCATCCCATGTTTGCAACGCCCAGGAGGCAAATCATCTATGGAATGGGGTGGAGGATTATCCAAACCATCTGCGTTTCCAGTTCGGCACCGATGTCCAGAAAGATTGATCTGTTCGTCATGCGCCGCGTCTGGTGTCCTTCGGTGCGCTACTTGAGACCCTTTTCCTTCATATCGATGAGACCGGTTTCGTTCCCCCGGGCAGCCACCGGGTCACCGTTTCTATAGCTATGCGCTCGCTGCGCGGCGTGACGACGCCGCGTCTGCACCTGCCATCGGCTGATCGCATTCGGCAGGCTGGAAGAGCAGTTTCTGAGGGCGTGCTCAGCCGGCCGGGTCGAAGGTGATGCCCTGGGCCAGCGGCAGTTCGGCCATATAGTTGATGGTGGTGGTCTGGCGGCGCATATAGCCTTTCCACGCGTCCGATCCGCTTTCCCGGCCGCCGCCGGTCTCTTTCTCGCCGCCAAACGCACCGCCGATTTCCGCACCGGACGGACCGATATTGACGTTGGCGATTCCGCAATCCGATCCGGAAGCGGCAAGGAAAGCCTCAGTCTCGCGCATGTCGGATGAAATGATCGCGGACGAAAGACCCTGCGGAACCCCGTTCTGGATGGCGATGGCTTCGCCGAGCTCGGAATAGCGCATGATGTAGAGGATGGGCGCGAAGGTTTCGGTCCGAACGATATCCGTTTGAGCGGGCATTTCGGCGATCGCCGGCGTGACATATGCCGCGTCTGAATATTCGTCTGTCAAAGCCGGGCTGCCCCCTGTCACGACTCCGCCATCCTCCCGCGCCTGCTGGAGTGCGGCCTGCATGGCTTCGAAAGCCTGCTTGTCGTACAGCGGACCGAGCAGCGTCTTGCCGTCCAGCGGGCTGCCGATCTTCACGTTGCGATAGGCGTCCTTTATGCGCGGAACGAGCGTTTCGTAAATATCGTCATGGACGATGAGGCGGCGCAGGCTGGTGCAGCGCTGACCGGCGGTGCCCACCGCGGAAAAAACGATGGCGCGCAGGGCCAGATCGAGGTCGGCGGAGGGCGTCACGATCATCGCATTATTGCCCCCCAGCTCCAGAATCGACTTGCCGAACCGGTCTGCGACAGTCCTGGCGACCTGTCGGCCCATACGCGTTGAACCGGTCGCGGAAACGAGCGGGATCCGCGGACTTGCCACCAGGATTTTGGCGATATCGGCGTCCCCGATAATTGTCTGGCACAGACCGTCGGGCGCATCCTCACCAAATTCCGCACTCACCCGCTCGCAAATCCGCTGAACGGCGAGCGCGGTGAGCGGCGTTTTGTCCGACGGCTTCCAGATCACGGGATTTCCGCACACAATGGCGAGGGCCGCATTCCAGCTCCATACCGCGACTGGAAAGTTGAAGGCCGAAATCACCGCGACAGGCCCCAGGGGATGCCAGTTTTCGAGCATTTTGTGCCCGGGCCGCTCCGACGCGATCACGCGGCCGTAAAGCTGGCGGGAGAGGCCAACCGCGAAATCGCAGATGTCAATCATCTCCTGCACTTCGCCAAGGCCCTCTTGCAGGATCTTGCCGCAGTCGAGCGTGACCAGCCGGGCAAGATTTTCCTTTTCACGGCGCAGTTCATTGCCGAGCAGACGAACCCATTCGCCGCGGCGCGGTGCCGGCATGGTGCGCCATGACTGGAAGGCGGCTTCGGCGGTATCGATAGCGGCTGCCACGTCATCCGGGGCAGCGCTCGCCACATTGGCGATGATGGAGCCGTCGATCGGCGTAACCACCGGCAAATCGCCGCCCTCCAGCATGTGCGCGTCAAGGCCGACCGCCTCCAGCAAAGGGCGATAAGGCGACTGGGTCATATGTATATTTCCGGTATTTGCGCCGTGCGCGTGAATTTGTGGCGCTCCCTGGGGACCGCTCGGCAATATCGGTTCGGTCACGAGATTAGTGTCCGGAGAGCGTATGATCTTCGCCAGGGAAAAATGCGACCCAGTCGGCTTCGGCTTGAATGCGCGCGAAATAACTCCAGCTGTCGACATTGATGGAGCGTTTCAGCCACTGTTTCGCATGCTCCCGCTCCCCCTTCAGCATGAAGTAGTTGGCAAGCGTGTAGGCAGTCGAAGCGGCCATGCCGTCTGCATCGGCGAAGGGCCGCCCGCTGTCCTGATTGCTAAAGAACGACCCGGCATCGCGGTGGCCCTTGAACAGCTGGATGCCGTCGAAATAATTGTCCGATCCACCTTCCGGATGAACTTGAAACAGGGTGAGGTCGTAAGCATCCAGGACTTCGCGCGCTTCCGCGGTGCGGCCGCCACGTGCCAGCGAAAGGAATTCCCAATAGGTATTCGCGGTACGCGCTTCGGGATCGAAACCCCATCCGGCTGTCTGCGACGAGCGCGAGAACCATTTGGCAGCATTGTCGAAATCGTGTTTGGCAAAATAGGCCTGGCCGAGGTGGTAATAGAGATAATATTGCACGACATCCGGCGTGCTGGTGAAATAATCCGGACCGAGCTTCTCACGTTCAAGCGGGACCCCTTCATAGAGCTTTGCAGCGCGCAGGCCCGTTTCGATCGACTCATCGAACTGGCGCATGGAAAACTGACGATGCGCAAGATGGCGGAGAAGCTTTGCCGATTCGGGGAAACGCTTGAGCGCCTGCCGGTATACGGCCGCGGATTCGCGCGTATATCCTTGATAGAAGAGTACGCGGCCGTACCATGTCGCATTATCGACCGTCATGTCCGCTTCGAACGCTGCCTTGGCGTCGGCCGCCGCGCGCGCCAGCACGGCAGGGGCGGCCACGTTCTTATTGCTGTCGTGCGGCGTGACCATACGCTCACCCAGCAGTGATGTACCCTGAAAGCTGCCATTATCCTGCGCGGCGAGCGGCGCAGCCATCGTTATCGTGGCGGCGAGCGCCATTCCCAAAATCTGCAGTCTCATATTTCCTCCGATCTGTACCGGCTGGCGGATTACGCCCGCTCGATCTCGACACCGGAGACCTATACACCGATGGAAAAGATTTCATATAGGAAAATAATCGATTCTGAGCATTTTTATCGGCCACTCATGGTGGGGAGTGCTGCCGTTAGAAGTCAGAAGCTTTTACGATATTTACGGCAAGATATTGGATATGTTGCGAATATTTTACAATCCCAAGATCCAAAATTACAGCTGGACCGACAGAATATTTCTGATAGGAAAGACCGTATCGAGTGGAAGCCGCGAGTGTGTCCTTCGCTCAAAGCAAATGGAGGGAATAAATGGCCAAACTGTCATCATATCTGTATTTGTCGTCGGCTCTTGCCGCGTTGGCGCTGCCTTCGTCGCTCGCCGCGCAGGATGTCAGCGAGGCGGCCGAAGAGGCTGAAGTTGCCCCGGGGGCCGGTTCACCCATCGTTGTTGTCGGTTCCCGCCGGAAGGACCGCTCGGTCACCGATAGTGCGGTTGCCGTGGATGTCATCGCGCAGGAGGCGATCAGCACCACAGGCTATACCGACCTTAATGATGCGCTTCGTTCTCTTGTCCCGGCTTTCAATGTGAAACGCCTGCAGGGCAATGATGGGTCGTCCTTCGTACGCCCCGTAACCCTGCGCGGTTCGCCGCCGGACCATGTGCTGCTGCTCCTCAACGGCAAACGTCGCCACCGCGCCGCGATCGTCCAGATCGGCACGGGCCACGCAACGACCTCGGGTTCGCAGGGGCAGGATTTCAACGTGATTCCGCCGATTGCCTTCAACAGTGTCGAGGTCCTGCGCGATGGCGCGTCGGCGCAATACGGTTCCGATGCCATTGCCGGGGTGGTCAATGTGACACTGAAGAACGATACCAGCGGCGGCTCGGTCATGGCGCAGGCGGGCGAGTATTACGACGTCGGTGGCCGCACCTATGACCTGCAGGGGCACGTTGCCTTTGGCCTTGGCGATATCGGCTACCTCAACCTGAGTGCGCAATATACCCATCAGGATAAGACATTCCTTGGGGGCAAGAATGATGGGGCCGAAGCGCTGCGGGCGATGAATATCCCCAATGTTCCTGTTCAAACCGCTGGGAATGGCGAACCATTTTACGAGGCGGTGAAGCTGGCCTGGAACGCCGGGATCGAGATGGGCGGCGATCTCGAAGCCTACACCTTCGGCAATTACATGGATGCCGACAGTTCGGTCACGTTCTTCTATCGCCAGTCCACCGCTGCCGGCGGTCTGCCTGCGCACTCGACCTATGCCGATACCGCTTTTGACAACACGGCCGCTTATCCCGGCACGTTCGATCTGCGCTCGATATTTCCCGGCGGATTCACGCCGGAATTCGCCGGGGCGACCGAGGATTTCAGCGTGGTCGGCGGCATTCGCGACAAGGTCGGGCGGTTCAACTGGGATGTATCGGCCCGGCTTGGCAACAACCGTGTCGATTACACCATATACAATACCGTCAATCCATCACTCGGCGAGGCATCGCCGACCAGATTCAAGCCGGGCAGTCTGACCCAGCGGGAAATCCAGGTGGACGGTGAAATCTCCTACGAGATCCCGACCAATGCCTTCGCCAGCGACATACTGGTCTTCGGCGGCGTAAGCTATCGTAAGGAGACCTATCGCATCAAGGCGGGGGATCTGGCATCTTATCAAGTGGGCCCGCTTCGCGACCTGCCGGTCGGTTCCAACGGGTTTCAGGGTTTCACGCCCGATATTGCCGGTGATTTCTCATCCGACAGTTTCGCGATTTTCGCGGAGACCGACCTGGACATCATGGAGAACTGGAACTTCAGCGTCGCCGGCCGGTACGAGGACTATGAGCAATTCGGCAATAATTTCAGTTACAAGGCGGCGACACGTGTCGAGCTATCCGATCTGCTGGCCCTGCGCGGCTCAATAAGCACGGGCTTCCGGGCGCCGGCGGCGGGCCAGGTCTTCGGCACCAGCCAGACCTCGCAGATCAATGCGCAGAACCAGTTCATTCTCGACGCGGTTCTGATCCCGGGTTCGCCCGCGGCACAGATATTCGGTTCCGACCAGCTGAGGCCGGAAACATCGTTCAACATGTCGGCCGGCGTGGTCCTGACCGCGGACAATGGTTTCACAGCGACACTCGATTTTTACCAGATCGATGTGGACGATCGCCTGCTTCTGACGCCTTCGATCGACACGACGGCTGCCCAGCGCGCGCAGCTCGCGGCCATCGGTTTTCCCAATGGCGCCTCGGTCGAGCAGGTCCGCTTCTTCCAAAACAAGCTCGACACGCGGGTACGCGGTTTCGACCTTGTGTCGACATATGGTTTCGACTGGGGCGATGCCAATGCGACCAATATCAGCTTCGCCGTAAACTATAATGAGCAAAAGCTCCGCACCGATCCGACGGCTTTCTTCGGCGCCGGGACCATCATCGAATTCGAACGGGGTCTCCCCCGTTGGCGCGGCAACCTGACGCTGAACAACGAAATCGGTGATTTCAACCTGATGGCCCGTGCCAATTATTACGGATCCTGGAAACGCCGCGCCGGAAACGACTTCCTGCAGCGTGACCCGGCGATGCTGTTCGACGCCGAGCTGACCTATTCGGGTCTCGAGGACATCGACATCAGCATCGGCGCGCGAAACCTGTTCAACAAATTCCCGCCCGACCGCGGCCCCGGCCTGAAGCGGGTCGGCCTGATCTACGACAATCATAGCGTCTTCGGTGTGAGCGGCGGGTTCTACTATCTCAACGTAAAAATGGATTTTTAGGCTCCGTATAGACAGAGCTTTTCCGATCGGCATGTCCCACATGCACCCCGCCGACTTGCCGATCGGGAAATCTTCTGCTCATAGTACAGGACATGTTCGGCGCTTCGTTACAGGTATCCACTGGGCGCATGGCCGGACAGACTCTTGAACAATACGGAGGCCATTTTGACCGGTGCCGCGAACGATGGCTTGGATTACCTCGAAGGGCTTCGGGGTCCGCGCAGGCGGCGCACCACGTCATTCCATCTGGGGGAACGCATTCGGAAGCTGCGGCGTGACCGCAAGATGACGCTGGAGGAAGCCGGCAGGAATACGGGACTCGCCGCTTCGACACTTTCCAAGATCGAAAACGACCAGATGTCGCCGACCTTCGATGTCGTGCAGAAGCTGGCACTCGGTTTCGACATCGATATCACCGATCTTTTCGCGAGCGATGACGGCCACCAGCCGGGTAGCCGGCGTAGCGTCACCCTGAAGAGCGCCGGCCGTGTCATGGAAACGCCCGTCTACCGTCACCGCCTGCTCGCCTCGGAGTTGAGCCATAAGAAGATCCTCCCTTTCGTCAGCACCATCAAAGCGCGCGGAGCGGAGGATTTCGCTGACTGGGCGAGCCACGAAGGAGAGGAATTCCTCTACGTTCTCGAAGGCGAGGTTTGTTTTGCGACCGAGCATTATGAACCTGTGACCCTCGGTGTGGGCGATAGCATCTATATCGACGCGAGCATGCGTCACATCTGTTATTCCACCAGCGATGAGGACGCGCTCGTCATGTGGATAAACACCGGATCATAAGCCTCTTGCACTAATTTTCCGATACGCTATGAACTTTCGAATGGGGAAAGGGAGTGGGCTATGGACAGGCGGAAATTTATCGGATCGGGGCTTGCGCTTGGAGCGATGACGCTCCCCGCCATGAGCAGCGCGGCGCTCCTGGCAAAAACCCGCCCGCTGACCTTCGACGCCATGGGCGAAGTTCGCTTCAATTATACCGAAGAGCTCGTACGGGAAATGATCGGCAGCGGGCTCGATGCGATCGCCGTCACGCTATGCGACCCGAAACCGCGTGGCACGGCAGCCTATGACCTGGCGATGGACGCTGTCCTCGCACATGACCGTCATATCGCCGCCCACCCGCATTTGTTCATCAAGGCCACCAGTGTCGCCGATATCGACCGCGCCCGGTCGGAAGGAAAGCTTGCGCTTTATTACCTGTTTCAGAACAGCACCCACTTCGGGACCGATCTCGATAATGTCGATGTGTTTTACAATCTGGGCGTGCGCGTCTCGCAGATCACCTACAACCACCAGAACTGGGCAGGTGCGGGATGCAAGGAACTGGGCGCGCACGGCCTGACCCGGTTCGGGCGCGAACTGGTTGAACGGATGAACGCGCGCGGCATGTTGATCGACCTGTCGCACGCGAACATGCGCACGATGGCCGACGCCATCGAACATTCCAAAGTACCCGTTTCAATCAGTCACACTGCCTGCATGGCTGTCCACGCGAACGAGCGTAACACGACAGACGCCAATCTGCGTCTGCTCGCGGAGCGGGGCGGAGTCGTCGGGATTTGCCAGATCCGTCCCTTCCTCACTGAAAAGCGCGCCGGTGCGCTGGCCGATTATTTTCGCCATATCGACCATGCCATCAATGTTGCCGGGGTGGATCATGTCGCCATCGGCAGCGATCGCGACCATCGCCGCATCAAGATGACTGATGATTATCTCGCCGAATTGAAGCGCGAGGAAGGGCCGAATTTCAACCCTGCGGAATGGCCGCTCTTCATCGATGAACTGAATGGGCCCAATCGCATGGAGGTGGTCTGGGACGGAGTCCGCAAGCTTGGTCATGGCGAGGCGGCGGCGGAGAAAATTATGGGGACGAACCTGCGCCGCCTTTATACCGAGGTGGTCGGGTGATGCGGCCCGCGATGACACTTGCGGGCCTGGCCGCATCGCTGTTTGCCGGTGCTGCTCTGGCGCAGGATGTCGTGCCCGCGGACGCCGAAGCAGCCGGGTTTTGCAGGGAAACCCTGATCGGAACGCCGCTGCGCACGCCCGACTGGAATGTGCAGACTGCCCGCCGCCTGAACGAAGATATCGCAATGGCGCGCAGCGCCCTCGACATCGCGCCCGACCGTGAAGAGAGCTATTTCTGGCTTGGGCGCCGCCTGGGATATGCGGGCCGGTATTGCGATGCCATCAATGTCTTCACGCGAGGCCTTACGCGCTTTCCGGGCAGTTATCGGTTGCTTCGTTATCGCGGGCGCCACCTTGCACGGGTGCGCCAATTCGACCTCGCGCTGTCCGACTACGAGCGGGCGATGGAACTCATGCGAGGTGAGCCCGACAGTTTCGAACCCGATGGTTTGCCCAATGCGCGCGGCCTGACTCTTGGCACGTACAAGTCGAATATCATCTATTACCATGCGCAGACCAGTTTCGCTGTCGGAGACTTCGCGCGGATGGCGGAAGGGATGGCGCAGGCCTTTACCCTCGTGCCTGATTTTGCGCGCGATGACATGCTGCCTCCAACAGCGTTCTGGACGTATCTGGCCTATCGCAAGATGGGCGAAGACGAGCGTGCGAAGCGCGCCGTTGCCGAAGTACCGGCCGATCTCAACCTGACCGAGAACCAGGATTATCACCGCGCGGTGAAGGTCATGCAGGGCCGCATCACCGCTGAGGACCTGACCGAGAGCGAAGGCAGCCTGGTCAGGTTTGCGCTTGCGATGGAGCACCGGTTTGCCGGCCGGGAAGACGACGCCAGGCGCATGCTGCGCGCGATCGTGGATGAAAGCCCGCAAGGGTTCTGGCCGGCCGAAGTCGAGCTGACCGCACCGGACAGGGCCGCGCAGCGTTAAACGTGCCGTTGCGCCAGGCGGGGCGAAGCGCTCACAAACCCATGAGTGAGGGAGGGCATCGAGCCATGGCGATGAAAGCCGACAAACAGCCACAATTATGGTCGTCGAGAACGTCCTTCGTCCTCGCTGCCAGCGGGTTTGCCGTCGGGCTGGGCAATATCTGGCGGTTCCCGTACATGACTGGGGAAAATGGCGGTGCCGCCTTCATCCTCGTCTATCTCGCCTGCGTGCTCTGCATCGGCCTGCCGCTCGTCATGGCGGAACTGATGCTCGGCCGGCGGGGCGGACGGGGCATCGTAGGCTCGCTTCGCAATGTCGCCGCGCAGAGCGGTGCCAGCCGGCGATGGCATATGATCGGTATCCTCGCGCTCATCGCGACTTTTGCGATCCTGGCCTATTATGTCGTGATCGCAGGGTGGACGCTGGATTACATGCTGCGGTTCGCAGGAGATGAATTTTCCGATGCGCAGGCGGAGGAAACGACCGCGATCTTCGCGTCGCTGATGGACAGTCCCTGGCGCATGATCGGGTGGATGGCCGCCACCGTCGCCTTTAGCGCGCTGGTGATCTCGCGCGGGCTTACCGGCGGTATAGAGAAGCTGACCAACATCATCATGCCGTTTTTCTTTGCGGGGCTCGTCCTGCTTGCAATTTACGCGGCGTTCGTCGGCGACATGATGAGCGCGCTGCAATTCCTGTTCGTGCCCGATTTTTCCAAGATCGACGGCGGCGTCATCGCCATGGCGGTCGGGCAGGCGTTCTTTTCCGTTGGCGTCGGTTTTGGGACAATGGTGAGCTTTGGCTCCCATCTGGACCGGAATGCGCCGATAGCGGGATCGGCCATGACGGTGATCGCGGCGGATACGGTCGTCGCGCTGCTGGCGGGGCTGACCATCTTTCCCTTCGTGTTCCAATATGGTGTGCCGGTCACGTCCGGTCCGGGCCTTGTCTTCGAGACTTTGCCCATTGCATTCGGAGCGATACCGGGGGGCAGCATCGTGGGTTTCCTTTTCTTCCTGTTGCTGTTCATTGCGGCCATCACCTCATGCGTAGGGCTGCTCGAGCCCCTCGGCGGCCGTATCGCCAATGCATTGCGCATCGGGTTGCGTCCGGCGGTGTTTCTCGTCAGCCTGCTGGTGGGGATCGCCAGCCTCGGCACGGTGTTTTCCTTCAACCATTTGGCCGAGTTCCATCCGCTGGAACCCTTTGGTGTGCTTAGGGAACAAACGATATACGTCGTGCAGGACTATCTTGCCGTCAACATCGTGCTGCCACTCGGTGCCCTGCTGACATCGCTGTTCGTAGGCTGGGTGGTCAAACCGGAAATCTGGAGGGAAGAACTGGCCACCAGCGGCGCGCTCGCCCGCGCGCTGTGGCGCCCCGCAATGCGATATGCGGTACCTCTCGCAATTCTGGCGATCATGATCGCCGCGCACTGGCAATGAAGCGCCGTATCGCGCCGGGCATTTTCTGCAAGGAAAGTTACTGGTTTCCGGCTCCGCACCAATAATGCCCCGCGCTTAACCAGAAACCGCGCCTCTATTGACCCGGTGCAGGTACGCGCCGATAAGTAAAACCGGTTGTTGCGTTCTTGTTCGCTTTAAGGTTCAGGGATTTGCGCGGCACTTCCAGACATGATCACACCGCCAGCCCCTCAGGACCAATCTTGTCCGAAACGAAAAGGGGAAATCATATGTCCGACGAATTCATCGGCACTGGTGCGAAAATGACGGCGGGGGCTATCGAGCAGGCTGCCCGCGACCTGGACTGTCAGGTTGCCGCCGTGAAGGCAGTCATGGAGGTGGAGAGTGCGGGCGGCGGTTTCTTTCGAAACAAGAAGCCAAAAATCCTGTTCGAACGACACCATTTCGCAAAGTTCACGAACAACGCCTACAACGGCACCCATCCGGATATCTCATCGCGAAGGGCGGGCGGATATAAGGGCGGCGCACATGAATATGGCAGACTGTCGCGCGCCATTGCGCTCGACCGCGAAGCCGGGTTGAAATCCGCAAGCTGGGGTATGTTCCAGATCATGGGCTGGAATCACAAATTGTGCGGATACGCCAATGTGGAGGACTTCATCACGGCGATGGTGACGTCCGAAGATACCCATCTCGAAGCCTTTATCGGCTATGTGAAGAGCCGAAAACTGAAGGACGAACTACAGCGCCTCGACTGGCGCGGCTTTGCGCGGGGATACAATGGTGCCGCCTACGAAAAGAACAAATATCACATCAAGATGGCCGATGCTTTCCGGCGCCACAGCATGGCGCCTTTTCAAACCGAAAACGGGCGAAAGCTGATCAGCATGGGCGCAAAAGGCAAAGACGTTCGCGATCTGCAAAAAGCGCTCGATTTGATCGTCGATGGCGACTTCGGCCCCGCGACCAAGGCCGCTGTGAAAAAATATCAGAAGGAGAAGAATCTAAAGGCCGATGGCGTCGTCGGCAGCATGACCTGGCACGCGCTTGGCCTCTGACCATATGGTGATGCCGCTGACCGGACGCCGGGCAGCCCATATATATCGCTATTCTTGTCTCCGGCGGGCCTGCCGCCTAAGCAATGGCTGTTGGTGACGGGTGAATAACCGTAGATCAATGCCAGAACGATGCTGCGGGGGCTTTTGAAACCAATGACCGGTGCCGATCCTGAGTCCGGTGAGTCCGCACCGGCGAAGACGGTATTTCTCAGCTATGCGCGCGTTGACCGGGAGCAGGCATTGCCGATCGTCGCGGCAATTGAGGCCGCGGGTTACGGCGTCTGGTGGGACGGCCTGATTGAAGGCGGCGAGCGGTTTCTGGAAACCATCGAAACGGCGCTTGTTTCGGCCAAGGCGGTCGTGGTTCTCTGGTCCGAAGCGTCGGTGAAATCGTCCTGGGTGCGCGATGAAGCGACCCATGGCTTTGAAAATGGCAATCTGGTGCCGGTCGCTTTGGGCGGCACGGTTCCCCCGCTCGGATTTCGGCAGGCGCAAAGTATCGACGTGAACGATGCCCGCAGCGCCGATGCCGCGCCGGCGATGGAGGCCATCCTACGCGCGATCGCCGCGCGGCATGGCGACGGAGAAACGACGGCAGCTGAGGCCGTCATGCCGCATACCGGCCCTCCTGATAAGACGATCGCAGCGGGCAGCATCGACCGCCGTGCGCTTTTGGGCGGCACCGCGCTTCTTCTCAGCGCGGGTGCCGTCGGCGCATGGTGGCTGACGCAATCTGGGCCGCAGGCCGCAACGGACAATAGCGTGGCGATCCTGCCTTTTGCCAATCTCAGCGGCAATCCCGAAAAATCCTATCTATCGGATGGTCTATCAGCGGAACTGCGAACACAATTGTCGAGCAATCGGCTGCTGCGCGTCGCCGCGCAAACCTCCTCCAACAGTTTTCGCGGCAGCGATGAGGATGCCCGCACGATCTGCAGCAGGCTTGGCGTCAGTTTCCTGCTGGACGGCAATGTCAGGCTGGCTGGCGACATGCTGCGTATCTCCGCGGAGTTGATCGATGGCAGGACGGGATTCAGCCAATGGTCCGAAACCTTCGATCGTTCCGTGCAAAACATCTTCGCCGTGCAGGAAGAGATTGCGCGCGCTGTCACCTTGGCTCTGACGCAGGAAATGCTTGGCGGTAAGCAGGCTGATTTCACCATGGCAGGCGGCACCGACAGCCTGGCCGCCTATGATGCCTATCTGCGCGGCCGCGATCACTACGCCCGCGCCAGTGACCGGTCCGACGACATGGCCGCGCTTGCAAGTTTCGACGCGGCCATAGCTGCCGACGAGGATTTCGCTCTCGCCCATGCCGCGCGGGCACGGTCGTTGACGGTGATTGGCAATCAATATGACCAGGGACAGGAGCGCCGTTCGCGGTACCGGGACGCAATTGCGGCAGCTCGCCGCGCGGCCGCCCTTGCTCCGGACGTCGCCGACACGCAGTCGGCACTCGGTTTTGCGCTCTTCAACGGTGATATTGACGCCGCCGGTGCGCGCGCGCCCTATGAGCGTTCGTTCGAACTTGGTGGAGGCGATGCGGATGTCCTCAGCCGGTACGCGCTTTATTCGGCGCGCTGCGGGCGGTTCGACAGCGCGCGCGCGGCAATAGCACGGGCTGCGGAACTTGACCCTTTGAACGCGCGGGTATTCAGGCGCATTGGCGAGGTGGAATATTCGGCGCGGGCCTATGCCGCGTCCATTCCACCGGTGCAACGCGCGCTCGGCCTGAACCCAGAGCTGTCAGTGGCGCATTCCGCCATTGGCGCCAGCCTTTACCTGATGGGTGACGTGCCAGGCGCCCGTACGGCTTATGAACGGGAGCCGAGCAGTCTGTTCCGCCTGACCGGCCTCGCGATCGTCGCCGAGCGGCAAGACCGCACCGCCGATGCAGAGGCAGCTTTTGCGGCTCTCGGCGCGGCGCACGGCGATAACAGCCTGTATCAGCGTGCGCAGGTGCTGGCGCAGTGGGGGCGGGCAGACGATGCCATGGATCTGCTGGAAACCGCGCGGGAGGAGGGCGATGCAGGCCTTGTCTATCTCAGGAATGATCCCTTCCTGGATCCTCTGCGACAACGCCTGGATTTTATTCGTTTGCTGACGGCACTCGGCTTCGCTTAGGGTTAACCATAACGGGGAGACAGAGCATGGCTGACAAAAGCGACAAGCAGACGCCCAAGGATATCGACACAACCAAGGACAAGCGTTCTTCGCCCGAAGAGCGGGGAACCGGTGACCGCGGCAATGGCGACCGCGTGTTCGAAGGTGATCGCGGAAACGGTGACCGGCATTTCTAGGAATGCCCGGTCTGGTCCCTTTCGGGGAACTGGACGAATGGCATCAGGCGTCAACGCCAAGACCTAGCTTGCCTCGGCGTTGGCGATCTCCAGAGCGCTCAGGTCGACACCGGTACATTCATCAATCACGATGTTATTCTCCTGAAGCGATTTACAGGCGCTCATGATATCCCATTGCCATTCGGGTGCCAGTTGCCCTGCAATGTCGTCATCAAAGCCGTCCTCCTGCATGAAGCCGACCAGCCTGGCTCCGATTGAACGCTGTCCGGTGATATCCGCATCCACTGCGCTATTCTGAAACCGCCGCGACAGAAGCGCCCGGTAACGAATACGCGCGTCCCAATTTGCTGGATTCTCATCCAGCGCGGCGACCAACTCCGTTTCCAGAACGTCAAACATCTCGTGGGCCAGATCGTCATTGTTGGAATCCCATGCCGCCTGCGCTTCGAAAAGCTCCATCCAGAACGCAGGGTTCATAACAGTGTCCGCCTCTGTGTCCCGACGTTGATTGGCGGCGGCCGACTGGTACAGAATATTGCGCCGTACACTCCAGACTTCGTCCTGATCGGTGGCATAAAGCAGCTGGTAATATGCGTTCGTGGAGATCGCGTCGTTGCTGTAATTCGTGAATAACCGCTCATCTTCCTGCAACAGAAATGCCGCGGCCGTCGTCATGATGAAGAACAGGATCGTGCATATCGCGGCGACGACACCGCCCCATAAAATGAACCGGCGGCGACGGTCTTTCGACTTGCTCTTCTTCACAAAGGCCTGCTCTTCGGGGCCCAGCTGAAGCAGCGACCGCTGGTTCGCGGCATCCAGCTGCCGAAGGCTGACATCGACCGCTTTCAACTCTTCAGGCGCGAGGTAAACGCCCGTGCGTGCCGCACTTGCCATCCGGTCGCGCACGATCTTTTTGACCTCAAGCGCGTTCTTTCGCGCGGCACTGCGCGTTTCAGCGATCCGCCCCGCCAGCGCGTCATGGGCCAGCTCATAGCGCCCGTCCACATTTCTCAGCACCCGCGATGTTTCCAGCGAGGCAATGGCATCGTCGAGCCATGGTTCAAAAGCGGGCGCGCGCGCCAGCAATTCCGCGCGCGTCAGTGGCAGTTTGGTACCCTCCACCGTGACGAACTCTTCCAGCAGAAAGCGCACGCCGCGCCTCATCATATCAGCCCGGCTGGTCGCAAGCTGCTTCTGCAGCGCCTTTGTGCGGTCATCGACAAAATCGGCCATGATATCGCCGAGGGCACCGGTGGATTCGACCGAGGCATCGGTAAACATCAAAGGCCCGCCGCCGGCCGAACCCGCCGCTTCCTGATAGAGCTTATCCAGATAGACCTGAAGATAAGCGAGCTGCACACCGCCGCGCTCGTCGCCAATCTTGTCTGCGATCCGCCGCGCTGTTTCGTCACCTCGCTCCAGCGCGATATCGCTGGCCGTGGTCGTCCCGGTAATCACCTTTTCGATGTTGCCGGGGCTCATCGCCTCGACACGCAGCCGCTTGTTGAACAGGTTCGGTACGACCTCTTCGAAGCGATACAGCTGCGCCAGATATTCCTCTCGCAGACTGAAGATCATTTTGCAGGACACATCAGAGGCCAGTATGTCGGCGACGGTCGCGAAGAACGCCTCCTGCTCGTCCCTGCTGCCCAGAATGAACAGCTCCTCAAACTGATCGAAGATCAGGTACATCGGACGCAGATGATCCAGGAACAGTGATTTCAGCGCATCGACCGGTGACATTTCCGGCGGGATCGGCGTGTCCGCCTCCGCACGTATTTCACGCGCCAGCGCGGCATTAATGTCATCACCGCGCCGCACGAACAGCTGGAAACAGTCAGTGTCGCTCAGCCGGGTGGCAAGTCCGCACTGGATCAGGCTGGTTTTGCCAGTCCCTGATTCGCCGTAAACAAGAACGACGCGGGATTCGCCGATCATCCGGTAAAGGCGCGCGATCTCCTCCTCACGGCCAAAGAAAATATCCTGATCGGTCCGCTCATAGGCGTCGAGAAATTTGAACGGAGAGCCGGTCATTTTGACAGCTCCGTCCTGAATTCCTCTACCAGCTCGCGGACTGACATATAAAGCGCAGGGTCGTCGCCCTCCATCGCGTCCGCAATCACCAGCTTGTCAGGCGTATCGCCGACAGAATGATAGTGCACCGCCCGCGCGTCGGCATCATAATAACGAAAGAAGAACAGCTTGCTGTTCTCATTCCCCGTCAGCGCGTTCTGATCGATAATGAACGGGCTGATGTTCAGATATTCCGACACATCATCCAGATCCTTCATAAGGATCACGGAATCATTGTCGGTGAATGTCGTTCTTATTCGCGGCTCGTCGGCAAAGCCCGCCGTTACCTTGTCCAGCATGACCTGAAGGTGGCGGAATTGCGGCGGCCGGTGCCGCGTCTGCAGGATATCGATCCCCTTGATCGTCGCGAATTTATACTGAACGATGAAGGCCATATCGCACAGGATTTCCGCAAGATGCGTCTCCGCCTGAACGCAGAAGCTCTCAATCTCTCCAGCGGGCGGCGCCCCCGCGGCAAGCTCCGAACGCATTTCGTTCATGAAGCTGTGCGCGGCCCTGCTTTCCGCGTCATGCAGCGCCTCTTCCAAATCGGCACACTCAGCAAGAAACGGTTCAATATCATTGGTGACGAGGACATGATTCACGGCCAGCACGACCGCCAGATAATCAAACGTTTCCTCACTGCCGGCATCAATCGCCAGAAACCGGGAAAGGATCGCTGCCTGCTCGTCCGGGATATTCAGGTCAGCCTTTTCCAGCCGTGCATTCCACAGCTGCGACAGCATGATGAAGGCCATCATCTTGGTCGTCGTTTCGTATGTCGCGACAAGCTGCCTCAACCTGGCTTCGTCAACATTCGTATTGCTGAAAAGCCGGCGCAGCTGATGACCGACGGGAACCGGAAACGCATCCATGACCATCTGGCGAACGATCCGTATTTCCGGCGGCTTGTTCTCTTCTTTTGCAACCATCATCATGATTTTCAGCTGCGTACTGAAGGGCGCGACGGCATTTGACAGCCGCTCGATCAACTCGGTGTTCACCGCAACCCCCGCCGCCTGCTTCTGCGCCGCGCCGCGTATGATGACATTTGTCTCCGCCTGCCGGGGCAACACCCATGACAGGACGCTTTCATGATTCGGATGCGTGTAAATCCCCCACGTATCGGCCGGATCGATCGCGGCTTCGGATTCCCCGCCCCAATGCATAGCGCGGAATTCTTTGACGACCCGCGTATCGCCAGGCTGGGTTTCAATCAGATTTTTCGCTGATTTGAACGCGTCGCCGATGGATTTCTTGACGGCGAGCGCGCGATAAAACTCATTCGCGAATTTCGTGGCCAGGCCATCGTCGACGGGTGCGGCTGTCGCGATCACGGCCGGTACGCCATTTTCGATCAGCACACGCACCTGATCCTTCGTCGCGCAACCGTTCAGGAAGACCAGTTTCAGTCCCTCCGACATGCCAAGCATCTGCGCCAGACCGCCGGCCTTCGCCGCCTCGTTGCCGCCGCCCGGTTTTTCCAGCTGCAAGGCGGTTCCATCGGCATGTCCGGCATAGTGGAAGATCGCCACCTGATCGCGGAAGCGGTTGAACTGTTCGAACAGGTCATCAATGCCCGCATTGGCGCGCTCCTTCACGCGGATGAAGCCGTCATCTTCGAAACCGCTCAGCGCATTGGCGATCGCCTTGCGTTCTTCCGCCAGCATGCTGAGATAATCGCTTTGGTCGTTTGCCGACGCGATAAGGATGACGGGGGCTCTCACAGGGACCAGTCCAGCGCTGTCAGCGCAGCGATACCGGCAGGCGCCGTGAAGTAATTCAGATGATGACAGGCGACCTCGCCGCGAACCGCATGTCCTGCGGGGCGCGCCGCCTCGGCGCGGATACTTTCGACGCCCACAGCGATATCGTTGCGCTTGTCCGAGAACAGGGCATCGAATGCAGGTCCACGCCCGGCCTTCACCAGCAGTTTGGCAAAGCCGCTTCCTGCCGGCGCATCATAGGCATCGATGTCGCCCGCAAGGATCGAATAGCGGGTCGAGGGCTGCTCACCTGTATTCAGCCTTTCGATAAATTCCGAATCCGGCGACATCTGCTCCAGTGTCGGCGTCAGCTTCTTCGACCGCTGCAACAGTATCAGCGCAGGCCCGCAGAATTGCGGCGCGAAATTGGTGCCCACCGTCGCCAGCACCTGCAGGATTTTTCGCGCTGTCCCGACACGGCCAAAGGGGGATCCGGCATTCGGTGTGCCGCACATCACCAGATGATCGACGACAGCCGCGCCGCCCAGCTGTTCAATGAACACGCGCGATACGAGCCCGCCCATACTGTGCGCCATGATGGTCAGCGCCTTGCCGTCGTCCGCGGTCAGGCCCGCGCCCGCAAGATCGGCCGCGAGCAGTCCCGCCGTCTCGTCAATCGGCGTCGACAGGTTTTCATAATCATAGCTGAGCACAAGATCGAACCGGCCGTTGAGTGCGGCATCCTGAACGCCGCCAAGCATGGCGGTCGTATCCCCGATAATGCCGTGCACGACCAGCAGGATGTTGTTTGCCGCAGCGACCCTTGCCGGAATATTGTCGGCGGAATAGCGGTATGTCCCGTCCTCGCGGAATTCCGCCGCGCGCAGGCGGTTCACGTCCTTTTTTCCAAGGTAGGTTTTGAACAGGTACATCTTCAGCGCGCTGCCCAGGCTGCGCTGGTCGATCAGGCTTTCGTGCACCTCGCTGATTTCGAGGCACGCCGAGCCCGCTTCATCCACCCAGCTATCACCCGCCAGCAGAATATGCTGGCCATCATCGATCAGCGGCACCATGATTTCGCCGTCCTCAAGCGCCGCATGAAAGCGCATGCGGATGGGCTCGTCCTTCAGCGCCTGGGCATTCGCGATGCCCGATAGCTCAATCATGTTGGCAGGCGCACCACGCTCGCCGCCGAACGTGGCCGGGCGCAGTCCCGTTCCTGCCAGCCGGTCAAACAGCCGCGCCTCGTCGCCAAGCGCGCGGGCCGGATCGGGCATCGTTCCCACCGCCAGATTGGCGCTGACCTTGCTATGTGGTTCGATGGTGATGCCGCCGCCAGCCAAAGACACGGGCGCTGCGCCAATCTGATTCACACGGCGCACGATCCGGACGGTCATGTCCTTTACGAACCAGTCGTCGGTCGCAGGCTTTCCGGCGTCGCCCAGCTCTTTTGCGCTGCCAAAACCGCGTTCCGCGCCACGTGGTTTGATCGGATCGAGCGCCAGCTGGAAATCGTCGATACGCTCGGTACTCAGCACCAGCTTGATCCGCTCGCGCGCCTCGTCGCCATCATCCAGCGAAAAGGCAACTTCTGGCGAAGGATTGTCCGTCCCCACCGTCAGCGTCATATATTCGCCGCCCGCTGCGACCTGCTCATTGGCGAGGATCTGCACGCCAAAATCATCGCTGAAATACAGCAGCAGGAAATTCAGCGGCTGCTGCGTGCGATTGGCGAGTTCCAGCTTGCCGGTGATGTTCTTCCACTCACCCGCGGTCTTGCGATATTCCAGCGTGACTTCCGGGCCATGAAAAGCGGTATCTGCGCCATCTTCGACAAAGCGAAAGTCCACGAGCTCAGGATCAAGCGCGGGTTTTGGATTGGCAAGCGCGGCGGTTCTCCGCCATGTCGAGACTTGCGCCAGCATCTGCAGCAACGGCTTCGCCCAGCCATCAGACAAGCCCTTTTGCAGGACGGAAGATATCTTCCGCCCGGCTTCATTCCTCAGGACGATCTCGCCGTCTTCGTCGGTCAGGCTGACACCGTCGCCCGCATCGCCATCGACCAGCGCGACATTCAGCATCACATCCGCCTCGATCGCCGCCGTCAGCGATGCGCGCACGGCCTCAGCCCCGGAAAAGCCGACGAGCAGCGGTGCCTGCGGCAGGCTGGTGATCTCGCCCATGTAGCGTTTTGCAGGGTCCGCCTCAAAATCGGGTTCCACGGCACATGTCTGCGCGCCGACATGCAGTGCGCGGGCATGGCCGACAACCAGATCGCTGTCCTCATCATGAACGGCAAACCGAACCGGCGTTGCAGGGTCAGCGGACACACCGTGGATCGCGCCGCATTCGGCTTTCCACGTGCCGTTCACATTTGCGATCGACCAGGCCGGACGGCGCCGTTTCGCGGCGAGGCCCAGAAAACCGGTATAGGCGTTAAAGCCACCGACGCCCTCGAACTGCGGGTCCTGCGGCGATTTCCGCTTGTCGCGAATATACTGACGCACGGCGGCGCGGCTGCGCACGAACAGGTCGGCATAGCTGATGCCCTCGGGCGACTTGCGCAGTACGTCGAACATCGATGTTGTGAAGATGCCGCGATGCGTGTCGAGGTCCTCCTTCGCGGTTTGCGAACGATCGCACGCGGCCATCAGAAGGTGGCGGCTCGCCGGTATCCTTAGCGGCTCGCCGCGCTTCAGCATCTGCTCAAACTGCCCCTCAAGAAATGTCTCGAGCGGGCGTCCCTTCAGATTGGCCGATGTGGTGCGTATCCCGGCTCTTGGGCCGTCTTCGAGGTTACGTGTACCGGATCCCGAATGGCAGCAGTCCAGGATCATGGCGACGTGCGGGTCTTTCACCGCAAGCTCCCGCAGCAGCAGCGCCAGTTCCTTGTCGGCCAGATCGTAATTGTCGCCGTCGCGGCTGTCGATGCAAACCAGTCCTTCATCGCGGTTATCCCGGTCGAACGCGCGCAGCTCCATCGCCGAGGTCGAGCGTGCGCCGTGACCGCAATATTGGAACAGGGCGATATCATCCTTTCCCGCCTGTCCCAAATGACTGCGGAATTCCCGGATCACATTGTCATAGGTCGCGTCATGATCCTTCAGGATCATGATGGCGGGATCGTCAAAGCCATCTTTCAGATAATCCTCGACATTATCGACATCATTGACGCAGCCCTGCAGGCGGCCGACCTTCGCGGGATAGTCATTAATACCCACCAGCAATGCGTAGACTTTCGACATATTCGCCCCTCAGAATTCTTCATTTCCATGCGGCATCAACCGCCGCTTTTTGAATCCGTATCTGGCCAGAACCTGAACTCGACCCGGCGATCGGTACCCCTGACATCTTCGCCAATTGGCAGCGGCATGCTTTCGCCGTGCGCGCGCACAATTATCTGATCTGCCGCGACACCCCGCGCCACCAGTGCATCGCGCGCCGCGCCCGCCCGCGTACGGGACAGGTCAAGATTATAGTCGGCAGGCCCCACCTGGTCGGCGTGCCCGGCGACGATCACCTGAAAGCCTTCATGGCGCTTGGCCCAATCCGCGACGTCATCCACGGTAGCGCGGTCGGCATCCGTCAATTCGGCTTCGTCAAAAGCAAATTCGACATGTTCCGCGCCCGGCAGCACCAGCGCGCCTTGCACACCGCGCGCCTCCGCAGCGCTATAGGCCGCTGCCGCATGCGTCTCCCCGGCGCTCGCAATGCTGATATACGCCGTGGGTACGCCCAATTGCGTGGCAAGCCGGTCGCGCACGGCCTCGACGCGCGCCCAACCAAGTTCCAGATTGTACGCGGCGCTACCACTGGCATCCGTCGTCCCGACCAGTGACACAGCCAGACCATGCGCGATCGCGTTGCGCGCCAGCCAGCCAAACGGCTCCAGACCGCCGCGCGGATCGGCGGAATCCATGGCGAAGGTTGCGCGCGGGAAATCATCCGCGCCGACATAATAATCGCGGTCCAGCGGCGGCTGCAGAAAGACCTGAACATCGCCGGCGGCCGCTGCCCCATGCCGCGCGTCTCGGGGGCCGGGCACGATACGTGCATGATCGATATGCGCCATCTCGATCCCATATTGTTCGGAAACCGCCTTCGATAGCTGTGCCATACCATCGCCCGAAACACCGGCGGTCGGCACCAGCAATATGTGTAAGTCGCGCGGAACATTGAGGAGCGCGTCCCCGCCGGTAACCACCGCAGGCGCATCTTCCGCGGTGATCAGGGTCAGCGTCGCAACCGGCGGCCGCTGGGTTTGATCGTGAGACCCCGGAACCACCGGCAAAACAGGCGGCTCGTTGCCTGCAAGCCCCTCCGCAGCTTGGGCGATTTCAGCTGGTACAGGCGCGGCGCGGCTCATGGTGGCCGGTGTTCCTGGATGTATTACCATTCCGATCATTCCGGCGGGGCCCGTTGTCAAATCCGGGTTCGGCACAGAGAATTCCGGAGCGTCGGGGTGCAATCGCGGCGGGGTTTCCGCGGAGATATAGGGGGTGCCGGTAGCTGTCCGGTCAACTGGCGGCGCGACGATGAAAGGTTGAGAATCGACAATGGGGGCGCTGTCCGGCGGTAATATGACAGGTTCCGAATCCGGAACCAGAGTGTCCGTGTCTTCCTTCCCTGGTCTATCCGTCACCACTTCTGCGGAAGGGCGCACGTCATCACTACTGCTGGTGAGCGTCATGGCGACAATTCCGGCTATCGCCACTGCGCCAATCGTGACTGGCCAGACCAGCTTGGTCCAAGCGGCGCTTCCGCTTTCGCCCCGGCCGGTTGCGCGCGGAACAGGCGGAACTGCGGCGGCAAGCGCGATCCGCGAAATACCATTCAGGCGCGGTTTTGACGGCGCGTACAGGACCGGTGTGCACAGCTCTGCTTTCACTAGCGCGCTGCGATGCGTGCGCAGTGCCTTTCGCCCCTCGGTGACGGCCATGGGCACAGGTGTCCCCGCCGTCAGCTCGGCATAGAGTGTCCGCGCGAAGTAAATCGCCGCTTCGTCCGAGATGGGTGCCTGCATCGCCACGACAAATGGCACGCCGATGCGCACCAGTTCCTGCGCCGTACCGCCATAAGGCTGCTTGATGGAGGAACTCGCGCCCATGCAGCTGTTCAATACCACGAGCCATGGCCGCGCATTTTGCAGGAAAGTCCTGAGATCGTCCGATTCAATCGGATCGGGCCGTCGGGGGTCGTCCTCTGCGTGGAAATTGATCACGCCCTTGCCCGTGCGAAAATCCCCGTGCCCGATGAAGTGGATCAGATGCGGCTTGTGATGCTTCAGCGCATCGCGAAAATTGCTGCGATTGACTTCGGGCACCACGAACAAATCAATCTCATCGCGGGCGGCGTCTGTTTTGAGGGCGTTGATCAGCCGTTCGATACGCTCAAGCTCGATACTCGTATCAAGGTCGCCAGCGGGATTTGCCACAATCACCAGCATGCGCAGCTGACCCTCGACCGCGCCGGGCGGATCGCGTTCCCGGTCCGGGTTCAGGGTGCGGATCAGGTTCGTGCGGGTGTCCGTCGCCAGAAACGTGTCCGTGTCGGGAACATAGAAAGCTTCCCATGGCACCCGTGCCAGCTCTGGTGCGGCTGACACGTCAATGTCGATTCGCACACGCTTCGCCTCGTCGGCCAGCAGCGCATAAAGCGCGATGCCCAGATCATTGTCCTTGGCATCTGTGAACAGGGCCTTGTAAAGTGGCCCTCCGATCAACTTCAGCGCCTCATGATTGGCGGCGTTGTACATAACCTCTTCGGATTTCATGCCAAAGGTCGCCCGCCGCCATTTTCGCGTCGGCTGACCTGCCGATGGTTCCGGCAGATCCACATCCACGATCGGTGGCAGGTCGCGATATGCAGGGCCGCCGGAGCTCCCGGCGTAACTGGTCCTTATTTCGTAGCGCGCGCCGCCCGGCCCCGCCGTGCTGCCCGGTGCCAGCTCGATCCGCCAGTCGACAAGGCGCGGCCGATCAGTCACGCCAGGACGCACATCTGCTTATGAAAGTTGTTGTACGCACGCCATCAAGCCCCCGCCCCGACATCGCTGTATCGCCCTTACGCGGACGAAATGCTCAATTCTACAAGGACGCCACGTTACAAGACGTTGACCTTAGGCGCGCCGTGGCCAGGAAGCAAACGCATGCGGAGATGCGTGCAGAAGGTATGTGAACAGGCTTTGCGGCCTTGAACAGTTCAGCATGTCGAGCGGCACGCCGAAGGGCTGGCTACGCACCCGGAAATTGATTTGGACGCGTTTCCAGTCGCTGATTGAGGACCTGAACGGCGATGGCATCGACGCTATCATGCAGTCTGGCACAAATCTGTCGATGATATGGCTGGCTACAGGGCTTTGGCCGCCTGATGGCGGAATTCCAAACTACCGGCGAACGGGTGATCGGCGAAAACAGCCTTGCATGTCGGGCTTTCCTCACGCACCAGAGGCGGCGATCCCTGCGATAATTTCATAAGGAAAGCTGCGTAATCATGCTCCGCCCGCGCCGGTCCTGCCTCTATATGCCGGGCGCCAATGCGCGCGCACTGGAAAAGGCGCGCAGCCTGCCCGTCGATGTCGTCATCATCGATTTGGAGGACGCCGTCGCGCCGGAGAAAAAGGCCGAAGCCCGCGCCGCCGCCTGTGCCGCCGTGAAACAGGGCGGCTACGGCAGGCGCGAAGTGGTGATCCGCGTGAATGCGCTCGCCACAGACTGGGGCGAAGACGATCTGAACGCCGCCGTGGCCGCAGGTCCCGATGCGATCCTTCTGCCGAAAGTCGAAACGGCCGCCATGGTGCAGGAGGCCGCGGCGCGGACCGGCGGCATCGCGCTGTGGGTCATGATCGAAACCCCGCGCGCCATTCTCGACATTGACGCGATCTGCGGTCCGGCGTCCACGACCCCGCTCACCACGATTGTCATGGGTGTGAACGATCTGGGGAAGGACCTGCGCGCGCGCCAGCGGCCCGGCCGCGCCGCCTTTCAGATGGCCCTGCAAACCAGCGTTGCCGCCGCGCGCTGCCATGGGCTGACCGCAATTGACGGCGTTCACAATGACATCACCGACAGTGCGGGCCTCGCGGAGGAATGTGAGCAGGGCCGCGACCTCGGCTTTGACGGCAAGACGCTGATTCACCCGTCGCAGATCGACATTTGCAACCGTGTCTTCAGCCCCTCGGACACAGACATACGACAAGCCGAAGCGGTCGTCGCTGCCTTCGCACGGCCGGAAAATGCCGATCGCGGCGTGCTGAAGGTCGGTGGACAGATGGTGGAACGCCTGCACCTTGAAGAGGCGGAGCGGGTTCTCGTCATGGCCGCCGCGATCGGCGCCTACGGCTGACGCCCTGTCACCGGTTCGGCTTTTATTTGTCCGGACAGATTTACAGGTCTTTGCGAACAACGGATCATTCACGTCTCACCGGGCAGGTCAGCCTCTTTGGCCATTCGCGCGGGGCTAATGGAAATCGCGTGATTTCGGGATGATCTGGACATTGCGCGGATGCCGCCCGGTATTGCTGGGGAGCGGACTGACAACATGGTCGGCGCGGGCAAGATCGGGGGACAGCAGATCCTCCGAAAGGTTGGACAGCCGCGCCGTCGCGTCGACCATATCGCGCGCGACGACGTGAATGACCGCGTCGTCCATCTGCACCGTACCATGCACCTCCATCAACCGTGCGCCCATAATCGTTTTCCTGTATTTCAGCAGGGTATCTGGCCACACGACAAGGTTCACGACACCCGTTTCATCCTCCAGCGTGATGAAGACGACGCCCTTCGCGCTGCCGGGGCGCTGGCGGATCAGGACGATGCCTGCGACCGATACCCTCTGGTTGAAACGGCACCGGCGAAGGTCGGCCGCACGCGTAAACTCTCCCGCATCATAGCCCGCGCGCAGGAACGACATCGGATGCGCCTTCAGCGACAATCGTGTGGTCTGGTAATCCGCCACCACATGTTCGGACAATGGCATGGCAGGCAGCAGCGCCGGAATATCCGCGCCTTCATCCTGCGCCTCGGCATGGATGAACAGCGGCAGGTCGGGCGCGTTTTTCAGCGCCCGCGCATCCCACAGCGCCTCACGCCGGTCCTTGCCCATCGAGCGAAACGCGTCAGCCGCCGCCAGGGTCTGGATCGACCGCGTCTGCAAGCCGGCACGAGAGCGGAGTGCCTCGACGGTTTCGTAGGGGGAGCCCCGCCGGGCAAGAAGACGTGCCGCTTCGCCCTCTTTCAGGCCATCGACCTGTCTGAGGCCGAGGCGGACACATAGAGTGGAATGAGAACAACTCCCCGCCCTCAGGAGAGAGGCAGGGGTGGGGTCGCGCTCGCCAGAGCGCCGCGAAAGCGGTCGCGGCAGCGGCTTCCCGGACAGCCAGGACACGCTGCCGCGTGGTTCATTTTGGCTCGGCTGCGCCTCGCAACCCTGCCCCTGCCCTCGAGGGGAGGGGAGTTCAACGATGGTACTATCCCAGTCCGACAGATTCACATCGGGGGCCATCACCTCCACCCCATGCTCCCGCGCATCGCGTACAATCTGCGCAGGCGCGTAGAACCCCATGGGCTGCGAATTCAGAAGCGCCGCGCAGAAGATCGCTGGGTGATGGCATTTCAGCCAGCTGGAGACGTAGACGAGATGCGCGAAACTCGCCGCGTGACTTTCCGGGAAGCCATATTCGCCGAAGCCTTCGATCTGGCTGAAACAACGCGCGGCGAATTCAGGATCATAGCCCCGCTCCACCATACGCCCGATCATTTTTTCCTTATGCCCTGACACCATCCCCTTGGCGCGGAACGTCGCCATTGCCTTGCGCAGCTGGTTCGCTTCGGCGGACGAAAACTTCGCCGCCTCCATAGCGATCTTCATGGCCTGTTCTTGGAAGATCGGTACGCCAAGTGTGCGTTTCAGAATGATTTCCAGTTCATCGCGCGGGCCATGTTCCGGTGCGGGATAGGGATAAACGACCGGCTCCTTCCCCTGCCGCCGCCGCAAGAAGGGATGCACCATATCGCCCTGGATCGGCCCGGGCCGCACGATGGCAACTTCGATGACGAGGTCATAAAATATGCGCGGTTTCAGGCGCGGCAGCATGTTCATCTGCGCGCGGCTTTCGACCTGGAACACACCCAGCGAATCGCCCGTACACAACATGTCGTAAACTGCCGGATCATCCTGCGGGACGGTCGCCAGATTATACATCACCCCGTGCTGCGCCGCGATCAAGTCAAAGCATTTTCGGATGCAGGTCAGCATGCCGAGCGCCAGAACATCGACCTTCATGATGCCGAGCGCTTCGATGTCGTCCTTGTCCCACTCGATGAAACTGCGCTCCGGCATCGCGCCATTGCCGACGGGCACGGTTTCCGTCAGCGGTTTCCGCGTCAGGATAAAGCCGCCCACATGCTGTGACAGATGCCGGGGCATGCCGATCAGCTGTTCGGTCAGCCACAGCGTGCGTTTCAGATGCGGGTCCTGCAGGTCCAGCCCCGCTTCGGCCACCTTGTCCTCATCGACCGCGCTGCCCCAGCTGCCCCATACCGTCTTTGCCAGCGCCGCCGTCACATCCTCTGACAGGCCCATCACCTTGCCGACTTCCCGTATGGCGGAACGCGGCCGGTAGTGGATCACCGTTGCGCACAGCCCGGCGCGCGCGCGGCCATAGCGCTCATAGATATGCTGAATGACCTCCTCGCGCCGTTCATGTTCGAAATCGACGTCGATATCGGGCGGCTCCTTGCGCTCTTCCGATATGAAGCGCTCGAACAGCAGCTGATGTTTCGCCGGATCAACCGACGTGATTTCCAGGCAGTAGCAGACCGCACTATTTGCCGCCGACCCGCGACCCTGACACAATATGGGCGGCTGCGCCTGCTCCCGCGCGAATTTCACGATATCACGAATGGTGAGGAAATAGCGCGCGAATTCCATCCTGGCGATCAGGCCAAGTTCCTTTTCCAGCGTTTCCCGCACCTCTTCTGGCACCCCGTCCGGGTAACGGGTCTTTGCGCCTGCCCATGTCAGTTCGGCCAGATAGGCATCCGGGGTATACCCGGCCGGTACGGTCTCTTCGGGATATTCATATTTCAGGTCGCCGAGGGAGAAGGCGCACGCATCGGCAATGCGGCGGCTTTCCACAATCGCCTCGGGCCAGTTCGCGAACAGGCGCAGCATTTCGGCAGGCGGCTTCAGGTAACGCTCACCATTCTGGTCGAGCAATGCGCCCGCCTCGAAAATCGTCACTTTCTCGCGGATACAGGTCAGCACATCCTGCAACGGGCGGCGTGCGGGGATGTGATAATGCACATCATTGGTCGCAAGCAGCCGTAACCGGTGCGCGCGCGCCATTGTCTCCAGCCGGTACACCCGTGCCCGGTCATCGTCGCGGTAGCGAAACGCCGCCGCAATGTGGCCAAGCATCGGCAATTCGGCAAGCCGGGGCAGGTCCCCGGCAAACGCATCCAGATCGTCCTCCGGTATCGCAATCAGAAACACATCGCGGGTCAGCGCCGCCCGCACATCGGCCAGCATAAGGTCGCAGGCACCCTTATCCTGCCATGATCCGTCCGCCGCCGTCATCTTGCCCTGCGACAGGAGGCGGCACAGATCGCCATAGGCGGTGCGCGTCCGCGGATAGGCATAAAGGGACGGCGCATCCAACAGGTCCAGGCGGCACCCGATCACAGGCCTGATCCCTGCCGTCTTCGCGTCCGTGTGCAGGCGTACGACACCCGCCATCGTGTTGCGGTCGGCAATACCGAGGGCATCATAGCCATGCGCGTAAGCGGCCTCTACGAGGTCCAGCGGGCAGGAGGCCCCGCGCAGAAAGGAAAAGCTGGTCGTGATGCCCAGCTCGACGAAATCGCAGCGCGGATTGGGGGGGAATTGCGACGAATCGGCCAATCGGCGCTTGTCGGGGGTCAGCGGCGCGTCAGGCATTGAATCGCCCTCCCCGCAAACGGTGGCGGGGCGATTGGCTATACATCGAGCCCATGCACGAACCACGCCGGGCGTCCGCCCCTCCCGTCCGACAACAGCCCTTCCCGGTACAGCCAGAACCGCCGGCCCTGATCATCCTCCACCCGGTAATAATCACGCAGCCGGGATCGCCCCGGTTCACGCCACCATTCGGGGGCAATCCGCTCCGGGCCCTGCGCACGTACGACATCGTGCAGCTTCCGCCGCCAGCGAAAGCGGGCGGGCGGGCCCTCGGGGACGGCGTGGATCACATCGGCAGGTTCGGGCGATCCGAGCAGACGCAGAGGTGCCCGTCCCAGCCGCTGCACGGGATAATCACCGGCCTTTACCGGCCGCACCGCACTGCGAAACACCTCACCCCGTTCAGGGATGTGGCTGCCCAGGCTGACAGGCCGCATCACCGCATCTTCGCCGAGCCGCGCGGACAGCTGGTCGACCAGCTGCGCCATGGCGAGCGCCTCTTTCGTTTCCCCGGTCAAATCGTCCTGCAGTGCGATAAGCGCCTCGCCGTCCACCACCGCCAGCGCAGCGCTGTCGACACCGAAACCGGGATCGAGCCGGTCGAGCTTCCCGGCAAACAGCCGCACGATATGCGCGCTGTCCCGTGTCGCACGGCTGGTCGCCGCCGCCGCCGTCAGGGCCACACCATCGACCCGAAACGCCGTGAAGCGCAGGCCGCGTGCGCCCGCCTCTGAATCGCCCATGACGGCGCACAGATCCCCCGCCAGATCGGTCAGTATCCGCTCCAGCCCGTCAAGGTCACCCAGCGGTTCGGCCAGGCGGCGCAAAACGCGTAGCGGCGCGCGTTCCTGCACGGACACCAGCGGCTCGCGGGTGCGCCCCATGGCCTGATCCAGCCGTATGACGGGATTGCACGTCGGCACCTCGATACGCCGGAACCGGCGGACCATGGCCTCGCGCGGTACCTTCGCAAGTGAGCCGATGGTCTTCAGCCCCAGACGCCGCAGCAGAAGCACCGTGCCCGCATCCAGCCGCAATGCCGCGGCAGGCAAAGGGGCAAGCGCGTCCGCCATACCGCCAGGCGAACAAATCGTGCCATTCCCGCCGTGCCGCGCCAGCGCCCATGCCGCGCCAATCGTCGGCGCAAGCGCCAGCCGCGCGGTCAGGCCGAGCCCCGCGCAAATCCTCTTCATATCGCGCAGCATCGCCGCCTCGCCGCCATGCAGATGGTCGGACCCCGTCGTGTCGAGCAGCAGCGCATCCGCCCCATCAACGCGGGTCCAGGGACACCAGCGCTGCGCCCAATGTGCCAGCCGTACCAGGTCAGCCGCATCCTGATCCGGCACTGCCTTCGCAACGACAAGATCGGGGATCAGCGCGCGCATGTCTGTCACACGCGCACCGGGCCGCATATCCGCCGCCCGCGCCGCCGCGTTCACATCGTGAATGACCGGGCCATGCGGTCCCTCCCGCGCCAGTACCAGCGGCGCGGCGTCTTCTGCCGCCTCACCTGCTGACGGCGAGGCCTGCCGGCGATGCTGGGCCTGCCGCCACTGCCATCGCTCCATTGCGAAGTGCGGGAACCAGATGGAGACGATGCGCCGCCCGGTCATAACCCGCTTCCCACATGCCCGGGCGCATGCCGCGCCCCTTGAACAATTCGGCCTGCCAGCGCGGACTGCCGGGTGCCTTCGGGTCGTAGGGGTGCGGCGATGAGGGCAGAGAGCGCACGCGCCAGCGTTCGCGCGCCGCCGACAGATGTGCTGCCCCGCCAAAGCGGACCAGAAAAACGTGCACGCCCTGCCGCTCCGCGCGCATGGCCAGACGCTTGGTGGCGGTGAAACCGAGCGCGCGCGGATCGCCCCAGACTTCGCCGATAATGGCCGACAGGGATGCGCATCTCAGCCCCTCTTCCATGGTCCACAGCACCTCCGCCGCCGTGCGCGCGCAGGCAAGCAGCAGCTGTCCGGGCGGCAGACCGAAGCCGGCGCAGGACTGGCCGCAGGGGCGCCCTGTTTCCAGCGCCGCCATCCGGTCCTGAACCCATAGAACCGGACCGGACCGGCCAGCCTCCCGCGGCAATTGGGCAAGGGCAAATCCGAGCGCGGCGACATCCCGCGGCGCTGCGAATAATTCCGCAAGCCGCGGCGTTCCGGGCAGAGCCGGGCACACCCCGTCACATCGCGATGATTCGGAGATCGATTTTCCGATATTATCTTTTGGTACCAAGGATAAACGCTGATCCCGCACATGCTCCACCACATTCCTGTCACTATGTTTGTTCTATTTATGTTCCAAATAGCGCAGGAGTCCGGACGCGAGTCAATCCCGGTCCGCCAAGCCTGCGAACCGAAACGAAAATTGGGACTTTATGGCGGGAACGACGCCCGTGTCAGGCGGCGAGTCGAGCGTCTTCCGCTGCGTCCGCATCCGGCTCCGGCTCCAGGCCGAGCGACTCCAGCACATGATTCAGCAGGCGCAGCGCGCCGCCCTCGCCTGACATCCGCACAGGCTGCATCCCGGCATCGCGGAAGGCGCTGGCATCCTGCCCTTCGTCCAGCGCGGCAAGGCGCGTCAGGCCCGGCAAATGTTCTTCGACCATCGGATGCAGGTCCTGCGCGGTGGTCAGGTCCAGCCGTGTCACGACGATCACTTCGCGCGCGCCCATGGACAGCGGTGACCAGCTTCTGGGGTCTGCGGGCGTTCCAAAATGCACGTCATAGCCATCGGCGGTCGCCCGCTCGAACAGCGCGTTGTCCGCCTCCACGGCAATATGGCCGACCTTGCGCGCGGACAGGGCATCGGCGAGCGCACGGCCTGTCGCGCCCATGCCAAAGATCACGACCGGCGCATCGTCGCCCGACAGCTTCTCATCCGCAGGGCCGCTGCGCAGCTTGCCCGCGATCCTGCGGCCAAGGTCGGAAATGGCGGGCGTCACCGCCATGCTGATGGCGATGGCGGCGATCAGGACAGCAACCACCTCCAGCCCGACCAGCGCGGCAATCGCAGGCAGCGAAAAGACCACCAGCGCGAATTCCGAACCCTGTCCCAACAGGAAGCCAAGCTGTACCGACCCCGGCACCGACCAGCGATTGACCAGGCCTGCGACGATATTGAATGCGCATTTCAGCACGATCATCACGGCGGCAACGATCAGGACGATCGGCCATTTTTCCGCCAGGACCGCAGGATCGATGCCCAGCCCGACCGTCATGAAGAAGAAGCCCAGAAAAAGCCCGCGGAACGCCTCGATCTCTGTCTGGACGAGGACCCGGTAACGCGAATCAGCGATGGCGACACCGCCAAGAAACGCGCCGAGTGTCAGCGACAGGCCGATCATGCCTGTTGCCCAGCCCGCGGCCAGCGCCAGGAACAGGGCGGTCGCCGTGAAGACCTCACTCGTTTGGGTGCGCGCGATGATCCTGAACATCGGCGCGGTCAGATAGCGCGAGAACAGTACCGCCACGCCAAACGCCGCCAGCGCTTTTACGGCGGCAAAACCAAGCTCGCCGCCCATATTATCCGATCCGGCGGCAAGCGCACCTGCCGCGATCAAAAGCGCGATGGCGGCAATATCCTGGAAAATCAGAATGGACTGCGCCGCACGGCCAACAGGACAGTCCTGCTGTCCGCGCTCGCGGATGACGCCGATCACCACTGCGGTCGACGACAGGCCAAGCGCCGCACCGACAATGATGGCGGCGCTCCCCTCCAGCCCGGCAAGCCATGCCGCAAGCGTAAACCCGCCGCCCGCGATGAGCATTTGCAGCGCTCCGAACCCGAAAATGTTCGCGGCCTCTTCACGGATCTTCGACAGGCTGAAATGCAGGCCGAGATTGAATAGCAGAAACATGACGCCCGCCTCGGCGAGCGCCGCGACGACTGGGCCGTCAAACGCCCCGGCATAGCCAAACACAGCCAGTGCGAGACCGACGACCAGATAGCCGACGATAGGGTTTAGCCGACAGACCTTGGAGGCGACGGCCGCTACGATGCCAAGCCCAAGTAGCGAGATGGCGGGAACAAGTGTGGAGACGATTTCGCTGGAGGCGGCCATCACCGTCCCTTACGCGCCAACCCCGCCCGTTGAAATAGCACGGCGATATGCCGATCTATAGATCATGATCGACCACCGCCCCTTCGCGTCCCTCGGTAGCGCCGACCATGGCTGGCTGCAGGCACATCATCATTTCAGCTTTGCAGGCTATCACGATTCCGCACGCATGGGCTGGGGCGGCCTGCGCGTCTGGAACGACGACACCATCGCGCCGGGCGCGGGCTTCCCGCCGCATGGCCATCGCGACATGGAAATCATCACCTATGCGCGAATGGGCGCGATCAGCCACAAGGACAGCCTTGGCAATGCCGGACGCACGCCTGCGGGCGAAGTCCAGGTCATGACTGCGGGTCGCGGTATCCAGCACAGCGAATTCAACCGCGAGGACGCCGAAACGCAGATATTCCAGTTATGGATCGAACCGCGCGAACCAGGCGGAGAGCCCTATTGGAACACCCGCGCATTCCCGAAAGCCGGCGACGGCACCTTCACCGTCGTCGCCAGCGGCTATGAAGCCGACCAATCGGCAGGCGCTTTGCCTATCCGCGCCGATGGCCGTATCCTCGCCGCTACGCTGTCCGCAGGGGACGCGCTGACGCACAGACCGAACCCTGCGCATCACCTCTATCTGGTGGCAGATAAAGGCGCATACCGGTTAAACAGCCATGACATCGCCAGTCGCGATGGCGTCGCCGTGCAGGGGGAAACACATCTGCGCATCACGGCAGAACAGCCGACGACACTTCTGATGGTGGAAACCGCGACGGATCATCTGCGCCAGGGGCGGTAACCATCGCCCTTTTCGGCATGCTCCCGGCGCATTTTGCGTCTGCACCGCTGCACGCCGCCATCAAGACAGCCAACGCCAGACCTTCGCCTGTTAAGCAGCATGGCGTTAAGCTATGTTAATGGCGGTTGCCGCAATTGCCGCTATCCGAGCCGACCAGGCCATCGACGTCGATCATGTCTCCAATTGACTGCGGCGTGAGAATATCTTGAGGAGTGACGGGTGATTAAGACCATGCTTTTCGACCGCCCTGTCAATGAGAAAGACCATTTTCTCGAAACGGCCGTCACCCGCGCGCAATTGGCGATGGTCGCCTCAGACCTGAAGGCGGAAGACGAGCCGATCATATTCGCGAATGAGGCATTCGAGAAATTGACCGGTTATTCCGGCAAAGAAATCCTGGGCAGGAACTGTCGTTTCCTTCAGGGTCCGGACACCTCCCCGGATACAGTCGAAGCCATTCGAAAAGCGGTAGCCGATGGCCAGGAAGGCTATTTCGAAATTCTCAACTACAAGAAGGACGGGACACCCTTCTGGAATGGCCTGCACATAGGCCCGGTGAGCGACCCGGGCGGTACCCAGTCTCTGTTTTTCGGGTCCCAGCGTGACATAACGCGGGAAATCGAAGCGCGTCAGCTTGAAGCTGTCCGCATGGAAGAACTGCGCCATCGCATGGGCAATTTGATGGCGATCGTCGGAATTATCATCAGGAATTCGAATGAGGGTAGTGATGTCCAGGCCATGCAGGACATTCTGCAGGGGCGCATCGCGGCCTTGGGTGCCGCCACCGAACTGATCTATCCGAAAATCGATGCTTCAAATGGTGTCTCAAAACAATCTCTTGAACCGCGCACCGTCGAGATTGAAACGATCATCCGCACAATTATTGGGCCGCTCGGGAATGATCACAGGTTCGAACTGGCCGGGCCGCCGATAAACCTGCCTGAAAGACAGACGACGAACACGTCGCTGGTAATCCATGAATTATCGACAAATGCGGCGAAACACGGTGCCCTGTCGCAAAAAGGCGGAAAAGTGTCGATTAGCTGGGCAGGCGCTGACGACCGCATTCTTTTCGATTGGGTCGAGACGGGCTGCACCGTGAAGGCGCATCCGGAGCGGAAAGGCCTGGGCAAAAAGCTGCTCGATAGCATCGTCGCGAGTTCACAAAGACCGGATGCGGCACTCCTGTTCGCGCCGTCTGGAGTGATTTGCCGCTTCGATGTCGCGATGGGCTAGATTCAGAATTATCATCAGCCCGACATGACGGTGGCGGTAAAGCGAAAATAGGCGCGCGCGCCGCCACTCATTCCCAGGCGGCGAGCGGCGGCAGGCTCATCAATATGGCCTCGATATTGCCGCCGGTTTTCAGGCCAAAAAGCGTGCCCCGGTCATGGATCAGATTGAACTCGGTATAAAGCCCGCGATAACGAAGCTGCTCGGCGCGGTCCTCATCCGTCCACGGTATCGACATGCGCCGACGCACAAGGGGGGCGTAGGCAGCGATAAACGTCTCGCCGACATCCTTGGTAAAGGCGAAGTCGGCGTCCCAGCCGCCCTGCGTATCGTCGGAACTCAGCCGGTCATAAAAAATGCCGCCAACGCCTCGTGCGCGGTTCCGGTGCGGGACGTAGAAATATTCGTCGCACCATTTCCTGAACGCCTCGCCATCCGCAACGTCATGCCGCGCGCAGCAGGCCTGCCAATCCCTATGCCAGTCCGCCGTGTCATCATCCCTTGGAATCGGCGGGTTCAAATCACTCCCGCCGCCGAACCAGTCCTGCGTCGTGGCCAGATAGCGCGTGTTCATGTGCACGGCGGGCACGTGCGGATTCACCATATGCGCGACCAGGCTGACGCCGGTTGCGAAGAATCGTGGATCTTCGGCGGCCCCGGGAATCGTCTTTGCGAACTCTGGTTCGAACGTGCCGGAGACGGTGGAGATATTCACGCCGACCTTTTCAAACAGCCGGCCTTTCATAATGGACATGACACCGCCGCCGCCCGGAGCGCCGGACGAATCCTCCCGGTCCCACGCTTTGCGCTCAAAGCGCCCGGGATCACCCGGCAGATGTGCGGCCTCATCCTCAAGGCATTCAAATTCTGTGCAAATACGGTCACGAATGATCGCGAACCAGTCGCTGGCAAGAGTCTTGCGGATTGAAAGGTCGGTCATAGGCAGGCGCCTTAAATGGTCGGCGGCGACAGGGAAACAGGGCATTCGCGCGCGCGACCCGCGGGCGCGAATGCCGCCATATGGCGGACAATGCCAAAAGGACCGCGCCAAATTGCCCGTTGCCTTTCAGGCCCTCGCGCGGTTATCAGGCCGCCAGCATTCGTTCACCGGGCGGCGCGCCATTGCGCGCGCCCGATACAGACAGGGACCTAATTTCATGGCCACTGCTCCTGAAGCCGGAGACAAAAGCGTCGAAGGCGTCGTCGGCCACACTGCTGATGACGGCGTACACCGCCGCGATTTCATTTATGTGGCCACCGCTGCTTTTGGCAGCGTCGGTGCCGCTGCTGCGATCTGGCCGTTCGTTGACCAGATGAACCCCAGCGCGGACGTGCTCGCCCTCGCAAGTGTCGAGGTGAACCTGTCGCAGGTCGCACCTGGCCAGGGCATCAAGGTATCATGGCGCGGCAAGCCGGTTTTCATCCAGCACCTGACGCCTGAACAGATGGCCGAAGCGCAAAATGCCGATCTGTCCGGTCTGCGCGATGCACAGACCTTCGAAGAGCGTACGCAGGAAGGCCACCGCCAATATTTGATCCAGGTCGGCGTTTGCACGCATCTTGGCTGCATCCCGTCGGGCACCGCCGCTGGCGAGGTGAAGGGCGACTTCAACGGCTGGTTCTGTCCCTGCCACGGGTCGCATTATGACAATGCAGGGCGCATCCGGAAGGGCCCGGCGCCGACGAACCTCGAGGTTCCCGAATATACCTTCCTGTCCGACACCAATGTGAGGATCGGCTGATGTCTTTTGGCTGGAGCAAACCCTACGAGCCGACGAGCGCGCTCGGCAAATGGTTCGATGAGCGCCTGCCCGTTCCGCGCCTCGTCCATGGCTCGCTTGGCGGCGGCTACGAAGTGCCGCGCAACATCAACTATTTCTACAATTTCGGAGTGCTCGCCGGTCTGGCGCTGGTGATTCAGATCGTCACCGGTGTCGTGCTTGCCATGCATTATGCGGCGAACACCGAGGTTGCGTTCTCTTCTGTCGAGCACATCATGCGCGACGTGAATTATGGCTGGCTGATGCGTTATATGCATGCCAATGGCGCCAGCTTCTTCTTCATCGTCGTCTATGTGCACATGTGGCGCGGCCTGTATTACGGCTCCTACAAGGCGCCGCGTGAGCTCGTGTGGATGCTGGGCGTCGTTATCTTCCTGTTGATGATGGCCACTGCTTTCATGGGCTACGTGCTCCCCTGGGGTCAGATGAGCTTCTGGGGCGCGACGGTGATCACCAACCTGTTCTCGGCCATACCGGTGGTGGGCGACGCGATCGTGACGTTCCTTCTGGGCGGATTTGCTGTCGATAATGCCACACTCAACCGCTTTTTCAGCCTGCACTTCCTTCTGCCCTTCATCATTGCGGGCGTGGTGATGCTGAAGATCTGGTCACTACACATTCCGGGGTCCAACAATCCTACCGGTGTCGAAGTGAAGGGCCCTGCGGATACCATTCCGTTTCATCCCTATTTCACGGCGAAGGATTTGTTCGGGGTCGGCGTCTATCTGACGATTTTCTCGATCTTCCTGTTCTTCATGCCGAATTTCCTCGGCCATCCAGACAACTATATCGAAGCGAACGCGCTCGCGACGCCCGAGCATATCGTTCCCGAATGGTATTTCTGGCCGTTCTACGCCATCCTGCGGGCGTTCACCTTCGACTTCATCCTGGAAGCCAAGCTCTGGGGCGTCGTCGCAATGGTCTCCGCGATCGTGCTGCTATTCTTCCTGCCATGGCTCGACTCGTCACCGGTGAAGTCCATGCGCTATCGTCCGAAAGCGCGTATGTGGACCTACGTCCTGCTTGCCGACATCTTGATTCTGTCATGGTGCGGCGGCGCTGTTGCGGAGCAGCCATACATCATCATCTCGCAGATCGCGGCGATCTATTATTTCGCGCACTTCCTGATCATCCTGCCTTTGGTATCGCGGACGGAAACGCCGCTCCCCCTGCCGGCATCGATATCCGAGGCGGTGCTGAAGGGAGATGCCTCGACAGGAGCGCCTGCCGGGATCACCGATACAGGCAGAAATGCCGCCCCAACCGCGCAGCCGGCAGAATAGGACTTAAGGCATGTTCCGTTTCATTTCCTACGCCATTGGCGCGACATTCATCTTCGTTCTGATCCTTGCCGGCTATACCGATCTAAAAGCGGCCGCTGACGCGGAGACGAGCGAATCCGATCAGGTCCGTGAAGAATATCACAAATATAATAAGTCCGTGGACTGGTCGTGGAATGGCAATATGGGGCTTGGCGTATTCGGCGGCTTCGACAATCAGCAGCTCCAGCGCGGCTTTCAGGTCTACAAGGACGTGTGCTCGGGCTGCCACAGCCTCAAGCGCGTTGCCTTTCGCAACCTCCAGGAAATCGGCTTTAACGAAGCCGAAGTGAAGCAGATCGCGACTGACTGGGTCGTTGAGGTGCCCTCGATCAATCCGGACACTGGCGAGGCTGATACACGGCCCGCGACTCTCGCCGACAAGTTTCCGGAGGTTTATCCAAATGAAATTGCGGCACGCGCTGCGAACAATAATGCGCTGCCGCCTGACATGTCGCTGATCGCGAAGTCTCGCCCGGATGGCTCAAACTACCTCTATTCGCTGATTACTGGATATGAGCCAGTTCCCGCATCCTTTCCGGAAAGCCAGAAGCAGGAAGGCCTGAATTACAATCCGCATTTTCACAGCCTGTGGATCGCGATGCCGCCGCAGCTGTCCGATGGCCTGGTGGAATATGCCGATGGCACCCCCGCCACCATCGATCAGATGGGTAAGGATGTTGCGGCGTTCCTGACCTGGGCTGCCGAACCCAAGATGGAAGAGCGCAAGCAGGCGGGCATCGGCACGATCATTTTCCTGCTGATCTTCACCGGCCTGGCCTATATTGCCTATCGCCGCGTCTGGGCCGACCAGAAGCACTAGCATCTCTTACGCTTCAGCGGCGATTGGACAGGGCGCGCGTTGCCTCTGCCGTTTTGCGGCTGCGGCCATTTCCACTTGTCCGCAGCGCATGCCGCGAAATCTGCGGAAAGCACGTGATGCGGCGCGCCGTGGTCAGCCGCCAGAACACATGCGGCTGCGCAGGTTCAAGAGCCTGGCCGACTGTCGGCGCATATATGCGGGGCATTCCCACTCTGCAAATTGACGGATAGGCCCGCAGTTTGTTGCGGACCTCAGGATGTGAACATACTACATCCTGATATGGGGCGCGCTGACGATTGCTGGAGATGAACAATGGCCTTGGGCATGATTGGCGGCAGCGGGCTTTACGACCTGGATGCGCTGACGGACCGCGAATGGCGTCCCGTGACCACGGCCTGGGGTGATCCGTCGGACGAACTGCTGTTCGGCAGGCTCGGCGAGACCGAACTGGTCTTTCTGCCGCGTCACGGACGCGGTCACCGCCTTCTGCCGCATGAAATCAATTACCGCGCGAATATCGCAGCGCTGAAGATTGCGGGCTGTACCGAAATCGTCTCCGTTGCCGCCTGCGGATCATTCAGGGAAGATCTCCCGCCTGGCAGTTTCGTGCTGGTCGACCAGATTGTCGACCGCACGCGCACCCGCAGCCGTACTTTCTTCGGTGACGGCATTGCAGCCCATGTGGGACTTGCCGATCCCATATGCGCACGGCTGCGGGCGGCACTGGCCGAGACCGCCCGCATTGCGGGCGTCGATGTGACGAATGGGGGCGGATATCTTTGCATGGAAGGCCCGCAATTTTCCACACGCGCGGAATCGCGCCTCTACCGCCGCGCCGGGCTTGATGTCATCGGCATGACGGCCATGCCGGAAGCGGCGCTCGCGAGGGAAGCGGAGCTTTGCTACGCGGCAATTGCGATGGTGACGGATTATGACAGCTGGCGCGACGATGAAAGCGGTGCCGAGACAGCCGATATTCTTGCCGTCATGCAGGCGAATGTCGGCCGGGCGCGTGAACTGGTAACGGCCTATGCCAAAGGGCGGCAGGCCAAAAATTCTCCATGCGCTAGCGGCTGCGACCGTGCGCTTGAACATGCGGTCATAACGCCGCGCGAGGCGTGGCCGCAGAAGACCGCCGAAGCGCTGCAAAGTATCGCCAGCCGGGTCATGTCATGAGCATCGACCTCAAGTCTCTCATCCGCACGATACCGGATTATCCGAAGCCGGGCATCCGGTTTCGGGACATTTCAACACTCCTGACCGATGCCGCGGGGTTCACCGAAGCGATTGAGCGCATGGTATCGGGCGCGCCGCACGACATCGATCTGGTCGCCGGCATAGAAGCGAGGGGCTTTCTGTTTGCCGGCGGCATCGCGCCAAAACTATCGGCAGGCGTGCTCATGCTCAGGAAGGCCGGGAAGCTTCCCGGTCCTGCCATGGGCACCGATTATGCGCTGGAATATGGTGCGGACCGGCTTGAAATGCATGAGGGCGCCGTACCCCGGGGAGCCCGTGTCCTTCTTGTCGATGACCTCATCGCGACGGGCGGAACCGCCATTGCGGCCACGAAGCTCATAGAGCAGGCCGGAGGCGTTTGCGCAGGTGCTTCCTTCCTGATCGACCTGCCCGATCTTGGCGGCGCGGCGCGGCTGCGCGACAGTGGTCTTCGGGTCCAGTCGCTAATCGACTTCGAAGGCGAATAGGTCAGATACTAAACACTTATTAACCTTACGGTCCTATCGCGAAAAACAGGAGCCAGAAAAGGTCACGCCGCGATGTCGAAGAACAATTCCCTGATCGATAGCGCGCTGGGGCACATGGACGCTGATGCGCGCCTTGAGGCTTACCGAATCAATGAAAGCTGTCAGCAACATCATTTGATGATCGGCCAGATCCTGGAGCCACATTTCGATGAGCTTGCGAGGATAGTCTGGGACCGTTTTGCTGAACTTTGGCAGATCGGCCCATCGGCTTCGGAAGACGGGCTGGAGCAGTCGAGGGCAAGGACCAGGGACTATGTCCGGCGGAAATGGACATCTCCTATCGACGAGGACTGGATGCAACATGCTGCCGCTTTGGGAAATCTACTTCATGCGGCAAAGGCGAGTTCCTTTGCATTTATCGGCTCGTTCACGGCGGTAAACGAAGCCGCCTTCGCCCTTTTTCGGGAAGCTCTTCCGGCCAGCGAAAAACGGACGGAGATGCTAAATGACTGGCTTCGTGTGACGCAGATGGAGCAGGAACTTGCGCTAACGCGGATTCAGGCTCTGACGGTGGCGGAAACACGTGAGCGTGTCGCCGTGCAAAGCGCGAAATTTCAAAGCAGTATTGCGAGTGTGGTATCGGTCGCCTCGCGCAAGAGCCAGCAGACGCGGCGGCAGTCCGATGAGGCGGCCGGTCTGACCCGCGAAACGCTGGCCAAGGCAGCTGGTGTCGCGACCGCAGCTGCGGAATCGGCGCGCGCGATGCACGAAGCGGCGGAAAAATCAGAAGGCCTTCTGAGGGACATCGCAAGGACCGCATCGAACGTGGCCAGCACATCCGACACGGTCGATATCGCAAAATCAAAGGCGCAGACGGCCGTGGAAACCGTTGACCTGCTGGCAGGGCATTCGAAGGCAATCGAGTCGATCCTCGGTCTGATCCGCAACATCGCGGGTCAGACAAATCTTCTCGCGCTCAATGCGACGATCGAAGCGGCGCGGGCAGGGGATAGTGGCAGAGGCTTTGCCGTTGTCGCAAATGAAGTGAAGAGTCTGGCAAACCAAACCGCGACCGCGACGGAAGACATCGCACAGAAGATCGCCTCGATTCAGGACGCGACGGAAAGTGCCGTTAGCGCCAATCGTTCAATCCTGGAAACGGTCGAAGGCATCCGCAGTGCCGCCATAGATGCGAAAGCGGCAATGGAAGAGCAGTCAAACACGCTTATGATGATCAGCCGCGCGGTGAATGAAGGCGCCGCAACCGCCGATACGATGTCCTCCGCGATTGAAAAAATCAGGGAGACCGCCGAGGTTATCAGCACGCAGACGGCAGAAGCCGCAGGTTCCTCCAGCGATCTCGACGAGGAACTGTCATCGCTCCAGAAAAGCGCCGACGAATATATGCTGATCCTGACGGGCTAAAGGCCGCTAGACATCGCTGCTCCGCGATGTCTGCTTGGGCCGCGTTGACATCAGGCCGATGCTCTTCATTGTCAGGACCGGTTTGTCATCCTGATTGAAGACGGTGATGTTGTAGTGCACCGAACCCATTTCCGGGCGGGAACGGCTGGGCCGGACCTCAGTGAGTTCGGTTTCCACGCGCAGCACGTCGCCAGGATAAACCGGACGCAACCAGCGAAGCCCGTCATGTCCCGGTGATCCCAGGCTCGCCTGGTCGCTGTCCTTCAGATTTTCGACAAGCATCGCCATGGTCATTGCGCAGGTGTGCCAGCCAGACGCGCTGAGGCGGCCGAAATGGGTTTTCGCCGCCGCCTCGTCGTCGAGATGAAAAGCCTGCGGATCATATTTTGAGGCGAATTCGATCACCTCGTCCCGCCTGACGTCATAATGGCCGAAGCTGGCCTTCGTGCCGACAACCATGTCTTCAAGATATTTCATGGCGCTGCCTTACATGTCCACAGCCAGGATGCGGCCTCTTGCTATTCCTAGCGCGCTATTCATGCCGAAGCGCATCGATCGGAATCAGCTTCGCTGCGCGGTTGGCGGGATATAGCCCGAAGCCAAGGCCTACGGCCGCCGAAACGCCGATGGCCAGCGCCACGGTTCCCGCGCCGATGGTGATCGGCCAGTCGGGCAGCACATTGCGCATCGCCAGCGCGCCGCCGCCGCCAATCGCAAGCCCGATCAGACCGCCAATGACGCACAGGACAATGGCCTCGACAAGAAACTGCAGGCGAATGTCCCGCGTGCGCGCGCCGACGGCCATGCGCAAACCGATCTCGCGGGTGCGCTCCGTCACGGAGACGAGCATGATGTTCATAATACCGATACCGCCAACGACCAACGAGATCGCGGCGACCCCGGCAAGGCCGATTTTGAACGCACCGAGGATCGATTCGGCGCTTCTCAGCTGTTCTTCCATGGAAAACGCGGAAAAGCTTGGCAGCTCATCCTCGTCGATGCGGTAGCGGGAGCGGAGCACGTTTTCGACATCCTCTTTCGCGCGGTTCATGTCGCTCCCCTCCTGAAACGCGACGAAGATGACCTGCACGGCGTCGGGCGGTCCCGCAGTCTGTAACCCGCCCGATATCCGGCGCCGCGCGGTGGTCAGCGGCACGACAATCAGGTCGTCCTGATCATTGCCAAGCCCGCCGCCCTTGGCGCCTAGCAGGCCGATCACCATCAGCGGTGTCCCGTTGGCGCGGAATGTCAGGCCGACGGGGTCTACGTCGCCGAAAAGTTCCTCTCGCACTGTATCGCCAATCAGGGCCACCTTCGCACCGCTTCTGGCTTCTGCGACGGTAAAATTGCGCCCCGTGACGATATCCCAATTATTTACCGCCACGAAATCGGGGTCCGCGCCCGCAAGTTGCGTGGAGCGGTTCTGGTTGCCGGCAACCACCTTCACGGACTTGCTAAGTCGTGGGCTGGCGGCCGAAACTTCAGGAATTTCGCGCTGGATGGCATCGGCGTCGCGTTCGGTCAACACGCCGTCCTGCGATGAGCGCCGACCGCCATCACTGTCCGGGATGACGATAATCAGATTGCTACCCAGACTGTTGACCTGGTTAATCACCAGCCCCTGCAGGCCATTACCAAGCGCGACCATCAGGATCACCGCGCTCACGCCGATGATGATACCAAGCGTCGTCAGGATGGAGCGCATCAGGTTCGTGCGCAGCGCGGTCAGCGCGATAATGATATTATCGAAGGTATTCATGGCGCCCGCCTCACCGCCTGTTCCTGACAGGCTCATCGGCAATGACCCGGCCATCGCGGAAATCGATCCGCCGCTCCGCATATGCGGCGATGTCATCTTCATGCGTGACGAGGATGATGGAGATGCCTTTTTCGGACAGACCCTGCAGGATTTTCATGACCTCAACGGATGTCTTTGAATCGAGCGCACCGGTTGGTTCGTCGGCCAGCAGGATCGAGGGGCGCGTGACGAGCGCGCGCGCGATCGCCACGCGCTGCTGTTGCCCGCCCGACAGCTGGTTGGGCATGTTCTGCAACCGGTCGCCAAGTCCGACATCGGCAAGCTGCGCCTCGGCCCGCGCGCGGCGCTCACTGACGGACACGCCCGCATAGATTAGCGGCAAAGCGACATTCTGCGTCGCACTGGTCCGCTTCAACAGGTTGAACTGCTGAAACACGAAGCCAAGCTGGCGATTGCGGACCTCCGCCAGCTCGTCCCGCGATAGGCCGGCAACATCGCGGCCGGCAATCTCTATGCTCCCGCTGGTGGGAACATCGAGGCAGCCGATCATATTCATGAAGGTCGATTTCCCTGACCCCGAGGCCCCCATGATCGCAACGAACTGGCCCTGAGACACGCCAATGGAAACGCCGTCGAGCGCATGCACCGTCTCACCGCCGGTTTCGTAAACCTTCACCAGCTCGTGCGTGCGGACAATCATGTCGCTCAGGACACAGGACTGGCGGCGCGGGTAATCACCTCATCGCCGACGGAAAGGTCATCACTCGTAATCTCGGCGAAATCGACACCGGTCAGCCCCGTCTTCACGGAAACCGGCACCGGTTCGCCATCATCGCCCTTCCGCCAGACGATGGGGCCATCCGGGACCTCGATCTCATCCTCTCCCTCCTTGGGCAAAGGGCGGTATCGAAGAGCCGCAGCGGGTACGCGCAATACGTCTTTCACTTCACCGGTCACGATCTCCACATTTGCGGTCATGCCGGGCAGCAGCTTGCCGTCTTCATTGCCGACCGTCAGCAAAACCAGATAGGTCACGATGTTCTGCTCAACCGTTGGCGATTTGCGGACTTCCTCGACGGCACCGGAAAAAAAATCGCCGGGATACGCATCCACCGAGAACCGGACGGCCTGCCCGACCCGCATCTGGCCGATGTCCGCTTCATCCACGTCCGCCTCGACGCGCATGCGCGACAGGTCCTCCGCGATCTCGAACAGCGTGGCGGTCTGAAACGCGGACACGACCGTCTGCCCCGGATCGATATTGCGCTGAATGATGGTACCATCGATCGGTGCGCGCAATTCGGTCCGGCTGAGGTCGAGGCGTGCGGAATCCAGGGATGCCTGTGCCTGGCGGAGCTGCGCCGCCGCATTGGCAATACCAGCCTCCGCCTGCAGCACCTCGGCCCGCGCGCTGTCGCGCGCGGCCGCCACCTGATCCAGCGATGCCTGGCTTACGAAGCCGCGCCCCTCCAGTGCCTTGCGGCGGTCATATTCGGAAGTTTGCAGGATCAGCTGCGCCCGTGCGCGCCTTCGGGACGCCAGGGCCTGGTCCCGCTGCGATTGCGCAAGCGCGATCTGCGCCTGACCCTGACCAAGTTGCGCCTGCAACCGCGTCGGGTCGATCCGGGCAAGAATCTGGCCTGCACGCACATCATCGTTGAAGTCGACGAAAACGTCGGCGACCTGTCCGGAAACCTCAGCGCCAACCTCTACCGTGCGCCGCGCCCGGACCGTGCCCGATGCTGCGACTGTACGCACGACATCGCCGCGATCAATCAACGCCGTTTCGACAGCAGGGCTTTGCGCTGGACCGCCACCGAAAAGCGCGAAAAGGACGAGAAGCACGCCGACGCCGATCAGACCGGACCACCATGGGTGCGCTTTGATCCAACCGATACTCTTCACCATCCGCGCTTTTCCTCACATGTGTATTGCTCCACTAATACAGATGTGAGGCAATGGCCATCCGCAAAATCACAGGACGTATTTCGACAGGTCCTGATCCTCCACGATCTCGTTCAGCTGTTTGTCCACATAGGCGGCATCGATCTCGATTTTCTCACCGCCCTTTTCGCTCGCGGAAAAGCTGATTTCCTCGACGAGTTTTTCCAATACGGTCTGCAGACGCCGCGCGCCGATATTTTCGACTGACGCGTTCACGTCCGCGGCCAGCTTTGCAATGCGGTCGATGGCGTCGTCGGTGAAGGTCAACTCGACGCCTTCCGTGCCAATCAGCGCACGATATTGCGTGATCAGGCTGGCTTCCGTGTCCTTCAGAATATGGCGAAAATCCTCTCCCGTCAGGCCCTTCAGCTCGACACGGATAGGCAGGCGACCCTGCAACTCTGGCAGCAGGTCCGATGGCTTGGCGACATGAAATGCGCCGGACGCGATGAAGAGAATATGGTCGGTCTTCACCGGCCCATGTTTCGTCGACACCGTGGTACCCTCTATCAGCGGGAGAAGATCGCGCTGCACCCCCTCACGGCTGACCGAGCCGCCGCGTACGTCGCTGACGGCAATCTTGTCGATTTCGTCAAGGAAAACGATGCCTGTTTGCTCGGCGGCCTCAACAGCCTCGCGGGAGATTTCGTCATCGTCGAGGCGTTTGTCCGACTCCTCCGCCAAGAGCACTTCAAAGGCCTGTGCAACGGAAAGTTTCCGTTTCTTCTGCTGCTTTCCCATCTTGCCGAACATGCCGCCAATATCGATCATGCCGACCTGGCCGCCCATGCCGGGCATTTCGAAAGGCATTTGCGGGGCAGCCTCGACGTCGATCTCGATTTTGCGCTCGTTAAGCTCGCCCCTCAGCAGCTTTTCGCGCATCTTTTCGCGCGTACCGCTGGAAGCATCCTTGCCCGCCAGCGCGTCGAGCACGCGTTCCTCGGCGTCCTTCTCCGCATCCGCGCGAACGGCGGTACGCTTCTGCTCGCGGATAAGGCGAATGGCCTCTTCCACCAGATCCCGGACGATCTGCTCGACATCACGGCCGACATAGCCGACCTCGGTGAACTTCGTCGCCTCGATCTTGATAAACGGCGCCTCGGCCAGCTTCGCAAGCCGCCGCGAGATTTCCGTCTTGCCGCACCCGGTGGGGCCGATCATCAGGATATTCTTCGGGTTCACTTCCTCGCGCAGCGTATCGTCCAGCTGCTGCCGCCGCCAGCGATTGCGCAGCGCGACAGCAACAGCGCGCTTTGCTTCATTCTGGCCGACAATATAGCGGTCAAGCTCGGCAACCACGGCGCGCGGGGTTAAACCCTCGATCGCGCGATCAGGGACTGTAAAGTTCTGTTCTGTCATTATTCTGTGGCTTCCAGCTGTTCGATGGTCAGGCTGTCATTGGTGTAGACGCAAATCTCCGCCGCCACCGCCATGGCACGGCGGGCAATATCCTCGGCATCAAGGTCGGTGGCATCCATCAGCGCACGCGCGGCGCTGAGCGCATAATTCCCGCCCGAGCCGATCGCGGTAACATCATGGGTCGGCTCCAGCACATCGCCGGTCCCTGTCAGGACGAGCGTAACGTCCTTGTCGGCGACGATCATCATGGCCTCCAGCTTCCTTAGATAGCGATCGGTGCGCCAGTCTTTCGCAAGTTCGACGGAGGCGCGTTTCAGCTGCCCGGGGTACCGTTCCAGCTTCGTCTCCAGCCGTTCCAGCAGCGTGAAGGCGTCTGCGGTTGCACCCGCAAAGCCGCCAATGACGCTGCCATCGCCAAGTTTGCGCACCTTTTGCGCATTTCCCTTCATAACGGTCTGGCCCAGCGTGACCTGGCCGTCGCCTGCAATCACGACCTTATTGCCGCGCCGGACACCGCAGATCGTCGTACCGTGCATGGATTGGATATCGGACATTCGTGTCTCAATTCATCGTGGATGTTCGACACCGGATATGGGCGTTGCTAGGTCCGTTTCAATTCTGTCCGTCCGGAGTCCGTCAATGCGCCGCCTGATCTGCACCCTGCCCCTGCTGCTCGCGGCCTGCGGCGAATCGGCCAATCTGTCAGTAGCCGAGGGCATGGGGACGGATCCGGAATTGCCCGCGCCCGCCAAGACCCTGTTCCCGACGGTCAACATCGCAGAGCCGGGGGCATGGGCCAAGGGCGAAACGCCAGTTGCCGCACCCGGATTTACGGTAACGGAATATGCCGGCGACTTCGACAGTCCGCGCTGGATGTACCGCCTACCAAATGGCGATGTGCTGGTCGCCGAAACGCGCAAGCCGCCCGAGGATGCATCGGGCGTGATGGCCTGGATCGAAAAAAAGGTGATGGCGAGCGCAGGCGCGGGCGGCCTTCCGGCGAACCGGATTACCTTGCTGCGCGATGCCGACGCCGACGGCACAGTCGACGAGCGTCACGAATTCCTGACAGAGGGCCTCGCCAGCCCCTTTGGCATGGCCCTGGTCGGGGACACATTCTACGTCGCGAACTTCGCCGACGTCCGCGCCTATCCTTACCGCGACGGCACCACGTCCATCACAGGTCCCGGCACAAAGATCGTCGATCTGCCGGTCATTGGCGGGAAGGCTGGTCACTGGACGCGAAATTTGCTGGCCAGTCCCGATGGCCAAAAGCTCTACATTGCCGTGGGAAGCGTTTCCAATGTGATGGAGGCGAATCCGGAGGTGGAAGAGGGCCGCGCGGCCATCCACGAATATGACATCGCCACCGGCAATATGCGTATTTTCGGGAGCGGCCTCAGGAATCCGGTCGGCATGGACTGGAACCCGGGTTCAGGCGAACTTTGGACGGCCGTTAACGAACGCGACATGCTCGGAAGCGACCTTGTGCCTGATTATATGACGAGCGTTAAGGAGGGTGGCTTTTACGGCTGGCCATATAGTTATTTCGGCAGCATCGTCGACGACCGCACCGCCGATCGGCGCCCGGACCTGGTTGAGGCGGCGATCGTTCCCGACTACGCGCTTGGCCCGCATACGGCGAGCCTCGGCCTGGCCTTCACGCCAAATGGCGGCGGCGCCGTGGTGGGCCAGCATGGCTCGTGGAACCGCAAACCGCACTCCGGCTATAAGGTCATCTATATTCCGTTTGATGGCGCTCAGCCGTCCGGACCCGCACAGGACCTGCTGACCGGATTTCTTGTCGGTGATGTCGCCAAAGGCCGCCCGGTCGGCGTCGCCTTTGACCGCACCGGCGCCCTGCTGGTGGCGGATGATGTCGGCAATAAGGTCTGGCGGGTGGCACCGACGGGCCGCTGACCAATAGAGAGCGTTTGCAGAACAAGGGATATGACACGAGCGCGGCGTTTAATTCCTGCGGCAACGCCGCTAAGGGCAGGCGCATGACCCGCACTGCTGAAATCGTCCGCAAGACGAAAGAAACCGATATCCGTCTGTCCGTCGATCTCGACGGCACGGGAACGTATGACATTTCGACGGGAATCGGCTTTTACGATCATATGCTCGAACAGCTGGCGCGGCACGCGCTGATCGATATCCGGCTGGTAACGAAGGGCGACCTTCACATCGATCAGCATCATACAGTCGAGGATACCGCGATTGCGCTTGGCGAGGCGGTGAAGGCGGCGCTCGGCGACAAGGCGGGGATCCGCCGCTATGGTCAGGCCTACGCGCCGATGGACGAAACGCTGACCCGCTGCGTGCTCGACATTTCCGGGCGGCCACATTGCGTTTACAAGGTGGAAATTCCGCAGCTGCGCCTGGGCGAGATGGACACCGAACTGTTTCCGCACGTCTTTGACAGTTTCGCGCAGGCCGCGGCGATAACCCTGCATGTCGAAACGCTATATGGCGGAAATTCACATCACATTATCGAATCGGTGTTTAAGGCATTCGCACGCGCACTGCGGATGGCGGTCGAGATCGACCCGCGGCAACAGGGCGCGATTCCCAGCACGAAAGGCATGCTGGGCGGATAAGGCGTAAAAAATCAGGGATTGGGACATGGCACAGCGAATTGCTGTCATCGACTATGGCGCAGGCAATCTGCGCTCTGTGGCAAAGGCTGTCGAAACCGCGGCAAAGGATTGCGTCGCCGGGGGGCAGGTCGTGATCACTGATTCCGCAAAGGCCGTCAGCGGCGCGGACCGTATCGTGCTGCCGGGCGTCGGTGCCTTTGGTCAGTGCGCAACCGCGCTGCGCTCCGTCCCCGGCATGATCGAGATGCTGGAAGAACGGGTCGTGGGCGGCGGCGCGCCTTTCCTCGGTATCTGCGTTGGCATGCAATTGATGGCGGGCCGCAGCCGGGAGCGCGGCACGCATCAGGGCCTTGGCTGGATCAAGGGCGAGGTCGTGAAGCTGGACCCCGTCGATCCGGGGCTGAAAGTACCGCATATGGGCTGGAGCCAGGTTTCGATGAAGCTTGCCGGGATGCGTCATGACGCCATTGGGCGGCTTGAGGACAATGGCGAGGCGTACTTCGTGCATTCCTACCATTTCGATGTGGATGATCACGCCTGCCTGCTCGCGACCAGTGACTATGGCGAGTCCATCACCTCGATCATTGGCCGCGACAATTTGCTCGGCACCCAGTTCCACCCGGAAAAAAGCCAGCATTACGGACTCGCGTTTCTGCGCGCATTTCTCGACTGGAAACCGTAGATCAGTACGGTAAAGCGCGTATCGTCGTCGCGTATTGTTCTCAAGGAACCCCTCCATGCCGTTCACCATCTATCCCGCCATTGATATCAAGGGCGGTGAGGTCGTGCGCCTTGCCGAGGGGGATATGGACCGCGCGACCGTCTATTCCGACGACCCCGCCGAACAGGCGCGCGCCTTCGGCAAATCAGGCGCGGAATGGCTTCATGTCGTCGACCTGGACGGAGCGACACAGGGCCGCGGAAAGAACGCGGACACCATCGAGCGGATTATCAAGGCGTTTCCCGGACGCGTGCAACTGGGCGGCGGTATCCGCACGCGCGGCAGTATTCGCAACTGGCTGGACCTTGGCGTTGACCGCGTCGTGCTGGGGACCGCGGCGCTAAAAGACCCGGAACTCGTCAAACAGGCTGCGGCGGACCTGCCGGGGCGCATCGTCGTCGCGGTGGACGCGCGCGGCGGTTTCGTGACGACCGAAGGCTGGGCGGAAACGAGTGACATTGCCGTTGTCGATCTGGCCCGGCGCTTTGAGGATGCCGGCGTTGCCGGGCTCCTGTTTACCGATGTCGGCCGCGACGGCCTGCTGACGGGCGTAAATCTTGAGGCGACACGGGAACTTGCAGCGGCGGTTACGCTGCCCGTGATCGCGTCCGGCGGCGTATCGGGGCCGGACGACATTCGCGCCCTGAAAAAAGCCTCTGCAACGACCAACATTACCGGCGTTATCGTCGGCCGCGCGCTTTACGATGGCCGAATGAAACTGGCGCAGGCGCTCAGCATCGCGGGCTAGCGCGATAAGGACTCGACCTTACTGACGGGCCGATTAGGTACGCAGGTCATGGCTGCCATCCGCATCATCCCCTGTCTCGACGTCGCCGAAGGGCGCGTGGTGAAGGGTGTAAATTTCGTGTCGCTGCGCGATGCCGGTGATCCGGTGGAGGCCGCGCGAGCCTATGATGCAGCGGGCGCGGATGAGATCTGCTTTCTCGACATTGGTGCCACGCATGAAAATCGCGGGACGCTGATCGATATCGTCCGGCGCACCGCAGATCAGTGTTTCGTACCGCTGACGGTTGGCGGCGGCGTGCGTGCGCCCGAGGACGCACGGTCGCTATTGCTGGCGGGTGCGGACAAGGTCGCCGTAAACAGCGCCGCCGTACGCGACCCTGATGTGATCGCGCGGCTTGCCGAAGCCTTTGGCACGCAATGCGTGGTCTGCGCCATCGATGCGAAGTCGGTCGGCGATGGCCGCTGGGAAATTTTCACACATGGCGGGCGCAGGGAAACCGGAATCGATGCGGTCGCCTTTGCGCGGACCGCCGTGGAAAAGGGCGCGGGCGAGATCCTGCTGACCTCGATGGACCGTGACGGCACGAAGGACGGCTATGATCTGCGCCTGACCCGAACCATCGCGGACAGCGTACCGGTGCCGGTGATCGCGTCGGGCGGGGTCGGCAATGCGCACCATCTGGTTGAAGGCGTGCGTGAAGGGCATGCGAGCGCCGTCCTGGCGGCCAGCATCTTTCACTTCGGGAAAGTCTCCATTGGCGAGGCCCGTGCCGCCATGGCTGCGGCAGGCATCAAAGTCCGGCGCGGCACCGAGGGGAAGGCTGCATGACCGACATCCTGAACCGGCTCGCGCTGATCGTTGCTGCGCGCGCCGATGCGCCGCCATCGGAAAGCCACACGGCGGCCCTCCTTGCCAAGGGACGTGCGAAGGTCGCCGAGAAAGTCGGTGAAGAGGCAATCGAAACGGTCATTGCCGCCGTGCAGGATGACCGACAGGCCATCATCGGCGAGAGCGCAGATCTGCTGTTCCACCTGAGCGTGCTGTGGCACGATGCGGGGCTGACCCCTGACAATATCGACGCTGAGCTCGCCCGGCGCGAAGGCCTGAGCGGCCTCGCCGAAAAGGCCGCGCGCAAGAGCTGAGGAGAACTTCATGACCCCCGTTTCCGCCACCGGCGACTATGATGACGACAATATCTTTGCAAAAGTCCTGCGCGGCGACATCCCGTCGACGAAGATCTACGAGGATGACTGGGCCTATGCCTTCCCCGACATCAATCCCCAGGCACCGACGCACATATTGGTAATCCCCAAAGGGAAGTACCGCTCATGGGCAGACTTTTCAGCCACAGCGACTGATGCTGAGATCGGCGGTTTTATTCGCGCCGTCGGCACAGTCGCCCGCGATGCGGGCCTTGAGGAGCCCGGTTACCGCCTGCTTGCCAATGCGGGCGAGGATGCGCACCAGATGGTGCCGCATCTGCACGTCCATATCTTTGGCGGCCGGCCAATGGGACCCATGCTGTCGGGCGGCGCAGCGGGTTAATATCCGCAAGGGCAGTCTCCGCTCTTTCCCTCTCCGCAACGGACTGTAAGTAGACCGTCATATCAAGCGTGGGAGCGGATGATGGTAACGGGAGCAGTCGCGGGAATTAGCGGCGACAAATGGTCTGGGCGCGCGGCGTTCATTCTCGCGGCGGTGGGCTCGGCCGTCGGCCTTGGTAATCTCTGGCGTTTTCCATCGGAGGCCGGGACGAATGGCGGCGGTGCGTTCGTCATTTTCTATATTGGCTGCGTCGTTTTGATCGGCCTTCCCGTGCTTCTGTCGGAAACTCTGATCGGACGGCACGGACAGGCATCGGCGCCCCGCAGCGTGCGTGCTGTCGCCCGCGAATCGGGCGCGTCCGAGCACTGGGCGATTCTCGCCACTGTCGGTATGCTCGGCGCCTTCCTGATCATCAGTTTTTACAGCGTTCTTGGCGGCTGGGTGCTGTTTTATATCGGACAGTTCGCCAGCGATTTCGTCGGTTCGCTCGGCAATTTTACCGGCGGCGCCTTCGCGGACAGGACGGCGGAGGATGTGCAGTCCCTGTTGCCGGCTTTGTTTGCGGACAATACCCTGCTGCTCAGCCTGCACGCGGTTTTCATGGCGGTCACCGTCTTTGTCGTGGCGCGCGGCGTGTCGGGCGGTATCGAGGTGGTTGCCACTTGGCTGATGCCCGCCTTTTTCATCCTGTTCCTGGGCATCACCATTTATGGCGCGTTCACCGGCAATTTCGCCGAGGCCGTCACCTTCCTGTTCAGTTTTGACGCATCGAAACTGACGGGAAGCGTCATGCTGTCGGCGCTGGGGCAGGCATTCTTCTCCCTGTCGCTCGGCTCCGCGTTGATGATCACCTATGGCGCCTATGCGGGCCGCGAGGTCAATCTGGCCAAGACGTCGGCGATCATCGCCGCCGCCGACACATTGGTCGCCATTATCGCCGGTCTTGCCATTTTTCCGATCGTGTTCGCAGCGGGCCTTGCTGTCGACGGCGGCCCGACGCTGATGTTCCAGACGCTGCCAACCGGATTCATGTCGATGCCCGCGGGGTCGTTTATCGGCATGCTGTTCTTCGTGATGGTTTTCTTCGCGGCGCTGACCAGTTCGGTCGCGCTGCTGGAGGCACCGACGGTCTGGGCCATCGACAAGTTCGGGTTCAGTCGTCGGCGCACGGCACTGGTCGTCGGTGGCCTCGCCTTTGCCATTGGTATCCTGGCAGCGCTGTCGTTCAACGTGCTGGCAGACTTCAAACCGCTGACCTTTATCCCGATCTTTGAGGGTCAGGGGGTCTTCGACATTCTGGACACGGTCACAGGCAAAATCCTGCTACCGCTCGCGGCGCTGCTGACGGCGATCTTCGCGGGCTGGATTGCGGACCGGAAGCTGATCGATGCCGAAAACGGCATCTCCGGCTGGTTGCACATGCTCTACCGCTTCCTGATCGCGTGGCTGTGCCCGCTGGCGCTAATCGTGATCCTGCTGTTTGGCCTGTTTGGTGATATTGAATGGGAAAATCTCGAAATCTACGTGGTGGTAGTACGGTTTTTTTGATTAGGCTGCGCATTAATATGTTGAGTATTTGATACGGATTGATGCGACCTTCATCGTATCTTTTTGGCTTCTTATCTCAGCGCCTACAGCTTCGCAGCAAGCGCCTTCAGGTCCGCCTCGGGCCGCGCGCCGTAATGTGAAATGACTTCGGCTGCGGCCATCGCACCAAGCCGCGCGCAATCCGTCAGGCTGCGATCCTGCTGCAGCCCGGCGAGGAAACCTGATGCGAACAAATCGCCTGCGCCCGTTGTATCGACGACAGATGCGACCGCTTTGGCGGGCACTTCGATAGTCTCGTCACCTGCGAGAATGACTGAACCCTTGTCGCTGCGCGTGATCGCGGCAATCTGGACCTTGCCGCGCTGCGCATCCAGAGCCGCCGCAAAGTCGTCGGTTTCGTACAGGCTCTTCAACTCGTCCTCATTGGCAAAGATGATATCGACACCGCCGCCCGCAAGCTCGCGAAAACTGTCGCGATGGCGGTCCACGCAAAAACCATCCGACAATGTGAATGCCGTGCGTTTCCCGGCCGCGCGGGACAGGTCGCGGGCACGTTCCATCGCGGGCCGCGCGCTGTCGGAATCCCACAGATATCCCTCCAGATAGAGCAGGTCGGCGGCGGCGGCGGCCTCAAAGTCGACATCCGCCTCGCCAAGATCGACGCTGGTGCCCAGAAACGTGTGCATCGTGCGCTCGCCGTCCGGCGTAACCAGGATCAGGCACCGCGCCGTGGGGGTTCCGGCGCTCGACATCGGTGTGTCGTAAAAAACACCGCCCGCGCGAATATCATGCTGAAACACATTGCCAAGCTGGTCATCGGCAACGCGGCCGACATAGCGCACGCCGACACCCAGAGCGGCGATACCCGCCGCCGTGTTCGCGCCGGACCCACCGGAAATTTCCCGGCCCGGCTGCATCTTGGCATATAACGCTTCGGCCTGCGCCGTGTCGATGAGCGTCATGCTGCCCTTGACCAGATTGTTTGCAGTCAGAAATTCGTCAGTCGCAGGCGCGATCACGTCGACAATGGCGTTGCCGATGCAGGCGATGGGAGCGTGGGGCATGATAAATATCCATTTTTTTGAAGTCCGCGCCCGCCTATTGCGCCCGAGCGGCAAAGTCGAGCGGCGCGGCGCGTTCAGCTAAACCGCCGCCCCGCATTCACCAAGCGCCCAGCGGGCCGCCTCCGCCACGACCGGCGACGCGTCACCGGCCAGCGGGCGGAGCGCCGCTGCCGCCGCCGCGTCACCCTGATTGCCAAGCGCAATGGCGACATTGCGTACGAACCGCTCCCGTCCAATGCGCTTGACCGGCGATCCCGCGAATATGTTGCGGAAGTCCGCGTCATCAAGCTGAGCCAGGTCTGCCAGCCGCGGGCGCGTGAGGGCGGGGCGCGGGGCAAACATCATTTCGCGGCTTCGCTCGGCGAACTTGTTCCAAGGACAGACAGCCAGACAGTCGTCGCAGCCATAAATTCGATTTCCCATCGCACGGCGAAATTCGTGCGGGATCGGTCCCGCATGCTCGATCGTCAGATAGGAAATGCAGCGCCGTGCATCGAGGCGGTAAGGCGTGGGAAAGGCATCGGTCGGACAGGCCGTCTGGCAGGCGCTGCAACTGCCGCATCGATCCGCGTGCGGCGCGTCCACCGCAAGGGACAATGTGGTATAAATCGAGCCCAGAAACAGCCAGGATCCATGCGCCGCCGACACGATGTTCGTATGCTTACCCTGCCAGCCAAGCCCTGCCGCTTCTGCCAGCGGTTTTTCCATCACCGGCGCCGTGTCCACAAAGATCTTCAATTCGCTATCCGGTGCCTGCGCGACGATCCAGCGCGCCACGGCCTTCAGCCGCCGCTTGACGATGTCATGATAATCGCCGCCATGCGCGTAGACCGACAGAACACCGATGTCGGCATTGTCGGCATGGCGCAGCGGGTCGAGTGCGGGCGCATAGCTCATGCCCAGCATGATGACGCTCCGAACGTCAGGCCACAGCGCGCGGGGTGACCGGCGCCGGTCAGCTTTTTCCTCCATCCACAGCATATTGCCGTGCATGCCCTCGTTCAGCCATTGCCTCAGCCGGGCCCCTGCCTGCGGCGCCGCATCCATTGGCGCGACGCCGAAAGCGGAGAAACCCTGCCGCACCGATTCGGCGCGCAGAGCAGGCAATGGATCTGACAAGACTTTATTATCACGCATTATGCCATATGTAGGCGGTGACCGGCCCACAGGAGAAGCAGTTTTGACATACGCCATCGAGGCGCATGGCCTTGCCAAGACATTTGGCGACAAGATGGCTGTCTCCGGCGTGGATCTGAAGGTCCCTGCGGGCAGCATCTATGGCTTCCTGGGGCAGAACGGTGCCGGCAAGACCACGACGCTGCGCATGCTGCTGGGCATCCTGACGCCCGATGCGGGTTACGCGACAATTCTGGGCGACGATTATCCGCTGACCATCGCGGACCGGATCGGCTATCTGCCCGAGGAGCGCGGCCTGTATCCGGCCATGACCGCGCGCGAGACGATCGCGTTCATGGGCGCGCTGCGCGGCCTGCCGCTGAAAGAAGGCCGCGCGCGTGCCGAAGAGCTGCTATCGCGGCACGGCCTTGAAAGTGAAATCAACGCAAAGATCCGCACCTTTTCAAAGGGTATGGCGCAGAAAGTGCAACTGCTCGGCAGTTTCGTGCATGAACCCGATCTCATCATTCTCGACGAGCCATTTTCCGGTCTCGACCCCGTGAATCAAGGCGCCCTCGAAGCGATCATCACGAAGGAGCGTGACCGCGGCGCGACGATCCTTTTTTCGACGCACATCATGTCCCACGCCGAACGGCTGTGCGACGGGCTGGTTATCATCGCCGGGGGCAGGACACGCTTTACCGGCAGCGTTGCGGATGCCCGCTCCGTGCTCCCCGCGCAGGTTGTGGTGAAGACGCGCCTGCCGCTCGACAATGCGATCGGCGATCTGCCCGGCACATTCGCGCGCGATGCCGCGGGCCGGTACCGGTTCCCGCTGCCACCCGAAGGCCTTGACGCGACGCTGAAACGCCTTGCGGCTGCCAATGTCGAGATCATTGAACTGACGACGGAGCGTCCGACGCTGCATGATGCCTTCGTCGCCATGGTGGGCGATCCAGAGGCCAAGGATTTCAATGCCCGTGCAGATGGGGGAGCGCGCTGATGGCTGCCCCATCCTTTCTCGCCGCCGTGACGACCATCGCGCGCCGCGACATTACCGCGACCGTCGTGTCGCGCGGCTTCCTGATCTGGCTCGCCATGCCGATCATCGGGTTGCTTTTCGGCCTCGGCGCAAGCCTTGCGCAGGGCGGCGGCGATGAACGGACGCGGCCGCCAAGCTCCGCCGCCGTTATCGATACGGATGGCGGTTATGCGCCGTGGCTGCTGGAAACCGCGAAACTGTCGCGCACGCGAGAACGCTATGCACAGCTACGCGGCCGCTTCACCCGGGTACGCGGTGACGTGCCCCTGCCTGACGCGCTGTCACGCCCGGCGCGCCTGCTCGATGAGGCGACCCTTCAGGACCTGTCGGACGAAGGGCGCCTGAAGGCCATCGAGGCGGAATTCGAACTGGGTGAGGGCGACGTCATGCAGGCGCTTGGCCTCGCCCCGACGCAACTGGCTTTCACACAGTTGGAGGCTGAGGAAGATCCACGCGCACAGGCAGAACGCCTGCTGCGGCGGGGAAGCACGCGTTTTGGCGCGGTGGTGATCGCGGATGAAGGCCGCGTGTCGGTTCTGCGCAGCGGCGACACCGATGTGGAGCGCGTCTCTTATCTTGCCGGGCGCGCCTGGGAACGCCGGGCACTGACCGAGGCCGGGCTTGCCGAACCGCTTGCCGGGTTGATGTCCGCGCGGCCGCAAATCACCGTTCAGACGATCGAGGAGAAGGCCGCAGATCAGCCTGCCGCCGCGACGGGCAATGGCGGGCCGCTCGCCACTGGCGCGGCCATCGTCCTTTTCACACTGATTTCGCTACTGGCGGGCGCTCTGCTGTCGAACATGGTGGAGGAGAAAGCCAATAAAGTGATCGAGATCCTTGTGGCCTCCGTTCCGATCCCCGCCATATTTGCGGGCAAGCTGATCGCCATGCTGTTCGTATCGCTGCTCGGCGTGACGGTCTGGGGCCTGATGTTCGGCGGCGGCGCAGCCTTCCTTCTGGGCCAGCTTCCCGCGGGCATTTTGCAGGACCCGGCGCGCGGATGGCCGCAATTCATTGCGCTGGTCGGCGCATATTTCGTGACGGCCTACCTGATTTACGGCGCGATTTATCTGGGCATCGGCAGTCTGTGCACATCGATCCGCGAAGTGCAGACCCTCTCGATGCCCGTGACCATCCTGCAGATGGTGATCCTGATCGGCACGCTGGGGGCCATCGACAATCCGGCGGGAACAGGTGCGCTGATCGCCAGCTGGTTCCCGCTCTCCGCCCCTTACATGATGGCCGCGCGCGCGGGCCTGGACGCGGAGCTGATGCCGCACCTGATCGCCATTGCCTGGCAGCTTGTCTTTGCCGGGCTCGTGATTCTGGTCTCTGCGCGGCTCTTCCGTTACGGCGTCCTGCGCTCCGGCCCGCCGCCCAGCGTCATGCACCTTTTCCGGAATTTCAAATTTCGCTCACGCAAGGCGGCTGCGGAGAAGGCCGCGACCTGAACCAGCCCTACCGGTGCCTGCCGCCGATCCCTTCACCCGCGGCGACAAAAAAGGGATCGGCCTCCACGCTCCCATGGCGGCCGTAAGTCGTCCTCGGCACGAAATCGGCGCGCATCGGGTTTTCGATCAGGCGGATGAAACATGCCGCGTCCAATTAGGGTGCAATAGCACGGCGTTCCGGCCCCCCAGCTTCGTGCGTCCGCCCGGAACACCTGCCCGCCTCAAGGCCAGGGACCAGGATCGTGACGCACATGATGCCGTCATGTTTCTGATCGCTCAAAATTCGGCCTCTCTCTTGCCAAGGAACGACGCCACGCCCTCCTTGTAATCGGCGCTGTGAAACGTTGTGCGGAATTCAGCCAATGTCATTTCATCATCATCGGACTGCCCGGCCAGGATGCGGGAAACGTTGCGCTTTGTGCCCGCAATGGACAGCGGACTTGCCGACAGGATCGCTTCCGACAACTCGCCAAGCGCAGCGGCCGGATCATCCGATAGAAAATCAACGAGACCGATACGGTGCGCTTCGGCGGCGCCGATCAGCTTTGCGGTGAACAGAATGCGCTTCGCCTGCGCCGGGCCGACCAGATCGACCAGCAGCTTCGTATCGTGCAGCGAATAGACAATGCCGAGGCGCGCCGGGGTAATGCCAAACCGCGCTTTCGGCCCCGACACGCGAAGATCGCAGGCAATGGACAGGCCGCATCCGCCGCCGACACAGACCCCTTCGATAAAACTGACTGTCGGCTTGGGCGCGCGTGCGAGTGCATACTGGCTATCGCGAATGGCGGACTGATTTGCCTTGCCCCACGCCGCGTCGCTCGCTTTCGCGCCAAACTCGGCGATATCCGCACCCGCGGAAAAGGCATCTCCGCCCGCGCCGCGCAGGATCAGCAGCCGAACCTCGTCATCCCCCATCGCCTTATGAACAAGCCCCGGCAGCGCGGCCCACATCTCATGCAGGAAAGCGTTCTTCTTCTCCGGCCGGTCAATCAGAAGCGTTGCTATACGGCCGGATTTCTCAAGGCGGAGATATTTCGTCATACCGCCCCGCGCCCTTCCAGAGAGCGACGGGAGAAGGACGGCGAGGCGCCGTTCGGGCCATCCACATCTACCACCGTTGAATTTTGAAAGCAGGGGCCGCCGGGCCGCGGCCTGCACCTTTCCATAGGCTTTCCTCGAAAAAGAGGGAGATATCCCGCGCCCGTCACGCCGGGTGCACTTTGGCAAAATGATCCGCGATCTGCTTGCGGCTGGCGATCCACACGTCATCACGCCCGGTCACATGTTTCAAAAACTCCTCAAAGGCCCAGATGCGGCCTGGACGGCCGATGATGCGGAGGTGCAGGCCGAGCGAGCCATATTTCGGGGCCCCCTCCGCACCTTCTTTGACCAGCTGATCAAAGCTGCGCCGCGCATAGTCCAGCCACGCTTCGGGACTGTAGGCAGGGTCGGTCCACATCTTCATGTCATTGGAATCGATCTGATATGGCATGATCGTCAGCGGCGTGCCAGGCACGGTTTCCCGGTCCCAGAACGGCACGTCACCGGAATAATCATCCATGTGATATGTGTAGCCAGCTTCGATCAGCAGGCGGCGCGTATTGTCTGTATGGAGATAGCGGCTGAGCCAGCCATAAGGCCGCGTACCCGTTGTCCTCTCGATCGATTCTGTCGCCATTCTGATGAACTTGCGCTCGGTCTTCTCGTCCATCCTGAACTGGTGGATCCAGCGATAGCCATGGCTGACCGGCTCATGGCCCAACTGACGAATGGCGCGGCCCAGGTCGGGGTAGCGTTCAAGACTCATGGCGGCGACGGTCCAGCTGGCCATGACGCCGTATTTCTCCAAAAGTCCGACAACGCGCGGCGCGCCAGCCTTCAGGCCGTACAGATAATTCGATTCATTCCCGTAATTGCGAATAGGTGACTTGATGTGAATGCCAAGCTCGTCGACCGGCTCCATACCGCGGTCGCCCCGCGCGACCGTCATCTCGCTGCCTTCCTCCACATTGACGACGATGGACAGCGCGGTGTTTTCACCCTTCGGCCAGTCGATACGTTCATGGGGAAGGATGGTCATTCGTTCATCTCCTCACCGCCCGGCACGTCCAGCGCTTCGCCTGTCATCAGCAACGGCTTCATGATGTAGCCAATCCCGGCATTGTTCAAGGGTGCGCCCAAGAAAATGCTGCGCAGCATTTTGTGCAGCATTTTGTGCAGCATTGGTGAGCTCGTGCAGCGCCGACACAAGGGCCAGGATACTCTGTGCCGCCGTCATAAGTGCTTGCACAATATATCGATAATTTCCTGCATTCTTTCGCCGTCAGTGTGGCTGCAGCCGCTCCATTCGCCTCGGAACCGGACAGCATGCGCCGCAATGCGCCTGATGGGCGCGGCGGGGGCGGCCAAAAGCGCCGAACAGCCATGATCGTGCCACCTTGTCTGTTCTGCCGCGCAGCGGCAGACAGCCGCCATGCACGATACCGATATTACTGTTCGCACCGCCGAAATAACCGATGCAGGCCGTCTCTCTCTGATCGGCCAGGCGACATTTCTGGAAAGCTTTGCCGATATTCTGCCGGGCAGCGATATCCTGCTGCACTGCCGGACACAGCATTCCGCAGCGGATTATGCCGCGCGGCTGGCGAGTGATGACGGCGCGCTATGGCTGGCCGAGGGAAAGCGCGGTGCACCGATTGGCTATGCGGCGCTCAGCACGCCTGACCTGCCCGATGTCGAATCGCAGCCTGGCGATGTCGAACTCAAGCGCATTTATGTCCTGTCGAGATTTCACGGTTCCGGGGTCGGCATGAACCTGATGAACACTACGATCGCGCATGCAAAAGAGGTTGGATGCAGGCGGCTTTTGCTTGGCGTGTACGCCCGCAACGGACGCGCCATCAATTTCTACCGCAAAAGCGGCTTCGCCCTCATCGGGAGCCGCCGCTTTCTGGTCGGTGAGAACCGGTATGACGACGTCATTATGGCACGGTCCCTTGATGAGGGCGCTGACCGGGAAGGGTAATTCCCGCTAGGCAGCCTTTGCCTGCACGGCCCAAACCGGCTGCCTCGGTAGCGGCAGGCCGGTAATGGTGCCGCCGACGTCGACACCCGGGCGATCACTCATGCTGTTCTCTTCATTCGGGCTTCCCATCCTGCGGGAAGGCCCGCCCTTGAGACGACACTGGGCAGGTCCTTGCCGATGACATCCTTGAACCAGTGGTTGACCTTGATTGCCGCCGCCAGATCCAGGCCGGTTTCGATGCCACTTGTCTGCATAAGATAGGCGAGATCTTCCGTTGCTATATTCCCGGTCGCATTCGGTGCGAACGGGCAACCGCCAAGACCGCCGAGCGAGGAGTCGAGCGTCGTTACGCCCGCCTGATATGCCGCCCATGCATTGGCGATGCCCATGCCTCGCGTGTCATGGAAATGGACGCGCAGCGGCATGTCGCCGACAGCATCGCGGACCATCCCGACCAGCTGCGTCACCTGCGCCGGGACACCTGCACCGATCGTATCGGCAAGCGCGATCTCCTCCGCGCCGGCTTCGGCCATCTCGCTGGCCAGCCTGACGACTGTTTCCATGGGCACATCACCCTCGAACGGACACCCAAAGGCGGCGGAGATGGTCACCTGCGCCTTTAGTCCATTGTCCTTTGCAAGGCGGATCATCTCGCGATTTTCGCGGATGCCATCCTCGATGCTCTGGCCCTGATTCCTTTGGCCGAATGTGTCGCTGGCGACGATGACACAGCCTGCTTCGTCAATGCCGCGCTTATTGCCATCGCGTGAGGCAATGCCGCGCATCACACCGCGCTTGTTCAGGCATAGCCCGATATAGGAAACGTCCGCGCGATCCGGCAGCGCTTCGATGACCGCTTCGGCATCGGCCATTTGCGGCACGCGCTCCGGATGGACGAAGCTCGCAACCTCGACGCGCCTGATCCCGGCATCCATCATGCGGGTGATCAGTGCGACCTTGTCAGCCGTACCGATGACCTCCGGCTCATTTTGCAGTCCGTCACGGGCACCGACCTCAACGATGTCGATCGTGCGATCAGCGGCGGCGGGAACATTGTTCGCTAGCGAGTCACTCATGAAGGCACTTCTTCTTCAACCAGCCGGATCGCGTCAAGATTGTATGCAGAAAAATTCAATTTCTGCAAAATTCATAGAAGTGACGAGGCTGCGCACAAAGATTGTATACATTATTTCACGCCATATTTATACGCAGTCATCCCGGCGGGGCTGCGGATTTAGCCGAATTTGATCCAGGAGCGATAATGATGAGCAGTGATGCGCACGGTGCCCTGCGGGGCCTTCGCCTGATTGAAATGGGCCAATTGATCGCGGGTCCGTTCTGCGGCCAGTTGATGGCGGACCACGGTGCGGAAGTGATCAAGATCGAACCGCCCGGCACTGGTGATCCGATGCGGGGCTGGGGCCAAGGCATCCCCTTGTGGTGGTCCGTCGTCGCCCGCAACAAGAAGTGCATTACGGTAAACCTGCGCGAGGCGGAGGGGCAGGACATTGTCCGCCGCCTCGCTGAAAAGTCCGATTTCCTGCTGGAGAATTTCCGCCCCGGCACCATGGAGAAATGGTCGCTGGGCTGGGAAAGCCTGCACGAGCTGAACAGGCGCCTGATCATGATCCGCGTATCGGGTTTTGGCCAGACCGGCCCCTATGCGAAACGCGCGGGTTATGGCTCGATCGGTGAGGCCATGGGCGGCATGCGTTACCTCGCCGGCGACCCGTCGACACCGCCCAGCCGCGTCGGCCTGTCCATTGGCGATTCGCTCGCGGCGACCTATGCCTGCCTTGGCGCGATGATGGCGCTGCACCACCGCGAGCGCACCGGCGAAGGCCAGATGGTCGATGCCGCAATCTACGAAGCCGTGCTCGCCATGATGGAGTCGACAGTCGCGGAATTCACCGTCGGCGGCATCATCCGCGAGCGCACCGGTTCCATCCTGCCCGGCATTGCTCCGTCAAACATTTATCCGGCGAAAGACGGTGAAATCCTGATCGGTGCCAATCAGGACAGCGTCTGGGCACGCATGTCACAAGCCATGGGCAAGCCAGAACTTGCCGCCGATGACCGCTTCAGGGATCACGTTTCCCGAGGCCGCAATCAGGCGGAACTTGACGACATGATTTCCGCGTGGACGGCAACATTTGATACCGAAAACCTGCTTGGCCTTCTGGAACGTGCGGGCGTACCTGCCGGCAGGATCTACAAGGCACCGGATATGCTGCAGGACCCGCAATTCCTTGCCCGCGATGCACTTCAGACGGTACCCCATCCCGAACATGAAAATCTTGTCATGCAGGCGCCCGCACCCAGGCTTTCCGCGACACCGGGCAGTATCAGATGGCCCGGCCCGCCAGAGCTCGGTCAGCATAATGAGGAAATCCTCGGCGAGCTGCTTGGCATGGATAGCGCCGCGCGAGCGGACCTTTCAGATCGCGGCATCATCTAAGGGCCGTATCCAATGACCCTTTTCGAATGACGCTTATACATTCGCCTGTTACGCGCGCCGTTCCATATGGATATTGTGGCAGAACGGGCGGTGAACCAGCGGCTGAATTGGGCGCGGGCTGAAAGTTCGGTAAATTCTAGCTTTGGGGGTCAGCCTCAATCTCGGAACCGCGCTTCAGCACCTTATCGCCATCATCCTGCTCGATCAGATATGCGGGATTGTCTGCGTCGCCCTTTTTCGTGACTTCACTGCCCTGCAAGGTGCGTGTCACTTCCCGCTCGAAACGTTCGGTGATCTGGCCCTTGGCTGTTCCGTCACCCCAGCTCCATTTCACATACTGATTTGTCCGGAAACTGTTGCTGTTCGACATGCGATTCCCCTCTTCATTCAGGATGTGCAGATGGCAACCAAACGCGGTTAAGGCACGACGGCTGCATTGGCATTTGGTCGCAGGCGGCGCTAGAACGGCGGCCATGCAGCCAGAAGATCTTCGCGTTGCCCTGTTCTCGGGCAACTATAACTATGTGAAAGACGGCGCAAATCAGGCCCTGAACAGGCTTGTGGCGCATCTGCTTTCACGCGGCGTCCGCGTGCGCATCTATTCGCCGACAATCGAGGATCCGCCATTCGAGGCGACTGGAGATCTTGTTTCCGTGCCGTCCGTAGCGTTGCCGGGACGAGACGAGTATCGCTTGGGCTTTGGCCTGATCGGCAATGGCGACGACATCAAGGCATTCGATCCGCATGTCATACATATCGCCTCGCCTGACATTATCGGGCACAGGGCGGCGGCATGGGCGAAGCGGCATTACACGCCCCTTGTCGCGAGTGTACACACCCGCTTCGAGACCTATTTCCGCTATTATAAAGCGGCGTGGATGCAGACGTTTATCGAGGCGGGCCTGCGCCGCCTCTATCGCAAGTGCGAAGAAATCTACGCACCATCGGAATCCATGGCTGCGGTCCTGACCGATCAGCGCATGAATTCCAAAGTCAGAATCTGGAGCCGCGGCATTGACGGCGATCTTTATAATCCGGATCGCCGCGACATGGCTTGGCGTCGTCAGCAGGGCATTGGCAACGACGAGGTCGTGATCCTGTTTGTCGGGCGTCTGGTGCTTGAAAAGGGTCTCGACACCTTTTCCGACACATTGAAGGAACTGGATCGCCGGGGCATCGCTTACCGCGCGCTATTTGTCGGCGAAGGTCCGGCGCGCAGCTGGATCGAGGAGCGTGCGCCGCAGGGCATTTTCACAGGCTTCCTGAGCGGCGAAGATCTTGCGCGGGCATTTGCCAGTGCCGACATCATGTTCAATCCATCATCCACCGAAACATTTGGGAATGTGACGCTGGAGGCGATGGCATCCGCATTGCCCGTGGTCGCGGCGCGGGCAACAGGCAGCCTAAGTCTGGTCGATGAGGGCGTCAGCGGCAGGCTGACGACCCCCGATTCAATTCGCGAATCTGCCGACGCGCTCGCTTTCTATCTGGGTGACGCGGAGGCCCGATCGGCTGCAGGCATCGCCGGGCGGGAGCGCTCCAAGCGATTTGATTGGGATCGCATTAACGAAGGCCTGCTACAGCGCTATCTCGCAATCGCTGATTCTACACGGAAGAACCGATGAAAGCATGGCTGGCCCGTCGCATTCTTCGCCGCGGGAATATCAGACAGATACATATTGTCGGCTGCTCGCGCAGTGGGACCACCATGCTGCATGTCGCGATGAGCGCATTTCGAGGCGTTGAACTGTGGCCGGAAGAAAGCTCGGCAACCACGCCAACATTGTCGGAACGGCGCGACATTGCCGCGCGCTTCAGGAAACGGAATGCTGCATCTGATGCTCAGAATCACCTGATCACGAAACGCAATTTCGGCTGGTTCCACCGCACCGAAACGGATGAGATGATCGCGAAGGTACGCCAGGAAGATATGGGGCTGATTCTGATGATCCGCGATCCGCGCGATGTCATGTTGAGCCGTCACAGCGCGAGCGACAGCGACGACGCCTATGTGGATCCGGAACATTGGGTCCGCTCGATACGCGCGGGCGAACATCTTGCCGCGCATTTGGCGGATGAGCCACGCTTTCTGACAGTAAATTACGAAGAGCTGGTCCAGTCGCCCGGCAAGATCGAAACGCAGCTGGGAGAATGTTTCGGCCTGTCCCTGCGCGACGGTTCGCCCGGGCTTGGCGCGGTCAAGGCAAACTTTGACGCGTCCAAGGGCGATTTCGAACCTTATATCATTCAGGCGCTGCACGGCGTGCGCGACATGAGCCCGGCCTCTGTAGGCAAATGGCAACATGAAAAGGCCGATCCGGCTGCCATCCTGCGAAAACATGCTGACGCAGGCCCCGTGTTCCTTCGATTTTGCAGTCAGTACGGCTACCCTTATGAAGTGGCGCTGCCGGACGCCGCCAGCTAGCTTATCCTATCGCACCCCGGCCCGATCGAGCGGCAATTGATTTTTTCGTAAATTCGCCTATATTCGTCCTGTCGGCTTAGCGGCTGACTATGGCGATAAATGGCGCCGTGAAATAGGCATATTGGACCCGGGGGCGGTACCCGGCAGCTCCACCACAGGCTTCGCCTGACCTTGAAAAAGGCGAAGTCTTTGATGGGGCTGAAATAGGATCGACATGTGCTGAAAGACGGTGGTTTTGCCCGGCCTGAATACGCCGTAAAAGTTTTCAAACTCAATAAATGCTAACGATAACGAAGCATTTGCGATGGCCGCCTAACCCAAGTCCTTTTTCGAGGATTAGGTTAGTACGACTTAAGCACGGTTCGGGGCGCACCGGGTAACAGAAGCGTCAGTCCAGCGGTCCGGAGGGCACCGGGCAACAGAAGCCCTCCATTTATCATAGGATATCTAAATGCGTACTGGTCTTGGCGGCGCCTGAAGGACCAATGCCAGATGGCCGCGCAGCCAGGCGGTGAAGCGGCCCTCCAGAATTTGCGACAGGCCCATGCCGCCGGCAACGAGACCAAGCAACAGGATTATGCTGCCGACCGGTCCATGTAGCATCTCGAACTGCTCCCCGGACAGCAGTATGATCAGCGGCCGGTGGAACATGTATATCGTGAAGGTGGCCGCCGACAAGATCTTGATCGCGCGCGCATATTTTCTGAGAATGCCCGGTACGGCGCTGCGCATGGCGACCAGGTGGATAAGGAACAGTGCCGCGATCGGCAGGTCGGTCAGCACCGGGGTCGAATCCCGCAGCACATACCAGATTGGAAATTCGCCTTGCACCGCCTTGCGCACGATATCGGGCAGGCCGGACAGGCAAATGGCGAGGATCGCGATGAGCGCTACCGCGGCCACAAAACGCGAATGCTTCCTCAGCCGCCCTCCCCGGTGATGCAGCCACACCCCGGCCAGCCATGCCGGCATCAGCGCCAATATGGCCGGACCTGCGATCAGCGCAGCAATACCTGCCCACAGCCAGCGCAGGCGTCCGCCATAAAGGAGGAGTGCAAAGATTAGATAATAGAATGCCTCATAGCAGAGCGACCAGAAGGGATAGTTAAGCGGCAGATTTGCGTCGACCAGCCAGCTGCGGGAAAGAAACATGAGCGACAGGCCAAGATCGGCAAACGACCATTCGCCGCGGTCGGCAACGCCCGGTTGCCAGCCGCTGGACGTGATGAAGGCGGCGCACAGAATGCTGAACAGCATAGCGGGAATAATGACGGCATATAGGCGGCTGAAGCGCGCGGCGGCATATACGCGCGCGTCGCGGCCCTCAGCGCTATGCGCGATGACAAGACCGGAAATCACGAAAAACACGATCACCGCCTCATGCGACAGCCGTTCGAATATCGATGGAATGGCATAGCCGTCCTGCGACATGTGCCCCAGGAGCACCGCAAGCGCCGCCAGAAACCGGCACAGGTCGAGATAGAGCGAAAAACCTCCATCCGCGAGCGGACGCGGTGCCAGGACCCCGGAAACCATATTACATCCATTATGGATGTATACAGGCCCGTCAATTGAAACCAGGCGACGTCACGGATTATCCGGCCGGTTATAAAGTCACGCGGCGACGCTTCGCGGTTGACCGAAACCCGCTTCTGGGTCACCTATTGTCCCATGACCGACGAGACGCCGCCAGATAGCCTGATCCCCTATGATGAATATGTGCAGGACGCGCTGCGCGGCGTGGTCTATCTGACCCTGTCCAATATCGCATCGGAAGGATCGCTGCCTGGCGACCATCACTTCTATATCGCGTTCAAGACGCGCGCGGAGGGGGTCAATATCCCGGCGCAGCTGATGGAGAAATATCCCGACGAGATGACAATCGTCGTGCAGCATCGCTATTGGGATCTGAAGGTCGATCATGAGGGGTTTGAGATCGGCCTCAGTTTCAATCAGGTGCCGTCAAAGCTGGTCGTGCCGCTGTCAGCCGTGACCGGCTTTGTCGATCCGTCCGTGAATTTCGCGCTCCAGTTTCCGCCGCCAGACGTCACGGCGGCAAAGCCCGCGTTGAAATCCGTTGATGGCGATGACGCCGCCAGGACAAAATCGGCTGAGCACGCCCCCTCAACGCCAGCTACGGATGTGGATACGGCGCCCCCCGCAGCCGGCGCGAAGGACGAAAAGACAGCCGCCGCCAAGGACGAGAAGCCCAAGGACAATGTCGTCTCCATCGATTTCCGCAAGAAATGATTGAGCCTGTGCGCGTGCCCGCATAGTCAGGGCCGCGTCAGTTTCCGGGTCGGTCTGGCGTGCCGTTTCGTGCACCTGCCGCCCATGTCCTCATTCTCGTACCAACGGGAAACACGTCTGAATGGAGCTACCCATGAGCGAATCCGCCGTTTCTGAAACCCGTACCGAATCCGACAGCTTTGGCCCCATCGAGGTGCGCGCGGATGCTTATTGGGGCGCGCAGACACAGCGGTCGATCGGCAACTTCCCGATCGGCAATGAGACCATGCCGGTCCCGCTGATCCACGCATTGGGGATCGTGAAGCACGCCGCCGCCATCGTGAATGAGCGCTCAGGGCTCGACGAAAGGCTTGCCAGGGCCATCCAGAACGCCGCCGAACAGGTCGCCAATGGCGAATATGACGATCAGTTCCCACTTGTCGTGTGGCAGACCGGCAGCGGTACGCAGTCGAATATGAACACGAACGAGGTCATTGCCGGCCGCGCAAATGAGCTGCTGACCGGCACGCGCGGCGGCAAGGATCCGGTACACCCGAACGACCACGTCAATCGCGGCCAGTCGTCAAACGACACTTTTCCGACCGCCATGCACATTGCCGCGGGCCGTGAAATCGCTTCACTGCTCGTACCGGCGCTTGAGCACCTGCGCGGCGCGCTGGAGGCAAAATCGGAAGAGTTTGCGAGCATCGTCAAAATTGGCCGCACCCATATGCAGGATGCGACGCCGGTAACACTCGGCCAGGAATTTGGCGGCTATGCCCGCATGATCGAAGACGGCATCGCGCGCATCGAGGCAACGCTGCCGCGCGTATATCGCCTTGCCCAAGGCGGCACCGCTGTGGGCACGGGACTAAATTCCGCGCCTGGGTTCGCGGAGGATTTCGCGGCCGAAGTGGCGCGTCTGACGGGCCTGCCCTTTGAAACGGCGCCCAATAAATTCGAAGCGCTGGCGACCCATGATACGATGGTGGAGCTGTCCGGCGCGCTTAACGTGCTGGCGGTCAGCCTCAACAAGATCGCCAATGATCTTCGGCTCCTCGGTTCAGGTCCACGCTCGGGGCTTGGCGAATTGCAACTGCCGGAAAACGAACCCGGCAGTTCCATCATGCCCGGAAAGGTAAACCCGACGCAGTGCGAGGCGCTGACCATGGTCGCCGCGCAGGTCATGGGCAACCATATCACCGTCACCGTCGGCGGTGCGCAGGGGCATATGGAGCTCAACGTCTTCAAGCCCGTCATTGCTTATAATGTCCTTCAGTCGATTCGCCTGATTGCGGATGCGAGCGTGTCGTTCACGGACCGCTGTGTCGATGGCATCACGCCCAACGAGACGCGTATTGCGGAGCTTCTGGAGCGCTCGCTGATGCTGGTCACGGCGCTGGTACCGGAAATCGGCTATGACAAGGCGACGGAGATCGCGAAGAAGGCGCATAAGGAAGGGACGACCCTCGTCGAATCGGCGCTTACGCTTGGCTATGTGACCGAGGAGCGCTTTCGCGAAATCGTCCGTCCCGAGAACATGATTGGCTGAAACCGCAGCGACGGCAGCGCAGGAGGCATCCATGAACCGCCGCGGAATTCTGTTCGTGTTGTCATCTCCGTCCGGAGCGGGGAAGTCCACCATGGCACGCATGCTGCTGGAGGCGGAACCCGACATGCGCGTCTCCATATCGGCAACGACGCGCGCGCCGCGCCGGGGGGAGGAGCATGGGCGCGAATATTTTTTCGAATCCGAAACCGAGTTCGATACCCTGGTCGAAACGGGCGCCCTTATCGAATGGGCCCATGTGTTCGACCACCGCTACGGCACACCGCGCGCGCCTGTCGAGGAGGCGCTTACATCCGGCAAGGACATGCTGTTCGACGTCGACTGGCAGGGTACGCAGCAGCTGAGACAGCAGATGCGCGAAGACATTGTGTCCATTTTTCTCCTGCCCCCTTCAATGGCGGAACTGGAACGCCGCCTCAGATCTCGCGGCACCGACAGCGACGATGTGATCGCGGGACGCATGGACCGCGCGGAGGCTGAAATCAGTCACTGGGCCGAATATGATTATGTTTTCATCAACGACCATTTATCGTCATGTTTCGCGGATGTACGAAAGGTCGTCGATGGCGAGCGCCTGCGTCGCACACGCCGGGGGGCATCGCTGACCGACTTCGTAAGGAACATGTCACGATCACCGGATGCGGGAGCGTAAATCATGAAGACCGGAAAGATCCTGATGCTGGTGTGCGGCCTTCTGGCCGGCCTCGCCTTTGCCATGGCGATCGACAAGGTCCTCCCCGAAGCGACCGCGCAGTCCCTTCTTGAGCCAGGCGCGGACGGACGGGACACCGCCGATGAAAGCCAGGCCATGCGCCGTTTGCCGGGCAGCAGGGAAGAGGTGATGCTTTCCTATGCGCCGCTGGTGCAGCAGGTCGCGCCGGCGGTCGTCAACATCTATACCGCCCGGCGCGTGCAGAGCCGCAGCCGCTCGGCATTCTTCGACGAATTTTTCGGCCGCGGCCGCATGTCCGCGCCGCCGCGCACACAGCAGTCGCTCGGGTCAGGCGTTATCGTTGGCCAGGACGGTCTCATCATTACCAATAATCACGTTGTCGACGGCGCGGAGCAGATCCTCGTATCCCTGGCCGACAGGCGGGAATATGCCGCAAAACTGGTCTTCACCGACGCGCAGCTCGATCTGGCGCTTTTGCAGGTCAGCACCGAGGGCGTGCAACTGCCGACCGTGGATTTTGGCGATTCCGAGCGCACCGAGGTTGGCGATATCGTCGTTGCCATCGGGAACCCCTTCGGTGTCGGTCAGACGGTCACAAGCGGCATCATCTCCGCCGTCGCCCGCACGGGTGTCGGGATCAGCGACTATCAGTTCTTTTTACAGACAGACGCTGCGATCAATCCCGGCAATAGCGGCGGGGCGCTCATCGGCCTTGACGGCACATTGGTTGGTGTGAACACCGCCATTTATTCCCGCAGCGGTGGATCGAACGGCATTGGATTTGCCATTCCGGTTAACATGGTGCGGCAGTTTCTTGCGGGTGCAAAGACGGGCCGCATCGTTCGGCCATGGCTGGGTGCCGATACGCAGGCCGTCACCCGAGAGCTTGCGGCGAGCCTTGGCCTCGACCGACCGTCAGGCGTTCTGATCCGCAAGGTCAGTGTCGGCGGCCCTGCCGCCAAGGCGGGTCTGCGGGTCGGCGACATCGTGACGGCGATTAACGGCCAGGCGGCGACCGACCCGGGCACGCTGCGCTATCTTGCTGGCAGCAGGCCGCTTGGCGAAGTGGTCCAGTTCAGCGTCCTGCGCGGGGACCGCGAACTTAGCGTCGATCTTCGTCTTATCGAGCCGCCAGAGAGTCCTCCGCGCGATGAGACCATGCTGACCGGTAACCATATCCTGACCGGTGTGCAGGTTGCCAACCTCAGCCCGCGCCTTGCCAGCGAGCTTGGTACGGATCTTCCGGAAAGCGGCGTGATCGTGACGGGTTTGACGCGCGGTGCACCCGCAGCGCGCCTGAACTTCGTGCGCACTGGCGACATTATCGAATCGGTGAACGACCAGGCGATCACTTCCGTCGATGGGCTGGAAACCGCCGTCGCGGGCACCAGCACAGAAGCGCGCGTCCGCTTCAGCCGCGGCGGACAAATGGCGGAATGCGTGTTTCAGGCACCACGCTTCTTTCGCTGCCGCTCCTAACTGGCTCGGCGCGCCAGCCAGATGATGTGGCGTGCGCCGCGGCCGCGTGCGCCAGAACGGTGAACGCTCGTTTCGACAGCGAATCCGACCTGCTGCAGCCGCCGGGTGAAGCGCGGATCGTCGTTCGCAGACCAGATCGCCAATACCCCGCCCGGGGCGAGCGCCTTTTTCGCCCGTGACAGACCGCGCGTCGAATATAGCCCTGAATTCGCCGCCTGGGTCAGGCCATCCGGACCATTATCAACGTCCAATAAGATGGCGTCATAGCCCCGCGCCCCTCCGGACGCGCCGCCTTCAGGTACGTCTTCCAGGACCAGGGCGACGTCATCGATGACAATCCGGACACGCGGATCATCAAGAGCGCCGTCAAAGACGCCCTTCATCGGCCCCTTTGCCCATTGCACGACTTCGGGGACGAGTTCGGCCACGACGACCCGCGCCTTCTTCCCCACGAGCGACAGCGCCTGACGCAGGGTCACGCCCATCCCAAGGCCGCCAATCAGAACATGCGCATCGGCCGCAGTGCCTTTCAGCGCTTCTGTCGCCAGCGCCGCCTCCGACCCGCCCCGGCGCGAGCTCATCAACTCGGTCCAACCCTCGCGGGCGCGGTACAGCATAATGACGAATTCCTCGCCGCGCTGCACAAGCCTTAGCGTGCCGCCGCTTAGCAGTTCCGTCTCGTCGATGATGATCCGTTCGAGCATGCCAGTCTATCTTTCGTATTTTTCGTCATTTCCGGCATTGATGGCCGCGCAGATTTTCGCGGACACGGAACCAACTAGCGTCTTTGACACGTTGACAGGCAGAATACCCCTGTTTCAAGGGGCGTCAGCTTGCGCGATGTGCAATCGCGCTTGGTTTCTCCGCAACCGAAAGGATGCCCACCGATGAAAATCCTCGTGCCCGTCAAACGGGTCATCGACTATAACGTCAAACCACGTGTGAAGGCCGACCAGTCGGGTGTCGATCTCGCCAATGTCAAAATGAGCATGAATCCATTCGACGAGATTGCCGTCGAAGAAGCGGTGCGCCTGAAAGAGGCGGGAACCGCGGCGGAAATCGTCGTCGTGTCCATAGGCGAGCAAAAGGCGCAGGAAACCCTGCGTACCGGCCTCGCCATGGGCGCGGATCGCGGCATCCTTGTTGTTTCCGAAAATATGCCGGAACCGCTCGCGGTCGCGAAAATCCTCGCGAAGATCGCCGAAGAGGAAAGTCCCGATCTCGTCATTCTTGGCAAGCAGGCCATTGACGACGATTCGAACCAGGTCGGCCAGATGCTGGCCGCGCTGCTCGGCTGGGCGCAGGGTACCTTCGCGTCGAAGGTCGAAGTTGCGGGCGACAAGGTCAATGTCACGCGCGAAGTCGATGGCGGCCTTGAGACGCTGGCGCTGTCGACACCCGCGATCATCACCACCGACCTGCGCCTGAACGAGCCGCGCTACGCGTCGCTGCCCAACATCATGAAGGCCAAGAAAAAGCCGATCGATGAGAAAACTCCGGCGGACTACGGCGTCGATACCGCGCCGCGCCTGGAAGTCGTCAAGGTTACCGAGCCACCCAAGCGCCAGGCCGGGGAAATCGTACCCGACGTCGATACCCTCGTCGCCAAACTCAAGGAACTGGGAGCCGTCGCATGAGCACCCTCATACTCGCAGATCACGACAATCAGACACTCGGCGCGGCAACGCTTGTCGCCGTCACCGCAGCCATGAAACTGGGCGGAGACGTCCATGTTCTTGTCGCAGGTTCCGGCTCCGGAGCTGTCGCGGACGCCGCCGCGAAGGTGCCGGGAGTGGACAAGGTCCTGCACGCCGATGACGCGGCTTATGCCCACGCGCTGGCAGAGAATGTCGCGCCGCTGATCGATGGCCTGATGTCGAATTACGACAATCTCCTCGCGCCTGCGACCACGACCGGCAAGAATGTTCTGCCCCGCGTCGCCGCACGTCTGGACGTTCAGCAGATTTCGGAAATCATCTCGATCAACGACGATGGCAGCTTCGACCGCCCGACCTATGCCGGTAACGCCATTGCAACGGTGAAGTCGTCGGACGCGAAGAAAGTCATTACCGTTCGCGGGACGGCTTTTGAAAAGGCCGAGACGGAGGGCGGCTCTGCCGCCATTGAAGCTATTTCCGGCGCAGGCGATAGCGGCACGTCGAGCTTCGTCTCCTCGGAAATCGCCGAAAGCGAGCGCCCCGAGCTGACCAGCGCAGGCATTATCGTATCGGGTGGCCGCGCGCTGCAGTCGGGCGAGAATTTCGAGAAATACATCGAACCGCTCGCCGACAAGCTGGGCGCCGCCGTTGGTGCCAGCCGCGCGGCGGTCGACGCGGGCTATGTCCCGAACGACTATCAGGTCGGCCAGACCGGCAAAATCGTCGCCCCGGAAATCTACATCGCCATCGGCATTTCAGGCGCCATCCAGCATCTGGCCGGCATGAAGGATTCCAAGACCATCATCGCCATCAACAAGGATGAGGATGCACCCATTTTCTCCGTTGCGGATTATGGTCTTGTCGCAGACCTGTACGAGGCGGTTCCGGAACTGACCGGCAAGATCTAGTCGGTCTGAAATCCAGCAAGAGACGCGCGGCGGGTCATTCGACCGGTCGCGCGTTTTTTCTGGCCGGGTCATTTAGGTCAGTAAGACTAAAATATGCCCCGCCCTTGCCGTCTGCGGTCAACTTCATCTCAAAGTTGAAGCTATGACCGCAGGCGGATATCTGCCACTGCTCCGTCCAGCGGCCGGTCAGATAGCCGCCGAAAATTCTGGGCCCGAGATCAGCCCGCTCAGCAACGTCACTATTTTCAATCCGGAACGTCTCCTTCATCTGTTCCGGCGCGCAATCTTCTTGCAGCCTCACCGCCATATAAAGGCTGACCCTGCCGATCAGGTCCTGCCGCAGAGTCAGCCAGGTTTCGCTGCCTCCCGGTATTGGCAGGACCGACAGAAATCCGTCCGCGGTTTCCAGAAGGACGATAGACGCACGCGATACGTCCCCGCATGCCATCACATCCGCGTCAACGAGGAATGCCCGGCTGATCTGTCGGGCGCGTACCATGTTTCCCGCACGAATATCGTTCATCAATGGATGCGGTCTGGGTCGTGCCGCCACCACTGCATCTGTGCATAACCCGCTATCGGCAAAATGACTCGACAGGCCCGCCTCTGCCGCCGCAGCGATCGCCGGAACGTCGGGCGGAAACAGGCCGCTAAACCCGGCGATCAGTGGTTCCGGGTCTTTGCCCTCGATCCGCACCGTATCAACCAGAGACGTCTTTTCGGCATCGGTGAAATAGGACCACATGTTCGCTGCCTGCGCGGCGACGGGGGCGGCGATTCCAAGTGTCAGCACACTGCACAGGGCAAGATGAACGTGCATCGGTTGACCTTCCGGGCAAAATTGTGAAGGGCATGCTGCATCGCACAAATCAAATGGATGTGACATGAAGAAAATCGGTATTGTTGGCAGTGGCCAGATGGGCCGCGGCATTGCTCAGGTCGCCGCGCAGGCGGGATATCAGGCGATCATGTCCGATCTGGAACTTGACCTCGCCACTGCCGGCAAGGCCCGGATCGAAACCGGCGTGATGAAACTGGTCGCGCGCGGCAAGATGGAAGAGGCGGCTGCGAAAGCCACGCTTGAGCGTATTCAGCCGACGGCCGATCTGGCCGACTTTGACGATTGCGATTTCATTATCGAAGCGGCGACGGAAGCGGAGGCGATTAAACGCAAGATCTTTTCCATGCTGCGTCCGAAACCCGAAGCGATCCTTGCCACGAACACGTCATCGATCTCGATCACGGGTCTGGCGGCGCACACCGACCGGCCGGAGCAGTTCCTGGGGCTGCACTTTTTCAACCCGGTCCCGGTGATGAAACTCATTGAGATCATTCCCGGCCTGGCGACCAGCCGTGAAACCATCGCCGCCGTGCGCGCTTTTTGCGAAAATATCGGCAAGCTGCCGATCGAGGCTGAAGATCGCCCCGCCTTCATTGTCAACCGGATACTCTGCCCGATGATAAACGAAGCGATCTTCGTGCTCAGCGAAGGCGCCGGCACGGTCGAGGACATCGACAAGGGCCTCGTCCTTGGTGCGAATCACCCGATGGGACCGTTGACGCTGGCCGATTTCGTCGGTCTGGATACGCTTTTGGCTATCATGAAGGTCATGCAGCGCGAAACCGGCGATCCGAAATATCGCCCCGCCCCTTTGCTGTCGAAATATGTCGAGGCAGGCTGGCTGGGCCGCAAATCAGGTCGCGGGTTCTACGATTATTCCGGAGAAACACCGGTCCCGACGCGCTAGCCGCTTACGCTCCCGCAGGGCGGTGCCCGCTGTCGCAGGCGGCACCTGTCCGGGGGTGTGCCACACTGCTGATTTCAATCGTCGCATGATCGATATCGAAGCGTTCGGCGAGCCGTGCGCGTATCGCCGCGCATATTGGTCCAATCGGTATCCCCGTTTCAACGGTGCCGTGTAGAGTGACCATCGGGCGCGCCTGTGTGATCGACCAGGCGTGGACATGATCGACGGCGACCAGGTCCGGCACATGCGCGATCAGATCGTCGGCAATCGTATGGCTGTCGAGCCCCTCTGGTGCCCCCTCAAGCAGGATATGCGCGGATGCCTTCGTCACCGCCCATGCGCTTTTCAAAATGATAAGCGCGACGACAACTGACAAAATGGGGTCCGCAATATACCAGCCGGTCGTCAAGATGATGACCGCCGCGGCGATGGCCCCGACAGATCCAAGCAGGTCCCCCATCACATGCAGCGACGCCGCGCGAATGTTGAGGTTGCCGCTATCCCCGCCCGACAGCAGCTTCAGCGCGATGAGATTGACGACAAGACCGAGCACAGCCACGATCAGCATTGCCGCGCCCAGAACGGGCTCCGGCTGTATGAAGCGCTGGGCGGCCTCCCATATTATGAAGCCCGCAATCACAAACAGGCTGAGGCCGTTGACGAAGGCAACGAGGACGGAAATCCGGTCAAAGCCGTAGGTGCGGTGTTGGTCTGCCGGACGCTGCGCCAGTCTGAAGGCCAGCCACGCCATTGCGAGCGCGGCGAGATCCGTCAGCATGTGTCCGGCGTCGGCAAGCAAGGCGAGAGCGCCCGAGACAATGCCGCCCGCGACTTCAACGATCATGAACGCACCGGTCAACAAGGCGGCCAGGCCCACCGCACGCACATTTTTCGACGTCACTTCGGGCGTATGCGAATGCCCGTGATCGCCATGGCCATGATCGTGAGCATGACCGTGATGCTGATCGCGGCCACGTTGCCCGCCACGTTCGTGATTATCGTCGTGAACCTGATGCGTCTCCATGTGCCTCGCCCTGTCGGAACATGTTGAAATTGTCAAATCTTACATGATGTTATGAGATATCAATGGGTGGTATCATGACGTCGCTTATCGCTGGGTGCTGTCCCCGCAACTCCTTGCGAATGACAGGTTTCAGGCCAGACCAGACGGCATCGACGGCGCAGACCTTGACGTCGACAAACCCCATTGGCAGCGCAATGTCGCGAACGGTATCCCCGGTGACCTCGGAGGGCACTTTCGACGCCTTTTTCGGCCATGACACCCAGACCATGCCATTATCGGCGAGCACGGGCCGCAGTCGTTCGAGGTGATCCGCGAGCGTCTGACGCGCCGTCACGAAAATATGCGCATGGTCAAGCCGCGCCCGCGGCCGTTCAAGAAGTATCGGCTTCGCCTCCCAGCTGTCGATTTCATCCGCAACGCTATCCGGCATGTCCGAACGCCATGTCAGCGCACCATGCTTCACACCCAGCTTTTTCCCCAGCTGCGTTCCTGAATATCCCGCCGAAACCATTGCCGCCATGGATGCGCTTCCTCTCTCTGCCTGCCGCCTTTATAGCGCCGCCCATGACGAATTCGAAACGGCCCGACCACGCCCCGCACCCGGACATGCTGCTGAAGGCGGAAACGCTGACGGAGGCACTTCCCTATATCCAGAAATATGAGGGGCGGATATTCGTCGTCAAATATGGCGGTCACGCCATGGGCGACGCGGCAAAGGCGCTGGAATTCGCGCAGGATATCGTCCTTCTCAAAACCGTCGGTATTCATCCCGTGGTCGTGCATGGCGGCGGGCCGCAGATCGGCGAGATGCTGTCGCGTGTCGGTGTGGAGAGCCAGTTCATCGATGGTTTGCGCGTGACCGACGCCGAAACCGCGAAGATTGCTGAAATGGTGCTGGGCGGCAGCATCAACAAGGAAATCGTGCGCTGGATCGGCAATGCCGGCGGCCGCGCCGTGGGCCTTAGTGGCAAGGACGATCGCATGGTCATCGCGCGCAAGCTTACCCGCAAGCGCCGGGACCCGGGCAGTATGATCGAGCAGGAAATCGATCTGGGTTTCGTCGGCGAACCGGTGGCGGTTAATCGCAGCGTACTCGACACGTTGATCGCAGACGGCATCGTGCCGGTCATCGCGCCTGTCGCACTGGGCGAAAATGGCGACACCTACAATGTCAATGCCGATACGATGGCCGGAGCGATCGCCGGGGCGCTGGACGCAGCCCGGCTGATGCTGCTGACCGATGTCCCGGGCGTGCTTGCCAAAGATGGCAGCCTGCTGACAGACCTTCATCCCGCGCAGGTCGACGCGCTGATCGCGGATGGTACCATCACGGGCGGCATGATTCCGAAACTCGAGACCTGCCTGAGCGCCATTGCCAGCGGTGTGGGCGCGGCCGTCATCCTTAACGGTCGCACGTCGCACGGACTGCTGCTTGAGATTTTCACCCGTCAGGGTGCAGGCACGCTGGTAAAGTCGTCCTAGACGACTTCGGCTGCCTCTTCTTCCGTTTCGAAGCGGACGAGCGCGCGTTTTAACTGAACGGCCAGTGGTACCACGGCGATATTGATCACGCCGATAAGCAGCAGCACCTCAATCTCTGACATGCCTGCCGTCAATAGTGCGCCGGCACCAAGCGCACCGACCATCATGAAAGCGCAATTGACAATATTGTTACCGGCGATCACGCGCGCCCGTGCCGCCGGGTCGCTGCGCATCTGCAGGATCGTGTAGAGCGGTACGATAAACGTCCCGCCGCCGATCGCGAGCAGGGTCAGATCACCGAGGATCCGCCAGTTGCGCGCGCTCGCCAGAAAGTCGGCAGGACCGGCCAGCGCCGCGCCCGGCGCAGGTGACGGGATTGCCGACACTGAAAAATACAGGTCCAGGATGGCAACGCTCATCAACACGAGCGATACCGGCAAGGTGCGTGCGGAGACGATGCCTGACAGCACCTTGCCAATGACCAGCGACCCGGCCGCCAGCCCCACTGAAAACGCCGCCAGAAACAGGGTCGCCACCGGTTCCGTCCCGCCGAGCGCGCCTTTCACGAGCGGTATGAACAGGCTGGTGAACACTGTCCCCAGCGCCCAGTACCAGCTGATCCCGATCACGCAGAGGAGTAAATGGCGTTCCGCGGCGACATATTTCAGCACGCCCCAGCTGCTCGCGAAGATATTGATCTGGATGACATGTGCCCCCGGCTGCGGCGGCGCATCGGGAATGCCGCGCGATACCAGCCAGCCGATAATGGCGATGACGACGATGCCGGCCATGGCGATGTCCGGAGTGATAAGGCCGCCGACGATCTGCCCGGTCAGGACGGCAAGAAACGTCCCGGCTTCGACCAGGGCCGTACCGCCCGTCACCTCCTTCTGGCTGAGGTGCTGCGGTAAAAGCGAGTATTTTATCGGACCGAAGAACGTCGATTGCAGGCCCATGGCGAACAGCACCAAGAGCATCAGCGGTACGGAGCCGACCCACATGGAGGCCGCGCCCGTGGCCATGACCAGAATCTCGAACGCCTTGATCCGCCGCGCCGCTTTCGCCTTGTCCACGGCGTCCGCGACCTGCCCGGCAAGGCCGGAAAACAGCACGTAGGGCGCGACGAACACGCCGGCCGACAGCGTCACCAGCTGTGCGGCAGCGGCCGGATCGTCCGCCACGATCTGATAGGTGATCAGGAAGAGCAGCGCCGTCCGATAAAGATTATCGTTGAACGCATTGAGAAACAGAGCACCGAAAAGCGGCGCAAAGCGGCGGCGGGTAAGAAGCGCGAACACGCTGGATCTGCTATGCGCTCGCGCGCATGCTGACAAGCTGCGTAGGGCATGCGATGGACTTGTGCCGCGCAGCTTGGCAATTTGCGGCGAAACATTTCAAGCGGAGGGGAGCATGAACGAGACAGAAAATGAGGGCCGGGAGACACCGGCCGCGCGCCCGTCGGCGTCGCCCGGCGCACTTGACGACATCACCGGAAACAAGCCGCTTATCACCGGCATCGCCATGCTCGCCGGGGTCGTGACGGGCGGACTGACGACATTGGTCGGCGGTATTCTCGCCTATGTCTTCAAAGGCGAAGTTGAAAAGGGAAGCTGGGAGGAGACCCACTACCGCTATCACATCAGGACATTCTGGGGTTCCGTCATCGGCGTCGTGGTGTCAACGATACTGACGATTGTCCTGATCGGCTTCCTGATGTTCGCACTGCTCGCTGTCTGGCTGGTCGTGCGCTGCGTATTGGCGCTCATCAAGGCGGGCGAGCGGAAACCGATGCCCAGCCCGGATAGCTGGCTGTTCTGAATATGACCGCCGAAACGGTCTGGCAGGGCCGGTACATTACCGTTCGCAAGGACGGCACGTGGGAATATGTCGACCGGGCGGAGGGCCTCGGCGCTGCCGTCATCATTGCTGTCACCGATGCTGAAGAGCTGATCCTGATCGAGGAGTACCGTGTGCCGCTGGGGCGATCCTGCCTCGGGTTTCCCGCGGGCATAGTCGGCGACGACGTCACGGACGAGGAACCGGTGCAAAGCGCGCGGCGGGAGCTGGAGGAGGAGACCGGCTACCGCGCAGCGCGAATGGATGCGCTTGGCTCCTTTGCGTCCTCCCCCGGCCTGACATCGGAAACCTTCACGCTGTTCCGGGCCGGCGGCCTGACAAAAACTGGCGACGGCGGCGGTGTGGACGGGGAGGACATCATCGTTCATCTGGTACCAATCCGCGCCGTGCCTATCTTTATCGAAGAAGCGCGCGAACGCGGTCTGGCCATCGACGTCAAGCTCATTGCCTGCCTGCGGCTTTTGTGAAGGTTGCCGATTTTTGATTCAGCTGTAGGGGAAATGGAATGACCGACTCCCCCCGCAATGGCGACCTCGTCGCCAGTACCGACCGCGACGCCAATGTTCCCGATGACGTGCTTAGTGCCATTCGTACCCTGATCGAATGGACCGGCGACGATCCCGAGCGTGAAGGCCTGATCGACACGCCGGGCCGCGTCGCCCGTGCCTGGAAGGAATATTGCCAGGGTTATGGCGAAGATCCGGGCATCCATCTCGCCCGCGTGTTTGAGGAGGTGGGCGGCTATGACGAACTTGTCCTGCTTCGCGATATACCGTTCCAGTCGCACTGCGAACATCACATGGCGCCCATCATTGGCAAGGCGCACATCGCCTATCTGCCGCACCACCACGTCGTCGGCATTTCGAAGCTTGCCCGTGTCCTGCACGGCTATGCCCGCCGTCTGCAGGTGCAGGAGCGCCTGACGGCCGAAGTCGCCGACTGTATCTGGGACAGGCTCGCCCCACAGGGCGTCGCCGTCGTGATCGAGGCGACCCATGCCTGCATGACCGCGCGCGGCGTCCGCACGCCCGGCGTTACCATGACCACCAGCCGCATGATGGGCTGTTTCAGGGATGACGAAAAGAGCCGGAAGGAAGTGCTCATGCTGATGGGCGTGGCCGATAAGGGCTAGCGGCCATGACCTCCCATACCGGGAATGACGGCGATGGTGACAGCCGCGACAAGACCCGCGCGGTCCCAAGTGGGCGGCTCTCCCGGCTCAGCACATTTGGGCGCCTGGCGGCAGGGGTCGCGGGCGGAATGGCGTCAGAGGGCGCAAAGCGACTCGCGCGGGGTGAACGACCCAGCATCAGCGACATGATGCTCACCCCTGGGAATGCCGTGAAGGTGGCAAACCAGCTCGCGCATCTGCGCGGCGCGGCCATGAAGCTGGGACAGATGATTTCGATGGACGCAGGCGACATGCTGCCAGCGGAACTCAGCCAGATTCTGGCGCGGCTGCGCGATCAGGCAAACCACATGCCGCCGCGGCAGCTGAAGGAGGTGCTGGGTCAGGAATGGGGCCGTGACTGGCGCAGGCGTTTTCGGCATTTCACGCCCCGGCCCATCGCCGCCGCGTCCATCGGGCAGGTGCATCGCGCACAAACGCCGGACGGGCGCGATCTTGCGATCAAGGTGCAATATCCCGGCGTCAAGGAAAGCATCGATTCCGATGTCGATAACGTCGCGACGCTCCTGCGCGTTTCGGGCCTGCTGCCCAAGGCGCTTGATATCGGCCCGCTGCTCGCTGAGGCGAAGACGCAATTGCATGAGGAAGCCGACTATCTGCGCGAGGGCGCACAGATGCAGGCTTATGGAAAGCTGCTTGCCGGCGAAGACGCGTTTGTTGTGCCCGGCCTGGACAAGGAATTCACCACCGGCCGCACGCTCGCGATGACATTTATCGACGGCGTACCGATAGAAACGCTCGCGGCCGCGGACCAGAGCGTCCGCGACGGGGTGATGAACAGCCTCATTGACCTCGTGCTCAGGGAGCTGTTCAGTTTCGACCTGATGCAAACCGATCCGAACTTCGCCAATTACCGTTATCAGCCCGAGACCGGCCGCCTGGTGCTCCTCGATTTCGGCGCGACGCGTGCCGTCGAGCCCGCGACTGCGGACGGCTATCGCCGCATGCTCGCCGCGGGACTGGGCGGCGATGTGGACGATATCCGCAACGCCGCCATCGCGGCCGGTTTTATCGGCCCCGGCGCGGTCCAGCGCCACAGACCGCTACTGGACCGCATGATTGCGGTCATCTCAGAGGAACTTACCCGGGATGGCCCCTTCGATTTTGGTGACCGCGCTTTTGTACGGGTACTGAGGGAGCAGGGCATGGAGATGGCCGCCGACCGCGCCGCCTGGCATCTGCCCCCCGTCCATACGCTTTTCGTGCAGCGCAAAATCAGCGGTACCGCTCTTCTTGGCGCACGCCTGAAGGCCCGCGTCGACGTCCGAACGATGGTCACCGAGATGCTCGCCGGTTAAGAGCGGCACAATGTTGTACCGGGGGCTAGCGCCGCCGCCCATGGTCATGTCGATGTGGCCGCGCTCTTGCGCCGCTTCTTCTCGCCATCGGCTGCATGTTTCGACGAGCGGTAATGAAGTGGACCGTCATTGCGGCCCTCCAGCGTATAGACATCCCAGCGCCGCGAATCGCTGGGTTTCTCCAGCATGTAGGCGATGACAACGCGCTCACCATCCGACCTGAGGTTGATAGAGCCATAGACCGTGACATTGCGTTTGCGCGCCGTGGACAGCTTTTCATCGGCCTGCGCCTGTAGCGCCGCGCGCTTTACGGGATCAGGTTCCGCCTGCGCCCGGCCCTGAAGGTTTGCGCCCTGAAACCAGGGCGAATCCTTGCGCGACAGATATTCCGGCGCGCTGCGGGCAAGTTCGGTGCTGAAGACCAGCGACCGCTCCCCCCGCCCATGATGGCCGACCGCGCCTAGTGTATCGCTTCTCGGGTGCCCGTGGCTCTCTTCGTCGCCGGACGAGATGATCGTTGCCGCCGCATTGATCGCCGCCAGAAACCGGTCGGTAAAGTCGCCGCTGCCATGGTGGCAGGCCTTGGCGACATCGGCGCCGAATATCGGCCGCGCTGCCTGCACGACATCCGTGTCCGTAGGATCGGCGGGCTCGTAAACGGGCAGGCCGGTATAATGTTCGAGCAGGAACATTTCCGCCGGGCTGTTCAGGTCGCCGCCGAACAGCAGCGAGAATCTGCCGTAAATCAGTTTCAGCAGAACGGAATGTCCGTTCTTGGTCTTGCCGGAATTCATCGATGTCGTGTGCGCCTGCGCCTTGTCCGCAAAGGTCCTGAGGCGCGGCTTGCCATCGGCAGTGGGCTCGACTACCGGGCCGATGATCTGAATGGTGCAGGCAGATCCGCTATCCGGCGCAAAACCCGGCAGGTAGACGCGGCCGCCGAAACGCTCGCCATGTTCCGTTGACAGCATGGCAATATCGGGAAACCGCCGCTCACCCGACGCATCGACCGCCGTCTGCGCGCGGTTCAGCAGGTCAGGATATTGTTTCGCTCTCCCAGTCCTGGCGCTGACCCAGTGTTTCCGGTTCGACAGGAAAGCGGATAGCGCCGCATCGTCCTCGATCAGTCCAGTCAGATAGTCCTGCTTGTCTTTGCCACCGACCGTTTCCCGCGGGCCAAGCAGCAGGTCGCTGGCGCTTGACTGTCTTCCCGCGGCCGAGATTGCGAATCGCTCGACAATACCATTGTGCCAGATATGCGCGGCGCGAAAATTCTCGTTTGCGACCAGATGACTGACGCCGAAATAGTGGTCCTTGTCCGGATGGGTGAGGATAACGCCGTCAAAGCCGCTTACCGCACCTTTGAATCCGGCAAATCGCCACTCGAGATAACGGCACATATTATCGCCCACGCCCGCATCGATGACGTATTTTCGGTCGTCGGGCGTCACGAGCAGCACCCCGTCCCCCTGACCCACATCGACGAATACGACTTCGAGCAGCTGTTTTTCGCCAAGATCCTCTGCATGCATATAGCCGGAGCGGCCGCGCACCCGCACCGGCACCATCCCCGCTAATTTGCTCTCGATGAAATCAAGGTCGTCGTGATCCAGCGTCGGCGGCGGAGATGCGGAATCTTCGGGATTTTCGGGCGCGGTCCGATAATCATATGCCGTGATCTTGACCCAGTCGCCCCACAGCAGGTGTTTTACCTTTTTCATACCCAGGCGCCCGCTGGATTTTCGATAAAAATCAAACACAAACGACGTCGGATAGCCGGAATAGGCGATATCTCCGGGCTGGAACGGCATAGCTTTTCCCCTGCTCGTGAAATCATGATCACGCACGCAACATCGCTACACATGCCGCCAACAGGGACGGACCGAATTTTCAGTCGTCCTTTATCGCAGCAGGATCCCCGGCATAGCCCTCCTTGCACTTTGTATCCAGTTGCCGCGCGATACGGGCGGCAGCACGCGCGTTTCTCTCTCACGGCGTCTTTTGATATTCACCTTTGAATTTGTGGTCCGACGATGCGCGCCCGAGCGGTTGCAGCGCAACGATCAGAAATGTTCGCGAATGCACCCACAGGATCCAGAACTGTCGGCAAATTTTACATTATCGCCAGTTCTCAAAATGCACATTTATCGAAACCACTGATTCCTATAATTATTGCTATGTCGGCATAAATCTTGCTTCTCCTTGTAAAAGGGAGATTCTACCATGAACATCTTGTTAAAATCAGCAATCGCCGCGCTCGTCACAACTTGCACGGCTCAGGCTGCAACTGCGGCACTTACCACCTATGCTGACCGGGCAAGCTGGCAGGGCGCTGCGGGCGCAACCATATTTGAAGATCTCAATGCGTTCGCCGCGGACGATATTCAGCCGTTCGACGTTGGGCCATTCACGGTTTCCGCTGTCGGCGCATTTGCGGGCGACAATGGCATCGAAGCGTATGACCCTAACCCAAACGATATCCAGCAGGACCGCAATATCGACGGCACCACATATCTCAGCCTGGACGTTGACGATACGGTCATCACGTTCACATTCGACAGCGCAATTTTCGCGATCGCCTGGGACCAGGTCAGCACCGTATCGAATGTGGACATCAATATCGACGGCATGTCGGCAAACCTTGGCAGTGGTTCGTTTTTCGGTATTGTGAGCGACACGGCGTTCACCTCCTTCACGCTGACAGGAATCGACGGTGCCTTCGGTCTCGATAATATCGAATTTTCGAATGCGGCAGCCGTTCCAGCTCCGGCAGCATTTGGCCTGTTCGGCCTCGCGTTACTCGGCCTGTCCGCCGGACGTCGCTTCAAACGCTGATTGTTCTCACGCTTCGACACCGTGTCGAAGCGTGACAGCACGCGCCTATTCGATACCGGCAATCCATTGCCGCACCAATTCCACGCCTCTGTCGTGGCGCTGCGTGCGGGCGAGTTCAGGCATCATCACCCCGGGCTCCGTTGATTCCATGCGGAACAGCAGGATCGAATGATCCGGCTTGCCGGGTGCGATGCCGACCCTGCGGCCGCCGGACCCGCGCCCGGCCGCGACGGGACCCTTGTTGATGCCCAGATTGGCACCCTCCGGCGTTTCCCAGGTCAGGAACATACCGCTGTTGGACGCGGGGCCGGCGGGGTTGTGGCAGTGACCGCAATTCACGTCCAGATAGGCGCGGGCGCGGCCCTCGATACTGGCGGTTTCGTCATCCCATGACGGCATTGCCGGTACATCCGCCGGCACGCCGGTCAGCATGCCAAGGCTCGCCAGCCGAGACAGATTGGTCTCGCCCTCGAACATGCCGTTCAGATTGCGCGCCTTGGGGCCAATCGGCATCAGCTCGCCATCGACGGCGTGACAACCCTTGCACTGGTTCACGTTCGGCACGCGCCAATCCAGCGCGATGGGCGCGCCCGCGTCGTCGCGGCCCGCGACCTGGACCTTCGCCCCTACCTTTTTCAGCGCCGCCGCCGTGTCGCCGGCGTCCCAGACATAGGGATAAGCGGCCCAGCCATCGGCCTTTTTCACCAACAGTCGCGTTTCGATCATGTCGAGCGAACCATCGGCGCGCGTGAAGCCGAAATGCTTCACCATCGCACTGCCAACGGGGAATGCCAGCAGACCCTCGCCATCATAGGAAAGCGCCGTACCATCCGGCACATAGATGTAGCGCGCCTTGTCCGCATGGTCGGAGAATAGCGGCGTGTTCAGGCCATATTTCACGACGCGCGGCGCGGGCTTTGACATGGCCGCGTCCAGAAACAGACCATATTCGGCAAAGTCTTTCGCGGGTGCGTCCGCCATCAATGCCGCATCGTCCACCCGCGGCGAAGGCGCAGCCGACGTCAGGTAAATGGCTGAACCAGCGATAAAAATGATGCGGCGTGACGTCATGGTGTCAGGCTTAGTCCGCCATGGCGAGCTGGGGCTTTGCCGTCATGCCAGGCTGATCCTCGGGCAGCATGACAGGCGCGGGCTCGGCAATACTGGCGCGGGCACTGGCCATGCTGGGCTGTGCGTCCGCGACATCGGCGCCCGCGACCGCCAGGTTCAGCGAGACGGCGGGGGCGTCGAACGACATTCGCGCCGCCTCCTCAATCTTCGCATCGCCGCGCATGAAAGCCGCACTGCCGTCCCACATCACATCGGGGATCGCGCCGCCAAGGGCAGCGGCCAGCGCCGCGCCGCCATCGAATTTGGGGTCATACCCGCCCCGGGCCATCACATTGTCGCGAACAACGACATCGCGCGCGAGCGGGTTGTAGCGTTCATCGGTGAATTCCTGCGTGTAGCCAACGATCATGACATGCGCCGATGAATTCCCATCCAGAAAATTGTTGAAGATGTGCACATTGCGATTTGCCATCACCATGATGCCAAGGCCCTGCGGCACACCTGCGACGATGTTGCCGGGGCTCGCGAAATTGGGCGTGTCATTATTGACAATGACATTATCGTAAATGCGCGTCGAATGACCGCCGACCATCGGCAGGTCGGGCAGGTCGAACACCAGAATGCCGCCGGTATTGTGAAAGGCGAAATTGCCGTAAACGTCTGCGTGGGTGGAATTTTCGATCTCGATCCCCGCCACATTCTGATGCACGCGGTTGTTGCGCACGACGATATTATCCGATTGGCCGACATAAATCCCGGCATCGGAACAGGCGATAACTTCGCTATTCTGGATCAGGATGTTCGTCGATTCAACAGGATAGAAGCCATAGGCGCCGTTCTTGGCATCTGGGCCATTGGTCCATTCCGCGCGTAGATTATCGAACGTCAGACGATCGGACCCTTTGGCCTTTATCGCGTCACCGCGCGTGTCTTCGATGGCAAAGCCGGTCAGCAGCACACGGTCCGACGTAACCAGAAGGCCTTCTCCCGCGCCCGTCTGTCCCTTGAAGCTGAGAATAGTCGCATCCGGCCCATCGCCCCTCACCGTGACGCCATCGACGTCAAGCGATAGCCCGTCGTCCAGCGCATAGGTTCCGGCGGACAGATGCACGACATCCCCCGGCTCGGCTTCGATCAGGGCAAGCTGAATGGTCTCCTGCGCCTCATCTGACGGTGTGATGTGGAACGTCTTCGCGGCGAGCGGCGTCGCCGCCAGCAGGAGCGCCGCGGCAGCAATTTGATATGTCGTCATCACTCATTCCTCCCCAGGATGATGTCATTATCGGCCGCGCATGCGCGGACTGCAAGCTACGCCCAATTGACAGGGTCGCGGGATCAGCGCGTGTAGGTGCGACTTCCGGTGCCGACATGCACGAACGGCGCCCACAGGGCCGGATGTGCTTTTCTGGCGTCCCCTGAGTCGATGAGGGCCAGCATGGCCTGACGCAGCGCCTCGGCGGCGTCGCGGTCGCCCGTCACCGCACCGCGCACCGTGGGCACGGTCAGATCAGCCGCCACATCATCCGCCACCTGCCAGTGCGAAACCAGCAGATTCCGTGCCCCTGCATAAAGAAAAGAGCTCGCCAGCCCCGTCAGCCCCGCCGCGTCCGTCCGGTCTGGTCCGCCCGTATTGCAGGCACTTAGGATCACCCAGGCCGCGTCCATATCGAGCGCGGCGATCTCGCTTGCCGTCAGAAAACCGTCACCGCCTGCGCTGGGGCTCAATGCGAGCGCCGGTTCCGAAAGTCCCGCGATTTCGCCCTCCAGCAGGCCGTGGGTGGCAAAGGCGATCACATCGGCGGGCGGCGTCAGGGCGGCCGACACGCTCGCCTCATCCGCGCCGTCCGCCGTCAGCAACACGGTATCGCGCGCGGAAATCGCCGTGGCGATCGCGGCAAGTTCCGCCGCTGCCGCAGGAAGCGGCGGCAGGTCCTCCAGCCGCGATGCCCCGGCGGAACGAAGCAGGACGGCCTGTCCGCCCGGCGTGAGGCCGCTGAAATTCGGGGCCCCCACCGCAACGACGCGTCCCGCCCGTGTTTCCGCGGGTCCGGCAGCCGCGGGCAGCGCGGACAGAGACACCACCGTCGAAAGGCTGCGATGCCGGATCAGCCAATCCGCGTCTGACAAGGTTCCGGACGCAGGCCGGGGTGCCAGCATGGCAAATGGCAGGCGCGACAGCGCCCCGGACGCCGCAATCCGCAAATGCCGCACATCTTCCAGCGCGTGGGCGATGTTTCCGCCAAGAAGGGCATCATGCAGCGCAGAGACCGGCTGGAAATTGAACGCCGCAGCGGATCCGGGCATATTAGCCAGGACGCCGCGCGCCGCGCCGTCGACACCAAGCGCCGCGCGGGCGTCTGCGACCAGGACGGCAACGTCGCACGCCGCGAGCGGGCTCGCGCGAACCACGACATTGTCAGGCTGCACCAGAACAATTGCCGTGTGGTCCCTGGCGGGTACGGCCAGCAGCAGCGCCTCGCCGCTGGTTAGACTGTTCTGCACGGCGGTTAGCGTCGGCAATGCGTCCTCGGTCGCCAGCCCCGCGGCGACGGCGTCGGCATCGTCCGCCCTGAGCGCGGAAATCCTGCCATTCAGCTCAGCCAGACGTGCGGGCGACGCGCCATTTGCAAGTTCTGAAAGATACATTCGCGACAGGCGCAGCCGTTCTTCGCGCCGGTCCTGAACGACACGCAGTTCAGCGCGCGCCGCCGGGCCCAGCTCCATGCGCAGCGCCGCCGCCCGCACCGCGCGGTCGGCGCGGGTCGGTAACAGCCGCGCCGCTGCCGTGAAGACGTCCTGCGGATCATTTGTCAGCAGCGCGGCTTCCAGCGCCCAGACCAGACCTTCATCGATTTCCGCCAAACTCTCCCCGGCCAATTGCCCGGATGCGGCAAGCTCATGCCGAAGCGCCGCCAGCCGGTCGGCCGCCGCAAGCGCCCAGCGTGGATCGCCAACGCCCGCCGCTGCCGCCAGCTGGCCCAGCCGGACTTCACCGGCGATGCGGTCCGCATTCTCTTCGGGAAAGACCGCGCGCCGCGCTTCCTGCGCCGGATGGTAAGCGGCATAGGCGGCGGCAGGGTCGCCCGCGCGCTCCTCTATGCGGGCAAGCAGCGACGACGCGGCGAGGCGGTCACGGTGCGCCGCCTCATTTATCGCCTCATGCACATCCAGAACCGCCCGGGCAGACGTACGTGCGGCCTCCAGATTGCCAATTGCCAAATGCGCCTCACCAAGGTGGCGTTTTGCGAGAAGAACATTATCCGCCTCTGGCCCGAGTTGGTCTTCCAGGGGAGGAATCACAGATTCGAGGAGCGCGAGCGCCTCTTCCGGCTTGCCGCGCGCGATCAGCGTGCCGGCAAGCGTGGCCTGGTAAGAATATGTTTCCTGCCGCTCTGGTCCAACGTCCTGCATGATATCGACAGCGCGGCGCTGCGCGGCCTCCGCATCGGCAAGCAGGCCGCGTTTCGCCGCAAGTCCCCCCAGCGTGTTATTGAGCAGCGCCTGAAACTGGTGGCGCTCCGGCAACATAGCTTTGCCCGCTTCAACTGCTTCCAAAGCGGCACGAAAGGCCCGCTCCGGCTGACCGGCGCGGTCCAGATAAATGGGCCTCATCGCATACCATTGGATTGCGCCCGGCACGGTTCCTTTCAGTCTCGGCGCAATCGTAACAGCTTCATCAATCAGAGAAACCGACCGTTCATATGCACCCACCTCATTCGCGGCGTTTGCGGCATTGAGCAGAGCCGCGCCAAGCTGCTTCATCGCTGTCGGGTCGTCAGGGGCTGCAGTATGTTGCGCGCGCCGCTGCGCCAAAACCGCATCGGCCATGTTCACCGCATCGGCAGTACGGCCCGTCTTCATATAAAAAACGACAAGCGCATTCTGCGAAGAAATCAGCGCGGCACGATATTCAGGCAGATGGAGCGACAGCGCCTCGACCGATCGCTCCGTACGTGCAATCGCCGCCTCGACATCGCCGCGATAATATTCAGGTATCGCTAGCTCAGCGTCCACGTTGACGACTTCCGGATGATCGTACGGATAGATCGATTTTGCATAAGCCAGAGCGGCTTCCCACGCCGCGTAATTGCGCTCTGTCTCTGCGGCCGGGTCGATCGCGTCAGCGGCGGCTTTCAAAGCCTCCAGGCGCACCGTTTGCTCGGCTGTCGGTGCCGCCAATGCCGGCACGGAAATGACGGCAGACATGATCGCCGCAAGCAGCACAGCAAAAAGACGCATCACAAGAGTCCCCCAACTCATACCACGAGATGGAAAATGCGCTGCTTTCCTGGGCCTGTCTACCCTCAATGGACCAGCCTCTATGGGATTGTGTAGCTTGCGCAGAATGCCATTGGCGGGAATTATGGGCTGAGGACTTGGGAGGTTCATCATGCATGATATCGTCATTCGCGGGGGCACGATCGTAGATGGCAATGGCGGCGCGCCCTTTACCGGAGACGTCGCCATCAATGGCCAGCGGATTGCTGCCGTCGGTGACGTCACCGCGGAAGGCAGGACGGAGATTGACGCCCGCGGCAGGATCATTGCGCCCGGCTTCGTCGATATCCACACGCATTATGACGGTCAGGCGACATGGGATCCCGAAATGGCACCCTCCTCATGGCACGGCGTTACCACTGTCATCATGGGCAATTGCGGCGTCGGCTTCGCGCCTGCCCGGCCCGACCGGCATGACTGGCTGATCGGCCTGATGGAGGGGGTCGAGGACATTCCCGGCACTGCCCTTGCCGAGGGCATGAGCTGGAACTGGGAAACCTTCCCCGAATATATGGACGCGCTGGAGGAACTGCCGCGTACCGTCGATGTCGCCACGCACGTGCCGCACGGGGCCGTTCGTGCCTATGTCATGGGTGAGCGCGGCGCCGCGAATGAAGCGCCCACCGCCGACGATATCGAGAAAATGTCGGCTATCGTCGAAGATGGCCTGCGCGCCGGTGCGCTCGGCTTCTCGACCAGCCGCACGGTGTTACACAAGAGCATTGACGGCGAACTGGTGCCGGGAACAACCGCCACGAAGGACGAACTGATCGGCATTGGCCGCGCCATGGGCCGGGTCGGGCATGGCGTCTTCGAAATGGCATCCGACCTGAAGCGCGAATGGAATGAGTTCGAGTGGATGGGGGAGCTTAGCCGGGAAACTGGCATGCCCGTCACCTTTGCAGCGCTGCAATCCATCGCCAAGGACCTGCCGCTGGACGAGCAGATCGGAGCCATGGCTGCGGAAAACGCCGGGGGTGCGCATATCGTCGCCCAGATCGCCCTTCGCGGAAACGGCATATTGATGACGTGGCGCGGAACCGTGAATCCCTTCCGCCTGAAACCGGCCTGGGCCGAAATCGAGGAGCTTCCCTGGGAAGCCCAGCTCGCAAAGCTGAAGGATACGGCTTTCCGGCGGCGTCTGATTGAAGAGCCTGCCGTCTATTCCGAGGATCAGACGGACATCCTGCCCGTGCTGATGGTGATCACCGAGGGATGGCCGATGCAATACCGGATGGGCGACGGCTTCGATTATGAACCGGCACCCGCCCAGTCCATCGCAGCGCTTGCGGAGGCGGCGGGCCAGCATCCGGCAGAATATGCCTATGACCTGCTGATGCAGGATGACGGCACCGGCTTCATCTATCTGCCGATCCTGAACTATGCCGACGGCAATCTGGATTTTGTTCGCGACCTTTTACGGCGCGACGATTGCGTTATTTCGCTCTCGGACGGCGGTGCGCATTGCGGCACGATCTGCGACGCGGCATCGCCGACGTTCCTACTGGAACACTGGGTGAAAAACCGGGAGCGTGGCACAATCCCGCTCGAACTCGCGATCCAGCGCCAGTGCCGGGATACGGCGCGGCTATATGCGCTCGACGATCGCGGCACGCTGGAGCCCGGCATGCTCGCGGACGTCAACGTCATCGACATGGACGCCATAAAGCTTGGCAAGCCCTGGCTGGCCTTCGACCTGCCCGCAGGCGGCAAACGCCTGCTGCAGCGCGCCGATGGTTATATGTACACGATCAAGCGCGGCGAACTGACGTTCGAGGACGGCTCGCCGACCGGAAAACGCCCCGGCCAATTGATCCGCGGTCCGCAGGACGTGCCGGAATCGATGCGCATGGCGGCAGAATAGCGAGCCGGTTGCGATCTTCATTGCATAGAGGGGTGGTTTCGGCAATAAGCCGTGTATTACCTTGCTAAGACAATTGCTTTGAAAGGTTTCGCCATGCGTAACATCCTGCTCGTTCCTGCTGCGGCCCTCGCGCTGTCGGCATGTGGTATCAACTCCGTTCCCACCGCCGAAGAAGCCGCGAAAGCGCGCTGGGCCGATGTCGAGAATAATTATCAGCGGCGCGCCGACCTGATACCCAATCTCGTGGAAACGGCAAAAGGCTTTGCCGCGCAGGAACGCGAAGTTCTGGAATCCGTCACGCGTGCGCGGGCGTCCGCGACACAGGTGAATCTTGACACGGGCGACCTTACCGATCCTGCAAAGATGCAGCAATATCAGCAGGCGCAGAACAATTTGTCGGGCGCGCTCAGCCGACTGCTCGTGACTGTCGAGAAATATCCTGAACTGCGTTCCAACGAGAATTTCCTGATGCTGCAGACACAGTTGGAAGGCACGGAGAACCGCATTACCATCGCGCGGCGCGACTATAATGCGGCCGTCCAGGCCTATAATACGGAGGTGCGCACATTCCCGAGTCTGATCGCTGCGCGCTATATTTACGACGCCGAACCCATGCAGCCATTTGAGGCCACCAGCGAAGGCGCCGAGGAAGCCCCCACGGTCGAATTCTAGGCTGTTCAATGGCGGTCGGATATATTTCGCGAGGGCAACAGGCAGGACCGCATTTCATAGCGGTTCTGATGATGATCGCACTGTGTCTGATATCCGGCGCCAGTGCCGCCGCGCAGACCTTCCCTGCGCTGACCGGGCGCGTGGTCGATCAGGCGAACATCCTGTCACCCGCAACCGAGGCTGAACTCACCGCCACGCTGGAACAGCTTGAAAAGGCGACGCAGCGGCAGCTTGTGGTCGCCACCGTCACCAGTCTTGAAGGCTATCCTATTGAAGATTACGGCTTTCGTCTTGGACGAGCGTGGGAAATCGGTGATGAACAGCGCGATGACGGTGCGATTTTGCTGGTCGCGCCGAATGACCGGAAAGTCCGCATCGAGGTCGGCTACGGCCTTGAGGGGGTGCTCTCCGATGGTCTCAGCTTCCTGATCGTCAACAGGGAAATCCTGCCCCGATTCAGGGATGGCGACATGGAAGGCGGTGTCCGCAGCGGTGTGATGTCACTGGCGTCACAAATGGCCCTCCCGGCGGACGAGGCGGCCGCCAATCTGGCTGCCGCTGACGCTGCCGCGCGGGATCAACGCGAAAGTAGCGGCGACGGCGGCTTTCCCTGGGGTCTGATCTGGATTCTGGTCATCATCGCTTTCAATGTCTGGTCGATGTCGCGGCGGCGCGGCGGCAGGCGGCGGGGCGGCGTGCTGATATGGGGCATGCCCGGGTTTTCAGGCGGCCGATCATCTGGTGGCGGCTTTTCCGGTGGTGGTTTTTCGGGCGGTGGTTTCTCAGGCGGCGGCGGCAGCTTCGGCGGCGGCGGCGCGAGCGGGGGCTGGTAGGCGATGGCACTTCCCCATGAAGATCACGAGCGTGTCAGCGCCGCGATTGCCGATGCGGAAACCCGCACGGCCGGTGAAATTTTCTGCGTTTTCACGGAAGCTGCGGACGACCATGCCGTTGTGCCGCTCGGCTATGCAGCGCTTGCCGCCCTGACCATGCCGCCGATCCTGCTTTGGTTTGGCATCCTTGACCCTGCCTGGCTGAACTTCGGATGGTCGGACTCCGATCAGGTCGGGGTTCGGGAAATGGTGACACTTTATGTCGCCTGCTCCGCGATCCTGTTCGCGGTGACATGGCTGCTCGTTCAGATAAGGTCAGTCCGCTATCGCCTTGCGCCCGCCTCGCTGAGGCAGACGGCTGTTCACCGTGCTGCCATGGAAACTTTCCTGTCGCACGGAATTCACCTGACCGATGCGCGCACGGGCGTACTTATCTTTCTGTCACGGCTCGATCGTCATGCTGAAATCGTTGCAGATGACGGCATTTACGAGAAGGTTGACGAAGGCATCTGGGGCGATGCGGTCGCAGCGATGCTGGGGGCAGCGCGCGCCGGTGACATTGGCGGCGGATTCGTACAAGCCATTGAAATCACCGGTGTGGTTCTCGCAGAGCACTTTCCGCCAGGAAGCACAAATCTTAACGAGTTACCAGACCGATTAATTGAAGTTTGATCATGTCAATTCAGAGAGGGGGAGCCCCAATATGATTTCGGATTTCAAGGATTTTATCATGAAGGGCAATGTCCTCGACCTCGCGGTCGCGGTCATTATCGCCGGGGCGTTTGCGCTCATCACGACATCACTGACGCAGGACATTATCATGCCGGTCGTCGGCGCACTCTTCGGCGGCGTCGACTTATCCAACTATTTCTTGATCCTTGGTTCTGTTCCAGAGGGTTATGAAGGCTCCGTGACCAATTATGCAGAGCTGAAAGAGGCCGGGGTCGCGATGCTTGGCTATGGCCAGTTCATCACCGTCATCGTGAATTTCATCATTCTGGCCTTCATCATCTTCATTCTGGTTCGTCAGGTGAAGAAGTTGGAGAAGAAGAAGGACACGGCGGCACCCGCCGAGCCAAGCGAGGAGATTCTCCTGCTGCGTGAAATACGGGACAGTCTGAAGAAATAGTTGAGGACATTCAACAAACCCCGCGCAAACAATGGCGAGCGCGGGGTTTGTTTTACCAAATTTGCGTAAGATCAGATGTTCGTGGCTGTCAGACGGGCCACCAGCATATCCAACTGATCGAGATCGCGGTACCTGATCGTCAATTGCCCGCCCTCACCGTCAAATTTCAACCGCGCCAACAGGCCCGTCGCATCCTTGATGTGGGCCTCAAGTTCGACAAGGTCGGCATCCCGCTCCTGTGCTGCCGCGCCGCTGCGACGGGAATTGATCTTGCCGCCGGGGCCTTTCACGAGCACTTCGGCGTCACGCACATTCAGCCCGCCCTCGACAATTTCCTTCGCGAGCCGTTCCGGTTCGTCAGTGCCGATAAGCGCACGGGCATGGCCCATGGCGATCTCACCGCGATCCACCATTGCCTGAACCGCAGCGGGTAATTCCAGCAATCGCATCAGATTGGCGATGTGGCTGCGGGATTTGCCGACGAGGCGAGCAACCTCCTCCTGCTTATGCCCGAATTCGCCGGTCAGACGGCGATAGCCTTCGGCTTCTTCAATCGCCGAAAGATCTTGCCGCTGAATATTCTCCACCAGCGAAATCTCAAAGGCTTCACTATCTGATAGGTCGCGCAGGACGATTGGCACGTCATGCAGCTGCGCGGCCTGCGCCGCGCGCCAGCGCCGCTCGCCAGCAACGATTTCGAAGTTTCCGCCATCCAGCGGACGCACCAATATGGGTTGCAGCAGGCCCTGCCGCCTGACCGACTCAATCAGTTCGCCCTGGGCGGTTTCGTCAAAGCGTTTGCGCGGCTGTTTGGCATTTGGTTTAATCCGCGAAATCGGCACCATCTGCCCGCGAAAACCGCCGCCGGGAACCGCAGCATTGCTATCCTCGCCAAGACCAGGCCCAACTTCATCCAGCAGCGCCGACAGGCCGCGGCCCAGACCCGGGCGTCGGCGCCCGAGGCCGCTTTTCGGATCTTCACTCATGCTGCCAGTACCGTGGGTTCAACCCGGCCCAGAATTTCACGGGACAGTGCGATATACGCCTCCGATCCCGCGCAGCGATGATCGTAGATCAGGGCCGGAAGGCCGTGCGAAGGTGCCTCCGACAGGCGCACATTGCGTGGGATGTTCGTTGTAAAAACGGCGTCACCCAGACAGGCTCTTGCATCTTCCGCCACAAGCTCTGACAAACGATTGCGGCGATCATACATGGTGAGTACGACGCCAAGAATCCGCAGACGCGCATTGAATCCGGACCGCACCCGCTCAACGGTCTTCAATAGCTGGCTCAGCCCTTCAAGGGCGTAGAATTCGCACTGCAGCGGAACAATGAGCGCATCGGCTGCGACAAGCGCATTGACCGTCAACAGACCAAGCGAGGGCGGGCAGTCGATGAGGACATAGTCATATCCCACATCAGTCGCTGCCTTCAGAGCCTCATCCAGTTTGTGGACACGCGACTCCATTGCGACCAGCTCGATCTCCGCCCCCGATAGATCGACGGTCGCGGGCACGATATCGAGGCCGTCAATTCGCGTGGCCTGTGCGGCCTCGCCAATTGACGCGTCACCAAGCAAGACATCATAGCTGGTGCACGTCCGCCCCGTCTGACCAATACCCAGTCCGGTGGAACTGTTTCCTTGCGGATCCAAATCGACAATCAACACCCGGCGACCACTTGCCGCCAAGCCCGTCGCGACATTGATTGTGGTCGTGGTTTTGCCGACGCCGCCTTTCTGATTTGCAACGGCCAGGATGTTCATGAGCGTTCACCGCATTGGTTCATCGTCGCTTCCCTTTCCGCCTGACGTCCCGCACAGCCAGGATACGCGCTTCGTCATCCGTCCGGCTGGGATGAAACGCGGCATGGAAGTCGAACTCCCGCCGCGCCGCATCCACCTCCGCCGCGGCACCCTTTCCTTTCGGGAGGAGCCACAACGTATGTTGTGCCGCAAAGCCATGCCCCCAGTCAAATAGCGTCGGAAGCGCCGCGCACGCTCTCGCACTGATGATATCGGCCTTCGGTGCGGTCATTGTTTCGGCGCGCTGATTGTGTACAGTCACCCGGTCCCGCAACCCAAGTTCATCGACAACGGCCTGTAGAAACGTGCATTTCTTCGTGCGCGACTCGATCAGATGCACATCTGCCGACACCATCAACGCCGCCACAATTCCCGGGAAGCCCGCCCCCGACCCGAAATCAACCCAGCATCTGACCTGAAAATTTCTGGGGATAAGATCGATCAATTGGGCGCTATCTTCGATATGCCGTTGACGTGCGTGCGGCAGCGTCGACGGCGCGACCAGGTTCATCCGCGCCTGCCACTCGTGAAGCATTTCGATGTAGCGTGTGAATTTCTGTTCTGTTTCACGTGAAACATCCGGCATGTCAGGCGGCATGCTTCACATGAGCGAGAAGAACGGTAAGCGCTGAAGGCGTGATGCCGGGGATACGCGAGGCGGCACCAAGGCTGACCGGGCGCGAGACCTCCAGCCGCTCGGCCATTTCGTTTGAAAGTCCAGGAAGCGCCTTATAATCCAAATCGCTGGGTAGGCGCCGGTCCTCCTCGGCTCTGAAACTCGCGACATCATGAGTTTGCCGCCGCAGATACTGGTCATAATCTGCATCTACACTGAGTGTTTCCGCGAGCGCATCGTCAAGATCACCGAGCGCGGGAAGAAGCGCACAAGCATCCGACCATTCGACGTTCGGGAAGCGAAGCCATTCAAACAAGGTGCGGCGTACGCCGTCCTGACGAACATCCAGTCCGGCCTCCCCCATCTCGCTCGGTGTCAGTTTTGTATTTTCGAGCAATGCACGCCCATCGTCATATGCGGCCCGATGCCCATGGAACCATGACGAGATTTCAGGCCCGGCGAGACCGACATCCATGGCCGTTGGCGTCAGTCGTCGATGCGCATTGTCGATCCGTAGAGATAAGCGAAACTCGGCGCGAGAGGTAAACATGCGATAGGGTTCGCTAACGCCCTGCGTCACCAGATCATCAATCATGACGCCAATATAAGCATTTGCACGGTCCAGGCGGAGCGGCGCTTTCCCCATCATGGCAAGGGCGGCGGACGCACCCGCGACCAGCCCCTGACCCGCCGCTTCTTCATATCCAGTCGTACCGTTAATCTGCCCAGCCATATACAAGCCCGGCACTTCCTTCGATTGCAGATCATGCCCGAGACCGCGCGGGTCCAGATAATCATATTCGACCGCATATCCGGGCCGCACAATCTCGGCGCGTTCCAGCCCCCGGATCGTCTGCAGGAATTTCGTCTGAACAGCGCGTGGCAGCGCGGTCGAAATGCCATTGGGATAGATCAGGCCTTCGCTCAGAGACTCCGGCTCCAGAAAGATCTGGTGCCCGTCACGATCGCCAAAGCGCGTGACCTTATCCTCTATAGAAGGGCAATAGCGCGGCCCGCTTCCTTCAATGTCGCCATTAAAGGTCGCGCTTTCATATAGATTTTCCCGGATGATCGCATGTGTTTCGGGACATGTTCTGGTGATCCCACAAGACAGCTGCGGCGCCTGTACATGAGTGGTCAGCGCCGAAAAGAAGTGCGCCTCGGCATCGGGTCGCTGCCAGTCGACACGCGTCCAGTCTATGGATTTTGCGGCGATCCGAGGCGGCGTCCCTGTTTTCAGGCGACGTACGCCCAGCGCTAACTCCCGAAGTTGCAGGGACAATGTCGACGCGGACCGTCCGCCTGCCCGCCCACCTTTATCGCGCCGGTGACCTTCGAACATCAGCCCGCCGAGAAATGTGCCCGTCGCCAAAATCACCGCAACGGCTGAGATGAGCGCGCCATCCGCAAGTACGATCCCGCCCACGCGCCCCTTTGCTATGTTGATCGCTGTCACTTCTCCGCAGATCAGATCGACACTGCTCGCGGCGAGCCAGGCCTGTGTCGCCGCGGCATAAAGTCGGCGGTCGACCTGAGCGCGCGGACCGCGGACCGCGGGACCCTTTTTCCTGTTCAATAGCCGATAGCCTATTGACGCGCGATCGGAAAAGCCCGGCATCACACCACCCAACGCATCGATTTCTCTGACAATGTGGCCTTTGCCCAATCCTCCAATGGCTGGATTACATGAAAGCGTGCCGGGGTCATCCGGAGAAAGCGTCATAAGACCGACGCGCGCACCAAGCCGCGAGGCCGCCGCCGCGGCCTCCACGCCTGCGTGCCCTGCACCAACGACCAGAATATCATATGCGTTGCGCACTAGCCGCCCTCAACTCGCTCGATCATTCTATGTTTCACGTGAAACATCACTTCCCTACGCAGAACCGGCTGAAAATTTGACCGAGGATTTCATCCGCAGTGTCGAAACCGGTCAGGGCGCCAAGTGCGAGTGCCCCATCCCGCAAATGCTCCGCGAGCAATACAGGATCGTCCACCGCTTCGGCAAGTACAAGTGCGTCAACCGTACGGGCCAACAATTCTGTCTGCCGCGCCGAAGTCGTGACAATCATATCCGCTGTTACGCCGCCCGCTATGCGATCGGCAATGGCGCCGAGCAGCGCGTCCATCCCCTCGCCCGTTATGTTGGAGATGCCAATCTCACCCGGCGAGACGTTTCGTCCCAAATCAGTCTTCGTTCGAACGATGAAGTCGGCGTCAGATATGCCGCCACCCTCTTCCTCATCGCCAAGCGTCCGAAGCCGAAAATCGGCGTCAGCGGCACGAACCCGGGCTCGCCTCATGCCCTCCTCTTCAATGGCGTCGTCCGTGACTTCACGAAGCCCGGCAGTATCGACCAGCGTGACACGATATCCATGCACGTCCAGCGGCACGTCGATTGCATCGCGCGTGGTCCCCGCCCTATCTGATACAATAGTGACGTCACTTTGGGACAACATATTGACAAGGCTTGATTTACCGGAGTTCGGCGGACCGGTCACGGCGATGGTGACACCGCGCCTGATCCGGCGCGCACCTGCCGCGCGCGACAGCACGGCCTGCATTTCTTCGCGCAGCGACAGAACATCGTCATGCGCTCGTGCCGCAAGGCGTTCCGCCACATCCTCTTCCGCATCAGCGAAATCCAGCGCGGCCTCGGTGTCAGCGCGGATCGACAGCAGACGCTCGCGCCAGCTCTCCGCCTTCATCCGCATGGTGCCGCCTGCCGCCATCATCGCCTGTCGCCGCTGCGATTCCGTCTCGGCATCGATAAGGGCCGCCAACCCTTCCGCCTCCGTCAGATCGATCTTTCCGTTCAAAAAGGCCCGGCGCGCGAACTCGCCCGGTGCGGCGGAACGATAGCCGGGTATCTTGCCAAGCAGCGCCAGAATATGTTCCACAAGGGCCACGCTCCCCGTCACCTGCAGTTCCAGAATATCTTCGCCGGTGAAACTTGCCGGCCCGGGAAACCAGATGGCAAGCGCATCATCAAGCGCGGTAGCGTCCGCAGGATCTCGCAACTGCATAAGCGAGGCTTGCCGCGGAACGGGCGCATTCCGCGACGTGAGCAGCGTCAGCGCGTCAAGCGCCGCTTGCCCGCTAATGCGAATAATCGCGACTGCGGCCGGTAACTGCCCGGATGACAGCGCGAAGATCGTGTCGTCACGCATTACCTGAAAACGCTCAATCGCTCTTGGTGCCCATGGCGGGGAACATCATCTTTTGCAGGTCGGACAGGCTGGCACCGCCCAGGGCCGTCATTCCGCTCATCCAGTTTTGCATCGCCGATTCGATATCGGCCTGCGTCAAGCCTTCCTCTGCAAAGCGCGTCATGCGAGCAACATAGGCTTCATGAACCGGTGACAGATCAGGCAGGCCAAAAAAAGCGCGTGCTTCTTCTGGCGTGCAGCCAATTTTGATATTTACTTTCATCCCGTTTTCACTTCCATCTTGCAGTGGGCCGTTCGCATCGCTTTACCGTGGCGAATGACGAAAGGCGAACGGCTCTCCATCCGCAAGGCAACACGCGCGGATATGGCGGCCATCCTTGAGATCGTAAATGACGCGATCCTGAATTCCACCGCCTGGTATGATGACCGGCCGCGTGCGCTCGCCGAACAGAACACCTGGTTTGACGCCAAAACGGCATCAGGCTGGCCAGTCTATGTTGCTCATTATCTTAGCGAAGATGAACAATCGATCATTGGCTTTGCGACCTTCGACACGTTCCGTGCCCGTCCAGCGTATAGCCGCACCGTCGAACATTCCGTCTATATCAGCAGCGCCGCACGCGGGGCGGGCGCGGGCAGGCGCCTGATGCACGCGCTTATTGAAGAGGCAGAGTGCCGCCGGCATTCATGCCATGACTGGCGGCGTGGACAGCGAGAATAGCGGAAGCATAGCTTTTCACAAGCAGATGGGCTTTCAAGAGATCGGACGATTGCCCGAAATTGGCAGGAAATTCGAGCGTTGGCTTAGCCTTGTCCTCATGCACCGCCTGATTGGAAGGACACCATGACGTCACTATCTTCGCCCCCTTACACACATTCCGATCTCCGGCTCCAGCGCTGGCTGGACCAGTTCGGGACCGGGAATGCCGATGCGCTCCGCTGCCTTCTTGCCGACGATGCCGTGTTTCTCTCGCCGGTCGTGCATACGCCGCAGGAAGGCGCAGAGCAGACCTTCGCCTACCTGTCCGCGGCGGATCACGTGTTTGAGGGCAGCGGTTTTCGCTACGTGCAGTTCCTCGTCGACGGAGATTCGGCAGTGCTGGAATTCGAGGCGACGATCGATGGTATTCACGTCAACGGCGTCGACATGATCCACTGGAATCCGGATGGCGGGATTGATCGGTTCAAGGTCATGGTGCGTCCCATGAAGGCGATGAACATATTGTGGGAGAAGATGGCCGCCATGCTCGCGGCCGCGGACGCCGATCGTACGGCGAACGGGACCCCCACCTGAAACGCCCTCTTAGCTTCGGGAAGTTGCGCCGCGCGACTTTCGACGCGATACTTCGGACAGGAGGAACCACATCATGGCGACAGCCCCCAATATGAATCTGGCGGACGCAGGTGCCCGCGCCGCGTTCAAAACGATGCGCGATGGCACGGAAGATGACTGGAAAATCATCGGCGCAGAGCATGCGAAGCATCAACAGGAGCGTCAGCCGGACGTGATTATGGAGCAGCTCGCGCGGCTGGGCGACATGCAGGTCGGTTTTCGCGCGGATCAATTGACGCACAGCCTCATGTGCGCCACCCTTGCCCGGCGGTCAGGCGCATCGCCGCAAGAGGTCGTGGCGGCATTGTGCCACGACCTTGGCAAGGCAATGTCGATCCCCAACCATGGCGCGATCGCCGCGGAGATCCTGCAGCCTTATGTGGACGATTACATCTATCACGCGATCAAGTGGCATCAGCATTTCCAGGGGAAATATTATTACAATCACATGGGCTTAGCGACAGATATGCGCGAACAGTTCAAGAATGAGGACTGGTACGCCTTCGCCGTGAAACTGGTCGACGATTGGGACGCCCCGGCCTTTGACGACGGGTTTGAATGCGACAGTCTGGAAAGTTTCCGCCCAGAGGTCACGGAAGTCTTCACGAAGCCCAAGAGGATGGCAGGCTGAGCGGAGCGGGGTTCTGCCGCGAATTTCCAAAGCGCGTGCAGACAAGCAGCGCGTAGCGCGCTAATCCGCACCTTATGGACGTACAGACTCCGAAATCCTCGCGCACCGCCGCTGAAGTCGTCCCCAAACGGGCGGGCGTGACGCGCCGCAAGCTGCTGATCGGCGCAGGCGCTGCCGCCGGGCTGGTTATCGGCTATGCTGTCTGGCCCCGTCACCGGTCGCTGAATTTCCCGGTTTTTGACGATGAAACGCTCATCAACGGCTTTCTGAAAATCGCCGCTGATGGCGAGATTACCGTCGCCTGTCCGCAGGCCGAGATGGGTCAGGGCGTATATACGGCGTTGCCGCAGCTTCTGGCCGGTGAACTGGGGGCCGACTGGACAAAGGTTGGCGTCCAGCCCGCGCCGCTTCATCCGCTCTATGCCAATCGCGGATTCGTCGCCGACGCCGGTGCGTCAATGCCATCCCTATTCGCTGGCATCGTAAGCTGGGCCGCCGTCACGGTCGTTGAGCGGCTGGAGCTTCAGGCGACTGGCGGGTCGACATCGATAAAGGCGTTTTGGGAGCCCCTGCGCATGGCGGGTGCGGCCGCGCGTGAGATGTTCATTCAGGCTGCCGCACGCCAGTTCGGCGTCGATCCGGCGACACTCGATACGGTGAATGGCTTTGTCGAGGGTGACGGGCGCCGCGCGAGCTTCGCGGAGCTGGTGCGCCATATCGATCCTGACGATGCGCCGGCGGAGCCACGCCTGCGCGGCAAGCCACCGCTCATTGGTACGCCCGCGCCTCGGCTTGACACACCCGCGAAGGTCAATGGCAGCGCCATGTTCGGTGCCGACGTCAGGCTGGCCGATATGGTATATGCCGCCATTCGTGCCGCGCCCCTCGGGTCGGGCGAACGCGCGACATTCGGCGGCCAGGCGGCACAGCAGATGCAAGGTGTGATCGACGTCGTCGAAGGCGAAGGATGGTATGCGACGGTGGCGAACCGGTGGTGGACAGCGCGCACGGCACTCGACCTCGTCGACACGGAATATGAATCGGGCGTCCTTGCCGAGAGTGTCGACATCGAGGCGGATCTGCAGGCTGCGCTTGATGATGAAACCTCGGGCGAAACCTTCATGAGTGTTGGCGATACTGCCGCCGCTGCTGGTGACGCCGACCTGCTGGTCGCGGATTATAACGTACCCTTTTTGGCCCATGCCTGTCTGGAGCCGATGACCGCCACCGTCAGGATAAATGAAAACGGCGCCGAAATCTGGCTCCCCACCCAGTCGCAAACGCTGGTTGCATGGAAAGTTGCGGACGCGCTCGACATGCCGTCCCGCAATGTTCGCGTCTATCCTACCTTCATCGGCGGCGGATTCGGGCGAAAGGTGGAGGTGGACGCCGCTGTGCAGGCCGCGACCATCGCAAAGGCCGTCGGAAGACCGGTCCAGCTCATCTGGCACCGCGAGGAGGACATGGCCCACGATATGTACCGCCCGGCCGTAAAGGCCCGCATGACGGGTGGCATCGGCGCGGACAAACGCGCCAGTGTCGTGACGGCGAAACTGGCGGCGCCCAACCTTGGCGCAAGCATGATGCGCCGGATGATGCCGCGCTTCGCTGGCGACGGCGACAGCGCGGCGATGGTAAAGGGCGTCTTTGATGGCACCTATATCGTCCCGAATATCAGCGTGTCGCATGTGGATGTCCCAACACCCGTTCCCCTCGGCTATTGGCGTTCCGTCGAGCATAGCTACTCCGCCTTTTTCGGCGAGAGCTTCATGGATGAGCTCGCCGCGCGCGCCGGGCTCGATCCGCTCTCATTCCGTCTGCGGCACATGGACGAGAATGGCCGGGCAGCGCGCGTCCTCATGCTGGCGGCATCGCGGGGGACTCTGGCCGCGGCCGTGCCTGAAAATGCGGGCAAGGGCATCGCGCTTCATTCCAGCTTCGGCAGTCATGTCGCGCAGGTCGCGGAGGTCAACATTCCGTCGCCGTCCGAAATCATTGTAAGAAAGGTTACCTGCGTCATCGACTGCGGACAGGTCGTGAACCCGGATATCGTCCGCGCTCAGATGGAAGGCAGCATAATTTTCGGGCTGACGGCGGCACTATTTGGCCGGATCGAATTTGAGGCCGGCGAACCGACCGCGCAGAATTTTGATCTCTACCCACTTCTCACAATGGCGGAGACGCCGGAAATCGACGTGCACATCATCGAATCGGACGCGCCGCCAGGGGGTGTGGGGGAGCCGGGCGTTCCGCCGATTGCGCCCGCCGTCGCCAACGCTGTCTTTGCTGCAACCGGTAACAGGTTGAGAACAATGCCGTTCCTGGATCGCTAGTGGCTCGACCGCAAGATCATCCCCCCATCGCCGACCCGAAAATTGGCGTCCTTCTTGTCAATCTTGGTTCACCGGACGCGCCGACGAAGGCGGCGGTGAAGCGCTATCTCGCCGAATTTCTATCCGACCGGCGTGTCATCGAAATTCCGCCGATCGCGTGGCAGCCTATCCTGCGCGGCATCATCCTGAATACCCGCCCGAAAAAAAGCGCCGCGCTTTACGCCTCGATCTGGGACCATAAGCGGGGCGGTTCGCCTCTCAAGCTGATTACCGAAGACCAGACGGCGGCGCTCGCCGCGACCCTTCCCGGTGTCTTGGTCGATCATGCCATGCGATATGGCGCTCCCGCCATCGCGGAGAGGTTGACGGCGATGAAGGACGCGGGCTGCGACCGCATTTTGATATGCCCGATGTATCCGCAATATAGCGCGGCGACGACGGCGACCGTCATCGATAAGGCCAGTGAAACACTTGGCAAAATGCGCTGGCAACCCAGCCTTCGCACGGTGCCGCCCTGGTATGACGACCCGCTTTATATAGACGCGCTGGCAAAGGACGTGAACGATCAGGTGGCAGCGCTCGATTTCGAGCCCGATGAGATCATCGTCACCTTCCACGGCATGCCGGCGCGTACGCTCAGTCTTGGCGACCCCTATCACTGCCATTGCCAGAAGACCTCGCGCCTGCTGGGCGAGAAGCTCGCCCGCCCGTATAGAACGGTGTTTCAATCACGTTTCGGCCCCGCCGCCTGGCTGCAGCCCTATCTCGACAAGACGTTGGCGGCCCTGCCCTCCGAAGGTGTACGGAAAATCGCTGTCGTTGCACCGGGATTCGTGGCCGATTGTCTGGAAACACTTGAAGAGATCGCCGGAGAAGGCAAAGAATTGTTCATGCAAGCTGGCGGGACGGACTTTGCCTATCTCGCGTGCCTGAACGCGCGCGCGCACGGAATCGAACTTCTGGCAAGCCTTGTGAAACGCGAACTCGGCGGATGGATCGAAACCGGCTAATCGCCGTTAATTGACAAACAGCAAGGGGAGCACAGATATGACCAGTCATGTAGCCATCGTAACCGGCGGAAGCCGTGGCATTGGTGCCGCCATCAGTGAAAGGCTGCGCGATGACGGCGTGACCGTCATCGCAAATTATGGCGGCAATGATGAGCGGGCAAAGGCCTTTACGGCAGAAACCGGCATCGACGCCATGAAATGGGATGTCGCCGATTATGATGCCTGCCAGGCGGGCGTGAAGGCCGTCGAAGAGAAACACGGCCCCGTCACCATCCTTGTCAATAATGCCGGTATTACCCGCGACGGCACGCTCCTGAAAATGGACCGTGAGATGTGGGAAGACGTCATTAACGTGAATCTCGGCGGCTGCTTCAACATGTCGAAGGCGGTATTCCCGGGCATGAAGGCGCGCAGCTTCGGTCGCATCGTCTCCATCGGTTCCATCAACGGTCAGGGCGGTCAATATGGTCAGGTGAACTACGCAGCGGCCAAATCCGGTATTCATGGCTTCACAAAGGCGCTGGCGCAGGAGGGTGCGCGTTTCGGCGTGACCGTCAACGCACTCGCACCGGGCTATATCGACACGGACATGGTCGCCGCCGTGCCGGAGCCTGTGCTTGAGAAGATCGTCGCGAAAATCCCCGTCGGCCGCCTCGGCCAGGCGCGCGAAATCGCGAACGGCGTTGCGTTTCTCTGCGGAGAGGATGCCGGGTTCATCACCGGCTCGACGCTGTCGATTAATGGCGGGCAGCATATGTATTAAACCGGGCGCTCAATGACCGATCCTATCAGTGAGGGGCCGCAGAAGCGGTCCCTCACCATTGCCGGACACCGCACCTCGATCAGCCTGGAACCGGTCTTCTGGCAAGCGCTGCATGACGCCGCGCGCGAAAAAGACATCTCGCTGGCCGCGCTGGTTTCCGACATTGACGAAGCGCGCAGCACACCGCTGTCGAGCGCCATTCGTGTCTGGTTATTTCAGCGGGCGTTGCACCTGCGGTGACCATTCGGGCATTGCCGCAAGACTGAACCGTCGACATGTACAGGCCCCGGTATAAGCCAGTATCGGCAGCGTATATTCAGCGGCGAATATGCGTCACATGCCCCATTTTGCGGCCCGCGCGCGCTTCACCCTTGGCATAGAGATGCAGATGCGCGCGGGGATCGGAGAGCGCATCCACCGCGCGCTCAACGTCGCTACCGATCAGATTGTCCATTTGTACGGCTGCGGCGGCAAGACCTGGATCGCCGAGCGGCAGGCCGCAAATCGCGCGGATATGGTTTTCGAACTGGCTCGTCCGGGCGCCCTCTATGGTCCAGTGCCCGCTATTATGTACGCGCGGGGCCATCTCGTTGAATACAGGTCCATCAGCGCCGCAGAAAAATTCAAGTGTGAGCAGGCCGACATAATCGAGGGCATCCGCCACTTTTCTGGCCAGCGCCTCTGCCTCCCGCGCCTGCGCTCTGACATCATGGCCCGCAGGCACGGTGGAACGTGCCAATATACCGTGCTCGTGCACATTTTCGGGCTCGGCATACAGCACGGAACGTCCGTCACCGCCCCGGGCAATCAATAGAGAGAATTCAGCCGTGAAGTCGACAAAACCCTCATAGACGCACGGAACACCCCCCATTTGCCGCCAGGTGTCGCTCAGATCGCTGCCTTCGTGCAGACGGATCTGCCCCTTACCGTCATAACCAAATCGGTTTGTTTTTAAGATTGCCGGCGTGCCTATCTTATGTGAAGCTGCCTCTAGGTCCAAGAGGCTCTCAACCGGCATGAAAGGCGCCGGTCGGCCGCCGAGATCCTGCACGAACATCTTTTCCGACACGCGGTCCTGTGCAATTTCGAGTGCGCGCGGGGGCGGTGACAGCCGCACATGTTCGGCAAGATAGGCAAGTGCGCCCGCATCGATATTCTCAAATTCAAATGTCACCACGTCGACGCTGTCCGCGAAACGCCCTAGCGATTCCAGGTCGTCATAGGCGCCGCGCGTCGTCAGGGCGGCGACTTGCCCCGCGCAGGGATGTTCATCAGGAGCATAGATATGCACCAGATACCCCATCTGCGCCGCTGCCATGGCCAGCATGCGGCCAAGCTGTCCCCCGCCCAGGATCCCGATGGTCGATCCAGGAGGGATCATTCAGGCTGGTCCGCGACACTCTCGGTCTGGCGCGCGCGCCAGGCGTCGAGACGTTCCGCCAACGCGTCATCGAACGCCGCCAGCATGGCCGCCGCCAGCAGGCCGGCATTTTTGGCCCCGGCTTTGCCAATGGCGAGTGTTCCCACCGGAATGCCGCCGGGCATTTGCGCGATCGACAGCAGCGAATCCTGCCCGGACAGTGCTTTTGACTGTACCGGCACGCCAAGCACGGGGAGCGGCGTCAGGGCGGCCGTCATGCCTGGCAGATGTGCCGCGCCGCCCGCGCCCGCAATGATGATTTTCAGGCCCCGCCCTTTCGCGGTTTTTGCGTAATCGTACATCCGGTCGGGCGTGCGGTGGGCCGAGACGATGCGGACTTCGTGCGACACGCCAAGTTCCGTCAGCACCTCCGATGTCGCGGTCATCGTGCTCCAGTCGCTCTGACTTCCCATGATGACGCCGACATCCACATCGCCGGTTGGGGTCGCAGCACTCATGCCGTCGTCTTGGTTCCTGTTAACCATTTGAGAAGCACCTTAGCCTAGGAGGGTTGTCATGTCTCGTCCATGGGCGATTGTGAGGACCATCATGCCAGCATCGCTTGTTTCGCGAGAAGAATCCCATTCCGACAGTCCGGTCGATCTGCAGCGGCCGCCTGGCTCTGTAACCGGCGGCGCGCACAAGCTTGACGCGCTTGCAAAAGCGGCCAGCGACCTCTCCCTCAGCACGGAGAAGACATTCACGGCCATGCGGGCCGAAGTGCGCAGCCTTGAGCATCAGCTGAATGCCGCGCGGATACGTATCGCCGAGCTGGAGCGGCAGACCGAGACCGACGATCTGGTGCCGATCGCCAACAGGCGCGGCTTTACGCGTGATGTCACCCGCGCAATTGCCGATCTGGAGCGCCACGGCACCAGCTCTGCCGTCATCTTTATCGACGTCGATCATATGAAGACCATTAATGACGAGCACGGCCATCTGGCGGGGGATGCGGCCCTGCTGCATGTCGGCAGCGTGCTTCTTGAGAATTTGAGGACGACAGACAGTCTCGCGCGCATTGGCGGCGATGAATTCGTCGTATTGCTCAGCCATGTTGACGAGACCGACGCGCGGCGAAAAGCGACGGAACTGTCCTCCGCGGTTGCCGACATGCCTGTACAATATGCCGGTTGGCGCTTCCCGCTGACGATTTCGGTCGGCGTGCAGATGCTGAAACCGGGCGTCGGTTTTGACAGGCTTCTCTCGGATGCCGACCAGGAAATGTATGCCGTCAAGCGTCAGAACCGCACCTAGCTGCGATCCTTGAGATAGTATCGCTCGACCTCGTTCAGATTTTCATCCAGATTGTAGATAATCGGCTGACCAGTGGGGATTTCCAGGCCGGTAATGTCATCGTCCGAAATGCCCGACAGATGCTTCACAAGCGCGCGCAGGCTGTTGCCATGCGCGGATATCAGCACGCGCTTTCCCGCCTTGAGCTCGGGAGCGATTGCGCTGTTCCAATAGGGCAGGACACGTTCGATCGTATTTTTCAGGCTTTCCGCCAGCGGGACCTTCACGCCTGCGTAGCGAGGATCGCCTGACAGATCGAATGCGCTGCCCGCGTCCATCGCTGGCGGTGGTGTATCGAAACTGCGGCGCCAGATATGCACCTGCTCATCGCCGTGCCGGTCGCGCGTCTGCTGCTTGTCGAGCCCGGTCAGGCCGCCATAGTGACGTTCGTTGAGCTGCCAGTTCTTGGTGACGGGCAGCCATAGACGGTCCATCGCCTCCAGCGCCAGATTGAGCGTCTTGATCGCGCGCGTCTGATACGATGTGAAACAAAGATCGAATTCCATCCCCGCCGCCTTCAGCGCCTTTCCGGCATCGATAGCCTCGGTGGTTCCCTTCTCGGTCAGATCGACATCCCACCAGCCGGTAAACCGGTTTTCCAGATTCCATTGGGACTGGCCGTGACGGATCAGGACGAGCTGGGGCATTTATCGTATCTCCTAGAGCAGATCAGGCGAATATGGATGTGAGGAAGGGCAGCGTCATCACGCCGACATCGGGATCGACAAAGCCCTCGTAGATCATCTTGCCCGCCACATAGAGAATGACGGCGAGGCCGACATAGGCGATCCAGCGATAGCGCTCGATATATTTCGCGATGAAGTTCGCGGCGACGCCCATCAACGCCACCGACAGGATCAGACCGACGATCAATATGCCCGGATGCTCGCGCGCCGCGCCCGCAACGGCAAGAACATTATCGAGGCTCATCGACACGTCGGCCACGGCCACGGCCCACACCGCCGCCCCAAAGCTTTTCGATGCCCCGAGGCCGGAATGTTCATCGCCCTCGATCTCTGGCGAGCCCGGCGACATCATCGCCCCGCTGCGCACCTCGCGCCACATCTTCCACGCAACCCACAGGAGCAGCATGCCGCCCGCAAAGATCAGCCCGACAATACCGAGCAGCCACGTCACCATCAGCGCGAAGATGACGCGCAGGACCAGCGCCGCAATGACGCCAATCGCAATCACCTTCCGCCGCTGATCCGCGGGTAAACCGGCAGCCAGAGCGCCGACCACGATGGCATTGTCACCTGCAAGCACGATGTCGATCATCAGCACCTGGCCAAAGGCGCTGAGCGCGCTGGGGCTGGTAATGTCCGAAAAATCCCGGACGATGGCCGCCCAGATTTCCGCGGGGCCACCGAGATCCTGAATGAACAGGAAATTCAGGATCGATAAGTCCATGAGGCGCGGACCCTACTGGTTCATGGAGGAGAAGAAGTCCTCGTTGGATTTGGAATCCTTCATCTTGTCGAGGAGGAATTCCATCGCGTCGACAGTGCCCATCTGCATGAGGATGCGGCGCAGGACGTACATTTTCGCAAGCACGTCCTTCTCGACCAGAATCTCTTCCTTGCGCGTGCCGGATTTGCCGACATCGATGGCAGGGAAGATGCGCTTGTCGGAAACCTTGCGGTCAAGGACGATTTCGGAATTGCCCGTGCCCTTGAACTCTTCGAAGATCACCTCGTCCATACGGCTGCCGGTGTCGATCAGCGCGGTGGCGATGATGGAGAGCGAGCCGCCCTCCTCAATGTTACGCGCGGCGCCGAAGAAACGCTTGGGGCGCTGCAGGGCGTTGGCGTCGACGCCGCCGGTCAGGACCTTTCCGGAGGACGGCACGACGGTGTTATAGGCGCGGCCAAGGCGGGTGATCGAATCGAGCAGGATGACGACATCCTTCTTATGCTCAACGAGCCGCTTGGCCTTTTCGATGACCATATCGGCGACCTGAACATGGCGGCTTGGCGGTTCATCGAAGGTGGAGGCCACGACCTCGCCCTTCACCGAACGCTGCATGTCGGTCACTTCCTCGGGTCGTTCGTCGATCAGGAGAACGATCAGGAAGACTTCCGGATGGTTTTCCGTGATCGCGCGGGCGATGTTCTGCAACAGGACGGTCTTACCGGTGCGCGGCGGCGCGACGATCAGCGCGCGCTGGCCCTTGCCCTGCGGTGCGATGACATCGATGACGCGGCTGGATTTGTCCTTGATGGTCGGATCGGCGACGTCGAGGTTCAGTTTTTCGTCCGGGTAAAGCGGCGTCAAGTTGTCGAAGTTGACACGGGTGCGGACAACATCCGGGTCGTCGAAGTTGATTTTCGAAACCGTGTTCAGGGCGAAATAGCGCTCGCCATCCTGCGGCGCGCGGATTTCGCCGTCGACCGTGTCGCCGGTGCGCAGCGAATATTTGCGCAGCAGCGCGGGCGCGACGTAGATGTCATCCGGACCGGCGAGATAATTCGCCTCGGGCGAGCGCAGGAAGCCAAACCCGTCAGGCAGGACTTCGATGGTGCCGGAGCCAAGCACCTCATTGCCGTCCTCGGCCTCGCCCTTCAGAATGCCGAAATAAAGATCCTGCTTGCGCAGCGTCGACGCGTTCTCGACACCGTAATCCTCCGCCATCGTCACGAGGTCGGCGGGCGCTTTGTCTTTCAGGTCTTGCAGATGCAATACGGGCATGAACTGGTCTTTCAGGGGATGTTTCGGTCAGCCGGTGTGCAGAACGCACGGATGGCCCGGAACGGGCGCTGACATTGAGAAAACGTGCCGCAGGAACCTGCAGCGATCAATTCACAAAATACGCCGCTTCCAGGGGGACGTCAAGCGGCCCTGATGCTGGCGTCGACACGGTCGAAAGTTGCCACCGACCCCGGCTTTGTTTGCGTCACCAGGCTGACAAGGTAAATCGCCGCGGCTGACAGGCAGAACCCCGGCACGATTTCATAGATGGCGGCGCCAAGCCCCGCGCCGTTCCAGGTGAACGGGCCGTAGACCCAGATGATGACCGTGGCAGCGCCAACAAGAATACCGGCAAGCGCGCCGGCAAAGGTTGTACGGCGCCACCACAGGCTGAACAGGATGAGCGGACCAAAGGCGGCGCCGAACCCTGCCCAGGCATTGGCGACAAGCGTCAGCACGCTGGACGAACGGTCGTGCGCGAGGCCGATGGCGATGAGCGCGACGGCAAGAACGGCAAAACGGCCGACAAGGACGAGCTCTGACTGGCTGGCCCCGCGGCGGATGAAGAGGCGGTAGGCATCCTCCGTCAGGGACGAGGACGCGACCAGAAGCTGCGAGGAAATGGTGGACATGATCGCCGCGAGGATGGCGGCAAGCAGGAAGCCGCCGATGAGCGGATGAAACAGCAATTGCGACAGGATGATGAAGATGGTCTCCGGATCCTCGACCGCGATGCCATTGGCGCGGGCATAAGCGAGGCCGACGAAGCCCGTTGCGCAGGCACCGATGATGGTCACCGTCATCCAGCCCATGCCGATGTTGCGCGCGGCCGGAATATCCCGCGCCGAACGGATGGCCATGAAGCGCACGATGATATGCGGCTGGCCGAAATAGCCAAGACCCCAGGATGCCGCCGATATGATCGCCAGCGCGCCGATGCCGCCGCCGAACCAGTCGAGCAGGTTCGGATCGATGGCATTGAGCTGCGTCGTCAGGCCGTCCGCACCGCTCAATCCGCCAAAGGCCACAAGCGGCACGATAATGAGCGCGGCGAACATGATGCAGCCCTGGACGAAATCGGTGATCGACACGGCCATGAAGCCGCCGAACAGGGTATAGGCCACCACAACCCCCGCCGTGATCCACAGCCCGAACCGATAGTCGATCCCGAATGCGCTTTCGAACAGCTTGCCGCCCGCGACGACACCTGACGCGGTGTAGAGCGTGAAGAACAGGATGATGACGAGCCCCGACACGATACGGAGTGCGTGGCTGTCGTCCTGAAACCGCTTCTCGAAATAGTCGGGGATGGTGATCGCATCGTCGGCAAGCTCGGTATAGGTCCTGAGCCGCGGCGCGACGAAGACATAGTTGAGCCACGCACCGATCAGCAGACCGACGGCGATCCACGCCGCGCTCAATCCCGAGACGAACATCGCGCCGGGCAGGCCCAGCAGCATCCAGCCCGACATGTCAGAGGCGCCCGCCGAAAGCGCGGTCACCCCCGGACCCAATTGGCGCCCGCCCAGCATATAACCCGACACGTCATTCTGCGTCGCCCGCCAGCTGTAGATACCGATGCCCAGCATCAGCGCGAAATAGATGGCGAGCGAAATGAGGGTGCCGGTTTCGATCATGCGGGATTCCGTTCTTGCAGATTCATCTCAGCGCCGTTCGCGATTCCGGCGGCATGGTCTTGCGGATGAACAGGTCAGAACGGCTTCACGACGGCAAGGATGACGACGCTGATGACGACGACGCTGGGAATTTCGTTCATCAGGCGCAAGCTCTTTTCCGAAACCGGTCTCTCACCTGCCAGCATTTTCCGCGAAAGCCCAATCAGCCAGCCGTGAAAACCGCTAAACAAGAACACGATCAGCAGTTTCGCATGCAGCCAGCCATTGCCGACAAGACCGATATTGACGATGAGCGCGATACCGAGAAGCCAGACAATGAGCATGCTTGGCGTCATGATGACCCGGCGAAGGCGGCCGATGCGCTCGCCCCAGCGATCGGCAAGTTCCGGCTCGCCGTGCAGGTGGACGAGGTAGCGCGGCAGGATGAACATCGACGCCATCCAGAAAATGACGAAGATCAGATGCGCCGCCTTCACCCACAGATAGGCGGCCCCCAGAAAACCGGTCATGCCCGAATGGCCGCCAGCGCCTCGTCAACATGGGCAAGAGGCGTTTCCTTTGAAATGCCGTGGCCAAGGTTGAAAATATGCGGTCTGCCCTTCAGCGCCGCCCTGATGGCCGCGACGGCATCGGTGAGCGCCTTGCCGCCCGTCAAAAGCACCATGGGGTCAAGATTGCCCTGCACCGGCAGTCCGGCGGGCAGTATTTCGTGCGCCCAGGCGGGATCGACGCTTTCATCAATGCCGATCGCATCGACGCCGGTTTCGCGGGCGTAGCGCAGCAGCTTGCCGCCCGCGCCCTTTGGAAAGCCGATAATGGGCGTATCCGGGTGCCGTGCCCGCACGGCATCGACGATACGGCGTGTCGGGGTAATGCACCAGCGGAAGAATTCTTCGGGCGCAAGGCTGCCGGACCAGCTGTCGAACAGTTGCACGACCTCCGCCCCCGCCTCAATCTGGCCGCAGAGATATTCGACGGTGAGGTCCGAGATCGCGTCGATGAGCGCGGCGAAGCGGCCGCGTTCGCGGTAGGCCATCAGCCGGGCCTCCGCCTGTTCCTTCGAGCCCGACCCGTTCACCATGTAGGTCGCGACCGTCCACGGACTGCCTGCAAAGCCGATCAGCGTCGCATGTTGAGGAAGATCGGCAGCGACGCGGCGCACGGTTTCATAGATCGGATCGAAATGGTGATGCGCGGGCGTCAGGCTGGCAAGGTCGGCGACGGCGAGGCGCGGCGACAGATCGGGACCTTCGCCCGCCAGGAACCTCAAATGCTGCCCCATGGCATGCGGCACGATCAGGATATCGGAAAACAGGATCGCCGCGTCGAAACCATAGCGGCGGAGCGGCTGCAGCGTGACTTCCGCCGCCGCCTCGCTGTCATAGACAAGGTCCAGAAAACCGCCGCGATCCGCACGCAGGGCGCGATATTCCGGCAGGTAACGCCCGGCCTGACGCATGAACCATATCGGCGGCGGATCAAGCGCTTCGCCCTTCAGGACGTTCAGGATCGGCTTATCGGCCATGCCCTACCTTCTCTTCATTCCTATTTAATAAATAGGAGTAGTTGTTGGTGCGGTGAATGTCGGGGCTTAACGGGCTATCCACATAGTTGCCAACATGTCATCGCGTCCAGCGAATCGCGGCGTTTGCGCGGTTCATACTCGTTAAGGACCGTTAACACACAGGCGGTTTCTCCTCGGGCGTGAATCTGTGGACGAATCGTGACTCGAATCGGCGGGATTCCAGCCGACGAAATTCCACCGGCTTCCGTATCCGAGTCGTCCGCGAACTTTTCCACAGGGTTACCCCGCCATTCGGTTTTATCGTTAGACGCGCCTTCGTTTCGGGTGTCGCAATTCCTGCCGACAGGAAATAGGGAGCAGGATCATGGCTGCCCGTATTCACATCCATCTCGTTTCGGATTCAACCGGTGAGACCCTGGAGTCCGTCGCGCGCGCCAGTCTGGCCCGTTTTGAAGGCGTCGACGCCGTGAAGCATTTCTGGCCGCTGGTACGCTCCAAGGGACATATGGACCGGGTGCTGGATGATATCGCCAGCAATCCGGGATTGGTCATCTTCACGCTGGCGACGGGTGAAGTGCGCAACCATCTGGAAACGCGCACCGAAGCGCTGGGGCTGCCGGCGGTATCCGCGATCGATCCCGTCGTCGCGGGCCTCGCCATGATGCTGGGCAAGGCGGCGACGGCGAAGCCGGGGCGCCAGCATAAACTCGATGACGCCTATTTCGCGCGTGTCGAAGCCATCAACTATACGATGGCGCATGACGATGGCCAGATGGCGGAAAACTGGAATGAGGCGGACATATTGCTGGTCGGCGTATCGCGCACGTCGAAAACGCCGACCAGCATCTACCTGGCCAATCGCGGCTATAAGACGGCGAATTATCCGCTGGTCCCGACGCGCGATCCGCCGCCGCACATGTTCCAGCTGAAAAAGCCGTTCATCGTCGGACTGACGACCACGCCGCAACGCCTGGTGGAGGTGCGGCGCAACCGCCTCCTCAGCCTGGCGCAGGCACCCGATACGACCTATGTCGACAATGAACGGGTGAAGGCCGAAGTTCTGAACGCAAGACGGCTGTTTGCCGATCAGGGCTGGCCGGTCATCGACGTGACGCGCAAGGCCATTGAGGAAACCGCGGCGGCGGTCATCAATCTGATGAACGAAGCGCTGCCAAGCGGCGAAGCCGGCGGCCCCTCGCCAAGCGCATGACCGACCGGCCCGCGCCCCAGCTGATCCTGGCGTCCACCAGCGCATCGCGGCGGGCGATCCTGAACGCGGCGGGCGTGCCGCATGAGGCGATGTCACCAGGCGTCGACGAAGCGGAGCTGAAACTGTCCCTGACCGCCGCCGGGGCACGCCCGCGCGCCATGGCGGATGCGCTCGCGGAGGCCAAAGCGATGAAAATCGCCCTGCGCGTCGCGGACAGTCATCCCGGCGCGCTGGTGCTGGGCGGAGACCAGATCCTGGCGCGGGACGATGGCGGGACGATGGACAAGGCGGCGGACATGGCGGAACTGCGCGCGCAATTGCTGTCACTGCGCGGAAGAACGCACCGGTTGATGTCAGCGCTGGTGATTGCCGAGCGGGGCCGCGCGGTATGGCGGCATATCGATAGCGCGAAACTCACCGTCAGGGCGTTTTCCGACGAATGGCTGGACGCCTATCTGGTTCGCGAGGGCGAGACACTGCTTTGGGGTGTGGGCGGTTACCGGATCGAGGATATGGGCATTCAGCTGTTTTCCCAGGTCGAGGGCGACCAGTTCACCATCAGGGGGCTGCCGCTGCTGCCGCTTCTCGACTATCTACGGACGCGCGGGGTTCTCGCTTCGTGAACTGGCATGATTTACCCGCCATGACGCGGCCCTATGCAGAAGTGATCGGCGACCCGATCGCGCAGTCGAAATCGCCGCTGATCCACAGGTTCTGGCTGGAAAAGCTGGGAATCGACGCGGATTACCGGCATGCGCATGTCCTTCCGGCTGAGCTTGGCGACTATATCGCCGCGCGGCGGCGGGACCCCCTTTGGCGGGGATGCAATGTCACGGCACCGCACAAGCAGGCGGTCCTTGCGGCCTGCCATAGCATAACCCCCGACGTGAACATGATTGGCGCGGCCAACACCGTCGCCAATACGGATGCGAGTGGCATTTCGGCCCACAATACCGACTGGCAGGGGTTCCTGCGACCGCTGGGGCAGATGTATCTGGGCGGACGCCATGCCGTGGTGATCGGCGCCGGCGGCGCGGCGCGGGCGATTCTATATGCGTTGAGGGCGCGGGGTATCGGTCATGTGACGATGATCAACCGGACGCGTAAGAAGGCGGCGGCGCTTCTTGGTGATTTGCAGATCGTTGGCGATGTGCAGCGGCCCGGCATGGCATTGCCGCCAGCGGACCTGCTTATCAATGCGAGCACGCTCGGCATGGCGGGATTCAGCCCGCTGGAGATCGACATCGCGCCCCTGCCGTCCCATGCCGCGGTCTATGATATCGTCTATTCGCCGCTGGAGACGGATTTGCTGCGCGCCGCCCGGCAACGCGACCTGATCTGCCTTGACGGCCTTGGCATGCTGATCGGACAGGCGATGGCGGCGTTCAGCGTCTTTTTTGGCGAAGATGCGCCGCATGCGGATGAAGATGACCTGCGCGCGCTGCTGACGTCATGAAGGTCATCGGGCTAACAGGGTCGATCGGCATGGGGAAATCGACGGTCGCGTCGATGTTCGCCGCTCTGCGCGTGCCGGTGTTCGATGCCGACGCCGAAGTGCATCGCCTGCAAGGACCCGGCGGGCGCGCGCTGGCGATGATCGAAGCGGCGTTTCCGGGTACCACGGGACCGGATGGACTGGACCGCCAGGCGCTTGGCAAGGCGGTGTTTGGTAGACCCGCGGACCTGAAACGCCTGGAGGCGATCATGCATCCGATGGTGGCCGCGGCGCAGAGCGCGTTTCTGGCGCGGGCGCGGCGGGGGCGGACGTCCTTCGTCATCCTCGACATTCCGCTCCTGTTCGAAGGCAGTGGCTGGAAACATGTCGACGGCATCATCACGGTGTCCGCCCCGGCACGCGTGCAGCGCGCGCGCGTGCTGAGACGGCCCGGCATGACAGAGGCGAGGTTTCTCGCGATTCGCGCGGCGCAGGTGCCGGACCGGCAGAAACGCGCACGATCCGATTTCATTATCGAGACGGGGCGCGGGAAACGGGTCACTTTACGCGCGGTGCGGCGGCTTGCGGCTTGCCTCTCGGTCCATGGAGTCCGATACTGCCGTCAATGCGTGAAATCATCTTCGACACGGAAACGACGGGCCTAAGTCCTGATTCAGGCGACCGCATCGTGGAAATCGGCGCGGTCGAGCTTGACGGGCTGATGCCGACGGGCCGGACGTTCCACGAACTTATCCATCCTGACCGCGACATGCCCGCGGAGGCCGAGAAAATTCACGGCATCTCAATGGAGATGCTGGCGGATAAGCCGCGCTTCGCGGACATCGCCGACAGCTTCCTGGCATTTATCGGCGAAGATGCGAATCTGGTGGCGCACAATGCCAGTTTCGACATGAATTTCCTGAATGCCGAGCTGGTGCGCATCGGCAAACCGAAACTGTCGCAGACGCGCGTCGTCGATACGCTGGCCATGGCGAAATCAAAGATTCCGGGCGCGAAACTGACGCTGGATGCGCTGTGCAACCGCTTTGGCATCGACCTGTCGCGCCGCGTCAAACATGGCGCGCTCCTCGATTCCGAACTGCTGGCGGATGTCTATGTCGAGCTTTGCGGCGGGCGGCAGCGGGGCATGGACTTGCAGGCCGATGCGCCCGCCGACGATCTTGCCATCGCGGCCCCGCCGCAGACCCGCAATTGGCCGAAGCGGACCTTCTTCGTTTCCGCGGACGAGGCGGAACGGCACAGAAAGTTCGTTGCCGCGTTGGATAATCCGGTGTGGGACCGCTATGCCGACTGTTTGAACAGCTAAGGGAGACCTCCATGGATATTCGCGTTTCGGGACATCAGATCGATGTTGGGGCTTCTCTCACCACTCACGCCAAGGACCGGATTGTCGGCCTTTCGGAAAAATATCCGGTTGGCATGACCGGTGCGAATGTGACCGTCGCAAAAGGCGCGCATGAACATGAGTTCGACGCCAGTATTCTGGTGCAGGCCTCACAGGGCCTCCACATGAAATCGCACGCCCATGCGTTTCGCGACGCGCAGGCCGCCTTCGATGCCGCGGCGGAGAAGCTCGAAACGCAATTGCGCCGCTACAAGCGAAAACTGACCGACCGTGACCGCAAGGGCGCGCCGCCGCCGCAGATCGGCGCGGAATATCGCGTGTTGCAGCGTGATCCCCGCGAAGAACTGGAGGAAGCCGACGAAGCGCCGCTGATCATTGCGGAAAGCGCGGGCGATATTCCGGAATGCAGCGTGGCGACAGCCGTGATGATGCTGGACCTGCGCGATACCCCCGCTCTGATGTTCACGGACAATCAATCGGGCAAGCTCGCCATGGTTTACCAGCGTCAGGACGGTCATATCGGCTGGGTCGAGCCTAAGTGACAGGCCCGCACGCATTCGATCCGGCGAGGCTGCTTTGCAAAGGTTGTATCGAGGTCGAGCTGGCCGCCGAAACCATGGCGGGACTGATGCAGGCGCTGGCCGAAATGCTTGCCGGCGCGACAAGTCTCGACGCGGCGCTGATCGCCGAGGCGCTGGTGCAGCGTGAGCGGGTGGGATCGACGGCCTTTGGCGGCGGTTTCGCGGTTCCGCACGCCCGCCTGTCCGGCCTCGACAATGTGGTGGGCGCGTTCGCGGTCCTGACCCGTCCGGTCGACCTCCGCGCGCTCGATGGGGAGCCGGTCGATCTGGTCTATGCCCTCATCTCCCCCGAAGAAGCGGGCGCGGATCACCTGAAGGCACTTGCGGCGGTCAGCCGTCTGATGCGGGACAATGCACTTGTCGAAAAATTGCGCGGCGCCTCTTCCGCCGACGCTGCGCATGCCCTGCTCGTCACGCACGGCTGGAGCCAAGCGGCCTAGCTTATGACCGGGCTGGCACATCGTTCGGCGCTGGAGAGACTCTATGCCCGCGCGCCGATCAACGACATGTTTTCGTCGCGTCTGACCTTGCCGGCGGAAGGTGTGTCGCGGATTGAATTCGACGTGCACCCGCAGCATTTTCATGCCGCCGGGGCCGCGCATGGCACCATCTATTTCAAGATGCTGGACGACGCGGCCTTTTACGCCGTCAATTCCCTCGTGAGCGACGTGTTCATACTGACGACCGCCTTCAATCTTCACATGGAGCGGCCCGTGCCCGCCGGACCCCTGGTCGCCGAAGGCCGTTTCGTCAGCGGCAGACGGCGGCTCTATGTCGGCGAGAGCACGCTGACGACGGCCGATGGCGAGGAAGTCGCGCGCGGTACCGGCACATTCATGCGCTCGAAAATCGCACTGGCGGATCTCGATGGTTATCGGCGCCAGGATCAGCATGAAAAGGATGTCGGCGCCTGACCCGCCTGCCGACCAGATTATGGTTGGACGGGCTGCGCCGGAACGTCACGACGAACGGCGGGTTCGCCACGATCATCGCCAAGGGTGAGCCCGTGGCCGGCGCGGTGATCCTGATCCTGCGCGGCCGCGATTCGCACGTGTCCGCCTGGGCACGAACAAACCTTGGCGACGGCACGGTGGACTGGCGCGCACTGGTGGAAAACGAGCCGGAAGACAGTAAAAAACTGGAAGAAACGCTGGAGAAACAGCGCCGCTATGATCCTGATTTATGGTTAATTGAACTGGACATCCCTGATCCTGCACAGTTCATCGCGGATTTGGCCTCGGTAAGTTGATATTTAGGGATTTTGACTGCATCTTCCTGAAACAAGGAATTTGCGCCAATGGGGGCGTCTGGATTTAACGAGATCGACTGAGTGCAGTTACAGTTTGCACGCCGGGCACGACTTAAGACCCGCACCGATCCTTAAACGGACTAAAACACATGTTGAAATCAAAGCGGGCCATCGCACTGGCCCTCGGCAGTCTTGGGCTGCTCGCAGCCGCAGACGTATCGACCGACCTGCAAGCCGCACCGGTCGTTCTGCAGGATGCGCCGCCCGTCACATTCACGCTGGAAGCGGAGGATTTCGACTTTATCCAGCCGCTGGCCGCTGTTTCCACGCAGGCCGAGATCGAGGCGCCCGCGCATGATATCAGCCTCAATACGCTGGTTCGCAACGTGCGCGACTATGGTACGCCCGAGCTGGACGAAGAAATGCGCTGCCTTGCGAGCGCCGTGTATAATGAAGCCCGCGGTGAACCGCTGGAGGGACAGCTTGCCGTCGCGCAGGTCGTCCTGAACCGTGTCGACGATCGTCGCTGGCCGTCCTCGATCTGCGCAGTGGTCTACCAGCGCTCGCAGTTCAGCTTCACATTTGACGGCAAGCCCGATGTTCCGGCGGTGCCGAACAATAATTGGAAGCGCGCGGAGGCCGTCGCGGTTGTCGCGGCGACGGAAAATTGGGAAGACGTGACCGACGAGGCTGTCTTTTTCCACGCGACATATGTGCAGCCGAAATGGCGCCGGGCGTTCGAAAAAACGGCCGATATCGGTCAGCATATCTTTTACCGCTAGGCCGTCCTCCCGTTTCGACCGGTCGGGCCGCGCACCGGCGGCCCGGAATGATAACGGGTTTCGCCTGCCGATATGTTCCGGTAATGTTCCCGGATGCAGGACATCGCCCTTTCCGATTCGCCGCTGACCGCGCACGATGTCGCAAGAGGCATTGCACGGCTGTTCTGGCAGCGTAAGTCACACTGCCTGACCGAGATGATGCTGCCGGGTGGACGCCGGGCCGACATCATGTCCTTTGGCGAGGACGGCCGAATTACCATCGTCGAGATCAAGGTGTCCGTCGCCGATCTGCGCGGCGATGCGAAATGGCGCGACTATTTGCCCTGGTGCGATGAATTCTACTGGGGAATCCCGGCGGGATTCGAGGCGTCACTACTGGACGAGGCGTGCTTCTCTCCGGAAATGAGCGGGCTGATCGTGGCGGACCGGTTCGAGGCCGCCGTCCTGCGCCCGCCCGCGCAGGACAGTCTGGCACCCGCCCGGCGCAAACGGGCGACGCTATTGTTCGCGCGGGCCGCAGCGGCGCGGCACATGCGCAATGCGGACCCGTTCCTGGAAGGGAGGGGATAGCCGGTTCATTGCCCTCCATATGCCGGGCGCGCGCCCTGTCACGGAAGCGGACGCCTTCTGGCGGGGCGAGGAATCAGCGCGGTCCGGCTGCCGCGACCTGCGAGGCTGCCGCCCGCCGTGACAGCCGTTTATTGCGGGCTGCGCTTGGCCAGAATGCGCTGCAAGGTGCGGCGGTGCATTTTCAGGCGGCGCGCGGTTTCCGAGACGTTGCGGTCGCAAAGCTCGTAGACCCGCTGTATATGCTCCCAGCGCACCCGGTCGGCCGACATTGGATCCTCGGGCGGGGCCGGTTTGTCGCCCGAATTGGCATCGAGGGCCTTGATGATGTCATCGGGATCCGCCGGCTTTGCGAGATAGTCGACCGCTCCGGCCTTCACCGCGGCCACGGCAGTGGCGAGATTGCCATAGCCCGTCAGCATCACGATGCGGATGCCCGGATTGGCGGCGCGCAGCTCTCCGACAAGATCAAGGCCGCTGCCATCCTCCAGCCGCATGTCGAGCACGGCATGGGTGGGCTTCGACGTGGCGGCGAGTGACCGCGCCTCTGCAAGACCAGCGGCAGCAAGAACGTCATAGCCCCGGCGCGACAAGGTGAGGTCGAGCCGCTGCCGAAAGCTGTTGTCGTCGTCGACAAGCAGCAGCGTGCCTTCCTTGGTGTCACTCATATGATCGTCTCCTGTTCCTCGGCCTCTTTCTGAGGCCAGCTGATTTCAACCCGCGCGCCGCCGCGCTGGCGATTGCCGAACCGGACCCGCGCGCCCGTCCGCTCCAAAAGCGTTGTCGCGATGAATATCCCAAGGCCCGTGCCACCGCTGCCTGAACGGGAGGGACCAAGATAGGGTTCCCCGAGGTGCGGTAACAGGTCCGCGCGGAAACCGGGACCATCATCCTCGATATGGATGGCAAGCCGGTCCGTATCCGCTGTGGCGGCCAGGACCACTTCGCTTGTGGCGAAGCGCAGCGCATTGTCGACCAGGTTTAAAAGACCGTGCCGAAGTTCCGATGTACGCGGGACGATGGGGAGCGACGTTGCCGCGGGCGCCACCGTGATGGGTACCCGCGCTTCCGGGAAATCATGGGCGATTTCGTGGAGAAGCGTTGACAGGGGCAGTTCCGGAAACGGCGCCTCCGCCTCGGATCGCTGCGCGATACCGGTGAGGATGGCGCGGCACCGCTCCGCCTCCCGCGCGAGCAGTTCCACATCGGCGCCGAAGTCGGGATCGCCGCTCAACTCCTGATTCAGGTCCTTTGCGATGAGGGTGATCGTGCCCAATGGTCCGCCAAGCTCGTGCGCCGCCGCCGCCGCCATCGCGCCCAGCGCGGACATCTTCGTTTCCCGCTCCAGAACGGCCTGCGTGGTCACCAGCGCCTGCTGCCAGCGCCGCGCCTCCAGCGATACGCGAAGGACATAGAGCGCGATAAAGATAATGGTGAAAGCCAGCGCCGCAAAAATCGCGCCCTGAAGCAATTCGGGCATGGCAGGCGGGTTGCCATTCCACGGCAGCGGCCGTGCCCACTGCCAATCCGCGAACAGGATCGCGATGGCGATGGCGATCAGCACGAAAGTTGCCCGGCTGGACAGCAGCGTGGCGGAAACGACCACAGGCACGATCATCAGAACGACAAAGGGATTGCCGATCCCGCCGGTCAGGAACAGCAGCACGCCCAGCTGTACGAGGTCGAAGCCAAGATGTGCCAGCGCTTCACCGCCGACCAGCCGCGCCTTGCGCGGATACAGGAACAGCAGGCTGCAGTTCAGGATGAAGGAGGCGAGAATGGCCGCCGCCGCTGCCAGATAGGGGAATTCGAAACGAAGGCCGAGGGCGACGATGAGCAGAGTGATCGCCTGTCCGCCAATCGCCATCCAGCGGATCATGATGAGCGTGCGTACCCGGATACCCGGTATTCCCAGGGTCTCCGGCAGGGGGTGGGTCGCGCTTTTCATTACGGATGCTATAGCGTGCTGACAGGAAAGAAAATATGAGCCAATCCGCACAGGCTGACCGGTCCTCAAGGGCGCGCCTGGCCTGTTTCGCAAGATGTATGACGATGCGGCGGACACGCGTCCGATAAAGCGGGCTATGCATGGCTGGCCGATGGGCTGCCGAAAGATGCGGTGCTGATCACCAGTGGCCTGAAACGCACCGAAGCGACGGCGGATGCCTTCATTGCCGAGGGCTATGCGGCCGCCGAGCGCCACATCGACGCGCGGTTCGAAGCGCGGGTCTGCGGGCGATTGACGAACCCCATATGTCATCGCAGGCCGACTTAACCCTGCGGATATATGCCGGGTGCTATAGGGCCGGGCCGACCTTGTCCTCAGCCTCATTTTCGAAATTTTCGATGAGCGTCAGGATCCGGCGGGCACGGCGGTCGCGGGCGGCATAGTCGCGGGCGCTGAGTCCGGCGACGTGATCGGCCTGGTCGGGATTGGCCCCGGCCTTCAAGAGCAGGCGGACAGCCTCCATATCGGCACGCTGAACGGCGCGAATAAGCGGCGTTTCTCCGCGATTATTGGCAAGATCGACGCGCGCGCCATAAGCGAGCAGTAGCTGTACGCCGTCGGTGAAGCGCAAACTGGCGGCCAGGATCAGCGGCGTGTCGCCGGCATCGTCCTTCACGTTCACGTCCGCGCCGAAACCCTTCAGGAAATTGATCCACGATGCGTCACGCTTTTCGGTGACGATATGCAGCGCCGTTCGCCCGCTTTCGCGTTTCTTGCTGTTTATGATCGTGGACGAGGCGGATTCGGCCATGGCCTTGACCTCCGCGGCATTTTCTTCCTCGACCGCCTTGAAGAACTCGTAACGCTCGCTGAACTGTGCCGATGCGGGTACCGATAATGCCATCGCGGTCGCCGCTGCGACGAAGAGTCGTCCCCATATCATGACCATCTGTCCCTGTTCACCTGTGGATTCATACGCCAGTTTCTATAGTCTATACGACATGAACACGAAACAACCAGACGCCGCGCGCACGCGTTCGGGCGCCTTTCTCGCCGCTATCATCATGCTTGGCCTTGCCGCCTGCTCCGAGACTTCGCAGGAAACGGAGGCGGCGGCCCAGGGCACGAATTATCCAATGGCCGGTGCCGCGATCGGCGGCGATTTCGCGCTGACCGATGCGGCAGGTGACATCATTACCGATGACAGCCTGAAGGGCCGGTGGCGGCTCATCTACTTCGGGTATACGTTTTGCCCGGATGTCTGTCCGGTCGATGCGGAACGCATGGGCCGCGCCTACCGGTTGGTCGAGCAGGCCGCCCTCGCCGCGGCCGGAAATCTCGTGCCGATCTTCATCAGCGTGGACCCGGAGCGCGACACGCCGGAAATCGCCGGTGAGTTCGCGGCGAACTTCCACCCCAAAATGCTCGGCCTGTCGGGATCGCCGGACGCGGTGCAGCAGGCGGTCGATGCGTATCGCATCTACGCCTCGAAAGCCGATGCGCGCGAGGATGGTTTCTATCTGGTCGATCACAGCGCCTATATCTATTTGATGGACGCCGACGGTAAGCCGGTGAATATCTATGCGCGCGATGTCTCCCCCGAAGATATGGCAAAGGACATAGAGCGCTGGATGACGTCATGACAGCGCCGTTCTGGGAGACCGTCCCTTTGGAAAAAATGACACGGGATCAATGGGAAAGCCTGTGCGATGGCTGCGGCAAATGCTGCCTGATGAAAATGGAGGATGAGGATACCGGCGACGTTATCCCGACGAATATCGCCTGCCGCCTGCTGGACCGGGATACCTGCCGCTGTTCCGATTACCGCCGCAGAAAGGCGCATGTCCCGGACTGCGTCCGGCTGACGGCGGCCAGGATCGAGACCTTCGCATGGCTGCCTACGACCTGCGCCTATCGGCTGGTCGCGCAGGGCGAGACGCTGCCGGAATGGCACCCCCTGGTGAGCGGCGATCCCGATAGCGTGCATGAGGCCGGTATTTCGGTGCGCGGCTGGACCGTGTCAGAGCTGGACGCCGGTCCCATGGAGCATCATCTGACCACACGGGTCCTGTGACAACGGACATTTTTCATGTGGCGGGGCGGCAGGTTCCGGTCGTTTTCCTGCCCAATCCGCGGGCGCGGCGGATCACGCTACGCGCCGATCCGCGGCTGGGCCGCATCACGGTCAGTCATCCGCGTCACCTGCGCCGCGCAAAGGCGGAGCGCTTTCTGGCGGAAAAACACGCCTGGATCACCGCCCAGCTGGAAACATGGCCAGCGCCGCAGCCCTTTCAGGATGGCGGTACGCTGCCGTTCGAGGGAGAGGATATCAGCATCCGCCATGACGTCACCGCGCGCCGCATGCCCGCGCTTTCGGGTGCCGTCCTGACCGTCGGCGGTCCGGCCGACATGATTTCAGGGCGCGTCGAGCGATGGCTACGCACCGAGGCGCGCGCGAGGCTGACCGAGGATAGCCGGGCCTGCGCGGCGCAACTGGAGCCGGGTGCCGCGATCAGCCGCATCACGTCGGTGCGCGTTCGGGATACGGCGAGCCGCTGGGGCAGCTGCAATCCGCATCGAGGCACTATCAATTACAGCTGGCGGCTGATCCTGGCGCCGCCGCTGGTGCGCCGTGCCGTCGTCGCCCATGAAGTGGCGCATCTGGTGCATGCCGGTCACGGACCGGAGTTCCATGCGCTGGCAGATCGGCTGGCGGGCGGCACACAGCGCGAATCCGACATCTGGCTGCGCGCGCACGGCGCGGACTTACACCGGGTCGGCAGGCAATAGGTTCGACGGTCCGGGCGCGGCGGCACCGGACGTTCGTCCGCCCGCCGGTCGTTGCGGAGGCCTGGCTGGCGCGGCAGCGCTTGGGGCGCGTTCATCCAGCCAGCCATCGTCAGCGGCGGGACGACCCGGCGGACGCGGCCTGGTCGGCACATCGGCGGCGCGCATGTCCGACGGCGGCGGACGGCCATAGTCGACCTCGACATCAGCCTCGGCCTGCGCCGCGCCCGGCGATTGTCCGGTTCCGACCTGCGGCGCCTGCTGACCGGCGTGGGAAGGTGCGTAGGCGGCCCCGGCCCCGGCGGCATCGGTCAAAGGCGCGAAGTCGTCGCCATACCGTGTTTCATCGCCTGAATAATCGTCTTCCGGCCATGTATCTTCGGCCCAGTCGCTGCCTTCCCATGTGTCGTCGAGACCGTAAACTTCCGCATCCGGCTCCGCGAACACGTCATCGATGCGGATGTCGCTGTCGAGCTCCTGGATCGGCATGCCCTTGGTCGCGGCGCGCATGTAGACGGCAAAGGCGCGGGCGGGCGCGGCCCCCCCGGTGAGGCCGGGAACGGGCGAATTGTCATCGCGGCCCATCCAGACGCCCGTCGTGATATCGCCCGTGAAACCGACGAAATAGCCGTCGCGATAGTCGCTGGTCGTGCCCGTCTTGCCTGCGACCGGCCGGTCGATCCGCGCGGCGCGGCCTGTGCCGGTTTCCACCGCCGCGCGCAGCATGTTGGTCATGTTGGTTGCGACCCAGGGCGCGACCAGCACGCGCGGCGTGCGCACATCGCGTTCGTAAAGCAAACGGCCATTTGCGGTCTCGATACGTGTGATTCCAAAGGGCTCGACGGCGACACCGCCGCGCGCGACGGCCGCATAGGCCGCCGTCATCTCGATCAGGCGCACGGTGGAGGTCCCGAGCGTCATGGCAGGCCGCCGGCTGATCCTCGTCTGAATGCCAAAACGCTCCGCCATATCGGCGACATTGTCGATGCCGTTTCTGTAGCCAAGCTGCGCCGCGACACTGTTTGACGACCGCGCCGCGGCTTCCCGCATGGTGATCTCGCCGCGATAGGAGCGGCCATAGTTGCGCGGGGTCCAGCCTTCGATGGTGACGGGCGTGTCGCTGACGATATCGTCAGGCAACTGCCCGCCCTCAATGGCGGCGAGATAGACGAACAGCTTCCATGCGGATCCGGGCTGGCGCTCCGCAATCGTGGCGCGGTTATAGTTGGAATCGACATAATCCCGGCCGCCCATCATCGCCCGCACCGCGCCGTCATGGCTCATCGATACCAGCGCGCCCTGCACGCCTTCGGGCGTCTGGCCCTTGACCGCGTCGGCGGCGGCGATCTGCATCGCGGAAAGCAGTGTCGTCGTCACGACGAGCGGTTCCTTCGTCTCGTCGGTCAGCCGCTCGACCTGCGACAGGACCCAGTCGGTGAAGTAGCGGACATCGTTCGCCTTTGGCTGCGGCGCGAATTCAAGCGCCGCGATTTCCCTGCGCACGGCATCGCCATCGGACACGACGCCCTGCTCCTCCATCAGGCGGGCGACCACGTCGGCGCGGCCGCGGGCGCGTTCCGCATCAGCGGACGGCGCGAAGCGGCTCGGCGCCTTCACAAGACCGGCGATGATGGCCGATTCCGCCGGTGTCATCTGGGTGGCGGAATGGCCGTAAAAGCGGCGGCTGGCGGCATCGATGCCATAGGCACCGCCGCCGAAATAGACACGGTTCAGGTACAGCTCGATGATCTGCTGCTTGGTGAATTTGCGCTCCATCGCGAGCGCGAGCAGCGCCTCGCGAAGCTTGCGGGTATAGGTACGCTCGTTCGACAGAAAGATGTTGCGCGCGAGCTGCTGCGTGATGGTCGACGCGCCCTGCGGCCTGCGATCCGCCGTGACATTGATGTAAAACGCACGGGCCATGCCCTTCGGGTCGATACCCGGATGCGACATGAAGCGCTTGTCCTCCACCGCCAGCATGGACTGCACCATGATGGGCGGGATCTCGTCATAGCTGAGCCAGCCGCCATAGCTGGGACCCTGATTCACGAGGACGGCGCCGTCCGCGCTTTTCACGCGCACAGCCTGACCCACAGGCGATGTCCGCAGCGTATCGAAACCGGGAAGGGTCGCCATGGTGATGCCAACGGCAATGACGAGACCGATCACGCTCAACAGGCCGATGGCCAGCGTGGATTTCCACGCATAACCCCATGCGCGGCGCAGGAAAGAGGGGGAAGAGGATCGTGCCATGGAAGTCCGGTCTAGAGGCATTGCAGCACTACGGGAAGTTCCCGTTTCGTGCGGAACATCTGCACAAGGGATGAACTTCCATAGCCGGATACGTGTTTCCGTTGCCGTCCCCCTCGCTGGCCGTCATAACCGGCGGCTGTGAGCGCTCCCGATCGCCCTGACCAAGCCTCCGATGGAGGGAAAGACGCGCGCGGGGCCGATACGCAGGCGCTGGCAAAGGGCGGGCGCACGAATTTCTTCGGTTTCCTTCTTCGCCTGATGGCGCGCATCCCGTTTCTGGTGATTGCCGGGCAGTTTTACGGGGCGGAGGCGCTTGGCCGTTTCGCCTATGCGATCATGATCGTCGAGCTGATGGCGGTGCTGGCCACGCTGGGGCTGAGACGCGGGATCGCCGCTGAACTGGCGAAGCAGGAGCGGCCCCCCGCGCATGTCATCGGCGACGCCCTGCTTGCCGCCGTGCTGATGGCGTCGATCGGGGCGGGCATCATGGTGGCGGTTCCCGAAGTCGTGTTTCCCGCATCCAAGATCAGCGGGCTCGATCGTCTGTTTCCGCTGTCGGCGCTGTTTCTGGTCGGGTCCGAAGTGACGCTGGCCGCGCTGGCCTACCGGCACAATGTGCAGGCGGCGGTAACGGCGCGCGCCATTGTCGAACCCTGGACCATCACGCTTGTGGCCGCCGCGCTCGCCTTTGTCCCTGACTGGAAGCCCGACGCCCTCATCATGGCCTATGCGGCATCGATGGTGATGGCATTCATCGCGTCGGTGATTCCGTGCGTGCGCATGTACGGCCTGCCCGTGGGCTGGTCGCCGCGCCCGGCGCAGCTGCTCCTGATCATGAAAGCGAACTGGCCACTGGCGGGTGCCGACGCCGTCGACTGGGCGATGCGGCGTATTGACGTCATCATTCTTGGCCAGTTCGCCGCGCCCGCCGTGCTGGGCGTCTATTATGTCGCGCAGCAATTCGCGTCCCTGCCGCAAAAGCTGAAAGTCACCTTCGACCCCATCCTGGCCCCGGTGATCGCACATGGCGTCAAGGCGAAGGATTATGGCAATATCGGCCAGCAATTGCGCCAGGTCGGATTCTGGATCATCTCCGCACAGCTGGGCATCGCGCTTTGCCTCGGCTTTACCGGCGAAGCCTCGATGGAGCTGATCGGTGACGGATTCGGCGCGGGGGCGGGCATCCTGTTCCTGCTGCTGGCCGCCGAAGTGCTGTATGTGACGGGCGCGGTCAGCGAAGGCGCGCTGGTATATATGGCGCGGCACCGCAATCTCATGGCGTCACTGATTGTGCTGGCGGCGCAGATCGCCATGACGCTGGTGTTCGTCCAGCTGTTCGATGTCATCTTTCCCGATGTCGCGGAGACGCGGCCGGTGCAGGGGATCGGCGCGGCGCTCGCCGTTGCCCTTGCCGCGCTGCTGTCGAGCACGTTGAAGGTGTCCCTGATGCACCATCTGATTCCGGAGCGCGTTAGCGGCCTGCGCTGGGTGTTCGTGCCTGTCACGATCGTCATGGTCGCTGCGGGATTTGCCGCGATGACGTTCCTGCCGCCCTTCTGGCTGCTTGCGGCGGGCCTGCCCTCTCTCGTAGCGCTCTATGCCGCGATGATGTGGTTGTTTGGTTTCAAGGGTCCCGACCGGCTGTTGTTCACACGGCTCTCCGCAGCGAAAGAAACGCCATGATCCGTATCGGCGTAGATCTCGTCGGCCATCCGCTATTCCCTTATGGCATGTTCGAGGATGTGCTCGTCGGGGCGGGACCGCGGTACGCTGGCGACCCAGTCCGCCAGTTTGCGGAACAGGTCGGGATCGCCATATCTTCCGCTTAGCAGTGCCATCACAAGAGCATAGCCGACGGCGCGATAACTCTCCCACTGCGCCTCGCCAAAAAACTGGTCCATGGTGGATTCCTGCGGAAAATCGGGATGCGCTTTCCCAAAGGCGACAATGTCATGCGGCATGTCGCGGTAACGACCGGGTTTCAGCCAGATGATGGCATGTTTCAGGATCTGCCCGCCGGGATTTTCGGGGTCGCGGGCATAGGCGTTGAGGAGCAGCGCCTTCTGCCGTCCGCCGCCGCGCGCATTCTGCCGCCAGTCGCTGGTCGCATTCATGAACTGTAATGCGGTACGGGCACCGAACAGCGCCTCCACTTCGCCGGGCGCAGCGGCGTTGATGGACAGGCCGAGATCGACGCGCGCCTTGCGGATCAGGTTTTCCAGGTCACCAAAGCTGCCGCCCACATCCTGTCCGTGGTCGCAGGCGACGATGGTGCCGACGCCGCGGCGCAGCAGCTCGTAAACGCCGGAATTGTCGAAATGCCCGCCGTCCGACAGGAAGACGCGCTCCGTATTGCGGTGGAACCGCGCGGTCATCTCGCGGCGCAGATAGTCGTAGGTCCAGCCGGGAAAGGGAAAGCGGTCCCAGCCGGCATGCGCGCTGCGGATGGTGTCCTTCACCTTCCACCAATAGCCGAGCCGGACATTGGCGAAGGTCATCGCCATGGCGGTGCCGACGCTGGTCATCTGGCCCATGCCGGTGGAGGCCGCCGCGCCCGAAATCGCGCACAGCTGGCCGACGCTGAGCGTCTCGGCATTGGCAAGCTCGTCCCAGCCGAAATGTGCGTCGGTTCCGGTTTCGCGTGCGCGTGCGCCGTCGATGGTCAGGCCGCTGGGACCGAAAACCGCCGGTAGCCCCTTGCGATCCCGCGCCACCAGCTGGGCCGGGTCGCGTGTGACGTTCAGCGTGGTGTTGATCAGATGCATGGGCGCGGCGTTGATCTGTGCCTGATAGTCGGCGATCTCCATGTCATCGAGCGGGTGGCTTTCCGTCACCTTTGGCGGCGGCCTGTCCTGGCTTGTCGGCCCCAGCCGCTGCAGATTCGCAGCCCCCAGATAGGCGCGGGTCAGACGCGCGGCATAGAGATTGTGCAGCGACGACATGTTGATGAAATTCGTCGCGAGGCCGATCAGCGAGAAAGCAAATGCGAAGAGGCCGAGCGTCATGAGAACGGCGTCGAGCTGCGGCGCCTGCGTGCCGCTGGCGGGCCAGGCGATGGTCGGCCAGTAAAGCGCGTGGGCCATCGCGGTACCGGCGACGGCGAGGACCGTGTACATCAGGAGGCCGAAGACGAGCGCGATGACCGGGCCGTATTTGCTGAGTTTCGCCAGCATGCCGCCGCCCTCTTTCGGGCCGCCTTTCAGGAGGCGGTTGGCCATCCATGTCGCGATCGGGGTCAGAACAGCGATCGTGCCGCCCGTTATGCTGAGCCTTACGCCCTCCCCCTGACCGAGCGTGAGAAGGGAAAGCGCGGCCGTGTCGATCACCGCGAATGTGAGCAGCCCCATCAGGACCGTGTTGACCGTCGCCGCCCCCCGGGTGATCCGGCGGCGAAGGTCGCCGACGCTTCTGTCGTCCCCGCTTCGAAACCAGCAGATCGCCCCCGCGATCACCGCGCCGAGAATGAGGACGCTGGCCGTCAGCGCGAGGAACCAGGCCAGCGGAGACCCCAATTTCATCTTGTCGACGATCCAGAGATCAAATGCGAGCGCCGCAGCGATGGCCGTGCCCGCCAGATACTCGCTGGCGGCGATGACAAGGAGCGCCATCAAGATCCCGGCCAGTAAAAAGATGGCGAACGCGCGGAAACCGGTTCGCCCCTCGGATGGGAAACGCCGGATCGGCACGGTGTACCAATAGGCCATCGCCTGCGCGAGGGCGAGGAGCGCGAAGACCGGTATGAAGAGGAAACCGGGACTGAGCCGCAATGCGGGCTGATCGCCCGGCCCGACAAATTCGTGCAGGGCGGGCCATTTATCGAGCATGGCGACGAGGCCATGCGTCGCCGCGATCAGAAAGATGAAGACGGCGGCGATACTGAACATGAAGAGCATCGTCAGCGCCAGCCAGTTACGGCTCATATAGCTGAGCGCGGCGCCCAGGTCGCTCGGCCCGTTCGGCGCCATGTAACGGCCATGTTCACGCAGCCACCAGATGGGGTTCTTCCAGAAACGCCCCTGTCTCGCGCCGCCGCGCGCCTGGCCGTGTATGTCCACCTCCAGCGCGTTGACGTCGGTCGCGAGGATATTGTGCGCGAATTTCGAGCGGGCGGCGGCGGCGGCGCGCGCATCGTCCCCGGCAGCGCTCAGCTCGGCCCCGGTATGGCGGAACAGGCGGCCGATGAAGCTGCCCATATATCCGCCGCCGGACACAGTGGACATATAGTCGAAGTCGCACAGCCGCTTCTGGCGCGAAAGCGCCTGCAATATGCCAAGCGAGAGCGTCGCCGAGCGGATGCCGCCGCCCGAAAGCGCCAGGCCAAGTGTGGGGCCAGGTGCCGGGCCGCCATCACCGGCGCGTGCGTGCGACGGCCAGGAATGATCGCCGTGAATCTCTGCTATCAGCGCGCGGCGTTCGCGAATGCGTGCGATTTCTTCCGGATCTGACGTCGTCGGGCCTGCGATCATCCCGGCCTTCTCCTGCGGGCAATGGTGGCGGTACGCAGTACAGAACAGGGACTAGACACGCCAAAGCGCGCGCAGGTCAAGTCTTTCGAAGGCGGCTTAGTCGCCGCTGGCGCGCTCGATATCCGCGCCGACCGCGCTCAGCTTCTCCTCTAGCCGCTCATAGCCGCGGTCCAGATGATGCACGCGCAGGACCTGTGTTTCGCCCCTGGCGGCAAGGCCGGCGATGATGAGACTCATGGAGGCGCGAAGGTCGGTCGCCATGACGGGCGCGCCGTTCAGCGCGTCGACCCCGCGCACCGTCGCCGTGCGTCCGGCAACCTCGACCTGCGCGCCCATGCGCTCCAGCTCGCCTGCGTGCATGAAGCGGTTTTCAAAGATCGTTTCGGTCAGCACGCTGGTTCCCTTGGCGAGCGTCAGCATGGCCATCATCTGCGCCTGCATGTCGGTCGGAAAATCAGGGAATGGCTGCGTTTCGATCGTGAGCGGCTGGATATCGCCGTCGCAGCGGACACGCATGCCGTCCTCGGTCGGTTCGATGCTGACACCGGCGGCGCGCAGCTTCTCGATAACAGCCTCGAAAGTTTCCGGCTGCGCGCCGACCAGTTCGACATCGCCGCCCGTAATCGCGGCGGCGCAGGCATAGCTGCCCGCCTCGATCCGGTCCGACATGACGGAATAGGTATCGCCGTGCAGGCTGGTGACGCCCTTGATCGTAAGCGTCGCCGTGCCGACGCCGGAAATCTTCGCACCCATGCCGATCAGGCATTGCGCAAGATCGGTAATCTCTGGTTCCTGGGCGGCGTTTTCGATTATGGTTTCGCCATGCGCAAGAACGGCCGCCATCAGGGCGTTTTCCGTCGCGCCGACCGAAACGGTCGGGAATTTGACAAGGCCGCCCTTCAGCCCGTCCTTTGCCGTGGCGGTCACGAAATGCGCGCCAATTTCGATGTCCGCGCCCAAGGCTTCCATCGCCTTCAGATGCAGGTCGATGGGCCGCGCGCCGATCTGGCAGCCGCCGGGCAGCGGCACCCGCGCATGGCCCATGCGCGCCAGCAGCGGTCCCAGGACAAGGATCGAGGCGCGCATCTTGCGGTTGATGTCCGCGGGCGCCTCCGTCGATGTGATCCGCCCGGCTTTCAGCGTCATGACGCGGCCAAAGACTTCCGGGCGCTTGCCCTCGATTTCCGTCGAAACGCCAAGCTGGTTCACCAGATGTCCGAAGGTATCGACATCGGCGAGGCGCGGCAGGTTCCTGAGCGTCAGGGGCTCTTCCGTGAGGAGAGCCGCCGGAATGAGGGTGAGGGCCGCGTTTTTCGCACCGGAAATCTGAATGCGGCCCGACAGGCGGTTACCGCCGCGAATGATAATCTTGTCCATCCCTCAAGCCTTAGCGGCGACCGGGCGGCGGCGAAAGCTGCCGTAGGAGAAAGCGGCAAGACCGGCCCAGATGAATGCGAATGCGAGAAGCCGTATCGGTGTCATCGGCTCATCATAGGCAAAAACGCCCAGCAGGAACACGCAGCTGGGGGCGAGATATTGCAGGAATCCGAGCGCGGTCAGGCTGAGGCGGCGCGCCGCGTGGCCGAACAGGCCAAGCGGAAGCGAGGTGACGGCTCCCGACAGGATCAGCAGCACCATCAGGCCGGTGTCGGGAACGAACAGGCCGCCCTCAGCCGCAAGCAGCCACCAGATACCGATGGGGGCAAGAAGCGCGGTCTCGATCATCAGCCCGGTCACGGCGTCGACCGCCGCGCGGTTGCGGGCGAAACTGTAAAGCGCGAAGCAGGTCGCGAGGCCGAGCGACAAAAGCGGTATGCCGCCCTGCGCGATGGTCATGACGCCAATGCCGACCGCGGCCAGCGCCGTCGCGACCCACTGCCAGCGGCCCATTTTCTCGCCGAGCAGGACGACGCCGAGAGCGGTATTGATGAGCGGCTGGATGAAATAACCGAGGCTGGTGTCAAGCACGCGCTCGTTCAGTACCGCCCATGTGTAAAGGTACCAGTTGCCGCCGATCATCGCGGCGGAAAAGAGTAACCACATCAGGAGGCGGATATCCGTCACGGCCGCCCGCACGCGGTCATATTTTCCGATGATGGCGACGATCGCGATCAGCAGCAGCGCCGACCACAGAACGCGGTGCGCAAGGACGCTCGCGGCGGCCATGGGCTCCAGCAATTTCAGGTAAACCGGCATCAGACCCCACAGCAGATACGCCCCGATGCCTGCGTAAAATCCGCGCCGCCGCTCCTCGGCAGATATCTCGTAGATGGTCGCCATCGCCGCCCCTTACGCGTCGATGGCCGGGATGTCCTGCCTAGAAACGGGTTTCGATGCGGATCGCCGCGCCCATATCCGCGTCCGCATGCGCGCGGTGGCCGGGCTCGTTCCTGTAAAACAGATTGGCCTGCAGTGCGCCGCCCATCACCGGCCGTTCATAGGCGGCCTCCACGGCAATTTCCCGGCCCGACGGCGTAAGGTTCGCGCGCGTCAGGGTGAAGATCGGCGCGCGGGCCGCATAGTCATAGGCCGTCGGCCGGGCGAGCGTGATGTCGCCGCCTTCGATACGGAGCGGCTGAGACAGTTTCAGACCGAGCATGTCACCGGCCATGAACGCATTGCGGCGGCTGAGGTCAAAGGCGAAACCGCTGGACCGCAGGCGTTCAGACGACCGGGTGAGACCGCCAGTGACGACGTCGAGACTGGTCAGGCCGCCGCGCATGTCGGCGCCGAACGACCAGCCGTCAGCCAATACGATATCGATACGGGCGGCAAGAAAATCACTGTCTGCCCCCGCGATGCCAAGAACGTCACTGCCACGCGAACCGAGAAAACTGCCCGCTTCGCCGAGCCGTTCATAGCCGAGCGATAGGTGCGCCTGACCGAATGTCCGTGATGCCTGCAGGGCCAGCCGGGACGCCGTCAGCGCGGCGTCGTCCGCCGTGGACCGTCTATCGGCAGGCGAGGCGAAGGATCTGCCCGTGCCTGCGGCTGCGCCCAGTGTCCACGGCCCAAATTCGTGACTGACCGCCGCGGCCCCCTGGCTGACGATACCGTCATCGCCGAAGCGCTGATCACTGGCGAGCCAGGATGGTCCGCTATTCCCCGTTGCCAGCGTGCCGAGCAGCGCGCGCGGCGAGACGCCATAGCCAAAGGCGGCGCCAAGGCCCGGGGCGGGGCTGCCGGTGACATAGCCGTTTACCGGTGTTCGCGCCCTGCCGCCGCCCGCGCGCGCATCGAGCGCCTGCGCCTCCAGGCTGGACGCGAACAGGCCCGATCGCCCGCCGGCGAGCGAGAGGGTGAGCGCCGCTGGCCCGAATCCGGTGCGCGCGGAGCGGCTCTCCGCCAATAGCGGACCGATCAGCTTCCCGAGGGCGGCGCGCGCGGCGACTCGGTTGCCAATGCCCACCGTGAAGGCGCGGCCATAGCGATCGAGCACGATCACCTGTCCGAGCGATGTACCGAATTTGCCACCGTCCCCCGCAGCGCCGCCAAAGGTCGCGAGCGGATCATTGTCATTCGCCAGCGGCGTCCTGCTGCCCGCAAGGCTGGTCTGGCCCCGCGCCTGAAAGGCGGCGGCAATATTGACTTGGCCCTGGCCGAATTCGGCATCGACACCGGCTGCGCCGAGGTCGCGGGCGCTGGTGCGCAGAATCTCGATGGCGTCATCGGCCGACAGGTTCGGAAATGCGGAGAATAGCAGGGCGAACGCGCCGGAAATACCGGGCGCGGCATAGGACGTGCCGCTGAATTCGAACAGCTGACCGGTCTGATCGAAAGAAACGACGCTTTCGCCGATGGTGGCGAAAAAATGGCGACGGCCGCTTCCGGCCTTGTTGCTGAACGTCGCCATGGTGTTTTCCGGCGTCAGCGCACCGGCAATGATCACGCGTCCGCGCGCCTCTGGCGTCAGCGCCACGAGCGCCAGCGGATCCGGATTGTCCTCGCCGTCATTTCCCGACGAGATAATGATAATCATGTCGGCCGCGGTGGCGCGATCGATGGCGCGGCGCAATACCGGCTCTGCCGCCGATCCGCCGAGGGAGATGTTAACGACGCGCGCGCCCGCCTCCCGCGAGATGTCGATGCCGGTCGCGATATCGGTGTCGGCGAATGTGCACCCGTCTTCGCTGGTGCAGCTGCCGATCGAATCGGCCTTGGTGACGACCAGCGTGGCTTCGGGAGCGACGCCCTGGACGGATGAATTGTTTCTGGCGGCGGCAATGACGGCGCTGACGGACGTTCCGTGGCCGTCGCTGTCGAGCAGGCTGGCGCCGGTGTTCAGATTGCGGCTGGCCGGATCCACACGGCCGGCAAATTCCGGGCTGGTCGTGTTGAGGCCGGAATCGATCACGCCGACCTTGACGCCCGCGCCAAATGCGCCCGCCTCATAGGCGGTAAGGGCACCGACCGTCACGGCGGCGTTGGACCTGCGATATTCAGCGGTGTTGAAATTCGAGGGGGGCGGTGTCGGGGTCGGTGTCGGGGCCGGCGTTGGGGTGGGCGCCGCGGGCGTGATCGGCCTGGCCGAACTGCCGCCCCCGCCGCCGCAGGCCGAGACGAGCGCCGACAGCGCGCAGACGCACAGGAGTGCGGAGAGCTTATTCTTCATTTCGCGGGCCTGACACGCAAGGATGGAAACGATCACATAGCTATACGTGAGTAATTATGTCGAATTGCTGAACCCGTGCATTCCGACTATGCGCGGGACGCAATGATCGACCTTTCCCGCATCGACACCTGGCTTTTCGATATGGACAACACGCTCTATCCGGCGAGCGTGAACCTGTTTTCCCATATCGATGAGCGTATGGGCGCTTTCATCGCCGAGGAACTTGGCGTCGACCGGGGCGAGGCGCGGCGCATTCAGAAGGCGTTTTTCCACGAACATGGCACGACCCTGCGCGGATTGATGGACGAACATGACGTCACACCGCAGCGATTTCTGGATTATGTCCATGATATCGACATGAGCGCGCTGACCGAGGATGCCCGCGTGACGGCGGGCATTGCGGCGCTGCCCGGTCGCAAGTTCGTCTTCACCAATGGCGACGTCGCTTATGCCGACAAAGTCCTCAGCCGACTTGGTCTCGGCGCGCATTTTGAGGCGGTGCACGACATCCACGCCATGGACTATCGTCCGAAACCGGAACCCGGTGCCTATCGCGGCATGTGCAAACGTCACGATATCGATCCGGAGCGCAGCCTGTTCGTCGAGGACATGGCGCGGAACCTGGCACCGGCCAAGGCGCTCGGCATGAGGACGGTATGGATAGACAATGGCAGCGAATCGGCGGCTTATTGCGCGGACATGAATTGCGTCGACCTGGTCATCGATGATCTGGGTGACTGGCTCGCGCGCGTTACGAAGGACATGACATGACACTGGAACAGACAATCGACACGGCGTGGGACGCGCGCGCCGATCTTGGCACCGATACACAAGGCGACGTACGGGAGGCCGTCAATGCCGCGCTCGACGGCCTCGATTCCGGCAGGATGCGCGTCGCGGAGAAGATCGACGGATCATGGCATGTGCACCAGTGGCTGAAAAAGGCGGTGCTGCTGTCCTTCCGCCTGAACGACAACCGCCTGATGAAGGGCGCTGACGGCACCGGGAACAGCTTTGACAAGGTGCCGTCGAAATTCGCCGACTGGGACGCGGCGCGGTTCCGCGCGGCGGGCTTTCGCGCTGTCCCGGGTGCCATCGTCCGGCACGGCGCGCATATCGGCCATGACGTCGTCCTGATGCCCAGCTTCACAAATATCGGCGCCTATGTGGGCGACGGCACGATGATCGACACCTGGGCCTCGGTCGGCAGCTGCGCGCAGGTCGGAAGGAACTGCCACATCTCCGCAGGGACAGGCATTGGCGGCGTGCTGGAGCCGCTGCAGGCGAATCCGACGATTATCGAGGATAACTGCTTTATCGGCGCCCGGTCCGAAGTGGTCGAAGGCGTCATCGTCGGCGAAGGCAGCGTGATTGCCATGGGCGTTTTCATCACCGGCTCCACGAAGATCATCGACCGCGCGACGGGCGAGACCTTCCGCGGCCATGTACCCGCCTATAGCGTTGTGGTGCCCGGCACGCTGCCGGATCCCAAGGGCGGCCCCAGCCTGGCGTGCGCCGTCATCGTGAAACGCGTGGATGCGCAGACCCGGTCGAAGACGAGCGTCAACGAGTTGCTGCGTGCCTGACGGGCTTCGCGCCGCGCTACCGCTCGCACAGGCGCTGGTCCGCTGCCCAAGCGTGACGCCGCTGGATGAGGGGGCGCAGGATGTGCTGGCGGGGGCGCTGGAGGCGGCGGGGTTTTCCGTCTGGCGTCATGTCTGGGGCGAAGCGCCGGACGGCCCCGTCCATAATCTGTTCGCGCGGCGCGATCATGGCGGCGGCGGGCGGCATTTCGCCTTTGCCGGTCATACTGACGTCGTGCCGCCGGGCGAGCGGGCGCAGTGGGATGTCGATCCCTTCGCCGCAGAGGTGAAGGACGGCATGCTGGTCGGGCGCGGCGCGTCCGACATGAAATCCGCCATCGCCGCGTTCGTCAGCGCCGCCGAAGCGGTGCGGCCGGATGCTGGCAGTATCAGCCTGGTCATCACCGGGGACGAGGAAGGCCCGGCGACCTACGGGACGAAGCTGCTGCTGAAGTGGATGGCGGAAAACGGGCATGTGCCCGATCACTGTCTGGTCGGAGAGCCGACCAGCCGCGGCAAACTGGGCGATATGGTGAAAATCGGCCGACGCGGCTCCGTCAATGCCTGGGTGCGGGTCAAGGGCGCGCAGGGGCATGTCGCCTATCCGCACATGGCGTCAAATCCGATCCCGCCGCTGACCGAGATCCTGTCGCGGCTGCAGCATAGGGTGCTGGACGAGGGCAATAGCTGGTTCCAGCCGTCGAATCTGGAAGTGACCGACCTCCATGTCGGCAACCCGGCGCATAACATCATCCCGGCGATGGCCGAGGCACGGCTCAATATCCGGTTCAACGATATGCACAGCGGCGCGGGGCTGGTGGACTGGATGCGCGAAACCGCCGCTGACGTCAGTGAGAATGCCGAGGTGGAGGCGATCATATCGGGCGAATCGTTCCTGACGCCGCCAGGTGCATTTTCGTCGCTGATCGCTGACGCCATTTCGGCGGAGACCGGCGCCGCACCTGAGCTGTCAACGAGCGGCGGTACGTCCGACGCGCGCTTCATTCGCAGTTTCTGCCCCGTCGTGGAATGCGGCCTGGTCGGTGCATCAATGCACAAGGTCGGTGAACATGCCGCCGTGGAGGATATCGAAGCGCTGGCACGAATCTATGTGCGCATCCTTGACGGATATTTCGCCGACTCTTTCGCCTGAGCGGGGCCATTCCGTTGCCCGGGATGGAAATCCGGCGGGAAGTCGTCTTGCGCGACTTGTCAGCCGCCCTGCCGCGCGGCGCATGTGGGTTTCATGGCGGTTTCGTCTGTTCGCAATGCCTCTGACGCCGCCGGTGCCGCTGATATTGTCGGCGCGCTGCCGCCTGCGTTCGCCGTAGCCGGTTGTTCCAGTCGATCACGAAATTCGTTGAAGGCGCCCATATGCGCGTCGCGAAACGCCGCAAGGTCACGCGCCAGTCGCGCGCGTTCGGGATCGACATCCATGCCCAGCGCCCGATTGGGAAGGTCCGTCGCCAGCTGCGCGTCGATGCCAGCGGTGCGGGCGAATACCGCTTCGAATCGGCTGAGGGCGATTTGCGCGGTCCCCCAGCTTTCCGACCCGGGAGGACCGGCGGCGGCGATTCGCTGAGCGGTCCGCACCCGGGCGGCTTCCCACGCCTGGCGAATGTCCGCGAGCTCGGCGCTCATTTGCGCCGTCAGCGGTGCCGCCGTGCCAGTGCTGGAACCGGTGAGAATGTCAGGGACGGCGCGCGGCGCCGGCGCGGGCGTCGCAGGGCGCGCCGTCAGCGATGTACGCGACGCGCACGGGCCCGGAGCAACACCCTCTCCCGGGCGGTGGGCGAGGCTGGGCCACGCCCCGTCCCCGCCGCTGGCGCAGGCGGGCAGCAGAATCAGTGGGATCAAGAGCGCGTATCGGACAGCCATGACCGCGACTCATAAGCCGGACAAACCCGACAGCAAGCCCCCGGCATGATGTGGCCGGTGGAAAGCGGACTTGATCCCGGGCGATGGTCGCCCTAAGTGCCGCCACCTCGAAAGTGCGCGCCCGTAGCTCAGCTGGATAGAGTACCTGACTACGAATCAGGGGGTCGGAGGTTCGAATCCTTCCGGGCGCGCCATTCTCATTTCGTTCGAACCCCTGCCCGATTCTCTTGAGGATTCGAACTCACGTTCGATGGGCACGCCTTTTTTGTCGATCGTCGGAACAATTTTTTCGTTTTTCGCCGCCGGCCGCAATTTTGTGGTTTTCCTGTCGGCTCAGCATGTCATCCCGAGCGGTACCGGCACGTGCGCGATCTTTGCCAGCCGTGAAACCGCGATATTGGCTATTAAGCATCTTCTCATATGGCTTTATGACGAATATCTTGCGAAATCCTTTCGATTCCGCAGCGAAAACGCAAAGAAATAGCGCTGATTTGCCGTGCGTCTTCGGTTCATCGCTAAACCGGTGCGCCTGACCGCGCGGAGCCTTTTTTGTGACCCCTTTTTCCGTATGGCGACGCCTGAACGTGGGTGGGGACCCGGTTTTAGGCTGACGTTTAACGTGTGGTTATCTTCTGCGCGCTAGCCCCTGCTCATATTAATTTTATCTTCGCAAGAGGGCTCGCGTACCATGCCAATTAATACTGCACTCGTTGACCAGCTGAACACGACCAGCCGCTGGTATCATCTCGACGGGAGTAAGGTTGACGAAATCAGCTTCGGGTTTACCACGAGCTCGGCTTTCGCGTCAGGCCGCGGCGAAGAATCCGGCTGGAAAGCATTCAATGCCAAACAGGAAGCGTCATCGCGCAAGGCGCTTGAGCTTTGGGACGACCTGATCGCACCCAGCTTTGTCGAATCGGCCGACCCCAATGTGGGCGATATAAAGTTCAGTCAGACAACGAGTAATATCGGCTTTGCGCATGCCTATTTTCCCGGCATCGTCGGCCGTGAGGTCTCTTCAAGCGACCGCATGAATGGTTCCGTCTGGCTCAATGCGGGGAACTCCACGCTGCGCGATCCGGACGTCGGCGAATATGGCTTCCAGACGATCATCCACGAAATCGGTCACGCACTCGGCCTCAACCATGCCGGCAATTATAATGGCGGGTCGCCGCGCTACGGCGATACCAAGACCGGCTGGCTGTATACCGAGGACACCTGGCAGTTCACGGTGATGTCCTATTTCAATTCGTCCAATACCGGTGCTGACTGGTACTCAAACGGTAACGTCCGCGTGCAGACGCCAATGGTCTACGACATTCTGGCGATTCAGGAAAAATACGGCGCCGACTTCACCACCCGCGCTGGCGACACAACATATGGTTTCAACAGCAATGCCGGTAATGATATCTATGATTTCACGGTGAATGCACGTCCGGTCATGACCATCTGGGATGGGGCCGGTAATGACACGATCGACCTGTCCGGCTTCTCCGCCGACCAGCGCCTCGACCTTGCCGAGGGTGCCTATTCCGATGTCGGCGTCGGTCTGACGCTGAATTTCGCGATCGCCTACGGTGCCAAGATTGAAAACGGCGTCGGTGGTAGCGGCAATGATTCGCTATCCGGTAACGCGCTGGGTAATATTCTGAAGGGCGGCGCCGGCAATGATGTGTTGTACGGCCTTGGCGGGGATGACACGCTTGAGGGCGGCAGCGGCAATGATGTTTTCCATGGCGGTCTCGGCAATGATATCGTGCGCGGCGGCAGCGGCCTAGACATCGTCAAGATCAGCGCGGCCTCCACCGAGGTGACCGTGCAGGAGGTCACCGGCGGTGTGACCATCCTCGGCGAGGGCCTTGACCACGTCTTCAACGATGTCGAGCAGTTCGCCTTTTCCGACAAGACCTTGTCCTATGCAGAAGTTCTCACCCTCATCGCTGGCGCACCGAACCCGGACCCTGACCCTGACCCGGACCCTGTGCCAGATCCAGACCCCGCTCCGAAACCGGATGGCGCGATCATTGATTTCGAAGCGGCCGATATTTCGAGCTATTCCAACCAGGACCGATCGCCAGATGCCTTTGCCGTCGACGGCGATCAACTGACGTTCACGGGCAATAGCTGGAAGAAGCTGGCAATCGATTACAATATCGACGCTGACACCATGCTGACGTTCTCGTTCCGCAGTTCACAGCTCGGTGAGATCCATGGCATCGGGTTTGACACTGATAATCGCCATTCGAGCACCCAGTATTTCAACCTGTTCGGCGAGGCCGGCTGGGGCATCAGAGATTTTGAATATACCGGCAATGGTGAGTGGCAGACGTTCACCATCCGCCTTGGCGATTATGTCGACGGGGATATCTCCTACCTCACGTTCATCAACGATGACGACGACGCTGGCAATGGTCTGGGCAGAAGCGAATTTGCCAATGTTTCCATCTACCAGGATGGTCAGGTTCCCGATCCTGACCCCACGCCTGACCCAGACCCCGACCCCAATCCGGTCGCGCCGCCTTTGGACTTCAGCGCGTTGCAGGTCACGAGCTATTCCAACCAGGATCGCGCGCCCGATGCCTTCACGGTGTCCGGCAACACGATCAGCCTTGATGGCAATAGCTGGAAAAAGGTCGAAACCGACTATTCAGTGACGGCGGACACGATCCTGACCTTCTCTTTCCGCGCGCTGAAGGAAGGCGAAATCCAGGGCGTCGGTTTCGACACCGACAACCAGCATGCCTCCACCCAGTATTTCAACCTGTTCGGTGAATCCGGCTATGGCATCAGCGATTTTAAATATACCGGCAATGGGGAATGGCAGACCTTCACGATCCGCCTTGGCGACTATGTTCAGGGTGACATCTCGTACCTGACCTTCATCAATGATGACGACAATGCCGGCAATGGCCTGGGTGCCAGCGAAATCCGCGACGTGCGCATTTTCGAAGAAGGCGCGAACGGATCCGAAGAAGGCGACGTGTTCGACCATCGTGGTCACGATCACGGGCCGTGCGGACATGACGGATGCGGTGACCACTGCAATCACGATCACGACGACAATGAGGGGGGCAATCATGGCGATCATGACCATGACGGCGTGCCCGGCATCGATGCCGATATTCAGCCGCTGAACGCCGTGTTTGCCGACAAAGGTAATTTCGTCGCGCAACTCGGTGATGACGATATCGCCTTGCTGATGGGCGGATTTTCCGATTTTACGCTGCTGGACAACATGCCTGCGATTCTCTGAGGTCGGCAGGATCACGAAGGGGGCCGGTTCGCATTTTCGCGTGAACCGGCCCTTTTTTTTGCAACCGGCAATGCGAGCGCCTAGGAGCGTCGGCGTGAGCGAGCCCCTTCCCACCCACCGTATCGTCGATGTGGCCCTGGATGACCGAACCATCCTGTGGCGCAGCGCCGATATCGAGCAGGAACGCCGCGTGGCGATTTTCGACCTGCTGGAGGGCAATCGCTTCTACGTCGCGACCGAGGCCGCCTCCGCATATCCGGGACCCTATCGCATCCTGCTGCGTGTCGAGGATGGACGGCTGGCCATCGATGTCAGCGACGAGGGCGGCGCGAAGCTCGACACGATCATCGTCCCCCTCAGCCCGTTTCGCCGGACCGTGCGCGATTATTTCGCGATTTGCGAAAGCTATTATCAGGCCATTCGCCAGTCGACGCCGCACGAGATCGAAACCATCGACATGGCCCGCCGCGGTATTCATAATGACGCCGCCGACCTGCTGATCGAGCGCCTGTCCGGTAAGATCGACGTCGATTTCGACACCGCCCGCCGCCTGTTCACCCTCATCTGCGTGCTGCACATCAAAGGATAAGCCCGACCATGTCCGTCATGTCCGACAAATGGATACGCCAGCAGGCGCAAGAGCATGAGATGATCGAGCCGTTTGTCGATAGCCAGCGGCGTGAGGGGACGATTTCCTATGGGCTGTCGTCCTATGGTTATGATGCGCGGGTGTCGGACGAGTTCAAGATTTTCACCAATGTGGACAGCGCGGTCGTCGATCCCAAGGACTTTGCCGCCAACAGCTTCGTTGACCGCAAGACCGATTGCTGCGTGATTCCGCCAAACAGTTTCGCATTGGCGCGGACGGTGGAATATTTTCGTGTCCCGCGGGATGTGCTGGTCATCTGCCTTGGCAAATCGACCTATGCGCGCTGCGGGATCATCGTGAATGTCACGCCGCTGGAACCCGGCTGGGAAGGGCATGTCACGCTGGAATTTTCCAACACGACGCCGCTGCCCGCCAAGGTCTATGCCAATGAGGGCGCGTGCCAGTTCCTGTTCCTGAAGGGCAATGAACCGTGCGAGGTCAGCTATGCCGATCGCGCGGGAAAATATCAGGGACAGCGCGGGGTGACCTTACCGAAGCTTTAGGATCGTTGGCGTCGGATTCTCGCGGGAAGTATGAATCTGCTGATGTGATGTCCTGAATTCCATCTTCCCGAGCGTCGTCGCGGGACGCACAATTGTATGGCGACGGTGGTTTTGCAGTGCGCCGGGTGCGTCCTTCGACTACGCTCAGGATGATCGAGGTTGGGGTGTTGCGTCTTTTCAGGCTTTGCCGGGTGCTTGCCGCTCACTCGATGCCAAGGCTTAGCTGTTCTTTGGGTGTCTTGATCTTTGCCGCCCCGACGAGGCCGGAAAGTGTCAGCCCCAATAGCCGGACGCCTTTCGGCACTGGCAGCTGGTCCGCAAGCAGTTCGCGCCCGACCTTTGCAAAAACGGCCTTATCGGCGACGGGGGCGGCGAAGCTTTGGGCGCGGGTGATCTGCTGGAAATCGGCGAACTTCATCTTGAGCGTGATGGTACGGCCCGATGCGTCATTCGCGTCGATGCGTTCCCAGACAATTTCGATGATGTCGTCGAGTGCGGCCGAGAGCTCCTCCGCCGTCGACAGGTCCTCGAAAAAGGTCCGCTCTGCGCCGATCGACTTGCGCGTGCGGCTGGCGCGTACCGGGCGGTCGTCGATGCCGCGGGCGGCGCGGTAGTAATATTCGGCCGAGCTGCGGAAATTCGCGCGCAGGAAGGCCATGTCCCTTTCGGCGAGATCGGCGCCGGTTTCGATCCCGAGCCGCTGCATCTTTTTCTGCGTGACGGGGCCGACGCCGTGGAAGCGCTTTACGGGAAGTGACTGTACGAAGGCGGCGCCCTGCTCCGGGCGGATGACGCACATGCCGTCGGGCTTGTTCTGATCGCTGGCCAGTTTTGCGAGGAACTTGTTGTAGCTGACCCCCGCCGACGCGGTGAGGCCGGTCACTTCCCGGATTTGCGCGCGGATTTCGCCGGCGATGTCGGTGGCGGGGCGGCCAAGGGCGGTGACGTCAAGATACGCCTCGTCGAGCGAGAGCGGTTCGACAAGCGGCGTATAGGCACGAAAGATCTCCCGCACCTGCTGCGATACCGACCGGTACACGTCGAAACGGGATTTGACGAAGATAAGATCCGGGCACAGGCGCTTCGCCGTCACGGAGGGCATGGCCGAGCGCACGCCGAAGACGCGCGCCTCGTAACTGGCGGCGGCGACCACGCCGCGCGCCTTCGCCCCGCCCACGGCGACGGGCTTGCCGCGAAGATTCGGGTCATCGCGCTGCTCCACGCTGGCGAAAAAGGCGTCCATGTCGATATGGATGATCTTGCGCGCGGATGCGGATGCGGAAGGGAGTTCGGTCGCCATCGTCCGAAACCTTATAACGGCATTAATCGTGCCGCTTAATCCTGCGGCAATCGGGAGCGGTATAGTGACGCGGACATGGACATGAACGACTTCGATGCGGTCCGCGAGGAACTGGAAGGCCGCCTGCAGGCGATGACCGGCCTGTTCGACCCATATGCGTTTCAGAACGAGCTGCACGCCCTCGGCGATATCGCCAGATGCTACGGCCTGACCGGTTTCGCCGAAGCGGCGCACATGGTCGAGGACCGGGTCATGCACGGCGCAAAGCCCAAGAAGCTGGGGCCGCATCTGGCCGCACTTGGCCGCGAACTGGAATTTGCCGTTCCAGGCTGAGGGTGTCCCATACCTGCCAAGGCGCGCAGTGTGACGGCGGCGTGTTGAATTGCTAAGTCTCCCTCAAATATAATCTCAGGGAGAGACATGATGGCAACGCAGCTGGCACCGACCGAAAATGCACAGGCCGCCGATATGCACGATATATTGACGCGGCAGCGCGCGGCGGCAACCGCCGAACTGCCCGTTAGTGCCGGGATTCGCCGGGACCGGCTGAAGCGCGGCATAGCGCTCGTGCTCGATAATAAGGACGCACTGGTGAAGGCGATGTCCGACGATTTCGGCCATCGTAGCGGCATGCAGAGCCAGTTCACGGACATCATGTCCTCGATCACGCCGATGAAGCATGCGCTGAAACATCTGGACGACTGGATGAAGCCGGAGAAGCGTAAGGTCGATTTCCCGCTGAACCTGCTGGGTGCGAAGGCACGGATCGAATATCAGCCGCTTGGCGTCGTCGGCGTCATCAGCCCGTGGAATTTTCCGGTGAACCTGACCTTTGGTCCGCTCGCGCAGATCTTCGCGGCCGGTAACCGGGCGATGGTGAAGCCATCCGAATTCACGCCTGAAACCAGCGATCTGATGGCACGCCTGGCGGCGAAATATTTCGATGAGACGGAACTGGCCTTCATCAATGGCGGGCCGGATGTCGGCAAGGCGTTTTCCAGCCTGGCCTTCGACCATCTGATCTTTACCGGCGCGACCGGAATCGCAAAGCACATCCTGCACGCGGCGGCGGACAATCTGGTGCCGGTGACGCTGGAACTGGGTGGAAAATCGCCTGTTATCGTTGGCGAAAGTGCCGATATCGAACGCACCACCAGGCGCGTTGCGCTGGGCAAGATGCTGAATGCCGGGCAGATCTGCCTGGCGCCCGACTATATGATGGTGCCGAGGGCGCAGGAGCAGGCCATCGTCGACGGCCTGACAAAGGCGGCGGCCGAAATGTATCCGACGCTGATTTCCAACGATGACTATACCTCAATCGTAAATGGCCGCCATTATGAGCGGCTGCAGGGCCTGATCGAGGATGCGCGCGAAAAAGGCGCGGACGTTGTCGAGGTCAATCCGGCCAATGAGGATTTCAAGGCCGCGAACACCAACAAGATGCCGCTGCATATCGTCCGCAATCCGACCGAGGATATGAAAGTCATGCAGGAGGAGATCTTTGGTCCCATCCTGCCGATCAGGACCTATGACAGCGCCGACGAGACCATCGCCTATGTGAACGGCAATGACCGTCCGCTCGGCCTGTATTATTTCGGCGATGACCCGGCGGAAGAAGAGGCTGTGCTGAGCAAGACCGTTTCTGGCGGCGTGACGGTGAACGATGTCATTTTCCATGTGTCGGCGGAGGACCTGCCGTTCGGCGGCGTCGGCCCCAGCGGCATGGGGGCCTATCATGGCCATGACGGGTTCAGGACCTTCAGCCACGCCAAGGCCGTCTATACGCAGCCGAAGATCGACCTGGCGAAGCTGGCCGGGTTCCGTCCCCCCTATGGCGATGCGATGCGCAAGACGCTGAAGCGCGAACTGAAGGCTTAGACGGCATGAAGATCACCGGCCGGAAAAAGGACCTGGGCGACAATTTCCATGTGCGCCGGGTCCTGCCGAGCGCGCGTCAGCGCATGGTGGGCCCCTTCATCTTCTTCGACCATATGGGCCCGGCGACCTTCGCACCGGGACAGCGGTTTGACGTGCGCCCGCACCCGCATATCGGGCTGGCGACAGTGACCTACCTGTTCGACGGGGAGATCATGCACCGCGATTCGCTGGGGACGGAACAGGCGATTCGCCCGGGCGCGGTGAACTGGATGGTCGCAGGCAAAGGCATTGTCCATTCAGAGCGGACATCTGCCGAGACGGAAGCGTCGGGGCAGAGGATGGAGGGTATCCAGGCCTGGGTCGCCCTGCCCGCCGACCATGAAGAGGATGAGCCGAGCTTTGACCATATCGCTGCGGATGAGCTGCCGGAAATCACATGGCCGGGCGCGGCGGGCCGCCTGATCGCGGGCGATGCGTATGGCGAGCGGGCGCCGGTGCGCTATCCCGCACCGATCTTCTATGTGCATGTCGAGGCAGAGGCGGGGGCGGTGTTCCCGCTGCCCGACGGGCATGTCGAACGCGCGCTTTACGTCGTGCGCGGGCAGGTGGAGCTGCTGGGCGAGACGGTCGATGAGGGCACGATGGTCACGGTCGGCACCGATACGCCCATCGAAGTCAGGGCGGCCCGTGACGCCATTGTCATGCTGCTGGGCGGCGCACCTGTGGGCAAGCGCCACATCTGGTGGAATCTGGTGTCGAGCCGGGAGGACCGTATTGCCGCGGCCGCCGCGGACTGGAAAGAGGGCCGCTTCCCGGTCGTCCCCGGCGATGACGACGAAGCGATCCCGCTGCCGGAGGGCGCCCCTCAGGGGCACGGACGCTAGGCATGTTCATCGGTCATTTCGGGCCTGCGCTCGCAGCGGCGGCCCATGAGAAGGCGCCGCCGCTGCCGGTGCTGCTGATCGCGGCGCAGCTGACGGACTTTGCCTTTTTCGGTTTCGTGCTGGCCGATGTGGAGGCCTTTCGCATCATCCCCGGATTTACGGCGCTCAGCCCCTTCGACCTTTATCATATGCCCTATACGCACAGCCTGCTTGGTACGGTCGTCTGGGCGGCGGGATTCGCGATCCTGACGGGGATGATCTTTCGCAGCCGGGTCGCGGGCCTGCTGGGCGGCGCGGTGGTGTTGTCGCACTGGCTGCTTGATCTGCTGACACATGTGCCGGACCTGACGCTGGCGGGCCGTCCGCCCCTGCTGGGCCTTGGCCTGTGGGACGTGCCCGCCATTGCGATCCCGCTGGAGATCGGAGTTTTTGTAACGGGTCTGTGGCTATATGCGCGCGGCCGCCCGGCCATTTCGCGCAGGGGAAGCTGGTTGCTGGGCGGTTTCGGTGTCCTGCTGCTCGCCGCGCAGCTGGTGAACTGGTTCGGCGGCGCGTTTCCCGACAGCGCGGATGCCGGTGCGCAGGAGGGACTGCTGGCGTTCACGGTCATCGCGCTGCTCGGCTGGGCCGTCAGCAAGTGGCGGGCCGCGCCCGCCGCTAGCGCGCGGTAACGCGCCGCAGGAAACTCTCCCACTGGGGCAGGATCTGTTCCGGCGTATAGCGCGCCGCGATTTCCTGTCCCGCTGTTTCCATATCCGACCTGCGGGCATCCGCGCCGGGCCGATAGAGCAGTTTTTCAAGCTGCCCGGTGAGTGCGGCCGTTGAATAGGGATCGAAAAACAGGGCTGCATCGCCATAGACTTCGCGGTGGACGGGAATGTCGGAGGCGACCGTCACGCCGCCCGACGCCATCGCCTCGACGCCTGAATAGTCAAACCCCTCGCCATAGCTGGGGCAGACGGTGGCGCGCGCATTCGCGTAGAGGCAGCGCAGGTCGGCCGCAGGCACATTATTCAGTAGAAACGCATCGCCGCGCTCCAGCCAGGGCACAAGCTGATCGCGAATCAGGTCATTGTTCCACCCAAGCGTGCCGACGATGACCAGTTTCAGATCGGCATCGTGACCGGCCCGCAGCGCCTCCCACGCACTAATCAGCCGCGCATGATTTTTTCGCGGCTCGATCGTGGAGACCATCAGCAGATATTGGGGAGACGTCTCCCCAATCTGGCTGCGGTAGAATTTCGATTTGGTCCCCGCGTCCGAAAATGTGGGGAGCCAGCCAGACCGTTCATAAAGGCGTGAGCGGATGATTTCGTGCACGCGTTCGGGCCGGCGTGGCTCTGTAAAGTAATTGTGCGACACCATATTATGGATGGTGACCGCGCGGGGCTCGGCGTCGGGAAAGGCGCGGATCAGGTCGGCGCGCGTCGCCTCGGAAACACAGCTGAACCAAGCGCCCTGCTGCACGTTCGCGCGCAGCGCGTTATAATGCTGCGCCTGATGCAGGACCTGCTCCGGAATGGTGTGCGGCATGAAAAGCGGAACGGCGTCATGGTAACGAACAACAAGGGCCGTGCCCGCACTCACGCGGCCGGGATAGGGGGTCTGGCCAATCATGACGTCGAAACCGTCCGTCACGAGTTTCGGATAGCGTGCGATCCGGCGGAAATTCAGGGAGTAAATGCCGACCTGATGCATGACGCGCCACGGCGTGCGGCACACCAGATGGTCGCGCGATGCGAGGTCCGCAAAGTCCGCCGGGGGAAGGGTCTTCGCGAACAATGTGCGCCAGTTAAAATCCTCAAACCCCGCGGATTTGAAATCCGTCAGCTGGATATGGTCACGTCCGATAAACTGCCGCAGAAGCAGAGTGGTGCTTTTCAGCCGCCGCTGCAAATATGCGATGGACCGCGCAAACGGCCGTTCCGCCACCATGTTGTTCGTCGAGATCACCACGTTTGAATAGCGTTTGAAGCGTTCGTCCGTTGTCAGCGCGCGTCTCTCTTTTTTGCGGCTGGTGCCGCGGGCCAATGTTCGCCCGCCATGCTGCAGCAGGCCAAACACGTCAGTGCCGAGCAGCGTATTGAGACCGCGGAACAGCAGGCGGACTTCCTGCGGAATGCCCGCAAAAGCCTCGAACGCCGGACGCATTTCGATCAGGATTTTCAAAGGTTTCTCATCCGGGCCCGGCGTAGGAAGGACAGCGCGCCGCAAAGATTGTATCGGCATCGGCCATCGGAATGACCTCTACAGTGCTGGATGCTGGCCGTGCCGCCATATACCGTCATGCCGCGTCAGCCCTTCGGAAACTGGGTTTCGACCATGGACGGGCGGGCGGCCCAGTCGTCGTGCAGCTTGACCAGTTCGCCGCGTCCTTCCTGCCAGTTCATTGATGGGTGACGGAAATCGAGATATTCGAGTGCGACCACGGACAGCATTTCCGCATAGGGCCGATATGCCGGGGCCTGTTCCAGGCGTTCGGGCAGCGCGTCGAGCGCGCGCGCGATCTGTCCCTGCCACCTGCCCTGCCAGAAGATCGAGCGCTCGCCCGGCTGCCGCATCTGCTCCATCCGCCAGGCAAGAGCGCTGTCCAATATGGCGTCGATGTGCGCCGCCAGCGTCATCGCCGCCCAGCGTTTCGGATCGTTCGGCCGCGGATAAAGATCGCCGGCGTCCTTCAGGCTGGCCAGATAGCCGAGGATCACGCGGCTGTCGTGGACGGCCAGTCCGTCTTCCGTAACCAGCGCGGGGATCTTCGCGGCGGGATTGACGCTGATCAGCTCGTCGGGGTCGCTGATCGGGTCGACCGGCACTTCATCAATCATATCCTCAAGCTTGAGTTCGCGCAGGAATACACGCACCTTGCGCGCATAGGGCGAAGTGTAGGACATGAGCAGCTTCATGATGACAGATTCCCCGCAATGAGCGTTACCGATAGCGCCCGCCCGCCCGCCGGTCCATTGTCAGACCTGCTGATCATTGATCTTTCGCGTGTTCTGGCCGGGCCATATTGCACGATGGTGCTGTCGGACCTTGGCGCGCGCGTGATCAAAGTGGAACGGCCGGGGATTGGCGACGATGCGCGGCACATCGGGCCGTTCAAGGACGGCAAGAGCGCTTATTTCACGTCGATCAATCGCGGGAAGCAGTCGATTGCCCTTGACTTGAAGGCCCCGGGCGACCGGGCGATATTCGAGGCCCTCCTCGAAACCGCCGATGTCCTGGTCGAAAATTACCGGCCGGGGACGATGGAAAAGCTCGGCTATGGCTGGGAGACGCTGCACGCGCGCTATCCCCGGCTGGTCTATGCGGCGGCGAGCGGTTTTGGACATACCGGGCCGGATACGGGGAAAGCCGCCTATGACATGGTGGTGCAGGCGATGGGCGGGATCATGTCCGTCACCGGCCATCCGGGCGGACCGCCGACGCGGGTCGGGACGTCGATCGGCGACATCACCGCGGGACTGTTCACCGTCATCGGCATTTTGAGCGCCGTGCATGACCGGGCTGGGGCGGGCGCAGGCCGTTTTGTCGATGTCGCCATGCTGGACGGGCAGATCGCGATTCTGGAGAACGCCATCGCGCGCTATGCGACCAGCGGCGAGGCGCCGGGGCCGCTGGGCGCGCGGCATCCGTCGATCACACCCTTTGCGGCCTATCGGTGCCGGGATGCGCATATCGTCATTGCGGCCGGGAATGACGCGCTGTTCAGGTCGATGTGCGGGGCGCTTGGCCTGGAAAAGCTGCCGGACAATCCGCGCTTTCTTACCAATGCGCTGCGGACGGAGAATGCCGATACGCTGGCGACCGTGATGGAGGCGCAGCTGCGTCAGAAGCCCGCCGCGCACTGGCTGGCGGCGCTCGACGCCGCAGGCGTGCCGTGCGGGCCGCTGCAGAATGTCGCCGAGGCGCTGGCGCATCCGCAGGTGCAGGCGCGCAACATGGCGATCATGACGGCGTTCGAGGATGGCACGCCGCTGATGGCCGCGGGAAACCCGGTGAAAGTGAGCGGCTATGACGACCCCGCGACGCGGCCCAAGGCGCCCGCGCTCGATGAACATCGCGACACCATTTTGAAGGAATTTGACCTGAAATGACGCCGGCACTCGATCTGAAATTCGCCGAAGAGCTCGCCGATATCGCGGGCGCCATCATCCGCGGCTATTTTCGCGGGAACTATGACAGCGAGACCAAGGCGCATGTGGGCGATTCGCCGGTGACGCAGGCCGACCGTGAGGCAGAGGCGGCAATGCGCGCGCGGATCGAGGCGGCATTTCCGGAAGATGGCATCATCGGCGAGGAATATGGCACGGTGCGCGCTGACGCGGATCGTGTCTGGGTCCTCGACCCGATCGACGGCACGGTCAGTTTCATCGCCGGACGACCCATTTTCGGGACGCTGGTGGCACAGCTGCGCGGCGGCTTTCCGGTGCTGGGTGTGATCGACCAGCCGATCAACCGTGAACGCTGGGCCGGCGCGATTGGCGGCGAGACGCGATTCATGCGCGCGGGCGGCGGGGATGAGGACCGCCCGGCACGGACCCGGCGCTGTCCCGAATTGAAGGATGCGATCCTGGCCACCAGCGGTCCGAATTATTTTTCCCGTCAGGAAGGCGAGCAATTTATGGCGCTGGCCGCACAGGTCGCGCATCCGCGCATGGTCTATGGCGGCGACTGCTATAATTATGGCCTCTTGACGTCAGGTTATATCGATCTGGTGGTAGAGACAGGCTTGAAATTGCACGACTATGCCGCGCTGGTGCCGGTCGTCGAGGGCGCGGGCGGCATGATGTGCGACTGGGACGGAGACCCGTTGACCGCGGACTCCGACGGGCGCGTGATCGCCCTTGGCGACCCGGCGCGGCTGGAGGATGTGCTCGCCGCGCTGCGCAGCGCGGGCTGACGTTCAGCTGCCCCATCGTCAGATGCGTTGATCAGGGATCACTTGCCGCGCCAGGAAAAGGCGGGCGGCGACGGTATTTCCGGCCAGTTTGCGGGGACACGGGACGTCTGTTTCGGCGGCAATCCGAAGGCAGGCATCGACGTTCAGGCGCCGCTACCCCAGATAGATACTGGTCGACGGATATTTGATCCATGTGGGTGTAGTGGTGGCCAGAAACACGCCGAGCGTGCCCGGATTGTCCCACTCGAGGATGGCGAAGATGAGCCATGCCCAGATGACAAGGCCAATCGTGCCGACCAGCATTAATTTCGAGTGCAGGGCCAGAGTAGGCCGACCTGCGAAGACCGTTTTCGCGCGTATCCGATAAGTCGGCGCGGATAAAGCGGTACGTGGGGAATCGGTTGCGTTTTCACCGGCCGCTGCCTAGATGGCGACCTTCGATGTGACCGTCCGGCCAGTGTGGGCTGCCGAGGCGGTCTTTTTATCGTTTTGAAACAGGAGACGAAAATGCCCAAGCTCAAGACCAAGAGCGGCGTGAAGAAGCGCTTCAAGATTACCGCAAACGGCAAGGTGAAGCACGGTGTGGTTGGCAAGCGCCACCGCCTGATGTCGCACAATGCCAAGTATATTCGCACGAATCGCGGCACCAAGGTGCTGGCGAAATGCGATACGGCTGCCATCAAGAAATGGGCACCTTACGGGCTGTAATCCTTATTCCGGGCCGTGCGGTAGCGCCGGGCCCGAACATAATTGAAGCGGAATTCCACTATGTCACGTATCAAACGCGGTGTTCAGACACATGCACGCCACAAGAAAATCCTGAAGCAGGCGAAGGGCTATTCCGGTCGCCGCAAAAACACGATCCGTACGGCCATCGCGGCCGTCGACAAGGCCGGCCAATATGCTTACCGCGACCGGAAGGTCCGCAAGCGCAACTTCCGCGCCCTGTGGATCCAGCGCATCAACGCGGCTGTCCGCGAAGAAGGCCTGACCTATTCGACCTTTATGAACGGTGTGAAGCTTGCCGGGATCGAACTCGATCGCAAGGTCATGGCGGGTCTTGCCATGGAAGAGCCCGCGGCCTTCAAGGCGATCATCACGCAGGCCAAGGACGCGCTCGAAAAAGCCGCCTAAGCTCCTGGCGCCCCTTTCCCAAGGGAGAGGGGCGGGGGTTGCGAACGTCGTGAGCCAAAAATATGTCGAGGCCATGCCTCGGCTTTTTTGTTTGAGACCCACCCCTACCCCTCCCTGTAGGGAGGGGAGTTGGAGTTTCGCATGAGCATTGAGATCGACACGCAAACCGCCGACTGGCTCGCCCGTATCAATGCGGCGTCCGGACCCGCCGATGTCGAAGCGATTCGGATCGAGGCGCTGGGCAAACAGGGTGCCATCACCGCGCTGATGAAGACGCTGGGCAAGATGTCGCCCGACGAGCGCAAGACGACGGGCGCGGCGCTGAACGTGATGCGCCAGACCGTGCAGGCCGCGCTTGGCGAGCGGAAGGGCGCGCTGGAAGCCGCCGAACTCGACCAGCGCCTTGCCGCCGAAGCCGTCGATGTCACCCTGCCCGTAGATGGCGGCCGACCCGGCAACATCCATCCGATCAGTCAGGTCATGGACGAACTGGCGGAAATTTTCGCGGATCTTGGCTTCGCCGTGAAGACGGGGCCGGAGATCGAGGACGACTGGCACAATTTCACCGCGCTCAATATTCCCGAACATCATCCGGCGCGCGCGATGCACGACACCTTCTATTTCCCGGCTGTGGGGGAAGACGCGCCAAAGCTGCTGCGGACGCATACCAGCCCGGTGCAGATCCGCACGATGATGGATGAGGAACCGCCCATCCGGATTATCGCCCCCGGGCGTGTCTATCGCAGCGATTCCGACGCGACGCATACGCCGATGTTCCATCAGGTCGAGGGTCTGGTCATCGACCGCGACATCACCATGGGGCATTTGAAATGGACGCTGGAAACCTTTCTGAAGGCGTTTTTTGAAACCGACGACATTGTGCTGCGCCTGCGCCCCAGCTATTTCCCTTTCACTGAGCCATCGGCGGAGGTCGATGTCGGCTGCTCGTTCTCGGGCGGTCAGCTGACCATTGGCGGTGACGACGAATGGATGGAGGTTCTGGGCTCCGGCATGGTCAATCGCCGCGTGATCGAGAATTGCAATCTGGACCCCGATACGTGGCAGGGCTTCGCCTTTGGCGCGGGCATCGACCGGCTCGCCATGCTGAAATACGGTATGACGGACCTGCGCCCCTTCTTCGACGGCGACCGGCGCTGGATCAGCCATTATGGCTTCAGTCCCTTTGCCGTGCCGACACTTAGCGGCGGAGTCGGCGCATGAAGTTCACATTGTCATGGCTGAAAGAGCATTTGGATACGGATGCAACGCTCGCCGAGATCAGTGCGCAGCTGACCGCGCTTGGCCTGGAGGTCGAGGGTATCGAGAACCCCGCCGAAAAGCTTGCGCCGTTCCGCATCGCCGAGGTCCTGACCGCCGAGAAACACCCGGATGCCGACAAGCTGCAGGTGCTGAGCGTGAATACCGGCAGCGGCGCGCCCGTGCAGGTCGTGTGCGGCGCGCCCAATGCGCGGGCGGGCATGAAGGGCGTGTTCGCGCCGGAGGGCAGCTATGTTCCCGGCACAGATATGACTCTGAAGCCGACGAAGATTCGCGGGGTGGCGTCGTCCGGCATGATGGTTTCGGAGCGCGAATTGGAACTGTCGGAAGAACATGACGGCATTATCGACCTGGACCGGGACGCTCCGGTCGGTGAACTGTTCTCTGACTATGCCGGGCTCGACGATCCGGTCATCGAAATCGGCATCACGCCGAACCGGCAGGATGCGCTTGGCGTTTACGGCATTGCGCGTGATCTGGCGGCGGCGGGCATGGGCACGCTGAGATCCGGTGTGGTGGAAACGGTGCCGGGCGCTTTTCCCTGTCCTATCGATATCCGCACCGACGATACCAGCGGCTGCCCGGCCCTGCACGGCCGCGTCGTGCGCGGCGTCAAGAACGGCCCGAGTCCGGCATGGCTGCAGCGCCGCCTGGCCGCGATTGGCCAGAAGCCCATCGATGCGCTGGTGGACATCACCAATTACATCATGTTCGATCGCGGCCGTCCGCTGCACGTCTATGACCTTGCCAGGCTGGACGGGGCGCTGGTCGCGCGCCGCGCCAAGCCGGGCGAAGAGGTCGAGGCGCTGAACGACAAGAGCTATAAATTGGATGAAACCATGACCGTGCTGGCCGACGATGCCGGCGCGCATGACATTGGCGGCATCATGGGCGGTGCGCGCACGGGTGTTGGCCCTGAAACAACGGATGTCGTCATCGAATGCGCCTATTTCGATCCCGTCGCGACCGGGCGCACGGGGCGGAAGCTGAACCTGAACAGCGATGCCCGCGCGCGGTTCGAACGCGGCGTCGATCCCGCGTTTCTGACGGCGGGTCTGGCGCTGGCGACGCGGATGATCCAGCAGATTTGCGGCGGTGAGGCGTCGGAAATTGTCGAGGCTGGCCGCGCACCGACGGCGGCGAAGATCGTGCACTATGATCCGGCGCTGTGCGCACGCCTGTCCGGTGTCGACATTACCGAGGACGAGCAGGCGGAGAGCCTTGCGAAGCTTGGCTTCGATGTGGACCGCGCGTCACCCTGGGCCGTCACCGTGCCGTCGTGGCGGCGTGACGTGGACGGTGCGCCCGATCTTGTCGAGGAAGTCGTGCGCATTCACGGTATCGACAATGTCCCCTCAACGCCGCTGCCGCGCGCGGAGGGAGTGGCGAGGCCGACGGCCACGGCCGAGCAGCTGACGGAGCGCCGCGTGCGCCGTGCCATGGCCGCCCGCGGCCTGGACGAGGCGGTCAGCTGGAGCTTCATTTCCGAACAGGAAGCGGCGGCATTTGGCGGCGGCGTGCATGTGCTTGCCAATCCGATTTCCACCGATCTTGGCGTCATGCAGCCCTCCACCCTGCCCGGCCTGCTGTCCGCGGCGAAGGCGAATATCGATCGCGGCGGATCGGGTGCCAGGCTGTTCGAACTTGCGCGGCGCTACCTGCCGGATGGCGAGCGTTCCACAGTCGGTGTCGTCATGGCGGGCCTGTCGCGCGAAGCCGACTGGCGCGCGGGCGGCGAAGCCGGGTTCGACGTGTTCGATGCGAAGGCCGAAGCGCTGGCGGCGCTCGGCGCGGCGGGTGCGCCTGTCGAAAAGCTGCAGGTCGTGCGCGGCGCGGCGGACTGGTATCATCCGGGCCGGTCCGGGCGCATACAGCTGGGGCCGAAAAAGCTGCTCTCCGAATTTGGTGAACTGCATCCGCGCATTGCCAAAGCATTCGGGCTGAGGGGCCGCGTCGCCGTCTGCGAGATCTATCTGGACGCCCTGCCGCCCGTAAAGGCGAAGCGGGCGCGCGCCGCCTTCACGCCGCCAGCATTGCAGGCCGTGACGCGCGACTTCGCATTTCTGGTGGACCGGGATGTTGCCACCGCCGATCTGGTGCGCGCCTGCGCGAATGCGGACAGGAAACTGATCGCCGGCGCGCGTCTGTTCGATCTGTTCGCGGGCGCGGGCGTTCCCGAAGGCAAAGTGTCCGTCGCGGTGCGTGTGACCATGCAGCCGGGAGAGGCAAGCTTTACCGATGACGAGATCGGCGCGCTGTCGGCGAAGGTCGTGGCCGCTGCGGCGAAGGCCGTGGACGCCGAGCTGAGGGAATAGGAGGCATATGCACGGGGACCGCGAGAATAGGCGCTGTTCCTGACGCGGCTTCTGTGGTGAATGTGATGTCATGACCGAAGTCGCCGTCCCCCCAATCTCCGATGCCGCCGAGGCGCAGGCGAAGGAGCGGCGTGCCTGGGCCCGCCCTGGCTCGTCCTGGGACCGGGCGGCGAAGCTGCTGCGCTGGGTATTTCCGGTTATGGCGGTCCTGATCCTGCTGACCGGGCTGATCTGGCCATTGACCCAGGACCGCGAATTTTCCTTCATCCTGTCAAAGGATCAGGTCGAGATGGCCGGTGACCGCATGCGTCTGGGCGCGGCGATTTATCGCGGCGAGGATGCCAAGGGCCGTCCGTTCATGATCCGCGCCGCTAGCGGCATCCAGCAGACCAGCGCCAATCCGCAGGTCGTGCTGACCGGCCTGTCGGCGCGTATGGAGATGGACGGCGGTGCCGCGCTGGTGACGGCGCCGCGCGGCGTCTATGATCTTGAGAAGGAACGGCTGCTGGTCAGCGGTCCCGTCAAGGTGCAGCGCCCTGATGGCTACCGCCTTGTCACCAGCGATGTCGCCGTGGACATCCCGTCGCGCGAGGTGCTTGGCGAAGGCCGCGTGATGGGCGCGCTGCCCCTTGGCACTTTTGCGGCCGACAGCCTCAGCGCCGATATCAACGAACGGACGCTGGTGCTGGAAGGCAATACGAGGATGAGGATCAATCCATGAAGACGATCTCGCTTTCCCTGATGGCGGCGATGGCATTGGCTGCCGTGACCGCCGTGGCGACCGCGCAGCAATTGCCCGGCACCTCGATCCGGAACCATGACAGGAACGCGCCAATCGATTTCGAGGCGGCGCGCATCGAGGTGCGCGACCGGCAGAATCAGGCCATCGTCAGCGGCAATGTGAAGATCGAACAGGGTTCGCTCGACCTCGCCGCCGAGCGCGTGCGTATTTTTTACGCGCAGGCGGGCGGCGATGTGCAGGTCGATCGGCTGGATGCCGATGGCGGCGTGCGCGTGACGACACCTGCCGAGACGGCCCGGGCCGCGACTGCCATCTACGATGTTCCGAACAGCCAGATCACCATGATCGGCAATGTGGTGCTGACCCGCGGCGGCGACGTCCTCAGGGGCCAGCGCCTGATCATCGATCTGGGTAGTGGCCGGTCTACTTTTGATGCGGCCGTCAACAGTGCAACAGGCGAACGTGGCCGCGTCTCTGGAAGGTTCACACCCACGGCGAATGTGCCATGATTCGCCGATTTTTCCGGATCAAAGCGTCGCAACGCGCGGACTCCGCTTGACCATGGCGGATCGCGTCTTTATCTGACCGCCGTTCCCGCTTGGACCTCCGTTCCTGCGCGTGGCCCCTTCGTCTAGTGGTTAGGACGCGGCCCTTTCACGGCTGAAACACGGGTTCGAGTCCCGTAGGGGTCACCATTTTCCTTTGCATGACCCAGCATTGCTTGTCGCCTGATGGCGCCGCTATGCCTAATAGGGTCTATGCGCTTCCTCATTTTCCTGCTGATCCTTGTCCCGCTGGCGGCGTGCGGCATGGGCGAAGGCACGGGGACCGGCGAGGCCCCCATTTCCATCCTCATCATTGCCGATGAGGGGACGGGTGATGCCGGTATGGAGGGCCATGATACCTTCCTGCTTGGCGCGACGCACCTTGGCCTGACGACGCGCGCACCCGATGGACGCATCGTCCCGTCCCTCGCGGTCAGCTGGCGCGTGCTGGACGAAGGCCGGACCTATATTTTCAAGCTGCGCGACGCGGCCTGGCCGGACGGTAGGCGCATTACCGCAGGCGATGTGGTGGCGGTGCTACGCCGCGGAATGGCGCCGGGTTCGGACGTGCCGGTGAAACCCTATCTGATGGACATTGCAGAGGCGGAGGCGGTGTCCGGCAACCGCAAGCCGGCCCGCATGCTTGGCATTGCCGATCCGCGGCCCGATGTCGTGGAGATCTCGCTGGATCGGCCATATCCTGCGCTACTGTCGCTCCTCGCGCATCCCTCGCTCGCGATCGTGCGTGCCGATACGCCGCCACCGCCCTCCGGTCCCTATATGGTCGCGGACGATACGCCCGCGGCAAAACGCCTTGTCCGGAATACCGCTTTTGTCGCTGAGGAAGACATGCCGCTTTCGCCGCTGATCCTGGCAAAGGCCATGCCTGACGATGCCATCGCCGCTTTCGAAGCGGGTGAGGTGGATATCGTACTGGGCGGCCGTACCGACGGTATCAGGCGCGTGCGCACGGACGCGCTCAGCGCGTCCCTGCGGCTGGAGCCGAGCGTCGGGCTCTATGGTTATGTCGCGCACGTCGCGCGCGGTCCGCTGGCGGATGTTCGTATCCGCCGCGCGCTCGCCATGACCGTGGCACGTGAACAGCTGGTGCAGAGCTATTTCGCGCTTGTCGGCATGCAGGCCGCCTATGGCCCTCTCGCACCGACCTTGCCCGAAACCTATGCGGGCGCGGTGCCGGACTGGGCGGTCTGGCCGGCCGATGTGCGCGCCGCCGAGGCGCAGCGGCTGCTGCTGGAGGCGGGCGTCAGCCCGGACACGCCGATCACGCTGGATGTCGCCCTGCCGCGCGGCGCGATACATGAGGGCGTCCTGGCGCAGCTTGCCGATGGCTGGCGGGACTTTGGCATCCATGTCCGCGCCTATAAGCGCTCCGCCGCCATGCATCGCCGCGCCGTTGAAAGCGGCGATTACGACCTCGCCGTGTCTGAGCGGATCGCTCCGGGGCAAATCCCGCGTTTTTTCCTGCGGCCCTTCACCTGCGATATGGGGGCGGGGGGATATTGCAACCGCGATGCCGACAGGCTGCTGGACGCTGCCGCGGACGAAGTCGACAATGGGACGAGGATCAACCTCGTTCGCCGCGCGGCGCGGTTGATCGCGGAAGACGCGCCGATCATCCCGCTCTTCTCGCCGGTCAGATGGGCGCTCGTCCGTCCGGGGATTTCCGGCTGGGAGCAGAACGCCGCCGGTGCGCATCCGCCGCAATATCTGAAGCGGGTGAACTAACCCGCGGCCTTCGCCAGCGCATAGGCCTGCGTGCCGTGCGTCATGACATGGTCTTCTGGCAGGATTGTGGTCACCGGCAGGTCCTCCAGCGTTTCAAGCTCGCTATAAAGCGGCGCGAAATCGGTTTCCTGCGTCTGCTGCAGCAGGCCCTCGAAATCGTCGATGACGAAATAGGTCTGCTGGTAATCGTCGATGCGATACTCGGTGCGCATGGTGCGCTTCAGGTCGAAGCCTAGGCGGTTCGGACTGTCCGAATCGAGCGCGAAGATGCTTTCGCCGTGACTGGACACGATGCCCGCCCCATAGATTTTGAGGTCGTCGTCCTCGCGGATCAGCCCGAACTCGACAGTATACCAGTAAAGCCGTGCCAGCTTGTGGATCGCGCCGAATTTCAGGCTTCGCAGGCCGCCCTCGCCATAGGCCTGCATGTAGTCCGCGAACACCGGGTCGGCGAGCAGCGGGACATGGCCAAAAACATCATGGAACACGTCGGGTTCCTGCAGGTAATCCAGCTGATCCGCCGTACGGATGAAATTACCCGCCGGAAACCGCCGATTGGCCAGATGATCGAAAAACGCATCGTCTGGAATAAGACCCGGCACGGCGACGACTTCCCAGCCCGTGGTCTTCATGAGCTTTTCGGAGAGCTCTTCAAAATTCGGGATGCCGGGCCGCGACAGATGCAACACGTCGAGGCCGTCCAGGAACGGCTGCGCCGCGCGGCCGGGCAATTGCTTCGACTGGCGCGCGAACAGCGTGTCCCACACATCATGCTCTTCGGCTGTGAACCGGTCCCAGTCCTGCGGCACCGTCCAGTCGGTGGCGGCCTCGGGCGGGCGGGTAAGTGTGGGGGAACCGGTGGCCATATCTAATCCCTGCTAGTGGCGGTTTCATGATTGCGCGAGCCTAGTCGCCTTTATCGCGTGCCTGCTCATGATGGCGAATCACTTCGGCGACAATGAAGTTCAGGAATTTCTCTGAAAAATCCGGGTCGAGATTGGCATTCCCGGCGAGCCTGCGCAACCGGGCGATCTGGTCGGCCTCGCGCGCCTTGTCGGCGGGCGGAAGGCCATTCCTGGCCTTAAACTCCCCGACGGCCTTGGTTATGCGGAAGCGCTCCGCGAGAATATGGACCAGCGCCGCATCGATATTGTCGATGCTGGCGCGATATTGGGCAAGGGTTGCGGTGTGATCGGACATAAACGCACATTTGCGTCCAATTGTACCGGTGACAAGCCCGCACGCATCGCGCAGACGGGAACACTATCGAAGAGCAGGGCGTGAAGATCATTATGAGCGCAACGATTCATCAGCTGTCCGGAGGGCAAAGGCCGGCGTCCATCGAGCCACTGATGCAGCTGGTCGCGCCCGAGCTGAACGGCGTCAACGAGATCATTCTGGCGCGCATGCAATCCGATGTCGCGGTCATTCCCGCGCTTGCCGGACACCTGATTTCCGGCGGCGGCAAGCGTCTGCGCCCCATGCTGACGCTCGCCTGCGCCCGGCTGGTCGGATATGAAGGTGCGCGGCACCATAAGCTCTCGGCGTCGGTGGAGTTCATCCACACCGCGACCCTGCTGCACGACGATGTGGTGGACGGCTCCGGACAGCGGCGCGGAAAGAAGGCGGCCAACCTGATCTGGGGGAACGAGGCGACCGTGCTGGTCGGCGATTTCCTGTTCAGCCGTGCCTTTGAGCTGATGGTCGAGGACGGCTCGCTGCGCGTTCTCAAGATCCTGTCGTCGGCAAGTGCGGTCATCGCCCAGGGTGAAGTCGATCAGCTGCAGACACAGCGCCGGATCGACACGACCGAAGACCGCTATTTGCGGGTGATTACCGCCAAGACCGCCATCCTGTTCTCGGCCGCCTGCCAGATTGCCGGTGTGGTCGCAGAATCGAGTGAACAGGTGATCGAATCGCTGGAGGCTTATGGCCGGTATCTTGGGATCGCGTTCCAGCTGGTCGACGACGCAATCGACTATGGCGGCGATGCCGAAACCATGGGCAAGGACGCTGGTGACGATTTTCGCGAAGGAAAATTAACCCTTCCGGTTATTCTGGCTTATAAACGCGGAAATGACGAGGCCCGCGCTTTCTGGCGCAAAGCCATTGAGGACGGCAAAACCGACGATGCCGATTTCGCCGAGGCCTGCCGCCTTATGGCGGGCGCGGGCGCGATCGACGATACGCTTGAGCGTGCACGGCATTATGGCCGCCTGGCGCAGGACGCGATCGCGGACTTCCCAGCCGGCGCAGCGAAGGACGCCTTGTTGGAAACCGTGCGTTTCGCCATTGCCCGGGCCTATTGAACGGCCCTGTCGCAATACCGGCTGGAATCCCGGCGGTGTCCGTATTGACGGCGGCGTTTGCACCGCTCTTTAAGGTAGTGATCGACATCATCGTCCCTACGCGCGCAATGGCCCGGCACATATGAACGACAGCGACTTCTTTGGCCTTGGCCCCTATCATGTGCTGCTGGCGGGCTGCGGACTGGTCATCATTGCGGCCTACTGGCTGCCGCGTTTTGTTTCGGGCCGGGAGCCAGCGGCGTCGGGGCTGCTGATCCTGGGTGGATTTGCCGTATTCGGCTTCCTGCCCGGCATGCCAGAGGCGTTCGCTCCCATCGACCGGCCGGTCCTGTGGGAAGTCGCCAGCGAGTTCGCCGTTATCGTCGCCCTGTTCGGCACCGGGCTAAGGATTGACAGGCTTGCCGATTTCAAGGTCTGGCGTCCGGCGACCGGCCTGCTGCTGATCGGTATGCCGCTTTGTCTGCTGGCTGTGACTTTGCTCGGGGTGATGGCTGGCCTGGGCCTTGCCTCGGCGATCCTTCTGGCCGCTGTTCTTGCGCCGACCGACCCGGTGCTGGCTGCGGATGTCCAGGTCGGCCCGCCGCTGGAGGGCGGTGAACACCCTGTACGGTTCGCCCTCACCAGCGAGGCCGGTCTGAACGACGGGCTCGCCTTTCCCTTTGTGTATCTGGCGATCCTGCTTGCCGCCGGCAATTTCGATATGGCCGAATGGGCCGGAATCTATGTCTTCTACAAAATCATCGTGGGAGCCCTTGCGGGCGCGGGGGCGGGCTGGCTGCTGGGCAGGATCATGTTCGCGCTGCCACGCGGAAGCAGCCTGTCGGAAACCGGGTCGGGCGTTGTCGCCTTTGCGGGCGTGTTGTTCACCTATGGTGCCTGCGAGCTGGTGGAGGGCTATGGGTTTATTGCCGTATTCGCGATGGGGCTGGTCCTACGCCGCTGCGAATCGGAACATGAGTTTCATCGCAAGCTGCATGATTTTTCAGAATCGCTGGAACATGCGGTGACCGCGATCCTGCTTGTCATGCTGGGCGGGGCGCTCCCGATCCTCTGGCCCCATCTCGACTGGCAGATTGCCGCCGTGGGGCTTGCCCTGATTTTCGTGATCCGGCCCGTCGCGGGCATGCTCTCGCTGACCGGCAGCGCACTGACGCTCAAGCAGCGCGGCGTGGTGGCGTTTTACGGCGTGCGCGGGCTCGGTTCCATCTACTATCTGGCATATGCCGCGACGCATGCGGAGTTCACGCGGACCGAAACCCTGTGGGCCGTGGTCGCCTTCACGATTCTGGCATCGACGATCATTCACGGCTTCACGGCCGGAAGCGTGGTGTGGGCGGTGACCCACGACGAGGACGCCTAGCGCGCGTCATTCGCGCCCGCCTGGCGCTGGGGTCGCCGAGAGCAGCCGTCGACGCCGCATTGACCTTGACGGCGCGGCGGGGCATCTCGCGTGTATGACCGCCCGAATCTACCAGCGCGCCATGAGCGCCATGCAATCCGGCAAGGCCCGCGCCGATGAGTGGGTCCTGGAATATGTCCCCAATGCCCGGCAGCGGCATGACCCGATGACGGGCTGGGCGGGAAGTGCGGACACGAAACAGCAGCTGAAATTGCGATTCGATAGCCGGGAACAGGCAATTGCCTATGCCGAGAAGAAGGACGTCGCCTATTCGGTCGCGCCGCCGCGGGTGCACCGGCTGAAAATTCAGGCCTATTCGGACAATTTCCGCTAGCGCCGCCAATTTTGGTGAGGGTGCGCCGCCGCGCCTGCCCCTTTAGTCTCTCCCTGGATGACCGTCCCGCACCATCCCTGCCGCGGGCGCTGCCCAGCAACGACGATGCCTTTGGGGGCGCACGTTTTGCGTCGGGATCAGCGCGGGCCCGATTTGGGAGACGATTTTTGACCACGACGCCCGCCGCCGTACAGCTTGAAGCGCCCTTTGGGTTCATGTCCGACCTTATCCGCGACCATGCCGCGCGCAGGGGCGAGCGGATCGCGGTGCGGATGGATGACGACGCGCTGACCTATGCCGAATTTGACCGGCAGGTGGACCGCGTGGCGGCGGCGCTGCAGCGTGAGGGTGTCGGGATGGGCGAGGCCGTGTCGGTCTGCGCGGCCACGTCGGTGCGCTATGCGGCGCTGTACATGGGCGTCCTGCGCGCAGGCGGCGCGGTCGCGCCCATCGCGCCAGGCGTCACGGGCGCGCAGATGGCCGCGATGATCGCCGATTCGGGCGCACGGCTGGCGTTTCTGGATGCCGGCACGCGGGCGACATTGGCGGATCACGCGGACGGGCTGACGGCGGGGTTTGTCGCCATGGACGGTAGTGATGTGGGCACGGACTGGGCCGACTGGATCGCGCCCGCGGATGCGGTGCCGGCGCCGGTGACGATCAGTCCCGATGGTCCGTTCAACATCATCTATTCGTCCGGTACGACCGGCGTTCCAAAGGGGATCGTGCATTCCAACACCATGCGCTGGCGGCAGATGGGTGCGGGCGGAAAGGCGGGATATGACGAAGCGGTCATCATCAATTCGACGCCGCTTTATTCCAATACGACGCTGGTGACGTTCCTGCCGACGCTGGCGTGGGGCGGGACAGTCGTGCTGATGAAGAAATTCGATGCGCGGCGCTTTCTTGAGCTTGCCGAAGCGACCAGGGCAACGCACACCATGCTGGTGCCGGTGCAGTACCGGCGCATCATGGCCGACCCCGATTTCGACAGGTTCGACCTGAGCGCGTTCCGGTTCAAGACGTGCACCTCGGCGCCCTTCGCCGCGGAGCTGAAGGCGGATGTGGTGGCGCGCTGGCCTGGCAAGCTGGTTGAATATTACGGCCTTACCGAGGGCGGGTGTTCCTTTGTCCTGATTTGTGACGAGCACCCCGACAAGCTGCACACGGTCGGCGTCCCGCTGCCGGGACATGAGGTCAAATTGCTGGGCGAAGACGGCAGGGAAGTCGCGCCCGGCGAACCCGGCGAGATCGTCGGGCGGTCGGGGACGATGATGAACGGCTATCTGAACCGCGACGACAAGACGTCGGAGATGATCTGGCACGATGAAAATGGCGATGCCTGGTTCCGGCAGGGGGATATCGGCCGTCTGGATGAGGATGGGTTCCTGATCCTGACCGACCGGAAGAAGGATATGATTATCTCCGGCGGGTTCAACATCTTCCCGTCCGACATCGAAGCCGTCGCGCGGGGCTGTGACGGCGTCGAGGACATCTCCGTCGTCGGCGTGCCATCCGAACAATGGGGCGAAACGCCCATCGCCTTTGCCGTTGGTGCGGCGACACCCGATGCGATCAAGACCTACACCAATGAACGGGTCGGGAAAACGCAGCGTCTGTCGGATGTCGTGATGGTCGATGAACTGCCGCGCAGCGCCATCGGCAAAGTGCTGAAGCGTGAGCTGCGCGAAAAATATCTGGCCGCGTGAAAGATTGAGGACCGATTTTGACTGATCTGTTTTCCCGCCCCTTCGCACCGGCCGCGACGGGATTTTCCGGCTCGCCCATCGACCGCGCCGACCATATGCGCCGGGACCCGCAGGCGGTGTTCGCCGCCCGCATGCATCCGGGTGCGCGGTGGCTGCCGTTCGATCAGTTGAAACCGTTGATCGACGACGACCGCCTGGGCTGGATTCGCAGGTCGGATCTGGCCGATGAGGCGCTGGAAATTTTCCTGGGGCTGGACGATGGCATGCCGCGTTTTGCCGCGGCGATGTCCGCCGAAGGGCTGGACGGCGAGGCGCGAGACGTGCGCGCAGCGGCGATGACGCTGTCGCCTGCGGATGCGGCAATCGCCGCGCATGGCCGCTCCCTGGTGGACTGGCATCAGCGGCACGGCTTTTGCGCCAATTGCGGGGCGATGACCGCGCTGGCAAAGGCAGGCTATGCCCGCAGCTGCGGCGGCTGCGGCGCGGAGCATTTCCCGCGCACCGATCCGGTGGTGATCATGCTGGCACTGGACGGCGACAGGTGCCTGCTGGGCCGTCAGCCGCAATTTCCAAAGGGGTTCATGTCGGCGCTCGCGGGCTTCGTGGAACCCGGCGAGTCGATCGATGAAGCCGTGCGGCGCGAACTTCATGAAGAAGCCGGCATTCGAATCGGCCGTGTGGCCCATGTCGCCAGCCAGCCATGGCCGTTCCCCTCAAGCCTGATGATCGGGGCCTTTGCCGAAGCGGAGACGACCGAAATCCGGCTGGACGATGATGAGCTGGAGGAAGCGCGCTGGTTCACGAAGGATGAGATCCATGCGGTCTTCGCAGGCAATGGCCCTGTCAACGCGCCGCCGCCCATGGCGATTGCGTGGACATTGCTGAGGACCTGGGCCGACAATTAGGCGCGGGGGCTTTATTGCGTATCCTAATGTCTAAGCGGCGCGGGCGGCGGTGGCGGCGGCCTTCAGGCGGTCGCGGATCCGGGTCAGGCCCCCGATCATCTGACGGTCGGGTACCGCAACGGGCGCAGTGGCAGGCGTGCCGGACGCCGATGACGTCATCGGCGCGGCCGCGGCGGGTGCAGCGGCGGGCTGAGCCGTGGATGCCGCAAGGGAATTGGCAGGCCCACCCGCGATCACAGCCTTCACGCCCTGCTCTTTCAAAAGCTTCTGGACGCCCTTGATCGTGTACCCGTCGGTATAGAGCAGATGATTGATCGCGCGGATCAGCGCTACATCGTCCGGTCGGTAATAGCGGCGCCCGCCGCCGCGTTTCAGCGGGCTGACATCCTTGAACTTGGTTTCCCAGAATCGAAGCACATGCTGCGGCGCGCCGATATCCTTTGAAACCTCGCTGATCGTACGAAACGCGTCCGCGGATTTTGCCATTATGCCACCAATTACTTACCGTTAATGCGATCCCGCATGATCTGGCTGGGGCGGAAGGTCAAGACCCGCCGGGGTTCGATCGGCACTTCCTCACCCGTTTTGGGATTGCGGCCCATGCGGCGGTTCTTGTCGCGCAGGACAAAGCTGCCGAATGAAGAAATCTTCACATTCTCACCGCGCACGAGCGCATCGGAAACGCGGTCGAGAACCGTTTCCACAAGCTGCACCGACTCCGTCCGCGACAGGCCAATCTGTTCGTGTACTTCATCGCCCATTTCGGCGCGGGTCAGTGTGTGATTGTCCGACATAATTTCAACATCCCCTTATTTTTAACCCAAGTTTATCGCATTTACCTGCCAAACAAAAGGGCACACCCCCCTTTTTTACCACCGTACCGCCGCAGCGCCCCATGTAAATCCGCCGCCCATCGCCTCGAGCAGCAGCAGGTCGCCGTCTTTTACCCGGCCGTCCCGCACGCCGGTATCGAGTGCAAGCGGAACCGATGCGGCGGACGTATTTGCGTGCCTGTCGACGGTAACAATCACATCATCCATGGAGAGGCCAAGTTTTTTCGCCGTCGCTTCCAGAATGCGCAGATTCGCCTGGTGCGGGACGATCCAGTCGATCTCGTTTTCCTTCAGCCCGGCGAGATCGAGCGCTTCCTGCACCACGCTGGCTAGGTTCTTGACGGCGTGGCGGAACACTTCGCGGCCCGACATCCGCAGCTTGCCGACAGTGCCCGTGGAGGAAGGCCCGCCGTCAACATAGAGCAGATCGCGATGCGCACCGTCGGCGTGGAGTTTGGAGGAAAGGACACCCTTCGTCCCGGTCTCCGCACGCAGCACGACCGCGCCCGCACCATCGCCGAAGAGCACGCAGGTGCCGCGATCCTCCCAATCCAGCAGGCGACTGAAAGTCTCCGCACCGATCAGCAAAGCGTTCCGGTGCCCGCTGGCCCGTATCATCGCATCGGCGACGCCCAGACCATAGAGAAAGCCCGAACACACGGCCTGGACGTCGAAGGCCACGCAGTCGCCGATGCCAAGTTTCTGCTGGATCGACGTTGCGGTCGCCGGGAACGTATGGTCGGGTGTCGCGGTGGCAACGACGATCAGGTCGATATCGCCTGCCTTTACCCCGGCAGCGTTCAGCGCTTCGCGTGCGGCGACGACGCCCAGGTCAGAGGTCATCTCTCCCTCGGCGGCGATGTGGCGTTGCCGGATACCGGTACGTTCGATGATCCATTCGTCGCTGGTGTCGATGCCGCGCGCGGCCAGGTCGCTGTTCGTGACCACATTGGCGGGCAGGTAGCTGCCCGTGCCAATCAGGCGGGCCCTCAGGATCGATTCTGTCATAAGCCGGTCATTCCGCGGCAGCCTGCTGCTCTTTTGCGCTCAGGCGCTGATCGTTGAAACGGGCGAGGTCGTCGGCGATGCGCTGCTGGATGTTGTCGGCAACCAGATCATGCGCGACGCCGATGGCATTGGCGAACCCCTCGACATTGGCGCTGCCATGCGATTTCACGACAATGCCATTCAGACCGAGGAAAACAGCGCCATTATGGGCATTGGGATCAAGGTGCGCGCGCAGGCTGGAGAGCACGCGTTTTGACATGATGAACCCCAGGATCGACCAGAGATTGGCGCGAAAGGCGCGGCGCAGAAGCTCCACGACCAGCCTGGCCGTGCCCTCGATGGCCTTCAGCGCGATATTGCCGCTGAAGCCGTCCGAGACAATCACGTCCACTTCGCCGCGGCCGATCTTGTCACCCTCGACAAAGCCGGCATAGGTGAAGTCCAGATCGACGGCGCGCAGCGCATCGGCGGCTTCCTTGTGGTCATCCGTGCCCTTCAGTTCTTCCTCGCCGATATTGAGGATGGCGACGGAGGGGCGGTCGATGCCAAGGACGATGCGCGCAAAGGCGGCGCCCATGACGGCGAACTGGCTTAAATTCTCGTCATCGCATTCGGCATTGGCACCGAGGTCCAGCATGACGACGTCGGACTTCATCGTGGGCAGCAGCGCCGCGAGCGCCGGACGCGTGATGCCGGGCATTGTGCGCAGGCCGATTTTCGCCAGCGCCATCAAGGCGCCGGTATTGCCCGCGGACACGGCGGCATGTGCTTCGCCGGCCTTCACCCCGCCGACCGCAAGCCCGATGGAGGATTTGCGCGCCGACCGCAGGATCTGGCTCGGCTTGTCAGTGCCCAGCACCTCGACATCGGTGTGGATGATCTCGGCCTCGGCGGCGAGATCGGGATAGGATGACAAAGCCGATCTGATGACAGTTTCGTCGCCGTACAGGCGAAAGCGCATTTCCGGGTAACGCATGCGTGCAAGAGCCGCTGCGGGAATCGTTACCGCAGGCCCCTCGTCGCCGCCCATGATATCGAGCGCGAGGATGGGTTTCACAGTCATGTGCCCTCGTACGCCAGAAAGCGGCGACCGTTACAAGACTTGTTCATGCCGGAAAATGTGCGGGCGGCGCGGCGGCCGTGCATCTTTCTGCGGCTACAGACCGACTTCGATAATTTCCATGCCATTATAATGGCCGCAGGAACCGCACACATGATGCGGCAGCTTCAGCTCGCCGCAATTCGTGCATTCCTGATAGTTCGCAGCCTTCAGCGCGTGATGTGAACGACGCTTGTCACGGCGGGCTGGCGATGTTTTTCTTTTCGGGACGGCCATGGGGCACCTGTTCCTGACTTGCAGCTATATTTCATTTGGAGGCCGGCAACGCGGACGCACGAGCGATTCGTGCACGCGGGCGGCGGCCCGGTACAAGCGGCGCGATATAGCGCGTTGCCGGGCTTTTGCAAGCTGAACCAGACATGCTAGGCGTCGCCCGCGATTTCAAAGGGGATGATTGCCATGTTGACCGTCACGCTTGCCACGGCCGCCGTGCTGGGCCTCTATTTCTGGTTATTGAGTTTGCGCGTCGTACAGGGCCGAATCGGCGGCAAGGTGCTGATCGGCGACGGTGAAAGCGAGGATCTGCTCTACCGGGTGCGCGCGCACGCGAATTTTGCGGAACATGTGCCGCTGATCCTGATCCTGATGGGCCTGATAGAGCTGGCCGTTGGCCCGCGCACAGGCCTGATCGTCATTGCGGCAGTCCTCGTCCTGGCCCGCGTGCTGCACGGGTGGGGCATGACGATGTACAGCGAGAACAAACCGCGCGTGATCGGCGTGCTGCTGACATGGGCCGTGCTGTTAACGCTCGCCAGCTGGGGCCTGCTGCTGGCGTTCGGCGTGGTCGGCTAGGCAAAGCGGAGTCAAGGCGGCGGACCTAGCCATATGCGCCGACGAAGGGATTGGTCTTCTTTTCCTGACCGATGGTGGACATTGGCCCATGGCCGGGCACGAACGCGGTGCTGTCGGGCAGCTTCCACAATTTTTGCGTGATGGCGTCGATCAGATCCTGATGATTGCTTTTCGGAAAATCGGTGCGCCCGATGCTGTTCTGGAACAGCACGTCGCCGACGATCAGCAATTGTGACGGGGGATGGTGGAAAACGACATGCCCGGGCGTGTGTCCCGGGCAGTGAATGACGTCCAGCGTCAGTTCGCCAACGGTGACCTGATCGCCCTCATATAGCCAGCGCTCGGGCGTGAAGGCTTTTGTGCCCGTCATGCCAAAGCGCGCGCCCTGCGCCTCGGCCTGATCGATCCAGAACGCGTCATCGGGATGCGGGCCTTCGATGGGCAGGTCCAGCTCTTCCGCCAGCACCTTGGTCATGCCGCAATGATCGAGATGGCCGTGCGTGACGAGCAGTTTTTCAAGCGTGACGCCTTTTTCCGCCACCACCTGTTTCAGCTTGTCGAGATCGCCGCCGGGATCGACGAGCGCGCCCCGCATCGTCCTGGTGCACCACATCAAGGTGCAATTCTGCTGCAACGGGGTCACGGGCACAATGCAGGCGGCAAGCGGCGGCGCAGAAGGTGAAGTGGTCATGAGGGGGGAGATGGTTTGCGGGGCAGGCCCTGTCAACGCCGTGCATCGGTGCTGCCGGCTGCTGCGGCGAGACTGCGCAGCGGGAACATGTAGGCGGCGGCTGAATAAGGCGATAGACTGACCGGCGTGTTTGCGTTCGACCCCGCTTTGCCCTTCATCCTGTTCGACGATGCGCGTGCGAATATGCCCATGCGTGTATATCAGGGGGAGATACGCCGGATCGCGGCGCATACACATGGCGACGTACGCAAGAGCCTTGCTGAGGTGCGCGCAGCGCTTGCCGATGGCCTGCACGTCGCGGGCTATCTGTCCTATGAGGCGGGCGGCGGGTTTGAGCCGCGCATGGCGACGGCCCGGGCGGATCGGCGGCCGCTCGTCAGCTTTGGTGTCTACCGAACCGCGCATTTGCTCACATGGGGCGATCTGGCGGCATGGATCGATGGCCGCCGGTGTGCGATTGGCGAGATTCGGTCGCCGATCGACTCCGCCGCGCATGCCGCCGCAACGAGACGGATCCTAGACTACATTCTCGCAGGTGATATTTATCAGGCCAACCTAACCATCTCGGTGATCGCCGAAGTGTCCGGGCATCCGCTGGCGCTATATGCGCGGCTGCGCGCGGCCCAGCGCATGGCACATGGAGCGGTCATCCACGAAGGAAATGGCAAATGGCTGCTGTCCGCCTCGCCAGAACTGTTTTTTCGTCTGGAAGACGGCGAAGTGACGGCGCGGCCAATGAAGGGAACGGCCCTTCGCGGGCGGTCGGATGCCGCGGACAAGGCCGCGGCGAAGGCGCTTGCGGCCGATCCGAAGAACCGCGCTGAAAATTTGATGATCACTGATCTATTGAGAAACGACATGTCGCGCATCGCGGCACCTGGCACGGTGCGCGTCGAGGACCCGTTCGCGATCGAGGCCTATCCGACGGTGCATCAGATGGTGACGACGGTGAAGGCGGAACTTTCCCAAGGCATTGATGTTATTGATGTGATCGACGCCATGTTCCCCTGCGGCAGCATCACCGGCGCGCCCAAGATCCGCGCGACCGAGATTATTGATGAGGTCGAGGGGCGCGCGCGCGGCGTGTATACGGGCAGTATCGGCTGGATGGCCCCGGAAGGAAATTCGCATTTCAACGTCGCGATCCGTACCGCAGAACTTTCGCAGGGACGCCTTGCCATGGGCATTGGTGCCGGTATCGTCGCCGATTCGGAACCGGCAGCGGAATGGCGAGAGACAATGGCCAAGGCCAGATTCCTGAATATGGAAACCCGGCCCTTTCACCTGATCGAGACGATGCAGTTCGACCCTGTCGAGGGTGTGCCGCTGCTGGACTATCACATGAACCGGTTGTGCGCGTCGGCGGACAGGCTGGGCTTTTTGTGCAACCGGCATGAGATTCGCAATCTGCTACAGGTTCTTATCGGACGCGAGAAGGAGGCGCGCCGGGTGAAGCTGACCTTGTCGCGAGATGGCAGCCATGCCTTTGTCCTGGCCGCCCTGCCACCGGCACGGGAAACGATGACGATGTCCCTTGCGCCGCTCCCCGTCGCTCCGGACGATCTGCGCCTGTTTCACAAGACCAGCGACCGCGATTTCTATGACGCGGCCCGGTGCGCCGCGCATACGGACGAAGTCATATTCTTCACACCGGACGGCCTGCTGACCGAGGGAAGCTTCACCAATCTTTTCGTGCGGCGCGGCGGACATCTGCTGACGCCGCGCGCGGAAACCGGTTTGCTGCCCGGTGTCCTGCGCGCGTCCCTGCTGGCAAGCGGCGAGGCGGTCGAGGCCGATTTACGTGCCGAAGACCTTGCGAACGATGTCTTTATTGGCAACGCCGTGCGCGGTCTGCTCCGTGCATATCTGCCGGATCGTGCCGATCGTCAGGGTATATGAGGCTTAAAGTGTGTTGCGGGCATCCCGCCCCCGTCCTAAGCGCCCGCACTGCACGCTAAGACAGGAGCATCCAGAATCATGTCGCTGACGTCGAAGGCTATTGGCCGTATCGCCCCTTCTGCAACCGTGGGCGTGAATACCCGCGCGACCGAGCTGAAAGCGGAGGGCCGCGACGTCATCGGCCTGGCCGCGGGCGAGCCCGATTTTCCTGTCCCCGAACATGCGCAGGAAGCCGCGATACAGGCGGTTCGCGACGGCAAATGGAAATACACCGCACCCGATGGCACGCCCGAGCTCAAGGACGCCGTGGCGGCCAAGTTCAGGCGCGACAATGGCATCGATTATGCCCGCGATGAAATCACGGTGAACGTTGGCGGCAAGCACACGATCTTCAATGCCCTGATGGTGACGCTCGACGAAGGCGACGAGGTCGTCATTCCCGCCCCTTACTGGGTCAGCTATCCCGACATTGTGCGTTTCTGCGGCGCGGCGCCGGTGATCGTCCCCTGCCCGGCAAGCGCGGGGTTCAAGATGACGCCGGAGCAGCTTGACGCGGCGATCACGCCAAAGACGAAATGGCTGATCTTCAACTCGCCATCGAACCCGACAGGTGCGGCCTATGCAAAGGCGGAGCTGGAGGGGCTGATCGAAGTCCTTCGCCGCCAGCCGCACGTCATGGTGCTGGCCGACGATATTTACGAGCATATCGTCTATGAGGACTTCGTCTTTCACACGCTGGCGGAGCTCGCACCCGATCTGAAGGACCGCATTCTGACGGTGAATGGTGCCTCCAAGGCCTATTCGATGACCGGCTGGCGCATCGGCTTTGCCGGCGGGCCGAAGGCACTGATCAAGGCGATCGGAAAGCTGCAGTCGCAGTCGACGACGAATCCCTGCGCCATCGCGCAGGAGGCGGCGCGGGCGGCACTTGAAGGACCGCAGGATTTCCTGCCCGAGCGCGTCGAGGCATTCCGGAAACGCCGTGATCTGGTACTGTCGATGCTGGACGAGATCGAGGGCCTGACCTGCGTGAAGCCCGATGGCGCGTTCTACGTCTATCCGGAATGCAGCGGACTGATCGGCAAAACGACGCCGGACGGAAAGAAGATCGAGACCGACGAGGACCTTGCCACATATCTGCTGGAATCCGAGGGCGTTGCCGTCGTGCACGGCGCAGCCTTCGGGCTTAGTCCGGCGTTTCGGATTTCATACGCCACATCCCAGGACGTGCTGATCGATGCCTGCACGCGCATACAGAAGGCATGTGCCGCGCTGAATTGAGCCGTGCGTGGTCCTGGGCGGACCGTGATGGCGGCGTGAAGTGCGCTCAGGATGATCGGGCCTAGGGTTTTTGCGCCCCTTGGCCGATCGCGCGCGTCTACGCCCGGCCGATCGAAGTGTAGGTAAAGCCCGCGTCGCGCATGTCCTGCGGTGGATAGACGTTCCTCAGATCGACGAATATGGGCGCGGCCATCAGATCTTTCGCGCGGGCCAGGTCGAGCGCGCGATATTCGTTCCATTCCGTCAGTAAGACGGCGACATCGGCGTCCTTTAATGCGTCATAGGCGCTGCCCGCCATTTCGACATCCGGGAGAAGCGGCGCGGCGGCCTCCATGGCGGCAGGGTCGTGCGCCACCACATGCGCGCCCGCTTCAATAAGGGCAGGCAGAATGTCGAGCGACGGAGACTCGCGCATATCATCGGTATTGGGTTTGAAGGCGAGGCCCAGGACCGCGACGCGCCTGCCCCTTGCGTCGCCACCAAGCGCATCGACGACACGCTGCGCCATGGCCTTCTTGCGGGTGTTGTTGACCTCGACCGTGGCCTTGACGATGCGCAGCGGTGCGCCGGCCTCCTCGGAGGTGCGCAGCAGTGCCAGCGTATCCTTGGGGAAGCACGACCCGCCATAACCTGGACCGGGATGCAGGAATTTCGGTCCGATGCGATTGTCGAGGCCGATGCCCTTGGCGACGTCCTGCACATTCGCGCCGACCTTTTCGCAAAGATCAGCCATCTCGTTGATGTAGCTGATCTTCACGGCGAGAAAGGCATTGGCGGCATATTTAATGACTTCCGCCGTCTCGCGCTCGGCGAACTGGATTTTCACATCACGCAAGGAAAGCGGCCGGTAAATGCCCCGCAGGACACGCTCGGCGTGCTCGTCGGCGACACCGCAGACAACGCGGTCGGGATGCATGAAGTCCTCGATGGCGGACCCTTCACGCAGGAATTCCGGGTTGGACGCGACACTGATTCTTTTTTCAGGCGCGGCCTTCCGCGCGATCTTCTGAACCTCCAGGCCGGTGCCGACAGGTACGGTCGATTTGTTCACGATCACGCACATGTCGGGACACGCCGAAGCGACCTCTTCGGCGGCGGCGTAAACATAGCTGAGGTCGGCATGACCGTCGCCGCGGCGGCTGGGCGTGCCGACAGCGATGAAGACGGCATCCGCATCCTTGACCCCTTCGGCAAGATCGGTGGTGAAGATCAGGCGGCCCGCCGCGACATTGCGGGCAACCAGGCTCTTCAGGCCCGGTTCGTAAATCGGGATTTCACCCTTCTGCAGGCGCTCGACGATCTTCGGATTCTTATCGACGCAGATGACGTGATGGCCGAATTCGGAAAAGCAGGCTCCGGATACCAGCCCGACATAGCCGGTGCCGATCATGGTCAGATGCATGGGGACGTCCTGTCGCGTCTAGGAATGCGGGAAAAGCTGGATGCGCAGATAACGTCCCGCTGGTCCCGGTGCAATGTCGGGAACCGCGCTCGCTTGCGCGTGAAGAAGGGACAGGGCATGGCAGGGGCATGGCGATCGCCGATAAAATCGCAAGCTGGCAGTCAGCCGGTCTGATCGACGCGGACACCGCCGCGCGCATTGCCGCGTTCGAGGAGGAGCGCGCGCGGCCGACGGCGCTGTGGGCGGTGATTGGTCTTGGGTGCCTGGCGCTCGCGCTGGGCATTGCGAATGTGGTCGCGGCAAACTGGCAGGCCATTCCGGACGCGCTGAAGCTGGGAGTGCATTTCGCGATGACGGCGGGCGCGGCTTTTGCCTGCTGGCGTTCTCTTGATCGCGGCGCGGTCTGGTTCGCGGAAGGCGCGCTGTTCGTGCTGGGCGCGCTTTTTCTGGCGGGCCTTTCCCTTCACGCGCAGGTGTATCAGCTCTCCGGCGAGATCTGGCAGCTGCTTGTCACCTGGCTGTTGTGCGCGGGCCCCGCCTTCCTGTTGCTTGGCCGCACGCGCCTGACGGCGTACGCGCTGGCCGGGATGACGATCTGGGCCGGGGCCAGCTGGGCCGGGGCCGCAAATGAAGAGAGCTGGGCAGGACTTTTTGCCCAGGGCCTCGCCATGTCGGTGCCATGGGCGCTCGTCGCCCTGGCGGCGCTTTGCCAAGGACGCAGCCGCTTTTCCTCCGGCCTGTCCGAGATGGGCCTGTCGGCCATCCTGATCGCTGTCAGCATCGCCCATGTCGCCTGGGCGGACCCGATACCGGAAATCGACGCGGGCGAGATGCGGGTACGCTTGCTCGTCGCGGGCGCGGGTGCGGCACTTGCATTGGCGCTTGCCTGGCGCGGCAGGCTGTTTCCGCGCGACCTGCTGCTGGCCCTTGTCACCGCGCCGTTTGCCGCTTTGGTTCTGGCGGTCGGAATCGAGCATGGCGATGGACCTGTCCCGCGGTTCATCGGCGCGCTGATCTATGCGGCGATGTGGGGCGGGATCGCGTGGGCGGCATCGCGCGCGGGCTGGCGGACAGTGTTCGGCCTGGCCATTGGCGCACTCGCCGTGCGGCTGTTCATCGTTTACTTCGAACTGTTTGGATCGCTCGCAATGACGGGCATGGGCCTGATTTTCGCAGGCGCGCTGCTGATTGCGCTCGCGCTCGGCTGGCGGCGGATTTTCAGTGGGTTCAGAAAGGCGGGACCATGACGCGCATCCTGCTGTTCGCCGTCCTTGTCCTGCCGCTGCTGGCGCTGGCGGGGAGCATTGGCCTGCGCGAGGCGGAGCTTGCCTCTGCCGAGGAATGGGTCATTCCGGTCACGGGTTTCGACCCCCGGGACATGCTGCGCGGACGCTATATCCTGTATCGCTACGATCAGGAGATCGCCGGTAATGTCGATATGTGCCGTGACGGGAAGTGCCGCCTTTGCCTGACAGGCCCCGCACCCGACGGTACGCGTCTGGAGATTCGCGACCTGCCGTCCGCGCCCTGCCAGACCGGGATCGACTGGGCCGCGAGCGACCTCAACATGACCGCCCTGCCGCCATTTGCCGTCAGCCGCGACCGGGACGTAAGGCTGCCCCCGCGTTTCAGCCTGTCGGGCCGCTTTTTCGTGCCCGACGCCGATGCCGCCGCCCTGGAGACGGCGGTTCTGGACGATCAGATCGCCATGTCCGTGCGAATCACCCCTGATGGCCGTGTTCTGAACCGGCGCCTGGTACCGCGTATCGCCGCACCCCGAGAGGAAACCGAAAAATGATCCGTATATTTGTTTTCGCCGCCGCCCTTGGCCTTCCGTTCGCGGCCGCGCAGGCGCAGGACGACCGCTTTGCCGGTGTCGTCATTACCAGTGAAACCGCCGGGCCAGGTGTCGAGGTGCTCTACGGCGCGGGCGGCAATATCGCGCTGGCGCATGGCAAGGGCGAGGCGTTTCTTGTCGATGACCAATATGCGCCGCTGACGGACCGCATCATGGCGAAAGTACGGGAACTCGCCGGGACCGACGTGAAGTTCGTCGTCAACACGCACTGGCACGGCGATCATTCCGGCGGCAATGAGAATTTCGGCAAAGCGGGCGCGCTTATTGTGGCGCATGACAATGTCCGCCGCCGCATGTCGACCGAGCAGACGCGCCCCGGCGCCGATGGCGAACGGGTGACCCCGGCCTCGCCCGCGGCGGCGCTTCCGGTCATCACCTTCCGCGACCGCCAGACCATCCATAGCGCAGGGCAGACCATCCGCGCCGTTCATGTACAGCGCGCCCACACGGACGGCGATGCGCTCGTCAAATTCATGGAAGCGAACGTGCTCCACATGGGCGACACGTTCTTCGATGCGACCGCAGGAACGTTCCCGTTTATCGACCGTGGATCGGGCGGCAGCATTCAGGGATTGATCGACGCCGTCGATATGGGTCTGAAAATGTCCGATGCCGAGACCGCCGTCATTCCGGGGCACGGCAGGCTGACCGATCGTGACGGTCTGGCCGCTTATCGGGGCATGTTGGCCGACGTGCGCGACCGCGTGAAGGTGATGGTCGATGCCGGGACATCGCGCGATGATGTCATCGCCGCGAAGCCCGCGGCCGCTTATGCCGAGGGCCGTGCGGGTGGCTTTATCAAGCCCGATACGTTTGTGGGGGCCGTCTATGACAGCCTGACGGCACCTGCGGCCCACAGCCATGCGGGAGGTGACACCCACAGTCATTAGACAATCATTGGGACGATGCGGCAGGCTTTTGTCAAATGAGCGCCGATATGGCGGCGGCGGGCACGGGCCGGTCCTTCAGACCTTGAGGCGCTCGGCATGCCACGCGATGTGATCCGCCATGAACGATGAGATGAAATAGTAGCTGTGATCGTAGCCGGGGCGCAGATGGATGGTGATGTCCTGACCCAGCTCGGCGCAGACATCGCGCAGCACGCCGGTCCTTAGCTGCTCCGCCAGGAATTCGTCATCGCCGCCCTGCTCGATCCTGATGTGCGGGTGCCGCGCCCCGTCCGCGATCAGCGCGCAGGCGTCATAAGGCCGCCACGCCGCCTCATCACCGCCGAGATAGGCGGTCAGCGATTTCCGTCCCCAAGGCGCGCCGATCGTGGTCACGATGGGGGAGAAGGCGGAGAGGGAGCGGAAGCGCTCCGGATTTCGAAGGCCCACGGTCAGCGCGCCGTGGCCGCCCATACTGTGCCCTGTGATGGACTGCCGCGTCATGTCCGCCGGGAAGACATCGCCGATCAGGCCGGGAAGTTCATCCTCGACATAGGTTCGCATGCGGTAGTGCGGCGCCCATGGGGTTTCGGTCGCATCGACATACATGCCCGCCCCCTGGCCCAGATCATAGCTGTCATCATCGGCGACATCGTCTCCGCGTGGGCTGGTATCGGGCGCGACGAAGATAATGCCGTGTTTGGCGCAGGCCGCGCGATATTCGCCCTTCTCCATGACGTTCGCATGGGTGCAGGTCAGTCCGGACAGGTACCAGAGCACGGGCAGCTTCGCGCCCTTGTCATGCGGTGGCACATAGACGGCAAAATGCATGTCGGTACCGGTCGCGGACGAGGCGTGCCGGTAGACGCCCTGCGTTCCGCCATGCGCTTTCCAGGAGGATGTGGTTTCCATGCTGACCGTTTCTAATGACGGGCGGGCGGTTCAGACAAGCCGTTCCGCCGGATTTTTCAGGATTATGCATGGCAATCGGCATGGGGGGCCTGCCGATGCGGATACAGCGCCACATGATCGCCGTGCCCTATCTGAAAACAATCGTCCGCGCGCCGTTCAGGAGCACGCGGCGGTCGCCGATCCAGTCTACGGCACGGGCCAGGGTCTGTGCCTCGATATCGCGGCCGAACCGGGCGAGCTGTTCGGGCGAGGCGCGGTGATCCACGCGTTCGACGGACTGTTCGATGATCGGGCCTTCGTCGAGGTCGGCGGTCACGAAATGCGCCGTCGCACCGATCAGCTTTACACCGCGCGCATGCGCCTGATGATAGGGCCGCGCGCCCTTGAATCCCGGCAGGAAGCTGTGATGGATGTTGATGCAGCGGCCCGGCAGGCGCGCCGACATGTCGTTCGAAAGCACCTGCATGTAGCGCGCGAGGACCAGATAGGGCGCGCCCACATCGTCCATGACGGCGCGAATGGCGGCCTCCTGCGCGGGTCGGTTGTCATTGCTGACCGGCAAATGATGGTAGCTGAGGCCGTGCCATTCGGCGATCTCGCGGCACACGTCATGGTTCGACACGATGGCCGCGATCTCCATGCCGAGCATGCCTGAATGCTGGCGGTGGAGAAGGTCATTGAGGCAATGCGTGCCTTTCGACACGGCGACCACTGCCTTTGGCCGCTCATGGGCGTCGGTCAGCGACCAGTCCCAGCCGAACCGTTCGGCAATGGGTGCGAAGAGCGATTTCAGCCCCGCATGGTTTGGAAACGCCGTGCCGCCTGTCTGGAATTCGACGCGCATGAAGAAACGCCCCGTTTCCAGATCGGCATATTGCTGACTGTCCAGAATGAAGCCGTCATGGTCCGCGAGCGCACCCGATACGGCGGCGACAATGCCCGTGCTGTCCCTGCAACTGAACAGCAGGATGTACGCTGGTCCCTTGTCCATCGGTGAATGGGCCTAGCCGGGGCGATGGATCGCGCAGATCTTGTTGCCATCGGGATCGCGCACATAAGCGAGGTGCATTGGCCCCATATTGCTTTCACGAAGGCCCGGCGGGTCTTCGACAGAAGTGCCGCCCGCCGCGACGCCCGCATCGTGAAACGCCTTCACCTGTTCCGCAGAAGCGCATTTGAAGCCGATGGTGGCGCCGTTCGCAACGGTTGCGGGCTGGCCATCAATAGGCTCCGAAACACTGAATGTGCCGCCGTCATGAATATAGAACAGGCGGGTGACGCCCGAATCCGTGACGTTCTTCATCGGCTCGCCCGCACCCAGCGTGCCGAGCAGCGCGTCGTAGAAGGCCTTTGCCTTTTCAATGTCGTTCGTGCCGACCATGATGTGATTGAACATGCGATTGTCTCCGTGAGATTATCGACCGGACGAGGGCCGTTCCTTATTCGCCGGCGCAGAACGCGCAGATCTTGTTGCCGTCGGGGTCGCGCAGATAGGCGCCATAAGCGCCTGCGCGCGGGCCGGGCGCACCCTCGTCCGCACCGCCATTGGCCAGACCTGCCGCGTGGAACGCGTCGACGGCGGCCCTGTCCTTCGCCTGGAAACCGACCGTGCCGCCATTGGCATACGTCGCCTCGTCGCCATTGGCGGGCTTGCCGACGCCAAAGGCGCCGCCCTTGGCGAATTCGCCGTAAAACAGCCGGTCGCCCGGCGCTGCCGGTGGAATGCCCAGCGCGCCCAGCGCATTGTCGTAAAACGCGCGTGCTTTCTCGACGTCATTCGCGCCGAACATGATGTGCGTGAACATGTTTTGTGGGCCCCTTATTTCCTGATCCGGAGGCATCATTAGCGCGGATCATGTGGGATCGCCACTAGCGGTTTACGTGATCCGTAAGTCGCCCACCGTGTCAGCGACCGACAACCGGCAAAGCCCCTTGCCACCCTCAGTAGATCACCACGCTGCGGATGCTCTCGCCCGCGTGCATCATGTCGAAGCCCTTGTTGATCTCCTCGAGCGACAGCCGGTGGGTGATCATGGGATCGATTTCGATCTTGCCGTCCATGTACCAGTCGACGATCCTGGGGACGTCGGTGCGGCCTTTCGCGCCGCCAAAGGCCGTGCCGCGCCAGTTGCGGCCGGTGACGAGCTGGAACGGGCGCGTGGAGATTTCCGCGCCCGCGGGGGCGACGCCGATGATGACGCTGGTGCCCCAGCCGCGGTGGCAGCATTCCAGCGCCTGCCGCATGACGTCGACATTGCCGATACATTCAAAACTGTAGTCCGCGCCGCCGTCGAGCATGTCGACGAGGTGCTGCGTAACGTCGCCGACGTCCTTTGGGTTGACGAAGTCGGTCATGCCGAACCTGCGGCCCCACTCCTGCCGGTCCGGATTGAGGTCGACGCCGACGATGCGGCCTGCGCCCGCCATTTTCGCACCCTGAATGACATTCAGGCCGATGCCGCCCAGGCCGAACACGACCACCGATGCGCCGGGTTCGACCTTTGCCGTGTTCACAACCGCGCCGACGCCCGTGGTGACGCCGCAGCCGATATAGCAGCTGGTGTCGAAAGGCGCGTCTTCGCGCATTTTCGCGGCCGCGATTTCCGGCACGACAATGAAGTTCGAGAAGGTCGAGCAGCCCATATAATGGTAAATGGTCTCGCCCCTGTACGACATGCGGCTGCTGCCACCCGGCATCAGCCCCTTGCCCTGTGTCGCGCGGATGGCGGAACACAGGTTCGTCTTGCCGCTGGTGCATTCCTTGCACGTTCCGCATTCGGGCATGTAGAGCGGAATGACATGGTCGTCGGGCGCAAGGGAGGTGACGCCCGCGCCGACCTCGCGCACAATGCCCGCGCCCTCATGGCCCAGAACGACCGGAAACAGCCCTTCGGAATCCAGCCCGTCCAGCGTGTAGGCGTCGGTATGACAGATGCCGGTCGCCTTCAGCTCGATCAGCACCTCGCCCTCCTGCGGCCCCTCAAGATCGAGTTCGACGATCTCCAGGGGAGCTTTGGCCTCGAAGGCGACGGCGGCACGTGTTTTCATGAATTCGGATCCCCGCATTGGCAATTGCGGGATTCTTTGCCAGTAATTTAAGAACGTCGCTAGTGATTGCTAAAACGACTTTTGCAGTTTTCCGAGCAATTGGCGCGCCGGGCTTAACGGTACCTGCTCGACGACAAGATGTTCGTCCATGCGCTTGACGCGTTCGTAAAGGTCGATGCTGGCATAGATGATTTCGCGGGCGCGGGCAGGAAGGACGGCGAGCGCTTCGGGTTCCGCGACAGTTTCGCCGACGGTGCCAAGGCGGCGTTCGTCGGTCGAGGCCTGCTCTTTGGTGAGTTCGCCGGCGGCAACCGCCTTGCGGTTCAATAGCCAGGACACGGTGTGCATCAGGCGGGTGGTCACGCGCAGGGATTCGCAGGAGAACTGCACGCGGTCGATGGGGCCGAGGGCCTCGCGGTCCAACTTGCCCTCCTGATCGAAATAGGCACGCGCCTCATCGGCCAACACCATCGCTTCGGTGTAGAGGCCCGCGATCAGCTTGTCGGTCAGCTGCGTGTCGTCATCGTCCATATCGCCGGACATGCCTCCCCCTGCAGCTTCGGATTCAGTTTCATCCATACCGCCCTCTTGAACTCGTAATGGTTAATAACCACCTACATGCACAGGCGAAAGCGCCATGGGTGGCCGGGATTCCGGGGCCCGCCTGGTAAATTCGCCGACAGGGGCTGGCCATGATGGCAGCCCTGATAACGACATCGCTTGAACAAAGGATGAATAGACATGCGTAGTTTTGACCTGACACCCCTTCTCCGCAGCTCGATCGGTTTCGAGAATCTCGGCCGACTGGCGGATTTCGCCACGCGCGACGAGGGCAGTGCCTACCCTCCCTACAACATCGAAAAACTGGGTGAGAACGAATATCGCATCCAGATGGCCATCGCCGGCTTTTCCGAGGACGAACTGGAACTGATCGTTCAGGAAAACAGCCTGATCGTGACAGGCCGCGCCGCCGAAGACGAAGGCGAACGGGAATTCCTGCACCGCGGTATCGGCAAGCGCGCCTTCGAGCGCCGGTTCCAGCTGGCCGACGTGATCAAGGTGACCGAGGCCACGTTTGAGAACGGCCTGCTTAATATCGGCCTGGTGCGCGAAATCCCCGAGCACAAAAAGCCCCGCAAGATCCATATTGGCGGCGAGAACCGCCCAAAGGCGATCGAGGGTGAAAACGCGAAGGGCGTGAAAGCCAAGAAGGCCGCCTAAGCGCTGACAGCGCAGGCTGAAACAGGGGGCGGGTCCGGGACCGGGCCGGCCCCTTTTTCATGGGATTTTGGTATCTGACGCTTCCAGACGCCGGGGCGGCGATATGGGCCGTAACGACTGCGGCTCGAAAAGCGGGCTGCGCCGCCGGTCGCCGCCAATAATGTCCTTTGCCATTCTCAGGACGAACCGGAGAATGAAGCGCGGCATGGAGAATTTCGATACCTTGCCGACGTCGCCCGTCGCCTCCTCGGCGAACAAAAGACTGACGGGCGGACCAAGGACTTGCGCGCGGCGGTCGCTGTCGAGATTCGCGACAAAAGCAGTCAGATAAGGGACGCGCCCGGTCGCATAGCTGTTGAACATCGGCGTTCGGCAACACGCCGCATACCAGCGGAGCGTGGGCTTGTCGGTAAGATGGACGCAGCGGAGGTCGTCCCGGCCCGTCCGGATCCACAGGCGGGCGCAGCGGGTCTGAAAAAGCGCGGTGCCGCCATTTGAGTCGAGAATGCGGGCGTCCTGATCGAGGAGATGCGCGAACCGGCGGCAATCGGAGCAGTGGCAGATCACATGGTCACCCGTCGCCGAACCGGCATCCCTTAAAGTCCCGGTCACGTTTCCGCACAGGCAGGACAGGTTGAGGTCGGTCGTGGCCATGTTGGAATTCGATGTCACTGCCCGGCACCTCCGCTTCATCGTTCGGTGAAATTCATGCGACGACCACGATATGGCAACCCTTGCGACTCCCTTTATCTCGCCCTATACGCCGCTCTCCCGGTTTCTAGGGGTGTAGCTCAGTTGGTAGAGCATCGGTCTCCAAAACCGAGGGCCGTGGGTTCGAGTCCCTCCGCCCCTGCCAGCCCCACTGGCAGAATAGAGGCCGGGACATTATGTTAGGGCAAGGATCGCTTGCGCCGCTCCGGCAAAGGAGCTTGGTCGCGGGCGGTTTTATTTGTCCAAATGGTCGTGAAGGCGAGAAGAAGAACGTGGCAAAGGTAAGCCCAGGTCAGTTCGTTCGCGAAGTGCGTCAGGAAATGTCGAAGGTGACATGGCCGACGCGGCGCGAAACGATCATCACCACCATCATGGTGCTGATCATGACATCGATTCTTTCCGTCTTTTTTCTGGGCGTCGACGCCGTGCTGGGCAATTTGATCCAGTGGGTCCTGTCGGTAGGATAAGGGAATATCATGGCTGCGCGCTGGTACATCGTTCAGGCCTATTCGGGTTTTGAAAACAAGGTGAAGGATGCGATCCTTGCCGAGGCCGCACGCACGGGCCTGTCGGAGCTGATCGAGGCCATCGAGGTCCCCACCGAGGAAGTCACAGAAATCAAGCGCGGCAAGAAGGTGCAGACCGAGCGCCGCTTCTTCCCGGGCTATGTGCTGGCGAAGCTGCACATGTCGGATGACAGCTTTCACCTCATCAACAACACGCCGAAGGTTACGGGTTTTCTGGGTGCCAACGGCAAGCCCTCGCCGATCAGCCAGGCTGAAGCCGACCGCATCATGGCGACCAAGGAAGACCAGGCCAACGCGCCGAAGCAGCAGATCAAGGTCGATTTCGAAATCGGCGACGAGGTCAAGGTGCTGGACGGTCCATTCGCCAGCTTCAACGGCATTGTGGAAGAAATCGATTTCGAGAAGGGCCGCGTAAAGGTTTCCGTCTCTATCTTTGGCCGCGCCACGCCGGTGGAACTCAACTTCGACCAGGTGAAGCGGGAATCGTGATTTAAGGATTTGTCCTCTTCCCGCCGAGGAAGAGGCAAGGCACAGCCTGGTAAGCCGCGGGGCGAACCTGGCGAAGCTCGGTAAGGGACAGCCCGGTGAACGCCGCCACGGTGTTCGCGGCCCCCTCACCAAAACGATCGGGCGGACGAGCCGCCCGGTTTCCTACCCTCTTCCTCGGCGGGGAGAGGGTATGTTGCGGGAGGCTGGTTTGTCCGGCTGTCTGACCGCTAAGTCTGAGAAAGGACGATAACATGGCCAAGAAGATTTCTGGCTTTATCAAGTTGCAGGTGCCCGCGGGCGCCGCAAACCCATCGCCGCCCCTCGGCCCGGCACTGGGCCAGCGCGGCGTCAATATCATGGAATTCACCAAGGCCTTCAACGCCGCGACGCAGGATATGGAGAAGAACTCTCCCATCCCGACGGTCATCACCGTCTATGCCGACCGGTCGTTCAGCTTCACCACGAAGACGCCGCCCGCATCCTTCTATATCAAGAAGGCGACCAAGCTGAAGTCCGGCTCGAACAATCCGGGCACCGAAATCGCAGGTCAGATCACGCGGACACAGGTGCGCGAGATCGCGGAAGCGAAGATGGCCGACCTTAGCGCGAACGACCTCGACCAGGCCGAGAAGATCATCGCCGGGTCAGCCCGCTCGATGGGCATCCAAGTGGTGGAGGGCTAAATCATGGCACAGCAGACAAAAAAGCGTAAGCAGCAGGAATCCAAGGTCGATGTAGAGAAACTCTACACCCCGACAGAGGCGATTAAGCTGGCAAGAGAACTCGCGACGTCCAAGTTCGATGAGTCGATCGAAGTCGCGATGAATCTCGGTGTCGATCCGCGCCATGCCGACCAGCAGGTCCGGGGCATGGTTTCGCTTCCCAAGGGCACGGGCAAGACCATGAAGGTCGCTGTCTTTGCCAAGGGCGACAAGGCCACCGCAGCCGAGGAAGCCGGGGCAGACCGCGTCGGTGCCGAGGACCTGATGGAAGACATGCAGGCTGGCAATCTCGATTATGACCGCATCATCGCGACGCCGGACATGATGGGTATCGTTGGCCGCCTCGGTAAGGTTCTGGGTCCAAAGGGCCTGATGCCAAACCCGAAGCTGGGTACCGTCACCATGGACGTCGCCAAGGCCGTCGAGGACGCCAAGGGCGGTCAGGTGCAGTACCGCGTCGAGAAGGCGGGAATCGTCCACGCCGGCATCGGCAAGGCCAGCTTCACGGAAGCCGATTTGAAGGAAAACTTCGACGCCCTCGTCAGCGCCGTCGTCAAGGCCCGCCCGACGGGCGCGAAGGGGAAGTACGTCAAGAAGATCGCCATCAGCTCCTCCATGGGGCCGGGCCTGAAGGTCGACGTCGCGGAAACGTCCGCCGTCTAGGGCGATCCGCGCGCGGACGATCCGATGAGGGGCCGGGAGGGAAACCTTCCCGGCCCCTTTTTCATGGTGGTCACGTCGATGCCCATCCGAACAGGTGCCGACGGGCTGCTATCCTTATGGAGCCGCATGCAAGCAGAACGCAGACATCGATCATGTCCGGGGTCCCGTGCAGCGGCGCGTTTTTCAGGGGTGCCAGCCGCCTTCCGCGTCAGGCCGCGCGGAGTTTGGCGACGAAGCTTTCCGCCGAACTGGTCAGGGTTTCGGCGCTTCGTGACAGGCTGTCGGCGGCAGCTGCCACTTCTTCCGCGAGCGCATCTGTTGTGGAAACGCGTTTCATTAGGCGGCCGATCTCATGGGAAATCTCATTGGCCTGTTCGGCCGCCCTCCGGGCGCTGCCGTCGATATCCGCAGTTGTCCGCTCCTGTTCCTCAATAGCGGCGGAAATTGCCGAAGCGCGGTCGAGAAGGTCGACATTGATCCCGCGTATGACGCCCATCGAGCCCGTCGCATTGGCCGCATCATCGCCGATTTGCGCAAGGAGGCTGGTAATCTCCTGCGTCGTCGACGCCGCGCGCCCGGCGAGGTTCTTCACCTCCTGCGCAACGACGGAGAAACCGCGACCGGCCTCACCCGCACGGGCCGCCTCGATCGTGGCATTTAAAGACAGCAGGTTGGTTTGTTCAGAAATCTCGCGAATCATGTTGACGAAGGTTTCGATGCTGGTGGCGCGACCCGCAAGGCCGGTGACCGCGCTGACGCCGGCTTCCGACTGGGTTTCCGCGTCCGCGCTGATGCGGACCTGCTGCTCGCTATTTTCCGAAATGTCCGTGACGGACTGAGTGAGGGCCCCGGTCCCATCGGCAACCTGCTGCGCAAAGGCGGCGGCCTGCCGCGCCAGACGGTCGACGGTGCCAGCGTCCTGATTGGACTGGCTCGACATTTTCCGCAATTCCCTTGAGGTCTGGCCAAGCTGACTGGCGGCAGCGCCCAATGAACCGGCAAAGGACGAGATCGACGCCTCGAAATTCTCCGCAAGCTGAATCTGCTCTTCGCGGCGCCGCGTTGCCGCCTCCTTCTCCGTGCGCTCGCGCGCGGCTGACGCCTGTCCCGCGCGATGTTCGGCGTCGGCCTGAGCGGCCAGGGCCTCTATGGCTTCGGCCCGTGCAGTCTCCGCGGCCTCCCGGTGCCGATCGGCTGTTTCGCGCTGCCGCGATTGTGTCATTGACAGGGCGCGGATGCGTTCAACCAGATAGATGAGCACAATTGTCTGGATAATGACGGCCAGGGCATGAACAAGGACACGGATGAATGCGCCGCCGCCGGTGAATACCCATTCCGGTACCAGATAACTGAAGAGCACATGATGTGCGGCAATGACCACGCTGGCTGCCACCAAGGGGCGCCAGTCGCACATCAGCGTCAGCGCGGCGAGGGCGACGAAGAAGTACATGTGCATGTCCATCTGCCACGGCTGGGCCTGGAACAGGTAAACCAGCGCGGCGGGATGCACCGCCATCATGATGCCGATGGAAATGTGGACGGCAGCGCCCCTGTCGCCTCGCCACATGAACAGGCTGGGCACGATGTTGGCGATGATTGATGCCAGTACGGCCATCGAGGTGGTTTCATGGCCGCGGGCGATGCCGATCATGGCGATCATGGCGGTGCAGGCCCAGGACGCCAGAACGAGATGCCTGACACCTGCCGCCTGCATGTCCTCAAAGCCCTGGGATGATGCGTTTCCGATCACGGCTGCCTACGTCCTCCCGCAGCCCGCATTCGGCGCCGCAATCACGAGCCGCCCCGTCCAGAGCATGTTCATGAACAGGTCGGCGCGATTCGCGACCACCACCACACTGCCGGGAAGCGGGCCGCCGTCCAGTGGCCGCGCGTCAAGGGAATGGAGGTCGTTGACCAGCCCCGTCGTCGCCCCCGGACTGAGCGGCAGGATGATCATCCTGCCCTCCGCGGGCGGCGCGAACGCCATGAGCGATATCGCCAGCACCACCATTGCCGCCTGAAGGGCGCAAAGACGATTTGTGATGCTATGGGAAACTGGTTTGCGCATGTGACAGGTTGCTAGCGCGGGATGGTTAAGAGTTCGTTTGGACGATGTCCGCGGCCGTGCGCGGCGGCGTCTATGGTGCCGGACATGGTCAGGCGCACCGCATCGTGCTTGACTCGGACGCGCATTTTCTTATGTCACGCGTATCGCAGTCGGCAGCTTTATGTCGGCGGCGTCCGTCCGAGACTGCAGGCGGCCTGTCGCAGGCCTTAATGTTTGCCCGCAATAGACGAAGAGAGATTTTCGGGATCGGCCCTTGCGGCGACCCTTGCCTCACTTCTTCACGGACTTCGTATGGGCCTGCTCCGGTGGGTCCGAACTTGAGCCGTTTGCGAGGCGTCACGCCCTCGTGAACATGTTAGGAGTTGAGCATGGATCGCGCAGAGAAAACCGCGCTGGTCGAGCAGCTGAACGCCACTTTCAAGGAAACGGCCGTGGTTGTGGTTACCCGCAATCTTGGCCTGACCGTCGCGGATGTCACGGACCTTCGCGGAAAGATGCGCGCAGTTGACGCAGACTATAAGGTTGCGAAAAACAGGCTCGCCAAAATCGCGCTGGAGGGCACGCAGTACGCCCCCATCGCAGACATGCTGGTCGGCCCAACGGCGCTGGCGACATCGGCTGACCCCGTTGCCGCAGCCAAGGCTGCCCACGATTTCGCAAAGGGCAATGACAAGCTCGAAATCGTCGGTGGTGCCATGGGCGATGTTGTGTTGTCGGCAGATGAAGTGAAGCAGCTCGCTTCGCTACCTTCGCTCGACGAGCTGCGTGCGAAGATCGTTGGCCTCGTCGTGGCACCTGCCACGAAGATCGCCCAGATCGCCGCCGCACCGGCAGGTCAACTGGCCCGTGTCTTTGGCGCATATGCCGCGAAAGAAGACGCCTGAAACTTCGTTTCGAATTGAACACCGAGCCTCGGTTTGAGGCGAAATATACAAGGAATTAGTAACATGGCAGATCTCGAAAAAATCGTTGAGCAGCTTTCCGAGCTGACCGTTCTTGAAGCCGCTGACCTTTCCAAGATGCTGGAAGAGAAGTGGGGCGTTTCCGCAGCCGCAGCCGTCGCAGCCGCACCGGCAGCTGGTGGCGGCGAAGCCGCAGCCGTCGAAGAGAAGGACGAATTCGACGTCATCCTGACCGGCGACGGCGGCAAGAAGATCCAGGTCATCAAGGAGGTCCGCGCGATCACCGGTCTGGGTCTGGGCGATGCCAAGGCACTCGTCGAAGGCGCGCCCAAAGCCATCAAGGAAGGCGCCAACAAGGCCGAAGCCGAGGAAATCAAGGGCAAGATCGAAGCCGCCGGCGGTACGGTCGAACTCAAGTAAGCGGCGAGGCGTCCGTAAACCGACGCTTTCTGCAACGACAAGAAAAGGGCGACCCTCCCGAAAAGGAGGGCCGCCCTTTTTCTATATGCCTGGTCCTTAGATGCTGGTCGTCAGCTGGATGAGCCAGGTCGGCATTGCCTTGAGCGCGGCGATCTCGAGCCTCTTGTCGAGGCCGGTAACAACAAGCGCGCCGGCGAAGATCATGGCGCCGCCGAGAAACGTGCGGCCCTTTGCACCCGTCGCCGCCATCCTGCCGCGTAGCCGTACCATCGTTTTCTGGCCGACGGTGCCGATGAGGAGCAGCGGAATCGCCGCGCCGATGCCGAAGATGCCCATGGTGAGGGCGACGCTGCCGAGCTGCTCGCTTTGGCTCGCAAGAAGCGTCGCGGCGCCGAGCGTCGGGCCGACGCAGGGGCTCCATACGGCGCCGAGAAGGGCACCCACGCCGAACTGGCCGCCGAGGCCGCGGCCCTTTCCGCCGAACCTGTCGGACCGTTCATTGCCCCAGGCCGCCACCGGACCCATGGCAGTCTGGAAAACCGCCTGAGCCTTCGGCATTGCGAGAATGGCGCCGAAAGCGATCAAGAGCGTGCCCGATATCGTCCGGAAGACGCTGGCATCGAGTCCGAGGGAAAAGCCGACCGTGGCGATGAACAGTCCGACGAAAGTGAAGGAGATCGCAAGACCGGCGGCGATCGCCAGCGGGCCGAATCTGTGTTCCGCCGAGGCCGCGCCGAAGACGATCGGCAGCACGGGAAGGACGCACGGGTTCAGGAAGGTGAGGACGCCCGCCAGGAGTGCGGCACCGAGGGTCAGGATGTCCATCGGACACTCCTCTCGCGATCATCTGGAAAAAGGGTAGGTCCGGCCGCCAGAAGGAGAGAGCGATGCGGTATCAGGGGGATGACGCCGCGGGCGGCCGGATCTGTCCGGATAGGGATTTTGGGAACGGGCGTCAGCCGACCGCCTTGGCCACGAGCGCCCGGATGCTGTCGGCGTCGGTATCGCCGATGGAGCGGCCGACTTCGGTTTCGCCGTCAAAGGCGATCAGCGTCGACTGGCTGGTGACGCGGAGCGGCCGCTGCTCGGCCTTCTGGCTGTCAAAGTCCAGCTTGAAGACGATGAGATCTTCGTTCGCCGTGTCGCTGCCGAGCGATTTCAGGATCGGTGCCTGCGCCGCGCAGGTCGGACACCAGGGGGCGTGGACGTCGACCAGAATGGGTTTGCCGGCCTTTTGCGCGGCCGCGAAGGCTTCCTGTGTAAAGGGCTTGTAGTCGGCGGCATAAGCGGGCGCGACGATGGCAGGCGCCGCGGCGGCGAGGGCGAGAAACGGAACGGCGATGAGGAAACGCATGGGAAATCCTTTTTGCTTGGTGTCTGCAAACGGGTTCGTGCCGCCGCCCTTGCCGGTTACCGCCGGTCCGGAAAAAATGTTTCGCGCGCCGAAGCATTTCCGAACCTCCGAGCAGGGTATCCGCGCCCGCCATTCCGCCTCCTTTCTTCTCAGGAAACGATAAGACGCCGTCGTGCCCCCTTGCGAGACAGGGCGTTAGGCCTGAAGGGAGGCAGTATGAGCGTCACAGATGCACCGGGGGCCCCGGCCTCCTCCGTCAGCCCGCGCGCCCGCAAGGTCACGCTGACGCTGCTCACCATCACCTATTTCTTTTCCTATATGGACCGGCAGATCCTCTCGATCCTGCTGGAGGACATCAAGGCGGATCTGCTGCTGAATGACGCGCAGCTCGGTTATCTGTCGGGTATTGCCTTCGCCCTTTTCTATGCCACGCTGGGCATTCCCATCGCGGCACTGGCGGACCGTAAGAACCGGCGCAACATCATCGCGATCGCGCTGACGGCCTGGAGCGCGATGACGGCGCTTTGCGGTCTGGCGCAGAATTTCACCCAGCTGCTGCTCGCGCGTATCGGCGTGGGCGTGGGAGAAGCGGGTTCGTCACCGCCAAGCCATTCCATGATTGCGGACCTCTATCCGCCCGAAAAGCGTGCCGGTGCGCTGGCGATCTATTCGCTTGGCGTCACCATCGGGTCTTTTGCCGGCACGTTCCTGGGCGGCAATATCACGCATTTCTTCGACTGGCGGACGGCTTTTCTGGTTGTGGGCATTCCCGGCATTGTTCTGGCCGTCTTTGTCCGCCTGTTCGCCGTGGAGCCGCCGCGCGGCATGTCCGGCGCGGCGCTGGCCGTCAGCGATGTCGGCGAAGCGATCCGGTCAGGCCCGACAATCCGGGACGGTTTTCGCGCCATGTGGCGAAACAAGGCGGCTGTACACCTTGTCCTTGGGGTCACCATCACATCGCTGATTGGATATGGTCTGACGCTATGGTCGCCTGCCTATATCATCCGTAATTTTGGACTGACCGAATTCGATGTCGCCAATTTCTACGCACCCGTGGTGGCGGTGACGGGCATTGCCGGTGTCATTGGCGGCGGCAAGCTGGCCGACTGGCTCGGCGCGAAATACGGCCTTCACGCGCAATCCTGGATGATCTTCGCCCTGAAAACCGCGGCGTTTCCTTTCCTGCTGCTGTTCTATGCGATGGACAGCATCTATCTTGCCGTCGGCAGCTACGCGATCGCGTTGTTCTTCCAGTCCTGTTATCTTGGCCCGACCTTTGCGCTCATACAGGGTCTGGCACCGCTCAACATGCGGTCCGTCTGGGCAGCGATTACGCTGTTCGTCATCAACCTGATCGGGCTCGGCATTGGTCCCACCGCCGTCGGCCTGCTGTCGGTCGACTATCAGCAGCGCTTCGGTTTCGACGAAGCGGACTCGCTGCAATGGGCACTTTTTACCGTCGCGCTGCTTACCCCATGGGCAATCTATCATTATTGGCGTGCGGGTGTCTGGCTGAAACGCGGGAATGAAATCGCATGATTCTTGATATTGTCGCGATCCTTGGCGGCCTGGTGCTGTTGTTCGTCGGCGGTGATTTCCTGGTTCGCGGCAGTGTGAACCTGGCGACACGCATGGGTGTCTCGCCCCTGTTCGTGGGCCTGGTGCTGGTTGGATTCGGGACGTCCGCCCCTGAACTGTTTGCCAGTATCGAGGCGGTTCGCGTCGGCGCGCCGGCCATTGCGTGGGGCAATGTCGTTGGCTCGAACATCGCCAATGTCCTGCTTGTGCTGGGCGCCGCGGCGGCGGTTGCGGCCTTTCCGATCGAGCGGGGTCCCCTGTGGCGCGATGGCGGGTTCGGGCTGGTGGCCGCCATCATCCTGTTCGCATTCGCATTCTCAGGCGCCCCGGCGATCATGGGCTGGATCCTGCTGGGGATCCTGTCCGTCTATCTGGTCTATGCGTGGCGATCAGAGCGCACGCATGCGCATTCCACGGGCGCGGGCGATCGCGCCGCGGCGGGCGAGATGGTGCATGTCGACATACCGGACGCCCGGCCGAAATCGCTATTCGCGGATATCGGGTTCACGGTCGGCGGTCTGCTGCTGATTATCTTTGGCGGCAACATCCTGGTTGCAGGCGCGCGCGATGTGGCGCTGATCCTTGGCCTTAGCGATGCGCTGGTCGGCCTGACGATCGTTGCCATCGGCACGTCGGCACCGGAACTCGCCACCTCGGTCGTCGCGGCGCGCAAGGGGGAAGGCGGCATCGCCTTTGGCAATGTGCTGGGCAGCAATATCTACAATATTCTGGGCATTGGCGGCGTGACGGCACTGCTGGCCCCCGGCAGCCTGCCGGCCAGCATGGTTCCGGTTGAACTGCCGCTGCTGATCGCGGCGTCGATACTGATGATCGTCTTTGCGCGTACGGGCCATAAGTTCAGCCGCTGGGAAGGGTTCGCCATGCTGTCGCTTTATGTCGGTTACCTGGTCTGGGCGGTGCTGAACGCGTGAATGCGTGACGGCCCGCGCACTTGCGTTTCCGCGCGGGGCGCGGCATCGATGGCGCATGCATGTTCCTGATATGATCCATGCCCAATTCAACTGACCCCGCCCTGTTGCCGCATCCGGCGCTGGCCGTCGCGCTCGACGGGATTTGGGTGGCGGACGCCAATGGGACGCATCGGTTGGAGCGGGCCGAGGCGGTGCGTCTGCTGACCGGGACGCCAGCGATCTTCGTCAATGCGCCCGTGGTGGCGGCGAAGCTTGGTTATGGTGAGCTGAACGGCTTCGACCTGCTGGAATTGTTTGCCTTTGCGCGGCCCGCGCAATTTGCCGTGCCCACAGGTGCCGGACTGGCTACAGCCATTGGGGAACAGGTCGCCGACGAGGGACCGAAGGCGGCAGACATGCTGCGGCGTATCGCTGCCCGCCTGCTTGCCGAGATGGAGGCCAACGAATATGCCGCCCGGCCGGGCGCGTGGGACACGGCCCAGGCATTATCGCGATCAAACTGGGCATGGGCGCCGCTGGTGCTGAAGGCGCTCGGCGTGCAGGCAAAGCCCGAACGGTCGCTGTTTACCAGCCTGCCGAAATGGGAGGACACCGCAGCGCCGCAAACGCCGCGCACCATCACGCTCGACCGAGACGACGTCGCCCGGCGTTTGCGGCGGCTGACCGGTCCCGGCGCGGAAGAGCGGCAGGGGCAGCGTGATTTCGCGGCGGCGGTGACCCGGGCGTTCGACCCGCGCCAGGTCGAGGGCGCGCCGAATATGGTGCTGGCGGAAGCGGGGACGGGGATCGGCAAGACGCTCGGTTATCTGGCGCCTGCCAGTGCCTGGGCGGAGCAGGCGGGCGGTACGGTGTGGCTGTCGACCTATACCAAGGCGCTGCAACGCCAGCTGGATGCGGAAACGGCCAGGCTCTATCCCGACCCGGCGCTGCGCAGGAAAAAGGCCGTGGTGCGCAAGGGACGGGAGAATTATCTCTGCCTGCTAAATCTGGAAGACGCGGTACAGGGCAGCTTTTCCGGCCGCGCCGGAATTTATGCCCGGCTTGTGGAGCGATGGGCGCGGTATACCTCCGGCGGCGACATGATTGGCGGTGATCTGCCGGGCTGGCTAGCGGGGCTGTTCGGGCGTGCGGCGCAGACCGCGCTGACCGACCGGCGCGGCGAATGTGTCTATGCCGCCTGCCCGCATTATCGCCGCTGTTTCATCGAACGGGCCACGCGGGCAAGCGCGGATGCCGATCTGGTGATCGCCAATCATGCGCTGGTCATGGTCAATGCGGCGCGCGGGAAATCGGAAGGGCGCGGCCTGACCCGGATCGTGTTCGATGAGGGGCATCATCTGTTCGACGCCGCCGATTCGACGTTCGCGCTCGACCTGACGGGCAGCGAGGCGATTGAAATGCGCCGCTGGATCATCGGCCCGGAAAAGAAAATGAAGGGCAGGCGGCGGGGCCTGACGGCGAGACTGGGTGACCTGGTGGCGTTCGAAGAGGCGGGATCCGCGCTGCTGGACGACGCGGTGGAGGCTGCGCGCTGCCTGCCCGCCGATGGCTGGCTGAAGCGCGTGGGGGAAGGCGCGCCGCACGGCGCGATCGAGGTGCTGCTGGCCGAGGTGCGGCAGGCCGTGCTGGCGCGGTCGAAGCCCAATGAAGCGGGATACGGTCTGGAGACCGAGATTGCGGAGTTGCCGCCGACGCTCGTGGAGGCCGCGGGGACGGCGATGCAGGCGCTGGAGCAGATGGCGATCCCGCTGCGGAAATTGTCAGCGCGGCTTGTCGCCCTGCTGGAAGAAGCGCCGGACTGGCTGGACGCACCTGGCCGTGCGCGTGTCGACGGCGCGCTGTCGGGCATGGAGTGGCGCATGTCGATCCTATCCGGGTGGATCGGGCTGCTTGCGCGGATTGGCGGGCCGCCTGACGCTGATTTCGTCGACTGGATGGCGCTCGACCGGCATGATGGGCGTGAATTCGATATGGGATTGCGGCGGCACTGGCTGGATCCGACCAAGCCGCTGGCGGGGGTCGTGCTGGAACCGGCGCACGGCGTGGTCGTCACCTCGGCCACATTGCGCGGCAAGGTGCTGGACCCTGGCGCGCCCGCGGATGCCGACTGGCAAACGAGCGAAATGCGTACGGGCGCGAATCACCTGCCGCTGCCTGCCCAGCGCTTTCAGGCGGAAAGCCCGTTCGACTATGCCCGGAACACCAGGGTTGTCATCGTCACCGATGTGCAGCGCGGCAATATCCCCGCGCTGGCCGGGGCCTATCGCTGCCTGATCGAGGCGGCGGGGGGCGGCACGCTGGGACTGTTCACGGCAATTTCCCGGCTGAAGGCCGTGCACGCCAGGATCGCCGGACCGCTGGCGGCGGCGCGGCTGCCTTTGCATGCCCAGCATGTCGACCCGATCGATGCCGGGACGCTGGTCGACATGTTCCGCGCCGACCCGCGCGCCAGCCTGCTGGGCACGGACGCGCTACGGGACGGCGTCGATGTCCCGGGCGAATCGCTACGCCTGGTCATTCTGGAAGGGGTGCCATGGGCACGGCCAACCGTGCTGCACGCGGCGCGGCGCGCTGCCTTTGGCGGCAAGGCCTATGATGATCTGATCACCGGCGGACGCCTGGCGCAGGCCTTTGGCCGCCTGATCCGGCGCGCGACCGATCGGGGCGTCTTCGTGCTGCTTGGCGCCGCCGTGCCGACACGCCTGACGCAGGTGTTTCCGCCGGGCTGCGATGTCATCCGCACCGACCTTGCGACAGCCCGGGAAATCGTCGCGGCGCAGTCCGGGCGGGAGGTGCATTCTGATGTCACTAAAATTTCCGGTGACGCCGACGCGTCGGCGCGCTACCCCGGCCTCCGATGAAAAGCGTCACTCTCCTGCGTCATGCCAAGTCGAGCTGGGACGATCCCGTCGACCGTGACTTCGACCGACCCCTCAATGACAAGGGCCGCCGCGCCGCCGTCACGATGGGGACGCATATGCACGAAAAGGGTCTGGCCTGGGATCAGGTCATCTCCAGCCCGGCCATTCGCGTCATCGAAACACTGGACGGCGTGGAGGAGGGCTATGGCTCCCGCCTGCGCCCCGAGTTCGACAAGCGCATCTATATGGCGGCGGCGGTGACGCTTCTGGACATCATTCACGATGCCGATCCGGATGCCGGACGGATCATGCTCGCCGGTCATAATCCGGGGCTTGAAGATCTGATTTTTCTGCTGACCCCCTCCGATGGTTCGGAATATCGCAGGATCGTCGATGTGAAATATCCCACGGCCACGCTGTCGGAGATGCATTTCGACGTGGATGCGTGGTCCAGCATCGAGCGGGGCGGCGGCAAGCTCGTGTCGCTGGTACGTCCGCGCGATCTTGATCCTGAACTGGGACCAGACGGCTAGCGCTCCCCCGCGACTGACGAAGGCGAATGCACAAGCGCCTTTCCTCCCGATTCCCGAGCGGGTAGACCGCTTATCATATGCCCTCGCTTTTATCCCCGACCTCTCTCGACCTGATCGGCAATACGCGGCTGGTCCGGCTGGCTGGACCCTCCGCGCGCACCGGCTGCGAGATTTACGGCAAATGCGAATATGAGAATCCCGGCGGCAGCGTGAAAGACCGCGCCGCCCTGTTCATGATCGAAACGGCGGAGCGTGAAGGCCGCCTGAAACCCGGCGGTACGGTCGTGGAGGGTACGGCGGGCAATACCGGTATCGGCATCGCGACGGTAGCCAATGCCAAGGGCTACAAAACGATCATCGTCATGCCGAACAACCAGTCGCCGGAGAAGATGGCGACCCTTCGCGCCCTGGGCGCGGAACTGGTGCTGGTACCGCCGACGAAGTTCGCCGATCCCGAACATTTCGTCCACCGCTCGCGCCGCATCGCGGAGGAGACGCCGAACGCGGTCTGGACGGATCAGTTCGACAATATCGCCAATCGCGCTGCGCATATCGAGGGAACGGCGGCGGAAATCTGGCATGCCCTGCGGAACAGGATCGACGGATTCACCTGCGCCGCGGGAACGGGCGGGACCATTGCGGGTGTGGGCATGGGTCTGAAGGCACGGTCCAGAGACGTCACGATTGCACTGACCGACCCGCACGGCGCGGCGCTCTACAGTTATTTTACGGCGGGCGAATTGACGTCCGAAGGGTCGTCCGTCGCCGAGGGCATCGGACAGGGGCGCATTACCGGCAATCTTGAGGATGCGCCCATCGACTGCGCGTTTCGCGTGTCGGACAAAGACGCGCTGACGGTCATCCGGCAATTGAACGCGGAAGAAGGCCTGTGTCTGGGGCTGTCGTCGGGCATCAATGTCGCGGGCGCGGAACAGCTGGCGCGTAAACTGGGTCCGGGCAGCACGGTGGTTACCATCCTTTGCGACAGCGGATTTCGCTATTTGTCGACGGTATGGAATCCGGCATGGCTGCGCGAAAAGGGGCTGATGTCGTGAACGCAGCCTGCGCCTGTGGAACCGGGGACTAGTGGCACCTCTTGCGCGTTTCGAGAATGTCGGCCTGCGCTACGGCACGGATGCAGAGGTGCTGCGCGATATCGGCTTCCGGCTGGACCCCGGCAGTTTCATGTTTCTGATCGGCGCATCGGGCGCGGGCAAGACGTCGCTGCTGAAGCTGCTGTACCTGAACCGGCGGCCGACCCGAGGGCGCGTGACGCTGTTCGGTGAGGATATCGGGCGCGTCGAGCGTGCGCGCCTGCCCGCGATGCGGCGCCGGATCGGTGTCGTGTTTCAGGATTTTCGCCTGGTCGATCATTTGACCAGTTTCGACAATGTGGCGCTGCCGCTGCGGATCGCAGGCGTGCCCGAGGAGGAAGTGCGCGCCGATGTCGAGGAGATGCTGGACTGGGTTGGCCTGACCAAACGCGCTCACGCCCGCCCGCGCACGCTGTCCGGCGGCGAGCAGCAGCGCCTGGCCATCGCGCGTGCCGTGATCGGGCGCCCCGAACTGCTGCTCGCCGACGAGCCGACGGGCAATGTCGATCCGAAAATGGCCGAGCGGCTGCTGCGCCTGTTTCAGGAAATGAACCGGCTGGGGACGACGGTTGTGGTCGCGACGCACGCCATGCATCTGCTGCCCCATGTGCCGGCGGCAAAGGTACTGCGTCTGGAGCGGGGTGAGATGAAGGACCCGACCGGCACGATCCGTCATCCTCCAGGGGCCCCGGCGGGTACGCGCGCGTGATCCCCGAACGCTATCAGCCGCGCGCCGAACGCTTTCACTTCCTTCCGCGCGAGAAGGTCACGGGCGGTACGCTGCCGTGGATCGTGGCGCTTATGGTATTGCTGGCGGTGCTGGGGCTGGCCGCCGGGGTCAGTCTTGCCTCCGGCGTCTGGTCCATGGGCGCGGGGCTGGAATCCGGTTTCACCGTGCAGATCGTCGAACCCAATCCGGACCTGAAAGCGGACAAGGTGGCCGCCGTGACGGCGATCCTGGAGGATGACACGGAGATTTCAGGCATCCGTGTCCTGTCAGATGCCGACCTGACCGCATTGGTCGAACCATGGCTTGGTACCGGCAATGTCGGCGAAGATCTCCCTCTGCCTGCGATGATCGACGCCGAAGCGGCGAATGATCGGGCACTTGCGCGGGTCCGGCAACAGCTTGACGCGTCCGTCGAGAGTGCGCGCATCGATGATCATGCAAGGTGGCTGGCGCCGATTGGCAAGCTGGCCTGGGTGCTGGCAATCAGTGCGCTTACGGCGGCGCTGCTCGTGCTGGCCGCGATGGCCGCCATCGTGGTCCTCAGCGTGCGCGCGGGACTGGGGCGACATGCCGAAACCATCAATGTGCTGCACCTGATCGGCGCGGAAGACAGCGTGATCACACATTTGTTCGAGTATCGCTTTGCCGTTACCGCCGCCCTTGGCGCCGCGGTCGGTTTTCTGATCGCGATGGCGCTGTTCCTGATTATCGACGGCCTCCTGGCAGGGGTAAGCAGCGGGCTTGCCGCCCTGGCCGGCCTGCCCTGGTGGGGATGGATATTGGTGCTGCTGGTGCCGGTTATCGCCGTGCTTCTGTCGGTGATCACCGCGCGTATCACCGTCGAGCGCGCGCTGAAAAAGGCGCTCTGACGATGCGCCTTCTCCTTAAGTTCCTGCTTGGTTTGGCGCTCGTCTGGGTGGCCGGGTTCGTATGGTTCATGCTGACCCTGCCTGGCCCGGTTCCTGCGGAAACAAAGACCGATGGCATCGTTGTATTGACTGGCGGTCCGGGCCGGCTTGCGCATGGCGTCGATATTATTCGCAGCGGCGGCGCACAGCGCCTGCTCGTCTCCGGCGTCGACCCAGTGGTCCGTCCGGTCGACCTGGCCAGCGAACTTGACGTCGAGGAAGATTTGTTTGCCTGCTGCATCGACCTTGGCAAGCGGGCGGCCGATACGGCAGGCAATGGCGCTGAAATCGCGGCATGGGCGCGGCAGCGCGGCTATACCAGCCTACGCGTGGTGACCGCCGCCGACCACATGCCAAGGGCCCTGCTGGAGCTGGACGGACGGCTCGATGATGGCGTGGAGATCGTGCCTGATGCCGTGCCTGTGGCCGGCGGCGCGATATCGCTGGCGCGGGAATATACCAAATTCGCGGTAAGGCGTTTGATCGGACTGGTCGAAAGCGCATGATCCTGATTCGCAACATACTGTTTTCGATATTATTTTATGGCGGAAGTGTCATTTTCGTCATTATTGCGGGCGTCCGCATCTGCATCTCGCGGCGGCAGGGCCACAAGGGCGCGGCGATGTGGTCGCAATATGTCATCTGGATCGCGCGGCACGTTCTTGGCATCCGGTTCCAGGTCACGGGAGAGATACCGTCGGGAGCGGTGATCGTCGCGGCGAAGCATCAGTCGAATCTGGAAACGCTGGCACTGCCATCGCTATTTCCGTGGCCCGCCGTCGTGATGAAAGCCGAACTGCGCCGCATTCCCATCTGGGGCTGGATAGCGGCGCGGCACGGATCATTGTTCGTCGATCGCAATGCGGGGTCCAGCGCCATGCGCGCCATGCTGCGTGCCGGGGAACAGGCGAAAGCCGAGATGCGGCAGATCGTGATCTTTCCCGAAGGCACGAGGACACCCGAAGGCGAAGCGCCGCCGCTGCGCCCGGGCATCGCGGGTCTGTACCGGCTTTTGAAACTCCCCGTCGTGCCGGTCGCGCTCAGCAGCGCGCATGTCTGGCCGCGCAGCGGCCTGAAACGGCCGGGCGTGGCGCGCGTGCATTTCCTGCCGCTCATCCCGACGGGGTTGAAGCGCGACGAATTCGAAACGCGCCTGCACGAGGCCATCAACAGGAAACCGGAATGACGTCGATCCGCCCCTTTCTGCTGGCGATTGCGCCGCTGATCATCGGCCTGACGACCTATTATGTGTACTGGCGGAGCGAAGCTGAAGGGCTGCAAAAGTCGGTCGCGAAGGTGACGGGCGCTGCCGATGTGCAGGTCGATGGCTTTCCCTACCGGCTTGAGGCCGGCCTCCCCAGCCTGAATATCACGCGCGGCGGCAATGGCGCCTCCGTAACGTTGACGGCGGGCCGCAGTCAGATCGGCAGCGGGCCCTTTCGCGCGGGTCTTTATGTGGGTCAGTTGACGGACGTGGAAATCGCTGCGCAGGCTGCGGGCTTTGGCGGCATTGTGATTACCAGTGATAACGCACGTGCCAGTCTAAGGGCGGGCGAGCTGGTGGAGCGTCTGTCCATGCGGTTCGAAAGGGCGTCCATCAGCATGAGCCTGTTCGACGGAAATTTTGATGCCGTGCCGCTGGAGATTCATTTTCGTGAAACCCCGAATGCGGAGCCGGCAGAGACCGCGACGCCGCCTGCGCAGGCGGAATTGCGACTGGCGGGCACCTTCCGCGCGGCGCAGCGCGCGTTTTCCGCCGCATTGCCGCTCAAGATCACCGCAGATGCGCCGCTTGCCTCCCTGTCCGCATGGCGAAATGGCGGCACCGTAGAGATCGATGGCGGAACGCTGTCGGGGTCGGACGGCGCGGCGCTCGCCGGTTTCGATGCGACGATCGCGCCGCTGCCCGGCGGGACGCTCGCCCTGTCCGGAACGATCGCGACGGATTGTCCAGCGACGCTTGCCGCGTTCATCCATGGCGATGCCGGTCCTGACAAGGAATTCCGTCAGCGCAGACCCGCGCGCTTTGCGCTCGGCGGATCGATCGACCAGCCTAGTCTTCGCCGACTTCAGACTCCTTCGGGGGGACGCGTCCGAAATCTGGAGCCGCCGTGTCCTGACCTGCGTCGATGATGCGGCGGCGGGTCTCTCGCGTCACTTCGAAATGTTTGAACAGCGTATCGCCATCGTCCCAGCGAATGGCGCGCTGAAGCGCGGTCAGATCCTCGGTAAAGCGTTGCAGCACATCGAGAACGGCGTCCCTGTTCGCCAGAAACACATCGCGCCACATGGTCGGGTCGCTGGCGGCGATGCGGGTGAAATCACGAAAGCCGCCCGCGGAATATTTGATCACTTCGCTCTTGGTGACTTCCTCGACATCGGACGCCGTGCCGACGATGGTATAGGCGATCAGATGCGGCAGATGGCTCGTCACGGCGAGCACGATGTCATGGTGCGCGGCGTCCATAATTTCGACGTCGCTGCCCAGCTGACGCCAGAATTCGGACAAGCGCTCGACCGCGACCGGGTCCGCATCGGCCCCGGGGGTCAGGATGCACCAGCGTCCGGCAAATAGATCGGCAAAGCCCGCGTCAGGGCCGCTATTTTCCGTTCCGGCCACCGGATGCGCCGGGATGATGCGCGCGGAATTGTCAATATGGGCGGCGAGCGCCTCTGCGACCTTCGCCTTCACCGATCCGACATCGCTGACGACGCAGTCGGCGGGCAGGTCTGCGGCGATATCCCGTGCCACCGCTTCGCTTGCCCGTACGGGTACCGCTAGAATCACGAGGTCTGCATCCGTGACGGCCGCGCCCGCGCTATCGGCGATATCATCGAACAGGCCGAGCGTATCCCCTCGTTCGCGGACGTCGGCATCGGCGTCATAACCGGTCAGATTGACACGGGGCATGGCACGCCGAACGGCGCGCGCGACGCTCGACCCGATCAGGCCGAAGCCGATAATGGCAACGCGGGAGAAGGGCAGCATCAGGGGGCGCCCATGAAATCCTGCAGCGCGGCGATGACGTTCGCATTTTCGTCCGCCGTGCCGATGGAGACACGCAGCGCATGGGCAAGGTCCTGCGTTGGCAGCCAGCGGGTCAAGATCCCCCTGTCTGTCAAATAGGCGTTCGCGGCCTCCGCCGTTTTCTCCCCTTCGGCCGGAAACTCCACCAGGACGAAATTGGCCGCTGACGGAATGGCGCGCAGGCCGTGATTGCCAAGTGCCGCGATGGCGTCGTTGAACTTCGCCCGCTCACGCGCATTTTCCTCGCGGCAGCGGCGGACGAAGTCCTGATCGGCGAGCGCCGCGATCGCGCCGGCCTGTGCCTGGCTGGTCACGTTAAAAGGTCCGCGAATGCGGTTCAGTGCGCCGATGACCTCTGGATCGCCATAGGCCCAGCCGACACGCGCCGCCGCCAGGCCGTAGATTTTCGAGAAGGTACGTGTCGTTACGACGTTCGCGTGCCTGCGCGCCAGTGCAATCCCGTCCTCATAGTCCGCGCCGATCTCCATATATTCGGCATAGGCCGCGTCGAGAACCAGCAGGACATCGTCCGGCAGGCCGGCGTGCAGGCGCTCCACCTCGGCCTTTCCAATCACCGTACCCGTGGGATTGTTCGGGTTGGCGAGATAGACGAGCCGCGTTCTTGGCGTGACGGCGGCCAGCAAATTGTCGACATCGGCCGTATAATCCTTGTCCGGTGCCGCAACAGGCTCCGCGCCCGCGCGCCGCGCCGCGATCGGATACACCATGAAGCCGCGCTGCACATAAAGCACTTCGTCGCCCGGTCCGGCATAAGCGAGCGCGAGGAGTTGCAGCAGCTCATCGGAGCCCGTGCCGCACACGATACGCTCCGGCTCCAGCCCGTGCAGGGCGGCCACGGCGTCGCGCAGGCCGTGGCTTGCCGCGTCGGGATAACGATGACTGCCATTTGCGGCCTCGCGCATCGCGGACAGTGCCGCGGGGGAACTTCCCATGGGATTTTCGTTGGACGATAATTTGACCGTGCGCCCCTCGCCGCCGGCGCGACCCGGAACATAGGCGCTGATAGCCTCGATCCACGGCTTCATCTTCGGCGGTGCCATATTCATAACCCTTGTTGACCTAGCTGGTTTTTCGCCGCTTAGGGGGGATGCAACCGCTTCGCAATCCGCGCGTTGGGGGGGCACCTAAGAAGAAAAGGGGAAGTCATTATGTCCGAAAACACTGGTGGTTCACGTAATATCATCATTATCATCGTCGTACTGATCGCGCTGGCGGCGATTGCCTATGCGATGGGCCTGTTCAACGTAGACGCATCCGGCGAAGTCGAAATGCCCGACGTTGAGGTCGAAGCGAGCATGGAAGGCGGCGAGCTGCCTGACGTTCAGGTCGAAACCGCAGACATTGATGTCGACGGCGGCGATGTCGACCTCGATGTCGATCTGCCTTCGGTAGACATCGATCCGGCTGACGACGATGGTTCCGCGAACCAGTAAGTCGGATTTCAACTAAAATGTACTTGGCGTTCAGGAGAATGTTATAATGGGCCAAATTCTCGTTTTGATCTGCAGCATTCTTCTGCCGCCACTTGATGTCCTGCTGAAGCACGGCCTGGATCGCGATTTCTGGATCAACCTGATCCTGACGCTGATCTTTTTCGTGCCCGGCGTCATCCATGCCATCTACGTCAATTTCCTGAGATAGGCTGCTGACGGACGACGGTATCACCAATCCGTACATGGCGGCGGCTCTCGCTCAGGCGAGGGCCGCCGCTTTGCGTTTGGAGGTGCCCATTGGCGCCGCACTGGTGCTGGATGGCGAGATTATCGCGGCTGACGGCAATCGTACGCGGGCGTTGAACGACCCGACGGCGCATGCCGAAATGCAGGTGATCCGTGCGGCAGCGCGGAAACTTGGCCAGGAGCGGTTGGAACAGGCCGATTTGTTCGTAACGCTGGAGCCATGCGCAATGTGTGCGGGCGCGATATCGCACGCCCGCATCCGCCGCCTCTATTTTGGTGCGGAAGACGCAAAAAGTGGCGGCGTCGTAAGCGGCGCGCGCGTGTTCGCGCACAACACCTGCCACCATAAGCCGGATCTGTATCCCGGCATAGGCGAGAGCGAGGCGGCGGCGCTGCTGAAGGACTTCTTCGCCGCGCGCCGATAGGCTAGATCAGGCCGGCAAGCGGTGATGACGGGTCGGCATAGCGGCGTTTGGGCATGCGCCCGGCCAGGTAGGACAAACGCCCCGCCTCGACCGCGGCTTTCATCGCGCGCGCCATGATGACCGGGTCCTTCGCTTCGGCGATGGCGGTGTTCATCAGCACGCCGTCGCAGCCAAGTTCCATCGCCGCGGCGGCATCGGAGGCACAGCCCACGCCCGCATCGACCAGCACGGGCACGGAGGCATTCTCGATGATCATGCGGATGGTCACGGGATTCTGAATGCCGAGCCCGGACCCGATCGGCGCGCCCAGAGGCATGATGGCCGCCGCGCCCGCATCCTCAAGCTTCAGCGCGGCGATCGGGTCATCGGCGCAATAGACCATGACGTCGAACCCGTCCCTTACAAGCTCACGCGTGGCGATCAGCGTTGCCTCCATGTCGGGGTAAAGCGATTTCGCTTCGCCAAGCACTTCGAGCTTCACCAGATTCCAGCCGCCCGCCTCGCGCGCCAGCCGCAGCGTGCGCATCGCGTCCTCGGCGGTGAAACAGCCCGCCGTGTTCGGCAGATAGGTGACGGTCTTGGGATCGATGAAGTCGGTGAGCTTCGGAGCATTGGGATCGGTGACATTGACGCGCCGGACAGCAACGGTCACGATTTCCGCGCCTGCCGCCGCGACGGCCGCCGCATTTGTCTCGAAGTCCCTGTATTTGCCTGTGCCGACAATCAGCCGTGACGAGAATTTGCGGCCCGCGACCTCCCAGCCATCATCGGCCTGCTGCCCGCCGCCGACGAAATGCACCACCTCGATCTCGTCGCCGGATTCCAGCGCCGTGTCCGCATAGGCCGATTTCGGCACGATGCCGAGATTCCGTTCGACGGCAACTGACGCCGGGTCCTGGCCAAGCTCGTTCAGCAGGTCGGCGATTGTCGCGGGCGTGCGGATGCGGCGATGCTCGCCATTCACGGTAATCGAAAGCGTATTGTCCATGGGATTCCCAATTCGTCGTCGCGGCGATATAGGCGTGAAAGCTCAGCGAACCAACCGGGACACGCATCATCGCCGATCAGCCGCTCATCATGATCCTCAACGGGCCCAATCTGAACCTTCTCGGCACGCGGGAGCCTGATGTCTATGGCCATGATACGCTGGATGACATTTGTGGCCGTCTGGAGGATGAGGCGCAGACGCTGGGTGTCCGCCTCGATATGCGGCAGTCCAATCATGAGGGGCACCTGATCGACTGGTTGCACGAGAGCAGCTCGACGGGCGCGAAGGCCGTGATCCTGAACCCTGGCGGGCTGACACACACGTCGATTGCACTGCGCGATGCGATTGCGGGGATCGAAGTGCCGGTTCTGGAGGTTCACCTGTCGAACACGCATGCCCGCGAAAGCTTTCGCAGGCGCTCTCATGTCAGTCCGGTGGCAAAAGGCGTGATTGCGGGGCTGGGCGCACATGGCTACAGCCTTGCGCTACAGGCTGCGGCCGCATTGTAATTCCGCATTATGAATCTGGGGACCGAAAGCAAATGGCGCACAGTTCGAAAGCCGGCGGTATGAACGTCGACACCAAGCTCGTGAAGCAGCTCGCCGAGATGCTGGATGAAACGGGTCTTAGTGAGATCGAAGTCGAGGACGGCGACCGCAAAATCCGCGTGGCACGGCAGATGACAGCCGCGGTCGGCGCGGCGCCCGTGCAGGCTGTCCCGGCGGCGGCACCTGTCGTGGCCGCCCCCGCCGACGAAACGCCCGCGATTGACGCCGCCGCGGATCTGAAAGCGCATCCGGGCGCGGTGAAGTCACCCATGGTGGGGACAGTCTATCTCGCGCCCGAACCCGACGCGGCGAATTTTGTGAAGGTCGGCGATAAGGTGGCCGCAGGCGATACGCTGCTGATCGTTGAGGCCATGAAGGTCATGAACCCGATTACCGCGCCGAAGGCCGGGACCGTGTCCCGCCTGTGTGTGGAAAATCAGGCCCCCGTCGAATTCGACGAAGTCCTCGCGGTCGTCGAATAGGGCGGCCGGGCGATGTTCGAAAAACTCCTGATCGCCAATCGCGGCGAAATCGCGCTGCGCATCCATCGCGCCTGTCATGAAATGGGGATCAAGACGGTCGCGGTGCACTCGACTGCGGACGCTGACGCGATGCATGTGCGTCTGGCGGATGAAAGCGTCTGCATCGGGCCGCCATCCGCCACCGATTCCTACCTGAACATCGCAAATATCATCTCTGCCGCCGAGGTTTCCGGCGCCGATGCAATCCATCCCGGCTATGGTTTCCTCAGCGAAAACGCGAAATTCGCCGAAATTGTCGAGGCGCATGATATCGCCTTTGTCGGCCCGACCGCCGAGCACATCCGCGTCATGGGCGACAAGGTCGAGGCCAAGCGCACCGCAGGCGCGGTCGGCCTGCCCCTGGTGCCCGGCAGTCCCGGCGCGATCACCGATCTGGCGGAGGCCGAAACCATCGCCTTTGAAATCGGGTATCCGGTTCTGGTGAAAGCGGCATCTGGCGGCGGCGGGCGCGGCATGAAGGTTGTCGAGAAGCCCGAGGACCTCTCCTCCAGCCTGAAGGCGGCGGGGCAGGAGGCGAAGGCCGCCTTTGGCGACGACACCGTTTATATCGAGAAATATCTCGGCAATCCGCGTCACATCGAATTCCAGGTGTTCGGCGACGGGAAGGGCGGGGCGATCCATCTCGGCGAGCGCGACTGTTCGCTGCAGCGCCGACATCAGAAGGTTCTGGAAGAGGCCCCGTCCCCCGCGCTCAATGCCGAAGCCCGCGCGCATATGGGCGAAGTCTGCCGCAAGGCCATGGCGGATCTGAATTATCGCGGGGCGGGGACAATCGAATTCCTGTACGAAGACGGCAATTTCTATTTTATCGAAATGAACACCCGCCTGCAGGTCGAACATCCGGTCACTGAAGCGATTACCGGTATCGACCTCGTCCGGGAGCAGATTCGCGTGGCCGCGGGCCTGCCGCTTTCGATCGCGCAGGAGGATATTGTCTTTAGCGGACATGCCGTTGAGTGCCGCATCAATGCCGAGGATCCGCGCACCTTCGCCCCTTCCCCCGGCAAGGTGACCCAGTATCACGCGCCGGGCGGACTGCACGTCCGGGCCGACAGCGCGCTCTATGACGGCTATTCGATACCGCCTTATTACGATTCGCTGATTTCAAAGCTGATCGTTTACGGCGCGAACCGCAATGACTGCCTGATGCGCCTGCGCCGGGCGCTTGAGGAATATGTCATCGAGGGACCCAAGACGACAATCCCGCTGCACCGCGAGTTGATCGAGCAGCCGGATTTCATAAACGGCGATTATTCGATCAAATGGCTGGAGGAATGGCTGGCCGCGAAGGGTTAGGCGCCGCCAAGTAGCGCTCGCATCCTGTCCAGATAGGATATCCAGGCCTCCCGGCCTTTGCCGGACAGATGCGCGATGGTCAGCGGCTTGCGGTTCTGGAATTTCTTTTCGACGCGCACATAGCCTGCGTCTTCCAGTTTCCTGAGGTGCACGGACAGATTGCCGTCCGTCACCCTGGCCCTGGCTTTCAGGTCCGCGAAATCCGCGCTGCCCGCGCCGGACAGATATGCCATGATCGCCAGCCGCACGCGGCCATGGATCAGGTCGTCGATCTCGCGATAATCGAAATCACCCCCATCCGCATCGTCTGGATCGTCCTCCTTAGCCAACGTATCGTCAGCCACGGGAAGCCCCTTCCCGCCGTACGAGCGCCACGCCGAGAGGGATCGAGATTGCCGCGATACCGATGGCGTACACCAGGTAAAGCCAGGGGCTGGACAGCATCAATATCGTGACCGCGGCGAACGCGAAGGACAGCGCCACATAAGGCCGCATCCACAGGGCGTTTGTGGCGACGGCACTTGCGTTGATCGCGATCGCATAAATGCCGAACGTCATGGGCGCGAGCATCACAAAGAAGGCAAAGCGCCCCGCTGCGCCGCTTTGCGGGCCAAGGCTGGCATGCAGAAGCAGGCCAATGGCGAGAATGGCAAATGTCGCGCCCGCGGCGGCCCAGACGCCGCGCTCAACACGGCTGGCCGAGGTTTCCGTAGCATGGCCCTGTCCCCGTCTCGCGCCGATCATACGGCCAATGATGGTAGCGAAGCCGGCAAGGCCGAACCACGACAGCGTCAACGTCCATCCTGGCGCGTCAATATGGCCGCTGACGACAGCCCAATGATAGATCCCGGCCACCGGCAATGCGATGCCCCATATCAGGAAATGGCGGCCGCCCATCAGCGGCAGGTCGCGGCCTTCTTCGGCGATACGCCGCAGCGCGTTCAGGTCATCCTGCATCATTTTGCGTCTCCTATATTAACTTGTCGTCGTCAGGCGAAGCCCGATCGAGCCCACCAGGACCAGCGCGATACAGCCGAGCTGAATCGGCCCCAGCCGCTCGCCAAAGACAAGGACACCGATAAGCGACGCGGCAACGATGCCCACACCCGCCCAGATCGCATAGACGACGCCAATCGGCAGCACTTTCATGGCGGGCGCCAGCATCCAGAAGCACGAAGAATAGCACAGGATCGAGAGCGCGCCCCAGTGCCACAGCCGAAATCCGTCCGAGAGTTTCAGAAGGAAGGTTCCAGCGACCTCCAGCGAGATGGCAATAGCCAGAAATCCCCATGCAGCGATCGCCATCCTACGGCGTCTCGCGGCCATAGATCATGACAACGCTGACGCTTTCGTCCGCCTCGCCAATCGTCAGGCTGGTCTGCGCGAACGTGGGTTCGGCGCGCATCGACGTGCCGCCGATCATTGCCCAGCCATCCAGGGGCCCGCGCTCGCCCATGTCGAATTCGCCATTGTCATTATCGTCGTGCCAGACGGTGATCGCATATGTGCCTGGCGCGATGCCCGTGACGGTGGGCGAGGAGACGCCGGCAGCCGGACTGTCGATCATGACACCATATGCGCCCTCGTCTTTCATAAATTGAGATTGTGTCTGCAAGCTGACGTAAAGCTTGCCAGGGGCGTCGCGGACGCCGTCAATGTTGACGGTCAGGTCGGCAGCCCCTGACGGCAGCGTTATCGCTGATGCGCATGCCAGACTGACGGCGGCGATCTTAATGAATGCTCGCGGAATCATTGATTTATCCTCTTCTCATTGAATAACCATGAACTTTATAAATCAAAGTACATGGTTAGTCAATGAGAAGAGGATGGGCGTGATATGTCCGTCGGGAGCGACAGGATAACGCGGCGAGGAGGGCCTTCCACCGCCTTAGGTAAGACGGGCGGCAGGCACTGCGGGGAGGCAAATCGACCGACATCCCAATGCCATCATCGAATCGCGCGCGACATGCGCACACAAGACAGCCGCGCGTGCCTGGAGGCTGCACACGCGGCTGTACAGGCAGATCGATCCTGCCTGATCCGTTTGCCGGTTCAGAAACCGAGGCCGATACCACCGCCCGCCGACAGATTACCGCGTGTATCGACACCGCCGGTGAGGCGCAGCATGAACCGACCGTCGTCACCCGCCTTGACCGCACCCACGGAAAACGCGCTTTCGCCGCGGAAATGCCCGACGCCGAACGACACCATCGCTTCCCCCGCATTGATCGGTTGCGGCATGGAGGCGATCGCGATTGCCCCTGCCGTTCCGGCTTCGCTGTCCCTGCGTAGTTCGGAAAGGTCGAAGGACAGGTCGTCGACCAGGCCGCGCGCAAAACGCTGCGCCTCCTGCAATGTCGCCGCCATGCCGGCATTGACCTGCCCAACGGTTGCAGCATCGCTGGCGGCGATGCCCGCCGCGACGTTGGTCATGCGGACTGGCGCCGCACGATCGGAACCGACCAGGGTGACGATATTGGTGGCCGTTCCAGTATTGGGCGCATCGGGGTTCGCCTCGTCCGCGTAACGTACCGGCGCCGACCCCGCGAGGCCGATGCTACCGGCCAGCAGATCGAGATTCGCCTGAGTTTCGCTGACCGACGCATTAGTCGCGGCAAGCTGCGCACCGTTGACCGCATCTGTCGAGGCCGCGCCGACCTCTCCTGCGGCGACATTGGAGATCGTGGTTCCCGCGTTTCCGCGCAGCGTTACTGTGTCAGCCGATGCGTTGTCATAGGCGACGTACGTATCCTCAATAGCCGCGATGTCGGCCTCGTTCACGCTGACCCGCGCTTCCAGCGCCGTGGTGTTCGCCGCATTCTCGGCGATGGAGAGCCTGTTGACATCGACATCCGCTGCGACAGTAACGATCGCGGACGCATTGTCGGCGATATCGGCGGCATTCTCTGCGATTGCGTCTGCGTTGATGTCGACGCGGCCATCCAGCGCAGCGATCGCATCGGTATTCGTGGCAATATTTCCGCTGTTCAAGGCGATAGCCGCGCTATTGGCAATGACGGAGCCGCCTTGCTCTGCCACGCTATCGGCCAGCTCGGCAATCGCTGTCACATTCGCGGCGATGTCACCAGTATTTTTCTGAACGTCCACGGTGAGATCCGCAATGAGATCGGCGTTGAGAGCAATTCCGTCCTGATTGTCTTCGACAAGCGTCGTGACGGTGTCCATACCTGCACCCAGTGCGGCATTGACACCGGCCATGGCGATATCGTGCGCACCAATGCGAACCTCAAGATCCGTAATTGCCGTCAGATTCGACCCGGCCATACCGCCCACGGCGTCCAGCTGCGCTTTCGTCACCGCGTCGGTGGCCAGAATTCCGTCCGCGACATTGCTCAGCAGCCGTTCGTTTCCGACCGTGCCAAATGAGACTTCGCCTGCGGCCCCGCCGAGTTCCGTGCGCAACGCGACGGATCCAGCGCCGAGTGCGAGCCCGTTCACCGTGCGCACCTCCGCGCCGCTGCCGAACGCGGCCCCTCCTGTTCCCTCCGCCGTCACAAGGCTGCCGTCGCCAAAGGCGATGCTGCCGCTCGCCAGCGACCGGGCAATCGCGCCCGTGCCGAGCCCTGAAATGGTGTTCCCGCCAATCGCGATTCCGCCACTCACGTCGAGCGAATAGCCGTCGGCTGTCAGATTACAGCGATCGTCCGGGCCGACCAGCGTGCCGTCCGCGTCGATCACCGACAATGTTACGGGGTCACCACTCGCCGCATCTGCCAGGATTCCGGCGGTGTCCACTGAAAGCTCTGGCAGGATGCTGCCGATCAGGGGCAGAGCCTCCAGCGTGGTAAAGCCAAGATTTACCGTGGCTTCGATGGGGGCGACGATGCCCTCCGCGATCGGTGCCACGATTGACGTCACAACCGATGCGGGCAACCGAACGCCGCTGCAGGCGCTGACGACCGATTGGGCCCGCGCTTCGGATGCCGCTCCCGACGCTGCGATCAGCGCGGCAGCAATGGCGGCACCGCGCAGAAAAGCCCTTGTCTTGGGACCGTCCGAAAAGAAATCGCCGGCCGCAGCATATGGCGTCCCGATAAAGTACATAATCGTCATCCTCCAGCCAAGTTGTTTGCAGCTGCTATTTGCTGATACCGCTAAGAGGAGGCCTTCATGGGCGTGACGAAAAATAATCTGATTAATAAGAACCCGGTAAATATGTTGAATTCAGATATAATATTTTTATAATGGCTATATATGAAAGTGCATAATTTTCAAAAATGCTCTCTCATAAATAGCTTATTATGCATGGAAAAATATTCATTATGGACGAAGATATCTTAACTCGGATCGCTCAATTATTCATTTGACCAGGTGCGAATGGCAAGGTCAGGCTGCGGGCAACGGCGATATCGTGCGATCGTGCGTGCTCATTTCGCTGTCCCGCATCTGCTTTGCACCGCTGCCCTCTTCCCCGCAAAATTATGCTGGTGAGCCGATCAAGTCCGGTGAATATCGTCGCGGCTAGCCCGCAATAGCCGGATGCCTCTTACAGGCGAGCCTCTTCGCCTGGTCCAGCGAACTCGCTCATTCTCAACGATCAGCGAACTGGAGGCGGCGGCCATGACGATGATGGCATGGTGAAGCAATATCCTTCAGCAACAGAAAAGGGCCGCACGAACAGATGTTCGTGCGGCCCTTTCGACTCAGCAGGAAGGTCCAGCCTTTATTCGGCTGGTTCAACCGGCGTTGGCGCTTCTGGGACTTCACAGGCAGCCGCCGCCGCGGCCGCCGCTTCTTCATTGGCGGCGGCTTCATTCGCGGCAGCCTCTGCCTCCAGCGCCTTGCGCTGCTTGTCGCGCAGCTTCTGGTCGCGGCGATTGGCCTCAATGCGCGCGCGGTTCATCGCGGCGCCCGTACCGGCCGGGATCAGGCGGCCCACGATGACATTTTCCTTCAGGCCGTCGAGCGTGTCGATCTTGCCCTGAACCGATGCCTCGGTGAGAACGCGCGTCGTTTCCTGGAACGACGCGGCCGAAATGAAGCTGCGGGTCTGCAGCGACGCCTTGGTGATGCCGAGAAGAACGGGCTTGCCCTCCGCCTTCGCCTGGCGCGAGCTCAGCTTGGCATTTTCCTCTTCCATCTCGCGGCGATCAACCTGTTCGCCGACCAGCAGCGTCGTCGCACCGGATGTGGTGATCTCGACCTTCTGCAGCATCTGGCGAACAATCGTCTCGATATGCTTGTCGTTGATCTTCACGCCCTGCAGACGATACACTTCCTGAATTTCCCAAACGAGATATTCAGCCAGCGCCTCCACGCCCATGACGTCCAGAATGTCATGCGGGCTCGGATTGCCGTCGATCAGATAGTCGCCCTTCCGGACCATATCGCCGTCCTGGACGGTCATATGCTTGCCCTTGGGGACCATGTAATCGATGGTTTCGCCCTCGCCATCCTCGGGATGGATGAAGATTTTCTTCTTGGTCTTGTAGTCGCGGCCGAATTCGACACGTCCGTCGATTGCGGCAATGACAGCATTGTCCTTTGGAATGCGGGCCTCGAACAGTTCCGCGACGCGCGGCAGGCCGCCCGTGATATCGCGGGTCTTGGCCGCTTCACGCGGGATACGCGCGATCACTTCACCCGGTGCCACTTCCTGCCCCTCGGCCACCGAAAGAATGGCGCCGACATTCAGCTGGAAGACGGCGGCGTCCTCGGACTTGCCCGACGTCAGCGTCAGGCGTGGCTTCAGATCACCGGACTTCGGCTGGCTCTTCCAGTCGACGACCGTCTTATTCGCAATACCCGTGGCCTCATCGGCGGCTTCTTCCATCGAGATGCCCTCGATCAGGTCCTGATAGCCAACGATGCCGCCCTTATCGGTGATGACAGGCGCGGTATATGGATCCCATTCCGCCATGCGGTCGCCCTGCTTGACGATATGACCGTCCTCGCCGTGCAGCACGGCACCATAGGGAATGCGGTTGAGCGAGCGTTCGCGCCCTTCCATATCCATCACGGCAAGCTCGCCGCCGCGGGACATGGCGATGCGCCGGCCCTTGGCGTCGACGATGGCTTCCAGATTGCGATATTCAAGCTTGCCGTCAAAAGAGCTTTCCAGCGTGGACTGCTCCGACACCTGTGCCGCGCCGCCGATGTGGAACGTCCGCATCGTCAGCTGCGTGCCGGGCTCACCGATGGACTGGGCGGCGATAACACCGACAGCTTCACCGATATTGACGGGCGTTCCGCGGGCAAGGTCGCGGCCGTAGCACGAGGCGCAAACACCCAGTTTCGTTTCGCAGACGAGCGGTGACCGGATCAGGACGGAGGCAGGCTCCGCTTCCTCGACCAGCTTCACGTCCTCTTCCGAAAGCAGCGTCCCCTTCGCCATGACGACTTCGCCGCTCTTGGCGTCGACGACATCATCGGCCAGCGTACGGCCAAGGATGCGTTCGCCAAGCGAGACGATCGTGGTGCCGCCTTCGACGATGGCCTTCACGGTCAGCGCGTTCTCGGTGCCGCAATCCTCTTCCATGATGACGCAGTCCTGGGACACGTCGACGAGGCGGCGTGTCAGGTAACCCGAGTTCGCCGTCTTCAAAGCGGTGTCCGCGAGGCCCTTGCGCGCGCCGTGGGTCGAGTTGAAATATTCAAGGACGGTAAGGCCTTCCTTGAAGTTCGAGATGATCGGCGTTTCGATGATCTCGCCACTCGGCTTCGCCATCAGGCCGCGCATGCCGGCGAGCTGCTTCATCTGTGCGGGGGAGCCGCGCGCGCCGGAGTGCGCCATCATGTAGATGGCGTTGACCGGCTTTTCACGGCCATTTTCGTCCAGCTCGTGCGCCTTCAGCTTGTCCATCATGGCGTCGGCGACCTGATCGCCGCAGCGGGACCAGGCGTCGATGACCTTGTTGTACTTCTCACCCTGCGTGATGAGGCCGTCCTGATATTGCTGCTCGAAATCGGCGACGGTGGCGCGGGCCTCCGTGACCAGCTCGTCCTTCTCGTGCGGAATGATCATGTCATCCTTGCCGAACGAAATACCCGCCTTGCAGGCGTGCTTGAAGCCCAGGTCCATGATCGCGTCGGCGAACAGGACGGTCTCTTTCTGGCCTGTCTCGCGATAGACCACGTCGATGACGTCGGCGACTTCCTTCTTCGTCAGCAGACGGTTGACGATCTCATAGGGCACCTTGTGCGACTTCGGCAGCGTTTCACCCAGAAGCATGCGGCCCGGCGTCGATTCGACGCGCAGCATATACTCATTGCCATTCTCGTCCGTCTGCGGGACGCGAGTGGTGATCTTGGAGTGCAGCGTGACAAGGCCGTTGTCGAGCGCGTGATGCACCTCGACCGCGTTCGACAGTGTCATGCCCTCGCCGGGTTCGCCCTGACGGTCCATCGACAGGTAATAAAGGCCCAGGATCATGTCCTGCGACGGCACGATGATCGGCTTGCCATTGGCGGGCGACAGGATGTTGTTCGTCGACATCATCAGGACGCGCGCTTCCAGCTGGGCCTCAAGGCTCAGCGGCACATGCACGGCCATCTGGTCACCGTCGAAGTCGGCGTTGAACGCCGAGCAGACCAGCGGATGCAGCTGGATGGCCTTGCCCTCGATAAGGACGGGCTCGAACGCCTGGATGCCAAGACGGTGAAGCGTCGGCGCGCGGTTCAGCATCACGGGATGCTCGCGAATGACCTCCTCCAGGATGTCCCAGACTTCCTTGCGCTCCTTCTCGACCCATTTCTTCGCCTGTTTCAGCGTCATGGAGAGACCCTTGGCGTCAAGACGCGCGTAGATGAACGGCTTGAACAGTTCGAGCGCCATCTTCTTCGGCAGGCCGCACTGATGCAGTTTCAGTTCCGGCCCGGTGACGATCACGGAGCGTCCGGAATAGTCAACGCGCTTACCCAGCAGATTCTGGCGGAAGCGGCCCTGCTTGCCCTTCAGCATATCGGAAAGCGACTTCAGCGGACGCTTGTTGGCACCCGTGATCGTGCGGCCGCGGCGGCCATTGTCGAACAGCGCATCGACCGATTCCTGCAACATGCGCTTTTCATTGCGCACGATAATATCAGGCGCGCGCAGCTCAATGAGGCGTTTCAGGCGGTTGTTACGGTTGATGACGCGGCGGTAGAGATCATTGAGATCGGATGTCGCGAACCGGCCACCGTCGAGCGGCACCAGCGGGCGCAAATCTGGCGGAATCACCGGCACGACCGACAGGATCATCCATTCGGGACGGTTGCCCGACTGCTGGAAGGACTCGATGACCTTCATGCGCTTGATGATCTTTTTCGGCTTCAATTCCGACTTGGTGACGGCCAGTTCCTCGGCGAGCGTCGCATGCTCGGCCTCAAGGTCCATGGTCTCCAGAAGCTCGCGGATCGCTTCCGCGCCGATACCGGCGGTGAAACCGTCCTCGCCATATTCATCCTGCGCGTCGAGAAGCTCGTCCTCGGTCAGCAACTGGAATTTTTCGAGCGGCGTCAGGCCGGGCTCGATGACGATGAAGCTCTCGAAATAAAGCACCTTCTCCAGCTGCTTCAGCTGAATGTCGAGCAGCATGCCGATGCGGCTTGGCAGCGATTTCAGGAACCAGATATGCGCGACGGGCGCGGCCAGTTCGATATGGCCCATACGGTCGCGGCGGACCTTGGATACGGTCACCTCAACGCCGCACTTCTCGCAGACGATGCCCTTATACTTCATGCGCTTATACTTGCCGCACAGGCACTCATAATCCTTGATCGGGCCAAAGATGCGCGCGCAGAACAGGCCGTCGCGCTCAGGCTTGAACGTGCGGTAGTTGATGGTTTCGGGCTTCTTGATCTCGCCGAACGACCACGACCGGATCCGCTCCGGCGACGCCACGCCGATCTTGATCTGGTCGAACGTCTCCGGCTTTGCCGCCGGATTGTAGAAGTTCATCAGTTCGTTGTTCATGCCGCTATCCTCTCAAAGCCCTCCCGTTTGAGGAGAGGGTTGGGTGGGGTCGTCACCCCGCAAAATTGTCGATCTCGGATATGAAGGACGACCGCCCCCCATCCCCGGTCCCTCCCCTCAAAGGGAAGGGGAAAAGGTTACTCCGCCGCCTGCGCGAGCTGTTCCGGACCCGCGGGATCGTCCTCATCATCGCCCTCATTCTTGAGCTCGATATTAAGGCCGAGTGAGCGGATTTCCTTCAGGAGCACGTTGAAGCTTTCGGGGATGCCGGCCTCGAACGTGTCGTCGCCCTTGACGATCGCCTCATAGACCTTGGTACGGCCCTGAACGTCGTCCGACTTCACCGTCAGCATTTCCTGCAAAGTGTAGGCGGCGCCGTAGGCCTGGAGCGCCCAGACCTCCATTTCACCGAAGCGCTGGCCGCCGAACTGCGCCTTACCGCCCAGCGGCTGCTGGGTGACGAGGCTGTACGGTCCGATGGAACGCGCGTGGATCTTGTCGTCCACGAGATGATGCAGCTTCAGCATGTAGATGTAGCCGACAGTGACCTTGCGATCGAACTTCTCGCCGGTACGGCCGTCATAGAGGTCGACCTGGCCGGAACGATCCAGCCCGGCTGATTCCAGCATATCCGCCACATCCGCCTCGCGCGCGCCGTCGAATACGGGCGTACCCATCGGGACACCGCGCGACAGGTTCTGCGCCATCTCCATCATTTCATCGTCGGTCAACCCGGCGATGTCGCTGTCATACTGACCGCCATAAATGTCTTTCAGCTTCGCCTTCAGATCGTCGGACGGCTTGCCGGCATTCTTCTCGTGAATGTCCTCAAGCAGGTTCTTGATCTGCACGCCAAGACCGCGCGCGGCCCAGCCGAGATGCGTTTCAAAAATCTGTCCGACGTTCATACGCGACGGTACGCCCAGCGGGTTCAGCACGATATCGGCATGGGTTCCGTCCTCAAGGAACGGCATGTCCTCCGTCGGCAGAATGCGGGAAATCACGCCCTTATTCCCGTGGCGGCCGGCCATTTTATCGCCCGGCTGCAGCTTGCGCTTCACGGCGACGAAGACCTTCACCATCTTGAGCACGCCCGGCAGCATTTCGTCACCGGCCTGAAGCTTCTCTACCTTCTCTTCGAAGCGGGCCTTCAGGTTTTTCTGGGCGTCGTCATACTGGCCCTTCATCGCCTCAAGGTCGGACTGGGTCTGATCGTCGGTAACGGCGAACTTCCACCAGTCACCGCGCGGCTCGATCGAATCGAGCGTCTCGGCGGTGATTTTCTCGCCCTTCTTGAAACCCTTGGGCGCCGCCGCCGCCATCTGGCCCACAAGGGTATCCTTCAGGCGGTTATAGGTGGCGCGGTCCAGAATGGCGCGTTCGGTCTCGCGGTCATTTTCGAGGCGTTCGATTTCCTCACGCTCGATCTGCAGGGCGCGCTCGTCCTTGTCGATGCCGTGACGGTTGAAAACGCGGACCTCGACAACCGTGCCCGCCACGCCCGGCGGCAGGCGCAGAGACGTGTCGCGAACGTCCGAAGCCTTCTCGCCAAAAATGGCGCGCAGCAGCTTCTCTTCCGGCGTCATGGGGCTTTCGCCCTTCGGCGTGATCTTGCCGACGAGGATGTCGCCCGGCTCGATCTCGGCACCGATATAGACGATGCCCGCCTCGTCGAGGTTGCGGAGCGCTTCCTCGCCGACGTTCGGAATGTCGCGCGTGATCTCTTCGGGGCCCAGCTTGGTATCGCGGGCCATGACTTCGAATTCCTCGATATGGATCGAGGTGAAGACGTCATCCTTCACGATGCGCTCGGAAATGAGGATGGAATCCTCATAATTATAACCGTTCCACGGCATGAACGCGACGAGGACGTTGCGGCCCAGCGCCAGTTCGCCCAGCTCCGTCGATGGACCATCGGCGATGATGTCGCCCTTGGTCACGACGTCGCCCACCTTCACCAGCGGACGCTGGTTGATGGCGGTGTTCTGGTTAGAACGCTGGAACTTGCGCAGCTTGTAGATATCGACCGCGCTTTCGCCCGGATTCAGATCCTCGGTAGCGCGCACGACGATGCGCTCGGCATCGACCTGATCGATGATGCCTGCACGGCGCGTCGTGACCGCAGCGCCGGAATCGCGGGCCACCGTGCCTTCCATGCCGGTGCCGACGAACGGCGCCTCGGCGCGCACCAGAGGCACGGCCTGACGCTGCATGTTCGATCCCATCAATGCGCGGTTGGCGTCATCGTTTTCCAGGAAGGGGATCAGCGACGCGGCAACCGAAACCAGCTGCTTGGGCGAGACGTCCATCAGCGTGATGGTGTCGCGCTGCGCCATCAGAAATTCGCCCGCCTGACGGCTCGAGACGATTTCCTCGATAAAACCGCCCTCGTCGGTCAGGTCGGCGTTCGCCTGCGCGATGGTGTGCTTCTGCTCTTCCATGGCGGACAAATAGACGACTTCGGACGTCACCTTATTGTCGACGACGGTGCGATACGGCGTTTCGATGAAGCCGTATTTGTTGACGCGGCTGAATGTCGCGAGGCTGTTGATCAGGCCGATATTCGGCCCTTCCGGCGTCTCGATGGGGCAGATGCGGCCATAATGCGTCGGATGCACGTCGCGGACTTCAAAACCGGCGCGTTCGCGCGTCAGACCGCCCGGGCCGAGTGCGGACACGCGGCGCTTGTGGGTAACTTCGCCCAAGGGATTGGTCTGGTCCATGAACTGCGACAGCTGCGAGGAGCCGAAGAATTCGCGCACCGCGGCGACGGCAGGTTTCGCATTGATCAGGTCATTCGGCATGACCGTGTCGACATCAACGCTCGACATGCGTTCCTTGACGGCGCGCTCCATGCGCAGCAGCCCGACGCGGTACTGGTTCTCCAGAAGCTCACCGACCGAACGCACGCGGCGATTGCCGAGATTGTCGATATCGTCGATGTCGCCCTTGCCGTCCTTCAGATTGACCATGGTCTTCACGACTTCGAGGATGTCCTCGTCGCGCAGCGTGGTCATCTTGTCATCGACCTTCATGTCGAGACGCATGTTCATCTTGACGCGGCCGACCGCACTCAGGTCGTAGCGTTCGGAATCGAAGAACAGGCCGGCGAACATGGATTCCGCCGTCTCACGCGTGGGCGGCTCACCCGGGCGCATGACGCGATAGATTTCGGCAAGAGCGGCATCACGCTCTTCCGCCTTGTCGACACGCAGCGTGTTGCGGATCCACGGACCCACATTCTGATGGTCGATATCGAGAAGCTCGACCTCCTTGATCTTCGCTTCGTCAAAACGGGCGATCATGTCTTCGTCGATCTCGTCGCCGGCTTCGGCGTGAATTCGGCCGGTCTTCGTGTCGACCATGTCGTGCGCAACATAACGCCCGACAATCTCTTCCACCGGGATCAGCAGCTCTTCCAGATTGGCATCGGTGGCTTTCTTGATGCTGCGCGGTGTGATCTTCTTGTTCGCCTCGAAAACGACTTCGCCGGATGACGCATCGACGATGTCGAAAATCGGCTTCTTGCCGCGCCAGGCGTCGGCGACGAACGGCATTTTCCAGCCCTTCTTGTCGCGTTTGTAAGTGATGGTGTCGTAAAACATTGCCAGAATGTCGTCGGGGCTGCTGCCGCGGCGGACGATCTTCTGAATCTGTGCCTTCGCGCCCGATTCGCCGCCGGTGACGTGGCGGCCCCGTTCAACCAGGCCATGAACACCGGAGACGATCATGCGATCCTTCTCGATGGATTCGATGGTACCGGCCGTGATGGACCCTTCGATCAGCGCATCTTCGCCGATCTTGAATTTGCCTTCGGGCTTGTCGATTTCGATCGTCATGCCGCCCAGCGCCTGCAGCAGGGTCGTGGCCGGGATCTTGCGTTTGCGGTCGATGCGGACATTGACGATGTCCTTGGCGTCGAATTCGAAATCGAGCCACGAGCCGCGATAGGGAATGATGCGCGCGGCAAAGAGATATTTGCCGGAGGCATGCGTCTTGCCGCGGTCATGGTCGAAGAAGACGCCCGGGCTGCGATGCATCTGGGACACGATCACGCGCTCGGTGCCGTTGACGATGAACGTGCCGTTCTGCGTCATCAGCGGCATGTCGCCCATATAGACATCCTGCTCCTTGATATCGAGCACGGAGCGGGCTTCGCTGTCGGGGTCGATCTCAAAAACGATCAGGCGCAGCGTCACCTTCATCGGCGCGGCGTATGTCAGGCCGCGCTGGCGGCATTCCTCAGTGTCGTATTTCGGCGCCTCGAGTTCGTAATGCACGAAATCGAGTTCTGCCGTACCCGCGAAATCGCGGATCGGAAAGACGCTGCGCAGCGTCTTTTCCAGGCCGGAGACATAGCCGTCTTCGGGGCGGGAGCGCAGGAACTGTTCATAGGATTCGCGCTGGACCTCGATAAGGTTTGGCATCTCGATCGCTTCGACGATGTCACCAAACATCTTGCGAACACGTTTCTTGCCGATGAAGCTCTGGGCCTGCTGCGTTGCCATGAAATATCCCTTGTCGATTCAAAAGGTCCGGGCACAAAAAAACGCAGAAAAAAGGCGGGTTTCGCCCTGCTTTCCTTGCCGGGCGGAACCGCGTTCCTGATTTCTCGCGTGTTGTTACCAGGCGTTCCATCCGTGCGAGCCACTGCGCGACGGTGGCTCATGTCTCGGAATCGCTGGTGGCGTGTATATAGGAACGCGGTGGCTGCGAGTCAAAGGCTCGCGGGCCCCCTCTTCACGCCGCTGCGAACGCGTCACCCGCCAAGATGACGTCGCAGGTAAACTGTCGGTCTGCTTTACACATTGTTCACATGGCGTCAGGGCAGCGTCATTGTAAGTAACGGAAAGCGTAACAAATGGCGCCGATGGCACGAAGTTTGCTAAGAGTCGCGAATGTTATTAGCAGCGGTTTCAAGGCGATATGACCATTATGGGCATTTAATTTCGTAAATGCAACGACTTGCGGCTCGCGAGAGCGGCCGGAATATATTTATCCTGTTTGAAAGTGACATTCATTGTGAAGCGTATCCTGATTTTTGTCGACGAAGCCAATTTCGCCCATGCCGCCTATCAGGCAGGCAAGAAGACCGACTATATCGCGCTGGCCGATTATCTGGCGGACGAGGGGCATGACCGGCAGCTTGTTGAAATGGTCGTCTATCTCGGCCTGCCGCCCGCGATGCGCTATGAAGACATGCCGGTCGAATGGCAGCAGCGCCATGATTCCAAGATCCGTTTTCGCGATTTCCTGCGCTTCAACGGTTTCATGGCCGTCACGCACCACGGCAAGGGATCGCCGCAGCGCCCCGAGACGCTGAACGCCAATGTCGATGTGCTGATGGCGATGGACGCGGTGGAAATGTGCCTGGAAGTGCGACCGGACGTGGTCGTGCTGGTCACGGGCGACGCCGACTTCCACTATCTGGCGGAGAAACTGCGCCGCCGCGGCATTCGTGTCGAGGTCGCTTCGACGAAGGCACAGGTATCGCTGGAGCTCCAGAAGGCGGCGAACGACTTTATCGACCTTTCGGATTTCATGGGCGGCATGGATGATTGGGAAAATCACCGCGATCTTGATGATGGCGAAGACATGTATGATGACGAACTGGACGACTAGCAGGGGCCACTTCACCTGGCGGGACGCGCCCGCGAGGGGCGCTTGCATCCCGCGACGTCCGTCATATGGTCCGTAAACGGGGGAGCTTGGTCTTTGTGGCGCCGGGATTAGCTGGAACCGGAAAAGGTGCGGAACACCGCCTGGCCGCCGCGCTGGATCGCTGGCGCACCGGCGACGATGACGCGCGCGAGGCGGTCATGGACGCGCTGTATCAGGATCTCAGAAAGCTTGCCGGCAATATGCTGGCGCGCGACAGTCGCCGTGCGGCGATGCAGCCGACCGAACTGGTGCATGAATGCGCGCTTCGCCTGTTCAATCTCGACGATATGAGTTTCGCCGACCGTGCGCATTTTCTGGCGATGGCGGCAACCACGATGCGCCGCGTCCTCGTCGATCAGGCGCGCAAGGCGCATGCGTCGAAGCGTGCGGGACAGCATGTCACGCTGCTGACCGGGCTTGCCGCGCAGACAAGGATGCCACGTGATACGCTGGCGGTGCACGACGCGTTGACGTCGCTTGCGGAGATATCCGCCGACCGCGCGCGGATCGTGGAAATGAAGTTCTTCGGAGGGATGACCAACGTCGAAATTGCGACTGCGCTGGACGTTTCGGAGTCCACGGTAAAACGCAGCTGGCGCAGTGCGCGGGCATGGCTTGAGCTGGAACTGGGCGCTGAAACGCCCGATCGGGACGGAGGACTGGCCCCTGCCGCAGCCGCTTGACGTTCGCGCTCTCGATATCGTTGAGAATGCCCTGGACCGCGTGGGGGACGCGCGGACGCAATATGTCACCGCCAGCTGCGCGGGCGACGAGGCGCTCGAAACCCGCGTTCGTGAGCTTTTGCTGGCCGAAGACCGGGCGGAAATGAACACGGGCGCCGGCCTGGAAGCCGCCTTTGGCGACCGCCCGCCGCCGCGTGTCGGACCTTACCGGATTACCGGGCGCATCGCAGAGGGCGGCATGGGCACCGTCTGGGCAGGCGAGCGCGACGATGGCGCGTTTGAACGCAGGGTCGCCGTTAAGTTCGTACCTGTGCAGTCGGCGAGCGAAAATGTTCTGGCGCGCTTCCAGACGGAACAGGCGCTGCTCGCGCAGTTGCAGCATCCCGGGATTGCCGTGATGCTGGACGGCGGCACCATAACGGGCGCGGATTCGGCAGGCGGCACCGCTGACCGCCCCTATATCGTGATGGAATATGTCGAGGGTGAGCCCTTCGCTTATGACCCTGACCGCGCCCTTGACGATACGCTGGATGCGTTCACGCGCGTTCTTGCCGCCGTGGCTCATGCCCACCGCAACCTGGTCCTGCACAGGGATATCAAGCCGGGCAACATCCTCATTACGCAGGATGGGCGCCCGAAACTGCTCGACTTCGGCATTGCGAAACTGATGGCGGAGGCAGCGGGTCCCGGTGACAATACCGGCTTTGGCGCCGTTCCGGTGACGCCCGCTTATGCCGCCCCCGAGCGGCTGGCCGGAGACGTCGCGACCACGGCCAGCGACATCTATTCGCTCGGCGTGCTGTTATATGAACTTACGAGCGGGGCGCGGCCTTTCGATCTTGCTGGCCTCAGCCTGCCTGAAGCGCATAAGCGCGTCACCACCGAAACACCGCCACCTGCCATCGGCGTCCCGGCCGACATCGACATGATCGCGCGCACCGCGATGCATCCGGACCCGGTTCAGCGCTATGCCACCGTCGAGGCGATGGCAGCCGATGTAAGAGCCTTTCTGCGCGGCCATCCCATCGCGGCGCGCGGCGATGACTGGCGCTACCGCGCACGGAAGCTGCTTGCCCGCAACAAGGCGGCGAGTGCGATTGCGGCGTCCGCGCTCGTCCTGTTGATCGGCGCGCTGGCGGCGACCCTGCTCGCGCTCGATCGCGCGCAGACCGCCAGGGCGGATGCGGACCAGCGTTTCGCCGACGTGCGGGAACTGGCAAACACATTGATGTCCGACGTGCACGATGCCGTCGCCGACGTACCCGGGTCGACGTCGGCGCGCGAAGTGATTGCGTCGACCGCGCAGGGATATCTCGACAGGCTTGCGCGGACGGAAAATGCCGATGTCGGTCTGCTCGTCGAAACCGGGCGCGGTTATTTGCGGCTGGCGGAAGTGCAGGGCGGCCTCGATGACGGCGCGCTTGGCAAGGGCGACGCGGCCAATGAATCGGTGCGTGCCGGAGAAGCCATTCTGGAAGCCGCGCATGCGCGCTACCCGGAGGCGGCGGAGGCGCAGCTTGCGCTCGCCGACCTGCGGCTGAAGCAGGCCGCCAGGGCTTTATACGAAGATTCGGACCCTGAAGGCGCGCTTGCCCTGGTGGCGACTGCCCGTGAACTTTACGCAGGCCTTGGCCCTGAACATTCCGAAGCGCGGCTCGGCCTCGTCAACAGCGTCCGCTATCAGGGGGATGCTTATAACTGGCAGAACAAATTTGCTGAATCCGCCGAACGACTGACTGAGGGGCTGAGACAGTTCAGGGCGCTGCCGAATGACATACAGGCGCAGAAACAGGGGCTTGCGGTGCAGGTCAATCTGCTGCGCCAGCGGGGACTCTCCTATTCCTATCTGAAGCAACATGACCTCGCGATTGCCGACCTTCGCGAAACCGTCGAGGTGCAAAAGGCGCTGATGGGTGCGGACGGTGAGACGGCGAAATACAGGCGCGGCCGCGCCGTTGCCCTATGGTCGCTTGCCAGCGGGCTGGTGACGGCTGAGCAATCCCTGCCAGAGGCGGTGTCGCTCTATACCGAAGCGCTGGACATCGCCCAGGAGCTTAGCCGCCGTGATCCCGAAGATCGCGGGGCGATCTATCTGCTGTTCGCGATATACGCGAATCGCGGCGGCGCCTTTCATGCCATGGAGAATTATGCGGCCGCGATCGAAGACCGCAAAACGTCACTCGCGCTGCGAAAGACATGGGCAGGCATGCGCGATCCCGATGCGAATGGTGCGCGAAACCTCATGATCGCCGCTGACGAACTTTCAGACAGCTACCTCGCCGCCGGACAGATCGCGGCGGGCTGCGCGATGACCCGCGAAGCCCGCGGTTATGTCGAGGACCTGCGCGGCTATGGCGGCATAACGCCCAACGACCAGGCCTATACGGTGAAAAGCGTCGAGGAGAATGAGGCGCGCTGCTAGGGGTGTGCAGTGTCCTGCGTGCGACAGTCATGCACCATGTGCGGCGGCGCACACCCTGATAACGGGATGACTATGACAGCCGCCTGTTACCCCGATGATCCTGGCGGGTCCCTCAGCGAGGACGCTAGCGTACCCATCTTTGACCAGTCGCGCGCGCTGTTCGTCTTCGATGGCCATTGCGCGTTCTGTTCTGCGGCTGCGGCATTCGTGCTGAGATATGATCGCGCCCATCGGATCAATCTGACTCCGGCGCAGTCACCTTTGGGCACTGCCCTTTACAATCACTATGCCCTGCGCACGGACGATTACGAGACCAATCTGCTGATCGAGCATGGCAAGCTGCTGACCAAGGCGGATGCGTCGATCCGGCTGTTCGAACTGCTGGGCGGTATCTGGCGCATTGCCGCGATAGGCAGGCTGCTCCCGCGCGCCATGCGGGACGCGCTATACAAGATGATTGCCCGCAACCGGATGCGGATTGCCGGACGACGCGAACAGTGTTTCTTGCCGACGGCTGCGCAGCGTGCGCGGTTTATCGGGTTGTGACTGCGCTGAACATATTGCTGGTGGGCGGGTCCGGTATGTTCGGGCGGCGGCTGGCGGAACTGCTGCTCGGGGAGCCGGGCGTGCACCTGATCCTGGCCGGTCGCAGTCTGGACCGCGCGGAAGCGGCGTGTCGCAGGCTGCGTCAGAAGCTGCCAGACACGGCTTGCACGGCGCTTGCCTTTGACCGGGACAGCGCGTCGGCTGCGGACATCACCGCTGCGGGGGCAGGCCTCCTCATCGATGCAAGCGGCCCATTTCAGGATTATACCGACCCCTACCGCCTGGCGCGGGCCGCGATTGCGGCGGGCATCGACTATATCGACCTTGCCGACGCGCGGACGTTCGTCACTGGGATCGATGCGTTGGACGGGGCGGCAAAAGCGGCGGGCGTTTTTGTCCGCAGCGGTGCCTCGACCTGTCCCGCCATCACGGTGGCTGCACTGGCCGACATGACGGCGGGGTGGCGGGCGGTGCATCATGTCCGTGCTGGCATCGCGCCCAGCCCGCGCATCCGCATGGGCCACAGTGTCATCCGCGCCATTGCCGCGCAGGCCGGACGTTCGCTTCCCGCGCCGCAGGGGCAGTGCCATGCCCTGGCTGGCGGCTGGAGCGATAGCGTCGCGATTCCAGGCGGTGCGCCGCTTGGCCCGCTCAGCTTTGCGCGGGTCGATGTGCCGGAATATGAAACCCTGCTGCAGCGCTGGCCGGGCCTTCAAAGTGTCGATTTCGGAGTCGCCACTCGCCCTGCTTTCGCACAATTCGGTTTGGTGCTTGCAGCGCGGCTGGTGAAGGCGCGCCTGCTCCCGGGGCTTGAATGGCTCGCAGTGCCCATGCGCATCGTGGCCAATCTGTTCAGGTTCGGGGACCATCGCGGCGGCATGCTGGTGACGGTGCAGGGCGAGGGCGCGAACGGCGCGGTCCTTGCCGCCAGCTGGCACCTGATCGCACCGGGTGACAATGGGCCATATCTACCCGCCATCGTAGCCGCTGCGACCGTTCGTGCACTGCTTTCAGGGCAGCGTCCTCGCAACGGTGCGCGCGACGGCGGCGATCTCGTGACGCTCGCCGATTGCGCGCCCTGGCTGCAGCGTTTTGGCATTGCGACCGCCATTCGCGCAGAAATTCGGCCCGCCACGCTTTATCGGCGCGTGCTGGGGACGGCATATGATCGGCTGCCCGCGCCGTTGCAGGTAATGCATCAGGTTGATGACGTTGTCATGGCAACCGGAGAGGCCGCTGTGGATGGTCCGGCGAATATTGTGGGCCACGCGATCGCGTGGCTGTTCCGCCTGCCGGGAAAGCGCGCGTCAGTACCATTGCGCGTCGCCATAACTCGCAATGAAACGGGCGAGCGCTGGGAACGGCATTTTGGCGATCATGTCATGGAAAGTCACATGCAGGATGACGGACCATGGCTGATCGAGCGGTTCGGGCCGCTCCGCTTTCGCATGGCGCTGACGGTCAAAAATGCCCGCATCCACATGCCGCTCAGCAGCTGGACGGTCTTTCACATTCCCATGCCGCGCTTCCTGGTACCGCGCATAAAGGCGCATGAGCATGCCGATGATGGCCGCTTCAATTTCCATGTCGATATCGCACTGCCGATAATCGGCAGGCTGGTGCGCTATCGCGGGTGGCTGATACGGGATGATATGTAGTGACCTCGCACCATATTTGGACCGCGCCGCCGCCCAACCCTTTTTCCGGCCTTGCCGCCGTCTCTCCGGAAGCCTAGCTCGCCCGCATGACACATATTCACTCCGACCTTCGCGCCGCCGCCCTCACGTCCAAAGCCTGGCCCTATGAAGAGGCGCGCCGGGTGCTGAAACGCTACCCCGATGGCCGCAAGCCCGATGGATTGCCGATTATTTTCGAAACGGGGTACGGCCCGTCCGGCCTGCCGCACATCGGGACCTTCAATGAAGTTCTGCGTACCACCATGGTGCGCCGCGCGCTGCATGAGATGGCGGATGTGGAAACGCGCCTGATCGCGTTCAGTGACGATATGGACGGGCTGCGCAAGGTACCGGACAACATCCCGAACGCCGATGCATTGACCCCGCACCTTGGCAAGCCGCTGACGCAGATTCCGGACCCTTTCGGGACGCATGACAGTTTCGCTGCGCATAACAATGCACGGCTGTGCGCGTTTCTCGATCAATATGGTTTTGAATATGAATTCATGTCGTCGACCGAACAATATCAGGGCGGCCATTTCGACGATGCGCTGAAAAATGTGCTGCGCCGCTATCAGCAGATCATGGATATCATGCTGCCGACTCTGCGCGAAGAGCGGCGCGCGACCTATTCCCCGGTTCTGCCGATCAGCCCGTCCACCGGCGTCGTCCTGCAGGTGCCGGTGGAGGTGCTTGATTGGGAAACGGGGATGATCCGTTTCACCGGGGAGGATGGCACGGTTCACGAACAGTCCGCGCTCGGCGGCGCGGCAAAGCTGCAATGGAAAGCGGACTGGGCCATGCGCTGGGTCGCGCTGGGTGTCGATTACGAGATGTATGGCAAGGACCTGACCGATTCAGGCGTGCAGTCCGGGCGGATCGCGAAGGTGCTTGGCGGGCGCAAGCCCGAAGGCATGATCTACGAGATGTTCCTGGATGCCGCGGGCGAGAAGATTTCCAAGTCCAAGGGCAATGGCCTCTCCATCGACGACTGGCTGAGATACGGGCCGGAGGAATCGCTCGCTTTCTATATCTTCCGCGAGCCGAAACGCGCGAAACAGTTGCACAACGGCCTGATTCCAAAGGTGATCGACGATTATTACGCCGCGCGCGCGCTGTGGCACGAGCAAGGCTGGGACAAGCGTCTCGGCAATGCCGCGCATCATGTGCATATGGCAAAACCGGGCGGGAAAGTTCCGGCGAACGAGCTGCCCGTGCCATTCAGCCTGCTTCTCAACCTTGTCGGCGTGATGGGCGAGGAGGCGGACAGGGACACCGTCTGGGCGTACCTTGCGAACTATGTGCCTGACGCGACGCCTGCATCGGAACCCGAGCTTGATGCGCTTATTGGCCATGCGGTCGCTTATGTGCGGACCGTGGTCGCGCCGACTTTGCAGAAGCGCGCGCCGACGGATCAGGAGCGTGCCGCGCTTCAGGACCTTGACGACCGGCTGGCCGGCCTTGGATCTGTTCAGGCTGAGGACATCCAGAATGAGGTTTATGCCGTGGGGAAAGCGCATGAATTCCAGCCTCTCCGGGCCTGGTTCTCCGCGCTCTATGAAACGCTTCTGGGAAGCAGTCAGGGTCCGCGCATGGGTAGCTTCATCTCGCTTTACGGCATCGAAAATTCACGGAAGCTGATCGCGGAGGCGCTGGCCCGATGAGTGGGCGGAAATTGCCGCTTGTCATGATGGCCGCACTGTCGCTTGGCCTTGCCGTGCCCGCAGGCGCAATGTCGGTGCAGGAGCTTTACGCGGCGGGCAATTACGCCGCCGCGGCGAAGGCTGCGCGCGGGGATGAGACGGCGGCGAACCTGACGCTCGGCGCGCGGTCGACGCTGGTGCGCGCGGCTTATCAGGCGGACAGCAAGGACGAGGCGCTGATGCTGATCGCGGACGCCGAAGCGGATGCGGATACCGCGCTTCATCTGGCGCCCGGCAACGCCGCCGCGCTGCTGCAAAAGGCGGCGGCGATTGGCTATCGTGCGCAGCTGACGAAGAGCCCTTCGCTGGGAAAGAGGGCGCTGCGCCTGATGGTTCAGGCCGCGAATGCGGACCCGCGCGACGCCTTTGCGCAGGCGGCCATTGGCGGCTGGCATTCCGGCGCGATTGGCACACTGGGTAAATTCATCGCTGGCGGCGTGGTCGGTGCCAAGTCCGACCGGGCCGTCGAGGCCTTTGAAAAGGCGATACGGCTAGACGGCCGTGATCCAACCTACCGGGTTTTCTACGCCGTGGGCATGGTCGAGATCGGCAAGGAGGACGAAGCGGAAAAGCTGCGCGCGATCCTGGCGCCCGCCGCAAGAGCAAAGCCGCGCGACGCGTTCGAACGCATGATGAAAGCGCAGGCGGCAATGCTGCTCGCCCTGGTCGATGACGAGGACAAGTTCGAGGACGCCGCGAAGGCCGCAAAGCCGTTCGCGAAGTTCCTCTAGGGCACCGAGCCCCTAAAGATCGAGCGCCTTTGCGACGGCGTCATGGGTGATCTTGCCGCCTCTGACATTCAGGCCCTCGGCAAGGAAGGGGTCGGCGGCCATCGCCGCGTCCGCGCCCATATTGGCCAGTTTCACGATGAAGGGCAGCGTCGCATTATTCAGCGCGAAGGTGGACGTGCGCGCAACCGCGCCCGGCATGTTGGCGACGCAATAATGGATGACGTCCTCTTCAATATAAATCGGTTCGTCATGCGTCGTGGGGCGCGACGTCTCAAAGCAGCCGCCCTGATCGATGGCGACATCGACAAGAACAGAGCCGCGCCGCATCGTCTTCAGCATGTCGCGTGTCACCAGCTTTGGTGCGGCGGCGCCCGGAATAAGGACGGCACCGATCAGGAGATGCGACGTTTCGACGGCGCGGCGCACGGCCGCGGCGCTGGCGTAAACGGTCTTCACCCGGTTCTGGAACAGCTCGTCCAGCTCGGCCAGGCGCATGGTCGAAACGTCATAGATCGTCACGTCGGCGCCCAGACCGACGGCCATCTGCGCCGCGTTGAAGCCGGAAACGCCGCCGCCAAGGATGGCGACTTTCGCCGGAGCAACGCCGGGAACGCCGCCCAGCAGGACGCCGCGGCCGCCATTCGCCTTTTCCAGATAATGCGCGCCCGCCTGTACCGACAGTCGTCCGGCGACCTGGCTCATCGGGCGCAGCAGCGGCAGTGCGCCGGTTTTGTCGGTCACGGTCTCATAGGCGATGCAGGTCGCGCCCGATTTCATCAGCGCCTCCGCCTGCGGCTTGTCGGCGGCCAGGTGAAGATAGGTAAACAGCGTCTGATGTGGTTGCAGCCACGCACATTCGTGCAGTTGCGGTTCCTTCACCTTGACGATCATGTCGGCGGTGCTGAACACGGCCTCGGCGGTTGGCAGGACGGTCGCGCCGACCTCCTGATAATCCGCGTCGGAAAAATCGATGCCGTCGCCTGCCCCGGTCTCGACAAACACTTCATGTCCGCCCGCGCCCGTCAGCTCGAAAACAGATGCCGGCGTCATACCGACGCGATATTCGTGGACCTTGATTTCCTTGGGGACGCCGATTTTCATCTGAGCGGACTTTCTGCTGAGAGGGGAGACTGTCGCCGTATTATAATGTTGCGCATATCATTGCACCAGAGATTTGCGTCCCATGCTGATTTCGCCGCGAATTTTTTCGAATTCGAGACTGGCGACCGGATAAGCGCAGTAATCCGCTGCATAATAGGCGCTGGGGCGGTGATTGCCGGAATCGCCAACGCCGCCAAACGGCGCTGATGATGACGCCCCATTTGTCGGCCGGTTCCAGTTGACGATGCCCGCACGAACCTCGCGCCGGAACCGGTCATAAAGGTCTGGATCGTCGCTGATCAGGCCCGCAGACAGGCCAAAGCGCGTATTGTTCGCCTCGTCCATCGCCTGATCGAAATCATTGACACGGATCATCTGCAGCACCGGGCCGAACATTTCTTCGTCCGGACGATTTTCAACTGCGGTCACGTCCAGGATGGCGGGTGTCAGGAACGGCCGCTCGGGATCGGGCCGTTCGAGTTTCCGGATCGCCTTCGCGCCGCCCATCTGCAGGTTGAGATATTGTTCCTGCAGCTGGTCCGCGGCGCGGTTGGAAACGACAGGACCCATAAAGGGCTGCGGGTCGTCAAATGGCGATCCGACGATCAGGTCCGCGGTCAGCTCGTTCATAAAATGCATGATTTCGTCATGCACCTTGTCGCGCACGATCAGTCGGCGCGAGCAGGTGCAGCGCTGACCTGCCGACAGAAATGCGGATTGCACGATCAGCGCTGCGGCGGCTTCCAGGTCGTTTTCATGAACGTCCCAGACGACAAGTGGGTTGTTGCCGCCCATTTCCAGCGCCAGGATCTTGCCCGGTGTCTCGCTGAACTGCCTGGACAGCATCTTGCCGGTGCCGCTGCTGCCTGTGAATAGCAGGCCATCTATGCCCTTATGCCCCGCAAGCGCGCGGCCCGTGCCGCCCTCGCCCTGTACGATTTGCAGGCAACCGTCGGGCAGGCCCGCCTCGCTCCAGCATTCCTTCATGATTTCGGCGGTGCCGGGGGCCTGTTCGCTCGGCTTGAAGACGATCGCATTGCCTGCCAGCAGCGCCGGCACGATATGGCCGTTCGGCAAATGCGCGGGGAAATTATAGGGTCCGAGGACCGCCAGCACGCCATGCGCGCGGTGCCGCAGCGCCTGGGTGAACTGCGCGCCCTGAACCTGCCGGTTGCCGGTGCGCTCCTGATAGGCGGTGATCGAAATGTCGATTTTCGACTGGACGGCGGTGACTTCGGTCTTGGTTTCCCAATGGGGCTTGCCGGTTTCCCTTGAAATCATGCGGGCGAGATCTTCGCCGCGGTCGCGGATCTTGTTCTGAAAGCGCTGCACAAGGTTGCGGCGCTCCGATATCGGCCGGGATTCCCAGTGCACCTGTGCGGCCCGCGCATTCCGTACCGCCGCGTCGACATCTTGGGGTGTGGCCGCCGGACCCTGCCACACCACTTCGCCTGTACATGGGTCCGTCGAAATCAGTTCATCGCGCGACATGGGTAATGGTGTCTCCGGTAGTGACGTTCAGCGTGGCGGCCTCATGGCTGGGCAGGGTCAGGCCATTTTCTCCGACCGTTGCAGAGGTTGACCATGCGCGGAAATCCCGCAGCTGCCCCGCCGCCGCAAGGCCGCGGCGCTCGGCGTCGGGCATGTCGGTGACGGCCGCAACCGGCATTGGCTGCGCGGCCTTGATGGTGCGCAGACTGTTGGTTGCCGCCACCATGGTGGGGCCGCCGTCGAAAATGTCGACATAGCCATTATAGGCGAACCCTTCCTTCTCCAGCATCCGCATCGCCGGTACACCGCTTTCGTGCGGCTGGCCGATGGCCGCCTGTGCCGCCTCCGGCAGCAGGGCGGTGTAGATTGCCAGTTTTGGCATGAGGTCGGCAATGAACTGATTTCCATTCAAGGAATTAAATGTGTCGGCTTCATCGAAGTTCATGCCGAAGAACTGGCGGCCGAGACCGTCCCAGAACGGCGAATGCCCGTTCTCATCGATGCGCCCGCGCAGTTCCGCGATCACACGATCGGCGAAACGCTGCCTGTGACGCGCGATGAAAAGATAGCGGCTGCGCGCCAGCATGCCGCCCAGGCCGCCGGTCCTGAGATCAGGGTGTAGGAACAGGCCGCCGACTTCACTGGCGTCGTTGAAATCGTTGACGAGATGCAGGACGTCGAGGCGAATGGTGCGCTCCAGCTCCTGCGAAAACTGGCTGAGGCAGGACATGCGATAGGAATAGAAGGGCCAGCGTACGCCAAGGCGACTGAACAGCAGTGCGCTGCCGCCGATGCGTCCCGTGCCCGCCTCCTCCATAAGCAGCATGTAAAGTTCGTCCTGCGGCGCATCGTCTTCGCGCGCGAAGCTGCGATCGGACCAGTTTAGCCGGGCGGCCAGACTGTCGCGATCGGGTGGCAGGTTGGTGAATCCCGCGCCCGTCAACTTGGCAAGTTCCATGACGGCATCGACATCGTCGATCCTCGCGGGCCGCATGAACCAGAAACTCATATATCCAGTCTTCCCTCGGCTAGTCGCATCAGCGTAAGCGCGGCTAACTCGGCCCGTTCGGTCAGACTGTCAACGATCAGGAATTCGCGGTCGGAATGAATCGCGCCGCCGCGTACCCCCATCGTGTCGACGACAGCCAGACCTGCTGCAGCCAGATTGTTCCCATCGCAAACGCCGCCAGTGTGTTTCCAGCGAATGTCGTGCCCCAGCGCCGCGCCGCACTCCTTGACGAGTGTGAACAGTCCCAACTGCTTGTCGTCCAGCGGTTTGGGGGGGCGGGCAAAGCTGCCCGTAATGTCGATCCCGACGTCGTGGCGCTGCTTTATATCGGCGAAAAGTTCGGCCTGTCTGGCTTCCGCCCAGGCCTGATCCTCCGGCGTGAGCGGGCGCACGTTCCAGCGCAGAACGGCGCGTTCCGGCACGACATTATTGGGACCGCCGCCATCCAGCTTTGCGGGGTTCACCGACAATGTCGGTCGTTCATGCTTCATGGTGTCCAGCCGGACGGCAAGGTCGGCCGCGGCGACCAGCGCATTGCGGCCATCCTCTGGATTGCGGCCGGCATGGGCGGCGCGGCCGGTTATGGCGGCTGCGAAATTACCGCTGCCCTTGCGCCCGCCCGCGAGTGTTCCGTCAGGCTCCGCCGCGGGTTCGAAGGTCAGTCCAATCTGGCAGCGGGACGCGGCATCCGCGAGAAGCGGCGCGCTGCCCAGCGAGGACACTTCCTCATCGGCGTTCAGAATGACTTCCCAACCGATCTGCCCGGCGAGCGGCGATGCCTCCAGCGCGGTCAGCGCCTCCAGCATGACGGCAATGCCGCCTTTCATGTCGGCGACGCCGGGACCGTTGAGGACACCATCCTCCAGCCATTTCAGTTCCTGAAAATGATGATCCTTGGGAAACACCGTGTCCATATGACCGGTCAGCAGGATACGGCGATTGCCGCGGCCCGGCCGCACGATATGAACATTGCGGCCATGCGCGAGCGGGATGCGCGCGCCGGTCTCGTCGAGCGTTTCAGCGGGCTCGGGATCGCGGATCTCAGTCTCACCGCCCAGCGGCGCGAACGCCTCGACAAGGATGTCGGCCATTTCGGCAAGCCCGACCAGATTGCGGCTGCCCGTATTCAGCGCGCACCAGCGTTCGACGTTTGACAGCATATCCGGCCCGCGCGAAGCGATGGGGGACAGCGCGCTTTGTTCGGCAATCGTAATCCGTGACATGGCGACGCCTTAACGGCGCCGGGCGCCTTGGTCGAGGGCCGCCCGCGCGGCCTCCGCATCGCGTTTGATCTGCGCCTTCAGGGCGTCAAGCCCGTCCAGCTTCCGCTCCTCGCGCAGCCACGCAATCAGCTCCACATCGATCGTCTTCCCGTACAGATCGCCGCTCCAGTCAAAGAACCAGCTTTCCAGCAGTTCGGCGGGTGGTTCGATCATGGGGCGAATGCCCAGATTGGCGACACCGTCCACGATCTTTCCGTCCGGCAGGTGCCCGCGTACCGCATATACGCCGTAAAGAGGGCGGGCATATTGGTGCAGGCGCAAATTCGCCGTCGGCGTGCCAAGCGTGCGGCCCAGCTTCGCGCCATGTTCCACCTCACCACGAATGGTGAACGGGCGGGTCAGCATGCGCGCCGCCGTGACCATATCGCCCTTCGCGAGCGCGGCGCGGATACGGGTCGAGCTGATACGATGACCCGCGGCGCCGTTCACTGCGGCGACCGCATCGGCGTCGAATTCATAGACGGCGCCTGCGCGCTTCAGATCGTCGGTCGTTCCGGCCGCCCGCGCGCCAAAGGTGAAGTCTTCACCCGTCACGATGCCCTTCAGCCGCAGCCGTTCGACAAGAACGTCGCGGATAAAGTCCTTCGGCGACAGGCGCGCCATGTTGCGGTCAAAGGACAGCACGACGGTCGCGTCGAGCCCGAACCGTTCGAAGAGGTCGAGGCGCTGCGGGATCGTTGTCAGGGTCATGGGCGGCGCGTCCGGCTTGAACAGGCGTACCGGATGCGGGTCGAATGTGATGACGATCGACGGACCGGTCTTGGCGCGCGCGCGCGCCTGCGCCATGCCGACAACGGCCTGATGCCCGCCGTGGAAGCCGTCGAAATTGCCCAGCGCCGCGACGCCGCCATGCAATTCGGGCGGCAATGGGTCGTCTCCCTGAATGCGGATCATGCTCATTCCGCGGGCCGAACCGGGCGGGGCAGGGTCTTCGCCAGCAGAGCGATGAAATTGCCGCCCATTGCCGCCCGGATTTCGGTTTCGCTGAAACCCTGATCCATGAGCGCCTGTGTCAGGGCGGCCATGCCGCTCGCGTCCAGCCCCGTTGTGACGGCCCCGTCGAAATCGCTGCCGAGCGCAACGTGCTCAATGCCAACAAGATCACGGATATGGCGCATGGCGCGCGCCGTCGCGGCGGGCGCTGCCTGGCACACGGCGCCGTCCCACAGACCGACCCCGGTCACGCCGCCGGTCGCTGCGATCCCGCGGATTTCCTCGTCGGTCAGGTTGCGGTTCACGTCGCAAACGGCCTGTACCCCGCCATGGGACGAAACGAGCGGCTTTTCCGCCATGTCGATCAGCTCTGCCAGCGCCTCGTGCGAAAGGTGCGCGACATCGACGAGCATGCCCATGCGTTCCATACGGCGCACGGCCTGCCGCCCCAGCGGGGTCAGGCCGCCCTTGACCTCTCCATGCATCGAACCGGCAAGTTCATTGTCGAAGAAATGCGTGATGCCGCCCATGCGAAACCCCGCAGCGAACAGCCGGTCGAGATTGGCGATATCGCCTTCGATATTGTGCAGCCCTTCCGCGCCCAGCATCGCACCGACGACCGGTTCCCCCGCCGCGCGCCGTTTCAGCACGGCCGCCAGGTCCGCCGTCGTCCGCACCAGTATGAAACCGGCGGGCTCATCCTCCGCGGCATCCCTCAATTCCTGCGCGTGGTATAATGAGCGCTGCAAAAGTGAGCCCCATGTCGCGGGCGGCTGCAACTGCGCAATCACAAGCGGCGTGATATTATCGGTATCCGCGCTATTGGAATCGTAATTCTGACCGCGCGGTGTTTTCGTTACGGAACCAAACACCTGCAGCGCGACATTGCCGTCGCGCAGCCGCTGAAGGTCCACATGGCCGCGATCCGTGCGCCTGTTCGGGTCGCGTTTCCACAGCAGCGTATCGGCATGCATATCGGCGACAATCAGATCGGCATGCAGCGCCGCCGCGTCGTCCGAAACCCGCCAAAGTCCGCTTCCCTCGATCCGGTTCATGGCGCGTTCGACAATCCCCGGCACCGCCCAGAAAAACAGCGCGGCGATGCCGATAAATATGAACGCGGTGAAGACGAACCGGCGCCTCAGCCCACCATATGCCGCCGCTTTCGGTTTTGTCCCGGACGTTGGCTTCGCCCTTGGTTTTGGCCTGCCTTTTTTGGCGGGTGTCCTGGCCATCAGGCGCGTTCCCACGTCACGAAGCTGAAATCGGGCTGCCCGTCAGGCCCCGCATGCCGCTCGCGGCGAATCTCCCGCCAGCGCGAAATGTCGAATTCCGGAAAGAAGGTGTCGCCCTCCGGCCGGGCATGCACCTCGGTCAGCTCCAGCCGCGTCGCCGACGGCAAGGCAAGCGCGTAAATTTCTGCGCCGCCGATAATCATGATCTCGTCCGCGCGCGCCTTCGGGTTCAGGCCAGCCTCGGCGATCGCCTCCGCGAGATTGGCGGCGACATGTGCCCGTTCGCCGGACCATTCCGGATCGCGGGTCATGACGATATTGTGCCGACCAGGCAGCGCGCCGCCCATACTGCCGAACGTCCTGCGGCCCATGATACAGGGCTTTCCGACGGTCAGCGCCTTGAAGTGTTTCAAATCGGCGGGCAGGTGCCATGGCATCGCGCCATCCTTGCCGATCACGCCATTGTCCGCGCGTGCGGCGACCAGGACGATGTCCGGCCTGCTCATACCGCGACGGGGGCCTTAATGTGGGGATGCGGATCATATCCCGATAGTTCGAAATCCTCGAAACGGAAATCGAACAGGCTGACGCGGTCGGCAATGGTCATGGTCGGCAGCGGACGGGGCGAACGTGACAGCTGCGTGCGCGCCTGATCCTCATGATTGGAATAGAGGTGCGCATCGCCAAGCGTGTGGATAAAATCGCCCGGCTCCAGCCCTGAAACCTTCGCGACCATCATCGTCAGCAGAGCATAGCTTGCGATGTTGAAAGGCACGCCAAGAAAAATGTCCGCACTGCGCTGGTACAGCTGGCAGCTTAGCTTTCCGTTCGCGACGTAGAACTGAAACAGGCAGTGACACGGCGGCAGCGCCATATTGTCGACTTCGCCCGGGTTCCACGCACTGACGATCAGGCGGCGGGATTCCGGATTGGTGCGAATTTGATCCAGCACGTTCGACAGCTGGTCCACCACGCGCCCGTCGGCGCTTTCCCAGCGCCGCCACTGCTTGCCATATACCGGGCCAAGCTCGCCATTCTCATCCGCCCAGTCGTCCCAGATGGAAACGCCATTATCCTTCAGATAGCGGATGTTGGTATCGCCCGCGATGAACCACAATAATTCATGGACGATGCTTTTCAGATGCAGCCTCTTGGTCGTCAGCAGGGGGAATCCCGCGCTGAGGTCGAAGCGCATCTGATAACCGAAAATACTGCGCGTGCCCGTTCCAGTCCGGTCGCCGCGCACCGCGCCGCCGTCAAGCGCGGCGCGCATTAGATCGAGATATGGCTGCATGCGCGGCGTCATGCGCCAATGCCGGGAATTTGTGAAGAGGTCCGTATGCCCCGCCATGTCCTCCGGCGCGGACAAACCTTACCACGCGGCACGCGCGAAAAATCAGCCGATTGAAGTAACTATATGATAATTTGCTATATTTTTGAGAAATTAAAGCAAATTTAGGATTTACCATTGTCAGAGAGGCGCCGTTAATGCGCGGCTGCGAATTTCTGAGGTCTATCCGCAAATACCTGTTGATAGAGTGGGAAGTACCGAGAATGGCCAATGAAATCACGCTGACGGGGACATCGACCGCGATTGCGCTTGTTCTTTCTGCGACGTGCATGCCTGTGTCTGCGATGGCGGCAACCGGACCGGGTGCCTCCCCCCTCATCGTCACCGGCGACGGTGCCCGTGGTTCCGTCAATCCGTTTGGCGGCCGCGCCGGGTTGCCTGGGGCCAGCATTGACCCGGTCTATGGCGAAATCATTCCGCTGAATGCGGGCGGCGTGCGCGGTGCCGTCGATCCGTTTCAGGCACCCGCCGGGGGACCCGGGAACAATGTTGATCCCGTCTATGGAGAGATCATTCCGCTGAATGTTGATCCCCTGCGCGGCGTGGTGGACCCGTTTCGCGGTTCGGTGAATCCCTTCCGGGGCGAAGTGAACCCCTTTTATGGCGTGTTTGACCCCCTGCGCGGTGCTGTCGATCCCTTCCGCGGCGAGATAAATCCTTTCTACGGAGATCTGGATCCCCTTCGCGGTGTGGTGGACCCGTTCGGCGGCTGGGTCGATCCCTTCACGGTGCAGGCCGAACTCGATCCCCTGCGCGGCGTGGTGGACCCGTTTCGCGGATCCGTTGATCCCTTTCGCGGTGTGGTGGACCCGTTCCGCGGTACCGTCGATCCGTTTTACAGCGAGATTGACGGTTTCTGGCGCGCTGTAGGCTCAGTCTGGCTCAGCGCGGAGCAACGCTGGGCGAATGGCGAGGATGGCGCCGCGATTCAGGGCGACCTGCAACTGCTGCTGGACTACACGAAATCGACCTGGGCACCTCAGCTCACGAGCGTGGGTATCGACTATGATACGCTTGCAGGCGAGATTCTGGCCCGAAACGGTCTTGATCTCAGCAATACAGAGGCCCTGGCAAATGCCGATCCGCAACAGCGGTCCGGTTTCATGATGGACTTTTACGACACGTTGATGAGCCATTCGGGCCGCAATAATGTCGATTACTGGATGCCGCAGGTTGGCTGGTCGCCCTGGTTGACGCGCACTCAGGAATCAGGTGGCACACCAACCATCGGTCTGCTTGACGCAACGGTCGAGAATGATCCCGACCTCGCCGGCCGTTTTGGCTATAATGGTGGCTATGATGCCGCCGTCGGTGGCCATGGTGCCAGCGTGGCCAGCCTGATGGTGGGCGCGCACGACGGCACGGGCGTCATGGGCATCGCGCCCAATGCGAACGTCGTCGCCTACAATCCATTTGACGAAACCGGAACCGCCAGCTGGGATGATGTGACGAGCGGTGTTGCCGACCTTGTCGCGCGCGGTGCCAGCGTCATCAACATGTCGCTCGGCATACCGGGCTCGACCCTCGCCGCCGACTGGAGCCAGGTGTTCGAGGACACGACGGTCAGGAAAGGCCTGGACAATACCGTCTTTGTAATGGCCGCGGGCAATGACGGCGCCGCGCAGACTGAGGATGCCGCGTGGGACGCGCGGACCATGCCCTCCTTCCTTCTCGTCGGCTCGGTCGACGCCCGCGGGACCATTTCCCGCTTTTCAAACACGCCCGGCGACGCCTGCCTGACAATCCGGGGTGAATGCGCCAATGGTGTCGCGCTCAAGGACCGCTTCATTGTCGCGCCTGGCGAGCACATTCTGCTGTCCGATGGTGAGGGCGGCCTGACGCGCGAATCGGGCACGTCTTTCGCGACACCGATCGTCACGGGTGCCGTCGCCCTGTTGCATTCCCGCTGGCCATGGCTTGCAGACCATCCGGAAGAGACGAGCGGCATCATCCTGTCGACAGCAACCGACCTTGGTGAACCCGGCACCGATGCCGTCTATGGCCGCGGACTTCTGAACATTCGCGCATCCCAGTCGCCGCTCGACATGACAAGGCTCGGCATCATGCTGAAGGATGGCGGGAATCTGGAGATTCAGCCCCTCACGGTGCTTGGCGCCCCTGAAACGACCAGGGCGTGGATCGACGATGGCTATCTGGTGCTGTTCGAAGAGGTCGGCGATACATATCGCGATTTTCAGGTGCCGCTTGGCGACCAGTTCTACGGCAACACGGCCTATAATGACCAGACGGGCACGGAGACCTATCTACAGGACTATTTCGCGGGCAGTTTCGAGGAATGGTGGGGCGATGGCCGTACCACGGACTCCGATGACAAGAAGGAGAAGAAGGACAAGGAGGAATTTACGGATATTTCATCCATTACCTTCCTGTCGAGCGACGTCAGCGTCGAAATGCGGTCAACGCCGCTGACGCGCTTCGCGTCCCACCGTAGCAGCACCCTTGCCGCGCATAGCGAGATGCGCGTGTCGGGTCTTGCGGACGGACTCACCATCGGCGCCGGTCACGGTGTCGGCGCGCTCTCCCTTATGGGTGGCAGCGGCTTCGCGCACAGCCGTGACTTCCGCGCGGACGAGAATGCGGTGAACCCGGTGCTCGGCTTTGCCTCGGGCGGCGGCTTCATGAGTGCGGCTTATGACCTCGGCCCGGCCTTGACCCTGTCGGGCGGCATCAGCGCGGCACATGTGGTGCATGCCGATCTTGGCGGCATTTCGCAGGCGCAGCGGCAGAGCTTCCTCGGGCTCAATGCCTATGACGCCACCGCGGCATCGATCTCTCTCCACATGCGGCCGTCAAGGGCGGTGACACTTGGCCTGACCTATAGCCGCCTTGAGGAGGACGAAGCGCTGCTCGGCGTGCAGTCGACACAGGCGAACATGCTGGACGGCGGCGCGGCGACGGATGGGTTGACGATGACGCTGGACGCCGATCTTGGCGATGGCTTCGGCCTGGCCGCGGCGGCGACGGCGGCGCGCACGCGAAGCAATGATACCGACAATCTGATCCAGACAGGAAAAGGTCTTGTCAGCAGCGCATTCCAGCTGTCGATGACAAAGGCGGGTATTGTCGGTGCGGACCGCTTCGGCTTCACCATCAAGCAGCCGATGTACCGCGAAGCCGGTCGCCTCACGGTAAGCCAATTGGGCATTATCGACCGCCAGACGGGTGAACTGGGCGAGATTCGCACGGCACTCGACAACACGCAGAAACGTCCGTTCATCACGGAAATCGACTATGCCGCATCCCTTGGCGACGTTCGTTTCAGCGCTTTTGGCCGGGCGGACGTGAACCGCGGCGAACGCAGCGGTGTGATGGGCGGCGTAAGCTTCAGAATCGGCTGGTAAAATTACGATCGGCGATATCAACATTTCCTCAATCTGCGGAAGTTAAGCGTAATGGCCAGGATCAGGATCCAGCCAGTTGCGTTTTTTCCATCATACCCATGACACCATCGCTGGCCGCCTGAGGCCCGCGATGGTGTTCGCGCGCTTTGCGCGCCGGTTTCTAATGACGATCCTGATCGGGGCGTTCACCTGCCTTGTGGCCGCGGGGCCAGCCGCCGCGTCGACTGTCATGGATGACGAAACCTATGAAAGCGAGATCGCCGCGGCGAAGGCCAAAATGATGACGGACCCGGGATCCGCTCTTTTCCATGCCCGGGCGGCGCGTCGGCTGGTGCACAAGGCCAGCAACCATGACGTGGTGGCGATCGCCGGTACGGAATGGCTGGAGGGGGAGGCACTAACCCGCCTCAACCGCGCTGAGGAAGCCCGCCCCGTGTTGGAACAGGCCCTGCAAACCGTGCGCCGCGCCGCGCCGCGCACCAAGCTGCATGGCGACATCCTAAAGGCTTTCGCCGCAGCGGCGCGCGTTACCGAAGACACCGCCGCGGCGCTCGAAAGCCTGCATCTGGCGCATGACATTTTCAGCGATATCGGCGATCTCAGGGCGCAGGCGATCGTTCTGCAAAACCTTGGCATGCTCCACATCGAGGCAAATGATTTCGAGCGCGCCGAGCGCTATTTTGACGATGCCGACCGAAGCTATTCCGAGGACCCGGCCCTGCTGGTGGGTTCTCATGCCAATCGGGGCCGCATCCACGAAGAGCTTGGCGATGATGACGCCGCGATTCGCAGCTATGAAGCCGCGCTGGTCATAGCGGGCGAACTCGATTCAAGCCTCCTGAAGGCGCGCATTCTCACCAATCTTGCGTTCGCCCATGCGGGCGCCGGCGACATAAGGCGCGCTGCGGCAATCGCGGAACGGGCACTGGTACAGAACGCGCTGGGAGATGCCGGAGAGGAGGACTTTCTTCTGGCCCTGAAGGCTGAACTCGCACTGAAGCGCGGCAACCGCACGGCGGCGCTTTCCCTGATCGAAGCGGCATTTGCGGACGTCGATCCCGCGTCCACCTCCGCATTATACATGGAAGCGCATGAAACCGCGCGGCGGGTCTATGCCGAGAATGGCAGGGCGGAAACGGCGCTGGTGCATTTCGAAGCCTATGACCGGTTGAAGGAAGAGGCGACGAAAGTTGCCGCGCGCGCCAATGTCGCCCTGATGAGTGCCCGCTTCGATGCGGCCAATCGCACCGCCACGATTTCCCGGCTGGAAACGGACCGGCTGAAAAAGGACCGGCAGCTGGAACGCAGCAGACAACAGATTACGGGACTTGTCCTCGCCGGTATTGCGGTCCTGGTGGCGCTGATTGTCGGTTATAGCCATCACCGCGTGACGGCCGCGCGCAGGAGGCACCGCGAGATCACCATCACGAACGCGCAGCTTCTGCACGCTGCCGAACATGACGCCCTGACGGGCCTTGCCAACCGAACGCGGTGCTACGCAACTCTGGAACGTCTCCTGCGGGACCATGGCGGCGATGCGGCGATATCGCTGCTCCTTATCGACCTTGACGAATTCAAGGACGTGAACGACAGCATGGGGCACCAGGCTGGCGATTCAGTGTTGAAGATCGTGTCGGCGCGCATGACCGAGATCGCCGGGACACAGGACCATCTTGCCCGGCTGGGCGGCGACGAGTTCGCGATCATCGTCACGACGGCGACCACGCGGAAGGAACTGGTGGCGTATTCTGAAGGTATCATCAGGGATATCATGAAACCCATTGCCTTGTCGGAAGGGCAGGTCTGCCTGGGCTGCTCCATTGGCATCGCGCAGCCACATAAGATCGATGCCGTCGATCCCGACCGTCTGTTCCGCAATGCCGATCTGGCGCTTTATGCGGCCAAAGACGCCGGACGCGGGCAGTACCGTATTTTCGAGCCTATGATGCTGGAAGCCTCGGAAGCGCGCCGCCGTCTGCTGACCGATCTGAAAGAGGCGTTGTCCGAGGGTCAATTTTCGGTGTTTTATCAGCCGATCATCTGCTCTGCCTCCGGGCGCGTGGCGTCTTATGAGGCCCTGCTGAGGTGGCAGCATCCAGAGCTGGGAACGATCTCGCCCGAAACGTTCATTCCGCTTGCAGAAGATGCCGGACTGATCTCGGAGATTGGCGGCTGGGTGATGCGCACGGCCTGCGAGGCGGCCATGCATCTCGATGACGACGTCATCATGGCCGTCAACGTCTCGCCCCTACAGTTTGACGACAGCCTTGCCAGCCGCGTCGTCAACGCGCTGGGCGCGACCGGCCTCCCGCCCCGCAGACTGCAACTTGAAGTAACGGAGTCGGTATTCATGCGCGGCGCGGACCGGACCGCCGAAGAGCTCGCCCGCCTCGATGCCATCGGCGTCAGCCTGGCTCTCGACGATTTCGGCACGGGCTATTCCTCGCTTGGCTATTTGCAGCGGGCAGCGTTCGCAAAGATCAAGATCGACCGGTCGTTCGTCACGAAGTCCGGCGAGAACTGCAAGGAGAGCACGGCCATCGTCCGGGCGATCGTCGCCCTTGCCGACAGCCTCGGCATGATCACCACGGCGGAAGGTATCCAGACGAAAGCGGAGGCGGACTTGCTGCGCGCCCTCGGCTGCACACAGCTGCAGGGTTATTTTTTTGGCAAACCGGCACCACTGGAAACCTATCTGGCGCCGCTTGCAGAGATTGCCGGACACGTCCGCGGCAATGGCTGAACCGCTGTGCCCTTATGGCGAGCCAGGCGGCACACGCCGCGGCTCGGAAAAGTCAGTGCGCACAAAAAGGGGCGGTGCCATTTCCGGCACCGCCCCTTCCCGCGGCATATTTGCAGACGCTGCTAGAAGGTGAAGCGTACGCCTGTGTAGAAGCGGCGACCGAAGATATCATATGTATCGGCGGCCGTGTCGGCACCGGTGATGTTGAATGTCGTACCGTTCAAAATGTCCGGTGCGTCATTATCCAGCACATTGTCGATGCCGAAGTAGACCTCGAACTCTTCCGTCGGACGGAAAGCTGTCTGCATATCAAGGTTGAACTCGCTGCCGACGGATGGGCAGTCCCCGGTGAAGCCGTTGCAATACTGATCGTCCTCAAAGGATTTCGCGATGAAGGTTCCCGTGAAGCCGATGTCGAACCGATCGCTGTTAAAGCCAATTCCGGCGGTAAAGCGATCCGCAGCGGTACCGATCTCTCCATCTTGCGGGTCAGCCGGCTGACCTTCTGCCGGCGTGAAGTCGTAGGCGAAGAGATGCGTGTAGGCGATGCGCGCATTTATCTGTCCGCCATCTGCGAGCCCGTCGAAATCCCAGGCCATATTCGCCGTGACATCGATGCCATCGGTCTGCAGCCGGGCGGAGTTGACCTGCACCGCATTGATGAACTCAAGCGAGCCTGCACTATTGATGGGACCCGTGATTGCGCGCCGGGTGATCAGGTCGCACGATTCCTGCACATTGGACGTATAGCACTGACCAAGTGTGAAGGTCCTGCCCGGAGGCTGGATCACGTCGTCAATGTCGATATTGAAGTAATCGACGGTAAGCGTGAGCCCCCTGAGCGCATTGATGGAACGCGGCGTTAAAACGGCGCCGATCGTATAGCTGTCAGCGGTTTCCTCCTGAAGATCGGGATTGCCGATGTTGAAACCGCTAATTCCCTGAGCGTCAGCCTGATTGAGCGTGAACGTACCGCCATTTTCCATGATATTCGTGAGAACACCCGTGGCCGCGCGGCAATTGTCGCCGACCGCACCGCCGCCCGTCAGTCCGATACCCTGACAGGGGTCGTTGATGCCGGGCGGGAATGTCTGTGAAGGCCCGGAGAACAGCTCACCGATATTGGGTGCGCGAACGGCGCGTGCGTAGGTCCCGCGCAGGCGGAGGTCCTCAATCGGCTGCCAGGTAACGGTGCCGTTATAGCTCACGACCGTTCCGACAGTTGAATAGTCGGACACGCGGACGGCACCGCCAACCTCAAGCAGTTCGAAAAAGGGCGTATCCGCAAGCAGCGGCACGCGAAGTTCCGCATAGCCCTCAAGCACGTTGAACGACCCTGAGGTATCCGGTGCGGCATTGCCTGCGTTCAGGCCCTGATTCGTCAGGGAATCGCGATCGGACGAACTTGACTCGACGCGATATTCCACACCGACGGCGATCCCGAGCGGACCGGCCGGCAGATCGACGAGCGAGCCGGACAGATTGGCCTGCACGACCTGCTGCGTCATGTCGGTATCGAACGTACCATCCGCATTGACATAGGCGATGGCCCCGTCGGTTATGCCGCCGACGCCGAACAAATTGATCGGTACGCAGCCGCCCTGCCGTGCCTGGGCATTGATACAAATCGCGTCGGTCGTGTCACCGTCGCCGTCCAGATCGTCGAAGTCCTGCTGCGCGGTTAGCGCCTGCTGGAAATTCGGAACATTCACCTGGCCCTGCGACGTCTGATTCTCCAGAGTCTGCCCGTAATTATAGCTGATGTCCCAATTGAAGCGGTCATCGAAAATGCTGCCATCCAGGCCAATGACGAAACGGTAGAAGTCGCGGTCCGTCGATTGGAAGCGAGGTCCGAACTCAACCAGACGGCGGGCGAAGCCAAAATCGCGCAGGCCATCGCCATCCTGGTCCGTTGCGACGGCGACGATTTCATCGGGTACAAACGGGTTGATCGCGATCACACGCTCGTTGATGCCGTCACCATTTGTGTCCCTGTCGATGAAATTCTCGATAGGCACGACGCCGCCTAGCGGGAAAATCCCGTTCGGACCTGCCGATTGCGATGCGAAGGGCTCGATCAGGCGCTCGGCGCTGGTACGGCTAAACGTACCTTCGAAGAACGCGTTTATGCCATCGCTGACTTCATAGTTGCCGCGCGCTGCGAACAGATAGCGTTCGACCGGCGTTGCGAGCGTACGGAAGGCCTGGCGGTTGAAACCATTGGCACCGACTCCATCACCGTTCGGGCCATTGGTTGAGAAGCCCTGGACCAGATTGCCGTCATTGTCGAAAGTGAATGTACCGGCACCGGTGATGAACCGTCCCTGCGGCGGGAAGCTCGAGAAAAATGGTTCCGTCGCCGTGCCCCAGTCGGAAAGGTTACCGGTCAGACGGGAGGTATCGAAATCGTCGACGCGTGTATTTTTACGCTCGCGGGAGAGCAGGCCCTCTTCGTTGGAATAGCCGATATGCGCCATGATGTTGCCGCGGCCATCCCCGGTATTGGCGCCAAAGGTCAGGTTCGCCTGATACCTGCGGTCATCGCCGCGCTGGGTGATGCCATATTGTATGTTCGCATCGACGCCTTCGAAATTCTCCTTGAAGATGAAGTTCACAACACCGGCTACGGCGTCAGAGCCATAGAGCGAGGATGAACCGCCGGTGAGGACGTCGACCCGCTCCAGAAATTGTGTGGGAATAACGTTCAGATCGACCTGCGCCGTGTTGGCGACGCCGCCAACGACGCGGCGGCCATTGATCAGAACGAGTGTACGATTTGTTTGCAGATCGCGAAGATCCACCGTCGCCACGCCGGTACCGGCGGTCAGGAAGGCCGAGTTCGTTCGGCTTAACCCCGGGGTGCCGAAAATCGGGTTTTCCAGCAGCAGGTCCTGAATATTGGTAACACCGGCCTGCTCGATCTGAACATTGGAAAGCACCTGTACAGGCGCTGCGGAATCGACGGTCGGCTGCGCAATGCGCGAACCGGTGACAACGATTACGGCCTCGGTGTCCCGCTCTTCGGCGGCATTCGCGGCGGTTTGCTCTTCGACAGCGTCCGCGGCGTTCTGCGCGGCGGCCATGGAAGGAAGTGAAAGGCACGTCAGCGTTGCCGAAGTCAGCAATGCCGCGCGTAAGGTATAGGAAGATTTAGGTGTCACGTAGTGTCCCCTCTGGTGGTTTCCGTGCTCGCCAGGCGGGCGCTCCCAAACGAAAAAGAGCGCATGCCCAAACGGCGTCGCATTCGGGGAGACACTGTGGTCACGCGACCCCTCAAAGGCCTGACAGCGAACGTGGGCGACCTGTGGCGGATTGGTCACAGTCGCTGACTTGCGGCCCACGATAGAGCCGCTATTACAGAAAAGAGCCGGGGACGGTTGCAGCCAGCCCCGGCTCTCATTGAGGTGTGTGAAACACGGGACGTGACTTCCGCGTTTCGGTCATTGGACAACCGACCTCGCCAAACCCCTCAATCTTTTTTCGAGGATTGTTGGGAAAGGCGATGTACGATGCGGCTGGTGATCGAGCGTGACCGGTCGCTTGTGCGCGCCCCTTTTATCGGGGAACCTCCTGCGGCCTGAATTGCCGCCTGCCGCTGCCCCTTGCGGGATGTGCGAAGGGCGGTGTGGAGGCAGAAGGATGCAAGGGGAAATGGGCAGCGATCAAGGCCAGCGGCTGGAGGCGGCGTTTCGCGAGAATCGCACAATCCTGCGCAAATGGCTGATCGGACGGCTTGGTGACGTGACCGACGCCGACGATGTGCTGCAATCCGTTTACCTGCGTATCTGGACCTATGCCGAGACGAACGAGATCGAGCACCCCCGCGCGCTCATCTTCAAGACGGCGACGAATCTGGCGACCAATGAGCTTGTCAGCCGTCGCCGCCGCTATTTGCGGACCTCGAATGCGGAGGCGGATGAGGTGGAAGCGGTGCGTGCGGTCGGCCCCACGCCGGAGGAACAGAGCCTGCTGCGTGAGGATATCCAGCGGGCGCTTGCGGAGATCGGCAATCTGAAGCCCAAGGTTCGGCGCGCTTTCGAGCTCAGCCGCCTGGAAGGAAAAACCTATGCTGAAATTGCCGGTCTTCTCGGCGTCTCCGAAAGCAGCGTGGAAAAATACATTATTGAGGCGCTCCGTATATTACGGGCACGTCTGCGGCCGGGCGAGGGTGCGAAGATCCTCCCCTTTTCTGCGGCGGGTGCGCGCGTCTAAACTGATGATAATCGGAAGTGTGTGAACGATTATGGAAATAGAGAACAGACGTGACGCGGCAGACCGCGCGGCCGCCCAGTGGATGGCGCGCCGGGATTCCGGACGGTTCAGCCAGGCGGATGCGGACGAATTCGCGCGCTGGCTCGCTGCCCACCCCGCGCATGCCGAAGCATGGTCACGCTATGAGCTGCTCGATGAACATCTGAATGCCGCGACGGCATTGCGGTTCGAAAGGGAACTGGAAACGCTTGCCAATGCGGAGGTGAACGCAAAGCCGCAGCGGCGCTGGCTGGTGCCGGCGGTTGGCGCAGTCGCGGCAATGGGCGCGGCCGTTATCGCCATATCCGTGATGACGGACGGCGCAAAGCCACTCAGCTACGAAACCGCCCATGGCGAGCGGCGGGAAGTGACCCTGGCGGATGGCAGCGTGGCGGCCCTCAATTCCGGTTCACGGCTGGAAGTGGCCTTTGCCGGGGACGAACGCCGCGTCCGGCTATTGTCCGGCGAGGCATTGTTTGACGTCACGCGCGATGCCGGGCGGCCCTTCGTGGTCGAAGGCGGCCCGGGCGTGATCCACGTTGTCGGCACGCAGTTCAATGTCGCGCTCGCAAGCGCGACGGGCCGCGATGAAGCGCTCACCGTATCGGTGCTGTCCGGCGTCGTGCGGGTCAGCGCCGCACGGGAAACATTCGCGGCCGCCATGCTGCTCGCCGGGGAACGGCTGGCCATGACGCATGCGGGCAAGGCCTTGCCGAAGGAAACGTTCGATGCCGCTTTTGTCACCGACTGGCGTGAGGGCAGAGCCCGCTTTGCGGAAACCCCGCTCAGGGACGTCATCGCCGAACTGAATCTGCATTTTTCGCAGCCATTGGCCTTGGAAAGCGCGGCCTTGGGAGACGTACCGGTCACGGGGACATTTTCACTCGACGCCCAGGACGCGTCTGTCAGCGCCCTGGAATCCGCGCTTCAATTGACGGCTGAGCCGCAGGCCGATGGCCGTCTCGTCCTCACAGGCAATGCGGACTGACGCGCCGTCCTTTCTGGCCTTGGCGCTGGCCGCTGCGCTGTTATGCGCCGCGCCTGCGGTGGCTGCCGATGGAGTTTCGCGCCCGGAACCGCCATCGAAGCGTGCCGCAGGACGTCAGCAGGTCGCCAAGCTCGACCTGTCGATGCCCGGGCAGTCTCTTGCGGAGGCGATCGGTGAGCTGAGCCGCAGGACGGGCCTCTCCATCATCTCCGACAGTCGCCTCCTGCGCGGCAAGGCGGCCCCGGCACTGCCCGCCATGCCAGATCCGATCCGCGCACTCGAACGGCTTCTTGGCAATAGCGGCCTGACGTTCGAGCGGGTGACGACCAACACGCTCGTCATCAGGCCTTCGCCCCGCGTGCCTGCCGCAATAGCGGCCCCGGCGCAGACCCGGGCCACCGCTGCATCGGCGCCTTCGCCAGCTGAGGTGATCCCGTCCGGACCGCCCGCTGAAACCATCGTTGTCGTCGCCATGCTCTCGCAGCAGCGCCTGCTGGACAGCGATTCCGCGCTGACGCTGAACGAAAGCCTGATCGCGTTCGACGGCGCGCCAGGTCTGGCCGATACGCTCAACCGGTTGCCGGTCTTCAGGGCGAGTTACACAAGGGGCAATACGAACCTGCTCGGGACGCCCGCCGGCATCGCGCTTGCAGACCTGATGGGGCTGAACCCGGAGCGTACGCTGGTACTGGTGAACGGCAAGCGGCGCGTCATAACGCGCGGCGGCAACGGCACGATATCGGGCACCGATTTGAACGGCATTCCGACCGCGCTGCTGCAACGCGTCGAAGTCATCGAGCGCGGCGCAGGGGCGGCCTTTGGCGACGCTGCGGTTGCGGGCGTGGTCAATTTCGTACTCGACGAGCGCTTCGAGGGGCTGAAGGTGGCGGCGGAAACGGGCCTGACGGAACGGGGCGATGCCCATCACTACACCGTTTCCGCGGCGGCGGGGACTGACTTTGCCGATGGGCGCGGCAACATGTTCATCAGTGCCGCACACGAACACGACCCGCACCTGCCTTCGTCAGCGCGTTACGTCACATCGGAGCCCTGGGGGCTCGCCCTTGATGGCCAGCCTGCCACAAGCACGGCAGGCGGCGTTCTTACGCGGGGCTTCGGAGGGAGCTCGATCACGCCGCGCGGCAGGGTCGCCGGCTTCCTCGATGGCAATGGCAATCTCGTCCGGTTCCCGCTTCTCCAGCAAGTGACATTTGATGCGGAAACCGGCGAGCCCGTCAGATATCTTGGGAAGCCCGAGCAGGACTATAACTGGACGCGGGATTTCACCGTGCTTGTCCCGGTCGACCGGACGCTTGTCACTGCGACCGGCGCGTTCGACTTCGGCGCGCACACGCTCAGCGCGGAGGCGCAGTTTTCCCGAACCGGCAGTGAAGCTTCTCTGGGGTCGGTGCCACTGTCATCGCAAGTGGGATCCCGGCGATCGCCGGCCGGGGATGCCGTCGTCGTTCCCATCGACAATTCGTTCGTTCCCGAAACTGTTCGGGACGCCGTTCTTCTGCGCGACGCAAATGCGAAATCGCTGGTGATCGAGCGCCGGTTCATCGAATTCGGCCCGCGTACGCGCGACATCGATCGTGATACGCGTCAGATCAGGATTGCGGCCGATGGGCCATTCCTTTCCGATTGGGAATATGAAGCCTATTATCAATATGGCCACAGCCGTGTCCGCGAACTGAGCAGTGGTTTTCTGGATCGCGACCGTCTGGATGTCGCGCTAGACGAAGACAGGTGCGCGGCCACTGTGACCTGCACACCCATCGATTTGTTCACTCCGGGCGCGATTACGCCCGCTCAGGCCGATTTCATTTCCGCCGCCCCGCTCCGCCGCCGTCTTACCAGCGACCAGTATATATTGGCACTGCTTGCCGAACGTCCCGGCGACAATTGGAATGCGCGTGCCGGCGTCGAATACCGGCATGAAGGGATCGAGACCTCGACGGGCAGTGAGCCTGGCGCCGGGCCGGTCGGCGATCTTGCCTATGGAAACGCACATGGGAACGTGGATATTCTCGATGTCCACGGCAATGTCTCGGCAACATTGCTCCGCGGCGAGCCTGGTTTCGATGCGCTGAACATCGACATTGGCGCCCGCTGGACGGAGCACAGCCGTGCGGGCAGCGTGCTCAATGGCAGCATCGACCTTGGCTGGGCGCCGGTGAATGGTCTTGATTTTCGGGTCGGCTATCGCCGTGGAGCGCGCGCGCCCACCGGGATTGAACTGTTCGCGGTCAGTCCGTTTCGTTTCATACCTCTGCTGGACCCCTGCGAGGCGCCTGTGAACGCCACCATTGCCGCGAACTGTGCGGCGGCGGGCGTCAATCCCGGCCCGCAGCAGAACCGGAACTTCGTCGCGAACCGGTTTCTGGGGAATCCGGACCTGCGGGAGGAGGACGTCCAAAGCTGGCATATCGGCGTAGACGCCGCCCTTGGCAATGTGCGGGTTTCACTGGAATGGTTCGATTACCGGCTTCAGAACACGATCACCGCCGCCGCCGCCGCCGATGCCCTGCAAAGTTGCTATGCGAGTTCAGGCGGCGACGATTTCTATTGCGGTCTCAATCCCGCGACCGGCCAGCCCATCATCCAACGCAATGCGGATACGGGGACGCTGGAGGCCGTCGATCTTGTTCTCGTCAATGGCGGCAGCGAGGACCTTCGCGGGATCAACGCCCGCCTGGAAGCGGAAATCGGCAATCTGCGCGGTGCCTTTCTTTACAATTATGTCGACCGTGCCGGTATCGTCTTTTCGGACGGCGGCGCGCGGACGGAGCGTGCCGGACGGGTCAGTCATCCCCGCCACCGCGCCTTTGCGCACCTCGCTCTCGAACTCGGCGAATGGACCACGACGATCAGCGGCGAATACCGCGGTAAATCCCGCGTTCTGCAGGAACGAGTTCCCGGGTTCGATCTCGATGATCGCCTGTTCGTCGATATCGGCGTGGAATATAGGCCGCGCCCGTCAATGACCGTTTATGGCGGCATTCGCAATCTTTCGGACGTGTCCGCACCGCCCGTTCTCGACGGAAGTGCGGGTAATATCTATCCCGAATATTACGATGTACTCGGACGGCGCGCTTTTATTGGCCTGCGCACGCGGTTCTAGCGTCTGCCTTTCGCCGCTTTCCTGCGGTCATTTGCGCCTGACCGGTCGATCCTGTCTTTCGGACTGTCGCCACTGGCATCGTCGTCCTGCTGCAGGCGGGTAAACAGCCTGACGACATTGCGGCCGCTCTCTTTCGCCGCGTAAAGGGCCTTGTCGGCCATATCCAGCAGCTCCTCAGGGCTCATTCCGGCTGTGTACGTGGCGACTCCGATGCTGACCGTCACGCCCGAATGCGCGCTGACTTCCTTCGTTTCCGTTTCTACCCGCGCACGAACGCGTTCGGCGGCGGCAAGGCCAAAATGTTCGTCCGCACTTGGCAAAAGCATGGCAAACTCCTCGCCGCCGATACGGCCGACGAAATCGTCCGCGCGGCCGGCGGCATCCGCGCTCCTGGCAACCGCGCGAATGATCTTGTCGCCTTCGGCATGGCCAAAGCGGTCATTTATCCGCTTGAAGTGATCGATATCGAAAATGGCGACCGACAAATCCTCGCTCATCGCCTCGGCTGTCTGGATCGCTTCGTTGAGCGCCTCCATGGTCCGTCGGCGGTTGGGAAGGCCGGTCAGTTCATCGGTATTGGCAAGTAGTACCGCGCTCTGCGCCGCCGCCTCCGCTGCCTGTCTGGCCTCCTGAACCGCCTTGGCCGATTCAACGTGCCAGGTGATATCCTGCAACATGCCGAACAGCGCCGTCGCCTGTCCGTCGTCACCAACTTCCACAGACCCCTTGGACATGATGTGCCGCACCTGGCCGTCGGGGCGTTTGATGCTCGCGCGATATTCGAAATCTTCCCCGGTCTTGCTGGCTTCCTGAATGATATGCCTGATGTTCGCGCGGTCCGCCGTGCGATAGACTGCCAGACCATCGTCACCAGCGGAAAAGGGCTGAATTTCCAAACCATGGATTGAATAGACCTGGTCTGACCAGAACATCATGTCCGTGCCAAGATCGATGCGCCAATGACCGACGCCGGCTGCGGATTCGGCCTGTTTCAGAAGCCGGACGCTCTCCCCCAATTGCTCGGCCAGATGCTGCCGCGCCGTCAGCGCCGCCGAGAGCGGCAGGACGGTGACCAATTGCACCACCAGATAGAATTGCAGGAATGCGATGGCGACCTCCAGATCGGTCGATGCGAATGACGTCGGGCCGTAGGAAAGTCCCGTGGATACCGTCCCGACGATGGCGACAATGAGAACACCCATTCCGGCGCCCAGATTGCCAAGGCGGTAGGTGGCGGCAACGACGATGGCCGACGGCACGAACAGGAGAGGATAGCTGGATTGGAAGAAGACGCCGCTCGTCACCGCGGTGATAATCAGCAGCCAGATTCCGGCTTCAATCACTGATGGATAGCCTGGGTCCCCGTTCCAGCCCGTCTTGAGCAGATCGGCGATCGACACGCAGATGGGCGTTACGATCATGATGCCCAGCACCACCGTGACGAACCAGGACGCCATGAATGCGGCGTCGCTCTGGGAAAGGGCGGTAGACAGGACGGCACCCGTCGCGCTGGCACCCGCGGCGGCAAGGAAGAACCGCCCCACATCGGGCAGCATGTCAAATCTGATCTTCTGACTTCCCATACGCTCGATCAACAAGATTGCGACCCAGGGTTCGACGACATTGGCGACGGTAAAGGCGATGGTATTCGTGGCGGTCATGCCGCCGAGCGCATTGATGACCAAGCTGCCAACACCGGCGGCGGCCAGATAATGCAGGCGCGCGCTTTTTCGCGTCATCGTCAAGGCGGCGATGACAAGACCGCTTGCGGGCCACATGGCGGCAATGCCCGCGCTCCCGCGTGTGAGTTCCAGCGACAGGGATGCGACCACGCAATATCCAGCGCACAGGGCAATCGGCCCAATGGCGGCATAGGAACGAAGAAGACGCGTGACGAACATGGCCGCCACCTACTTTTTTTATATTAACAGTGGTTAAACCAAGGGGCATCTATCGGACCGCTATCTGCTCCGGTCTTCGCAGGCAGATGACCGTGCGCGGCGTTTTGTCCCGGTACCACGCCCGCATTTCCGATATGTCCCTCGTTCTCGCCCATGTCGAACTACCCGCTGGTACGATCATCACTTTTGAATTAACCGGCCTTGATGGATGGTTCGACGCTCGATGCAGCCCTGTTCTGGGCATATTTCTGGGTGGTAACGCGCGAATTTCTGTTCATCGCGGCCATCGGCATCGTTGTCTTCGGTATTGATGAGATTATCGTCGATCTCATCTATCTGGGAACGTCCTTGAAGAAAAAACTCGTCACCTACAGGCGGCATGCGCGCTGGACGGTGTCAAATATTCCCGTGCAGCAGCCTGAAGGCCGCTTCGCGATATTTATTCCCGCGTGGGACGAAAGCGAAGTGATCGCGCCAATGCTGCGGCGTCTGACCAGCATTATGGATCATGGTAATTATGACGTTTTTATCGGCGTTTATCCCAATGACCCCGACACGCTCGCGGCCGTGACGGCGGTAGGCAACGCCCGCATCCGCATCGTCATGAACGACCGTGATGGACCGACGACGAAAGCGGACTGTCTGAACCGGATCTGGGAAGTCATGTCCGCGCAGGAGCAGGCGGGCGGGTTCACCTATAAGGGCATTGTGCTGCATGATGCGGAAGACGTCGTGCATGCCGCGGAAATGCGTATCTTCGACTATCTGATGCCGCGTTTCGCCATGGTTCAGTTGCCCGTGATCCCCCTGCGCGACAATAATTCCCGCTGGATCAGCGGACATTATCAGGATGAATTTGCCGAGCATCACGGGAAAACGCTTGTGGTGCGTGAGACGCTGGGTGCGGCAATTCCTTCCGCGGGTGTCGCCTGCGCTTTCGACCGTGAGGTTCTGGGCGAACTTGCCGCCGAAAGCGGCGCGGGGCCATTCGATGCGGACTCGCTGACCGAGGATTACGAGCTCGGCATGGCGCTTTCGCGCCGTCGCCGCGGGATTTTCGTGCGTCTGCCGGAAAAGGACGGCAGCGGCGCTGTCGCCACGCGCGAGCATTTCCCCGCAGATCTTGAATCGGCGCTGCGCCAGAAGACCCGCTGGCTGCTGGGGATCGCCTTCCAAAGCTGGGACCGGCTCGGCTGGAAAGGTACCCTGGCGGATAAATATATGATGCTGCGCGACCGGAAGCCGATGATGAATGCGATCATTATCTTCATCGCCTATATCGCTTCCATCCTGTTCGCAGTGACCATCGTCGCCCGCTGGCTCGATCCTGTCGCGGCACGGCTGCCGTCAGTCATTCCGGAAGGGTCATTTATCGCGTTTCTCATTCTGCTCGCCACCATATCGGTACTTTGGCGACTGTTCATGCGCTTCTGGTTCACGACTAGCGTCTATGGCCTGGTCGATGGCCTGCTTTCCATCCCGCGGGTGATCATCGCCAATGTCGTCGGCATGCTGGCCGCGCGGCGCGCACTATGGCGCTACGCCGCGCTGGTGTTCACGGGGAAAGCGCTGGCCTGGGAGAAGACGGCGCACCGGTTTCCCGATGAAAAAGCGAGACATGGGTGAAGCCGCTCGTCAACCTCGCCTTCATTGCCCTTTTCCTGCTGCTGTGGGCGGGGTGGCGCTACAGCCTGGCCGACCGGCAGGTCGAGGAGATCATGCTTGCCATCGGCAGCGGCGCGGCCATTCCCGATGTGCCGGGCACGGAGGATATCCCGCCTCCAGCCCCCGCCATGCCCGTCCCTGCGCCAACGGAAGACGCGCAGCCGCTTGTCGTCGCCGAGGCGCAGTTCCCGCGCCGACCTGCCAGTACCCGCGCGGCACCGTCTTTGCGGAGACCGCAGACCTTTACGCCCGGAATCGCGGATGATCCCGGGCGAGGTGCTGTCGCCGCAGGCCCGGCTTCCGCCAGACGCCTGCCAGCGCCGCCGCCTCTCGCACCGGCCGCCGCGCCTCCATTTGCCAAGACGACCGCGCAGCGCGCACCGGGTGCCGAGCGGCCCGTCGATATCGCGGCACGTGAGTTGGCGAAGAAACGCCAGGCCGCGTTCGATCTGGCCGCGCTCGCTTATGAGCGGCTGGACGGTCTTGACAGGCGCGGCGCGGCGGAGAATTTCGCGGCGGCGCTGCGCGCGCAACCGGACCATGAATCGGCCGGGATCTGGCAGGATGAACTGCGGCTGCTGACCAGGCGCTGGACCGCCGAGGCCTATATTTTCGAACGGGAAGGCGTGTCCGCCAACCTTAGTCCGACGGTGCCGGTTTTCGGCGGCCGCCAGTACGGCGCGTCTCTGGCCTATACGCTCAACCCGCTCGCTGACGCGCCGGTTGCGATCAACGGGCGGCTGACGGGCACGACGGGCGGCGGACCGGATGAGGCCGTTGCGGGGATCGGCTGGCGCCCCTTTGGGCGGCGGGGCCCGGAAGTTGCGGTGGAACGCCGCTTCGAACTCAGGGAGCCGGGGCGCAGCGCGATGCAACTGCGCCTTTCCGGCGGCGCGAACAGCGATCAGCGCAGCAGCTTCGATCTTTCTGCCTATGCGGATGCCGGGATCGTCGGGATGAACAGCGCTGACCTGTTTGCGGGCGGGCAGGCCTTTGTCGGCCGCCGCTGGGGCGATGTCGATGAACCGCGCGTCAGTATCGGCGCCGGCGCCTGGGGCGGTGTGCAGCATGATGGCGACACGGTTAGCCTGCTGGAAGCAGGCCCCGCTGCCCGAGCCGAAATTCCGATCGGCGATGTTGTTCTTGACCTGCGCGGAAGCTACCGGTTTGAGGTCGGCGGCAATGCCCGTTCGGGCGGCGGGCCGACGGTCACGGTTGCCATTCGCTACTAGCCCAGAAAACGCCGCGGGCCTTCGGATCGCCATGGTGATCCGCGCCGGGCCGCGCTAAGGCCGCGGACATGGACATTTACCTGCCGATTGCGGAACTGAGCGTGAACGCCGCCGTGATCATCGGCCTTGGCCTGATCGTCGGTATCACATCCGGCCTGTTCGGCGTGGGCGGCGGATTCCTGATGACGCCGCTGCTGATGTTTTATGGCATTCCACCTGCCGTCGCCGTGGCCTCCAGCGCGACGCAGGTCACCGGTTCCAGCGTTTCGGGTGCCATGGCGCACTGGCGGCGGGGCGGTGTCGATCTGAAAATGGGTGCCGTGCTGGTCGCGGGCGGCATCGTGGGTGCGCTGCTGGGTTCCCTGCTGTTCAGCCTGCTCCAGACCATCGGCCAGATCGATCTCACCATATCGCTGATTTACGTGGTGTTCCTGTCCATCGTCGGCTTTTCGATGCTGACGGAGACGGTGCGCACCCTCAGGCGGCAGGCCAAAGGCATCCGGCCCAAGCGAACGAAGCGCCATAACGCGTTCATCGCTGCGCTTCCCGGGCGCATGCGGTTTCGGGCGGCGGGTCTTTATATTTCACCGCTCGCGCCGTTCCTCATTGGCATATTGGTCGGCGTTCTGACCTTCGTCATGGGCATTGGCGGCGGCCTGATCATGGTCCCGATCCTGATCTACGTGCTCGGCATGTCGGTCAGCGTGGTCGTCGGGACCAGCCTGTTCCAGATCGTGTTCACGACCGCGGCCATCACCATGCTGCATGCGGTGCAGTCGAAGACGGTCGATATCGTTCTTGCCGTGCTGCTGCTGCTTGGCGGCGTGATCGGCGCGCAGCTGGGCGCGCGGATCGCCATTGGCCTGCCACCGGAAAAGCTTCGCCTCGCGCTTGCCATACTCGTCCTCATCGTCGCGGGCAGACTGTTGTTCGGGCTGACCGTGGCACCGGACAATCTGTTTTCCGTGCAGTTGGGCGGTATATGAGGATCCTGCTGCTTCTTGCCGCGCTGATCGCCGCGCCCGCCGGTGCGCAGGTTGCGCCGCGCCTGATCGCCGACCTGTCGCAAAGCCGGATCGATATCGTTTACACCTTTGCCGGGGCGGAGCTGCTGGTCTTTGGCGCGATCCAGTATCCTGACGGCAAGATGCCCGACGAGCGTCCGGATATGGCCATCATCGTGCGCGGCCCACCAGAATCGATCACCGTGCGCCGCAAGGAACGCGTGCTTGGCGTCTGGGTGAATACCGACGCTGTCCGGTTTGAAACCGCACCCGCTTTCTTCCATGCCGCGTCGACACGGCCAATCCTGGATATTGTGGACGAGCGGACGGCGGCGATCTTTGAACTGAGTCCGGAATATCTACAGCTGTCCCCCGGTGGCGGCGCCGACGCCGCGACGGTGACAGCGTTTGAAGCGGGCCTGCTGGGGACATGGGGCAGCGAAGACCTTTACGGTGCCGACCCTGTGGGCGTCGATATCGTCGAAGATGTCCTTTATCGCGCCCGCATCGACCTGCCCAGCAAGGTGCCCGTCGGCACCTATTCGGTGGAAATCCATCTTATCCAGGACGGCGACGTGGTATCCTCCGCGACCCAGACCATCAGCGTCGAGAAGTCCGGTTTTGAACGGGCCGTCTTCATGATGGCCCAGAACAAAGGCGCCGCATATGGTGTTTTCGCCGTCTCCATCGCGCTCCTCCTCGGATGGTTGGCGGGCGTGATCCTGAAACGCTAGCGCGGTGCCGACCGGCGGCATATGCCAGGATTTGCTAACGGTTTCTTATCCCTGATCCGACAATAGAGATGCTGAACCACAGTCGGAGCAGCGTTTCCCATGGACCAGAGTTTTGCACCTGCCCCTGTCGCGCCCGGCAGCGATCGTGCGCGCGGCGGCCGTGCCGGACACGGCACCGTAATCGGGCAGGTGCGGGAAATCGACGGCGGCAGCGCGCTTTGCCGCCTCGACCTGTCGGCGCTGGCAGCGCTTGGCGGCGATCCTGACCAGACGATCGCGACGTCCGGCCAGGTTGGCTCTCAGCTAAAGGTGAAGGTCGGGAAACTTTGGCTCCTTGGCAATGTGCGAAATTTGAAACTCGATCCGGCGAAAGAGGATGCAGTCATTGCGGCCGTTGATTTTCTGGGGGAGGGCGACGAAACGGCCGACGGGACGCTGACGGGGTTTCGCCGCGGTGTCACACGTTATCCAATGCCCGGCGCGAAGATCCATACGGTGAGCCGTCCCGATCTTGGTGCTGTCTTCAAGGCCGATGGACGTGCGCATATCGAGATCGGTACGGTTTATCCGACGAACGACGTGCGCGGGGCGCTTTACATCGATCCCATGCTCGGCAAGCATTTCGCGCTGCTCGGCTCCACCGGTACGGGTAAGTCGACAAGTGCGGCGCTCATCTTGCACCGAATCATCGAACAGCATCCCGAGGGCCACATCGTCATGCTCGACCCGCACGGCGAATATGCGGCGGCGTTCACCTCGAACGGGCAGATTTTCAACGTCGACAATCTTGCGCTGCCCTACTGGCTGATGAATTTCGAGGAGCATTGCGAGGTCTTCATCACCACCGAGGGTGCTGAGCGTGAAACCGATATGGACATCCTCGCGAAATGCATATTGGAGGCCCGGTCGAAAAGCCGTGTCGCGCAGTCGCTTGGCAAGCTGACGGTGGATTCGCCCGTTCCCTATTTGCTGTCCGATCTTCTTGGCGCGATCTCCGCCGGCATGGGAAAGCTCGACAAGGCGACCAGCGCCGCGCCGTTCATGCGCCTGAAATCCAAGGTGGAGGAATTGAAAGGCGATCCGCGCTACGGCTTCATGTTCAATGGCCTCTTGGTTTCGGACTCGCTCGCGCCGTTCATGGCGAAGATTTTTCGTCTGCCCGCCGAGGGCAAACCCATTTCCATCATCGATCTTTCAGGTGTGCCGACCGATATCGTGACGGTCGTGGTCGCCGTACTGTCGCGCCTGACATTCGACTATGCCATCTGGGCCCGCCGCGAAGCGCAGCGTCCGATCCTCCTGATTTGCGAGGAGGCGCACCGCTATGTCCCCTCCGATCGCTCGACCGCCCCCAGTTCCGTCCGCAAAGTGCTGGAATCGATCGCGAAGGAAGGCCGTAAATATGGCGTCTCGCTCGGCCTGATCACCCAGCGCCCCTCGGACCTTGCGGAGGGCGTTCTGTCACAATGCGGCACGATTATTTCCATGCGCCTGAACAATGAGCGCGACCAGAATCACGTGAAGAATGCGATGCCCGAAGGCGCGCGGGGCTTCATGGATGCGATTCCGGCGCTCAGGAACCGTGAGTGTATCATTTGCGGCGAAGGCGTGAACATTCCGATCCGCGTGCGTCTCGATGACCTCGAGGCCCAGTTGCGCCCCGCTTCCGACGATCCGATGTTCAGCGAGCTGTGGAAGGAAACCGGCGGTGAGGAGGAAATCCTCGAACGCACCATCCATCGCTGGCGCGGGCAGGGCCGCTGAAGGTCGTGCCGCGCCTATTCGCTTTTTTCGGCGGCGAATAGCATTTCGCTTGGCCCGCGTTCGCTTTGCAGGCGCGCGGCCACGGTTTCCGCCGCTTCCAGTGCCCGCAGGACATTGCCGCTGCTGATTTTCTTGAGGTCTTCGGCGGAATAGCCGCGTTTCAGCAATTCGGCGAATAGATTGGGGTAGGCGGAAACGTCTTCCAGCCCGGTCGGATAGGTCGGGATGCCATCGAAATCGCCGCCAATGCCGATATGATCGATGCCGGCAATCTTGCGAATATGATCGATATGATCCGCGGCGTCCTGCACCGTGGCCTTTGGCTGCGGATTCGCGGCGGCCCATTCTTCCAGGCCGGCTTCGACCAGGGCCGTGCGTCCAGAATAGAGCGCCCCCAATCGTCCCTGCTCGGCGGCATAGGCTGCGCCCCGCATGCGGACCTTCTCGGACAGGAAGCTCTCGACGAACGTCACCATGACGACGCCGCCATTGTCCTTCACGCGCGTCAGGATCTCGTCCGGGACATTGCGCAAATGCCCGGTAATCGCGCGCGCGCTCGAATGGGAGAAGATGACCGGAGCTTCGGTAACATCCAGCGCATCGGCCATGGTCTTCTGGCTGACGTGGCTAAGGTCCACCAGCATGCCGAGCCGGTTCATCTCCCGCACCACTTCTTTGCCGAACGCGCTCAGTCCGTCCGCGCGCGGATCGTCCGTCGCGCTGTCCGCCCATGCAATCGAGGCGGAGTGGGTCAGCGTCATGTAGCGGACACCGCGATCATACATCTGGCGCAGCGTGCCGAGCGAATTGGCGATGCCGTGGCCGCCCTCGATCCCGTACATGCCTGCGACCTTGCCGGTCTTCATGATGCGGCGCACATCAGCGGCGGTGCTCGCCTTTTCCATCATGTCGGAATTGGCAGCGATCAGGCGGTCGGTCAGGTCGATCTGCTCCAGCACCTGCACGACGGCCTCCGCTTCGGGTAGCGAGGCGGGCACATAAACCGACCAGAATTGCGCGCCGACACCGCCGGCCTGCATCTTCGCGCCGTCCGTCGCCATCCTTTCCGCGAAACGCGCATCCAGTGCGCCATAGGGAAAATCGGATATGCGCGATCCGTTCATGCTGCGGATGGCGTAGGGCAGGTCGTTATGCCCATCGAAAATCGGCTGGTCGGCCAGAATCGCGCGCGCATCCTCAACGCTGTCCTGCGCGAGGGTCGGTGCGGCGATCAGGGCGGCAAGAACGAGGGAACGGATCATCGGACAGTCTCCTTTTTCAAAGGGTTCCTAACCAGCCTGGACGCTGCCGGTCACCCTGATATTTGCCCTATATTTCGACCTGGCTCCCCAGCTCCACCACGCGGTTTGTCGGAAGACGGAAGAATTCCATCGCCGTCGCGCTGTTTCGCAGCATCCACGCGAACAGCTTTTCACGCCACAGCATCATGCCGGGTTTCTCCGCCGCGATCAGCGTCTGGCGCGACAGGAAGAAGCTGGTGGACATCATATCGAATTTCGGCCCGCAAACGCCCTCGATCTCATCGAGTGCCTTGGGAATATTGGTTTCCTGCAGGAAGCCATAGCGCAATATGATGCGGAAGAAACCTTCGCCAAGGTCGATGACGCTGCATCGCTCGGCAAGGTCGATATAGGGCACTTCCTCGATCAGCACGGTCAGAATGACAACGCGTTCGTGCAGCACCTTATTATGCTTCATATTGTGCAGCAGGGCGTGCGGGACGCCCGCCGACTGGCTCGCCATGAAGATGGCGGTGCCGGGGACGCGCGTGGCGCTGCCGGCCGCCGACTTCACAAATATCTCCATCGGCATTCCGGCTTCCGACATGCGTCTGCGCATCAGCAGCCGTCCGCGCGCCCATGTCGTCAGCAGGGTGAAGGCGATGACGCCGACAAGCAGCGGAAACCAGCCGCCATCGGGCACCTTGGTAAGGTTCGCTGCGAAATACGCCCCGTCGACGATGAAGAAAATCGCGAGCAGCGGGATGGAGAGCCACGGCTTCCACTTCCAGACGCTAAACAGCAGCACCGCGAGCATGGCCGTGTCTATCAGCATCGCGCCCGTCACCGCGATGCCGTACGCACTGGCGAGGTTCGACGAGTTGCGGAACGTCAGGACAAGGATCAGCACCGCGATCATCAGCGCCCAGTTGATCACCGGGATATAGATCTGATTCGCCTCCTGCTCCGACGTGTGCACCGTCGACAGGCGCGGGACGAAGCCCAGCTGGATTGCCTGATGCGTCACCGAGAATGCGCCTGAAATCACCGCCTGGCTGGCGATGAAGGTCGCAACGGTGGCGAGCAGCACGAGGGGCAGGCGCAGCGCCTCAGGCGCGAGCATGAAGAACGGCGACTTGATCGCCTCCGCCGCCGTCGCCGCATCCGAATTCATGATGAGTGCGGCCTGTCCCATATAGTTGAGGAGCAGCGCGGGCATGACAAACCACAGCCAGCTGATGGACAGCGGCTTGCGCCCGAAATGGCCCATGTCGGAATACAGCGCCTCGGCGCCGGTGACGGCCAGCACCACCGAGCCCAGGGCAAGGAAGGCGAGCCAGCCATCGGTATAGAAAAAGCGCAGCGCGTTCAGCGGATTCAGCGTCGCCAGCAGGATTTCCGGATGCTGCACGATCTGGATCAGGCCAAGGACCGAGATCGTGAAGAAGTAGACCAGCATGACGGGCCCGAAGATCGCCCCCACCTTCGTCGTTCCGCGCGACTGTATGAAGAACAGAAAGACGAGAAGCCCGATGGCGATGGGAATCACCAGCGGCTCCAGCGCCGGATTCACAACGGTGAGCCCCTCCACCGCCGACAGGACGGAAATGGCCGGCGTAATCATCGAATCGCCGTAGAAAAGCGCGGTGGCGAACACCCCCAGAATGACGATCACCTTGCCCCAGCGGGCGCGTTCGGTGCTGCGCGAGATCAGTGCCAGAAGGGCGAGCGAGCCGCCCTGCCCCTTATTGTCCGCGCGCATCAGGATGCTGACATATTGTACGGTCACGACCAGCGTCATGGACCAGAAAATCAGACTGATAACACCGTAAACATGCAGCGGATCGAGCGCGAGCGGGTGCGGCCCGACAAAGGTTTCGCGAAAGGCGTAAAGCGGCGAAGTGCCGATATCGCCAAAGACGATGCCGATGGCTCCCAGCGCCATTTTCGCGGTGGCCCAATGGCGCTGGTCGCCTGTCATGGGAACTGCGGGTGGTGACATGAACTCACGTTTCCGGCCGCGATCGGCCACTCGTTACGCAGATGCAGTATGAAGGCGGGCGCGCCTAGCACCTAGCGCGCGGCGTAGCAAATCGCGCGGTCATACTGCCTGCCTGGTACTGGAACCTTGGCCGACGCTCGGGTAGAGGTCGCCGTATGACCATCCACGAGATCAACTTCGACGGCCTGATCGGGCCTACCCATAATTATGCCGGTCTCAGTCTTGGCAATCTGGCCAGCGCGACCAACGCCGGAAACACCGCGCGCCCGCGTGCGGCGGCGCTACAGGGGCTGCGGAAAATGCGCTTGCTGACATCGCTGGGCCTGAAACAGGGATTTTTCCTGCCGCATCAGCGTCCCAATGTCGACTGGTTGCGCGGTATGGGCTTCACGGGCGGCGATGCAGAGGTCTGCGCCGCGGCGCATGCGGAGGATCCGGCGCTGTTCCGCAACGCGCTCAGCGCCTCGGCGATGTGGACGGCCAATGCGGCCACCGTGTCGGCCGCTGCGGATACGGCGGATGGCCGCGTGCATGTGACGCCGGCAAACCTGTCGGCGATGACGCACCGCACGCTTGAATGGCGGGAAACCGCGAATCAGCTGGCGGTGATATTTGCGGACAGGACGCACTTTGCGGTGCACGATCCTGTCCCGCCGCATTTCGGCGATGAGGGTGCGGCGAACTTCATGCGCCTTGCCCCCTCCCATGGCGAGGCAGGTGTCGAAATCCAGGTGTACGGCGAGGATCGCGGCGGCCGCTTCCCGGCGCGTCAGTCGCGCCGCGCATCGGAGGCGGTCATGCGCAAGCACGGCGTCGCGGACGCGATCTTTACCGCGCAATCAACCGTCGCCATCGAGGCGGGGGCATTTCACAATGACGTCGTCGCCGTCGCCAATGAAACGGTGCTCTTTGCCCATGAACAGGCGTTCGATGACCGCAAATGGCTGTATGAGGAGGTCGAGCGCCGGGTTGACGGTGTCGCCATCGTCGAGGTTCCGGCAAATCAGGTCAGCCTGGAGGATGCGATATCCTCCTATCTCTTTAATTCGCAGCTGGTCACGCTGCCGCACGGCCAGATGAGCCTGATCCTGCCAACGGAGTGCGAAGAAAATCCACGTGTGAAATCGTGGCTGGACGCGAATGTGGGCGGCAATGGCCCCATTCATCAGGCGCATTTCATCGATGTGCGCGAATCCATGCGCAATGGCGGTGGCCCGGCCTGCCTGCGCCTGCGCGTTGCCGTGTCGGAGGCCGCCTGTGCGGCCATTGATGACCGTTTCCTGCTGGATGAGGCCAAGGCGGATCGGCTGGAGCGGCTTGTCGAAACGCATTGGCCAGAGGAAATCGCGCCCGCCGATCTTGCGAGCCCGGATCTGTGGCAGGCCGCGTGGGCCGCGCGTGCGGCGCTGAAGGCGGAATTGGGGCTGGGGTAGCTCCCTATTCCCCAAAAATTCTACGCAACCGATCAAAATCGCTCAGGATGATCGGATTCCTGTCATCGCATCACCATAGTCCGGCACGCGAAGCTTCTTGTGGGCAGAGGCGCGAACGCAGATTCCCTTCGCGCCCGAACGCGCCTAAGACTGCCCGCATGATAACTCCCGTTTTTGGCATCACAAAATCCGTCATGGGCCGCGCCTGGCATTGGCGCGGCGGCACCTCCGCAGAGGCGACGGGCGCGCAGGCGCTGGGCAATGATGAACTGGTGCGGAAGCTCTTTCTGGCGCGCGGGGCCGCGCCTGAAGACATTGAACTGCTGCGCGCGCCGACAATGCGCGACATGCTGCCGGATCCCAGCATTTTCGTCGATATGGACGCCGCCGCCGCACGGACGGCGGACGCGATCCAGCGGGGCGAGCGGATCGTCATTTTTGGCGACTATGATGTTGATGGCGCGACCAGCGCCGCCGTCCTGATCCGGCATCTGACGGCATGCGGCGGCGCGCCCGGCCATTATATTCCCGACCGTCTGCTGGAGGGGTACGGACCGAGCGCCGATGCTCTGGTAAAACTGAAAGAAGGCGGCGCGGACCTTGTCATTTGTGTCGACTGCGGCACGCAGGGGTTCGAGGCGCTGGAGGCCGCGAAAGACGCCGGGCTGGATGTCATCATCGTCGATCATCACAAGGCGTCGACATCGCTCCCGCCTGCTATCGCGCTCGTCAATCCGAACCGCATGGATGAGGGGCATGAGGCGAAGAGCTACGGTCATCTTGCCGCGGTCGGGATGGCGTTTCTACTGGCCGTCGCGGTGCAACGCGAACTGAGAACGCGCGGCGCGTTCGCCGGCAGCAAAGAACCCAACCCGCTCGCGCTGCTGGATCTCGTTGCGCTGGGCACGGTCGCCGATGTCGTGCCGCTCACCGGTCTCAACCGCGCCTTTGTTTCGCAGGGCCTGAAGGTGATGGCGCGTCGCGGCAATCGCGGCCTTGCGGCGCTGACGGCGGCGGCGGGTCTGGAGCGGGCGCCCATTGCGAGCGATCTTGGCTTCGCGCTTGGCCCGCGCATCAATGCGGGGGGGCGCGTGGGCCAGGCCGATCTTGGCGTGCGGTTGCTGTCGGGCATGGACGATGATGCCTGCGAAGGCATTGCGGAGGAGCTCAACCGCCTGAACCAGGAACGCCGCGCGATCGAGGCGGATGTGACCGAGCAGGCGGTCGCCGCCGCAGAACGCGCAAGGAACATGCCCGTCGCCGTCGTTGCGGGCGATGGCTGGCATCCCGGCGTTATCGGCATCGCCGCCAGCCGGGTGAAGGACCGTACCGGCACGCCCGCCATCGTGATCGGGATTGACGCGGACGGCGTCGGTAAGGGCTCCGGACGATCGATTCCCGGCGTTGATCTGGGCGCGGCCATTCTGGCGGCAAAGGATGCGGGCCTGATTTCGGCGGGCGGCGGTCATGCGATGGCCGCAGGTCTGACCGTGGCGGGACCGGACGTCCCCCGGCTGGCGGAATTTTTGTGCGCGCGGCTGGAGGGGCAGGTCACCGCCGCACAGACGGAGCGCAGTCTGGAGCTCGACCTGGCGCTGGCCCCCGGCGGTCTGACGCCGGATCTTGCCGAGCTGCTGGAAAGTGCGGGGCCTTACGGCATGGGCTGGCCCGCACCGCGTGTCGCTGCCGGGCCGGTGACGATCGTCGATGTGTCGGTGGTCGGCACCGGCCACGTCCGCGCGGTTTTTGCAGGCGCGGATGGCAAACGGGTGAAGGGCATCGCCTTTCGTAGCGAGGATACGCCGCTCGGCGCGGCGCTGCTGGGTGCGAAAGGTCGCCGGATGGTGGTCGCCGGGCGGGTGAAGCGGGACGACTGGAACGCGACACCGCGCGCCGAACTGCATGTCGAGGATGCCGCGTTCCTGGATGGGTAGGCGCTAAAAACCTCTGGCATCACGCCAGCCCCCGCTCAGGTCACCCGCCGCCGCAGCTTTGCCATACCGCCGATCCAGCGTTCATAATTTGCTGCCTTTGCCTGCATGTAGCCCCGCACCTGCGCATGCGGCGTGATCAGGAAATCGCCGCGCTGCATGGCTTCGAGAGTCAGCGCCGCCACGTCCTCGGGCTCCATGATTCCGTCCACATTTGCGCCGCCTTTCAGTTCCTCATCGGGATTTTCGCCGATCATCGCCGTCCGCACCGCCTGCGGACACAGGATGGAAACGCCAATGCCCTGATCACGTACCGTGTAGGCGAGCGATTCCGCAAAGCCGATCGCGGCATGTTTTGAAACCGAATAGGGTGCGCTGCCGATCTGGCTGAGCAGGCCCGCCGCGCTGATCGTATTCAGAAACCAGCCCGATCGACGGGCCCGGAACAGCGGCATCATCGCCTTTGCCGCCACGATATGCGCGATGGCATTGACGGACAGCGCCCGCTCGAAGGTTTCCAGCGATGCTGACGATGGGTCATCGGGATCGGGGTCCGCGCCGCCGCCAATACCGGCATTTGCGCAGTAAAGACCGATGGCACCGGCGGCCGCCTCGACGTCCGCCACCATCGCCTTCACGGCATTCTCGTCCGAAATATCAATGGCGAAGGCGAGCCCGCCGATTTCGTCAGCCGCCACCTGCAGCGCGGCTTCGTCCATATCGGCGAGAGCGACATGCCTGGCGCCGCGCGCCTTCAATTCGCGGGCCAGCGCCAGTCCGATGCCGTTCGCGCCGCCCGTGACGATGGCGACCCGGCCTTCGGGCGAAAATTGCGGATTGGGCATGTGATGGCGCTCCTTCGCCGCTCCCCTCCCCGGAAGGCGGGGGGCTTCTCGTCAGATCAACGCGGCGCCATACGAATGGCACCGTCGATGCGCACATCCTCGCCGTTAAAGTAGCTGTTGCGGCACATTTCGATGGCCAGCGACGCATATTCTTCCGGGTTGCCCAGGCGCTTGGGGAAGGGGACGGAGGCGGCGAGCGCGTCTTTCACCTGCGGCGGCGCACCCTGCATCAGCGGCGTATCGAAAATGCCGGGCAGAATGGTGTTCACGCGAATGCCCTCCGACATCAGGTCGCGTGCGATCGGTAGGGTCATGCCGACGACGCCGCCCTTGGATGCCGAATAGGCCGCCTGGCCCATCTGGCCATCCTCGGCAGCGACAGATGCCGTGTTCACGATGGCGCCGCGCTCATTATGTTCGCCCATGGCGTCCAGCGTCAGCATGCCCGCCGCGGATTTCGCGATGCAGCGGAACGTGCCGACCAGATTGATCTGAATGATCATGTCGAATGCCTCGATGGGGAAGTGCTTGATGCTGCCATCGGATTTCGAGCGGCTGGCGGTCTTGAAGGCATTGCCCGTCCCGGCGCAGTTGATCAGGATGCGCTCCTGGCCATTGGCTTCGCGGGCCTTGGCAAACCCCGCATCGACGCTCTCGTCACTTGTCACATTGACGTTGCAGAAGGTGAAGCCATGATCGGCGGCGGCGGCATTGCCCTTTTCCTCGTTCATGTCGAAAATGGCGACATTGACGCCGTGATCGGCAAGCAGCTTCGCGGTTGCGAAGCCAAGACCGGACGCACCGCCGGTCACGACGGCGGACATACCTTCAAGTTTCATTATCGTGTCTCCTGTTCATGAATGGATATGCAGATGGGACTAGGCCGTGATGTGCGGCGCCGCCTCTCCGCGATTGGATAGGGCAATCGCGTCATTGCTGCGGCGATGGCGCCGCCGGAGGGACCTGATCCTCTCTTAGATGCGGATATTGCATCAAAAAACGCTCGCTCGCCTCGGGGGACCCGGCGACATAGATTTCGCCAGGACCGCAGGCATCCAGAAGCGCGCGCTTCGCCGCGGGGTCGATCTGCGCCGTCGCGGGGCCGCCCCAGTTCATGTCTTCGCCGATCCGCGCGAGCGTCTGGCCGCTGACCCGGTTACGCAGGATGAGGAATCCCTCCCCGTCGACATCAAGGCCGATTTCGGCATGAAACCATGCGAGCCTGTCGACCGGCTTGCCGGACTCGCCGACAAAAAAGCAGCCGTCACGCATTTCGACACGGCCATCGAACAGCGCCTCATGCTGCGCGCCGGTTCGGCTGGTCGACGCAGGCCAGACCCGGATGGCGGCCTTTGCCGCTTCGCTGACGCGCGGCAGGTTCATTTCCGGTACGAAGCTCCAGCGGATATGATCCGGCACCTGCCAGCCATTCTCTGCCGTCCAGCGCGTGAACTCCGCTTCGGTAAGGCCGGTATCGATAAGGTTGACCGGGCCGTCGGGCCCTTTCCCGGCAAGCCCATAGCCAAGCAGCGCTTCACGCGCCTCAAGCCTGTCGATCCAGGTCTCGCCGATCGCCTTGGCATCGGGCGGCGCAGGCACGCTGGCCTCACGCACCTGCCAGCCTCCCGCCGAACGCGCAGGCTCGTCAAGCAAGGCGCGATAGTCAGGCGACGGCGCGCTTTTCTGGGTCGCATAAGACGGTGTTTGTGACGGACCGGCCTCGTCCGGATTTTCGGCTTCAGACGCGCAGGCGGCACAAAGAAAGACGAGCGGAAGATATTTCAACATTGGCGTGCCTTTCCAATTGCGGGACGGGGCGGCAGCTATGCCCAGCCCTCCAATACCTGATCGGGCGGACGGTGGCCATCGGACCAGGCGCGAATGTTGGTGATGACCTTGTCGCCCATCTGCCGCCGCCCCTCGAATGTGGCTGAGCCCATGTGCGGCAGCAGGGTAACATTATCGAGCGACTTCAGTGCCTCCGGCACGCGCGGTTCGTCCGCGAATACATCCAGGCCCGCGCCCGCCAGTCTCCCCGCGGCAAGCGCCTCGGCCAATGCGGCCTCGTCGATGATCTCGCCGCGGGCGGTGTTGATCAGATAGACATGGCTGCCCAGTTTCGACAGGCGCTTCGCATCGAACAGGCCGTCGGTGTCCGGCGTCAGGGGGCAGTGGATCGACAGCACATCGACCTCCGGCAACATGGAATCGAGATCGTCCCACCATGTCGCGCCATAGGCACTTTCCACGCCGTCAGGGAGCCGGCGGCGATTGTGATAGTGCACATCCATCCCGAAGGCGCGCGCGCGGGCGGCGACCGCGCGGCCAATGCGGCCCATGCCGACAATACCCAGCGCCTTGCCGCCAATGCGTGTTCCGCGCAGCGATGTCGGCGACCAGCCATCCCAGCTGCCCTCGCGCAGACTGGTTTCACCTGCACGCATGCGGCGGACCGTCGCCAGCAGCAGGGCCATGGTCATATCGGCCGTGTCGTCGGTCAGCACACCGGGCGTGTTGGTCACGGGAATGCTCCGCTCATGCGCGGCCCGCAGATCGATATGATCGACGCCGACACCGAAATTTGCGATGAGTTTCAGCCGGTTGCCTGCCGATGCGATCACATCCGCGTCGATCTCGTCGGAGACGGTGGGCACGAAAACATCGCAGTCGGCGATCCCGGCGGACATTTCCGCCCGGGACAGCGCCCTGTCCGCGTCACGCAGATCGACGTCGAACAATTCTCGCATGCGCGTTTCGGTGACATCCGGCAGGCGGCGGGTGACGAAAACCTTTGGACGGGCGGGACGCGCTTCTGACATGCCAATTAGCGCTACGGCCCCGCCGGGATGCGGTCAAGCGAGCCGCTTTGGTCTTGCGGGCGGGCACGTCTGGATTCAAAACAATGGCATGATGATTCGCTTTTTCTCCAGCCTCGCCATCGCGATTGGTTCTCTTGGCCTCGTCCTTGGCCTTGTCGGCATTGCCCCGCCGCTTGGCACGGCGCCCGCCGCAGCGCAGAGCGCCGAGGCGGAGCGCGGACGTTCCGGTCTGCCGATGCCGCGATTCGTCTCCCTTGGAACGAACAAGGCCCGCATGCGCGCGGGGCCGGGCCGGGAATATCCGGCGAAGTGGCTTTATGTGCGCAAGGGGTTGCCGCTCGAAGTGATCGACGAGTGGGGCATTCATCGCAAGGTCCGCGATCCCGATGGTGAGGAGGGCTGGATGGACAAGGCCATGCTGTCCGGCGCGCGCACCGGCATGATCGTTGGCAAGGTCACGACCGTCCGCGCCCGGCCGGAAGACACCGCACCCGCCGTCTGGCGCGCGGAGCCGGGTGTCGTCTCGCGTGTACAGCTTTGCGAAGCCGGCTGGTGCCGCATTCAGACCGACGGCCGCGCGGGCTTCGTCAAAAGCCTGGACCTGTGGGGCGTCTACAAGGATGAAGTGATCAATTAGCTCGGCGGTGTGGGCGGTGGCGCCGCGCGGCGCCAAGGCTCATTCCGCCCGTGGATGCGCATTGCGATAGATATCGAGCAGTTGTGCCGCGTCCACTTCGGTATAGATTTGCGTCGACGACAGGCTGGCGTGACCGAGCAGTTCCTGGATCGCGCGCAGATCCGCACCGCGCGCCAGCAGGTGGGTGGCGAAACTGTGCCGCAGGGTATGCGGCGTGGCACTGGCGGGTAGGCCAAGCGCAACGCGCGCGCGGCGCATGGTCTTGCGGACAATTCCCGCCGATAGCGGACCGCCGCGCGCGCCGCGAAACAGCGGTGCATCGGTCGTCAAATCATGTGGGCAGGTCTCGCGATAGGCGTTGATGGCGTGCAGAACCCGCGGCAGCAGCGGCACCTGCCGCACTTTCCCGCCCTTGCCCGTGACGCGCAGTGTCTCCTGCGACAGCGCGCCCGGGGTCAGGGTCAGGGCCTCCGATATGCGCAGGCCCGCGCCGTACAGCAGCAGCAGGACCGCCGCATCGCGCAGATCCTGCCAGCGTGCATCCTCCGCGACCTCCGCGACGCCCATCGCCTCTGTCGGCGCGAGCGGGCGCGGCATCCGCCGCTGTATCCTTGGCGCCGTCAACGTCCTGATCGCCGGACAGTCCAGTCCGCGTGCGCGCTTGGCCCAGCGGAAAAACGACCGCAGCGCCGCCACTTCCCGTGCCATGCTGCGGTTCGACAGCGCTTCGGCGCGGCGGTGCGCAAGGTAGGCGCGAAAGTCCGTGACGCGCAGCGCGCCCAGCATGTTCGCACTGATCTCTGCGCCGAAATGCATCTGCAGGAACACGAAAAACCGTGCGATCGTCGCCTGATAGGCGCGCAGCGTGTGCGGCGATCGTCGCTCATTATGTTCAAGCGCCGCGTACCAGTCCCGCGCGAGGGCGGTCGCGATCTTTTCGCTGGGGGCTAGGGGCGGCGCATCAGGCATGTGCCGATCTTGCGCGAAAGCGCCGCGGCGAGAAAGTCCAGAAACTGCGTTCCCTCCATCGCCTCTGGCGCGCAATGCGTTCTCGCGCCGAGCGCAAGGACACCGTAACCCAGCGGTGCGACCAGCGTCAGCGGTGCCAGCCCGATGGTCTTCACGCCCTCTCCGGCATCGCCGAACATGGAGGTTCCGTCCTGGACACTGCGGATCACGGTAGCGCCGCCGCTGCCCTCATACCAGGCGCGCACACGGCGGGCGGGCAGGCGCTGAATTCCGCCCGGGCCTGCCCGGAAGCCCTCATCATGCGCCGCAAGCGCAAGCGCGACCATATCGACGCCAAGTTCTACGGGCCATTCAAACGTCACCGTACGGATGATTTCCGGCAGACCATTCGCCGCCATCAGGGAAAGCACGGCGTCCTGCACGGCTTCGCTGGCCGCCGAGGCCCCTGCCGCATAATGCGATAACGCTTCCTGACGGCCCGCCAGTGCGGCGGATCGTTCATCCAGAATGCGCTTTGCGCCCGAATCGAAATCGATGACGTTCATGCGCCGGAATATGCCCGTTCCGCATTAAGGCGGTGCCATCGAACAGGCTTAGCGAGGGGTTAAAGGCATGCCGGACGCGTGTGCCGTCAGACGATGCTCTGGCCGGTCTTCGCCCAGTCCGCCGTAAATGCCGCCAGGCCCTTGTCCGTCAGCGGATGGCTCGCCAGCGCTTTCAGGACTTTTGCCGGGGCCGTGACAATGTCGGCGGCAATCTTGGCGGACTCCAATATGTGGATGGGATGCCGCACGCTGGCGACCAGAATTTCCGTCTCGAAACCGTAATTGTCATAGATGATGCGGATATCGTTGATCAGGTTCATACCGTCATAGCCGATATCGTCATGGCGACCGACGAAGGGCGAGATGAACGCCGCGCCCGCCTTCGCCGCCAGAAGGGCCTGATTCGCCGAAAAGCACAGCGTGACATTCACCGCCACGCCGTTCCCGGCGAGCGCTTTCGTCGTCTTGAGCCCGTCCAGCGTCAGCGGGCATTTAATCGCGATATTGTCGCCAAGCGTCAGCAGCTTGTCGGCCTCGCGCATCTGCGCGGCATGATCCTCCGCGACCACCTCCGCGGATACAGGCCCCTCGACCATTCCGGCGATTTCCGCGATCACTTCCAGAAAGTCGCGGCCGGATTTGTGGATCAGGCTGGGGTTCGTGGTGACCCCGTCGCACAGGCCGAGATCGGCCATTTCCGCGATGTCAGCGATTTCAGCGGTATCGACGAAGAATTTCATGGCAGCGGGTCTTTCCTGATGGAGCGTAGATTTACCCGTGCCTTAGCGGGTCCGCCCCCGCAGCGTCCAGCGTCTCGGGGGCAAGGGTAGAGCGTTCGCCCGGCAGCGTCGGCGCGCTGATGAGGGCGGGACCCTTCGCCGATTGCGGGTCCACGCGTATCGCGGCTGCCTCCCGGCCGGTGGTTTCGCTCCGGCTGCGCCGCGAGCGGCCTGTGCGCGGCGGTATTCATATGCCGGGTCGTGGTCCAGGGCGGGTTTGGCGATGGCGGTGGGCCGCGCGGGGTCCTATATCTGCGGCGATGTCCAGACGGCCCTCCCGACTGCGCGTTCTCACCTTGAACGCCGCCCTGCCCGTCTTGGACTACAGGCCAAGAGACGGATGTTCCGCAGACCCGGGCACCATCGTGCGCCTGCCGCTCGGTCCGCGCGAAATTAATGGCGTGGTGTGGGAGACGGAGCGTCTCCCGGCGCAGGAGGTCGACGCGGCGAAGCTGCGCCCCATCAATGGCGCTTGGGACGCACCGCCCATACCCGAGCGCCTGCGCCGCCTGATCGAGTGGACCGCGCGCTATTATTACGCATCGCCGTCTGCCGTGCTGCGCATGGCGATGCCCATGCCATCCGCGCTGGACGGCGCGCGCACGATGACGGAGTACCGCCTGACCGGCGAAATGCCTGTGCGCCTGACGCCGCAGCGGCGGCAGGTGTTCGATAGGCTTCCCGGCAGGCAGGGTGCCGTGCGGGAACTGGCGGCATGGGCGGACGTATCGGACGGCGTCATTCGCGGCCTCGTGAATGCGGGGTTTATCGCGCCTGTCACCCTGCCTGCGGACCGGCCGCCCCCCTTGCCTGACCCCGCCTTTGCGCCCGCGACGCTGGCGCCGGAACAGGCGGCGGCGGCGGGCGAGATGATCGATGCGGTCGCCGCCCGCCAGTTCGCGCCGTTCCTGCTGCACGGCGTGACGGGATCGGGGAAAACGGAAACCTATTTGGAGGCCGTCGCCAAAGCTCTCGAAATGGGCGGGCAGGCACTCATCCTGCTGCCGGAAATTGCGCTTACCGAACCGCTGATGCGCCGTGTCGAGGCGCGCTTCGGCGTGCGCCCGGTCGGCTGGCACAGCGACCTCAGAATGTCGGAACGCCGCGCGGCGTGGCGCGCCATTGCCAGGGGCGAGGCGCGGCTGACCGTCGGCGCGCGCTCGGCGCTGTTCCTGCCCTATCCGAATCTGCGCCTGATCGTCGTCGACGAGGCGCACGAGCAGAGTTTCAAGCAGGAAGAGGGCGTCCTCTACCATGCCCGCGACGTGGCCGTCATGCGCGGCAAGCTGGAGAAAATTCCGGTGGTGCTTGCGACAGCCACCCCGCCCCTGGAAACCCAGGTGCAGGCGGAGCGCGGTACCTACCGGGAGCTTATCCTGCCGTCCCGCTACGGCGGCGCGACGATGCCCGATATTTCCGTCATCGACCTGCGCGTCAACCAGCCGCCGCGGCAGCACTGGCTCGCGCCGCCGCTGGTGAAAGCGATGGCCGAAACGCTGGAACGCGGCGAACAGTCGCTGTTGTTCCTTAACCGCCGCGGCTATGCGCCGCTGACGCTCTGCCGCCATTGCGGAACGCGCATCGAGTGTCCGAACTGCTCGGCATGGCTGGTCGAGCACCGCCTGACCCAGCGGCTGATGTGCCATCATTGCGGCCTGACAGAGCCAACACCCACCCTGTGCCCGGAGTGCGGCGAGCCCGACACGCTGGTGCCGTGCGGCCCCGGTGTGGAGCGTATCGCCGAGGAAGTCTCCGCGCTGTTTCCCGAGGCACGCACGCTTCTTGCGACGTCGGACACGATTGGCTCCCCGGCAAAGGCGCGGGCGCTGGTCGACGCCGTCGAGGCGCGGGAGATCGATATATTGATCGGCACGCAGCTCGTGACGAAGGGATATCATTTCCCCGACCTGACGCTGGTGGGGGTGGTCGACGCCGATCTTGCGCTGAAGGGCGGCGACCTCCGCGCGGGCGAGCGCAGTTTCCAGCAGATCGTACAGGTTGCCGGGCGCGCCGGGCGCGGCTCGAAACCGGGCCAGGTCCTCATTCAGACGCACCAGCCCGAAGCAACCGTTATCGACGCCCTCGTCCGTGCCGACGCCGCTGGCTTCTACGAAGCGGAGATCGAGGCGCGCCGTGATGCCGCCATGCCGCCTTTTGGCCGCCTCGCCGCGCTCATCGTGTCAGGCCCGGACGAACAGGAAGTCGCCCGCACCGCGCAGGCGCTTGGCCGCGCCGCGCCGCGCGATCTGGAGGATTTCCTTGTTCTTGGCCCCGCGCCCGCGCCGCTGGCGCTGTTGCGCGGCCGGTATCGCCACCGGCTGCTTGCCCACGCTGCCCGCCGCGTCGACCTTGATGCCGTGCTGGGCGAATGGCTGGCCAAGGTGGACATTCCGCGCGCGGTCCGTCTGACGGTGGACATCGATCCCTATAGTTTCGTTTAGGGCGCTAGGTACGCCATCCCGTCTGGCGCTCGATTTCCTGCCACATCAGCGCGCAGGCCTTCATGGCGACAGGGCCCGGTTTTCCGTCGCCGACGGGCGCCCCGTCAAGTGATGTAACGGGCATGACCGGCCCGCTGGTCGAGGTCAGGAACAGCTCGCGGGCGGCCCTGGCGTCATCCAGACTATAGACATCTTCCTCGAAACCCACGGCCTCGTCCGACAGAAGTGCCGCCAGCCGCCGCCGCCGCGACCCGGGCAGGACATCATTGGTCAAGGGGCGGGTCATCAGCCTGCCGTCCCTCGCGACCATCCAGAGCGTCGTCGAACTGCCCTCTGTCACCGTGCCGTCCGGGGCAATCATGATCGCCTCGAACGCGCCCGCTTCTTTGGCGGCCTGTTTCGCCAGTACATTCGCCAGCAGGGCCACCGATTTGATATCGCGCCGGGCCCAGCGTTCGTCCGGCACGGTGACCGCGGCCACGCCTGTTTTCTGCAGCGCCGCCTTCGCCGCGAAATCATAGGGTTTGGCGACCATCGTCAGGCCGGGCGTGGCCCTTTCGGGAAAGGCATGATCCCGCGGGGCCGCGCCCCTGGTGACCTGTATGTAGAGCAGGCCGTCGCGCACTCTGGATTTCGCGATCAGGCGCCGGGCGGAGATGGTCAGCGCGGCATCGCTCATCGGCGCGCCTAGCCGCAGCTCCTCAAGGCTACGCGCCAGCCTGTCGAGGTTCAGTTGCCAGTCGAACAGCCTGCGATTGTAAATCGCCGCGACTTCGTAGACGCCGTCGCCGAATAGATAGGCGCGGTCATTGATGCTGACGGACGCGGCGGGCATGGGCCGGATGCGACCATTGGTATAGGCGATGCGGGGCAACCCTTGCTCCAGAGACGAGTTCTTTGACGAAAGCCTAGAGGAAAATATGACGTCTATCATCTGGTTTCGTGAAGATCTGCGGCTATCGGATCAGGCCGCTGTCCGCGCCGCCGCCAGCGCAGGTCCGGTGATCCCGGTCTATGTTCTGGACGACCAGTCCGCAGGCGACTGGAAAATGGGCGGGGCGCAGCGCTGGTGGCTGCATCACAGCCTGAGAAGCCTGTCCGCCGACCTGCGGGAAAAGGGCCTGAAGCTCATCCTGCTGCGGGGCGAGGCATCCGTGAAAATCGGCGCCCTGGCGGATAAACTCGGTATCGAGACGGTCCATGCCATCGATCATCACGAACCATGGTGGAAGGACCAGCAGGAGATGCTGGCGGAACGGCTGGACCTGCAACTGCATCCCGGCCGCCTGCTGGCGGAACCCGGCACGGTGACGACAAAGGCCGGCAGTCTTTACAAGATCTTCACGCCGTTCTGGCGCGCGCTGCAGGAGGTGCTGCCGCCGCCGGAACCGCAGCGCCGCCCCGCCCGGATGGACGCACCCGATACATGGCCCGGCAGCGATGACCTTGATGACTGGGACCTGCTGCCCACCGATCCCGACTGGTCAACCGGTTTTGACGAATGGACACCGGGTGAGGCGGGCGCGTCCGCGCGGCTGCATGATTTCGCGGACCGCGTGGCGGACTATGCGGACGGGCGAAACCTGCCATCGGAAGATCTGACCAGCCGCCTCAGCCCGCATCTGCACATGGGCGAAATCAGTCCTGCGAAGGTTTGGCACGTCGTCGCGAAGAACCGCCAGTGGCAGACGGTTGAGACCTTCCTGTCCGAACTCGCATGGCGCGATTTCTGCGCGCAGACGATCCTCACCTTTCCGAATTATGGCGACACGCCCGGCCGCGACCAGTTTCGGAAACTCGACTGGACCGACCTGCGCACATCGGAGGGCAAGGCGCATCTGAAGGCGTGGCAGACCGGCCGGACGGGGTATCCCATCGTTGATGCCGGTATGCGCCAGCTATGGGCGACGGGCTGGATGCACAACCGCGTGCGCATGATCGCGGCGCAGTTCCTCATCAAACACCTGCTGATCCGCTGGCAGGAGGGGGAGCGCTGGTTCTGGGATTGCCTGGTTGACGCCGATTACGGCTCGAACGCGCAGAATTGGCAGTGGAGCGCGGGCAGTGGTATCGATTCGCACCCGTTCCACCGCATGATGAATCCCAAGTCGCAAAGCCCGAAATGGGAATCGGCGGGCTATATCCGTGAATGGGTGCCGGAACTTTCCGGGCTATCCGATGAGAACATCCACATCCCCTGGGAAGCGGATGACGAGGCGCTCGCGGCGGCGGGCGTCACGCTTGGCGATACTTACCCCGAGCCCGTCGTGAACCACGGGGCGGCACGGGAACGCGCTCTTGCCGCATATCGCCGCGCGAAATCCTGAAAGCGGCGGCCATTATGTCGGTATATTTTACACTTTTATGCCGGTAAAAATAGTCCTCACCAATTATCTAGATGTAAAAACAGGGGAAAATTTATATGGCCCGGTTTTTGCTTTACATAATTCGTAACCTACTCGAAATTCTTGAGGATATAGATTCATGCGTCTGACCACCACCACAATCGCTGCGATGGCTTTCCTGGCCGCGCCTGTTAGTGCGACGCTGTATTTCAGCGAGGATGGAAATTCCGAAGGCCTTTATGTTCTCGACACGGACACGGGTGCCGCGACCAACGTCGGAACATCCGGCGTGACAGGTTCCACCGTCGGTCTTGCGCCGGGCGCGGATAATGATTCTCTCTTCGGTACGATCTGGGCGGATACCGCCGATATCAACGCCGATGGATCGGGTTCGACTGTCGTGGGCGACGCCTCCGCCGAGGGCATGGCCTACGATCCCGTAACCAATACGCTTTGGGGCGCGATCAACGGCAGCTTCTTCACGATCGACACGGGCAATTTCGACACCAAATCCTCTCTCGCCAGCCCGGGACAGGATGTCGAAGGACTGGCCTATGACGGCGCGGGAGGCGTTTTCGGGCTTGCCGATGGCGGCGACCTGCTGCGTTACGACATCTTTGCGGATATCTGGTCGCCGATCGGCAATACGGGGGTCAATTTCGATCAGGCTGGCCTCGCTTACGACATGGCGACCGGCAATCTTTATGCAAAGGGTGATCAGGATAGCTTCCTGTATCTGATCGACGCCCTGACGGCGTCCATCACGGAAATTGGCGACACCGGCATCTCCAACGGCGGCGGTCTTGCCTTTGTAAGCGACGCCGTTGCAGTCCCTGCACCCGCAGCGATTGCGCTGTTCGGTCTCGGCCTGGCGGGTCTCGGCCTGCGCCGCCGCAAGACGGCCTGACGCGTCTGGATCAAGACTGAAGCCAACGAAAAAGGGGTCGCGGCGACATGGCTGCGGCTCCTTTTTGTTATTTCAAGATCGTCTAGCGCAGCCTGACTGTATGCTTGTCGGCCCAGTCTTCCAGCTTGTCGCGGACATTCGCGCCGCTTCTCAGCCAGCCCTCCATCGCCTTTGACAGCGGCGCCAGTTCCAGGGTCCGGATCATGGCCTTCACCGGCCCGATGCCTGCGGGCGTGATCGACAGGCGGCGAAAGCCCAGCGCCAGCAGGGCCATGGCCGCGATCGGACGGCCGCCCATTTCACCGCAGACACTGATGGGTTTCCCCGCATCATCGGCGGCATCGATGACGCGCTTCAGGAAACGCAGCACAGCGGGGCTCAGCCAGTCATAGCGTTCGGCCAGCAAGGGGTTCGACCGGTCGGCGGCGAACAGGAACTGGACTAGGTCATTCGTCCCTACGGACAGGAAATCCACCTGCGGCAGGAACAGGTCGAGCATCTCGGCAAGTGCCGGAACCTCCAGCATGGCGCCGAACTTCAGTTCCTTCGGCATCGCGCCGCCGCGTGCCATTTGCGCCGCCAGCTGCTCCAGCACGAGCGCCTTCGCTTCGGCGAATTCCCAGGGTTCGGAGACCATCGGGAACATGATCCTGAGCGTCTTGCCCTCCGACGCCTCCAGCAATGCGCGCGCCTGCACCTTCAGCAGCCCCTTGCGCCCCAGCGCCAGCCGCAGGGCGCGGTAGCCCATCGCGGGATTTTCCTCGCGCGCCGCGCTATCGACATAGGGCACGGCCTTGTCGCCGCCAATATCGACGGTGCGGAAGATCACGGGTCTGTCGCCGGCCACTTCGATGACGTTCTTGTATAGCGATGTCTGCCGTTCGCGGCGGGGCAGGGTCGCGGAGACGAGGAACTGGAATTCCGTGCGAAACAGTCCGATGCCGTCCGCGCCGGACTCATCGAGGCTCGGCAGGTCGGCGCGCAGGCCTGCATTCATCAGCAGGGTGACGTCGGTGCCATCCAGCGTGATCGCGGGCTTGTCCCGCAGCCGGTCATATTCCGCCTGCCGCTTGGTGCGCAGCGCAACCTGCTCGTCAAACTGCTCGATGACCGCGTCCGGCGGACGCACGAAAACGACCCCGCGATGCACATCGAGCAGCAGCGGGTCGCCTTCCGCGATCTGCGCGCGGATATCCTTTACCTGTCCCAGCACGGGAATCCCCATGGCGCGCGCGATGATGATGACGTGCGCGGTCAGGCTGCCCTCTTCCAGAACCACGCCTTTCAGGAACCGCCGGTCATATTCCAGCAGTTCGGCGGGCCCCAGATTGCGGGCCAGCAGGATCGTGTCGCGGCCAATGCCCATTTCCGCGGCGGTGCCGACCTGCCCCGAAACAATCCTCAGCAGCCGGTTCGACAGATCGTCAAGGTCATGCAGGCGCTCCGCGAAGAAGGGATCCTTCGCCTTTCGCAGACGCGCGCGTGTTTTCTGCGCCACGCGTTCGATGCCGGCCTCCGCCGTCAGCCCCGAATCGATCGCCTCGGTGATGCGGCGGATCCAGCCCTCATCATAGGCGAACATCTTGTAGGTCTCGAGGATGTCGTCATGATCGCCGGGGGCTGCGAATTCGGCCTTTCCCATCATCGCGTCGATCTGCTCGCGCATGGACAGAAACGCCTCGGCGATGCGCTGCTTTTCCACCTCGACATCGTCGGCAACGGTATGCTCGATCACGACGCGCGGCTGGTGAAAGACGGCGCGGCCCTGCCCGACACCCTTGACGAGGCGCAGTCCCTCCAGCCGCAATGCGCCGGTATGCGCGCGGATCGACGTCATCGTCGAGGCGTCGATCAGGCCCGCCGACGAAATCAGCTCCGACAGCACCATCGCGACGGTCTGCAGCGCCTCGATTTCGATGTCCTCGTAAATGCGCGGTTCGACATGCTGCACGGCAACCACGCCGACAGCCGATTCCTGCCGGATGACCGGTACACCGGCGAAGCTGTGAAACATGTCCTCACCGGTTTCAGGCTTATAGGCGAAGTCCGGGTGCTCCGCGGCCTCGGCAAGATTCAACGGCTCCTTGTTCGCGGCGATCTGTCCGACAAGGCCTTCGCCAATGGCGAGCCGCGTGACGTGCACGGCGGACTGCGCCAGACCTTCCGTTGCGAACAGTTCCAGCACGCCTTCGCGCAGCAAGTAGATGGAGCAGACTTCGCTGCTAAGCGACTTCGCGATGATCTTGACGACGCGGTTCAGCTTCTCCTGCGCATTGGCGCGGCTTGCCATGACTTCATGCAGGCGGCGGAGAATATCACGGGCGGCGGACCCGGCGGAGATCTGGACGGGGGCGTTCATGCGTCCCTCTTTAACAGAGGCTGCGCGCCGCCACCATCGTCGTTCACCGGCTTCCCTTCCCGCAACGTCGCGTCAGGTGGCGATCGCAACGCGAAAATTATCCACTCTGGTCCCAGTCCAGCGCGGCACCGCGCATGCGGCCATAAATGATCAGGCAGCGCATATAGCGGGCGTGGAATTCGACGGGATCATCAAGCTCCATGTCGACGCCGCGCCATTCGGCACAGGTGCGTGCGCCGGAAAAACCGGGAAGCTCGACCCGCTGTGCCGGATCGTCAAGGTCCTCGGCGCGGATGCGCGCAAAGCGGATTTCAGCATCGCGGTCCGCGGACCGGCTTGCGGCACGCGCAATGGAAAGTCGGCGCACCTGATCGGTCAGCAGGCTGAGCGAACGGAACCCCAGGCTGAGCAGGTCCCAGTCCTTGTGCTTTCCGGCGGTCGAGGAGGGCGGGTCGCAATTCGCGGCGTCGACCTTGCCGCACTCGGCACGGGTTTCCCCGTCACCGTTCAGGATGATGTAAATGCGGGGCATGCCTGTCGATTCGAGGGCGGCGGGGCCAGTATTTGCCAGCAGTTCACCGATGCGATCGTCAAAGACGGCGTAGCGAACGCCGCCATCGATATACATGCGATTGTCGATAAAAACGGGCCGCGCACCGGGCGGGACGATGGAGGACGCCACCAGGGCCTCAACATAGCAATTCTTCAACCGCGCCCGTTCCGCGCTGGCGGGCGCCTTGGCGGCATAACGGCTGGCGAGCTCTGTCATATCAAAGGCAACGGCGCGGCCCAAATCGACATCCGTGGCCCCGACAAGCAGCCGTTTTCTGTCGTCCGGCGGCGACTCGTCATAACGCCGCGCGACCTCTTCAAGCACGTCCGGTGTGAAAAGGGTGTGCAAACGTGCGCGGAGCGGAACAAGGTCCGCGATGGCCCCGCGGCGCAGGGCGGTGATCGCGGCGCTGGTGGACAGGCCGCCGCGCACGTCCGATCCGGACACGTAGGTTTCCAGCAGGTCCGCTTCGCTGTCGATCATGTAACCCATGGCGGTGATGTCGGGGCGCTGGATGAATGCGCCCGTTGCCTGCAGCCCGCCCGTGCTGATGCCCGTCACGAGCGAGAATTCCGGCGGCCTGCCATTCACCTTCCAGCCGCTGAAGAAACCCGCGCCAAAAGCGCCATTTTCGCTGCCGCCCGACAGGAAGAGCATGTCACCGTCGGCGGCTTTCATCATGTCCATGAAGCGCGGCTCGCCCGGAAGCGGCTGTTCCAGCGAGAAGCGCTGGATGTCGCAGAACTGTCCCGCCACCGTTTCCGGCGGCGTGTGCTGGCAGGCGGCCAGCCCGAACCCCAGAAGCACGGTCAGCAACAGGCGGATGGTCATCACCGTTTCCTTTCTTCGCGCGGGGCGGGGCCCACCGGCGGCGCTAGAGCGTTTTCATATAGGCCAGGATCGCGCGGCGGGCGTCCGCCTGTTCGGTGTCATCGCCCCCGCCGCTGAATATCTCGGCGCCGTAGACATGGCCCTGATTGCTATTGCCCGGAAGCGATGTGTCAAAACGAAAGGTACTGCCATCGGTGGACGCCTGCGACGTGAAGCCAATGCCGTCAGCATCGAACTCGGTGCTGCCGACCCAGAATTCGGTTTCGCGGAATTCCGGGCGCATAAGCAGCTGCTCCAGCGTGCGCACGGAACCATTATGCAGATACGGACCCGTCGCCCAGATGCCGTCCAACGGACGTGCTTTATACTGCAGCGCCTTGCGGCCCTGCTCGGTATCGATCAGCGACATGCAAAGGTCTTCGGGCGTCATTTCAGTCAGCACCGGCTCATCGAACGCGGGTTCGACGCCCCAGAGGTTCGCCAGCACTTCGCGCACCAGCGTGCCGACATTATCGGCAACCACGCCCTTGACGGACACCTCCAGCATCTGGCCGACCGGTGCGACGTCCGGCAGTTCGCCGCCGCCGATCAGTTCGGTCTTCACGCCCTGCATGCGGACGGTTTCGCTTTCATACAGCATGGCGTTGCAGGCCATGCCGATGTCGGTCAGGTTGCCGCCGGCCTGCATGGCGGCGAAATTGACATTCACCTCTGTCCCGCCATCGTCATTGGTTTCGCCCGCACCGAGATGGCAGCCGCTGCAATGACGCCCGAACAGGTCCTGGCCAGCGCTGACCAGCGACGCGTAATCCGCGTCCGTCATGGCATCGGGTTTCAGCGGCATGAACTCGGACAGTTTCGGCGGTCGCAATTTCCCGACGAGCTCTTCAAGGCGCATCAGATTGTTGGCGCGGACACTGGACTTGTAGCTGGGGCGCTCGCCGGGACGTTCCGTGATCTTCAGATCGCCGAACACGCCCAGCACCTCGCCGCTATTGCGGCCGAACGCGCCATAGTCGATCAGCTCGCGATTGCCGATCTTTAGCGGATTGTTGAGGCGCGCATTGGCGACGCTGCCGTTCCACTGCACGGTTTTCTGGTCCTGAATGCCCCATAGGAACGGGTAGCTGACGGGTGCATTGGACGGGTTGCGGACGTCTTGCGCGCCTGCGAACAATGTGATCTTGTTGTAGATATGGCCGAACGCATCGACGCGGGACAGGCCGTAGCGCGGGCGGTCCTCGCCTTCGGGGAAGTTGCGCAATTCGGTTTTGCGCTGCCACGCGATAAGATCGGCGAGCGCCGCCGTCAGCAGCGCGCGGTTCTCATCATTGTCATCCTGTGCGCTGGCCGCGAACACGCGGCGCGCGAAGCGATCGAACCTGTCCGGATTGACGTCTGGATGCGTCTGTTGCAGCGCCGCGTCGACCGCCTCAACGAAAGACTGGTAGTCAAGGCGCGAAGGCGCGCCGGGAACCAGCTTCGTGACATTCCCGGCAGTGACCGTACCCGAATGACAGGCCGCGCAGTTCAGTCCGACCCAGCCCTCGACCCGCTCCGGATCCTGATGCACCTGACCGGAATACCAGGCGAGTTTTGTATGGGGAAGCTCGCTTTCATCCTGACAATCAAGCGCCAGACCCACGGGATAGGTCAGTGCGTCGTCGGTCGCAAAGCCGAGCCCGGCGAGGAAGTCGGTATCGGCGATGTCGCCCGATCCGTCCGGCCGTTCCAGCGCGCCGAACCAGCTGGCCGGCATCAATCGCGAACCCTGCGACTGCTGCGCCCAGTCGAGCAGGCCGGCATCGTCGAGGCCATTGGCGGCGACATTGCCGGTGAGGACGGTATCCGTCGGTTTGCAGGCGGTGATCTGGCCCTTGTCGCCCGTCTGACAGGCAGAGAGCAGTGCCACCACGATCGTGGACGCCCCAAAAATGAGGCCGGTATCAAGCGTACGCATCGGTCGCTCTCCTTCTTTATTTGCTGACGGGGCCGAAATTCAGGCGGAACAGCCAGGACGGGCTGCCATCAGGCCCGATATGTGGCCCCGATATGCCCGCACCGAGATTGGATGCGATGCCGCCCGCCTCCATCTGCATGCCGCCATTGGAGAGCGGCGATGACCGCCCTTCGATCAGGTCCCACAGGTCCATGGGTTCGGGCGGACGCTGCGTCTGTTCGAACAGGCGCCGCTGCGGTGATGCGAGATCGAGGCCCTTCAGATGTTCAACGATGCGGCTGATGCGGACGCCTTCATTGGCGACCCATTCGATATCGTCATTGTCGCGGCGGCTGCGCCACGTGCCGCCCGATTTCAGTTTGATTTTGCCATTGCCATCCCGCGCCGGGACACCGGCGTGATGCAGCGCGGCCATTTCCCACTGATCGTTGAAGACCGGGCTGCCCGATGACCCGGGTTCGGTATCCGTTTCATAGTGCAGGAAATTGCCCGGTATATCGACGATGCGATTGCCGCGCATGCTGACCTGCATGCGTTCTCCGCGCGGATGCTGGATGATGTTGACGCGCTGCCCGGCGACAGCCTTGCCGGTTGCCGGGATCATCGGGCAGTGCCCGCGCGACTGCAGCGCGGCACTGGCGTCATTCATCGGTTGCACGGCAACCAGAGTGAAATCGAGCTCCTCGTCGGTGACAAAGAATTCATCCGGGGCAAGGCGAAACGGATAGGCTTCGCGCAGACCGCCAATGGACGTCAGATAGCCGAATTCGATCAGGGAATGTTCGGCATGCGCCTCGCTGGTCAGGACGTGATTGTTGGTCAGGAACAGGCGCGGAGAGACCATGACGCCGGAGCCATGGCCAAGGCGGCGCGACGGCGAGGCCAGGATGACGACGCGGCCCACCGAACGCGCGGCGACCATGCCGCGTTCGAAAAACACGATCTCCGTCAGCTCATTCTCATTGAGGATGCGTTCGAACACATCGGGCGCGATGATCTCGTCATTGGCGAACTGCTCGGCCTTGTCGTGCATGCCAAGGCCATTCATCCGGTTCTGGATGCGCGCCTTGCTGTCGATTTTCTCCCAGTCGACAATGGCGCGTTCGCCGTCCTTGCTGTCGCCGCTGAGCTTGTCGAGTTCCTTCATGCGGGCGTCACGCTCGGCCTCGTTTTCAGTCCAGCGCTTGCCCGCGAGTTTCCATTGCGTTTCGATTGTGGTCACGTGTCGCCCCCTTGCGGCCGCAAAGCGGCATGATTTTCAGGTCGGGAACGAAACGGTTTGCGGCGATACCTGCGCCCCGTCGGCTCTCGGCCCGGACAATACGCTACGCAACACGCCGCAAAGTTACGCGGCATCTGGAAACACGTCAATCAGCCGACCATGGCGGCTTGACCGGCGGCAGGCGCGGGGTCAGGATTCTGGCCTCTCGCCCCTGATGACACTGGCAGCATGAGCCATATGAATGCAAGAGATGTTTAAGAAGTGTAATAATGCGGACTCCGGCCTTGATAATATGATAGGGACGTTTTCATGGGTAGTGTAGAAGTAGTGGCTTCTTCCGGTCTTTCCCGCGTCTTGCGCAGTGACTCGCTGGAAGAGGCAGTTCGCGTTCTTGAACTTGTGCATAGTTATGGTGGTGAACTCGTTCCCCGGGCGATGTCTGGGCCGGACGAGGGCGACGACTTCTCTGTGCGCGGGATCAAGCCAGAGCAGATGGACGAGTTTCGCAGCGCGGTCGCGCAAATCCCCGGGATTTCCGCCGCCTACACGAAACCGCCGGACGCTCTTCCCTAACCCGCGTCCCGGTGCCATTGACAGGCATCCTGGCGCCAGCCGAGGAGATGCCAGATGGCGAAGAAACCGAGTCAAAAGAAAGCCGACACGCCTGCCTTTGAAGGCGAAGCCGAACTGATCGTCATGATGCGGGAGGAGACCGATTTTCGTGCCTCCGCCGGTCGTTTCGAATCGCTGGCCGGTGACAATATCAATGATATCGAGAAGGCGCTGAAGAAGCATGGCGCGGAGATGCATCCGCTGTTCGGGCCGACCGAAGAACGCGTGCAGACCGAAATGATGGAAAGTGCCGAGGCGAACGAGACCGAGATGCTCGACGGTTCGCATTTCTACAAGGTCGCTGCCCCCGAGGGTAAGATGGAGGCGCTGCAGGAAGACCTGATGGGTCATGAACTGGTGGAGGCGGCCTATATAAAGCCGCCATCCGAGCCGCCGGAAGCCCCCGAAGGGATCAACGAGATGATCGCCGCGCCTGATGAGGCACCGCCCGCCAGCCCCAATTTCACGTCACGGCAGATCTACCTGAACGCGCCATCGGCGGGGATCAACACGCCCTGGGCCTGGGGTCGGCCCGGCGGACGCGGCCGCAACGTGCGCATCATCGATATCGAGGGTGCGTGGCGTTTCACGCATGAGGACCTGCGCGGCAATCAGGGCGGTGTCGTTGGCGGGACACAGTCCACCGACATCCGGTGGCGTAACCATGGCACCGCTGTACTGGGCGTCTATAGCGGCGACCGCAATGGGTTCGGGGTGACCGGCATCGTCCCCGATGCGCGGGCAAGCGCGGTCTCCATTTTTGGCGGCCCGGGCTCAGCGGGCGCGATCAACATCGCTGCCAGCCGCCTGCGCCGCGGGGATATCATGCTGCTGGAACTACATCGGCCCGGCCCGCGCCATAATTTCCAGAATCGAAACGATCAGAAGGGCTATATCGCCATTGAATGGTGGCCGGACGATTTCACGGCGATCCGCAACGCCGTCAATCGCGGCATATTGGTGGTCGAAGCCGCCGGGAATGGCGCGGAGAATCTGGACGATTCGATTTATCAGACTGCGGCGACCGGGTTTCCCGCCAGCTGGAGCAACAGTTTCCGCCGATCCAACCGGGATTCGGGAGCGATCGTTGTCGGTGCCGGTGCACCGCCCCCCGGAACCCATGGGCGCAATCATGGCCCCGATCGTTCACGGCTCGATTTTTCCAATTACGGCCGACTGGTGGATGCGCAGGGCTGGGGCCGGGAGGTCACCACCTGCGGCTATGGCGACCGGCAGGGCGGGAGCAACGAGGATCTGTGGTATACCGACATTTTCAGCGGCACGTCGAGCGCGTCTCCGATCGTCGTCGGTGCGTGCGCCTCGATCCAGGGCATGGTGCGGGCCCGGGGGCGGACCCCTGTCACGCCGGCGCGGATGCGCAGCTGCCTGCGGCGAACAGGGTCGGTACAGAACGACGCGCCCGGTCGTCCGCGCAGCCAGCGTATCGGCCGCCGTCCGGACATCCGGGCCCTCTATAATTGCCTGTTCGGTGTTGTCGGCGGCGGCGGCAAGAACATCGTCAAGGATCTGAAAGATGGCCGCAAGGACGTGAAGGAGAAAGACTTCAAGGAGCGCGGCAAGGATATCATCAAGGACAAGGACTTCAAAGAGCGCGGCAAAGACGTGGGGAAGGACCTGGGCAAAGATATCAAAGAGAAGGACAAGGATAAGGATATCTTTGAAAACAAACGGTTCGAGAACAAGGTACGCGAAGGCATTCATCGCGGCCGCCTGAACGTCCGCCGACCGGAAGATCATGGCTACGATGCCGAATATGACGGTCAGGACGGTCAGGGCGGCGGCCATGACGACAATCTGGACGCCCGCATGAGCGCCATGGAGGCGGCGATGGGCGAGCTGATGCACTTCATCGGCGGCGATCTGCGCCCGGACCTGGGCGGCGGGCATGATGATGGCCATGACGATGACATCTATGATGAGGATTGGGCGGATGATGGCGGTCCCGAAGGCTATGACGAATAGCCGTCCGTGACGCTGGAGTGATCCCGGCGTGATCCTGATCATTGCCGAGAGGACGGATGCCCCGGCGCTGTGGTTGCAGCGCCGGTTATCCCGGCCCGCCGCGCCCGTTCCGGTGCGTCGCGTCAACCCGGCACAGCTGTTTGCCGGATCCAGCTTCCGCTTCCACATTGCGGGCGCTGAGGCCGACACTTCCGTAGCGTTGAGCAATGGCAGGGCGTTTGACGGCGCGGCGCTGACCGGTGTCATCAACCGGGTGGGCGCTGTGCCGCTGCCGCTGCTGACGGAAATCGGCGAGGCGGACCGGGAGTATGCCGAGTCTGAGCTGAATGCCTGCCTGCTCGGCTGGCTGGCCGCCCTGCCCTGCCCGGTTCTGAATATGCCAACACCGGGCTGCCTTGGCGGGGCCTGGCACACGGATCTTGCGACATGTCAGCTTGCCGCGCGCGCTAACCTTCCCATGGGGCACGGCGCGCCTGCTGCGCACTTCGTCTGGCTGGAGGGGAAGATATTTCCGCGTCTGCCGGATACGGATCTGCGCCGTGCGGTGGATGCCTTTGCGCGTGGTTATGGTGGGCGGGCCGTGCAGGTCGATATGGCTGCGGACGGCCTCTTGGGCGCGACGCCTTATGTGGACTATCGGATTGGCGGCGATGCGCTGGTGCGGCACGTGCGGGACGCGCTGATGTCTGATGCGCGAAGGGATGCGGCATGATCCTGCTGTGCGGCAATCCAGCCGAGCCGCCAATGGCCCGCGCCCTCGATGCGGCGGAGCGGGCCGGTGCCGATTATCTACTGTTCGATCAGGGGCAGGCGGCGGATCTGGAACTCGACCTGAGACTGGACGCGAAGGGCGACCTCAGCGGTGTCTTCCGCACACCAGATCTGGATGTGGCCATTGAGGATCTGACCGGCATTTACGCGCGCGCGCTGGACGGTCTGGAAGGCAAGGCCGCTCCGCTTCACGCCAGATTGTACGAGATGTTCGAACTGGCCCCATGCCGTGTCGCCAATAGACCCGGCGCGATGATGACCAACCAGTCAAAGCCCTATCAGGCGCGGCTGATCCAGCAGCAGGGGCTGGACACGCCCGAGACGCTCATCACCAACGACCCCGGGGCGGTGCGCGCCTTCGCGGAGCGCTGCGCGAATGACGGTGACGAACTGATCTATAAATCCATCAGCGGCGTGCGCTCCATCGTCGAGGTGCTGACGCCCACGCGCATGCAGGACCTGGACCGGCTCGCCGCCTGTCCGGTCCAGTTCCAGCGCCGCGTACGCGGTACTGATGTGCGGGTGCATGTCATCGGAGAGAAGCTGTTCGCGGCGCGCATCGAAAGCGAAGCGACGGATTATCGCTATGCCAGGCAGCAGGTCGACGCCCGCGCCGAATTGACGCCGTTCACGCTACCTGACGATATCGCCGATCGCTGCCTTGCCGTTTCGCGTGCGCTCGACCTGCCCTTTACCGGCATCGACCTTTGCGTGACCGCAAATGACGAATGGTTCTGTTTCGAGGCGAACCCCAGTCCGGCCTATAGTTTTTTCGAGGATGAGACGGGACTACCCATTGCCGACGCCCTGATCGCATGGCTTCGCAGGGATGGCGCGCTGCCAAGATGCGCTTACACGAAGGAACCGGCCGCGCTCCCCGCCGCGGCGACCGCCGTGCCCAGCTCAGGGGGCGAGTGAAGTCTCCGCCTCGTCGCACAATTCGGCCATGATATCGGCAAGCGGCGCTTCACCCTTCACCATGCCCACGGACTGTCCCGCCATGACGCTGCCCGATTCGACATCGCCGTCGATGACGGCGCGGCGCAACGCGCCCGCCCAGTAATGTTCGATCTGCAACTGCGCTTCCATCATCTCGACGGATCCTGTATCCAGCTGATTGGCAACATCGCGCTGCTTTGCCGCGAACTCTTCCGACGCCTTGTTTTTCAGCGCGCGGACGGGGATCACGGGCAGGCGGCTGTCCAGCTGCACGCTGGTGACCGCGTCGCGTGCCGAGGCGCGAATAAAGGCTTTTTTGAACTTCTCATGCGCAATGCTTTCATGCGCGCAGACGAACCTGGTACCGAGTTGCACACCCGCAGCGCCCATTTCCAGGAACGCGGCAATCGCCCTACCGCGGCCGATACCGCCTGCGACAAAGATCGGGACGTCGGTAATTTCCGGCAGAATTTCCTGCGCGAGCACGGTGGTGGATACAGGCCCGATATGCCCGCCCGCCTCCATGCCTTCGACGACAAGCGCATCGACGCCCGAGCGCACCAGCTTTTTTGCAAGCGAGAGTGCCGGGGCGAAGCAGATCAGTTTCGCGCCCTTGCCCTTGATGGCGTCGATACTGCCCTTGGGCGGCAGGCCGCCCGCCAGGGCGATGTGGCTGACATTCGCCTTGGCGCACACGTCGATCAGCTCGGTCAGCGCGGGGTGCATGGTAATCAGATTGACACCGAAAGGCCGGTCGGTCCGCTTGGCGGTCTCGGCGATCTCCTCTTCCAGCATGTGCGGCTCCATCGCGCCGCACGCGATCATGCCAAAGCCGCCCGCGTTGGAGATGGCTGAAACCAGATTGCGCTCCGATACCCACGACATGGCGCCGCCCATGATGGCGTATCTGGACCCAAGGAATTCCGTACCGCGCTGCATCGCGGCGGCAAGATGGGTGTGCGTCATGCGGCGGCCTCTTCGTCATCCAGGCCGTAGGCGGAGTGCAGCACGCGCACGGCGAGCTCCACATATTCCTCGGCGATCAGTACGCTGATCTTGATTTCCGACGTCGTGATGGAATCGATATTGATGCCGCGCTCGCCAAGGGCGGTGAACATCGTCGCCGCAACGCCGGTATGGCTTTTCATGCCCACGCCGACCACGCTCAGCTTGGCGACACGGTCATTATAGCTTGCACTTTCATAGCCGATTTCGTCCTGAACGGCCGCCAGCATGTCCATCACCCGCGGCACCTCGGTACGCGGCACGGTGAACGTCACATCGGTGCGGCCGTCGGCATCGGCGATGTTCTGGATGATCATGTCGACATTCACTTCGTTTGCCGCGAGCGGTTTGAAGATGGCGGCGACGGATCCCGGCTTGTCGGCGACGCGGGTCAGCGTGACCTCGGCCTCCGCGCGATTATAGGCGATGCCGGTGATGAGCTGGTCTTCCACGAAGTGTTCCCCGATTTCTTCTTCTGCAACGATGTCCGTGCCGGGCACATCCCGGAAACTCGACAGGACGCGCAGTTTTACGTGTTGCTTCATGGCGAGTTCGACAGAGCGTGTCTGCAGAACCTTCGCGCCGACGGATGCCAGTTCCAGCATCTCTTCGAAAGTGATCTTTTCCAGTTTGCGCGCCCGCGGCACGATGCGCGGGTCGGTCGTGTAGACACCGTCGACATCGGTGTAGATGTCGCAGCGATCGGCTTTCAGCGCCGCGGCGACGGCGACGGCGCTGGTATCGGAACCCCCCCGGCCCAATGTTGTGATGCGTCCGCCCTCGGTCAGACCCTGAAACCCCGGAATGGTGGCGACCACGCCGCTGTCCAGCGTCTCCGCGATGCCATCCGTGTCCATGCCGCGAATGCGCGCCGCTGAATGGGTGGCCGAGGTATGCAGCGGCAATTGCCATCCCAGCCACGACCGCGCCGCCACCCCCATCGACTGCAACACGATGGCGAGAAGTCCTGCCGTCACCTGCTCGCCCGAGGAAACGACGACGTCATATTCGCTATTATCATGCAGGGGGGAGGCCTCGCGGCAGAAATTGACCAGCCGGTCGGTTTCGCCCGCCATGGCAGAGACCACCACGGCAACCTGATTGCCGGCGTCGACCTCGCGTTTCACGCGCGCGGCCGATGCGCGAATACGCTCCAGCCCGGCCATCGATGTGCCGCCAAATTTCATTACAATGCGTGCCATGCCGGGCGCTGTACGGGGCCATGGCCGTTTTGTGAAGCCGGGCGACGCGAATTCCGGGTAAAGCAGGTGCCGTTCGGCGTGCCGCCCGGAGCGGGGTCAGTTGTTCGTTTTCCAGCCGCAGATGATACCGAAAATAAAGGAAGCGAACAGTGCCAGCTTTAAATTCGGCCCGCTCATACCACCGATAAATTCCTGTCCGAACCCGAACAGCATCACGAACAAGGCAAGTGCAAGAGCACCCATGACAATAACGACCCCGGCGGGTGCGCCCGCCTTTTTAGAGTATCAGAGCCGTAACGATGTCACAAAAACCTTTCGCTCCGGTTAGCGAACTCGTCTAAGGGGCCGGGTCATGAAAGCACGCATTTACATCACGCTGAAAAACGGCGTCCTCGACCCGCAGGGAAAGGCCGTGCACCATGCGCTCGGCGCGCTTGGTTTCGAGGAGGCCGAAGATGTCCGGCAGGGCAAGTATATCGAGCTGGAACTGGCCGACGGCACGCCCGAATCGCGCATCGAGGAGATGTGCACGAAGCTGCTCGCCAATACGGTGATCGAGAATTTCCGTATCGAAACCGATTGAAAGGCGACGTCATGAAAGCCGCCGTCATCGTTTTCCCGGGTTCCAACTGCGACCGCGACATGGCCGTTGCCCTGCGCGATGTCGCGAAGGCCGATGTGCAGATGGTCTGGCACGGCGAGGCCGACTTGCCCGATGTCGACCTGATCGCGCTGCCCGGCGGATTTTCCTATGGCGATTATCTGCGCACGGGCGCGATCGCCGCGAAATCGCCCGTCATGGCCGCGGTGGTGAAGGCCGCCGCGCAGGGCCGCCACGTTCTGGGCGTCTGCAACGGGTTTCAGATGCTGACCGAGACCGGCATCCTGCCCGGCGCACTACTGAGGAATGCGGGCCTCGACTATGTCTGCCGCGACGTGCCTCTGACCGTCGAGGCCGCCGATGGTGCCTTTTGCGGCGATTATGAAGCGGGCGGCACCATCCGCATTCCCGTCGCGCACCATGACGGCAATTACTTCGCCGACGAGGGCACGCTTGACGAGCTGGAAGGCGAGGGCCGCATCGCGTTTCGCTATGCCGAGCCCGTCAACGGTTCCGCACGCGACATCGCCGGTATCCGCAACCGCCGCGGCAACGTGCTCGGCATGATGCCACATCCGGAACGGCTGGTGGACAGGGATCAGGGCGGCACCGACGGACGCGGCCTGTTCACGGCGCTGGCAAAGGCGCTCGGCTGATCCTGCGCGGATACCCTTCCCGCCTCCAAGAATGACGCGGCAGCGGGCGCCGGTATCCTTGGGTGAAGGTGGCGAAGGTTGTTCGCATTTGCGGATATACCTCCGCTTTGGTTTTGATTCCGATGAGAAGGAGCGGGCGGCACATGGCCGTTCGCCGCGAGTGTCGCCTATGGATGCGGGTGTAGGACAGCGATTTTCGTAAGGCTCTGGCATTCCGCGCGGAATCGGCGGGGGTGAGCGAATCGCTGTGTGCCGTTCCGGGATAGGCGGAAGTTGCCACGACATGGCGTAGAAGTTGCCGGGGTGTCCGCGCGATGCTGACTTCAGGTGCGGTGATGTTGGCGGTTTGGCTGGCGGCGGCGAGATTGTGCGTCCCTCGACTTCGCTCGGGATGAAGAGGTCGGTGGAGACGGTGTGAATTAGGTATAGTGTCCCCGAATTCCGTAGAAGTTGCCGGGGTGTCCGCGCGATGCTGACTTCAGGTGCGGTGATGTTGGCGGTTTGGCTGGCGGCGGCGAGATTGTGCGTCCCTCGACTTCGCTCGGGATGAAGAGGTCGGTGGAGATGGCGTGAATTAGGTATAGTGTCCCTGAATTCTAGGTATAGTGTCCCTGAATTCTCTGATGTCCCTGAATTCTCTGAATTCTTCTGAGGTATAGTGTCCCTGAATTCTTCTGAATTCTCCCAAATTCTATTAACTTACTGCGCATTTCTGTTCGTTATCGAGCCTTGCCATGATCTTTAGAAAACAGTTTTTTCAGATCCACCCCGACACCCATGAAATTAGGTTGTAGTATTGTCGCTGCCCAGCTCCTTTTAACTAGGCCTAGTTCTCCGTCCACCAGACCGAAAGGTCCTCGATCTTTCTTTGCAATCGCAAACTGTCGTAGGGTTAGCCCCCGTTCCAGATCATCAAAAATTGACCCAACGAGTTGAAGAAACTCGTCTGGAGATGTGCATGCTTCCCGCAAGGGGATTAGTACCAGATCATGAGCCTCTCCAGTATCCTCCCTGAAACTTCCACGCTCAAAATAGTGCGGGTGCACCGTCGAGATCATTATCGCAGGAAGAACCTGGTTCGCGTCCAATCCCACTATAGAGTGCCAATCAAAAACTTCATTAGCAAAATGAATTCCTCGCTCGCTTGCCACTACAATGGCCTCAGTCTCCGATGCGCGATTAGCGAGACCCAAAAAATGTCGTTTAAAGAGTGCTGCATAGTCGTCGTCGGGCCAGCCGTAATCTAGTAGATAGACGTACAAAGACCTCCCGGCGTAGGGGAGGCTTTTTAATGAGCTTACATAAAGACCCAACGGTTCTTCCTTACCCCAGCGAGCCGTCCAGCGCCTTGCATGCCGTCATCAGTTCCTTCACGGCGTCCACGGAGACCTGGAACCCGGCCTTCGCCTCGTCGCCAAGCTCGATTTCGACGACTTTCTCGACGCCGCCTTCGCCGATGATCACGGGCACGCCGACATACATGCCGTCGCAGCCATATTGACCGTCCAGCCACGCCGCGCAGGGGAGGAGGCGGCGTTTGTCCTTCAAATAGCTGTCGGCCATGGCAATCGCGCTCGACGCCGGCGCGTAATAGGCCGAGCCATTGCCAAGCAGCCCGACGATTTCGCCGCCGCCCTTCCTGGTGCGGTCTACGATGGCGTCGATCTTTTCCTGCGTGGACCAGCCCATCCTGATGAGGTCGGGAATGGGAATGCCCGCGACCGTGGAATAGGCGGGGACGGGAACCATCGTGTCGCCGTGGCCGCCCAGCACGAAGGCGGTGACATCCTCCACTGAAACATCGAATTCCTCCGCCAGGAACAGGCGGAAACGCGCGCTATCCAGCACGCCCGCCATGCCGACGACCTTGTTCTTTGGCAGGCCGGAGAATTGCTGCAGCGCCCAGACCATCGCATCGAGCGGGTTGGTGATGCAGATCACGAACGCGTCCGGCGCGTGCTGTTTGATGCCCTCGCCGACGGCCTTCATGACCTTCAGGTTGATGCCGAGGAGGTCATCGCGGCTCATGCCCGGCTTGCGCGGGACACCGGCGGTGACGATGCAGACGTCGGCGCCCGCAATGTCCGCATAATCGCTCGTGCCCTTCAGGACGGCGTCGAAACCCTCGACCGTGCCCGATTGCGCCAGGTCGAGCGCCTTGCCCTTGGGCATGCCCTCGGCAATGTCGAACAGGACCGCATCGCCCAGTTCCTTCAGGCCGACGAGGTGAGCCAGCGTTCCGCCGATCATGCCGGAACCGATGAGAGCGATCTTGTTGCGTGCCATGGCGGGGGGTGTCCTTCTGGAATTTGAAACTGATGTGAAGCGGTCGTTACCGGGCGACCCGCTTTCCCGCAAGCGTCAGGCGACCTGCATGCGTTGACCCGGAAAACAGCCATTGCATTTTTTTGAACGACACGGTCTGTCGCAGCGCGAGGGAGAGGTTACGCATGCTGAGCTGGATCGGACTTGTCGGCGGACTTGCGCTGCTCATCTGGATGACGGTCAGGGGCGTGAACATCCTGATCGCGGGGCCGGTGGCGGCGCTTGTCGTGGCGGTCACAGCTGGTCTGCCGCTATTGCCGCCGCTGGCCGACATCGGCGCGGACGGCGTTGCCGCGGCGGATTTTGCGTCGAGCTACATGGCCGGGTTCACCGGGTTTTTCGCCGACTGGTTCTTCATGTTCCTGCTGGGGGCGATCTTTGGCGAGGTCATGGCGGCATCGGGCGCGGCGGCGTCGGTCGCGCATGCCATCACCGCGAAGCTGGGCGCGAAATATGCGCTGGCGGCGACCATATTGGCCTGCGCGGTGCTGACCTATGGCGGCGTGTCGGTCTTCATCGTCGCGTTCAGCGTCTACGGTCTGGCGGTCGCCCTGTTTCGGGAAGCCGACCTGCCGCGGCGGTTTATCCCCGGCGCGCTGGCGTTCGGGTCGGTGACCTTCACCATGACCACTGCCGGTAGCCCGGAAATCCAGAATCTGATCCCGATGCCATATCTGGGCACCGATGCCTATGCCGCGTGGGAGGTCAGTCTGGTTGTTGCGCTCATCATGGCTGTTCTTGGCTATGCGTGGATCGCACGCATGGTCCGGCGGGCCGTGGCGGCAGGGGAGCGGTTCGCCGCGCGCGACGGCGACGATGCGCCCGCTGACCCCGCCAGCCTGTCGAAACCCGCGCTGGCGCTGTTGCCGCTGGCGGCTGTGCTGGGCCTGTTTCTGGTGACGCAGGATCTTGGCAAATGGGCGCTGATCGCGGCGCTGGGCGGCGGTCTGATCGCGGCGGTTCTGGTGGGGCGCAGGGCAATGGCGGCGATGCCGTCCGCCTTTTCGCGCGGCGCGACGGGCGCGGTGGTGGCGATCACCAATACATGCGCCGTGGTCGGGTTCGGCGCGGTCGCGAAGCTGACGCCCGCCTTTTCAGAGGCGCTGGCCGCCGTGCAGACCCTGCCCGGCAGTCCGCTGATCGGCGCGGCCATCGCGGTCACGGTGATCGCAGGCCTGACCGGCAGCGCGTCGGGCGGCCAGACCATCGCCCTGCCGCTGATCGCGCCGCATTATCTGGGTGAGGGGGCGAATCCCGAGGAGCTGCACAGGACGGTGGCGATTGCATCCGGCGCGCTCGATAGCCTGCCGCATAATGGCTATGTCGTAACGACGATCCGCGCGGTGTGCGGGGAGACGCACAAGGATGCCTATGGCGCGGTGGGCGCGACGACGGTGGTGGTGCCGATCGTGGGGCTGGTGATCGCGCTGATCCTGTTCACATTGTTCTGAGGTGGCGGTTTTGCCGCGGCCTGGGTGCGTCCTTCGGCTGCGCTCAGGATGATCGGATTTGGTGTTTTGCGTCTAGGAGGTGTTTCACTCCACCTCATCCTCCAGCCCGTGCATGTCATCGTCGCTCAGGCCGAAATGGTGGCCGATTTCGTGGATCAGGACGTGGCTGACGAGGTGTTCAAGCGTTTCCTCATGTTCCGCCCAATAATCGATCAGCGGGCGGCGGTAGAGGTAGACCGTGTCGGGGAGGGCGCCGGATACCTCCACCGAGCGGCCGACCTCATGGCCATGATAAAGGCCCAATATATCGAACGGGCTTTCCAGCTCCATGTCCTGCATCACGGCCTTTGACGGGAAATCCTCGATGCGCAGGACGATACCGGGTAGATGCCGCTGGAACACCGGCGGCAGGCCTGTCATCGCGGCGCGGGCGATGCGGTCAATGTCGTCGATCGTCGGCGCGAAACCATGTGGAGCGGTCATGCGCTGTGATGTAGGCATTTGCATTGATGGAGAAAAGACATGGATAGACTGACAGAGGCGGAACGCGCGGAACATCTGCCGCAGCTTGAGGGCTGGGACCTTGCCCGTGACGGCGCGGCGATCCGGAAGGTCTATGAGTTTGACGATTTCGTCGGTGCATTCGGGTTCATGGCGCGCGTGGCGCTGCTGGCGGAAAAAGCCGACCACCATCCTGAATGGTCGAATGTTTACAACAAGGTGGACATCACGCTGACCACCCATGACGCGGACGGACTGTCGATGCGCGACGTGGAACTGGCGCAGAAGATCGACGCGATCTGACAGGCGCGCGCCATGTTGCGGTGCAGCATGCCGGGTTGAATTTTTAACGCCTCAGGGATAAGGCCCCGCCTTTCCCGCGCGTGAATCGGGCGCGCATTCCCGATAGGCGACCCGCTCATGTTCGATCTTGCCGCGTTTCGGCGCGACTGGTTTTCCAATGTCCGTGCCGATGTCCTTGCCGGCATCGTCGTTGCGCTCGCGCTGATTCCAGAGGCGATCGGCTTTTCGATCATCGCCGGTGTCGATCCGCGCGTTGGCCTCTATGCCAGTTTCACCATCGCCGTCATCATCGCGCTGGTGGGCGGCCGTCCGGGCATGATCTCGGCGGCGACGGCGGCGGTCGCCGTCCTCGTCGTGCCGCTCGTCGCGGAACACGGCGTTGGCTATCTGTTTGCGGCCACCGTTCTGATGGGCGTCATCCAGCTGATCGGCGGGTTCCTGAAAATCGACCTGCTGATGCAGTTCGTCTCGCGCAGCGTGGTGACGGGTTTCGTCAATGCGCTCGCCATCTTGATCTTCATCGCGCAGCTGCCGCAGCTGACCGGTGTCAGCTGGGAAACCTATGCGATGGTGGCGATTGGGCTGGGCATCATCTACCTGTTTCCGCTGCTGACAAAGGCCGTCCCCAGCCCGCTGGTGGCGATCCTGCTGCTGAGCGGGGTGAGCATCTATTTCGGCCTGCCGGTGAATACCGTGGGCGACATGGGCGCGCTGCCCGATACGCTGCCCGTCCTGGCGCTGCCCGAGGTGCCGTTCACCATGGAAACGTTCTGGATCATCCTGCCCTATTCGCTGACCATGGCGGCGGTCGGCCTGCTGGAATCGCTGCTGACGGCGCAGATCGTCGATGATCTGACGGACACGCCGAGCGACAAGGCGCAGGAAGTGCGCGGCCAGGGCATCGCCAATTTCATCACCGGCTTCTTTGGCGGCATGGGCGGCTGCGCGATGATCGGCCAGTCGGTCATCAATGTGAAGTCGGGCGGTCATACGCGCCTGTCGACGATGGTCGCGGGCGTCACGCTCCTGATCCTGATCGTCGCGCTCGGCAGCTTTGTGGCGCAGATCCCAATGCCCGCACTTGTCGCGGTGATGATCATGGTGTCGATCGGGACGTTCAGCTGGTCCAGCATCATGAACCTGCGCGTCAATCCGAAACATTCAAGCGCGGTCATGCTCGTCACGGTGGTCGTGACCGTCTGGACCCACGATCTGGCGCAGGGCGTGGGTGCCGGTGTGCTGCTGTCGGGTATCTTCTTCGCCAACAAGGTCCGCCGCCTGTTCGGTGTGGATTCCAGCCAGCCGGAACCGGGCGTGCGCGTCTATAATGTGCGCGGAGAGGTTTTCTTCGCCTCCGTCGAGCGCTTCCTGGCGGCCTTTGACTTCCGCGAGGTGGTGGAGCGGGTGCGTATCGATGTGTCGAATGCGCATTTTTGGGATATCTCTGCGACCGCCGCACTTGATAAGGTGGTTCTGAAATTCCGCCGCGAGGGTGCGGAGGTCGAAGTCATCGGCCTGAACGAAGCCAGCGCGGCCATGGTCGGTAAATTCACGGAAACATCGGGCGCAGACCGGATGGCCGTTACGGGAGGCACAGCATGACTGAACAGCGGCAGGGCGGACACATCCTCGCCTGTATCGATGCGTCGGAATATGCGACCAGCGTGATCGACAATGCCGCTTATGCCGCCGAGCGGCTGGGCGTTGGTGTCGAGGTCCTGCACGTGATCCAGCGCGCCGATGCCGTTGCGCGCCGCCGCGACCTGTCCGGCGCCGTCGGCCTTGGCGCGAAAAGCGCGCTGATGAGCGAACTGACCGAGCTGGAGGCTGCGGAGGCGAAGCTGGCCCGGCGGCGCGGCGAACTGATGCTGGCGGACGCGAAACTGCGGCTGACGGAACAGGGCATTACCGATGTGACGCTGACCCATCGCCATGGCGGCATCATCGAGACCATCATCGAGCGCGAGGCGGACGCCCGCATCGTCGTGATGGGCAAACGCGGCGCTTCGGCGGACTTCGCGCACGGACATATCGGCAGCAAGGTCGAACGCATCGTCCGCGCAAGCGAAAAGCCCGTGTTCGTCGTCAGCAAGACCTATCGCGGTATTCGCCGCATCGTCATCGCCTATGACGGGGGAGAGATGGCCGCACGGGCTGCGGAGCTGGCGGCGACGTCGCCGCTGACCGAGGGGTGCGCCATCTATCTTGTGATGTGCGGCCGCTCGACCGATGAAAACCGCGCCATGCTGGACGCCGCCGCTGCCCGCTTTGACAAGCGCGAGGTGAAGATCAGGTTGCAGGCCGGGAAGACCGAAACCGTCATCGCACAGGCCGTGGAGGACTTTGCCGCGGATCTGGTTCTGATGGGCGCCTATAGCCATGCGCCGCTGCGGACATTGCTGGTCGGGTCGACGACGTCGACCATGATGCGGACCTGCAAGGTGCCGGTGCTGCTGTTCCGGTAGGAGCTGGGCTGGGCCTGCTAAGCATGTCCGCAATCACCTGAATTCCATCATCCCGAGCGTAGTCGAGGGCCGCACGATGGTATTGCAGCAGCCTGGGTGCGTCCTTCGACAAGCTCAGGATGATCGGGGTTTTGAGCATTGCATTTCGACACACGTCTTACTGGCTCTCGCCGGGGTGACTCCTCTTGGAGGTATTCCCGTCCTAAGCCTTCAGCGGTAACCCGGCCGTTGCCGCTGCGCGCTTGAAGCGGGCGATGATTTCCTCGACCTGCGCCGACGTATGATCGGCGCATAGCGAACAGCGCAGCAGGTGCAGGCCCGGTGTGGCCTGCGGCGGGACCATGTTCACATAGACGCCTTCCTCGATGAGGGCGGTCCACATCTTCGCGCTGGTTTCCTGATCCGGCATTTTTACCGCGATGATGGCGCTTTCCGCCGTCTCGGTACCCAGTGTGAAGCCCGCTTCGCGCAGGCTTTTGTGGAGATGGCGCGACGCCTCCCACAGATGCGCGCGCTTGTTGTGCGCATATTTCAGCTTGCGGATGCTGGCGGCGGAACAGGCGACGACGGCGGGCGGCAGGCTGGCCGTGTAGACATAGGGCCGTGCGACGAACCGCAGAACCTCGAACTTCGGATGATTGGAAACGATGAAGCCGCCGACGGTGCCGACCGACTTTGAGAAAGTGCCGACGACGAAATCGACATCGTCCTCGACGCCCGCCTGTTCGAACACGCCGCGGCCATGTTCGCCGAAGAAGCCCATCGCATGCGCTTCATCGACGGCGATCATGGCGCCCGCGGCCTTCGCGACGGCGACCATTTCCTTCAGCGGCGCGATGTCGCCGACCATGGAATAAACCCCCTCCAGCACGACGAGCACGCCCGCGCCGTCCGGGATGCGCTTCAGACGCTTTTCCAGGTCGGCGACATCATTGTGCTTGAAACGGACGATGTCGGCATTGCCCATCGCGCAGCCATCATAGATGGACGCATGGCTGTCGGCGTCGAGCACGATATAATCGCCGCGCCCCGCAATTGCCGACATCAGGCCCAGATTGGCCTGATAGCCGGTGGAGAACACCATCGCGTGTTCCATGTCGTAGAAATCGCGCAGCGCCGCTTCGCACTCCGCATGGCCCTGAAAGGTGCCATTCAGGACGCGGCTGCCGGTCGTGCCCGCGCCGAATTCCGCCAGCGCCTTCTGGCCCGCCTCGATCACGTCGGGATCGAAGGTCATGCCCATGTAATTATAGGTGCCGACCAGGATGATCTCCCTGCCGTTCACCACCGCGCGGGTCGGTGACAGGATCTCGTCCATCTGCAGGTGAAACGGGTCGCGCAGGCCCGACGCCATCAGACCCTCATATTGATCGATCAGCGGCTGAAACTTGTCGAACAGGTCAGGCATTTTTGATCTTCACGACGGCATCGGCGACATCACCGATGGTTTCAAGGTCAGGCAGCATGTTGACGGGGATAAGCATGTCATATTCGTCCTCGATCTCCGCCGTCAGGTCCATGACCGTCAGGCTGTCGAGCTCCAGATCCGTCGCGAAGGTGGTTTTCGCGTTCAGGTCGGTGCCCGCCCTGTTGAACGGCGTGATGATTTCGATGAGGCGCGGCAGCACCGTGTCTTTGGTCAGCATATCCTGTCCTTATGTAAATCGGCCCGCGCCTGCCAAGGGATTATGGCGGGGGCGCGGCACGAGATGGGCGCATTTCAGCGCAGCATGCCGTTCTGGCGGTACCAGTCCGCCGTCCGCTTCACGCCGTCATGAGGCGGAACATGCGGCTGCCAGATGCCGAGCGCGCGCAGGGGACCAACGTCGGCGGTCCAGTCCGGATGCGCGATATAACGCGCCCGGTCGAAACTGAGTTTGGGCCGCCCCCCCGCCAGCTTCGCGCGCAGCGTGTCGGCGGCGGCGCCGATGTTGAGTGCGGCAAGCGGCAGGCGGAGGGCGCGCGGCCTGGTGCCGACGGCATCCCCGATCAATTTTGCCATGTCCCGATGATCCAGCCCGCCCGAGCCATCCTCGATTTCGAAAATACCGTGCATGCCTGCGCCAGAAGCGGCCAGCGCGATGAGTGCGTCCGCCAGATCGGTGACGTAGATCAGCGAGAAGCGCCCCTTGCCCGGCACCACGCCCCAGCCTTTCGCGGCGAGGCGGTAGAGGTCGAGCATTTCCGTCTCGCCCGGCCCGTAGACGGCGGGCGGGCGCACGATGGTCCAGTCAAGACCGGACGCCTCCACCAGCCGGTCCGCCTTTGCCTTTGACGCGCCGTAAAGCGACAGGCCCGGTTCGCGCGCCGATAGGGACGAGACATGGATGAACCGCTTCACACCCGCCGCGGCGGCGGCGCGCAGCATGGTGCGCGTTCCTTCCACATTGCCCGCGCGAAACCCGGCCTCGTCCTTCGCATTGACCACGCCCGCGACATGGATGACCGCATCCGCGCCGGTGCAGAGTTCCATGAGCGCGGCGTCGTCCGAAAGGTCACCCGGCGTCCATGTCACGCCGGAGCGGGAGGGTTGACCGCGCCGGGTCAGGGCGGTGACGCCGTGCCCCGCCGCCACGGCGCGCTCGATAAGGTGCTGGCCGACGAACCCTGTGCCGCCGGTGATTGCGAGTTTCATGGCGCTGATTCTACCGGGTTTCCGTGGATTTATACAGCACGTCATTCCGGCGAAAGCCAAAGTCCATCTCTTGGGTTGAAACCCGGATGCCGTCGCAAGAGATGGATACCGGCTTTCGGCGGTATGACGGGGGTATGTTAAGCCGCGATATCCAGAGGCTGGATGTCGCCGGACAGATACATTTTGCGCGCCTTCGACCGGCTTAGCTTGCCGGAACTTGTCAAAGGCAGGCTGCGGGCCGGGACCAGTTCAACGACGCAGCTCATGCCGGTCATCGTCTTGATCCTGTCCCTGATGGTGGCGATCAGCCGTGCGCGCTCGGCAAGGTCCGACGTGCGGCACTGAACCAGAACGGCCGGTCTTTCCTCGCCGTCGGATGTCGTGATCGCGAATGCGGCAATGTCGCCCGCCTTGAAGTGCGGCAGCTGTTCGACGCCCCACTCAATATCCTGCGGCCAGTGATTCTTGCCGTTGATGATGATCATGTCCTTGGCGCGGCCGACAATGTAGATCGCGCCGCCCTTCAGATAGCCCATGTCGCCCGTGTCCAGCCAGCCGTCCCGCAGACAGGCCGCGGTCGCCTCCGGATCGCGGAAATAGCCGGTCATGATACTTGGCCCGCGCGTCAGGACGCGGCCGATTTCCCCTTCGGAAAGAACGATATCGTCATGGTCGCGGATTTCGATTTCCATGCCGGGCAGGGCATAGCCGCAATTGACCAGACGGCGGGTGCGGCCCGCACCGGCCTCTGCGCCGTCCGCCGATGCGCCCTGTCCGCCAAGGCGCGTCTCATCGACCTCATCGACCTCTATGCCATCGCCGGGGCGCGACATGGTGACGGCCAGCGTGGCCTCGGCCAGGCCGTAGCTGGGCATGAAGGCACCCGGGTTGAACCCGGCAGGCGCGAAGGTCCTGGCGAATTGCTCCATCACGGAAGGACGGATCATGTCGGCGCCGTTCCCGGCCACACGCCAGCGCGACAGGTCGAACCTGTCGCCCGCGCGGGTCTGGCTGGAAATGCGCCTTGTGCAGATGTCATAGCCGAACGTGGGCGAATAGCTGAGCGTGGTGCCGTCATGGCGGCTGATCAGGCTGAGCCAGCTGAGCGGCCGGCGCGCGAAATCCTCCGTTGCCAGATAATCGGCGCTGACCTGGTTCGCGATCGGTGACAGCAGGCAGCCGACAAGGCCCATATCGTGATAATAAGGCAGCCACGAAATGACGCGGTCCTCATCGGCCAGGCCGACACCGACGGCATGCCCGTTCAGATTCGCCAGCAGGGCGCGGTGCGTGACTTCCACGCCGTGCGGGAACCGCGTCGAACCGCTGGAATATTGCAGATAGGCGATATCGTCGGGCGAAGGCCGGGGCAGATCCGCGGCAGGGGCGGGCAGCGCCTCGAAACTATCCCAGCCCAGGACGTCGACGCCGTCCATATGCGCGGTCGCCTGCGCGACGAATTCCGTCAGCGCGGGCGGCGCGATGGCCAGCATCGGATCGCAGGAATTCAGCTGGTTGCTGATCTGGCTGACATAGCTTTCGCGCCCGCCGAAACTGGTCGGCAGGGGCAGTGGTACGGGGAGGACGCCCGCATAGATGCAGCCGAAGAAGGTGGCGACGAATTCAGGCCCGGTTTCCGCGATCAGAGCCACGCGATCGCCCGGTTTCGCCCCCATGGCGATCAGGCGCAGCGCATGCGCACGGGCGTCGGATTGCAGTGCCTTATAGGATTGAACCCGGGGATTTGCGGCGCGCGCATCGAAAAAATTCAGGCCGCAGGCACCGTCCGCCGCATAGTCGAGCGCGTCGCCCAGCGTGTCGAAATCAGCGAGACGGCGTACGATGCCGCTCGCCGTAGGTGTTGGTTCACGAACTTCGCTCACCTGATCTGTGCCCATGAAATCAATATCCTGGGCATCCTGCGATCGGCTTTCGTCACTCACAATCCTCACGGGGTCGGCCTCACTTTGGACGTCTGTTACACAAAAGTGACGTGCCTGCCAAAGATACATGATGCAGGCGGTCATCATCTTATTTGTCAATTATCGGCGTTCAAAATCCGACGCTACTATGGCAGGATTTGGGCGTGCCTCGCCCGAAACCGACCTCATATGAGCGCAAACCCCGCGTGCCGCGTCCGCTTGACGAGGAGAAATTGCGGGCATTGGCGCTGCGATATGTCGAGCGCTACGCCACGACGGAAGCGAAGCTGAGGACCTATCTGGCGCGCAAACTGCGCGAGCGGGAATGGCAGAGCGAGAGCCCGCCGGACCCTGAGGCGCTCTGCGCGCGCTTCGTTGCGCTCGGCTATGTCGATGACCGGATCTACGGCGAGGCGAAGGCGCGCAGCCTGTCGGCGCGCGGCTATGGCGCCCGCCGGGTCGAGGGTGCGCTGCGGCAGGCCGGGGTCGCGGACGGCCTGCGCGCCAATATCAGCGAGACACTGAACCCGCGGCAGGCCCTGCTGTCCTTTGCAAAGCGGCGGCGCTTCGGCCCCTATTCCCGGACGGAGCCCGATGAAAGGACCGTACAGAAGCAGATGGCGGCGATGATGCGCGCCGGGCACGGCTTCGATGATGTCCGCAGGCTGATGCAGGCGGCTTCGGGCGCGGAGCTGGAGGCGGAATGGCAGGATGACGACGCGCCATGAGTGACGGGATATGTGAAATTCAGGTCGATACGACGACCGGAATCCTGACCGCGGGACCGGTCGCGGTGCCCTGCAGAATCGGCAAGGCCGGCGCGGTGCCGGATGCGGAGAAGCGCGAGGGCGACGGCGCGACGCCGCTGGGGCGCTACCGCCTGATGACGCTCCTGGTGCGCCCGGACCGGCTGCAACGGCCGCGGACGGCATTGCCCTGGCGCTGGCTGTCACAGTCTGATGGCTGGTCCGATGCGGTGGGCGATCCGGCCTATAATCGCTCTGTTCGTCATCCCCGTTTCGCGTCCGCCGAACGGCTGTGGCGGGAGGACGGCCTGTACGATCTGATCGTCACGACGAGTCATAACACGCCGCCGGTCGCAGGCAGGGGGAGCGCCATTTTTTTTCACTGTACCGTCGATGGACGTGACCACACCGAAGGATGTGTCGCCATCGAGCGGGATATTCTGTGGTCGCTATTGCCGAAGCTGTCCGCCGAGACGTGGATCGTGATCGGCGCGTCCTAGGCTACGATCCGTTGCTCGCCGCCTGCGCCTGAAGACTTGCCGACAGACGGCTATAGCCGCTGCGGATGACCGCCTGATCGCACGGACGGTCGAGCGACTCGAGCAGATCACGAAGTTCGTTGCGCTCTCGTTCCGTCCTGACCGTCATCTCATTGTCCTTGCTGGCCATCTACGTCTATCCATCTGGCCGTTTGCCTTTGGCCGTTTGCTTCGATTTCATTCACCTGACTCAAACATCGAGCGACGGGGTTTGTTCCCTATTACAGCGGCTTCCCTTTAGATTTCTTTAATAATTCCACGCGCGTGAAGCGGGCGGCCTGCCGCGCGAGCCAGGGGAATGCTTGTACCGTGCGCAGGGCAAACCCGCCTTCCGACAAATGGGCATATATCCACGCGGCGCGCGCGACCGGGCCGCGCGTCCGGCGCGCCAGCTGTCGCATCAGGTGCGCGTCGTCATGACCGGACAGGCGGGCGGCGGCGATGCCGCTGGTGATCGCGATGGCCATGCCGTCGCCGGTGAAGCTGTGAATGACCGCCAGCTGATCGCCAATGCGTACCGGGGCCTGCGCCGCGTTTGACACAAAGCCGTAAGGCACGCGCGCAATCGCCAGCGGCTTTTCGAACAGCGCCTCGGCGCGGTCCAGCCGCGCGAACAGCCGCGGTGCGCTCAGCGCCAGATGCGCGCGAACACCGTCCCACCCGCCGCGCGCGATCTCTTCCTTCGCCAGCAGGCACAGATTGGCCTTGCCGTCCTCGATCGGCTGCAGCCCGGCATAGCCGCCGCCGAACCGGTGCAATTCTATCGTACGGGCGATCGCGTCCCGATCCGCTGGTGCGAGCCGCACATGCAGCTTGAAACCCGTCAGCCCGTCGGTCACCGCCTGCGCACCGATCGCGCGCGCCGTACCGCGCAGCTCACGCTTGCCGGTGGCCAGCCAGGTCCGCGCCGCCGCCAGCACGTCACCATCGGACAGCCGCGCCTGGCCCCCTTCGAAGGCGCGGACCATGGTGCCCCGCCTGACGCGGGCACCGCGCGCCGCGGCATGGGAAAGCAGGGCTTCGTCCAGCCGGTAGCGGCTGATGCCGAGCGCGGTTCCGGGCAAATGTGTCTCCGCCGCCCTGTCACCGTGGATCATGCGCAGGCGGTCGATGGGGGCGCCGTCCAGACCGTCAATATCGACCCCTTCGCCGCGCAGCGCCGCGCAGGCTTCCCATGACAGGAACTCGCCGCAGACCTTGTGATGGGCGCCGCCTGTGCCTTCCAGCAGGGTGACGGACTTTCCCTGCTGCGCCAGTCCCGCGGCCAGCATCGCCCCTGCCGGACCGCCGCCGATGACAAGCTGGTCCAGGCTCATTTTGTACGCGATACGCCCCAGCGGAACATCGGGTGCCAGCGGATGTCCGCGTCGACGCCAGCCTCTGCCAGCAGCCGTTCCCAGTCGCTGCGTGTGAAGGCCCGGCGCACGGAGATGCGGCCATCGTGCCGCACGATGGGATGCCAGCGCATGACCGTGCTCAGGGCGCCAAAGCTCCACAGGGCCAGCGGATGACGGTGCAGGTCGTTAATGTGCCAGCCGCGCCGGGCATGCGCCTCCATCCAGCGCATGAAGCGGACGATGTCGGCGTCCGGCAGATGATGCGTGAACAGCGCGCTGGTGATGAAATCATAGCGATTGTCATGATCGAAGACATTGCCGACGAGATAGCTCGCGGTGGTTCCCGCACGTCCGCTGGCGAGGGCACCGCCCGATGCGAGGTCGATACCCGTCAGCCGGGCAGGGATACCGCGCCTGTCCGCCCAGCGTGCGATGCTGCGGAGGAGGTCGCCCTGGCCTGCGCCCACGTCGAGCAGGCTGAATTCATCCAGCGCCGCCGCGTGCCGCGACAGGAAGGACAGCGTCGGATCGTGCCCGCGCAGCCACCAGTTCACTTTGGCCAGATCATCGATCGCCGCCGCGAAATCCGCTTCCGGCAGGTCGGGATCGTCAATCAGTTCCTGCTGGGCTGAGCGCGACCGCATGCCGTTCAGGCGCTGCGGAAGCGGAAACTCTCCGCTGCCAGACCGGGACCGAACGCCATTGCCATGCCGCGCGTCACCCTGCGGCCCTCCGCAAGCATGGACGACAGGACGAACATCAGCGTCGCGCTCGACATGTTGCCGAACGTGTCGAGCACGGCGCGTGACGGCGACAGGGCGTCGTCCGGCAGGTCGAAACCGCGCTCGACCGCGTCGAGAATGGTGCGTCCGCCGGCATGGACCGCCCATGCGTCATAGCGTTCCGGAGCTTCGCCGCGCAGCAGGCCGCCATCGGCGGCGTCGCGGCCGGCCTTCAGGGCGGTTTCGATATGGCGCGGCACCTCGCCCGACAAATGCATGTCGAAGCCGCTGTCGCCGATGCGCCAGGTGATGGCCTCCGCGCTCTGCGCGATGGCGGCGGCGCGGAAATCCTCCAGCGCGAAACCGGTTTGGTCCGCCGTCACCAGCGCCGCCGTCGCGCCGTCCGCGAACAGCATGGAGGACAGCGTCTTCTCAAGGTCGGACGTATCCTGAAAGTGCAGCGAGCACAGCTCGACATTCACGACCAGCACGCGGGCCTCTGGCGTGGACCGAATGATATGATTGGCAAGGCGCAGGCTGTTCACCGCCGCGTAGCAGCCCATGAAGCCCACCACGGTGCGCTCGACATCCGCCGACAGGCCCATGGCGGTCGCGATATGCTGGTCAAGGCCGGGCGCGGTGAACCCGGTGCAGGAACACACGATCAGATGCGTGATCTTGGCAGGGTCGGGCGCGAGTTTCGCGATCGCGGCCAGCGCCAGTGCGGGCGCCTCGGCTTCGTACCTGTCCATGCGCGCCCGCGTGCCGGGATAGTCGCCGTGACGGAAGAACCCCTCCGCATCGGCGCTTTCGCCATTGGCCTCGCCCGGCGTGAATACGGAATAGCGGTGCGAGATGCCCGCGCGGCCCGCCATCCGCCGAAACAGGCGCGCATTGCGCCTGTCGAGACGGTTCGCCACCAGATCGACATAGGCACCGTGAATGTCATTCGGCGGATTTGCCGTCCCGATGGCGTTGATATGGGCAATGGCCATCGGTGGTGAACTCCTGATGAAAAACAACAATTCCGGAGCATAGGCGTAATCGTGCCGCCTGCGCCATGCTGCATTTCGTCCGGTGTGCGTTTCCCCGCCCGCGGCGCGCGCTACCGTTCCAGCGTCACGTCCCAATAGAGGAAGTCGCGCCAGCTTTCATGGCAGTGGCGATGCGGGAAGGCCCGTCCGTTCGCCTGCAGCTCATGCGTCGTCGGTTTGCGCGGCAGCGGTGACAGCGTCATATGCGCCTCCTGCGGCGTGCGCCCGCCCTTGGCGAGGTTGCACGGCGAGCAGGCCGCGCAGACATTCTCCCACGTGGTGCGCCCGCCATATCGGCGCGGAATGACATGATCGAACGTCAAATCCTCCTTCGACCCGCAATATTGGCATTCGAACCGGTCGCGCAGGAACAGGTTGAAGCGCGTGAAGGCCGGATAGGTCGTCGGCTTCACATAGTCCCTCAAGGCGATGACGGAGGGCAGCTTCATCTCCATCGTCGGGGATGAAATGAGCCGGTCATATTCCGCGACCACCGCAACCCGGTCCAGAAAGACGGACTTGATCGCCGTCTGCCAGTTCCACAGGCTCAGCGGGTAATAGCTCAGCGGTGTATAATCGGCGTTCAGGACCAGCGCCGGGCAGCGCTCCAGCGGTTCCTGACGTTCCTCGATCCGCTCCGGATGAAACACGCGCTTTTTCTCCTCCACCTGTCGGCAGGGTCCAGATGCGTTCCTTCCCGTCTCACAAGGGACGGTAGTCCCCCAAGGAAGGCATGCACCAGAACTTGTGCCTGCCCTCAACGTCTCGCATGCCCGCTACAGCCCGCTTATGACGCCCCTATGACACCAAATGCCGATTCGCGCGTCAACAGCGAAACGTCCCCCGACAAGCGGGAGCCGTCCGGTGCGACGATGATGACCAGCCGGTTCGCGCCGTCGCCGACGGGTCTGCTGCACCTGGGCCATGCCTATTCCGCCATTCTGGCGCATGACATGGCGCGCCGCGCGGGCGGACGCTTCCTGCTGCGTATCGAGGATCTGGACCAAGGGCGCGCGCGCGGGGAATATGTCGAGGCGATCTTCGAAGACCTGACCTGGCTTGGCCTGACTTGGGATGAAGCGCCGCTACGGCAGTCGCGGCGCGGAGAGGTTTACCGGGACGCGCTCGATCGGCTGATCGCACTGGATGCCGCCTATCCCTGCTTCTGCACGCGCAGGGATATCGCCCAGGCCGCCGATGCGCCGCAGGGCCCCGACGGCCCGCTCTATCCCGGCACGTGCAGGCTTCTGCCGCCCGCCGTGCGCCGCGCACGCATGGCGACCGACGCCCATGCCTGGCGGCTCGATATGGATGCGGCGGCAAGGCTTGCCGGGCCGCTGACTTTCGAGGATCATGGCAGATCCATAGCCGTGGACCCGCTGCTGAACGGCGATGTGGTGATCGCGCGCAAGGATGCGGGCAGCAGCTATCACCTCGCGGCGACCATCGATGATGCCGCCTGCGGTGTGACCGATGTCGTGCGCGGCACCGATCTTCTCGCGTCCACCCATGTGCACCGCGTCCTGCAGGCCCTGCTCGGCCTCGACGCGCCGCGCTATCATCATCACGGCCTTGTCGCCGGCGATGATGGCGAGCGTCTGGCGAAGCGCAATGGCGCGCGGCCGCTGGCCGCGCTGCGCGATGACGGGGTCACAGCCGCCGACATAAGGGCGCGGTTCGCCCTTTCCTCCTGACAGGATGGGGGCTGGTCTCTATATGAGCGCGCCGCATTCACATCATCCGAAGGACAGATTCCCATGGTTCGCCTGCTCTGCGTGCTCGCCATCGCCGCCCCCGCTTTCGCCGCACCGATACCGGCCCCCATTGAAACGATGATCCGCTCCGCCAAGCCTGGTGAGCGCGCGACCGTGGCCAAGGTCGCCAAGCGCGCGGCGGCGGACAGCGGCGCGGAAATCGATGCGCTGGTCGCCAGCCTGACGGCCGCTGAGGCGGAGGCCGAGCAGGCCGCGCTGGCCGATCAGGGCTTCTGGGACGGCTGGACCGGCGAAGGCGCGCTCGGCGGCACCTTTTCCACCGGCAATACCGAGGAGACCGGCCTGTCCGCCTCCATCGGCCTCAACAAGCGCGGGCTCGACTGGGAGCATGATTTCCAGCTTTCCGCCGATTATCTGGAAACCAATGGCGACCCGCGCCGCGAGCGTTTCCATGCGGGCTATACCGGTCGGCGCGACCTTTCCGGCAAGGCATTCTTCGCGTTCGGCCTCCTCAGTTTCGAGCGCGACCGGTTCGGCGGCATCGACTACCGGTTCACCGAGTCGCTCGGCATGGGCTACCGGCTTGCGGACAGCGACAGCTTTCAGTGGACCGTCGAAGGCGGTCCCGCCGCCCGCCAGACGAAATTCTCGGACGGCACCACGGCGAACCGCATCGACCTTCTCGGCAAGACCGATGTGGACTGGAAGATCAGCGACACGCTGCGCCTGACCGAGAGCGCAGGCTTTCTTGCGTCGGGCGGCAATAGCAGCCTCTATGCCAAGACGGCCCTCACGGCAAAGGTCATGGGCGACCTCTCCGCCCGCCTCAGCTACGATATCCTGCACGAAACCGATCCCCCGGCGGGCCGCGAGAAAACCGATACGATCACGCGCGCGAGCCTGGTGTACGGATTCTGATCCACGGGCCCTGCCGCATCGCGCCCATTACCGCCCCGCTATCTGGCCAAACCATCCACCTAGACTGGACAAAATAGTGGTTTGGAAGAGTGTGCTGACCAGACACTTTCAGCTAAATTTGATCCCGAATCAGTAAGGCATTGAAAACAGAATCAAATTTGCTCAATAATTACAGCATATTGACATGTTCTAACACTGTTCTTATGTGAGCGTTGTCGGGCGGGCGCGTTTATGTAGCTTTCGCTCGTGCGAAAGGACCACAATGAGAGCACTCGATGCAGCGGTCACGCTCGCCGATGCGAGTGGCTGGACCCTAACTAATCTCCAGCTCCAAAAGCTGCTATATATCACCCAAATGTTCCATCTTGGCGAACATGGTGGCCTTCCTGCTTTTAATGAAGACTTTCAGGCGTGGAAACTTGGGCCAGTCTTACCCGCTGTTTATGGACCTGCAAAAGTATATGGTAGTCGTCCTGTCAAATCACTTTTTCACAAGTCTGCGCTTCCTGAAGGAACGGCGCGTGATACAGCACTAGAGGTTTATAACGAACTTGGGCAAACTCCAGCGTTTAAGCTAGTCGCTATCACCCACTGGGATAAGGGTGCATGGGCAAAACATTACCGTGATGGCGAGTTTGGACGGCGGATACCAAAGGAAGATATTCTGAATGAGTACCGCACCCGACAAACCGTCAAAATTTGATCTTCTGAAGACTGAACACGACGACTACGACAAAGCTCTAACCGCGCTTGCTGATGCTCAAGATGAGATTACCGAACTGAAAGATCGCAGGCGGGAAGAACGTCTGGCTTGGATAGTAGCTGCAACAATTATTTTTGACTGCATGGTTTTACTGAAGGCAGACAATTTAGGCGGGCCTCTTATTATTGGCCTGATTCAGATTGCGGCGCTGGCAGTCGTGGCAAATCGCCTTGGTGTGGAAGAATTTGCGGGCTTGTTTCGCGGCATGATTAATACACTAACGGATAAGACTTTCGGGGGCAGTTAAGCAGCCTGCTGCCAGTGGCCCCGTCCACCGGCGTGACACCACTGCAGCCATCGCAGCGCCCGCTACCAATATAGCCCGTTCGCAGTTTTAACGATGGCGGTGGTCTTCGCGCGTTCCTGTTGTAATAGCTGCCTAATATTAGATTACACTTATGGGTAGCTGGGCAAGGAAAAGTGGGGTGGTGCGCGGGGCCGGTTCGGCCGGATCGTCTGTGAAACCGCGACAAATGCGCCCCGCCCTCGACATTTCCGCGCGCAATGCGCAGATTGCCCGGCATGAACGCTTTTATGATCACGCTCATTATCGTCGGCGCGCTTGCGACGGCGGCCGTGCTTGTGCGCGGCATCATCGTCATGGCATCGGGGAAGGACATTGAGGGGCGCAAGTCCAACAAGCTGATGTTCACCCGTGTCTATCTGCAGGCGGGTGTCGTTCTCGTCATCGTGATCGGCGCGCTGATGGCCGGGGCCATTGGTTAAGCTCAACAAGATCTACACAAAGACGGGCGACGACGGCACCACCGGCCTCGTCGACGGTTCCCGTCGGCCAAAATCCGATTCACGTGTTTCCGCCTATGGCACGGTCGATGAGACGAACGCCGCCATCGGCCTTGCCCGCTGCCATGCCGAGAGCGGCGATGACGAGATGCTTGCCCGTATCCAGAATGACCTGTTCGATCTGGGCGCGGACCTTGCGACACCCGGCGAGGTGGAGGGCGCGCTGCGCATCGAACCGTCGCAGGTGACGCGGCTGGAGGCGGAGATCGATGCGATGAACGCAAAGCTTGCGCCGCTGACCAGCTTCGTCCTGCCCGCCGGTACGCCGCTTGCCGCCGCGCTGCACCTTGCGCGGGCGATCGCGCGCCGCGCGGAGCGGGATAGCGAGCTTGCCGCCCAGTCGGAACAGATCGGTGCCCCGGCGCTGATGTATCTGAACCGGCTTTCCGATCATCTTTTCGTGATGTCGCGCTATGTTAATGCGCGGCACGGCGGTGATGTGCTTTGGGTACCCGGAGCCAATCGGGAGGAGTGATCGCATGACAGTCCGGGTGGAAACCCTCCTCTCACGCTATCGGAGCGTGCGGCAGGAGACGGAGAGCCGCGCCGCACCCCTGTCGGATGCGGACGCGACGCCGCAGTCCATGGCGGATGCGAGCCCGGCGAAATGGCATCTGGCCCATACCAGCTGGTTCTTCGAGCAGTTCATCCTTTCGGCATATGTGCCGGAATATGAGGCGTTCGACGCGGATTTCGCATATCTGTTCAACAGCTATTACGAGGCGGCGGGCCCGCGCCACCAGCGGTCCGCACGCGGCCTGATCACGCGCCCGGCGCTGGACCGGGTGCGCGCCTATCGAGCCCATGTCGATGACGCGGTGGCGCGCGCGATGCCGGATCTTGGCGAAGAGGCGCGGGCGCTGATCACGCTTGGCCTGCACCATGAGGAGCAGCATCAGGAACTGATGCTGACCGATATCCTGCATCTGTTCGCGCAGAACCCGCTGGAGCCGGTTTACGCGGCGGACGGCGTGCGTGCCGAGGCGATCGAGGACGGGCTGTCCTGGCACGATCACGCGGGCGGCCTCGTCGAAATCGGCCATGAAGATGACGGCTTCGCCTTCGATTGCGAAGGCCCGCGGCACAAGGTGCATCTGGAGCCGTTCGCGCTTGCCAGCCGTCTCGTCACCAATGCCGAATGGGATGAGTTCATCGATGATGGCGGCTATCAGACCGCGGCGCTGTGGCTGTCCGATGGCTGGGCGTGGGTGAACGGGAAGGGCATCACCGGCCCGCTCTACTGGCGCGCGGAACAGGACAACCGGCCGAGCCAGTTTTCCCTGCGCGGGCGTCGGCGGCTGGACCCCGCCGCGCCGGTGACGCATATTTCCTATTATGAGGCGGATGCCTTCGCGACATGGGCGGGGCTGCGTCTGCCCACCGAGGCGGAGTGGGAGACGCGCGCGCCGTCGCTGGCCGACGCGCATGGCCAGTGCTGGCAGTGGACCGGCAGCGCCTATCTGCCCTATCCGCGCTTCCGCGCCGCGGCCGGTGCGGTCGGCGAATATAATGGCAAGTTCATGTCCGGGCAGTTCGTGCTGCGCGGATCAAGCTGCGCGACGCCTGCGGGCCATGCGCGCGACAGCTATCGCAACTTCTTCTATCCGCACCAGCGCTGGCAGTTCGCCGGTGTCAGACTGGCCAAAAGCCTGTGACCGATATCGACGCGGCGCACAGGGCCGTCCTTGCGGATTTCGCCGATGCGGTACGGCAGGGCATGGCGCGCGCGCAAAAGGAAATCCCGGCGCGTTTCCTCTATGACCAGCGCGGCAGCGAATTGTTCGAACAGATTACCGGCCTTGACGAATATTATCTGACCCGCACGGAAATCGGCCTGATCGAGGCTCATGGCGCGGAGATTGGCGGGCATGTCGGGCGCGGGCTGACCCTCGTCGAATTCGGCTCGGGCTCCAGCGCGAAAACGCCGCCCTTTCTGCGCGCGATCGGTGCGGCGGCCTATGTTCCCATCGATATCAGCGCGGGCTTCCTGACGCAGGCCGCCGCCGATGTCCGCGCGGCCGTCCCCGGCCTGTCCGTGCATCCGCTCGCCGGTGATTTCACAAAGGCGCTCACCCTGCCCGCGGATGTCGCGGACACGCCGAAGCTGGGGTTTTTCCCGGGCTCGACGATCGGCAACATGACCGCGGCCGAGGCCGTCGACCTTTTGCGCGCCTTTCGCGAGACGCTGGGAAAGAACGCTCCCCTCGTCATCGGCATTGACCTGAAGAAATCCGCCGACATTCTCGAACCCGCTTATGATGACAGCCGGGGCGTCACCGCGGAATTCATCACCGGCATCCTGCGCCGCCTGCGGGATGATCTGGGCGCAGACCTGCGGCGCGAGGACTGGAGCTATCGCAGCTTCTGGAATGCGGACAGGGGCCGCATCGAAATGCACGTCCGCGCCGATGTCGATACCAGCATTGCGCTGGGCGAGGATCGCTGGACGATCGCGGCGGGGGAAACGCTGCATATTTCCAACAGCCACAAATACAGCGTGGAAGAGTCCGCGATACTGGCGCGCGCCAGCGGTTTCCAGCAGGTGAAATGCTGGACCGATCCGGATGCGCTGTTCAGCCTGCAATTATGGCGGATGCTGCCAGAAGATCTGAGCTGGTAGCGCGGGAAACCCAGGCCTGAGGGGGCGCAAAAATCCCGGACCCCATCATCCTTCGCCTGCGCCCGGGATGATGGGTTTTTGGAATATCGCCCCCAATATTGCACGTCATACCGGCCTGCGCCGGGATGACGGCGCGAGTGCCAGACCTATCCCGCGTGCTTCGCCTGATATTCCCTGCGCAGCGTCAGCTTGTCGATCTTGCCCGAACCCAGTTTCGGCAGCGGCTCGCGCACGATCCACAGTCTGGCGGGCACCTTGAATCCCGCCAGCTCGTCGCGCGTTGAATCGATCAGCACCTCGGGGTCGAGTTCCTCGCCGGGTTTCAGAAAGGCGACCGCGCCGACGATCTCGCCCATACGCTCGTCGGGCAGGCCGAAGACGCTGCATTCCGCCACGGCCGGGTGGCCGTAAATCGCCGCTTCGACCTCCTGCGCGGCGATATTCTCGCCGCCGCGGATGATGATGTCCTTCTTGCGGTCGACGATGTACAGATAGTCGTCCTCGTCCAGATAGCCGATGTCGCCCGTGTGGAACCAGCCATCGCCCGGGAACGCTTCCGCCGTGGCCTGTGGGTTGCGCCAATAGCCGCGCACATTGGCCGCGGTTCTGATGCAGACTTCGCCGCGCTCGCCCGCAGGCAGAATATTGAGATCGTCGTCGCGAATGGCGATTTCCACAATGGGCTTCGAGGCGCGTCCCGTGGAATTCGGCTTGGCGAGATAATTGTCGCGGATATTGCCCGCGCCCACGCCATTTGTCTCCGTCAGGCCGTAGCCGATGGCCGGGGTCTTGCCCATTTCCTTCATGATGCGCTTCACATGTTCGGCAGGGCGCGGGGCGCCGCCCGCCGCGATGTCGACCAGCGTCGACAGGTCGTATTTGTCGCGGTCCGGATGCTGCAGCATTTCCAGGCTCATCGTCGGCACGCCGACGAAATAGGTGACGCGCTCCTCCTCGACCTGCTTCAGCGCTTCGCCCGCGTCCCATTTGTACATGATGACCAGCTTTCGCCCGATGGCGATGGACACCAGAAGGACGGGCACGGAGCCGGTGATGTGGAACAGCGGTACATTCAGCAGCATGATCTGCTGCTCCGGCAACTCGGTGCCCGCCGCCTCGGCCAGTTGCAGCATGGCGAGGCCCTGCACGATGTAGTTGAGCGCGCCGTGAACCAGTGCCCGGTGCGTGGACACCGCACCCTTGGGATGGCCCGTGGAGCCTGACGTGTACATCAGCGTCGCGTCGTCCTCCGGTCCGATCACGGGGACGTACCACATGTCCTTCGGATTTGCGGCGAGCACATCCTTCCATGCGCGGGCGCCGTGTTCCTTCGTCGCGGAGCTCGACGTGCGCACGCTGATGACCGGCGTGTCCGGTCCCACCGCGGCCCGTATGCGTTTCAGCCGTGCCTCGTCCGCGATGACCAGCCTGGTTCCGGAATGGCTGAGGCCATATGCCAGTTCCTCCGGCGTCCACCAGGCATTGAGCGGCACGACGATAGCGCCGAGATAGAGACCGCCCACAAAGGCACTGATCCATTCGGGAAAGTTGCGCATGGCGATGGCGACGCGGTCGCCCTTGGCAATGCCAAATTCATGTTGCAGCGCGGCGGCAAGGTGTTTCGCTTCCGCGAAAATGTCGGCAAATGTCTTCCGCTCGCCCTCGTAGACGGTGAATTCCTTGTCGCCGTTAACGGCGAAGAAGAAATCGAAATATTCCCGCATCGACGGAGGTGCGTTCTGGAAAACCGGCACGGTGGCACCGCGAATATTCGCGGTCGTCACGGCCATTTGCGTGCCCTCCGCGGTGAGGGCGGCAATGGCGGCATCCTGTGCCTTGTCGAGTTCGGTGAGCATGTTTCCTCCCAGGGAATTGCGTCTGTTGTTTCTGGCACTATGGTTCGCCGGTACTGCAAGGGCAATGCTGCCTAATTCGAGTGGGAACCGCTATGTTCGATGCCGCGTTTCATGCCGCGATCGGCACCGTCTTTCAGGCGGTGATCGACTATCCGAACATCGACCCCGTCTGGTTCACGATCCCGCTGCCCTTTGTCGATTTCGACCTGCCGATCCGCTGGTACAGCCTGAGTTACATCGCCGGGATCCTGCTTGCCTGGTGGTATATGCTGCGCCTGATCCAGCGCCCCGGCGCGCCCATCGCCCGGCGGCACGCGGACGATCTTGTGACCTGGCTGACACTGGGCGTGATTCTCGGCGGGCGCGTCGGCTCGATCCTGTTCTACAGTCCGGAGCGGTATTTCGGTCCCGACGGCAGTTTGCTCAACATGCTGAAATTATGGGAGGGCGGCATGTCCTTTCACGGCGGGGCGGTGGGCGTCGCGATTGCCATGTTCCTTTACGCCCGGAAGGAAAAGCTGAACTGGCTGCGCCTGTGGGATTATGTGGCCTGCACCGTGCCGTTCGGCCTGTTCTTCGGGCGGCTGGCGAATTTCGTGAATGGAGAGCTTTATGGCCGCCCGGCGGATGTGCCCTGGGCCATGGTCTTCCCCGGCGGCGGTGCGGAGCCGCGCCATCCAAGCCAGCTGTACGAGGCCGGTCTGGAGGGGATCGCCCTGTTCGTCATCCTGTGGCTGCTGTTCTGGAAAACCGATGCGCGGTACAAGCCGGGCCTGCTCGCGGGGACATTTGTCGGCGGATATGGCGTGTTCCGGTTCTTTGTGGAATTCTTCCGCATGCCTGACGACAATCTCGGTTTCCTCACCTTCGGCATGACCATGGGGCAGTGGCTCTGCGTGCCGATGATCCTGCTCGGCGCCTACCTGATCTTCACCGCCAATGGCCGCCGCCAGCGTATCGAGCCGATTTCGGGCGCGCATGCGCAGCAGTGAGTGATCTTAACGACGTTCTTGTCGCGCAGATTGCCGCGAACGGCCCGCTGACGGTCCATGATTATATGGAGCGGTCGAACACGGCCTATTACGCCGCGCGCGATCCGCTGGGCGCGGCGGGCGATTTCACGACCGCGCCGGAAATCAGCCAGATTTTCGGCGAGCTGGTCGGTGCCTGGATTGCCGATCTGTGGCAGCGGGTCGGCGCGCCCGCGCGTTTCCGGCTGATCGAGCTTGGCCCGGGGCGCGGCACGCTGATGGCCGACGCCCTGCGCGCCAGTCGGCATGTGCCCGGATTTCAGGACGCCGCGCTGGTCACCTTTGTCGAGACGAGCCCGGTTCTGAGGGCGGCACAGGCCGGGATCGTTCCCGGCGCGGATCACGCCCGGTCACTGGCCGATATCCCGGACGACATGCCGCTGATCGTGATCGCGAACGAGTTTTTCGACGCGCTGCCGGTCCGGCAATATGGGCGCGGCGCCGGGGGCTGGCGCGAACTGACCGTGGCGGCGAAGGACGGGCGGCTGGCACGCGAACCGGCGCCTGAACATGTGCGAGAGGCGTGTCCGGCAGGAGAAGCGATCGCGGCGATGGCCGGCGCGCGCATCCTTCGGCAGGGCGGCGCGATGCTGGTGATCGACTATGGCTATTCCGGCGGGGAAGCGGGCGATACGCTCCAGGCCGTGAAGGCGCACCGGAAAATCGACCCATTTGCCAGCCCCGGCACGGCGGACCTGACCGCCCATGTCGATTTTCAGGCACTGGTGAACGCGGCGGGGACCGATGTCCGGGCCTATGGTCCCGTGACACAGGCCGCATTCCTGTCGGCCCTTGGCATCGGTGTTCGCGCCGAGGCGCTGATGCGCCGGGCGGATGATGCGGGCCGGAAGATCATCGCCAGTGCCGTTCACCGGCTGACCGCGCCCGATCAGATGGGCGCGCTTTTCAAGGTGATGGCGCTCGTTCACCCCGAATGGCCGCCGCCTGCCGGATTTGCCGTATGACCAGGATCACCTACCGGACACCGACCGGCGCGGACCTCGAAGAGCTTTGCCAGCTTGCCAGCGACATATTTTCCGGCACGTTCGGGCACCTCTATCCCGCCGAGGATCTGAACGCGTTTCTGCGGGAAGCGTTCGGGCCGGCGGGCATGTCGGCCGAATTTTCCGATCCGGAATATCAGTTCCGCGTGGCCGAGGCGGATGGCCGCCTGATTGGCTATGTGAAACTCGGGCCGCCCTCATTGCCCGTCCCCGACGACGGCCGCAGCAGGATCGAGCTGCGCCAGCTTTATGTGTCACCGGCATTTCACGGCACCGGCGTCGCGGCAGCGCTGATGGACTGGGCGCTTGACCGCGCGCGGCGTTCGGGCCGCGACGATTGCTATCTCAGCGTCTACAGTGACAATCCGCGCGCGCAGGCCTTTTATCGCCGCTACGGTTTCGAAGAGGTGGGCCGGTTCCACTTCATGGTCGGCCGCACGGCGGATGATGAACGCCTGTGGCGTCTGGCGCTAAGCGACTGATCGGTCGCGATTTGGCGGCTGCCAGTCCGCCGCCTTGCGAAGCATTGCCATTTCCGGGGTCGTAAGCTGCGCCGCGGACGTGTGTTCGAACGCGGCCTGCGCCTGCACTTTCGCCTGTTCCCCGAACAGGGCGTGATCCGCCCTTGCGATCAGTTCAAGCTGGCGCTGCAAGCGGATCTGGACCTCGACGACACCGGCGCCGTCCCTTGCGATGGCATTATAGAAGTCGTGCATCAGATCCTCGATCTGCACGTCCGGTGCGTAAATCCGCTCGAAAAGCTCGGTCTGCTCTTCCTGCGAGCCGTCGGAATAGGCCAGAAACACGCGCGTGCCGCTGGCCAGCACGTCGATCGCCGTGCCGGGGTCGTTCACCGCCGGGCTGAGCGCACGGCTGGCGACTTCCGACAGAACGACAAATCCGTATCGCGGGTCCTGGTCGTAATTGCGTTCATTCCCGATCGTGAATGCAGCCATGACCTTGTCGCGCGGGCCGCTGTCCAGTTCGGGAACGGCGTAGGCGACGGGAACGTCCGGGGTCACGAACCGGCCGGGTAACCTGACAAGGTGGATGTCGGCGTCGCAGTCGTCGCAGGCTTCCCGCAGGGTGCCCATGTCGACATGCTGAATATATCCCGCCGAATGCGCGTAGATGGGCGCCGCCCCTTCGGGGATCGGCACGGCGGCATTGGCGCCCAGGCGCGGGCGCTGCGCCCAGTTCCGTGCAGCCGCGACCGCCCGCTTCTCCACCCGCGCCGTGGTATCGCCGACACGTCCGAAATAGTTCAGTTCCTGAATCCAGCGGAGCAGGGCGGCGACCACGATGAAGATCACCACCAGCGTCGCGAAGAACAGGATGATACGGCCATTATTGCCGTAGATATTCGCCGCCAGACCGACAATGCCGACGATGGAGAACAGGAAGGTACCGATGAACGTCGCCAGCGTGTTGGTGGCGACGCTGTCGGTAATCAGCAACTTGGTGGCGCGCGGCGTGACGTTGCTGGTGGCGCTGCCATAGGCCGATACCATGATGGACAGGGAAAAGGTGGTGACCGCGAGCATGGACGATGCGAGGATGTTCAGAATGTTGCCGACCGATCCGGCGGCGAGCTTCAGTTCCCACGTCGTCGGAAGATAGGGGCCGATGATGACGGCAATGAGGGCGGTCGCCACGGCCGCCACGCTGAACATGGTCGCGCGGACCCACATGCGCTGGCCGAACTGACGGAAGAGCCAGCGCCATTTCCCGACCAGATAGTCGCCCGTCGATCCGCCCATATTCCTGGCTAGCCCGTTGCCGGGGGAACGGCGTCGCCGACGGACATGTTCGCGCCGGCATTGCCGGTCGGCACGATCTCGACCACGATGTCATGCTCCTCGACCGACTGCGCTTCGGGTTCCCAGAAGCCATAATATTTGCCGCCGCGCACGATGCGCACGGCAAGGCCGCCCTTGCACGACGTCAGCGGTCCGCCGACTTCGCCGATCTCGACGCGGCGTTCGATCAGCTGCACCCGGCCCGATGCGACGACCAGGTCGGTGATATAGTCGACCACATGGCTTCCCGTCGCTGCCCGCGCCAGCAGGTGACCGCCCAGGGCAACCGGGTTGATCACCGTGTCAGCGCCCGCCTTCTTGACCAGGAACTCGTTTTCTTCCGACTTGATGATCGCGCTGATCTTGACAGTCTCGTTCATCTGGCGCGCGGACATGACGATCAGTGCGGAAGTGTCATCGCGCCCGCCCGCGGCGACAAAGCTGCGCGCATGTTCGATATTCGCCATCTGCAGCGTGGCGTTGCGGGTGGCATCGCCCATCAGCGTGATACAGCCGACGCTCAGCGCCCGTTCGAGGACCTCCTCGCTGGGGTCGATCACCAGGATCTTGCCCGGTTCGATGCCATTTTCCATCAGCTCGTGCACCGCGGCGCCGCCGGTCGTGCCAAAACCCGCGATGATGAAATGGTCCTTCAGCTCTTTTTGTACGCTTCTCATGCGCCATTGCTCCCAGCTGCGACGGACGACGAAATTATAGGCTGTGCCAATGAACAGCAGCCAGATGAACAGGCGGATCGGCGTGACGACAATCGCCTCGAACAGCCGCGCTTCTTCGGTGATCGGCGCAATGTCGCCATAGCCGACCGTGGTGATCGTCACCATGGTGAAGTAGATCACATCGATGAAACTGATGTCGCCATCGACGGTATCGACCAGCGCGTCGCGTCCGAACCAGTGCCCGGCAAGGGCGACACCCAGCAGCATCGCGACGAGCCCGCCGCGAAATACCAGATTGCCCCAGGGACTTAGCCGGTCGGGTTTTCTGAGGCGCAGCGTGCGGTCACGTTCCACCTTCATGGAAAACATGCCCGGCATCTGCGGCGGCATTCTTTCGGACATTATGCGGGTGATACCTCCACAAGCCTCACTGCCTTGCCATGGCGGCTTCGTAAAGCTGGCGATAGGCGGAGATCATCACGCCTTCATCATATTCCGCCTTGACCTTCGCCAGATTGGCCGCGCCGACCGCCCGCCTGAGCGCCGCGTCGCCGATCAGGCGGGCGAGATTGCGGCCCAGCGCCTCGGCATCCGCCGTGCGCGCGAGCAGCGGGCGGTTTTCCTTCGCGACAATCGCCTCGATATCCCCGACGCGCGTGGAGGCGGCGGGCAGACCCGCCGCCATCGCCTCGACAAGGCTGATCGGAAATTGTTCACTGTCGCTGGACAGCGCGAAGATATCGAACAGGCCGACATAGCGCGAGGGATCGGCCAGAAAGCCGGGCATGATCAGGCGGTCGGCGACGCCCGCGGTCTCGGCGCGCGTCATGATCGCCGCTTTTTCCGGCCCCTCGCCCACGATGATCAGCCGCGCGGGCACGTCGACCAGCCGCGCGGCGACGGCGAAGGCGTCAACCAGTCGCGGCAGGTTCTTGATCTTGCGAAGACCGGCCAGCGTGCCGACCACGACCTCTCCGGCCCTGGGCGTGTGGCCGGGAATGGCACTGGCGGCTGGCGGCGCGGCGAAACGCGACGTGTCGATGCCGTTCGAAATCCGCTGCACGCGCGCACGCGGCTGCCGCCACTGGCCAAGCGCGAGTCCCTCCAGCACCTGCGACGGCACGACGAGCTTTTCCACCGCCGGCAAGGCAAGGCGGCGATACAGCACGCGGGCGGGCTTCTGCCTGTCGCGCTCATCCTCGTTGAAACCGTCTTCATGGTGGATGAGCGGCGTGCGTCCGAACAGGCGGCGCGCCAGCACGGCGTCCATGGCGCCGAAATTATAGCTGAGCGCGAGGTCATAGCCGCCGCCGTCAATGGCCCGCGCCAGCCGCTTCAGGCGCGCAGGCGCGGGCTTTCCGGCAAGAGCGGGAAAGTCCGTCAGCAGGCGGGCATCGATACCGGGTTCCACCGCATCCATGGCGGCCGCCGCGCCGGGTACCGCCGTTACGATGTCATGCGCGAAATCCGAACCGAATGCGTTCATCAGGCGGACGGCGCGCGCCTCCTTGCCGCCAAGGTCAAAGGTCGAGTGCAGGTGCAGGATTCGGCGCGCGGGCATATTTAAGCGCCTATAGACCGACGGTAGTAGCCTATAAACCCATACTGATCTAAGGCGCGCCGAATGGGCGGTCTGTACCTTATCAAAGACGATGTTCGCGCGGCTGACGCCGTCGCGGGCGCGCGCGCGCAGTTCGAACGCCACGGCTTCCGGAATTTCACGGATATCTGCGTGCCGGGCTTTGCCGGGTTCCACACACCGCCTTTCCATGGCGGCCCCGAATCGCTGTTCATCAGCGGCGACGATCTGATCGCCGTCGCCGGCACGATGAGCTATGACGGCAAGCTGGGGACGAAGGCGCTATCGGCCCTGCTGGCGGACTTCAGCTTTCCGTTCACCGACTGGACCCGCATCCGCGGTCAGTTCGTGCTACTGGTGAAGAAAGCGGGCCGCGCGTTTCTGATCACCGATTATTTCGCGGCCTTCCAGCTGTTTCATGATGCCGACGACCGGGTCTTTTCCACCAGTTTCCTCGCGACGGCGCAGTCGCTCGACAAGGTCAGGTTCGACGCGCAAAGCGTTTACGAGTTCGCGTTCAACGTCTTTCCAACCGGCAATGACAGTATTTTGCGGGAAATCGGCCGCACCGGGCCCCGGCATCAGGTCGAGCTTGGCGATGTCGTCACGCGTGCGGCGGTCGAAAAGCCGCTGCCCGCCGCCGCCACCCGCACACCGGTGGAAGAGCGCATTGCGGTGACGGCCGGGCATTTGCGCAGTCTCGTCGCGCCCTATGCCGACCATTATGGCGACAAGGTCCAGTGTCCGCTGTCCGGCGGCCTCGATTCCCGTCTGGCGCTGGCGCTGCTGCGCGATGCCGGCGTCAGGCCGCACGTCTATGTCTACGGCGCGCCGGGCGACGGCGATGTCGAGATCGCGCGCAACATCGCGAAGGGTGAGGGGTTTGAGCTCGAGGTCTTCGAGAAGGCGAAGCACCATGCCGTGACGCCCGATGAGTTCGAAGAGATGGTGGCGCGGAATTTCCAGGAGACGGATGCCCTCGTCACCGATGGCGGCCTGTTCGACAATGGCGGCAATGCCGCCGCGCGCCATGCGCGCCAGCGGGGCGGTCAGCTGGCGGTTTCGGGTGGCTGCGGCGAGGTGTTCCGCAACTTCTTCTACCTGCCCGACCGCCGCATGACGGCGCGCGATGTGGTCGGCGCCTTCTTCGCCCGCTATACGTCCGCCGACGTCGTCCCGGAGTTCAAGCCGGAAAAGTTCCTCGGCAATCTGGAGGCGAAGGCCATTCGCGCCGTTGGCGAGGAATATGCCGGGACGCGCCTGCCGCGCCCGGTCATCGAACAGCTCTATCCGCGCATGCGCTGCCGCGCCTTTTTTGGCCGCGAGATCAGCCTTGTCGGCCGTCAGGGTGGCTATCTGATGCCGTTTTTCGACCACCGGGTCGTGTCCGACGCGCTGACCCTTCCCATCGGCCTGAAGAATGCGGGCGTGTTCGAAGCCGAGCTGCTCGCCCATATCGACCCGGCACTGGCGGCCTACCCCTCATCCTATGGCTATGCCTTCAACCAGAAGCCGACGGTGGAGCACCGCATGTCCGAGTTGGGCACGCGGGTCCGGCCGCCCTGGATGCGCAAGCGGTCCTATGCGCTGCGCCGCCGCCTCGGCGCGATCGAGGACGAGCATGGCGGGCTCCTGACGCCCGCCTTTCTCGGCCGTGTCCTCGACCTGCATTTCCCGCATATGAGCCGGTTTTTCCGCGTCGAGAACATCGCCGATACGGGCCTCTACCGCCGGGTGGCCGCGCTCGAATATCTGGCGCAGCATCTGGAGGACCGGCTCGCCTGATTTTTCGCGTTTCGGCCGCGCCGCTGCCGGATCGGGAACGAAATGAGCCGATTTGACTTTCACTCATATCTCGCCATATCAAGAAAGTTCGTTCTGGGGAGTTTGAGTCGAAATGGCCACGCGTGCCGACACAGGTGCGGGCGAAGCCCGCGCCCGCCGTTATGATCCCGCCGAGACGCGCCAGCGCGTGCTTGAGGCTGCAAATGAACTGTTTTCAAAACAGGGGTTTGCAAAGACGGGCACGGCTGACATCGCGCGCGCGGCGGACGTTTCCGAGGGCTCCATCTTTTATCATTTCGGGTCGAAGCGCGCCCTTCTTGAGGAGCTTGGCCGCGCCTATGGCGAACGCATGTGCCTCGCCATGCAGCGCGATGACGCGCTGGGGGACATCACCCCGGCAATGTCCATTCGCCGCTGCTTCACCTATTGCGAGACGCATTCGACCTGGGAAGAGCTGGTGCACGCGAACAGCGCCGATGGCACGAAGGCGGGGATGAGCAACAATCCCGATGCGGAGCCCTTCTACCGGGCATCCCGTCAGGTCATCGTCGACTGGGTGGAGCAGCAGTATGAAGCCATGAAGGCCCAGCACGACCTCAAGCATCTGAATGTGCCGATTGCCGCGGCGCTGACGTGCGGCGTCGTCGGAGATGCGCTGGACCTTGCCTTCGGGCCGGAGATCAGCGACGAGGTGCGCAAGGAAGTCGAAGACGAGACCGTGCGCTTCATTTCCGCGGCCTGCGGCATGGATCACTGCATCGACAGCTGCTCCCAGAAGGGCGCTTGACCGCCTACCGGGCCGACCCGGCGATCCTGTCGCTGGGCGAGGACATGTTCGCCGCCGTCACGCCTGCGGCCTTTCCGGAAACGGTCATCAGATTTCGGAATGACCGCGCCGCTGCGGAGGTCGGCCTCGATCATCTGAACGACGTTGAGTGGGCGCGGCATTTCGGGCGCTTCGAGGCGCTGCCGGACAATCTCCGGGTGCCGCTGGCGCTGGCGTATCACGGCCACCAGTTCCGCAGCTACAACCCCGATATCGGCGATGGCCGCGGGTTTCTGTTCGCGCAGCTGAGGGACGGCGATGGCAGGCTGATGGACCTTGGCACCAAAGGCACCGGCCGTACGCCGTTTAGCCGCACCGGTGATGGCAGGCTGACCCTGAAGGGCGGTGTCCGGGAAATTCTGGCGACGGAAATGCTGGAAGCGCTTGGCGTTGAGACCAGCCGTACGTTCAGCATCATCGAAACCGGCGAAGCGCTCACCCGCGGCGACGAACCCAGCCCGACGCGCAGCGCCGCGATGGTCCGCCTTAGTCACAGCCATATCCGCTATGGCAGCTTCCAGCGGCTCGCCTATCGGAAGGATGCCGTGACGATGGAGCGTCTGACGGATTATTGCCTGGCGCATTTGGCCGGTATGTCCGATGTCCCCGACCGGTATGCGGCGTTGATGGATTATGCCGTTTCCGGCGCGGCGCGGCTGGCCGCGTCCTACCGCGCGGCGGGGTTCGTGCACGGCGTCCTCAACACCGACAATATCAACATCACCGGCGAAAGTTTCGATTACGGTCCCTGGCGGTTCGCCCCGCGCTGGGATGACGGCTTCACGGCGGCCTATTTCGATCAGTTCGGCCTTTACAGTTTCGGCCGGCAGGCGGAGGCGCTGCAATGGAACGTGCACCAGCTTGCCCTCGCCCTGCGTACCGTCGCGGAGGCCGACAGCCTGATCCCCGCGCTCAAATCCTTCCCGGACCGGTACGAGGCGGCGCTTGCGGCGGCGCTGCTGACGCGCCTTGGCATTCAGGCGCAGGATCAGGAGAATGACACCCGGCTTGCGCGCGCCTGGGAGGCGGCGCTTGCCGCGAGCGAGATCGAACCCGACCGGGCCTTTTTCGACTGGCGCGGCGGCACGCGGCGGCGCGATCACGCGGCCTATGAGACACCGGCATTTCACGCGTTTGCGGCGCTTGCGACGGACTACAGCGCTGTACCCGGCGCGACGGACCATGAATATTGGTCGAACGACGCGCCCTGCTCAATGCTGATCGAGGAGATGGAGGCGCTATGGGCGCCCATTGCCGAGGATGACGACTGGGCACCGCTGGAAAGCAAGATCGACGTGATCCGCCGCATGGGCGAAGCGCACGAAGGGTTGCGGGTGCCGGACGACCAGCGATGACGCCCGGCAGGACCTAAACTGAGGCCATATCAAAAACCGATCATCCTGAGCGTAGTCGAAGGACGCACCCAACTCGCCGCAAAACCATGGTACGTCCTTCGACAGGCTCAGGATGATCGGAATTAGGTGAACTGTATCGGTGCACCTTCGGGCGGCGGCCGACGCCACGCCCTCAGCGCGTATAGCCGCAATTCTGGTTGGGCGGTTCGGGGATGTCGGACCAGTCGCCGGACGCGCGCGCTTTTCGCTCGGCCTTCTCGCGGTCCTTTTCCCACCGCTCGCAGTCCTTGCGCATCCTGCGGATGAACTTCTCATCCTTTTCAGAAGCGCTGGTCGTCGCCAGGTCGACCGCCTTCGACCCCGCCTTCACAGGCAGGGTGGCGACATCGACCGCGGTGTCGACCACGGCCTTTGCGAGGCAGCCGGACAGGGCGGCGGGCAGGATGAGGGCAAGCAGGATACGCATGGGCAGTGCCTTTGAGGTTGGGCCGATGACCGCAGCATGAAGGGACCGCGACACGGCCGGCGGGTTGAGATCAGCGCTGGGCGAGCTTCTTCAGGAAATGTGCCTCCACCGCGCGGCGCACCCCTTGCGCGATTTCACGCTGGCCTTTTTCGGAAAACAGGTACTTGCTGTCCTTCTCGTTAGACATATAGCCGGTTTCCAGCAGGACGGCCGGAACATCCGGCGCTTTCAATACCAGAAACCCCGCGAACCGGTGAAAATGACTGCGAAAGGGGACACCCGTCGCCACCATCTCACGCTGCAGGATGGCCGCGAATTCCGCGCTGTTATTCATGGTTTCCCGCTGCGCCAGATCGATCAGGATCGACGTTACATCGTCATTTTCGGTTTCCAGATCGACACCTGAAATCAGGCCCGCACGGTTTTCGCGCTGGGCCAGGCGCGCAGCCTCCTGATCCGATGCGGTCTCGGACAGCGTGTAGATGGTGGCCCCCGACACTTCGGGTTTCTGCGGGAAGCTGTCGGCGTGCACGCTGATGAACAGCTGCGCATTGTTGCGGCGCGCGACATTCGTGCGCTGCCGGTGCGGGATGTAACGGTCGTCATTACGCGTCAGAATGGTTCGCACGCGCCCCGACGCGTCCAGCTCGCGCTTGATGGCCTTGGCGATGGCCAGCACCGCATCCTTTTCCTGCTTGCCATTGACGCTGGGGGAGCCCGGATCGCGGCCACCATGCCCCGGGTCGATCACGACGACCGGCAGGCCTGTCTGCACCCGCCGCTGCGGTGCCCGCCGCTCGCCGCGCGGTACCGTCGCCGCGGCGGGCGCGGCGGCTGCGGTCTGCGCGTTCCGGTCCGGCGCCGGCGCCGGTTTCGGTTTTGGCGCTGGCGCTGGCGGCGGCGGCGGTGCTGCCGCAATCACAGCGGTTTCCGGCGCTGGCGCGGATTTGGCCGCCAGGGGCGCGGCCTTCGGACCGTCCAGTTTCGTCCGGCCCCGCGCCGCAAGGCGCGCGAAATCAACCGCGGGGCCCGCGGCAAGTGTCACTGTCAGCGTTCGTCCGTTCGCCGCGCTTCCGGTGATTTGCGCAGGTTCGGCCAGGTCGAGCACGATGCGGGCCGTCGCCGCGTCGAATTGCGCCGTCCTCACCTGCTGGACGGCGCCCGCGCCTGGATAGGTCGCCTGTCCCGCCTCGGCACCCGGCACATCGATCACCAGCCGGTCAGGCGATGTCAGCGCAAAACTGCTCGGCGCGTCAAAGGCGCCATCGAAGGTCAGGGTCAGTGTCACGGCATTCGCATCGGCGGTGACATTCGCGCCCGTCAGCGTTTCGGCGCGCCCTCCCGCCGGTATCGCCAGCATCATCAGGCCGACAAAAGCTATCCACAGAGTTGTCCACGGTTTTTCTGACATGTTTCGCTCCGGGAACGGCCTTCTTTTCCAGTGACTTGTTAGCAGTTTATTCAAGGAAGTTCCTGGAATCCTACGCGCCGCACGGCAGAATCGCAACCACCGCGCGGCGCCTGCCGGTCAAGACGTGTTGTTCAGCGCGCGCTTTGGTGCTAGCCATCGCCAGATAGACGGGCGATATCGCTCTTTCTGTACAACGGTTTCCGGCCTCAATTCGGCCCGCCGTGGCACCCCGCCGATTTCCGGCCGGGGGCAAATTTGAAGGTTTTGGCCAGACGGCATGATGATGCAGCACCACATAGCGGGTTTCCGGTTCACCGGCCTCGCAACGTGCGCTTCACCCATGTTTCTGGCATCCGCTTTTTCATCCACTGGCCGCGCCGAAATACCGGCGCGCGCCCCATCATATATCCGACCCGCGCTTTCCATGGTGAGAGCAGCAAGAGCGCTATGCGTCGGACCACGGAGACATAATAATGGCAACGCGCATGCTGATCGACGCGCGCCACCCGGAAGAAACCCGGGTTGCAGTCGCGAATGGAACACGGATTGAGGAGTTCGACTTTGAGTCGGCTGCTCGCGCCCAGATCAAGGGCAATATCTATCTTGCCAAGGTAACACGGGTCGAGCCGTCGCTACAGGCGGCGTTCATCGACTATGGCGGCAACCGTCACGGTTTTCTGGCCTTTTCCGAAATTCACCCTGATTATTACCAGATTCCGAAGGCGGACCGCGAAGCGCTGCTGGCGGAGGAGCGCGCCGCGGCGCAGGAACATGCCGACGACCTCGACGAGGATTCTCCGCATGAAGGGTCTGTCGGTGACGATGAGGATCATGACGACGATGACGGCGAAACGCACAGCGAGGCCGGCGGCGACGATGACCATGTCGACAATCGCGCCAGCGATGCGCTGAGGAAAAAACGCCAGAGCCTGCGTAAAAAATACAAGATCCAGGAGGTCATCAAGCGCCGCCAGGTGCTGCTGGTCCAGGTCGTCAAGGAAGAGCGCGGCAATAAGGGCGCGGCGATGACGACATATCTGTCGCTGGCCGGACGCTATTCGGTCCTGATGCCGAACACGTCGCATGGCGGCGGCATTTCGCGCAAGATCGCCAGTGCCGCGGACCGCAAGCGGCTGAAAAGCATCGTCAATGAGATGAACCTGCCATCGGGCATGGGCGTCATTGTCCGTACCGCCGGTGCAAAGCGCACCAAGACCGAGGTGAAGCGCGACTTCGATTATCTGACGCGCCTGTGGGACGGCATTCGCCAGACCACCCTCGCCAGTGCCGCACCCGCGCTGATCCATGAGGATTCCGACCTGATCAAGCGCGCGATCCGCGACCTCTATTCACGTGAGATCGACGAAGTTCTGGTGGACGGCGCCGAGGGTTACAAGGATGCGCGCGGCTTCATGAAGCTGCTGATGCCGAGCCACGCGAAAAAGGTGAAGGCCTATGAAGACCCGGTGCCGCTGTTCCAGCGCTACCGGATCGAGGAGCAGCTGGCGGAAATGTACCACCCGACGGTGCAGCTGAAATCGGGCGGGTATCTTGTGATCAATCCGACCGAGGCGCTGGTCTCGATCGACATCAACTCCGGCAAGTCGACCCGCGAACATTCCATCGAGGAAACCGCGTACAAGACGAACAAGGAAGCGGCGCAGGAAATCGCGCGCCAGCTTAAGCTGCGCGATATGTCGGGGCTGATCGTCATCGACTTCATCGACATGGATCATTCCAGCAATGTCCGTAAGGTCGAAAAGGCGCTGAAAGAGGCGCTGAAGGATGACCGCGCGCGCATTCAGGTCGGCCGCATTTCGCAGTTCGGCCTGATGGAAATGAGCCGCCAGCGCCTGCGCACCGGGGTATTGGAGGCGTCCACGCACACCTGCCCGGTCTGCAACGGTGCCGGCATCACCCGGACCACGGAATCCGCCGGTCTTGGCGCCATGCGTCTTGTCGAGGCGGAGGCGCTGAAGGGCAAGAACAGCGAATTCACCCTTCATCTGCCGACCGATACGGCGATTTATCTGCTCAACGAGAAGCGGCAGTCGCTTGCCAATCTTGAGGCACGCTATGGCATTTCGCTGACTGTCTGTCCGGAAATCGACATGCATTCGGGCGATATCGACCTGGAAGCGCGCGGCGGTGCGCCAAAGCCGACCGTCGATATCTCGAAACCCGATCTCTCCTCCTCGAACGACGACGAGGATGACGATATCGAGGACGAGGACGATCAGGGCGAGGATGACTCCGAGGAAAATAGCCGTGATGAAAATCATCGTGACGGCGAAGATGATGGTGGCCGTGGCCGTGGCCGCGGACGTCGCAGCCGGGGCGGACGCAATCGCCGCGGTCGTGGTCGCCGCCCCGCTGGCGATGACGATCATGCAAAGGCCGATGCGGAGGATGAGGTGTCCGGCGAGTCCGAAGCCAATGCCGATCCGTCCGCTGCCGCCTCTTCAGGCGGAGACGGCGATGACGAGGCGCCGAAGCGCCGCCGCCGTGGGCGCCGTGGCGGCCGGGGTCGTCGCGGACGTGCCGGTAATGAGGCTGGCGATGATAGCGGCAATGAAGACGGCAGCGACAATCGCGATCGCGGAGACGATGTCTCCGATGCCCGCAGGCAGGCTGAAAAGCCGGTGGCGACGTCGGACGACGAATCCTCCAGCCACCAGGCCGCAAATGACGATGCCGCCGAAGAAAAGCCAAAGCCGCGTCGCCGCCGGGCCGCGAAGACGGTCGATGCGTCCGAGCAGGCTGAGAGCGAAAGCGGCGAGGAGCGGGCTGACGAGAAGCCCAGGCCGCGCCGCCGCCGGGCTGCGAAAACGGCTGACGCCTCCGCAGAGGTGAAGGCAGAGGCGTCCGCAGACGCGGAGACCGAGGCCGGTGTGGATGCCGCAAAGGCTGCGGATGCGCCGAAAGACGAGAAGCCGAAGCGCACGCGCAAGCCGCGCGCAGCGGCAAAATCCGCCGACGATGCGGAGGAGGCGAAACCTGCTGCACCCGCCCGGGCAAAACCCGCGGCCAGGTCATCTGCCAGGTCGGCGGCCAAGACGACAGGGGGCAAGACGACGGCGGCCAAGACGGCGGCGGGCAAGCCAACCGCCAGATCCACGGCGAAGCCCGCACCCAAGGCAGCGGCCGAAACGGCCGGCGCGCCTGCGGATGAACAGGCCGCTGACAGCGGGCCCAAGCGTAAGGGCTGGTGGCAGCGCACGTTCGGCTAGCGCGCTGGCGGGGCCAGACCCCCGATGAACATCAAGGGCGGCGCGGCGTTTATGAGAGACCTCATAAACGTCGCGCCCTCTTCGTTTCTGTGCTAGACGGGCGCGATGACTGACGAATTCGATGAAGGTCGGCCTTCGCGCCAGCCCACACCGCCGCAGGTCACGAAAATCGGTGACCGTGACATGCACCCCTCCACATTGATGATGGGCTATGGCTATGAGCCGCGCCTGTCGGAAGGTTCGCTGAAGCCGCCCATCTTCCTGACCTCCACCTACGCCTTTGAAAGCGCCGCCGATGGCAAGCGCTTCTTCGAAGGCATTACCGGCAAGCGTCCGGGCGGGTCGGAGGGGCTGGTCTATGGCCGCTTCAATGGTCCCAATCAGGAAATTCTGGAGGGCCGCCTCGCCCAGTGGGAAAAGGCCGACACCGCGCTCAGCTTTTCCAGTGGCATGTCCGCCATCGGCACATCGCTGATGGCGCATGTCGAACCCGGCGATGTCATCGTCCATTCCGCGCCGCTTTATGCCGCGACGGAAAAAATGATCGACGCCATGCTCGGCAAGTTCGGCGTCAAATGGGTGGATTTTCCCGCAGGCGCGAGCCCGGAGGAGATCGCGAAGACCATCGACCGCGCTGGCGAAATCGGCCGCGTCGCCGTCATCTATCTCGAAAGTCCGGCAAATCCGACCAATGACCTTGTCGATATCGAGGCGGTGGCGAAACTGCGTGATGACATGTTCGCGGACGCCGAACACCGCCCCGTCATCATGTGCGACAACACGTTTCTGGGGCCCTGCTTTCAGGCACCGACACAAAATGGTGCGGATATCTCGCTCTATTCCCTGACGAAATATGTCGGCGGGCATTCCGATCTCGTCGCGGGTGCGGCCGTGGGCAGCCGCGAGGCGCTTGCGCCGATTCTGGCGCTGCGCAACACGCTCGGCACGATCACGGACCCAAATACGGCATGGATGCTGCTCCGCTCGCTGGAGACGGTGCAGCTGCGCATGGAAAAGGCGCAAGCCAATGCACGCGCGGTCGGCACGTTCCTGCGCGATCATCCAAAGGTCGAGCGCGTGTCCTGGCTCGGCTTTCTCGATCCGGCTTCGACGCAGGGCGACATCTACCGGCGGCACTGTTCGGGCGCAGGCTCGACCTTCTCCGTGATCGTCAGGGGCGGGGAGGCGGAGAGCTTCCGCCTGCTCGACAACCTCAAGACGGTGAAGCTGGCGGTAAGCCTGGGCGGCACGGAAAGCCTTGCCAGCCATCCCGCGGCAATGACCCATCTGAGCGTCCCCGAGGCGCGCCGCGCGGAACTCGGCATTGGCGATAATCTTGTCCGCGTCAGCATCGGTGTCGAGCATGAGGATGATCTGGTCGCCGACTTCGAACAGGCGCTGAAGGCGGTCTAGCGGCCACGCAAATCCGTGCAGCAGATCAGCATCTTCGACATGGACCGGACCATTACGCGGACCGGTACATATAGTGCGTGGCTGCGGCACTGGACGCAGGCGCGCGCCAAATGGCGGTACATGCTGCTGCCGCTGTCCGCGCTGGCGGGCGCGGGCTATATTCTGCGCCTGGTCAGCCGGTCACGGCTGAAGGAGATCAACCACCGTCTGTTAATGGGCGGGCGGACGAATGCCGATGCGGCAGCCAGCGAAGCCAGAGCGTTCGCGCGGGGCCTCGTGCCCGCGGGCTGCTTCGAAGAGGCCATTGCGCGCGTGAAGGCGGAGCAGGCGGAGGGCAGGCGGGTCATTCTCGCCACCGCCAGCTATGCCTTTTACGCCCGCGAAATCGCCGCGCTGGTCGGCATAGCCGAAGTCGTCGGCACCCGCGTCGTGCGGGAACAGAATGGCGATATCCGCGCGAAGATCCGCGGGCGAAACTGCTATGACGCGGAAAAGCTTGCCATGGTCGAACAATATCTCGCCGACGATGGTATCGACCGCGCGGACATACATGTCCGCATGTTTTCCGACCATCACAGCGACGCGCCGATCATGGACTGGGCCGACGAAGCCTTTGCGGTCAATGGCGACCGGAAAATGGCGCGCATGGCCAGGGCGCGCGGCTGGCGGCATTTGCACTGGCGCTGAACGCGTTCACAATGTTCCTCCGCGGCGCTCCGGACGCTCAACCTGTCGGAATATTTTACACTCCCCCTTGTTCCGAAAGTGTAACAACCCTCGCGCGGCCGCGTTTTTGCCGAATTGGCACAAAGCCTGCTTGGCCGCTGAAACAGGATATCCGGCCATGAGCGGGCCCCGTTGCGTTCCGATCCGCTGCCTGACCTTCGCGCCGCCGCGGCGACGCACCAGCCAGAGAGGACGCCCCATGACGATTTCCCAGACCCAGATTCGCCTGATGACCGCCGCTGCCGTCGGCGCATCCCTGACCCTGATCGCACTGATCCCCGCCAACGCCGCGATCATCATGGCGGATAGCGAGTTCGGCATGGACAGTGTCGTGCGCGATACCGACACGTCGCTCGACTGGCTGACCTTTCGGTTCGCGGGCACCAACGATGTCGATCAGCTGCTGCTGGACCTGGCACCGGGCGGCACGCTGGATGGCTGGCGCCTTGCGACCGCGGATGACGTCACCGGCTTCTGGGCCAATGCGGGCATAGCGCGGACCAGCAGCACGGGCGACCGCACCTATGTCACTGATCAGGTGATCGCACAGGCGGCAGAAGAACTGGCACTGATGATCGGCCTCAGCACCGACGGCGGCGGTTCCTTCGATTTCGTCAGCGGCTATATCGCCGACCCCGGCAATGCGGGCGGAGAGTGGGCCGCCGCCGTGCTGTCCGCCGTGTATAATGGCCAGATCGACGTCTTTGACCGCTATTACGCCATCACCGGCCTGACCCTGTCGCGGACGCAGGGCGTTGGCGATGCCTATCACAGCTGGCTGATTCGCGATGTCGCCCGTGACGTGCCCGCCCCCGGCGCGCTCGGCCTCCTCGGCCTCGGCATCCTCAGCCTCGCCGCGCGGCGGCGCGGGCGGCGTTAAATCCCTGTCAGTTGGAGAGGGGTATGAATTTGGCGAGGAGAAGCGTGCAGGACGTGTCTGCTGCACGGCCGGCTGGCCTTTGTCAAAGAGGGTGAACGTCCGCAATGCCGGACGGCTTGGTGCAGCCGAAATGGTCACGATAAGTCCGCGGGCGGGTTGCAATAATCCAGGACCTGCGCGACGCTGCGACCGAATGATGCTGGGGGGCGATGATGTCAAATATGCCGGAAACGATAACCCGCTCAGAACGCGCGCGTTTGTTTCCAATCCTGTCGGAGAAATCGATCGAGGGCCGGACCCTGTCGGTGTTTCTGTCGACATTGACACATGTGAGACCCTTGGCTGCCGCGCTGCTCGCGCCTCTGGGGCAGCGCATTGGAACGACGGCGCGGCTGCGCGCTTATACTGAAGTCAGTTTCAAGGTCGAAAAGGGCGAATCGAGAGATCGTCCCGATGGGCTGATTGTAATTGATGTTGGGAAACGCCGCTGGACTGCGCTGGTTGAAGCAAAGGTCAGGAAAAACGAGCTTAATGACGATCAGCTTGGGCGCTATCTGGCGGTTGCCAAGGCTAATAAGATTGACGCAGTAATAACGATCTCGAATCAGTTCTCCGCTGTGCCTCATCATCATCCCGTCTCAGTGAACGCGCCGAAAGGCGTTGAGCTGTTCCATTTCTCGTGGATGCATATCCTGACTGAAGCGCAGCTTCTGGTTATGAACGAAGCTGTTGATGATGCTGATCAATTATATGTATTACGCGAGTTTATTCGCTTTATTTCCCACGATAGCGCTGGTGTGCAGAGCTATACGCAAATGCCGGCAGCGTGGTCGGATATCTGTAACGCGGTACAGGCAGGTGCGGCGATGCAGCGCGGCGATGTCGTCACGGACGTCGTCGAGGCTTGGCAACAGGAATGCCGCGATCTTAGTCTAATTCTCTCTCGCCAGCTTGGCACACCAGTGAATCAGAAACTGACACGCGCAGAAATCAAAAACCCCGAGATCAGAGTAAAAAACGATGGGGTAGAACTCTGCAATGATCACAGGCTAAAAGTGACACTGGAAGTGCCGGATGCCGCCAGTCCCGTGAATATATGCGCGGACCTTAGGCGTCGCACAATTCAAGTATCTATGTCGCTGACTGCGCCTGGCGACAAAAAATCTAACAGAGCACGGATGAACTGGCTGCTGCGACAAATGCCGAGTGACGACATCGCGTCTCTTTATGTGCGCGCGCAATGGCCGGGATCATCGCCGCCAACGCAACAATCGCTCGTGGCGCTTTTTAACGAGCCGGACCTGATTGCCGAGGGTAAGGAGAAGATGACCCTGACCGGTTTCGAAATACTGCATATATGCGACCTAGGCGGAAGGTTTGCGCAGCGGCGTACATTTATCGATGAACTCGAAATGGCCGTCCCCGCATTTTACGAACATGTCGGACAGCATCTGAAGGCATGGGCCAAGCCCGCTCCCAAACTGGAACAAAGTCGCGCTGAGCCGGATTCGGTGAGCCCCTCGGCACTGTCCGAAGACGACAGGGATATGTGACATGCAGGCGCGGGTTTTACCCGCTGTTGTCATTTTGTTTCGTAACGCCGGGCGACTTCGTCGAGGAGGCGGACGCCGAAGGCGGTCCAGCCTTTCGGTTCGGTGGGGCGGGGTGTGTCCGTGTAATCCTGGCCCGCGATGTCGAGGTGAACGAACGGCTGATCCTCGCGCGCCCATGACATAATGAAGGCCGCACCGATCGACGCGCTGGGAGTGCCGCCCTCGACCACGTTCTTCACATCGGCGACATCGCTCTTGATGTCCTCGAACACGTTGTCGTGCACGGGCAGCCGCCACAGGGTTTCGCCGCTGACCTCGCCCGCGTCGATGAACAGTGCGGCAAGGTCGTCATCCTTTGTGAACACGCCGGCATAATCGTCGCCAAGCGCGCTGATGACGGCGCCGGTCAGGGTGGCGACGGACACGACGAGGCGCGGATCGTAGGTCTGCTGTGTCCACCAGACGCCGTCGGTCAGCACCAGGCGGCCCTCCGCATCCGTGTTCAGCACTTCGATGGTCTTGCCGCTCATGGTGGTGACGACATCGCCGGGGCGCTGCGCCGCGCCGCCGGGCATATTCTCAGCCAGGGCGGCGACGGCGATGACGTCGACCGCCGCGCCGCGATTGGCCAGCGCCATCACCGCGCCCATCGCCGTGGCCGCGCCGGTCATGTCGCCGCGCATCGCCCACATGCCGCGCCCGCCCTTCAGCGAAATGCCGCCGGTGTCGAACGTGATCCCCTTGCCCACAAAGGCGAGCGGCGGGCCATCATAATCCGGGCTGTCATAGCGCACGGCCACCAGGCGCGGCGGGCGGGCGGAGCCCTGGCCCACACCGACAAGCGCGCCCATGCCCAGCCGCTGCATCTCTGGCACGTCGAGCACGCGCACGCTCGTCCGCGGTACGTCCGCAAAGACGCTTTCGACCTGTCCGGCAAACCATTCCGGCGTCTTGATATTGGACGGTGTGGAGACAAGATCGCGCGCGAAGGCGACGCCGTCGGCAATGGCCCTGCGGTCGCCCGCAAAGGCCGCTTCGCCCGGGCCGTGGAAGATCAGCTTCGGTGCGGCGTCCGCGCCCTTCGCACCCCCGCCCGCTGTCTTTGCCGCGCCCCATTTGCCGAAATCATAGCTGCCAAGACGGGCGCCTAGGGCGGCGTGCGCAGCCTCGTCATCGAGCCCCTCGACATCCGGGACGGCGACCGCGACATCGCCGCGCCACGCCGCCGTCTGGCCCGCGACCGTGCCGCCGAAATCCTGTACATCCGCGCCCGACGCCAAGCCCTTGCCCACGCCGACCAGCAGGACGGCGTCGTAGGGCGCCAGGCCGTAAAGCGGCAGCGACGACCCCGCCTCGCCATCGAAATCGGCGGCGGCAACGGCCCGGCCGAGCGCGCCGCCCATCTGCCGGTCCGCGGACGCCGCCGCGCCGGACAGCACGCCGTCCTCGCCGACGGCCATGACGACTTTCCCCGCGCCGGGCAGTGCGGCCGCCGAGAAATCAATGTCCACCGCCGCAGCCGGCGTGGCGGCAAGCGCGGTGACGGCCACTATCGTGATGGCGGCATTGGCGAGGAAGCGAGTCATGTGATCTCCGGTCCTGGAATAAACATGGCGACGGACAAAGAATGCCGGCGTGCAAAAGTCCAGAGAAAAGGAATTTCCTGTCCATTTTCGCCCGCCCTGGCGTCCCCAACAGGGCGTTTTCCCCGCCTGTCGAAGGGAGGGGCGTGTCATCGCGCGCACGGGCGCGGCGACGCAATGGGCGGGGTTGGCAGGGCGCGGTCCGGGATTGGGGGAGAAGGGAGGGGCGGGGCGCACCGGATGCGCCCTGACCTGCAGAAGCCTTTTAATTTATGTGGCCTGCGGCACGGAGCGTGGCGCACACATTTTCGATCATCACGGCCTTTGGCTGGATTTCGCCCATCAGGCGCAGGGCAGCGGGGAACAGGTTGCGCTCGTCATTTTCGCCCAGCTGTTTGCCGGCGACGGAGAAGGGCGGACAGGGCAGGCCGGCGGTGAACAGCTCCGTGCCCTTGAACGGGCGGCCGTCGAAAGTCGCCATATCGGCGGCGCGCACGTCCCAGTGCGGGCGGTTCAGCGTCAGGGTCCTGGCGAAGTCTGGCTCGATCTCAACCAGCGCTTCATGACGAAACCCGGCCTGCTCCAGCCCCAGCGCCTGCCCGCCCGCGCAGAATTCGATGGAGTTCATAGTGGGATCCATAATGCGCAGGATGAGAATATATGGGGACCGTAGCAGCGCGCAGACCATGCGGCAAGCGCTTCGCGACTGCGGAGATACGGTGAACCGGCTGGCGCATCGAAATTAGGTATAGTGTCCCCGGAATTCCCGAAATTAGGTATAGTGTCCCCGGAATTCCCGGAATTCCCCCCGGAATTCCCCCCGGCACAGAATTCGATGGAGTTCATGGGTTAACCCGGTTCACTCTGATGCTTCCACAGTTTGGACACAAAATTGCGCTCCCTTGAAGATTTCGCTTACGCAACTCATCTCTTTCAGCCTGTGTCAGGATTTTCTCCATAAAACCTTTGCCGCAGTCCTCACATCGAAATCCTGCAGGCTCAGGCATAATCAATTCCGACTTTTGATAGAAGCTCATCCCACATCATTTTTGCTGCTTCACGCGAATTCACTACTTGTGCGTCACCGGTCATGTTAAACATAATCGATTTTAGCCCCAGTTGATATTCGTCTGCCTCTACGACGAATCCACCATTTGAACTACCAAGAGAGGGGTTCTCTCCAAATATCAAATCTATAGCACCAAACATTCCGCCCTTGCGAACGTTTATCGTCTCAAAACCACGGCGAATGCCACGATTTACGATCGTGCAAGAAAACGAATTTCCTTCAACTGGCGAAAGTCGGACTTCAATATCGTCCACAGTGGCTATCTCTGCTGCCGATGATTCAAAAAATCGATATATTTCCAAATATGCGTTTTCTACAAAATCTCGTTTGTGGATTTCATCAAATTCACGCCTAACCCTATACCTTGACGGCTGGCCTGAAGATGATGTTTGGTCGGAGCTCACAGCCGATTTAGTTTCAATAGGTGTAGTATTTGAATTTACTAGCTTTCTAATTTCTGCAACAATGTCTAAAAAGGCAACGTCTTCGTTTATAAATTCTGTAACCGGCTTTCCGTCTTTCGGTATCGCCTTAAACTTACGCAACGATGTTGATTGCCAGTCACAAGGACGAAAAATTACCGGAATGATAATGATATTTCCTTCCGATTCTAAATTCAGCGCAACTTTTAATTCTTTTTCGTAAACATATTCAGAAGCGATCCAATCCGGGCTAGCGCAAGCAAGAAAGATATCTGCTTTCTCTAAGTTATCCGAAATCTCATCGTCGAACTTATCTCCAGCTGAAATTTCTTTATCTTGCCATTCGGATATTGTGCCTTCACGGACCAGTTGAGCTAAATGCTTATGTAGCTTCTCTAGAAAACTCCCATCAGCATGAGCGTACGATATGAATACTTTCTGAGCCATATGAGGAAATTTCCAGTCAATTTGTTTCTGTTATGATTACCATATGTTCCATTCTGTTCCAAACGTTATTATCGCCCAGAACGTCTCACCCGTCGCATTAAGTCGACAACATGCTTACCATCGTCAGTAGTTAATGCTCCAAGACCATCGCAATCAGGGCAAGTTCGTGGACTGTGCATAGTCATTGAATTTCCCCGCTTTTCCATAGGCGGCGTCCAAGTGCCCGTGCTTTCACAACGTTCGCATTCGTTGAAAAGTAATAGACCCATCATTCCGCCGCCGTTTCCAAGAACCCCGGCTCATCCTCTTCGTTCGCGGCGACCGGCTTCACGCCCTTGCGCTTGTCGAAGCTTGACCAGACGTCGCCCCAGTCGCCCTTTGTGGCGGCCTTGGAATATTCGGTTGCGCGGGCTTCGAAGAAATTGGCGTGTTCGACGCCGTTCAGGATCTCCGTGAGCCAGGGGAGCGGGTGTTCGGTGATCATGTAGATGGGTTTGAGGCCGAGCTGGCCGAGGCGCCAGTCGGCGATGTAGCGGATATATTTCTTGATCTCGCCCGCGGTCATGCCGTTCACTGGGCCCATTTCAAAGGCGAGGTCGATGAAGGCGTCCTCCAGGTCGACCGTGTGGTGGCAGATGTCGCGAATGTCGGATTTGACCGCCTTGGTCAGGCACTGGCGCTCCTCGCAGAAAGCGTGGAACAGGCGGATGATGCCCTCGCAGTGCAGGGTCTCGTCGCGGACCGACCAGCTGACGATCTGGCCCATGCCCTTCATCTTGTTGAAACGCGGGAAGTTCATCAGCATCGCGAAACTGGCGAACAGCTGCAGCCCCTCGGTAAAGCCGCCGAACATGGCGAGCGTGCGGGCGATATCCTCGTCCGTATCGACGCTGAACTTCTGCATGTAATTATGCTTGTCGGCCATCGCCTCATATTCCATGAACGCGGAATATTCGGATTCCGGCATGCCGATGGTGTCGAGGAGGTGCGAATAAGCGGCGATGTGGACGGTTTCCATGTTGGAAAACGCCGTCAGCATCATCTTCACCTCGGTGGGTTTGAAGACGCGGCCATATTTGTCGTGATAGCAATCCTGCACCTCGACATCCGCCTGAGTGAAGAAGCGGAAAATCTGCGTCAGCAGGCTGCGCTCATGCTCCGACAGCTTCTGCGCCCAGTCGCGGCAATCCTCGCCCAGCGGCACTTCCTCGGGCATCCAGTGGATCTGCTGCTGACGCTTCCAGAAGTCGTAGGCCCAGGGGTATTGGAACGGCTTGTAGGTCTTGCGGGATTCCAAAAGTGACATAGCGAGTCTCCTGCCTAGCTGTTGAGCGTCATTGCGACGCCGAAAATCGTCAAAAGAATGAACGGGCTAGCCATAAGTAGAAACCCGATGATGTAAGCGATGCGCAGCTTGTGACCAATGCCGCGAAAAAATGAGCGGATCAGGCAGATCAGCGCCAGAGGATAGACGTCCGTAGCGCTAAATGTGAATGCCCAAACCAAATCTCGCAATAGCGTATCGTAGCCGAAAACAGTCTGGATGAGTGTACCAATTCCAGTCAGTCCAAGAATTATGCCTGTGCCGCCAAGAATTGCGATGTCAGCTTTCCGAACCGCAACCTTGTATATGAGCGCAAAACAGACTGCTGCACCCGTCAGAAAAATCGCAAACATTTACTGACACGCCAGACATTCGTCATAATCCGTGGTTTCCGGCATGGTCAGGTCGATGGTTTTCGCGTCGGCGGTGTTGTCCGCCTCCACGCCGCCGACGAAGCCGGCGCGCTGCACCGATTTCGACCTTAGATAATAGAGCGATTTGATGCCGAGTTCCCAGGCGCGGTAATGCAGCATGAGGAGGTCCCATTTTTCCACATCGGCGGGGATGTAGAGGTTGAGGGACTGCGACTGGTCGATATAGGGCGTGCGGTCGCCGGCCAGCTCGAGGAGCCAGCGCTGGTCGATTTCGAAGGCGGTCTTGAAGGTCGCCTTCTCATCATCCGACAGGAAGTCGAGATGCTGGACACTGCCGCCGCGCTCGAGGATGGAATTCCAGATTTTCTCGGCGTTCATGCTCTTTTCGGTGAGCAGCGCCTCAAGATGCGGGTTCTTCACTGTGAACGATCCGGACAGCGTCTTGTGCGTATAGATGTTCGCCGGGATGGGCTCGATGCAGGCGGAGGTGCCGCCGCAGATGATGCTGATCGACGCGGTGGGCGCGATCGCCATCTTGCAGCTGAACCGTTCCATGGTGCCCATGTCGGCGGCGTCGGGGCAGGCGCCGCGCTCCTTTGCCAGCATCATGGATGCGGTGTCGGCCTGCGCGCGGATATGCTTGAAGATCTTCAGGTTCCAGGACTTGGCCAGCGCGGATTCAAAGGGGATCGAGCGTTCCTGCAGGAAGCTGTGATAGCCCATGACGCCAAGGCCCACCGAACGCTCACGCTCGGCGCTGTATTTCGCGCGGGCCATTTCGTCGGGCGCGCGTTCGATATAGTCGGACAGGACATTATCGAGGAAGCGCATGACATCCTCGATAAAGCCGTCCTCCTTCGACCAGGCGTCCCACATGTCGAGATTGAGTGACGACAGGCAGCAGACGGCCGTGCGGTCCTCGCCATATTGATCGACGCCGGTTGGGAGCGTGATTTCCGAACATAGATTGGATGTGGAAACCTTCAGGCCGGCATCGCGCTGGTGCTTCGGCATCTGCTCGTTCACGCGGTCGATGAACAGCATATAGGGTTCGCCGGTCGCCAGACGCGTCTCGACGATCTTCTGGAACAGCGCGCGGGCATTGACGGTCGCGCGGACTTCCCCGGTCTTGGGCGACAAGAGGTCGAAATCATCGCCGTCGCGCACCGCCTCCATGAAGGCGTCGGTCAGGTTGACGCCGTGGTGCAGGTTCAGCGCCTTGCGGTTGAAGTCGCCCGACGGCTTGCGGATCTCGAGGAATTCCTCGATCTCCGGATGGCAGACGTCGAGATAGCAGGCGGCGGAACCGCGGCGCAGGCTGCCCTGGCTGATCGCGAGCGTGAGCGAATCCATGACACGCACGAAGGGGACGATGCCCGAGGTCTTGCCGTTGAGGCCGACGCTCTCGCCGATGCCGCGCACATTGCCCCAATAGGTGCCGATGCCGCCGCCCTTCGACGCCAGCCAGACATTCTCGTTCCAGGTGTCGACAATGCCGTTCAGACTGTCCGAAACGCTGTTGAGGTAGCAGGAGATGGGCAGGCCGCGGCCGGTGCCGCCGTTCGACAGGACGGGCGTGGCGGGCATGAACCACAGGTTCGAGATCGCATCGTACAGCCGCTGGGCATGGCCCGCATCGTCGGCATAGGCGGCGGCAACGCGGGCGAACAGGTCCTGCGGGCCTTCGCCGGGCAGCAGATAGCGGTCCTCCAGCGTTTCCCTGCCAAAGACGGTCAGCTTCGCATCGCGCGACTTGTCGATCCTGATGGGAAAGCGGGGTTCATGGACACGTTTCGATTCGCTGACCATGTCCGCATTTGCATCCGAAAGTTCCGAATCGACATTACTGAAATCCATGACTGCCACGCTCCCGCCTCTAAAATCTTTAAAAATGTTCCGCTTATGTTCCCGTCCGTCATGCGCCCCGCGACCGAGTCGCGACAAGCAAAAAAACACGGCCGGAACGGACCACGCTAACCACCACTTCGGGCCTGTGCGAGAGGGTTTCGGAAGTTATCCCCACAATCCCCATTCTTCACAGGCCAGAAGCCCATATCCGGGCGGAATTTGCCATGGAGACAGATAGAGCGTCATCCGCCCGCAGGCCGGAAATCACACCATCCCTAGTAGCACGTCCACATCCCAGCACCTATCCCTAGTAGACGCGTTCGCGTCGCTGCAAGCGCTTTTTTCCAAAAAAGATGCGGCGATCCCGCACATGGCGCGGCGATAATTCCATGCGGGCCGCTTGCCCGCGCGGGCGCTGTCGCCGCCCTATGTGAGGGCCGTCAGAAGCGCTTCAGCAGGCGCAGATAATAGGCCCGTTCGGCAGCGCTGCGTGCCGGGTCGGCGGCACGTTCCTCGATCAGCGCGCGCAGTTCCTGCACGCGGCGTAGTTCATTTTCGTCGGGCAGCGTGACTTCGCCCTGGCCGAAACCGCGGCCGGGCCTGCCGAGCGGGTCCAGCCCGCTGCCCGAACCGCCCGGCTGCATCTGGCCGCCCGCCGCCGCCTGCGCCATGGCCTGCGCGGCGGCATCGGCCTGCTGACCGGCCTGCGATAATTTTTCAAGCGCGAGGGTCTGCGCCTGCGCAGCCGCGATGGGATTTCCGCCGCGTGCGAGCGCATCGGCCGCCGCGCGCATGGCCGCGCGCGCCTCATCCAGGGTTTCATCGAGTTCGGCCGGGACAGCCGCGCCGAGATCGCCCAGCTGCGCACGCAGTTCGTCCAGCCGGCCGCCAATGGCGTCCTGCCCGCGCGCGAGATCGTCAAGCGGCGCGTCGCCGCCGCGGAGCTGCTGGCGCACCGCCTCCGCCAGGGTTTCGTCGCGAAGGTCGGCCTGTGCGTCACGCAGCGCCTGCATGTCATTCGCCAGCGCGCGGGCCTGTTCGGCGCGCCTCTGCGCTTCGGGGTCGGGCGCGGCCGGGCCGAACTGAAGCGATTCCATCAGGCTGCGCACATTGGCAAGCGCCTGCATCGCGCCCTCGGTATCGCCCGCGGCGAGCCGGTCCTTCAGGTCGGCCATCATGGCACCGAGGAAATTCATGTCCACGTCCATATTCATGTCCGCGCCTGTCATCTGCCCGGACATGTCCCGCAGCGCCTCGGCGGACGGAAGTTCGCCATTGGCGAGCGCGGCCTCGATCTGGCGCTGGATATAGTCCCCCATGGCGCTTTCCAGCTGTGCCATCAGGGCGGCGAGGGATGAATCATCGGCGGACCCGGCTTCCCGCATCAACCGGTCGAGGACGGCGCGCAGGTCATCCATCGCGCGGCTGGCCCCGCCGTCTTCAAGGTCGAGCGCCGTATCCCAGAGGATCCGTGCGGCTTCGGCGCGGCGCTGCGCCTCACGCCCGCGCAGCAGGCGCCACGATGCCGCGCGCAGGCCCGCAAAGGTGTCGAACCGGTCATCGAACCGGTCCGGGCTGGCGGCGATGACGGCAAGGTCTTCGACCACGCCATTGCGATCCGCGCCCTCCAGCAGCGCCTTGCGGATCGCGATGATCTGCGCCGCGACATCATTGGTGAAGGCGCGAAGGGGGAGCGTCACGAGAAGGGGCCGGGAACGCCCCTCATTGCCCGCACCATCGCGCGCGATCAGCGTCAACCGCGCCTCTGCGCCCGCGCGCACGTCGGACGTCAGGTCCGCGAACAGCTGGCCGCTGCCCGCCGGGACCAGCGTTTCAAGATCGACCAGCCGCACCGGTGCCCCGCCGCCTTCGACGCGCAGGAACAGGCTGGACGCACCATGATCATCGGTAAGGCGGTAACCCAGCCTGAGCGCGCCTGTGGATGTCTGCACCGGGCTGCCCTCGAAGCGGATTTCCGGGATGCCGTCGGCGGCAAGGGAGATGTCGATCTCGGCAAGCGCGCGGCCCTGCGCCTCGATACGCCAGATGCCGCCGCGCGCGGGCCGGACGCTCTTGCCGTGACGCCGCCCGCGCGGGCTCACGAGAGACACGTCATGGGCGGTCACGAGGTCCATGCGTCCCCCCGCCAGCATATCGAATGCGGTGCGCGTATCGCCGGCGATGGTCACCGCGCGCGGCGGGATGACGGCGTGATCGGGCGGCGTGATCTCAAGCTGGAACGTGAAATCCCCCGCAGGGACGGCATAAGGCGACAAACCGGCGGCGAGGCGTTCGGGGGCGTCCCGGCCCGCCACCGCGATGCCCGCGAAAAGCAGCACCGCGGCGCTGATGAGGGCGATGAGCAAAGCGGGCGGAAGCGCGAGTCGCGGCAGGCCGATACGCGGCTTTTTCGCCAGCGCGTCGGCGCGTGCGCGTCGCCACAGCGCCTCCGCCACATCGCCGTCAAGCGCGGCGGGCCGGGAGTCGGTGAAACTGATCGTGCCGCGCGGCAGCGCCCCGCCTGTTTCCAGCCGGGCGAGGATCTGACCGCGGCGCGGCAGCGGCGCACGCACAGTGTAGCGGATCAGGGCGGCGATGCTGCCGACGATCAGACACGCATAGATGGCAAGGCGTATCTGGCCGGGCAGAATATCCGCCATGCCCATCAGGCTGAAGGCGAAAAATGCGGTCCATGCCGTGAGCACCCAGCCAAGCTCGGCGGCCAGCCCGCGTTCCAGCCAGATGAGCGCGCCCGCCAGCGGCAGCCGGTTGATGGCCGCCAATGTCAAACCGCCATGCTGCGGCTGGGCGGTCATGGTTCGTCTATTCCTCCTGATTCAGCCAGTCGGGCACAGTGTCCTGCGCGATCAGCTGCTCATATGTCGGCCGTGCCCGGATCTGCGCCCAGCGATCGCCGGATACCATGACTTCGGGCGTCAGCAGGCGGCTATTATAGCTGTTGGCCATGGTGGCACTGTAGGCGCCCGCGGTGCGGAACACCATCAGATCGCCGGCTTCGAGCCGCGCCATGTCGCGCTGTTCCGCGAAGGTATCGCCGGTTTCGCATACCGGGCCGACGACATCGGCCCGCATCTGTTCATTCCCGCGCGGCCGCACCGCCTGAATGTCATGCCAGGCGTCATAGAGGCTGGGCCGTATCAGGTCGTTCATGGCGGCATCGATGATCACGAAGCAGCGTTCCTTGCCCTCTTTCAGCCGGACCACGCGGCTGACGAGGATACCGGCATTGCCGGTGATCAGCCGCCCAGGCTCGAAGGTCAGGCACACGTCCCAGTCTTTCGTGACGCGCGCCATCATTTCGCCATATGATGCCGGGCTGGGCGGGTCGGGCTGATCGGAGAGATAGGGGACGCCAAGGCCGCCGCCAAGGTCGGCGCGCGAGATGGCGTGGCCGCCCGCGCGCAGGTTCGCGATCAGCTCGCCGACGCGGGTGAAGGCCCGCTCAAGCGGGGCGAGGTCGGTCAGCTGGCTGCCGATATGGACGGCGACGCCGACCGCCTCGATACCCGGCAGCGTCTTCGCGCGGGCGAAGGCGGCAGGGGCGGTGTCGATGGCAATGCCGAATTTGTTCTCTGCCCGGCCCGTGGAGATTTTGGCGTGCGTGCCCGCGTCCACGTCCGGATTCACGCGGAACGCGACCTTGGCGACCTTTCCCATGGCGGCGGCGGTTTCGGAAAGCAGCTCCGCCTCCGCATGCGATTCCACATTGAACTGGAAAATGTCCTCGGCAAGGGCCGCCTGCATTTCTTCGCGGGTCTTGCCGACGCCGGAAAAGACGATGCGGCTGGCGGGGATACCGGCGGCCAGGGCGCGCTTCAGCTCGCCGACGGAGACGACATCCGCGCCCGCGCCTTTCCGGGCGAGTGTGGCGATCACGGCCTGGTTGGGATTGGCCTTCACCGCATAGGCGATCAGCGGTGCGGTCCCGCCCGCTATGGGGGGTGAGACCGCCTTTTGAAAGACATCGAAATGGCGCTCGAGCGTGGCGGTGGAATAGCAGTAGAACGGCGTGCCGACCTCGGCTGCCAGCGCTTCCAGGCTGACATCCTCGGCGTGAAGAACGCCGTCACGATATTGAAAATGGTCCATATGGGTGTGTCCTCAGCCGCCGGGCGGCAAATCAAAGGGGTCTTCCGACCGCGGCTTGCCGCTCCGCACCGGATCATCGACGCGCACGGGCGCGGCCTGCGGCGGCGGATCGAGCATCTCTGTGGGCGTCGCGGCCGTTTCCGTACCGGTCTTTGGCGGCGGCGGGCCGCCTTCCGGCCATTTCAGCGGGCCTGCGGAACCGCATGCGGCCAGCGCAAGGGCAGCGGCGACCGCCGCTGTTCGTGCCGGATTTATCATTATGTACCGATCCCCGCCTGTCATATCTCTGCCCTCATGGCCGCGATGCGCGCGCGGACCTGATCCGGCGCCGTGCCGCCGAAACTCTTACGGCTGGCGACCGATGCGTCCACCGTCAGGACGTCGAAAACACCAGGACCAATGCGCGCATCGATGGCCGTCAGGTCGTCAATGGCAAGGTCGGCGAGCAGGCATCCGCGCGTCTCCGCCAGGGCGACGGCGCGGCCGGTGATGTGATGCGCGTCGCGGAACGGGACGCCCGCTTCGCGGACCAGCCAGTCGGCAAGGTCCGTGGCGGTCGAGTGCCCGCCTGCCGCCGCCGCCTTCATGCGATCGGTGTGAAAGCCAAGCCCCTCGATCATGCCCGTCATCGCGGCAAGGGAAAGCGCGAGCGTGTCATAGGCATCGAACACGGGCGTCTTGTCCTCCTGCATATCCTTTGAATAAGCGAGCGGAAGCCCCTTCATCACGGTGGCGAGGCGGGTGAGCGCGCCGAGGAACAGGCCGGATTTCGCGCGGACAAGCTCGGCGGCATCGGGGTTGCGTTTTTGCGGCATGATCGAACTGCCGGTGGAATAGGCGTCCGGCAGCTTGACGAACCCCCAGGGCTGCGATGCCCAGATGACGACTTCCTCGGCCAGACGGGAAAGATGCAGGCCCGCCTGCATGCAGGAAGTCAGGAATTCGAGGGCGAAGTCCCGGTCGCTGACGGCATCGAGACTGTTGGCGCAGGGCGCGTCGAACCCGAGCGCCCTTGCCGTCATGTCGCGGTCGATGGGGAAGCCGGTGCCCGCCAGCGCGGCGGCGCCGAGCGGGCTTTTGTTGAGGCGCTTGCGCGCGTCCGCCAGACGCCCGCGGTCGCGCTGCGCCATTTCGACATAGGCCATCAGATGATGGCCGAGCGTGACGGGCTGCGCCGACTGCAAATGCGTGAAGCCGGGCATGACGCTGGCCGCATGTTCCTCGGCGCGGACCAGAAGCGCGCGCTGGAACGCGGCAAGGCCCTGATCCAGACGGTCAATGGCGCCCCTGACCCACAGGCGCAGGTCGGTGGCGACCTGATCGTTGCGGGACCGCGCGGTGTGCAGGCGGCCAGCCGCCTCGCCGATTTTTTCCCTCAGGCGGGCCTCGACATGCATGTGGATGTCCTCGAGCGCGAGGTCCTCCTCGATCGGGCCGGCGGACCACTCCCCGGCGATCTCGGCAAGGCCGGCGTCGATGGCGGCGACGTCGTCCGCGGACAGGATGCCTGTCGCGGCCAGCATGGCGGCGTGCGCGCGGCTGCCCATGATGTCTTCTTGCCACATGCGCTTGTCCACGCCGATTGAGGCATTAATCTCCTGCATGACGGCGGACGGACCGGCGGCGAACCGGCCGCCCCACATCTTGTTGGAGGTATCGGACATGACACGGACGACTTTCCTGATTCTGGCCGGGCTGGTCAGCATGGCGGCCTGTGACGCTCCCATCGCGGATAGTGCCCCGGCCGGGGCGCCGCAAGCCGTGACGGACAGGCCGGGTGTGCCGGCCGGCGAGCCCGACTATTCGCGGGCGGGGGAGACGGCGCCCGATGCGACCCTCCTCAGGAAAAGCGGCGGGCCCGCCGCGCTGACCAGTTTTGTGGGCACGCCGACATTGGTGAACCTGTGGGCGACGTGGTGCGCGCCGTGCGTTGCCGAACTGCCCGCGCTGAACCGGCTGGCGGCGCAGAAGGGCTATGCGCTGAACGTCGTCGCGGTCAGCCAGGACATTGGCGGCTGGGAAAAGATCAGCGGCTTTGTCGCGCGGACCGAAATGGACCGGCTGACCGTTCTGACCGATGAGGATGCGGCGCTGTCGCGGGCATATGGCGCGGTCGGCCTGCCGCTGACGATCATGTATGATGAAGGCGGCCGGGAATTGTGGCGTGTCAGCGGCCCGCGCGAATGGGACGAGCCGGGCGGGCTGCCGGACGATACGCCCGGCGCGGGATAGTTAGGCGTATTTTCGCCGCATATTCGCGGCTATGAGGGGCCTTTGCGAGCCGTTCTGGAGAGACCGAATTATGCCCCGCCCCGTGCGCACCGCCGTATTTCCCGTTGCCGGGCTCGGCACCCGCTTTCTGCCCGCGACCAAGGCGATCCCCAAGGAGATGCTGCCCGTCGTTGACCGGCCGCTCATCCAATATGCCGTTGATGAAGCGCTGGAGGCGGGGATCGAGCAGATCGTGTTCGTCACCGGGCGCGGCAAATCCTCCATCGAGGATCATTTCGACATCGCCTATGAGCTGGAGGCGACGATGGACGCGCGCGGCAAGGACAAGTCGGCGCTGTCCGGTTCGCGCCTGGGACCGGGGCGGATCGCTTACGTGCGGCAGCAGGAGCCGCTGGGCCTGGGCCATGCCGTCTGGTGCGCGCGCAGCGTGGTGGGCAGCGAGCCGTTCGCCGTGCTGCTGCCCGACGAACTGCTGGTCGGCGAGCCGGGCTGCCTGAAGCAGATGATGGCCGCCTATGAAGAGGTCGGCGGCAATGTCGTCTGCGCACTGGAGGTCGCGCGCGAGGAGACCCGGAAATACGGTATCGTCGACCCGGGCGAGACCAGGGGGGCGCTGACCGAAGTGAAGGGCCTGGTCGAAAAACCGGACCCCAAGGATGCGCCGTCCAGCCTGATGCTGCCCGGGCGCTATATCCTGCAACCGGAAGTCATGACATTGCTGGCGACGCAGGGCGTGGGCGCGGGCGGGGAAATCCAGCTGACCGATGCGATGGCGGCGATGATCGGCAGGCAGCCATTCCATGCCTTTACCTTCGAGGGGACACGGCACGATTGCGGCGACAAAGCGGGCTTCGTCAACGCGACCATCGACCTTGCGCTGCAGCGCGCGGACATCGCGCCCGCCGTTCATGCATTTATCAGGAAGTTCGCGTTATGACGGTCTTATGACAGTCACCCTCTCCCCTCGCACCGAACGCCGAAAGGTCGAACCGCCGCCGCTCAGCCAGTATCTGATGGAGGTGCGCGCGGTCGGCGAATTCGCGCGTTTTCTGATGAGCGACCGAACGCATGAACTGCCGCGCGGCGACGGCCACGGTGTGATCGTCTATCCCGGCTTCATGGCGGCGGACACGACGACGTTCCTGCTCAGACGGCGGCTCGCGAAGCTGAATTACGATGTCTATGGCTGGGGTCAGGGACAGAATCTGGGGCTGCGCGCGGGAATGCTGCCTGAAATGCGGCGGCATCTGAAGGCGGTCGCGGCCAAAAGCGGCGGCAGGGTCAGCATGATCGGCTGGTCGCTGGGCGGATTATACGCGCGTGAGGTCGCCAAGCTGGAGCCCGACCATGTGCGGCTGGTCGTGACGGCGGGTACGCCGTGCGTCGGTGATATGCGCGGCAATAATGCATGGAAGCTTTACGAGCGGCTGAACGATCACTGGGTCAACAGTCCGCCGCTGCCAACCGACCTTGAAACCCTGCCGCCCGTGCCGCTGACCAGCATCTATTCGGACGGCGACGGCATTGTCGCGCCGGAATGCACGAAGATCGGCAATGGCGACATGCATGAATCCGTGCGCGTCGATTCCAGCCATGTTGGCCTCGCATGGAGCCACGAAGTGCTGGCCGTAACGGCGAACCGGCTGGCACAGCCCGCGGGAAGCTGGGCACCCTATTCAGGGTAAACAGGCGCGCCGCGGCCGCCAGTTCGTTGCGGCAATCCAATCGCCGGCATGGTTCATTTCCGCGCCCGGCAATACGGTCCCGCACATGCTCACCTTCCAGATGTCCGCCTGTCCTGAAGACCGGTTATCAGGGCCGGATATGATCGCCCATACCCACCACTTTTTGGCGGAAGGCGCGTCCGGGGCCTGATTTCCCTCATCTGCCCCTAGGCGTTCGCCCTTCATCCCGCTATCTGGCTCAGCGAAACCATGTCAGACCTCACCGCCTTCGACATTTACTTCTTCGCGGCCATCGGCCTGCTCGCGATCCTGGGCTTCATGCGCGGCTTTGTGAGCGAGATCCTGTCGATCCTGGCCTGGGTCGCGGGAATCATCGCGGTCAACATGTTCTTCGATCAGGGGCGCGAAAAGGCTCTGGACTATGTTGACAGCGAGACGACGGCAGCCGTGCTGTCGGTGGCCGTGCTGTTTGGCGGCGTGTTCATTCTGGGCAAGCTGCTGGCAAAAGCGCTGGGCGGCCGCGTGAAGAACAGCATTGTCGGACCGCTGGACCGCGTGCTGGGGTTCGGGTTTGGCGCGGTGAAAGGCCTGCTGCTGACGACGCTGACATGGATGCTACTGCAACTGCTTTACGATGTGGTGCCAGCGGATCGGCCCGAATGGTTCGCCGATTCGCGGTCGGGTCCGCTGCTGGGTGTGCTGTCCCATGAGGTGCAGGACTTCGTCGAGGACCGCCGCGAGATGCGCGCGGAAGAGGACGCGGCGCGGAACGCCGCGCCTGAAGGATATACGGACGAAGAGCGCGGCGCTCTGGAAGCGCTGCTGGAACTGACGGAATGACCAGGATCAGCGTGTATGACACGGCGATGAAGGAAAAGCGGGTGTTCACGCCCGCGGATCCTCGGCGCATCACCATATATGTGTGCGGACCGACGGTCTATTCGCGCGCCCATATCGGTAATTTCCGCCCGGAGGTGACGTTCGACGTGCTGCGCCGTCTGCTGACGCACGTTTACGGCAAGGGCGTCGTGGTGTCCGCGCGGAACTATACCGATATTGATGACAAGATCATGGCCCGCGCCGATGCCGAGGGCCGCACGATCGAACAGGTGACCGCACAATCGGAAGGCTGGTATGAGGCGGATGCGCGGGCGCTGGGCTGCGCGCTGCCGACCTTTGCCCCGCGCGCGACGGAAACCATCGCCGAGATGATCGCGATGATGGAGACGCTGATTGCGGGCGGCCATGCCTATGCCGCCGAGGGGCATGTGCTGTTCGATGTGGCGGCGGACACGGATTATGGCGCGATATCGCACCGGGACCTGGAGCAGATGATCGCGGGCAGCCGCGTTGAAGTCGCGCCCTATAAGAAAAACGCGCATGATTTCGTCATGTGGAAGCCGAGCGCCGATCATCAGCCGGGCTGGGCGTCGCCATGGGGCCGGGGCCGCCCTGGCTGGCATCTGGAATGCTCCGCGATGATCGCGAAACATCTGGGCGAGACCATCGATATTCACGGCGGCGGACAGGACCTGATCTTTCCGCACCACGAGAATGAGGCCGCGCAAAGCCGCTGCGCGCACAAGGGGGCGCCGCTGGCAAGGTACTGGATGCACAACGGTTTCCTGTCATTCGGCAAGGACAAGATGTCGAAAAGTGAGGGCAATATCGTGACCGTCGATGCGCTGCTGGCGGCGGGGCATCGCGGCGAAACGGTGCGCATGGCCATGCTGACCGCGCATTACCGCCAGCCGCTCGAATGGAATGACGACCTCCTCAAACAGGCGAAATCGACGCTGGACCGCTGGTACCGCGTGATCGAGGGGGCAGCGGGTGATGTCGACGGCGACGCGGTGGATGAGGGCGTTGTCGACGCGATCGCCAATGACCTTGGCACGCCCGCCGCGATGGCGCGCCTGTCTGAACTGGCGAGCGCGGGCGATATCGCGGGGCTGCGGGCAAGTGCGGGTCTTCTTGGCCTGTTACAGGACGATCCGGCGGCGTGGCGTGCGGGCGAAGGTGATCGCGGCGATATCGACGCCCGGGTGGCGCAGCGCAATGCGGCAAAAGCGGCGAAGGACTGGGCGGCGGCGGACCGTATCCGCGACGAGCTTGCCGCCGAGGGCATTATATTGGAGGACGGGCCGCAGGGCACGATCTGGCGGCGGGCATAAGGGGCGGTTCGGAAGAAGCATGCGTATAGGAAACCTGACAGGCGCGGCGGCGCTGCTTGGACCAGCGCTCGGCGCGATGTTCCTGCTGGCGGCGTGCGGACAGAATGCGGACCCGGCGGCGGACGAGACCGGCACGGCGATCGCCGAAGTCGAAACGGTGGGCGACGCCCCCGTGCTTGCCTCTGACCTGATCATCGCGGAGCAGACACCGACGCTGGAATTCCGCTGGCGGCTGGTGCCCGAAGCGGCGGAATATCCGACGCTGTTCGCGCGGCTGCGCGCGGCGGCGCTGCGCGATAAGGCGGCGCTTGAAACCACCGCGCGCGAGACCGCGCAGGCCCGTACCGAGGCGGGGCTGGAGGCGATACCGGTCGCGCACGATCAGATGTTCGAGACGGTTTTTGAAAACCGGGCGCTGCTGAACATAAGGACCGAAATCTTCAGCGATACCGGCGGTGCGCACCCCAATCATACGCTGGAAAGCATCATCTGGGACCGGCGGGACGATCGGCAGGTGTCCCTGCCTGACCTGTTCGTCAACTGGCCCGAAGTGCGCGATGCGCTGTCGGCGGCATATTGCGCGAAACTTGATGACATGCGCGCCGAGCGGCGCGGCGGCGCGGCGCTTGACGGTGAATTTGGCACGTGCCCCGACCTTGCCGCGCAGCACATCGCCCTGCGCGGCCCGCGCGGTATGGCGCCCGAAGGTATCACCGTGCTGTTCTCGCCTTATGCGGCGGGGCCTTACGCCGAGGGCGCGTATGAAGTTGAGGTGGACTTCGACGATGCCGTGCGCGCTGCGTTGAAGGCGCGGTTTCAGGGATAGTAGGCGGGCTCAGCGCCCGGCTGCAACGCTACCAAATTCATCATCCCGAGCGTCGTCGAGGGACGCATGCAGGCTGCCGCAAAACCATCAGTGCGTCCTTCGACTGCGCTCAGGATGATCGGGTTTGGGGGATTGCACCCAAATCAACACACGTCATACCGGCGCAGGCCCGTATCCATCTCGTGCGACAGAACCAGGGCGCAGACTCAAAAGATGTACCCCGGCCTGCGCCGGGGTGACGGGTCTCAAAAAAACTGCCGACATGACCAGCCAACTTTACCCCGGAATCACGCGTTTGCGAGGGTGATGGAGGGTGAAAGGGCGCGCATTGTTGGACGGGGTGCTGCGCGTCATGGCCCCGCGCCCGCCTACCGCCCGCCCCGCGCCTCATAACCGCCATCGTCGCGGTCGAAAAAGCGGGTATATTGCGCTTCGAATTGCAGTTCGACGATGCCGGTGGCGCCGTGACGCTGTTTGGCGACGATGCATTCAGCCTGGCCGCGCAGGGCCTCGGCCTTCTCCATCCACTGCGCGAATTTCTCGCTGCCATCCTCGGGTTTCTTGGAGGCGTGGTAATATTCCTCGCGGTAGACGAACATGACGATGTCGGCGTCCTGCTCGATGGTGCCGGATTCGCGAAGGTCTGAAAGCTGCGGGCGCTTGTCTTCGCGCTGCTCGACCTGCCGCGACAGCTGCGACAGCGCGAGCACCGGGACATTGAGTTCCTTCGCCAGCGTTTTCAGGCCGCGGGTGATCTCGGAAATTTCCTGCACGCGGTTCTCGGCGGATTTGCGGCTGCTGCCCTGCAGCAATTGCAGATAGTCGATGACGAACATGCCGACGCCCTTCTGCCGCTTCATGCGGCGGGCGCGGGAACGCAGCGCGGCGATGGTCAGGCCGGGCGTATCGTCGATGTGCAGCGGCAAGTCGGAAAGCTCGCCGGACACGCGGGTCAGCGCGCGAAACTGGCTCTGGCCGATGCGGCCCATGCGCAGATCCTCGGAATTGATCTTTGCCTGCTCGGCAAGGATACGCGTCGCCAGCTGGTCCGACGACATCTCGAGGCTGAAAAAACCGACGCCCGCGCCGGAGGATTCGCCATCGGGATTCTCGCGCTTGTCGAGCATGAACTGCTGCGCGCAGGCAAAGGCGATGTTAGTCGCAAGCGCGGTCTTGCCCATCGCGGGACGTCCCGCGAGGATGACGAGGTCGGAACGGTGCATGCCGCCGGTTTTCGCGTTGATGCCGTGCAGGCCCGTCGTCAGGCCGCTCAGATTGCCGCCGCTTTTCATGGCGCTGTCGGCCATTTTGACGGCGAGCGTCGCGGCCTGCGCAAAGCTGCGCGCGGCGCCCGATACCTCGCCCTCTTCCGCGACCTTGTAGAGCGCCATTTCCGCTTCGCCGATCTTGGCCTGCGGATCGACATTCTCGCTGGTGTCGGTCGCGCTCTCGACGAGATCGCGGCCCACGGTCACGAGCGCACGCAGCAGCGCGAGGTCATAAATCTGTCTGGCGAAGTCCTGCGCCGCGATCAGCCCGGCCGTGCCCTCGGTCATCTGGACGAGGTAGGCGGGACCGCCCAGTTCCTCGAGCGCGGGATCGCCAGTGAACAGCGGCCGCAGCGTGACGGGGTTGGCAAGGCGGCCCTCGTCCACGACCTGCATGATCTTCTCGTACAGGCGCGCGTGCAGCGGCTCGTAAAAATGCTCGGGCTTCAGCTTCATCTGGATGTCGCCGGCCAGATTATTGTCGATCATCAGCGCGCCCAGCAGCGCGGTCTCCGCATCGGTATTGCGCGGCAGTTCGGTCGCCGCGGCGATGCCGGGCGCGATGGGTGTGACATTGGGATTCGAGGCCATGGCGATGCGTATATCATAAACCGGGCCGCCATGTCGGCCTTGCGGAAAACAGATCGGGATAAGCCTGTGGAAAACCGGTGCGTAACGCCGTGAAATCCTAAATCGATCGCCAGATATCCGCTCTGCCTTCATGGGTTTCGCGGACGGCACGCCCGCGCTGTTCAAGCCAGCGAAGATGTGCGATCGCTTCGCCGGTCGCGATGCCATATTCCTTCACGTCGATGGCGCGGTGAAACAGCACCTCGAAACAGGCGAGCGCCGTTCGCGGCCTTGCGAGGAACCGCTCCAGCGCCGTCAGTTTCTGGTAATGATCCTCCGCCAGCTGGTCGAGGCGGGCGTGCAGGCCATGGAAGGGAAAGCCATGGGCGGGCAGGACGTGCAGATCGCCGGACAGGCTTCGAAACCTGTCGATGCTGGCAAGCCAGTCGCCCAGGGGGTCCGCCATCGGTTCGGTGACATGCACGGAAACGTTGGAGGTGATGCGCGGCAGGACCTGGTCACCCGCGATCATCAGGCCGCCCTCGTCATCGACCAGGCAGGCATGTTCGGGCGTATGGCCGGAGCCGGTGACGATGCGCCAGGTGCGATCGCCGATCGTGTAAAGCTGGCCATCGCGAATGCGCTCATAGGTGACGGGAAAGCTGCTGACCGCGCGCGCGAAGCGGCCCCAGCCTGCTGCGCGGAAGTCGCGCAGCTGCGCGTCCGGCCAGCCGGCCTTTTCATAGAAACGCACCGCTTCTTCGGGTGGTTCGTCGCGGATATCGCCGAGCAGCATACGCGCCATCAGATATTCGGTCTGCGCCATGACGAGCGTCGCACCGGTCTTTTTGATCAGCCAGCCCGCATTGCCGATATGGTCGGGGTGATAGTGCGTGCAGAGCACCTTGCCGACGGGCTTTTCCCGCGTGATCCCGTCAAGGACGCGGCGCCAGACGTCCTTACAACCGGGCGCGGGTATGGCCGTGTCGACGATGACATGATGATCGCCGCCGTCGAGCACCCAGAGATTGATGTGATCCAGGCTGAACGGCATCGGCATGCGCAGCCAGCGCACGCCGGCCGCGATTTCGTGCAGCTCCCCCGGTTCCGGCGACCAGCGGCCAAGCGGATAGGTCAGGCCGCGGCGTCGTTCGGGCGCCGGCGGCTGGGTGAGGGACTGATCGGACATGGATATGCGTGTAGGGCGGAACAGCGCGCTTCGCGGCCTATCTGTTTTTATATTGGGGGGTGTGCCGGAGCTATCGAAACAGCCGGACCTTATGTGCTGTCTGAAATTAAATGTAATGTCCCCATAATAAAAGACCTCCATACATCCCAGGTATATTGTTTTCTTATCGAAACGTAGCTTGACGAAATCTTGCAACCTTTCATTAACGAATGAACTGCGAGATATTCGCAGGTCCGAAACACAGGGGTTCCCATGCGCAGGCCTATTAAAATCTCGTCAGCTTTCGTTGGCGGACTGGCTATCCTTACGCTGAATTACAGCGCAGCCATCGCTCAGCAACCAAAGGACATTGAAACTCAGTCAACCGAGGCTCTTGACGGTACGTCTAGATCAATGTGGTGCCTGCCCGGATGCACTTTTGAGAGCGAAACCGCGGTCTCCTCAGACCCTGTCGCTCCAGCTTGGTGTGCCGCTTGGATTCCAACACCAACTCGTTTTTGTAGCAAGGACGGCAATAGGGACGGCACAAATTGCGTCGATGGAGCTTCTGGAGAGTCTGGAGTGCTCGACAACACAGAAACCAAGAGCCCGACCTCTTTTTCCTGTATTGCGATCAAAGCAGACTCTCTTGGCGCATCTGGAAGCGATGGTACTCCGAAAGCGTGTAGACCGGGTTGTATGTTGCCGTGGGAGCAATACGGCAATCGTCAGAAACATCTGGACCGCGTTCCCGACCTTTCGAAATCCGAAAATCGCCCGGAATGGTGCGTACAAATCAACGACGGTGCCAATATCTATGGCGCTGTCGATCCAGATCAAATCAACGTTGGCGCGCGCCGCATCCTCTATGAAAATAGGGCCGCAATTGCGCTGTGCAGTGGGTTAATTCTGAAGGGAAAATATAATGCTGAGTGATATCTATTAGACAATTTTAACAAAAAATTGAGAGCGATTTCGTTTCAGAAATAGAAGTGTTTTTAATTACAGGGAACTACAGGAGGGATTACAAAGACAATATAAATAATGAATTAAGTATAGTGTCCCCGGAACTTCCCCCGGAACTTCCTCCCCGGAACTTCCAGTCCAGAGCCAGGCGGGCGGTATAGATGCCAGCGGAATTCGCGTCGACGGCCTCCTATTCCGCCGCACCGCTGCTGGTCGAATATCGCGCGCCGAGGGTATGGCGATCAGGGGGGGGCGACGGACATGCCCCAGCTTCCATGCTCATCGATTGCCCCGCGAATCCAATATGAAACATGCTTAGCTTCATCTGCGTAACAATCATATGACATAGAGCAAGCCGCACCTAGATAATCGCCGCGCCGCGTCGCGCCGCATTAATGGCAGCATAAATTAAGTATAGTGTCCCCGCAATTCCGATACTTCTGTTTTTAATATCGCTGAGAACTTCTGATCCGAATGGCGCTGCTTCAATAGCAGACAGCATGCCTTCAAGATAATTTCTGTGAAGAGGCCTGAACGAAATTGGGCCGCCTGCGGCGTCAGTATCTATTATTTCAAAAACGTCCGACCAATTTGTCATTCTGAATACCCTCCAATCAATTCTTCAACGTCTCGTAGACTTATAAAAGATCGTAAACAGTTTTCTACTTGCCACCCGACCCACGTATCAAGCATTGGAGCTACGTCAATAAAACAAATCGCGACTGGTTCATCATAGCCAAGATAAGAGTATCCGCAAATAAGATTTTCTCTAAGTCCACCGCCTCTATACGGGATAGCATAACCGAACTTCCCACATTGCTTCGGCAGTTTTCCATCATCGTACAAAAGGCGAAAAAGATCGCCTTTTTGACTGATAATTCTTGCTATCAGCGGAGCGGGGTCGCCTCCGTCCAGCATCATCGGCTGCAGAGGTATCAACGTGGATGGTATGACAAGAGCAGACGAGGGCACATATTTGTCTGGCCTGCGTTCAAGTACATCTGATGAAATATATTCAAAAAAATAATATCTCGTTTCACATTCTTTTTGTTTATCGTTTATAAATCTTGATATATTTGCAAGTTTATCGTACTCTTCAGACAAGTATTTATCCAACCTGCTCCCTATTTTATCACTATAAATCAAACAGTAAGGAAACTCGAAGTAGGGTTCATCTAGTATTTTTTGATTATTCAGGGCCGTATCTACAAAATCGCATGCCGTTAAAGCGAAAAGAGCAACGCTAATTTTCAGGCGCATAAGAACTTTAACTAACCAATGGGTTCGCGGCGTCTTTGTCATTCATTGTACTCCAATTCGCAGCGATACGTTGTGCCTTCCAATCGCTTCCGTGCCTCTGCCAGTCCGATACGTGTTGCTCCCCGGTCAACGCTCAGCACCTGGCCCGGTGCATCACCGACACCGGGGGATTACGGGGGGCACTATACCTAATCCAAGCCGCGCTCTCCAAACCGCTTTTCTCAAAACGGCGTCGATACGGGTCTGGTAGCCTTTGCCACCTTTAGGGTGGTAGCTTAATCCCACCCAGAATGCGATGGCAGCGGCGCGGCTTACGGCTGGGAGGGAGTTTCTGGCGGGTTGGTCGTAACGTGTGGAGATGCGGCGGAAATCCTTGAGGCGGCAGAACATGGCCTTGACGCGCCAAGGGTTCTTGTCGCGGCATTCGTCATACTGGATGGGGCGCTTGCGATTGTGACGACGAAGTATCCCCGGCATCGTGCCCGCACTGTCCGACTGCGCCATCACCGAACCGCGCGCATCGGCGTGCAGAAACCGCCGGTCGTTGGTGCCAGAGCCCTCATACCACACAAGGGGCTCGTCCGTCCCGGGGCCATGTACATAGCGGCCCTGACTTCGGAAATGAGTATAGTGCCCATGTAATTTTCAAATACACCGATACGGATTTCGGCGGCGTCACGCCGGGCGCCATCGCGTTCCGCGCTGGCGGCGTTCCAAGGCGGTGCGCAGGTCAGGCGGTGCGCTTGTCATGCGGCTCATGATCCTGAATAAGGATATCGGGCTGGTGTCGGAGGGGCAGGAGGTGGCGGTCAAGCTGGAGGCGTTTCCGTTCACCGACCACGGCCTGATCCCCGGCACGCTCAGCTGGATCAGCCGCGAAGCCATTGACGAAGACGATATCGGCCTGGTTTACGCCGCCCGTGTTGCGCTCAATTGCACGGCCAGAGGTAGCGACACGCAGCGGGACCGGCAGACGGCGGCCCTGTGCAGATCCATCGGCGCGGGCATGAGCGCAACGGCCGAGATCAAGACCGATCAGCGGCGGATTATCGATTATCTCGTGTCGCCGATATCGAAAGCAGCAAGCGAAGCGGGGAGGGAAAGGTGACCGATTTTAAGACAGCATGCAATTTTTGTATGGTCGGGCTCTCTTTATTGTTTGAGCTATCTGCCTGCAGCAATAATTTAGAACAAAAGTCAGTGAAAGAGTTCAGAGAATTTTGTCAGTCTAGGCAGATATTTAAAGTATTGAACGATAAAAAATGGAACGAATTTAAGTTAAAGGTTAATGAAATAAATGGGCATGGGCCACTGAAATTGGATAGCAGAAAGTATATGGAGAGTATAGGCTACTCTTATATTAAAACTGGCCCAAAAAACCAATTTTCTGTCAAAAAATTTGGTATATGGAAAGATAGTATTGCTTTTTATGGTCGGGATATTGCCTATCTTGAATCTATATATCTATTTCCCGATAAGACATGGTATCCTGCACCAAGAACACCGATAGATAGTTGTCTGAACTATCACCAGGTAAGCGAGCGCGTTCAATTTACCTATATAGGAGGATGAATAAATGGATACTGTTGCTGATTGCCTGCCAACGATCAAGGTGCTTTCGGCCGCATATGCAGCGCCGCCTCTTTCTGTAGGTGATAGTGGCAATACACTAATGGATAAATTGGAATCTTCGATTCCAAAGGGATAAATTACAGGGAGAAATTACAGGAACACTATACTAAATTCTGAGTCGGAAATGCTGACGGCGCGTGATATGCATGATCCCAGGACGGACGAACCACTTGTCTGATACGGGGGTGCTGGCACTGGCGACCGGCGGTTCCTGCACGCCGATGCGCGTGGGCCTGATGGCGCGGTCGAACAGTGCGGGCACGGTGACGAAGACCTGCGCCTAGGTCGGGAACGATCCTGTGAATGCACCAGAAAATGCCGGGACTGAACAGCTGGTGAGGACTCAAGACATGGCCCCGGCCTTCACCCGGGCGGCGTGAATAGGCCCTGTGGGGCATCACCCGGGAATGCCGCCAGATCTGCCCTGGCAGGCTTCATCCGTCAGTTCTGGGCCTTCAATTCTGACGCATGTGCAGCTGGGCTTCCCAGTCCAGCGCGTGTTTGACGATTTTGTCGAGGTCGGCGTGCTGCGGCTGCCAGCCAAGCGTAGCGAGGATCTTGGTGTTGTCGCTGATGAGGGCGTCGGGATCGCCCGCGCGGCGCGGGGCCATGTTGCGAACGATCCTGTTACCTGAGACGCGCTCCACGGAATCGAGGACTTCGAGCACGGAAAAACCGCGCTTGTAACCGGCGTTCATGATGGTGGACTCGCCCTTATTCTCGCGCAGCCAGTCGAGCGCGAGGACATGTGCGGCGGCCAGGTCGGTGACGTGGATATAGTCGCGAATGCCGGTCCCGTCGGGCGTGTCATAGTCGGTGCCGTAGACGTCGACATGGCTGCGCTTGCCGGTGGCGGCCTCGCTGGCGACCTTGATCAGATGTGTTGCGCCCTTGGTGGCCTGTCCGGCGCGGCCGTCTGGATCGGCGCCCGCGACGTTGAAATAGCGCAGCGCCACAAAGGCGAAATCATGCGCCGCGGCGGTGTCGTGCAGCATCGCCTCCGACATCAGTTTCGACATGCCATAGGGGTTGATGGGGATTTGCGGCGTGTCCTCGCGGACCGGCGATTCCTTCGGGATGCCATAGGTGGCGGCGGTGGAGGAGAAGATGAAGTGCGGGACCTTCGCGGTCACCGCGGCCTCGATCAGGCTGCGCGTCGCGGCGGTGTTATTGCCATAATATTTCAGCGGGTTTTCGACGGATTCCGGGACGACGACGGAACCGGCAAAATGCATGATGGCGCCGATATCGTCCTGCTGCAGGATGTCCACCATCGCCTCGGTATCGCCAATGTCCACCTCATGGAACGCGGCGGCATCGGGGACGGCCCAGCGGAAGCCGGTGACGAGATTGTCGGCGACCGAAACCCGGTAGCCCGCATCGAGCAAAGCGAGCACGGCATGACTGCCAATATAGCCCGCGCCGCCGGTTACGAGAACGCGCGGTGTATCGGACATGCTTCAGTTCCTTTCTGGATCGGGCAACCCGATCGGTTCGGGCGGCGTTCATCATGCAATCGCTATGCCTGTCTATAAATATGCGCCGAGTATGAAAGAGGAGTTTCCCATGACACGGAATTTCATCGCAAATGCCATGCTGCCCGTCGCAGCGCTGGCATTATTGGGCGCATGCACAGCGGTGCCGGGCGGCACCGACGTCACCAGATTTCACAGCGATGCGCCGCAATCGCGCGGAACTGTCTATCTTGAGCCCGTGGTGGCGGACTGGGCGGACACGCTGCAGTTCCGGCAATATGCCGGTGCCGTCGCGGCGGAACTGTCGGCGGCGGGATTCACGCCGGTTCGTGATCGTGACGGCGCGGACCTGATCGGCGCGATCGATTATGCGCAGAATACGCGGGAGGCGATCGGCGGGCGCTCGCCGGTCTCCATCGGTGTCGGCGGCGGCACGTTCGGACGCCGCAGCGGCATCAGCCTGGGCACGTCCCTTGGCCTGGGCGGCAAGCCGAAGGACGTGAAGGTCTCCATGCTGGAACTGCGCCTGTCCCGCGCCTCGGACGGCCAGCCCATATGGGAGGGCCGCGCCGTTACCGAAGCGAAGGAAGGCTCCGAGGCCGCATCGCTGTCGGCGGCGATCCCCGCGCTGGCGGCGGACCTGCTGCGCGACTTTCCCGGCCCGTCTGGAGAGACCGTGACCTACAAGGCGAACTAGCCGCCTAATAGGCCCGGGCCTCGCCGTCCCCGCCATCTCCGGTGCTGGTCCGCAGGCGCCTGGCGAGCGGCGGCAGATCGGTCGTGGTCTCCCGTGCGATCACGCCCTTTGCGCGGGCGAGGGCGTCGGCGGCGCTGGTTTTCCCGTCGGCGACGTCGCCGGCAAGGCCGAGCAGGTCGGTGTACAGCCGCTCTGGCTCGCCCTTCTGGGTCAGGGCGAAGGGTGCGCCGCGCGCTTCCATCGCGCCCCAGATGCCGCGAACACCCGCCCAGAAATCCGCGGTCTTCCGCCAATAGTCATCGCCGATTTCGACCGGGAAATCCTCGCTGCGGACATAGGTGTTCACGCCGATTTCGCGGACCAGCACATGCGGCTCGCCGCCCAAAGCCAGCTTCACATTGTCCTGCTCGTGCACCCAGCCCGCAGGCGTGATGGCGTGGCGGTTCATGGCGGCCATGACGTGATAATCCTCGCGCTTGGTCATGTCGCGGCGCGGGAGCGGGCGCCATTCGGACGGCGGCACCCATTCGGACACGCCATTGGCGTGCGACCATGTGCCGACCGCACCATAACGCGGGGCGTCGTCGACCTGATAGACGGTCTGCGACCAGCTGCCTGTGCGATCGTCGGCGGCAACGGGGCGCTGCCGCCACGCATTGCCGCCGATGAAGACGAGGACGCGTTCAGGCTGATACTGCCAGTCCTGACGCCAGTGTTTGACCGGGAATTTCTGTTCACCGCCGACGACCAATATGTGCTGCAAGCTGATGAAGTCGCCGCGATCCTCGATGACGCGTACGATCTCGTGTCCGCCGGAATGATAGGGTGCCCTGGGTTCATATCCCGGTGTGAAGGCGACGGTTTCGCGAAAGTCGAAATCGACCTTGAAATTGCCTGCCATGGCGAGGATCGCGGCGCGGTCCTGCTCGAATTTCGAGGCGGCCGATTGCGGCGCGGGCTGCGCGAGCGCGATGGCGGAAAAGAGCAGCGCGACGGCAAGCGCAATACCCGCCCTCGCGATATGATAGGCTGTGATGGTCATGACTGGTTTCCCCGATGTTAGAAATTCGCGCTGAGCGAGATGCTGAGATTGCGGCCGGGCCTGGTATAGGCGTCAGTGGCACGGTCCTTGGCAGTGACCCCGCGCACGTCGCCCCACCAGGCATAGGTCTCGTCAGTGATGTTGAAGAGGCCCGCGCGGACGGTGAAATTATCGGCGACGCGCACGAAGGCGGTGGCGTCGAAAATGGTGAAGCCGTCCGGGCGGAAACACGCCCCGGTGCAGACGCCAATGCTGTCCTCCAGGGATTTTCGCGCCGAATGCGTGGCGATGATGCGCCCGCCAAAGCGTCCGCGGGGGTCCGACCAGCCGAGGCCCGCGACCAGCTTCAGCGGATCGACGGTGCCAAGCGGTGCTTTCTTTCCGCTGCTTGTTTCTGTCCCGTCGCTGTAGGAGAATGCAAGATCGGCGGTGAAGCCGCTATCGGCCCGGTAGCCAAGGCGGGTTTCGAAGCCCTTGATGGTGACGTCGTCGAGATTGACGAACTGAAACACCCCGGGGTCGCCGGGGCGGAAAGTGCCGCCGACGACTTCCTGGCTGATGAAATCATCATAGTCGCTGGTGAAGGCGGCGAATGAGCCGGAGATACCGCCGGTGTTCACCCGCACGCCCGCCTCGAAACTCTGGCTGGTTTCCGGTTTCAGCCTGGGATTGGGCAGCGATGTGTAGCCGAAGATCAGATTCTCGAAGAAGCTGTTCACCTGGTTCGGCGTGGGCGCGCGGAAGCCGCGGGTATAATTGCCGAACAGGCTGATCCCGCCGCCCAGATCCACGACGGCGCCGAATTTGGGCGAGAGTTTCGCGCCGTCCTGACGTGCCCCCTCGAAATCGGGCAGCAACGGATCCGCTTTCGGTTTCAGGTTGAAATGGTCGAAGCGCAGGGCAGGGAAAAGGGTAACGACACCATCCGCAAATGTGATCTCGTCCGCGATGAAGGCCCCCGCGAGCAGGAAATCGGTTTCCGGAAACGCGCGCGTCGGAAAGGGTTCGCCAATGGGGGCGACCGTGCCGTCGCGCAGGCCGCGCTGCCGGGTCATGCTGGCATCCGCGCCGTAGACGAGGCGGTGTGACAGGGTGCCGGTCCTGAAATCGCTGCGGAACTGGGCTGCCGCGCCGTAGACGCGGGTTTCGAATGTGTTGATCCGTGTCCGGCTTGGCGCGCCGGTGCGCCGCTCGTCGGAGACCTGCCGGTTTTCGCTGTCCTGCCAATAGACGCTCAGCTGCATGTCGTCAGCGATGCCGGAGAGGGCGCGGGTCCAATCGAGCGCGGCGCGGACGCGTTTCGTCGTATCGCGGGTGTCGAGGTCGGTGACCACCGCTGGTGTGAACCTGTTGCCGCCCCGGCTGGACAGCACATCGGAGGTCACGCGGCCCTTCTGATAATCACCGGTCAGCCGGATGCGATCATCCTCGCTGGGTTTCCAGACGATGCGGCCCAGCAGCGCGTCGGACGCGGTGTCCTGCGGGTTCGCCTTTGTGCGGTCGGGGCCGTCACCGCCGACATCGCCCTGTGTTTCCAGCTCTTTCCCGTCGCGGCGGGTATAGGCGATCAGGCCCGATACCGCCCCGCTGCGCGCGGACAGGATGGCGGTTTCGGAAAATTCCCGATCCGCCGTTTCATAGGTGCCGCGCAGGCGCACGCCGACATCGCGGCCGTCCGTCAGGAGGTCTTCGGGGTCGGACAGGGTGAAGCTGACGGCGCCCGCAAGGCCGTCACTGCCATAAAGCGCCGAGGCGGGGCCGCGCAGGATTTCGACGGATTTGACGAGGCCGAGGTCGACATAGTCACCGCGTCCGGCCGCCTGCGCGCCGAAGCTGAACCCGTCCGGTACACGGACGCCATCGACCTGGATGAGCACGCGATTGCCGCCGATGCCGCGAATGGTGAACCCTTCCGCGCCCGCGCGTCCGGTCCCGCCAAGCGCGGCACCGAAGCGGGCCGGGGGCTGCCGCACGCTGACGCCGGGCTCGAAGCGAATCAGTTCCTTGATGTCCGTCGCCAGTTCATCGGCAATCCGCTCGCTATCAATGACGCTCACCGTTCTCGGCACATCTTCGACCGCCTTTGGCAGGCGGGTCGCGGTCACCGTGATCACGTCGTCAAGTGCGGCCATCGATGACGCGTCCATGTCCGAACCCGCCGTGCCGGCCGCCATATCTGCACCTGCCGCGGCGGCTACATCCGAACCCGCCGCGACCGCGACAGGGCTGCAAAGCGCGGCACCCGCCAGCAGCGTCGCCAAAATCAATCTCATTATAAAATCCTCTTGCACATGCGAATAACTCGCATTAGCGCTAATGAGGCAGGTCAACGGTTCTTGTCAACCTGTGTTGCTGCGGCGGCTTACCTTCCCTCCCTTCGATTGGTGGGTCGGCGTATGTTTCGGGGCGGTGCGATATGAATGCCACTGTCGCACCGCCCTATTTTTTATCCGGAAATGAGGGATTTACGAATGAATGACGTTCTCGAAATGCTGGCGAGTACACCCGATATCCGGACGTTGCAGGGGACGCAGCGACGGTTGATCAGCGCGATGCGCATGGGTGTGGTCGCCACGAAACGTGGGCGGAATTCCTGCTGTGTGATGAAACAGGAACTGGGCAGCGCGCATGCGGTGGCGGCGTTTCGAACCCTGGTCGCCGAGATTGGCGACGCCTGGCCAGAGCCGTTCAGCATCAATCCGCCGTGCCAGCCGCGGCTGAGTTATGACGAAATGCTGCTCCTCGACATCACCACGGCGGCGGCGCGCGGGGAGCGGGCGCATTTCGATGGCATGACGTGCGACATGCTGTCCATGGGCGCCCGCAATAGTGTCTACCGCTGCGCGCAGCGCCTGATGACGGTCATGATGGGCGCCTAATAGGGCTGTTTTTTGGGAAGCAGTTCTTCGGGCAGCACCGTCCCCACGGAAATGTAGAATTTCAGCAGGTCGTCCACGGCCAGACCCTCCACCTCGATGACATTTTCCTTTGGCACGAAGGTCAGAAAGCCGGTCATGGGGATCGGCGCGGACGGCATGTAGACGAGCAGGCGCTCCTCGCCGCCGACAATCAGCGTATCGGCGACGGGCAGGAGGGCAAGAACGTCCGCGCCGTCCGGGCCGCCGAAGCGCACGGCCACGGGGCGCATGGCGGCGAGTTCATTCTCGTCGCGCAGGCCGATCATGCGTGTCACCCGGCTGATCGGCCGGTAGATGCCGCCGATGATGGGGATCTTATCGACCCAGCTGTCGATACGTTCCTGCATGGTTTTCTTCGCGCGTGTCTGGAACAGGCGGCCAATGCCCCAGATAACGGCGATCACGAGCGCGAGAAGCACCCAGATGCCAAAGCTGCTTTCGCCGAATATCAATGATGAGCTGCCGGTGAGCGCAGAGGCGAAAATGGAATCCTCGCCGAAAAACGCCGCGATCTGACGGATGAGCCAGTCCAGAATGATCAACGTCAGGATGAAGGGCAGCAGGAAAAGGAGGCCGGTCAGGAACGTCCCGACGGCGCTGTCCGCGCTTTTTCGCCAGACCGGTTTTTGCCGCTGCGACTCGCCATCGCGCGCGCCGCCCGGCGGCGGATCGGGAAAAGGATTGTTCACGCTCACAGATGCTGAACGATGGCCGCGCCCATTTGTGCCGTGCTGGCCGTGCCGCCAATGTCGCGGGTGCGGGTGCCCGTGTCGATGGCGGCCTCGACCGCCCGTTCAATGCGCGCGGCGTTCGCCGCATCCCCGAACGAATGGCGGATGGCCATGGCGAGGCTGAGAATCGCGGCGCAGGGATTGGCGAGGCCCTGCCCGGCAATGTCGGGCGCGCTGCCGTGAATGGGTTCGTAAAGGCCCGGTTTCCCCGCCTCTCCGAGCGCGGCGGAGGGCAGCAGGCCGAGGGAGCCCGTCAGCATCGCCGCCTCGTCACTCAGCATATCGCCAAACAGATTGTCGGTCAGGATGACATCGAACTGTTTGGGCGCCTTCACCAGCTGCATCGCGCAATTGTCGGCAAGCATGTGGCTAAGCTCGACATCGGCATATTCCGCCGCGTGAAGGGCGGTGACCTCCTCCTTCCACAGCAGCCCCGCCTCCATGACATTCGATTTCTCGACGGAGCAGACACGGTTTCGGCGGCCGCGCGCGAGTTCGAACGCGGTGCGTGCGACGCGGTGGATTTCCGCCGTCGTATAAACCTGCGTGTTGACGCCCCGCCGCTGGCCATTCCCCAGATCCTCGATGCCGCGCGGCTGGCCGAAATAGACGCCGCCGACCAGTTCGCGCACGAACATGATGTCCAGACCTTCGACCAGGTGACGCTTCAGGCTGGACGCATCGGCGAGGGCGGCGAAGCAGCGGGCCGGGCGCAGATTGGCGAAGACCTGCATGGCCTCGCGGAGTTTCAGAAGGCCGGATTCGGGACGGTTGTCATAAGGCTGCGACGACCATTGCGGCCCGCCGACCGCGCCCGTCAGGACGGCGTCGCTGGCCAGCGCGCGCGCCAGGGTTTCGTCGGTGATCGCGGCTCCGTGCCGGTCGATGCTGGCGCCGCCGAACGGGGCCCGGTGCACGGCGATATCGAGCGCCGCGGCGTTGAGGACGGTCTCGGCTTCGGCGATCACTTCCGGGCCGATGCCGTCGCCGGGCAGGAGGAGCAGGGAGTGGGTCATGGTGTGTCGGTCCTTGGCGTCAGTTCAACCAGCCACATGTCCGGCACCGCGCCCAGCCGCAAGGGCAGAATGCTGGTGCCGATACCTGCGGTCACGAAGATGTTGCGCCCGCCTTCGACAATATGGCCGTCGAGGAAGCGATTGCCATAGGCCGACGCGTGCGCGATCGCACCAAAGACGGGCAGGCGAATCTGGCCGCCGTGGGTATGGCCCGCGAAGACAAGATTTGCGGCTGCGGGGAGGTGCGGAACGACGTCGGGGCTGTGGGTTAGGACGATGAGCGGGCGCTGGTCCGCCGCCGATATGCCCGCGAAGGACGCCGCAACATCGTCATGACGGGTGTGCGGGTCATCAATGCCGACAATGCGGATGGGGCCTGCATTCGTTGACTCATTGGCCATGTAAGTGACGGGTGAGTCGGCGAATGCCATACGGAAATCGCCGATCCCGCGCCAATGGTCGTGATTGCCCGCGACGGCGTAGACGCCGTGTGTCGCGCGCAGTTCGAACAGCGGCGCCACCGCATCGCGGGCGCTGTACAGCCGTGACGACACGCGCCTGTCGCTGACGAAGTCGCCCGCGATCAGAATGATATCGGGTGCAAGGGCGTTGGCCTGTTCGACGATCCGCGCCAGCCGTTCGGGCGGCATGTCGGGGCCTGCGACCTGTGTGTCGGCGATCAGAAGGATGCTGAGGGGCGCCGCTCCCGGCGGCAGGGCTGCGACATTCGCCGTTCGCACGACCGGCATGCGGATGGCAACGGTGTACATGTACGCGATGACGGCGAGGCCCGTTAACAACAAAGCGATGAAGATGGCCTTGATTCGCTTCCCAATCACACCGCCTGACGCGCAGCGCCCCCGATCCAGGGATAATCGTCTGCCATGCGCGCCTCAAAGCTGCCGATGGCGGGTGTCATCTGTTCGGTCAGGCCGATCTCGTCCAGACCGTTGATCAGGCAGTTTTTGCGGAAGGGATCGATATCGAAGGTGAAGCGGTCCTGAAACGGTGTCGTCACGGTCTGCGAATCGAGATCGACGGTAATCTCGTCTGTTTCGGCGACCACCATCAGGCGGTCGACCTCGTCCTGCGGCAGCGCGACGAGAAGGATGCCGTTCTTGAAGCTGTTGCCGGAAAATATGTCGGCAAAGCTGGGCGCGATGACAACGCGAAAACCCATATCGCCCAGCGCCCACGGGGCCTGCTCCCGGCTGGACCCGCAGCCGAAATTGTCGCCCGCGATCAGGATCGGGGCCTGCGCATGGCGCGGCTGGTCGAAGATGTTGTCCGGATTGCCTTTCCGAATCGATTCGAACGCGCCCATCGCAAGCCCGTTGCGGGTCGGGTTTTTGAGATATTCCGCCGGAATGATGACGTCCGTATCGACATTCTTCTGGCCGAACGGGACGGCGATACCGGTGAGTGTGGTGAAGGCTTTCATATGCTGAAGTTCGGCACGGCATGAACTAGGAGCGACGCGGCATGGAAAAGGAGCGCGTATAGAAAAACAGGTGCATGTTCGAAGGCATGGCTGAAAGTGGCATGGCGCCGGCAAACAGCATGCAGATCGACGCGCTCAAGCGAATTTTCCCTGCTGAATTCGCGAATGCGCCGATCGAGGCCATATCGCAAATGCGCGAAGATCAGAAATATAAGGATATTGGCGAATATGACGGCTGGGGACATTGCCGCCTGGAAAAAGTTCGCCACGCCGGTCCCGACGCAAAACAACACGGCCAGTTTTTCCGCATCCTTCCAATATTTTATCATGATGGCGAGGATGTTTTCAGCAGTCGCCCCGGCTACTCTGGCACCTGTCATTTCATCAACTCCCTTACGTCGGTGATCTTTCCGGTAATGGCGGCGGCGGCGGCCATGGCAGGGGACATCAGGTGCGTGCGGGCACCTGGCCCCTGACGGCCCACGAAATTGCGATTGGAGGTGGAGGCGCAGCGTTCGCCCGGAGGAACCTTGTCCGGGTTCATGCCCAGGCAGGCGGAGCAGCCGGGCTCACGCCATTCAAAACCGGCATCGATGAAGATCCTGTCGAGGCCCTCGGCTTCTGCCTCGGCCTTCACACGGCCTGAGCCGGGCACGATCATGACCTGCTTGACGCCCTCGGCACGGTGACGGCCTTTTGCGACGGCGGCGGCGGCGCGCATGTCCTCGATCCGGGCATTGGTACAGCTGCCGACGAAAACGTAGCTGACCTCGATGTCGCGGAGCGCGGTGCCCGGCGTCAGACCGAGATAGTCGAGCGATTTGGCGGCGGCGGCCTGTTTTGAGGCATCGGCGAAGCTGGCCGGATCGGGAATGCTGCCGGTCACGGGCAGCACGTCTTCGGGGCTGGTGCCCCAGGTGACCTGCGGCGCGATGTCGGCGGCGTCGAGCACGACTTCGCGGTCGAAGGTCGCCCCCTCGTCGGTCGGCAGCGTCTTCCAGTACGCCAGCGCGCGCTCCCAGTCGGTGCCGGACGGCGCGCGGTCGCGGCCCTTTACATAGGCGTAGGTCTTTTCATCAGGCGCGACCATGCCCGCGCGGGCGCCGCCTTCGATGGCCATATTGCACAGTGTCATGCGGCCCTCAATCGACAGCGCGCGAATGGCGCTGCCGCGATATTCGATGACATGGCCGGTGCCGCCCGCGGTGCCGGTCTTGCCGATGATGGCAAGGGTGACGTCCTTTGCCGTGACGCCGAAGCCGAGTTCGCCTTCAACGGTGACGCTCATCGCCTTGGGCTGACGCAGGAGCAGCGTCTGCGTGGCGAGGACATGCTCGACTTCGCTGGCACCGATCCCAAAGGCGAGCGCGCCGAACGCGCCGTGCGTCGCCGTGTGACTGTCGCCGCAGACAAGCGTGACGCCGGGCAGGGTGAAGCCCTGTTCCGGGCCGATGATGTGGACGATACCCTGATCGCGTGCGGTCATCTCGATATGTTCGATGCCGAAGGCGGCGCAGTTTTCCTTCAGTAGATCGACCTGGAGCGCGCTGGCGGGATCAGCGATCGGCCTGTGACGGTCCGTGGTGGGGACATTGTGATCCGGCACGGCCAGCGTCAGATCGGGGCGGCGCACCGGGCGGCCCGCAAGGCGCAGGCTCTCGAACGCCTGCGGGGTCGTCACTTCATGGATCAGGTGCCGGTCGATATAAAGGAGCGTCGTGCCATCTTCGCGGCGCTCGACAGTGTGCGCGTGCCAGATCTTCTCGAAGAGGGTGCGGGGTTTCGTAGCCATGCCGGACCTAGTGGCGTCGGGGCGCGGTGAAATCAAGCGGGGGCGGCACCGATGTTCGCCAGGTGAAGCCGCGTCTCCCGCGCTCAGCGCGCATTATAACGGATCGCGGCCATCCGCCCGAACAGCGCCAGCCCGCATAGCGGCCAAGGGTGCCCCCCGCTGCCGATATCGCGCGCGGCCTCCTCCGGCGTCATGCCCGCGTCGAAACGCGCGCCCCCCGCCCTTGATGACGCGCAGATCATCCGCAACCTCACGCACGTCGGCCATGCCGCGAAGCGGGCCATGGCCGGGGACGATATGACCGGGCGTACGCAAAAGAAGAGGGGGGCGAACCGGCCGGCCCGCCCCCCATATCATGTCGGAAGGTCTGGAAATCAGCCGATGACGGGAATGCCCGCAATGATCGGCTCGACCACGAAGACGACGTCCTGGAAATCATCGTCGCTGGCCCCGGAGCGCAGCAGATCCTCGAAGGCGAAATTGACCCGCCCGCTACCGTCATTCTCCGCGCCGGTAAGGGCGTGCTGCTGATTGTCGATGTTCAGGTCGCTATCATGGCTGAGGAAGATCGTCGCCCCGGCAATCGCCGTGCCGCCATCCGTAAGAATGGCGGTGCCGCCGACGATGTCGAGGCCGAGCGCGGTGGACGATGTCTGCCCCGGCGTCAGGCTGTTCGCGCCGTCCTGCACGATGAAGAAGCCCAGTCGGCTCCCCGCATCGAGATCCTCGACGGCGAAGCTGCCACCGTCTTTGACATTGCCAACCAGAATACGCACGTCGCCGAGCGATCCGTCGCCGCGAATCTCGTATACGCCGAGGCTGTTGTCGAACCCGGCGTTTGCGTCGGCGGGCTGCACCGTGACCTGAAAATCGGCGGAGGTTGTGCTGGAGAGGAAATTGTCAACCACAGCGCCCTGAGCGGTAATGCCGCCTCCGGCGACGGCATTGCCTTCCGACAGGGCGATCAGGTCGGCGAGCTCCTGAATCCGCGTTGTGCCGCTCGCCTGTCCAGAGGCGATGAAGCCGGAACCTGCATAGTCGCCCGCCACGTTCAGAACGAATTGCGCCCCGCCCGAAATCGTTGCCGTCAGGCTCTCCTCGCCCGTCGTTTCCACGACCGTGAAGGCGTCGCTGATCTGCAGAACGTCGCCATCAGAGAAATCGGTAATCGTGTCTTGCGCCAGCTGCGCCAGCGTGCCGATGAACGTGTCATCACCCAGACCACCGGTCAGCGTGTCCGCACCGCCGCCGCCCGTGATGATGTCATTGCCGGCGCCGCCGATCAGAATGTCGGCAAAATCGCCACCCGTGAGCGTATCGGCGCCGTCGCCGCCATTGACAGCCGCCCCGATCGCGGCACCGGTCTGGATGATGACGCTGTCATTGCCATCCCCCAGATTGACCGCACCGCTGACCGTGGTCGAGCCTGAAAGGGTGATGGCGTTGTCGCCGCTATCCGCCGTCAGCGTGCCAATACCGACATTGACAAAGGCAGACGTCAGCGACTGCACGGTGATATTATCGAAATCGACATTCTGGATCGTCGCATTGACATTCAGGCCGATGGCGAGCCTTGCCGACGCCTGAAAATCCGATGTGTTGCCATCAATCACCGTATCGACGATCGCACCGTCACTTGCCGCCAGTACAAGATCCTCGACGCCGTCGACCCGGAAAAAGTCAAAGGAGCCATCGAGATTGTCGATGGTGAAGGTGTCATTGCCGGCACCGCCGCCGATCAGGGCGCGGGTCAGGGCGGCGTCCGGGGCCTGCGCAGCCCTGGCTTCATTGACGTAATTCACCGTCAATGTGGCAAAGTCGAAAGTGGCCATGTCGTCGCCGCCGTTCATGCCGATGCTGACGGCGCCCGCATCTACGGCGCCGTTCGCCTCCAGGACGATATTGACCGTCCCGGCTTCCAGCAGCGTGTCAGCCTCCGGGCTGAACAGCAGGCGGCCGGTACGCTCGCCGAAATTCTCGAACAGGATGGCGCCTGATGTGCCAATTGCGTCCAGCAGTGGTTCGCGCACGGTCGTGCGCACGATACCGCCGACAAGGTTGCGGATCGTGGTATTCGCCCCGGATACCGTGAAGCCCTCATCCTGGTCCGCCTGAACGATACCGCCGACGCCGTTGATGAAAGTGACGTTGTCAGCGGTGATGTTAACCGCGGACGTGCCGGTATTCGGACTGTCGCGCAGCGTGTTGTTCTCGAAAGTTTCACCGTCGGTACTCAGAATCAGCATCTCAGGGCATCCCTTTATGGTGCAGGCGCATCGGCCAATTAAATCAACGCCCCCCGGCGCATGCGGTGCCTTCACATTTTCTGTATGAACGCACCATTAGCGACTGGAAACATGCCATCACGGCGCGGGTTGCGCAACTGTGACGCCGTCATTCTTCTTCGATTACAGTTTTTTGCGGCGATAATGTGCCGGGCGGACCGGGAGGCGCATTATCCGCCGCCAAAGTCGCTGCAGGTCCCGCGTGCGGAGACGGCCCTGCAAAGGGGCACCATCGCCGCCGCATAGGCCGCCGTGCGCATGTCGAGAGCGTGCGTGTCCATCATCTGGGTCACGCGCCGGGCCGCGGCCTCCATCTGATCACGCAGATAATCGTTCACGCGGTCTTCGTCCCAGGCAAGACCGCCGCGATTCTGCACCCACTCGGCATGGCTGATCGTGACGCCGCCGGCATTGGCAAGAATGTCCGGCACCACCTCGATCCCCGCCTTTCTGAGCGGCGCGTCGGCGGGGGGGCCGATCGGGCCGTTGGCGATTTCAAGGATCGCCTTCGCTTTCAGGTCGCTGGCATTGTCCGCGGTGACCACCCCGCCAAGCGCCGCAAAGGCCAGCACATCGCAGTCATGGGACAGGATATGCGCGCCCGATTTCCGGCTTTTCGCTCCCTTCTGGTCGAGGTCGGTGACCGATCCGTCCGCGGCCTTGGCCTTTAGCAGGGCATCGATGGCAAGGCCGTCATCATGCGAAATCATGCCCGACGAATCGGAAACGGCGACGATCCGGTGCCCGGCATCGCTCGCGGCACGCGCGAACCAGCTGCCCGCATTGCCGAATCCCTGAATGGCGATGCGAAGATCGCCCGGCGGCAGGTCCAGTTTGTGCCGCACCGCTTCGAGCGCGATCATCGCGCCGCGTCCGGTTGCCGGCGTGCGGCCTGCGATCCCGCCAAGTGAAACGGGCTTTCCGGTAAAGGCACCCGGCTGGATCGATCCGGCCATCGCGGCATATTCATCGACCATCCACGCCATTTCGCGCTCGCCGGTGGCGACGTCCGGCGCGGGGACATCGCGGTCCGGCCCGAGAATGCGGGCGAAATGGCGGACCCAGCCGCGCGCCAGCCTTTCCTTTTCCATAAGTGACAGATCATGCGCATCGACCTGCACGCCGCCCTTGCCGCCGCCAAAGGGCAGGGCCATCAATGCGCATTTCATGCTCATCAGAAATGCGAGGGTCTGCACCTCGTCCGCGTCCACATCCGGGTGGAAGCGAATGCCGCCCTTTGTCGGACCCAGCGTCGAATCGTAACGGCATCGCCACGCCTTCAGCTGCAGCAGCGTGCCATCGTCCCGCCTTAGCGGGATCGACGCGGACAATGTTTCGGAGGGATAATCCAGCCGCGCGACCAGCTCGTCCGCGACGTCCGCATGTTCCGCCGCCCGGTGCATGCGCGTCCGCGCCGCGCTCAGCATCTCGCCCATCATAAATCTCCTGCTTTGGAAGATTACGCGCTGCGGCGGCTGAAGTTGCAGCCGGACACCTGCGGCAAATGTTGCATTGCAGCACGCGCGATTACATAAGCGGCCGGGAAACATCGATTGCAGTAGGAAATAGATTCATGGGATACCGCGTCGCCGTCGTCGGCGCGACCGGCAATGTCGGGCGCGAAATGCTGAATATATTGGCCGAGCGGGAATTCCCGCTCGCAGAGCTGACGGCGGTCGCAAGTCCCGCCAGTCAGGGCCGCATGATCGATTTCGGCGATTCCGGCAAGGAACTGAAGGTCGAGTCGATCGAGCATTTCGATTTCACGGGCTATGATATCGCCCTGTTCGCGGCAGGCAGCGGACCGACAAAGCTGCATGCGCCGCGCGCGGCGGCGGCGGGCTGTGTCGTCATCGACAATTCCTCTCTCTATCGCATGGAGCCGGACGTGCCGCTGATCGTGCCGGAAGTGAACCCCGATGCGATTTCCGGGATGAAGCGCAACATCATCGCCAATCCGAACTGTTCGACCGCGCAGATGGTCGTGGCCCTGAAGCCGCTGCACGACGCCGCGAAGATCAGGCGCGTTGTCGTATCGACCTACCAGTCCGTATCGGGCGCGGGCAAGGACGCGATGGACGAACTGTTCACCCAGACCCGCGCGATTTTCGTGGGCGATCCAAAGGAAAACAACGTCTTCACGAAACAGATCGCCTTCAACTGCATTCCGCATATCGATGATTTCCTGGCTGACGGTTCCACCAGGGAAGAGCGCAAGATGGTGCAGGAAACGCACAAGATCCTGTCGCCCGATATCGAACTGACGGCGACCTGCGTCCGCGTTCCCGTGTTCGTGGGCCATTCCGAAAGCATCAATATCGAGTTCGAGGACGAACTGAGCGCCAAGGATGCCCGTGACGTCCTTCGAAAAGCGCCCGGCATCATGGTCGTCGATAAGCAGGAGGATGGGGGATATGTCACGCCCGTCGAATGCGTCGGCGAATATGCCACCTATATCAGCCGCGTGCGCAAGGACCCGACGGTGAAGCACGGCCTGAACCTGTGGTGCGTGTCCGATAATCTGCGCAAGGGCGCCGCGCTGAACGCGATCCAGATCGCGGAACTGCTCGGCCGGAAACAGCTGCAGAAGGGGTAGACCTGCTCTTTCAGGACTTTGATACCGGTATATGTGATACCCGCAAAAATGAACCCGCCACTCCCCGCGGACGCCGGTATGACGATCTCGAAGAAACGATCTAAGCTGGCCAGCCGCCTGCTAGCAGCCCTTCTCCTCGCCATCCCAGGCCGCAATGGTCGTCCTGTGCAGCAGGCGGGCATGGCCTTCATAGCCGCCGGTCGCGCGGTGCAGAACGCTTCTATTGTCCCACATGACCAGCATGTCCGGCTCCCACTGGTGGCGGTAGACGAACTCGTCGCGCGCCTGCCAGGCCTGTAGTTCGAGAAGCAAAGGCAGCGCCTCGGCGTCCGTCATGCCGACGATCCCGCAAATATAGCCGAGCGTGCCGAATATGCCCTCGCGGCCGGTTTCGGGATGGCGGCGGATCAGCGGGTGATGCTGCACCGCGCGCGCCTCGTCCGACGGACGGATGTTCATCGAGCGGCCCCTGACCTTGTCCGCCTCGCCATAGGTGCCGTCGGGAGCATAAGCGAGCGCGGCGGAATGAATGGCGATCCTGCCCTCGATCCGCTGGCGGAGACGGTCCGGCATCGCGTCCAGCGCGGCATGCTGGTCGGCGAACAGCGTGTCGCCGCCTGCGGGCGGGATCGTCTTGCCATACAGGCATGTGCCCGCCGGTGGGCGCTGCTGAAAGCTCCAGTCGGTATGCCAATTCTCGGCGAATAGCGGCGCGGTCTCGTCGGCGTCCCGCTTCACCGCGATAATGTGACGGCGCCCGGCAATAGGGGAAATGAACGGGTCGTCGCCAAAACCGCCGAAGCCAAGCGTAAACCGCTCCAGATCGTCATCGCTTAGTCTCTGGCCCGGAAAGGCGAGCACATGATGCTGAAGCCAGGCGGCGCGGATATCCCGCGCCAGCACGTCCGGGACCGGCTGCGACAGATCGATCCCCGTGACCCGCGCCCCGCAGACCTGGCCGCTTTTCTCGATATGAAGCGTCATGGCAGTCGTTCCCGTCGAACCCATCCCATGGACCGGTTCTAATCGCGGCGCGCGGGCTGGGGAAACTGTCTGGAAGGCTAGCAAAGAAGGCGCGCATGCGGGCCGGGGCCCGGACATGCCCTCATGCCATTGGCCGCAAACGATCGCGATCGCCCCGCAATTCCGGCGTCAGGCACGGCCGGATGCAACTGATTGGGGTTCATGTGCGTTCAGGTGCGGAAGATCTGAATGGACAGGTCTGACTGAACAGGGGGGCCTCACATGGAAAATTATTATCCCGGCGCGATGGACCGGATTACGTATCTGATCAGCTAATGGGGTCCGCGCATCGCGGCGGCCCTGCTGATCCTTCTCGTTGCCTATTTCTTCGCAAAGGCGGCGAAATGGGGTCTGGCGAAGCTTGTCGACCGGATTTCCACGCTGAAGAAACATCAGGACGCTGTGGGCAGTTCGACGACGCTGGGCGAACAGCTCGGTACGCTCGCCTACTGGATTGTCCTTCTTGTCGGTATCGTCGCCGCTCTTCAGCCGCTCGGGCTCAGCCAGGTCGTTGCGCCCGTCAATGAACTGACGACGGAAGTCTTCCGCTTCCTGCCGCGCCTGATTGGCGCCGCCATCATCTTCTTTATCGGCCTGGTCGTGGCGCGCATCGTTCAGCGCATCATCACGACCGGCATGGAGACGTTCAAGGCCGACAAATGGGCCGCACGCGCCGGGGTGACCGACGTCGCCGCGAGCGATCTGAACCTTGGAAAAGTGCTGGGCACGATCGCGTTCGTCCTGATCATCATTCCGATTTCGATCATGGCCTTCGACGTGCTGCAGATCGCCGCGATCACGGAGCCGGCAACGCGCATGCTGGATGTCATCCTGCTTGCCATTCCGCGCGTCATCGCCGCTGGCATCATTCTCGCCATCGCATATTTCATCGGTCGCTGGGCCGGACAGCTCGCCTCCACGCTGCTGGGCGCAACCGGTGTCGACCGGGCCGTCGCCAGCATGGGCGCGTTTCCCGAGACGATGAAGACCAGCAACGCCGCCGGTGTCATCGTGACGACGGCCATCACGCTGTTCGGCGCGATCATGGCGACACAGGCCCTCGGCTTCGTGGCGATCACGACGCTGCTGACGCAGCTGCTCGAGCTTGGCGGACAGGTCCTGTTCGGCAGCGCGATCATCCTGGTGGGTGTCATGCTGGCGAACGTGCTGGCAAACGCGGTCGTGCGTTCGACGGGGGAGACGAACTTCGCGCCGTCGATCGTCAAATATGCGACCATCGCACTGGCGGTCGCCATGGGCCTCAGGTTCATGGGGCTGGCGAATGACATCGTGAACCTCGCATTCGCGCTCATCCTCGGCTCGGCCGCCATTGCCGCCGCCATCGCCTTCGGGCTTGGCGGCCGCGAACCGGCGCGCCGCGTTCTCGATCGTCTGGTCGACGAGTCGGAGGCCCGTGCCAAAACGTCGGCCGCTCCCAAGGCTCCGAAGGCACCCAAGCCTGCTCCGGCGGGGGACTCGCCCAAGCTTGGCTAGCGCCCGTCAAGCGCAATTCGCGGCCGCGGCGGGGTAATCCTCACCGCGGCCGCTTTTGTGCCGGAACCGACAACATGCCGCTTGGACGAGAGCCTGTCCCCGCACGGCGCCGGGATTTCCGCCTAGCCGAAGATTGACCAGCCGGTCTTCTCGGCGATTTTCCGCAAGGCCAGCGCGCCAAGCTCCGATGTGCCTGCCTCGTTCAGCCCCGGCGACCAGACCGCAATGGTCGCCTTGTTGGGCACGACGGCCAGGATGCCGCCGCCGACGCCGGACTTCCCGCAGAAACCGACCTCGAACGCGAACTCGCCCGAATTGTCATAATGTCCGCAGGTCAGCATCAGTGCGTTGATACGGCGGCAGCGGGCGGTGGAGGTGACCACCTCCCTGGTAACGGGGTCGGTCCCGTCGAACGCCAGGAACAGCGCCGCCTCGGCCAGCTGTTTGCAGCTGAGCGCCAGGGCGCATTGCCGGAAATAGGCCGCCAGCACCGTCTCGACAGGGTTTCTCAGCCGGTCGAAGCTTTCCATGAAATAGGCCAGGCTGCGGTTGCGCGCGCCCGCCTTCGATTCCGATCTGGCGACCTCCGGGTCGACATGGACGGCGTCATCCCGCGCCATTTTCCTGAGGAGCGCCACAAGTTCATCGATGGCGACATCATGGCTCCTGTCGTCGACCAGATGATCGGTCGTCACAATGGCACCGGCATTGATGAAGGGATTGCGCGGAATGCCCTTTTCCCGCTCCAGCTGGACGATGGAATTGAACGGATCGCCGGACGGTTCGCGGCCGACCCGGTCCCATAATCTGGGGCCGTGCCGGTCGAGCGCGAGAGCCAGGACGAACACTTTGGAAATGCTCTGGATCGAGAACGCCTCACCCGCGTCGCCCGCGCAATAGGTTGCGCCGTCCTTTGTGGCGAGGGCGACGCCGAATTTGCCGGGATCGACATTGGCCAGTGCCGGAATATAGTCGGCCACCGCACCGCACCCGCGCCGTGGTTCCAGTTCGGCGAAGGTCTCGTCGATGATGTGCTGAAGGTTCATGACCCCCTTCTGACAGAGAGTGTCGCGGCGGGCCACCGCATGTTAACGCCGAGAGCATGACGACCCTGACCGCCGACCTTTTCTGGTCCTTTCGCTCGCCGTACAGTTTCCTTGCGACGCGGCGCTATCGTGCGCTGGTGCGGGAATATGATCTGGAGATCGTGTTTCGCCCGGTCTACCCGCTCGCGATCCGGGAGCCGGATTTCTTTGAGCGCAACCATCCCAACTGGCTCGGCTATGTGATGCGCGATGTCATGCGGCTGTCGCAATATCTTCAGATCGAAATCGGGCGGCCGACGCCTGACCCCATCGTGCAGGATATCGCCACGCGGAAAATTTCCAGCGATCAGCCGCACATCTTTCGCCTGACGCGGCTGGGGCAGGCGGCGGCACGGGCGGGCAGGGGCCTGGCCTTCGCCGACGAAGCTTCGCGCCTGATCTGGGAAGGTAAAGTGTCCTGGAATGAGGGCGACCACCTTGCCGCGGCGGCGGCCCGCGCGGGCCTCGACCTTGCCGCGCTGGATCAAGAAGCCGCGCGCGAAGCCGATGCCCTCGACGCGGAGATCGCCGCCAATCAGGCGGCGCTGGAGGCGGGCGGCCATTGGGGCGTGCCGACCCTGCTGTTCAACGGCGAGCCGTTTTTCGGCCAGGATCGCATCGACGTCGCCCTGTGGCGCATGAAGCAAGCGGGACTTTCCAGGAGATTGAGCTAGGGATTCATTATGAAGGGCATTTTGAAAGGCGGCTGCCTGTGCGGCGCCGTGCGTTATACGCTAAAAGACGGTGTCAGACTGGCCCCTTATGCGTGCCACTGCACCGATTGCCAGACGCGGACCGGCTCGGCCTTCAGCGAGCATATGCTGGTTGCGGAGGCCGATCTGGAACTGTCCGGTGATGTGAACACGGGCCGTGCGACACAGCCTTCCGGCGCGCAGTCGAAGATCGTTGGCTGCGCGGTGTGCATGGCGCGCATTTATGCCCAGAACGATACGCGCCCAGGATTTATCTCGATCCGCTGCGGTACGCTTGATCGTAGCGCTGAGATTGTTCCGGCCGCCCACATCTGGGTGCGCTCGAAGCAGCCCTGGATCGCCCTGCCCGCCGGCGCGAGGCAAATGGACGGTCAGCCTCGCAAGACCGAAGATTGGGCGGCGTTCGTTGGTCTCGTATGACCCTTGCCGACTCGTCTTCCAGAAAGTCCCTGAGCTCGATTCGCTGCCGGGCTGACAATTTATATTGCTGGATTAATTCAGACTTTACGATCTTCCGCTAAATTATGGCGGTTATGAAGCAGCCGATCCAAAATCGCCGCGGATATTCGCTGGACGATGCTTCGCCGACGGGCGGGCTGAGCTGGCTGGCGCAGTTGCGGCAGGTCTGGTCCGACAGCGCGGACCGCAATCTGCACGATGAGGTCATCGCGGCGCAATATGGCCGTGTCATGGCGTGCGTCCCGTTGCTCTATGGCGCTGTCGCGGCCATGGCCATTCTTGCGGCCTATGGTTCCGGGGGCGAATTTCAGTGGCAACACCATATCTTCCTGCCTGTCCTTTTTATTCTGGTCGGCATCTGGCGTGGAGGCGTCTGGTATCGCCGACGGCGTGAGAAGGTGCGGATTGCAAAGATGCGGAAACGCCTCCGCGAAACCGGCCTGGTCGCGTTGATCGTCGCCGCGATCGGCGGCGTGTGGACCCTCAACGCTTTTTATGACACCGTCGAGGCGCGCCGTGTGCTTGCCCCGATTTTCGTGACATTGATCGCCCTGTCCGGTGCCATCTGCCTGAACTCGTTGCCACGGACCGCCATCGGCATGACCGTCGTCGCGCTTGCGCCCTCCTGCGTCGCCATGGCGTTTTCAGACGATGTCGCGCTCAAGGCCGTGGGATTCGGGACGCTGGTGATCGCGATTTTACTGGCGGGCATGATTTCCCATCATTTCGCGACCATGGTCGCGTCCATTGAACTCCGCGCCGAACTTCGCGAACTCGCCGAGACGGATGCGCTCACCAGGCTCAGCAATCGCCGCGCGCTGCGCTCGCGCTTCGATGCCGATCATGCGCAGCGAAAGGGGAAGGCCGCCTATTCCCTCCTGATGATCGACCTGAACGCCTTCAAGGCTGCGAATGACCGCCATGGTCACGCCGCTGGCGATGTCGTCCTGCAGCAGACGGCGGACCGGATTCGCAAGCTGTGCGAAGACGCCATCTGCGTTGCGCGCCTGGGCGGCGACGAATTTGCCGTGCTGCTTGCGCGGATGACGACGAAGGCACTCAACGCGCGCATGGGAGCGCTGCGCGCGGCCATCGCCCGGCCCATCCCGTTCGAGGACAATGAAATCGTGATCGGCGCGGCCATTGGCATGGCGACAGGGTCGGACCTCAGTCAGCTGCTGCGGGGGGCGGATCGGGCCCTCTATGCCGAAAAAGCGGCCAGGGACCGGGGTGACGGAACAGCCGCGGCCGCCTGACGGCATGCCTGCACCTTTTTGACCGGGAACCACGCGATACGAATTCGCTTTCCTATTCGCCGGTGATCGGCGATCCTTGCGGGCATGACGTTCCGGCCCGATCCCACCTTTCCCTTTCCCCTCAGTTCCCGCGCCGTGCGCCGCGATCGACATAGTGTGAAGCAGGTGTGAAGTTACGAAAATGACGACCACCATTCCGCACATCTTCGAAACGTCCGATGGCACACGCCTGGCCTGGCATGAGGTCGCGCCCCTGGCGGGGACCGGACGGCCTTTGCTATTGATCCACGGCCTGTTTTCGACGGCGCATGTGAACTGGGTCAGGTTCGGCACGGCGGCGGCCCTGGCGGCGGCGGGGTTTCACTGTCACATGCTCGACCTGCGCGGTCATGGACAAAGCGAGGCGCCATCGGACCTGGCGAAATGGCCGCCCAATATTCTGGCCCGCGATGCGGCGGACTGGGTGCGGCATCTGGGTGTCGGGGATTATGATCTTGCCGGATTTTCGCTGGGCGCGCGAACGTCGGTGCTGGGCGTGATCGGCGGCCTGACACCGCGCCGTCTGGCGATTTGCGGCATGGGGCTTGATGGGATTGCCGCGCAGCAAAGCGGCACCGACTGGTTCATCAATGCGGTCGAAAACCGTGACGACCATGCCAGGGGCACGGACGAATATTTCGCTGTCCAGTTCATGAAGACCAACGGGGTGAACCCGCACGCGGCGCTGCATTTGCTGCGCGCGCAAGTCGATGGGGACGAGGGCGACATCGCCGCCATCGACATACCGACCCTTGTCCTGTGCGCGGCGGAGGACCGGTTTTTCATGGATGCGAAAAAGCTTGCGGCGCTGATGCCGAATGCCCGGTTCGCGACCATGCCGGGCACGCACATGTCCTGCGTCTCGAAGCCGGAACTGGGCGAGGAACTGACCGCATTCCTGACGGCGGGAAGTTGATGCGCCGTGCAACCCGCGCTGTGCGCCAGGCACGCTCTCCTGTGCACAACATCCTTACTGCATGTGCGCGCTTGACCGCGATGGTCCTTCACCGTCAAAACCGCCGCATAGAAAAATTCCCTGGGAGCATCAGATAATGTTGAAGCAGATTTCAGTTGCCGCGATCGCTGTGGGCCTGATGGCCGGAGGTGCCGTTTTTGCTGCGCACCATGAAGAGGGTGAGATGGCGGCCGCCGCCCCCACCGCCGCTGACGCCGATGCCTTTGTCGAGCGCGCGGAGCAGCGCCTTGCGGACCTCAGCATCTATGTCGGCAAGGCGGCATGGGCGAATGCCACGAACATCACCATCGATACCGATTTCCTGGCGGCGCGCGCCAGCGCGGAATATACCAAGGCGGCGGTGGAGCTTGCCAATGAGGCCGCGAAATATGCCGCGATTGACGGGCTCAGCTACGATACGTCGCGAAAGCTCAACATGCTGCGGCAGTCGCTGACGGCGCCTGCGCCGAATGTTCCGGGCGCGGCGGATGAACTCGCGACACTGCTGACAGGCCTCAACTCTGCCTATGGCAAGGGCAAGGGCATGTACAAAGGCACCGAGACGCGCGGCAATGATCTGGAAGCGCTGATGGGCACTGAGCGCGACCCCGCCGTGCTGCAGGAGATGTGGACCAGCTGGCACAGGGTCGGCACGCCGATGCGCGAGGATTATGCCCGCTTCGTCGAGCTTTCCAACGAAGGCGCGCGCTCGCTCGGCTATGCCGATACCGGCGCGATGTGGCGTTCGGGTTATGACATGGACCCCGATGCCTATGCCGCGATGCTGGATGCCAATTGGCAGGAGGTGAAGCCGCTTTACGACCAGCTGCACTGCTACACGCGCAGCAAGCTGAACGAGGCCTATGGCGACGATGTCCAGCCGGAAAATGGCCCGATCCGCGCCGATCTTCTCGGCAATATGTGGGCGCAGGAATGGGGAAATATCTATGACATCGTGGCACCGGAGGGTGCCGGTGATCTTGGCTATGACCTGACCGACCTCTTGGTGAAGGCGGACTATACGCCGAAGCGGATCGTGGAAACGGGCGAGACCTTCTTCTCGTCGCTCGGCTTCGCACCGCTGCCCGGAACCTTCTGGGAACGCAGCCAGATTACCGCGCCGCGCGACCGTGAAGTCGTCTGCCACGCGTCCGCCTGGAATCTCGACAATGAGGATGATGTCCGCATCAAGATGTGCACTAAGGTGAATGCCGACGACTTCGTCACCGTGCATCACGAGCTGGGGCACAATTATTACCAGCGCGCCTATAAGGGCCAGCCCTTCCTCTACAAGAACAGCGCCAATGACGGCTTTCACGAGGCCATTGGCGACATGATCGCGCTCAGCGTCACGCCGGACTATCTGACGCAGATCGACCTGCTGGACGAAGCGAATATTCCTGCCGCCGACAAGGATATCGGCCTGCTGCTGCGGCAGGCGATGGACAAGGTCGCGTTCCTGCCCTTTGGCCTGATGATCGACAAATGGCGCTGGCAGGTCTTTTCCGGCGAGACGACGCCAGAGAATTACACGAAGAGCTGGACCGACCTGCGCCGGGAATATCAGGGCATCGTTCCGCCCGGCGGTCCGCGCCCCGCCGACAGTTTCGATCCCGGCGCGAAATATCATGTCCCCGGCAACACGCCCTACACGCGCTATTTCATGGCGCGCCTGCTGCAGTTCCAGTTCCATCAGGCCGCGTGCGAACAGGCAGGCTGGCAAGGCCCGCTGCATCGCTGCTCGATCTATGACAATGCCGAGGTCGGCGCGCAGCTGAACGCCATGCTGGAAATGGGATCGAGCCGCCCCTGGCCCGATGCGCTCGAAGCCTTCACCGGTACCCGCGACATGAACGGCGAAGCGCTGGTCGCCTATTTCGAACCGCTGAAGGGCTGGCTGGAAGAGCAGAACAAAGGCAAGTCATGCGGGTGGTAGCTGGATTGCGTTCGTGAAGAAACCCGGCTATAAAGACATTTGCAAAACGTCTTTATAGCCGGGTTTCCGCATGGCACTGAACATTAAAAACCGAGAGACCGAAGCGTTGATCCGCGAACTTGCGGCGCATACCGGTGAATCGATCAGCCTTGCCATGAAGCGGGCGGCTACCGAGCGATTGAACCGTGTGAAAAATAGCGAGGATGCGACGAACAAGCGCCGCGACCTATTGGCTATGGTGTTGTCTTGGCCTGATCCGCCGAAGGGTCTCACCAGGGAACAAATCGACGCGGAAATGTATGACGAATATGGCCTTCCGCGTTGATTATTCTCGATAGTTCGGTTTTGATCGCGATCCTGCTGAAGGAACCTGATTACGAGAACATTATCGACCGGATTTCCACAGCATCGGAGGTCGCGATTTCAACGGCAACGGAACTTGAACTGCATGTCGTCGTCACTCGCAAGGGCATTGAGGCGGGTGTAGAGCGTCTTCAAGCGTTTCTAGAGCGGATTGGTGCAATGAGCGTTCCGTTCACGTCGGAACAGCTCGAATTGGCGAAGGCTGCCTTCGACCGTTTTGGCCGGACGCGTCATCCGGCGAAACTGAACTTTGGTGATTGCTTTTCCTACGCGCTTGCGCGTGAATTAAATGCACCACTGCTGTTTGTGGGCGACGATTTCTCGCAGACTGATATTCGATCTGCGATGGTCAGAACCTGACCGCAGTTGGCTCTGCTTCTATGTGAGCTTTACCGAAACGCCGGTTCGTCGAAGGCCCTCAGCTTGCGGCTGTGCAGCTTTGGACCGAAATCGCGCAGCGCATCGACGGCGGCGATGCCGATGTCGATATGTTCGCGGACGGCGCGTTCGTAAAAGCGGTTGGCCTGACCGGGAAGTTTGAGTTCACCATGCAGCGGCTTGTCGCTGACGCACAGGAGCGTGCCGTAGGGGACGCGGTAGCGGTAACCCTGCGCGGCGATGGTCGCCGATTCCATGTCGATGCCGACGGCTCTTGATTGCGAGAAACGCAGTGCGGATTCCGAATAGCGCAATTCCCAGTTTCGGTCGTCGGTGGTGACGATCGTTCCGGTGCGCATGCGCCGTTTCAGCGCCTCCGGCTCCTCACCGCTGATCTGTTCGGCGGCGCTCCAGAAGGCCTGCTGCACCTCGGCGATGGGCGGGATGGGGATCTCGGGCGGCAGCACCGGGTCCAGCACATGGTCGTCGCGCAGATAGGCATGGGCCAGAACATAATCGCCGATGCGCTGACTATCGCGCAGCCCGCCGCAATGGCCGATCATCAGCCATGCCTCTGGCCTCAGCACCGCCAGATGGTCGGTGATGGTTTTCGCATTGGAAGGGCCGACGCCGATATTGACGATGCTGATTCCCGTGCCGTTCTCCGCCACAAGATGATAGGCGGGCATTTGCGATTTTCGCGCCGCGGTCATGTCGGGCAGATTGGCCGGGTCCGCGGTTTCGGGTGTCAGCCGCATGCCGCCGGGTCCGGACAGCAGGGAATAGCGCCCGCCCGCCTTCAGCTGGCCCGCGCCCCAGCGGACGAATTCCTCGACATATCTCTGATAATTGGTGAACAGCAGATAGCGCTGCACATGTTCGACCGGCGTACCGGTGTAATGCTGGAGCCGGGCCAGACTGAAATCGGTGCGCAGCGCGTCGAACAATGCCAGCGGACTGTGGCCGCTGCGCTGCGCATCCCATGTGCCGTCCGCCACTTCATCGCCGATATGCGCAAGTTCCGTGGTTGGAAACCAGCGCGCGATATCGGCGGTCGTGACGCTGCCCGCATCCAGATCGCTGCCATCGATGACGTAGGGAAACGGAATTTCCTGCCGACTCAACGCGGCGGTGGGCGTAACACCGTATTTTTCCATCAGAATGGACAGCTGCGCCTCAAGATATTTGCGGAAGAGCGCGGGGCGGGTGACCGTGGACGCGAACAGGCCTGCGCTCGATAGGCGCCCGAAGGAACGGAGCGCGCTCGTGGCCTGCGGCTCCGCACCATTATATTCGATGCGGATTTCCGGATAGGCAAAGCCGCCATCGGCGCGCAGCACCGGATCGGGCCGCGCTCCGGTACGGATAAATTCCCGCAGGGCACTGCGAAGCCGTTCGGTGCTGGCGCGATATGCGTCCTCCAGCTGGTTGACGATCTCCGCAGCCGTGACGCCCAAGGGTTAAAGCTGCCCGAGCATGTGCTCAGCGCTCGAGACGCGAAAATCGCCCGGCGCTTCGACGTTGAGTTCGGCGACAGTGCCATCCCTGACGATCATCGAAAAGCGCTGCGAACGCTGCCCCATGCCGAAGCCGGAAGCATCGAGCGTCAGGCCGAGCGCCTTGGTGAAATCGCCATTGCCATCAGCTAGCATCGTGACCTTACCGTCCGCATCCGCGCTTTTCCCCCATGCATCCATGACGAATGTGTCATTGACGGACATGCAGGCGATCTCGTCGACGCCCTTGGCCTTCATATCATCCGATTTTTCAATGAAACCGGGCAGATGCTTGGCACTGCACGTCGGTGTGAAGGCACCGGGAACGGCGAAGAATGCCACCGTGCGGTCCTTGAAATATTCGTCTGTGGCGACGGGACGCGGGCCGTCAGCGGTCATCTGCGTCAGCTGTGCACTGGGAACCTTGTCGCCTACGGATACGGCCATGATGATGATCTCCTGCTTGTCTGATCGGTGGGTCCTGTTTCCCTGCTAGCGGCACCGTTTCACCTTGGCGAGCGCAGATCAGTGCTTATGTTGACCAAATGACCGATCAACCTCCTTTCCTCTCCGGCCAGCTGCTTCTGTCCATGCCCGGCATGGGCGATGATCGTTTCGATCGTGCCGTCATCGCCATGTGCGCGCATGATGACGAATCCGCGCTCGGCATTGTCGTGAACCATATTCGCGGCGATGTGGACGCCCGCGGGCTGATGGACCAGCTCGATATCGACCATTCCGAAATGGACGACGCGCCCGTCTATTCGGGCGGACCTGTGGAGCCTGCACGCGGCTTCGTGGTGCATTCCACGGACTATGAGGGCCAGGGCACATTGAATGTCGCGAACCGCTGGTCACTGACCGCGACGCTGGATATCCTGCGCGACATCGGCGCGGGCAAGGGTCCGAAACACTGGCTGATCGCGCTGGGCTATACCGGCTGGGGCGAGGGGCAGCTGGAAGGGGAGCTGACCCGCCACGGCTGGATGAATGTGCCGGGTGAGCAGGAGATTATCTTCGATACGCCGGTCGAGACGCGCTGGCCCAGAGCCTTTGAGGTTGCGGGTATCGACGTATCGCTGCTGTCCGCCACCAGCGGGCGCGCCTGATCCGCAGCTGCCACGCGGTCATATAAAGCAGTCTTTATATTTGCCCTTGGCCGTGATGATCCTTATGTGGCGAGTGTAGAAAACCCCCCACATGAAGGAGCCCCGACGTGGCTAATGATTCGATTATTGCTGACATTTCGCTCGCTGAATATGGCCGCCGCGAGCTCGACATCGCCGAAACCGAAATGCCGGGCCTGATGGCCACGCGTGAAGAATATGGCGCGGCAAAGCCGCTGAAGGGCGCGCGCATTGCGGGCTGCCTGCACATGACGATCCAGACGGCGGCGCTGATCGAGACGCTGACGGCGCTGGGCGCCGAAGTGCGCTGGGCATCGTGCAATATCTATTCGACACAGGATCATGCCGCCGCCGCCATCGCTGCGACGGGCGTGCCGGTCTTTGCCAAGAAAGGCGAAACGCTGGCGGAATATTGGGAATATGTCGACCATATTTTCCAGTGGGAGGGCGAGCCCTGCAACCTGATCCTGGATGATGGCGGCGACGCGACGATGTATGTCATCTGGGGTGCCCGCATCGAAGCTGGCGAAGACATGCCCGCGCCGACGAATGAAGAAGAGGAGGAAATGCAGAAGGTGCTGAAGAAGCGCCTGGCCGCATCGCCCGGATTCTTCACCAGGCTGCGCGACAATATCAAGGGTGTGTCCGAAGAGACGACAACGGGCGTGCTGCGCCTTTACGGTCTGGCGAAAGAAGGCAAGCTGCCCTTTCCCGCGATCAACGTGAATGACAGCGTCACCAAGTCGAAGTTCGACAATAAATATGGCTGCAAGGAATCGCTGGTCGATGGCATTCGCCGCGGCACGGACGTGATGATGGCCGGCAAGCTGGCCGTCGTCGCGGGTTACGGCGACGTCGGCAAGGGCTCGGCAGCATCGCTGCGCGGTGCCGGTGCGCGCGTGATGGTCACTGAAATCGACCCGATCTGCGCGCTGCAGGCCGCCATGGACGGCTTTGCCGTAACGACGATGGAGGAAGCCGCTCCCGTCGCCGACATCTTCGTCACGACGACGGGCAATAAGGACGTCATCACCATCGAGCATATGCGCGCGATGAAGGATATGGCGATCGTTGGGAATATCGGTCACTTCGACAATGAGATTCAGGTCGGCGCGCTGAAGAATCTGGAGACGATCGAGGTGAAGCCGCAGGTCGACATGTATACGTTCCCCGATGGCCACCGCATATTGCTGCTTTCACAGGGCCGCCTGCTGAACCTGGGCAACGCGACGGGTCATCCAAGCTTCGTGATGTCGGCGAGCTTCACCAATCAGGTGCTGGCGCAGATCGAGCTCTGGACGAAGTCCGACGAATATAAGAACCAGGTCTACGTGCTGCCGAAGCATCTGGATGAGAAGGTCGCGCGCCTGCACCTTGAAAAGCTGAACGTGAAGCTGAGCACGCTGACCGAGGAACAGGCCAGCTATATCGGCGTCCCGCTTGAGGGGCCGTTCAAGGCGGACGAGTATCGCTACTAGCCGCGCCTGCGGAACTTGCTGGCCCCCGTTCACGGCGAAAATTGCCGAAGGGCACAATCTGGCTGCTGCAAAAGCCGTGATTGGTCCTTTGGCGGGTGCGAGATGAACGAGGCTTAAGTCTCGCCTGTGATAAAAAAAGGGGCGGTGCGTGTCGATGCGCACCGCCCCTTTTTGTCGCTCTCCGATCAGTAGGTCAGCGTGGCGCCGATGAAGAAGCTGCGACCGATCGGGTCATAGGTACCCGGATAGGTGTTGCCGCTATTTTCCGCCGTGCCGCCATAGTCATTGCCGACAACGGGCGGTGACTTGTCGAACAAATTATTAACGCCTGCGCGGAATTCGATCTGGTCCGCCACGCGGAAGCGCGAGGTCAGGTCGAAATAATCGAACGATCCGATCTTTGGTACGACGAAGTCGCTGGCATCCGCAACGCCGAACGCAACATTATCATTGGTGAGGCTGCCAATGTGCTGCCAGCGCAGCTGAACGGTGAAGTCGCCGGTCGTGAAGGCGGTTGTCTGCGTCCAGCGCCATTTCGGGTCCGGGCGCAGGCAGGTCGTGCCGACCAGGCCCTCGCATTCATTGACCGGCAGCAGGTCCGCGAATTGCAGATCCGTACGCAGCTGCCGTGTCAGATTCACGCCAAGGTCGATCGTGCCGACATCGCCGATATCGATGCCATATCGGGCCGAGACATCGATACCGCGCGAACGCAGGAAACCGATGTTGCGGACACGAACGTCAACGCCGGTCTCTGTCCCGCCGATCAGGCGGCCGTTCAGCGGGTTGCGGTCAATCAGGCTACAGAAAGCACCGCTCGCATCCTGCTCGATCAGGTAGCACGCATCGAGCACCGACTGCTCCGGCACCTGCAGGATCGCATCGTTCACCGTGATGTCGAAATAATCGACCGTCGCCGTGAAGTCCGGCAGGAATGTGGGTGTCAGCACGACACCAACTGTCCAGGTATTCGACTTTTCAGGAACGATATTGGCGGTGCCGCCAACGAAATTGTTGATCTGGCCAGATATCGGCCCGCCAACCGAACCGAGATTTTCCGCCGGTACACCGGTTGCCAGGCAGAGCGCGGTCAACGTCGCATTGCCGATGGGATTGCTACCCTGACAGGGGTCGAAATTGGCATCGCCGGTCGACGGTGTCCGCGGTTCGCCGATCTCGTTCAGGTTCGGCGCGCGCACGGCCCGCTGGAACGCGGCCCGGAACCGCAGATCTGAAACGGGGCTCCATTCCGCGCCAATTTTGTAGGACCAGTTGGAAAAGCTGTTGCTGACGCCCAGCGTTGTCACCTCATTCTGATAGTCGGAGTAGCGGACGCCGCCTTCGATCGACAGGCTTTCGAAGAACGGGCGGTCTTCCAGAATGGGAATGTTGATCTCGCCGTAGACTTCCTTGACGTCGTAATTCGCATTGACGGGTGTCGAGGAGCCGAAGCCGATGCTGTTGCCCTGAGCGAGATTGTCGTCAGGGATCGCCTCATAATCTTCCTTGCGATACTCCGCACCGACCACGAACGCACCCGGCGTCTCGGAGATCGCGAAGGGGAGGTCGCCGGAAAGGAAGCCGCCGACCACGAATTGCGAGGTCTTATTGTCTTCCCGCAGATCAAGGCGGATGAAATCGCCCGCCGCCGCCGACAGGTTGCCGGGGCCGAAAATATTGGCGGGCACACAGCTATTGGAGGCATCACGGCAAACGGGGCCGCCGCCATCGTCGACAACGAGGATAGCCTGCTGCGCCTCGTTGAAGGAAACGTCATTCAGAAACTGCTGAGAGCGGTCGGTTTCGGCATATTGCGCGAAGACCTCCCATTTGAGGTTGCTGCCAAATTTGCCGCGCAGGCCGCCGACACCCTGCCATGCGGCGTTGGAATATACTGAATCGCGCGTGCCGAGTTCGGTCAGACGGCGGCCATAGCCAAACGTGATCGAGTCATCGCCGGGCGTCGTATCCTGCGCCGCGAAGATGCTGCGCGCCTGATCGCTGATGAACGGATTTGTCTCGTAATTGAGCTCGAACGGGAAAAAGAATGTCCCCGTCGGCGCGATGATCGTTCGGACCTCGCTCTCCGCATAGGAAAACCGGCCGAATGCCTCCAGCGAGTCGGAGAATTCGTACTTGGCGACGGCGGTCGCGGTGTATTTTTCATGCGGCGCCTGCAGCAGGTTGAACGGGTTGAAGTTGAAGCGCGCCGGGTCGACCGCGTCGGCGATGAGGTCGCCATTCGCATTGAACTGGAAGCCATCGCCAAGATCGACAAAGCCGTTTGGTGTGGTGGCGCTGCCGCCGGGCCCGAAATCCTCCGCCGCCAGCGCGAACAGCGAGAATTCACGGTCACCCTGAAACAGGGCCTCCTGCTTCGCATAGCCGCCGTTGACAGTGATGTTGCCGCGCCCGCCCGCGAAATTCAGGCCGCCGGTCAAGGACAGCGTGTAGGATTGGGAATCGCCCTTCTCACTGATGCTCATCAGGCCTTCGGCTTCCAGCCCCTCGAAATCGTCGCGCAGGATGAAGTTGACGACGCCGGAAATGGCGTCGGAGCCATACACCGCCGACGCACCGCCGGTGACGACCTCGACGCGCTCGACAAGGGCAGGCGGGATCATGTTCAGATCGACGATACCGTCGCCGTCATAGGGCACGAAGCGCTTGCCATCGACAAGCACAAGCGTCCGCTCCTCGCCAAGATTGCGAAGGTCGACGGTCGCCGCGCCTTCATTGCCATTGTTCGTATTGCTGCCGATCGCCGTGACGGCCTGCGGAATGTCGCGCAGATATTCCTCGACACCGACAGCGCCGGACAGCTTGATGGCCTCGTTGGAGACCACGGTAACAGGGCTCGACAGCTCCAGATCGTTACGCTGGATACGCGATCCGGTGACAATGATGACGTCATCATTGGGAGTGCTGGCAGACTGCGCAGCGGCGGTTTCCGCGCTGTCCTGTGCGAAGGCGGGGAGCGCCAAGCCAAGCGCCGCAATGATTGCCGTGGAGGTGTGGAGGTGACGGAACTGCAATTTTGTCATTATCTTAGCCTTTGATGGTCGTTCAGGGTCGCCGAGCAAAAGCGGCACCCCGGCGCGACCAGGCCAAATGACATGCGTCGGCTGGAGGCACTTGTCCTCAGCGTTCACGTCAGATGCAAAGCTGTAGAATTACCTGCCAGGCGTGTAAAGAAGTCAGCACGAATATGTGTGTTTTGAGCTGAACTCGTGATAAAAAAGTCACGAAATTCGGCAGGCCAGAAGTTGTTTCGTTTGCGTATGCGAAACAATATCCGTGCGGCTTACTCTCGTCTTTATGATCGCATCATGCCATGAAGCTGGATGCATTCATTCACGTCAGCGCGTCAGCCTCGTGGCAAGCTTATGGGGCAATTTGCATATTACAGATTGCCCCATGATTTCGCCGGATGATGTCCGGCTTTTAGAATTTAAACGACGTCCGTACGCCGATCCGGCGCGGCGGTGCGACGAATGTGCCGTAGGTCCGCACATAGACCGGGTCGCCGTTGATATCGCTCACCGACTTGTCGAAAGCTGGCGTCCCGCGAACGCCTGTTTCGATATACTCGTTGAATAGATTATCGACATAGGCAGATACGGACAGGCCGTTCGCCATCTTTAAGCCAAGCGACGCCTGGTGCTGGTCGAAACCAGGCAGCGTCAGGGAGGCGCCGCGTTCACCGGTCCGTGTCGCAACGTCTGACTGTGCGTAGACGCCGTAGCTGAGTGTCGCGTTCAGATTGTCGCCAACGGGGAATTTATAGTCGACAAAAAGGCTGCCCTGATGCTTGGGGCTACCCGGCAGACGGTCGCCTGCAAAGCCATCGGAAAAGCCGTTGTCAAACGGAGTATTGCCCGTCAGCACGGGAATGATGTTCGGCGAATCCTCGGTCAGTTTCGGATCCGTGTAGGAATAGGTGCCGCGGATCGACAGGCCCTCAACGAGTTCCAGCACAGCCGACAGCTCGGCGCCCCTGGTTTCGGCGCCATTGCCGTTGATCGTGATCGGCGACTGGCCGTTTAACGTTGCCGATGCAATCTGCGGGTCAGACCAGTCTATATAATAGATCGCCCCGTTCAGGGTCAGGCGACGGTCGAAGAACTGCGTTTTGAAACCAAGCTCATAGTTAAGCGTCTCGTCCGGCCCGAACGCGATTTCATTCGGTAACGCGCAGATGATCTGATTGTCGGGCAAGGGGTTCGGGCACGCGGCCGTGCCGTTCGAATTGCCGATCCGGTAACCCTGACTGACAGTCGCATAGATCAGCACGTCCGGATTGATTTCATAGGACGTGTTGAACTTGAACAGGAAGCCATTGTCTTTCTGGCCGCCGGGCTCAAAGTCGAAGACGATGGATTCCGGGTCGCGCCCGTTGAACACCGTTTCGAAGACCGGCAGATCGACGGCGGCAGCGGTCGTCAGGCTATAGTCGTAGTAACGCCCACCGACGGTCACCTGCCAGGCATCGGTCAGCTGGTAGGAAAACTCACCAAAGGCCGCGAGTTCCGTCAGGCGTGAGCGGAATGGCGCGATATATTCGATCGAGTCGGGACGCAATTGTACACCGCCGAACTCATCCACGGCAAACTGGTCGTAGCCCGGCGTGAATTCGGTGCTGACATTGTCCTGCTTGCGCTCGTTGAAAAAGCCGCCGACGATGAAGGAGAACGGACCGTCGAACGCCGACACCAGACGCAGTTCCTGCGTCAGTGTCTCTTCCTCGCTCACTTCACGGGTGAATGCCGTGAATTCGGGGAACTGCTCATAGCTGTATTCAAGCCCGATCAGAAGATCGGTCTGGTCGCGATTGCCGTCATCATCGAACGTGCTGTAACCGGTGGCGGACACAAGGTTTGCGAAGCCAAGGTCCAGCTCAAGCTCCAGCGAAACGAGCTGTGTCGTTCGCTCATTGGGTTCCGGAACGCGAAGGGCGGACTCATATTTGCCGATCTCAACCGGGTAATTTGACAGGCGCCGCTGCGAGAATTGACGGCCACCCGTCTCGTCCTTCTGGAAGTGATAGGTGAGCGTGGCGTCAAGCGCATCCACGGGGTTCAGGCGCAGCGCCACCCTGCCGCTGATGACCTTTTCGAAATTCACGTCACTGAGGGGACGGAGATTTGCGCCGAAGGCCGCCGCATCCGCAGGGTTGGCGTCGGGATTCGAAACGCCGACTTCCTGCACCGCGAAGGGATAATCGATGAATCCCTGATCTTCGAGATAGTCAACCGAGGCGCGAAGGGCGAGATTGTCGGTAAGAGGTACGTTAACCGTCCCCCCGACGTCAAAACTGATGCCGCCGCCCGAAGCGTAATCATAGGCATCGCCGCGCACTTCACCCGAAACGCCATCGAAGTCCGGACGCGCTGGAATATACCGGATCGCGCCGCCAAGTGTGCCTGCACCGTAAAGCGTACCCTGCGGGCCGATCAGGAATTCCACACGTTCAATATCATTGATACGAAGGTCTATGTAGAGCGGGATCTCGCCGACATAAGTGGCGACCGTGCCGCCGCCGTCATTATTGCCGTCGAACGAACCGAGACCGGTCGCGTTCAGGCCGCGAAAGACGATCGGCGTGCCAGAGCGGCTGCCCTGATCAACCACGTAGACGCCGGGAATGGCGCGTGCGACTTCGCGCAGATTATCAAGGCGGCGCTCTTCCAGCTGAACCCCGCCAATCGCCGATATGTTGATGGGGACGTCCTGAACCGTACTGGCGCGGCGGGTCGCCGTCACGACGATCACGTCGCTGTCGGTGGCCTCCTGCCCAGCTTCGCCTACATCCTGTGCGTGAGCGGAAAAAGCAATTGCGCTTGCGGCGAGCAGGAAAGTCGCCTTGGATGCCAGACCGGTACAGGACATGCTCTCACTCCTATGTAATTTAACGCGCCAAAAGTGCCGCATCCGTTATAAAAGGCAAAAGAAAACGACTTCGTTATGACACAATCGCCACTTGCTGTTGCAAAAGCGCAACTGTCCGCCGGGCAGCTCAAGGCGGCATATGACGGTGCGCTGCAACAACTTGCGCATGACCGGCAGGATGGCGGTGCCTGGGGCGTTATGGCGCTTGTGGCGCTGGAAGGCGGCAATGCGGCGAAGGCCGTTGAGCTATCGGCCAAAGCGCTGGAACTTGGTGATCAAGATCCGCGCACACTGATGGGGAGGGGGCGTGCCCTGCTATCTGTCGGCGAGCGGAGAGAGGCGCGGCAGGTGGCCGAGCGGCTTTCTGAATTGTCTTTGGAAGACCCGCTGGACCTCGACACGGTCGGCGTGCTGTTTGTCCGGACAGGCCGCACAGATCGCGCCCTTCCCTACTTCAGGCGCGCCGTGAACGCAGAGCCGGGGAATGCGCAGTTCGTCTATAATCTGGCGACCGGCCTGCAATTTGCGGGCGCGCTGACGGAGGCGCGCATTGTCTTTACCGATCTGCTGGCGCGTCATCCCGACTTCCATCGCGCTCGTCTTGCGCTTGTCCAACTGGAATCGCCGTCTGCCGACAAACTTGTATCGCTTGAGGCCCGGTTTTCAGAAACCAGAGGCGCGGACGCAAAATTGCTGATCGGGCATGCGGCGGCGAATGTGGCGGAGCGACTGGGCGATATAGAGCAGGCTTATTCGTGGCTGATATCGGCCAAAGCGGAAAAGCGATCCGTCACCAGCTATGATGCGGCCTGGGTCGACCGCCTGTTCGCCGCGAGTCTGGCACGCGCGCACCGGATGCAGGACGGGATTGCCCGCCAGCGTGTGGCGGACATAAATCCCGCTCCGCTGTTCGTCGTCGGCATGCCGCGTTCGGGCACCACGCTGACCGACAGGATCCTGTCCAGTCATGACAGCATCATGTCTGCCGGGGAACTGAGCGATGTCGCCCTCATCGCGAAACGCCTGTCCGGCCTTCCGGGCGCTTATGCGCTGACGCCCGAAAGCCTCGCGGCCGAAGTCGACGCCGCGGCGATGGCAGCCGGATATCGGCGCGTCGTCATGGATTTCGCCGCCGACAAGGGCAACGATCTTGTCGTCGATAAGATGCCGCTGAACTTCTTCTACGTCCCGCACATTCTGGCCGCCCTGCCGGAAGCGCGCATCATCATGGTGCGCCGCGATCCACGCGACGTGGTCATCGCGAACTACCGCCAGCTCTTCGCGACTGAGTTCGGCTATTATGACTATTCGTACGATGTGGACTGGACGGCACATTTCGTATCCAGGTTCAACGATCTGGCGGATGCGTATCGCGGGCTGTTCGCTGGACCGCGCTATCAAGAGGTCAAATATGAGGACCTGGTCAGCGATCAGGAGGCGGAAAGTCGGAAGCTGATTGAATTTGCCGGAAAAAACTGGGATCCGGAGGTGCTTAATTTTCATCGGAACAGTGCGCCGGTATCGACCGCGAGTTCCGTGCAGGTGCGCTCGCCCATTCACACACGATCGGTGGGACGCTGGAAGGACTATCAAGCCGTCGGCGCTGACGTCGAAGCGGCGCTGGCGCGGCATGAGACATGCAACTGAAACCACCAAATGGTCTGGGCGGGGACTTCACCTGATCTGTGATTGGCCAAGATGCCTGCGCCCTGCAGGATGGGCGGTCGCCGGCGGAGGCAAGATGTCACCGGAGGAGCTGGCGGTGGTCATGACGTCGTCATGTTTCTTTGGGCCGGTATCTGATGCGGGGGCCCTGGCGAATGAACGGCGAAGCGCGAAGGGGGCTGGCGGATTCATTTGGCCCGGTCTGGACGATGGCGGATTCACATGGCGCGGGGCAGGCGCTAAGGTCCGCGGCGTGTTCGGGTTTATTCTCCTTCGGCTTATCGTGATGCAGTCCCCGGCGCGGCGCACATTTCTGGTCCTGTTCGCGCTAAGCCTTGGTCTGCCATCCGCTGCGCGCGCGCAGGAATCGGGACCGGTTTTGCTGCCCACGACCGCGGCTCTGATCGTAGCGGCGGCATGGCTGCTTCTGGCGGTATGGGCGGTCATTCGTTCGGTGCGGGTGCGGGCGCAGGCGGAAACCGCGCAGGCGTGGGGTCTCAGGCTGCGCGGGCTGCTGGAAACCGTGCCCGGCGCCTATCTGATCGTTGGCGATGAGGGCCGTGTCACCATGTCGGACGCGCTCAGGGCGTGGCTGGGTCTGGACCACCGCGCCGTCACGCTGTCCGAGCTTGCTCCTGATGGTGATGTGGGACTGAATGGTGAGGGCTTCACCAATCTTGAAACGGCGGTTGCGGCCGCTGCGGTATCGGGCGTGCCCTTCCGCATCGACGTGATGACGAACGATGGCCGCCGTCATCTGAGTGCCAGCGGCAGCGCGGCGCCGCCGGAGGTTGCCGGTGATCGCGGCGTTGTCGTCTGGTTTGTCGATATGACCGACATCCGGCATGAGCAGGCCAGGATAGAGACGCGCCGCGCGGACGAGATTGCCCGCTCCGAGGCCGCAAGGCGCATGATCGCCGCGGCGCCGGTGCCGGTCTGGCGCCGCGGCACCGACCTGTCGCTGATCGAGGTCAATGAATATTATGCAAAAGCGGTGGAGGCGGAAAGCCCGGCGGCGGCCGTCGCGGCGCAGGCCGAGCTGTTGACGGGAAGCCTGACCATGGCCCCGCGTGCCGGCGCGCGGGCCGCACTGGCGGCGGGCGAGTTGCAGGTCCGCGAGGAAACCACGGTCATCGGGGGCGCGCGCAGACGTCTGCGGGTCATAGAGATACCGCTGCCTTCGGGCGAAGTGGCCGGGTTTGCGCTTGATATTTCCGATCGTGATGAAGCGCGCGATGAGCGTGACCGTTATGCCAAGGCGCAGTCCGATACCGTGGCCCGGCTGTCCGCCGGTGTGGCGCGGTTCAATGCCGAGCGGAACCTGGAAAGTGTCAATCAGGCGTTTCAGCGGCTGTTCCAGGTGAGTGAGGAAATGCTGGCGCAGCAGCCGGAATTCGGACGCGTGCTCGAGCATATGCGCGAGGCACGCCGCCTGCCGGAACAGCGTGATTTTCCGGCATGGATGGCGGCACGGCGAGGCTGGTTCCTGTCGACCGATCCCGGCATTGAGGAAACCTGGGTCTTGCCCGACAATATGGTCCTTCGCGTGCTGGCGCAGCCGACGCCCGATGGCGGTCTGATGCTGATTTTCGAGGATCAGTCGGAACGCCTGCGTCTGGCATCGTCGCGTGAACAGCTGGTGAGGGTGCAGGATGCCACGCTGCAGAATCTGCAGGAGGCTGTCGCGGTTTTCGGCGTGTCGGGACGCCTGCAATTTCATAACCGGGCATTTCGTGAACTGTGGGACATTCCGCTGGCAGGGCTGGAAGGCAATCCGGCTGTCGACGCGCTGTTCACGACAGCCCGTGTCGGTATCCGGGGCAACGATGTCGTCGACATCATGCGGTCGCTGATCAACGCTTCGACCGACGGCCGGTCCGAGCGCGAAGGGCGGCTGCTGCTCGACAATGATCGCTTCCTGAGATTTTCCGCCGTGCCCCTGCCCGATGGCAATGCGCTGTTCACCTTTATCGACGTTACCGACGCCGAACGCATCGAAACGGCACTGCGAGACCGTAACGAGGCGCTGGAAGCCGCCGACATGGCGAAAAGCCGGTTCGTCGAGAACATGTCCTACGAATTGCGCACGCCGCTCACCGCGATTGCCGGATTTGGCGAAATGCTTGAATTGGGCATCGCCGGACCACTGAACGGGAAGCAGGCCGATTATGTCGGATCGATCCGCACCAGTGCCGACCGCCTGCGCGTGATGATCAACGGCATCATAGATCTTGCCGTCAGCGACGCCGACGGGCTTTCGCTGGACAGTGAGGATGTCGACGTTCAGGCGCTTATTGAAAGTGTCGCCGACATGTCGAAGGGAAGCGCGAAGGACCGGGGTCTGGCGTTCACCATCGACATTGACGCTGATCTTGGCACCGTGCCGGGCGATGCCGTTCGGCTGAAGCAGGCGCTGTATAATCTCGTATCGAACGCGGTCCGCTTCACACCGGAGGGCGGCCGTGTCGCGGTGACGGCGTCGGGCGACCTCGAATGGATCACGATCGCTGTCGTGGATAACGGGATCGGCATTCCCAAAGAGGAACAGGATGCGGTTTTCGAGCGGTTTTACAAGGCGGCCAATGCCGGGGCCAGCCAGGGTGTAGGGCTTGGTCTGTCGCTGGTTCGCGAGATCGTCGACCTGCATAACGGTACGCTGGAGCTCGATTCTGCGCCGGGTGAGGGCACGGCGGTGCGCATGTGCCTGCCGCGGCGGCCAGTCAGCCAGCTTGATGATGGTCCGCGGATGCTGGACCTGTAATGCAATTCGCGGACGAGGGCGCGCAGCAGGCGTTCGGCGTACGCCTGGGCGCGTGTCTGCAGGCGGGCGACATCGTCGCGCTGTCAGGCCCCCTGGGCGCGGGGAAAACGGTGCTGGCGCGCGGTATGCTGCGCGGTGCCGGCCATGCGGGCGAAGTGCCCAGCCCGACATTCACGCTGGTGCAGCCCTATGAGGGGCCGGGAATGCGTTTGCCCGTGTGGCACAGCGATCTATACCGCCTGGGTGACGCGGAGGAGATACTGCCGCTCGCGCTTGATGATGTGCTTGAGGACGGCGCACTGATTGTCGAATGGCCGGAACGCGGCGGCACCTTGCTGCCCGGGCCCGCCCTGAAACTGACGCTGGACGGTACCGGGGATGCGGTTCGCATATTGACAGCGCAGGTGCCCGAGAGTTGGGAGCGCCGATGGGCCAGACTGTAAATCTGCCGGACGCCGCACCGCGCTTTCTCGCCGCAGAGGGCTGGGAGGGCGCGGACATTTCCGAATTCAGTGCCGACGCGGCGTTCCGGCGCTATTTCCGCCTGCGCAAGGGCGATAGGTCGGCGATCCTGATGCATGCGCCCGATCCATCGGAGCGTTCTGAATGGTTCGTCGAACTGGCGCTGGAAATCCGCCGGCGCGGGATGAGCGGACCCGCCATTCATGCCTATGACCTCAGCGTGGGTCTCATTCTGCTGGAAGACCTTGGAACGCATCAGTATTTCCAATATCTGAAGACGGCGTCACAAGCGGCGGAGCGCGAACTATATCTTATGGCGACGGACGTACTGGTCGCGCTCCACGCCGATCCCATGCCCGCCCGTCTCGGGGACGTCATCATCGACGATTATGGTACCGAACGTATGATCAAGGAGGCGGAGCTGCTGCTCGACTGGCACTGGCCAGAACTGATGGAGGGGTCTGCCAGCGACGATGTGCGGTCGTCCTACCGGGCTGTATGGCAGGCCGTCCTGCCCGCCGGTCTGTATGACGCGGATCGCATGGTCCAGCTCGACTATCACGCGCCCAACCTGATGTGGCTGCCGGAGCGGGAGGGCCCCCGGCGCGTCGGCATTCTGGATTTTCAGGACGCCATGCGCGGGCCTTCCGCGTACGATCTGGTGTCGCTATTGCAGGATGCGCGCCGGGACGTCCCGCAGGATGTGCAGATGGAGATGCTGGCGCGATACCTCGCTGGCCGCGACGTCGACGAAGCGGCGTTCCGGACAAGCTATGCCGTCATGGGCGCGCAGCGGGCCGCCCGCATTCTGGGCGTATTCGTGCGGCTCTGGCGGCGCGATGCGAAACCGGGCTATCTGAACCATCTGCCGCGACTCTGGGGGCAGTTGGACCAAAATCTTTCGCAAGCGGGACTTGAGCCGCTGGCGGACTGGTTTGGAAATCACCTTCCCGCCAGTGTGCGGCGAACCTTTAAGGATCACAAATGACGCTGAGTAAACCCCTATCGCTAAGGCCAGGCGTGAAAGCGGATGTGCCGGAGGCGGCCATGGTCCTTGCCGCGGGCATGGGGCGGCGCATGCGGCCCCTGACGGCGACCCGGCCAAAGCCGCTGATCACCGTACGCGGGCGGGCTCTGATCGACTATGCGCTGGAGAATCTGGCGCGCGCCGGGGTGAAGCGCGCGGTGGTCAATACGCATTATCTGGCGGATCAGGTCGAGGCGCATGTGAAGCGGCGGGATCACGGGCTAGATATCAGCCTGTCCGATGAACGGGCGGAGCTGCTGGAAACCGGCGGCGGCTGCAAAAAGGCGCTGCCGTTGATCGGCGCCGACACATTCTATGTTATGAACAGCGACAATATCGTCGTCGACGGTCCGATGGATACGCTGCGCCTGCTGGCGGAGCGCTGGGATCCCGGCATTATGGACGCGCTTCTGCTTCTGGTGCCATTGGCGCGCGCGACCGGCTATTCCGGCAATGGCGATTTCCGCATGAGCGGCACCGGCGCGCTGCTGCGGCAGTCCGGCACCAGATTGGCGCCGTTCATCTATTCAGGCACGCAGATCGTGAAGCGCGAGCTGTTCGAGGACACGCCGGACGGGCCGTTCAGTTTCAACCTGATCTGGGACCGGTTGATCGAGAGCGGACGGCTATATGGCATGGCGCATCTTGGCGGGTGGTATCATGTGGGCACGCCCGCCGCGATCACGGCGACGGAAACCCTGCTTGCCAGTGAATAGCGGCGCCTGAAGATGGCGACCCGCCGCCTCTACACGATCGCGCCGCATCAGGCCTTCGCGGATCGGCTGGCGGCCACTTTGCTAAGCGGATATCCGTTCGCGCGCGGCGATGAGCTGTCGCTGGCGAGAACGCTCGTGCTGCTGCCCAACAGGCGCTCGGCGCGGGCGGTGCAGGACGCGTTCGTGCGGGCGTCGGAAGGGGCGCTGCTGCTGCCGCGGCTCGCGGTTCTGGGCGACCTTGATGATGAGCTGATGCCGGGGCTGCCCGCGGGCGCGGACGCGCTGGCGGGCCCGCCGCAGATTGGTGAGCTGGAACGGACCTTGCGGCTGATGCCGCTGGTCGAGGCATGGCAGCGGAAAACGGGGCAGACGCGCGCCAAGGTCGAGACGCTGCGCTATGCCGAGGCGCTGGGGCGAACGCTCGACCTGATGCAATTATATGAAGTCGGCACCGACCGGCTGACGGAGGCCGTGGAGGCGGACATGGCCGTGCACTGGCGCTCGACGGCGACATTCCTGAATATCGTGCGCGAGGCATGGCCGGAAGTATTGAAAACGCTTGGCAAGTCCGACCGGGTTGCCGAGCGGCAGGCCTTGCTGATGCGGCTCGCGGTGCGCTGGCGCGATGCGCCGCCGCCCCATCCCGTGATCGCTGCCGGTATCGCCAATGCCGATCCCGTGGCGGCGGCGCTGCTTGGCACGATCGCGCAGATGCCACGCGGCGCGGTCGTCCTGCCGGGCCTCGATCAGGACATGGATGAAGCGGCATGGGACGCGCTGTCCGCCGCCTCGACGCACCCGCAGGCTCCTTTAGCGGCCTTGCTAAGGGACATGTCCGCGTCACGCGCAGACGTGCGCCCATGGCCCGGGGATGCCGCCGCCGCCGGCGGTCAGGCGCGGACCGATATGCTCGCACATGCCCTTGCCGCTCCAAGAGAAACCGCACATTGGCGTGACACGCCGCCGCCGGCGCAGGGCGCCCAGGGCATGCGCGCGGTTGCTGTACGTTCCCCTGCGGAGGAGGCGCGGGCGATTGCGCTGGCGATGCGCGAAGCGCTCGAGGTGCCAGGGCGGACGGCGGCGCTGGTGACGCCTGATCGTGATCTCGCCCGGCGCGTGGCGGCGCAGATGCGGCGCTGGGGTGTCGAGGTCGATGACAGTGCCGGTACGCCCCTGTCGCTGACGCCGCCCGGCGCGCTGCTGGGCCTGCTGCTGGAGGCGGCGAAGAGCGGCTTTGCGCCGGTCCCGCTGCTCGCCGTGCTGAAGCATCCGCTGGTGGGGCCGGGCGAGGACCGCGCGAGGTGGCTGCGCAATGTGCGCCACCTCGACCTGGCGCTGCGCGGCGTCCGGCCTGCGCGCGGATTGCAGGCCGTGGGAAACCGTCTGCGGCGGGAATTGCCCGGCACCGCGGACGTGGACGGCGTCACCGGGTGGTGGAAGGCGGCGGCGGCGGCGCTGCGGCCCCTGGCGGAAATTTTCCGGCAGCGTGTCACCGGTGACCTGGCCGCTGTCGCGGGAAAGCTGCGCGAGGTCATCGCGGCGCTTTCGGACGAGCGTTTCTGGGATGGCCCCTCCGGACGGGCGGCGAGCGAATTGCTGTCGGAACTGGAACGATATGGCGGGGTGACCGACCGCATGCCCACCGCCGACCTGCCTGCGCTGATGAGCGCGCTGGCGGGATCGGTGCCCGTGCGTCCGCTTTACGGCCGCCATCCGCGACTGGCGATCTACGGCCTGCTGGAGGCCCGGTTACAGCGCGCGGACCTGATGATCCTGGGCGGTCTGAACGAAGGTGTCTGGCCGCCAGCCGATCATTTCGATCCGTGGCTGCCACCGGGTGTGCGGCGCGCTCTTGGCCTGCCGCCAACGGATCGCACGCTGGCCTTGTCCGCGCATGATTTCGTGGCGGCGAGCGGGGCGCCCGAAGTGCTGCTAACGCGCGCCGCGCGGGATGCCAGCGCGCCGACCGTCGCATCGCGCTACTGGTTGCGACTACAGGCGTTTCTGGGTGCGGACCTGCCGCACGACGATGTCCTGGCAGCGCTGGCGGCGGATATGGATGGGGAGGAGCCGCGCGCCGAGATCCGGCGGCCCGCGCCAGCTCCGCCGCACGCCGACCGCCGCCGGGCGATCAGCGTGACACAGGTCGAAACCTTGCGTGCCGATCCTTATCAGTTCTACGCCCGTTACATGCTGCGCCTGTCGCGGCTCGATCCGCTGGGCGCATCGCCCGAGGCCAGCGAGCGCGGTGTGATCGTGCATGATTTGATGGAGAAGCTGCACAGGGAAGGGACGCTGCAGGACGTCGCCGCGCGCGAAGCGGCCATTGACGCAGCCCTGTCGGGTTACTCCGATCACATTCTGCTGCGTGTCCTGTGGAAGCCGCGCGTCATGCGCATGCTCGACTGGGCCGCCGCGCAGGTCGCCGAATATGAACTTGGCGGCTGGCACGTCGCGTCCGTTGAGCGGAAAGGTCATCTGGATGTGGACGGCGTGAAGCTGACCGGCAAGGCGGACGTCATCTTCCAGAAGGGTGCGACACTGGCGGTCGTCGACTATAAGACCGGCGCGCCGCCGCAGCAGAACCGCATTGCCGAGGGTTATGCCGACCAGCTGGCCTTGCTGAGCTGGCTGGCGCGGTCGGGCAGGCTGGGCACTGAAAGCCTGCCCGTCGCCATGGTGGCCTATTGGCGGCTGTCGGGCGGACGCACCGAAGGCACGATCACATCGAGCGAGACAAGCTACCGCAAGGTCTGGAAAGAGCTTGAGATGTGGTTCGATGACGCCGAAGCCCGCTTCCGCGAGACGGCCGCGATGTACCTGACCGGCGACGCGCCGTTCACCGCCCGTCTGAAGCCTGAATTCGCGCCGTTCAACGACTATGCGCAGCTTGCCCGCGTACAGGAATGGGAGGGGCGCTGATGTCCGCCCGGACGCAAGCCCTGCATCCCCTGCGCGATGAACAGATGCGTGCGGTCGATCCGTGGGTACATGCGTGGGTGTCGGCATCGGCGGGCACGGGCAAGACGCAGGTGCTCACCGCGCGGGTACTGCGTCTGCTGGTGGAGGGGGCGACGCCGGACGGGATCATGGCGCTGACCTTCACAAAGGCCGCTGCGGCGGAGATGCAATCGCGTATTCTGGACGTGCTTGCGCGCTGGGTGCGCGCGGATGACGCAGCGCTGTCCAACGATCTGCGGGCGATCGGCGCGCGTGATGACGCCGACACGCTATCGCGGGCGCGGACGCTGTTCGCCGGGGCGCTGGAGGTGAAAGGGGGCTTTCGCGTGCAGACGCTGCACGCCTTTGCGGCGTCGCTTCTGGCTGCGTTTCCCATCGAAGCCGGCGTGGTTCCCGGATTCGCGACGCTGGAGGACCGCTCGGGCGCGCAGCTGCGCGCGGACGTCCTGGAGGACGTCGCGGCCGACGCCGAGGACCGCCATGACGAGGCTTTCCTCGGCGATCTCGCCACGCTTGCCGTGCGCTATGGCGACGCCGGTGCGGCCAGCATCGTGGCTGACCTGCTGCGCGTGCGCAGGGACCTGATGCAGCTGCCCGCCGAGACGTTGCAACAGGAAGTGCGGCGGCGGCTGGACCTGCCGGCGACCGGCGCGGCGGCGGACCTGCTGCGCGCGGAGATGGCGAAAATGCCCGGTCTGATGACGGCCGCGGAAGATTACGCTGCCGCGCTGAATTCATGGGATACGCCGACGGGCCGCAAGCGGCTGGACCTGCTGAGCGCGTTCCTGCTGGCGAATGCCGACGCGCGGCACGAGGCACTCGCGCAGCTTTATGGGTCCTGCCTGACCGGCGGCGGCGCGGGCGCTGCGTTCAAGCCGGTCGCGAAACTGGCGGGCACCGATGAGCGGATGGCCGACCTTGCGATCCGGCTTCGTGATGTTGAGCGGCTTATCGAACTTGCGGACATCGCCGAATTCCACCTGTCCGTCGGCCAGCGCATCGCGCGCCGCTATGAAGCCGCAAAGGGGCATTTGGGAGCGCTTGATTTCGACGATCTGATCGCGCGGGCCGCGGCGCTGTTGTCGGGAATTGAAACCAGCTGGGTGCTCTACAAGCTGGATCAGCGCATCGACCATGTTCTGGTCGATGAGGGGCAGGATACGAATGCCGACCAGTGGAAGATCGTCGATGCGCTGACCGAGGAGTTCTTTTCCGGCGTCGGCACGCGCGACCCGGACGATGAGGGGCCGCGCACCAAATTTGCGGTCGGAGACTATAAGCAGGCCATTTTCGGCTTTCAGGGAACCAATCCGGAAGAATTTCTGGCGGCGCGGACGCGCACGGAGGCGCAGGTCGAGGATGCGGGGCAAAGCTTCGTAAATGTCGAACTCGCCACCAGTTTCCGGTCGGTGCAGGCCGTACTGACGGTTGTGGACAAGGTGCTGGAAACGCTTGGCCCCGAGGCCATCGGACTGAACGAACTGCCGCGCCCGCATGAGGCGTTCCGCGGCGCTGCCGGGGCCGTTACATTATGGCCGCGTCTGACGGATGCGGACGGAAATATACCGGATGAATATGCCGATTATCCGGAGCGGGCACTGGCGCAGCGGATCGCGCGGGAGGTGAAAGGCTGGCTGACCGGCGGCATTGATGGCGCGCCGCTATGGCTGCCGTCCAAGGATCGTTCCGCGCGGGCGCAGGACATATTGATACTGGTCAGGAACCGCGGCGATCTGGTGCCGGAACTGGTGGCCGCGCTGCATGCCGCGAATGTGAACGTGGCGGGCGCGGACCGGCTGCGGCTGACGCAGCCGCTGGTGGTGCAGGACTGTCTGTCACTGGTGAAGTTCGCGCTGCAGCCGGACGATGATCTGTCATTGGCTGAGTTGCTCGTGTCACCCTTCCTGGGCTGGACGCAGGATCAGCTTTACGATGTCGCGCACAAGCGGGGACAGGCCGTATCGCTATGGTCGGCGCTGCGGGATCGTCAGGATGAGCGCGCGGTCGGTGCCGTGCGCTGGCTGGAGCAGGTGCTCGCCATGGCGGATTTCTCGACGCCCTATGCGTTTCTAGAGGAGGTGATGTCGGGACCGGAACACCGGGGGCGGGCGCGACTGCTGGCGCGGCTGGGCCCCGAAGCGCGCGATCCTCTGGAAGAACTGCTCAGTCAGGCGCTTGCCTATGAGCGTATCGAGGTGCCCTCGCTGCAGGGGTTTCTCGAATGGATGTCGGCGGCGGACGACATCGATATCAAGCGCGACCCAGATGCACCGTCCGATGCGGTCCGGATCATGACGGTGCACGGCGCGAAGGGCCTGCAGGCGCCGATCGTCATCATGGCGGACGCGGCGAGGGCACATGCGGGCACGCACAGGCTGGATCATCTGATGCTGGAAGGAGTCTCCGCGGGCGACCCAAGGCTCCCGCTATATGGCGTCTCCAAATCGACATTGCCGGAACTGTTACAGCCGCTTTACGAGAAGCGGGAAGAGGAAGATTCGCAGGAGAATCTACGGCTGCTCTACGTGGCGATGACACGGGCGGAGGATTATCTTTACGCAGGCGGGCTTCCGGCTGCGCGCAGCGCTGTGCAGACCTGGTACGACGTCATGCACCAGGCGATGCTGTCGCTGGAGACCGAGGAGGTGGCGAGCGATATCTGGGCGGCTCCGGCACTGCGCCATAAAAGCGGTGCGCGCGCACGGATGCGGGATGCCGCAGACGCCGTGCCATCGCCGCGCCCGGCGCTGCCCGACTGGGCACGGCGTCCCGCACCGCCAGAGGCGAAGCCGCCGCGCCCGCTCGCGCCCTCGGCACCGGAAGACGATAGTGGTCTGCCGCCACCGGGGCCGCAACTGGAGGCGGCCAGCCTGCGCGGGCGGCTGATGCACAGCCTGTTCGAAAGGCTCCCCGCGCTTCCCGGGATGGACCGGGCGGAGGCCGCGCGGCAATGGCTGGCGCGCCGGGGCAGCATGCTTGCCGAACATGGCCTCGACCAGGAGCGGCTCGCCGCAGAAGTGATGGCCGTGCTGGAGAACCCGGCGCATGCGCAGCTGTTTACCGAAGGCGCATTGCGGGAAGCCCCCATTTCCGCGATTGTCGATGAGCGGGTGATCTCGGGCACGATCGATACGCTGCTCGTCGAGCCGGACCGGGTGCGTGTGGTGGACTTCAAGACCGACCGCAGGGTACCGCGTGAGCCGGCCGACATTCCTCGTCGTCATGCGGCGCAGATGGCGCGCTATGCCGCTGCCCTTGAACGTATATTCCCTGGCCGCAAGATCGAGGCGGGGCTGCTCTACACGGCCGGGCCGGTACTGCACTGGCTGGCCGATGACATCGCGCGGCCATGACGGACGATTGCATGGTGACGGACCGCCGCCTCGTAAATATGTTGAGTGCTGGATAGAAACCCTTGGCTTGCCCTTCGTGCGGCGTGCCGCCATGTTTCATATCAAGGTAATCAGGAGAATATCATTATGACCACAACCGCCATCACGCCGGACAATTTTGAAACCACGGTGAAGAACGCCACCGCCCCTGTGCTCGTCGATTTCTGGGCGCCATGGTGCGGCCCCTGCAGGCAGATCGCACCTGCGCTGGAGGAGCTTTCTGACGAAATGGACGGCGTTACGATTGCGAAGCTGAACACGGACGATCATCCCGATCTTGCCGCTGAATTCGGCATTCGCGGTATTCCGACGATGATCCTGTTCAAGGACGGCAAGCCCGCGGCGACCAAGGTCGGTGCGCAGCCCAAGTCCAGCATCAGGTCCTGGATAGAAAGCGAAATCGGCTAAACCGGCCCCATTCCCGGCGGGCGGAAGTCCCCGTCTCGGTGATGCGGACGGGGCGCTTTCATATCGGCCCTATGCCCGCGTCATCACCTGCCCCAGACGCGGGAAATGGACGTGCACGCGGCCTGCCTGCGCATCGTCGCGGGCGATGGAGATGCGGCGGTCGTCGCAGCCAATGAGGGTACCGGTGACCGCGGCGGGGTCGGGCGATGCGGTGCGGATCGAGACCTGATCGCCCGCCGCGTACCCGCCGTCCGGTGCGACGGCACTGTCTGCGCATGGTGTGATACCGGCGGCATGTTCGATGGCCTGTTCCGCCGTCCAGTCCTGGCGCTCACCATGGCCTATCGCGGTCACGCGGTCGTACCATGCGGCTATTTCCGTACCGAAATCGGATGGCTTTCTGCCGGCGAAGCCAACGAAACGGATATTCATGTAGAGGGCGAAGTCGGCGTGACCCGCCTGATCGCCGACGATGAACGCGCGTCCGTCCGACAACGCTTCGCGCAGCAGGTTCGCGCCGCCCGCAAACTGTGTCTGCATATGCGGCACAGCAGGCAGGAAGGTCGCCGGGTCCATGCCGAAACGCTTTTTGCGATCTTCCCAGAATTCCTGCGGAAGGCTCTCGTGAACTGGCCCCAGCGCCGTCGCCACGCTTGGCATGAACCACATGCCGCCCGACCACAGCGCGATCATGCGTCCGGCAAAGCCAAGCGGTGCCGGATATAGTGACGGTGCGGGCCTGTGCGCCTCCAGCGCGTCGATGATGACGGCGGTATCGCAATAGATGTCCGCGCCGATCTGGAGCACGGGGATATGTTCATAGCCACCGGTCAGCGCCGTGAGGCCAGGCTTTGGCGACACATTCGGTGCCTCGACCGATTTCCAGCTGAGCCCCTTCAGGCCAAGGGAAAGGCGAATGACCTCTGCAAAGGGCGAGGGCGCATAATGATGAAGGACAATCTCCGGCGTTTCGGACATGACGCGCTCAGCTCCTGTAATCGGCGTTTATGATGATATATCCATGGGTCAAATCGCAGGTCCATATGCGTGCCGCACCGTCGCCGAGCCCAAGGGAGACACCGATATCGATCTCGTCCCCCTGTAGATGTTTCGCGACCGGCGCCTCGTCATAGCCTGCGACCACTTCCCCCTGCTGTGCGACAGTTACGCTGCCGAATCGAATTGACAGCCTATCTCGATCCGCAGGTTCGCCAGCTTTCCCAACCGCCATGACGACCCGTCCCCAATTGGCGTCGCTCCCCGCGATCGCCGTCTTCACCAAGGGCGAATTGGCGATCGACATACCGATCTTGCGCGCGCTGCTGTCGGAGACCGCGCCGCTCACACGGATGGTGATGAACTTCGAGGCCCCTTCGCCGTCGCGCACGATTTGCTGCGCCAGATCCTCGCAGATTTCGCACAGGGCCCCGTAAAAAGCGTGGGCGCCGGGATCCGTCATTTTCTCAAGGAGCGGGCCCGTCTGTCCCGTCGCGAACAGCAGGACTGTGTCGCTGGTCGACGTGTCGCCATCGACGGTGATGCTGTTGAAGCTCCGTGCATTCGCGCGGACCAGCATGTCGTGCAGCAGCGCGGGCGCGACGCGGGCATCGGTGAAGATATAGCCGAGCATGGTGGCCATGTCGGGCGCGATCATGCCCGAACCCTTGGCAATCCCCGCAATGCTGACCCTGGCACCGCCGATAATGGCTGCCGCGCCTGCTCCCTTGGGAAATGTGTCGGTGGTCGAAATGGCGCGCGCGGCATCTTCAAACGATGCCGTGCCGAGTTGCGCTGTCACCGTCTCCATCACATTGAGCGCCCGTGCCGCCGGCAGCGGCACGCCGATCACGCCGGTCGCGGAGAGAAGGATCTTCTCCAGGTCGCAGCCCAGCAGTCTGGCGGCTTCGGCGCCAATCATCTCCGCCGCCGCCTTACCGCGTTTGCCCGTAAAGGCGTTGCTGTTCCCGGACGACACGACGAGGCCGCGCGCATTGTGCGATGGCAGCCGTTCCCGGCACCATTCCACCTCTGGCGACGCGCAGGCCGATTGCGTGGTGACGCCGACAGCGACCGTGCCGGGCACAAACTCCGCCAGCAACAGGTCCATCCGCGTATCGGCATAATGATATCCGGCATGACCGACGGCCAGGCGCACACCCTCAATATCGGACAGCGATGGAAAGCTGGCGGGTGCCAGAGGCGATCTTTCGGGCATTATGTCACTATCCTGAAAGGAGATTGAGAATATATATCATTTGGCAGTGGGTGCTTCGGGGGTAAAGAGAGGGCGCCCTTAACTTAATCTGGATCAATTGCCAGCAATGGCCATTATGCTAGCGGCGAGTTTCATATCGGTAGCGTAAGTGTTAGGATCCAGTCTTCGGGGATGGAAATGGCGGACCGCGCTTGCGGACGTGCCGACTCGGCGCAAATGTCGGCACAGACGAACAACTTACGGAACGAGATTTCGCGGCTGAGCGCGGAGAATGCCTCGTTGCGTTCATCACTTGCGCGCCTGTCGACCGCGGAAGCGCGCCTTTCGCTCGCGCTGGACAGCACCTCAATCGGCGTCTGGGACTGGGACATGGTATCCGGCGACGTCTGGATGTCCGACAGCGCGCTGGCCGTACAGGGATTTGCACGGGGCGAACTTCACACGACTGCGCTCGGCGTCGAATCATACGCCCACGCAGATGATTATGTGCGGTGGAAACGGCAGATCATCAGATGCCTCAAAGGTGAACTGGATCTCATCTCTGACGAGCATCGCATGCGCCACAAGAACGGCAAATGGGTATGGGTCATGGAATGGGCGCGCGTTGTGGAACGCGATGCCGATGGCCGCGCCATTCGGATGATCGGCACGCGCGCCGACATGACCGCAAGACGCAAGAGCGAGGAGCGCATGCGCTGGCTCGCCGTCCATGACCCACTGACGAGCCTGCCCAATCGCGGGCTTTTCGATGACATGTTGAATGCAGCCATTCTGAGATGCGATGAGGATGGCGGAGCGGCTGGCCTGCTGTTTATCGACATCGATAATTTCAAGCGGATCAATGACCGTGACGGCCATGACGCAGGCGACCGCGCGCTGTGCATGCTGGCGGACCGCCTTCGCGGGCTGTTCGAATCCCCGGCGACCGTGGCGCGGATCGGCGGCGATGAGTTCGGTGTCGTGCTGCCCGATATCGAACCGGAGTCATTGATGAAGCTGGCGGAAAGGGCGATTCTCCCTTCGGACACTGGCGGTGTCCCCGTTAGCGTGGGGGCGGCGCTTTATCCGCATCATGCCAAGACGGCCCGTGCCTTGCGGCGGGCGGCGGACGCTGCCCTTTATCGCGCCAAATCCGCCGGACGCGGGGTCGCGATCATCTTCGAGGATTAGCGTCGTCCGGGTATCATTGCGCCGTCGCCGTTCATTGACCGTCTGCCGCCGCGTTCCTATGTCGCGCGGCAACATGATTTCGCGCTGCCACTCCTTGGCGCGCTTATGCTGGTCTATTGAGGATTACCCATGCTCGGGATGAATGCACTCGCGAAGCGTCTGTTTGGCTCTTCCAATGATCGCTATGTGCGCTCACTGAATCCGCTGGTCGCGAAAATCAATGCGATGGAAGCGGAGTTCGAGACGTTGTCGGACGATGCGCTTGCCGCCAAAACGCACGAATATCGGGAACGCCTGAAGAATGGCGAAACACTCGACAAGCTTCTGCCCGAAGCGTTCGCCACCGTCCGGGAGGCCGCCAAGCGCCGCATGGGCATGCGCCATTTCGACGTGCAGATGGTCGGCGGTATCGTGCTGCACCGCGGTGAGATTGCCGAGATGCGCACGGGCGAGGGCAAGACACTCGTCGCGACGCTCGCGGTCTATCTGAACGCGCTGGAGGGCAAGGGCGTCCACGTCGTCACCGTGAACGACTATCTGGCCAGCCGTGACGCCGCATGGATGTCGCAGGTTTACGAGTTTCTCGGTCTGTCCGTGGGCGTGATTATCCCCGACCTGCCCGAGGATGAGCGCCGCCGCGCCTATGCGTGCGACATCACCTATGGCACGAACAACGAATTCGGCTTCGACTATCTGCGCGACAATATGAAATATTCGCGCGCCGCGATGGTACAGCGCCCGTTCAATTTCGCGGTCATCGACGAGGTCGACTCGGTACTGGTGGATGAAGCGCGCACCCCGCTCATCATTTCAGGACCGACGGAAGACAAGTCCGAGCTTTACGTGGCCGTCGACAGGATCGTTCGCCAGCTTGAGGAAGACGATTTCGAAATCGACGAAAAGCAGAAGTCGATCATCCTGACCGAAGACGGCACCGAGCGCGTGGAACGCCTGCTGGAGGATGCCGACCTGCTGGAAGGCGAGAATCTTTACGACATCGAGAATACGCAGGTCGTGCACCATACCAACCAGGCGCTGCGCGCCATCAAGTTGTTCAAGAAGGACAAGGACTACATCGTCAAGGACGGCAAGATCGTCATCATCGACGAGTTTACCGGCCGCATGATGGACGGCCGCCGCTGGTCCGATGGCCTGCACCAGGCCGTCGAGGCGAAAGAGGGCGTCGACATCAAGCCCGAGAACCAGACGCTCGCCACCGTCACGTTCCAGAACTATTTCCGCATGTACCCGAAACTGTCGGGCATGACCGGCACGGCCGCGACCGAAGCCGCCGAATTTTACGAAATCTACAAGCTGAACACGGTCGAAATTCCGACCAATGTGCCGGTCGCACGGGAAGATTTCGACGATCAGTTCTTTAAGAACGCCGACGACAAATTTGCCGCCATCGTGGAGGCGATCCGCGATGCGAGCCTGAAGGGCCAGCCGGTCCTGGTCGGCACAACCAGCATCGAAAAATCGGAGATGCTGTCTGAATTCCTGAACAAGGAGGGGGTTGAGCACAGCGTTCTCAATGCGCGCTTTCACGAGCAGGAAGCGCACATCGTCGCGCAGGCGGGCCGCCTGGGTGCCGTCACGATCGCGACCAACATGGCTGGCCGCGGTACGGACATCCAGCTTGGCGGCAATCTCGACTTCCGCGTCAATGACGAGCTGTCCGCCATGGAAGATAATGACGCCAAGGCCCGTGAAGTCGCACGCATCAAGGAAGAAATCGCGGCGGAGCGCGAGGCGGTTCTGGCCGCTGGCGGGCTGTTCGTGCTGGGCACCGAGCGCCATGAAAGCCGCCGCATCGATAACCAGCTGCGCGGCCGTTCGGGCCGTCAGGGCGACCCCGGCGTCAGCCGTTTCTTCCTGTCGCTGGACGATGATTTGCTGCGCATCTTCGGACAGGCGAACCTTTTGAACCGCATGATGAAATCCGGGCTGGAAGATGGCGAGGCCATCGAACATCCGTGGATTTCAAAAGCCATCGAGACGGCGCAGAAGAAGGTCGAGGCGCGGAACTATGATGTCCGCAAGAACCTGCTGCAATATGACGATGTCATGAATGATCAGCGCAAGGTCATTTACGAGCAGCGCGCGGAGGTTATGGACTCGGAACGCGTCGACGATGTCGTCGAGGAAATGCGGTCCGAAACCGTGATGGACATTGTCCACGCCCACTGCCCGCCCTCTTCATATCCCGAGCAGTGGGATGTCGACGGGCTGAAGGAAGAGACGCAGCGCATCATGGCGCTCGACCTGCCGTTCCACGACTGGATGCGCGAAGACGCGATCGACCAGGAGATTTTCGCCGAGCGTATCGCCGGCGAAGCCGCGAAGATACTTGAGAGCAAGGTTGCCAATCTGCCTGAGGGGCAGTGGTTCGATGTCGAGAAAAGCTTCATGCTGCAGGCGATCGACACGCGCTGGAAGGAGCATCTGGCGACACTGGACGCGCTGCGCGGCTCGATTCATCTGCGCGCCTACGCGCAGAAACAGCCCATCAACGAGTATAAGCAGGAAGCGTTTGAGCTGTTCGAGCGGATGCTCGGTACGATCCGTGAGGATGTGACGCGTATGCTCGCCAATGCCCGCCTGGCCGAACCGCGGCCGGTGCCGGAACCGAGCGAGTTTGTCACCACCCATATCGACCCGTTCACGGGCGAGGATGACAGTTTCCCAAAAACGGACACGCCAGGTCCGGCCCAGCGTGCGCTCCCACCGCTGCCTGAAGGCACCGGACGTGTGAGTCGCAACGCACCCTGCCCATGCGGTTCCGGGCGAAAATACAAGCATTGTCACGGCGCTGCCTGACAGGACGGATCGGCTTCGACAGGCGAATGCCGCTGAAATGATGGCGGTTGGCGGTTCTTTAACGATCCGGCCCTAGGCTGCTGTGATGTCGGGAAGAGGATCATGAATTCCTCCGCGGTGTTTATCGAGGCGGAGATGCGCGATGCGGAGCGCCACCGCGTCCGCCTGCATGCCGAAATGCGCTGCCCCGGCACCGTACGCATACCCGGCGTCATCTCGGATATTTCCAGAAGCGGTTTCCGGTTCGACACGGGCATCGACATGCCATCAGGGACACGTGTGAACCTAGGGGTCCACGGTATGAAAGGCTTCGACGCCGTCGTCATACGCCAGGTTGACGGCCATTGCGGATGTGCGTTTCTGACGCCGCTGGATGAGCCCGTCCTGTCGGCGCTGACGAGCGCGCTCGACTGATTTCCAGATAGCGGCTAGGCCGTAATGCATGAAATATCTTGCTCCTCTAGCGGTGCTCATGGCAGCGCCCGCCGTCGCACAATCCGCCCTCATTACGGCCGACCGCGTCCTTGATGTCGAGCGCGGGCTTTATGTCCAAAATCCTCAGATCGTGGTGGTCGATGGCCGAATCGTTTCGCTGGATGGCAGCGGTGCCCCCGCTGACGCGGAGCGCATCGACCTGAAGGGGCAGACGCTTGTTCCCGGCCTGATCGACATGCATGTCCATCTGAATGGCGTCGCGGATATCGGCGGTTATCGCGGACTGCAATATACTGACAGTTTCTGGTCGGTGATGGGCGTCCCGAACGCCGAAGCGACGCTGAAAGCCGGGTTTACGACCGTACGGAATGTGGGATCGGCGAATTATGCCGACGTCGCATTGCGCCAGGCCATCGACGCCGGCCGGATCGAAGGACCGCGCATCGTGGCCGCAGGTTATGCCATCGGGGCGACAGGCGGCCATTGCGACGATAATTTCCTTCCGCCTAGCTATGAATTGCCATCGAATAGTACCGCCGACGGTCCTGGCGAGATGGCTGCCAGGGTGAAACAGATGCGCAAATACGGCGCCGAGGTCATCAAGATCTGCGCAACGGGAGGCGTGTTCTCAAAGGGAACGACGGTTGGCGAGCAGCAGCTGACGGAAGATGAAATCCGTGCTGCGGTGGAGGCCGCGCACCTTCTGGGCCTGAAAGTGGCGGCTCATGCCCATGGCAATGCCGGGATCAAGGCAGCCATTCGCGGCGGTGTCGATACGGTGGAACACGCCTCTTTCCTGGATGACGAGGCGATCCGGCTCGCCAAGGAATATGGCGCGGCGTTCTCCATGGACATCTACAACACCGAATATACGCTTGCCGAGGGCGAGAAGAATGGTGTTCTGCCTGAATCGCTTGCCAAGGAACGGCAGGTGGGTACCGTCCAGCGCGAGAGTTTCCGCCGCGCGGTCAAAGGCGGGGCGAAGATGGTCTTCGGCTCTGACGCGGCGATCTTTCCGCACGGCCTCAATGCGCGGCAGTTTGCCGTCATGGTCCGGTTCGGCATGACGCCGCTGCAGGCGATCCAGGCGGCGACCATCAACGCGGCGGATGCGCTGGGCCGCGAAGCCGATGTCGGCGCGATCAAGGTCGGTGCCTGGGGTGATATGGTCGCCGTTACCGGGGACCCGCTGTCCGATGTCACGCTGCTCGAAAACCCAAGTGCGGTCATCAAGGGCGGGGAGCGGGTCCGCTAGGACGCGGCGCGATCGCCGCGATGCGAATCCCGTTGACCGTACAGGGAGTCATTCCTATATGCCGGTCCACAACAGCTCGCGGACTGGCTCGTAGGGGAACCCCCTAAACGCAGTCCGATGGCGAGACGGGGACTGGTTTCCCGTTTAGGTTGCAATAGTTACAGACAGGTCCCGGTGTGAACTGAATTTGGTTTCACCAGGTCTGTCTTTTTTCGTTCGCGTGCGCTTCGTGCGCTGAACGAGTCGATTTTGAACGCACGAGTGAAGGTCAATACATGCCAACGATCAATCAGCTGGTGAGGAAGGGTCGCGTCCCGCAGAAGGCACGCAACAAAGTCCCTGCGCTTGAAGCGAACCCGCAGAAGCGCGGCGTCTGCACGCGTGTCTACACGACGACGCCGAAGAAACCGAACTCGGCGCTTCGTAAGGTTGCCAAGATTCGCCTGACCAACGGGTTTGAAGTCATTGGCTATATCCCCGGTGAGGGGCACAACCTTCAGGAACACTCGGTGGTTCTGATCCGCGGCGGCCGTGTGAAGGATCTTCCCGGTGTGCGCTATCACGTGCTGCGCGGTGTTCTCGACACGCAGGGTGTCGGTGACCGCAAGCAGAGCCGTTCGAAATATGGTACCAAGAAGCCGAAATAAGCCCCGGTTCACAAGCTGGAGTAAGCGCCGGACATGTTCCGGGTAAGCTGAAGATCGAAAAGGAAATTTTAAAATGGCACGTCGTCGCCGCCCCGCCAAGCGGGAAATTCTGCCTGATCCCCGTTTCGGGGACACCATTCTGACGAAATTCATGAATCTCGTCATGTATCAGGGCAAGAAATCCGTTGCGGAATCCATCGTATATGGCGCGCTCGATTCGATCGAGGGCAAGATGAAGACCGATCCGCTCAATGTCTTTCACGAGGCGCTGAACAATGTGAAGCCGCAGGTCGAGGTGCGCAGCCGCCGCGTCGGTGGTGCCACCTATCAGGTGCCCGTCGAGGTTCGCCCCGAGCGTTCGCAGGCCCTCGCCATCCGCTGGCTTATCGGCGCCGCGCGCGGCCGCCCTGAAAACACCATGGCGCAGCGTTTGTCGTCCGAACTGATGGACGCTTCGCAGAACCGTGGCAACGCCGTGAAGAAGCGCGAAGAAGCGCATCGCATGGCCGAAGCCAACCGCGCCTTCTCACACTACCGCTGGTAAGCGGTGCAAGATTACCGCCTCCGGTGATCGAACCACACTTTTACTCAGGAACCCGTCCTCATGGCCCGCGAACATCCGATCGAGAAATACCGCAATATCGGTATCATGGCGCATATCGACGCCGGTAAAACGACGACGACCGAGCGCATTCTCTATTATACCGGAAAATCCTACAAGATTGGCGAGGTGCATGACGGCGCCGCGACCATGGACTGGATGGAGCAGGAGCAGGAGCGCGGCATCACGATTACGTCAGCTGCGACGACGACGTTCTGGAAAGATCACCGCGTTAACATCATCGACACGCCGGGCCATGTCGACTTCACGATTGAGGTCGAGCGTTCGCTGCGCGTGCTTGATGGCGCGGTCGCCGTATTCGATGGTGTTGCCGGTGTGGAGCCGCAGTCCGAGACGGTGTGGCGTCAGGCGGACAAGTACAAGGTTCCGCGCATGTGCTTCGTCAACAAGCTCGACCGTACAGGTGCGAATTTCAACATGTGCATCGATATGATCAAGGACCGCCTTGGCGCGCGTCCGATGATTCTGGCGCTGCCGGTCGGCCTTGAGGCCGATCTGAAGGGCATCGTCGATCTGGTGCAGAACAAGGCGATCATCTGGGAAGATGAAAATCTGGGTGCCGAGTTCCACATTGTCGATATCCCCGAAGACATGGTCGATGCCGCTGCGGCGGCGCGTTCCGAGCTGATCGAGATGGCTGTCGAGCAGGACGATGATGTCATGGAGGCGTATCTTGAGGGCACCGAGCCCGACATGGACACGCTGAAGCGCCTGATCCGCAAGGGGACGCTGGCGCAGGATTTCGTTCCCGTGCTGTGTGGTTCCGCGTTCAAGAATAAGGGCGTCCAGCCGCTCCTCGACGCCGTCGTCGATTATATGCCGGCGCCGACCGACGTTCCCGCCATTAAGGGTATCCTGCCCGGCGCGCGCGACGACGAAGAGCCGACGACCGATTCGCGTCCGTCGTCCGACGAGGCGCCCTTCTCGGCGCTGGCGTTCAAGATCATGACCGATCCTTTCGTGGGAACGCTGACCTTCGCGCGCATTTATTCGGGCAAGCTGGAAGCATCCTCGCAGGTGCTGAACAGCGTCAAGGACAAGAAGGAAAAGATCGGCCGCATGCTGCTGATGCATGCGAACGACCGTGAAGACATCAAGGAAGCGTTCGCGGGCGACATCGTCGCCCTGGTCGGTCTGAAGGATGTGACCACCGGCGACACGCTGTGCGCGCCGTCGAAGCCGATCATCCTGGAGCGGATGGAATTCCCGGACCCGGTGATTTCCGTCGCTGTCGAACCGAAAACCAAGGCCGACCAGGAAAAGATGGGCATCGCGCTCAATCGCCTGGCGCAGGAGGATCCGTCCTTCCGCGTGCAGTCGGACGAGGAATCCGGTCAGACGATCATCAAGGGCATGGGCGAACTGCATCTCGACATTCTGGTCGACCGCATGAAGCGCGAGTTCAAGGTCGAGGCCAATGTCGGCGCGCCGCAGGTGGCCTATCGCGAATCGCTGAAGCGCACGGTCGATATCGACTATACGCACAAGAAACAGTCGGGCGGTTCCGGCCAGTTCGGCCGCGTGAAGATGACCGTGTCTCCTGGTGAGCGCGGATCGGGCGTCACATTTGTCGACAGCGTCAAGGGCGGCAATATTCCGCGCGAATATATCCCTTCGGTCGAAAAGGGCATTCGCGAGGTTGCCGAATCCGGCGCGCTGATCGGCTTCCCGATCATCGACTTCAATGTCGAGCTGACGGACGGCGCCTATCATGACGTCGATTCCTCGGCGATGGCGTTCGAAATCACCGGTCGCGGTGCCATGCGCGATGCCGCCGACAAGGCGGGTATCAAGCTGCTGGAGCCGATGATGGAGGTTGAGGTGGTGACGCCTGAGGACTTCATGGGCGACGTTATCGGCGATCTGAATTCCCGTCGTGGCCAGATCCAGGGCACGGAAGCCCGCGGCGTGGCGCAGGTGGTTGAAGCCATGGTGCCGCTTGCCAATATGTTCGGCTATGTGAACCAGCTGCGTTCGATGACTCAGGGCCGCGCCCAGTACACGATGCAGTTCAGCCACTATGACGAAGTACCGCAGAACGTCGCGGACGAGGTCAAGGCGAAGCTCGCCGGCTGATCGCCGTTCCGCACTTTGAAGATTAACCTAGGAAAGCAAGAGGGTTAGATATTATGGGTAAGGCAAAATTCGAGCGTAACAAGCCGCATTGCAACATTGGCACGATTGGCCATGTTGACCACGGCAAGACCACGCTGACAGCGGCGATCACCAAGGTGATGGCAGAGACGCATGGCGGCGCGGCCGTTGACTTCGCCAATATCGACAAGGCACCCGAAGAGCGTGAGCGCGGCATCACGATCTCGACGGCACATGTCGAATATGAGACGTCCGACCGTCATTACGCGCACGTCGATTGCCCGGGTCATGCCGACTATGTGAAGAACATGATCACCGGTGCCGCCCAGATGGACGGCGCGATCCTGGTCGTGAACGCCGCCGACGGCCCGATGCCGCAGACGAAAGAGCACATCCTGCTCGCTCGCCAGGTGGGTGTGCCCGCCATGGTCGTCTTCATGAACAAGGTCGATCAGGTCGACGATGAGGAGCTGCTTGAGCTTGTCGAACTCGAAATCCGTGAGCTGCTCTCCAGCTACGAATTCCCGGGCGACGACATTCCCATCATTGCCGGTTCCGCGCTCGCAGCCCTCGAAGGCCGCGACGACAATATCGGCAAGGAGAAGATCCTTGAGCTGATGAAGGCGGTTGACGACTATATCCCGCAGCCCGAGCGTCCGCTGGACCAGCCCTTCCTGATGCCGATCGAGGACGTGTTCTCGATTTCCGGTCGCGGTACGGTTGTAACCGGCCGTATCGAGCAGGGCGTCGTCAATGTCGGCGAGGAAATCGAAATCGTCGGCATCAAGGACACCGTCAAGACGACCGTCACCGGCGTCGAGATGTTCCGCAAGCTGCTCGACCGCGGCGAGGCTGGCGACAATGTCGGCGCACTGCTGCGCGGTACGAAGCGTGAAGACGTCGAGCGCGGCCAGGTTCTGGCCAAGCCCGGTTCGATCACGCCGCACACCGACTTTTCGGCAGAGGTCTATGTCCTTTCCAAGGACGAGGGTGGCCGTCACACGCCGTTCTTCGCGAACTACCGTCCGCAATTCTATTTCCGCACGACCGACGTCACCGGCGAAGTTGTGTTGCCAGAGGGCACGGAAATGGTTATGCCGGGCGATAATGTGAGCCTTGCCGTGAAGCTGATCGCACCGATCGCCATGGACAAGGGTCTTCGTTTCGCAATCCGTGAGGGCGGTCGTACCGTCGGCGCCGGTGTTGTGGGCGATATTACGAAGTAAAAGGCACATGCCTAACGGGCCGGTCCGGCAGTAATTGTCGGACCGGTTCTCTTTTGTTTTGAAGGTTTAAGGTCGACGTCCGATGGAAACGCAGAATATCAGAATCCGCCTGAAGGCCTTTGATCACCGTGTGCTCGACCAGGCGACGGGTGAGATCGCGGACACGGCGAAGCGGACGGGGGCGCTGATTCGCGGCCCGATCCCGATGCCCACCCGCATCGAGAAGTTCACCGTCAACCGCGGTCCGCATATCGACAAGAAGAGCCGCGAGCAGTTTGAGGTCCGGACGCACAAGCGTCTTCTGGATATCGTTCAGCCGACGCCGCAGACCGTCGACGCGCTGATGAAGCTGGACCTGTCCGCAGGTGTGGATGTTGAGATCAAGCTGGGCGCGTAGGCGTTCAGGTAAGTTATCGCAGCCGGGCGCGAGGTCCGGTTGACGCAAGAGTTTGAAACCAAGCCCTCCCGGTTCGCCGGGCGGGCCTCTGAGAGAAAGGATGGATCATGCGCACTGGCGTGATCGCGAAAAAGATGGGCATGACGCGCCTGTTCCAGGAGGACGGTCGGCACGTGCCCGTGACCGTACTCAGCCTGGAAGGCTGTCAGGTCGTCGGACATCGCAAGGACGATGTCGATGGCTATACCGCCCTGCAGCTGGGCGCTGGCTCGGCGAAGGCCAAGAACGTGGCGAAGCCGCAGCGCGGTTTCTATGGCAAAGCGGAAGTCGAGCCGAAGGCCCGTCTTGCGGAATTCCGTGTCGCCGAAGATGCCTTGCTTGACGTGGGCGCGGAAATTTCCGCCGACCATTTCGCGTCCGGCCAAATGGTCGATATCCAGGGGCGTACCCAGGGTAAGGGTTTTGCCGGTGCCATGAAACGCTGGGGCTTTGGCGGTCTTCGCGCTACGCACGGTGTTTCGCTTTCGCATCGTTCGCACGGTTCCACCGGTCAGCGTCAGGACCCTGGCAAGGTGTTCAAGGGCAAGAAAATGGCTGGCCAGATGGGCAACCGTTTCCGGACTCAGCAGAATCTCGAGATCGTCGAGACGGACGCGGAGCGCGGCCTTCTTTTCGTCAAGGGCTCTGTCCCTGGCTCAAAAGGTGGCTGGCTGCTCGTTTCCGACGCTGTCAAGCGCCCGCACGCGGACCTGCCTTATCCCGGCAAGGTCAAGGGCGATAATAATAATGAGGCGCCCGCCGATACGGGCACCGAGACGGCTGATGATGCCGCAAGCGAAACCGCGGAGGCGTAAATGAAAGTCAAGGTTCAGAGCCTCGACGGCAAGGCGGTCACGGGAAAAGACGCCGATATCGAGCTGAAGGACGAGATTTTCGGCCTTGAAGCCCGTCCGGACATTCTCCACCGCGTCGTCACCTGGCAGCTCGCCAATCGCCGCGCGATGGCCCGTGCCGCGCGTGAGCGCAGCGACGTCGCCCGGACCGGTAAGAAGTTCGGCAAGCAGAAAGGCGGCGGCACGGCACGTCATGGCAACCGCCGCGCGCCGATCTTTGTCGGTGGCGGCAAGGCCCATGGCCCGCGCGCCCGCTTGTTCAGCCAGTCGCTCAACAAGAAAGTTCGCGCACTGGGTCTGAAGACCGCGCTGAGCGTGAAAGCCGCGGAAGGCAAGATCATTGTCCTGAAGGACTTCGACATCAAGGATGCGAAAACATCCGCGATGAAGGTCTCGCTGGACAAGCTCGGCGTGACCGGCGCCCTGTTCATGGATGCCGGTAAGGCGGAGGCTTTCACGAAAGCCGTTCGCAATTTGCCGCGCATGAACGTGATGCCGACCGCCGGTGCGAACGTCTATGATATCCTCAACCACGATACGCTGGTCCTGACGAAGGCCGCTGTCGAGACGCTGGAGGCGCGGTTCAATGGCTAAAGCAGAGACCGTGATCGAACTGGCGCACTATGACGTGGTCCGTGCGCCGATCATCACCGAGAAATCGACGATGGTTTCGGAGCATAATCAGGTTGCCTTCAAGGTCGCGAACAGCGCCACGAAGCCCCAGATCAAGGCGGCGATCGAAGCGCTTTACGGCGTGAAAGTCACCGGCGTGAACACCATGATCGCCAAGGGCAAGGTGAAGCGCGCCAAGGGTCGTCCCTACAAACGCGCCGATGTGAAAAAAGCGATCATCACGCTCGCCGAGGGTGACATGATCGATATTACGAGCGGAGTGAACTAATGGCACTCAAGCAATATCGCCCGACCAGCCCGGCCCGTCGCGGTCTGGTGCTTGTCGACCGGTCGCACCTGCACAAGGGCGGTCCGGAAAAGGCGCTTACCGAAGGTCTGCCGAAGACGGGTGGCCGGAACAATAAGGGTCATATCACGTCGCGCGGTATTGGCGGCGGTCATAAGCGCAAATATCGGATCATGGACTTCAAACGTCGCAAATGGGACGTAGAGGGCACGATCGAACGGCTTGAATATGACCCGAACCGTTCGGCGTTCATCGCGCTTATCGTTTATCCCGACGGTGAAAAGACCTACATTCTGGCGCCGCAGCGCGTCGGCCCGGGCGACAAGATCATCGCCGGCAAGAAGACCGACGTAAAGCCGGGCAACGCCATGGAAACGGGTCAGATGCCGGTCGGCACGATCGTCCACAATGTCGAGCTGAAGCCCGGCAAGGGCGGTCAGATGGCACGGTCCGCGGGCACCTATGCACAGGTGGTCGGCAAGGATCGCGGCCTGACGATCATCCGTTTGGGATCGGGCGAGACCCGTTATATCCCGGGCAATTGCATGGCGACGGTTGGCGCGGTTTCAAACCCCGACAATTCGAACCAGACGCTTGCCAAGGCTGGCCGCAATCGCTGGCGCGGCATTCGTCCGCTGACGCGCGGTGTCGCCAAGAACCCTGTCGATCACCCCCATGGTGGTGGTGAAGGCCGGACCTCTGGTGGTCGCCATCCGGTGACGCCGTGGGGCAAGCCGACAAAGGGCGCGAAGACCCGTGATCGGAAGAAGGCTTCAAACAAGATGATCATCCGTTCGCGTCACGCGCGGAAGAAGAAGAGGTAGTCATGGCACGTTCCCTGAAAAAAGGTCCGTTCGTTGACCTCCACCTTCTGAAGAAGGCAGATGCAGCGCAGGAAGCCGCGAAGAAGGCGCCGATCAAGACCTGGTCGCGCCGTTCGACAATCCTGCCGCAGTTCGTCGGCCTGACCTTTAACGTCTATAACGGGCGCAAATTCATTCCTGTCGCTGTCAACGAAGACATGGTGGGCATGAAGCTGGGCGAGTTCGCCCCGACGCGCACCTATGTCGGTCATCTGGCTGACAAGAAAGCGAAGCGCTAATGGCTAAGACAAATCCCCGTCGTGTCGGTGAGCGCGAGGCGCTCGCCGTGGCGAATACGCTGCGTGGCAGCCCCTATAAGCTGAATCTCGTCGCGGGCCTGATCCGCGGCAAGAAAGCCGAGGAGGCGCTGAACCTTCTGAAGTTTTCCAACAAGGGCTTTGCCGAGCCGGTGCAAAAGGCACTCGCTTCGGCCATCGCGAACGCGGAAAACAATCACAATCTGGACGTCGACTCGCTGGTCGTCGCCGAGGCGAGTGTTGGCAAGTCGCTGACGATGAAGCGGTTCAAGGCACGTGCCCGTGGCCGTTCAGCTGCGATCGTGAAGCCGTTCAGCCGTATCCGTATCGTTGTCCGCGAACAGGACGAAGAGGAGCAGAACTAATGGGTCACAAGTCGAATCCCATCGGCCTGCGCCTGCAGGTCAACCGCACATGGGACAGCCGCTGGTTCGCTGACGGCGAAACCTATGCGCGTCAGCTCGTCGAGGATCTCAAGATCCGCGAGTATATCCTGAAAACGGTGCCTCAGGCCGCGATTTCCAAGGTCGTGATCGAGCGTCCTGCCAAGCTGTGCCGCGTGAGCGTTTATGCTGCCCGTCCCGGTGTCATCATCGGTAAGAAGGGCGCGGACATTGACAAGCTGCGCAAGGCCATCGGTGCGATGACGAACAGCGAAGTGTCGCTGAATATCGTCGAAATCCGCAAGCCCGAGGTGGACGCAATGCTGGTCGCCCAGGGTGTGGCCGACCAGTTGGAGCGCCGCATCGCATTCCGCCGCGCCATGAAGCGCGCCGTGCAGTCCGCGCTGCGTCTGGGCGCGGAAGGCATCAAGATTACTTGTGGTGGCCGTTTGGGCGGCGCGGAAATCGCGCGCGTCGAATGGTACCGTGAAGGCCGCGTGCCTTTGCATACGCTGCGCGCGAATATCGATTACGCAGAAGCAAAGGCGAAGACCGCCTACGGCATCTGCGGCGTCAAGGTCTGGATCTTCAAGGGTGAAATCCTGGAGCATGACCCGCTTGGCCAGGAAAAGGCCATGATGGACGCACAGACATCTGGGGTCCGGCCGGCGCGGTAGTTCGAAAGAACATACCGCGGCGAACGGCCTGATCGAGGACCTCTTTTCCTGTCAGAAGGCTAGAAGAAATGCTGCAACCAAAACGCACAAAATACAGGAAGGCGCACAAGGGCCGCATCCATGGCAATGCCAAGGGCGGTACCGAGCTGAACTTTGGCGCCTATGGCCTGAAGGCCATGCAGCCCGAGCGTATCACGGCGCGCCAGATCGAGGCGGCCCGCCGTTCGATCACCCGCGCCATGAAGCGGCAGGGCCGCCTGTGGATCCGTATTTTTCCGGACGTGCCCGTCTCTTCCAAGCCTGCGGAAGTCCGCATGGGCAAGGGTAAGGGGTCGCCGGAATATTGGGCCGCGCGCGTCAAGCCCGGCCGTATCATGTTTGAACTGGATGGCGTCAGCGCCCAGGTCGCACGCCTCGCATTCGAGCGCGCCGCCGCGAAGCTGCCGATCCGCACCAAGTTCGTCCACCGTCTGGGTGAGGAGGTCTGATCATGGCAAAGATCGCAGACTTGAAAACGAAGACCGACGACCAGCTTAACGATGAGCTGGCGCAGCTGAAGAAGGAGCAGTTCAATCTGCGCTTTCAGTCGGCGACCGGTCAGCTGGAAAAGCCGAGCCGCGTGAAAGAGGTGCGCCGCACCATCGCGCAGATCAAGACTTTGAAGACCGAGCGCGCCAGCGCGTCGGCAGAAGGATAAGCCCATGCCGAAGCGCATTATGACGGGCCAGGTCGTGTCCGATAAGACAGACAAGACCGTGACGGTCCTGATCGAACGCCGCGTGAAGCATCCGCTTTACGGCAAGATCATCCGCCGCTCGAAGAAATACCACGCGCACGACGCGGAAAACAGCTGCTCCACCGGCGACACCGTTCGCATTCAGGAGTGCAAGCCGATTTCCAAGACGAAGACGTGGGAAGTGATTGACAAGGTCGGCGCCAAAGGCGCCGCCGTAGCCGAGGGGGCGAACTGACATGATCCAGATGCAGTCAAACCTGGAAGTTGCGGATAATTCCGGCGCGAAGCGTGTGCAGTGCATCAAGGTTCTTGGTGGCTCGAAGCGGCGCTTTGCCGGTGTTGGCGATACGATCGTCGTCAGCGTCAAGGAAGCCCAGCCGCGCGGCCGCGTGAAGAAGGGCGATGTGCACCGCGCCGTCGTCGTTCGCACGGCCAAGGACATCCGCCGCGATGATGGAACGGTTATCCGTTTCGACAGCAATGCCGCTGTTCTTATCAATACCAACAAGGAACCGCTTGGTACGCGTATCTTTGGTCCGGTGACACGCGAACTGCGTGCCAAGGGCCTGATGAAGATCGTCAGCCTGGCGCCGGAGGTGCTGTAAAATGGCAGCCGCGAAAATCAAGAAGGGCGACCGCGTCGTCGTCCTGTCGGGCAAGGACAAGGGCAAGCACGGCGACGTGACCCAGGTCATGCCAAAGGAAGGCAAGGTCGTGGTTTCGGGTGTGAATATCGCCACCCGGCACCGCAAGCCGAGCCAGGCGAACCCGCAGGGCGGTCTCGATCGTTTCGAAGCGCCGATGTCCGCATCCAAGGTCGCCATCGAAGACCCGAAGACCGGCAAGCCCACGCGCGTCGGTTTCGAAGTTCGCGATGGCAAGAAGGTTCGCATCGCGAAGAAATCTGGCGAGGTGATCAATGGCTGAGGATAAGAAATACACGCCGCGCCTGCAGGGCATCTATCAGGAGAAGGTTCGCGCCGCCCTGAAGGAACAGTTCGGATATAAGAACGACCTGCAGATTCCGCGGATTGAAAAGATCGTCCTGAACATGGGCGTCGGCAAAGCCGTCGATGACAAGAAGCATTTGAACAACGCCTTCGCAGAAATGACGAAGATCGCTGGCCAGAAGCCTGTCATCACAAAGGCGAAAAAGTCGATCGCGACGTTCAAGCTGCGTGAGGGCAATCCGATCGGTGTGAAAGTCACGCTGCGCGGTGCCCGCATGTGGGAATTTCTGGACCGCCTCGTGAACATCGCGCTTCCGCGCGTTCGCGACTTTCGCGGTACGAACCCGAACAGTTTTGACGGCCGTGGCAATTACGCCATGGGCATCAAGGAGCAGATCGTTTTCACCGAGATCAACTATGACGAGGTCGACGAGACCCGCGGCATGGATGTGATCGTGACGACGACGGCGAATACCGACGATGAGGGGCGTGCGCTCCTTAAGGGTCTCGGCATGCCATTTATCGGCAGTGACGATGACGAAGAGAAAAAGGCGGCGTGAGCCAGCCCAGGCAAGGAAAGAGAACTTAAGTCATGGCGAAACTGAGTTCGGTTAACAAAAACGAGCGTCGCAAGAAGCTCGTTAAGAAATATGCCGGCAAATATGCCCGGCTGAAGGCGATTGCAGAGGATGCCAGCGTCGATGATGACGAGCGTCTGATGGCGCGCCTGAAAATGGCGGAGCTGCCGCGCAATGCGAATCCCACAAGGGTCCGCAACCGTTGTGAGCTGACGGGCCGTTCACGCGGTTATTACCGGAAGTTCGGCCTGTCGCGCATCATGATCCGCGAACTTGGCAATAAGGGGCTCATCCCGGGCCTCACGAAATCCAGCTGGTAAGGAAGGGAGCAGGCATATGACAATGACAGATCCGCTTGCGGACCTTCTCACCCGCATTCGCAATGGCCAGCAGGCGAAGAAGGATTCCATCGTGACTCCGTCCTCGAAGCTGCGCCGCAACGTACTGAACGTGCTGGAGCGCGAAGGCTATATCCGCGGGCATTCCGACGAGGAACAGCCGGGCAACAAGACCTTCACGCGTATCGAGCTGAAATATTTCGAAGGCTCGCCCGCGATTCAATATTTGCAGCGCGTGTCCAGGCCGGGTCGCCGGGTTTATTCCGGCGCGAACGACCTCCCAAGGGTGCGTTCCGGCCTCGGTATCACCATCGTTTCGACGCCAAGGGGCGTTCTGTCCGACGCGGAAGCGCGTGAGCAGAATGTCGGCGGCGAACTGCTCTGCCAGGTCTTCTAGGGGAAAGCTGATGTCACGAATTGGAAAAGTGCCGGTCGCACTGCCCGACGGTGTCTCGGCGAACCTCGCCGGTGAAACCCTGTCCATCAAAGGACCCAAGGGCGAACTGTCGATGGCGACCCGCGACGAGATCGAGTATAAGATCGAAGACGGCGTGGTGAAGGTCATGCCGGTCAAGAAGTCTGGTCGCCCCTTCTGGGGCATGCAGCGCACGCTGGTGCAGAACCTCGTCACGGGTGTGACCGAGGGCTTCACCAAGGTGTTGGAGATTTCCGGCGTTGGTTACCGTGCCAATATGCAGGGCAAGATCCTGAAGCTGCAGCTCGGTTATTCGCATGACGTCGACTATGCGATCCCCGAGGGTATCGACATCAAGACGCCCGATCAGACCACTGTCGAGATCAGTGGCATGGACAAGCAGAAGGTCGGTCAGGTCGCTGCTGAAATCCGCCGCTGGCGCAAGCCGGAGCCTTATAAGGGCAAGGGCATCAAATATCGCGGCGAATATGTATTCCGCAAGGAAGGTAAGAAGAAGTAATCATGGCGCAGAAACTTACCCCATTCGCGCGGCGTCGTCGGCGCGTTCGCACGGCGCTTCGCGCCAAGGGCGGCCTGAAGCCGCGCCTTTCCATCCACCGCACCTCGAAGCATATCTATGCGCAGGTCATCGATGACGAACAGGGTGTGACGGTTGCCGCTGCATCCTCGCTCGAAGCGGACGAGAAGGCAAAGGGCGGTTCCACCGTTTCTGCGGCGTCCGAAGTCGGCAAGCGCGTCGCTGAACGTGCCAAGCAGGCCGGAGTTGCCCGCGTCGTCTTTGATCGTGGCGGCTTTATTTTTCATGGCCGCGTCAAGGCGCTGGCCGATGCCGCACGCGAAGGCGGACTGGAGTTTTAATGATGGCTGACGAGAAAACGATTCCTTCGGTCGCTAATGATCCCACGCCCGGCGAGGCACCGCCTGCCGCGACCAATCCGCAGGGTGCGCCGTCCAACGAGCGCGGCGGCCCGGGCGGCGGCCGTGGTCCTGGCGGTCCCGGTGGCGGACGTGGACGTGGCGGCCCTGGTGGCGGTCGCGGCGGCCCTGGTGGTCCTGGCGGCGGCCGTGGTCGCGGCGGTCCCGGCGGCGGCCGTGGTCGTGACAATCGCGGTGGCCGCGGTGGTCGCGGCGGTGACGATACCGGCGAAGAGCTGATCGAGAAGCTGGTCCACATTAACCGCGTCTCCAAGACGGTGAAGGGCGGTAAGCGCTTTGGTTTTGCTGCACTCGTCGTTGTCGGCGATGGCAAGGGCCGCGCCGGTTTCGGTCACGGCAAGGCACGCGAAGTGCCAGAGGCGATCAACAAGGCCACGGCCGCGGCAAAGAAGGCAATGGTCCGTGTACCACTGCGTGATGGCCGTACGCTGCACCATGACGGCTATGGCCGGTTCGGTGCCGGTAAGGTGCATGTGCGCAGCGCGCCGCAGGGTACCGGCATCATCGCCGGTGGTCCGATGCGCGCCGTCTTTGAAAGCCTTGGCGTTGCCGATGTGGTGACCAAGTCGGTCGGTACGTCGAACCCCTATAACATGATCCGTGCCACGTTCGAGGCCCTGGGCGACCAGTCCAGTCCGAAGACGGTGGCGCAGCGTCGCGGTAAGAAAATCAGTGAACTGGTCGGACGCCGCGAAGATGTTCAACCTGCTGCTGAGGCAGTCGAGGCAGAAGCGGAAGCTCCTGCCGAAGCAACTGCGGAGTAAGTCCCCATGGCAAAGAAGCAGATGATGAAGGTCAAGCAGATCGGTTCGCCGATCCGCCGCCCGGAAAAGCAGCGCAGGACGCTGGCTGGCCTGGGTCTCGGCAAAATGCACAGGGTCGTCGAACTGGAGGACACGCCCGCGACGCGCGGCATGGTCAATTCCATTCCTCACCTTGTGCAGGTCGTCGAGGACTAAATCCCCTCACCTTGCCCACTATCGGGGCAAGGCCATTTCTGATCCCATTCAGCGCGAACAAAAGCGAAAGCGAGTGCACATTATGAAAATTTCCGACCTCAAGGATAATGACGGCGCGCGGAAATCCCGCATGCGTGTCGGCCGCGGCGAAGGCAGCGGCAAGGGCAAGACCGCCGGTCGCGGCATGAAGGGCCAGAAGAGCCGTTCGGGCGTTGCCATCAAAGGCTTCGAAGGCGGCCAGATGCCCCTTCACATGCGGATCCCGAAGCGTGGCTTCAACAATCCTTTCGGCAAGGATTATGCAGAGCTGAACCTTGGCATGCTGCAAAAGGCCATCGACGCGAAGAAAGTGAAAGCCGGAACGCTGGACGAGGACGGTCTTCGTGAGGCCGGTATCATTCGCGGCGGCAAGCACGGTGTCAGCCTGCTTGCGAAGGGCGAACTGAAATCGAAGATCGAGATCACAGTCGCGCGTGCGTCCAAGGGTGCTGTCGAGGCGGTCGAAAAAGCCGGTGGCAGTGTTACCCAGACCGTTGGCCCAAAAGTGTTCAAGAAAGAGAAGCGGGGCGCCTAGCCCTCACTTGCCTGTTTCCGTCATTTCGGCGCAGGTCGGAAATCATCTGCTGCGACGGAAAATGAGGTCGCAGGCATTCGGGATGGGCTCCGGCCTTTGCCGGGGTGACGCTTCAGCAGGCGGGGCTTCGGCATATGGTAACTCTCCGGCCGAGCCCCTATGTTCCAACGCAGTCAGTAAAGCGGGAACCGAAATTCAATGGCATCAGCAGCTGAACAGCTCGCAGCAGGTCTTAGCTGGTCGTCCTTTTCGAAGGCATCCGACCTAAAGAAGCGCATCCTCTTTACGCTGGGTGCGCTTGTCGTCTTCCGGCTGTGTTCCTTCGTCCCGCTTCCGGGTATCGATCCGCAGCAACTGGAATCCCTGTTCGACCGCACACGCGGCGGCGTTCTCGATTTCGTGAACATGTTCTCAGGCGGCGCGCTTGAGCGTATGTCGATCGTCGCGCTTAACATCATGCCGTATATTACGGCCTCAATCATCGTACAGCTGATGACCTCTCTCTCGCCCACCATGGCGGCCCTGAAGAAAGAGGGCGAAAGCGGCCGGAAGAAAATCAATCAATATACCCGCATGGGTACCGTCGTCCTGACCCTGTTCCAGGGCTATGGCATCGCTGTCGGTCTGGAGGGCTGGGGCGGCGAAGCCTCCGCCGTGATCGATCCGGGCTGGTTTTTCCGCATAACGACGATGATCACGCTGCTTGGCGGTACGATGTTCCTGATGTGGCTGGGCGAGCAGATCACCGCACGCGGCATCGGTAACGGCATTTCGCTGATCATCATGGCCGGTATCGTCGCCACGCTGCCGGGTGCCTTTGTCGGCATTTTCGAGCAGAACCGCACCGGTTCGATCGGCGACTTCGCGGTCGTCATGATCGTTGTCGGTGCGATCGGTGTCATCGCCGGTATCTGCTTCATGGAGCGTGCCCAGCGCCGTGTTCTTGTGCAATATCCCAAGCGTCAGACCGCGCGGGGGCGTCCGGCGCAGGCCGAGACGTCGCACCTGCCGCTGAAGCTGAACACCGCGGGCGTGATCCCGCCGATTTTTGCGTCCTCGCTTTTGCTGATGCCGCTGACCGTGGCACAGTTTTCCGGCGGCGGTGCGGGTCCTGGCGGCGCGGCGCCCGCTGAATCCGATGGCAGCATGCTGGGGGATATCATGATCCAGCTGACGACCGCGCTGCAACACGGAACGCCGCTATACATGGCGCTTTACGGCATCGGCATCGCGTTCTTCTGTTTTTTCTACACGGCCATCGTCTTCAACCCCGAAGAGACGGCGGACAATCTAAAGCGCCAGGGCGGCTTCATTCCCGGCATTCGTCCCGGTAAGCGCACGGCGGATTATCTGGACCATGTTCTGTCGCGGATTACGACGGTGGGCGCGGCTTATCTGGTGGTCATCTGCCTGCTGCCGGAATGGGTTATGGGGGCTTACGGTCTCGCTCTGCTGTTTGGCGGTACCAGCCTGCTCATCGTCGTCAATGTGACGATGGATACGGTCGCACAAATCCAGTCACACCTGCTTGCGCATCAGTATGAAGGCCTTATCAAGAAGGCCAAGCTGCGAGGCAAGCGGCGTTAAAAACGGGGATAGCTGCGGCGTGAACATCATACTTCTTGGCCCGCCGGGGGCAGGCAAGGGGACGCAGGCCTCCCTGCTGGAACGCGATCGCGGCATGGTGCAGCTGTCGACCGGGGACATGCTGCGTGCCGCCGTGAAAGCGGGCACGCCCACGGGTCAGATGGCCGATGAGATCATGAAAGCGGGCAAGCTGTTCCCCGATGATCTGATGGGCGAAATCGTCGGCCAGTATATGGACAATCTGGAACCCGGTGTCGGTCTGATCTTCGACGGGTTTCCGCGCACGGTTGCCCAGGCATCCATTCTGGACGAATTGCTTGCCGCCCGAAACAAGACGCTGCACCACGTGATTGAATTATCCGTCGACGAGGCGGCGCTGGTCGATCGTGTCGAAGGGCGCTTTACGTGCAAGGCCTGCGGTGAGGGCTATCATGACCGTCACAAGCAGCCGAAGGTTGAAAATACCTGCGATATCTGCGGTGCCCACGAGTTTAAACGGCGCGCGGACGACAATGCTGAAACCGTTCATGCGCGCCTGAACGAGTATCGCGCAAAGACGGCCCCGATCCTTCCCATTTATGAAGAGCGGGGCATGGTCAGCCGGATCGATGGCATGGCCTCGATGGATGACGTGCGCAGCAGTATCGCGCGCATATTGGATGCGTAAAGCGGCGCTTGCGCTTACCGCTTCCGGCGCGCTTTTCGCGGCCGCCATTGCCCACGCACAGTCCATGGCAGCGTCTGCGCCCGCCAGCCGCGCGCAGATGACGGTTGTGCCTGTCGATTCAATGGCGGAGATGTTTCGCCGCACCTGGGAAATGAGCAACCAGCCAGTTGCGCGCATCACCGTGCCATTGCATGGCGGATTGATGGAATTCGCGGTGCCGCGCGATTGGGTACCGGCCATGCAGTTGCGGAACAGCAGCGATTTTATCATGTTCTTCATTCCGCAAGAGGAGGTCTTCCCAAACTGGACGGAGGCCCTTGTCATCCAGTCGAGCCGAGGACTGGCTCTTCATCCCCGCAAAACAATTGCCGACATTGCCGAAACGGCTTTCAAACCACCGACCTGCGCCGGTGAGGTCCTTTGGTCGGAAACCGGCATGCGCGTGATCGGCGAGGGCACCGAGGCGTTTGTCGCGCGTACCGGCTGTGCCAGTCTCACCAGCGACGTGACGCGGGCAGAAGCTACGATTGTGGCCTTCGTCCAGACGGACCGCGGCGGCTCGGCGGTCCTGCGCATGCGGCGCTTTCCGGCTGACGACGCGCTGATGACGAGCAGCGTAACGGATGCGCTCGCCGACCTTGGCGAAATCATCTTCTGCGCGGCGGCCACGAATGAGCGTTGCCGCGATATTCATGCGCGTGAGGCGGCCAGACAGAGCGTGCCGCAGCGGCCCGATGCCGCGATCGCTGGGCAGGAAAAAGAGGAGACGAAGCCATGAGGCGACAAACCGGCGGGCGCCGCATTCATGCTGGCATGGCCATGTTGCTTTCGGCCGCCTCCCCCGCATGGGCGGCAAGTGAAGTGTCCGATCACGGCTTCGTCGTTGCGAATAGCGTCGTCGCGGCTGCCCCGCCGGAACAGGTCTGGGCCGTCCTGATCGAACCGTCCGCTTTCTGGGATCCGGAGCATGGTTATTCCGGTGCCGCAGAAAATTTCTCGCTGGAGCCCATCGCTGGAGGGTGCTTTTGCGAAGCGCTTCCGGATGCCGGCTCCGCCGAACATATGCGCGTCGTCATGGCCGTGCCGCACAATACGCTCAGGCTTTCCGGTGCGCTGGGACCGCTGCAGGCCGAGGGACTTGTGGGCACGCTGACCTGGACCCTGAGGCCGCGCGCCAATGGCGGGACAGATATCAGTCAGACCTATGTCGTTGGCGGTCATATGCGCTTTCCGGTCGAACAGATCGCTGTGGCGGTCGAAAGGGTGTTGCAGGAGCAGCTCGACAGGCTTGCCATTTCAGCCGATCGCCGCGCGAACGCGGAATGATGCGCTGCCAGTTCGTGCCGGGGTCACTTCTTTCGCAGGTTGCTCACGGCCGCAGGCGGGTCGGCGGACGATACGGATGAGCCAATTACAGGATGGGGCGTGAGCGCCGCCTTTTTGAACCATGTGCGGCTTGACACTTACCGAGTCGCCTCCTATCTGACGCGCTTCGGCGCAATACCGAGACTTCTGCATGTATGGTTACCGGCCGGGCGTTCGCCCCTGCCGGTGCGGTGCATTGCAACAAACGCTATGAGATGGGCAGGTCATTCAGACCGGTAATGCCCGTGGAGCTGAGGAGAAACTTTTCGTGGCACGCATTGCGGGCGTTAATATCCCGACCAATAAACGGGTCGAGATCGCTCTTACCTATATTCACGGGATTGGACGCACGTCCGCTCTCGATATCGTCAACAAGCTGAAAATTCCGCGTGAACGCCGGGTCCAGGACCTGACGGAGCAGGAAGTCATCAGCATTCGCGAGATGATCGACGCCGACCACCAGGTCGAAGGTGATCTTCGCCGCGAAGTTTCGATGAACATCAAGCGCCTGATGGATCTCGCGAGTTATCGCGGCCTTCGTCATCGTCGCGGCCTGCCCGTTCGCGGACAGCGTACGCACACCAACGCCCGTACCCGCAAGGGCAAGGCGAAGCCGATCGCCGGCAAGAAAAAGTAGAGGGCGCGAGTCATGGCAAAAGAACCAGGCCGCATCCGGCGGCGCGAACGTAAAAATATTACATCCGGCGTCGCTCATGTGAATGCCACTTTCAACAACACCATGGTGACGATCACCGACGCACAGGGCAACGCGATCAGCTGGTCCTCCGCCGGTATGATGGGTTTCAAGGGCAGTCGTAAATCGACGCCTTACGCCGCTCAGGTCGCCGCCGAAGATGCGGGCCGCAAGGCACAGGAACATGGAATGCGCACGCTCGAGGTCGAGGTGCGTGGGCCGGGTTCAGGCCGTGAATCGGCGCTGCGCGCACTGAGTGCAATCGGATTTACGATCACGGCCATCCGTGACGTGACGCCGATCCCGCACAACGGCGTTCGCGCGCCAAAGCGCCGCCGCGTCTGATCTACCGCGAGAAGGGGCCACGTCCTGTGCCCCTCTCGCATCACGCTGGATGCTCAACAGCACCCGGCGTACCGCTAAACTCCCGAAGGGAACTCACTAGATGGCCGTCAACGCGAAGAACTGGCAGGAACTCACGAAACCGACCGTCCTGGAAACCAAAGGAACGGTCTCGGGTCGCCGTGCAACTTTCGTCGCGGAACCCCTCGAGCGCGGCTTCGGCCTGACGCTCGGTAACGCGCTGCGCCGCGTACTGCTCTCATCGCTGCAGGGTGCGGCGATCACGTCGATCAAGCTGGATGGCGCGCTGCACGAATTCTCCTCGCTTCCGGGCGTGCGTGAGGATGTCACCGACATTGTCCTCAACGTGAAGCAGATCGCGCTGAAAATGGAAGGCACCGAGCAGAAGCGCCTGCAGCTTTCCGCAACGGGCCCGGGCGAAGTGAAGGCCGGGCAGATCGCCGTGTCTTCCGACATGGAAATCATGAACCCGGATCTGGTCATCTGTCATCTGGATGATGGCGCGACGCTCAATCTCGAGCTGACGGCGAATACCGGCAAGGGCTACGCAACGGCCGCCGCGAACCGCGCTGCCGACGCGCCGATCGGCCTGATCCCCGTCGATTCGCTTTATGCGCCGATCAAAACCGTCAGCTACAAGGTCGAGAACGCCCGCGTCGGTCAGGAACTGGATTATGACCGCCTGCTGCTGACCGTGGAATCCGATGGTACCGTGTCGCCTGAAGACGCGATTGCCTATGCGGCACGCATTCTTCAGGACCAGCTGGCGCTCTTCATCAACTTCGAAGAGCCGAGCGCGATCCAGGCTGCGCCGTCCACCGCGCAGGGCCAGGAAGAAGATGATGACGATCAGGTCAATCGCTTCCTTCTGAAGAAGGTCGACGAGCTGGAACTCAGCGTCCGTTCGGCGAACTGCCTGAAAAACGACAATATTATTTATATTGGCGACCTGGTGCAGAAAACGGAGGCGGAGATGCTCCGCACGCCGAACTTCGGCCGCAAGTCGCTCAATGAGATCAAGGAAGTCCTCTCCTCCATGGGCCTGCGTCTCGGCATGGAACTGCCAGGCTGGCCGCCGGAGAACATTGAGGAAATGGCCAAGAAGATGGAACAGGATCTGCTTGGCTAAGTCGATTCTCTTCTCTCCCAAGGGGGAGGGGAGGATTACAAGATCCGGCAGAATTCCCTGCCAGCACTGGGGTACCTGATACGGCCCCCTTACGAACGAAAAGGAATGACCGATGCGTCATCGTCACGGACAAGCGAAACTTCAGCGCACCTCCAGCCACCGGACGGCGCTGCTGCGCAACATGGCCGCTGCGCTCATCAAGCATGAGCAGATCAAGACCACGGTTCCCAAGGCAAAGGCGCTGCGCCCCTATGTCGAGAAGCTGGTGACACTCGCCAAGAAGGGCGGCCTTTCCAATCGCCGTCTGGCTATGTCCCGCCTGATGGATGAGGATCAGCTGAAGAAGCTTTTCGACGTCATGGCTGATCGCTACGCTGACCGGCCGGGCGGTTATACGCGCGTTCTGAAGCTTGGCATGCGTCGTTCAGATGCCGCCCCGATGGCGATCATCGAGTTCGTCGATCGTGATACCGCCGCGCGCGGGCAGGATTCCGGTCCGGCCATGAACGAGGAAGAACTCGAGAGCGAGGGCTAAGCCCGTCTGCCCGGGGTTTTCTTTCGACTGCCCCGTATCCATGCGTACCCAATAGAAACAGGGCCGACCCGGTAAGATGCCGGGTCGGCCCTGCTTGTGTTTGATATGAGGGTAAGTGGGGGCGATATGAGCCGCTCCTGCACATATCGCTTATGTTTCTTCTTGTCCGGCGTTTAGTGCAGGCGCGCGACAATCAGTCCGCAGGTATCCGTCCCGCGCGGGCATTTCACATCCGCGTGTACCAGCGCTCTTCCGCCGACGTGACTCACCATCGACGCGAGCCGGTCGTCCTCGGTGATGCCCAGCGATGGACGCGGGACATCCTGCGCGAACAGTGTCGTACCGTCCAGCGCCAGACCGTGGCGGGAATCATTGCTCGTGATCATGTTCCCCGCCATGTCGAAAAGCGCGACGCCTGCGAAAGACGGATAAAAGCGCGTGAAGCTGTTCATCCGCATGGTCGCACCATTAACGCTCGGCCGGTCATTCGGGAACATGGCAGCCAGACGCAGCGGCATATCTCCGGCGAGCGACCGTATCAGTGCGAGGCATTGCCCGTCATTATGGCGGCCTTCGTGCAGGCGATGCTTGTCTATCAGGATCGAGGGCGCGTCAGTGCATTCGTTTTCAAGGGTATCCAGCAGTTGCAACTGCGAGTTACCAAGCATGACACCCTCCCCTGAACGCGAATACTCGCCACCACAGCGAATCGGACGCGCGAATCGCCCACTAAGCTATGCTAACAAGGTTACATTAAGTTTTAGTTGACTGCGAATCACTCAGGATTCGGGCGACCGGTTCGTGCGTGCGATCAGCCGAGCCCCTGCTTGCTTTGAAGAGGGCGATCGCGCAGACTTTTGATCATGACCCTAGCATTTCAGTTCGAATATGGCCCCAGGATTCTCTCGGGTTCCGGAAGCAGCGCAAGGCTTGCCGCCCTATTGCCGGATGGTCCGGTTTTATTCGTCACCGACGCGACCATCCGGGAGCTTGGTATCGCAGATGTCGCGCTCGCCGCTCTGGGATCGCAGGATGTCGAGATTTTCGATGCCGTCGAGGCGGATCCGAGCGCCGCGACGGTGGAGTCGTGCGTTGCTGCGGGCCGCGCTGTCGGCGCAGCGTCCGTCGTGGGCTTTGGAGGCGGCAGCCCCATGGATGTCGCCAAGGCCGTTGCATATCTCCTTGGATCCGGCGATGCGCTCGGCGATATTTACGGCGTCGGGATGGCGACAGGCACGCGCCTCCCCTTGGTTCTGGTGCCAACCACTGCCGGTACCGGGTCGGAGGCGACACCGATCTCTATCCTCACCGTCGGCGACGGGGAAAAGAAGGGCATCGTGTCGCCCGCACTCTATGCCGACCACGCCATTCTGGATGCCGATCTGACGCTTGGCCTGCCGCGCCTTGTGACCGCGGCGACGGGCATCGATGCCATGGTGCATGCCATTGAAGCGTTCACCTCGAAGCGGCTGAAAAATCCCGTGTCCGACGCGCTCGCCCGTGAGGCCCTGCGTGTCCTGGCGGCCAATATACGCACGGCCTGCGTCACGCCGGACGACCGCGAAGCGCGGGGCCAGATGCTGCTCGGCGCGCATCTGGCTGGTGTGGCTTTTTCCAATGCGCCGGTCGCAGGCGTCCATGCGCTGGCCTATCCGCTTGGCGGCCGTTTCCACGTGCCGCACGGACTGTCGAATGCGCTGATGCTGCCGCATGTCCTTGGCCATAACATGCCGGCCGCGCGCGTTTTGTACGCCGACCTCGCTGTGGATGTGGATCCATCTCTCGCCGGCCTGGGTGCGCAGGCGCGGGCGCAGGGCCTTGTCGAGGCGCTTGTCGCCATTGCGGCCGACACCGGCCTCAGCCCACGCCTTCGCGATGTTGGCGTGTCAGCGGATGATATCGACCTGCTCGCCGATGAGGCGATGAAACAGGAGCGTCTGCTGATCAACAATCCCGTCGCCATTGACCGCAACGACGCGCGACGACTTTACGAAGCCGCCCTATGAGCGCCAGAACCGACAGATCGCCATTGAAGCCGCGCAGTGCCTATCGGGTGTTCCGACCGATTGTGACACGCTGGTCCGACAATGACGTCTACGGCCATGTGAACAATGTCGTCTATTATGGCTGGTTCGATACGGCGGTGAACGCGCATCTGATCGAAGCGGGCCTGCTTGATATCGAACACGGCACCGTCATCGGGCTGGTCGTGGAAACCGGCTGCCAATATGCGGCGGCGCTGGCGTTCCCGCAGACGGTTGAGGCTGGCATCAGGGTGGCAAGACTGGGCAACTCGAGCGTGCGCTACGAAGTCGGTATTTTCGCTGAGGGTGAACAGGAACCCGCAGCGGAAGGTTTCTTTGTCCACGTTTATGTCGACCGTGAAACCCGGCGCCCGGTAAATGTGCCTGACGATTGGCGCGCCGCGCTTTCCGCTCTGGCGGAATGATGGTTCAGGACCGGTACAGCCAAGCCAGGGCATAGCGATTCGCCAGATTACGGGAGGGCACCCCAAGCATGTTTACCAGCATCCGACTCGGCATCATCGCCGCTCTGCTCGCGTCCAGCTATGCGACGGCGGCGGATGCGCATCGCCGCCATCACCGGCACAATCATGACCGCTTCGACGTCGGCGATGCGATCATCGGTGCGGTTGTTCTTGGCGCGGTCGTTGGCATCCTGAACGGCAGCAAGAACCGTAACCGCGATGAGCGCCGGGGCGAGCCGCTGCCGCCCGCACCCTACCCCGATGATCGCTATCCGGGTGACGCTTATCCAGGTGACCGCGTGGATGACCGCGATGCGGGCTGGAACGACGACGGCGAGTGGTCGCGGGCCGACCCTGAATATGCCAGTCGCTTCCCGTCCGAACGCGCCGCGATCAATGCCTGCGCCCGCGAGGCCGAAGCCCTCGGCCGCCGGTACGGCGCGGATGCCCGCGTGTCCTATATTGGCGGTGTCTCGCCAGAGGGCAGCGAATATCGGGTCACCGGCCGAATGGAGACCGACATCGCCAGCGAAGAGCGCGTGCCATTTGACAGTTTCACCTGTTTTGCCGACGGTAGCCGGATCACCGGTTTCCGCTACAGCTAATTTGCCGGAAAGGGACCGACATGATGATGAAATCAATCGCAGCGGGCGCTCTTCTTTCCTGCGCTGCACCTGCAATGGCGCAGATAATCGATCCGGAACTGAGCAACACCTACGAAGCGCCAAGCGAAGGCAGCCGCTGGGCGGAGCCCGATGCGGTCGAGGCGGGCGTAGATGCCGCGATCTACGGCGCAGCGCACGTCGTTGCAGAGGCGCTGGGCATTGATGATAACACGCTGGCGCGCAAGCGCGCGACGAAGGAAGTGCGGCGCGCGCAGGTTTCGCAGGACTTGATCCCGTCCTTCTCCTGGGAGGTTGATTCGGACGAAATCGGTCCGCCCGATCCCGAAAAGCTTAGTCTTGCCCGGGCTTGTGCCGAGGATGTTGTCAATTACGACGTGCTCGATGCGCGTATTGTGTCTGTTAGCGCTGTCGAGCCTCAGGGTATATTGCACCGCGTGACGGGCCGCGCATTGGCGCCCTTCGGCGAAACGGATTTCCAGTGCGATGTGAAGCCGTCGGGCAGGATCACGCGCTTCGCCCTCGCGCCGCGCTAGACAGAATCCTTCCCCGGGCGTAACCGCCCCTGCATGAGCGTCACACCCACCGAAACCATCCTCGTCGTCGATTTTGGCAGTCAGGTCACACAGCTGATTGCGCGCCGCGTGCGCGAGGCCGGCGTCTATTCCGAAATCGCACCCTATTCGAAGGCCGAGGAGGCCTTTGAACGACTGCAGCCGAAGGGCATCATCCTGTCCGGCGGCCCCGACAGCGTCACCAATGCGGACGCGCCCGGTATCCCGCAGTCCTTTCTGACCGCGGGCATTCCGGTTTTCGGTATCTGCTATGGCCAGCAGGTCATGGCGGACCAGCTGGGCGGCAAGGTCGAGAATGCCGATATGGGCGAATTTGGCCGTGCGTTCATTGAAGTGAAGAAGGACTGCGCGCTGTTCCATGGCCTGTGGCAGACGGGCGAGCGGCATCAGGTCTGGATGAGCCATGGCGACAAGGTCGATCACCTGCCGGACGGCTTCGAAGTCGTTGCCCATTCCGACAATGCGCCCTTTGCGGCCGTCGCCGACGAAAAACGCAAATTCTACGGCGTCCAGTTTCACCCGGAGGTGGTGCACACGCCCGACGGCGGAAAGCTGATTGCGAATTTCGCGCGGCACATCTGCGCCATTCAGGAAGAATGGACGATGGCGGAATTCCGTGCGCAGAAAATCGCCGAGATCCGCGAACAGGTCGGCGGCAGAAAAGTGATCTGCGGCCTATCGGGCGGCGTCGATTCGTCCGTCGCGGCCGTCCTGATCCACGAAGCGATTGGCGAACAGCTGACCTGTGTTTTTGTCGATCACGGGCTCCTCAGGGCGGGCGAGGCGGAGCAGGTCGTCAGCCTGTTTCGCGGGCATTATGACATGCCGCTCGTCCACGTCGAAGCCGAAGAGCGCTTTCTGGCGGGGCTTGCCGGAGTCACCGACCCGGAGAAAAAACGCAAGTTCATCGGCGCGACCTTCATCGATGTGTTCGACGAAGAGGCCGAAAGGATCGGCGGCGCGGATTTTCTGGCGCAGGGCACCCTTTATCCCGACGTGATCGAATCGGTGTCCTTCACCGGCGGCCCCAGCGTGACGATCAAGTCGCACCACAATGTCGGCGGCCTGCCGGAACGCATGAAGATGGACCTGGTCGAGCCGCTGCGCGAACTGTTCAAGGACGAGGTCCGCGCGCTTGGCCGCGAGCTTGGCCTGCCGGAACCATTTGTGGGCAGGCATCCTTTCCCCGGTCCCGGTCTTGCGATCCGCATTCCGGGCGAGGTGACGAAAGAAGCCTGCGATACGCTGCGCAAGGCCGACGCCATCTATCTCGACGAGATACGCAAGGCGGGTTTGTACGATGCGATCTGGCAGGCCTTCGCCGTGCTGCTGCCCGTGCGTACTGTGGGCGTCATGGGCGATCACCGGACCTATGACCGTGTTTGCGGTCTGCGCGCGGTCACCTCCACCGATGGCATGACGGCGGACGTATACCCGTTCAGCGCCGAATTCCTGTCGAACGTGGCCACGCGTATCGTCAATGAAGTGAAGGGCATCAACCGCGTGGTCTATGACTACACGTCGAAACCGCCCGGCACGATAGAGTGGGAATAGCGGTCGTCAGGCCATGCCGAAATGGTCGGTGACAATGGCCGCGATGTCGGCGTGCACGTCGTCAACGCCCATGGGGTTCGGTACATTCAGATAGCTGACAAGAAGGACTGGCCCGCGCGTTGATCCCGCGGGGGGTATCGCAAAGGCCACATCGTTCGACTGGTTGCGGTCACTGGTGCCGGTTTTGTCCCCTGAAATCCACGTCGGGGGAAGGCCCGCCCGAAGCCGGTTCAGGCCGGTTTTCGCGCCCACCATCCAGTCCTGCAGGATGGCCTGAGACGGCGCGCCAAGCCCGCCGCCGAACAGCATGTGCGCCATGATCTTCACCATGGCGTCCGGGGTCGACGTGTCCCTTGGATCGCCCGGCACATTTTCGTTCAAGGCCGGCTCCAGCCGGTCGAGCCGGGTGATGGCGTCGCCCGCGTCCCGGGCCATGGCGGTAAATCCGGCGGGTCCGCCGAGATCTTTCAGAAGCAGGTTCGCGGCGGTGTTGTCGCTCGTTTGAATGGTGGCGCTGACCAGTTCGTCAACGCGCATCCCCTGTCCCGCGCGCGGTTTCGTCACCGGGGAATGAAAAACCAGATCATCCGCCTCGACCATAATCACCCGGTCGAGCGCTTCGGCGCCGTGCTCGACCCGTTGCAGGACGAAGGCGCCGAGCAGCCATTTGAAAGTGGAACACATCGCAAACCGCTCCGCGCCGCGATGCGCAATTGTGGCGCTTCCCTCCAGATCGAGTGCCGCCACGCCGATGCGTCCGCCGGCGCGCGCCTCCAGATCGACGAAGCGGCGTGCAGGATCATCGGCGGTCCCGGTCGCGCTACCCGTTTGCACCGCGCATGCCGCGACGAAAGGAAAAAGGGCAATGGCGCCTGCGATGTGGCGCCGTGTTGGTAGATGGACAGCCATAGCGAATTTCCCGCTGATAAGGAGGTACCAGCGGTTAGCGAAATAGGCGCGATGAGAACAACCCAGAGTCCAACTATTTTCCGCGCAAGGGTCCCGCGCACATAAGCTGCCGTTCGATGCGGTCTGTCGGCTGACCCGATAGGAACCGTCTGCCACGGCGCGGTAGCTGAGGCGAAATATGTTTGCCATGCGAACCACCAGAATTTTTCACAAGGCGGTGTTCTTGATACGTTCGATGAACTCGTGCATCCTGCGGCGCGATGCAGCTTGGCCTTGGACTTGACGATAATGCCGCGAAGCTTCGCGACATTCATGCGCGCCTGATCGCGCGGTTCGGGCGTCATGCGCGGCCTCTGGGTACACGTTTCGATCCTGAGGCGCAGCTGGTGCAGGGCGTGATTGGCGCGCGCACGAAAACGGCGGTGTCCAACCGCTCCACCCGCGCGATGCTGGCGCATTATGGCAGCTGGCTGGCCGTGTCCCGTGCGCCGCTGACTGAGCTGAAAGGGTTTCTGGAAACCGCCACCTTTCCCGACATCGCCGCGACCCGGCTGAAGGCTGCGCTGACCGCGATCGTCGATCAGCGCGGCGATGTGGATCTGTCGCATCTTCGGGATATGAGCGTTGCGGATGCCATGGCCTGGCTGGAAACGCTGCCCGGCATTGCCCGCAAGATCAGCGCCGGTGTCATGAATGCGAGTACCATGAACCGGCCCGCCATGGTCATCGATTCGCACCACCGACGCGTTTTGCAGCGGCTTGGTCTTGTTTCGCGCAGCGCCGATACGCGGCGTGCCTATGATGCCATTGTCCCGGCCCAGCCGGACGACTGGTCGGCGATGGATATGGACGAGCATCACATGCTGATGAAGCGGCTGGGCCAGACCTACTGCCGCCCGAAATCCCCGGATTGCGCGCGCTGCCCGCTTGCCGGCATATGCGGCAAAGTGGGCGTAGAACCGGCTGGCGGGATCAGCGTTCACTAGGGCATGGCCAAAGCGAAAAAGACGCTTCAGCCCCGAGAGCTCGCCTCGCTGGATGTCGAAACCATGTTCCGGCGCCTGTCGGATGCCATGCCCGGCAATTGGCGCGATGATCATGGCGGCGCCAAAGGCCCCAAGGGCCAGCCCGACGCCTTTCGCGCCTGCGTCGCTTGCATGCTGTCCGCACAGTCGCTCGATACCAACACGGCGAAGGCCGCGGAACAACTGTTCGCCATCGCGAAGACGCCCGAAGCGATGCTGGCGCTGGACGACGATACGCTGATCGATGCCATCCGCCCGGCCGGCCTTTACAACAACAAGGCGAAGTCCATTCGGAAGTTCTGCGCTGCCCTGATGGAAAGAGGCGGCACCGTACCGGAAAGCCGCGCGGGTCTGATGGAGATGCCCGGCATTGGCCGCAAATGTGCTGACATCGTCATGAGTTTCACATTCGGCGCGAATGTGATCGCGGTCGACACGCATGTCGGCCGCGTCTGCAATCGCACCGGCCTTGCGCCCGGCAAGACCGAAGCGAAGGTCGCCGAACGCCTGGACAAACGCGCACCCGAATGGGCAAAGGCCGAGGGGCATTTCTGGCTGATCCAGTTTGGCAAGAAAATCTGCACCAGCCGCGCGCCCAAATGCAGCGACTGCTTCCTGCGCGATCTATGTCTGTGGGAGAATAAGGCTCGCTAGGCGCCAGCGCGTTTCCGGTAGGACGCGCGGTGCGTATCGCGGATCTCAACAGTGATCTCGGTACTGACAGGCATGGCCGATATGGCCGCCGTCATCAGCGCGTCCGACAATGCCGCCTTCTCATCATCGCTGCGGCCGCCCATCATGGCCAGTGACAGATGCAGGAAGGCGCGGATCTCGCCCGCGACCAGATAGCTGTGGAATCCCTGCGCCCGCAGTTTGACGTTTGCCGCGTCAATGCTGGGATTGATGTCGCATGCCTTCATCAGGGCGGTGAACAGCGCAGGAATGGCGTTTCGCGTTTCGACGTCCTTCGAATGTTCGGCGATCAGATGCGGCATGTTCATTTCCAAGGCTGTCATTGCCTGACGATCCGTTTAGAGCCTCAGCCAGGGACGAACAGCCGGGAAAGAGATTTGCGATGACACCGACAGCGAAAATCCTCCTTCTGGGCTCCGGCGAGCTGGGCCGCGAGTTCGTCATTTCGGCGAAACGGCTGGGCTGCCACGTCATCGCCTGCGATTCCTATCCCGCCGCGCCCGCGATGCAGGTCGCGGACGAGGCGGAGGTCTTCTCGATGCTGGACGGCGATGCGCTGGGGCGGGTGATCGCGCGCCACCAACCGGACTTTATCGTGCCCGAGATCGAGGCGATCCGGACCGAGGTGCTGGCGGACTATGAGGCGAAGGGTTTCACCGTCGTTCCCTCCGCCCGCGCCGCGCAGCTGACCATGAACCGCGATGCGATCCGCGATCTGGCGGCGCGCGCGCTTGGCTTGACGACGTCGCCCTACCGCTATGCCGAAAGCGCAGAGGAATTGCGCACCGCGGCGGCCGCCATTGGTGTGCCTCTGGTGGTGAAACCCGTCATGTCCTCCAGCGGCAAGGGACAAAGTACCGTGCGCGATCTCGCCGATCTTGACGCCGCATGGGACTATGCCGCCGCCGGTATGCGCGGCGACCGGGTGCGGGTGATCGCGGAGGGGTTCGTTGATTTCGACTATGAGATTACATTGCTGACAATCCGTGCGCAGGACGGCGTCCATTTCTGCGCGCCCATTGGACACCGTCAGGAACGCGGCGATTACCGCGAAAGCTGGCAACCGGCGGCAATGACAGGTGCCGCGCTCGCCGCCGCGCAGGATATGGCCCGGCGCGTGGTCGATGCCCTTGGCGGGCACGGCATTTTCGGCGTTGAGTTTTTCGTGAAGGGCGATGCGGTGATCTTTTCCGAACTCAGCCCGCGCCCGCATGATACCGGTATGGTCACGCTGACCAGCCAGGCCCTGACGCAGTTCGATCTGCATGCCCGCGCGATTCTCGGCCTGCCGATTCCCGGGATGACGCAGTTCGGACCCGCAGCGAGCGCCGTGATCCTTGCCGATCGCGATGCGGAGGATTTCTCGGTATCGGGAATCGCCGAAGCCCTGGCAGTGCCCGCCGATCATGTGGACGTCCGCATTTTCGGCAAGCCCGTCACCCGCCCCTACCGCCGCATGGGCGTTGCGCTCGCCCGCGCGGCGGATGCTGAATCGGCACGCGCCGCCGCCATCAACGCCGCCGGATGCGTGCGCATAGTTTACGGAGACAAGACATGACCAAGATGTACGGCATACCCAATTGCGACACGGTACGAACGGCCAAGAAGGCGCTGGATGCGGCGGGCACCGCCTATGTATTTCACGACTATAAGAAGGCCGGGGCCGATGCGGCCCGGATTGAGGGCTGGGCCAGGACGGTCGGCATGGACCGCCTGCTGAACAAGCGCGGCACGACCTGGCGGAAACTGGACGAGGCCGAGCAGGCACGGGCCGAAGATCTCGCCGGTGCCGCCGCGCTGATGGCGGAAAACCCGTCGCTGATCAAACGTCCGGTCATCGAACATGGCGAGAAGGTGCTGGTTGGCTTCAACGAGGCGGAATGGACGGCGAACGGGCTGCTGTAGCGCGCGTGCCGACGATTTTCACCCATGCGGCCGTTCCGCCCGCCGTTCATGCAAAGGTGCGCCGCGCCTTCGTTCGCATCGGTGACAGGCGCTGGCGGGCGTGACCCCGACGCTTCTCGCACTGGCGCTTGGGCTTTTCTCGGCGATCACGCTCGCCCTGGCGAATTTGAGTGTGAAGATGGGCGGGGATATCCTCGTCTCGCGTTCCATTCTGCAACTGAGCGCATCACTTTTGACGCTGCCGGCGATCTTCATCGTGCCCTTCCCGGACGAGGCGACGTGGCGCGCGCTCGCCATCGCGGTGCCAATGCACTTCGCCTATCAATTGGCGCTGATCAGCGCGCTGAAACATGGCGACCTGTCGCTGGTGTTCCCGATCATGCGGGGCGGCGCGCCGCTGCTGACAGGTATACTCGCATGGTTCGTTCTTGGTGAAACCCTGCCAGCGCTTGCCATTGGCGGCCTGATCATCGCGACCATAGCGGTGATCTGGTTCGCTCTGCCCGCGGACGGTATGCGCATCGACGCGCACCCTGACGGAAAGGCGCTGTTCTTTGCCCTGCTGACTGCGGCCGGGATCGCCGCCTATAATGTCACGGACGCAGCGGGCGTGCGGATCGCGCCTTCACCCTTTACCTTCATCGTCTGGCTGTTCGTCTTTGACTGTGTCGGCATCACGCCGCTCGCCATCTGGCGCAGGCGGGAACAGTATTTGCCGCTATTGAAGGAGAAATGGCGTTACGGCGTTGCGGGTGGGGCGCTGTCCATCCTCAGCTACGGCGCGGCGCTATATGCGTTTTCGCTGATCGAAGCGGCGCGGGTCTCGGCAATTCGAGAGACATCGGTTGTCTTCGCCGCGTTGTTCGGGGCGCTTATCCTGAAAGAGGGGCTTGGCGCGCGCCGTATTGCCGCTGCGTTCATCCTGGCCGCCGGCCTCGCCTTGCTGCAATTCACACGCTAAAGCCTGCGCCCATGTCCACGACCTTCACACTCGACACCTCGACCTCTCGCGCGCACCCGGTGCCGGAGCCTGTGCGCCGCCTGACGGTGCCCGCTATCCAAGGCCGCAAGGTTGACGGCGCGACTGCCGAGCCGATCGTTATGCTGACCGCCTATACGGCACGGATGGCACAGCTGCTGGATACGCATTGCGACATGCTGCTGGTGGGGGATTCGCTGGGGCAGGTGATCTACGGTCTCGATTCGACCGTTCCTGTCAGTCTTGAAATGATGTGCGCGCATGGCGCAGCCGTCCGCCGCGGTTCCTATCAATCCGTCGTCGTCGTCGACATGCCGTTCGGCAGTTATGAGGCATCGCCGCAGCAGGCGTTTGAAAGTGCGGCGCGCATCATGAAGGAAACCGGCTGTGCGGCCGTGAAGCTGGAGGGCGGCGAGGTGATGGCCGGGACGATTGAGTTCCTGTCCGCGCGCGGTATTCCGGTTTGCGCCCATGTCGGCCTGACGCCGCAGGCGGTGAACGCGCTGGGCGGTTACCGTGCGCGGGGCCGGGACGACGCCGAGCGCGACAAGATTCTCGCCGATTCGAAGGCAGTTACCGATGCGGGCGCGTTCGCGATCGTAATTGAGGGTGTCATGGAACCCATCGCGCGGGAGATTACCCGGAGCGTCGCGATCCCCACGATCGGCATTGGCGCATCGCCCGCCTGCGATGGCCAGGTGCTTGTCGCCGAGGATATGCTGGGCATGTTTGAGCGCGTGCCGCGCTTCGTGAAGCGCTTCGATGATATGGCGGGCCGGATATCCGCGGCGGCGGAGCGTTATGCCAGCGCGGTGCGGGAGCGTAGCTTCCCGGCTGACGAGCAGCTATATGGTGTGAAGCGGGGGAGCTGATCGCCCGCCCCCGTATGCATTGGCGGGGCGTCTTTCCACTCGGGGGAAGTGCCGCTATGGTCCGCGCGAAAATCCCGACTTTTACGGAGAGTTAAATTGGCGAAGGCGCCATCCATTCCCGATTCGAACGAGAATCCTGAATCCGACGCATTCCTGCGCGAAGTCGATGACGCCTATCGCACGGATCGGTTGAGCGGTTTCTGGCAGCGTTATGGCCGCTGGATACTGATCGCGGTGGGCGTGTTCCTGATCGCGCTGGCCGGCATTTTGTGGATGCAGCAGGAGCGGGTGGCCGAACGCGGCCTGCAGGCGGAAGCGTTTGACAAGGCCGTCAAGGGGCTGGACCTCGGCAGCTCCGAATCGCGCGCGGAGATCGAGCGCTTCGCGGCGTCCGATATCGATGGCTATAATGTGCTGGCGAAGATGCTGCAGGCGCGCCTTTCGGCCAATGACGGCGATGTCGCCGGTGCCGCCGCCGGCTACCGCGCGATTGCCGATGATTCCGCCGTGCCGCAGCCGATCCGCGACCTTGCGCTCATCCAGGCCGTGCGCCTGACTTTCGATGATGCGGAACCCGAGAACGTCGTGGCGGAACTGTCGCCGCTCGCAAAAGCGGACAGTCCCTGGTTTGGCGTTGCGGGCGAAATGCTTGGTGCGGCGCATTTGAAGTCGGGGAATGAAGAGGCGGCACGGACGGTTTACGCCGCCATGGCCGGGTCGGAGACGATCCCGCCAACATTGCGCGGCCGGGCAAGTCAGCTGGCCGCCATGCTGGGCGGCGCCGTACCTGAAGATATTGCAGACGAGCTCGCGCTCGATGAACCCACGGCACCGGAGGCCAATGCCGCCGCCGACACAGCCGATATTGAGGAGACCGGCGAATGATCCGCCGCATTCTGATCCTTCCCGTCCTGCTGACGCTTGGCGCCTGCGGCCTGTTTGGCGGTGACAAGGATGGCGGGACGCCCGTCGTCGGCAACCGTGTCGCGGTTCTGCCCGGAGAAACCGGCATTGAGGCTGATGCCGAACTTGCGTCGGTCGCCGTCTCGTTTCCTGCCATGGCGCGCAATGTTGACTGGGGACAGCCGGGTGGAAGCCCCGCGAAGGCCGCTGGCCATTTGCAGCTTGCCGCGTCGCCGCAGCGCGCGTGGACGGCGTCGATCGGCGCAGGTTCCGACGGCGCAGCCTATTTGACGTCGACACCGGTCATCGAGGCTGGCCGCATCTATACCATGGACATCCTGTCGACCATTCGCGCGTTCGATGCCGCGACCGGAGCGCCGGTATGGACGGCGGAACTGACAAAAGTCGGCGAGAAGGACCGCTCTGCGTTCGGCGGCGGCGTCAGCGCCTTTGGCGGCCGCATCTATGCAGCGTCCGGCTACGGCATCGCGGCGGCCTATGATGCAAATACCGGTACTGAAATCTGGCGGCAGGATGTCGGGACACCGCTGCGCGGATCGCCGACCATTGCCGATGGGCGCATGCTCGTCATGACGCAGGATAACCAGCTTGTTGCACTCGATACCACCGATGGCGAACGCGAATGGGATGTGATCGGTACGATTGAACCGGCTGGGCTTCTCGGTGCCGCGGCGCCCGCAGTGGCCCAGGGGACGGCGATCGTCGGGTTTTCCTCTGGTGAACTGACGGCGGTGCGCATGGAAAATGGCCGTACGGTCTGGCAGGACGCGCTCGCCCGCACGGGCCGCTCGACCGCGCTTGCCGCGCTCGGCGATATTGATGCGCCGCCCGTCATCGACAATGGTCAGGTCTTTGCCATCGGCCATGGCGGCCGCATGGTCGCGCTGGAACTGGCGACGGGCCAGCGCATTTGGGAACAGAGCCTTGCCGGCGTGACCAGCCCTGTCGTCGCCGGTGACTGGGTCTTCGCCGTCACCATCAAGGGGCAGGTTGTCGCCGTTCAGCGCGCCGACGGGCGCATCCGCTGGGTCTCGCAGCTTCCGGCATGGCGCAATGTGGAGAAAAAGAAGGGGCCGATCTATTATCGCGGCCCTGTTCTTGCCGGTGACCGTTTGTGGCTGACGAGTTCCGAGGGCGGCCTGATCGCCGTATCGCCTTATGATGGCAGCGTGCAGTCAACTCAGGAAATCGCCGAGACGCTGTACCTGCCGCCGGTCGTGGCGAACGGCGTGCTCTATACCCTGAGCGAGGATGGGCGCCTCAGCGCCTTCCGCTGATGGCGCGCCTTCCGAAGGTCGTCATTATCGGGCGGCCGAACGTCGGAAAATCGACGCTGTTCAACCGTCTGGTCGGGAAACGCGTCGCCATTGTCGATGACAAGCCCGGCGTGACGCGCGACCGGCGTGAAGGCCATGCGGAGCTGTCGGATCTCAGTTTCACGGCGGTCGACACCGCTGGCCTCGAAAATGAAGGGCCGGAAACGCTGGCCGGACGCATGCGCCTACAGACAGAAGCTGCCCTCGACGATGCATCCGCGGCGCTCCTGGTGATTGATGCACGCGTTGGGCTCACGCCCGCCGACCGTCACTTCGCGGCATGGCTCCGGACGACTCAGGTGCCCGTTATTCTCGTCGCCAACAAGGCGGAGAGCAATGCGGCCGAGACATCGCTTTACGAGGCCTACGAACTTGGTCTTGGCGATCCGGTCGCTATTTCGGCGGAACATGGTGAAGGCATGGGCGATCTGTTCGAGGCGCTCGCCCCGCATATCGACGCGTTCGAAGAAGATATGCTCGCCGACGAGGATGAGGATGACGGCGGCCCGCTGCGCCTCGCCATCGTCGGCCGTCCGAACGCAGGCAAATCCACGCTCATTAACCGCATTCTGATGGAAGAACGCCTTGTCACCGGGCCAGAGGCCGGCATTACCCGCGATTCCATCGAGATCGAATGGCAATGGCAGGGCAGGGATGTCCGCCTGATCGATACGGCGGGTGTACGCAAGCGCGCGAAAGTGCAGGAAAAGCTTGAGAAGCTGTCGGTAGCCGACACCCGCCGCGCCATCGATTTTGCCGAAGTCGTCGTGCTGCTCCTCGATGCGACGCTTGGTCTTGAGGCGCAGGATTTGAAAATCGCCGACCAGGTGCTGCAGGAGGGCCGGGCGCTCATCATCTGCCTGTCGAAATGGGACAGTGCGAAAGACCAGTCGGCCTTGTTCAACGGCGTGAAGGCCGCGCTTGCCGACGGCCTTAGCCAGATTTCCGGCGTACCGCTACTGACGGTCAGCGGCCTGACCGGAAAGGGCATCGACACGCTGATCGAAGTGGCGTTTACGCAGCGCGACTCATGGAGCCGCCGCGTGACCACCGGCGAGCTGAACCGCTGGTTCGAAGGCGCACTGGAAAAGAATCCGCCGCCCGCGCCGAAGGGCAAACGCATCAAATTACGCTACGTCACGCAGGCCAAGACACGCCCGCCAAGCTTTGTCGTGTTCGGCAGCAGGCTCGACATGTTGCCAGGCAGCTATGAGCGATATCTGCTGAATTCCCTGCGGGGAGCGTTCGACCTTGAAGGGGTGCCGCTGCGCCTGACGATGCGTTCGAAGGCAAATCCGTACGCTTCCTAAGCCCGAGCGGCACTGAACAGCCCTGAACGGCCGTGTGTCTCAGCCCAGCAACGCGTATAGTTCTACCGACTGTAGTTCGGTTTCGAATTCGCCCATCAATTCGCCGCGCACGGAATCAGTGCGCGCGACGAGAGCATAGAAAAATGCGCCGCTAGCATAGCTGGCGCCGGCGGGAACGGTCGCCAGGATTTCCGATGCGGTGTGGACAGCGCTTCCTGCGAGCAGACTTGTACCGCCCAGCGGTTCGTCAACACAGCGTGCGATGCCATAGTCGAACGCCGCGCGGGTTTCATCACTGCGCGATGTGGAGATCAGCAATTTGGCGGCGGCGAGCGCCGTGACCGGATCCTGATAGGCGAAGGAAAGCTGAGCGCCTCGCCAGGATGGCGTGCCGATAAGACCTGGTAGCCCCGCCAAAGCCTTGGCGAGTGCGCCGTCGCTCAACAAATCCATATTGACCCCGGTGCCGCCAAGGTCAATCTCGACTGCCGCGGCCAGTCGCGGCGCATGGGCATCGCCTGATGGCAGGGAATAGCGTGTTGCCTTGCCGGGGCTTTCCACGATGTGCTGCTCGCGGCCGCTGTCGCGCCACATGCGGCCAAGCACACCGGACATACCGCCGCCCTCCAGCTCGTCCTCGCGCAGAACCAGCAGCTGGCAGCAATTCGCTTCGATGAGCGCGGCGTGCCGTGCGGCCATGCCCATGGCGACCTCGCCGGCCAGCCGGATCGCCAGATCGTCATTGACGCCGTCCACATTCGGAATGATGACGACATCTTCCGCATCGCGAATGAGCCTGTCGAAGCGTTTGCCCCATGCATCCCCGCGCGATGTAACGGACGCCGCACGAAAGGCGTCGATCTCGCCTGGCAGGATCACCGTCAGCGCGGCATTTTCCGCCAGCAAGGCCTCCGCGACAAGAATATCCGCGCCAGCGGCGAGCGCGCCGTAACCGAATTTCGCACCGCTCCGCTGCACGGCCCTGCGCACATTCGCGACGGCGTCTTCATCCTCCTCTGAAATCGACATGTGACCGGCAAAGGTCATGCTGGGCGGCGGCCGCATTTCGTCCAGCCAGTCGGTCGGCAATTCCATATGCTCAAGCAGCAATGTGAACTGCCGCAACGTCGTCGCATGGTCCTCAAAAGCCTTTGGCGCGCGTTCAATGGCGGCCATCAGTTCATCGCGCGCACGGCCCTGATGGCCCAGCAACAGATAGGCTTCAGCGCGCGTGGCGGCGACATAATAGGGCGTGTCCGAATCCGTGGATGGATCATCCAGTCGCTCCAGCGTCAGTTCCGCCAACACCTTGGCCCGGCGCTCGTCGCCGCCCAGCAGGGACAGTGATGCGGCGTTGATCAGCGGATAGGTCGTATTCTCAAGTTCCGCCGCATTGGCGTACATTTCCGCCGACGATAGGAAACCGCGCCGTTTCGCATCGCCCTCATGTTCACGCGCGCGCTCCTTCAAAAGGCGGCCATGCAAAGTCAGCACGGAGGGCTCGTCGCGGACCTGGTCGAGCCCGAGTCGCGTGAACTCGTCCCAGGCGCGCGCCGTGGCACCCGCGCGAATCAGCGCCAGCAGACTCGCTGTGTTCATACCACTCATACTCATTTCGCTACACACTCCGCCTTCGGAACGAAACCCAGACGCTGCTCAGCCGCCGCCATTTCTCGGCGGGTTCCATTGGTCCGGGTCCAGCGTCAGGGGAAGCCAGCCAGACTTCGTTTCCTTCATCCTGAAATCCAAGTTGAGGCAATATGGCTGTGCCTTTCCCTTCTTGTCCTTCGGAGGGCCATTGTAGCGGGCTACATATCGAATAAAGCGGAGTTTTGCATCGGAAGAGAATTCCGCTTTATGCAGATAGGGGCCCGTCAGCCTTTCCGCATATCTCAGTTCGCCATATAAATCGTCATAAGGCTCCGACTTCGTCGAGATTGCGGCGAATTGCGCGGACCAGCGCCATTCAAAAGTCTCGTCGAGCTCAATGTAGATAAAGGAATCTTCATAGATGAAGATGTCGCAGGGCTCGCCGCCTTGACCTTCCGGCTTAGGGTCGAGCTTGCCGCAGATTTCGATATCGCCGCCACAATCGCTTGTCGTGATCGAATGCCTGTCAACATGAAGCCTCATCGCGAAGCTCGTCTTCGTTGTGTGAGGAATAAGCTTGTAATAAATGGATTTTTCCGGCTTGGTTCGCCTGGGGCGTTCGGTGCCAAGCGCACGCTGTTCAATAAGACGTTCGCCAGTCTCTGATTCGCAGCTATTTGTCATTTCTCAATTTTCCTCCTGCATTTGTGTTTTCAGCCGATCGAGAAGATTCTGCCATGCGGCATTGTCCGGATCCGTTGTGACCAGAGTCTCGAGGGCGGCTATGCCCTGCTCACCAATTTCTCTTCCCTGTTCAATTTCACCGCGATCGAAAGCCAGCTCGGCAGATTTCAAGAACGCGCGTGCAAGTGCCGACTGGTAGCGTTTGTTATTTGGCTGGGCAGCAACGAGGTCCTCACTGAGGGCAAGCTGCATCTCGCGCTGCCGCGAAGCCTCCTCCAGCTTGCCCGCGGCAACCAGCGCATCGGCATACCATGCGTGACTGATCGACAGGCTGAGCTTGCGCTCCTCATCCGGTCGTTCGGCATAATTTTGCTGTGCATTGGCGAGCGCGTCGGCGCATCGGGCTTCAGCGTCATCCGGAGACGCTTTGGCCTGCACCTCCATTGAACAAAGCCCATTTAGCGCAAACCGCAATTCATCCCGATAGCGCGGACTATGAGGCTCGATCGCGACCATTTGATCCGCCAAATCCTTGTAGCTCTCCGCCGTCTCCCGCAAGATGTCGTACCGGCCCATATTGGACGCCAGAACACCCACCCAGAACTCGCTCTGCGCATGCGCGTATAGTCGTTCGGGATTTTCAGGGTCTTCTGCGACCAGCGCTGCGGTTACGCGTCGCGCCTCGGCAAACTTGTTTTTTGCCGCCTGAAAATCTTCCCTACCAAGATCATCCTCGCCCATGGCCTGAAGAATTCGCGCTCTGCGGTCCAGGCTGTCGGAGGGCAGTCCCTCGAGCGGCTGGCCCTCATAATAGCCGAGCGCGCGCTCGTTGACGGCGGTCAGCACGTCGAGGCGGCCGACGCCGCGCAGGCGGTCTCTCAGGTCGGTTAGCATGAATTCGACAAGCCCTTCCGCTTCCACACGTTGCTGCTCGGCGTCATTGCGCGCGGTAATCGCGAACCATGACAGGAATGCGAATGCTATCATGGCCGTAACGGCGAGCGCCGTGACGAACATCACGCGCCGGACTTTTCTTTGCGCATCGCGCTGGATCAGCTGGTCCAGGCCGACACCGGCCAGGCCCGCCGCGACTTTCAGCATGGCGAGACGCTTGCCGTCCTTCTGTTCATGGAAGTCGGCGGCGATCGGTTCTTCGCCCGTTGCGAGCAAAGCGGGCGGGAACGCATTGTCATGTGTCCCCTCCACGATGGCGGGGATGATCTGGCCTTCCGGATGCAGCTCCCGAAACAGCTCGATTTCCCGGTTCACCCATTCCGACTTCGCGGCGGCGGGGGAGCAAAGCAGGACCATGTGCGACGAGGCGGCCAGCGCGGTCTGTACCTGCGCCGACAAATTGCCTGAAGCGGATAATTCCAGCCGGTCACGGAAGAGCGGTGTCAGCCGGGCAGGCACGGGCCCATGCGATCCTGGCCGTCCAACCAGGCGCGGGGGAATGCGATAGGTTTCCAGCTTCCGGTGCAGCCAGCTCGCGATCCGTTCCTCACGATGGCTATAGCTGATGAACGCCAGATATTCGGCCTGATCAGTCCCGTCTGTCATGGCCCCCTTCGTCATTATACGCCCACACCCCCAAACCTGGCCGACGGAAATAGCGGCCCGCCTGCCTCGCGTGTCTATGGCGCGCCTTCAGCTTTTTGTCACCTGCGGTCAGGCCCGCTGAATCATCAGCTCCCGCAGGACCGCATCGAGCAGCGGCCGGCCGCGCGGCGTCAGCCTGAAATGCTCCGCCGACATCTCGATGAGACCCGCATCACCGAGACGGTGCGCCGCCGCTTCACAGATCGTGTCGAACAATGGCTGTCCCGTGCGCCGCGCGAAATCTTCAGACGATATGCCCTCCGCCAGCCGCAGGCCCATCATCATCGCTTCCTCGGCGCGTTCGGGCCGTGGGAGCGCGCGTGTTTCAGTCAGCGCATCGCCTTTATCCGTCATCGATCTCAGCCAGCGTTCGGGCAGCCTTTCGCGCACGGTTGCCACGCCGTCGCGCCGTCCATGCGCGCCTGGCCCGACACCGACATAATCGCCGTAGCGCCAATAGGTCAGATTGTGGCGGCTTTCCGCCCCGGGCCGTGCGTGATTGGATGTTTCATAGGCCGGCAGGCCCGCCGCCGCGGTCATCTCCTGCGTCATCAGGAACATGTCGGCCGCCGGATCTTCATCCGGCAGGATCAGGTCGCCGCGCGCGTGGCGGGCCGCGAAGTGCGTGCCGGGTTCCACGGTCAGCTGGTACAGCGACAGATGTTCGGTGCCAAAGGCCAGCGCCCGTGTTAGTTCCGTCCGCCACATCGCTTCGGTCTGCCGTTCGCGCGTATAGATCAGGTCGAAGCTGACGCGCTCGAAATGCGCCTGTGCGATGTCGAGCGCCGCCAGTCCCTCAGCGGCGCTGTGCTGTCGGCCAAGCGCTTTCAGGTCGGCATCGTTCAATGCCTGCAGGCCAAGCGATACCCGGTTCACGCCTGCCTTCGCAAAGCCTTCGAAACGCGCCGCCTCGACGCTGTTGGGATTTGCCTCCAGCGTGATTTCAATGTCGGCCGCGGCGGGCCATAGGTGAAGCGCACGGCCAATAATGGCTTCAACGCTTTGCGGCTGCATCAACGACGGCGTACCGCCGCCGAAAAAGATGCTGCCAAGCGGCCGGCCCGGCGTCAGTGCCGCTTCGCTTTCCAGCTCGGACAGCAGGGCGGACAGCCATGCGTCTTCGGGGACTTTCGTCCGAACATGGCTGTTAAAATCACAATAGGGGCATTTCGACACACAAAACGGCCAGTGCACATATAGCGCCAGCGGCTCGTGCGCGCCGCCGGTCACGGTTTCAGGCAGGCGCGGACCAGCTGTCGAAAGGCGTCCGCGCGGTGGCTGAGGCCGTGTTTCGCATCCGGGTCCATCTCGCCGAATGTGATGAGATCGCCGGTGCGCTGGAAAATGGGATCATAACCAAAGCCGTGCGCACCGCGTATTGGCCATACGATGTCGCCGTGCACCTTGCCCTCGAACGATTCCACATGCCCATCCGGCCATGCCAGTGTCAGCGCGCACGTGAAATGCGCCGCACTTGTGTCCTTGCCGCTTTCCCGCATCTTCTTGTGCACCGTCGTCATGGCGAGACCGAAATCCTTGTCCTCCCCGCCCCAGCGCGCAGAATAAATGCCCGGAGCGCCGTCAAGCGCATCGACGCACAATCCGCTATCATCGGCCAGCGCGGGTTTACCGCTCGCTTTTGCCGCCGCGACGGCTTTCAACTCGGCATTGCCGATGAAGCTGTCCTCGGTCTCCTCGGGCTCCGGCAGGCCGAGTTCGCCCGCCGATACGGGCTCGACCCCGAACGGACCAAGCAGGGCGGCGATTTCGCGGACCTTACCAGGATTGTGACTGGCGATGACAAGCGGGCCGGGTTCAAGCTTGCGATGCGCCATCGTTCAGGAGACCGCCTTTAGCTGAGCGGCGAAAATCTCGTCGCACCCCATGCGCGCCAGCCGCAGCAGCCGCAGCAGCATCTCCTCGTCAAAGGGCGCTTTCTCGGCTGTGCCCTGCACTTCGACGATGCCCCCGCCCGGCGTCATGACGAAGTTCGCGTCGGTATCGGCGTTGGAATCTTCATCATAGTCAAGATCGGCGACGGCCGCGCCCTGATAGACCCCGCAGCTGATTGCCGCGACCTGGCCGATAATGGGATCCTCCATTCCGGGATTTGCCGCCATGATGCCATTCACCGCCATGCGCAGCGCGATCCAGGCACCCGAAATCGAGGCCGTGCGCGTGCCGCCATCGGCCTGAAGCACATCGCAATCGAGCGTGATCTGGCGTTCGCCCAGCTTTTTCAGATCGACAACACCGCGCAGCGAACGGCCGATCAGACGCTGGATTTCCTGTGTCCGGCCAGACTGTTTGCCGCGCGCCGCTTCCCGGCTGCCGCGCGTATGCGTGGCACGGGGCAGCATGCCATATTCGCCGGTGACCCAGCCTTCACCCTTGCCGCGCATCCATGGCGGCACGCGGTCTTCGACGCTGGCCGTGCACAGGACGTGCGTATCACCGAATTTGATGAGCACCGACCCCTCCGCATGGCGGGTGAAGTTCGGAACGATTTCGATGGCGCGCATTTCGTCGGGCGCGCGTCCTGATGGGCGCATGGGCTGGTCCTTATTGTGGGCGAGGTGAGTGTAGGACGCCTTTACCCGATCATCCCGTGCGAAGTCGAGGGACGCACTTGCTTGTAATCGGCGCGGGCCGACCCGGTCTTGGCTGGCGCCGACGGGACTTTGGGTCCAGCGATTGGCATCTCGCGCCGCAGTCCTTACATCCCCCCTCGAAATGCCAAGTCTTGCCGATCTTTCCGAGCGCGCCCGCACCGTCTTTCAGCAGGTGGTGGACGAGTATCTCGATAGCGGCGTGCCGGTCGGTTCGAAATATCTGGCACAGCTGCCGGGCGGCCTTGGCCTCAGTCCCGCATCCATCCGGTCCGTTCTGGCGGAGCTGGAGGCTGCCGGGTTGCTGGCGAGCCCGCATACCAGCGCGGGACGCATGCCGACCGATTCGGGTTTGCGGCTATTTGTCGACGGCATGATCGAATGGTCCGCCCCCGATGCGGAAGAACGCGCCGCGATCGAGGCACAGGTGCGGGATGTCGACACGGCGAGCGCAGTCGCCATGGAGCGTATGACCGGCGCGCTTTCAGGTCTGGCGTCGTGCGCCGCGCTCGTCATGGTGCCGACAGGCGAGATGACGGTGAAGGAAGTCGCCTTCTCCATGCTTTCTGACACGCGCGCGCTGGCGATCCTGATCGGCAGTGACGGCACTGTCGAGAACCGCGTGATCGAGGCGGCCGCGCCGCTCGACACCGCCCGGCTGACAGAGGCCGCCAATTACATGAACGCGCATCTGTCGGGTCTGTCGCTGTCGGATGCCGTGGCACGGCTGAAGACGGAGGTCGAGGGCGGCAATAGTGCGCTCGACAGTGCGGCGCGGGATGTCATTTCGCGCGGTCTTGCCAGCTGGTCGACGGACGAACGCGGGCGGGCGGTGCTGATCGTGCGCGGACAGGCCCATCTGATCGACGATGTCGCCGCCATCGACCTGGAGCGCGTGCGGCAATTGCTGGAAGATATCGATGAAAAGGAGCAGCTGCTGGGTGTGCTGGACATGGCGCGGCAGGCGCGCGCGATGAAAATTTTCATCGGCAGCGAAAACAAGCTCTATTCCCTGTCTGGATCGAGTCTAATTGCATCCCCATATCAGTCGGGCGACGGGAAGCTCTTGGGTGTCGTTGGCGTCATCGGACCGACGCGCCTGAATTATGCCCGCATCATTCCCATGGTTGATTATACCGCCAAAACGCTTTCGAGGTTGATGAGATGAACGACGAACAAAAATCGGCAGAAGAACAGGCCGCCGCGGATTTTGCGGCAGAGCAGGCGGCGGACGATGCTGCGGCGGAACGCGCGGCGCAGGCGCCGCGATCGGCCGACGAGGACTTCGGGCTTGCCGATGACGGCGAGGACGATCCCCGGATCGAGCAGCTGATGACGGAGATTGCGGAACTGAAGGACCGCCTGCACCGGCAGATCGCGGAAACGGAGAATGTCCGCAAGCGCGGCGAGCGTGAGCGCGGCGACAGCGCGAATTATGCGATTACCGGTTTTTCCCGTGACCTGCTTTCGGTCGCCGACAATCTCGCCCGCGCCCTCGAAGCGGCGCGAAAGGACGAAGTGGTGAATGAAGGCCTGCTCACCGGCGTGAAGATGACCGAGAAGGAACTCATGAAGACCTTTGAGAAACACGGCATCGCCCGTGTGGCCTCCGTGGGTGAGAAGCTCGATCCGAATCTGCATCAGGCCATGATGGAGGTCGAGGCGACCGAGGAAACGCCCAGTGGCACTATCGTGCTGGAACTGCAGCCGGGTTACACCATCAAGGACCGTCTGCTGCGTCCGGCAATGGTATCTGTTGCAAAATAGGACGCCTCCGGAGCGGCGGAGCTCAGTTATTTATTGATCACGCCGCATCGGTGGATTTCCATATCGCGATGGCCGGCATGATGGCCGCGCCGCGTAAGGAGGACGGCTGTCGGGAATGCGGGGGCGGGCGTCATATCCATCGCCGAACGGTGGAAAATGCGGGATCGCTTGCCGCGCATGGCAGGGCGCCTGACATGGTGACGTGCCAGAAAGCGGCGGCGGGGAAGATCCGCGGCATGGAAATCGCCATTTACGACGCATCGAATGAACGGTCCGTCGCGCTTCACCGCTTTCGGCCCCCGCATTCAGGGAACCGACAGGCGTGTCATGGAATTTACATGTCTACAGGGGCAGCTCGAGGAGATTGACCATGAAGATTCGCATGATCGCGGTGCTCACATCGCTAGGCGCACTTTCAATGACGACGGCCTGTGCGGAAAATTACGCCGTCGAAGGTGCCGCCGCCGGTGCCGCTGCGGGCGTCCTGGCGGACGAGGTCGGCATTATCGACACCGATACCGGCACAGCCGCCGCAATCGGTGCCGCTGTCGGTGCGGCGGCGGGATATTTTATCGATAAGAATGATCGCTGCGACGGCTACGACAATGGCCGTCTGGATGATGATTGCTATGGTAGGGACGGTTACCCGAGGCGCCGTCCGAACTAGCGATCCGGCCGGGGCGGATGCAAAACCGGCGTCCGCCCCCGCTTCCCCGCTTTCCGGCACCATGGGCCGCCCGTCTGTACGGTCCGTAAATTCCTGAATGGGGATCAGGCCCGCATGGCGCCGAACGGCAGCAGGCCTGCATAGGTGGGGGCGTCAGGTTTTCCCGCGGTCTCATGCCCCTGAAGATGCATATAGGCGTGGCGGACGATTTCTGCCTGCTGCTCAAGGCCATAGCGGCCAAATTCCCGGCCTGGCTGATAGTCATAGCCGTAGCGGCAGAAGGGATGCCGTTTCAGCGGCAGGAAAATCCCCTGCTGGTGCTGCCAGACATGGGTCAGTTCATGCATGATATGGCCGCGCAGCCATAAGGGCGCTGTTGAATAATCGTCGCGCCACAGGCCGCTATTGGGATGCAGCCAGATATTGCCGTCCGGCGCCATGGTGATCCAGGCGGGCTGCAGGAACCACCATTTGCCGTGACAGAAGCGCATGGCGTTCATGTCGATGGCCGCGCCGAAGACCGACGCGGCCATGTCGCGCTCACCCGGCGTGGGTGCGCGGCGCTCAATGGCTCTGGCTATGGTCCATCCCGCCATGATCCATTGCGTTCACATCGCCCATCGTACCACGGGCGCGGGTGGCCGCCAGCACGACGATCTCGCCGGCTTTCGCAAAGCTTAAGGTGACAGGAACTTCAGTGCCGGCATCCATGGCGGGCAGGCCGAAGATCATGCCGTGCCTGCCGCCCTGTTCCAGCCTGATCTTTCCGCCTGCGGGCAGGGCGAAGGCGGGCCGCTGCGTCATGCGCATCACGCCGTCCTCATCGACAGTTTCATGCAGCTCGGTCGTCGCACCTTCGACCGCGAACCCCGTCAGGCTGTCATCGGTGGTTCCGCCGCCAATGGTGCCGTAAAGCGCCGCGGGACGCCCCTCTGCCGCGGGCAGGATCAGCGTGAATTCCGACAGCACCGGCTCGGTGACGGCCGCAATCGTCTGCACGCCATCTTCTATATTCGATTCAGGGGTTTCAGCGGGCTGCCCGCACGCTGTCATGGCCAGAGTCACTGCCGTGAAGATGGCAGCTGGCCCCATGAATCCGATTGCTTTCCTGCGCATTGAAACATCTTTCGCTGTGGATTGAACGCGCGCCTCATCTAGCGCCTGCGCCCTTGTATGCCAAAACCGCGCTACCTACATCGCCTAACGTTGCTGGGGGCCATGTGGCTTAATGAAGCGCGTTTCCTCCCGGCCCATTGTTTTGCTTAGAGAAAGTTAAAGAGGAAACACATGGCAAAGGTTATCGGTATCGACCTCGGCACCACCAACAGCTGCGTCGCAGTCATGGACGGCAGTACGCCGAAGGTCATCGAAAATTCCGAAGGCGCACGCACGACGCCTTCTCAGGTCGCATTCACGAAGGACGGCGAGCGCCTGGTCGGCCAGCCCGCCAAGCGGCAGGCTGTCACGAACCCGGAAAACACGCTGTTTGCGATCAAGCGTCTGATCGGCCGTCAGTTCGAGGACCCGATGACGCAGAAGGACAAGGATCTCGTCCCCTATGCCATCGTCAAGGGCAATAATGGCGACGCATGGGTCGAAGCGGGCGGCGAAAAATATTCGCCATCGCAGGTTTCCGCTTTCATTCTGCAAAAGATGAAGGAAACCGCCGAGAGCTATCTGGGCGAAACCGTCACACAGGCCGTCATTACCGTTCCCGCCTATTTCAACGATGCCCAGCGTCAGGCCACGAAGGACGCCGGCAAGATCGCCGGCCTTGAGGTTCTGCGCATCATCAACGAGCCGACGGCCGCCGCCCTCGCTTACGGTCTCGACAAGGACGAGAACAAGACCATCGCGGTCTACGACCTTGGCGGCGGAACGTTCGACGTATCCGTGCTGGAGCTTGGCGACGGCGTATTCGAAGTGAAGTCGACGAACGGCGACACGTTCCTTGGCGGTGAAGATTTCGATGCCCGCATTGTCGAGCATCTGGCCGAGAAGTTCAAAAAGGACGAGGGCATCGATCTGACGAAGGACCGCCTTGCGCTGCAGCGCCTGAAGGAAGCGGCCGAGAAGGCCAAGATCGAGCTCAGTTCCGCGCAGTCGACCGAAGTGAACCTGCCGTTCATCACGGCCGATCAGAACGGTCCCAAGCACCTTGTGCTCAACATGTCGCGCGCCGACCTTGAAAAACTGGTTGGCGACCTCGTCGAGAAAACGCTGGAGCCGTGCAAGAAGGCGATTCAGGACGCGGGCGTGTCCAAGAACGAGATCGACGAGGTTCTTCTTGTCGGCGGTATGACGCGTATGCCTCTGGTGCGTGAGAAGGTTCAGAAGTTCTTCGGCAAGGAGCCTTCCACGGGCGTGAATCCAGATGAAGTGGTCGCCATGGGTGCGGCCATTCAGGCGGGCGTTCTGCAGGGCGATGTCAAGGACGTCCTCCTTCTCGACGTCACGCCTTTGTCGCTGGGGATCGAAACACTTGGCGGCGTGATGACCAAGATGATCGACCGCAATACGACGATCCCGACGAAGAAGTCGCAGACCTACTCGACGGCAGACGACAATCAGAACGCCGTCACGATCCGCGTCTTCCAGGGTGAGCGTGAGATGGCGAACGACAATAAGATGCTGGGTCAGTTCGATCTGGTCGGCATCCCGCCTGCGCCGCGCGGTGTGCCGCAGATCGAGGTCACTTTCGACATCGACGCTAATGGTATCGTCAACGTGTCTGCCAAGGACAAGGGCACGGGTAAGGAGCAGCAGATCCGTATCCAGTCCAGCGGCGGTCTCAGCGACAGCGAGATCGACCAGATGGTCAAGGATGCGGAGAAGTTCGCTGACGATGATAAGAAGCGGCGTGCCGTGGCCGAGGCCCGCAACCAGGCCGACAGCCTTGTTCACCAGACCGAAAAGCAGATCGCTGAACATGGCGACAAGGTCGATGAAACGGTGAAAACCGAGATCGAAGCCAAGCTTGGCGAACTGAAGGCAGAATTGGCGAAGGACGAACCCGAAGCCGACGCACTGACGGCGAAATCCACCGCCCTTGCCGAAGCCGCGATGGAACTTGGCAAGGCCATCTACGAAGCTGAGCAGGCCGCCAATGCGCCTGATCCCGAGGCGACCGCCGAAACCGGCGCGAAGCCCGACGAAGATGTCGTCGACGCGGAATTCTCTGAAGTCGATGATGAGGATGAGAGCAACAAGGCCGCGTAAGACCGGCCCATAAATCCAGGGGCGGTTCTTTCGCGTTTCGCGTACTGAGCCGCCCCTTTTTCGTCACCCTGAATTCAGTTTCAGGGGCCATATTCCCTTCATTGCTTCAAGAAGGAAGCGTGCCGAAGAGGAAGGGATGCTGATACAAGTTCAGCATGACAGTGAGTGGGATATTCTGAACTCATGGTCGAAGACGATTATTACCAGCTGCTCGGCGTTTCGCGCGATGTGGATGCGTCCGCGCTGAAATCGGCCTATCGCAAGCAGGCGATGAAATTTCATCCGGATCGCAATCCGGGCGATGCTGTTGCCGAGGGCAAGTTCAAGGCGTGCGCCGAAGCTTATGAAATCCTGAAGGATCCGCAAAAACGCGCGGCCTATGACCGTCACGGGAAAGCGGCCTTTGAAAATGGTGGCGGCGGGCGCAGCGGCTTCAACAGCGCCGGTGGCGGCGATTTTTCCGATATATTCGACAATATTTTTTCCGAATTCATGGGCGGCGGCCCGCGCGGACGCGGCCGTCAGCAGCGCAGCCAGGCCATACGTGGCGGTGATTTGCGTTTCGACATGGAATTGTCACTGGAGGAGGCCTTTACCGGTACCACCAAGAACATCGATATCGACGTCGCCGCGACATGCGACAGCTGTTCCGGCAGCGGTGCCGCGCCCGACGCGGTTGTCGAGACGTGCGGCACCTGTCAGGGCATGGGCCAGGTCAGGGTGCAGCAGGGCATGTTCGTCATCGAACGCGCCTGTCCGCAGTGCCACGGTGCTGGCCGGGTCACATCCAAGGTCTGCGACGACTGTCTAGGTGCAGGCCGTCTCGACAAGGAAAAATCGCTGGAGGTGAAAATTCCGGCAGGCGTCGATGACGGCACGCGCATCCGCCTGTCCGGGGAAGGCGAAGCCGGTGCACGCGGCGGCCCAGCGGGCGATCTGTATATCTTCATCCACCTGATCCCGCACGAGGTATTCCGGCGGCAGGGGACAAATCTGCACGTTTCGGTTCCCGTGTGCTTCACGGACGCGGCACTTGGCGGGACCATCGATGTGCCCTCCATTGATGGTGAACGCGATGAGCTGGCGATTCCGGCGGGCACGCAGTCGGGCAGAGAGATGCGCCGACGTGGCCGCGGCATGCCCGGTATCAATGGCGGCGGACGCGGCGATCTGGTCGTTGAGATTGAAGTGGAAACCCCGACACGCATGTCGAAACGCCAGAAGGAATTGCTCCAGGAATTTCGCGAGCTGGAGGGCGAAACCCGGTCCAGCCCGAAGTCGGCGAATTTCTTTTCGAAAATCCGTGAGCAATGGGACGAGCTTACCAGCTAGGCGTGCGCCCTCACCATGACGATAGGATAGCTTTAACATGAAACTTTACGGAGCGCTCTTCAGTCCCTTCGTTCGCAAGGTTGCCGCCTTCCTGAATGAAAAGGGTCTTTCCTTCGATCATGACCCGATCGTTCCGATTGGTGATCAGCCGCAGGAATTTCTTGCCGCCTCGCCGCTGAAGAAGGTTCCGGCTTTTCGGGATGGCGATTTCACGCTGGCCGACTCGACGGCGATCTGCACCTATCTCGACGCGAAATACCCCGAGGTCCGTCTGATCCCCGACGAAGCCGAGGCTCGCGGCCAGACTATATTCTGGGACAAGTTTTCCGATACCGTCCTGACCGCTGCGGCGGGGAAGGTGTTTTTCAATCGCATCATAAAACCCAGATTTTTACGGCAGGACCCGGATGAGGCCGTGATCGCCGAAGGGCTTGCAGAGATTGCGCCGCGCCTCGATTTTTTCGAAAGCGCCGTGCCGGATGCGAATGCCTTTCTGATCGGTGAAACCATAACGCTTGCCGATATCGCCGTCGCCAGCCCGTTCGTGAATCTGGCGCATGCCGGCGCGGCCATTGGCGATGAACATCCGCGCACGAAGGCGTGGATCGCGTCCATCCATGCCCGCGCCAGCTACGCAGACATGATCGCCGCCGAACGCAAGATGATGGCATAGGCGTCCCCTTCTGATCCGCAGTCTGGCATGTCCGGCCGGGCCCCCAATTCTGCGACATGACTGAGACGCCGTTTCCCGTCTGGGCGACCGGCAAGATGGATCTTGGCCTCCGGCCGATCGTGGCCAACATCAACATCAATTATCTTGCCGAGGGGGAGCTGGCCCGACGCGCTGACCATTGCGGGCGGTGTCGTGCGTCTTGGCGGTTCGTCCTATGTCATTGGGTAGGCGCTGTTTCAGCCGGGGGCGTGCATCGGCCTGTCCGAAACGGTCATGGTGAACCGCGCCGAATCGGCGCCGGGCGGCGCGCCCCTTTCCGCTAAGCTGCGCGCCGCGCTCGAAGGGATGCGCCTGGCCGTGTCAACCATTTGAACCGGGCCAGCAGGAACATGCCCGCAAGCATGCTCGCGATCACAATGCCCCACACCAGTCCCTGCAGGCCCATCTCCATCGGAATCGCCAGATACCAGCCGAGCGGCAGCATGACGCCGACATAGGATATCGTATGCGTCAATGTCGGGATCCAGACATCGTCCATCGCCCGCAGCGCATTTGCCGCCACCACCTGAATGCCGTCCATGGTGAAGAACAATGCGGCCAGCGCAATGGCGGGAACAGCGATGGCGATCAGGTCCGCCTCCTTCGCATATGCGGAAACGACCAGCTCATCGCCGAACCATACGAAAACGGCAAGGATTGACAGGGCCGCGGCGGTGAAGCCGATGCCCAGCCAGCCATAGCGGCGCACCCTATTAAAATCGCGCGCGCCGAAGCCATTCCCGACGAACACCGCCGTGGCACTGGCCAGGCCGAGCGGAATCATGAAGACCACGCCTGCCACGTTCAAAAGAATCGCAAAGCCGGCGACAGTCAGCCCGCCAATCCACCCTGCCATGATATTCATACCGGCAAAGCCCGCCGTCTCCACAAATAGCGAACCTGCGGATGCCGTGCCGATACGCACCATTTCGCGCCAGTAGCGCCGACCTTCGCGCTGCCCGACCTTCAGCCACAGACCGTATTGCCGCGATCCCGGCCATGCCAGAATATATATGATCAGGCCCGCCATCAGCGCTGTGCGTGAGCCGACCGTGGCCCAGCCTGCCGCAACGGCGCCGTCGACGCCAAAGGGTGATGATCCCGGGACCATCCAGACGTCCAGAAAGATGTTCAGCGCATTCGCGCCCCACATGATCCACATGGCGGGAATTGGCCGCTTCAGCGCCTCAAGCCAGAACTGACAGACGACAGCCACCAGATAAGTCGGCATGGACAATGAGAATATCCGCATCGCCGCGGCGCTTTCGGTGGCGAGTTTCCCCTCCAGCTGCATGACCGCCATTAAGGGATCGGACAGCGCATAGAGGCCCGCCGCGGATATGAATCCGACGCCGAGAGCAAATATTATGCCGCGCCGCAGGATGGCTCCGGCATCGCCCTCTTTACCCTCGCCGATCAGCTGCGCGGTCAGCACCTGTACGCCCAGCAGCAAACCAATGCCTGTCGTGACGACGACCATCGTCGGTGCCCAGCCAAGCGAATGATATGCGAGCTCTTTGGCCGAATAGCGGCCCACGACGATGGCATCGGTGACGCCCATCGCCATGATGCCAAGGCGCGACAGGATGACGGGCCAAGCCAGCGTCAGAAGCGCCGACAGACCGGTCCGTTCAGTGGGAATCTCAGTGATTGCAGGAGTGGTCATCATCTTACCCGAAAATTGTGACCACTCCCGCGCGGGGAGCGGTCTTTAGCTGGCTTCGACCAGCGCAGGTTCCATCGCTTCCATGCCAAGCGTTCGCAGCATTGACGCATCGCTATCCTCGCCGGCATTCGGCGCGGTCAGCAGCGTGTCGCCCGTGAAAATCGAATTGGCGCCGCCCATGAAGCAGAGCGCCTGCAGTTCGATCGACATGCTTTCGCGGCCAGCGGACAGGCGGACATAGGATTCCGGCATGGTCAGGCGGCAGGTCGCAATCGCGCGCACGAATTCGATGCCGTCGATTTCGGCATATTCGCCCGCCTTCATCGCGTCGCCGCGGACCGTGCCCGTCACGGGGACGAGCGCGTTTACCGGGACACTTTTCGGATGCGCGGGCAGGGTGGCAAGGGCGTGGATCAGGCCGATGCGATCGGACTTTTCCTCGCCCATGCCGACAATGCCGCCGCAGCAGACATGCATGCCCGCGTCGCGCACCTTCGCCAGTGTTTCCAAACGGTCGTCATAGGTGCGCGTGGAGATGATCTCCGCATAATGTTCGGGCGATGTGTCCAGGTTGTGATTATAATAATCGAGACCTGCACCGGCGAGCTTGTCGGCCTGTTCACCCGACAGCATGCCAAGCGTCATGCACGTTTCGAGGCCAAGCGCCTTTACGCCTGCGACCATTTCGCAAACGGCGTCCGTGTCGCGGTCCTTCAGATCGCGCCAGGCTGCGCCCATGCAGAAACGGCTGGCACCGCCTGCCTTCGCGGCCCTCGCCGCCTCGATGACGGCATCCGCGCGCATCAGCTTCTCGGCCTTCACGCCCGATTTGGCAAAGGCGGACTGGCTGCAATAGCCGCAATCTTCCGGGCAGCCGCCCGTCTTGATCGACAGCAGCTGGCATGCCTGTACCGCATTGGCGCGGAAATGACGGCGGTGTACGGACTGTGCCTCCAATAGCAGGTCCATCAGCGGGCGCTCGTAAATCTCGGCGATCTCTTCGCGTGTCCAGTCGGTGCGGATTGTCGATGGAAATGGCGTCTGGATGTTCATGGCGTACGCTGCCCCGGCAAATGGTAAAGTCGCCGCGTCATGCGGCCCGGGCGCGATCAGGTCAACCGGTGGAAATGCTTTTGCTGCGCGCAGGCAGGCGGCCTAGTGTGCCGGGCCTTTCACCTTGTGCACGACAAGCGCAATGACCGCGCCCAGCACAAGTCCGAAAATGCCGGACCCGACGGCAAAGGCGATCCATTCGGCAATCGCCGCTGCCGTACCCGAGAGCACGCCGCCAATCGCCGCGGCGCCGACATGAAGAATATGTTCGGGCGCGTCGAAGCCGAATTCGGCGAGGCCATGCAGGATCAGCTGGCCGCCCACCCACAGCATCGCCGCCGTGCCGATAATGGAAATGCCCTTCAGCAGCCCGGGCATCGCGCGCACCAGCCAGCTGCCGAATGCCTGCATCGCCGCGCCGGGACGCTTCGCCAGCGCGAGGCCGGCATCGTCCATCTTCACGATAAGCGCGACCGCGCCGTAAACGCCGCCAGTGATGACGAAGCTGATCAGGATAAGGGCGAGGGCCTGCATCCATAGCGGCTGGTCGGCGACCTCGTTCAGGCTGATCGCCATGATTTCCGCCGAGAGGATCAGGTCGGTGCGGATTGCGCCCGACACCATCTCATCCTCCCGCGCCGTGGCATCAAGAAGGACCGGCGCTTCCTGCACATTTGTTTCATCGACGTGGAAGACTTCGAGAACCTTCTCCGCCCCCTCGAAGCAGAGATAGAGGCCCCCCATCATTAGAATCGGCGTGATCAGCCACGGCGCGAAACTCGCCAGCAGCAATGCACCCGGCAGCAGGAAAATCAGCTTGTTCTTGATCGATCCCTTGGCGATCTTCGCGATCATTGGCAGTTCGCGGTCTGGCGTGAAACCGGTGACATATTGCGGTGCCACCGCGGCATCGTCGATCACGACACCAGCCGCCTTCGTGCCCGCCTTGCCCGCCGCCGCAGCGACATCGTCTAGCGAAGCCGCCGCAACCCGCGCAATCGCGGCCACGTCATCAAGAAGAGCGACTAATCCTGTGGCCATGATTCAGCTTTCAATATCTGTATCAGTGAATGAGCGATCCGACGCCAAGTTCCCGCGCAATGATGTCCAGGTGCCGGTCTCTGGTCCAGGGCTGTGTATCGGATGCCGCCATGCAGGATGCAAGCAGATGAATATCGATATAGTCCACACCGCGTGAAAATAACCGCCGTTCTTCGATCAACATGGCGACGTGTTCGTCCGATATCGCCTTTATCTGGGGCATCTTGTGGGTGATCTTCAAACATGTGTGACCGGTTTGGCAACGACCCCATGGAAAGTGCGCCGCGTACGAATACGTGCATATAGACGTTTTCCGCTTCAAGCGCTCTCTCCAGTCGGTCGTCACCTGTTCTCAGATCATCCACCCAGACTGATATGTCGGCAAGGATCATTCCGGTGTCGGTCGGCGATCCGGCATTTTCAGATTGGACGCGCCTCCCCCCAGCTTTGCAAGTTGCCGTTAAGCATGGCGCTCAACCAGTGCCCGCAGCGCCGTACGTAAGAGCTCGGATGTGGTCTCGATGCCGCTCAACTCTTTCGCATCGGCAATAAAGTCATTGTCAATCGTAACAGTCGCGCGCATGTCTCAAGCCCCGTGCATCGAATATACGCATCATTGATGCAGGAATTAATGCGATTGCCCTATAGCGGTATGTTATCGTGCTTTTTCCATGGGTTTTGCAGTTCTTTCGTGCGCAGTCTGCGCAGACCCATGGCAATTCGCCTGCGCGTCGAATGCGGCATGATTACTTCGTCGATAAAGCCTTTCGCCGCCGCCACGAACGGGTTGGCGAAGCGGTCTTCATATTCCTTGGTTTTTTCAGCGATCGTTTCGGGATCGCCCGCATCCTTGCGAAAGATGATTTCCACCGCGCCTTTCGCGCCCATGACGGCGATTTCGGCGGTGGGCCAGGCATAGTTCAGGTCACCGCGCAGATGCTTCGACGCCATGACATCATAGGCGCCGCCATAGGCCTTGCGCGTGATGACGGTGATTTTGGGTACGGTCGCCTCGGCATAGGCGAATAGCAGCTTTGCGCCGTGCTTGATGATGCCATTATGCTCCTGCGCCGTGCCGGGCAGGAAGCCGGGCACGTCGACGAAGGTGACGATCGGGATATTGAAGGCATCGCAGAAGCGCACGAAGCGCCCCGCCTTTTTCGAGGAATTAATATCCAGCACGCCGGCCTGCACCATCGGCTGATTGGCGACGAAGCCGACCGTGTGACCCTCGACCCGGCCGAAACCGATGATGATATTTGCGGCATGGGCGGGCTGCAGCTCGAAAAAGTCCTGTTCGTCACATATCTTTCGGATCAGCTCGTGCATGTCATAGGGTTTGTTGGCGCTGTCGGGGATCAGCGTGTCCAGGCTTTCGTCCGGCTCCAGATCGCCAACGGTCGGCATCACCGGCGGCTCTTCGCGGTTGCTCAGCGGCAGAAAATCAATCAGATCGCGTGCCCGCAGCAGCGCCTCAATATCGTTTTCCAGCGCCAGGTCGGCAACGCCTGATTTCGTCGTGTGCGTGACCGCACCGCCCAGCTCATCCTGCGTCACGACTTCGTTGGTCACCGTTTTGACGACGTCGGGGCCGGTAACGAACATATAGGAGGAATCCTTCACCATCATGATGAAGTCGGTCATTGCCGGCGAGTAGACGGCGCCGCCCGCGCAGGGCCCCATGATCAGGCTCAGCTGCGGCACGACGCCCGATGCCAGCACATTGCGCTGGAACACCTCGGCATAACCGCCGAGCGACGCCACGCCCTCCTGAATGCGGGCACCGCCTGAATCGTTCAGCCCGATGACCGGTGCGCCCACTTTCATGGCGGTGTCCATCACATTGCAGATCTTTTCGGCATGGCGTTCCGAAAGCGCACCGCCGAAGACGGTGAAATCCTGACTGAATACATAGACGAGGCGGCCATTGACCGTGCCTGATCCCGTGACGACGCCGTCGCCTGGAATGATCTGGTCCTCCATGCCGAAGTCGATGCAATTATGCTCGACGAACATGCCGGTTTCCTCGAATGAACCGGGGTCGAGAAGGACGTCGAGCCGTTCCCGCGCTGTCAGCTTGCCTTTGGCGTGCTGCGCATCGATACGGCGCTGTCCGCCGCCAAGGCGGGCCTGCTCGCGCTTTTCTTCCAGCTGGTTGAGAACTTCCTGCATGATCGAGGCGACTCCCTGTCGTTTGCGAACAGGGCGCTTAACAGGGGCAGTCCGCCTCTGTCACCTGTCCCGGCTCGGTGTTTCTGGAATGGTCAGCCTGCGCGCGGCCCGCGCAAGCGCCTGCGCCGAAGCGGACTCTTTCAGTCTTCCGGTGCGATCCGCACTTTCAGGCCGTCAAGTTCGTCCGTCATTTCAATCTGGCAGCTGAGCCGGGAATTGGCCATTTTATAGTCTGAGGATTCAAGAAGATCGTCCTCATCGTCATTCGGCGCGCCCACTTTCGCCATCCACGCCTCATCGACATGCACATGACACGTCGCGCAGCTTAAGGAGCCGCCGCACAGCGCGAGCAGCTCGTCGAAATCATTGTCGCGGATATTTTCCATGACGGTCAGGCCGCTTTCGGCTTCGACTGTGCTTTCTTGGCCTTCGCGGGTGACGACGGTCAGTTTGGGCATACGGGCTTTTCCTTTGCGCGATCTGGACTTGATTTGCGCACCGCTCATAACGAAGCGGGTATGCCTGTCAAAAGGGACATAAGTGATGGGACTGACCGCCGCACAGTTAAAATATGGCCTCGATGTGCTGGCAAAGGGCGACGCGCGCATCGCCGCCACTATCGACCGCATTGGCTATCCCAGTCCGCGTGGCCGCGATCCTGGCTATGAGACGCTGCTGCGCACGATCATCGGCCAGCAGGTCAGCGTGAAGGCTGCCGATTCCATCTGGAACAGGTTCGCGGGCGTGGTCGGCGACATTCACGCGCCTGCTGCGCTGCTGGCGCTCGAGGATACCGAACTGCGCAGCGCGGGCCTGTCGGGTCAGAAGGTGAACTATGTCCGCAGCCTTGCCGAGCATGTCACTTCCGGCGCGCTCGACCTGACGCGGCTGCCCGATGACGATGAGGAAGCGATTGCCGCCCTCGTCGCGGTAAAAGGCATTGGCCGCTGGTCGGCGGAGGTCTATCTGCTGTTCGCCGAGGGCCGCGCGGATATCTGGCCCGCAGGCGACCTGGCCATCCAGGTGGCGGCGGGCGAAATTGCGGGGCTTCAGGAACGGCCGGGTGAGAAGGCGACCCGCGACATTGCCGATGCATGGCGGCCGCATCGCGGTGCCGCCGCCATCCTGTGCTGGCACCACTATAATACGGACGTGATGTGAGCGGCTAGGAAGGCGCGAAGGTCTTGCCGAGCTCACAAGGTTCGCCTTCCACTGAAAGCAACTTCTCAAACCCGAATATCCTTCGACTGCGCTCAGGATGACCGGATCATGGATGCTGCATGGCTAAGACGCCAGCTGCGATGCCTTATTTAGCCGCTTCCTTTGCCATGGCCGCCTGATACGCACCGCGCGCTTTCAGACCGTTCCAATAGGCCGTCACATTCTCCGGGAATGCGCCCAGTTTCAGCTGTGCGGCCAGTTTTAGCGCATAGCCAAAGGCAATGTCGGCCATCGTAAACCGCTCGGCAGCTACAAATTCGCGGTCGCCAAGCATCTCCGCCGCCGCCTTCAGGCGCGAAAAGAACCACTGGGTATAATCATCGCCCGCCTGTTGCAGCCCCTTCTCGGGCTCGAACATGCGGTAGCGCAGCGCGATTGTCTGGGGAAAGGTCATGGTGGCGTCCGCCTGGTACATCCAGTTCAGATAGCGCCCATAGTCCTTTTCGTTGGGCGACACCGACAGCTCAGTCGGCCCGTGCCGCTCCGCCAGATAGTGACAGATCGCGACGGATTCCGTCATCACTTCGCCATTGTCGAAAAACGCCGGAATCGTGCCAAAGGGATTGATGTCCAGCCAGCCCTCTTCGCGCACACGCGGCGGAAAGGGTACCATGATCAGCTCATATTGCAGACCCATCTCCTCCAGCGCCCATAGCGGCCGGAAGGATCGCGCACCCTGGCAGTGATAGAGTTTCGGTTTCACGTGCATTTGACAAGCTCGACGGCGGGTTTGTCCTTATCCTCGCCGCGGATCGTCATCGCCTTGCCGTCTTCGGCATAATCGATGGTCCACGTCTCCCGCACGAATTTACCAGAGATACGGCATTTGGTACGGATTTCGGTGTCCAGAAACCGCCCGTCCGGCGGCAGGATATCACAGTGCTGGCCCGCCGTCTTGGTGCGCAGCTCGTCACCCCAGAAGCGCCACCAGTCACTGACGCACTGATCCGGTGCCTCTGCCCAGCGGCCGATGAACCGCCGCGGGTCGATGGTCGGCTCCGGTGCCTCGACGACCTTTGTCTCGGGCTCTTCCGTTACGCGCGAATCGGGTTCGAAACATCCTAAGAGGGCGAACGGCAGGAGAAGCGGGACGCAGGCATGACGGCCTGACGGGCGCGGCGCCTTCCTCATGACGGTGCGCCAAGCTTGCCAAAGCGCGCTTCATATTCCGTAACGCGCCCTGCGGCGAGCAGCTTTGCCTGCTCGGTCAGCTGGTCGCGCTGAATGCGGCCTTTGAAGGTACCCAGCTTCGCGTCGACCAGCTTGATCTCCTTGGGCGTCCAGTCGGCGATCTGTGCGAAATGATAGATACCCATCTCGTTCAGATGCGCCTCCATTTTGGGGCCGACTCCCTTGATCAGTTGCAGGTCGTCCGCTTCGCCGTGCGGCGCGGAGAGAAACGTATCGATCTTCATGCCAGGCCTGATCCCCCCCTCTTGCTCCGTGCGGGGCGTGACGGGCGCGGCCGTTGACGAGGGGTTTGTCTTGGCAGGCGATTTCATCGCGCGCAGCCGGTCGACTTCGTCGGCCAGCGGCTTGATCTGGTCACGGCTGGAGGCAATTTCCCGTTCCAGAATGGCATTCCTTTCCCGCGTGGCCGCCAGTTCGCCTTCGGTTTCGCTGAGCTCGGCTTCGAGCGCCGCGCGCTTTCCGGCGCCGCGGAACAGGAGCCAGCCCAGAACCAGCCCCGCCAGAATGCCAATGGCGATATACAGCATCGCCTGTCCGTCGAGAGTGAAAGCCATTCATGGTCTCCTTATCGCCATCATTGCCGCACCCTGTGCGGCGCGGTTTTTGCCGACATCTCCTTAGACGTCTCAGTACATGCCATCTTATGCCGCAGACGGACGGCCTGCGCCACTCACCGATTCCGCACAAGTGGCTCACCGCGTTCGCCGCGTAAAGATTTCACCCTACATTCACGCGATTGGTCTAAGATACCGCCGATGATTGCCGTCCGTCACCTGACACTGATGCTTTTCGCACTGCTTTTGGCGGCGCGGCCGGCCCATGCCCAGTCTGTCCTTCGCGACGCGGAGACGGAGGCCTGGATGGACCGGCTCGCGGCGCCGATCGCGGAGGCCGCTGGCCTCAATCCCAAGAATGTCGACATGGTGCTTATCAATAATCCCAGTCTGAATGCCTTTGTCGTCAGCGGGCAGACCATCTACATGCATTCGGGCACGCTGCTGCAGGCTGACGACGCCAATCAGATCCAGGGCATCGTCGCGCACGAGATGGGCCACATCGCCGCGGGCCATGCCGTGCGTTTCGGCCCCGAGGGCGGCAAGCGGGCGACGGGTATCAGCATCCTTTCCCTGCTGGCAGCCGGCGCGGCGATCGCCGCTGGCGCGGGCGAGGCGGGCGCGGCCCTGCTGGGCCTTGGCCAGCGTGCCTCACTCGGCACCCTGCTGAGCTTCAACCGCCAGCAGGAGAGCCGCACCGACCAGGCGGGCGCGCGCTATCTCGAGGCTGCGGGGATCAGCGGCAAAGGGTCCATCGGTTTCTTCAAGAAGATCCAGAATCAGGAATTCCGTCTCGCCATCCCGCAGGACAATGAATATGTCCGCACCCACCCGCTTTCCGGCAATCGCATTGCCGCGCTTGAGGCGCTTTACCGGCAGTCGCCCTATTGGGACACGCCGACCGACCCTCAGCTGCAGGCCGACTTTGAACGCATTCAGGCAAAACTGTACGGCTTCGTCGAATCGCCGGAATATACGCTGCGCAAATTCCCGGAGAGCGATACCAGCGCCCCGGCCCGCGTCGCCCGCGCTTACGCGTTTCACAAGTCCGCATTTCCGGACCGTTCCGCCGCGGAGGCTGACGCGCTTCTCGCCGAAGACCCGAACGATCCGTTCATCCTTGAACTGAAGGGGCAGGTGCTCCTTGAATCGGGCCGACCGGCCGAAGCGATCGAGCCGTTGGAACGCGCGGTCGCGCTTGCGCCCGATCAGCCGCTGATCGCCACGTTGCTGGGCCATGCGCTGCTGGCGACCGAGGATGAGGACATGGTCGCGCGCGCGGCAGAAGTGCTGAAAGAAGCCGTTCGACTGGATAACCAGAACCCCTTCGGCTGGTACCAGCTTGGCATTGCCTACACCCAGCTTGGCGACGAGCCGCGCGCGGCGCTGGCGTCGGCAGAGCAATTTGCTATGACGCGGCAGCCGCAACTGGCGGTTGCAAATGCGCGCACGGCGATGGCGGGACTGGACGAAGGCACGCCGGACTGGTTGAGGGCACAGGATGTTCTGCTGGTCGCGACGCAGGACCTGGAAAAGAACGGCAAGAGATAGTCTTATTATGATGACAGGCAGGAATTTCGCGCTGGGGCTGGGCCTCATGGCGCTGATCGGCTTCGCCTTTGCGGCGCTGATCGCAACACGGCAGCCGGTATCGGCGCAGACGGCGCGTTCGATATCGGATAGCGAGCGCGCCGAGATCGAGGCGATCGTGCGCGACTACATCCTCGAAAACCCGGAGATTATTCCGGAGGCGATCAACAATCTGCAGCGCCGTGAAGTCGCGCGCATGATTGACTCCAATCGCGACGAAATTCAGACTCCTTTCGAAGGCGCATGGGCGGGCAATCCGGACGGCGACGTCATCCTTGTCGAGTTTTTCGACTATAACTGCCCCTATTGCCGAAAGGGCAACGACGACGTCCAGCGATTGCTGAAGGAAGACGAGAACCTGAAAGTGGTATGGCGCGATTTTCCTGTTCTTGGTCCCGAAAGCCGGCGTGCGGCAATGGCGTCGCTATCGGCGGCCAAGCAGGGCAAGTATCGCCGCTTCCACGACCGCATGTTCAGTGACCCGCGCCGTCTGGATCAGGACAAGCTGTTCGAGGTCATTCGCGGTGCTGGCCTGAACGAAGTGACGACGGCGGGTGATCTCAAGCGCGATGCGCTTGACAAGGAAATCGACGCGAACCTTTCGCTTGGCCGTGCCCTCGGCATTGGCGGCACCCCGGCTTACGTCATCGGCGACCGCATCCTTGAGGGTGCCGTGGGCTATCATGCCATGAAGGAAGCGATAGACGCTGCGCGCAAAGGCTAGTGCGCGCGAAGGCTGGATAAGGGGGCAGATGCTGCGTGCACTCGCCCTTCTGCTTTTTGTGCTGGCGTCCGGCTCACCGGCCGCTGCGAAAGGTCCGCTCGTCCTTGCCGCCTCCAGCATGCAGGAGGCGCTGACCGACGCCGCCGACCTGTGGGCCGCCTCCGGATATGGACGTCCTGTGCTCAGTTTTGCGTCCAGCGCGGCGCTTGCGCGGCAGGTCGCGGCGGGCGCGCCTGCCGATCTGTTCATTTCCGCCGATGCGGAATGGATGGATCTTGTCGCTGGAAACCGCCGCATTGTTCCTGGCTCCAGAGCGGTCATAGCGACCAACCGTCTCGTTTTGGTATATGCGCCGGGAACGCCACGGCCCGCCGCGAATGCGGAGGCGGTGATGCGCGCACTGGGCGATGGCCGTCTGGCCATTGCCGATCCCGACGCCGTGCCCGCGGGCCGCTATGCGCGGCAGGCGCTTCGGTCGCTCGGCTTGTGGCTCCCGATGGCGGGCCGCCTTGCGCGCGCAGAGAATGTGCGCGCGGCTCTCGCTCTGGTCGAACGGGGCGCTGCGCCGCTCGGTATTGTCTATCTGACGGATGCGAAGGCCTCCCGCACGGCGCGGCAGGCGGCGCTGCTGAAACAGCAGCATCACACGCCGATTGCATATCATGCAGCGCTATTATCTGCGGGCAAACATCCGGACGCCGCTGCTTTCCTCGCGTTCCTTTCAAGTCCTGCCGGCCAGGCCGCCTTCGGCGCGCATGGTTTCGGACCGCCATCATGACAGCGGAACTGGCCGGCATCCTCTTCCTGTCGCTGAAGATCGCCTTTGCGGCCATGCTTGTGACCCTGCCGGTGTCGTTCGGTCTGGCGTGGGTGCTGGCGCGGATGCGGTTTCCGGGAAAGGTGCTGCTCGACGGGATTGTCCACCTGCCACTGGTGCTGCCGCCAGTCGTTACAGGCTGGCTTTTGCTTCTTGCCTTTGCCCCGGCGGGGCCCGCAGGTCGTGTGCTGCAGGACTGGTTCGGCACGGGCGTGATGTTCCGCTGGACCGGCGCGGCGATTGCGGCGGGTGTCATGGCGTTACCGCTGATGGTGCGTGCGCTTCGCCTCAGCATCGAAAGCGTCGATCAGCGTCTCGAGCAGGCCGCGCGTACTCTGGGCGCAAGCCGCGCGAGAACATTCCGCACGATCATCCTGCCGCTGTCGCTTCCGGGTATTCTGGCAGGCAGCGTCCTTGGCTTCGCGCGCGCGCTTGGTGAGTTCGGGGCGACGATTACATTTGTCTCCAACGTGCCCGGCGAAACGCAGACGCTGCCGCTCGCCATTTATTCAGCGCTGCAATTGCCGGACGGCGACCGTGCCGTGTTGCAGCTTGCCGCGATCTCCATCGCGCTGTCCCTGGGTGCGCTCGTCATGTCGGAATGGCTGGCGCGGCGGGCTGGAAGGGGGCTGCATGTCCTTTGATCTTGATGTGGAGATGCAGCGCGGAGAGATGCGTGTCGCGCTGAAGCTGCTTAGCCCCGGCGGCATTACCGTCCTGTTCGGCCCTTCGGGCGTGGGAAAGACCAGCATTCTGGCTATGGTGGCAGGCCTGCTGACCCCTGACCGCGGCCAGATCCGTGTGTGTGGGCGCACCCTGTTCGATGGTGTGACCAATCTGCCGCCAGAAGCACGGCGCGCGGGCTATGTGTTTCAGGACGGGCGGCTCTTTCCGCACATGCGGGTGGAGGCCAATCTGCGTTACGGCATGGCGCGCGAAGCGCAGAGCGGCGACTGGACCGCTTTGATCGACCTTCTGGGTATTGAGGATCTGCTACGCCGCTGGCCGCGCAGCCTGTCCGGCGGTGAAGCGAAACGGGTTGCCATCGGCCGTGCGCTGTTGTCGGGCGCGGATTTTCTCTTGCTCGATGAACCGCTCGCCAGCCTTGACGCCGCCCGCGCGGAAGAGATCATGGATCTGGTGGAAACCATCCGCGATGAACGCAGTACTCCGATGCTGTACGTCACGCACGACCGCGCGGAGGCGGAGCGGCTCGCGACTAAAATTGTCGAGATGCGCCGCGAATAGGGACGATCCTAAAGACCCCATTCGCGGCGACCTTGCCTGTCGTTAGACCGGCAAAAGACGATACCGGAAAAGACTAGGCAGATGCTGCCGTGCGGCGCGCCCGCAGGCCCAGCGCGACAATGCCAAGTCCAAGCAGGCCAAGTGCGCCAGGCGCCGGGACGTTTGCACCCGGCGAGAACTCGGTAAACACGCGGATATAGTCACCCGGTGTCGATGCCCGGAAATCGATCTGGATCGTGTTCGGGCCAATGATCGTCACAGTATCCTGCGCGTTTTCCAGTCCGCGTAAACTGGGGTTTAGATAGGTGACCATGGTATTGGCCAGAAAGTCGCTGTCCGCCAGGTTTTGCGTGCTCGTCGCAATGCCGACGATGGCGGAATCGAAGGTCACCGTCGCAGAAATGGTAGTGCTGGGTCCGGGATCGAAGAACACATAATGGCTTGCGACCGTATCGCCTGCCATCAGGCTGGTGCCGACATCGACGCTGATATTGCTGCCGATGGCGATGTTCTGATCTTCGTCAAAGGCCCAAAGATTTGGGCTCTGCTGATTGTCATTGCCGACGACCAGGCCGCCCGGAATGGGGTCGATCTTGACGAACGTGCCGCCTTGGCCAAGCGCTTGGCCGCCCGTGACAACGCCGCTGATGACGGTGGCATGCGCGCCGGTCGCCGCGACCAGGGCGAACGGGATCGCGAATTTTAGCTGTGATGAGATAGACATGTGACTGCCTCCGGTGTGGGTTCAAGGTTCAGGAACGCTACGCACAAAACAGACGTGCTTCGGGCGCAGCAAAGTCCATGCCAAATCGGCAAAATCGAGCTTATCCATGAGGTAATGCGCCGGAGGGTGCCAGGTTTCTTCGTGAAGTGTAACGAGCGCCGTCTCACCAATTTTGGTGATAGCGGTCATGTTGCTCCGCGGTGCTAGCGCCGCCCGAACAGTTTTTCGATGTCGTGCCGCGCCAGTTTCACATAGGTCGGGCGGCCATGGTTGCACTGGCCCGAATGCGGTGTCGCTTCCATCTCGCGCAGCAGGGCGTTCATTTCCTCGACCGCCAGCCGCCGTCCGGCACGGACGCTGCCATGGCAGGCCATTGTCGCGTACAGTTCGTCGATCTTTTCCTTCAGGCTATGTGTCTGCCCCAGGCTGGATATATCATCGGCAAGGTCGCGGATCAGCGCCTTTGCATCGACCTTCGCGCCCAGAATGGCGGGTACGGCGCGCACCATGATGGCGTCCGTGCCGAACCGCTCGATCTCCAGGCCCAGCGCCGCCAGCTCCTCCACATGCGCTTCCAGCGCTTCCGCCTCGGTCTCCGTCAGGTCGACGATTTCCGGGATCAGCAGCGGCTGCACGTTCGGCTGCCCGGTCGCCGCGCTCGCCTTCATCTTTTCCATGGTCAGCCGTTCATGCGCCGCATGCTGGTCGACCAGGATCAGATGGTCCGCCGTTTCCGCCACGATCCAGCTTTCGTGCAGCTGCGCCCGCGCGGCGCCCAGCGGATATTCCTCCGCGCCCCATGATCGCGGCTCGCTCGCGGTTCGCGGCGTCTCCGCAGGCGGGTCCGGCGCAAGGCGATCCACCGAGCGCGCCATGGGCGGCGGCGCGGCAAAACGCGGGCTGCTTTCGCCGAACATGCGCTGTTCCGGCGGCAGCGGCGTGCGCGTCTCTGGCTGGAAATAGCCAAGCGCGTCATCGCTGACGGTGCTTGCCGTCCTCGAACTATCAGCATCGAGCGCTCTGCGCAGGCCCGATACGATCAGCCCGCGCACGCTTGCGGCATCGCGGAAGCGGACTTCGGTCTTTGCCGGATGCACGTTCACGTCCACCTCACCGGGCGGTACGGTCAGGAACAGTGCCAGTACGGGATGCCGGTAGCGGGCCAGCAGGTCGCGATAGGCCCCGCGCACCGCGCCGAGGAGCAGCCTGTCCTTCACCGGACGCCCATTCACGAACAGATATTGATGATCCGCTGCGCCCCTGTTGAAGGTCGGCACCCCGGCCAGTCCGCCAAGATGATGGCCCTCCCGCTCCAGATCGACGGCAACGGCATTCGCGGTGAACTCCCGTCCCAGGATCGTGCCCAGCCGCTCAACCCGCGCGTGGATCTCCAGATCTTCGCCGCCTGCCCCCAGCGCCAGTCCGGGCGCAGGCGCATCCAGCAATTTACGGCCATTATGCGTAAGCGTGAAGGCGATCTCTGCCCGCGCCATCGCCAGTCGGCGGATGGTGTCGGTAATCGCCGCCATTTCCGCGCGCGGCGTCTTCAGGAACTTGCGCCGTGCCGGGACCCGGCCAAACAGCGTGTCGACGATGACCTGCGTGCCTTCCGCCATGGCAGCGGGGGCGTCGCTGTTCGTTGCGCCATGATCGATGTCTAGGCCCCAGCCGTCCGCGCCCGCCGGGCGGCTCGCCAGGCGAAAGCGGCTGACGCTCGCGATGGACGGTAGCGCCTCGCCGCGAAAACCGAGCGTCGCAATGTTGGACAAATCCTCATCCGGCAGTTTCGATGTACAGTGCCGCTGCACCGCCAGGCGCACTTCCTCCGGCGACATGCCCTTGCCATTGTCGGTGACGGCGATGCGCTGGGTGCCGCCCTCGATGAGGTCGATGTCAATGCGCGTGGCCCCGGCATCCAGCGCGTTTTCCACCAGCTCTTTCACTGCCGAGGCTGGCCGTTCCACCACTTCACCCGCGGCAATGCGGTCGACCAGCGTGTCGGGAAGGCGGCGGAGCGTCATGGCGCCATCCCTAGCGCCGTTCAGGCGACGATGCCACGCTCGCGAAGGTCAAGGATGCTGGCTTCGTCATGGCCGGGCAGGGCGGCGAGCACCTCGTCCGTGTGCTGCCCCAGCAGCGGCGGCGCGGCGGGGGTGACCACCGGTGTTGCGCCGAGTTTCAGCGGCGATGCCACCAGGCCGATTTCGCCTTCCGTGGGATGCTGAACCTGCCGCACCATTTGCCGTGCCATGGCTTCAGGAGAGGTCAGCGCCGCACCGACGCTGCGCACTTCGCCGCACGGCGTGCCATTGGCGCGCATCGCCTCAAGCCAGAACGCCGTTGGCTCCTCGGCAATGCGCGCGGCAAGCAGCGGGATCAACGCCTTGCGATTTCGCACCCGCGCCGCGTTCGTCTGAAAGCGTTCGTCGGCCGCCAGTTCCGGCCGTGCGAGCGGGCCTTTGCAGAGGGCTGCGAATTGCCGGTCATTGCCGACCGCGACGACCGCGCTGCCGTCGCTGGTCGCAAAGACCTGATAGGGAACCACCGTGGGATGCTGGTTGCCGAGCCGCGGCGGGTCTTCGCCGGTCGCAAGATACGCCGCGCCGACATTCGCCAGCATGGCGAGCTGCGCATCGAACAGCGCCATATCGATATGCTGTCCGGTGCCGTCGCGCTGCTGCGCGACAATGGCCGCTAGCACGGCCTGGGCCGCCGCCATGCCGGTATAGAGGTCGGCGACCGCAACGCCGACTTTCATCGGCTCGCCATCCGCTGGCCCGGTTACCGACATCAGTCCGCCCTCGGCCTGAATGACATAATCATATCCCGGCCGCGCCGCGAGCGGCGACTGGCGGCCATAGCCCGAAATCGAACAGTAGATCAGGCGCGGGTTGAGCGCGGATAGCGCCTTATACCCCAGCCCGAATTTCTCCAGTCCGCCCAGCTTGTAGTTCTCGACAAGCACGTCGGCGCCGGCGGCGAGCGTGCGGACGATCTCCTGCCCCTCCGCCGTGGAGATATCGATGGCGACGCTTTTTTTGTTGCGATTGGCACACAGATAATAAGCCGACTCCGTGCCGACATAAGGCGGCCCCCAGCGTCGTGTGTCGTCGCCGCCGTTCGGATTTTCGATCTTGATGATTTCCGCGCCAAGGTCGGCCAGGATCATCGTGCACCACGGCCCGGCGAGCACGCGGCTGAGGTCGAGAACTTTCATGCCATGAAGAGGCGCGGGTCTGGAGATAGCGGATGTCCTGACAAAAATAAGCGCGACTGTCACCATCGCCTGCGCCGCCCGCCGTCAAGTCCTCAATTCTGAAGCGTCGCATGAACACCCGCAGGGATTTGCCGACATCCTGTCGCGCGCGGGCCGCGCGAACTGGCAATTTCCAGGTCGATGTGATAACGTAACATTTTCTTTGGGAGGAGAAGATCATGCGCGTACCCTTGCAACCACCGGACCCGGTTCCTGAAATGAACACGACGCCGCTCATTGACGTGATGCTGGTGCTTCTGGTCATGATCATGATGACCATTCCGATCATGACGAACTCGACATTGATGGATTTGCCGCGGGGCGATACTGCCGCCGACGCCGCGCCGCTGCCCATCTTGAAGATCGACGTCGATTTTCTGGGTATTGTGCGTGTCGATGGTCAGCCGGTTGCGCTTGAGGAGAACAACCCCGTTCAGCGTGCGCGGGCCATCGATGCCGCCCTGATGAACCACGATCCGGCAAATCTGCGCGTCCATGTCGAGCCCGACGGTGTCGCCCCCTATGCGCCAGTAGTCGAAATCATGGCCGCCCTGCAGCGCGGTGGTTTCGACAAAGTCGGTTTCGTCGGGAACCACCGGTTTGTGAAGAGCTGAATCTGCGGCCAGGCATCGCGCGGACCGACGTCGGGATGATGGCATTCAGATGCTTTGTATCCCAGATAGGCTCGCCGCGCGCGCCCTAATAGTCCTTTGAATAGCGCAGATTGACGCTCTGACCGCTGAACGTCGATACGCTCGACAGGATGCTCAGCGCCTTCGACAGCGCGATTTCGATCTGGGTCGCCGTGAAGCCGCGGGTATCGGTGACCACTTCCAGATAGATATCGTCCGCCAGATATTCTCCGACAGCCAGCGCCGTGCCGCGGCCGGTTGCTTCGTCGGCTCCCTTGATACGCAGGCGGTCGAATCCGGTCGCGCCCTGAAGCTCGGCCAGCGGGTTGAGCCCGCCGCCCGATCCGCGCAGGCTGTTCAGGCTGGCCGCCAGCTGTACCGCTTCGAGTGCGCCGAGTTCGGATGGCGGTCCGCCAAACAGGATCAGCGACAGGATTTCATCCTCCGGACGCGCGGGCCGCGAGGAGAAGCTGATCCTGGGGTCATAGGCGCGGCCATTGATATTGATGATCGCAGTGACGGAATCGACGTCTGTCTCCGCCCGAATGTCGAGGCGCGGATTGATTTCCGGTTCGCCTGTGAAGTCGATCACGCCGCGCTCCAGTTCGAAATTCGAATTGGCGAAGCCGACCGTCCCGCGAATGACCTCCAGATTGCCGCTGACCCGGTAGTCGCTCAGCCGTCCACCGACGTTCAGTGCCATGCGCCATTCCGATTCCAGTCCCATGCCGCTCACAAAGATGCGGTCATTCGCGCGGATGTCGATATCGAGCGCCCAGTCGGAGGGCGGGGCGATCTCATCCCCAGCGACATCATCGGGATCGCGCAATTTTGCGGGTTTGCGGCGGACACCGTCCAGATCGGCGATCTCGACGCCGCCCTGCTGGGTGATCCGGTAACGCGCCTCGGGAATGGTGAGGGTGCCGGAGATTAGCGCACGCTGGTTCGGACCGTTCGCAATGTCGAGATTGCCGGAAACGCGCGCCGATATCGAATTCGCCTCGGCAAGCTGCGCGTTTGCCATCGTCACTCTGAGATCGACGGGATAGCCCTCATCTTCTGACAGGCTCACACGGCCGGAAGCCGAAACCGTGCCGCTGCCCGCCTTGCCGGTCAGCGAATTCAATATGAAATCGGTATTGGTGAAACGGCCGTCAACGGCGATGTCCGCAATGCGCGTGCCGTAAATCTCGTTTTCATAGATCAGTGCATTCGCCTTCACGACGCCCGCCAGTTGCGGCGCGCTGACCTGGCCCGAAACATCCGCGGCAATGGCGAGCGGCCCGTCAAGCGCCTGCCCTTCCAGCCCTGCAAACGAAAACAGCGCGCTTGCGGGTCCGTTATAGCGCAGGCCGCCAGACAGCGGCGATCCGAGCAGGCGTTCAGTCCACGGACCCACAGTGGCGGAAAGGGGGGACAGCGCGATCTTCATGCGCCCGACAACCCGCCCGCGCTCGCGCATGACCGCGTTCGCCCGCCCGCCTTCTGCGTCCAGGCGCGCAGCCATTTCGATATCGACCGGCTGGGAGACAGCGACCGCGCCCGACCGCGTAAAGTCGTCGAGGGACAGGCGCATGTCTGCCTCCGGGAAAGCCGAGGCCGTTGCCTGCGCCCAGTCGATGCTGCCGCTGGCGCGCCCGCCAATGCCCGCTTTGGGGGAAAAGGCGTTCAGGATGCCGAGGTCGAATTTTTCGAAACGTGTCTGCAGTTTCAGTCCGGTGCCATAGCTGCCGGCGACCTTGATGTCGCCCTGCCGGAAACGGATCGTTGCCGGGGCCAGGCGGTAGGTGCCGTCCGGCTCGATCGCGATGCGCGCGGGCTTGGCGCTGCTGAATGCCTGCCCGGCCAGCTCACCCCTGATCGCGGCACGGATGCCATCGGCGCGCAGCCGTGCATTGACGGCCACCTCATAGGGTGTCGGTGCCCGGCCCTCGGCGACGATGCGCATAGTGCCGGTGCCGTCGCCAGCGCGGTCGAATTCGGCGCGGGCGCGTGACAGACGAAATGTACCAGAGGTCAGCCCGGCCAGCTGCGCGCTGCCCTCGAACCTGAGACCGGCGTCCGTCAGCAGGATCTTCGTATCAATATCCGCGCGCCGGATCGCGACCGGCGGTATGCCCTGCGTCCTGAAATTGCGTACCCGCGCATCGACATGCGCCGCCTGTAGCGCGCCCTCGGCCTTGAGCGCCAATATACCTTCGACGCCGCCGCCGGAAAGCGCAAGATCACCGACATAGGGGCCGCTGGGCGCCTGGCGCAGCGTGCCGGTCGCCGTAACCCCGGCCAGCGTCGCCTTCACGACATCGATGGTCGTCACGGCATCGGGGCGGAGCAGTAGATTGGCCGTGAAAGGCCCATAGGGCGTCCCGCCCTCTGCGTCGATCACATAGCCCTTCGCCGTGCCGCGAATGACCGCGTCCACATTCGAGAAGGGGATGCCGATCGTGGGATTCTTGACGCGGGCGCGGATGACCGGTTCCGAGGCGGTACCGCGCACCTTGGCGGAGAACGGTCCATAGGCGCGGCTCGTGCCTTTCATATCGAGCGCGATGCGGCCGTCGGGCGTATAGCGCCCCCGGCCTGTCCCCCTTGCGCCTTTCGCACTCAGCCGGATGTTCTCGATGCCATAAATACCGTCGCCGCGCGCGGTAAAGTCGGCCGTAACGCGTGCCGGACCGCCCAGGAATTCACGCACATATTCATTGTCGATCCGGCGTGTACGGATATCGACGGGGCCGCGCAGGCCGATGGCGCCGTCCGCGCCGGGTACCAGCTTGATGTCCGCCGTCACGTCGACCAGGCCGACGCCTGCGACTTCATAGCTGTTGAGCTGCCCCTGAATACCGCCGGTATAGGTACCGCTGGCAAAGTCGGCGATGACGAGGGCGGTCACGTCGATCCGGTCGGACGACAATTTCAGATTGTCACTCATCGCGCGCCCGTCCGCGATCAGGAATGTGCCCGACGCCGTCAGATTGGTCATCAGTCCGCCGACGGTATCGGGCAGGCCGCTCACGCGGGCCGCCGTCGCCTTTAGCGGCACCGTCATGCGCTGTCCGTCGCTCGTGCCGGTGCCGGATGCCGACAGCTTCTCGATCATGATATCGCCCATGCCAAGCGCACCCGCCGTGATCGTATATTCGATGGCAGGCGCCGACACCGCGCCGTCCAGAACCGCCTCTGCCCGCACGGCGCGCCCGGTCAGTCCTTCGGCGATTGCGCCCGGCGTCAACAGCTGCGCGCTGATGCGTATGTCATCGAAGCGGCTGGTTTCTGTCCGCAGGCCGCCCGCCGTATCGAGCGTGAACACCGGCGATCGCAGCGCCATGTCAATGCCCGTGATTTCGCCGCCGGTAATGACGGAAAGGTCGACGTCCAGCCGGTCGCCCGCCATCCGCGCCGCCGCGCCTTCCAGCATGCTCGAGAGGTTCAGCGGGCCCTTGGCGCGGTATGTTCCGGCCTCCGCACTCAGCGCGACCCGCGCGATCGCGGTGCCGGCTGAGTCGATCTGCAGCTCGCCGTGCCAGTCGCTCCAGGTTCCGACCGACTGGGCGATTCGTGCCGTCAGGGGCCGCTCGACGCCGGTCAATCCGGCGACAAGCCCGTCTGCCGGGGCATCAAGCGTCAGCGCGACCTGTAGTTCGTCCTGCGCCGGGTCGACGATCAAGGACAGGTCCAGCGTATCACCGCCCGCAAGGCCATCCTCTTCCAGAGCCTTGGCCGCCGCGTCGATCGTCGCCTGTCCGTGATCGATCAGAACATTGCCCGACAGGGTCAATGCATGCGGCTTTCCCGTAACCGCGTCACCGACATTCAGGCGGCCAATGTCCAGCCGGTCAATCTCCAGATTGATATTCGGGATCAGCGGCGCATCGGGTTCCGTCGGCGTTTCGGCGAACACGGGCAGGCGGCTGAGCGTTGCCACCGGCACATTGAGCGTGTCGAGATCGATCAGGCCGCCCGCATAGGCGGCGGGGTGCCAGTCGACCCGCGCGGTCGGTATTGTCAGGAACACACCTTCAGGGTCAGCGAGCGTCAGGTCCTTCAGCACCATCTCGCCATAGATCGATCCCTCGATCTCACCGATTTCGATATCCAGGCCATTTTCAAATTCCAGGCCATTCACCTGCTGCGCCACAAAGCGCCGCCCCGGCCCGGTGTCGAGTGCGAAGACCAGAAGCACGGCCAGCAGCAGCAGCGCTGCCAGCGATATGCCGAACCACTTCAGCACCGCCGCGCTGCCCGCCGACGTCTTCTCACGCGTTTCGGGCGTCTCGTTGTCCATGGTTTCGGTCTCCGCGGCCATCAGAAGGCCTGCCCGATGGAGATGTAAACGCCGAAGCGCGATTCACCGGGACGCCGGTTGAGCGGTATGGCGATGTCGGCGCGGAACGGCCCGAAATTGGTATAATAACGCGCGCCGATACCGATGCCGTAACGCATGTCGTCGATACCGGGGATCTGATCCCGGGATACCTGGCCCGCGTCGATGAAGGCGACCGCGCCAAAATTGCCGAAGCGGTATCTGCCCTCAATGGCGGCTTCTGTGACGCTGCGCCCGCCAATGGGGTCGTTGTCCGCGTCGCGGGGACCGATTTCCTGATAGCCAAAGCCGCGAACGCTGCCGCCGCCGCCAGCATAATAACGCCGCGATGGGGCCAGGTCGTCACGCGCAACACCGACAATACTGCCAAGACGGATCCGTCCCGCCAGAACGAAGGATTCGCCAAGCCCCCGATAGCCGCTGACATCGAGTAGGCCGCGCGCATAAGGGTCGAAACCGCCGCCCTGCAGGGACGCTTCCGGGCTCAGACGCACGGCGGCGCGGAACCCGCTCGTCGGGTCCAGCAGATTGTCCGTGGAGTCAAAGCCAAGCTGACCCGGCAGCGCGGCGATGAAAAACGTGTCCCGGTCGCTCTCGCCCTGATTTTCGTCAAACCGCGTTTCTTGAGACGCGATCAATTCAACGCCATATGCATGGGTCCAGCGCTTTTGCCAGATTGGGGTCGATTCCCGGCTGACGCGGCCGATGAAGCTTGCGGTGCGCGCATTATACGCATCGAAATCCTGTCTGCGAACATCGAAGCCGAGTTGCACGGTGCGGTCACGCTGTCCCGCGTTCGAGCGGCGAAATAGCGCGCCGATTCCCTGTTCCTGCGTGCCGATGGTCGCCAGCGCTTCCAGCGCACCCTGAGGCGGGAAGAAATTGCGGTCGATCCAGCGTCCTTCGATCTTGAACCCCTGACCGGTGCTGAACCCCGCTTCGGCCTGTAGCGAGCGCGTTAGACCGGCCTGCTGCCGCACCAGCAGGTCGACATATTCCGTACCGTCAGGCGCCTCGACACCGGTGCGCACCGGTTCGATGGAAACGCTGTTAAAGAGGCTGGTCGCGATCATGGCCTCGCGCAGGTCATCCTGCTTGCGAACGTCGTAAAGCTCGCCCTCTTCAAAGCGTGCCAGAAGGTCGAGATGATCGGGTTTGAATACGGCGTCGCCCTCGGTCTGAAAGCCGCGGAAGCTGGCGCGGGGGCCAAGTTCGACCGGCAGCGTATATTCGCCGGTCTTCGTTTCGCCGTCGAGCAGGATGTCCCGGTCCTGCACCTCTGCGAAGGGATAGCCGTTGAAGGGGAAACGCAGGCTGACGGTTGCTTCTGCGGCCAGAACATCGTCCGCGATGATGGGCGCGCCGGGTTTCACTTCCAGATTGTCCGAGACCAGCCGCGCCGGGATGGCCTTGTCCTCACCCTTCACCGTCACCGATTCAAACGTATATTGCGCGCCTGCATTCACGACCAGGTCGACGCGGTAGCGGCCGTCCGGCTCAGGCGGCAGCACGATGACCGCATCCGCCGTGGCATCATAATATCCGCGTGACCTCAGCAGCCGGATCGCAAGCACGGCATCCTCATCGGCGCGTGCGGACAGCATGGCGGCGTTCGCCGCTTCGCCGTCACCATCCACCAGCGACGAGACGCTCCTGAACATGCGCTCCAGCCCGACCTCGGCCAGACCTTCGATCATCAGGCGATAGCCGATAGCGGGCAGCGCTTCGGCTGCCTCTTCCGTGGGCTCATCCGGTACGCGCACGTCGAAACTGGCCAGAGGGACGAGCGGTTCCGCCAGCGCCTTGTCCGTCAGCGGCGCATCGGCAAGTGTCTCATCCGGCGGCCCGTCTTCCAGCGCGGGCAGGGCGACGATTTCATCAGGCGTGTCACCGGCTTCCTGTTCCGCGGCGTTCACCTCGTCCGCCAGTTCGTCCCGTGTCTCTTTCGCCTCAAGAGCATTGTCGGCGCGTTCCGAATCGGCCGCGTCGAGATTTGGCAATGCCGCTTCGAACGCGTCGTCTGCAATGATCGGAGTGACGTCCTCGGCGGGCATCGCGTCAGGCGTAGCGACAGCTTTTTCCTGCGCGGCAGAAGCGGTCGCAGCGCCAGCCGCGATCGCCGCGATCATCAGAAAGGTGCAGGGAGTGCTCACTTATTCTTATCCAACCATGCCGCGAACGCGCGAAAGCGCGATTCAGACCCGTCCTATTCGCGCCGATCTATTTGTTCAGACAGCCTTATGCCGAACCGGTGCGTAGGCAAGACCGAAACTTTCGGCGAACGCGACCTGCGCCCGTACCGGGGTCATTGATCAATCGAAACCGGCGAAGGGTGCGCGCAGCGGGGTGGCAGTCGCCGCGATTTTTCGCTTTAAGCGCCCGCAAAGGAGACAGCATGGTGGCGAAGAAGTCGGACTGGCATGAAAAGGCGGACAAGGAAGTGCGCGGCAAGGACCTTGCGTGGGAAACGCCGGAGGGGATCACCATCGATCCCGTTTACACTGCCGAAGACGCCGCCGATCTCGATCCCGGCCTTCCCGGCTTCGCGCCTTACACGCGCGGGCCCTACGCCTCGATGTATACCGGCCGTCCGTGGACGATCCGGCAATATGCGGGCTTTTCCACCGCCGAGGAATCGAACGCCTTCTATCGCCGCAACCTTGCCGCCGGGCAGAAGGGCCTCTCCGTCGCGTTCGATCTCGCCACCCATCGCGGCTACGATTCAGATCATCCGCGCGTGGTCGGCGATGTCGGCAAGGCGGGCGTCGCGATCGACACCGTGCGCGACATGGAAATCCTGTTCGACCAGATCCCGCTCGACACGATGAGCGTTTCGATGACGATGAACGGCGCGGTGATCCCCGTGCTGGCCTTCTACATCGTCGCGGCGGAGCGGCAGGGGGTGAGCCAGGACAAGCTCGCCGGAACCATCCAGAACGACATCCTCAAGGAGTTCATGGTCCGCAACACCTATATCTATCCGCCCGAGCCGAGCATGCGGATCGTCTCCGACATCATCGCCTACACCTCGGCCAATATGCCGAAATTCAACAGCATTTCGATCTCGGGCTATCACATGCACGAGGCCGGGGCGACGGCGGTGCAGGAACTTGCCTTCACCATCGCCGACGGCAAGGAATATGCCTGCCGCGCGATGGAAGCGGGCCTCGATATCGACGCCTTCGCGCCGCGCCTGTCCTTCTTCTGGGGCATCGGCATGAACTTCTTCATGGAGATCGCCAAGATGCGCGCGGCGCGGCATCTGTGGCACGATGTGATGGAAGGTCTTGGGGCGCAGAACCCCAAGTCGAAGATGCTCCGCACCCACTGCCAGACCAGCGGGGTCAGCTTGCAGGAACAGGACCCCTACAACAATGTCATCCGCACCACGGTGGAGGCGATGGCGGCGGTACTGGGCGGCACGCAGAGCCTGCATACCAATGCGCTGGACGAGGCGATCGCCCTGCCGAGCGACTTCTCCGCCCGCATCGCGCGTAACACGCAGCTTGTGATCCAGGAAGAGACCGGCGTGACCAAGGTCGCCGATCCGCTCGGAGGTAGTTACTATGTCGAAAGCCTGACCTCGGCGCTGATCGAGGAGGCTCGCAAGCTGCTTGACGAGGTCGAGGCGGCGGGCGGCATGACGCAATATGTGGCCAGCGGCAAACCGAAGGCGCAGATTGAGATGGCCGCTGCCGCCAAGCAGGCCAGCGTCGACAAGGGCGAGACGGTAATCGTAGGCGTGAACAAGTACCGCCTGCCCGAAGAGGCCGATATCGACACGCTCGACATCGACAACCATGCCGTGCGCCAGAGCCAGATCGCGCGCCTCGGGAAAGTCCGCGAGGGCCGCGACGAATGCGCCTGCAAGGCCGCGCTCGATGCGCTGGCTCGCGGCGCGGCACAGAAGGAAGGCAATCTCCTCGCACTGGCGGTCGAGGCGGCGCGCCATGATGCGACACTGGGCGAAATCAGTCAGGCGATGGAAGATTCCTATGGCCGCTACGACACCGTGCCCAAACCGGTGCGCGGGGTCTTCGCCGCCGCTTACGAGGAAGACAGCCGCTACGACCAGGTGGTTGAGGGTGTAAGGGCGGTCGAACGCCGCCTCGGCCGCGCGCCGAAGCTGATGGTCGCCAAAATGGGCCAGGACGGCCACGACCGCGGCGCCAATGTGATTGCCAGCGCCTTCGCCGACATGGGCTTCGAGGTCATCTCCGGCCCTCTGTTCCAGACGCCGGAGGAAACGCGCGACATGGCGCTCGAGAACAACGTCGACGCCATCGGCGCAAGCAGCCTTGCCGCGGGCCACAAGACGCTGATCCCCGGACTGATCGGCCTGCTGCGTGAGGCGGGCCGTCCCGACATCAAGGTCATCGCCGGCGGCGTGATCCCGCAGAAGGATTACGACTTCCTGCGCGATGCCGGAGTGCAGGGCATTTACGGTCCGGGCAGCAATGTGGTCGAATGCGCGGCGGACGTGCTGCGCCTGCTGGGCCACAACATGCCGCCTGCGGAGGAGGAAAGCTGATGAACGATGCAGAAGAGACGGTGGGCTTGAAGGTGGACGAGCGGGATCCGGATCTGCTTCTTTATGATTTTCTGAAGTATCTGGCGACGATTGCACTGCTGATTCTTGGTGCGGTGCTTTCGCTAGCAGGGCCTGAAGCTGGGTTAACAAGAAGAAAGATAGGGCTCGTCATCATCGTGGTAGCGGCCGCTGCGTTCATCGCCATCGTCGCTGCCGACCGCATCGTGAAACTCCGGGCGAAGGGCATGGCGCTGGACCGGTGGGTCCACTGGTCGCGGGGCGCATGTATGTGGTTACTCGCGCTGGGTACCGGTTTCTTTTTATCTCACTGGATTAATGGGCTCGATTGAGATGGAGATGATGCTTGCGATCCACATCAATGGGATCCGTGAGAACATCGCGGCGCTGTTCGCCAAGCTCGGCTTGACTCCGCTGGCGGGGGTGACGGGATAGGCTTGTGACGCTTGGCTTTTCCGTCGATGCGCTTCTGCCCAAGGCGCGCGGGGGAGGGCAGCTCAGGATGGGGCTGGCCAAGCTGGGCGAGAGCGAATGGCTGCAACCCGGGCCCGACCTGGCCGCGCGGGCCGAGGGTTTCGCGGCCTATCCGCAAGGCGTGCAATTGTTGCCCGACGGCGATGCTTCCGGGGCAGAACTTGCCGCGATGCTCGGCCTTTCGGGCGGCCTCCCGGAAGCGGCGCGGGCGCACCACGAGGATATGTGCCTCCTCACCTTGCGCGAAGGCGAGGATCAATACCGCCTCGTCGGCACAGCGGTGGCCTGGCCGTCCGACTGGACCCCGGCCGACAAAATGGGCTTGCCGCTGCGCGCGCTGCATGCGCCGATCCAGGGCTACGAAGATCAACTCGCCAGCGGGGTCGATCATTTCATGGCCAAGCTCAAGCCGGGCGCGATCTATGGCCGCTGCAACTGGTTCATCGCCGCGACCCGCGCGCGCCGCTGGGTTGCGCCCCCGCCGGAGATCGCCTTTGCGCATGTGACCCCCGATAACGCAGGCGAGACACTTTTTGTGCGCTCCGAACGGCAAACGCTGCGCCGCATGCCGGAAACCGGCGCGATCGTTTTTACCATCGGCGTTTACGTCGAACAGCTCGGGGCATTGTCCAGGACCAATATCGACCGCCTTGTCCACGCCGTGACGCAGCTTGTGCAGGGAGAGGGCGACCGCCGCGGTGCGCCTGCTTATGCCAGCGCCCTGGCCCGCTTCGCCGGAATGAGGGAACATTAATGCTACCGGCGTGCCGGTCTATCTCGCGACTTGGCGTGGCTGACGAAATTGGTGCGTTGCGAATGACCCTTGTGGCATCAGCGGCAGCGTAACCACTCGCGCTGCCATTGATGCCGCGCTATGGTTTGCGTATGCCCCGCAATACCCCCGCAAAACTCGAAGTTCGTAATGCTGTCCCGGCCGATGTTCCGCAAATCGTGCGGCTGATCGGGGAAGTTTATGTGGGCGTGGAAAATTACACGCCCAGCATGATCCGTGGGCAGATCAACAATTTTCCAGACGGGCAATTCGTCGTCATCATGGACGGCGAGGTTGCCGGATATTGCGCCTCCTCCCGCATCGATGAAGCGGTCGCGCTGGCGCCGCATGACTGGGAGGCGATTTCCGGCAATGGATATGGCAGCCGTCACGATCCGACCGGCGACTGGCTTTACGGCATCGAAATGGTGGTCTCCCAGAAGCAGCGCGGCCTCAGGATCGGGCGGCGGCTTTACGAGGCGCGGCGCGGACTGGTGGAGCGGCTGGAGCTGAAAGGCGTTGTCTTTGGCGGCCGTATGCCCGGCTATGCCCGCGCGCACCGCCGACGCAAGGACAGGGTGGAGACGCCGCAGGATTATGTCGAAGGCGTCGCCGAGGGGAAGCTGCGCGACACGACGCTCGGTTTCCAGATGAAGAACGGCTTCCAGGCCATCGGCGTTCTGGAAAACTATCTGCCCGAGGACGAACCATCGGGCGGGCATGCCGTGCACATGGTCTGGCGCAATCCCTATATAGATCCGGACGAGCAGAGGGAATTCCGCGTGCAGCGCGGCGTGCGGGGCGTGCGGCTGGCCACTGTCCAGCTACAGGCCCGTACAGTGAAGACGTTCGAAGAGTTCATCGCCAATGTCGAGTATTTCGTCGATGTCGCGGCCGACTATGATTCCGATTTCGTGGTCTTCCCCGAACTCTTCACCCTGTCTCTCCTCAGCTATGAAACGAAAAAGCTGACGCCGATGCAGGCGATCGACCGCTTGTCGGAACATACCGAGCCGCTTGTCGAGGCGCTTTCAACGCTGGCGCTTGCTTATAATGTCAACATTATCGGCGGGTCGCATCCGACGCGTACGCCGGACAGAGACATTCAGAATGTCGCTTATGTCTGCCTGCGCGACGGCAGTGTGCATGCGCAGGAAAAGATCCACCCGACGCCGGACGAGGCCTATTGGTGGAATATCAAGGGCGGCGACGATGTCGGTGTCATCCAGACCGACTGCGGTCCCATTGGCGTCCTCATCTGTTATGACAGCGAGTTTCCCGAGCTTGCCCGGCGGCTGGTGGACGAGGGCGCACAGATCATCTTCACGCCCTTCTGCACCGACAGCCGCCAGGGCTATATGCGGGTCCGCTACTGCTCGCAGGCGCGCGCCATTGAAAACCAGTGCTTCGTGGTTCTGAGCGGTAATGTCGGCAATCTGCCCGGTGTCGACAATATGGACATCCAGTATGCGCAGTCCTGCATCCTGACACCATGCGATTTTCCCTTCGCGCGCGATGGTATCGCGGCGGAAGCCAGCGAGAATATCGAAACGCTGACCATCGCCGACGTCAATCTGGACGACCTGACCTGGGCACGGGCGGAGGGCACTGTCAGAAACCTCAGCGATCGCCGCTTCGATCTTTACCGGATCGACTGGTCGAAAGCCCCGCGCGCCGCGCCCGCACCGCCGCATGGACATCACCGCCCGAACAGGGCACCGGGCGGCGGCTAGTACCCCGCCCGTGCGCTAGCCGCGTTTGAGCGCATTCAGAAACGCACCGATCCTTTTGGCATTGGCACCGAAATCGTCACGCCCCACGCGGGATTTCGAGCGCAGGTCGATGCGCGTTCCTGTATCCTCCGCCGTCAGGCGGATGACGATGTCGTCCTTGAAGCGCAGCAGGCGCGTGACGGCGATTGCCTCCAATTGTCCGCGCTGTTCATCTGCGGCGACGAGTTTCCAGCGCCGCGCTTCAACCTCGTTCCGGACACGGCGAAAGGCCGCGGGCATGTCCTCAGCCAGAATGATGGGTTCCAGATTGCCATATTTACTGACATGTTCACCGATCGTGGCGCTATCGAAATCCGGCGGTCCATCGCCGGTCAATTCGAAGCGCGGCGGGTTGGCAAGGTCGGTGGTGATGTCGTTCAGCATGGGTTGTCCCCGGTATGCCAGGGTTTCGGCGTGGAGCCGGAGATCGCGGCAGGCAGGCAGCTATCGCCCGGCTGGCGGATGATAATCGAGCGGCCCTCGCCAGCGGACCGGATCATCACGCATTCGCCCACCTTGACGATGTAGCGGCTGCGCGTCTCGATCTGCGTGCCGGTCGTCAAGAGCACCTTATAGTCATTGATGTGCGCGCGTCCGAAATCATCCTCGACGCCAAGCATGGCCACCGCGGCAACGACCGGATTCAGCGACAGTGCCGCCATCGCCGACCTTTCAGCGCGCGATTCGCCGCTTTTTATCTCCGTACGCTCTGCCTCGATCACGCGGCCATAGCGGGAATCGCTGCCGACAATCAGGGGCTCCGACCGCAAGGGCGCGCATGCGGGAATCAGCATGCCCGCAGCCACCGCCATCAGGGCGAGCCTATGGACCTTACAGCGCCGCAAGGCTCTCTTCGACGTTCTTGAATATTTCTTCGGCGAATTCGCTTTCCGCGGTGCCGGTGATCTGCATGGTCGACCGTTTTGCGGAATTGACCACAACCGTCGTCCGATCACCGGTGCCTGGAAGGACGTTCACCACGCCGACTTCGCCCCAGCTGAATGCCGACACTTTCTTGGTGAATTCAATCTGGAAGCGCTCGGCGTTTTCGTCCGTCCCCTTCACATTGACGTTCATACGCTCCACAGCCTGAAGGGCGGCAGCCTTCACCGTGTCGTAATTGCCGTCAAAGACACGGCTTGTCCCCTGCGTCGCCGGCGCCTGCGTGACGGAAGATGTCGTGGCACAGGCAGTGAGAAGGACCGGCATGGCCATGACAAGTGCGGCGATTGAGATCGTGCGGTACATGTTGGAAATCCCTGTTCTTTGATTTTCGTAATGGCATGTTTTGATGGACCAGCGCCATTTCGCCTGCGCGTTAGCCGTCCGCAATATCGCCAAGCAGGCCCTGGATCCGCGCGGCATTGGCACCAAGGTCGCTCATGCCCATGCGCGATTTGGAGCGGATGTCGACTTCCGTTGTCGCCGGGCCTGCGCGGCGGACGCGAATGACGACATCATCCTTGAATCCGAACCACGCTGTCGTTTCCGTCGCTTCGATCCGTCCGGCGGCGCGATCGCTGGCCACAAGATCCCAGCCGCGGTCCTTAACCGCATCCAGCGCTTCTGCGAAGACGTCGTCATAGGGCCTATTCAAAACCAGCGTCTGCAGTTCGGGATAGGCCGCCTTCTGCTGCGCGGTGAAGTCGCGATTATATTCCGGTGGGTTCGGCGCATCGGCGCGCAGCGGCAGGATGGCGGCGAATTCCGGCGGCGTCTCGGTGTCGGTGGTGATGTCGTGGATGGCCGGCACACTGCGGCCGGTGATGGCCAGCGACATCATGAAGGCGAACGGCACAGCCGCAAGCACGAACGCGAATGCCGACCGGCCAAGATTTCGCTTTGCGCGCCAGTCCAGATACAAGGCGATCAGTGCGATCAGCGTTATCACGCCGGCTGCCATGGTGGCAAAACCCAGAATGGGGAAAACCGTGCCGAAGGATACGCCGCCGAAGCGGACCAGCGGGCCGCAGATGGCGATGGCAATCGCCACGATGACCGCCGCTGGCAGGACGATCCGGCTCAAAATCCCTGCTTTGCTGGTCATCCCGTCATCCCCCTGAATTGTTCGAGACATGCGGCCTCTTACAGAAACCTGTCTACGCCCGCGCGCGCATCGGCGTCCAGAGTGTTGTCATTCCCTCTCCACTCTGCGCATCGGGAGGGGGGCTTTGTCCGGTATCGCGGCGGTACCTGTCCCTATTTCCGCCGCTACATTCAGAAGCGCTAAAATGCGGGGCGATATTACGCGGCGCGCGTATCGACGTATTTCATATTTTCCGTGTCGGCGGCGAACTTTGCCTTATCGGCCTGCCTGACCGCTCGTTCGTGACGCGCGGGCCGTCCGAAATAGTAGCCCTGAAGCTGAGTGCAGCCAAGCCGGACCATTTCATCGCGTTCGAATTCGCTTTCAATGCCCTCGGCAGTCGTCGCCATGCCCAGACTGTTCGCCAGCGAGACGATGGCTTCGATAACGGCGACGCCCTCCTGCCAGCCATCGACGGCGGCGCGCACGAATGTCCGGTCGATCTTGATCTTCGCGAAATCCGCACGGTGCAGATAGCCGAGTGAAGAATAGCCGGTGCCGAAGTCGTCAAGTGCCAGCTCGACGCCAATGGCACGCAGCCGCTCCAGCATATTCTTGGTGCTGTCGCCATGGCGCAGGAAGACGCTTTCGGTCACTTCCAGTTCCAGTCGTGCCGCCGGTAGCCCACTTGCCGACAACGCCGAGATCACTGTCGCCGCAAGCCCGTCTGACTCGACCTGCAGCGATGACAGGTTTACGGCCAGTTTCACATGCTCTGGCCATTGCATCGCGGTTTCGCATGCGCTCCGCAGCACCCAATTGCCAATGCGGTTGATGAGACCCGCATCCTCCGCAATGGGGATGAAGATTTCGGGTGAGATAAAGCCATGTTCGGGATGTTTCCAGCGCAGCAGGGCTTCGTAGGCTTCGACTTCATATGTCTTGGAACTGACAATCGGCTGATAAAGTACCGATAGCTGGCCGCGTGCCAGCGCCTCGTTCAAATCCTGTTCCAGGCGGCGGCGCTGATCCGCAGCCTCTCGCATGGCGGGCTGATAGAAGGCCTGGCGCCCGCGGCCGGCATCCTTGGCCGAATATAGGGCAAGATCTGCTGAACGTGACAGCGCATCGACTGTGTCGCCATGTTCGCGTCCAATCGCGACGCCGATTGTCGCCCCGACGGAAGCGCGGCCATCGGGCAGGACAAAGGGGCGCGAAATATCGGCGATCACGCCATCGGCAAGGTCGGTCAGTTCATCGATATCGGTCGTCGCCGTGATGATGACGGCAAATTCGTCGCCGCCGAGACGGCAGACATGGCCATAATTGCCCGTGATTGCCTGAATGCGCATGGCCACACCGCACAATAGGTGATCGCCGGCGGCATGGCCGAGCGTGTCATTGACCTGCTTGAAGCGGTCGAGATCCACCAGAAACAAAGCGCATTTCCCCCTCCCCTCGGCCTGTTCCTGTAGCGCGGCGTGCAGCAGGTTTCGGAACGAAGGGCGATTGGGCAGTCCCGTCAACGCATCATGCCGTGCCGCGTGGGTCAGCATGTCGTTCGCTTCGGTGACGTCGGCGTGCGATCTGCGTACTGTCAGAAACGCGTATGACAGCGCCGACAGGATCAGCAGGACCGCCGCGGCGGCGATAATACTGCCCACGGTCATCAGTTGAAGACGATTCTTGGAATCCTGCAGCTGCTTGTCATTGCGCAGCTGGTCCGCCTGAAGCTTGGAAATCCGCAATTCCTGGTTGGCGGCGTCGAATTTCGATGCCAGCAGAGCCGCGTGGGTCGAACTCGCCGCTTTCATGGCGGCCTGTTCCAGCCGGCCGAAAGCGCTCAGGTGGCGATACGCGTTTTCGTGCTCATTGAGCGCGTCATAGATATTGTGCGCGGCGTTATGGAAATCCCGGTACTGCCATGACGTTTCATTGAGGTCGGTGCCTTCGAACGTGCGTTCGATCAGGATACGGGCAGTCCACAGATCATCGCGTGCGTGAGCTATTTGTGCCTTCATGCCCCATAGGAAGGCGCGCGAATCCCCTTCGTTGTCGAGATCGCGTGCCAGGCCCAGATTTGCGGTGGCATCGGCCTCGTCCAGCCTGCCCTGCAGGAACTGCGCCGACGAAATATTCGCCAGAATCCCTGCCTCAAGCACCGGGGAGTCGAGGCTGCGCGCGACAGCCAGGGATTTGGTGTAAGCCGTCTCGGCTTTTGCGTAATTACCCATTTCCTTATGGGCGTTGCCACGATGATTATGGCTCGACATGGTGAGAACCGGGTCATCGGGATAAACGTCGATTGACTGGGCATAATAGTTGAGGACCCGGCCATAGTCCCGCGCGCGCCAGTAGATCATGCCCAGATTTTGCAGTGTGATAGCCTGCCCGCGGCTTTCCCCAAGGTCGCGGAAGATGTTATGTGCCTGATGAAGGTCTTCCAAAGCCTGGTTTATCTGCTCGTTCCCGCTGGCGATCGATGCTCTGGTCTGCAGAATATCGCCGTGCAGCTTGCTGCCCGGACGGAAGGCCTCGATCCGCGTCAACGCCTGCTCGATGACGGGGGATGCGTCGGCGTTGCGGTTCATGCGCGCCAGCGCCTCGGCTTGCAGCCAGAGCGACGTGATGAGGGCGGCCTCATGCGTTTTCGGCTCGGCGATGTGGAAGGCCTCCGCCTCTGCCTTGCGAGCGTAATCAAGCGCGAGCTTCTCATCGCGGGTCATTGCGTCGCGCGCGGCTGCGGCTGCGGCTTCATACCCGTTGACCGGCAGCGTGCCGAAGATGGCATCATTTGCCTGCACCGAGAGCCCGGCCCAGGACATCAGCAAGACAATCAATAGCGCAATGCGGCGCGGCATTCTGTTTCCCATGTCGCATGGCCGAAAGAACCGACCGCCTGGTCGATCTAGTCACGAAATCTTAAAAGAGATTTGCCGCCCGTCCGCTTTCCGTCACCGCGCCGGACAATAAGGGAAAAGGGCCGCGGGCAGATCGGCGGCTAGATGCCCGCCCACCAGTCATAGCCGGAGCGGTCCTCCCAAAAGCCGCCCTTGCCGCCGCCGATTTCGGCAAAGCTTTCAATGGCCTCGACGCCCATGACATATTTCGCGTGCTTGTAGCCCAGCTGTCGTTCCGACCGCAGGCGCAGCGGTGCGCCGTGGGCCACGGACAGAATGTCGCCGTTCATGCCCCAGGCCAATATCGTTTGCGGATGCCGCGCCTCGATCATGTCCACGGTTTCGTAATAGGGCGTGTCGCCATAGTTGTCTGCGCATCTGAACAGCACATATTTCGCCCGCTCCGAGACGCGGGCAAAATCCAGTATGCGCGATAGCTGCACACCGGTCCACTGGCCGATGGCGCTCCAGCCTTCGACACAGTCATGCCGCGTGATCTGCGTGCGTGTCGGCATTGCGCGCAGGTCGCTCAGTGAGATTTGCAGTGGCCGTCGCACCATGCCGCCGACGTTCAGCCGCCAATTGGCGAAACCCTCCTTCTGGTGCCGCGCATAATCCGCCGATGCCGGCTGGCGCGTTCCGTTTACGCGGAAGCGCGGCGACAGGTCTGCTTCGGTATATTCCCGCGCCAGCGCACCGCGCGCGGTGACCAGGCGCTGTGCGCGCATTGTCAGGCCATCCAGTGAGTAAAGCAGGTCATGGACCGGCTTCGTCTTCCCGATCCGCTCGCACCCCGGCAGCATAAGGCAGGCGCCGATACCGGTGAGCACGGTTCTGCGACTGGTCATCTTCCGTCTCCCGCAGGCAGGCGCAGCTTGCCGGTAATCATCGACCGGATTTCATTATATGGCCCCGCAAGGACGACGAGAATCAGGTGCACGAAAATGAACGCGATCAACAGGAACGCGGCAATGAAGTGCAGCGACCGCGCAGACTGCCGTCCGCCGAATATATCCAGCAGCCAGGGCCATGCCGCATTCATGTTCGGCGACATGGTGAGGCCGGTGGCGACGAGAACGGGCAGGATCACCAGAATCACGCCAGCATAGCTTAGCTTCTGCAGCAGACTGTATTTCTCCGTCCCGGAATGAATGAAGTTCAGCTTTATATGGTTTTTGATATCGGCCCTGACGCAGGCAGGCGTCAGCTGCCATTTGCGCGGGATCAGGTCGCGCTGGATGTGGCGATTGAACAGACTCCAGAAAAAATAGACGAAGCCCGCGACGCCAAAGATCCACGCGCCAAGCAGGTGATATCGCCGTCCCGCAGACAGGCTGTACTCAGCCGGGATCGTCACCCAGTGGGGAAAGGCCCGCATGCGCGTTTCCCCGCCCTTTTCAAACACACCGAGCACACCCGTCGTATCGAATTCGGCGCCGCCGATATTGACGAAGCCGCGCGGACCGGTGGCACTCTGCCGGTCGTCGATCACCAGCCATGCCGGGTCGAAATTCGCGCCATATTCGCCCCAGTACAGGCGCGGGTGCGCGTTGAAGATCGTGGCGCCGCTGCCGATCAGCAGGAAGATGGCGACCATATTGGTCCAGTGCCAGACACGCGTCGACAGCCTGTGCCGCTTGACCAGAGGCCCCTTCGCATTGCTGCTCATGGTCGTTGTCTCTCCCGCCATGCCTGTGCGCACGGTAACGACAGATACGCCATTGGAACAGGCCGGGTTACATTCTGCTTTGGGGATGATTTTTGTCCGGCGCATCGGTAGCGTGACGTCAATGAGCGAAGACTCCCCCTCAAACGCGCACGAATATAGCGTCGGCGACCTGTCAAAGGCGTTGAAACGCGCTGTCGAGGAGCGCTTCGGCAATGTTCGTCTGCGCGGCGAGATATCGGGGTGGAAAGTGCCAGCCTCCGGCCACGCCTATTTCACGTTGAAGGATGAGAACGCCGTCATCGATGCCGTCATGTGGCGCGGCCAGCGTGTCAGGCTGGATTTTCAGCCCGAAGACGGCCTCGACGTCATCGCAGAGGGCAAGGTGACGACCTATGCCGGTCGTTCCAAATACCAGATCGTCGTTGAGCGCATGCGGGTCGCGGGCGCAGGCGCGCTCATGGCGCTGCTTGAAAAACGCAAGGCTGCCCTGGCCGCCGAGGGCCTGTTCGCCGCCGAGCGCAAACGCGCCATTCCCTTCCTGCCGCGTACCATCGGCATCGTCACGTCGCCGACCGGTGCCGTCATTCGCGATATTCTCCACCGCCTGGCTGACAGGTTCCCGCGCGATGTGATCCTTTGGCCCGCAAAGGTTCAGGGCGACGGCGCAGCAGAGGAAATCGCGCGGGGTGTCGAGGGCCTGAACGCGGCGGAAGGTTTCGTCCGGCCCGACCTGATCATCGTTGCGCGCGGCGGCGGCAGTATTGAGGATCTGTGGGCCTTCAACGAGGAAGTCGTCGTCCGTGCCATTGCCGCGTCTGGTATTCCGGTGGTGAGCGCGGTGGGCCATGAAACCGATACGACGCTTGCCGATTTCGCCGCCGACCTTCGCGCACCGACACCGACCGCCGCCGCCGAACAGGCCGTTCCCGTGCGCGCCGACCTTGCCGCCACGGTCGCCGAATATGGCGCGCGCCTTCAGGCAGCCATTCGCAACGCGGGACGCGCCCGCGCCGAACGCCTGCGCATGATCGCCGCCCGCCTGCCGCAGCCAGAGGCTGTGCTCGCCGCCCGCCAGCAGCGCTTTGACGATATCAGCGCCCGCATGCCAAACCCTGCCGACATGCTCGCCAGGCGTGAAGACAGGTTCACTTCCATCGCCGCGCGGCTGCCCAAAGCGCTCGCTGCGAGGGCAGGGGTGGCCCGTCAGGATTTGATCCGGGTGTCTGCAACGCTGAAACCGGCCCTGCTGGAGCGCTTCGTCGCACAGCGGGGCGACCGTGCTGCGGCGCTCGCCGACCGGGCGGTGCGCGCCGCGTCGCAAATGCTGATCCGTGAAAGCGCGGAAACGAAATCCATCACGCGCCGCCTTGACCCTGTCATCCTGCGACGGCGCGTGACGGCGGAGCAGCGCCGCCTCGACGACCTTGGCCGCGTCCTGACGTCGCTGGACCCGCGCGGCCCGCTCAGCCGTGGCTTCGCGCTCGTCGAAACCGAAACCGGCGTCGTGACCAGCGCCGCCACTGCAAAGCGTGAAGCGCGCATGATGCTGCGGTTTGCCGATGATGCCGTAGAGGTTTTCACGGGCGCCGCGCCGCCGCCTGCGAAGCGGCCGAAGCCGTCCGCGCGTATTCGAAAACCACCTGCCGGTCAGGCGGACCTGTTCTGATTGGACTGACCGTCCGCGGCCATCTCCTCGTTCCGCACCGCATCTCCCCCGGCGGCTGCCACCACGGCCGCCGGAACACGTGGCCAAGCGCCGCGTCGGCGTTGCGAGCATTACCCGCAGCGGAAAGGCCATCCCGGCTTTCGCCAGAATAGCCCTAAAATTCCGCTCTGGCGAAGCCCGTCAGAGCCCCAGGACCATTTTTGCGATAATCCCGCGCTGGATCTCGTTGGAGCCGCCATAGATGCTCGTCTTGCGACCATTAAAATAGGTCGGCGCCGCCCGCTGGGCGTAATCCGGTCCAATGGAATATTCATTGCCGCCTTCGCCATAGCCGCGGAAATAGGGCGCGCCGTAATGGCCTGCCGCTTCCAGCACGAGTTCGGTGATACGCTGCTGAATCTCCGTCCCCTTGATTTTCAGGATCGAGGATTCGGGGCCCGGCCCGCGGCCTGCCGCTTCACCCGCCAGCGTGCGGAGTTCGGTGAATTCCAGTGCGGCAAGGTCGATCTCCAGATCCGCGATCTTGCGCCGGAAGAACGGATTCTCGATCAGCGGCTGGCCCTCGTCCAGTTCCGCCGCCGCGATTTCCCGCAGCTTTTCGATACCGCGCTTCGAACGCGCCACGCCGGCAATGCCGCTGCGCTCGTGCGCCAGCAGGAATTTGGCGCAGGTCCAGCCGTCATTCTCTTCGTGCACGCGGTTCTCGACCGGCACCTTCACATTATCCAGCCAGACTTCGTTGACCTCATGCTCACCGCCCAGCGTGATGATCGGACGCACGGTAATCCCGGGCGTCTTCATATCGATCAGCAGGAAGGAAATGCCCTGCTGCGGCTTGGGCGCATCCGGGTTGGTGCGCACCAGGAAAAAGCCCCAGTCGGCATGCTGGGCCAGCGTCGTCCAGGTTTTCTGGCCATTGACGAGGTAATATTCCTTGCCATCATCGCCCTTGATGCGCTCCGCCTTCGTCTTCAGGCTGGCAAGGTCCGACCCGGCGCCGGGCTCGGAATAACCCTGGCACCACCAGGTCGTCCCTGCGACGATACCGGGCAGGAATTTCTTCTTCTGCTCCTCGGTGCCGAACGTGTAGATCACAGGTCCGACCATCGACACACCGAAGGGCAGCGGCGGAATCGTTTCCGCCTTCGCCGATTCTTCCGACCAGATATAGCGCTGGGTGGAGGTCCAGCCGGTGCCGCCATATTCTTTTGGCCATGCGGGAACGGACCAGCCCTTTTCGCCAAGGATCTGATGCCATTTCAGCATGTCTTCCCTGCCCAGTTCCTCGCGGCCACCTTTGGTGCGCAGGTCTTCCGGGTAATTCTCGGCGATAAAGGCCCGGACTTCCTCGCGGAAAGCTTCCTCTTCAGGGCTGAATGACAGATCCATCTTATCTCTCCTCTACGCGGCGCGCTTGCGGCCTTGTGCCCGTTTTGCGCCTGCTTTCAACTCGTCTTTCAGGTCTTTCTTATACAGATCGAAGTCCAGCTGCATGGTATGGCGCTTCGACGCATAATAGTGACCCATGTGGCGCTTCTCATCGCGCACGATTGCCCTCGTCATAGCAGCCGCAGGCGGCAGTTCGTAATCGCCTTTCAGATAGGCCGACAGTAGTTTCGCCTGCTGTTCCGCCAGGTTCACCAGCGTTGGCAGCGGCTGCGCCAGCCCCATGAACCATAGCGTCGGGCGCTCGGCGCGGACCATGCGCTTGAAGAGGCCGATGTGATTGTCCGTTACCGGCGCATCTTCGCGGTTGAGGAACGGGAAGTCCGTTTTATATCCAGTGGCGCATATGATCGCGTCGACCTGCTCCACGCTGCCATCCTCGAACAGGACGTCTTTGCCGCGCAGTTCCCTGATATTCGGTTTTACCGCGATATCGCCCGATCCGCAGCGCAGCAGAAATTCCGAACTCACGGTCGGGTGTGCCTCAAGCGGCTCGTGATCCGGGGTCGGCAGGCCGTAATTCTCCATCTCACCGACCAGCTTCTTCACCGCGCCCTTCGCAAGCCTGCGTTTTATCGAACCGGGCAGCCAGGTCGGCAGCGGCGTCTTGTCCCCCGGTTGACCATTAATATATTTGGGCAATACCCAGACCCCGCGACGCGCAGCCACGAACAGCTTTTCCGCCATCGGCCGCTGCGACAGTTCGCTGGCAATATCCACCGCGCTATTGCCCAGGCCGACCACAAGGACGCGTTTGCCGATCATGTCGACGGGTTGGAACGGCGTGCGGTATTCGTGGCTGTGGATCATGTCACCGTCAAAGCTGCCCGGCCATTGCGGCATGTTCGGCGACCAGTGATGACCATTGGCGACGACCAGCACGTCAAATTCTTCGGCATCACCCGTCGACAGATGCAGCCGCCAGCGCTGCCCCTCGATCCGGTCTGCACGTTCCACGGCGGTATTGAACCGGATCAGTTCGCGCAGATCAAAATGGTCGACATAGTCGTTGAAATAGCCGTTCAGCAGGCTGTGATGCGGAAAATCCGGCCAGCCCTGCGGCACCGGATAATCCTCGAATTGCAGCCGCGTTTTCGATGTGTCGATGTGCAGCGACTGATAGCAGGCCGATTTGCCGTTGGGGTTGCCGTACGCCCAATTGCCGCCAATGCGGTCCGACGCCTCGAACACCGTCGCCGTGATACCGGCATCCTGCAGTTTCTTGGCGGTCGTGAACCCCGAACACCCGGCCCCGATGATCGCAACGGATGTCACGCGGACATCGCCGTCAGGGGAGGGCGTCCTAGGGCGCGATTTCCTGTCCATCCCATGCAAAGATCTTTCCCGTATCCGCCGCCGTCAGGCCGTCCAGCACGGACAGCAATTTCCCGGCAGCATAGCGGGGTGTGAACAGCTTCCCATCTGCCACATTCGACTGGAATGGTTTGGACAGGCCGGTGTCGACCGTGCCCGGATGCAGCGCGACGCAGACCGCGTCCTGCTTCTGCCGCGCCAGTTCGATGGCCAGCGTCCGGATCAACTGATTGAGCGCCGCCTTCGACGCGCGGTAACCGTACCAGCCGCCGAGGCGGTTGTCGGAAATACTGCCGACACGCGCCGACAAGGCGGCAAATACCCCGCGCGCGTCCTTCGGCAGCAGCGGCAGGAAATGCTTCGCAACCAAAGCCGGCCCGACTGCATTTGCCGCAAAGGCCCGCATCAGGTCGTCGTGGTTCAGCGCGCGCCGGTTCTTCTCAGGTCCGTAATCGTCGGCGTGCAGCAGGCCGGTAGCGACGATGATGGTCTCGGCCTTGCCGATCCGTTTTGCGGCGGCGGCGATACTGTTCTCGTCCTCGATATCGATATGGTCACTTTCCGCCCCCGCGATCGATATCCCGGAACGGGAAAGCGCGTGAACGACGTCATGTCGTCCACGCGCAATGATATCCTCGGTCAGCGCCCGGCCGATACCGCCCGATGCGCCGATAATGACGGCACTGCTCACCCGTTCAGGCTGCGCAGCATCCAGGCGGCCTTGTCATGCACGGTCATGCGGCCGATCATCATGTCGACGGTTACTTCGTCTTCCGCGTCTTCGGCGACGGGGATTAGCGAGCGGCACGTCGCGGCCACAGCCTCATGATCCAGCGCCAGATGTTCGCACATGTCGAGCGCCTCGGGCGGTGTATCGGGCGCTTCGTCCAGCTTGGAAAGCTTGGAAAAGGCGCTGTAGCTGCCCGGCGCGGTTTCACCCAGGGCACGGATACGTTCCGCAATATCATCCACTGCCGTGGCAAGCTCGGTATATTGTCCTTCGAACAGCACATGCAGCGAGTGGAAGTGCGGACCCTTCACATTCCAGTGATAATTGTGCGTTTTCAGATAAAGCGAATAGCTGTCCGCAAGTACCTTGCCGAGCTCCTTGCCGACCTTGGCGCGGCCTTCCTTGTCGATTCCGATGTGCGGGGTAGGCATGATGTGTCTCCTGTTCCTGTGATTGTGATTGTGATTTCACACAACCAACGGAACAGCCGCGCACGCGTTCCTGTGACATTTTCACTTACTGTAATCGATGGTATAAAGGCTCAATGACAACAAACCTTGATTGGCTTTACGATAAACTGGAAGCCGATTTCGGCGTGCCGCGCAGACAGCTCCAATCTCGCGCCGCTTTGGTCCACGATCTCGGTGTGACCGGTGATGATGCAGGCGAACTCCTTGAAGCAATCCATGATCGATTTGGGACAGATTTTTCCAATCTGAATTGGACAGATTTTTTTCACAACGAGGCGTTCGGATTGACGCAGGGCTGCCTACTGATGCTGGGCATGGGCCCCGGCATGTTCGCCGCAATTTGGTACCTGCCATCAGGCTGGCCTGAATGGCTACGGATGCTGCTCGCAATAATTGCTGGGACAACCAGTCTTGTCGTCATCGGAAAACTATCTTGGCTGATACCGTGGAAATTTGGAGAGAAACGCAAAGTTACACTGGCTGGCCTTTGCGAGATCATCGATGCAGGTGCGTGGCCTCAGGACCCGGATCAGGTCACCTGACAACTCAGTCCTTTTCCAGCGTCATTTGCAGCGGATGTTCGTTTTTCCGCGCGAAGTCCAGCACCTGGTTCACTTTGGTCTCGGCAACTTCGTAGGTGAAGACACCGCAGAGGCCGACACCCTTCTGGTGGACGTGCAGCATCACATGAGTCGCTTCCTCGGTCGACATGCGGAAATAACGCTGCAGGACGGCAACCACGAATTCCATCGGCGTATAGTCGTCGTTCAGCATCAGCACCTTGTACAAAGACGGCTTTTTTGTCTTCGGGCGCGTGCGCGTGGCGACTCCGCTCTCGCGGTCCGGGCGCTCGCCATCGGGCGGCCCGGTTTCGTCTTCATCGCTATTGATCGGGTGCATGCTCATTATTCAGATAATCTAGCGATCTGAATCGGGATGGCAATGGTCCGGCCACTCGCGGCTGTCGATACGCGCCCACTAACGGCGTAAAGAAAAGGGCCGCTCCCGAAGACGGAAGCGGCCCTTGTTCATTTACGTATCGCGTTTGGCTTATGCGACCTTTTTAAAGGTCTCGCCAGCGACAGCAACGCGGTTCTGCAGCGGTGCCATCATGTCACCGGCCAGCTTGAACATACGCTCCGTCATGGTCGACGTCTGCGAAACCATCGCGTCGAACTGGCTACGGGCGAAGTCGCTGTGCAGCTGCATGGCTTCGGCCGGGTTCTTTGCGCTCGACACTTTCTGCATCGTTGCGGAGAAGCCCTCGACGCTCTTCTTGGCGAAGTCGGCCTGCTCGCGGACGAGTTCCTGCGTGCCTTCAGCGGCAACCTTGGAGGCTTCGACCATCGCTTCGACGTTGCCACGTGCGAAACCGTTCATGTCTTCCATGACCTTCGCGCTTTTTTCCATGGCTTCACGGCCCTTGGCGGTCATGTCCTGGATAGCGGCCTTACCCTGCGTCATTGCGGTGTCGGCCTGCTGTTTCATAGCTTCGGTTGGGTTCGTCTTCGTCATCGTAATATTCCTTTTGGCTGTATTTGTCTTTGGGGTGGCAGCGGCTTTCGCGGCAGTCCTTGCCGTGCGTTTCACCGCCGATTTCTTTGCAGCTGCTTGTTTGGGTGCAGCCGTCTTGGCCGCCACTTTCTTCACGGTCGTTTTCTTTGCTGCCGTTTTCTTGGCAGGAGACTTTCCGGCCACATCCGCCGCGGCTTTGGCCGCTATGTCAGCGGCAATCGTCTGTGTGCCGGTCGCGGCCTTGACGACCGTCTTGACGGCCGTGGCCGCCTTGGGAGCATTCGCCTCTACCGTCTTCGGCTTAGGCGCTGCTGCCGTATTTGCGGCGGCGTTCGTCGCCGGGATTCCCGGTTTTGCTGCCGTTTTATTCTCTCTGGCGTTGGTCGTGGGAGCTTTGCTCGCCATATGACACTCCGTTTCGTTCCAGTTACGTCTATGCTGCACTGCAACATAAGTGATGAAACGAACGTCGTCAAGGGTTTATTGTGCAGTGCAGCAATAATTTTATTGCCTGTTAAATTCGTGCCTTAGGTATCAACGCGGGCCAGTCCAGATGCTTCCAACTGGTCGTTGATCATTGTCATAAGCGCCTTCAGCGAACTTTCCGACTTGGCCTCTGCGCGCGCAACCAGGACATTCTGGGTGTTCGACGCTCTCAATAGCCACCAGCCGTCATCCGTATTGACACGGACGCCGTCGATTTCGCTCATGTGCGCACCGTCCGCTTTCAGACGCGCGCGGACTTCCTCGATAACCGCGAACTTGCGGTCCTCATCCACTTCAAAGCGCAGCTCCGGCGTATTGATCAGATTGGGCATCGCCCCTTTGAGGTCGGTCAGCGAGACGCCTGCGCGGCTCAGGGCGCGCATGAGACGAATTGCCGCGTAAAGCGCGTCATCATAGCCGTAATAGCGATGCTTGAAGAAAATATGGCCTGACATTTCGCCAGCCAGCGGCGAACCCGTTTCCTTCATCTTCGCTTTGACAAGGCTGTGCCCGGTTTTCCACATTAGCGGTTTGCCGCCGCGCTGTGCGACATGGTCGAACAGCGCCTGACTGGCTTTCACATCGGCGATGATGGTGCTGCCCGGAACGTCCTTCAGCACGTCTTCGGCCAGAATCATGAGCAGTTGATCGCCCCAGACGATGCGTCCCTTCGCGTCGATCGCACCGATCCGGTCGCCGTCGCCGTCAAAGGCCAGACCGAAATCCAGTCTCTTGTCCTTGACGACCTTGCGCAGATCCTCGAGATTCTTTTCCTCCGTCGGGTCCGGGTGGTGGTTCGGGAAATCGCCGTCTATGTCGGTATAGAGCAGCACATGCTGTCCCGGCAGCCGCGCCGTCAGCTTTTCGACAACGCGCCCCGCCGCGCCGTTTCCGCAGTCCCACGCGACGCGGAATTCCTTCGCGGGCGCGTCTTCCAGCAGGCGCTCGACGAACTGGTCTTCAATATCGACATTCTCGTTGGTGCCGTGCCCGGTCTCGACATCGCCAGCCGCCGCCATCTCGCCAAGCGCACGAATGTCGTCGCCGTAAAACGGCCCGGTGCCCAGCATCATCTTGAAGCCATTATAGTCGGGCGGATTGTGGCTTCCGGTGATCATCATGCCGCCATCGGCTTCCAGCGCGTGCACCGCGTAATACAGCATCGGGGTCGGCCCCAGACCGATGCGCAGCGCATCGATCCCGGCGGCGTTCAGCCCGTCGACCAGCGCCGCTTCCATAGCGGGGGAGGAGTGCCGCCCATCATAACCCACGGCGACTTTCGTGCCGCCCTCCCGCCGAACACGCGTCCCGAACGTTCGCCCCAGCCAGCGCGCGTCTTCTTCGGTCAGCGTGTCGCCGACGATGCCGCGAACGTCATATTCACGGAGCAGGGTGCGGTGGAACTGATGCGTCATCGGCGATGGTCCTCAACTGAAAATGCGATCTGCCGGGTAATTGATGTCCGCGCGTCCGGCAAAGGAAAACCACGTCATCACTTATCCTTCATGCGACTGGCAATCAGCAGATCGCGCGCTTCATTCAACTTTGCGCTCTCCGCGTCCGTGCCGCCTTTGTCGGGATGCGCCGAGGCAATGGCGAGCCGGTGCGCCGCGCGGATTTCCTCGACGCTTGCCGTCTGCTTCACCTTCAGCAGGGCCGCCGCATCTTTCAGCGTCATCGCGCCGCTGGCGGCGGTTCTGGCAAACCCGCGCCAAGCCAGAAAACCGCCGGCTCCGATCAGCGGCAGACCGATGAAATACTGACCGCGCGCGGCGATCAGCAGGCCGATCAGGATCGCGGCGATCCCGGCAATCGCATTCAGGCGCTTCGGTGTCAGCAGGCCCAAATACCAGAACACGGCAAGTGCACCCAAAAGGACGATGACAAGGGGGCCCATCAGGCGGCCTCAGCTTTCTGTTCTGTATTGTCACGGTCGGGAAGATTGAGGGCCGCGACCAGCGCCCGTAATTCCGCGCGCGCCGCCACATGGCTGAGCCGCGCCTCGTCGATCACATCGAGATCCAGAAGCGTCAGCCCGCGCGGGAACAGTTCGCGGTAGATGACGCGCTCCGACAGGCCGGGCGATATCCGGAAGCCGATGCGCGGCGCGAGTTCATTGAGCGCCTTTCCGACCCGCACCATATTATTCGCCGCCAGATGCGCCAGCCGGTTTCTGACCACCAGCCAGTCGACCGTCCCGGCATCGTGCTTCGCCCGGTCCTTGCGCGCCTTCCACACCATTTCTGCATAGAAGCTGGGACGCTTCACCTTGAAGGTTTCCGCGTCCACCTGTCCGATCAGGTCGAAATCGACGAAACTGTCGTTCATGGGCGTGACGAGCGTGTCAGCGCGCGCCATGGCCACCTGGCCCAATATGCTATCGCGGCCCGGCGTATCGATAATCAGATAGTCCGCCTCGGTGTGGAACGCCTCGTCCAGCCGGGCCTCGGCACCGTCGTCCTTTTCCTCGATCACGCTGACTTCTGGAAGGGAAAGGTCCAGACCATGTCCGTCAGAAAAGCTGCGGCGGTTCTCCATATAGCGCGCAAATGTCCGTTGCCGCGCGTCAAGATCGACCGCGGCGATGCTGTGCCCCTCGCTCATCAGCGCGATGGCAATATGGACGGCGGTCGTGGACTTCCCGGTACCGCCTTTTTCGTTTCCGAATGTGATGATGTGCGGCAAGGTATCCCCGTTCCACTGGCCACTTGACGTTTCCTCCCCTGTTTCGGACACGCCTCCGGTCAAGTCAACGACAGGAGCGTCACACCATGCAGACGGTACAAACAGTCGCGGCCCTGCGTGCCGCCGTCGCGCGCTGGCGCGGGGCGGGGCAGACCACGGCCCTCGTCCCCACCATGGGCGCGCTTCATGCCGGTCATCTCTCCCTCGTGGCAACCGCGCACGCCCATGCCGACAGGGTCGTCGCCAGCATTTTCGTCAACCCCACCCAGTTCGCCGCGGGCGAGGATCTCGATTCCTACCCCCGGCAGGAGGCTGAGGATACCGCCGCATTGCGGGCGGCAGGGTGCGACCTGCTGTTTCTGCCGACAGCGGCGGAAATGTATCCGGAGGGCTACGCCACCACCGTCCGCGTTGCCGACCTGCCCGCCCTGCTGTGCGGCCATTCCCGCCCGACGCATTTTGACGGCGTCTCGACGGTGGTGACAAAGCTGCTCAATCAGGCGCAGGCCGACTATGCCATATTCGGCGAAAAGGATTGGCAGCAGCTCGCCATCATCCGCCGCGCCGCGCGAGATCTCGATATTCCGACGCAGATCGTCGGCGCCCCGACCGTGCGAGAGGCTGACGGCCTCGCCATGTCATCCCGCAATGCGTACATGACCGCCGATGAACGTCAGGCCGCCGCGGCGCTGCCGGAGGCGCTGAACGCCGCCGCATCCAGCATCGCCGGTGGAACGGGCATCGACGCCGCCCTTGCAGCCGCACGAAAAACGCTGACGGCGGCCGGGTTCACCGTCGATTATATCGAAGTCCGGGGGGCAGGCGACCTGCGGATGCTCACCGTACTCGACCGGCCCGCGCGTCTGTTCGCCGCCGCGAAAATGGGCCGGGCGCGCCTGATCGACAATATTCCCATTCCGGTCTGACGACATTCCGATCACCGCCAGTGTTCCGTGAATCTTATATGAAATCCCGCTGCGGCGCACAAAATATGTAACAGAGGTGCGCCTTATGCTCCGGCAGAGTTGTTCAGCCGGAGTGTTTCCACATGCGCGGTGGCGGTCAGATAAAGGATGTGCTGGCGGAGGTCGCGGTGGGTCCATCGATCCCGGAAAAGACCGGTGGCACGCGGACCCGCTACCGCACCATCTGGATTTCCGATATTCACCTCGGCACGCGCGGCTGCAATGCCGATATGCTGATCGATTTCCTGGACAGCGTTGATTCCGACATGATGTATCTGGTCGGTGATATCATCGATGGCTGGCGTCTCAGGAAGACGTGGCACTGGCCGGTAAAGCACAATGATATTCTCTGGCGTATTCTAAAGCGTGCGCGCCGCGGCACGGACATGATCTACATTCCCGGCAATCATGACGAGGCCTTTCGCCAATTTGTCGGCATGAATTTCGGCGGGGTGGAGATCAAGAGGAAGGCCATCCATGAAACCGCCGATGGCCGCCGGTTGCTGGTCTGCCACGGCGACGAATTCGACGCTGTCGTGCTCTATGCCCGCTGGCTCGCACTGCTGGGCGATGCGGCATATATCGGAATGATGAAGGTCAACTGGCTGCTCAACAAGGTGCGGTCCCGCCTTGGCATGCCGTACTGGTCGCTGTCGAAACACGCCAAGCACAAGGTGAAGAACGCCGCTCAGTTCATCGGCCAGTTCGAAGAGGCCGTCGCCAAGGCCGCCGCCACGCGCGATCTGGACGGTGTCGTCTGCGGGCATATTCATACTGCCGAAATGCGTGTGATCGATGGCGTTCAATATTATAATGACGGCGACTGGGTGGAAGGTTGCACCGCGCTCGTCGAGCATTTCAACGGCGAGATGGAAATCCTGCACTGGGCCGATATCATGGCTGCGCGCTATGCGCCGCTCGAACTCCGGAGCGCGGCGTGACGTTCAGCGCCACGTCCCCCTCCTCCCTGGCGAAGGGGCGCACATCTTGAAAATCACCATCGTCACGGACGCCTGGGCACCGCAGGTGAACGGCGTCGTCCGTACATTGCACAGTGTCCGCGGCGAGCTTGAACGCGGCGGCGATAAGGTCGATGTCATCTCGCCCGACCTTTTTCCCAATTGCGCCTGCCCGTCCTACCCGGAAATCCGCCTTGCGCTCGCCTGGTCCGGTCAGGTCGGCGCGCGGATACGCCGCTTTCGCCCGGACGCCATTCACATCGCGACCGAAGGCCCCCTCGGCCTTGCCGCCCGCCGCTGGTGCCAGCGCAAGGGGCTGCCGTTCACGACCGCCTATCATACGCAGTTTCCGGACTATGTATCCGCGCGCACGGGCCTTCCGGCACGCTGGTTCTGGCGCTTCGAACGCTGGTTTCACGGTCCGGCCCGCGCGACACTCGCCGCCACGCCCAGTCTGCGTACCCAGCTCACCAGGGAAGGAGTCACCCCGCTATTGCCGTTCGGTCGCGGCGTCGATTTCAGGGCATTCCCCGAAACGCGCCTGCCGTGTCCGGCCGCTTATGATGGTGCCGAAGGCCCCGTTCAGCTCTATGTCGGCCGCATCGCCATCGAGAAGAACCTTGAAGCGTTCCTGCATACCGAGACGCCGGGTACGAAAATCCTGGTGGGTGATGGCCCCGCGAAGGTCGACCTGATGCGCCGCTATCCCCGCGCCCGCTTCCTTGGCCCGCTGCATGGCCCGGCCCTTGCCGCCGCTTATCAGCACGCGGACGTTTTCGTCTTTCCCAGCCGCACCGACACGTTCGGCATGGTGATTATCGAGGCCCTTGCCTGCGGTACACCCGTGGCAGCCTACCCGGTGCAGGGCCCGATCGATCTCGTGACGCCGGACGTCGGCGCATTGTCCGAAGATCTTGCAGAAGCAACCATGGCCGCGCTGACCCGGAACCGCAAAACCTGCATGGCCTACGGCCGCAGTTTTACCTGGGGGAAAGCGGCATTCGAATTCAGGAGCGCTCTTGCCCGCTTCACGACTGACCAGCGCAATGCGGCATTTGAAGGCATTCCTGTCGCCGCTTGACCGCATTGGCTTGATCGGATCCCCGGCGGCGCCTATATCATGACGCAATGCACAGGCCGTTCCGAAAGGGGCGGCCCTTTTTATATCTCCGGGAGACACGCATCATGGCACGCGAACATCCACTGATGCCGCACGCGACCGCCGAATGGCTGGTCGACAATTCGACACTCAGCTTTGACCAGATCGCCGATTTTTGCGGTCTTCATATTCTTGAAGTGCAATCGATCGCGGACGAGACGGCGCAGCATCGTCACATCCCGCGCGATCCCATCGAAGCGGGCGAACTGACCCGTGAGGAACTGAAGACCGGCGAAGGTGACCCCAAATATAAACTTGTCATCAGCAAGGGCCCCGAACAGCAGGCGCGTACGAAGGGCCCGCGCTACACGCCGGTCTCGAAGCGCGTCGACAAGCCCGAGGGCATTGCGTGGATCGTACAGAACCACCCCGACATTCCCGATTCCAAGATCGGCAAGCTGATTGGAACGACGAAGAACACCATTCAGGCGATCCGTACGAAGACGCACTGGAACATGGAGAACATTACGCCGAAAGACCCGGTGGCGCTTGGTCTCTGCTCCCAGCGCGACCTTGACGCACTCGTCGCGGCTGCCGCCGCGAAGGCGGGCATCGAGCTCACCGATCCGAAATTCGAAACCGACCGCGCCGCGCTTCTGGCGGAGCTGAAGGCTGAGCGCGACGCGGCCAAGGTCGCCGCCGAAGAGGCCGCGCATGCGGAGGCCATGGGGATCGAGCCCGGGGTCGAAGCTGTCAAGGCCGATGAAACGCCCGCGTTCGTCGATCCATGGGCGAAGACCTAGGCTTAGTTTCCTTCCGTCGATCAGGCCCGAATGCCTTTATGACGGCATGAAGCGCGCGCTTACGCCCTAAGTGGAAATTGCCCGCCGCTCGGTCCCTTCCAGCACCAGCGCCGTCAGCGTTCCTGTGCGGTAGGCGCCGGTATCGACGCCTGTGCGGTGTTTCTGTCCGTCCACATCCGGCGTGATGGTATGACCATGCACGATATGCGGTCCAAAGCTTTTGCCGTGATCCAGAAAATCGTCGCGAATCCATAGCAGGTCCTTCTCCTGCTGCTCCTCCAGGGGAACGTGCGGCCGGACGCCGGCATGGACGAACATGTAATCGCCGATCCTGTGTGACGGCTTCAGCTTGCGGAAAAACTTGCGGTGCGCCTTCGGCATGGCGGCTTTCAGCGCTTCGACGGCGGCTTCGGGATCGTCACCGTGGATCAGGCCGCGACGTACGCCCCAGCTCATCATCGCTTCGGCGCCGCCCTGATCCACCCAGGCGCGGTAATAGCGTTCTTTCAGCTTTTCAGCCGCCATCGTGGACGACAGAAAGGCATCGTGATTGCCCTTCAGAAACGTCCATGTGTCTCCCGGGCCCGGCCCTTCGCACAGCCGCGCGATCACCTGAGCGGAATCTGGCCCGCGATCGACATAGTCCCCCAGAAAGACCAGCTCTGCCCGGCCCTCGAACCCTTTCAGATCTTTTGTGATTTTCTTCAGCAATTTTTCCAGCAGGTTGGACATGCCGTGGATGTCCCCGATCGCATAGACGCGGACCCCGTCCGGCACGGCTGGCGGTTTCTTTTTCTTGCGGGCGAAGGGGAATTTCATTGCCAATTCAGCACTACCGCTGGAAACGTTCCGGGAAAACCCTTTATCACATCAGTGCCAAAGGTTGACTTCTGCCGCGTGCAACCCTAGCTAGCCGCCTTCAAATTCCCACAAAAATTCGGATATCGGGCACGGCCATGAAAGTACGTAATTCTCTTAAGTCGCTGAAAAATCGTCATCGCGACTGCCGTGTTATTCGTCGTCGCGGTCGCACCTATGTGATCAACAAGACGAATCGCCGTTTCAAGGCGCGCCAGGGTTAAGGGTGCACGTCTTTTCCCGGCTGAAACGGGTCCCTGCCTCGCCATATCGCTTGAATGCCGCGCACGGTTATCTTTGACGTTGGCAATGTCCTTTATGACTGGGACATACGGTATCTTTACGCAAAACTGATTCCCGATCCTGCACGGCTCGAATGGTTTCTTGCGAATGTCGTTACGCCGGGATGGCATTTTCAGCACGACAGGGGCGTTCCGTTCGCCGAGACCAGCGCCGCGCTCATTGCGCGCTTTCCAGAAGAACGCGCGCTGATTGAGCTTTTCGGCGAACGGTTCCTGGAAACCATCGGTGAACCCATTCCCGGTATGATCGAGTTGGTGCAAGACCTGGATCATGCCGGCGTCACCATTTACGGCATCACCAATTTTTCGGACGAGTTCTGGCGCAGGTTTCGTCCGACCGCGCCCGTGTTCAGCCGTTTCCGCGACATTATCGTTTCCGGGCGTGAAAAGCTGGCGAAACCTGATCCGGCGATCTTCCAGCTCGCGATTGACCGCTTCGGCATTGCGCCGGGCGAGGCGCTGTTCATTGATGATCAGCCGCTCAATATTGCCGCTGCGCAGACCGCCGGCTTTGCCGCGCATCGCTTTATGAGCCGCGCCGCGCTCCAGCCTGAACTTGACGCGTTTCTGGGCTAGGCGAAATCCAAAGTCTCGACGGCACCCCGGGATGGTCGGATTTTCGGGATATCAGCCAGACGTTGACGCCGCGCTTTATGTCAAATCCCCCGGCAGCAGGATGCCGATGCGCTTGCAGCTTTGGCATTCCAGCTCCCACTCCACCGATTCGGTCCGGCAGTTCGCGCAGTGCCAGCGCAGGCCCGGCGCGCCCGTTGCGGCCGCATCCAGCCAAAGTGCGCCCGTCGGCGGGTCCATGCCGAGCCGCCGGTGCGCTTCCATCGCTACCGCCGCTGCACGCAGCCGTATCGGCGGATCGCTCAGCAGCGGCGATACCGTTTCCAGCGCCAGGGCGGGGTCCCCCGCCGTCAATGCCGCCTCGCTGACAATCAGCAGACTCTCCGGGTTCTCCGGATTTTTCGCGGCCAGCTTCTGTAGCCGTGCCAGCCGCGTTTCATCGGTTTCCAGCGGATAGAGATCGGCAAACGCCCGCGCCAATGTGGGGGTTGGCTGTACCGACCAGACCGATTCCGCAGCACGCTCGGCACCGGACACATCGCTCGCTTCCTCCGCCAGCAGCGCCAGCCGCGTGGCTGCGGGGGCGAAGCGTGGCTCCGCCTTCAATGCCCGCGACAGGCCCGTCCGCGCCGGCTCATCGTCCAGTTCCGCATCGGCGGCAGCCGTCAGCAGGCTCGCTTCGATCCAGCTCCCAAGACGCTCCGCCGTGTCATCAAGCGCGCGCCAGTTGCTGAGCGCACTGATCGCATGCGCATAGTCGCCGGACCGTGCGCTCTCTTCCACCAGTGCCTGCCATGCCGCCGCGCTTGTGGGCGCCGCTCGCGTCGCTTCCCTGGCTACCGAAAGATCAGGCGCCGTGCGGAGCCTGGCCAGCGCCGCCAGAGACTTCGTCGCATTGTTCCGGTCCAGTTCCGCGATCCGCGCGGTGTCGCCGGTCAGGGCGGCCACCGCCTGCGCCATGCTGTTCGTGGGATCGCTTTTCAACGCATCCTGCGCCAGCGCCGCGGCGCGCTCTTCCTGGCCCGAGACCAGCGCGCCGAGCGCCGCGCTCGCATTGCCGAGTGCGGCCTTCTGGCGTCGCAACTGGCGCGCCGGACCGAAAAGTCCCGATTTCCAGCGCAGCCAGTTCCACAGCCGGCGCGCCACGTGAAACACGAACCACAGCGCCGCCGCGGCTGCCAGCAGCCAGACGGGGTGGAAGTTGATTTCCCATCCGAACCATTCGAGGTGCACCAGCCCCGGCGCATTCGCCGCCAGCGCCGTCAGCAGCGCCAGACCGGCGACCAGTGCCAGAAGGAGAAGCCGCCGGGTCAGAGGGAAGTCGCCTCATCGGCAGCAGGTCCGCTTGGCGCGGCCGCTGGCTGCGTTTCGACGACGCGTGCCTCCAGCCGCCCCAGAACGGTTTCGGTGCGGACATGGTTGGAGGCATCGGCGAACCAGCGGTTGCCCTGACGTCGAGCAGACGCAGGCAGGCGCGCATAGGCATCGACGGCTGCGGCGATATTGCCCTGCCCAAGTGCGCTGGAGATCCGCTCGACGGTTGCCTCCATATTGTCTTCATCGGTCTCCGCGCCGCTGCGCCGGACCGTGAAGATGTCGGCGAGCATGCTGACGAAGCGGTCCCAGGGTCCGCCGGTCACTTCCTCCTGTCCCGCGCCCAGCAATGCGGGCTTCAGGTCTGCGAACCGGTTTCGCAGCTGCTGCGGCGAAACCAGTTGCCGCATGCCCGTTGCCAGCTGATCGATGTCGTCGCCCGCTTCGGCGGGAAGCGCTGCCTGCAGCGCAGGTCCGATCGCGCCGAGGGGCTCGCTTGATTCAAAAGCGGCCCGTGCGCGGCCCAGCAGGAGAACGGCGCGGGCATCGCCCGCCAGCCGTTCGGCCGCCGCCATCTGTCCGGCCGCCTCTCCGCGCGAATCCTCGACGCGCACGGTCAGACCGGCCACTTCGGCGGAAAGATTGTTGACCCGGCCTCCCAGCGCCGTCTGTTCACGGTCGATGGATTCAACACGCGATTCCACACGCGCCAGTCGGTCGGTCGCCAGGTTCGCGGCAATGTTGGGCAGAACGGGGTCGTTAAGCGCGGGCGGCGTGTCGGCGGCAGAGGCCGTGCCGCTTGGCAAAGGCAGCGGCGCGAGTGCCTGGGGCGCGGCCACAGGGCGCTGTTCGAGCGCGGCAATTCGCGTCTCCAGCTGTTCCATATTGCTGTCCTGCTGAGTGAGGCGCGCCGACACGCTGCCCATGTCCGCTTCCTGCTCGACCCAGGGCAGGCGTGTCCTGACTTCACGTTCGAACCAGGGGTTCGCGATCATACCCAATAGCAGGAACAGCAGCGCAACAACGATCAGCCACGGGAGGAAGGAACGCTGCGTTTTTGCCGCCTCGTTTCCGCTCGTCGCAGGGTCTGTCTCATATTTGTCCATGGCAAAGCTCCTAGCGCACCCCTTGCCTTTCGCACAACAGACCTGCTGCTGCCAGCAATGCATCTTCATTGGGCATGGCCGCGATGCGCACGTCTTTCCAGCCGGACCCGATGACCGTTTCCAGCGCGGGGCCGATCAGCACCACAGCCTGCGCGCCGCGCCTGATGGCCAGCCGATCGACTTCGCTGGCGAACCTCGCGGCGGTGCGGCTTGAATAAAGCAGCGTCAAATCCACCTTGCCGCCGCGCAGCGCGTCAATGGCATCGGCGCTCAGCGGGCAGGCTTCCGCGGCATAGGTCATCACATGCCGGATCGTCATGCCCGGCGGAACGGCAGCGTCCGTCAGATCCCGTCCGCAAAGATGCAGCGCCGAGCGTACCCCGCGCGCGGCGGCCTTTTCATATAGGTCCGCCGCACCCGCGGCCTGCAGGCTTTCGACATGCAACAGTCCGGCGCGCCGCGCGGCGTCCGCACTGGCTCTGCCCATCGCATAGACCGGGACGTCCAGCAGGATATCGGGCACGCCCCCGGCCACCGCATTCGCGCTCGTCAGGAAGATCGCGCCGGGACGCTCGTCCGGTACCGGCCAGCGTGCCGGGACGATCTTCAGTAGCGGTGAGGCCAGCGCGCTGTGTCCAAGCCCGGCCAGGCGGGCCGCCGTCCGCCGCGACTGCCGCTCCGGCCTCGTCAGTAGAATGTTCACCCGGCAGCCGTGAACAGAGACGCCAGCGCTTCCGGCGCGCCGTCCAGCAGATCGCGTGCCAGCGCCGCGCCCATCGCCTCCACACCGTGGCGGGATCGTACGCCTGATAGCGACGCCTCCCCACTGCGATGTATCTGGCCATTCTCCGACAGGATTTCGCCGCGCAGGACCAGGCGATCACCTTCAATCACGGCAAGTGCCGCCACCGGGCTGTGACAGGACCCGCCCAGCGCGCGGGCAAAGGCGCGCTCCGCCGTCACAGCGTCATAGGTTTCGGGATGCGATATCTGTGCCAGTCGCTCGCGCAGTCTCGCCCGGTCCGCGCGCACTTCGATGCCTATGGCACCTTGGCCGGGCGCGGGCAGCATATCCCTCGTCTCGATGGCCGTGCCGACATCATCCTGACCAAGCCGCGCCAGACCGGCGGCGGCCAGCAGCGTCGCATCCGCTTCACGATCGGCGATCCGCTGCAATCTGGTCGCGACATTCCCCCGGAACGGGACGATGTTAAGGCCGGGGACCCTTCGCAGAAGCTGTGATGCGCGGCGCGGGGAAGACGTGCCGATTGTCGCGCCTGCTGTCAGCGCCGCCAGGTTCGGCAGTCCGATCAGCCGGTCGCGCACATCGGCACGCGGCAGCATCGCGGCGATGAACAGACCGCCGGGGCGCTCGCTCTCCACGTCCTTCATCGAGTGAACGGCCATGTCGATTTCGCCGGACAGCAATTGCCGTTCCAGCTCCGCCGTCCAGACGCCCTTGCCGCCAATCGCGGCCAGCGGACGTGACTGTTCGCGGTCGCCCGCCGTACGAACAATCGCCAGCTCGGCCGGCTCGCCAATCGCCGCAGCCACCATGTTCGCCTGCGCCAGGGCCAGCGGTGACCCGCGCGTGCCGATACGAAACGCTTTCTTCTCCATGCCCGCCCGCGTAACTGACGGGTATGGCCAATACAATATCCCAGCCAGTGCGCCCCCTCATACTTGGCATTGAATCGAGCTGCGATGAGACGGCCGCGGCACTGGTGTGCGGCGACCGCACCATCCTTTCCGAGCGCATCGCCACGCAGGAGGCGGAGCATGCGCCCTTTGGCGGCGTCGTCCCCGAAATCGCCGCGCGCGCGCATACGGAACGACTTGCGCCTCTCGTCGAGGCGGTTCTAGAGGAGGCCGGTATCGGTCTTCGCGACGTCGACGCCATCGCGGCAACGGCCGGTCCGGGCCTGATCGGCGGCGTCATGGTCGGCCTGGTGACAGGCAAGGCACTTGCCTTTGCGAGCGGAAAGCCGTTCATCGCGATCAACCACCTTGAAGGACACGCGCTCAGCCCGCGTCTCGATGATGAAACACTGACATTTCCTTATCTGCTGTTGCTCGTTTCTGGCGGTCATACGCAGCTGCTCGCGGTTGACGGTGTCGGCAGCTATCGCCGGCTTGCCACCACGATAGACGATGCGGCTGGCGAGGCGTTCGACAAGACCGCGAAGATTCTTGGCCTCGGCTATCCCGGCGGGCCGGCGGTCGAGCGTCTGGCAGCCCGCGGCGACGAAACCGCCGTCGCGCTGCCCCGGCCCCTTGTGGGCACGGCGGAGCCGCATTTTTCATTTGCCGGTCTCAAGAGCGCCGTCCTGCGCGCCGTACAGGCCGATCCCGCTCCGGCGCCGGAAAATGTTGCCGCGAGTTTTCAGGCCGCCGCCTGCGATTGTCTGGTCGATCGCAGCCGGATTGCACTCGATGCCATGCCGGAGGCGACGGCCTTTGTGGTCGCGGGCGGTGTCGCCGCGAACCGGCGCGTGCGGCATTCGCTGGCAGCGCTGGCGGGCGAGTTTGGGCTGAGGCTGGTCGCGCCGCCGCTGGCGCTCTGCACGGACAATGCGGCCATGATCGCATGGGCGGGCGTTGAACATTTCCGGCTGGGTCACAGCGATCCGCTGGACACACCCGCGCGGGCACGCTGGCCACTCGACCCGGATGCGGAAAGCGCGCGCGGTGCCGGTGTTAAGGCTTAGGAGATCGTTATGAAGCTGGGCGTCGTCGGAGCAGGAGCATGGGGAACGGCCCTCGCACAGATTTGTGCTGCGGGCGGCCCCACACGATTGTGGGCGCGTGAGGAACAGGTTGCCGCCGATATTTCATCGCTGCGGGAGAACCGCACATTTCTTCCCGGAATTGCCCTGTCCGATGCGATCGCACCGACCAGCAGAATGGCGGACCTCGACGATTGCGACGCCTTGCTATTGGTGTGCCCGGCGCAGCATCTTCGCGCGACGCTGTCTTCGCTCGATGCCGGGCAGCGCCCGCTCATTCTTTGCTGCAAGGGGATAGAGGCGGACACGGAAATGCTGATGACCGAAGTGGCCGCCGATGTCAGTCCCGCGGCTCCCATCGCTGTCTTGAGCGGGCCGACATTCGCCGCGGAAGTCGCATCCGGCCTGCCCACCGCCATTACCTTCGCATGCGCGGACACGGACACCGCCGCGGCGCTTGTGAAGCGGATCGCGCAGCCACGGTTCCGCCCCTATATGACCGATGACCTGATCGGCGCGGAAGTCGGCGGTGCGGTCAAGAATGTCCTCGCCATTGCCTGCGGTGTGGCGACCGGACTTGACCTTGGCCAGAACGCCCGCGCGGCACTGATCAGCAGGGGCTTCGCCGAAATGACCCGTTTCGGCCTTGCCAAGGGCGCGCGGGCGGAAACCATGGGCGGCCTGTCGGGACTTGGCGACCTCGTTCTCACATGCTCGTCCGAGGCGTCGCGCAATATGAGCTTCGGCAAGGCGCTCGGCGAAGGCCGGAGTGCCGCGGCACTGATGGCGGACCGGGTGACCGTGGCGGAGGGTGTGCACACTGCGCCTGTCCTTGCGCGTGCGGCGCGGTCGATAGGTGTGGAAATGCCCATCGCGGATACCGTGCTCGCGCTGATCGAAGGCCAGCTCGACGCGCATTCGGCGATTTCGGCGCTATTGTCGCGCCCTCTTCGAACGGAACTGCCCATGTTGGCGGAATAAAATTCGGTTTTAAGAAGCTTTTTCGGAATTAAAGTGTCGGATAATTTTACACTTTCTTAAGGCAATTTTGTTTCGTATCCGTGAACATATAATTGAATCAAGGATATAGACATTCTGGTACAGGTCTTGCTTGCCTTTTTACATCGGCGTGTGACGCGGGGTTGCGCGCCAGTTTGTAAAAGTAAGTGGGGATTCAGCATGAAATCCAAGTATCTACTCGGCGCCGCAATCGCGTTCGCCATTCCTGCATCGGCGGTCGCAACGCCGCTTGCAGATGCCAGCTCGAAGATCACGGCACCGCGCCTGCTCCCGCAGACACAGGCCGATTTGATCAACGGCAACAATGAAGTCGCTCCTGACGAATTCACCGGTGTTGGTGAACTGGTGATGTTCCAGAATAACGGCCAGGCTTTCGTTTGCACGGCTTCTTTGATCAGCGCGGATACGCTTCTCAGTGCGTCACACTGCCTCGACTTCGGCGACCGTGGCACGCGCGGCCAGGGCTATGACCGGATTGAATTCCGCACCGGTACCAACTGGCGCCAGCCGGAAGCTGTTTATCAGGTCGAGAGCATTCTTCTGAACCCGGACTATATCGGTTTCGGTGAGCCAAATGGCCCTGAGAACGATATTGCGCTCCTGAAGCTCAGCGCACCTGTTTCGAACGGCGAAGAGATTTACAGCATCTATCGCGATTCCGACGAGCACGGCCAGATCCACACGAAAGTTGGCGGCGGCACGACGGGTTACGGCGCAAACGGCACGACACCGACGCCGTCCGCGGCGGACCGCGCCAATGGCGCACGTGGCGGCCTCGACGGCATCAAGCGTTCGGGCGTCAACATTTGGGAAAACATCAATAACGGTCTTGGCTACAGCGACAACTTCCTGCTCGCTGACTTCGACAATGGCACAGATGCGAACAACCTGTTCGAAAAACTCGATATCGCGCTTGAATTCTTTGGAATCGACAATGGCGAATTCGGCGGCACGGGCGTCCGCGACGCCAATGGCAATGTCATTGATTATGGCGTTGGTGGCGGTGACTCCGGCGGCCCGACCTTCATCAACGGTCTGATTGCCGGTGTAACGTCCTTCGGGTCGACCTTCTCGCCATTCTTCGGCGGTTGCGGTCCAGGTGCGGGCGCTGACTATAATGGTGATGGTGTCATTTCCGACTTTGAAATGTCGCCGGACTTCGATTCTTCAGAACAGGGCGAAGCGACGTTCTCGACGGCTCGAAATGGCTGCCTGAACTCATCATGGGGTGAACTGAACGGTGACACGCGTGTCAGCCGCTATCAGGACTTCGTTGATGCTGGCCTGAATGGTGATCTCGCCTTCTCGCTGCTCGTTCCCGCTCCGGGTGCGATCGGCCTGCTCGGCCTTGGCGTTCTCGGCCTGGTGGCTGCACGCCGCCGCCGCGCTGCCTAAGGCCTTTGGGTCTTTGGCTGACGCCGAATGAAAAAGGGCGTCGCGATCATCAGGTCGCGGCGCCCTTTTCATATCGCGGCTGCATTTCTCGGCTCTGGCGGTTAGGCTTTGCCGTCCTGTTTCTAAAAGTCGACGGCGATGCCGCCCTTTTCCCAGTCACCGTAGCGCGTGGGGTCCAGGCCTTTGCGGCCGCCGACCTCCTTCTGTTTCTGCGCGTCGGCGGCAACATTCGTGGCGGCTTCAGTATCCTTGGCCCGTTCAGGGGCGGTATCGGACACGGGCGATGCGGTTGTGCTCTTGCTCATCGCGATAGACTAACGCTTTCAGGCATGATCCGTTAAGACGATATTTGCGCGCATGCCCTGGGGAGCGATTTCACGATGATCTCATTGAATGGACGGACCATTGCCGTGACGGGTGCGGGCAGCGGTATTGGCCGCGCGCTTGCGATCAGCCTTACCAAGCGCGGTGCGAAGGTCGCGCTCGCCGACCGGGATGCTGACGGTCTCGCCGAAACCAGCCGCATGCTTGGCAATTACCCGCATTCCACGCGCGTGTTCGATGTCACTGACGCCGGTGTGCTCGAGGCATGGATCGACGAAGCCGCGGCGGAATTCGGCGGTCTTCACGGCGTCATCAACAATGCCGGGCTCAGCGTGATCGCTCCGTTCGAGGATACGCCCGCAGAGGATTTCGACCGCGTCATGGACGTGAATTTCAACGCCGTCGTGCGTGGGTGCCGCGCCGCGCTGCCCCATGTGAAGGCGACCGATGGTGGCTGGATCGTCAATATTTCCAGCATCTTTGGCATGATGGGATATCCGACGCAAAGCGCATATAATGCTTCCAAATACGCGGTGCGCGGCCTGTCGGAGGCCATGCATCTCGAACTTTCCGAAACCGCACCGCATGTGAAAATCGTCCGTGTCCATCCCGGTGGCATTAAAACCCGCGTCGCTCATAATGCGAAATTTATCAAGGGGATGGACAGCGGGTCGGGCGAAGCGCTGAATGATCCCGATGCCTTCGTCGCAACCTCACCAACGACGCCCGAGCAGGCGGCGGAAACGATCATCGCCGGCATGGAGCAGGGCAGGCACCGCGTTCTTATTGGCAGGGACGCCCGCATGGTCGACTGGATGACGCGCCTGTTCCCGGTCAGTTACTGGAAACGCCTTGGTGCGTTTCTGACCGCCAGCCCGGATGGGACGAAATCCTGACCGATCTTCCCGCTGGCCTGCCCTCACGCCGCGCCGCCCTGACGCTTTTACAGGCTGTCCTGTGGCGCCATCAGGCGCTTGAGGCTGCCTTGCCCCGCGCGCTCCGCAAGATAGAAAACCCGGCGGACCGCGGCCTGTCCCGGTCCATCGCCAGCCTTGCGCTGCGCTGGCTTCCCGATCTCGATGACCTGATCGACAGCGCGACCGACCGCAACCTTCCCGAGGAGGCGCCGGCCCGCATGGTTTTGCGCATCGCGCTGGTGCAGGCGATCGTCATGAAGACACCGCATCACGCGGTTGTCGCGACGGCACTTCCCCTTGTGGACGGGGGCCCGCGCCGCCTGGTCCACGCCGTCCTGGCCCGTTTGCTGAAAGAGGGCGCGGAGCTGCCCGAACAGCCGACCATGCCGGACCCATGGGCGACACGCTGGTTCGCATCCTGGGGTGAGGAGGTGGTGGATGCGGCCGGACTTTCGCTCGCCGCGCCGCCGCCCCTTGACCTGACGTTCAAGGGGCAGGTCGACCTGTCCGTATTCGAGGATATGGCGATCAGCCTGCTTCCCGGCCACCTCCGCCTGCCGTCCGGCGGACGTATCGAGGACCTTCCAGGCTTCGAAGCGGGCGACTGGTGGGTACAGGATATCGCGGCATCGCTACCGGCGCGCCTGCTCCAGCCTGCCGCGGGAGAACGCATTCTCGACATGGCGGCGGCCCCTGGCGGCAAGACCATGCAGCTGTCAGCGGCCGGCGCGGATGTCACGGCCCTCGATGACAGCGAAATCCGGCTGGAGCGCTTACAGGAGAACCTGACCCGCACCGGTCTCACGGCGACCCTGGTTGAGGCTGATGGACGGAAGTTCACCGCCGACACGCCCTATGATGCTGTTCTTCTCGACGCGCCGTGCTCAGGCACCGGCATTTTTCGCCGCCACCCAGACGTCCTGCACCTGCGCAAACCAACACGAATGAAGGAAACCATCGCGCTGCAGGCTGCCCTCCTCGATCACGCGGCTACGCTCGTACGGCCCGGTGGACGCCTGGTATATTCCGTCTGCTCGCTTGAGCGGCAGGAGGGTGAGATGCAGCTGGCCGCCTTTCTCGAACGCGCACCCGGCTGGCAAATGGAGGTGCCGGCGACCGGCATTCTGCCCGCAGGTCTGACACCTAGGCCGGATGGCAGCATCCGCACGCTGCCCGGTGACCTTGCCGATCAGGGCGGTCTTGACGGATTCTACATGGCGCGGCTGCGCGCGCCTCAGGCGGTCTAGGCGCTGTATTTCACACGGCTCGCCGCAGGCACGCTGCGCCGCGGCAAATATGACTGATTTTTTCTTGGGCCCGCGTGGCCAGACACGCCTGAAATGACTATATCGATTCCATGAGCAACATTCGCATCGCGCCGTCCATCCTCTCCGCTGATTTCGCCCGTTTGGGGGAGGAGGTTCGCGCCATTGATGCGGCGGGTGCCGACTACATACATGTCGACGTCATGGACGGTCATTTTGTACCGAATATGACCATCGGCCCCGCTGTGGTGAAGGCGCTCCGCCCGCACAGCACAAAGCCTTTCGATGTTCATCTGATGATCGCGCCCGTCGATCCTTACCTTGAGGCATTTGCCGAAGCGGGCGCGGATATACTGAGCGTGCATCCCGAATCCGGGCCTCACCTTCACCGCACCGTTCAGACCATCAAGGCGCTCGGCAGGAAAGCGGGGGTCGTTCTTAATCCCGCGACGTCGCTCGATGTCCTCGATTATGTCATCGAACATCTCGACCTTATTCTGGTCATGAGCGTAAATCCCGGTTTTGGCGGGCAGAGCTTCATCACGTCGCAGTTGAGGAAGATTGAGGCGATCCGGGCGCGCATTGATGAAACCGGCCGCGATATCGATCTTGAAGTTGATGGCGGCGTCGACAGGGATACCTGCCAGCTTGCCATTGATGCCGGGGCGAACGTGCTCGTCGCCGGAACGGCGACGTTTCGCGGCGGTCCGGACAAATATGCGGAAAATATCGCCGCGCTCCGGGGTGCCTGATTGCGGTGCCTGACTCCGGCCGGATCAGTCTTGCCGAGCGCCTGGGCTTCAGGCGGCGCGTCCCGGTGCGTTTCCTTGCGACGATAAGCGACCCGGTGGCGGGCGATACCGAGGCGGCGCGCGCTCTGCTTCGCGGCGAAATCCGGCAGGGCCGCGAGCGCTTCGTCCTGCGCGGCGCCGACTGGGCGCTGCCGGGCGCGAGCGATACGTTTCGCAGTCATGTGCATGGCTTTGCCTGGCTCAGGGACCTTGGCCTCGCGCTGACGATGGACCACGGCGCCGATTTTGTGCAACCCATCGTCAAGGGCTGGCTCGCTGCCAATGATATGCCGGATGGCGAGGCGTGGCGCCCCGACCGCATTGGCGCGCGCCTCGCATTCTGGGCCTTTTACGCGCCCTACATCCTTTCCAGCCGCGACAGCGGCTATCGCGGCGGTGTTCTTGGCCATTATGCCCGCGCGGCGACCCATGCGGAAAAGAACATGGCCCGCGCGCCGCAGGGTCTGCCCCGCGTCATCGCCGCCGCCGGTCTGGTGATCGCCGGTCTGATGCTGGAGCGCGGCGACCGCCGTCTTGGCAAGGCGGAGGCGTTGCTCGACGGCGCGCTCAGCGCGTTCGTCATGCCGCATGGCCTCCCCGCCAGCAGGCGGCCCTCCGACCTGCTGGCGGTGATGTGCTGGCTGCACATGCTGCGCACCGCCTATGAGGCGCGCAGTCTCGATTGGCCAGAGGCGCAGCAAGCGCAGGACGGCCTTGTCCGCGCGGGCATTCGTGCCGCCCGTCTTGGCGATGGCCGCCTCGCCGCGCTGCATGGCAGTCCCATTATGTCCGCCGCCCATATTGACAATATCCTGGCATGGCCCGGCATGGCGGCGCGCGGGATCGGCGCGGGGGCGACATCTGGTCTTCAGCGTCTGGAAAGCGGCCGCGCAATTGTGCTTGTTGACGCCGGACCGCCGCCCGATGCCGATGTCAACGCGGCCGCTCATGCCGGTGCGCTCGCCTTTGAAATGAGCGACGGCGAGGAACGCATCATTGCCAATGTCGGCGGAAGTCCCGCCGATGCCCGGCTTGAACAGGTCGTCCGCACGACCGCTGCCCATTCCACCATTACGGTCGATGATCGCAACCAGTCTCATATCCCCGAAACCGGCGCGCTTGGCACGGGCGTCGATCAGGTCGAGATTTCCCGCCAGGAAAGCGAGGAGGGCCAGTGGCTCGACATGTGTCACGACGGTTATCGCCGCCGTTTCGGTCTGATGCACCATCGCCGCCTGTTCCTGGCGGCGGGCGGTACGGATTTGCGCGGTGAAGACGTCCTTTCGGGGGCAGGGCGCAAGGCGAAATCCGCGCACCCGTTTGCGCTCCGCTTTCATCTGACCCCTGGCACGGACGTGGCGCCGACCGCCGATGGGAAGGGAGCCGTCCTGAAAACCGCGAAAGGCCGCATGTGGCAATTCAAGCTGTCAGGCGGCACGCTTGTGGTGGACGACAGCCTTTGGATCGGCGAAGACGGCGGCCTCAATCGCAGCCGCCAATTGGCGGTTACCGGCGAATCCGCGCTCGGGGACACTGTCCTTCGCTGGCGCTTCAACAAGGTGAGATAAAGAATGACTGATCAGGTCGCCGTCCGGCGCGCACTGCTTTCCGTATCCGACAAGACCGGCCTCGCCGATTTTGGCAGGGCGCTGGCCGCGGCCGGGGTGGAACTCATCTCCACCGGCGGAACGGCAAAGGCGCTGCGCGATGCGGGGCTGACAGTGGCGGATGTGGCGGACGTCACCGGCTTTCCCGAGATGATGGACGGCCGCGTAAAGACGCTGCACCCGGCGGTGCACGGCGGCCTTCTGGGCGTGCGCGGACATCCTGAACATGAGGCGGCGATGCGCGAACACGGCATCGCGCCGATCGACCTGGTCGTCGTCAATCTCTATCCCTTCGCCCAGACCGTCGCGCGCGGCGCGGAACGTGACGAGATTATTGAAAATATCGATATTGGCGGCCCTTCGATGGTCCGCTCCGCCGCGAAGAACCATGCCAGTGTCGCGATTGTCACGGACCCGGCGGACTATACGGAGATCGCGCGGGAGATCGCGGAGGGCGGGACCACGTCTGGCACGCGCAAGCGTCTTGCGGCCAAGGCCTATGCGGCGACTGCCGCCTATGATGCCGCCATTGCCAGCTGGTTCGCTTTTGCTGATCAGGGCCAGATGTTCCCCGACATGCTGCCCATCACCATGACGCGCAGCGAGACGGAGCTTCGCTATGGCGAAAACCCGCACCAGAAGGCGGCGCTCTACGTTCCGATGGGACCGCATGCGAACGGCGTCGCGCAGGCCGAGCAGGTGCAGGGCAAGGCGCTCAGCTATAATAATCTGAACGACGCCGAGGGGGCGCTGGAACTGATTTCCGAATTTCGCGGAGACCGTCCGACCGTCGCCATCATCAAGCACGCGAACCCCTGCGGTGTAAGCGGCGGCGTGGATGTGGAGGCGGCGTACCGCGCCGCGCTTGCCTGCGATCCCGTATCCGCATTTGGCGGCATCATCGCGTCCAACCGCCCACTTGGCGAAGCGGACGCCCGCGCGATCACGGAGATCTTCACCGAAGTCGTCATCGCTCCCGACGCCGATGAAGCCGCCCGCGCGGTCTTCGCCGCGAAGAAGAACCTTCGGCTGCTGCTGACGGGCGACCTTCCCGACCCGGCGCGGGGCGGCCTGACGATGAAGGCGATGACCGGCGGCTACCTGCTGCAGACCCGCGACAATGGCCGTATCGAAGCGGCGCTGAAGATCGTGACGAAGCGCCAGCCCACCGACACCGAGCATGCCGACATGTCCTTTGCCTGGCGCGTAGCGAAACATGTGAAGTCGAATGCGATCGTTTACGCCCGGGACGGCGGTACCGCCGGCATCGGCGCGGGCCAGATGAGCCGCCTCGATTCCGCCCGCATTGCCGCCTGGAAAGCCCGCGATGCCGCGGAAACGGCGGGCTGGCCGGAACCCAGGACGGTCGGCAGTGCCGTTGCCTCGGACGCCTTCTTCCCGTTTGCCGACGGGCTGATTGCCGCCGCCGACGCGGGCGCGACGGCCATTATTCAGCCGGGCGGTTCCATCCGCGATGACGACGTCGTCGCCGCCGCGGACGAACGCGACCTCGCCATGGCCTTCACCGGCATGCGGCATTTCCGGCACTAGGAGCGCGAACCTTCTGTCGTTCGTCACCCCGGCTTTCGCCGGTATGGCCTGAGCGGGACGCGCGATCCTCCCGGGTGGGGCCTTCGGCTGCGCTCAGAAAGATCGGATGAAGCGCGGGGCCTAGATAAGCACTAGGCCAGCGACTTTTCCGCCATTTCGCGCACGTCTTTTGACAGGCCCGGCGCATCCAGCATGCGTTGCAGTTCCGCCCGCATCGCCGCCGCGTCGTCCTGCCGGAAGCGCCGCCACCGTCCCAGCGGCGCGACGAACCGCGCGGCGGTCTGCGGATTGATCCTGTCGACGGTCAGGATCTGATCCGCCAGAAAGCGATACCCCGCGCCGCCCTCGGCATGGAAGCCCGGCATGTTCGCTGCAAACCCGCCGATCAGGGCCCGGAAACGGTTCGGGTTGGACGCGCTGTAATCCTCATGTGCCATCAGATGCTGTGTCGTCGCCAGCGGATCGCCGGTCTCCGCCATCGCCTGCACCGTGAACCATTTGTCGATCACATTTGCGTCACTGCGGAACCGCGCATGAAAATCGGCCAGCACGCGGACGCGTTCCGCCGTATCTGACCCGGCCAGCGCTGTCATCGCGGCCATCCGGTCGGTCATATTGTCCGCCTTGTCATAGAGCGCCGCCGCCGCCGCTATGGCCTCCTCCCCGGGGTCCGCGAACAGCAGCCCCAGCGCCACGGCGCGCAGCCGGCGCTTGCCTTTCGCTTCTGGCGACAGGTCGAAACTGCCGCCGCGTCCGCTTTCGATAATCCGCATCAACCGCTCATGCCCGGCACCCGACAACATGGTTTTGCGCAGCGTCCGGCGCGCCTGCACCACGGCCCGCGGACTGACGTCCGTCCCGATCCGATCGACGATCAGCGTATCGGCAGGCGTCAGGATCGCTTCGGCGCGAAACGCATCGTCCAGCGACTGGTCGTCCAGTGTGCGCGTTACGGCGTCGATGATAGCGGCCGCGTCTTCGCCCTCGCCGCGTGCGCGTTTTACCAGCCAGTCCGACATCAATTCCTGCATCGCCTCATAGCGCGCGAAGGGATCGTCATCATGTGCGCTCAGAAATGCCAGCTCGCCCGGCGCGCGCGTCGCCTTTACCGACACCGGCGCGGAAAAGGCGCGGTTGATCGACAATATGGGCGTTTCTTCAATGCCGCCAAAATCGATCTGGACAGCGGCGTCCTTCAGTTCGATCAGCCGTTCCTTACCCAGGCGGGCACCGCTTTCGCGCCCGAACAGGGCCGTTTTCAAGGGAATATGCATGGGTTTCCGCCCGCCGGCATTGGGCACGTTCGGCAGATCCTGCGACAGGGTCAGCGTCGCCGTCCTGGCGTCGGCATCATGCGTCAATGTGGCGTTCACCGTCGGTGTGCCCGCCTGCGTGTACCAGCGCCGAAACTGCGACAGGTCCAGTGCCGCGCCGTCTTCAATCGCCGATATCCAGTCCTCGCACGTGGCCGCCTCGCCATCATGGCGTTCGAAATACAGATCGGTGCCCGCGCGGTAGCGTTCCGCCCCCGCCAGCGTGGCCATCATGCGGATGACTTCCGCGCCCTTATTATAGATGGTGGATGTATAGAAATTACTGATTTCCTGATAGGAATCCGGACGAATCGAATGTGCAAGCGGCCCGGCATCCTCGGCGAACTGGGCAATCCTCAGCGTACGGACATCCTGGATACGCTTCACCGCCGCGCTGCCATGATCCGCGCTGAACGACTGGTCGCGGAACACCGTCAGCCCTTCCTTCAGCGACAGCTGGAACCAGTCGCGGCAGGTGATGCGATTGCCGGTCCAGTTGTGGAAATATTCATGGGCGACAATGGCGGCGATATTGTCGAAATCCGTGTCCGTCGCCGTCTCCCGGTCCGCCAGCACATATTTCGAATTGAAGATGTTGAGGCCCTTATTCTCCATCGCACCGAAGTTGAAATCGTCCACCGCCACAATGTTGAAAACGTCGAGATCATATTCCCGGCCATAGGTCCGTTCATCCCACGCCATCGAATCCTTCAGCGCCCGCATGGCATGCTGGCAGCGCGGCTCGTCGCCGGGGCGGACCCAGATGCCCAGTGCCACAATGCGGCCCGACATGGTGGTGAAGCTGTCCTTCAGCGCCGCGAGTTTTCCCGCGACCGCCGCGAACAGGTAACAGGGCTTGGGATGCGGGTCGGTCCACATGATCTCATGCCGCCCATCGCCCAGATCGCGCAGCTCGCCCGGGTCGCCGTTCGACAATAGCACCGGATAGTCCGTCCGGTCCGCGCGCAGGGTCACCGTATAGCGCGACAGGATATCCGGCCTGTCGGGGAACGGCGTAATCCGCCGGAACCCCTCCGCCTCGCACTGCGTGCACAGGATGCCGCCAGAGGCATATAGCCCCATCAACTGCGTATTCCGGTCGGGCGCGATCCGCACTTCGGTCTCGACGACCGCCTCATCGCCCTCGATCACCAGCGTCAGCCTGTCATCGGCATAGGAATAATCATCCGCGGACAGTTTCCGCCCGCCGACCGACACGCTCAGGAGCTCCAGCGCCTCCGCATTCAGGATCAGCGGCCCGCGCGGCCCCGCGCCGCGCACGACATTCAGCCGGGCCGACACTTTTGTCCGCTTCGCGCCAAGGTCAAAGGTCAGCGCCGCATCCGGTACCAGCCATGCGGGCGGCTGGTAATCCTTGCGGTGCGTGATGTGCGACGCCTGCGGCGGCGGTGATGCGTCTGCGGGAAGAATATCCATGTCGAACGAGTTAGCGCGGCATTGGCACCGTGCAATGGAGAGAATCGCTGAGGATGGCGGCTGAATCGGCAGCGCCGCCGCAAAAAAGACCCGCCATTCGGCGCATAGCGCTCGCAGAAATGGCGGTCGTGAACATTCCGGTCGGTCCCCGTCGTTGCGATCGGCTCGGGCCAATTGTGCATCGGATCATCGTCGGCTTTTGTCAGCAAGCGGGCGACGATGGCGCAGCGCGACGGACGTGGGCACCGTCGGTCTGGCTATGTCCGGGGGGTGGGAGGGGAATAGAATTCAGGCGTGCTGGCAGCGCGCGAACAAGCCTGTTAGGACCAAGCCAATGGACGTTGAGGTTACACCGATGTCTTTTGAGGACAGGAATATTTCCCACATGAAAATACCTGCATTTGCTTCCGTAATTTTGCTGCTTTTCGTGACGCCATTGCACGCGCGTGACGCGCTTCGCTCCGAACCTCTGACGATCGGAACGTCCCATATCTTGTCGACGCATGATGCGGAACGACGCGTGAATGTCGTTTTGCCGACAGGTTATGGGCAGGATGACCAGACCTATCCCATGGTGCTGATGCTCGATGCGGGTTTGCAGCAGGATTTCTTCCTGAGCCTGGGAATTGAGCGCTGGAACCAGCTTTGGCAGCGAAGCGTCCCCGCAATTTTCGTCGGTATAGAAACAGTCGACCGGCAACGTGAGTTGCTGCCGCCGACATCATCGGAGCCAGAACAGAAACGTTTCCCGACAGCAGGGGAAAGCGATGGTTTCAGGCACTGGCTGTCGTCCGAAGTGCTTCCCTTGCTGCGCGAACATTACCGTGACGATGGCCGGGCCTTCCTGCTCGGAGAGAGTGCAGCAGGGCATTTTGTTGTCGAAACATGGATCAAGACGCCTGAACTGTTCGATGGATATGCTGCACTTTCGCCAAGCATGCAGTGGAATGGGCAGGCACTTTCGCGAAACTTTGCAAGGGAGGCAGAGACAGACCGTCCGCCACTATTTATCTCGCTCGCTGACGAGGGTGGAGATACGGAGGAGGGCCTCCTTCGGTTTGTTTCAAGCGTACGGTCTCCCATGTGTTATTCCGACCGGCGTGATGATCTGGTTCACGCCAACACACTTCATGGCTTGTTACCGGAGGCGCTCCAATATCTATTGCCGACCGGGGCCGATTGGCTTGCCGAATATGGCCTCGTGCTCCGTTGTCAGGCCAGCGCCGCCGCTGAAGCCAGCGAGTGACGTCGGTCGGAACGCCAGGCGATACCGGATCTCTCCAAAATTCAGGGCGGAAGTAGATAAGACGGGACTTAAGGAGTCGCACATATTCCCCGTGCCCTCTTTTTCCCGCACCTCTGGCACAAGCCGGCCGCCGCGCGCATATAGACGCGATGACCGAAACTCCTCACGCGCGCGCCGCCGATCCCGCCGAATTGCTTTACGCCGACACAGACCTCGATCCATCCCGCCTGCCGGATGTGGTCGCGGATGTCCTGTCTGGCACCGATGACGGCGAGCTTTACGTGCAGAATGCGGTTTCGGAGAGCTTTGTGTTCGACGATGGCCGTCTGAAAAAGGCGGGCTATGATCATATGCGCGGCTTTGGCCTGCGCGGGCTGGCGGGGGAGAAGACCGCGTTTGCCCATTCCAATGTGCTGAGCGAAGCCGCCATCCGCCGCGCGGGCGAGACGGTGGGGCTTGCCGCCAGAGGCCATGACGCGATCATCGCGCCGTCGCCGCGCCGCACCAACCGTTCGTTATACGGCGCCAACTCCCCCATCGACGCGACGCCCTTTGCGGATAAAATCGGCCTGCTCGGCAGGATCGACGCCGCCGCCCGTGCACGAGACCCGCGTGTGCATCAGGTCTCGGTCAGCATGATGGCCAGCCACTCCGCCGTCGAAATCGTCCGCGCGGACGGCTTCACCGCGCGCGATATCCGCCCTCTTGTGCGCATGAATATCGAGATCGTCGTGGATGCCAATGGTCGCCGTGAACGCGGCTATCACGGTATTGGCGGCCGCTATGACCTGGAACAATTGATGGACGAGGCGAGTTGGCAGCGCGGTATCGATATCGCGCTGGCGCAGGCGCTGGTGAACCTGGAAAGCGTCGCGGCCCCGGCGGGCGAAATGAACGTTGTCATGGGCCCCGGCTGGTGCGGCGTGCTGCTGCACGAGGCTGTGGGCCACGGGCTCGAGGGGGATTTCAACCGCAAGGGCCAGTCGACATTCTCCGGCCGCATCGGCGAACGGGTTGCCGCCAAGGGCGTCACCATTGTCGACAATGGCGCGATGGAGGCCCGGCGCGGATCGCTCAGCATCGATGATGAGGGCACGCCGACGGAAGAAACCGTGCTGATCGAGGACGGCGTGCTGGTCGGCTATATGCAGGACCGCCTGAATGCGCGCCTGATGGATACGGCGCCGACCGGCAATGGCCGCCGCGAATCATACGCCCACGCGCCCATGCCGCGCATGACGAACACCTACATGCTGGGCGGAGAAGCGGCGCCAGAGGACATCATCAAAAGGGCGGGCGACGGGATTTACGCCAAAAGCTTCGGCGGCGGGCAGGTCGACATCACGTCCGGCAAATTCGTCTTCTCCCTGACCGAAGCATATCGGATCGAGGGCGGTAAGCTCGGCGCGCCGATCAAGGGCGCGACGCTGATCGGCAATGGCCCCGACGTGATGAAGCGTGTTACCGCCATCGGCAATGATTTCGCGCTGGACGAGGGCGTCGGCATTTGCGGCAAGGGCGGACAAAGTGTGCCCGCGGGCGTTGGCCAGCCGACCCTGCTGGCCGAGGGGCTGACGGTTGGCGGTACGGCTGCGTAGCGCAAAGGGATATCCCGCGCTTTCTTCCCGCCATCCCTCCCCCCGTCACCCTTGCGCAGGCCGGGGTCCACCTCTGGAGTTCACGCCCTGGCCCTCTCGCAAAAGATGGAGACCGGCTTTTGCCGGTACGACGACAATTAATGCGGCAAAAAGTGTAGCCGTGCGAGGCGTAGACGGCGCCCGCGCGCGCCGCTAACGCCTCACATCATGACAGCAGCTATTGAAATCCGTGACGTCGAGAAGGTCTATTCCGACGGCAAGCGCGCGCTGAAGGGCGTGAGCTTCGATGTCGAGCGCGGCCAGATATTCGGTCTTCTCGGCCCCAATGGCGCGGGCAAATCGACGCTCATCAACATCCTTGCGGGGCTGGTGAACAAGACGGCGGGCAGTGCCTCCATCTGGGGCTTCGACATTGACGACGACCCGCGCAATGCGAAGCGTGCCATTGGCATCGTGCCGCAGGAGGTGCTGTTCGACGCTTTCTTCACGCCGCTGGAAGCGCTGGAGTTGCAGGCGGGCATGTACGGCGTCGCGCCGAAAGACCGCCGGTCCATGGAAATCCTCCGCGCCTTGCGGCTTGAGGACAAGGCGAACGCCTATGCGCGCACGCTGTCGGGCGGCATGAAGCGCCGCCTGCTGATCGGCAAGGCGCTGGTGCACAACCCGCCCATCCTGATCCTTGACGAGCCGACTGCGGGCGTCGATATCGAACTGCGCCAGCAATTGTGGGAATATGTCCGCCAGCTGCATGCGGAGGGGACGACCGTCGTCCTGACGACGCACTATCTGGAGGAGGCGGAAGAGCTTTGCGACCGGATCGCCATCATCAATCACGGCGAAGTCATCGCGAATGACAGGACCTCCACGCTCCTCGCCACCGCCAAGGAAAAAATCCTGATTGCCGTGCTTGCCAGCGACCTGGACGCGGTGCCGAAGGGGCTCCCCGTTTTGAAAGCCGAACTCGTTGGAAAACGCGAACTGGTCCTGACCTACAACCGCGCCGAAATCCGTGCCGGACAGCTGCTCAGCGCCCTTTCGGAACGCGGCCTGACGGTCGACGACGTCTCGACCCGCGAAGCCGACCTCGAAGACGTATTCCTCAATCTCACCAGTGCCGGAGTGGTCGATGCCTGAAACAAACAAACGCCTCCCCAGTGGGCAGGGAAGTAAACGGAACCCACATAGCGCATGACGGCACCCCTATCCTTCGACGCCGTCATCATCGGCAGCGGCGCGGCGGGGCTCACCGCCGCGCTGATGCTCGCCAGAACCATGAAAGTCGCCGTGCTTTCGAAGGGCGACCTCAATGCGGGCTCGACCACATGGGCGCAGGGCGGCATCGCAGCGGTTCTGGAGCCGGGCGACACGTTCGAATCGCATATCAATGACACGATGATCGCAGGCGCGGGCCTCAACAATCTGCAGACCGTCGAATTCGTCGTCGAAAATGCGCCGCGCGCCATTGCGCGGCTGGCGGAGCTGGGCGTTCCCTTCAATCCCGATGAAACCGGCAATGAACGCTGGCACCTGACCCGGGAAGGCGGCCATTCCGCCCGCCGCATCGTCCATGTCGACGACGCCACCGGCTGGTCGGTGCAGGAGGCGCTGGAAAAAGCGGCACGGGCGGAACCCAACCTCACACTGCTTCCCGACATGGTAGCCATCGACCTCATCACCGGTCGTCATTCGCCCACGGCGGAGGATGACGAGCGGCAGGTCTGGGGCGTCTACGCCTATAATCGGCATACGCGGAAAGTGGATACGATCACGGGGAAGGCGACCGTTCTTGCGACCGGGGGGGCAGGGCGCACCTATTTGTTCTCCACGGCGCCAAGGGGCGCGACCGGCGACGGTATTGCCATGGCCTGGCGCGCGGGCAGCCGTGTCTCCAACATGGAATTCATGCAGTTCCACCCGACCTGCCTTTACAATCTGGAGGTCAAGAACTTCCTGATCACCGAAGCCGTGCGCGGCGAGGGCGGACTCTTGAAACTTCCGCCCGGTGTCGAGGGCGGCGGCGAGCGCTTCATGCCCCGTTTCGACGAACGCGGCGAACTCGCGCCGCGCGACATCGTCGCCCGCGCCATCGATCATGAAATCAAGCGCCTCGGCCTCGACTATGTCCACCTCGACATCAGCCATGAGAGCGAGCGCTTCATCGAGCATCATTTCCCGACGATCCTGAAGAAGCTCGCGGGCCTCGGCATCGACATGACGACACAGCCGATCCCCGTCGTTCCGGCGCAGCATTATACCTGCGGCGGCGTCATGGTGGACCGCGATGGCCGCACCGATCTGCCCGGGCTTTACGCGGCGGGCGAAGTCACCCAGTCGGGCCTGCACGGCGCCAACCGCCTCGCCTCCAATTCCCTGCTCGAATGTCTGGTTTATGGCGAGAGCGCCGCAGCGCACATTCTGGAAACCCGCGCCGACCTCGTGACGCCGCCGGACATCCGTCCGTGGGATGAAAGCCGCGTCCGTGACCCCGATGAGGAGGTCGTGGTGCAGCACAATTGGCGTGAAATCCGCCGCTTCATGTGGGACTATGTCGGCATCGTGCGCACCAACAAGCGCCTCGAACGCGCCGCGCACCGCATCGACATGCTGAAGGCCGAGGTCGAGGAATATTACGGCAATTTCCGCGTCAGCGGCGACCTGATTGAACTGCGCAACCTCGTCACCGTCGCCGACCTGATCGTACAAAGCGCCCAGGAACGCCCGGAAAGCCGCGGGCTGCACTATAATGCTGACTGCACGCACACGCTGCCGGTCGCGAGCGATACGGTGCTGGTCCCCTAGCGGGCGCTCCGAAAATTGGCACAGGTTAGGATTTCAAACGCGCTCGTGCCCAATTCACAAGAGTACCTCTCATCAATTGCCAGTTGACGCCGATTAGCAATAGCGCACCCAACACAATTATCATGAAATAGGTGACATGACCGTATTCAGGTCGCTGGTCAAAGCGCACAGCTTGACCCCATCCGGAAACAAACAGCATCACCCCGAAAAGTATGCACCAGAAATCGTTTTTGAAGAGGCCAATGAAAATAATTATCCCGACAAAAATACATGCAATCAATATTGCTAAGCCGATCGATTCGCTAATGTCCAAGCGAAATAGTGTTCCTAGCGCCCAGCACCCAAATAAAACGCAGAGCCGTATACTCCAATCTACAGCGATTTTATTATCATCTTTATTAAAGAAATTTACAAAACGTCTCGAGAGTGCCATTCCCAAGGTCGCTGAGACGATTAGTATTGGTTTCCACATATCTCTATCTGTGCCTGGCAATAACAATGTCAGCGCTACAATAAGGCCGATTAGTAGTGCGAAAACTGCAGGGCCCAAGGACGGTAGCCAGGCAAAACGTCGCCAATGCAGTAGCATTCCAATAAATGATAAAATTGATGTAAAGACTACGCCGTTAGGCGTAACACGAGGATGATTATAGTCTGCGATGTTGATATCAAAAGCATTGAAGCAGGAAATTATTATAGAAATAAACATCGCCACCGACGCGAACTTTTGAATAAAAATCGATGGCCCCATATATCGAAAATGTTCCGAGGCGATCCAGACAGTCACAATTAAGGGTAAAAAATTCAGGTCTCTATCGATTCCTAACTCATGCATTCCGCGAGTAAACAAAATTCCGATGAACACCCACAAAAGAAGTAGTAATACCTCGTCGGTTCTTGTCCGGAATTTCGATTCATTTTTCCTTTTACGAGGCTCGCTAAGTGGTTGAGAGACAGGCATATCTGCACTCATATCATTTTCCGGCCCGGCCATTTGACAAGTGTATAAAGCAGCAACGTTGATAGCGATTTAACGGCTAACCGTCTTTATGGTGCCAATAGGGAAATCACCCGAGAAGCTCGTCATTTCCGTTAACCCGGGGTTCCAGTCCAGGCGGGCAAATGCAGGCGTAATGTCGACACTCTGGATACTCGCCTTTGCGAGGATGGCGGGCGCAGTGGTTCAACCCAGGGCGTCCTCCACGCCGTCCAGGCGGTCTTTCCCGAAATACAGCTCATCACCGACGAAAAAGCTCGGGATGCCGAACACTCCGCGCGCCACCGCGCCTTCGGTGTTTGCCAGTAATTCCGCCTTGATCGCCGCATCGCCGGCCGCTGCCGCCATCGCGTCCGCGTCGAAATCCGATGCTGCCAGAATTTTTTTTAAAACAGCGACATCGCCCAGATTCGCGCCATTCTCCCATGCGTGCGGCAGCATCAGCTCGATGAATTCTGTACCGCGACCATCCCGCACCGCCGCGCACATCATGCGCTGTACCGCGATCGTCATGAACGGAAAATGCGGGTTCATGGCGAACTTCGCCAGCGCGTGCTTTGCCTGGAAACGCCGCATTTCCAGCATGAAATACTCATTCTTGCCCTTGATCCCCGCATTGGCGATCATCGGCGGCCGGTTGCCCGTCAGCTTCATGATTCCGCCCAGAAACACCGGCGTGATCTTCAGCTCCGCACCCGTGCGTTTCAGCAGGTCCTTCACGGGATACCATGCCAGATAGGCGTTCGGGCTGACCAGGTCGATCAGGAACTCCAGCGTCTTCGCCATCGGAAATTCTCCTTCCAGAGCCGCGGGTCCAGCTCGTTTGTCCCGGCGCGCTTTGCCTGTTTACACGAATGGACGTGAAAGGCTGCATTTCCCGCACCGACCCTTTTGCGGCCATCCGGCTTGTCGGCATCGTCCGCATTTGGCATTGCCGCATCATAGGGAGAGCTTCATGCCTTTAAGTCTACGATATGCCGCGCTGGCGGCGTTCACGCTGCTATCCATCATGGCCGCGCCGATACGGGCCGGGACGATGGACGACATTGCCCGACAATATGTTCGCCTCGTCCTTGAATATGGCACATATGAAGCAGGCTATGTCGATGCCTATTACGGCCCCGCGGCATGGGAGGCGGAGGCGCAGGCCAGTCAGCGCCCGCTCGCTGTCCTCGAACGGGATGCGCACCGCCTTCGCCTCGACACGCTGGGCCTTGCTTTCCCCTCTGACCGTGTCGCGCAGAAGCGGCTCTATTTCATGGCCGCGCAGCTTCGCGCCGTTGAAGCCCGCATCGCCATGCGGCGCGGCCGCGAATATTCGTTCGCCGAAGAGGCGGAACTGCTATTTGGCGTGATGCCCGACCTGCCTGCTCTCGACAGCTTTGGCGAGGTCCATGCCCGTATCGCCAGGCTTGTTCCCGGCGACGGCCCGCTGTGGCAACGCATCGATGCTGTCAGCAGGCAATATGAAATCCCCGAAGCTGCGCTCGGCAAGGTCATGCGCGCGGCGATCGCGCGCTGCCGGGCGGCAACCGAACTCTATATCGATTTGCCGGAAAATGAGCGCTTCACGCTTGAGTTCGTGAAGGACAAGCCATGGAGCGGATATAATTATTACCAGGGCGACGCGAACAGTCTGATTCAGGTCAACACCGACCTGCCGGTGAAGATTTCCCGCGCCGTCGACCTTGGCTGTCACGAGGGCTATCCCGGTCACCATACGCTGAATGCCCTCCTGGAAGCGCGCCTGGTGCAAGGCCGCGGCTGGCCGGAATTCCAAGTCTATCCGCTTTTTTCGCCGCTTTCGCTGATCGCGGAGGGCACGGCCAATGCGGGCATCGAAATGGCGTTTCCGGGCGATGCGAAGACCGCGTTCGAGGCCAAGGTGCTATACCCCTTGGCTGAACTTGATCCCGCGACCGCTACGCGCTTTGCCGAACTGAATGAGGCGCTGGCGGAGCTGACCCCGGCGCGGTACACGATCGCCGATGCCTACCTCGCCGGGCGCATGTCCCGCGCCGGGGCCGCAAGGGCGATGCAGGAGATCCAGCTTCTTTCGCCCGAGAAGGCCGAACAGTCGCTGAAATTCATCGACACCTATCGCAGCTATATCGTCAATTACGGCCTCGGACTCGACATGGTAGAGGCGTATATCGCGCGGCAGCCGGGCGGGCAGAAAGCGAAATGGGCCGCGTTTGAGCGCCTGATTTCAGAACCCACCTTGCCGGGTGATCTGCTGGAGTAATCGCACCCTCGGACGTCCCGTCATATCGGCTTTGACGGTGGCAGCCCCCCTTTACCGGCACTCGCCCTAGGCCGGTGCCAGCCCGCCATCACCGGGCGCCACATCGGTCTTCGCGGATTCCCTGGCCTCGCGGGCGCGCTCTTTCAGCGCCTCCTTCTCGTCCTCGTCGGCTGAATCACCGCCGGGCGGGATATAGGCGATGACGAAGTCGCCCTCATTGATGCTCGGGCGGGCAGCGCTGGTGAAGAATTTCACGATTTTTTCAGGCGTCACAACGGCGAACAGTTCGCTGTTGCCGGACAGACGCGCGCGCAGGTCGTCCAGCGTATATTTTTCGCCAATTCGGGTCTGCTTGAATTCCCAGCCCTGTTCGCGCCGCGCCAGTAGCTCGAGCAGGCCAGCGGCGCTCTTCATCAGCATGCGTCCCTTGAGGGCGGAGGGCAGTGTCGAAATGCCTTTTTCTTCTTCATTGCCCAGCTGGAAAACCCTGTCGCGGCCGATTTCCGGCCCCAGCTCCGCACAGATCAGCGCGTTATACGCATCATTGTCCGTCGCCGCGATGACCGACTGATAGCTGAAGACATCCAGATGATCCTCATGAATGGCCTCCAGCGCTTCGCCGTGGAATGTTTCGACGCCCTTCTGGCGGGCGCGGCGCAGCGCCAGAAAACTCGTATCCGCGATGGTGACGGGCACGTCACGCTTCACCAGCGCTTCCGCCAGTTCAATCGACCAGCCCGTCGCGCCGACGATCAGGACCGACCGCCCCGGCCCCTGATCTATGCCCAGTTTCTGGGCAACCCATTTGGCGGAAAACCCATGCGCGATAATGGTGATAATGACGACGGCAAAGGCCAGCGGCATCAATGCGTCGGCGTCTTCAAAACCCAGTTCTTCCAGACGGATCGCAAACAGCCCGGTGATCGCGACACAGACGACGCCGCGCGGCGCGATCCACGCCATGAATATGCGCTCGGGCCACGGAATGCTCGAAAACAGCAGTGGGATCAGCACGCTCAGCGGCCGCACCACGAACAGCAGCAGGATCAGGAACAGGATGAAGCGCAGCTCGAACCTTTGGATCAGTTCCAGGTTCAGCGTCGCCGACAGGATCACGAACACGCCGGATATCAACAGAATCGTGACGCTCTCCTTGAAGCGGCGCATCTCACCGAAACTGTCCAGCTTCATATTCGCGAGCGCAATGCCCATGGCCGTGACCGTCAGCAGGCCGGTCTCATGCTCGACGGTGTCGGCAATCACAAAACCAAGGATGACGAGTGCGAACACGACCGGCACTTTCAGAAATTCCGGCACCAGTCCGCGCGGGAACAGATAGGCGATGAACCACGCCATGCCGACGCCAAGCGCGATGGCGAACAGCGAGGCAAGGCCGACATGCATGCCGATATCGGCGATGGCGTTGCCGCCGCTGACTTCCGTCGTGTTGACATAGGCCAGCGTCAGGACCGCCAGCAGCGCGCCGATGGGATCGTTGACGATGCCTTCCCATTTCAGGATGTCGCTCGGCCGGTTGCCGATTCTCAGCTGCCGCAGCATCGGGCCGATCACCGTCGGCCCTGTGACCACCAATATGCCGCCGAAAAGGATCGCGGGTTCCCACGCAATATCAGCCGCATAGCGCAGCGCCAGCGCGCCCAGGCCCCAGGCGATCAGGGTGCCCAGCGTCACCAGTCGGAACACTCCCCAGCCCGCATGTCGCAGCTCTCTGAAATTCAGGCTCAATCCGCCCTCGAACAGGATGATCGCCACCGCCAGCTTCACGGCAGGCTGGTACAGATTGCCGAAATCCTCGACCGGATCGATGAACCCCGTCACCGGCCCCGCCAGGATACCGCCCGCCAGCATCAGTGCGATGGCCGGCCAGCCGGTACGCCATGCAATCCACTGCGCGCCGATGCCGATGGCACCAATCGCCGCCAGCTTGATGGTCAGATCATCCATGAAATACGCTTTCGCTCGTGGTCCCGTCCAGCCCCACTGGGACGGACCGCTGCCTTACTACGCCATGTGTCTGCGAAACAAACAGCATATTTTGTCCTGGCAGGGAAATGCGGTTTTGCCGCCGGGTGCACAGTTCATTATCCACCATATTGCAAGTGGTCATGCCGGGCCGGCGGGGGGGCAGCATTCTGGCAGGTCTGCGCAGCCCTTACCGCCCGCCGGAAATTCCGCGCCTGTCTAATTCGGGATGACGGCCGTTGCTTCAATTTCGATGACTGCGCGATCTTCGATCAACTCTGAAATGACAACCATTGTCATAGCGGGAAAATGCTTGCCCAGAACGCTGCGGTAAGCCGCGCCAACTTCGCTCTGGCGCTTCAGATATTCGCGCTTGCTCGTCACATACCAGGTCAGCCGGGTGATATCTTCGGCTTTTCCGCCGGCGGTGTGAACGATCTGAAGAATGTTCTTCAACGTCTGCTCCATCTGGGCGACGAAGTCGTCACTTTCAAACTCCTGCATCTCGTTCCAGCCAATCTGGCCGCCTATGAACAGCCGTCCATCGGCCGTCATGACACCGTTCGCATAGCCTTTTGCAGGGGCCCAGTTATCGGGCTGGATAAAATGATGCGGCATGCCGATTATCGCTCTCTTGATTGTCTGAGGGACGTTTGAAGTGACTCCGGCCACGCGGCGGAACGACCAGTAGTGCCGGTGTGAACGAGTGTCGAATGCGCAAGGAAACGCAATTGATCGCGGCATGTTGCCTGAAATTTCATATCGGCGCTCGATCTACCGACCTTCAGGCATGATACGGCAATATCCAAAATATCTCCGTGATAGGAAGGATTTTGAAACTGTGCCTCGATCTGTGCTGTTGGCACGCCGCCTTCGGCCAGTATTTTTTCAAATGGATATTCCAGCCATTCGAAGAAGGCCTCCGTGGCGTCATTGATCATCTCGAAGTAACGCGGAAAGAAAACGATTCCCGCAGGGTCGCAATGACGAAACAGGACCTTTTGTTCTATCGTGAACGGCATGTCAGAACAGTCTGCGCAAAGTGGCTGATTTTAGCGGTTCGAGAGGGGGGGAGATTCCTGTCATTCCCGCGGTCAATCCCGCAAGCGGAAACGCTGGATTTTTCCGGTCTGGGTTTTGGGAAGGCTGGCGGCGAACTTTATGCTGCGCGGATATTTATAGGGCGCAATCGCCGCTTTGACATGGTCTTGAAGCGCCTTTTTCATAGGATCATCGGCGGCCCAGCCCGGCGCCAGGACGACATGCGCTTCGACGATCTCACCCCGATCCTCATTCGGGCTACCGATAACGGCGCATTCCATGACCGCGGCGTGAGACAGAAGCGCGGCCTCAACCTCGGGGCCGGCGATATTATATCCCGATGAGATGATCATATCGTCACTGCGCGCGGCGAAATAGAGATAACCATCCGCGTCCATTGTGAAACTGTCGCCGGTCAGATTCCAGCCGTCCTGCACGTAGTCGCTCTGCCGGTCATCGGCGAGATAGCGGCAGCCTGTCGGTCCGCGAACCGCCAATTTGCCGATTTCGCCGCGCGGCAATTCCTGCCCGGCATCGTCGACAATCCGCGCCTCATAGCCAAAAACCACTTTGCCGGTACAGGCAGGCCGGTGATCGTCCAGACGGTTGGAGATGAAGATATGCAGCATCTCGGTCGCGCCAATGCCGTCAAGCATCGGCTTGCCCGTCTTTGCGATCCATTCATCATAAACGGGTGCCGGTAGAGCTTCTCCCGCGGACACGGCGGCGCGGAGCGACAGCATATTGGCGCCGTCGTCGATCGCCTTCAACAGTGTCCGGTAGGCGGTGGGGGCTGTAAAGCAGATCGTTGCCTTGTAGTCCTCGATGATGCTGATGAGGTTCGCCGGTGACGCGTCCTCCAGCAGTGTCGCGGTCGCGCCAAACCGCAACGGGAATACAGCGAGCCCGCCGAGACCGAAGGTGAATGCGAGGGGCGGTGAGCCCACGAAAATATCGTCCGGCGTCACATCGAGAACTTCCCTGGCATAGCCATCGGCGATGATCAGAAGATCGCGGTGAAAATGCATCGTCGCCTTGGGTTCCCCAGTCGTTCCCGATGTGAACCCGAGCAATGCGACATCATCGCGGCCTGTTCGAACCGCTTCGAATTTCACTGATTTTTCGAGCGCCAAGCGGTCGAGTTCGGCATCATGGTTGGATGTGCCGTCGAACCCCACGACAGATTTCAGATGCTTGCTTGTCTTGGCGCAAGCGGTCATTTCATCCATCAGGCGCGTGTCGCATAACGCCAAGGCGATTTCCGCCTTGTCGACAATTTTGCCAAGCTCCGCCGCGCGCAGCATCGGCATCGTGTTGACGACCACTGCGCCCGCCTTGGTCGCCGCGAGCCAGCACGCCACCATGGCGGGATTATTGGCGGACCGGATCAGAATGCGATTTCCCGGCCTGACGCCAAGGTCGTCGACCAGGACATGGGCGAGCCGGTTGGTCCAGTCCGCCAATTCCTTATAGGTGCGTCTGCGGCCATTGCCGATCAGCGCTATATTGTCGCCCATCCCGGTTTCGACAATCGCGTCTGTCAGTTCAACGCCGACATTCACGCGATCGGGATAGCTGAACCCATCGAGCGGGAAATCCGGCCATTGCTCGGTCGGCGGCAGATGATCACGGGCGAATGTGTCGCTATGGGCGCTGGGTCCAAGCATCGCTACGCTTCCTCAAACGCTGCGCGCGCCTGCCGGGCGATGACCACCCTTTGAACATCCGACGCCCCTTCATAAATACGTAAGGCACGGATATCACGGTAGAGTTCTTCAACCTTCTGCCCCGATCGCACGCCGTCGCCGCCGTGCAGCTGTACCGCCTTGTCAATCACCTCCTGCGCCCGGTCGGTGGCGAATAATTTTGCCATCGCCGCTTCTCGCGTAATGCGGGGGACCCCCATGTCCTTCATCCAGGCCGCACGATAGACGAGCAATGCGGCGGCATCGATATCGACGGCCATGTCCGCGATATGTCCCTGAACCATCTGCAGGTCGAACAGGGATGCCCCCTGGATCTGCCGCGTCGTCACTCGCTTCAGACTTTCGTCAAGTGCGCGTCTCGCAAAGCCCAGCGCTGCCGCAGCGACCGTCGGCCGGAAAACATCCAGAACCGACATGGCGATCTTGAACCCCTGTCCCGCGTCACCAATCAGATATTCCTTTGGGACCCTGCAATTATCGAACTGCAATGTCGCCAGGGGATGCGGCGCGATGGTTTCCAATCGCTCGGTGATGTGAAAACCGGGAAGGCCGGCGGGGACGATGAAGGCCGATAGTCCCCTTGCTCCCGGGGCTTCGCCCGTTCTTGCGAAAACCGTGTAGACATCCGCAATCCCGCCGTTCGATATCCACGTCTTCTGGCCATTGAGGACATAGTGGCCACCCGCCGGAACGGCGCTCATCGCCGAATTTGCAACATCCGATCCCGATTGCGGCTCCGTCAGTGCGAAAGCCGAAATGGCTTCGCCGCTTCTGGTTTTCGTCAGCCATTCCGATTGCTGCGCCGCATTGCCAAAAAGCGATATCGCGCCCGTCCCCAATCCCTGCATTGCGAACGCAAAATCGGCCAGGCCATCATGCCGGGCCAGAGTTTCCCGAACAATGCATAAAGACCGAACATCCATTCTTGAATCGGCGCTGCGGGGATCGACGGCGCTGTGCCGCAACCAGCCATCCTGTCCGAGTTTGGCGACGAACTGCGCGCAGGCCTTGTCGATATCGTTATGGTCGATCCGTTCGGCCGCCACGGATGCCCAGGCGTCGAGTTCCTCTGCCAGGACACGATGATGGTCTTCGAAAAACGGCCAATCGAGGAAAGATCTGTCCGCCATTAATTGCCCTCGAACATGGGCTTTTCCTTTTTCACAAACGCGTGAAAAGCGCGCTCGAAATCGGCCGTTTGCATACAGATCGCTTGTGTCTGGGCCTCAGCTTCGATGGCTTGCTCAATCGACATGGACCATTCCTGCATCAGCATTGTCTTGGTCATCATATGCCCAAAATTCGGACCAGCGACGAGGGTTCTGGCATAGCTCTGCGCTTCCGCGAGGAGATCATTGGCAGGGACGATCCGGTTGAAAAAACCCCATGCCTCCCCTTCCTGCGCGGACATGGACCGCCCGGAAAACAGCAGGTCAGCGGCCCTGCCTTGGCCGATGATCCTCGGTAGAATGGCGCAGGCGCCCATGTCGCACCCGGCAAGGCCGACCTTCGTGAACAGGAATGCCGTTTTGGAAGCGGGCGCAGTGAAGCGAATATCGGATGCCATTGCCAGAATGGCACCGGCACCCACACAGACACCGTCAATGGCGGCGATGACAGGTTTGCCGCAGCCCAGCATCGCCTTCACCAAATCACCTGTCATGCGCGTGAAGGCGAGCAATTCCTTCATGCTCATCCTGGTCAGGGGACCGATGATCTCATGCACGTCGCCGCCAGAGGAAAAGTTCCCGCCATTGGACGCAAAGATCACAGCATGAACTTCCTCGGAATATTGCAACTCCCGAAACCAGTCACGCAGTTCCGCATAGCTATCGAAGGTGAGCGGGTTTTTGCGTTCCGGCCGATTGAGCCGAACCGTCGCCACCCCGTTTTCAATGTCGCACAGGAAGTGTTTTGGCGCGTTAGTGGTCATTGAGATTCTGCCCGAAATGAGGTGCGAGGATTTGATCGAATATGAGAGAAATTTCGTCGGCCTGAGCGGAGTCCACTGCCTGCAAAAGGCCATTGATCCAGGCTTCATGGGCCGCGGCCTGGACAATAAACTCGTCACGACCGCGGCTCGTCAGGCGCACGCGCGCGGCCCGCCTGTCGCCAGGGACGGACTCGCGAACGACATGGCCCTCGTCGACAAGGCGATCCACAATGCCAGTGACATTGCCATTGGAGACTTTCAGCACGCCTGAAAGTTCACCCATCTTCAGGCCCGCAGGATACCGGTGCAGCGCCGCCATGACGTCGAAACGCGGCAAGGTGGACTGGAATTCCGTACGTAGATTCTCGCGTAACTCCGCCTCGATAAACCGTACGGTTTTCAGGATCTTCAGCCACAGGCGCAACCGATCCTTACTTGGTAGTTCCTGCGGGCTGGCTGGTGTTTTTGCGGTCATATCTCACCGCCGGAAAGGGTGAGCGCATGCCCGTTCATTCCGCCGGCGCCGGCGCCGCAGAGCCAGCGCGCCGCGCTGGCAACCTCATGCGGCTGGATGAACCGGTCCTGCGGATTCGACCTTTGCAGGGCCTGCCTCGCCTTTGCCGTCGACATTCCGGTCTTGTCGGCGATGGTTTCTACCGAACGATCCAGCATCGGCGTTTCCATGAAGCCCGGACAGATACAGTTCACCGTGATGTTCCTGGCCGCCAGCTCCAGCGCCAGGGCGCGGGTCAGGCCGACGACACCGTGTTTCGCCGCGCAATATGGGGCGACATAAGGATAGCCCTTCACCCCTGCGGTCGAGGCGATCGCGATCATTCGTCCCCAACCCCGACCAAGCATCGACGGCAGACAGCTTTGCCAGAGATTGAAGACGCCAATCAAATTCACATCGAGCGAAGCCTGAAGGTCCGACACTTTCAGATCGGCGAAGGGACGGCTGCTGGCGGCACCGGCATTGGCAATGGCGATGTCGACCGGACCATGTTTCGAGATCGCCTGTGCCACTGCGTCATCCAGCGCGGCGCGGTCCGTCACATCACAAATGATGGCCAGACCACCATTGGCGTCCGCAACGTTTTCGAGCGGAAGCCTGCGGCGACCAAGGATCGTCACCTTCGCCCCGGCCTCGCTGAGGCTGCCCGCGATTTCCGCGCCGGCACCGGAGCCGCCACCGGAAATTATGGCATGTTTGCCCTGTAAACTCATAGCAAACTCATACTTTGGCTGCCATTTCTTCGTTCCGGTCGGCCAGTCGCCAGGCCTGGTCCCGCCCGGCCAGGTAGGGCAGCGGCCATTGCTGCTCCCGATCCCTGATCGCAGTGCCTGAATGCAGCGTCCAATAGGGGTCGGCCAGATGCGGTCGGCCAAGGGCCACCAGATCGGCACGGCCCGCCATCAGGATCGAGTTGACGTGATCCGCTTCGTAAATATTGCCGACCGCCATCGTTTTGACATTGGCCTCGTTGCGGATCCGGTCCGCGAACGGCGTCTGAAACATGCGGCCATATACCGGCTGGGCCTCGGTTGAGGTCTGGCCCGCCGACACATCGATCAGGTCGGCGTCGGCATCAGCGAACATCTGTGCGATGGCGACCGCTTCTTCCGGCGTGATACCGTCGTCACCGACCCAGTCATTTGCCGAGATGCGTACCGACATCGGCTTCGCCTTTGGCCAGACATCGCGCATGGCGCCAAAGACTTCCAGCGGATAGCGCATTCGATTTTCAAGCGAGCCGCCATATTCATCCTGGCGATGATTGGAGACGGGCGAAATGAAGGAGGAGATCAAATAGCCATGGGCGGCGTGGAGTTCGATCATGTCAAAGCCCACGCGCGCCGCCATCGCCGCGGCGGATAGGAATTGATCGCGGACCTCATCCATGTCCTCGCGAGACATTGCCCGCGGCACGGCATTGCCGTTCGACCAGGGAATGGCCGACGCCGATATCAATGGCCAATTGTCGCTGTTCAGCGGCGCATCCATGTCCTCCCAGCCGATCCGGGTCGACCCCTTCCGGCCGGAATGACCGATCTGGCAACAGATCTTCGCATCGGTTTCAGCGTGCACGAAATTCACAATGCGCGTCCAGGCGGCTTCATGTTCCGGCTTGTAAAGGCCGGGGCAGGCAGGTGTAATCCGGCCTGTCCCGGACACGCAGGTCATTTCCGTGTAGATCAGCGCCGCGCCGCCCTTGGCACGCTCGCCGTAATGGACAAGGTGCCAGTCGGTCGGACAGCCATCGACCGCTTTATATTGCGCCATGGGAGAGACGACGACCCGGTTCTTGAGGCTCATGCCGCGCAGTTCGAACGGCGCGAACATGGGCGCGCGAGGCGGACCGTCCGAACGGGTGCCTGCCTGTTCCTGAAACCATGTCTCGGCCGAACGCAGCCAGTCGGCATCCCGTTCGCGCAGATTCTCGTGGCTGATCCGCTGCGACCGGGTGAGCAGCGAATAATTGAACTGCACGGGGTCGAGTTTCAGATAGCGGTCCAGGTCTTCGAACCATTCGACGGAATTGCGGGCTGCGGATTGCAGGCGAAGAACTTCGAGCCTTCGTTCGGCCTCATAATCTGAAAACACCGTCGGCAAATCGGCGGATGCTTCGATTTTCCCGGCAAGGGCGATCGCGCTTTCCAAGGCAAGTTTGGTGCCGGAGCCAATCGAAAAATGCGCGGTCGCCGCGGCATCGCCAAGCAGAACCAGATTTTCGTGATGCCATTTTTCGCATAAGATCCGGGGGAAACGGATCCATGCGGAGCCGCGTATATGGTGCGCATTGGTCATCAGGGAATGACCACCCAGATGTCTGGCGAAAATTTTCTCGCACACCGCAATACTCTCTTGCTGGCTTAGTTCGCCAAACCCGAATGCATCAAAGGTCCCCTGGGAACACTCGACGATGAATGTCGCCGTGCGCTCATCGAATTGATAGGCATGCGCCCAGACCCATCCCTTGTCCGTCTCCTCAAAGATAAAGGAAAAGGCGTCATCGAATTTCTGATGGGTGCCAAGCCAGACAAAGGGGCAAAGCCGCTCGTCAATGTCGGGTTTGAAGATTTCGGAAAATTCCAGCCGCGCTTTGGAATTCAATCCATCGGCGGCCACGACCAGATCATATTCATCCATATAGGCCGAAGCGGAACCGATCTCGACTTCGAAACGCAGGTCGACACCAAGCTCTCGAGCGCGGCCCTGCAGGATTTCAAGCAGCTTCTTGCGGCCGATCCCGCAAAAACCATGTCCGCTTGAGACCATCCGCTCATTTTTGAAATGGACCGCGACATCGTCCCAATATGCAAAGCTGTCGCGGATATGCACGGCGCTGACAGGATCGTTGCGCTCCAGGTTCGCGAGCGTCTCGTCGGACAGGACGACGCCCCAGCCGAAGGTGTCGTCCGGCCGATTGCGTTCGTAAACGACGATCTCGGCGTCTTTCTGGCGAAGCTTCATCGATATCGCGAAATAGAGACCGGCGGGACCGCCGCCCAGGCATGCGATTTTCATCCCCGGCCCCCCTCGCTGATGATCCGCATATGACGCTCCTCACGAACAGCAGCTTTAGCGGATCGAAGGAAAAGCTTCAAGCTTAAAATTTTATGCTTGAAGCAATAGGGTTCGCGTTTATGATTGGCCGGCTGCCAATGCAGTTTCTGCTGAAACCTCTGGTAATTTCGAAAGGGAAGGCCATGAATGGCGGTGCCGGTTTTGCCGGGAACAAGTCGATATTTCCGCTTTCGAAGCGCGATATGGCGTACGCAAAGGGCCAGCGGCGGACCTTCATGTCGTCCAGAGTGCTGTCTCTCAAGGAGTTAGACGAATGAACTGTCCGTCATCCGGCACTGACAAGGCGAAAAACGAAGATGGTGCTTACACGTCTTTCAAGGACGAGATGAGCTACGGCGACTATTTGGGTATGGACAAGATACTCGGCGCGCAGAACCCGCTTTCCAGTGCCCATGACGAAATGCTGTTTATCATTCAGCATCAGACGAGCGAGTTATGGATGCGGCTGGTTCTGCATGAACTCAACGCCGCGCGGGCGAATTTGGCGGAGGGAGATTTTTCGCCTGCGTTCAAGATGCTTTCGCGTGTCGCCCGGATTTTCGATCAATTGACCTCGGCCTGGGATGTACTGCGCACGATGACGCCGAGCGAGTACACCCATTTCCGCGAAGACCTTGGCAAGTCATCGGGGTTCCAGTCCCACCAGTACCGCCTGATCGAATATTCCCTCGGCAATCGCAACCTCAAGATGATGGCGATGCATCAGCACCGGCCCGAGCTTATTGAAATGCTGGAGCGGGAGCTGGCGCAGCCCTCCATCTATCAGGTCGCGCTGATGGCGCTTGGAAAATCGCGTGGCGTGACGTTCGATCCGTCAGTCTATGTTCTCAATAGGCCATATGTCGCTAATGATGCCGTCATGGCGGCGTGGATTCGGATATACAAGGATCCGAAAAAGCACTGGCACTTGTATGAACTTGCGGAAAAACTTGTCGATTTAGAAGACTATTTTCGCCGCTGGCGTTTCAACCATGTGACGACGGTCGAACGCATTATCGGTCTTAAGCGCGGAACTGGTGGCACGGTCGGCGTGCAGTATCTGCGAAAAATGCTGGAAGTCGAATTGTTTCCTGAACTCTGGAATCTGCGGGGCGCGCTATGACCATGAAGAGCGGCGCGGTTTTTAGAAAAGAGCAGTTCGTTATTCCGTCCGGCGTCATTTATCTGGACGGCAACTCTCTTGGGCCTTTGCCGCGTATTGCTTCCAGGCGGATCACCGAAGTCGTCGAGAGGGAATGGGGTCAGGCGCTTATCCGCGCATGGAACGAGTGCGCATGGATGGAACAGCCTGCCCGTGTCGGCGACCTGATTGCGAAACTGGTCGGCGCGCCTGGCGGATCGATCGTCATGGGCGACACCCTGTCGATCAAAGTGTATCAGGCGCTCGCCTCGGCCTTGCAGATGCGGCCGGACCGGAAAATCATCCTTTCCGATAGCGGTAATTTCCCCACCGACCTCTACATGGCCCAGGGCCTTATTGAAAGTTTGGACAAAGGCCATGAACTTCGGATCGTAGCACCGGAAGCCGTTGAGCGGTCCATTGACGAGACTGTGGCGGCCGTCATGATCACGCAGGTCGATTACCGGACCGGCCGGCTGCACGAGATGAACAGAATTACGTCCGCGGCCCATGACGCCGGTGCCGTGATGATCTGGGATCTGGCGCACAGCGCAGGCGCGGTTCCCGTCCAGCTCACGGACTCCGGCTGTGAATTCGCCGTTGGGTGCACCTATAAATATCTGAACGGCGGCCCGGGCGCGCCAGCGTTCATTTATGTCAGGCCTGACCTTGTTGAAACGGTCCGCCCGGCGCTCGCGGGCTGGATGGGGCACGACGTCCCCTTCGCATTTGATCGCGATTACCGGCCCGCGAACAGCATCGAACGCATGCGCGTCGGCACCCCGCCCATCATTCAGCTCTCGGCTCTGGAGGCTGCCATGCAGATATGGAACGGCGTGGACATGGGCGACGTCCGTGCTGCGTCGATCGAACTGTCGGAGCGCTTTATCGCCGAAGTCGAGAAACGATGCCCGGCCCTCCACCTCGTCAGCCCAAGGGACCCTGCCGCACGCGGCAGTCAGGTCTCTTTCCGGTTCGAACATGGCTATGCCGCGATGCAGGCCCTTATCGACCGGGGGGTGATTGGTGATTTCAGGGCACCCGACATCATGCGGTTTGGATTTACACCTCTCTATCTCGACACTGGTGACATCGTGACCGCTGCTGAAGTCGTGGAAGATGTCATCTTGAACAGGCTATGGGATAATCCGCGTTACAAGCAGGTCAACAGCGTCACATGAAACAGTCCTTTCAACTTATGGGGTGGAGGCTGGCCAATCGCGCGGCAATGATTCATTATCGCTCATGTGCCTGTTGCCAACCAGCAGAATGAGCGGCCTGCCTTTGCGATCGCCGACGGCATTTGGAAGACTTTGACAGGTTCCATCGGCATCATCGCCGCCAGCAAATTAACGGGATCGTGCGATCTCACTGTCGCGCATTTCGAATTTCTTGATCTTTCCCGTAACGGTTCGCGGGAGGTCTTCGACCAGGCGCACCCGCGCCGGCACTTTGTAGTGGGCGATATGGTCCTTGCAGAATTCGACAACGCGTTCAGGCGTCAATTCACTGCCGGGTTTCGGGATGACCCAGCATGCCACGATCTCACCAAGTCGTTCATCGGGGATTCCAAAGATTGCGGCCTCACTGATATCGGGATGCTTATAAAGGTGGTTCTCGATTTCAGTGGGGGAGATATTCTCGCCGCCACGGATGATCATGTCCTTTTTCCGCCCAACGATCTGGCAATAGCCATGGGCGTCGATCGTCCCTAAGTCTCCAGTATGCATCCATCCATGGCGATCGATCGCTTCACTGGTTTTTTCCGGGTCATCCCAATATCCGAGCATGACCGAATAGCCTCGCGTAAGGATTTCACCTTCGACGCCGGTCTCAACCGTCCTGCCGTCATCGTCCGCCACCCGGACTTCCACGTGGGGATGCACGCGGCCGACAGTGGAGACCCGCCTGTCAAGCGTATCATCAAGTGCCGATTGAAAACTCAGCGGACTTGTTTCCGTCATGCCGTATCCGATGGTGATATCGGTCAGTCCGAAGTCGGCGATAACGCGCTTCATCAACTCAATGGGGCAGGGTGATCCCGCCATGATCCCGGTACGTAGGTTTGATACGTCCATATCGCTTCCTTCGGCAGCTTCGATCAGTGCCGTAAACATTGCGGGTACCCCGTAAAGCGCCGTGCATCCCTCATGCTGCAGCGCGAGCAGGGTCGCTTCTGGTTCGAAAGACTCGGACGGGAAGATGGCAGCGGCTGCCGCAGGCAGGCAGGCGAGATTCGCGAGTACCATTCCAAAGCAATGATATAGCGGCACCGGTACGCACACGCGGTCTTCAGCACCGAAGGCCTGGGTCTTGGCGGTGAAATATCCATTGTTGACAATATTGAAGTGCGTAAGCGTCGCTCCCTTCGGATTGCCGGTTGTGCCGCTGGTAAACTGTATGTTGACGGGATCGTCGGGCTGGAGGTCGCGTGTGATGTCAGCGAGGCTGTGCCGCGCCTGTTCGGTGGGTATCCTTTGCAAATGAGCGAATGGGATAAAGCCCGGCGGCTGAGTTTCACCCAGAGCGATGACGAATTTCAACTCTGGAAAGGCCTGGGCTTGTAATGGTCCGGACGCGGCATCTGCCAATTCCGGGACCAGGTCCAGGATCATGGCATGGTAATCGCTGGTCTTGAAACGATCCGCCAGAATGAGCGCGCGGCAGCCCACTTTCGCAAGCGCATAGGCTAGCTCGGATTTGCGGTAAGCCGGATTGATCGTCACCAGGATCAGCCCCGCTTTGGCAGTCGCATATTGCGTTAACAGCCATTCCATCCGATTGTGGGACCAGATGCCTACCCGGTCGCCTGGCCTAAGGCCAAGGTCCAGAAGATTGGCCGCGATTGCATCCGCAGCGTCTGCCAATTCAGCATAAGTCATCCGCCAGTCCTGGTGCAACATGACGACAGCCTCGCGGTCGCCATGTGTTTGCGCCACTTTATCCAGCAAAGACCCTATTGTTGAATAGATCAAAGGCTCATCAACAGCGCCGTGCACATAACTCAATTTATTCATCCGGACCGCTTACCTCCCCGTCCACATCGGTTTTCGCTTCTCGAAAAAGGCCGTCGCGCCCTCAACGGCGTCGTTACTATCGAGCATTGTATCGACAATCCGTGGGTTTTCCCGTGCCAGAGCGGCGCGTTCAGATTGCAACATGACAGCTTTAGACGCGCGCTGGGCAAGAGGGGCAAGCTCGGCCATCTTGCTTGCGAGCCTTATGGCGGCGTCCAGAACAGGTTCGTCGGCCACAATCTCATTTGCCAATCCCCATTCGAGCGCCCTGGCGGACGAAATCAGACGGCCGGTCAAGACCATCTCCATCGCGCGCATGCGTCCGATTGTCAGCGGCAGGCGGACCAACCCGCCGGCCAGAGCAGCTTGTCCGACCGCGGGTTCCGGCAATCCAAATTTGCAGTGCGGCGCCGCAAGAACCAGATCGCAGGCCAGCAGCACCTCCAGCCCACCACCCAACGCAACGCCATTCACGGCTGCGATCAGTGGCTTATCGGAAGCACGCGCGGTCAGTCCGCCAAACCCGCTTTCAGGAAGGATTACGCGTTCGCCCGGCTTTACGCAGGCAAGGTCCATTCCAGCGCAGAAATGCCGTTGTCCTGATCCGGTGATAATCACAGCTGCAACCGTGTCATCACTGTCAAAGGCGTCAAATATGCGGGCCATGCTTTGGCTGGTTTCGATATCCAGGCTGTTTGCGCGACTCGGACGGTCAATCTGGACGACCGCCACAGGCCCCATGCGCGACACGCGAAGGCCTGACTCCACATTTTCCCATTTCAATACAGTCATTTTCGCTCAGCCCTTGCGCCGGAATTACGGATCAGCTACTTAAGTCACCACATAGTGATATAATACACCATAAGGTGATGAATGGGAGAAGGCAATGAAGGCGAGGGGTTTGGCGGGTGCCGCATGGGCGGTCTTGGCACTGACGCAGCACACACAGGCGGCTGCTCAGGATGACGCGCAGGCGCAACCAGTCGGGCAGGAGGTCGACGACAGCGCGATTGTTGTCACGGCAAGGCTGCGTGAGGAATCGCTGCTTGATGTTCCGGAAGCGATCACGGTCTTCAACGAGCAAGCAATCGACGATGCGGAAATCGATGAAGTCGCCGATTTTGCCCAGCTTACTCCCGGCGTAAACGTTCAGCAGGGATTTCAGGGTGGAGACCGCCCGATCATCGTTTTCCGCGGTGTCGGCCAGATCGGCGGAACCGCGCCGTCTGTCGTTGTCCTTTCTGACGGTGTTTATCTTCCCGCTGGCGATCCGCTGCGTAATCAGTTGTTCGATATTGAGCGTATCGAGGTTATCAAGGGGCCACAGGGCGCACTGTACGGCCGCGATACGATCGGCGGTGTGATCAATATCATCACAAAATCTCCGTCGAATGATTTGGAATTTGGCGGTCGCGCGACATATGGCGCTGGCAATGAGTATAGCGTTGGCGGAGCGATCGGCACGCCCATTATCGCTGATGAATTATTCGTCAGGTTCAGTGGCTCCTACCTCAAATCGGATGGATTTTTCGACAATGGCCTGGGAGACGATCAGGATACGCGTGAGGAATATTTCGCGCGAGGGCGATTGCTATGGCGTCCGTCTTCAGCGGTTGATGTTGATCTGAGAGTTTCGGCAAACGGATATGATAATGGCTATAATTCAGGCTTCATAACCGCAGACGCGCGAACATATGTGGATGACATAGGTGGCGCGCTGAACGTCGTCGACTTGGCTGACGGTTTCAACAAGCGCGACGTGATAGATGCGGCCTTGAAGGTCACCGCAGATCTGGATTTCGCGACGCTCACATCGATCTCGCAATATGTGACATCGGATCAAACCCTGCGCCAGGACGCTGATTTTGGCTTTACCCCCGGTTTGCAAATCGCGCGAACAAGCGTCAGCGACTATCGCGCCTTGTCGCAGGAGGTTCGGCTGGCGTCTCCATCTGATCAGGCATTCAGGTGGCTTGCCGGCGCGTTTTACGAAGATAATGAAGTCGAATTTTCGACAGCGGATGTCGAGATTCTGGCCGGCCTTGGAAATCTGGGGGGCTCGTCGAATATCACGAATGGAGAGCGGATCGGCGTGTTCGGCCAGCTCGATATCGATGTGACTGACAGGCTTACACTTGGGGCGGCATTGAGGTTTGATCGCGACGAGCAGGTTCAGAACGTTCTGACACCTGCGATCGCGACCAACAGGCAAACCACCGAGCAGACGTCGCCCAAAATATCCCTCACCTATGAGATCTCCGACGACGTGACGGCTTATGCCAGTTATGGCGAAGGCTTCCGAAGCGGCGGATTCGATGCCGCGAGTGCGCTTCCCTTTGGCGCGGAAACGCTGAAATCATATGAGGTGGGTCTCAAAAGCGCGTTCCTCAATGGCCGGGTTCGCGCGGAAATCGCCGCCTACCATATCGAATACAGCAATCAGCAAGTCTCGGTGCTGATCACCGATCCGAACACTGGCAATCTAATAACCACGACGGACAATCTCGGCAAAAGCGAAAATCGCGGTGTTGAATTAAGTCTGGCCGTTCAGCCAACCAAGGGTTTCGACGTCTTTGCCACGTTCGATTATCTCGACACCAAAATTGTGGATGACCCGAACCCCGCCTTGGTCGGAAACCAGACGCCATTCCGCACCGAGTTGGTCGTGAATGCAGGCGCGCAATATAGATGGCCGCTATCCGATGGGCTCAACCTCGTGTTGCGAAGCGAATATTATCTGCAGGGCGCGCAAACCTGGAACAAGGCCAACACGCTGGTCCAGCCCAGCTACGGACTGCTTTCAGCCCGCGCCGCGCTGGAAGGTGATTTTTGGTCACTGGCAGTCTCTGGCGAGAATATTCTCGATGAGGAATTCAACGATCAGATTTTTGAAGTCGCGCCAGGGCTGAACTTTACCTATCCCGGGCTGCCTGCCCGGTGGCGCCTGACGGCGACGGTCAAATATTAAGTGGGCGAATGAGGGGCGCGCGGCATATCAATCCTGCCGTCCCTCAGCGTTTGCGAAAGCCATACATGACGATATCGATAACCCCTCTTGACGCCTCTTCAGGTGTGACCTTGCCGCCTGGTTTCAGCCATTTGAACATCCAGTCGATCGCGCCGTTCAAAACATGCACCGCGTATTTGGCATCCCAATCCGCGAATTCGCCTGCCTGCCCACTCTCGAACAATGCGGCGAGCCGTTGGTCGTTCTTGCGGCGCCGGAGTTGGATCGAACGGACGGCATCCTCTTCCAGCGTGTCGAGCTCGCCAACCATTCGTTCCATGGGTACGAAATGTTCGTAGACCGATTGAACATAATTGCTCGCATAGACGCGCAGTTTGGCCTCGGCGTCACCAAAGGCCTGCTCGGCCTCGCCAATCGACTTTTCTTGAAGGTCCAGCCAGAGCAAGAATATCTCGAGCAAAAGTTCGCTTTTGCCAGAAACATAATTGTACAACGCTTTCTTCGTGATTCCGAGACGCTTTGCCAGCATGTCGAGTGTCGTGCCGGCGTAGCCGTTTTCGTGAAAAGCGCGCGCGGCTTCCAAGATCAGCGCCGCACGCTTTTTCTCCCGCTGACGCGAGCGGTCGAACAAATGAGCCTGGCTTTTATGGGTTGGCATGGCGTTGCTATATCCTGTCAATCTCTGCGGAACGGGTGTCTAGCAGAATGGGTGACTAAGGTAACCATCAAGTGACTAGTCAACGACGCGCATATGCGAATTCTGCGAAAACCATCATCGACTGCGATGGCTTTGAAATCGGCGTTCGCCGCTGGGGGGAAAAAGCTGCGCCTGCTGTCGTGCTGATGCATGGGCTGGGCGGAAGCAGCCGGAATTTTGATGAGCTCGCCGGCCAGCTCTCCCCTCACTTCTACTGCGTTGCCCCGGATATGATCGGCCGCGGAATGTCAGCATGGTCGGCCGCTCCGGATCGCGACTATTGTTTCGATGTCTACGAACGAATTTCGGTGGCGCTGGTGGACCAGCTGGGACTGAACAGGCTCGCCTGGCTGGGCGTGTCCATGGGCGGCGCGTTGGGAATGCGGTTATCCGCAGGCGCCTTAGCAGACCGCATTACCGCGCTCATCGTCAACGACGTCGGCACGCAATTAAACAGCGATATAGCGGATGCCATCTTTAAGGCGATGTCGGTCGACACGCGGTTCGAAAGTATCGCCGCCCTTGCCGGCCACATGAAAAACGCATTCGGCGCTTTCGGCATGAGGCAGTCCGGCAAACGAACATGGGTCGATATGGCCATCAACAGCGCGCGGCGCAGGGATGACGGCGCATGGTCTTTGCACTTTGATCCGGCAGTGGCGCAGCAGCTTCGCAGTCACCGGGGCGATTTCGACCTTGACGAAGCCTTTGGCGCTTTGCGGGCACCCCTTTTCCTTTTCAGGGGGTCTGAATCGAATGTTCTAGATGAGGAAAACGCTGCGGCCATGATAGCGCGCCACCCGAATGCACAGTTCAATCTGGTCGAAGGGGTTGGACATGCGCCTTTGCTTGATCGCCGTGAAGATGTCGACGCGATCATCCACTTTCTATCCAAGCATTGCGTTTCCCGGCCATGAACTCTGACATCTCACCCATACCGCGCGATTTGCTTGACGCCATTGCATCGCATGCCGAATCCGCGCCATCGCGTGCGGCGATTATCTCGCCAAACGGTGTCTGCGACTGGCAGGCGCTGCGTTGCCGGATTGACCAAATCGCGACCGCCCTGCTCGAACAGGATTTAGCGCCCGGTGACAGGGTCGTCCTGGCGGGCGGTATCAGTGCCGACTTCATCGCCGCGATATTCGGCATCTGCGCCGCTGGGGGAATCGTCACGCCCCTGCCGATGTTCATAACCCGGCGTGACGCGGACGCTCTCTTAAGCGACTGCGATCCGGCGCTGATCTTGGGAGACGATACCGGCAAGGCGCTCCTCGGACCGCAAGCGGGGATGCATGATCTCCCACAATTTGGACAGCATGTGGCGGGAAGCCACTTTCCGCGTCGTCCCCGCCTCTCGTCTGAAAGACCGATAAGCCTCATCTACAGCTCGGGCACTACTGGCCGCCCCAAGGGAATCCTTCACAGCATGGCAGCTAGGGCTGCCTATGGTCTGATCTTCGCGCGGGAATATGGCATCGACGCCGCCAGTGTGACCCTGCTGGCAACCGCGCCTTATTCCAACGGCACATGGATGACGCTGCTGCCGACCATCTATTCCGGCGGCACGCTCGTGATTGATCCCGATCTCAAGGCCGAAGCTATCCCTGATCAGATCGCGCAACATGGAGTCACTCACGCGTTTCTTGTGCCAACACAGCTGGGCATGCTTTTTCCGTGCGACGGCAGCTTGATGCCCGAACGCGATCTGACCATCGTGTCCGCGGGCTCCGTTCTGCCTTCCGATCTCAAGCGGCGGATGCATGAGAACAGCCATGTTCGCCTGTTCGAACTTTACGGAAATACCGAAGGGGTCTGCACGATCCTTCGGCCCGGCCAGATGGACGGCCGAATGGAAAGCGTGGGCACGCCGGTCGAGACGGGCATGGTCGCGATTCTGGACAGCAACCTCAATCCTGTTCCAGCGGGGACGATTGGCGAGGTCGCCGGTTCGAACATTCTGATTTCAGACGGATATTTTCGGCAGCCGCAGCTTAACGGCGAACTATTCTGGCAATCGTCCGATGGCTCCAAATATGTCCGCTCCGGCGATCTGGGTGAGATCGACGAACAGGGCTTCCTGCATCTGCGGGGACGGATCAAGGACATGATCGTTTCCGGCGGTGCCAACGTCTACCCGCAAGATATCGAAGCGGAGATCCGCAACCATCCTGACATTGTCGATGCGGCCGTGATCGCCCGCCCTGATCACAAATGGGGCGAGGTGCCGTACGCCTTCTTTCAGCTTAAACAGGGCAGTACCGCGTCCGCTGACGATATCATCGCGTGGTCCAATGCCCGTCTGGGCAAATATCAGCGTTTGCAAGGTGGTGAGCTTTGCGCCGAATTTCCGCGCAATGCACTCGGCAAGATCATGAAACCCTTGCTGACGCCAGGTGGGGATTTGGCATGATCTCTCCCGATGATGCTCTGCTCGCGGAAACCACTGACGGCGTCCGGATCCACTCCCAGACCTGGGCAGGGGGCGATAACGGACATTTCCTTTTCGTGCCCGGTCTCGGCGCTGACAGTTCGCAATTTGCCGCCGACGCGCAGCATTTTGCTGACCTGGGCTATAGCAGCACCATCATATCCATGCGCGGGCATGGCCTCTCGACGGCGCCCACCCCTTTGACGCGGAAGACATTGACCGTCGAAAAAATGGCGCAGGATCTTGGACATCTGATCGACTGCTGCGCGGACAAGAGCGTGCATGTCGTGGGCAATTCGCTTGGCGGCCTCGTTGCGCTTCATGCCGCGCATGACCGACCTGACAAAATTGTTTCCCTGGCAATTTTTGGAACCACTCTTCACCTGAATTTCCCGCCCGGAATCGCTTTCGCGCAATATGTGATCGGCAGGACGATGGGGGTCGAGCGGCTTGCCGGGATCGTGGCGAAAAACGCGACCCGGCAGGACCGCGCCAGAGACGTGCTCCTGCGGATGTACCGCGCCGTGGATCTGGGGGTGACGTACCGCATCCAGCAGAACATCAGAAAATATGACTATCGTGAGATCGCGGCCGATCTTGCGGTTCCCGTCATGTTGCTGCGCGGCGAGCATGACAAGGACATCAATCGCAATCTGGCTTCGACTTTGGCGCTGTGGGCAAACAATGACCAGTTCGAAGTGAAGGAGCTGGCGGACGCGGGCCATTTCGCAAATCTCGATCAGCCAGACGCCTTTCGCAAGGCGCTTGCAGAATTTGTCCGAAGGGTGCCGACAGGTTGACCCCGTCACCCACGACTTTCGACCGCGAAAACGGGCGGCATTTATGGCGCTTGGCCGGATATAGCGCGACCGCCATCCCGCTGGCGGTGATGCTCGTTCCTGCGACAGCCTTGGTGCCGATCTATTACAGCGACGTACATGGCTTGGCGCTGGCCACGATTGGAACCATCCTCCTGCTTTCGCGCATCTTCGATGTGGCAACCGACCCCGCGGTTGGTTTGATGTCGGATCGCACGACGTCCAAATTCGGGCGTCGACGCATCTGGATGGCGGCGGGCGTGCCGGTCCTGCTCATTGGTGTTTGGCTGCTTTTCGTTCCACCGGTAGAGGTGACCGGGGCATATCTGCTTGTCGCCAGCCTGATCACTTATCTCGGGTGGACGCTCATCCAGATACCCTATTGGTCCTGGGGGGCGGAAATCGCCCCTCAGTATCACGACCGGTCCACGCTCAGCGGTTTTCGCGAGACGGCCATGATTGCGGGTATCGCGGTCGCCTCGCTGGCCCCCCTTGTGGCCAGCAGTTTCGGTCATGGAATCGACCGGACAACGATGATGGCAATGGCCATCATCATCACGGTCCTGCTGCCTGTGACGGTTTTGATCTCAGCGAAGAGCTTTCGCGAAATTCCCGTATCGAATGACATGAAATCAGGGTGGAGCGACCTGATATTCGTGCTGACGCGCAACCCTCATTTCGCGCGTCTTGTGGTTGCGTTTTGCGCGATTGAACTGGGAAAAGGGGCGGGGCTGGCCGTCACAGCCTATCTCGTCACATATTATTTCGGCCAGCCCGAGTTGATCGGCCTGGTATTGTTGCTTCCCTACATTTTGATCATCGTTTCCGTACCTTTCTGGCTTGCGATCAGCAGGCGCTGCGGCAAGGCGCGAACGATCGCGCTATCGCTTGGCTGCGCTGCGGCGATCTTGGCGATCGGGGTTCCTCTGCTTTCACGCGAGGACGGATATGTTTTTCTGGCGCTTGAATGTCTTGTCGGACTTGCGGCCGGTGGGTTTGCAATATTGCCGACGGCGCTGGTGGCAGACACTGCAGACTATTTTGCCGATGCGGAGGGCCGCGAACCGCTCGTGGCGACACATTTTTCCGCCTGGAGTCTTTCGCGAAAGTTCATGCAGGCCATCGCAATCGGCATTGCCTTGCCGCTGCTTGCCTTTGCGGGGTTCGATCCATCCATTGATCCCAACGCGAATGTCGCTGCCACGAAGTGGATGTTCATCCTCCTGTCGGTGCCATTTTACGTGGCCGGCATCTGGCTCATGTGGGGATATAAATTTTCAGCGGCAGATCACCGCGATGTGCGGGCGCGGCTGCAGGTCAGGGATGCCGAAAATCAGTCATCGAACGGGATTGTATCATGATAGTTTCTGGCGCCACTGTGATCGTCACAGGGGGGGCATCCGGCCTCGGCCTTGCCGCAGCAAGGCGCTTCGCCGAACTCGGAGCGAATGTTGCGATATTCGACATTGTCAAAGGGCCGGGCGAATTCAGATCGTACACGCTTGATGTTTGTGACGAAGATGCAGTCACAGCAGCTTTGGATGATCTTTCCAATATATTCAGCGGACCCTCGATATTGCTGAATGCCGCGGGAAAAGCCGCAGATTTCAAACGTACCTACGGTAAGAATGGGCCTTTCTCGCTCGATATTTTCCGCAAGATCATCGAGGTCAATCTGATTGGCACTTTCAATTGCGCGCGCCTCGCCGCCGAACGGATGGCGAAGAACATGCCGCAAGCCCGCGCCGAGCGCGGCGTGATCATCAATGTCTCTTCAATCAACGCATTCGATTCCCCCCGTGGAACGGTTGCATATTCCGCGGCAAAGGCCGGCGTCGTAGGCATGACGCTCGCCATGGCACGCGATCTGGCCAGCGCAGGCATTCGCGTATGCACGATTGCGCCGGGCAGTTTTGACACGCCGATGCTCGTTTCCGCATTCAATGGCGACCCGTCTCCGCTTCTCGAAAATATACCCTTTCCAAATGACAGTCTCGGAAGCGGCGCCGAATTTGCCAATCTGGCCGTCGCCATCTGCGAAAACGCCATGCTGAATGGCGAGACGATCCGAATCGACGGGGCGGCTCGGCTTAGCTGAAGGAAATTCCATGCGTGAAGACGATGTTCTATATGCCCTACCTGCACCGCATATTGCCCTGATCACGCTCAAGCGGGTTGAAGTCCGTAATGCGCAGGATACGCAGATGCTCTATGCGGTCCACGATGCGTTCAAGCGTGCGGCGGGCGATGACAATATCAAGGTCATCATCCTGGCCGCGAACGGCGCTCATTTTTCTGCCGGGAATGATCTGCGCGAAGTCGACGAAATACAAAATCTCGCTGCGCATGACACGATCGGAATGTGGAGCGACTTTGCGGCGCCGGGTCAGGAAGGCATGATGGCGCGCGAACGCGAGGTCTATTTCGGTATCGCCGAGGCGATCAGAAGTGTCCCAAAGCCCACAATCGCAGCGGTGCAGGGCCGATGCATATCCGGAGGGCTCATGCTCGTTTGGCCATGCGACATCATCGTGGCTGCGGACGATGCAAGCTTCATCGACAATACGTTGGTCTTGGGTATTCCCGGGGTGGAATGGTTCGCACATCCGTTCGAATTGGGGCCGCGCAAGGCGAAGGAAATGCTCTTCGGCGCGGAAGCTGTGTCGGCCCAGGATGCGGCGCAACTCGGCATGGTGAACCACGTTGTCCCGGCAAAGGAACTGCGCGAATTCGCGATCGCATTGGCAACACGCTTTGCGAAACAGTCCTCATTCGCACTTAAACTCGCCAAGGAGGCGGTGAACAGTTTTCAGGACAGTCAAGGGCGCGAGGCGGCCATGAAATCGGCCTTCCTTGCGCATCAACTCGGACATTCGCATTCGAAGGAAGTTTTCGGGCTGCCGATTGATCCCAGAAATCTCGACGCCAAGCTTTTGAAAGGCACGAAATACGAACGATGACACGCGTCATCGCGGCTCGATGATGACAGGCCCGGGATCTCGATCCGGGCGCACTGGCAGCTAATTTCGCCCCGCAAAGCGAGGTGTCCGTGCTGCGTTGGCCATCTTTCATCGCTGATCCGCGGCGGCACGCTTCCGACGATCATAACAACATGTGCCGACATCCGAAACGCCGCCGACCACCGATGCTTCAGACCATATCCTTTAGTCGGTCTGTTCGCCAAGACTCAGACGTGTCGGCGGCAATGGGCCATCGGCATTGCCAGCCGGCAGATATGTATCAAACCATCGAAGCATCCGGAGATTATAGTCCAGGCGGGCGGCCGCTCGAGACAAACCGTGCCCTTCGCCAGGATATAAGACCATCCGAAGGGGAAGATCTGGTCGGCGGATCTTGAGTGCGCGATAAAGCTCGTAGCTCTGGGATGGCGCGATCCGCGTATCGAGTTCTCCATGTACGATCAATAACGGCGTATTCGATTTTTCGGTATGATAGATCGGGCTTGCGACCAGCAAATCCTGCCAATTATCCCAAGGCCAAGCGCGAGAGTGCAGATTGTGCATCTCCCACGGAGTATCCACGGTACCAAACTTACTGACCTGATTGGATATACCAGCGAACATCACCGCTGCAGAAAATTCTTTCGTAAGCGCTGTGGCGGCCCACCCCGCCGCATATCCTCCATATGATCCGCCGACGATCCCGGTTCGCGAAGGGTCCGTCATTCCCGCTGCGGCCAGGGCATGTTTCGCGTCCACCAGATCATTGAACTCCGGATCGGTGTAATTGCCTTGGTGCTGCTTGGAAAAAGCGGTGCCATATGCCGTCGATCCCCGATAATTGGGCATGAACACTGTATAGCCCCGGCCTGCGGCGACCTGGCCAGGATCAGAGTAGCTTGTGGTCCATCCGTTCGAAAAATGCAGTTCGGGGCCGCCGTGAATCTTCATGATCGTTGGCGCGCCGCCCGAAGGTGCCCCGCCGACCGGCTCGATCAGCACGCCTTCTATTTCCTGACCGTCCCTTGCCATATACCGGAAAGTTCTTTGCTCACCCAAATCGATCTCGGCCAGCCACGGATTGTGATCGGTCCAGCGTTCAAACGTGCCGCTTCGATACGCGAATAACTCAACGGGATGGCTGGGCGCGTCGGCAAGCACGATAATCCTGTCGCCCGTCGTTTCCAGTCCGCGGAGCACCAAAGGACCCGGATCGACTTCCTCGACGATCCGTCCGTCTTGATCATAGAAGCGAAGGCGGCTGCCCGCGCCAACATGCACGGCCACTGCCAATCGACCGTCTGCCAGCCATGCGGCATCAACTGCCGCTTCCGGCGCACCAGCGTTCAGCGATTGCATGCGGCCGTCTGCCAGGTTCACAAGCATCAAGGTGGTTGCCGCAGGGTCATGTTTATCAGTCGCCGCGATGAGCGACATAAGCTGCCCATCGGGCGAAATTTCCGCATCTCCCAGCTTGCCCTGTGTGGCGACGACCTTCAAAATTTTGCCACTCGACTGATCGAGAATATGAAACCGCCTGGACGTATAATGATCGTCCACAAGCGGCGTTGGCGCGCTTCCAACGACAATGGTCCGACCGTTCGGTGCCATCGCGAATTCGGAAACGTGGCCCGGCACCGGTAATTCGCGGGGGACCGTATCGACTTGCGCTGAAATCTTCGCCGCGAACAGACGATTGAACCGGGGTTCCTCCTCGTAAATAATAGCGTTGAATCCCAATTCGACGTCCCGAATACGCTTTGGGTCGGCTTCTGCCTCGGCGAGAAAATAGACATGCTCCCCGTTGCTCGACCATTGATAAGCCAGGATTGCGGCATCAGGGAGCGCCGCAAGTTTTCGGAATGGCCCGCCCTCCACAGGGACAGCCCATATCGCTGTCTTCTCTCCCTTAATGGCATGGAGAAACGAGATTGAGGTGCCGTCCGGCGAAAATTGCACGTGCGAAACGTTTATGCCTTTCGGCAGCCAATTGCGCGATATGTTCGGTCCCCATCCTAGGCTCAATTGCTTGATCACGGAGCCATTGTCTTCGCCGGCCAGCACATCCGGGCAGGAGGCCGTGGTGAAAGCGATGCGGGTACCGTCCGGTGCGATCGCGGCACCGTCCACGTGCCGCAACTTAGCGACATCCTGCGCCGTCATTGGTCGCGCATAGGCGGCGGAGGAAAACAGCAGGGTGATAAAGAGCGCGGCGCGTAAAAACATCATTCGGCGAAAGGCCCGACTGGTTGAGATTTTTTCCTTGCAATCCTACGCCCAAGCACAGCGGAGAAATGAGCGATATCGATAATCTATATGCAAATTCGCTGAATCCCCACTTCAAACGCTGGATTCATCCGCAATGATGAGCCAAATGGCATGTCCGAAATCCAAAATTCCGTACGAATAGGCCGACCAGAGCGAGGGAATGTCCGTAGCTTCTGATCGAAGCCTCTCGGGCGACATGGTGCGCGCATGCGTCGCGCAGGCGGACGCCTTGCGGGTCCGAAGCCTTCAGAACGCTTTTTTGTTGATGGGCAGCAATCTGTGTATTGCGCAGCGGAAGGGTTAGTCTCAACTGGAAGGGCTGTGGTCCCGATGAAAAGTTACTCTGTCGCGCTGGCCGAACGGCTGGAATATGCCCCACCCAAACGGAAGGGGGACCGCACGCGCGAACGATTGAAACTCGCGGCGGCGCGCGTGCTGGAACAGGTCGGCTACCATGCCATGCGGGTGACCGATATTACCGCTGGTGCCGACGCGTCCGAAGGAACATTCTACATTTATTACAAGGATAAGGACGAGGTCACGCGTGCCGTGCTTCACGAGTTTCTGTCCAGTATACAGGAAAACGACCAGCGTCCCATGAAGGGCGATTGCCCCCTGTTCTTGCCCATCATGGACGCGAATCTGCAATGGATTCGCACCGTTCGCGCCAATGCCGGCCTGATGCGCAGCGTCTTCCAGATGATGGATAATGATGCCGAATTCGGGCGGATCGTCCATCAGTATAACCGTCAGTGGTATGAGAAGATTGCGCAAAGTGTTGTCCGCAACCACGATGGACAGGCGACCGAGGCGGCTGCCTATTTTGCCGCATGCGCGCTCGGCGCCATGATGGACGAGTTGATGCGCCGGATCGTCATCTATCCTGACGAACGGTTTGTACAATTTCTCGCCGCGCAGACGCCGGATGACGAATCTCTTGCCCAAGCGCTCAGCCTGATATGGCTGCGTGTCCTTTACCCGGACTCTGCGCCCCCTGCCGACCTGTCACGCATGGCACGGCTTCTTGGTGCCTTGGGCTGAACCGCGTCCCATCGCCAGGCCGGTAGGTGTATCTGGTGCCTTCCCCTTCTCGCTGCCTCCCTGCGCACGCTTGGCCATACAAACCCCGATGCTGATTTCGATCGCCGTTTCGTGCGAGTTGACAAGCCAATTAACTCTCCTAAATTAGAATATGAGCTCATGTTCATTTTTGGGGAGGTATTGCGATGCGCTCGAAGTCCATCTTGGCCCTCAGTGCCTGTACGACTTTTTTTTCCGCTGATGTTGCCGCTGCGCAGGAAAGTTCGCTCGCCGCGGAACTGGAAAGCGACGGCATCCCTCTTATCGTGGTGACAGCGCGAAAAAAAATAGAAACGCTGCAGGAAGCGCCCATTTCGATCACCGCTTTTACTGGCGACAAGCTTCTCCGAGAGGGCATCACCGATTTCAACGAGGTTGCGGTGCGCACGCCGGGGCTGGCTTATGGGAATTTTGGCGACGAGAAGCTATCGCCCACATCGCTGCGCGGGGTCATTGGCGATGCCGGATCGGCGGGCGCTGATCCGGCAGTTGGATTTTACCTTGATGAGGTCTTCCTCGGCCAAGGCGTCGGCGCATCGGTAGATTTCTTTGATCTTGAACGGGTTGAGGTTCTCCGCGGCCCGCAAGGCACGCTGTTCGGACGCAATACGATTGGCGGCGTTATCAGCTACACTACTGCCCGGCCGACACCGGATTTCGAGGCTATTGGACAGCTCGAATATGGCAATTTCAACCAGTTGCGCGCGGGGCTTGCCTTGAGTGGTCCGATCGTGCCCGACCTGCTTTCAGCGCGGATTTCAGCGGTCACGGATCGGCGCGATGGTATTTCTCACAATCTTCTGCGCGGCGATGATGTGAACTCGAAACAGGCATGGTCAGTCCGTGGGCAATTATTGTTCGATTTCGGGCCCGATACGCAATGGCGTCTCTCCGCCGATTACCGCAAGGTCGACCAGGACTCGCTGGTTTTCGAAACTCTCGAATATAATCCCTCGACAACCTTCGCAGCGGTCGCAGACCTCTTTGGCGTCGAGCGTAACGCGGACCCCTATGACAGGGATGTCTATGCCGACATTCTTACAGAAGAAGAGGCCGAAGTGTGGGGCATCACCTCGAATTTGAGCACCTCGATCGGCGCAATCAATCTCGACAACGTTACCGCCTACCGCACGCATGATTATGAAAATCGGTCCGATATTGATCGGTCCGCCCTGCGCTGGCTTTACGATGGTGACCCCGAGGATGTCTGGCGCTTCTCTACGGAAACCCGAATCTCGGGCAATGCCGGTCCTGTCGAATGGGTCGCGGGAGTCTATTATTTCGAGCAGAAGAGTAAGAACTTAAGCTTTCTTGAAGTGGGCGCCGATTTGGCCGCCGTTCAGGGCGTGCCGGAATTGGAGGGCATTCGGGCAGGCTCCAGGGCGGAAATGAAGACCACCAGCTATGCCGGGTTCGCAAGTCTGACCTGGGAGCTGTCCGATCTGATCGATATCACTCTTGGCGGGCGTTATACCGAAGAGAAGAAAAGGATCGATTACGCGCAGGCCGACCCGATCGCACTGCTCGGTGGTGATTTTGCCGTTCAGGCCAATGACAAATGGAACCAGTTCACACCGAACGCCAATATCCGCTTCCGCTTCTCGCCCGACGTGACCGCGTATCTAACGGTCAGTAAAGGCTTTAAGAGCGGCGGCTTCAATGATGCGCTGGGCGATGCGGACGGCATTTCCTTCGCTCCGGAAACCCTGTGGAATTACGAAGGCGGCGTGAAGGCCACCTTGCTCGGGGGGCTTGTTCAGGCCGAGACTGCCATATTCTACATGGACTGGACCGACATCCAGCTTTCCGCCGATGATCCCAATACGCCGGTTTTCGACCCGCTTATCATCAATGCGGGTGCCGCGCACAGTTACGGCGTTGAGGTTGATATTCGCACCAGACCGACAGACAGGCTGACATTGGGCGTAAATGGGTCCGTTCTTGAAGCGCAATATGACGAAGGCACCCTGCCTGACGGGACGGAACTGAATCATATTCCGTTCGCACCGGAATACACCCTCAATCTCAATGGCGAATATCGAATACCCGTGAGCGCGATGGCGGACCTGTTCGTTTCCGGGGACTACCTGCTGCGCGGACCGAGCTTCCTCACCAACGATACCCTGCCGGAAGGCCGTGTGGGATCCTACGCGCTCGTCAATTTGCGGGCCGGCGCCGAGCTTGACGGGGGCAGGTGGCGCATAACCGGCTGGGTTCGCAACCTGACGGACAAGCAGGTCACGCAGCGGCTTTTCGATCTGTTCGATCAGGATGTCGTGGGCCAGCGTTTCATCGCACTGAACGAGCCCCGCACCTTCGGGGTGACTGTCGATCTCAGATTCTGAGTGATCCAAGGAAGGAAATTGACTGTGAAATTTAACCGGTTCTTCTCTCAGGCAGCGTCGATCGGGATCGCAGCTGGGTTGATTGGTGCCTGCGCACATACCCAGGAACCCGTCGAAGCCGTTGCATCCGACAGCGCGGAAGAGCAGCCTGCCGCCGCGAGACAGCCCGCCGACAAGGCCTATTATCTGCCGATGCGCGACGGTGTCCGCCTGGCGATCAACCTCTATTACCCCAATGGCAGGGAACCCAGCGTTCCCAGCCCCGTCATTCTGGTGCAAACCCGCTACGGGCGGGCGGATGCGGGCCCGCACTACCGGCCTTTTACCGAGCTGGGTTTTGTCGTGGCGGTGGTGGATACGCGCGGTTCGACATCATCGTTCGGCAAACGCCGTGTCGATATCGGCCCAGCTGAGATCGAGGATATGGACGAGCTGATTGCGCATCTCGCCACGCAATCATGGTCAAGCGGCGAAGTTGTCGCGCAAGGCACATCCTATCTTGCCGACACTGCTGATATCGCAACCAGTCGGCATGCGCCTGCGCTGAAAGGGGCGATTATCCGCGAGGTGGATTTCGACGTGTATCGCAACCTCTTCTTCCCGGGCGGCGTGGTCAATGAATGGTTCCTGACCAATTGGGGAATGGCGACCAAGGCGATGGACGAGGGGCGTGCACCAGATCCCAGCATTCCGCTCGATTGCAGGGAACGGGTGAGCGATTGCGCGATGCTTTGGCCCATGCTCGACCCCGTGGATGGCGACGAGGAGTACACTCTCCTTCGGCAGGCTCTTGCTGGTCGCGATAGATGGGGACCGGAGGATTACGCGGAGGCCGAGTTCATCGACGACGCTGGCAAGAACGGCTATGTCCTTTTCGATGCGTCGCCATCGGCTCAGTTGGATGGCATCCGTAGGGAAGCGAAGCCAGCTCAGGTCTGGGGCAGCTGGATGGACGGCGGAACGGCCGAGGCCGCGCTTGCTCGTTACCGGTCCGCGCCGGAGGTTCCGATGGAAATCTGGCTCACCGGCAACGATCACCTGAATCTGGTGGGGACCGATCCCTTTCGGCCTGAGGCGAAAACGCCCAGTCCTTCGATTGAGGAACAGTTTGGCGCGATGGTGTCATTCTATCAAAACGTGCTGACGGGTATGCCAGTGGAAAGGCGTATTCATTATTATGTGCTGGGGGCGAACGAGTATCGCGAAACGCCCATTTGGCCGCCCGCAGGAATTGAGGACACTCCGTTCTATTTGGGCGCACAGAACACGCTCATTGCCACCCCTGCCAACACCGGTGTCGATCATTACGATGTCGATTTCAGCCACACGACGGGGCAACAGACGCGGTGGTCGGCGCAGTTCGGCGTCCCGGCGGGCTATGGCGATCGTGCCGCCGAAGATGCGAAGCTGATTGTGTTCGACACGGCGCCGATGGCTGAAGACATGGAACTGGCTGGCACACCGGTAATCGATCTGCATATGGCTGCGCAATCTGACGATCCTGCCATCTTCGTATATCTTGAGGATGTGGCACCCGACGGCCGGGTTACCTATATCACCGAAGGCGTCTTGCGTGCGGTCAATCGCAAACCCGCCGATCCCGCCAGCCAACCCTACGATCTCGGACCGGCGGGCCACAGCTTCAAGCGAGCTGACGCGCTTCCGGTAATGCCCGGCAAACCGATGCGCGTACAATTCTCACTCAATCCGGTCGCCGCAAAGATTAAGGAAGGCCACCGGGTGAGGATCGCGATCGCTGGCGGTGATGCCGGATTCTTCCGCCGTTATTCCAATAACGGCCCCGACCGGTTCACGATCTTTCGCGGCGGCCAGAAGGCCAGCTCCATCACGATCCCGCTCCGAAAGTGGAAGGGCTGAGCAGCCGGCGACAGTCATGATGCGAATGTGGAGGCGGCCTTTTCAAAGGTCGCCCCATTTTCGTGAAGCGGCGTCTCGTCAGGATGACGGAACCATATCCTTTTTGGCGGACGCCGCGCCTGGGGATTAAACCCTGCGCACTGCGGCATGGATCAGTGCAGAGGCTTCGCGCGAAAGCGCGGCGTCAATGGATGGACGGATGATCCCTGCCTTGACGTCCTTATATTGTTGCAGCGTGACCTCCGGCAGACTCAGCAGACGCTTGGCGGCATCCTCCGCTCTGTCTTCCAGCTCTCCATCGGGAACGACGGCCGGGGCGAGGCCAAGGGATACGATCCTGTCGGCGGCGAGCGTCTCCCCGCCTGTCAATATCCGCCAGGCATGTTGATGGCCGACAGATTGTGCCAGCAGCCAGCTTACGCCGCCGCTGGGGCACAGGCCGTGCTTGGCTTCCGGGAAGCAAAGCCGTGCCGTTTCGCTCCAGATCGTTTCGTCCGCATTGAGCGCCCAGGAAGCGCCCCCACCGATTGCCCAGCCCCGGACGGCGCAGATTACCGGCTTGCGGCCCAGCATGATGCGGCGCGTCACATTCTGCAGGCGCCCGACAAATTCCTCCGCCCCCGCCCGCGTGGGCGGATGTGCCGCTAGTTCGCACAGATCGTCGCCAGCGCAGAAACTGCTGCCCGCGCCTCGCAATAGAATGACACGAGTGGAGCTATCGTCATTCGCGCGCGCCAAGGCTGCTTCGAGCTGCTCAAGAAGTGCTGCATTTATGGCGTTAAGAACTTTTGGACGATGAAGCGTAATCGTTGCGATGGATTGGTCAAAGTCGCAATTGACCTCCATGACAGCTATTCCCCGTTTTCGGGAGCGTAAAGTTCCTCCGCTCGCTGCCTGAGAGACACTTTGTCCACCTTACCAATCGGCAAAAGCGGCATTGAATCCACGATAACGATCTTCTTCGGGTTCTTGTAATTTGCAAGCTTGCTGCGGCAATGCCGCTTGAGATCCGCCTCGCTGGCAGGACACGTCAGGAGAACAAACGCTACGCCGACTTCCTGCCATAGCGGATCTGTAACACTCACAACGGCGGCAAGGTCGACCGCGGGATGCGCTTCTAGCGCATTCTCAACCTCGCGCGGGTAGACATTATATCCGCCCGATTTGTACATTTCCTTCGCCCGCCCGACGATTGAATAGGTTCCGTCCGGATTCTCCTTGCCAAGATCCCCGGTTGCAAGCCAACCGTCATCCAAAACGACCTCCGCAGTCGCGTCGGGCCGATTCCAGTATCCCACCATGGTAAATGGCGAGAGAGCCTGTAACTCCCCGGTATCTCCCATCGCCACCGGCTGTCCGTCACCGCCAGCTATGCGCATCTCGACCCCTTTGAAAGGCCAACCAACTGTCCGCTCGAGAACCGAGATATCGCGTGTTGGGGGGGTGACCGTCATTGCGCCGCAGGATTCGGTCATACCGTAATTGCTGGCCAGCGGTCTGCCATATTCAAGCAGACGATCAATGATTTCTCGCGGCATGGCTGCTCCTTCCCACAGGATCAGTTGGACTGCGGACAGATCGAAAGTGTCGATATCTTCCAGAGCCAGCTGCAACTGAAAGACACTGGGGACAGAGCCCCACAATGTTATGCGTTCCTCCACCATCAGTTCCATGGAACGGCGCGGCTCGAAATGCTCCATGAACACCAGTGTGCCACCTGCAACGAGCGTTGGACAGGAGATGTCGACGACACAGCCGATGTGGTTCACCGGGAAATAGTTCAACGCCCGGAGGGGCGAAATGGGCCAGATACGATTCTGACCCAGGCTGAATTCGGCGATACCCGCATGATGGAGAAGCGCACCCTTGGGCTTTCCGGTCGATCCGGAAGTATACACGATCATGCACGGGTCGCGCCCGCCGCATCGCTCGCGTGCGGCGATCAGAGTATCTTGCGCTATCAACGCCCCTGTGGCGATGAACTGAGAATAGCTGAGCGCCGAAGGCAGTTGCTCATCTCTTTCCGTATCGAGCAGAACGATCGCGCGGATTGAGGCATGGCCGGATACCAGCTGCGCGATTTCTCCGCCATAGTTCCGACCGTCAATCGCTGTTCGTGCCAGCAGTACGACCGGCTCGCTATCAGACGCGACATATTCCAGTTCGTCGATCTGATATCGGGGATTCATGCCCACCCAGATGCCGCCGATCGATGCGGTTGCGAGAAAGCAAATAAAGTAATCGGGGCTTGGCGTGCACAATGTGGCAACCCTGTCGCCCTTCGTCACCCCGCTCGCAAGGAGCGCGCGGGCCAGTTCGTCGACTTGCCGATGGAAAGTCGCATAATCGATTCGACGGTCGCCCAGAACCAGAGCTTCCGCCTCTGGCGTCTCGCGCGCGAACCAGGAAACGTAGTCGCTGATCCGCGACAGGGAAGGGGGCAAGGCCTGAGCATTCCTCAGTTCACGCGTTCCATCTTCGGCGATACCCGTCATTCATATCGTCTCCGGCTTGACCCATACTGCCAGCCACTCCGCCACCAGCGCCGGACGGTCTTTTCCCTCGATCTCGATCTCGCTCTGAAATGTCACGATGATTCGTCCCCGCTCATTCTCGCGCAGATCTATGGTCGAGAACTTCCCTCGAACCTGTGCACCGGTCGGCACCGGCGAGACCAGACGCAGCCTGTTGAAACCGTAATTCATGAAATGACCGGTACCTGCCGCTTCTCTGCTCAGCTTGGTGTCCATTGCCGAATGCAGCAAATGGGTGAGCAGGGACACGGTCAGAAAGCCAAAAGCGATCGTGCCGCCATAGGGGGCGTTCTCACGTGCCCATTCAGGATCGATATGCATGGGATCGGGATCGCGCGTCGCGTCTCCGAATTGATCGATCATAGGCTGATCCACGGTAAGCCAGGCCGATGTCCCAACCTTGGTCCCCGGCGCAAAGCCCGCAAATTTTTCGAGATCCAATTTTTGCTCCGCACTCTTGACTGCATCGAAAGTTGACAGAAAATGAAAGTGACCTCATTCTTATTTTATGTCAACCCGCGGGCTTGGCGCCAGGCAATCGAAGGAATCGGCCATCACAAGACACGTCCCGCTTTCCCAAGTGATCGGCTACAGCGTCGGGTCCATCGGCACGGGCGTCTATATGACGGCCCCAAGCGTGCTGTTGCTCTATTATATGACGGACATTCTGGGGGTATCGCCTGCCCTTGCCGGGCTGGGGGTGTTCATTCCCAGATTATGGGACATGGTGACCGATCCCGCGATGGGATGGATTTCGGATCGTACACGGTCGAGATGGGGACGTCGCCGCCCTTATCTGCTCGTTGGCGGCATAGCGACGGCGACGAGTTTCGGCCTTTTGTTCAGCGCTCCGGACTTACCAGGCGAAGGATGGAACTTCGCCTACGTCCTTATCGTCTACATTTTCAGTGCGACAGCTTACACCGTATTCGCCGTCCCCTATCTGGCCATGCCGGCCGAAATGAGTGCCGATCCGCACGAACGAGCGGGCATCATGGCTTATCGCATGACTTTCGCGATGACAGGCGTCTTGATTGGTGCTGCGGCCGCGCCCGCACTGGTGACCTGGTTCGGTGGCGGTCGAGAAGGTTTCGCTGGCATGTCTTGGACGATGGGGGCGATCTGCGCTGCCACCATGCTTATCACTTTTCGGGCGACAGTCAGAGTGCCGGTGATCACGCCGGACAAGATCGAGCGTCCTGCCCTGCTGCGCGAGGCGTTTACCCTGCCGGGGTTTCGCACACTTGCACTGGCCTATGCTCTGCAGCTCGCGGGGCTGGGGGTATTCACTGCCTCTGCTCCCTACGTTACCTTACATATGATGCGGCGCGGAGAAGCCGACATCTCGTTCATTTTCCTGGCACTGCTGGGTGGCACGCTCGCCTCCCTGCTGGTCTGGGACCGGGTATCGCGCAAGACAGGCAAGACGCCAGCTTACATTGCCGCAGCCGCCATTTCGATGATTGGCTTTGTCGCGATGCTTCTGCTCCACGGTGCTGAGGACTGGCAGGCCTTGATCGTGATGACCGCGATTGCAGGCATTGGCTTTGGCGGGCTCCAATTGCTGCCCTTCGCGATGCTGACGGATGTCATTCACACCGGGCGATTGCGGGGGGTGGATGCCGCAGGTTCCCTGACCGGTGTGTGGACCGCGGTAGAGAAAGGCAGTCTTGCGCTCGGCCCGTTGATTGTCGGGCTGCTGCTCTCGGTGGGCGGCTTCGACGCCGCCGCGCAGCAACAAGGCGTCGGCGTTGTCGACACGATCCGATGGACGATTGGGGCCGTGCCCACGACGTTGATCCTCCTAAGCGTTCCGGCATTAATACTCTATCATCGATCACAATAAGGTCATCGACCGCTCCCTTACCCCAGCCCCTAGCGAGGATGATGAAGATGAATGGCGCCGAAGCTTTGATTGATACCCTTCTCGCTGCTGGTGTGCGGGTGTGTTTTGCAAATCCAGGAACATCGGAAATGCAATTCGTCGCAGCTCTTGACGGCCGCGATCGAATGCGCGCCGTCCTCTGCCTGTTCGAGGGGGTCGCGACCGGAGCCGCCGACGGCTATGGCAGAATGGCGGGGACGCCTGCTGCTACCCTGCTTCATCTGGGGGCGGGCCTGGGCAATGGCGTGGCCAACCTGCACAATGCGCGGCGTGCACGAACGCCGATCGTCAATGTCGTGGGCGACCATGCAACTTATCATCTGCAATATGACGCGCCGCTGACGTCGGACATACGGGGCATTGCAGAACCGGTGTCGGACTGGGTGCGCCATTCACAATTATTGGAGGATTTTGCCACCGACGCTGCCGAGGCGGTTGCCGCTTCCACGACTTATCCCGGAAATGTCGCAACGTTGATCGCGCCAGCCGATCTTGCCTGGAGCGAAGGGGCGCAGCCAGCGGAACTGCCGCAAATGGCTGAAGTCGAGCGGCCGCCCATAGAGCGTATCGCCGCGGCGCACGACGCCCTGCAATCGGGCGAGGATTGCGCCATTCTGCTGGGCGGCAAGGCGTTAACGGGAGAGGCGCTGGAAACGGCGGGCCGGATCGCCGAAGCCACCGGTGTCACGCTGTTTTGCGAGACCTTTCCTGCGCGGATCGAACGCGGGGGATCACGCCCGGTCGTCCAGCGACTACCCTATTTCGCCGAAGCTGCGATGGAGACGCTCGGGCGCTTTGGGAGCGTTATTATCGCCGGTGCCGAAAAGCCGGTCGCTTTTTTCGCCTATCCGGGCAAGCCCGGCGTGCTCATTCCCGATCACGTCAACTCCATTGGATTATCCAGCCCATATGAAGACGTGACCTACGCGCTGAAGGCGCTGGCCGCCCGGCTCGATACACCCGCAGGCACGCGGGACGCCGCGCGATCCGAACCTGCGCAGGGCACCTCGGCGAGAGGGCCGCTCGACCCAGGCAATCTGGCGGCGGTCGTGGCCAGGCTCATACCGGAAAATGCCATAATCTCCGACGAAGCGGCCACCGGATCACTGGCGCTTTTTCCCGCAACAATGACTGCTCGTGCGCATGACTGGCTGACGCTGACAGGCGGGGCGATTGGCCAAGGTCTGCCGCTCGCGGTGGGCGCGGCGATCGCTTGTCCAGACCGTAAGGTCATCTGTCTGCAGGCCGATGGCAGCGCCATGTACACACCGCAGGCCCTGTGGACCATGGCCCGCGAGGAGCTCAATATCACGACGCTGATCCTCAACAATTCCAGCTACGCAATTCTGAATGTCGAGCTTTCCCGGATCGGTGCGGGCTCGGCTGGCCCGCAGGCGCGCGCGCTTCTCGACCTGAGCAACCCCTCAATCGATTGGGTTTCTCTTGCGCAAGGCATGGGTGTGCCAGGGCAGAGAGCCACGACCGTTAAAGAGCTCGAAGCCGCGCTGAAAGAGGCCATCGACGCACCCGGACCACGTCTTGTAGAGGCGATCCTGCCTGGTCTTTAAGGGGCAGAAGCCTGGCGGCGCAGGCACTCGTTTTCAGTCGCGTTCGGCCTTGCGGGACCATCCGCTCCAGCCGGGGCCACGCAGCACCCTGCCGGGCAGCGCGCCGTTATGCTCTCCATCGGCAATAACCTGAATGCCATTGACCCATACCTGCTCGACGCCCTGTGCATATTGATGTGGCGCCTCATATGTCGCACGTTCCCCGACAGTTGCGGGATCGAACAGGACCAGATCGGCGAAATAGCCGGGCGCGATCCGCCCCCTTTCCCTTAGCTTGAAGTTCTCCGCCGGAAGAGACGTCAGTTTTCTGATCGCTTCGCCAAGCGGAATAACCCGCTCTTCTCTCACATATTTGCCAAGCAGGCGCGCAAAATTGCCGTAGGAACGTGGATGGGCGGAGTTTTTCAGAAAGACACCTTCAGGTGCCATGGCTTCCCCATCCGAGCCGAAGCTGACCCAGGGCAAGGCGATCTGACGCCGAACATTCTCCTCCGACATCATGAAATAGACGACATGGAGACGCGAGCGATCCTGTATCACCAGGTCCATCGCAGCCTCTTCCGGGCTGACCGCCCATAGCGCGGCGATCTCTGCCAGGCTCTTGCCGATAAACGGGCGCAGCTCTTCGGAATCGACCCCTACGATGATAACATTGTCCGGTGAGCCCGCCTCGAGATAGGTATTGCTCCACCCCTCGGTCGAATGGCGCATTTCATGGGCGACCCGCCGTCTCACCTCGGGATCTGTCAAACGCTCGATCCAGCTGTCAATCCCGCCCTCCTGAACCCAGGGCGGCATGGCCGCATCCAGGCCCGATGATCCGGCGGTATAAGTGTACATATTGGCGCGGAGATCGATCCCGCGCGCTTGCGCGCCCTCGATCTGGTCTATGATCTTGTCCAGCTTGCCCCAATTGTCTTTCCCCGCCACCTTAAGATGGTAGATCTCGACCGGCACGGATGCTTTTTCGGCGATTTCGATCATCTCGGCTATCGACTCTTCGATGGCGAAGCCTTCATCACGCATATGGGCGATAAACGACCCGCCATGCTCCCCGGCAATTCGCGCAAGCCCAATCAGTTCTTTGGTCGTATTGAATGTATCGGGCACGTACATCATTGCCGAACCGAGACCGAGCGCCCCTTCGCGCATCGCCTCTTCCATGAGCCGTTTCATCTGGTCGTACTGCGTGCCCGTCAATGGCGCGTCTGACAGTCCCGCAACATAGATCCGCAATGTCGCCGACCCCACGAATGACCCGACATTGACGGAAACGCCGCGCTTCTCCAGCTTTTCAAGATATTCGCCCAGCGTGCGCCAGTCGACCGGGTAGTCATACTCGCCGAACAGATTGGTGACCTCTTTGCCGCCCCCTTCGGGAAATGGCCCCCACGAAAACCCCTCGCCCATGATCTCGGTGGTGACGCCCTGGCGCACAACGCTTTGCGCCCGGCCATCGACGATCAGGGAGGATGTCGACCAACTGAGGGTGTTGATGAAGCCGGGCGCGATGGCCAGACCGGAAGCATCGAACTCCCGCTGCGCGCGCGCATCGGCAATGTTTCCAACCGCGGCAATGCGATCCCCGCGAATGGCCACGTCACCCCGATATCCCGCGCCGCCCGACCCGTCATAGATCGTCGCACCGCGAATGATCGTGTCATAAAGTGCCGGTCCGAGCGGCGTTTCCACCGTATGAGCGCATCCCGCCAAAGCGAGAGCGCAACCGATTTGCGTCAATTTCGAGAAGATGCCCATCTGCCTTGTAACCTTATGCCTGACCTCGTGACGCTGGCGAATGACGCCGCGCGACAACCGCAATCCAGCTAACCCAAAGCATGCGAAGACTGTCATCTTTGTCGGACACTTGCGGAGCGGAATCATCCTGCCGCTTCATGATCGCACTCCGATTCTCGCGGTTCCTCATCATGAATTTCAGGAAAAAGAACCGGATAATCGTGAAAAAGCGACAACATTCCCCGCACAGCCAGACCTATTCCTGACCAGGTTGAGAGACTGCCGGAGAGAGACCGGGCGGCTCAGCACGATGGACAATATTGGCGGGGACGAGACTGATGGCACATGCAAATAGCCAGGTCCTGGACGTTGAAGGATCGACAAATGGATTTGTGCGGACGCTGCCCGAGCTAAGGACGCCTTTCCTGATTTTCCTGGGCGACGTGCAAAGCAATGTGCTCGCAAAAACCGGCATGGGCGTGCATCACTGGCGTCCCGAACGCTGCCTGGGGCAACTTCGTCTTGATGGCTGTAAGGCGGACCTCGGCCTGCCCGATATGACCGTGGCGAAGGCGGTCGAGGCTGGTGCGGGCAGCCTGCTATTGGGGGCAGCACCCGATGGCGGGCGGATATATGATCATTGGCTGCCGGTGTTGAGGGAAGCGCTGAAGCACGGCCTTGATATTGTCAGCGGATTTCACACAAAACTGGCGGACAATCCAGAGCTTGTCGCCTTGGCACGCGAAAACAGAACAAAGCTCATCGACGTTCGGGTGCCGCCTGATGCCATACCGGTCGCGACCGGACGCCGCCGCAGCGGCAAGCGGCTGCTCACGGTCGGAACCGATTGCGCCGTTGGCAAGAAGTACACCGCGCTCGCCCTCGAAAAGGGACTGCAGCAGCGCGAGATCGACGCCCAGTTCCGCGCGACCGGACAGACCGGCATCCTCATCGCGGGGCGCGGGATCCCCATGGATAGTGTGGTGAGCGACTTTCTCTCAGGCGCCGCAGAACAGCTGACGCCTGATCGTGCGCCCGATCATTGGGACATTATCGAGGGACAGGGCTCGCTCTATCACCCGGCTTACGCGGCGGTGAGCCTGGGCTTGCTGCACGGATCGCAACCCGATGTCATCGTACTGTGTCACGACGTGGCGCGTGCAACAATCGACGACTATCCCGATTTTCCCATTCCCGACCTCGGCGCATGCGTTTCCCGATATCTGTCATTGGCCAGGCTGACCAACCCTGATGTGCGCTGCGCCGGTATAAGCCTCAACACGTCGTCTCTCGACGAATGCGAGAAGCGTGAAGCGGTACGACAGGTCTCTCTGGCAACAGGGCTGCCCTGTTGCGATCCGGTGGCGCACGGCGTCGACATCCTGATAGACTCGATCCTGCTCGACAGATGACCCCTGATACCATGGTCGAGATCCGCCTCCGCAAGGAAAGCTGGGCGCTCAGCAGTCCGTTTGTCATCAACGGTTATCGGTATGAAGAACTCGACGTGGTGCATGTCGAGATTACCGACGGCACATTCCTTGGCAGGGGCGAGGCGGCCGGGGTTGATTATCTCGATGACCTGCCCGATCGAATGCTGAGCCAGATACTGTCTGTGCGCGAGGAGCTTGGTCGGCAGCCCGACCGTGCCCTGCTAAAGGATATGCTTCCCGCCGGGGGCGCCCGCAATGCCCTCGACTGCGCGCTGTGGGACTTCGAATGCAAAAGGACGCAGCAATCGATCTGGGAGATGTGCAAACTTTCCCCCAAACCGGTCGAAACGGTGATGACGCTAGGAATTGAAACGCCGGAAGCCATGGCGAGGCGGGCGGCATCCTATACCGAATATGGCAAGCTCAAGATCAAACTGGATGGCAAGGATGCGATCGCCCGGCTGCGCGCGGTACGAGCAGCTAGGCCGGACGCTACTTTGATTGTCGACGTAAATCAGGGTTGGACTTTCCAGCAACTGGAGAACTTCATGCCGGAGCTGGCCGAATTGAAGATCGCGATGGTGGAACAACCTTTGCCGGTCGGTGGGGACAGTCGCCTTGAAGGGGCCGAATTTCCGGTCCTGATCTGCGCCGACGAGTCATGTCAGACATCCGCCGATCTGGCACGTTGCGCCCGGCTCTACGACATGGTGAATATCAAGCTGGACAAGTGCGGCGGTCTGACCGAAGCCCTCGCGATGGCCAGCGCCGCGCGTAAAGCCGGACTGGGCCTGATGGTGGGCAATATGGTTGGTACATCGCTGGCGATGGCACCCGCTCACATTGTCGCGCAATTCTGCGATCTGGCTGATCTGGATGGGCCGCTGCTACTCGACAGCGATCGCGATCACCCGATACGCTTTCGAAATGCCTTGGTCGCGGCCCCTGAGCCCCAGCTTTGGGGCTGACCAAACCACACCCTTACTGCATTGGTGAAACCCTCTAAAAACGTGCCGAAATACGGTGAAATTCTCCAGAGTTCATCTCCCCCGGCCCTTTGTTATTTTGTTAGGCTGTGTGGCGCCTGACCGGGCGAATGACCGGGTTTTTAGGAAGGAAAGCGATGAAACAAGCGATCAAGGTCACTTCTGCGCGAGGAATGCAATACCAGCTTGATCGTCTGGATCTACGCATATTGGACGCGCTTCACCGCGATGGGCGCATCACGAAAAAGGATATGAGCGAACAGGTTGGCCTGTCTTCGACGCGATGCTGGGAGCGGATGAGAAAGATGGAGCAGGCCGGAGTGATTGAGGGCTATCATGCCGATCTCGATCTCAAAAGACTGTTTGGCGTATCCTACTTCTTCACCCAGATCCGTGTGCGCAATTATACTTTCGCCCGGCAAAGTCGGCTTGAGCAGCTTCTCGCCCGTATTGACGAAATCCTGGTCGGATATAGCGTGATGGGTTCCGTCGATTACTTTCTCATCATTCTCGCCCGCGATATCGAGCATTATCAGGAAGTGATCGAAACGATTGTCAGTAACCCTGATATTGATATCGATTACACGACCTTTCCTGTCACGAAGGTCGTTAAGAAGCCGAGCCGGATTTCCTTCTTCGAACTGTTCTCCGACCTCGGCGAAGAAGAATAGCGATTTCCTCTTTACGGATCACGCTCCGTCGTGGAAGCCTCCGCTTCATCCTGCTCAAAAGCGTTTAACAATGCCAATAATTCAAGATTTTGTGGAGACTTGTGTGTCGCGCTGACAGGATAGGACCGATAATCGATCTCAAAGCCATCGGCGCTAAGCAAACGTTGCATAATTCGCTGGTAATGATCGATATTGCGCGCCGCTACCTGAAGGTAGAAATCAAAGGCACCTAGTACCGATTGTACGCCAATCACCTCCGGCATGTCCTGCACATATGCGACAAAGGCGGACGCGCGTGACGGGGTGTAGTCGAGGATTTCCACAGCAACCACGATGATCAGAACTTCGGTCACCTTGGGCAGTTCGACCGCCGCATGGCAGCCGCTGATGACGTTTCTCCGTTCCATCTTTTTGATGCGCTCGAAACAGGGTGTCTGGCTTAAGCCGACTTCCTGTCCCAGGGCGGCCCGGCTCACCCGGCCATCCTTTATCAATAAATCCAGAATCTTGTGATCAAGCTTGTCGAGCCGCTGTCTTTTGCTCATCTGTCCTCCGCACACAGTCGTGAGAATACCACATCTCGCCCAGCCGGAAGATGATTGTGGCGGACCGCTGTCACTAAGTACACCCACAGGCTGCATGTGCAGCCTGTGGGTGCGGAAGTTCCGGCATCGTTGGGAGAGACGGCCGGCTGGAGCTTGTTATTTGCTAAAACGATACGGAAACGCGCGCACCAATACGGCGGGGTCGCAGGGTCACTTCCTGAATAAGAAGATAGGAGGTCACGCTGAACTCGTTCCAGACGTTGTCCGCAAACACTCGGAATTCCCAATTGTCGTTTCGCACACCGGCGCGCAGCCCACCGAGATTGTAACTATCCAGGGTTCTGTTGCCATCCTGAATGACAGCGGTGAAATTATCCTGAGCCTCGCCGATGTGCTGGAAGGATCCCCCAACGAATCCCTCCAGCGTATTCCCGATCGGGAACTCATATTGGGCATCGACACTCACGGTCAGGTCAGGCACATCGCCAAGCCGGTCGCCTGCGACGCCGCCGAGGGTGGGAACGTCCTTAGTGAGCTTTGCATCGATATATCCAAGCCCCATATTGATCGACAGACCATCAAATGGTGTCGCGAAAATGTCGAGCTCGAATCCTTTGCTATCCGCCGAACCCGCATTTGACGTATAGTTGATATCCGCTTGCAGATCGGGGTTGAAGAACTGGTCACTGACCTGCAGATCTGTCCAGTTGATATAATATGCCGCGAAATTCGCAACGAGATCGCCGCCGAAGAAGACGCCTTTGACCCCGATCTCGTAGTTCCAGTTAGAGTCCGGCCCGAAGGTGTCAGGGGCAAGGCCCGGCGTGTTGCCGGTATGCCCGCCAGCCCGGAAACCGCGGGTCACAAGTCCATAAACGCTGAGATCGTCGGTAGGGAAGTAGGACAATGCGAATTTGGGCGACCACGCCTTATCTTTTCCTTTGGGCGGCAGTAGCGGGTTGGCCGGCAGACCGGGGAACACCTCCGCCCCGTCATAGGTGTATTCTTCGCGATAATATCGCAGTCCGGCAGTAAAATCAAAATTGTCGGCGAGAGCATAATTGGCTTCTCCGAAGACCCCGACCTGATTGATATCCCGTTCGCCCAAGAACTGAATGCCGCCAAAAAATGTCGGATTGCCGATGTCGATGAAGCTCTGGTCGAAACTCTGCTTGCGTTCGCTGTAATAGATACCGACCAGCCAATCGAGCGTATTGTCGCCCGAGGAAACAAGACGGGTTTCATGATTGAACAGCCTGGTCGGCTCATCATTCAGGCGCCGGATGAAATCTCCGTTATTAAGAAAACCGCCGCTGCCGACGAAATCGGAAATCACCTCATCGATCTGCTGATCGCGCTTGTAATAAGCGGTCACGGAGGTCAGTTCGGCAAAGTCGAGATCATAGGTGAGACGAGCGCTATATTGCTCGATATCCTGCCTGCTCACACCGTCCTCGGGCGAGGCCGCTTCGAACCGACCACCTGCGAAAAGCGGATCCTGGGTCTGCAATGCCCCGGTGGTCATTTCCTGATAATAGCCTGAAAGCGTCAGGTTCAACCGGTCGGTCGGCTTGAAGAGCAGCAATCCGCGAAAACCCGTCCGCTCGAGCGTGTTTACATTTTTCGAACCGGTCACGATGTTGTCGATCCAGCCGGAATCATCCCGGTGGTAGCCCGTCAGCCGAATGCCAAGCCTGTCTTTGACGATGGGCAGGTTGATCATGGCGTGAGTTGCGAAGCCTTCCCCACCCGATGTCAGTGATGACACCTCCAAATCCGCCGAGCCCTGAAATTCGTCGAGCACCGGCTGGTTGGTCCGTATCAGTATCGTACCGCCGATGGACCCTTCGCCAAACAACGTGCCTTGAGGTCCGCGAAGTATCTGGACGCTCTCGATGTCGTAAAGTTCAAGGTCGCTCTGCTGGTTCTGCGCTTGGGACACATCGTCGATATAATATCCGACTGGGGAGGCAAATCCGCTGACCGCGGAAAGGCCGCGAATGATCACGCCGTTCTGGCCAGGGCCGTTCTCATTCAGCGATACACCCGGCACGGTCTTGATGTAACTCTCCATGTCGACCGCTCCGATGCGATCCAGCTCATCGCCTGTCAGGGCGCGTACGCTGACCGGAACATTCTGAATGAGTGCTTCACGCTTGGTCGCCGTGACGACGATCAGGTTCTGGCTCGTCGCGTCGCGCTCGGCGTCTTCGGCTTCCTGCGCGTGCAGCGCGGGCGCGTATGAGATCGCCGCGAGAGCGGAGTATGCCAGCAGAGCGACCGATACCCGCTTTTTTCGAACGCGCGACGCACGGCGCGTTTCACCAGCGGTATCTTCAATAGGTATGCGCTTGACGGACATGGACTTTTTCCCCTCATAAATCCGATTTTCCACAAGACTTGTCTCGCGGCTCATGGCAATCCCGAGGTCTGTGGACCTTCAGGGCATTGGCCAAACATATTTGTGTAAATCGGACGATATTGAACAAAATCTCGTCAAAAGATGCGAAAAATTACCAATGCTGACCGATTTCCGGACGATCCCCCCATTTGGTCGCGGCGCGATCGCAATCAGCTGACCCGTTCAAATTCGATGCCGGTAACAATGCTGAAATCGAATGTGAAGCCACTGATGTCACCACTTTCGTCACGGGTGAATTTCATTTTTATCAGAGGGTTGCCAATCTGGTCTTTGCCGATCATGAACATCGGATATCCAAGCTCGGCGAATGAGACGTGCTTTTTACGCCGACCGATATCAAGTGCGATCCCGTCACCTTCGGCGGTAATGGTGTAGTCGACGCCGAGTTCGTTGCTGTGATAATCGCCTACGACCTCCTGCACCCATTCAGCGGAGACCGGCTGGTAGTCCAGGTCCGGCACATCGTCTGAATCCTTCTTGGCCGGCTTGGTGTACAAATCATCCAGATAAAGGTCAGCGACCTTGGCAGTGAAATCCGGCGCGGCGAGGTTATCGGCGTTGCACAGCGCGGCGATGCCGAGCTCATACTGCGGAAACCGGATGTAATCGGCGATAAACCCTGCAAACTGTCCGGCGTGGCGAACATAGTCCACGCCGCGTCGTTCGCCGACGATCAGCCCGGATGCGTAATAGACGCCTGGGAAGTACTCCGCCTTGCCTCCGTCATTCAGACGGCCCGGGGTAATCATCTCGGATTTTATGTCGTCGCGCCAGACCTTGCCGCGATAGAAGTCGCCATTGAACCGCGCAAGATCGTCAATCGTTGTGAAGACGCCGCCATCACCCAGCAGTTCCTGCGGCGTGCCGCTGACTGCATAACCCTTCTTGGTCGCGCTGTATCCATAGGCCCGGCCCGGCACCAGGCGGGTGACATCGTCATGAAAATGCGTGTTCTTCATACCCAGCGGGTCGAAGATTTTCGCCTTGGCATATTCAGCCAGAGACATACCCGTCACCCGTTCGATGATAATCGCCTGGAGAACGTAACCGGTGTTCGTATAGGACATCTTTTCGCCAGGCTGGAATTCGAGCCGCTTTTGACTGGCCAGCATCTCGAAGAATTCCGGCTCCATGTAGAAATCGTGATTTTCGTACCCTTTGAGAAAGAACAATGTGAGAAAATCGCGCAATCCACTGGTATGATTGATGATATTCCGGATGGTGATGGGTCTGCCATAATCTGGAATTTCAGGCACATATTTCCGGATATCGTCATCGAGCGAGATTTTTCCCTCGTTCGCGAGAATGATTGTCGACATGGCAGTGAACTGTTTCGACACAGAAGCGATCCTGAAGACAGTATCGCCGGTGATGGGCACGCCATGCTCCAGATTGGCAAGACCATAGCCGCGCTTGTGTAGCACTTCGCCTGCCTTCATCACGCCAATTGCACAGCCCGGTTCGTCTTCGCCAATCTTCTTGAAGACACGGTCAATCTTCTTCGCCTCAATTTCCGGCAAAACTTCGCCAGAAGCCGACGGGCCAGCTGAAAGCGGCGCGGCTGTCGAGGTGAGGATGCCCAAGGCCCCAATCGCAGCAAGTGCAAGTCGGCGATCTGTCATATCTGTACCTTCCCGTTGCGGTGTCGAATCATATCTTAAGGAGCGGCCAACACTATCCACTTGCTGGAGAAATGTGCCTAGTTACGCAACTCTTCAACGGTAGATTCGCCTGCTTGGTCCTCCGAATACGGGGGTTTCGTTCGCGATCTCGCGCTACCGTCGGTCAGATGACAGAGCTTGATACAAAATGGTCTCTGAAGCCGATGGCCGGACAGTGGCGTACACCAGCAGAATGCCGGATGAGAAGTTTCGAACCAACGGGACATGTGCCAACGCATCAGAAGGGGCCGGGAAACCTGTTTCGCCGCGCCGCAGGCGTGGCACTTTCCTCGCTTGCGCTGATCATGGCCGCGGGGCTGCTCGGTTTGTTGGCGAACAGCAAGCTCGCCGCAGAAGTCCCGCAGGTATCGCCCGATCCTGCCTCGATGGCGCGACAATGGGATGGGCCAGCAGACTGGTGGACCGCGCCGGAAGCCTGCGACGGGCTCGACGGGCTCGAAGCGTTTTTCGACGGGAGTATCGGGACGCTTTTCGAAGTGCACAACATTCCTGGCGGTGTTGTCACCATTGTGTGCGGGGGCGAAACCGCATTCACCAAAGGCTATGGTTTTGCCGACGCGGCGCGGCGCAGACCGGTCGATCCGGCACGAACGCTATTCCGTCCAGGTTCGATCTCCAAAACCGTGACCTGGACCGCCGTGATGCAGTTGGTGGAGCAGGGAAAGCTCGACCTTGATACCGATGTGAACGAGTATCTGACGCAGTTGTCGATACCCGACACCTATGCCCAGCCTGTGACCTTGCGTCATCTGCTCAGTCACACCGCCGGGTTCGAAGATGGCGCCATTGGCTATTTGTTTCGAAGAAACGCTGATGACCTGCTGTCTCCCGCGGTTGCGCTGAAACGCACCATGCCTGCACGGGTTCGCCCGCCGGGACAGCTGGCGGCCTATTCCAATTGGGGAACGTCCCTCGCCGGTCTGATCGTCGCGGAAGTCACCGGCACTTCGTTCGATGACTATGTGGCGCGCGAGATTTTCGCCCCGCTCGGTATGACCAACTCGACCTTTTCCGAACCCGCCGCCGGTCTAGCCGACGCCTATCCGTCGGAAAATCTCGAACGAACCGGAGGCACATTTCGCGATGGCGGGTTTGAGTTCATCCATGATTTCGGCCCCGCCGGGTCACTCTCGTCCACCGGTGAGGATATGGCTCGTTTCATGATTGCGCATTTGACGGACGGGCAGGGAATATTGCGCCCCAAAACGGTACGACGCATGCGCCAGCCACTGTTCGAGCATCATGACGCGCTGCCTGCCATGCTGCATGGCTTTTACGAAGAGCGTCACAATGGCCTGTTCGTCTATAGCCACGGTGGGGATACGGTCTATTTCCATTCGACCATGACGCTTGTGCCCAAGGCTGGCGTCGGCATTTTCATATCCTTCAACGCACCGGAAGGGGCCTATGCCGCGCGCCAGATCCTTCCAGCATTTTTTGATCGCTATTTCCCGGCGCAGGCAGATTTTCCGTTGCCCGATGACCCGGGCGACGATGCGCTGCCGGTCGCCAAGCTGCAGGAATATGTGGGTGCCTATCGCAATACGCGCCGAGCCTACTCCAATTGGGAGAAGGCACTTTCCCTTGGCGGGGATGTCACCGTCGAGATGGCTGATGGCGGCGCCCTGTTGATCTCGTCTTTCTATCTTAAGGACGCGTTGCGCCTCATTCCCGCCGGAGAAGACGTGTTTCGCAGCATCGACGAAGCTGACGATCTGGTGGCTTTCCGCCGTAACAAGGCCGGCGAGGTCAGCCATTTATTCGTGAGCGCGGTGCCCTTCCTTTCCTATGAAAGGCTGGGCACTTTCGATAGCAGCGCGACCGTTCTGCAAGTGGCCGGCTTCAGCCTGCTAATCTTCTCCGGAACGGTGGTCGCGGCGATCGTGGGCTGGCGTCGTTGGCTGCGGATGAGGCGGGAAGAGGTGGTCGCTTCAGCCCTTGCCGTGCTGGCATCGCTGCTCAATCTCGTCTTCGCTGCGGTCGGCATGTTGATGATTACCGCATTGGGCGAGGAGATCATCTTCACCGGAATTCCCAATCTAAAGATGCTCCTCACGATTCCCGTCATCGCTCTGGCCGCGGCGTTGATCGCTGGTGCCCTCGTCCCGGTTGCGTGGATCAGGAGCTATTGGGACTCGCTCGCGCGACTGCGGTACACGCTGGTGGTGGCGATACTGCTGATATTCGCAGCAGGGCTTTATCGGTGGAACCTGCTCGGCCCGTGGTTTGCGTGAATGTGAAACGGGCAATGAGATGGCCTATGATCGATCAGATTGAACAATGAGCGCAACCTTAGTGATCGGTGGAGGGGTCGTCGGGGCAACAACGCTGCTTGAACTTGCCTCTAGGGGCGAGCACGCAACCCTTGTCGAGGCGGCTCACGAACCCGGTCTTGGCGCAAGCTTTGCCAATGGCGGCATGCTGACCCCGTCAATGCCGCAGCCATGGAACACCCCTGGGGTGTGGAAACACCTCTTAGGATCCTTGTTCGACCCCCATGCCGCTCTCAAGCTCAATCTTACCGCATTACCCTCCTACGGCAGATGGGGTCTTGAGTTCCTGCGCAATTCATCTCCTGCCCGCCATCGCCGGGCCACCGAAGCGATTTATCTGCTGGCCTCCTATTCCATGAAACGGATGGACGCCATCGAACGAGCCAACCTGATTGAATTCGATCAGGCATCCGCTGGCACAATGGCGGTGTTCGCATCAGCGGCATCGTTTCAATATGCGGTCGAAGCCGCAGAGCGGCTGGCTCCCCTTGGGCTCGAATTCGAAACTGTGAGCGCAACCGGCACCTTCGGCATCGAGCCGCATCTGGCCGAAAGTGCCCATTTGTTCACCGGAGGCATCCGCTATCCCGGTGACAGGTCGGGCGATGCGCGAAAGTTCACGAGCGAATGCATCCGCCGCTCCATCGAACGTGGCGGCAAGCTGAGAATGGGTCTGAAGGCGAAAGGCGTCGTCCTGAAGGGTGGGCAAATCGCCGGAGTGCGCACTCAGGAAGGGATTCTGCCTGCAAAACGCGTGGTCATCTGTGCCGGTGCGCAATCTCCCGGTCTTTTGAGGAATCTGGGCCTCAGGCTATCGGTCAAACCGGTAAAGGGATATTCGATAACTTACCAATTGCCGGATCATGCAGATTTGCCGCGACTTCCCGTGATCGACGAGGAAATGCACGCCGCGGTAGTCCCAATCGGCAAGCGGATACGTGTCGTGGGCACAGCGGAGTTCGCCGGGTTCGATCGCAGATTGTCGGCGGCTCGCCTCGCCAATCTCGATCGCATATTCGCGCGGCTATATCCCTCACTGGTGCATCGCACGATCGGCAGGGACCGGGTGGAGTGGGCCGGGTTGCGCCCCATGAGCGCCGATGGCCTCCCTTTCATCGGGGCCTCGCCCGTCAATGGGCTATACCTCAACACCGGGCACGGCTTTCTCGGCTGGACAATGGCGGCAGGTTCCGCCGCGCTCCTCGCCGATATCATGCTGGGACACGAGCCGGTGATCGACCCGCAGCCTTACCGATACCGATGAGCGGCAGCGCTGCCTCCCGCAATCAGAAGAATGTCCTTATCGCATCCGTGACGACATAATCGTCGTCGACGACAAACAGGTATTTCCATTTGTCGAACGTCGTGCACGGGTGCGACACGCCGAAGCCCAGCATGTCACCCACCGCCAGTTCGGCTCCGTCAGGAACGTTCAAATAGGCATGCTGATCGTTGAGGCCGGTGACGTTCAGTCCCTCCGGCACGTCAACGGGATGAACGTGCTCGCGGGGGCGAAAATGCTTCAACGGCACGGGCAGGTCCATATCGAACGACACATCGCGCCTGCCCATCGTCGCGATGGCCAGACCGGGTTCGGGAATCGACTGGACATAGGCCCATACCTCCAGCGCCGGCTCCAGCGCGCCCGCAATCTTCGGGGCGTGTCCATCTCGCGCGCATATTCTGGCGAAGGCTCGCGTATAGAACCCGGAATCGTGCGTGAGATAACATCCGCTGCGCAAAACCACGGCGGAAGGCTGGCTCAGCTCGACGTCGCCGAAATGGCGTACCACGCTGTCGAAATAGGCTGAGCCACCCGCCGTCAACAGGATCTCTCCGGCAGCGAAGAGCCCCTCTTCATCGCAGGCGCGAGCAAGTCCGGCCGCAGAGGTCAGAAGCTGGTCGACCGCCTGCGAGCTGTTCTCGACCGAAAGGTCGAAAACCCCTTCGAAGGTCTCGATCCCGCGCAAACAGACTTTCGGCTGTGCCGCTGCGACCCGGCGCGCAAGTTCGAGTGCTTCCGCCAGTGTCCGCACTCCCGTTCTGCCACCCGAAGCACCCATTTCGAGCAGGAGCTGGACCGGCCTGCCCGGCGGACGCTTCTCGATCTCCCGCAGGAGCAGTTCAAGCCCTTCCACTGAATCGATCAGGCAGTAGAAATCGAACTCACGATCCCGCTCCAGCTCGCGCAGGACAAGCGCAATATTCGCGCTTCCGACGAGCTGATTGGCAAGAATGATCCGCTTCACGCCAGCCCGGCGATATGTGGCAACATGATTGGCGGTCGAGGCCGTGATACCCCATGCACCATCGCGCATCTGCAGGTCGAACAGCTGCGGGGCCATGGTGGTCTTGCCATGGGGAACGATGCGGGCACCGGTTGCGGTCAGATAGTCACGCATCCAGCGACTATTGGCATGAAGCACGCTGCGTCGGATCACCGCTAGTGGCAGGGTCAGATCTTCGCCAAGCACGCGCAATTCTCGCCCACCGATCTCCGATAACCGGATCGGAGCATCAAGGCTAGGCAGGCCCTTGTCGCTACCCGTCAACATGGATCGTTCGATCTCGTCAAGGTCGAGCATCCGTCAGTCCCTCCGATAATGGTCGCTAACCGCGACTGTTTGCGATCGCGGACGATATGTTTTCAAGACCGCCGTCCAGCTCGTCCAGACCCGGCCATGCAAAGCCGATCCTGAAGTAATTGCGCGGCATCTCGAACCAGCTGCCCGGCCCGACATAGGTGCCATGATCCTGATTCAGCTTGCGATAAAATATCTCGATATCGATACCCGCATTGGGGGCGATCCGGGGGAAGCACACACACCCACCGACGGGCTCGATCCACTCGACAGCGTCTTCCTGTGTCACCCAGTCCCGCACATGGGCCAGCGCGGTATCGATACGCCGATTATTCTCTGGAATCCATTTCTCGCGCGCGGAGTATGCCTGATAGGCGACTTCTTCGTCGATCACACTGCCGCAAATGCTGATCTGCTCTTTGGCACAGAGGAACACATGCATGAGATCGGGGTCCGAGTTGATGATCCAGCCGATGCGTATCCCGGGAATACCATAAGATTTGGACAGGGAACTCACCGCGATGACCCTGGGCGACAGGGTCGCCGCGCTGGGATCGAACGCTCCTTTCCCCATATCGGCATAGGTTTCATCGACCAGCAACCTCGCATCGGTTTTCTCAAGCAGCGCGAGAATCGCCTCAATCTGCGCCCGGTCGAGGCACACTCCGGTCGGATTGTGAGGCGTCGTGACACTGACCAGCTTTGTTTCGGGACGGATCAGCTTGGCGAGGCGTTTGACATCGAGCGCAAACCCTTGGTCGAAATCAAGGTCGAGAAAACTGACGTCGCACCCGATCGCCCGCGGCGTTTCGATATTGGTCGCGTAATTGGGCCGTACCACGATCATGTGATCGCCCCGCTCCAGCAGGCTGGAGGCGATGATGAACAAGGCAGATGCCGCGCCGGAAGTGATCAGCACGTCCCCGGCACCCAGCGGCTCACCCGCAGCCCGTGCCACCAGTCCGCGCAGACCCGGATGACCGATATGATCGCCATAGCAGAGCAATTGCTGCGACAGATCGATTTCGAACTCGCTCAGATGCCGGTCGCTAACTGAGGATTCGGCAAGGTTGTAGCGAATTTTATCGTACCCGAATTGCTCGGGCGACTCCGCTTCGATGGGCATACGCCGGTACTTCATATCTGAGACTCCGCAAGTGATCGCGGGCGTTGCCCCCCGCATTGCCCTTCAGCATCGAAGCATCGGATCGAAAAAACCGCCGTTTTGGCAGTGTGCGCCGACCGAATCCTCTCGGCACGGCCGGGGAATGGGAAAATAACCTGCGTTTCGGAAGGCAGAGTCGCGGGACTGGGATCACTTGGGATTGGGGCAGGAAACCTTCATGTCGAGATGGCTGCTGACACTCGTTTGCGTTCTTGCGGTGATACCTTGCGGCGTGCGCGCCGGGGAACCCAGTCTGGCGGACGCCATCTCCGTACAATTCTTAGGTGATGCACAATCTGCTGTCGATTCCAATGACCTGCCCCGGTTGAGCGCGGTGGTCGAGAAGGACGGCGAGATCGTCTGGGCCGGCGAGTTTCGGCAATCCTCTGTACTGGAAAGGATGTGGCGGTCGCAATTCGCCAGTACGGGACCACGCACGATCGGCGTAGGATTCGGTCTCGGCAACCGGCATGGCGAACGTGCGGTGTTTCATGGCGGCGCAACATATGGGCAGGCTTCCGAGTCGATTTATCTCCCCGATCGACGTCTCGGCGTGATTCTGGCGACCAATATGGGCACTGCAAACGGTGTCCTCGAGCATTTGGGCAAGCGCATTCTCGATCAGTTTGTTTCCGGCGCGGCCACCGTTCGTTTCTCCCCGGATTTCGATGCGGTCCCGCATCGGGGTAGCGCCGTGGATCTGACCCCGCAACGGCTCGCAAGTGATGAAGCAATCCAGAACGACGATTTCGAGAGTTTGGATTGGCGATAGATGGCCTGGATCGTATCCCGCTATACCTGTCTGATCGCCGTGCTGGGCTGCTTTGCCTGTGCGGTCCCCAAGAGTGACCCCTGGATAGTCGAAGCCAATCGAGCGACCGGCGACGGGGATATCCGTATCCTCTTACTACACGATATGGAGGGTCTTTCGGGACAAACCAATCCGCTCACCTTCCGCTATGGCACGAAGGAATACGCGCAAGGGCAGGAAAGGCTGATCGCAGACGTCAATGCAGTCGTCGCCGGATTGTTCGATGGCGGTGCGGATGTTGTCGACATCGCTGATGCGCATGGGAGCGGCAATCCACAGCCCGACCTGTTGCTGGACAGGCTGGACCCACGCGCGCGGCACATCATGCTCGATCATCCGTTCAATCCCTATACCGAATTCGCCCGCCCCGGAGCCTATGACGGTGTCGCGGTTGTCGGCATGCATGCAAAATCCGGCAGCGGTGGCTTTGCCGCGCACACATGGTCGATCGGCATTCGCATCCATGTTGGCGACCGGTCCCTCACCGAGGCCGAGCTCGTCGCATTGTCCTTTGGCGATGTCGGCATTCCATTGATCTTTGCCTCGGGAGACGACCGGCTCGCTCGGGATATCGCGCACCTTGACTGGGTCGAATATGTGACAACCAAACACTCAAACAACGCGTGGTCCGCTCGCGCGCTGCCCCTGGATGGGGTCGAGCGCGACTTGCGTCAGAGCGCTGCCGAGGCGGTGCGCAATCGCCTACAGGCAAAAGTGATCAAGCTCGATTGGCCTGTCGATGCGAAAATCGAGGCGGTCTCCCCTTCCGACCTGTCTTTTCTGAATGTCCTGCAAGGCGTCGGTTACCAGGACGGCGGGATTAGCTTCGATGCCGAAAATCCCGATGACTTTTTCGATCACACAACGAAGATAATCGGTTTGGCGAATATCGGGCTGAACCGACATGCCGTGCAAGCCACGCAGCAGCTTTCCCCATTGGAACAGGCAATGGTCAACCAGGGATTCCGCGTGAGCGACGTGCTCTGGCTCAACGCAGAATCCGGCATCCTGCGAAAAGCCGCCCCGACGACAAGGCAACAAAACTATGGTGGTGCGCAATGAAACCGGCCGCCAAGCGATCAGGAGTTGGGCCATGAGCCGACACAAGGAAAACGAAGCGCGATCATCTATCCCATATCTCGGGCAGGATGTTGTCGAACGGCTGCTGAGCGAAAAGCTGGCCTTTGATCTGGTGAGCGAGGTGATGCAGCGGGTTGCCGAGGGCACCACGCGGCAATCGCTGCGTATCCTGCTGCCATTGGCCGAGCCGCGGCTGTTCGGCTGCATGCCCGGTGCACTGGCGGCGGATGGACCGTTTGGTGCCAAGGTCCTGAGCGTCGATCCGCGTTTCGCGCTTGCGGGCGCGTCTTCTCATCAAGGCGTTGTCATGCTGTTCGATCCCGATAGCGGCCTGCTCGTCTCGCTGGTCGATGCCGCTGAGATCACCAAGCGGCGCACGGCGGCAGCCAGCGCGGTCGCCACCGAAGCGCTGGCCCGGCCCGACGCCAACCGCTTGGCCATCCTCGGCACCGGGGAACAGGCGGAATCCCATATCAGGGCGATCACCGACGCGCGATCGATTACGTCGGTGACAATCTGGGGGCGCAGCCGCGAAAAAGCGGAACGCATGGCGAAAGAGCTGGGCGACGAACTCGGACGGACGATCGGGGTTGCCGGTTCTGCGCAGGAGGCCGCCCGGCGCGCCGACATCATCTGCACTGTCAGCGGTGCCAGCGATCCGATCCTGTGCAGGGACTGGGTCGAACCCGGCACTCACATCAATGCCGTCGGATCGAGCCACGAGCGCGCTTCGGAAATCGAGGAAACCCTGGTCGCGTCGGTTCGGTATTTTTGCGATTCACGCCAGGGTGCACTGGCCCAAGGCGGCGAGTTCATTCGTACAAACAAGCTGGGTCTGATCGGCGAGGATCACATACTGGCCGAGATCGGCGACGTGCTGTCCGGCAAGGCGCCTGGACGCCGGTCGGCAGATGAAATCACCCTCTACAAGTCGCTGGGCCATATCGCTCAGGATCTGGCCTGTGGCTGGCGCCTTCACCAGATCGCCACGACCGCCGAGCCGTCGATGTGAAGAACCCTATCTATTGGAGCAGGCTTATGTTTTTTAAAGACAAATATTTCGTGGCGGCTCTCGGCTTGGCGATGATAACCAGCCCCGCCGCTCTTGATGATGCATCGGCTCGATCGGGGGCTTCGGCAACCGCGCAGGCACCCGCGAAGATGGCGCTCGAAATGGAGATTGAGAGAATTGCGCGCAGGAATGAAGGCAATGTCGGCGTCGCGGTCCGGCATCTCGAAACGGGCCGTTCGGTTTCCATCAATAACGGCGAACTCTATTTCATGGCCAGCACATATAAGATTCCGATTGCCGTGCAGGCGTTGCGGCGCGTGGAGGCCGGGGAGTTGTCGCTCGACCAGCTGATTGGGATCCGCGGCGACGAATATGTCAAATGGAGCATTGTCGAGGAACGGCTCAGTCGCGGCCCGGCGGCCTTGTCACTGTCGAACATCATCGAACTAACCATGGTTCTCAGCGACAACACCGCAACCGACGTCCTCATGCGCGCAGCGGGCGGTGCCAGTGCGGTGACCGCCATGGTTCGGGGCGCTGCGATCAATGACCTGACCGTATCACGCACCACCAAGCAATTGCTGGTCGAATTTGCAGATTATCCACCCCTGACCAGGCTCGTTCGCGACGAAGGGCTCTCCTTCGCCGCCGCCTGGGATCGGATGACCCCCGAAGACGAAGGACGCGCGGAGGCGCTAATGGCGGAACGCTATGCGGACGATAAATATGTCGGGGACTTTCTCGCCGATCCGCGCGACAAGGCGTCGCCCGATGCCATGCTGAATTTTCTGGAACAGTTGTGGCGTGGTGACTTGCTCAACGCCGAACACACGCAGTTGATGAAAGACATCATGGCGCGCTGCGAAACCGGCAAGAACCGCATCGAAGGGAAATTGCCCGCCGGAACGCGCGTGATGCACAAGACCGGCACGCTCGATGGCCCGACCGGCGTCACCAACAATGCGGGCGTTATCGAGCTACCCGGCGGGCGCGGCAATCTGGCCGTCGTAATTTACGTGCGCAACGGCAATTCGGAGATTGCCGCCAATGAAGAGATTATCGCCGACATAGCGCAGATGGCATATAATTACTTCGTGCTGACAACACCGGCGGCAGACTGAGGCGACGTGGTGGAATGACATCGGTCACTGCGCCCCTATTACTTCCAACGCTCTCGGCAATTCGCGCGGCGCAGGACCGGCTCGCGCCCTACATCCTGCGCACTCCGCTGATCGATGTGACGGATCTTCTGGGGCCGTATTTCGGTGCGGGGACGCGCATCGCCTTCAAGCTCGAACTGATGCAGCATACCGGGTCGTTCAAGCTGCGCGGGGCGCTCAACAGCGCCCTCAATGCCGGTGGCGCTTCGGTGGAACGGGGATTGTGTACGGTCAGTTCGGGCAATCACGGTATCGCTGTGGCGCATTGCGCGAAGCTGCTCGGACTGCCTGCGAAAATCGTCATTGTTCGCGGGGCAAATGCCGCTTGCGTCGACGCGGCACGGGTTCGCGGCGCGAAGGTGGAGGTCGCTGAAGATGTGGCGAGTGCTTTTGAGATGGGGGAGCGACTGGCAGACGAAGGCTGGACCTTCATCCACCCCTGGGAAGGGGAGAATACCACAATCGGCGCAGCGACCACCGGGATGGAAATCGCCGAGCAAATGCCCGATATCGACACAGCGATCGTCGCCATCGGTGGAGGCGGATTATGTACGGGCCTCGCCGCGTCGCTCAAGCAACTGGATGATCGCATTGAGCTGCTTGCGGTGGAACCCGAAGGAGCCGCCACTATGGCCGCATCGATCGCCGCCGGCATGCCTGTCTCACTGGCGAAAGTTGAGACGATAGCCGGTTGTCTCGCTCCGCATTTTACCCTGCCTTACAGTTTTGGGATCTGTGCTGCGATGATCGACGAGCTTGTAACGATCACCGATGCCGAAATGCGCGGCGCAATGGCCGTGCTGCTTGAACGGTTCAAGCTGCTGGTCGAGCCCGGCGGTGCCGCCGCGCTGGCTGGCGCACTTTGTCCCTTTCACGACAGGCTGGCCGGGCGGTCTACATGTATCATGATATGCGGCGCGAACATTGCGCCTCAGGAATTTGACAATGTCATGGCCGCTGGCCCGGCAGCCCGCTTCATATGACTACGTGGATTGGCGCGCGACAGGCGCAATAAGGGAGAATGATCGAATGACCAGGCCCATATTCTTGGCAGGTCTCGCCTGTGTGATGGCCGCGATGTTCACGGATCGGCTGGCAGCGCAGGAACCAGCCTCGCCCATATATTATGACCTGGTCATTACCGGCGGGCGCGTGATCGACCCTGAAACGGGGCTCGATGCGACGCGAAGCATAGCGGTCGATGGCGGCGTGATTGCTGCGATCACCACGAAATCGATCAAGGGCAAGGTGAACATCGATGCGCGCGATATGGTGGTCGCGCCGGGTTTCATCGATCTCCACGCCCATGGTCAGAGCATTCCCGCCGGCCGGATGAAGGCCCTGGACGGCGTTACGACCATGCTTGAGCTTGAGGCGGGAACTTTGCCAGTCGATGCGTTCTACGACCGCTCTTCGCGTGAGGGACGCCCGATACATTATGGCGCGTCGGCGAGTTGGGCGAACGCACGCATCGCCGCAGTGCTGGGAGAGCCGGAACAACAGGATGATGCATGGTACGAGCGTAAGTTCGCAGAGCCGGACTGGCAAAAGCCGGAGCTCGAACCGGAAGAATCCGAAACCATGTTCAGGCTGATCGAGACCGGGCTGGATCAGGGCGCGATCGGGATCGGTGTCCTGCTGGGTTACGCGCCGCAATCGCGGCGCGAAGAATATCTGGCCCTCGCACGGCGTGCCGCATCGCGTAACGTCCCTTTATTCACGCATTCACGCTTCGCCTCGGCCATAGAGCCCGGCAGCGCCGTCGAAGCGGTCCAGGAACTGATCGCGGTTTCCGCCGCGACGGGCGCGCATACCCATATCTGCCATCTGAACAGCACGAGCCTGCGTCGCATAGAGGAAATCGCCGCTATGCTCCGCGGCGCTCAGAGTCGCGGCGTTCCGATCTCGGTCGAAGCCTATCCCTATGGGGCCGGATCGACGGCAATCGGCGCCGCCCTTTTTCAGGGCGAGGGATGGAGCGAGCGGCTCGGTGGCATTGGTCCGGACGATTTTACTGCAAATGGTGAACGTCTGAACCGCGAGGAGTTCGACCGCCTGCAGGCCGAAGCACCCGACACGCCGGTGGTGGTCCATTTGCTGACACCCCAAGACTCCGAAAGGGACCGCGCTTTTCTTGATATGTCCGTATTGTTTCCTGGTGGAGCCATCGCCTCGGATGGCGATTTCTGGCGCATCGGCGCAGTCCGCCTGGACAGGGATAGCTGGCCGGTTCCTGCCAATGCTGAATCGCATCCTCGAAGCGCTGGCACCTTCGCGCGGTTTCTGAAAACCTATGTCAGGGATCGCGGCGCCATCGCGCTGATCGATGCGATCGAAAAGATCACGCTCGTCCCCGCGCGCATCGTAGAGGCCGCCGCCCCTGTCATGTCGCGCAAGGGGCGCATCCAGGTCGGGGCGGACGCAGATATCGTCATCTTCGATCTGGATAGGGTCGAAGACAGGGCGACTTATGAAAAACCCGCGCAGACCTCCGCCGGTTTCCGCCATGTCATCGTCGCAGGCGTTCCCGTCGTGCGAGACGGGCGACTTGACGTTGATGTCCTGCCCGGCCGGCCGATCCGGAACTTCGCGAGGGAATGAACCGTCACGCACTTCTACGCGTAATGCGATACAGCCCGAGGGTCATGATCGGGATAATGTAAACCAAAATGAAGGCGTACGTCAGCAGGCCGTAGCCCTTGGACACCAGTTCGATCAGGCCCACCTTTGTGGCCAGAAAAACAGAGACCACCAGCAATATCAGGGCGACGGCAGGGCGGATCAGACGGGATAGCTCGACCCCGCGCTCTTTCGCATTGATCGCGATCCGTTCGTTCACCGCATGGATGAGCCCGCTGCCCGTTTCCACGAAAGTCCCGTACAGCATGATCTTGAAAATGATGCTCAGCCAGATGACGCCGAGCGCGCCCAGCATATAGGTCGCCGGAACAGGTGCGTCGGCGATCTCGGGGTAATATGCGGACATGCCCAGATAGAAGAATATCGCAGGCACAATCGCAATTACCCCCGCAAAGAGGCCGCTCAAAACAGCCTGACGACGGGTTTCGAGGTGGGTGACCACGAAGAGCACTGCCGGGATCACTGCCAGATTATATCCGGCGTAGCGCACCCCGTCGATAATCCAGCCATTGCTGACCGGTGCCTGCGCCAGATTCTCCGCGATTGTGCCTCCGACCCGCGTCAGAACAATGGTGAGAAACACCGCATAGACAGCGTATAGCAATAGCGACCAGACGGACAGAAATCCCTCGATTGCCTTCGAACCGTAGAAAACGAGAATAATCACGGAGGCGAGCAACAATATGGTGCCGCCGATTTTGGGCACGCCGAAGGCTTCGGAAAAAAGCTCTCCCGATGCTGCCCCGACAACCGAAAGCGCGATGATGATCTCAAGAATGAAGATGATCTCGAACAGGACCCAGAACCGGCCGAGCAGGTTTTTGAAGAATGTCCGGTAATCATAGCTGCCGGTCTGGCGTGCAAATTCGAATGTTACCGCCAGAACTACGCCCCACACAGCCATCGCCACAACCATACCAAGCAGGCCGCCCATGGGGCCGTGGGGGAGGAAAAACTCCGCCAGTTCCCGTCCGGTGCCATACCCGCCGCCGATCACGACCGACTGGAAGATGAAGCCCGCCAGAAGGTAACGCTGAAAGACTTTCCCCATATTCTCCTCCATCGATCTCTTGTCTTTTCCCAACCCGGATCGGCAGGTGTGGGCCGACGATAAAGGAGCCCGGCGAGCTAAATGCCCGTTTGTCCGCCGCTATAAGGTTCAATCCACCACATGCGCGTCGTCCAGATCTGAAACGGCCTGCAGATTGAAACCGAAAGCACCCACCAAGGTGCCAAATTGTCACCACAAATTGCACAGTCGTCAGCATATCCTACCGATCAGACAGGCTAGGTTCCGCTACATATTCGCGGGGACCCATCTGTTTGCCCTCGCAATATGGGGGGAGGGTCAATTGCCAATCACTGCCTGTGCGGCCATCCATGCCTGTACAATCATCCGCGGGCCATTCGACTGTGGCCGGTTACGCCGGGCGAACATACCGGCGCTGTGCAAGGCGGCCCCGGCTGCGGAAACAAAATTCATCCCGGTCAGGCGAGACCGAATGCGCGTTCATCTGATCTCTTCATTCTGATGAACGAAACGCGCTTTCCCGCCCCCCTCAGGCCCATTCTGGTTGCAAAAATCGCGGTTTCCCTGGCGATGACGGCAATCACAGCGCCCGCTGCCTGGGGACGGGAGCAGGCACAGGAAGAGGACATATCCGTTCAGCCAGAGGCGCGTGATGACGTCGCCGCGCACCCGGTTCAGGTTGAATTCTCCTACACCGCTGACGTCTGGTATAATTTCGGCGGCGCGCGGGATGGTTCGCGTTACCTTGATAATGTGGACGTGACCTTCGACGTCGATTTCGAACAGGCATTTGGCTGGGAGGGCATGAGAGGCTTTCTCTATGTCCTCTATAATAACGGCAAATCACTGAGCGAGTTGACCGGTGACGCCATGGTGGTCAGCAATATCGAGACGGGGGTAAGGGCACTCCGCCTCTACGAAGCGTGGGTAGAACGGGACATTTCCGCAACCGCGAATATTCGCGTCGGGCTTTACGACCTGAATTCCGAATTTGACGCGCTGGAACATGCGGACATCTTCATGGGGAGCGCGCATGGCGTGGGCATGGATATCGCCCAGACAGGGGAAAATGGCCCCTCGATTTTTCCCGTCACCAGTCTGGCGGCGCGCCTTTCCATCGATGTCGGCGATGATCTGACAATTCGCATGGCCGCGCTTGATGCGATACCCGGCGATCCCTCTCATCCCGCCCGCACTGCCATTAAGATCAACGACGGCGCTTTGGTGATCGGCGAAGCTGACTGGACGCCGGGACCCGTACGGATCCTTGCCGGTGCCTGGCGATATACGCTCGAATTTGAACGCCTGGGCCAGCCTGGCGACGGCCGCAGCCAGGGCGTCTATATAAGAGGCGAAACCTGCCTCCTTCAGTCCGAAGACTGCACCCTTGGTGTTTTCGCGCGCGCAGGAATGGCATCCGGCCGGGTCAATCCGTTCGATGTGTTCCTGTCCGCGGGGGCGACCTACCGACATGGCGATGATCTGAAATTCGGGATCGCCGCCGCACATGCGCGGGCCTCGAAAGGCGCGCGCTTACAATCGACCTCCGCTGGCTCGGAAACCGTTTTCGAAACCACCATCGCGCACCAGCTTAGCGATTGGATCAGCATCCAGCCCAATGTGCAATGGGTTCTCAATCCGGGCGCGAACGATGATTTTAAGGACGCCGTGGTTGTCGGAATGCGTGTTGGCGTCTCTTATTGATCCATGCGGGAAAGCCGGGCGAATGCATAAATGAAGGAAATTCACGTCATGAACAAAGACATTTGGCGTAAGATTGCGACCGCGATCGCAGGCACCGCGCTGATTGCATTCGGACATGTCCCCGTGGCGGCACAGAGTGATGGAGCAACGCCGCAATCCGCTCTGGAACTCACGATCAATGACGGTTTCGAAGGCAAGGACGCTTTCCATTTCGACTGGCCAGAGATCAGGGTCGGCACCGGTCAATATGAAGCCGGTCCGACCGGGGCGACAGTGATCCATTTTCCCAAAAGGGCGCATGTTGCGATGGACGCGCGCGGGGGCGGACCCGGAACGATCAATTCCGATTATATCGCTTTGGGTTATCCCGCCGCGGAACTTGACGCGATCGTTCTGGCAGGCGGCACATTCTACGGCCTGGAAACGGCGACCGCGGTCAATACGGCGTTGATTGATGATCGGAAACGATCCGGGCGCTGGGACAATATTGGCGTTGTCATGGGCTCGATCATTTATGATATGGGCGGGCGCCGCCTGAATGAAATTTACCCGGACAAGCGTCTGGCGCAGGCGGCCTTGCGCGCCGCAAAGCCCGGCATTTTCCCGCGCGGTGCCTATGGTGCCGGACGATCTGCCATTGCGGGCGGCATGTTCGGCTGCAACACCAATTCCGGGCAGGGGGCCGCTTTTCGTCAAATCGGGGACATCAAAATCGCGGCCTTCACCGTGGTCAATGCGCTGGGCGTCATCACCAGCCGGGATGGGAAGGTTCTGGGCTGTTACAAGAATCCCGGCTGGCCAGAAGAACTTACGCCGCAACATCTGCTCGGTGCCAGCCCGGCCAGCATGGACGGTGACTGGAACGGGACCGACATGGCGGCGGCTGAAAAGCGCAATACGACGATCAGCGTGATCGTCACCAATCGCGCGATGAACCCGGCCGAGCTCAAGCGATTGGCGGTGCAGGTTCACACGTCCATGGCGCGCGCCATCCAGCCCTTCGCGACCGAATATGACGGCGATGTGCTATACGCCGTCTCCACCGGCGAGATCGAAAGCGGACCCGGCACAGGTCTGGTCACAGCCGAAATCGGGACGATTGCCGGCGAAGTCATGTGGGATGCGATCCTGTCGGCTGTCCCCGAACAATCGCGGCATCTGACGCCGCAAAACGAGCCGAAATTGACGAACGACGAGATCAGGACCGCAATTGGCGCCTATCGGTTTGGCACCGATCATTCCCTGCGCGTCTGGCACGATGGCGGTCAGATCTACGCGCAATCCCGGGGCCCACATCCCGTCTTTGCAATTGCGGCAGATACGCCGACCCAATTGCTCAGTGTTGGCAAAGGGCTATTCACCGTGCCCGGCCGTTACCCGTTTGCCATTCAATTCTCCAAGGATCAGGCGGTGATCAATCCCGGACGGTGGGCGCAGATCGGGAAACGAACCGGCGGGTAGGGCGGGTCATGGTGACAATGTCGCACCGCACTCCCTTGCATTTCGCATCTCGCAGCGGAAGTTTGGTCAGCGCTAGACTATCCCTCAAATAAATCCATCTTGGGAGGGTATAGGATGAAGAAAGCCTGGTTACTTTGCACGGCGATATCAGTAATGGCGTTCGCTGCGCCAGTTGCTGCACAATCAACGGGTGCACCAGCTTCGGATGACATCGATGACGCTGAAGCCGGAACAGACGTCATCGTCGTGACGGCCGCCAAGCGCGTGCAGGATGTTATCGACGTTCCGATCGCAATCGCGACCATTTCCGGCGACGAGCTCGAACAGCGTGGTATCGGCACGGTCTCGGATCTGCAATTTGCGGTTCCCGGTATGACCATGCGCGAGGACGGCCCAGGCAGCAACACCATCTTCCTGCGCGGTATTGTGAACCAATATGGCAATGGCGCGGTCGTCGGTCAGTATCTTGACGAGCTGCCCATGACGCTCACTGCGTTTGACCAGCTTGACGTTCGCGCGCACGATCTTGAGCGCGTCGAAGTGCTCAAGGGGCCGCAAGGCACATTATATGGCCAGGGTTCGGTTGCCGGAACCGTTCGCTACATCACGAAAAAGCCGGTCCTGGATGCTTTCGAAGGAAGCCTCGCTGCCACGCTGTCCGCCGTTGATGGCGGTGATATCGGTTGGGGCTTTGAAAATGTCATGAACCTGCCGATTGTCGAGGACAAGTTGGGACTTCGGATCGCCAGCCGGGTCGAAGGCGGCGGTGGTTGGCAGGACCAGCCCGCGGCAGGCATCAAAAACGGCAATGATCAGAAACTCGTCAACATCCGGGCAAAGGCACTATGGCGTGCCACGGACAGGCTCGACGTGGAAGTCATGTATATTTTCCACCGGAACAAAGTCGAGTTGGGCCTCGGATATGAGAATCCCGATCGCACGGTCTTTGTCGCTGGCGATCCGTCAACGGTTCTGGTTCCGAAAATTCAGGAAAACCATATCGGCAATTTGACGCTGACCGCCGATCTGGGCTTTGCGACGCTGACCAGCGCGACGTCCTATATCGACAATGATCATCAATACCCGTTCGCCTATCAGTGCGGGCTGGACACAAACTGCGATCCCTTCGAAGGGAATGACGACCGTTTCGATACTGGCAGCCTGTTCACTCAGGAAGTCCGCCTGGCAACGCAGGACAGCGGTCCGCTTCAGTGGACAGTCGGCTTTTTCTACGCTGACCTGAAAGACAATCTGATCGCCGACTATCGGACGTTCGATGCCTCGTCGGAGACGCCGTTCGTCTCGATCTTCACTGATCGGTTCGTTTCCGAAGCCAGTTCGGAATCCTACGCCCTCTTTGGTGATGTGTCATATCAGCTTACCGACCGTCTTCAGGTCGGTGTTGGCGGCCGGTACTTCCACGACAAGCAGAAAACCGCCAGTACGGATTTCTTCTTTCTGGTGCCCGACCTGACGGAGCAGTCAGGCTCGTTTGAGGACTTCAGTCCCCGCGGCTATGTGAAGTATGACATCTCCGATACGGTGAATTTTTACGCGTCGGTGGGTTCTGGTTTCCGGAGTGGCGGCTTCAATTCACCTGGCGATCCGCCTTATGAGCCGGAAAACGTGCTGACGTACGAGGCAGGCATCAAGGGCCGGTCCGCGGATGGAGGCATAACGTTCGAGCTGGCCGGTTTCTTCAATGATTATTCCGACATGCTGCGCAGAGGGCTTGTCTTCAATGGCCTCAATTTCACATCACAGCTCAGCAATATCGGTGATGTCGAAATTATCGGGCTTGAGGGCGGAATTTCCGTCGAGGCCGCCCAAGGGCTGACCCTGTCGGCGACGGGCGCCTGGATAGATACGGAAGTCAAAGCCATCGACGCGGCCGACGCGACAAACCTGCCGGGCGACGCGCTTGATTATGTTCCCGAGATAAGCTTCTCGATCAGCGGGCATTATGAATTCGACTGGAGTGCCGATATGCCGGGTTTCGCCCGCATCGATTATTCCTACCGGGACAAGGTCAGCTATATCGACCGGACAACATTCGATGTTTTTCCGCAATTCTCGGATAGTATCGGCCTCCTGAATGCACGGATCGGCGTGGAGGTCAGCGATGTGTCCGTCGAATTGTTTGCGACGAATATCACGAATGAAAACAAATGGCTTGACCCATATCACCAATGGCGAAACGCGAACCGTACGCGCCCGCGTACCGTTGGTGTCAAAGTCGGGATGGATTTCTAGTCCAGACAACGCCTGACAATATATCAAATCGAAAAAGGGGGTCGGCAATCCGGCTCCCTTTTTCATACCCGATCGCGCAGCCCGCTTGGCTATCCTCCCGGGCAGCGAGGCCGGCGTTTACCACCTGGTACGGGGTTCCCAGAGAAGACACTGTCGGCGGCGGTGATCGCGGCTTTTCCTGATGCGACGGCGCAATCGGCGTCTTGCGCGTTTTCCGGACGGACAATGATGGTAGGGACCACCGCCTGCGCCGCGACACCGGCGAGGATCGCGGTCATCATCATGCGGCCCCTTCTTTCATCGCCGCTTTCAATGGCCGCGTGAGTATTATCAATAATATCGCGCCCGTGCCGACAACCGCGGCATGCAGCAGCCAGAATTGGGCTGGCGACATCGCTTCATAGAAGCGCCCCAGATAGCCGCTGCCGAAGCCGCCGAAAAAGATGCCCAGATAGTAGGAGCTGATCAGCATGGCATTCACCGATGGCGGCGCAACCCGGCTGGTAAGGGCCATGGCCACCGGGCCGATATACAAAAACCCGATCGCGCAGACGAAGTGGAACATGACCGGCCAGACAAGCGCGACCTTGTCCGGCCCGGCAAGCGTTTCGCCAATGCTCAAAAGCACGCAGGCGGATGCGAAGACACCGCAGCCAAATGCGATTTTGTTCAGATCGCTTTTCGCATTGCCGCGTTTAACCTGGCGTTGCCACAACCAGATAATCGGCGGGGCGAGGAGAAGTACCGCGAGTGAATCGAGCGATTGGAACCACGTCACAGGCACCTCGAGGTCGCCCGCCACACGGTCCACGCGTCCCTTGATCCACAGCGGATAGGTATTCCAGACCTGGGTCTGGACGGTCCAATAGAGCGACGTGATCCCCAGAACCGTCAGGACAGCGGCGATGCGCCGTCCATCGCCGGGTTGCAGTTTCGGCACCGTCTGGCTGGCACCGGCTCGAACCCGCTCGGCGGGCAAATGCCTGGACCCGTAAATATAAATAAACAGGGCCAGCAACATGCCGATTCCGGCTAGGCCAAATCCATAATGCCAGCCATAAAGCTCGCCAAGGGTGCCGCAGGCCAGCGGCGCCAGAAATGCGCCGACATTGATCGCCATATTATAGAGGGAAAAACCCGCGTCGCGGCGCCCGTCTTCCGGATCGTACAGCTCGCCAACCTGAGCGGCGAGATTACCTTTCAAAAAGCCCGACCCGACGATGAGCGCGGCCAGCGCACTCAGAAAGGCCGCTTCGAAAGCCATCATGAAATGGCCAGCGACCATGAACAGCGCGCCTACCGCCACTGCCTTTCGGCGCCCCAGCCAGCGGTCACCAATGAAACCGCCAAATACCGGGGCGAAATAAACCAGTCCAATGTAAATGCCGAAGGTCTGGGTCGCGAGCGCCTGCGTGCTCAAATCGCCAAATACCGACGACATGACCGCCCGAAAGCCATCGAAGCCGGAGACGTTGGCGCTATGTTCAGGCAGAAACAGGTAGCTCGTCATATAAAGGACGAGGAGCGCCTGCATGCCGTAAAATGAAAACCGTTCCCACGCCTCGGTGAAGACGATGAACCCGAGCCCCTTTGGATGACCGAAGAAACCGCGGTGACGCTCATCCTGCGTGGGTAGGCTGTTTTCCATGATTTACTTGTCCCCGCAGGTTGCAGATCGATGCTTTCGGGAATGCCCAGGGCCTCTCAAGGGAGTGATCGGCGCAAGTGGCGGCAGGCCAACTTTCGAACGGGCCACACGCACTCCTCCCGAAAACTACTCACATCCTATCCTTTCCAGCATGGATGATGGGCATCGGCTGTCAAAGGTATTTCATGCGGCTTTCGGTGCGCGAAGCGCACCATGTCGTGCAATGGTCGGCGGCGGCGCTCATGAGGCACCACTTCTGGCGGCTTAATCACTTTGTTGCCGCCCCAACGCACCTCCATAATCACGTTCGAGACCTTACAGCCGCTTTGATGGAGGGTGCCCCGCGCATGATTCACTTTAACTGGGAAGACCCGCTTCTTGTTGAAAGCCAGCTGACGGCCGAAGAACGCATGATCCGCGATTCAGCCAGGGCCTTCGCTGCCGACAAACTTCGGCCGCATGTCGAGCAGGCCTTTGCCGATGAACATACAGATCCGGCGATCATGGGGGAAATGGGCCGCCAGGGACTGCTCGGTGCTACGCTTCCCGAGGAATTTGGCGGCATTGACGCGGGCTATGTTGCGTACGGCCTGATCGCCAGGGAGATCGAAAGGGTCGATTCCGGTTACCGCTCGATGATGTCGGTACAGTCCAGCCTCGTCATGTACCCCATTTTCGCTTTTGGCTCGGATGACCAGAAGCGCAGGTATCTGCCGCGCCTCGCCGCCGGGGAGCTGATCGGGTGTTTCGGGTTGACCGAACCCGGTGCCGGATCGGACCCCGGCGGGATGCGGACCCGGGCAAGGGCGCTACCGGGCGGCGGCTACCGGCTGAACGGCGCGAAGACCTGGATATCGAACGCACCGATCGCGGACGTCTTCATCATCTGGGCCAAATCGGAAGCCCATGGCGGCGCCATACGGGGGTTCGTTCTTGAAAAGGACATGCCCGGCCTCAGCGCGCCGAAAATCCAGGGCAAGCTTTCGCTGCGGGCATCCATCACCGGGATGATAAACCTTGATGAGGTCGACGTCCCCGAAGAGGCCTTGCTACCCGGTGTGGAGGGCCTGAAGGGACCGTTCAGCTGCCTCAACCGCGCACGATACGGGATCGCCTGGGGGGCCATGGGCGCCGCGGAGGCATGTTTCTCAACCGCCAGAGCCTATGGACTGGACCGGCATCAATTCTCTCGTCCACTCGCGGCGACGCAGCTCTATCAAAAGAAGCTGGCCGACATGGCAAGCGAGATTTCGCTCGGCCTGCTGGCCTGTCTGCAAACGGGCCGCCTGATGGAAAGCGATACATTTGCGCCGGAGATGATATCCATGATCAAGCGCAACAATGTGGGAAAAGCCCTCGATATCGCACGTGCGTCACGCGATATGCTCGGCGGAAACGGAATTTCACAGGAATTTCCGGTGATGCGTCACATGGTGAACCTGGAAACCGTCAATACTTATGAGGGCACGCATGACATCCACGCATTGATCCTGGGCCGTGCCATTACCGGCATTGCCGCGTTCTGATGAAGACCGGCAGGGGCAGGGCCTCCGCCCCATTGCAAGGCGTCAAAGTTGTTGAACTGGCGCGCATCCTGGCGGGTCCGTGGGCCGGGCAGCTCTTCGCGGATCTGGGCGCGCAGGTGATCAAGGTCGAAAGCCCGGCCGGGGATGACACGCGCGGCTGGGGGCCTCCGTTTGTTACCTATGCCGACGGCAGCGAGGATGCCGCATATTTTCACGCGGCCAACCGCGGAAAAGACAGCGTCGTGGCTGATTTTGCCACGGCCGAAGGGCAGGCAAAAGTTCTCGAGCTGTTGCAGGACGCCGACGTTCTGATCGAAAACTTCAAGGTGGGGGGGCTCGTCAAGTTCGGCCTCGATTACCAAACACTGAAGCAGCGCTATCCCAAATTGATCTATTGTTCGATTACAGGCTTCGGTCAGGACGGACCCTATTCGCAACGCGCCGGCTACGACTTCATCATTCAGGCAATGAGTGGAATCATGGACGTCACCGGCGAAAGCGATGGTCCTCCGCAAAAAATCGGGGTCGCCTATGCCGATATCCTGACGGGGCTCTACGCGGCGATCGGCATACAGGCCGCGCTCATACAGCGACAGGCGACCGGATTGGGGCAACACATCGACATGGCGCTTTTCGATGTCATGGTCGGCACCCTGGCCAATCAGGCACTAAACTGCCTGGTGTCGGGGGAAAGCCCACACCGCATCGGCAATGCTCACCCCAATATCGCGCCCTATCAGTCTTTTCAGTGCAAGGATGGCTGGATCGTCGTGGCGGTTGGCAACGATCAGCAGTTCCAGCGCTTTGCCGAACTGATCGACATTCAGCTTTTGGAAGAGTGGCGCACCAACAAGGGACGGGTTGAAGACCGTCATGCCCTGGCGGCGGCGATCTCCCGGAGGTTGAGCCATTGGGACTGCGCCCGACTTTTATTGGCGCTGGAGGAAAATGGCATTCCTGGCGGGCCGATCAATTCGATTTCCGAGGCGCTGTCCGACCCGCAGATCATGTATCGGCGGATGATCACGGAACACATCGCCGACGATGGCACCGCATTACCCGGCCTGCGCTGCCCCATCGTTTTTTCGGATGCGGAACTGGCCGAGGGGAAGGGCGCCCCGCGGCGCGGACGACAGTAGCCGTCAAACCTACTTTATGCCGTGAACCTTTGCCGTCGCGTCGAGAGCCATCACGGTCTTTTCCGCCAGCTCGTCGATCTCACCGCGCGTGATGGTCAGCGGCGGGCACAGGACCATCGCTGTGCCGACGGCTCGCATAATCAACCCGTTTTCCAGCGCTGTTTCGCGGCACTGGATCGCGGCCGTACTGCCTGCTTCGAAGAATGTTTTGCTGCCGCGATCCTGCATCAACTGCAGTCCGGCCAGCAGGCCCGCGCCCCGTTTTTCCCCAACCAAGGGGTGGTCGGCGGCGATCTGCCCGATGACTTCGTTGAAATAGGGGCCGGTTTCCTCCCGGGTTCGCTCGACCAAACCTTCATTCTCGATGATATCGATATTGGCCTCGGCCACCGCGCAGGCGACCGGGTGGCCGGAATAGGTGTAACCGTGGCTCAAGACGCCGCCCGACCGCAACGCTTCATTGATCCTGGAATTGAATGCGACGGCGGAGATCGGGAGGTAGCCCGAAGACAATCCCTTGGCCATGGTCATGACATCGGGCTGCACGCCATAATATTGCGCGCCGAACCATTCGCCCAGGCGGCCAAAGCCGCAGATCACTTCGTCAACGATCATCAGGACATCATGCTTGCGGCAGATCCTCTCGATCTCTTTCCAATATCCGGCCGGCGGCTCGATCACGCCTCCGGCACCTTGAATGGGCTCGCCAATGAAGCCGGCGACATTTTCCGCGCCGAGTTCGATGATCTTGTCCTCCAGTTCCGCGGCCGCGCTCTTGGCGAAATCCTCGGGGCTTTGATCGCCGCCATGTCGGTACCAATGCGGCTCGCCAATGTGATGAAAGCCGGGCAGGATTTCATGCCCCGCGGCATGCATGTCCTGCATCGGCTTCATTCCGCCGATGCTGACCGCCGCCATGGTGCTGCCATGATATCCCAGATTCCGTCCGATGAAGTGCCGCTTTGTCGGCTGACCTTCCACTTTCCAGAAATGCAGGACCATGCGAATGATTGAATCATTCGCTTCCGAGCCTGAATTGGCGAAAAAGAAATGGTCCAGTCCGTCCGGCGTTACCTCTGCCAGCCGCGCGGCAAGAGAAATCTGCGGCGGCGTGGTGGACTGGAAGAACATGTTGTAAAATGGCAGCTCGCGCATCTGCTTTGCGGCGACGTCGGCCAGTTCATTCCGGCCATAGCCCACATTTACGCACCACAGGCCCGCCATTCCGTCCAGCAGGCGGTTGCCGTCACTGTCCCAGACATAACACCCTTCACCGCGCGAAATGATCGTTGAGCCGCGCTCGATCAGCTGCTTTCCATCGCAGAACGGATGAATGTTGTGACGGTCATCCAGTTGGCGCAGTTCCCGCGTGTAATTATGGCCAATCGACATGTCGTTTCATCCCCGTCGCAATCTCTATTCCATTGTCATCATCACAGCGCGGCTGACAAAGGACGAGATGTGTAAAGGGTGGTGGCCGGTGTTGCAGGATCACCAGCCCAGGCGCGCATTCAGCCTGCGTCCAAAGCCTTGATCATCGCTGATATTTCCCTGTCGCCTGGAAAGTCGCGCCGATCGAGCGCAGCCGCGATCCGGTCACGATCGCTGGCGGGATGGGTCTGGCTCAACTTCGCTTTGCCATCAATTCTGTCGATCTTGATCCGAAACGACCGGATGTGCGGCATAAGTGTTTCGACCTTGCCCTCGGGGGCGTCGGCCATCGTCCATTGGCTGCCATTGGCTCTTTCCGCTTCGGAAACGACGCGCTCCAGAACGTTCATCTGATCTTCCGGGCCATCCATCACGGTCAATGTTCCGCGGACCTGCGCGGTGACATAATTCCATGTCGGAACCGTCGGCATCTCCACATACCAAGTCGAGGAAATATAGGCATGGGGGCCTGAAAACACCGCCAGGGCGGGCATTCCATCCTTCAGCATCTTGGCCTGCGGATTGGACTTCGCCAGATGGCCGATCAAATGGGCTGGCTGGCCATCCACACCCAATTCCGGATGGATCGGGATCTGGGTGGCAAAGCTGTGCCCATCCTCGTCCGCTGTAACGAACATGGCGAAGGGGTATCGGCGAATGATGGCAAGTGGATCGTTCGCTTCATATGCTGGCGGGATATACATCCTCCAATCGTCACGTTCGCTGTTCATGAATTCGCCTTCTCAATTCCCCCGGCATCATCCGAATGAGGTCGGAATCGGGCAAGATGTCAATGCTGATGAAAGTGTTGTTCTGACCGCACCGCCGGGCAAGAAGCTTCGCACCGCGCCCGGCAAGCGGTGCGCGCATATAAGGACGAAAACTCGGGAGACGATCGTGGCAGATGACAGGCAACCGTCGGACATTACCAGGGCCTATGCCGGAAAACTGCTGCCGATCGATCAGGCCGTCACCTTTGCGACGACCGAAAGGATCTTTCCCAGTCGAACCATAAGCCGGGGCACCGGGCCGGTCAGGGACATTCCCCTGGCAGACCGGCGAATTTCGGATTTGCACATCCCCGGCAACGACGGGGACTACGACCTGGTCGACTATGTCTCGCGCAATCGCGTGGTCGGGGTGATGGTTGTAAAGGACGGGCAGGCGCTGCTCGAACATTACGATCTGGGCCTAAGTCCGGAAACGCGGTGGATGTCGATGTCGATGGCAAAGTCCGTCGCGACCACCCTGGTCGGATGCGCGATTAAGGACGGTTTCATTCAGAATGTCGACGAACTGCTCGTTACCTATCTGCCCCAGCTTCGGGGCGGCGGATATGAGCCGGTTTCCATACGTCATCTCATGCAGATGACTTCCGGCGTGGACTGGGATGACACCCATACCGACGCCGCCTCGCATCGGCGCCACATGCTGGCATTGCAGGTCGCCCAGAAAGGCGGCGCAATTCTCGATTATATGGCCGACCGATCCAGCATCGCAGAGCCGGGGGAGCGCTGGAATTACAGCACGGGTGAAACGCATGTCGTGGGTGCATTGCTGAAGGCGGCGACGGGCAAATGGCTGTCGGACTATTTCAGTGAGAAAATCTGGTCACGAATAGGCACGGAACACGATGCCGCATGGTGGCTCGAATCACCGAACGGGCTTGAGGTCGCCGGCAGCGGAATCTGCGCGACCATGCGCGATTATTGCAGATTTGGCCTTTTCGCCCTTAGTGGCATGACGCTGGACGGCGAGATGGTCGTGCCGGACGACTGGTTCAGGGAAGCTACGAGCATTCGCGCGGCAGGTGATGACTCCCTGCCCTATGGTTACATGTGGTGGCCCGTTCCGAACCGCGAAGGCAGTTTCGACGACGGCGCTTTCAGCGCGCGAGGCATATTTGGCCAATATATCTATATCAATCCAGCGCGGAACATCGTCATTACCACGCTAAGCGCTCGCGCAAAGCCGCGCTATGCCGAGGTGATATTGGATAATGATTTCTTCAACGCCGTCGTTGCCGACATAGGCTAGCACCGCCCCTGGACCGCCCGGATCTACGCCAGATCCCGTGACACCCGTCTCTTGAGCCAGCTGCGAAAGCGGCGAACCAGGCTGTCATTCCAGCGATCCCGGCGCGCGACCAGGACATATTGACCGATCTTGGGCTCGAATGCCGGATTGTCCTTCCCGATGTTGATCAGGGCGCCTTCGTTGAGCTCCTCACGCGCAACGAGTGTGTTGGACAATGCGATCCCATTGCCATGTTCAGCGGCGTCCATCGTCAAATGACCCTGCCACAGCCGCGGTCCATCGACCTTGCCGTCTGCCGCCACACCATGCGCTTTCAACCAGGCAATCCAGTTTTCAAAGCCGCTTTCGTGCAGCAATTGGTGATTGATCAGATCAGCCGGTGTCTCAATCGCTGGATGCTTGGCGAGATATGTTTCACCGGTGACCGCGATGATCTCAGCTTCGGCGATGGTTTCATGCCGCAGCAGGGGGTTGTCATCCAGCTCATTCTGATAATTCGAGATAAAGCGGATGTGCAGATCGGCCTGATGGCTGGCGAAGTCGGGCTCTGAATCAACCGGCCGCACTTCGATATCAAGACCTGGTATCTTCTTTTCAAATTGCGTCAAATGCCGTGAAAGCCAATGCAAAGCGAAGCCCGGGCTACTCCAGATGACAAGGCGATTATGCTGTCCATGGTTAAGGAGGTCGAGCGTTGCATGGGCGATGTTATCCAGCGCAAGCGAAACGGCTTCGTGATACCATCGCCCCTTATCGGTCAAAGCGACGCCTACCGGCGTACGCTCCACCAGTTTCACGCCGCTCCAGGTCTCGATCATGCGAAGGTGGCGGCTGACGACCGCATGGTCACGGTCAAGCCATTTGGCCGCCTTGCGTATACCGCCGAGCCTGGCGACCACGTCAAATGCCCGCAGGGCTTCGAATGGCGGAAGTGCTTTTCGCTCTGGCGGAATTTGTGAAGCGCCTTGCAAGGCCATTGCGAAATTTCCAAGACTTCCCGAACCGGTATCGGACTGCAAGTCTGACACGGCGAAAGAGCGCTCGTCAATCGGCACGTACTGGCTGACGTGGCCGTGTGAAGACAATGCGTATGGTCAGGATAAGTATGGCGACCATGCCAAGCCCGGCAAAAAACGCCAGGAGGCGGCCCGTAAAGCCGAAGACCTGCCCGGTATGCACGGGATAGAGCGCATTCATGAATTGCTGGCTCGCCGGAAGCTCCGATGCGTGGGTTTTTCGCAGGACACTCCCGTCCACACCAACCCAGACCTCGCTTCCCCCATAGGTCCGCCGCATTTCATCCGGTGTATTGACCTTTATCCGGTACGAGGATTCTGCATCCGCGGGTAAATCGATGGCAGTGAAGCGCGCTCCTGGAAATTCCGCCAGGGCAATCGCAACAGCACGTTCGGCGTCAATCGGACCGGCCGGTGCCCTGCTGCCGTCCTCATCCGCCTGCGCTGCGGAAGGGGGAGGGGCGGCGGGACCGGCCAGCAGTTTTTCCAGCGGGATGTGCCATGCCTGGAGGACACCGGCGCTCACCAGAACAAAGAGCGGAAGACAGAGCCAGTATCCCAGCAGTCGGTGCCATGCGAGGGTGACGGGACGCCTTGAAATCCGCCCTGCCGGAGCCTTTGTCATGCTGCGCCATTGATGCTTTCCGCGCCAGCCTGCCTTTACGCCCATGGCTATGGAAAACAGCAGAAAGGCCCCTGACAATCCGACGATAAGCTCGCCGGTATCGCCCATCATCAAGGTTTGGTGGAAGACCTTGATCGTTTCCCAGAACGCACCATCGTCCAGCATTTCGCTGTCCGCGCGTGCCCGAATAATCTCGCCATCGGGGATTGAACGCAGCGTGTAGGTCTCGCCGCCCCGGCTGGCATAGATATCCAACTGGCCTTCGACGCCGCCGGAAATCCAGATGGAATAAGGGTCAAAGCCAGCTTCGGACGCCGCATCTATTGCCTGCCCGACCTGCTGCGCGCTCACCGTTTGGGCCTGCGCGCCCAGCAGACGATCTTCAATGTCGTAGCGGAAATGGATGACCAGCCCGGAAAGCACCTGCAGCAGCCAGAATGCTCCCAGTGAGAGCCCGATATATTTGTGAATTTTGCGCGTCATCAAGGCTCAACCTTGCAGAAAATCATGGCGCGGTGATCCTGCCAAGCGCCGCATGAGCGGTGCTTAATCAGCACCGCTAGCATCCCGATTGTTCACTTGTCGCGGTGCTCCATTTCCTCTTTTTCAGGCGGTGTGAAGGGACAATGCCAAGATGACAGATCAATTTTATACCGACACGCTTGCAAGCGCCATCGATGGTGAATGGACGGGCGCGGCGGGGCGCGATTGCCAGCCGGTTGTGAACCCGTCCACCGGCGAAACACTGGCGGAATTGCCCCATGTCACGCACGACGATCTGGATCGCGCGCTCGATGCCGCCGAGCGCGGCTGGAAGGAATGGCGCGAACGCACGGCGGTCGAACGCGGGACGTTGATCAGGCGCGCTGCCGACATTCTGGACGGCCGCGTCGAAACGATCGCCGCCCATCTGGCAAGCGAACAGGGCAAGCCCCTGCACGAGGCAAGGGGAGATGTCGCAGCGGGCATTGGCCTGATGCGCTGGCATTCGGAAGAAGCGCGGCGAAGCTATGGAAAGGCGCTGGTGCGGCCCGCTGGCAAACGCGCGAGTGTGACATATCAACCGGTTGGACCGTCAGCTGGCTTTGCCCCGTGGAACTTCCCGTTTTTCAACGTCGCGCGGAAAGTCGCGCCCGCGCTGGCGGCTGGATGTTCGATCATATCCAAACCTGCGGAGGAAACGCCGGCGTCCGCCATCGCCTTGCAGGCCGCACTGCTGGACGCGGGCGTTCCGGGGACAGTCGCCCAGACGGTGTTTGGCGATCCCGACATGATCAGCCGGCACCTGATCGCATCGCCCATCATCCGCAAGGTCAGCTTCACCGGCTCCGTGCCTGTTGGCAAACATCTGGCTCAACTGGCTGCCGCCCAGATGAAGCGGACGACGTTCGAACTGGGCGGTCACGCGCCTGTGATCATATTCGATGATGCCGATATCGAAGCGCACCTCGACACGCTGGTCACCGCCAAGTTCCGGAATGCTGGCCAGGTGTGCGTTTCCCCCACCCGTTTCTACGTCCAGGAGGGCATTTACGACAGGTTTGCCGCGGCGATGGCCGCGCGCACCCGAGCCTTGGTGAAACCCGGCGATCCGTTTGGCGATGGCGTCACAATGGGGCCGCTGGCGAACGGGCGCAGACCTCAGGCCGTCCACGCATTGATTGAAGACGCGGCACGCGCGGGCGCGGCCTTGCTGACCGGCGGCGAGCGGATGGACGGACCGGGCAATTTCTATCGGCCAACGATCCTGAAGGACGTGCCCGAAGATGCGCGGATCATGCAGGAAGAGCCCTTTGGCCCGGTTGCCGCGATCAGTCCGTTCAAGACGTTCGATGAAGCGATTGGCCTGGCGAACAGGCTTCCGCTGGGTCTTGCCGCCTATGTCTTCACACAGAATCTGGACCGGGCGCTCCTGGCGTCTGACGCGATCGAATCCGGTATGGTCGCGGTAAATTCCACCAGTGTTTCAAGCGCGGATTCTCCATTCGGCGGGATCAAGGATTCCGGGCACGGCCTGGAAGACGGCGCGGAAGGGCTGAAAGCATTCATGGTGCCCAAAGTCGTGCACATCGGGTGAGCGCGTACGAACGCGTCAACCTCATTTGACCGGAAAGGGAAACAATCATGCTCATCGGTTGCCCCAAAGAAGTGAAGAACCATGAATATCGGGTCGGCCTGACCCCGGAAAGCGTCGGTGAACTGAGCGCGCATGGCCACGACATATGGGTCGAAACCGGGGCCGGTGACGGCATCGATTGCGGCGATGATGAATTTGTCCAGGCAGGTGCCCGCATCGCCGATTGCGCGGATGAGATTTTCGCCGAATGCGAAATGATCGTGAAGGTGAAGGAACCGCAGGCCGAAGAACGCGCCAAGCTGAGGCCGGGTCAGATCCTCTACACCTATTTGCACCTTGCGCCGGATGCCGAACAAACCGCCGACCTGATAGGATCGGGCGTGACGGCCATCGCTTATGAGACAGTGACCGGGCCCTCGGGTTCCCTGCCGCTTCTCAAACCGATGAGCCAGGTTGCTGGCCGCATGAGCATTCAGGCAGGAGCGAACGCGCTTGAAAAGGCGCATGGCGGCCGCGGCGTCTTGCTGGGCGGTGTTCCTGGTGTTCTGCCCGGCAAGGTCGTCGTGATTGGCGGCGGCGTGGTCGGCTTCAACGCCGCACAAATGGCCGTTGGACTGGGCGCGGATGTGACCATATTCGACCGGGATCCGGACGTTCTGGAGCGGCTGGCCATTCATTTCGAAAGCCGCGCCAAAACCCGCTTATCCAACAAGGCCAATCTGATTGATGCGATTTCAGAGGCCGACCTGGTCGTCGGTGCGGTGCTGTTGCCGGGAGCCGCGGCCCCCAAGCTGGTCACGCGCGATATGCTGGGCGACATGAAGCCCGGCGCGGTTCTGGCCGACATTGCCATCGACCAGGGCGGCTGCTTTGAAACCAGCAGGCCAACCACGCATTCGGACCCGACCTTCATCGTCGACGGAATCGTCCATTATTGCGTGGCCAATATGCCGGGCGCTGTGGCCCGCACCAGCACCTATGCGCTCAACAATGTGACGCTTCCCCATGCGCTCAAAATTGCCGATCTCGGATGGCGCGAAGCGCTCCGCCGGGACGCATATCTGGCGGACGGGCTGAACACGCATGCGGGCAGGGTAACGTACAGGGCTGTCGCTGACGAATTGGGCTATGACTATACGCCCACCGCGGACATTCTGGCTCAGGGCGCGTAGCTTCGCAGGAAGCGATGTATGATTTCGCGTGCGAATTCATCCTGCGCCATCCATTCATATTCAGGGATGGTCAGCGTGCACAGCAGCATTCCATAGATCGAACTGTACAAAAGCTGCGCCATCTCTTGCGGCTCAGCACCTGCCAAATGCCCATCATCGACACATTCCGTCAGGACGCTTTCGATCAAATCGTAGCATTTGCGCACACTGGAACCCTGCGCGTTCAGGACCGCGTCGCCCATGGTGATGCTCTTGGGGTCGACCGTCAGGTAAATGAGGTGGAAATGCTCCGGATTGTCCTGCCAATAGCGGACATATCTGGCGGCAACCGCCTTGAACGTTTCCAGGGCGCCGGCGTGCGCCTGCCTCTCCAATGCCAACAGGCGATAAATCTCGTCGAAGATGGTGATCCAGATCTGTTGCAGGATCGCATGCTTGTTCTCGAAATAATAATAGATGGTCATCGGCGAGCAATTCGCCCGCTGTGCGATATTGCGCATCGATACGGCTTCAAACCCGCTTTCGAAGAACAATTCACGTGCGATCCGGACAATTCGGCCGACGAATATCTTCTGATCCTCGGCTGAATGCCGAGGCCGCCCGACCGGCTTTGTCTTCACCTGCTTTGCCATGTCATCACCCTAGACCCTGCTTGACGGGATGATAGCGGAGACCTTAAATTATACGCGTATAAAATACCAATTCTCGAGGTGATGATGCGTCCTGCCGAATATATGAGTTTTGATGCCGTCGCTCTTGGAGAGCTGATTGCCAAAGGCGAAATCACGTCTGAAGAACTGATTACCTGCTGCGAAACGATTGTCGATCAGCTCGATGGCAGGGTCAACGCCGTCGTCAGCCGCCATTTCGACGATGCGCGGCGGCAATCGACGCCCGCGCCTGACTTCGCGCCCTTTTTTGGCGTGCCCTTCGGGGCGAAGGAGGAAGGCGCCTATTACAGGGGAATACCCAGCGGTGCGTCGTCCCGCCTGCTTCCCCCGACAGACCCGGAATATGACACAAATTTCGTCACGAAGTATAAGCGGGCCGGCCTGCGCCTGGTCGCCAAACTCAACATGCCCGAACTCGCGGCCTCGATCACGACAGAATCTGCCGTAAACGGAATCTGTCGCAATCCCTGGAATCCTGAGCGTTCGACCGGTGGCTCAAGCGGTGGACCGGCGGCGGCGGTCGCTGCGGGATATTTCCCGGCCGCCTATGCCAATGACGGAGCGGGATCGATCCGTATCCCGGCATCCTGTTGCGGTGTTTTTGGGCTGAAACCTTCACGGGGCAGGGTGGCGAAGGGCCCTTATCTCTTGGATGAGTGGTCGGGCAATGTCTCGGATCATGTCATCACCCGCACCGTTCGCGACAGTGCGGCGATCTTGGACATCAGCGCCGGTATGGATGTCGGCGCCCCCTATGACGCCCCGTACAGTCCGGGAAATTTCATCGACCATGTCGGGCGGTTGGACCGTCCCCTGAAAATCGGCCTTTTCACCCGTTCGCCTACGGGCGCGCCTGTCCACCCCGATTGCCAGGAAGCCGCGGAGGATGCCGCGAAGCTTTGCGAAGACCTGGGACACAGCATCGAATTTGCGCAACCGGATCTGGATGGTGACGAGCTGTTCGAACGACTGCTCGATTTGATGAGTGCCAATCTGGCCATGGAGGTTTCCCGCGCATTCCGGCTCAGCGACATCGATCCGCATCCGGATTATGTCGAGCCGACAAACTATGCGCTGTTCCAGCGCGGCAGCCGGATTTCGGCGATCGACTATCTGGAGAACTTAAGGTCGCTGGGGCATTTGGCGCGGCGGGCGTCCGCCTTTTTTGAGGATTTCGACCTCTTCCTGAGCCCGACCTTGGCCAAGCCCAATCTGGGACACGGCGAGGTGACTCCGGCGATGCACGATCTCAGTCGGTTCTGGGACGGCTGGAAGCACTTCATTCCCTTCACACCGCTGGCGAACATAGCGGGGCATCCGGCCATGTCGGTCCCGCTATATTGGACCGCCGACAACATGCCCGTCGGCGCGCATTTTCAAGGCAGGATTGGCAGCGAAGCCATGCTGTTCGGTCTGGCGGGACAATTGGAGCAGGCGCGCGCCTGGGTGGGAAAAACGCCGCCGATCAGTGCCAAATCGCTTTAGGCGCCGCGCCTGGCGACCCTGTCCGCGGTCAGGAAAAGCACCAGACTTGCCGCCAATATCAGCATAACGACGGTCAGAATTCCGCCAAAACCAAGCCCTGCTGACAATATAAGGGATCCGATCAACGGACCGGCGGCCAATCCGAACAACTGGGCAGCCAGGCTGAAAGCGGCGATTGCGCCGCCCTCATCATAAATGGCGATCACGCCCATCAAATAGGGAAAGGTGAAATTCCACGCGAAGTTGAACAGGCATGCTGACAGGAGGAACGCAAAATAGCCCGCGCCGCCGAACATCCAGCCCACCGAAATCATCGAAATGCCAATTCCGGTCGCCAGCAACCAGTGGCGCCGCCCGTTTTCGCCGATCAGCAAGACAGCGACCGCTCCCGCGATCCCGGCAAAGGCGGACATTCCCAAGGCACCGGCAATTTCCCCGACGTCCAGCCCGAACCTCCCGCCAATGGGTTCGAAGAAGCCCCAGATTGCGGCGGGCGCGAGAAAGTAAACCGCAAGCGCGATGACGCTGATATAGGCCCAGCCCCCAACCCCGCTGGCACCGTTGTCCTGCCCGGAAGCAGACGCCGCTCCGGTAAATTGCTGCGGAATCCAGATGGTGAAGATAAGGCTGAAGCACGAAATTGCGGCCAACACCAGATAGAGGCTGGCAATACCGTACGTCTCCAGCAGCCCTGCGAACAAAGGCAAAAGCGCGGCCTGCAGCAACAGCTGAACGAAGACGTAGAGACCAAAGGCTCTGTCAGGCAGTTTCGTGCGGCAAAGATGGACGAAAACGACCGATAGGATGACGCCGTTGAACAGCCCGATGAAACATCTGAGGCCGAGCAGAAGGGCCGCGCCATCGACGGAAACCGACGCAAGATTGCCAGCCACAACCATCGCAATTGCGATCCGCGTGATGAAACGCCAGCCGATCTTCCTGATCCACAAACCAGCCGTCAGGCTGGCGATGGCGCTGCCGAGCATATCCGCGGAGGCGAGATAGCCGATCATCGTCGCATCGCCGCCAACCTTCCTTCCCATGGCCGCGACCAGCACCGGGAGAGAGACAAGGACGGTCGTTGCCAAAACCCCAAGCAGGACGATGGCGACGATGCTGAACGTCGTGTCGGGTACCGTCGATGACTGCCGTGCGTCTTCCATCGTCTCTCCTCCTCTGGTGCTGCATTCCCGCCCGCAATGCGCGTCGTTCGCACCTGCCCCTCGTCATTCGATCATTTTAAACACCGATGAGACGCAGCCCTGGGCACCATTGCCAGGGCAGACTTCTTAATATAATATACGCGTATAAATTACTAGCGCGACTCTCGAGAATTTTATCGACGCCAGGGGAGCAATGTGCCGCAGGATCAAATCGAAGACTGGCTCGATGGCCAGGGCAATATCGACTTCATCACACTCGCGGCGATCGACCTGAATGGTGTGTTCCGTGGCAAGCGCCTGCCACGAAAGCTTGCTGGAAAGCTGTCGTCCGGCGCGGTGAAGATGCCCCTGGCAATCATGGGCGTCGATATCTGCGGTACGGACGTGGTCGGAAGCGGGCAGGTTTTCGAAACCGGTGACAAGGATGGAATATGCGTGCCCACCGGCCGCCAGCCTGTGCCAATCGCGTCGGACCATGGCGACAGCGCTCTGATCCTTGCCAGCCTCCATACCGACCTTGAAACGCCATATGCCGCTGACCCGCGAAATGCGCTGAAATCAGTGCTTGATCGCTATGCCAAGGCCGGGCTGACCCCCGTCTGCGCAAGCGAGCTGGAGTTCTTTGTCTATGATCTTGACGCCAGCTCCTCCGAAATGGCTGTGGCGCCGCAAGTGGGCGGGCGCGGCCAGACGAGCGCCATCTATGCCGTCAGCGAACTGGATGAATTCGGACCCTTTCTAACCGACCTCTATGCGGCATGTGAAAAAGCGGGGATTCCCGCGGAATCGGCCATCGCCGAAAGCGGCTGCGGCCAGTTCGAGGTCAATTTTCATCACGTGCGTGATGCACTGCGCGCCGCCGATGATGCGCAATTGTTCAAGCATCTGGCAAAACTCACCGCCAGGAAGCACGGCTTCGGAGCCACCTTCATGGCCAAGCCATTTGGCGAGGATTCCGGCAGCGGGCTCCATATCCATTTCAGCCTGCTGGATAGCGAGGGTGTGAACGTCTTCGACGACGGCACCCCTCAGGGGTCGAAAACGCTGCTTTCGGCCGTGGCCGGACTGCTCGCGGCGATGCCGGACCATACGGCGATCTTCGCCCCGCATTACAATTCATTCCGGCGATTGCGCGCGGAAACCCACGCGCCGATCAGCATCGCCTGGGCCTATGAAAACCGTACGGCGGCCATTCGCATTCCCGACAGTCAAAATGCCGATCGCAGGATCGAACACCGCGTCGCGGGCGCCGATGCGAACCCCTATCTGGTCTTGGCGGCCGTGTTGGGCGCGGCTTTGGTTGGGATCGAAACGCAGATGGAGCCTCCCGCGCCGCTGGAAGGCAGCTCGTATGATCAGCAGCTCCCGGCAATTCCAACAAACTGGCAGGCGGCACTGCAGCACTTTCGCGAAAGTGAGCTCAACAGGCGTATTTTTGGCGAATTGCTGTGCACGATGTATCTCGCGTGCAAGGAGCAGGAGTTGGAAGTGCTCGCCAATCAGGTCTCGCCGATCGAATATGATCTTTATCTGGACCGTGTCTGAGCGATGAGTTTTCACGGCCTGAAAGTTGGCATTCTACAAACCGGTACAATGCCGGACGCGCTGCACCGTGCGCACAGTGATTATGATATCATGTGCCGGGACCTTGTCGGCGCATCACCAATAACAACCGACAGCTACCGGGTGTTCGACAATGAATTTCCAGAGGATGTTCGCGACGCAGACATTTGGGTGATTACCGGATCGCGTTTCAGTGTTCTGGATGGCGATGAATGGATCGCCAGGCTCGAGGGTTTCATTCAGGCGGCCTATGCGAGCGATAGCAAGATCGTCGGCATTTGTTTTGGCCACCAGATCCTGGCGCAGGCGCTGGGCGGACAGGTGGCAAAACGTCGGGGCGACCCGGTCATCGGGCTGGAACGATATGACCTTCTGAACAAGGACGGCGAGGCGGCGCCCTTGTCCCTTCACGCCTGGCATTTCGACCAGGTCGAGACGGCGCCCGCACAGGCCAGGGTCATCATGACTTCAAAAGACTGCCATTATGCCGGACTTCTATACGCCGATCGGGCCGTCAGCTTCCAACCGCATCCTGAATTCTCAAGCCAGTATATGCGTGATCTGATTACGATTTATGCGGGTAACGGCCTGGCCCATGACCTCGCCCGGCCCGCGCTCGCATCGCTAACGTCCACACCGGGCAGCGATGTCATTGCCGCGAAGCTGAAGGACTACCTCAACATCGCCTAGCGAACGCCGTGAGCGCCCCCGTTAGGTCACTCCGCTTCAGGCTGTGGATCGTCCAGCGCCACATCGGTGATGATTTTCCACTCGCCCTGATCGTCTTTCTTCCAGACGGTCAGATACTGGCCTTCGGTCGTGCTTTCTCCGTCGACGCTAAACTTGCCCCAGGTAATTCCGAAGTCTCCTGAACTTGCGCCCATGGCATTGTCAGCGGACCAGCGCACAGGCGAGGGAACGGCTGACAGGCTGCGTTCTGCCAGAATGGCTTCCTTGCCGCGCAATACGCCTTGTCCTGGCTCCATCAGAAACCCGTCCTCGAAATTGAAGTGCGCTTCGTTTGCGGCCTGGAACCCAGCCTGGTTGTTCGTCGCCTCATAGGCGCGATCCGCTTCGATCAGGGACGCCGCGATCGCCTCGGCATCGCCGCCGCTCTGATCCTGCGATACCGGGCTTTGCGTACAGGCGCCTACCAGCATCAAACCCGTCAGTAACGCACCGGCACTATTGGAAAATCTGATATTCCCCATGGTGAAAACCCCCTAAGCCCAATTCCCATTAACGCAGGATCAGACTATCGCCCGCAGGCGCATCGGAGGTGTGCCAATTCGGATGGCTATGTTGACCGCCCGGCACCGGGCGCGCAGCTGCCTGCCGGATGCGATATCCCAGCCTGGTTTATTATCCTGCTTTGCCGTTCAGTGTTTCGCCTATCGCGCGGAAAAACTGAATGGTCTGCCCTTCCCGATTTGAGGTCCCATCGGTACGCAAACCATATTCGCTGTTCGCCGACAGCTTCACGATCACCAGGTCGCGAGATGGGTTCACGTAGATGAACTGGTTGTAGATACCAATTGCGGAATATTCACCCTCATCGCCATTCATCAACCACCACTGATATCCATAACCCATGGAATCCGGATGATCTGATGGTACGAGATGCGGAGCGTCCGCCACCGTCGAGGCCTCGACCCACGCGGCAGGCACGAGCTGCCTGCCTCTCCACGTCCCGCCCAGCCGAAACAGCTCGCCCAGCTTGGCATAATCCCTTGCGGTGGCGTTGAGGCCATTGAACGCCATCTCCATGCCCTCGTCGTCCAGCAACCATGCCCCTTCACGTTCGGCTCCGAGTGGCTGCCAGAGCTTGTCCTCCATATAGTCACCCACAGAGCGCCCCGTCGCAGCCACCAGAAGCGATCCCAGAACCTGAGTTTCGGAACTATTATACCGATTGACGGTGCCAGGCTCATGCTCGCGACGTGTCTCGGTCAGAAATTCATCGAAAGACCCGCCCCAGGCAACGATTTTGCCAAGCCTGCTGACATCGGATTCGGGGTCGCCATAGGATTCTGTCCAGGCCGCACCAGAGGACATCTGCAGGATGTCCTTGATCCTGACCCCATCGAAGGCGGACTCCTGAAGCCAGGGCAGATAATTGGTCACCGGCTCCTCGATCGACCGGATGTCTCCGTCCGCGACCGCGATGCCGACCAGGGCGGAAATAAAGCTCTTCGCAACCGACATGGAGATCCAGTGCACATCCTCTCCGCCGGTCCGCCAGTAATTCTCATATGCGATTTTCCCGTCGTGGATCACCAGCAGGGCCGCAGTATCCGTGACGGCGAGAAACTCATCGGTATTCACGGTGGTAGCAGCATGTTCGAATGACACGGGAAGCGCGATTTTCGTCCCTTCGGGAAAAATGAAAGGCTTCTTCGCCGGCGTCATGACGCGTGTCGGATAAAATTCCCTGACGCGATGAAAATTGTCGACCTGCTCTGCCCCGGTAAACAGGGTGGCAGCCATCCTGATCCGTTGATAATCCTTATAAAACACTCCGGCGAGTACTGCCGCGGCAATGGCCAGAACGCCCAGGGTGATCGCAAATTTCTTCATCAATATTCCTTCTGAATCAAATCATCGAAATCCTGATGATTGGATAGCGATGTTGATCGGTCAGTAACGCGCTGCTGGTACGGTGATATTGTCCAGTCGCTCGATTCACTCTTCTGGTCTGGCGGCGAATTTCTCGCCGATCGCCCGGAAGAATTCGATTGTATGACTTTCCTTATTCGCAGTCCCATCCGCGTTTGTGCCATATTCACTATTGGCGGAGAGCTTCACGATCACGAGGTCGCGCGACGGGTTGACGTAGACGAACTGGTTATAGACCCCGATTGCCGAATACTCGCCTTCGTCGCCTTTCATCAGCCACCATTGATAGCCGTAGCCCATCGAATAGGGATGATCGGTCGGCAGCAGATGCGGTGCGTCAGGCGTGACCGATGCGCTGACCCAATCGGCAGGCACGATCTGCTTGCCTCTCCACGTGCCGCCCTTCCGAAACAGTTCGCCCAGCTTGGCATAATCATGCGCTGTCGCGTTAAGGCCGCCAAACGCCATTTCCATCCCGTCGTCGTCCAGCATCCAGAACCCCTCATTCTCCGCGCCGAGCGGTTGCCAGAGCTTCTCTTCCATATAGTCCGTTACGGACCGTCCGGTTGCGGCGACCAGAAGCGAGCCCAGAACCTGGGTTTCGGAACTATTGTAACGATTGACGGTGCCGGGCTCACGCTCGCGGCTGATCTTTGTTAGAAATTCATCGAAAGAGCCGCCCCAGGCCATGATCCGGCCAAAGCGGTTGACGTCGGAGTCGGGGTCCCCATAGGTCTCTGTCCAGGCCGCACCCGAGGACATCTGCAGGATGTCCTTGATCCTGACGCCATCGAAGGCGGAGTCGGCGAGCCAGGGCAGATAATTCGTTACCGGCTCTTCGATCGAGCGGATATCGCCTTCCGCGACCGCGATGCCAACCAGCGTGGAGATAAAGCTTTTCGCGACGGACATTGAAATCCAGTGCACATCCTTTCCGCCGGTCCGCCAGTAATTCTCATACGCAATCTTCCCGTCATGGACCACCAGCAGAGCCGCAGTATCCGTAACGGCAAGAAATTCCTCGGTATTCAGTATATCGTCGCCATATTTGAAACCTTTGGGAAGCTGTATTTTCTCGCCCTCGGAAAATACATACGGATCTTTCGCGGGCGCCATTACGCCAACTGGATAAAACTCCCTGACGCGATGGAAGTTGTCGACCTGCTCCGCCCCCGTAAACAGGGTGGCAGCCATCCTGATCCGCTCATAATCCCGGTAAAATACCCAGACGAGTACTGCGACGATGATTGCAAGTACACCTGAGGCGATCATGAGTTTCTTCATCGGTATTCCTTTTTGGTCGGCACATGGAATGACAGAACAGGCTGCCGAAGCTTTGGGAGTAGAGGGCGCTGAATATCTTCAATGAAAATCAACCCATGCGCCATATTGTTACGTTGAATGAATTCGGTCCCTCACGGTTTTCGAGATCTCGTCCAGCGCACATCGGGCCGTTTCTGAAACCCCGGCATGGCCGAGGAAATTATGAATCAGGCCATCGAACTCGCGATAGGTGGTGGGGATGGATTGCCGCTTCAGAGCCTCGGCAAAGGCACGAGCTGCGTCTTTCAGCGGATCATAGGCTGGCGCCGCGATGTAAACTGGCGGAAGGCCGTCGAGGCCAGAAGCCAGGATCGGTGACACGCGGGGATCATCCGCCATGCCGGGCCGCGCGCAATATTGATCGGAAAACCAGCACATCAGCTCGGTCTGCAGACCGTATCCTTCGCCGAATCGCTCGACGGAATCGTAGGACGGCCCGCCAAGATACGGCCTGAAGTCCAGCCAAGGGTAGAACAGAAAGAGCTGTTTGTAGCGTCCAGGCGACGTCAGCGCCGCATTCACGGCAAGATTACCGCCCGCACTATCGCCCGCGAGATAAATTCGATCGGCGCTCGATCCTATTCTCGCAGGATTGGCGTCGATCCAGTCCAGGGCAGTGTGTACGTCGTGAAACGCCGCGGGAAAGGGATGCTCGGGTGCCAGGCGGTAATCCACAAAGGCCAGAATGCTGTTGGCGGCATGCGCTAGATAGGCGTTTTGCCGATCATATGCTTCGACGTCGCCAAGAACGAAACCGCCGCCATGCAGGTAGACGATCAACGGCAGCGGTCCTTGTGCCTGCTGCGGCGTATAGACCCGGATCGGCACACCATCAGCCAGCATGTCTTCGCTTCCTATGCCCGGCGGGCGAGCCAGCGATCGGCTGCGATATCGTTCCCGATAGGCATTCCGAATTTCAGCGAGATTGATCGACGTGGTCAGGTCCACGACACTGGCTGCGCTCGCATCCAGCATATTGGCGATATCGGGATCGAGCGGTGCCATGATCCGGCCCTTTTCCAGTCCTGGTCCCATCCTACACGCCGCTCGCCGCACGGATATCACGCCGCAGGAAAAGGCTGCTGAGGGCGAAGAAAAATCCTGCGAGAAGGTAAAATAACGAGGTGGCGATCATCGCGCTTTGCGTGCTTTGCGCATTTGCCGATATGCAGCTCTGATAGTCGTCGAAGGACATGGTTCCGGGCAGGGACGCCTCCAGCAAGGCTTGTGACCCGCCGCCATCGCCTGCCGCACGGCGCGCATCGGTGACGGCCTGCTGGGCGGCATCACAGGAATGCCGCGTCATCTCGCTTGCGAACCCTGAACGCGATTGGGCGAATTCCCAATCGCTTATGGTGCCGGCGAACAGCGGACCAAGGCCGTAGCCGATGATCGTCATCACAAAGAGCAGGATTGCCGTCGCCGTCGCGCGGACCCTGGCGCCGACGACAAGCTGGCAGACCGTATATTGGGTCGTCAGATACCCGTAGGTGAGGAAGGTGGCGATCGACAGATGGATCGCGCATTCAACCGTCGTGCCCGCGCGGAAGGCGAGGATATAGAAGGGCACCGAACAGGCCATTCCGATGGCGCTGATCGTGGTGATGGCAGCGGGGTAACGGTGGAACAATGTCTGCGCCAGCTTCCCGACCAGAATCGTGCCCAGGGCGCCGGTGATATAGGACGGGGTATTGATCATCACACCGGCTTCGCCCGCCGACAGGCTGAACTGCCTTTGCAGGTACAGCGACTGAAAGCTGAGCTGGCCATAACCGGCAAAGGCGGCGCAGGTGGCCCCGATAAGCATGAGCCAATAGGATTTGCGTTTGCCCAGCTCTTTGAGGGCGCTTTGCAGGCCCGGTTCGCTGGCATCCGCATCCGAATAGCCCGGATCGGTCGCACCGCGCCGGGGCTCCGGAATGGTGAACAATGCCAGCGCCGCCAGCAGAATTCCCGGTGCGCCCAGAAGGATGAACGCCATCCGCCAGCCCACCACATCGGCCAGGGGGCCGCCGATAAAGTTGGCCAGGACATTGCCCAGCGTAACGCCCATTGCATAGACGCCCACCGCCCACGCCCGCTTTTCCGGTCTGAAGACATCGGCGATGAGGGAATTGGCCGCCGGCGAACAGCCTGCTTCCCCGACGGCAACACCGATACGGCACACCAGCAGCACATAAAACGCGCTTACCGTGAACCCGAAAATGGCGAAGTCATAGGCAAGGCCCGACAGCATGGTCATCGCGGACCAGAGGCACAGGCAGATCACAATGAGCTTAACCCGGTTGAACCGCTCGGCCATTCGCGCCAGCGGAATCCCCATGCCCGCGTAGAACATCGCAAAGGCAAAGCCCGACATCAGTCCCCAGACCGTGTCGCTGATCGCAATGTCGGCGCGCAGCGGCCTGGCGACGACCGATATCAGCGCGCGGTCGATATAGCTGAAGATGTAGATCGTCAGCAGGACCGCCAGGACGTAATTCGCCCTGCCTGGCCCGGCTGCCTCAGCCGGCCGTGGTTGTGCAGCGACGGCGGTCATCAATGGCCTGCCGAACGCTCGTCCCAGACGGGATCCGTCACGCCGTCAACTTCCCAATAGAATGACTTTCTGGGCCGGTCGTAATTGCCCACTTCATTCATGGTTTCAGCATCATAGATGCGCCCGTTGACCATCGTATACGCAACCGAACGGCTGTTCCTGATGTCGGTCGTCGGATCTTCGCTCAGGACAATGATGTCGGCAAGTTTGCCTTCGGTGATCGACCCGAGCTGTTCGCCAAGGCCGATTGTTCTTGCGCCATTGATCGTCGCGGTCCTCAGGACATCTATCGGGGCCATGCCGCCCTCGGCCAGCAGCACCAATTCCCAGTGCAGGCCCAGGCCGGGAATATTGCCGTGCGATCCGGCATTTATCGTCACGCCCGCATCGGCGAGCCTTTTTGTGGCCCGGGACACAGCCCTGAAGCCGATGTCATAAAGTTCGTCCGCCGCGTGAATCGTGGTCATCCCGCGCACCCGCGGCGGCCCGCCATAGGGCGGTTCCAGCGGACTGTAACTGCTGATGACTTCAGGCGCGAACCGGTTTAGCCTGGCATCATCCCAGATCCTCTCATTCTGGTACATGAAGTCCTCGCCATAGAGTTCTCCATAGGCGACCATGATCACCGGTGTGTTGTGCGTTTTCGCTCCCGCCATGAGCTGCACGATGTCATCATAATAATTTTCCAGCGGCAGATTGTGCTCAAGATTGGTCGCGCCATCCAGAATTGCCGTCAGATTGACATAGAATGCGCTTTCACCTTCTGAATCGATCATGATGCCCGCTTCCCGGCCCGCTTTGATCAGCATCTGCCGCTGTCTGCGAAAGGGCTGCTTGTAGCTTTTTATGAACGAGCCACCCTGGGCTTTCGTCCGCTCCACATGACCCAGCGCATCCGCATAGGACCTAATGGGGACATAGGACGCATCGCCTTTGCCTGGCCTGCCATAAGCCACGCTCCCCGATGCGATCCAGCGCGGACCGACCATGCGCCCGGCCAGCGTCGCTTCGGCACTTTCATGCGTGACTGTATGATTGGAATAGGGATCGAAATTGGTCGTGATACCGAACGCGAGCTGGGCATAGCGGGACGGCTGGACCTTCGGCATGGTGTTCTTGCCGAAACAGCAGTCCACATGCCCATGCAGGTCCAGCATGCCCGGCATGACGACCTTGCCCGTCACGTCGATGACCTTTGCGTCCGCGGGTATGTCCACCTGGCCCTCGGCACCGACCGCGACGATGCGATTGCCCGAGACGATGACAGTGCCTCGCGGGATTGTACCGGCTTCGTCCATTGTCAGGATCTTTGCCCCGCGCAGTGCGATGGTTCCCTGCGGCACATCGGCGGGAACAGCCAGGTCCAGCCTTGTTTGCCGCGCAGGCGCGTTCAGATCGGCCACGCGCGCCTCAAGGATGGTTTCGCCCATCGTCCAGTAAATCCGAGACGAATCCGCGGACCACGCCAAAGCGGTTCCGCCAGTTGAACTCAGGACATGCGCTGACGTGCCATCCAGCATCTCCTTGTCGCCGCCGCCTGGAAGCGGTTCGACGAACAGGCGTGTATCATGGCGATAAGCGACCCATTTTTGATCGGGGCTGACTGTCAGACTATTGGTATCGGGACCAATTCCGTGCGCGATATCGCGCGAGCTGCCGTCATTGATGTTCTCGGCACGAATGACGCGGTCTGAACCCTCGGCGGCCTCATAGATGATATGCTCGCCATCGGCCGAGAAGGTCGGGCGTTTGCCATTGCCCTGGATCTTCTTCGCTTCGCCGCCCTTGGCGGAGATCACATATATGCCCGTCCGGGCGCGAAATCCGCCCATCGCGACATCGTTTTCCTGTATCCGGTAAACCAGCTTCGACCCATCGGGAGAGAAGGCGGGATCACGGATCGCACCGCTGCTCGACGCGATGGTTCGCCCCGGTCCGCGCCCTGGCCGCATGACCATCAGGCGGCTGCCAGACTGGTCGTTCCAGTCGACATAGGCCAGGCTGCGCCCGTCGGGACTCCAGGCCGGATCATACTCCCACGCATCGCCTTTGGTCAGGGGCACGGGAACGCCGGTGCCATCTTTCATCCAGACCCGCCCGAGCGCGGTTGCCGCAAGCGTGTCTCCGCCCGGAGACGGCGCGAGCGTTCGAATGCTCTTCGCCCGCACAATGGTTGGGGCGGCGTCGAATTCTGGCGCCAGCCTGGTGGTAACCGTGTGGGTTGCGGACACGCGGAACGGAATCGGGCTTTCCCCGCCCGTTGCCGCATCGATGCGGAAGATCTTCCCGTCATGCCAGACCGCAAGACTCTTGCCATCGGGAAACCAGGCGAACTTCGGATAATATCCGCCCTGCTGGATAAAGTCTGCCAGAAGGTCACGTTCAAGACCATCGAAGACCAGCCGCTGGGCACGGCTTTCCAGGTCGATGATGAACAGTCCGGTCTTCGCGCCGATCCGCCTGACAAAGGCCAGCGCCTTACCGTTCGGCGACAGGGTCGGCGCTGCGGCGCCCCCGAAACCGCCCGCGATTTCCTCGCTGACACCGGTTTTCAGATCGCGGCGTTTGACCGCGAAATTCATATGGTTCGCGTCGTAGAAGACGTAGTGGTCCGTCAGTCGTTCGGTATAATAGACAAAGCGCCCATCCTTGCTGAAATCGGGCGACTGGACATCGCGATTGCTCTGCGGCGTCGGCACGGCGATTTCGACTTCGCCAGAATCCAGATGATGCAGGTTCAACTGCGAGGCGTTGCTCTTCGCATAAACCGCTTCCACCACGGAGACGGCAATGGCTTTGTCTGACGCGGCCCAATCGGCGCCCATGACCAGATGATCGCGATAGTGTGTGAGCTGTTTTGGATTGTCACCATCTGGGTCCGCCGACCAGACATTGTCCCAGCCGTCACGATCGCTGATGAACAGGATCCGGTCACCGTCTGGGCTGAAGCGCGGCATGCGCTGCATGGCCGGTCCGCCGGCGATCATCTCAGCCGTTCCGCCACCGGACCCCATGACGAAGAGGTCACCCAGCAGGTCGAATATAATGGTTTTTCCATCTGGACTGACGTCCAGACTCATCCAGCTTCCCTCATCGACGGAAATGGAGACGGAATGCTGGGGCTGCCGGGTCTGGGTGATGTCCCAGGGACCCCAACCGTCTTTGCCAGCGGCGGCCGGCATGCCGGCCGAATTCTGGCTGGCCGCGTTTCCCGCGACGGCCGACACCGGCTGTACGATCAACAACCCACTAACGAAGGCCGAAAGCGCACTGCGCATACCCAAATTCCTCACCTTTCTTCTGCCGCCAGGCGAAGCTGCTTCATTTCCTGATCGGTGAAATCGCGCGCCACGCGGAATCCAAGAGTGAAATATCCAGAATCCGCCTTCGCATTCACCCTGAATGAATTCGCGAAATATTCGCCATAATCGTTGAAGGAGCCGCCGCGGGTCACCCGCTGCCCGGTGCTGCTGCAATTGGTGCGCGCCGAACTGTCACCGGGGGCGCCGAGATAATTTTCCGCATAGCAATCGGCCTGCCATTCATAGGCATTGCCGCGCAGATCGAATAGGCCCCAATCATCGGCGGGGAAGCTTCCAACCGGGGCACTGGCAAGCCAGACATCCCGTCCCGCGACCGCACCCGAGCAGCAGACGGGCGCGCCGATATTGGCAAGTTCGTGGGTAATCGCTTCACCGGTGTCGCCGGCCCTCAGCCCGCCAGTCGCTGCCAGAAACTCCCACTCGGCTTCCGATGGCAGGCGGTATGGCTTGCCCGACCGGTCCGAAAGCCAGGCCGCGTAGGCCCCCGCGTCTTCCCAGCTGACGCAAAGCACCGGATGATCCCCATCCTGCCCGAATTTGGGGTTGTCCCAGCTCAGGCCGGGCTCGATGTGCCAGGGTGTATCGGTGTCGTAGAAGAAGCATGGCGCACGCCGCGTTCGCCCCGTTTCTTCAACAAACGTCCTGTACGCGCTCAAGGTGACTTCATGCTTCGCCATCGCGAACGGCCTGATCTCGACGTCATGTGTCGGACCATGAATGTCCTTGCCATAGCTACGATCGATCGAGAGCCCGATACGTGCGATTCCGCCCGGAATCACGGCCATCTCCGGACAATTTTCACAATCAGGGGCCAGTTCGGGCACCAACAGGCTGCCGATGGCCTCGCCGGGCCCGATATATGTCGGCCGCCTCGACGCATGGACCGGATCGGGCTCACCCTTGCCGATAAGGGGTGAACCGGCCCGTATGCGGGACAGATGATCGACACCCGCGGCATCGGCGGTGATGACATCGGTAAGGCTTAATCGTGCCTCTTCGGCCCGGTGGCTGAATTTCTCATTGTTGATGTCGGCAAGGTGGCCGCCCGTGATGACCGAACTCCCGTCAGCATGGATGGCGTAGGGCTTGTTGCCCTCAAATATCGAGTTCGTGATATATATCGACGCATCGTCAGCGGCATAAACGCCGTCATATACGCTGGGCCCGAAATACGAATTGTGGATACGCGCCGCGGTATTCGCGTAAATCGCGACCGATGCGACTTCCATATTATCCATCATCGCATTCGACATGCGGGCGATGGAACTCTCGCGCAGCCACAAGCCGACATGGCCGGTGGGTATGGCCAGATAATCGATATCAAGAATGCTGCGCCCGCGGCCGGTGACCGCCATCTTCCTGGCATTCTCGACGGTGATTTTGCGCAGGGTGAGCTGCGCATCATAAGCGAAGATGCCGTGGCCGTCGTACACATCGTCTTCTTCGTGCTCGTACAGGAAATTGCGAAGTTCGAGGCCGTCTATCCTGACGCTTGCGCGATTGACGTAGATCGCCGTCATCGCCGTGCCCTCGTGATTGTCGATCACGGCCCCTTTTTCAGCGGAAATAGCGAGGGATTTGTTCTCGATCACAAGGCCAGCGCGCATAATATACCGCGTACCGGCCGGGTCGGGTTGAAAGGGCCGGTCGAATGCCTCGGGAAAACGGTACATCCCCTTGCGGATGCGAACGGTATCGCCGTCCACGGCTGAGCGGACCGCCTCCTGAAGTCCTTTTCCCGCAAGGAAATCGCATGCATCGCCGACCGCCTCAGCCGCCGGACAGACGATAATCTCCCGAGCCGTCGCCGATGGCGCCACCGCAAACGCGGCCAAACATAAAGAAAGTACGCTTGCCGCAACCTTGCAATTAACCGTAATATTCATGGCGGAATTTCTTGAAAGCCTGGTCATGGAATCAGATCAATATGTGAACGTCAGAGAGGCTGATGCCTGTCTGGGCGCTGCATAAAACGCCTGATCCCAATATAGGCTCTGATAGTATTTGGTATCAAAGATGTTATTGACATTTACGGTCAGGTTGAGGCGCTGACTGAACATGTAACTGCCAAATACCGACGCCACTGCATAGGGATCTTGCGAATATCGCGTGAAACCATTGTCGTATGTCGCCCGGCTCTGCCATCTTAACGACCCACCGAATTTAAGATTGTCTATCGGTTCAAATGTCGTGGAAACATTCGCAGTGTCCGTGGGAATGAATGTCCGTGTATCCCCCACCCCGGGTTCTTTGAGATCAACGTGTGTATAGCCACCTCTGACATACCAGCGATCTGTGATATTTCCGACGATTTCAAATTCAAAGCCTTTTGAATCGATATCATTGCCTTCGTAAATACGTACGCCGGTTCCCGCGTCTGCGGTAAGATATTCCGCGTAATTCTGCTGCTCGGCGCGGAAGACAGCGGCCGTCAGCAGCAATTTGTCATTGAACAAACCCGCCTTGATGCCGGCTTCATAGCTTTTCCCCTTGGCGGAGCCCAATGGCACCAGGCCCGCACCCAGCTCAGGCTGTGGCTGGAAAATGTCGCTATAGCTTGCGTAAAGATTGATTTCGGGCGTGACGGCATAGGTCACGCCAACATAGGGGCTGACCTTGTCTTCCTTCACGTCACGGGATCCGCCAAAGAACGAGCCCGAGGAATCCACCGACACAAAATTAAGGCCTGCAATGACATTCAGGGCATCGGAAAGGCTGAAATTGCCGACCGCGAAAGCACGGAAATGCTTGTCGTTCCAGTCACCCTGGACAATGGGATCCATGAATGTGGGTTCGGGACTTTCCTGGCCGGTCCAGCCGGGAAATGCCGGTTGGGGACCAAAGCCGGGATCGGAAAAATCGATCGGGGACTCGCTGTAGATATTGTCCGCATCGGCGTAGTTCACGCCAAGGACAAGGTCATGCTCCCGTCCGCCAATGCTGATGTCTCCGACCAGATTGGCGTCGAACAGCTTGCGGTCGACATCGTAGGAATATCCGGCGGGAAACCCGAAAAGACCCAGGCCGGTCTGCGGATCGGGGGCACCATATGTGTAGAATAGGGCTGAATCTTCCCTGCCATAATCCAGCGTCGCGATGGACCTCAATGTCCAGCGGTCCGACAGTGCGAAATCGATTTCGGCGAACGCCGTCGTCCTTTTGGTATTCCAGTAGGTCCAATCCTGGGCGGTGCTGGACGATACCGGATAATCCGTCTGCGTCCCGTCGGAAAACACGGTTGGCAGCGCGCCCCACATCACCCCGCCCGAACGGCTGTCCTGATGGGTGATACCCAAGGTCAAAACGCCATTGTCACCGATGCCGCCGTCAACGATGCCGTAAAGGACCTTTCGGTCGTTCGAATAATTGTCGAGGTAGGAATCCTTTGTTTCCAGCGCGCCGACGAAGCGCGCGGACCAGGTTCCGTCACCTGAAACCGGCCCCGATATATCCACATCGCCGCGGAAGTGATCCCACGAGCCTGCCGTGGCGGAAACCTGCATCTGAAAGTCATTCGTCGGACGCTTGCGAATGAAATTGATTGTACCGGACGGTGTCCCGGTGCCGGTCAGCAATCCGTTCGCGCCCTTGACGATCTCGATCCGCTCGAACAGCGCGGTATCGACCTGTCCGGTCACCTCATAGAGGAAAGGCAGTCCGATACCGTCGACCTGCATGCTTTTGATATCGAAGCCCCGGGCGTTGAAATAGGTGCGATCCGTTTCGACACGCTCGACATTGACCCCTGTCGCAAGGGTCAGCACGTCGTTGATATTGTCGAGGCCGAAATCATCGAGGAAGTCCCGCTCGATGATCGTTACCGATTGCGGCGTATCCTTGATTGTGAGCGGCAGCCCTGTCGCGCCTTCACTCACCCTGTCATTGCGCAAGCCGATGACCAGGATGGTGTCCTCGTCGAGATTTTCGTCGGCCCCGTCGACCGCATTTGCGGACTGGGCGTAAACCGGTATCGACAATGTACCTGTCGCCAGCAGCAGCGCCGACCTGACATAATCCCGCTTTTTCAGCATATGCTTCAGCATATTTTCTCCCCCCCGGGTGATATTATTATTATGATCCCAGTAAAGGCCCGAATGACGGGCGGCCATAAGTGCCAAATCCGTTGAATCCGGTGCCTGATGAACACCTCGGGCCGGATCACCGGCCGAACACCGGCTGAACACCGGTCCCGCTCCACGGCCACCGCTCGGTGGATTTCTTCCATTCCTGCGTCCGTGCCCTTCGCCAAGGGGATACGACCTCGCCCGCATGCCCGCCCCGTCTATTGCCTCTCCAGTTCGCGGCAGGGATAAGGCGTCGTGGGGCACGGCGACCGCGGCGCCAACTCAGCAAAGCTGCGCATTTCGTGACCGCGAAGTGGAATTTGCAATGATCTATACCGTGGTCCAGATTTTCCGGACAAAGGCAGGTTATTGCAATTCATGAAAATTTTATATGAATGGTGCCCAGAAGAGGACTCGAACCTCCACACCCTTGCGAGTACTAGCACCTGAAGCTAGCGCGTCTACCAATTCCGCCATCTGGGCACGCGCGGGGGGCCGTTGCCGGTCTCCGAGCGAGGAAGGGCAGCTAGGGCGGGATGCCGCGCTTGTCAATGCCGGGGTTGGGGCTGTATCAGCAGGGGCATATTCATCGCTTTCCTGGAAGGACACGAGTCTCGCCATGACCGAACTCGTCACCATATTCGGCGCCTCTGGCTTTATCGGGCGCTATGTCGTGCAGGAGCTCGCCAAGCGCGGGGCCCGCATCCGTGCCGTCACGCGCGACCCGCACACGGCGCAGGTTCTGAAACCGCTCGCCGGACTTGGCCAGCTTGGCTTTGCCAAAGCCTCCCTGACGGACGAGGCGGCCATCGCCGCCGCCTGCGAGGGCGCGGCGGCCGTCGTGAACCTGATCGGCATTCTGGATGGCAGCACGGCGGACTTCGAGCTTGCCCAGCGTGACGGCCCGCGCCGCATCGCCAAGGCCGCGGCGGCCGCCGGTGCAAAGGCCTTCGTCCAGATCAGCGCCATCGGCGCGGATGCGGATGATGAGGACGGCCCGGACTATGCCCGTACAAAGGGCGAGGGCGAAGCGGCGGTGAAGGCGGCCTTCCCGTCCGCGACCATCATCCGGCCCTCCATCGTTTTCGGACCGGAGGACGATTTTCTGAACCGCTTCGCCGGTCTGATGCGCATCGTTCCCGTGATGCCGGTCGTCGCCCCGCAGGCGCAGTTTCAGCCGGTGTTCGTCAATGACCTTGCCGAGGCCATTGCCGCTGCGGCCATGACGCCGGAAATCCATGGCGGCAAAACCTACGAGATTGGCGGTCCGGACGTCATGACGATGAAGGCGCTGTTCGGCTTCATCGCCCGTGCCATCGCGCGCGATGTCAGCTTTGTCGATGTGCCGGATGCGGTCGCTGGCGGCGCGGCCAGGGCGCTTGGGTGGATGCCGGGCGCGCCGATGACGCACGATCAGTGGCTGATGCTGCAAAAGCCCAATGTGGTGGCGGGCGAGAACGGCCTGAAGGCGTTCGGCATTTCCCCCACGCCCATGCAGGCTGTCGCGCCGGGCTGGCTGGTGCGGTTCCGGCGGCAGGGCCGGTTTACCGAGGCGGCATAGTTTGGCGTTCCCCTCCCCGCAGACAGGGAGGGGAGCACTTAGATGCCATCTGCCAGCACCCGATCATCCTGAGCGCAGCCGAAGGACGCACCCAGCCTGCCGCAACACCATCGTGCGTCCCTCGACTGTGCCCGGGGTGATGGACATGGGCGTTTCGCCGCGAAGCAGCGCAGACAGAAACCTGCGACAGCTATTCGAAAAAGCCCAACTCACCCCCGCACATGCTGCCGGATCGCGTCCAGGAACTGCGCGCCGAACCGTTCGAGCTTCATCGCGCCGACACCGCTGATCCGCCCCATCGCGTCCAGGTCCGCAGGTTGCGCCGCGGCCATTTCCTGCAGGGTCGCGTCGTTGAACACCACATAGGCGGGCACGTTCTGCGCCGCCGCGATTTCCTTCCGCAGCCCGCGCAGGGCTTCGAACAGCGCGCCATCCGCCGCGGACAGGCTTGGCAGGTCCGCGCCGCCCCTGCGCCGCCTGCGCTTGCGCGTTTCCGGCTGCGGCCCGACCGTCACCTTCGTTTCACCGCGCAGGATGTCGCGCGCCGCGGGCCCCAGCGAGATACCGCCGTGGCGCGCATCCGCGCGCAGGGCGTCCATCGCGACCAGTTGCTGCTGCACCGGCCGCCAGTCCTTCATGTCCTTGTCGGGTGTCAGGCCAAAGACGCCCAGATCGGTATGGCCCAGATTTACCGCCCGGTCATTGGCATCCCCGGCCAGCACCGCCGCCACATGCCCCAGCCCGAACCGCTGCCCGGTCCGGTACACGGCGGACAGCAGCTTTACCGCGTCCTCCGACACATCGGTCAGCTCCGGCGGGTTCAGGCAATTGTCGCAATTTCCGCAGGGGGCAGGGGCAGGCTCGCCGAAATAGGTCAGCAGCGCGATGCGGCGGCACGCGGCCGACGCGGCGAAGGCGGTCAGCGCGCTCAGCTTCTGATGGTCGACGCGCTGCTTGTCGCTCTCCGCGCCCTCGGCATAGCCCTCGTCGATCTGCGACCGTGCGCGGGCGACATCCGCTGCGCCCCACAGCATCAACGTCTCCGCGGGCGCCCCGTCGCGCCCCGCGCGGCCGGTCTCCTGATAATAGGCCTCGATCGATTTCGGCAGCGCCATATGCGCGACGAAGCGGACGTCCGGCTTGTCGATGCCCATGCCGAACGCGACCGTTGCCACCATGATCAGGTCGTCGGCTGTAACGAACATTTCCTGCGCGTCGCGGCGCTCCGGATGCGTCAGCCCGGCATGATAGGCACGGGCATTGAACCCCTGCTTCACCAGCTGGGCGGAAAACGCGTCCACCTTCGCCCGCGTGGGCGCATAGACGATGCCGCTGCGCCCGCGCCGGTCCTCCAGCCAGTTCAGCATCTGGTTGGTCCGCGCTGCGCCCTCCTGTACGGTATAGATGATGTTTGGCCGGTCAAAGCCCGCGACCACCACCTGCGCCTCCGATATGCCCAGCTGGTGCGCGATGTCTTCCTGCGTGACCTTGTCCGCCGTCGCCGTCAGGCCAATGCGCGGCACGCCTGGAAACCGGTCCGCCAGCGGCCGCAACTGGCGGTAATCCGGACGGAAATCATGCCCCCATTCCGACACGCAGTGCGCCTCGTCAATCGCGATCAGCGCCAGCTGCGCACGCGAAATCCGGTCCTGGAACTCCGGCATCGTCGCGCGTTCGGGCGCGACGTACAGCAGGTCGAGCGTGCCGTCATCCAGCGCCCGAAACGCAGCCATGCGCTCATCGACCGAGGTGTCCCCGGTCACCGCCGCACAGCTGACGCCCGCGGCCTTCAGCGCGCGCACCTGATCGTGCATCAGGGCGACCAGCGGCGAAATCACCAGCCCTGTGCCCGGCCGCGCGATCGCCGGGATCTGATAGCATAGCGATTTGCCGGCGCCCGTCGGCATGATCGCCAGCCGGTCCTCGCCCGCCGTCACCGCCGCGATAATTTCCCCCTGTAGCGGGCGGAACGCCGGATAACCAAAAACGGTCTGCAGGATATCGAGGGGGTCGCGGGACATGGCGATGGCGTGTAACGCGGGCCGGGTATGCATGCCACCGGGGAAGAACGGAAAAATGTCGATGACGAGATGGCTGGTGTATCCGCTGGGCGCCGCGATGCTGGTGGGCGCGGCATGCGCCATATTGCCGGACACAATGCCCGCGGCGACCGGGGACCGCGACGTGGATATCAGAACCGCGCCCATCCCGTTTGACGAGGAGGATGCCGCCAGGACGCGCACCGGGCGGCTCCTGTGGCGCGGCGGCATCGAACTCAGCGCCGATGATGCCCGGTTCGGCGGACTTTCCGGTCTGCGCTGGCGCACGGATCGGGAAGGCTTTCTGGCGATCACGGACCAGGGCCATTGGGTATCGCTGACACCGCGCGAAAGCGGCGTCACCCTCACCGGCATCGCCGCCGCGCGCATCGGCGCGCTGGCAGGCCTCGATGGTACGCCGCTGGGCACGGACAAGGCGCTGGCCGATACGGAAGGGGTTGAGGTCGTGGGCGATACCGCCTTCGTGACCTTCGAACGCAGCCATCGTATCTGGTCCTATGATCTCGGCGCGACCGGCTGGCCCGGCGGGGCCGCGTCCGAGGTGGTGAATGCGCCGACCGCATGGTTTGCGGGGCAGGCCGACAATGGCGGGGCGGAAGCCATCGCCTGGACCGGCGACCGGATGCTGCTGATTTCAGAGGATGGCCGGACCGAGGACGGCAATGCCGACGGCATCCGCTTCGCGCTTTCGCATGGCCCCGGCCAGCCCGAGGGCTTTGCCATAGCGCCGCCCTTCAAGCCCACCGATGCGGTTGCGATTGGCGACAGCCTCCTCATCCTCGCCCGCAGCTATTCCCCGCTACAGGGCGTCGCCGCGCGCCTCTACGAATCGCGCGGCGGCAAGGAGGTCCTGCTCGCCGAACTGCGCCCGCCCCTCAGCGTCGACAATATGGAGGGCATCGCCGTGCGCCGCCAGCGCGGCCGGACCTTCATCTACATCGTCAGCGATGATAATTTCTCGCCCTTGCAGCGCACCCTGCTGATGAAGTTCGAACTGGTGGAGTAGGGAGCGAACATCGCTCTCCCTTTCGGGGAGGGGCGCGCACATCGCCAATCTGCAAATGCGGTCCCCTGAATCTGGTCATCCCGAGCGCAGTCGAGGGACGCACCACGGTTTTGCGGCAAACCGGGTGCACGGCATTACCTTAGCAGCCCCCCGACACCACCTTTTGCGACATCCCCTGGCACCTATCCCAGACACCCCGGCAACTTCGCCCACACAATGCCGCGGACCCAGCGATTCGCTCCCCGGTCACAAATTCCCCAGCAACGCCAGGTGCCTGCAGAAACGCCTGTCCTACACCCATCGCAACCGTGCACACTGGCCGCGCACAGCCATGTGCCCCGCGCTCTTTCTCATCGAAATCAACATGAAGTCCGCAGCAAATCGGCATTCCCCGTGTCACCTTCGCCAACTTCGGCGGTTTTTGGGGCGTTCCTTGCTGGGCGAATAAGGCCGCTATTTCAGCCGCGCTTCGATCGCGTCCCAGATCATCCCGGGCGTGTCGGTGCCGTTAAACCGGTCAATCGCCACGATTCCTGTGGGGCTGGTCACGTTGATCTCGGTCAGCAGGCCGCCGATCACGTCGATGCCGACAAAGATCAGCCCCCTGGCCTTCAGGTCCGGACCGATCCGCGCGCAGATCGCCTGTTCCCGCGCCGTCAGTTCCGACGCTTCGCCGGATCCGCCCGCGGCGAAGTTCGACCGGATCTCACCTGTCTTGGGCAGGCGGTTCACCGCCCCCGTGGGCACGCCGTCCACCAGGATGATGCGTTTGTCGCCGGCGGAAACGTCGGGCAGGAATTGCTGGCAGATAAACGGTTCTTCGAAAATCGCGCCGAACATCTCCACCAGCGCGCCCAGATTGCCGTCGTCGCCGTCCATCTTGAAGACGGCCTCGCCGCCTTTGCCGTGCAGCGGCTTGATCACCACCGCGCCATATTCGTCGCGAAACGCCCGCACTTCGTCCAGATTGCGGGTAATCAGGGTGGCGGGCATCAGGTCGCGGTAGTTCAGGACATATAACTTCTCGGGCGCATTCCTGACTTCCACGGGATCATTCACGATCAGCGTCCGGTCGCGGATCATCTCCAATATGTGCGTGGCGGTGATGTAGCCGATGTCGAACGGCGGGTCCTGCCGCATCAGCACAACGTCGATATCCGCGCCCAGATCGATGGTCCGCGTTTCGCCCGCGGTGAAATGGTTGCCCGCGTCATACCGGACCTCTACCGGGCGGGCGGCGGCGGTGACGCGCCCGTCATTCCAGGCCAGGCTCTCCACCGGATAGTGCCACAATTTATGGCCGCGATCCTGCGCCCGTACCATCAGGGCAAAGGTGGAATCGCCCGCGATCTTGACGGTTTCCATCGGGTCCATCTGAACGGCGATATTCAGGGTCATGGGGCAGGGGCCTTTCGATGCGCGCGGTGAATGCGAAATACGGGATGAACGGCACGTCATTCCCGCGCCGCGCGGGCTTAGTCCAGCCCTTTCACGTGCAGAGGCAGGCGCTTCGGGATCATCACGACGGCATCGATCCGGTAACCGTCGGCGCGGTCCGCATAGCGCGGCCACAATTGCGCCGCCGCCGACCGCACACGGTTCAGCCGCGGGCCTTCCAGCGCGGCATCTCCGGAAATCGCATCGGTGCGCGCCTTTACCTCGACAAAGACGATGGTGCGGCCGCGCTGGGCCACCAGATCGATTTCGCCGCCCCTGACCCGCACACGCGCGCCCAGGATGCGGTAGCCCTTCAGCCGCAGCCACCAGCCTGCCAGTGTCTCGGCGCGGCGTCCCCGCTGCTCCGCCGCTTCCCGCGTCGTCATTCGGCCTTCAGTTCCAGCGCGCGCTGATACACCGTTCCGCGCGCAATGCCGAGCGTGGCGGCGACCTCTTTCACCGCCATCTTTAGCGTCTGCGTGTCCATCGCCGCGCGCAGGGCGGCGTCCAGATCGGCTTCACTCGTCTCGATCACGAGCGGCGGCCCGATCACCACGACGATCTCGCCTTTGGGCGCGCCCGCGGCGTCATAGTGCGCCGCAAGCGCGGGCAGCGTGCCAGGCACCACCTCTTCGTACATCTTGGTCAGTTCGCGCGTGACGGCCGCCTCTCGCATGCCCAGAATGTCGGCGGCGGCGGACAGGAACCGCGCCAGCCGCGGTCCCGTCTCATAAAATACCAGCGTCGCCTGCACCGTCCCCAGTTCAGCCAGCACGTCGCGCAGGCCTTTCTCCTTGGGCGGCGCGAAGCCTGCGAACAGGAAGCGGTCCGTCGGCAGCCCCGCCAGCGTCAGCGCCGTAATCGCCGCGCAGGCGCCGGGAATGCTCGTCACGGTAACGCCCGCGTCCCTGGCCGCCCGTACCAGCCGGTATCCGGGATCGGAAATCAGCGGCGTCCCGGCGTCCGTCACCAGCGCCACCGCCTCTTTCTGCGCGCGCGCCAGCAGCTCCGGCCTGACGATGTGGGCATTATGTTCATGATGGCTCACCATGTGCACGGCCGACCCGATATGTTTTAGGAGTTTCCCCGTAATTCGTGTATCTTCCGCGGCAATCACATCCGCTCGTTTGAGGATGTCCGCCGCACGAAACGTAAGATCGTTTAGGTTGCCGATGGGTGTGGCAACGATATAAATTCCGGGATCAAGTGATTCTGCCGTCATGAGAGAGAGCTAAGCCATGTTGAAGATCCTTGCCAGTTTGAAACAGGGCTCTTTCAAAAAGGGCAGCGCCGCCTTCGCGATTTGCGCGCTTATGCTTGCGGGCGCCTGCACGACGACTGCGGTGGAGGACGAGGGGCCGGTCATCGCCGCCCCCGTCGAACAGGAAGTCGAGGACACGAACACGGACATCGCGCTTCCGGCGGTGAAGAACCGTGTGGCACTTCTTCTCCCGACGACAGGTCCCAATGCCCGTGTCGGTCGTTCGCTTGCCAATGCGGCCAATATGGCGCTGCTCGATCTTGGCGGCGGCGATATCGAACTCGAAGTCTATGACACCGCCGCAAACGGCCCCGAGCGCGCTGCGCAGCGCGCGGTCGACGACGGCGCGCTGGTGTTTCTGGGGCCGCTAATGGCGGAAAATGTCCGCGCGATCCGCGCGTTTGCCCGGTCCAGGGATATTCCCGTGATCAGCTATTCGAACGATGCGGAGGTCGCGGGAAATGGGGTATATGTCATGGGCTTCCAGCCCGCGCAGTCGATTGAACGCGTTGTCAATTTCGCGCGGTCCCGCGGCATTGACCGTTTCGCCGCGCTGATTCCCTCGGGCACCTATGGCCGCCGTGCCAGCGATGCCTTCATGGCCTCGGTGAACGGCGCGGGCGGGCGTGTCACCGCCATGGAAACCTATGAGCGCAAAAAATCCGCGCTGCCTGCGAGTGTGCGGCGTCTCACTGATTTCGAGGCGCGTACCGCACGCGCCGCTCAGGGCGGCATTGTCCGCGCCGACGGCACTGTTGCGCCGGTGGAGGAGCGCATCGCGCCCGTCAGCTTCGAAACGCTGCTAATCGCCGATGGCGGTGCCATCGCGTCCGAATTCCTGCAAAGCCTGCAGCGCTACGGCGCTGGCCCCGGCAAGGTGCGGTATCTGGGCACCGAACTGTGGAACGCCGATGGCCGCATCGCCAGTGCGCGCGGATTGCGGGGCAGCTGGTATGCCAGCGTGCCCGATGCCCGCTTCAACCAGTTTGCCGGGCGGTATCGCGCCAAATTCGGCGGTGCGCCGTCGCGCCTTTCCAGCCTCGCCTATGATTCGGTGCTGCTGGTGCAGGGCCAGGCGGCGAACTGGCAGCTGAATGCGCCATTCCCCATGAAGTCGCTCAGCGATCCCGACGGTTTTGTCGGCCTTGACGGCATTTTCCGCTTTGGCGCGAACGGCGTCGCCCAGCGCGGCCTTGAGGTTCAGGAGGTCGGCCCCGGCGGCACGAAGATCATCAGTCCCGCACCCAGGGCCTTCCAGAACAACCGGGTCTCGATGCTGGTCAACTGAGGCGGGAGGCGCGGGCGCTAGTCCTTCGAACGCGCCTTGCGGGCTTCGGCGAGGTCGGCGACCTTTTCGATGCCTGCGCCGTCCTCGGGCATCAACCCAAGGCGGCGCGCGACTTCCTGATAGGCCTCGACTTCGCCGCCAAGATCGCGGCGGAAACGGTCCTTGTCGAGCTTCTCTTCCGTCTTCATGTCCCAGAGGCGGCAGCCGTCAGGGCTGATTTCGTCCGCCAGAATGATGCGGGAAAACTCATTTTCCCAGACCCGGCCGAACTCCAGCTTGAAATCGACCAGACGGATGCCGATCGCCGCAAACAGCCCGCACATGAAATCGTTGATGCGGATCGCCATATCGGAAATCTCGTGCATCTCTTCCTGGCTGGCCCAGCCGAAACAGGCGATATGCTCTTCGGTGATCATGGGATCGCCCAGCGCATCGTCCTTATAACAATATTCCAGGATCGTCCGGGGAAGCGGCGTCCCTTCCTCAATGCCAAGGCGCTTGGTCAGCGATCCTGCGGCGACGTTCCTGACAATAACCTCGATCGGGACGATCTCCGCCTGCCTGACCAGCTGTTCGCGCATGTTCAGACGGCGAATGAAGTGGTTGGGGATGCCGATGCCGCCGAGCAGTGTGAAGATATGCTCTGAAATGCGGTTATTGAGAACGCCCTTGCCGTTAATGGTCCCCTTCTTCTGATTGTTGAAGGCGGTGGCATCGTCCTTGAAATACTGGATGATGGTGCCGGGTTCGGGGCCTTCATACAGAATCTTGGCCTTACCCTCGTAGATCTGGCGGCGGCGGGACATCGGCGTGCCTCTCTTTTCAAAAGAAGAACGCCCCGGCGGTGCATGCCGGGGCGGGAATCAGTGCCTGTGTAACGCAGCCCGCTCCCCAGCGCTAGATAAAGGCACCGAGGCCAACGACAATCAGGCTGTAAAGCAAAAGGACGATGCCGGCAGCCATTGTGAGCAGAAACGTCCGCACCAGCGCGCCGAACAAGCCGAGACGATATGTCCCCTTCAGTTGAACGAACATGTGCACCTGGTGCGCGAGAATGGCGAGCGGAATGCCGAGCCCCCAGGCTATCCAGCCCGCAACGCCCGCGACCCAAAGCGCTATTCCCAGCAGACTGGCGAAGCTCAGGCCATAAAGAATGAACACCGTATGATCGTAAAGATGTATATCCCGGCGCCAGAAGAAGAGCAGCCATACGAAGGGCAGCGACAGCGGCAAAAGCAAAAAGGAGAATTTATAAGCTGATTGCTTGATCCGGTAGGCGGCGTGTTCAGGGTCCTTGAACATCCGCTGCAAGGGCTCGTCGATCCACTTCCAGTCTTCGCCGCCGCCTGAGACCGTGAAGCCGCCTGCGTCTCCCTGCTGTTTCAGGACCGATCCGATGTCGGTGATCATCCCTGCGGCATCGACCTCCACATCGACCATCCGGGTTTCGCCGTCGGCAATATCGCGCGTTTCCGCCTCGGCGATCGCGGTGTCGAAAGCTTCGGCGGTGCGTTCCAGGGCGACCAGCGCCGACACCGTCGGCCCAATCCCCGATATGCCGCCGGTCTCAGAATCCTTTTTCAACTGGTCGATTTCCACCTGTAACGCATCCCGCTGGTCGCGAGCGTCCTCAAGCGTCATTTGCTGGCCGGGCGTGTCGAGATCGGCGTCCATGCTGGCGCGGATTTCCGCGATATCATCCGGGAACAGGTCATCCGGGCTGACAAAGGCGAAGGTGAAGTAGACGGCGAAAATCGTGAACAGAAACATCCCGAACGGCGCGACGTAACGCGCGCGCTTGCCGTCGATATAGTTGCGCGTCAGCCGGCCTGGCCGAAAGATCATCATGGGGAGCGTGCGCCAGAATTTGCCGTCAAGGTGCAGAACGCCGTGCACCAGCTCATGCAGCACATGGCCGACACTGCGGTGGACATGCGCGTGCTGACCGCATTCGGGGCAATAATGCCCGGGCGTTGGCGTGCCGCAATTTTGGCAATCGCCATGATGCTCGCCGGAATGTGCCGCGTGCCTGCCCTTGCTCCGGCCCGTGAACCGGCTGGCAATACCGGCACCGAATATCGCGCCCGCCGCTTCCTGCACGTCCATCCTGCGTTTGCCCCTGTATTAGTCCACCCGCACACTATTGAAGCGGCGACGGCGGCATATCAAGCGGCGACTTCTGCAATTGCAGCGGCGCGCGCGTGCACCTATCTAGGCGGAAACCGAATGATGAGGGACCAACAATGGCTGACATGAACGACCGCAAGAAGGCTTTTGAGGCGAAGTTCGCCGCCGACGCGGAGTTGCAGTTCAAGGTAACGGCGCGCCGCAATCGCCTGCTTGGCGAGTGGGCGGCGGAAAAGCTCGGCCTGACGCCGGAAGAACGCGACGTATACGCCCGCGAAGTCGTCGCCGCTGACTTTGAAGAGGTCGGCGACGAGGACGTCTTTCGCAAGGTTCACGGCGACCTGGCCGCGCATGACGAAATCGATGTCAGCGAAGCGGACGTGCGCAAGGCCATGGACGACAAGATGGTCGAAGCGCGCCGCCAGTTCATGGACCAGGTGTAACGCCGTGCCCATGGCCGCCGCCGATATCAAGCAGCTTATCGAAGAGACGATCGAAGGCGCGGTTGTGGATATCACCGATCTTGCCGGTGACGGCGACCACTATGCCGCGACCGTGACCGCGCCCGCCTTTGCCGGGCTGACCCGGGTGAAGCAGCATCAGATGGTCTACGCCGCGCTTGGCAGCCGCATGGGCGGTGAACTTCATGCCCTGCAATTGACGACATCAGTACCGGAGTAATCAGTATGACAGAAGCCGCGCCCACAGCCCGTATCAAGACTCTTGTCGAGGGCAGCGATGTCCATCTGTTCATGAAGGGCACGCCGCTGTTTCCGCAGTGCGGCTTTTCCAGCCGTGCCGTCGCGATCCTGGAGCATCTTGGCGTCGAATTCGGTTCGACCGACGTGCTGCAGGACCCCGAAATCCGTGCGGGCATCAAGACATATTCCGACTGGCCAACCATTCCGCAGCTTTACGTCAAAGGTGAATTCGTCGGCGGCAGCGACATCATGATGGAAATGTTCGAGGCTGGCGAGCTTGCCGAAATGATGCGCGAAAAGGGCGTTGCGGCCAGCGCGGAATAGCCGCTCAGCCCAGTGCGCGGTACTTTGCTTCGGCCTCTGCGATGTAATCGCGGGTCAGCGGTAATGTGTAGCGGTTGCGGCTGAACTGCAGCTGGTAGTTGCCCATGCCGCCATAGCGGAATACCGTTTCGGCGCCGGCGAGGTAGAATGTCCACATGCGGAAGAAGCGCTCGTCGTACAGCTCGATGATCTTCTCGCGCGCGGCCAGACAGCGGTCGTACCAGTGCCTGATCGTGTGGCCGTAATGAACACGCAGCGTCTCGGTGTCCGTCATGAACAGGCGGCTATGCTCATAGGCGCTGGTGATTTCCGACATGGCCGGGATGTAGCCACCGGGGAAGATATATTTGTCGGTGAACGCGTCCGTGCGGCCCGGCCTGCCGTAACGGCCGATGGTGTGGAGCAGCATCACACCGTCAGGCGTCAGCAGCGACCGGCATTTGCGAAAGAAGGTTTCGAACTGGTCACTGCCGACATGTTCGAACATGCCAATTGAGACGATGCGGTCGAACGGCCCTTCGACATCGCGGTAGTCCATCAGGCGGAAATCGACTTTGTCCGCGACCCCGGCCTGCTCGGCCCGCATCCGGGCGCGGGCGTGCTGTTCGTTCGACAGCGTGACACCCACGACCTCGACACCCGCCACGCGGTTCAGGTACAGGCCGAGGCCGCCCCAGCCGCAGCCGATGTCGAGGACACGCTGCCCGGGCTTCAGATCCAGCTTCGCGGCGATATGCGCCATCTTGTCCCGCTGCGCCTGTTCCAGGCTGTTGCCGGGATCGGTGAAATAGGCGCAGCTATACTGCCATTCCGAATCCAGAAACAGCGCGTAGAGATCGTCGCCAATGTCATAGTGATGCTGCACATTGCGGCGCGCGCGCACAAGGTCGTTGGGCCGCGGCAGCAGGTCGGAAATATCGCGCGCCTTGCGCCGCAGCCAGCTGGGGGCGAGGCCATCGCGTTCCGCCGCCTCGAACGGCTTTTGCCGCCGGGCGAGCGTGATCAGCCGCCGGATGTCGTGATCCTCGACCTCCACGCGGTGGTCCATATAGGCCTCGCCAAGTCCCAGGCGCGGATGGCGCGCGATGAAGCCCGGAACATGCCTGTCCATGAACCGGATACGCACCTTGTCGATTTCGGCATCGGGCGCGCCGAACGTCCGCACGGTGCCGTCCGCAAAGGTGATCTCAAGCTCGCCCCGTGTGATCTGGCGCGATAGAAACGTCTCAATCAGCGACATGCAGGTGTCCCCCGAGACCTTACGACATCAACATGATTTCGGTGACTCCCGCATGCCTATTTCGCGACATTGTAAGCCAGCGCGCGCTCGTCGAGATTAAAGCCGACGAGAAGTTCAAAGCTTGCCTCGCGCACGGCATCGCGGACCGAAGGACGGCTCAGCGGGTCGAGCGCGGCATCGGGATCGCCCGGCTTGCGGCGCTTGTCGATTTCCCTGTTGATGGCATCGGGCAGCGTGGCCGCCGATTCGGCGATGTCGGCGCGGGCCGAAGCGCTCGTCTGGGCGCGCAGCGATCCGGCCGGGAAGGTGAGCGTCACCCCGCCGACCTGCTTCGAAACGATCCGGTCTCCGGCGCGCATGACCGCGCTGAAAACGGGGAGCGTGACGGTCCGCGCAGCCGCCGCGTTCGTGCGCATCGCGATCACATCATAGCTCGCCTGGCTGATCACACGGCCGTTTTCCGCATAGCATTGGGCCCGCAAATTCGTGATCGTCGCGGTCAGGTCAATCGCATCCGCGTCCCGGCTGGTGGCGGGGCTGAACAGCGTCGTATCGCCGGTATAATCAAGGATGCCAACCGCCGGACAGGCGCTGCGCGCGACCTGCAGCGGGTTTCTGTCTCCGCAGGCGGCCAGCGCCAGGGCACTGGTGATGACGAGGAGGGGGAGGGCGCGTTTCATGGACCGAAACCTTTATCGGAAGTTGGTGATTTGCGTTCCGCTATAGGAAGCGCCTTTCGGAGCGGCAAGAAAACCCTTACTCTGTCGACATGTCTTCCTCATCCCCTACGTCGCCAGCCGCCTCGGCTCCCCTGAAGATTCTGGTCGCCAATCCGCGCGGCTTCTGCGCCGGCGTCGACCGCGCGATCCAGATCGTCGAGACCGCACTCAGGAAATATGGCGCGCCGGTCTATGTGCGCCACGAGATCGTCCATAACCGATTTGTCGTGGACAGCCTGCGCGCGCAGGGCGCGGTTTTCGTGGAGGAACTCGATGATGTCCCGGACGGCGTGCCGGTGATCTTTTCCGCCCATGGTGTGCCGAAGTCGGTCCCGGCCGAGGCGGAACGGCGCGAATTGCTTTATGTCGACGCGACCTGCCCGCTGGTGTCGAAAGTGCATCGCCAGGCGGAACGCCTTATTGAAAAGGGCGCGCATATCCTGTTCATCGGCCATAATGGCCATCCCGAAGTCATTGGTACGTTTGGGCAGGTACCGGCGGGCCGCATGACATTGGTCGAAACGGTCGAGCATGTCGGCGCACTGACGATCGAAGATGATGGCAATCTGGCATTTCTGACGCAGACGACGCTTTCGGTCGATGACACGGCGGAAATTGTCACGGCGCTGCAGGCGCGCTTCCCGAATATCCAGGCACCGCGCGGCGAAGATATTTGTTACGCCACGTCGAATCGGCAGGAGGCCGTGAAGGCGCTGGCGGCGAAATCCGATGTCGTGCTGGTCATAGGCGCGCCGAATTCATCGAATTCCCTTCGCCTGGTTGAAGTTGCAGAGCGCGGCGGTGCGCGCGCGACGTTGGTGGAGCGGGCGTCTTCGCTTGATTCGACGTTCCTGGAAGGCGCGCGCACGGTCGGGATCACGGCCGGGGCGTCCGCGCCCGAAGTGCTGGTACAGGAACTGATCGCCCTGATTTCCTCTGGCCGCGATGTCGAGATCGAGCCGGTCACGACGGCGGAAGAAAATGTGATCTTCAAAATGCCGCGCATCCTCACCGTAGACTGAGAGCGGCAGGCGGATGGCGGTCTATACAAAAGTCTCCGCAGAGGCGCTTTCGGCTTTTCTGGCGCGCTATGACGTCGGCGAGTTGGTGAGCATGAAGGGCATTGCGGAGGGCGTCGAGAATTCGAACTATTTCGTGGAAACGACGGGCGCTGCTGTCGGCGGCCTCGGGCCTGCTGGCGAACATTCGCGAACCCGCTTCATTCTTACTCTCTATGAAAAACGCGTGGATATTGCCGATCTGCCGTTTTTTCTCGGGCTGACGGCGCATCTTTCACATCAGGGCCTGCCGGTTCCCGCGCCAATTCCGGACCGTGACGGCGCCGCGCTGCAGCAGTTGGAGGGGCGGCCCGCCTGCCTGATCGAATTCCTGCCCGGCGTGTCGGTCAGCGAGGTGACGCCCGCGCTCGCCCGGGCGGCGGGTGACGCGCTGGCGCGGCTGCATCTCGGGGTGGAGGGATTTTCAGGCACGCGCCCGAACACGCTCGGTCTGGCGGGATGGGAGGAACTGGCGTATGCCTGCAAGGCGCAGCTTTCCGCGATCGACCCGGCGCTTCCCGCGCTGGTCGCGGAAGAGCTGGCGTGGCAACGCCAGACGCTTCCCGCCGACATTCCGGCCGGAATCATTCACGCCGACCTGTTTCCGGATAATGTGCTGATACAGGGCGGTGAGATCAGCGGCCTCATTGATTTCTATTTCGCGTGTCACGACAGGCTGGCTTACGATCTGGCGATAACGCATGCCGCCTGGGCGTTCGACGATGATGGCCTGTATCGCGGCGACCCTGTCGCGGAGGCTCTGCTGGAGGGATACCGCAATGTGCGCCCGCTCACCGCGGCTGAACACGCGGCCCTGCCAGGGCTGCAGCGCGGCGCGGCGCTGCGCTTCCTGCTGACCCGGGCATATGACTGGATCAACACGCCGCCAGGCGCGATGGTGACGCGCAAGGACCCGATGGCCTTTGCGCGCAGGCTGCGGCACTATCAGCTTGCGTCATGAACGACGTAGAGATTGCAACGGACGGCGCCTGCAAGGGCAATCCCGGCCCAGGCGGCTGGGGCGCACTCCTCCGCATGGGCGCGCATGAGCGCGAACTTTATGGTTATGAACCCGACACCACGAACAACCGTATGGAACTGATGGCGGCGATCGAGGCGCTGAATGCGCTGACGCGGCCCTGCAAGGTGCGCCTGACGACCGACAGCGTATATGTTCGCGACGGCATCACGAAATGGGTCGCGGGCTGGCAGCGCAACGGCTGGAAGACGGCGGCGAAAAAGCCGGTTAAGAATGCCGATCTCTGGCGCGCGCTGGTAAAGGCGTCAGCGCGGCACGATATCGACTGGCAATGGGTGAAGGGTCATGCGGGCGACCCCGATAATGAGCGTGCCGACTTGCTCGCAAATCGCGGTATCGAAGAGGCGCTTGCCTGACCGGGGCGCGGGGCCTTTCGCGTTGCATTGCGCTAAGGGTGCGGTTTTGGTAACTATTTTCAGTCAGCATGTGAGGTCTGTACGGACCAAAAGAGTCGGTAAACTTTACACTTTGGAAAGAGTGAATTTCGTTTTCCATGCGAAATCAAAGTGATGTGAAACTGGTACGAGAGTTGCTTGGCGATGGCCACATAAGTTAATTTATATGAAACAGGGTTTCGAGATGAAAAAACGTACTTCCAGCCTGATCGTGACGGGGGCGGCCCTCGGCCTCGCATCATTTGGCATCGCCAGCTCGGCAAGCGCCGCGCCCACGCAGATCGCGTCGAATATCAAGCTGAACCTGACCGGCGGCTCTTGCGCGAATAACGGCGCGACATGCAGCTTCACACGGCAGTTCAGCGCGTTCGACAACAGCTCGCGCACCGTCAATGTGACGGCGACGGCGTGGTCGGTTGCAAATAATCAGAATGGCTGGAACGGCCTTCAGCATGAACGCGCGCAGATCAACAATTACAGCAACGGTCTTGGCGTGACATCCAATGGCGATCCGGACCGGGGTTCGCCGCAGCATGCGCTCGATAATATTGGCGATAACGAATATATCGTCCTTCAGTTCGACCAGCAGGTTCGCATCTCCTCTCTGACCTCCGCGCTGTACAACACGTCGTACGGAACGGCCGATGGCGACACTAACGTTATGATCGGCGATGCGCAGACCGGCTTCTGGAATTTCATGGACCCCCTCGCCGCGCTGGGTAACATCGATACGGGTCTGACCCGCCGCGATGGATATGCGGGTGGCTCTTCGGGCAATGGCAGGAGCACCGGTTCGTTCGCCATTAACGATACGGATGCCTTCAATTTCGGTGCGAATGTCTTTGGCAATACGGTCGTGCTTTCCGCAGACCTGTTTGGCCATGGCAGCTACCATGACGCCATGAAGCTAAAGTATCTCTACTTCGACGTGTTCGAAATGGGGCCTGGTAATCAGGTTCCCGCGCCGGGCGCACTGGCTCTGCTTGGCCTTGGTGTCGCTGGCCTTGCGGCAGCACGCCGCCGCGCCGCGCGCTAGGCTGAATTACCGGAATCTGTCCGGTGCGTAGAGCGCCGGATCTACCGGTATCCGCGCAGATTGACCCAATACGCCCGCTGCAGCCATTTCGGCTGCGGCGGGCGCTGTCTGTATACCAAAGCCGCCCTGACCGGCACACCAGAAGAAGCCGGGGTTCTGCGGATCGACGCCGTAAACCGGAAGTCGATCCGGCGCGAAGCTTCGCAGCCCCGCCCAGCTCCTGACGACGCGTGTCACACGGGCGGTCGTGGCCTGCTCGAACCGGTGGATGGCAGTCGCGACGTCCAATTCTTCGGGCCGCGCATCTCGCGCGATATCCGGAATCTCATCATGCGGGCTGATCCACATATGTCCGGCATCCGGCTTGAAATAGAGCGCGCCGTCCGCATCGACGGTGAGCGGCCACTTATTGTCGACCACCGCGTCAATGGCCGCAACGACCATTGTGCGCCGCTGCGGGATGATACCGATTGGCGGGACGCCGGCCCTTCTGGCGACCTCGTCCGCCCATGCACCGGCTGCGTTGACCAAAATATTGGTTTCAAGCGGTCCCGTTCTCGTATCGACAATCCAGCGCGTACCGTCACGCCGCGCCGCCATCAGTTCGCTATCCGTCAGCAGCGTGGCCCCGCGGCGTCTCGCACCGGTCAGGTAGGCGCTGTGCAGCGCCGCGACGTCAATGTCGCGGCATTCCGCGTCCCAAAGCCCCGCTGACCGCCAGGTTTCGGCCAGTATCGGCATATGCCGCGCAACATCGGCGCGGTCTTCGTGCGTAACGCTGACGTCGCTGCCCGCGAATTGCTGCTTGAGTGCGGCAAGGGCCGCGCTTCCCGGCCCTGCAACGTGCAGGGCACCCCTGGGTCCCACCAATGGTACCCGGGAAAAATCCGCGGGCGGCGTCAGAAAGAATGACTTGGACGCCGTCGTCAGCGGCTGAACCATCGGTCCGCCATAGGTTTCCGCATAAAATGCCGCGGACCTGCCCGTGGAATGAACGCCCGGCTGGCTTTCGCTTTCCAGCATGACCACGCGCTGGTGCGGCGCCAGATGCCAGGCAAGGCTTGCACCGGCGATACCGGCTCCGACGATGACGATATCAGCGGTCATGCTGGCCGCCTGTCCTGGCGAAGAATTCGTGGACAAGTGCCCAAAGCCGCGCCTGCACATCATCGCTGTCCAGCTGCAGCTCGTGATGGCCGCGCGCGATGATGTCGACGTGTCCCTGCGGCAGCCTGACGGCCGCGCGCATTATCGCATCAGCATCGACGACATGTTCATCTGTTCCGACCAGCAGGAGAACCGGCACATCGATCCGCTCAAGGACGCCCGGCCGCCGCAGCTTCGCCATCGATTCATGGGCACCCGCCAGCCACCCCCACGTCGCACCGCCAGCGGCAAGTCCCGCTTCATTGTCGATGAAGGTAAAGCCCTCCTCGAACCGAACCCGGTCGCCTGTGAGGCGAGCCCGCCGTTCCTCTGATTTGTAAATGGGGCCATAGGCCGGCTGACCGGGCGGACGCCCACGGCCATTGCCGAGCATCACCTGTATTTTCGCCAGCGATCCCAGCACCCATGGCGGCGGACCTGCGCCAATCGCCAGCATCGGCGCGAAGCAAACGCAGGAGGTGACGCGGTGTCGCAGGTCCGGCTCTTCGGCCAGCACGCGCAGCATCATATGCCCGCCCATGCTGTGAGCCATCAGGATCAGCGGCACGCCGGCCGGTAGCGCGAGCGATGTGATGACACGCTTCGCATCGTCAGCCATCGCATCGAAAAGCCGTTCGTCGGGCACCGAATTGCGTGCCGAAAGGCCCTGATCGCGCCAGTCCATCGCCGTCAGTGCGTAGCCCGCACCGCGTAGCCGGTGATAGGTTTCGGCATGCCGCTCGATGAAGTCGCGCTTCCCTCCCGCGAACAGGATATGCGCGGGTGCCGCGGCGCCCGCGGGCGGCGGCCACGACATCACGCGCAGCCGCGCGCCATCCGCCGCGGTTTCGTACCGGGTTTCGCCATCCGCAGGCAGGCGGACGCGGTCTTCAGGGTGGGGATGGGCGATCATTTGCCAGCCATGGTTACCGATTTTTCAACCTTCCCGTCTATCCCCAGCAGACATGCAGGATTTCTTCTACTGGATATCGCTCGCGGCGCTGATGGCGCTGCTTGGCTGGACCGTCATCAGTGACATCCGGTCGCGCCGTATTCCGAACTGGCTGACCCTCGCGGTTGCCGGCCTCGCCATTGTGTTCTGGGCGGCCCAGCCTGTCCCCTTTCCGGACATGATGGGCATGCAGCTGCTGCTCGCAATCGCCGTGGCGGTCATTTTCTTTCCCTTCTGGTGGCTTGGCTGGATGGGAGGCGGGGACTGGAAGCTGCAGGCCGCCCTCGCCCTCTGGCTTCCTCTCGCACCGCTTCTCGAAATGTTCGTCTGGATTGCGGTGGTGGGATTCTTCGTGACGCTGATCGCCTGGGGCGTGCACCGCAGGCAGCGCGCTAAAGGCCCCGTGCGCACGCCCTATGGGGTCGCGATCGCCATTGGGGCGGCCATCGTTACTGGCGAACCGATTATTAACCAGTTCTTGGCATAGACATTGCGAACTACCTCCAGATCAGGGGCATAGGTGCCATGGACATTAAGAAGATCATTCTGCTGGTCGGCGCGCTGGTTATCGCGGGTATTTCGGCATTTGCGGTGCGGGTGCTGCTGGGCTCGAATACCGACAGCGCCGTTGCCGCGCCCGTGATGCAGGTGGAGCAGCCGGACGGGCCGAAAGTCCTGGTGGCGCAGGAAATGCTGCCGCTCGGGACCATCATCACCGCCGAGCATTTCGCATACCAGCCGTGGCCGTCCGATCTCGTGCAGGGTGCCTATTTCACGGAAGAGCAGGGCGGTGTGGAAAAGCTGACCGGCAAAGTCGTCCGCCTCGCAATCCCCGCCGGACAACCCGTTACGAAGCGCGCCGTCGTCGGCCCTGGCGAGCGCGGCTTTCTGGCTGCCGCATTGCAGCCCGGACAGCGCGCCGTCACGGTTCCCCTCGATAATATAACCGGCGTTGCCGGCTTCATTTTTCCGGGCGACCGCGTCGATGTTCTGCTGCACGGTGAAGTCGCCGTCACAAAGATCAATGACGATGGTACGCAGGGCGACAAGATGTACGACTACAACGTCGCGGAGACGATCGTACGGAACGTCCGCGTTCTGGCCATTGATCAGCGCCTCGACGAAACCGGCGGTGACGGTGCGCAGACAGGGCGCAGCATCACCTTTGAAGTCTCGCCCAAGATGGTCGAGAAGATCGCCGTTGCGCAATCGCTCGGCAAACTGTCCTTCTCGCTTCGTGCCATGGCCGATAGCCGCGCGCAGCTGGAGGCCGCGATTGCCCGCGGCGATATCACCGTGGGCGACGACCAGACGCCGGACGAGGATTCCGCAATGGAAATGGCCGCGCTTCAGGTTATCGACGATAGCGGCTCGACATTTACACCCGGCAGCGAAGTCTCGCGCTTCGCAGTGGGTCCGAACGGCCCTCCGGGTGCCGCGACCCCGCGCAGGCGCAATGTCGAGGGCAAGGTGATGCCGCTGGTGCGCGTCACCCGGGGCATGAACACGCAGAGTGTGACGATCAAGACGGATCACGGTGAGATGAACGTGCCGTCCTCGCTCCTCGCCGGCCTTGCGCAGGCCGGGGCAAACACCGCCTCGGGTCGTCCGCAGCCCGGACCGCAGGTCGGCAATGGCAGCACTGAACCGCGCGGATCCGACATTCCGGTCCGCCCTGAGGGGAATGAGTAATCATGGGGCACGCAATCCTGAAAAAGACGTTTCTGGCAACGGCGGCCGTCGCCGCGAGCCTGACGATGACGGCCATGCCGATGACGGCGGGCGCGCAGACCGCGCAGACGATCCTGACGACGCCGGATTCCGTCATCGAGCTTTCGCAGGGGAAGGGCACGCTGGTGACCCTGCCCAAGGCAATCAGCGATATTTTCGTCGTAAATCAGGGTGTTGCTGACGTACAGGTGAAGTCGCAGCGGCAGGTATATGTATTCGCCCAGGGACCTGGTGAAACCAGCCTCTATGCGACCGACGCGCGCGGACAGACGATCTATTCGGCGACCATCCGGGTCAGTCAGAATATCGACCAGCTTCGCGAGATGCTGCGGCTCGCCATGCCCGCCTCCGACGTCAACGTCATGACCATGAATGGCATGACGCTGCTGACCGGAACCGTCGCAAGCCCCGAAGAGATTGGGGAAGCGACCCGGCTGATCAACGCCTTCACCGGCGGTTCGACCGTCGTGGTGAACAAGCTGCAGGCGGCAATCCCCGCGCAGGTTAATCTGCGCGTCCGTTTCGCCGAGGTTAGCCGCAATGTGCTCAAACAGCTCGGTGTGAGCTTCACGGCCTTTGACGGCTCAAGCGATCTCCTTCTTGGCATTGCCCGCGGCAGGAAAGGGATCACGGGTCCCAAAAACATCTTTACCACGAGACCCGAACTGGTGGGCGACACCAAGTTCGTTACTAACGACGCAACGTCATCCCTATTCGGTGTCGGCTCGCTTTTTGGCGTGGATTTCAACGCGACAGTCGACGCGCTTGAAAATGACGGTCTGCTCACCCTGCTTGCCGAACCCAACCTCACTGCGCTTTCTGGCGAGACGGCGAGCTTCCTCGCGGGCGGCGAATTTCCAATCGTGACCTATGGCCGCGATGGGCCGAACGTCCAGTTCAAGGAATATGGCGTTTCCATCGCGTTCTCGCCCACGGTTCTGGCGGACAATCGCATCTCCATGCGGGTACGCCCCGAAGTGAGCGAGCTGACAGAGGCAGGGTCCGTTCGGTTGAACGACATCTCCATTCCCGCCCTGACCACACGGAAGGCGGAAACGTCCGTCGAGCTCGGTTCCGGGCAGAGTTTCATGATCGGCGGCCTGACGCGCAACAGCTTCACGACCTCGACGGAGAAGATTCCGTTTCTCGGGGATATTCCCATCCTGGGCGCACTGTTCAAATCGGACACCTTCCGGCGCGACGAGACCGAGCTTGTCATCGTGATCACGCCCTATCTGGTGAAGCCGGTATCGCAGCGCCTGGCGCTTCCCACGGACGGCCTTGCCGCGCCGTCCGATGCGGAACGCTGGCTGCTTGGCCGCACATATTCCAAAGGCCGCGCACTCTCCAGCGACGCGAAGATTGTAACGCCTGAAGGCCCGGCGGGCACGGCCTCGGCGAAGCCTGGTTTCTCGGTTCAGTGATGCGAAGGAAGCAGAATATGAAGAGGCTCACTATCGTAGCAGCGGCATCGCTTGGTCTGCTCACCGCATGTCAGGGCGGGAGCACACCATCGCCCGAAGTCGCGTCGAACCACGTTCCGACCGTCACGCGGACAATCATGACCCATGACATGCCATATATGCAAAATGGCGCTTTTTCCGCGCAGGAAGTCGATCGCCTCAAGCAGTGGCTCGATAGCGTCGGCGTTCGATATGGCGATCAGCTAAGCGTGGATGGCCCGACCGGCTCTGGGGCTGCCCTGCGTGAGAAGATGGTGAGCGAGGTCCTGGCACAGAGAGGACTTATGCTGGTACGCCACGCGCCGCCGACAAGCCCGGCCCTGACAGCCGGAACCGCGCGCTTCGTATTGGTCCGCGCCGTTGCAAGTGTACCGGAATGTCCGGATTTCAGCCGCAGGTCGAACCCGGAATATTCGGCGTCGAAAATGTCGAACTATAGCTGCGCCACAATCTCGAACCTTGCAGCCATGGTTGCTGATCCGAACGATCTTGTCAGCGGCAAGACCCATGCGGGTGTGACCGCGGAACGCGCCGTGAAGGCAGTCGACGCTGCTCTCAAGAAGGCGACCCGGGACAGTGTCAACTCCAGCGTCGGGACTGTCAAATAGGAAGACATGAAACCATGAACGCACCCTTTAATCCTTCGAGCGCGAGCACGCGCGAGCTGTTCACGGCCTTTGTGTGTGACGAAGAGCTGGCGGCGACCGTTAAGGAAATCGTACCCGAGCTCGGCTGGTCGGCGGACAAGGTGAACATGGGCGGCCTGCACAATGCCGTGCAGACGCTTAGCGTTTCCTCATCGCCCACTGTCCTGTTTGTCGATCTGTCTGAAGCTTCCGATCCGCTGAACGACATAAATTCGCTCGCGGAGGTTTGTGAGCCGGGAACGATCGTGATCGCAACGGGCGCCGTCAACGACGTGCATCTTTACCGCGACCTGGTGGCAAGCGGCATTCAGGATTATCTGCTGAAGCCGGTCACGCCCGATGCCCTGCGCGAAAGCCTGATACAGGCGCAGATCGTGTTGCAGGGCCCCCGCGGCGATGCCAATGCGAACGCCGAGGAAAAACCGCACGTTTCCATCGGCGTGATCGGTACGCGCGGCGGCGTCGGCGCGTCGCTTGTATCGACATCGCTCGCATGGATGCTTTCGGACACTGACCGGCGCTCGACCGCACTTCTTGATCTCGACGTACAGTTCGGTACGGGCGCGCTCAGTTTCGATCTGGAGCCGGGACGCGGCCTTGTCGACGCACTGGAAAATCCCAGCCGGATCGACGGTCTTTTCATCGAGCGCGCCATGACGCGTGTGAACGAAAAGCTGGCAGTGCTGTCGGCGGAGGCACCGATCAACCAGCCGCTATTGGCGGATGGAACCGCATTGCATCAACTGCAGGAGGAACTCGTCGGCGCATTCGAGGCCACGGTGGTGGACATGCCGCGATCCGTGGCTGTGCAGCACCCGCACCTTGTCGCCGACCTGCATCACCTTGTGGTGGTCACAGAGCAGTCGCTCGCCGCCACGCGCGATGCGATCCGTCTTCTCGGCTTTTTGCGCACCAATGCGCCGCAGGCGAAGATCACCGTTGTTGCCAATCGCGTGACAACGTCGCCGCCGCCCGAAGTCGCCAAAAAGGATTTCGAAGCCAGCATCGAACGAGGCGTGGACATCATCGTCCCCTTCGACGCGAAGCAGGCCATCATGGCCGCGAAGCAGGGCAAGGCCCTGTCGGCGATCGCGACCGGACGCCTGCAGGCTGCGCTTGGGCAGATCCTGAGCGCGGTTTCGACGGGCGCTGCGGAGGATGATGACGGGGCCGACGATAGCTTCATGGGCAAGATGCGTGCGCTGCTCCCTACCAAGGGAACGGCAAAGACATTGCGCAAGAAATAGGGCGATAAACAGCGATGGCGGCCACTGGATTTGGCAAGCGCAGCGGCGCGGGTCTGAAGCAACCGAGCGAGACGTTCGGTCAGGCACAGACGTCGACCGATTCCGGCCGCCGTCCGCTGGTGTCCGTCGCTGAAAACAGTCCAGCCCCCGCCATCGAGAAAGATACCGAAAAGCCTCAGCAACGTGGGCGCAGCACCGATAATTGCGTATGGGATATTCACGCGATGCTGTCCCCGCAGCTCGGCGACCTGTTTCCACGCGAAGCGACGCGGGTCACCGCGCGCGGCGAACTTGCCGCACGCATGGAGGACCATATCCGCCAGATGGCCGCGAGCGAAGGTCGCGACATGGACGATGTTGAGGTTCGTGACACCGTCACGGTACTCCTCAATGAACTGATCAACAGGGTCGGCGGACTGGAAACGCAGGCGGCCCAGAAGAAAACCGCCGCATCTTCAGCCAGTGCGAAATCCGTGACTTCGGCGAAAGAGCATATTCAGCCGCTGCTGATGGAACAGATCGACGCGAGCGTGATCGCGGAAATGGAACGCGGCGAACTCGCCGAACAGGTATCCGATGTGGTGTCCGCCCTTCTGATTCAGGAAAAAATGAACCTGAATACCCGTGAGCAGCGCGATCTGGTGACGCTGCTCCTGAACGACATGCTGGGGCTCGGTCCGCTGGAGCCACTGCTGAGCGACGATGACGTCAGCGAGATCATGGTGAATGGCCCCAAGACGGTCTATATCGAGAAGGCCGGTAAGCTCACCGTATCCGGCGTCACGTTCCGTGACGACCAGCATCTTTTGAACATCGCCCAGCGCATCGTCAGCGCGGTCGGACGGCGCGTCGATGAAACCTCGCCGATCTGCGATGCGCGACTGCTTGACGGCAGCCGCGTGAACGTCGTGATCCCGCCGCTTGCGATTGACGGCGCGTCGATTTCCATTCGTAAATTCGCCAAGGATAAGCTGACCCTCGAGAAGATGCTCGGCTTTGGATCGTTCAGTCCGGCCATGTCGAAATTTCTGAATATCGCCGGGCGGATCAAGCTGAACATCCTGATCTCGGGCGGTACCGGCTCGGGCAAGACGACGATGCTGAATGCGATTTCGCGCAATATCGACCCCGGCGAACGCATTGTCACGATCGAGGATGCGGCGGAGCTGCAGCTGCAACAGCCGCACGTCGTGCGCCTGGAAACGCGCCCTGCGAACCTGGAAGGCAAGGGCGAGGTCGACATGCGCGATCTCGTGAAGAACGCCCTTCGCATGCGTCCCGATCGCATCATTCTGGGCGAGGTTCGCGGCCCGGAAGCTTTCGAACTGCTCGCCGCCATGAACACGGGTCATGACGGCTCGCTGGGCACGCTGCACGCGAACCGCCCGCGTGAGGCGCTGACACGCCTGGAGAACATGATCAACATGGCAGGCCTCAACCTGTCGGCAAAGGCCATAAAAACGCAGATCGCCGACGCGCTGAATCTTGTCGTGCAGATCAGCCGCATGCGCGACGGCGGTCGCCGCATCACGCACATCACCGAGGTCGTCGGCATGGAAGGGGACGTGATCACCATGCAGGACCTGTTCACCTATAATTACACGGGCGAGGGCGACGACGGGAAGTTGCAGGGCACATTCGAATCCACCGGCATGCGCCCGGCCTGTTTCGAGCGCGCGGAATATTTCGGGCTTGGCCGCGTATTGATGGAGTGTATCGGATGAGCCGCGACCTGATCATTCTCATTCTCGGCGGCGCCGTGTTTCTGAGCCTTGCCATGCTCGTCATGGTTTTTTCCAGCGACGGCGGCGATAAGAAAGGCGAGACGCGGCTGCGCAAGCTGCGGGAACGCCATTCGGATTCAAAGAATGTCAAGGCGGAAGCCAAGATGCGCCAGATTCTGGCGGCGCGTGAAACGAAACTCGACTCCGTGTTCGCAGGCTTCATGCCGCGCAAGGACGCTTTGAGGGTCAGGCTGCAGAAGACCGGCAAGAGCTGGGGCGTTGCCCATTATGCGATTGCGACGATCGCCACGGCCGCCATGATGATGGCGTCGCTGTTCGCCGCGGGTGCGCCGCCCTACATTGCCAGTGCCGGGGGTATCCTGGTCGGCCTGGCGCTGCCGCATGTGGTCGTGAATTTCCTGATCAAGAAGCGGCTGAAGAACTTCAATTCCAATTTTCCCGATGCGATCGAGCTGCTGACGCGCGGTCTGCGTTCGGGTCTGCCTGTTGGCGAATCCGTCTCGGTCGTCGGCCAGGAGATCCCGGGCGTCGTTGGCGAGGAATTCCGCCGCGTATCCGACAAGGTGCGTATCGGGCGGACTATGGACCAGGCGCTGCAGGAAACCGCGGACCGGATCGGAACACCCGAATTCCAGTTCTTCGTCATCACGCTCGCCATTCAGCGCGAGACGGGCGGCAATCTGGCGGAAACCCTGAGCAATCTGGCGGACGTACTGAGAAAGCGCCATCAGATGAAGCTGAAGATCAAGGCGATGTCATCGGAATCGAAGGCATCCGCTTATATCGTCGGCTCGCTGCCCTTCATCGTTTTCGCGATGATCTACGCGATGGACCCGACCTATCTCGGGTCCTTTTTCGTCGACCCGCGCCTGATGATCATCGGCGCCGGCGGCCTCACATGGATGAGCATCGGGGCCTTTATCATGGCCAAGATGGTCAGCTTCGAAATCTAGCGGGACGGCCATCATGGACAAGAATATGGACCTCGCCAATGATGCCCTTTTCATGGGGCTGACGGCGATCGACCTTGTCACCATACTCGTTATCGTGGGCGCGCTCGCAATGCTGACGGCGGTATGGTCCGTCGCCACCGTGAAGGATCCGATGCGCGGACGTGTGAAGGCGTTGCAGGATCGCCGGGAACAGCTGAAGGCGGGCATTACCGCTTCGCGCAAACGGACGAAAGTTGCGAAGAGCGCCGAAGCCACCGACCAGATGCGGTCGGTACTGAAAAAACTCAAAGTCCTGCAGGATGAGCAGGCAAAGGAAGCGTCCATCCGCCTGGCCCAGGCCGGTATCCGGTCAAAGGATGCCGTCATCAAATTGTTGTTCGCGCGTCTCGTCTCACCGTTCGTGTTCGCCGGATTCACCGCATTTCTGGTGTTCGGCATGGGTGTCGGTGCCGACTATTCGCAGACCATGAAGACCGGCATGTTCTGCGCCGCTCTGCTGCTGGGGTATAAGGCGCCCGACATCTTCATCACCAACCTCGTCAAGAAGCGTACCGACGAGATCCGAAAAGGCCTGCCCGATGCGCTCGACCTGCTTGTGATCTGCGCCGAAGCCGGCCTGACGGTCGATGCCGCCTTCAACCGCGTTGCCAAGGAACTGGGCAAGGGGTTTCCGGAACTGGCCGACGAGTTCGCGCTGACCGCCATCGAGTTGGGGTTTCTGACCGACCGCCGCGAAGCCTATGAAAATCTCGCCCGGCGCGTTGATCTGGAGGCGCTGCGCGGCGTGGTGACAACGCTGATCCAGACCGAAAAATACGGTACGCCGCTGGCCAGCGCGCTGCGCGTCCTGTCCGCCGAATTCCGCAATGAGCGAATGATGAAGGCAGAGGAGAAGGCCGCGCGCCTTCCGGCCATCATGACCATTCCCCTGATCCTGTTCATCCTGCCGGTCCTGTTCGTGGTGATCCTTGGCCCGGCGGCCTGTTCGATCTCGGATGCGATGCTTTAGGCAAGGCTCGTGCCCTCTCCCGAAGGTTCGGGAGAGGGCCATTTTTGAGATCAGCCCTTCGACGCGATCCAATTGTCGATCTTGCGTTCAAGTACGGGCAGACGCAGGGCGCCTGTCATCAGCACCTGCGCGTGGAATTCGCGCGGATCGAAACGGTCGCCAAGCGCGGTCATGGCGCGCGCCTTCAGCTCCATGATCTTCAGCGCGCCCACCTTGTAGGCGACGGCCTGGCTGGGGATGGCGATATAACGCTCCACCTCGGCGATGACCTCGGTGTTCGTCATGCCGCTATTGTCGAGCATGTATTTAATGCTTTGATCGCGGGTCCAGCCCTTTGAATGCAGGCCCGTATCAACGACCAGGCGCATGGCGCGCAGCATCTCGTCATTCAGATGCCCGAAGCGCTGATAGGGATCGCTAAAGAGGCCAAGTTCCTCGCCGAGCGTTTCGGCATAAAGCGCCCAGCCCTCGACATAGGCGGTGTTGCCGCCGAAACGCATGAAGCTCGGCAGGCTTTCCTGCTCCTGCGCCAGGCTGATCTGAAAGTGATGGCCCGGTGCGCCTTCATGCAGGTAGAGCGTTTCCATACCGGGCGTCAGCCGCTCGTCCAGATTATAGGCGTTGTAATAGAAGACGCCGGGGCGCGACCCGTCCGGCGTGCCGCCATTATAGGACCCGCTGGCGGCGTTCTTTTCCCGGAACGGTTCGACAGCGCGGATTTCAAGCGGGCTCTGGGGGAGGACCGAGAATTGTTCGGCTATCCTTTCGTCCACCTTGGCGCCGATGCGATAATATTCTTCGCCCAGCCACTCACGGGATTTCGGCTTGAACTGCGGATCGGTGCGGATGAACTCGAAGAATTCGGCGAGCGTGCCGTCAAAGCCCGTCTCGGCCTTGATGAGTTCCATCTCCTGCGTAATGCGCGCGACCTCACCAAGGCCGAGCGTGTGGATCTCCTCAGCCGTCAGCGGCAGCGTCGTCGTGCCTTCCAGCAAATGGTCGTAAAGCCTCTTGCCACCCTTCATGCCGCCGACGCCGACATCGGTGCGGGCTTCGGGAAGATACTCATTTTGCAGATAGTCACGCAGGCGTTGATATGCCGGAAAAATACCGTCGACGATCGCGCTTTCATAGGCGGCGGCAAGCCGATCCTTGTCCGCTTTTGAAAAATCTTCGGGGAAAGCGAGGATGGGCGCGAAGAAGGGCGACATTTTCGGTTCGTCGGCAAGCTGCGCGTCAAGCTGGCTGATCACGTTGCGGATGCTGAGCTGTGATTCATATACGCCGGATGCCTGTCCCTCACGAAAGCGGCCAATGGCGCGGTCGAGCAGAACGATAAAATCCTCGTGACGCGTTAGATTATCCTCATAGTCCTTCACCGTCTTGAACGGTGCGGCGCTCTGGCCGCTGGCAAGCACCGGATAAAAAGTGTGCAGTCCCTGAAAGCCGGAAATTGGCCGCACGATGGTCAGCGCCAGAATCTCGTCGGACAGTCCCTTCAGCGCCGACAGCCTGTTATGTTCAAAGACGTCATAGGCGATCTGGTCCGCCTCGGACAGGGCATCGCGCGGTACCGCGCGCAGGGCATCGAGTTCGGCCTGGGCGGCGGCTTTCTCGGCGGCGAAATATTCATCGGTGATATAGTCGCCCAGACGATCAGCATAGCGCATGTCGCCGCGGAACATTCCCGTAATGGGGTTGCGCCTCAGGCTGTCCTCGTCGCTTTTCGCAAATAGCGCATACATCGTTTCATGCGCCTCTGCCCGTGTCATATCAGGGGCTTGCGCTTCGGGCGGCGCGACCTCCGACGCTGTACGGAGCGACGCGCTGTCCGGACTGGACGGCGCACAGGCCGCGAGGCCAGCGGCAAGGGCAATGAGGGATATGCGGGCGACCATAGAAAATTCCAGACGTATGTGTGTTATTCATATATAACAGTGAATGTTCATTGCGCAACGGGATGTTCCCGGCCCCCCGCCATGACGAAGCGAATGCGCTCCAGTGCGCCGATATCCCGCACGGGATCGCCCTCGACGGCGATCAGGTCGGCGGACTTGCCGATTTCAAGCGTGCCGGTTTCCGCGCTGACGCCGAGAAGCTCCGCCGATCCCTTTGTCGCCGCGATCAGCACATCGCGGGGTTCCATGCCGCCGCGCTCGACCATCATGGCGGCCTCTTCATTGTTGCGGCCATGGGCAAAGACGCCCGCGTCCGTGCCAAAGGCGATGGGAACGCCCGCCCGCGATGCCGCGCCAAGACCCTTGCCGACAAATGCCAGCGTTTCGCGGATCTTGCCTTCGACCACCGGCGTATAGATGCCGGTACCGAGCTGTTCCTCGATACCGCGATAGGCCATTAAGGTGGCGACGTACCAGGTTCCGTTCTCCTTCATCGCCCGCACGCCGGCATCGTCGATGAATGTGCCATGCTCGATGGAACTCACGCCCGCCCGCGTGGCCGCTTCGATCCCGCGGGCGCCATGGGCGTGGGCAGCGACCTTCAGGCCGAGCGACCGCGCAGTGCCGGTGATCGCCGTCATTTCTTCCGGCGTGAAATGCGCTTCCAGTCCGCGGCCCTGCTGCGACAGCACGCCGCCGGTCGCGGTAATCTTGATGAGGTCGGCGCCTGCGCGGCTGAACTCGCGGACCCGCTGGCTGCATTCCTTCGGCCCGGTGCAGGTATTATATCCGCTGGTGGCGGCGATGATTTCGGGGCGGACGTTCGAAACGTCGCCATGGCCGCCGATGATCGAAATCGCCGGGCCGGCGGCGATGATGCGGGGCCCGGCATGCATCCCCTCCGATATGGCGCGCCGGATCGCGAACATTGTCTGTGGTTCGCTGCCAAGGTCGCGCACGGTGGTGACGCCTGCGTCGAGAGTCAGTTTCGCATTCTTCAGACCGACGGCGACGCCATATTCGGTGGTATCGATAAAGCCCTTCCAGAACGCGGAGTCATGGTCGCCGGTCAGGTGAACATGCGCATCGATCAGGCCCGGCATGACGGTGTGCTGCGAAAGGTCGATCAGGCGTGTCCCCTCAGGCGCCGGGTTCAGGCCCGCATCGATGGCTGTGATCCTGCTGTCCGTGACGGTGATTGTCGACGGTCCGCTGGCCGCCTTGGCCGCATCGGTGATGAGCGTTCCGGCGTGAATGACGATCGTCTCGGCATTCGCGGGTGTCATAAATGAAAGCGCGGCGACGGCCGCGGCGGCAATACGGAACATTGATCGTCCTCCCAGACAAATTCACGGCAATGCGATTTATCCGACCGCTATGGAATGGACTGCCTATCTGCAAGGGCAGGCTTGCGAATGACCGCCGCTGTCATAGGGTCTGCCGCCTATGACAATTCCAGCCAGACGCCTGCTCGCCTATGCGGGCCCGGGGGTTCCCATCGCCGCGATGGGCCTGCCGCTCGTTGTTTTCCTGCCGCCATATTACGCGACCGAGCTGGGGTTCGACCTGGCTCTTGTCGGACTGGTGTTCGGGCTGGTGCGTGCGCTCGATACCGCGTTCGACCCGCTTGTGGGGCATTGGGCGGACAATACCCGGACGCGCTTTGGCCGGTTCAAGCCGTGGATCGCGGGCGGCGGGCTGCTGCTGATGGCGTCGGTCGGCGCGGTGTTCTTTCCGCCAGAGGGGATCGGGATTAGCTGGCTGATCGTGGGCCTGCTGTTTCTGTATTGCGGATATTCGCTGGCAAATGTTCCCCATGTCAGCTGGGGCGCGACCCTTTCGAATGATTATCACGAACGAAGCCGGGTCTACAGCTATTGGCAGGGCGGGCATATATTGGGACTTGTGCTGGTCCTCGCTTTGCCCGCGATCCTGAGCGGGGTTATGGGCGCGGATGCCCCGCCTGCGGTTCATGGCATGGGCGCATTCATTCTGATCGCCATCCCGATCACGATCGTCGCCGCGCTGGTGCTGGTGCCGCGGACCAATGCCAGCCTTGAACGGCAGCGCTTCGGCTGGAGCGACTTCAGGCGCATGGTGCAGGATCCGGGGCTGCGGCTGCTGCTGATCGCGGATGTCTCGGTGAATTTGGCGGCCGGAGCGACGGGCACGCTCTTCAGGTTTTTTGCCGAAGATGCACGTGGTTTCACGGTCGAGGTCGCATCGCTCGGCCTGCTGTTCTATTTTGTATCGGGGCTGCTTGCCCTGCCGCTTTGGCTGAAAATCGCGAAACGCATCGGCAAGGCGAAGGCAGGGGCCTATGCCGCGCTGTACGGTGCGGTTGCCCATATCATCGCCGCGTTCATGTTCGACGCGGACAATCTGCTGATCAGCGTGATTGCGATCATGTTCGCCGGACTGGCCTATGCGGCGCCCGGCTTCCTGCTGCGTGCGATGCTTGCCGATCTGTCAGAGGTGGAGCGGGCCGCTGGACGTCCGGATCGTGTCGGACTTTACAATGCCGCCCTGACCACGGCGCAGAAGGTTGGTTATGTCATTCCGGTCGCGGTGCTGTTTCCGATCCTGTCGCTCGCGGGTTTCGACCCGGGCGTGGCGGGCGGCAACAGTCCCGAAGCGATCCGTGCGCTTGAACTGATCTGGTTGATCGCATCGCCGATCCTGCTGCTGCCGGCAATCATCCTGCAGTTCCGTTACCGTGCGGATCAGGAGCGGCACATAAGCGGGCGGGCAGCCGCAAGGGATCAGGGCGGGTCCCGGCCATAAAACCCTGTTCGCCCGCGTCGATTCGCGCTATGCCAGGACTGTGCTCGTGCCAAAAAGCATGAGTCGGGGTCTGCGGCGCGCGGGCCGTCGATAGGAAATGTGATATGCTTTCGGGGTCGCCATTGGGCATGAATTCTGAGGTTAACCGGCAAGACGCGCCCGCCGGCACAGTGAATAAGATGGACTGAATTAAATGGGTTACGAGGGACGCCGGCGCGGCCGGGGTGATCGCCACGGTGGTGGCGGAGATTTGTACGGCGGCGATTCTTACGGCGGCGGCAATGATCGTGGCGGCGGCTATGGCGGCGGTGGAAATGATCGCGGTGGTTATGGCGGCGGTGGCGGCGGCGGTTATGACCGCGGCGGCTATGGCGGCGGCGGCTTCAACCAGGGCGGCGGTTATGGCGGCGGCGGCAATAATCGTGGCGGCGGTTACGGCGGCGGTGGCGGCGGAGGCCGCGATGCGGGCATGTCGCTTGGCCAGGCCAGCGGTACCGTCAAATGGTTCAATCCCACAAAGGGTTTTGGTTTCATCGCGCGTGACGAGGGCGAGGATGTGTTTGTCCATATCAGCGCCGTCGAGGGCGCAGGCCTGACGGCGCTCGCCGAGGGTCAGCCGCTCAACTTCGAGCTGATCGACAAGGGCGGCCGGCTTAGCGCCGCCAATCTGCAGATCGACGGAGAACCCATGGCGGTCGCCGCGCGCCCCGAGCGGGAAGACCGCCCGAGCAACCGCGATGAGGATGTCGAGTTCACGCCCGGCGAAGGCGTCGACGGTACCGTGAAGTTCTTCAACGCGATGAAAGGCTTTGGATTCGTATCGCGTGATGATGGGCAGCCCGATGCGTTCGTGCATATCAGCGCCGTCGAACGGTCCGGTCTGCAGACGCTGGCTGAAGGTCAGAAGGTGACCTTCGAGCTGGCACGCGATCGTCGTGGCCGGGTGTCCGTTGATCGTATCGACATCGTCTAAGAGTAACGGTCTGAGACCGATCTTTTGAAACTGGCGGTTCCATCTGACCGTCTGAAGCTGACTGTTTGGACTGATAATTTGGTAGCACATGTTCACGAGGGCGACCTGCCCGTAGGCGCCCTCGGCCATACGGGTCCAATTGCGGTCGATTGCGAAGCGATGGGGCTGCATCCCCATCGCGATCGCCTTTGCGTCGTTCAGCTGTCGGATGGCGGTCCGGACGAGCATCTCGTCCGCCTGGACAAGGGGCATTATGACGCGCCCGTGCTAAAAGCGTTGCTGGCGGATACCAACCGCCTGAAGATCCTGCACTTTGCGCGCTTTGACATTGCGGCTGTCAAACGGTGGCTGGGTGTGACGATGGCACCGGTTTACTGCACCAAGATCGTGTCGAAGCTGATCCGGACCTACACTGACAGGCATGGTCTTGCCGAACTGTCACGCGAAACGATCGGCCAGGACATGTCGAAGCGGCAGCAGTCCAGTGACTGGGGTGCCCCGCGCCTGACCGACGCGCAGGTCGAATATGCGGCGTCGGACGTTCGTTATCTGCACGAGATTAAGATGGTTCTGGACGAGCGTCTGGCACGCGAGGGCCGCGTGGAACTCGCGCAGGCCTGTTTCGACTTTCTACCGATACGCGCCGAACTTGACCTGCTCGGCTGGGCCGAAACCGACATTTTCGCGCATAGCTGAGGCGGCGGAGCGTGGCTCCGGGCGTGTTCCGGTGTGCGCAGACGGGCGGCAGGGGAGAGCGGACGTCAGCCCCGCCAATATCTCCGAGACACGCAAGGCGTCCGCTAGGCGACCAGCGCCAGTAGTGCGACGCCCATCGCGACCCGGTACACGACGAACACCATCATCGACGCTTTCTTCAGGAAGCGCATCAGGAACACCATCGTCAGGATCGCGGCCACGAAGGTCAGCGCTCCCGCAATGAGCGCGTCCCGCTGCATGTCCGCCGTGGCATCGGCGAGGTCGAGAACGGCAAGAAGACCCGCGCCTGCAATGGCCGGAATGGACAGAAGGAAGCTGAACCGCGCCGACTCGACCCGGCCATAGCCAAGGACACGCGCCGCGGACATGGTGATGCCGCTACGGCTGGTGCCCGGGATCAGCGCGAGCGCCTGAAACAGGCCGATGATGACCGTGTCCTTTAAGGTCGCCTGCTCGAAGGTCTTCACATGTTTGCCGAAATGATCGGCAAGACCGAGCACCACGCCCCAGAATATCAGATTGACCGCGACCAGCTGCGCCGAGCGAAAGCCCTCCAGATAGCCGCCCGTCTTCAGGAACAGGCCCAGGACGACCGCGGGGATGGTGCCCGCCACGATGTACCAGAACAGCCGCCTTTCCGCGGGCGCACTGCCTATGCCGACGCTGGCCAGACCGCCTTTGGCCAAACCCTGCACGTCCCGCCAGAAATAGACGATGATTGCGGCCAGCGTGCCGACATGGACGGCGACATCGATCAGAGGACCCTGATCGGGCAGGTCGGTCAGTTTCGGGATCAGGATCAGATGGCCTGACGAACTGATCGGCAGGAACTCTGTCACACCCTGAACGATGGCGATGATAAGCAACTGGATGAAGTCCATGGCGCGCGCGTGTCCTATAAGAAGATACCGTTGAGCGCGCGCTTACACGTGAGCAATCCATTTGCACAACTTTGCGTGGTCGGCGTTTGAGATCGCTGCGTGCCACGATTCCAATAGTACGAAATTGAGACTAATTTGCAGGGTCGTTTAGGAGTCGGTTGGATAAATCTTGAAATACTCTTCTAAAAGGGCAGTGTAACTGTCATAAACCTGATAAATGACGTGACTTTCAGCGTTTTCCCGATTAATCAGCATGATGAAACCCATTGCAGGACGGGCGGGAACCTATGGCGGCATCGGATATGCTGAAATTCACGAAGATCGCGCAGGACTATCCCGTCAAGCGCGACGCGGAGGAACGTGACGACGATTTTCTGGAAATCAGCCGACCCTATATCACGGACAAGGCCGAAGAGCAGTCGTCGCGCTGTTCCCAGTGCGGCGTGCCCTTCTGTCAGGTTCACTGCCCGCTGCACAACAACATTCCCGACTGGCTGCGCCTGACGGCGGAAGGGCGGCTTGAAGAAGCCTATGAGATGGCCGCGTCCACCTCGACCATGCCGGAAATCTGCGGCCGTATCTGCCCGCAGGACCGCCTGTGTGAAGGCAATTGCGTTATCGAGACTTCCGGGCATGGTGCGGTCACCATCGGCGCAGTCGAAAAATATATCACTGACAATGCGTGGGAAAATGGCTGGGTAAAGCCGATCGGCATTCTGCGCGATCGTTCGCACCGTAGCGTCGGCATCATCGGTTCCGGCCCCGCCGGTTTGACAGCGGCAGAATTGCTGCGCCGCAAAGGCTATAAGGTCACCGTCTATGACCGGCATGACCGCGGCGGCGGGCTGCTGACCTACGGCATTCCGGGTTTCAAGCTGGAAAAATATGTCGTCGGCCGCCGTCTGAAACGGCTGGAGGAGGCGGGTATTGTCTTCAAATATGAGTTCGAGGTCGGCACCGACGCGACGATGGAGCAGCTGCGCGCCGAGCATGATGCGATCCTGATCGCCACAGGTGTCTATAAGGCGCGCGCGCTACAGGCGCCGGGCGTCGGCACGGGCGGTATCGTAAAGGCGCTCGACTATCTGATCGCATCGAACCGCAAGGGTTTTGGCGACGACGTGCCGGGCTTCGATGACGGCACATTCAATGCCGCCGGAAAGCGGGTCGTCGTGATTGGCGGCGGCGACACGGCCATGGACTGTGTGCGCACCGCGGTCCGGCAGGGCGCGAAAAGCGTGAAATGCCTGTACCGCCGCGACCGCGCCAACATGCCGGGTAGCGCCAGCGAAGTGAAAAACGCCGAGGATGAAGGCGTCGAATTCGTCTGGCTGACGGCGCCGTCCGCGTTTGAGGATAGGGATGGTTCCGTCTCCGCCGTGCGCGGCACGCGCATGAAGCTGGGCCAGCCCGGCCCCGATGGCCGCCGCCAGCCCGAACCCGGCGGCGAGGATTTCCGCGAAACCGCCGACCTTGTCATCATGGCGCTCGGTTTTTCGCCCGAAGACCTGCCACAGATGTTCGGCACACCCGAACTCGGCACCACCCGCTGGGGCACACTGCGCACCGATCACAAAACCATGATGACCAGCCTGGACGGTGTCTTCGCCGCTGGCGACATCGTGCGCGGCGCATCGCTGGTCGTTTGGGCGATCCGCGATGGCCGCGACGTGGCGAAGACCATGCACAGCTATTTGATGGCGAAGGATGCCGCGGAGAAGGTGGCGGCGTGAAAGATGTGACAATCATCACCGATGAACGGAGACAATAGCATGAAGACTGTATTCCAGGCGGGAACGGCCGCGATCTGCATGGTTCTGATGTCGGCCGGAAGTGCCGCAAATGCGCAGGTAAATGATGGCGCGGACGCCCGCCTCGCCCTTGCGACGGAGGTTGTCGACGACCTGCTGCCGGATGGCTTCTATCGCAAGATGATGGAGGACACGATGGATCAGATGATGAACCAGGTGATGGGCTCCATGATGGACATGACGCCCGCCGATATGGGCGTCGATGCGTCGATGTCCGAGGAGGCGCGCGCGGCGACCGAAGGCAAGTCCATGCGTGAGGTCGCTACTGCGGCTGACCCCGCCTTTGAAGAACGCATGCAGATCACCATGAAGATCATGAACGCCGAAATGGCCAACCTGATGGAGAAAATCGAACCAAGCGTGAAATCGGCCCTGTCACAAAGCTATGCGCGGCGCTTTAGCGCCGATGAGCTGACCGACATTGCCGGTTTCTTCGACACGCCATCGGGCGGGAAATTCGCGGCGGCCTATATGGCGACCTTTACCGACCCGGAAATGATGCAGGCAATGCAGGCCTTCGTTCCGGAGATCATGCAGGCGATGCCGGGGATCATGGTGAAGGTGCAGGAGGCGACCGCGCATCTGCCGCCTGTGAAGAAGCCGGGCGAGTAGGTCCTCTTCCCGCTTGAGGGGAGAAGCTCGGCGCAGTTTGGCGAGGCAAACCAGCCGCCGAGTCGTCGTGTCCACTCCCTCAGATGGGAGAGAGATGAAATGAAAGCATGAAGATGACCGACATCCACAGCGAACGCGAACGTCTTGCCGCCGAGGGCATGTATCGTCCCGATATGGAGGGCGATGCGTGCGGTGTCGGCATGATCGCGGCGACGGACGGCAAGGCGTCGCGGCGGGTCGTGCAACTGGGGATCGATGCGCTGAAGGCGGTCTATCATCGCGGTGCGGTGGATGCCGACGGCAAAACCGGCGACGGCGCGGGCATCCATGTCGAACTGCCGGTGGCGTTCTTCAACCAGCATATCGAGCGTACCGGCCACCGGCCGCGCCGGGATAGCCTGCTGGCGGTTGGCCAGGTGTTCCTGCCGCGCACGTCACTGGCGGATCAGGAGACGTGCCGCGCGATCGTCGAGTCCGAGATTCTCGATTTCGGCTATCAGATCTATGGCTGGCGGCAGGTGCCGGTGAACACCAGTGTGATTGGCGAGAAGGCGCGCATGACGCGGCCCGAGATCGAACAGATCATGATCGCGGGCCCCAACCCCGGACCGGACTACTCGCATCAGGCGAAGTTCGAAAAGGACCTCTATCTGGTCCGCCGCCGCATCGAAAAGCGCGTCATCGCGGCGCAGATCAAGGATTTCTACTTCTGTTCTCTGTCGTCGCGCTCCATCATCTACAAGGGGCTGTTCCTGGCGGAGAGCCTAGCGGACTTCTATCCCGATCTGAACGATGACCGGTTCACCAGCCGCTTTGCGATTTTCCATCAGCGCTATTCCACAAATACCTTCCCGGAATGGTGGCTGGCACAGCCGTTTCGCACGCTGGCCCATAATGGCGAAATCAACACGGTGCGCGGCAATAAGAACTGGATGAAGAGCCACGAAATGCTGATGGCCGCCGAGGCGTTTGGCGACCATTCGGCGGAAGTGAAGCCGGTCATTCCGGCGGGCGCGTCGGACACGGCGGCGCTCGATGCGACGTTCGAGGTGATGGTGCGTTCGGGCCGCGATGCGCCGACGGCGAAACTGATGCTGATCCCGGAGGCGTGGTCGAAAGATTCGACGCTGCCCGATGAGCACCGTTCGATGTACGCCTTTTTCGCCTCGGTCATGGAGCCCTGGGACGGCCCCGCCGCCGTCGCCATGACCGATGGCCGCTGGATGGTCGCGAGTGTCGACAGGAATGCGCTGCGCCCCATGCGCTACACGATTACGGGCGACAATCTGCTGCTCGTCGGGTCGGAGACCGGCATGGTCCCCGTCGCCGAGGCGAATGTGGTTGAGAAGGGCGCGCTTGGCCCTGGACAGCTGATCGCCGTCGATCTGGAAGAAACGCGGCTTTATCATGACCGGGAGATCAAGGACCGGGTCGCGGGCGCGAAGAATTACGCTGAACTGATCGCGAATTTCACGACGTTCGAGACGCTGCCAGGCGCCGATGCGCCGGAACCGCAGCCGGAATATGAACGCGCGGAACTGCGCCGGCGTTTGGTGGCGGCCGGTATGACCATGGAGGACATGGAGCTGATCCTGTCGCCGATGGTCGAGGAGGGGAAGGAAGCCATCGGATCGATGGGTGACGATACGCCGCTGGGTGTGGTCAGTCCCAATCCGCGCACGTTCAGCCATTTTTTCCGGCAGAATTTCAGCCAGGTCACGAATCCGCCCATCGACTCCCTGCGCGAATCGCGGGTGATGTCGCTGAAGACACGGTTTTCCAACTTTACCAACGTGCTGGATGAAAAGGCCGATCAGCGCGGCGTGATGGTCGCGAAATCGCCCGTCCTGACCAACCGCGACTGGCACGTGCTGAAGCGCCATTTCGGCTGTGGCGACGAAAATGGCATGTCCGCGGAAATCGACTGTACGTTTCCTGTCGGCGGCGATCAGAACGATCTGCGCGACGCCATCAAACGCGTGCGCGAAGAGGCGGAACATGCTGTCCGTTCCGGCAAGTCGCAGCTGTTCCTGACCGACGAGCATGTCGGACCGGACCGTATGGGAATCACCATGATCCTGGCGGCGGCGGGCGTGCATACGCACCTGGTCAGAAAAGGTCTGCGGTCATATGCCAGCATCAATGTGCGTTCGGCGGAATGCCTCGACACACATTATTTCGCCGTCCTGATCGGCGTCGGGACAACGACCGTGAACGCCTATCTGGCGCAGGAGGCCATCGCGGCCCGGCATGCGCGCGGCCTGTTCGGGGATGTGTCGCTGGATCAGGCGGTGCAGCGCTTCAAGACAGCAATCGACGGCGGTCTTTTGAAGATCATGTCGAAGATGGGGATTTCCATCATCTCCTCATATCGCGGCGGCTATAATTTCGAGGCGGTGGGGATCTCCCGCAGTCTGGTGCAGGAATTCTTTCCCGGCATGCCGTCAAAGATTTCGGGCGAGGGTTTTGCCAGCCTGCACCAGTCGGCCTGCGACCGGCATGAAGAGGCGTTTGACGAAGATGTCACCGCGCTGCCCGTGGGCGGTATGTATCGCTATCGGTCGGGCGCGGAGCCGCACGCCTATCAGGCGAATCTGATCCACCTGTTGCAGGAGGCGGTCGCGCGGGGGTCCTATTCAGCCTATCAGCAGTTCAGCCGGGGATGCGCGGACCTGGACCCCATCTATCTGCGCGACCTGATGGGCTTCACCAGTGCCGCGAAGCCGGTGCCCGTCGATGAGGTCGAAAGTATCTCGGAAATCCGCAAGCGCTTCGTGTCGCCCGGCATGTCGATGGGCGCGCTGAGCCCGGAGGCACATGAAACGCTCGCCATTGCCATGAATCGCATCGGCGCAAAGGCCGTGTCGGGCGAGGGCGGCGAGGACAAGAAGCGCTTTACGCCCTATGCGAACGGCGACAATGCGAACTCGACAATCAAGCAGATCGCGTCGGGCCGCTTTGGCGTGACGGCGGAGTATCTGAATGCCTGCACCGAGATCGAGATCAAGGTGGCACAGGGGGCAAAGCCAGGGGAAGGCGGTCAGCTGCCAGGGTTCAAGGTCACCGACCTGATCGCGAAACTGCGGCATTCCACGCCGGGCGTCACGCTGATCAGCCCGCCGCCGCATCATGATATTTATTCGATCGAGGATCTGGCGCAGCTGATTTACGACCTGAAACAGATCAACCCGACCGCGCGTGTCTGCGTGAAACTGGTGAGCTCGGCAGGCATCGGTACCGTCGCGGCGGGAGTGGCAAAGGCACATGCGGACGTCATTCTGGTCGCTGGCCATACCGGCGGTACCGGTGCCAGTCCGCAGACCAGCATCAAATATGCCGGTACGCCGTGGGAAATGGGCCTTAGCGAGGTCAATCAGGTGCTGTCGCTAAATGGCCTGAGAAGCCGTGTGAAACTGCGCACCGATGGCGGGATCAAGACCGGACGCGATGTCGTGATCGCCGCGATCCTGGGTGCTGAGGAATTCGGGATCGGGACGCTGAACCTGGTGGCGATGGGCTGCATCATGGTGCGTCAGTGTCATTCGAACACCTGTCCGGTGGGCATCTGTACGCAGGATGAGGCACTGCGGGCGAAGTTCACCGGTACACCGGAAAAGGTCATCAACCTGATCAGCTTCATCGCCGAGGAAGTGCGCGAAATCCTTGCCTCGCTCGGTATGCGCAGCCTGGACGAAGTCATCGGCCGTACCGAGCTGCTACGGCAGGTCTCACGCGGCGCCGAGCATCTTGACGATCTCGACCTGAACCCGATTTTGGCAAAGCCCGATGTGCGCGAAAACGCGCAAAGGCGTTTCAACATAGAGGGGCACAGAAACGAAGTCGCCGACACGCTCGATGCGCAGATTATGGCGGACGCCGCGGCCGTTTTTGAACGGCGGGAAAAAATGCAGCTGACCTACGCGGTCAGAAACACGCACCGCGCCGTCGGCACGCGCCTGTCCCATCACATCGTCAAGACCTACGGGATGGACGGCCTGGATCCGGGGCACGTGCATGTACGTCTGCGCGGGAGTGCCGGGCAGTCGCTCGGTGCCTTTGCGGTGCAGGGCCTGACGCTGGAGGTGCTGGGCGATGCCAATGACTATGTCGGAAAGGGCCTGTCCGGCGCGCGCATCGTGGTGCGTCCGCTGGTATCCTCGCCGCTGAAATCGAACGAGAATGTGATTATCGGCAATACCGTTCTTTACGGCGCGACGTCGGGTGAACTGTTCGCGGCGGGGATTGCGGGCGAGCGCTTTGCCGTGCGGAATTCCGGCGCGACCGTCGTGGTGGAAGGCGCCGGCGCGAATGCGTGCGAATATATGACGGGCGGACTTGCCGTGATCCTGGGACCGGTCGGCGACAATTTCGGCGCGGGCATGACGGGCGGCATGGCCTATATCTATGACGAGGCCGGCGATTTCGAAACGCGCCTGAACCCTGAAAGTGTCGTTCATGGCCCGGTACGCTCCGCGCATTGGGAGGCGCATCTGCGCTTCGCCATTGAAAGTCACTGGCACGCGACAGAGTCGAAATGGGCCAAGGCCATATTGGACGACTGGACCGACGCACTGCCGAAATTCGTACAGGTCGTGCCGAAAGAGATCCTGCACACGCTGGAGGCCCCGCTGGACGAAGACGAAGTCGTAGCGGCGGAGTGACATGAACCGCGCGGCGATTGCGCTGCCCGGATCGTCCGACTAACTTCTGCGCCATGCAGGAGAAAGAACTTCGCCTCGCGCTGGTCTGCTATGGCGGAATCAGTCTGGCCGTCTACATGCATGGCATCACCCGTGAAGCCTGGAAGCTGCTGCGCGCATCGCGGGCACTGACGGCGGGCGAGCCCCGGCCCGCAGACGATACCGAGGCGGTCTATTACGACCTCCTCGCGCGCGTGGGCAAACATATCCGTTTGCGCGTGATGGCCGACATTATCGCGGGGGCGTCGGCGGGCGGGATCAACGGCATCTTTCTGGCAGAGGCGATTTCGTCAGGCCGTTCGCTCGACCCGCTGGTCGACCTGTGGCTGGAAAAGGCCGATATCGACGAACTGCTGGACGAAGAAGCGCGGTTGGGATCGAAGCTGACCAAATTGATGTCCGGGCCGCTGATGATGTATCTGCGCCGCCGCCGGAGCGCGGATTTCATAGGCGAGATCGAGGAACCGGACACCCGCAGGGAAGTCGAGGAAAAGCTTGCCCGCTTCATCCGGTCGCGCTGGTTCAGCCCGCCCTTTTCAGGCAGCACCTTTTCGGGCTTCCTGCTTGATGCGCTTGAGGCGATCCATAACAGTCCTGACGGGCCGCCGCTGCTGCCGAACGGCCAGCCGCTTGATCTGTTCGTGACGGTGACGGACTTTGCCGGACATCCGGAAAAGTTAAGACTGCACAGCCCGAAGCGGATCGTCGAGACGGAACATCGCAAGATCATCGCGTTTCGCGACAGCGGCCATAATGGCGCCAACCGACACCTTGCCGCGCTGCCCAGTCTTGCCTTTGCAGCGCGCGCGACGGCGAGTTTTCCAGGTGCCTTCCCGCCATTCCGGACGCTGGAGATGGATGAGGTCGTCAGTGCCCGCGGCGGCAGCTGGGGTGATCGCGACGCGTTTCTGCGCAAGGTCTTTCCGCACCGGGCCGAAAAGCGGGTGCGGGAAACCGCATCGCTGCTGGACGGTTCCATTCTGAACAACGCCCCCTTTCGTCCGGCCATTGCCGCGCTCAAGAACCGCCCGGCGACGCGGGAAGTCGACCGGCGATTTGTCTATATCGACCCGAAACCCGGAATTCGTTCGATCGGGGGCAGGAGCGGCAATGACGATGCCGTCAGTGAAGAGCCACCGGGGTTCTTCACGACGATCCTGAAATCCCTGAGCGATATTCCGCGCGAACAGCCAATCCGCGACGATCTGGATGCGCTGCAGGGGATGAGCAGGCGGGTACGGCGCATGCAGCATGTGCTGGCGGGGATCGCGCGTTCGACGGATGCGGAGATCAATGAAGCCTTGGGCCTGCGTACATTCACACTGAAGCCGAGCGTGGCCAGATTGTCGGCGCTGCGGGACAAGGCCAATGCCGCCGCCGTCGCGCGGGCAGGCTATGCCTATCCCGGCTACGCACATCTGAAGCTGTCGCAGATCGTCGAAACGATGGCGGTGACGATGGTCGACCTGGGCGGCCATGGCGATCCGGGACCGGGCGAGGATGTGCGCCGCGCGCTATGGGCGTGGGTGCACCACAATAATATTGACGAGATCACGCGAACGGTGAAACCGAAACTGGCGGCCGCCGATAAATATGTCGGGTTTCTGAGAAGTTACGACCTGGGTTACCGGACACGCCGCGTGCGCTATGCGATGCGTCAGCTCGGTACGCTTATTGATACGCTGACGGGTGAGGACCGGGACGTGGCGGAAGGCGCCAAGGCCGTCCTGTACGAGATGCTCGCGCCGTTTCTCGACCGGCGCAATCGCAGTTTTTTTGGTGACAATGTGCGGTCGGCGGCGACTGATATCCTTAAGGATACCGGCGCAGCGGTAAGGGCATATGGGAATGCGCTTGCGCTTGTCGATTGCGACCAGCGCGCGGACGAGCGGTTTTCGAAAATGCTGCGGCAGGCGGACCTGCCGCCCGCCGTGCGGCGGGTCATATCGCGGGCGTGGCTGGGTTTTTCCTTCTATGATATCGCAACATTTCCGTTGCTGCAGGGCGAGGGCCTGGATGAATATGACGAGATCAAGGTCGACAGGATTTCCCCCGACGATGCGACGAGCCTGCGCGCCGGAGGGGCGGAAACAACGCTGAAGGGCATTCGGTTCAACAGTTTCGGCGCCTTCTTCAGCAGGGCGTACCGCGAAAACGATTATCTATGGGGCCGCCTGCATGGGGCGGAGCGCCTGGTCGACATCGTGCTGTCGACATTGCCAACCGAGCATCAGCTCTATGACGATGAAATATATGTCATGAAGCGAAATGCCTTCCGGGCGATCCTGAATGCGGAGGAAGGCCGTTTGACGCGCGTGCCCGAACTGATCGCGGAGCTGCGGGCCGAGGTGGGGTGAGGCGGCGTCAGCGGCGTGCGTAACGGGAACGGAGGGAAAGCCTCTCGGCTACTCCCCCGTTTTGATCTGCGTCAGGAAGAACGCCTGCTCCTCCGCTTTTTCGCGTAGTGAATCGAAGCGACCCGATTTGCCGCCATGGCCTGCGCCCATATTGGTTTTCAAAAGCAGGATATTGTCGTCCGTCTTTGTCGCGCGCAGGCGGGCGGCCCATTTGGCGGGTTCCCAATAAGTGACGCGCGGGTCGTTAAGACCGGCGGTGATGAGGAGCGGCGGATAATCCTGCGCGCTGACCTGATCGTAGGGGGAATAGGACAGCAGCAATTTAAACGCCTCTGCATCCTCGATCGGATTGCCCCATTCCTGCCACTCGCCCGGGGTCAGCGGCAATGTGTCGTCGAGCATGGTGTTGAGCACATCCACGAAGGGAACATGCGCCGCGACCGCGCCGAACAGTTCGGGTGCCTGATTGATGACCGCGCCCATCAATTCCCCGCCAGCAGACCCGCCGGACGCGGCGATCCGGCCTTCCGAAGTATAGCCTTCCTTGACAAGATGCCGGGCTACGTCGATGAAATCATTGAACGTATTCGTCCGCTTTTTCAGCTTGCCGTCCAGATACCATTCATAACCAAGATCGTCTCCGCCGCGCACATGCGCGATCGCAAAGCCGTAGCCGCGATCAAGGAGCGACAGCCGTGCCGAAGAGAAGCCCGGCGGGACCGCATAGCCATAGGCGCCATAGGCATAAAGGTGAACGGGGCGGCTGCCGTCCTTTGGAAAATCCTTTCGGTAAACGATCGACAGCGGCACCTTCGTGCCGTCGCGGGCCGTGGCGGTAAGACGCTCGGTGACGTAATTGTCGGCGTCATATCCCGATGGAATTTCCTGTACTTTCAGCACTTCGAGCGCGCCCGAAGCAAGATCGTAATCATAGACGGTGTCTGGCGTGACCATCGATTCATAGTCGATGCGCAATTTGGTCTGCGCATATTCGGGATTGTTGCCGAGGCTCGCATCATAGCTGGCCTCTGGAAACCGCACGCGGGTTTCGCCGCCGCCATCATAGTCACGCAGGCGAATATGACTGAGACCGCCGATACGCTCCTCGATGACCAATATGTCGCGAAAGCTGGTCACGCTGCGCAGGTAATGGTCGTCGGACCCGGCAATGAGCTCCGACCATTCGCCGGGGGTGGCGGCGGGAGCCGTCACGAGCCGGAAATTGGGATGTGTGTCGTTGACGCGAATAAAGAGGGTACCGTCGCGCTCGTCGAGGTCATATTCACGGCCCTCGTCGCGGGCGGAAACCAGCATGGGCGCGGCGGTGAAGTCGGCTGCGGGCAGCAACCGCACTTCGCTGGTCGTATTGGTGCCGGTACTCAGGATGGCCCAGCTTCTCGATTGCGACAACCCGATGCCAACGCTGAATTCGGGGTCCGATTCGCGGTAGATTTCGCGAGGGTCGCCGCCGCCCAATTCATGGTGCAGCACGACCTTGGACCGCCAGTTCTCATCAGCGATCGTGTAGATGAAACCGGCCGAATCCGCCGCCCAGACGATGTTGAAGACATTCTCGATGCGGTCCGGCAGAAGTTCCCCGGTTTCCAGATTCTTGATATGCAGCGTGTAGCGTTCCGAACCATTATCATCGCTGGCATAGGCGAGCAGCTTTCCATCCGGGCTGACCGAGAACATGCCGATACGGAAATAATCCTTCCCGGCGGCCAAAGCGGGTTCGTCGAGGAGGACGTCGCTTTGTTCGGTACCCACGGGACGGCGGTACCATGTGCGGTACTGCGCACCCTCCTGAAACGCCCACCAATATTCATAGTCGCCGTCCTTTTGCGGGACGGACGCGTCATCTTTTTTGACGCGCCCTTTCAGCTCCTCGAACAGCGTCTCGACCAGCGCGTCATGAGGGGCCATCGCGGCTTCGAAATAGGCGTTTTCGGCGTTTAGATAGGCCAATACGCCCGCATCATCGACCTCGGGATATTTGCGGTCACGCAGCCATGCATAGGGGTCCTGCACCGTAATGCCGTGCCGGGTAAAACTGGATGGCCGGACCTCGGCCACGGGGGGCGAGGGAAGGTCGCTGGTTGCCATGTGCTGGTTCTCTCCGTGATGTTTCGCCGCGGCTGTCGCGGCCGAAAACGTGATGGCAGATAGGGCGAGAAGAAAGATGCGCATTGGAGTCTCCCGGTCGGAAATGGTGCTCGCGTCCTGGATGAAACCTAGCGGTTCAGCGCTCGGGCACCAATATCCCTGCGCCAGAACGCATCCGGCCAGTTGATCCGTTCGATGGCCGCATAGGCCGTGTCCGCGGCATCCCGCAGCGACGGGGCCATCGCCGTTATATTCAGGACGCGGCCGCCATTGGCAACCAGCGTTGCACCATCCCGCTTCGTGCCTGCATGGAAAACCTTCGCGCCTGTCGCCTCGGCATCGGAAATGCCCGTTATGGTGCCGCCCTTTCTGGGCGTTGACGGATAACCCTCCGCCGCCATCACGACCGTCATCGCGGCATCGTCGTGCCACTGCACCGCAAAATGCGCGAGTTCGCCATCAACTGCCGCCAAAAGCGCGGGCAGGAGATCGGATTTCATGCGCATCATCAGCACCTGACATTCCGGATCGCCGAAGCGCGCATTATACTCGATAAGCTGCGGGCCCCTGGGTCCGATCATCAGCCCTGCGTAAAGCACGCCAGTGAAGGGAGACCCCTCCGCCGCCATTGCGCGCGCCGTCGGCTCGACAATCTCTGTCATGACGCGCGCCTGCATCGCATCGTCCAGAATGGGCGCGGGCGAATAGGCCCCCATGCCGCCGGTGTTCGGACCCTTGTCGCCATCATGGGCACGCTTGTGATCCTGCGCGCCGATGAGCGGGAGGACCGTCTCGCCGTCGCAGAGCGCGAAGAAGCTGGCTTCCTCGCCCTCCAGAAACTCCTCGATGACGAGCTCCGCGCCCGCCTCGCCAAAGCTGCCGCCGAGCATATCGTCAATGGCGGCATGCGCCTCTTCCCGGCTGGCGGCGATAACGACACCCTTGCCTGCCGCCAGCCCGTCCGCCTTGACCACGAAGGGCGGTTCCCGGCCGCCGAGAAACGCCTTCGCGTCGGCAGCCTGCCGGAACCGCCCATAGGCGGCTGTCGGGATGCCGTATTTCGCGCACAGATCCTTCGTGAAACCCTTCGACCCCTCCAGACGGGCGGCGCGCGCGGAAGGTCCGAAGACCTTCTTGCCGTGCTTTGAGAGTGTATCGGCAAGGCCGTCGACCAGAGGCTGTTCGGGGCCGATTACAGTCAGTTCGACATTGTTCTGATGGATGAAGTCGACCACCGCCTGATGGTCGGTGACGTCCAGCGATACGCATGTCGCGCCGTCATCCGCCATGCCGGGATTGCCGGGCGCGGCATAAAGTGTCGTCAGCAAGGGCGACTGGGCGAGCTTCCACGCGAGCGCATGTTCACGCCCGCCGCCGCCGATCAGGAGGATGTTCATAGGGCTGGCTTTAGCGAGCAGGGGGGTGTCTCCGCAAGGTCGTCGCCTTTGCCGGGATGTGCCTATTTGATTGCACCACTGGCGAGCAGCCTGGGCAGCAGGCCGATGCCAGCGAGTATGGGGTGGCGCCGCTGCCAATCGGTGATCTTTATGTCGGTTTCGGCATGGCGGTTTATCTTCCACGCGAGATAGTCGATGCCGCCGTCGAACGTGGCGGTCGCCTTGGCCAGGCGGGCAAGGGAAATGAATTTGCCGTCGCGGCGGTAGCGCGACCAGCGGCGTTCGCCAGCCTTGCGGTCGGCGGGGGCGGTGAGATGGATGGATTTGCCGTCAATCCTGGCGGGAATGTCCGCGGCCGCCAGCGCCGGGATCGTGAGCGCTTCGTACCATCCCGGCGCGGCGTCGAAGATGATATTGGAGCGGGTCCTGCGCTCGGCGCGCAGTTCCGCGGCATAGGTGAGCGCGAAGGCGCCGGACCAGAGATCGTTCACCTGAAGCAGGTCCGGGAGGAGCGGCCGCGCCGCGCCGATCAAGGCCGCGGGCGCCGCCGCGGCTGCCGCCGCGATCGTTTCCGCCGCCGCATCGCCGCACTGCCATACCAGGCGCGACGGCTGCGCAAAGCGGGCCCAGACGGAAACACTGCGGCTTTTTCCCGCGCATTGGCGGCGGAAATCATCAAGGCTGAGCACGGCGTATTTCGCCGCAAGGCGGTCATGCTGTGCGTGGAACACATTGGGCGGGATCAGACGGTTGGCCCGGGCCAGCCACGCCTTGTCATAGGCGCGGTCATAGCTTTCCACGATCAGGTAGAAATCAAGCATGAGCCCGTCGAGCCGGGATTCCCGCAGGCAGGAGCCATAAAACAGCACGCCAAGCGCGCCGTCATAATGCGCCGCGATGTCGGCAGCGAAGGCCGTTATGCGCGGATCGACGGGCCGTGCGAGTTCCTGGCGGTAGATATCGGTTAGCGGCACGACAATCCTATCGCACATCCGGTGCGATGCGCGGAGATTAGGCCGCGAGTTTCAGAAAATTTACCGGCTTCGTGGGCGTCAATACGATGGCTCCCCCCTTTGCCGCGCGGAAATGCTCGCCGTCCAGAATCACGTCCGAACTCGATCCGGAGATACGGATTTCGTCGCCGCGGTCGAGATGCAGCCCGTTGAACTTTGCGCGATCGAAACGCTGGAACAGCGCCATGAACGCCGCCTTCAGGATTGCGCCGCGCGACCGCTCAATCAGCATTAGGCCAAGGCGGCTGTCATTCGCGGCGCCGCCTGGAATGTTCAGCAGCACTTTTTCCAATGTGGTCACCATCAACAGGCAGAACTTCCCCTCAAGCTTACCAGCGCGCCGGACCGAGACGCTCAGCCGCTCGCCGCTGCCGGGGCCGAAGCGGTCCGGCAGACCAAGAAAAATCGCGCCGAACGCCATGATCGACGTCAGTACATGTGCCACCCAGTTTGGCAGGCCAAGCGGATAAAGCTTATGCCGGCAGAACAGGATCGACGAGGCAAGACCCGCACCGCCCAGGAACATGCCCATGACAGGGCGGTTCATGGTGCCGTCGCTAAGCGAGATCAGCTTGCGCGGCGTAACATAATCTTCAAGGCCCGTTTCGGCGATTTCGAGAATACGCTGAAGCGCCTTTAGCGGGTCGGTGCCACTGCCCAGGTCCGCCGCGATCAGATTTGTCTTCCCATTCGGAAGCACCGCGACAGGCGGCGGCGTGTCGCCGAACGGCTTGCCATGATGCATTTCCGTAAGGGTGGCCTGCACGGTGCCATCGCCGCCATTGATAACCAGAATACGCGGCCGGGTGCGTGCGATGGTTTTCAGCGCGACACGAATTTCACTGACGTCGTTCACCTCATAATGAAAGATATCGGGCGACCGCGCGGTGAAATCGCGCACGCGCGGCAGATGCGCGCGGTTTCCCGTCGAGCAGGGGTTGGACAGAAGTGCGACAGTCCCCATTGCGGTCTCTATTTATCCTTTACCGGGCCGAAGCCGAACAGGCCGCGGTGGTAGTTCATGACTATCGTCATCGGCGTGACGCCGGCCTTCGCATTGAAGGCCGCGACCTTATATTTCGGTTTTGCGAGCTTCATCTTCGGATTGCCGGGCAGGCCCGCGCCATCCTCAAAAGGGTCGAGTTTGCCGTTCTTTTCGCGATCGTGCATCACGACCATGGCCATTTCGCCGACATAAGGCAGCTTCACGCAGATATCCATGTCGCCGGATGCCGTGACAGGCACATCGACACGCTGGATCCACTCGCCGCTTTCCAGAAATTTATCGGGATCATTTGGATAAAGCTGGACCCGGACCTGTCCCGCACGATCCTTCAGACCCGTGATACGTACAAGCGCCGCAGGCTTCGTGACATTGGCCACGCACGCACTGGGGTCCGGTCCGAGAAGCGTGCGCGCGGATGCCGCCGTCGCCCCTTGCGATGCGGCGAGTGTCGCCATCACCGCGATTGCAGTCCCCACTGCGAATGAAACCCTACTGCGTACCATAACCCTGTTCACACCTCTTATGACCTTTACGAGACATCCTGCACGCCGCTAGGACAAGGGATGCGAGCTGGCACAGGCGATGAGGCGTCTGACCAGCGTTGATTTGTATATTTGCTTTGCTTGCGGCCAAAGTTGGGCAGGCGGCGGGCAAAACTTGGCAGGATTGGGCATCTTAGAGGAAACGCGATGCTTGCCGCCCGCTTCGATAGATATATTGCGCGCAAGATCGCGCTGCCGCTGATCGGCACACTTTTGATCGCTGCGATGCTGCTGCTTCTTGATAAGATGTTGCGACTGTTTGACTTTGTAGTCAACGAAGGCGGGCCGATCAGCGTTGTATGGCGCATGCTGGGCAACAGCTTTCCGCAATATCTGGGCCTTGGCATTCCCGTGGGGCTGCTGCTGGGGGTTTTGCTCGCATTTCGGAGCCTTGCGATGTCGAGCGAGCTGGACGCGATGCGCGCGGTGGGGATTTCCTATGTCCGGCTGCTCCGCGTGCCCTATCTTTACGCCGCCGCCCTTGCCGCGCTGACGTTCGTGATCGTCGGCTTCGTCCAGCCGATGTCACGCTACACATATGAAGCGCTTGAGTTCGAGCTGAGGTCAGGCGCGCTGGGCGCCACGGTGGACGTTGGCGAGTTCGTCAAGGTGGCCGAGGATACGACGCTGCGCGTGGAGGAGAGCCATGACAGTGGCCGCGACCTGCGCGGGATTTTCCTGCATACGGACCGAGAGGACGGGCGCACCGCGACGGCCACGGCCGCGGCCGGCCAGTTCATGTCGACGGATGACCCCGACATCATCCTGCTGCGCCTTGCCGAGGGCGTGCTGGTGCATGACGGGCCTGAATTCCGCGAACCGCGGGTATTGTCGTTCGAGAATTACGATCTGGCGGTGCCGTTGCCGAAAATCGATGTCTTCCGGTCGCGGGGCGACGGCGAGGACGATCAGGAATTCACGCTGCCCGAACTTTGGCAGGCGTCGGGGGCGCCCGCACCGGAACTGGCAGCCGCGAACCAGCGGGCGATCGAGGCGAATCTGCACCGCCGACTGGTCCAGGTCATCGTCGTGTTCGTGATCCCGCTGCTGGCGATTTCACTGGCGGTGCCGGCGAAGCGGTCATCAAGCGCCCTGGGTGTGTTTGCAGGCCTGATTATCCTGGTCGTTTACAATGAAATATCGGAAACCGCAGAGCGCGCGGGCGCGTCAGGAGACGTGCCCATCGCGTGGAGCCAATGGGGCAGTTTCGCCGTTTTTACGATCATGTGCCTGTGGTTCTTCTACGTGCTTGCGTTCAAGCCCGCCGGACAGCCGATTGGCATGCTGGAAACGGCATTCGCACAATTTGCCAAGCCGGTGAAGAAACTGGCGCGCTGGATGAGAATGCGGATGCGGCGCGCGCGAAAGGCGGCGGTCTGATGCGCGCGCTCTGGCCGTCAAACACGCTTGCGCTATATCAGGCGAAGATGCTGGGGCTGCGTATCATTGCCTTCGCCTTCGTGCTGATTGGCATGCTGCAGATGCTGGACCTGCTGTCGGAATCGGAAAAAATCCTGGCCATTCCCACAAATGGCAATGCCGATTTGTGGACATATGTGAAGCTGCGCGTGCCGCAGCTTGCGGACACATTTCTGCCCTTCTCTGTCCTGCTTGGGGCCATCGTGACCTGGTCGAGCCTGTCGAGTTCCAGCGAGATTGTCATCATGAAGGGGGCGGGCATGTCACCGCACCAGATATTGTGGCCGATGATGGGGACGGCGCTGATCGTCGCGATCGGACATTTCGTCTTTGCCGAGACGGTATTGCCGCGCACAAATGCCGAGCTGGATGCGTGGCAGAAGGCGGACTATGCGCGCATGCCGGACGACCCGGTAAAGGCGCAGTTCGGCAAATGGCAAACGGCAGGCGGTGACATGCTGCTTGCGGGGCGCGTCGAGGGCGAAGGTGCGGACATGATCCTGTCCGACGTCGAGGTTTTCCGCCGGGAAGACAAGGCGCTCAAGGAAATTTTCGAAGGCGCCAGAGCCGTTCCCGACGGCGATGGCTGGGTGCTGTCGGATGCGCGGCGTTTCGACGTGGCGCGGGGAACGATGCGGGAAGTCGGCAGCGTGCGCGTCGGCAAGGGGATCGCACCGACGCATTTTTCCATCGAGGTGCCTGATCCCGATGAAGTGAACAGCCGCCAGCTCGCGGCCGCCATCGAGAGGATGAAGGCGAGCGGAAAGGCGACCGACGGCCTGGAAACGGCACTGTTCCAGAAATACTGCGCGCCGCTATCGGCGATCCTGATGCCGCTGCTGGGCGCAGTCGCGGGTTTTGGTCTGGCAAGGTCCGGGCGGCTTTTCCTGCGCGCGGTGGTGGGAATGGTGCTGGGATTCGCCTATTTCGTTGCGGATAACGCCATGCTTGCCATGGGTGAATTCGGAGCCGCGCCGCCGCTTCTTGCGGCGTGGGGCCCTTTTGTGCTGTTTTTTCTGGTGGGCGAGGCCCTGCTTTTCCGAACCGAGGAATAATCGCGGCGAAGCCGACACGTCCGCGCGGCAATGCGCCCGAGCCATGAGACGGGCATTGCCACCACAGTAACGTCTCCTCGCCCCATCTTTGCCGCATTGCAGCACGATATTGCGTTTGAGGGACAATGAATCGCGTAATGAAGGTCTATATTCGTGGCTACAATTTCTAACATACTCAGCGGCTTACGCCTTGGCATGTGGGACAAATCGCACCATCTCGACAAGATGGATTTTCGCGGTTTGGTAAAAGCCTATTTCCAATATTATGCGATACAGGGCTATTTGCTGCTGGCCGCAGTCTCGATTGGTGCGGCCTTCATATATCCCCCCACCCTGTTTCAAGGCTTTGCGGCGGCTGGCATTGGTGTCGTCGCCTATCCGCTGGTCTGGTATCTGCTGCATCGGTTCGTGCTGCACGGAAAGTGGATGTACAAATCCCCGCTGACGGCGCGCACGTGGAAGCGTATTCATTTCGACCATCATCAGGACCCCAATCATCTGGAGGTGCTGTTCGGCGCGCTCTACACCACGCTGCCGGCGATCGCGGCGACGATGATCCCGATCGGTTATCTGATCGGCGGCGCCGGCGGGATTGCGGTGGCGATGGCGTCGGGTCTTCTGATGACCTGTTTTTACGAGTTTGTGCATTGCATTCAGCATCTTGCCTATAAACCGAAATATGAGTTTCTCAAAAAGATGAAAGCGCGGCACATGGCGCATCATTTTCACGACGAGACCGGCAATTTCGGCATTACAGACTTTAGCTGGGACAGGTTGTTCGGGACGTTTTACGAGCGCGCCGACCGCCCGGAGAAGAGCCCGACGGTGTTCAACCTCGGCTATGACGAAGACGAGGCGAAGCGCTATCCATGGGTCGCCGATCAGTCGGGCGGTACGGTCGAGAAGCCCGAGCGCCGCGCCAAGACGAAGCAGCGGATCGAGCAGGTCGAGGCCGCCTGAGCAGTCACAAGTTGACACGCAAAGCCGCTGGACGGCAATCGGGGTTCCGGACGGTCGTTCCTTATTGAAAATGACCGTCCGGAACCCTTTTTCTGGCTGGAGCCCGCCATCACTTCTGAAATCGCCGCCCCGAAGTCACAGCCTATCGTCATCCGCCGGGCCGAAAGCCGCGCGGATCGGAAGACTTTCGTGGATCTACCTTTTCGGCTGTATCGGAACGATCCGGCCTGGCGGCCGCCGCTGAAGTCAGAGGTCCACGCCCTGATCAATGGGCCGAAGACAAACCCCTGGTTCCTGCACGCGCGCGCCGCGTTCTGGATCGCGATGCGCGGTCAGGAGGTGGTGGGGCGGATCTCCGCGCAGGTCGATGATCTGGTGCTGCAGTATATGGGTGCGGGGACCGGACAATGGGGTATGTTCGAATGTATTGATGATCAGCGGGTCGCCGACGCCCTCCTGGCAACGGCGACGGAATGGCTGCGGGCGGCAGGTATGACGCGCATGCTGGGCCCGTTCAGCCTGTCCATCTGGGACGAACCCGGCCTGCTGGTGAAGGGGCACGAGATTCCGCCGACCGTCATGATGGGGCATCATCTGCCCTATTATGAAGCGTTGCTGGTCAATGCCGGTCACCGGCAGATCAAAGACCTGATGACCTATGAACTGCCCATCGCGGACGGCTTCTCTGAAACGGCCAATCGCATGGTGGCAATGGCGGAAAAAAACAAACGCCTGTCCGTGCGCAGGGTCGATAAGTCATGCTTCGATCAGGAGGCCGCGCTGATCCTCGACATTCTGAACGACGCCTGGTCGGCGAATTGGGGGTTCGTCCCGCTGACCGACGAGGAAGTGGCGCATGTCGGGAAAAAACTGAAGCCTATCGTTTACGAGGACCTGATCCGCATCTGCGAAGTGGACGGTCAGCCGGTCGCGTTCATGATGACCTTGCCCGATATTAACGAGTTGACGGCCGATCTGAACGGGTCGCTATTTCCGTTTGGCTGGGCCAAGCTTTTGTGGCGCCTGAGGAACCCGAAAGTATCGCGCATGCGCGTTCCCCTGATGGGCGTGAGAAAATCGCATCAGTCGGGGCGGATGGCAACGTTCATGGCGTTTCTGATGATTGAACTGATCCGCCGTGACGCGGTGGCGAAATATGACACCAGAGTAGGTGAGTTTGGCTGGGTGCTGGACGATAATCAGGGTATGACGGCCATCGCAGAGGCACTGGAAAGCCCCGTATCGAAAATATACCGGATTTACGAACGGACGATCTAGGGCGCGAAACGCCGGGGCGGGTGATCACCGGCGCGGCAGAATCGCCGAATATGTTGCGGACCGCGTGGTAAATCGCGCGCTTTGAGACATTGAGCGCGGCGCCGGGTTCCGGCGGCAGCATCTAAAGCGCGCGGATAAGGGTGCGGACCACAGCGATCCAGGGCACGTCCTGCAAAATGATCTGGCGCGCCCCGTGCTGCGGCGGCAGCAGGCTGAGTCGGGCACCAAACATGTCGACAAGACGCCCGAATGCATAACGGCCCGCACTGCGCGGGGCGAGAATGTCGCGATTGGCGGCCTCGTTGAAGCGGTCCGGGGCGAGCTTTTCCAGCCAGAGCTGGTCGCGAGGGCGATAATCCCCGTACGGATATTCGATTTCCATCCCAACGAGGTCGGTATTGGGCTGCGGCGGGGCGAAGTTCTTTCTTGCCTGCAATGGTTCCGCGCCGTCGCCCGTCAGACGGGCGGCGATGGGGATATCGGGGCGGTCGTCGAGCTTCACGAGATCCGCTGGCAGCACGCCAAGCGCCGCGGCGATACGGTTCAGCCAGTCGATGCTGACCGTGCGCGTGCCGGTTTCCAGGCGGCCAATCGTTTGCGGCGTCGTCGGGGGCGCACATGCGGCGGCCACATCGGCCAGCGTCATCTCTTTCCCTTTTCGGATTTCGCGTATACGGGTTATCATTATTATCTCTCCATCGCCTATTTGGTTCTTTCCTACACCCACGCGCTCATGGCAAGTTCTGTTTTCCACATGACGGAATCGGAGCGATATTGATGACAGAAGCGGTGCGACTGACGGGCGGTGAGCGCAAGGTGCTGGCGGAAATGGCGCGGGGGCGGGCGCTTGTGCGGGACGCGCGGAGCGGCTGGCGGGTGGGCACACGGGCGTGCCAGGTCGACCTGCTGGACCGGCTCAGACGACATGACCTGGTGGAAAGCGCAGGCGAAGGGTTCCGGATCAGCGGGCCGGGCATGGCGCATTTGCGGCGGCGGGCAACTCCCGATGCGCCAAACCGCATGCTGGAGGATGCGGCGGATCATGCGCGGACCAGGGATGCCGCGCGGGCAGGGGCGCGGCAGGTCAACCGGGCCGAGGAACCGCTGGCATGGCTGCATGCGCGCGGCAAGATCAGTGATCGTCAGTTCGAGGCCGGAGAACGGCTGCGCGGGGATTTCATGGCCGCCGGGCAGTCGCCGCGGGTCACGATGGCCTGGGACCCCGCGCCGGTCGCGCGCGGAAAGCGCGGCGCAGGCGGCTGGCAGGAAGCGGCCCTGTCACCCGGTGAGCGGCAGGTGGCGGCGAAAGAGAGGCTGGAAGGCGCACTGGCCGCGGCGGGTGCCGGACTGTCGGATGTTCTCACGCGGATCGTTTGTATGGGCGAGGGGCTGGAGACGGCGGAGCGGTCCATGGGCTGGCCGGCGCGATCGGGGAAGGTCGTGCTGTGCCTGGCGCTGGACCGGGCGGCGGCATTCTACCGGCTTTAGCGGGAAGTGGAACCGCGCGCCGCGGAAATGAGCGCGGGAACCGGCGTGATATTTTGCGATGGGATTTATATATTCGGGCGGGTGGGAGCGCCTGAAGCCCGGACGTCACCCAGGTCAGGCGCTGACCGCGTCCAGCTCGTCTGCCTTTTGCATCCAGACGGCTTCGGCGGCCTCCAGTGCCGTTTCGATCTGGCCGCGCTGCTTCATCAGGTCGGCGGTCGCGGTGCCATCTACCGTTATGGCGGGATCGAGGAGGGCGGTGTCGATCGCCTTGCGCTTCCTGGTCAGGCGCTCAACGTCTTTTTCCGCTTCGCGGATTTCGAGGCGGATGGCTTTTTCCAGATTGCGCTGCCGGGCGGCGGCCTTGCGGTCCTGCTTGCGGGCGGACGGCGTGGCGGTGGCCTGTTTCGCGTCCTCTCCCCTCGGCTGATTCCGGCCCAGGACGAAGTCGGTATAGTCATCGAGGCTGCCATCATAAGGCTGCGCGGTGCCATTATTGACGAGGATCAGGCGGTCGGCGGCGGCCTCAACCATATGACGGTCATGGCTGACGATGATGACCGCGCCATCATATTGGCCCAAGGCCTGGACGAGCGCTTCGCGCGTGTCGACGTCAAGATGGTTCGTCGGCTCATCGAGGATGAGCATGTGGGGTGCGTCGCGGGTGATGAGGGCGAGGGCGAGGCGGGCGCGTTCACCGCCCGACAGCGTCTCCACCTTCTGCAAGGCACGGTCGCCGGAAAAACCGAAGCGGCCAAGCTGCGCGCGGACGGCGCCGGGCTTTGCACCCTCCATCTGCCGGGTCATGTGCTCGAGCGGGGTGGCATCCACCTCAAGCTCCTCGACCTGATACTGCGTGAAATAACCGACGTTGAGCTTCGATGAGGCGCTGATCTCGCCCTTCATCGCGGGCAGCTGCGAAGCGAGCAGCCGCGCGAGCGTCGTCTTGCCATTGCCGTTCTGACCGAGAAGCGCGATGCGGTCATCGGGATCGATGCGCAGCCCAAGCCCGTCGAGAATAATCTTGTCGCCATAGCCGGTCGCGGCACCGTCCATCGTGATCAGCGGCGGTTTCAATTCGGCGGGCGATGGAAAATCGAAGCTGAGTGTCGGATCCTCGATGGCAGCGGCGACGGGCTTCATGCGCGCAAGGGCCTTCAGGCGGCTCTGCGCCTGTTTCGCGCTGTGCGCCTTGGTGCGCCAGCGGTCCACGAAAGCCTGAAGCTTATCGCGCTGTGCCTGCTGTTTGACGGCGGTGGCGGCCTGCTGCGCGAGGCGTTCGCGGCGCTGTTTCTCGAACGCATCATAGCCGCCGGTGTAAAGCGTCGGCTTGCCGCCCTCCAGATGGAGAATATGGCTGACGACGCGGTTCAGCAGATCGCGTTCATGGCTGATCACCACAACCGTGTGCGGGTAGGCCCGCAGGAAATCCTCCAGCCACAGCGTCGCCTCAAGGTCGAGGTGGTTCGAAGGCTCATCGAGCAGCAGCAGGTCGGGGCGGGTGAACAGCAGCCCGGCAAGGGCAACGCGCATTTTCCAGCCGCCGGAATAACTGTCGAGCGGCCGGCCCTGCATCTCCTCGTCAAAGCCGAGGCCGACGAGAATGCGGGCGGCGCGGGCCTCCGCTGTCCAGGCGTCGATGGCGAGCAGGCGTTCGTGGACCTCGCCAAGCTTTTCAGGGTCCGAATCGTCTTCGGCGGCGAGCAGAAGTTCCGCCCGCTCCGTATCGGCGGCGAGGACGGTTTCGAGCGGCGTGCCGGTGCCGTGCGGCGCCTCCTGCTGAAGATAGCCGATGCGGGCGCCGGTGGGCATGCCGAATTCGCCGTCATCGGGCTCGATCTCGCCCGTCATCACCTTCATGATCGTCGACTTGCCCGCGCCATTGCGGCCAATCAGGCCGACCTTGCCGCCGGGGGGGATGGCGGCAGAGGCGCGATCAATGATCGTGCGGCCGCCCAGGCGGACCGTGATGTTCTGAAGCGTAAGCATGCGCGCGCCTTTAGCAGGAGTTCCTGGAGAACAACATTGCTGATTGGTATAAAAATAACCTATAGCGCACTTTTCGTCTTGACCAGCGAACCGATGTTTTGTATAAGGAGGACACAGTGCGAATTTGTCCCCACGGGGATCAAGCGAAACGGGCGTTCCGGTGAGGGGCGCCTGTTTTCGTTTGGGAGGATATGTCATGCCGCGAGCCGGTCGGGATGCAGCACGGGCGCATCGGAAGCGGATCGAGGCGAAGCGGCGGAAGATCGAAGAGGCTGAGCTGGATGCGTATCTGGCGCAACTGGAGCGGGCGAGGGTCGGTGATCTGAAGCCTTACCACCATGGCGGTCAGCGGCGGGATGAGTACCGGGTGTTTCCCGATGGCGTGGTCATCCAGCTTTTGAAAGACATGGCGGCGCGGGATGTGATTGGCGATCCCCCCGGCGGGGATGGGGCGGGTGCCGCAAAAAGCGCGCAGGAGGACAATTCCTACGAAGCGCTGGTCGCGCTGCGGGCGGGGCAGGCAGAGGCGCATAGCGAGCTGGAACGGTATCTGATCGAGGCGGATATCCAGCGTGAACAGGCCCAGCGGAAGCAGGCCCTGCGGTGTGAAAGTGGGGTCGAGAAGAATGACCGATGTGACAGATCGGGCGCTGATGGCGCGGTTGAAGGCGCTGAATGTGATCGAGGCGCTGCAATTGGTGCGGATGCTGCGCCCGGAGGTCCGTGACCATCTGCTGACGAGCTGGCCCAGCTGGGCGCGGCGCGGTCAGCTATGGCCGGATGAGGTCAAGACGATATGGCTGATGCTGGCGGGACGCGGGTTCGGCAAGACGCGCGCGGGTGCCGAATGGGTGCGCAATGTCGCAGAGACGGTGTTTGGTGCCCGCATCGCGCTGGTCGGCGCGACGGCGGCGGACGTGCGCAGCGTGATGATCGAAGGCGCGTCCGGCCTGATGGCGCTGGGCGATCCCCGGTTTCGGCCGACTTTCTATCCCTCTCGCGGAGAGCTGAAATGGTCGCAGACAGGAGCGGTGGCAAAGGTCTACACCGCCGAGGCGCCCGATGGCCTGCGCGGACCGGAGCACCATGCTGCCTGGGGCGACGAATTCGCGAAATGGGCGCAGCCTGAGGAAACGCTGGCGAATCTGCGCATGGGCCTGCGGCTGGGCGATGAGCCGCGGCTGTTGCTGACGACGACGCCGAAACCGTCACGATTGCTGGCGGCACTGGTGGAGGATCCGGCGGTCGTCATTACGCGCGGGTCGACATTTGAGAATCATGCGCTGCCGGATGGTTTCATTGCCGCGATGCAGCGGGATTATGGCGGCACACAGCGCGGGCGGCAGGAGCTGGAGGGGGAGTTGCTGTCCGAACAGGAAGGCGCGCTGTGGACGCGCGCGATGCTGGAGGCGCTGCGTGTGCGTCAAGGGTCGGCAGAGCTACGGCGCGTGGTTGTCGGAGTTGACCCGCCTGCGGGCGGTGCGGGGCCGGAAGCGGCAATGTGCGGGATTGTGGTCGTCGGACTGGCAAGCGCCGGGCGTGACGGGCGTGACCGTGCCTATGTGCTGGCCGATATGTCGATTGGCGGCCAGTCGCCCGAAGGCTGGGCGCGGCAAGTGGTGCTGGCGGCGGAGCGCTGGGCCGCCGACCGGGTGATCGCGGAAGTGAACAATGGCGGCGACATGGTAACGGCGGTGCTGCGCGGCGTGGCACCGCATCTGCCGGTACGGCCCGTGCGCGCAAGCCGGGGCAAGGTCGCCCGCGCCGAGCCGGTCGCTGCGCTATATGAGGCTGGACAGGTGCATCATGTGGGGGCGATGCCAGAGCTGGAAGACCAGATGTGCGGCCTTTTGATGGGCGGAGATTATGCCGGCCCGGGTGGTTCGCCCGACCGGGCGGACGCGCTTGTCTGGGCGCTGACGGAATTGATGCTGGGCGCCAAGTCTGGTGTGCCGAAAGTTCACGCGCTCTAGAAAGTAAAAGGGGCGTGCATTCCCCCCAGAATGCACGCCCCTGATGCTGCCGACCGGGATGAGCGGCGGCGCATGACGAACTCGAGCTGATCCCCAGCAAGTACAATGCCAATTTCGCAAGTCGCTGAATATATTGGATTGCGCATTTTCGCGTTTCAGAAATTGTAAAATATTCCGACAGTTTTGCGTGGTTCACGACACCTTTGCTGCCGTGTCAGCGCAGCGGATATACAGGAGATAGCGATGTTTGACTGGCTGGCCCGCAAGGGCGAGGCGAATGCGCCTGCGCGCGTGCCGCTGGCGTTCCTGCAGGATGTGCGGGGGCGCGGGGCGGATGTGCCGCGATCCTATGAAGCACGTGTGTGGGCAGCGATGCATGAGAATCCCGTGGCCGCGCGGGCCTTGCGACTGGTGGCAGAAGCGGTGGGCGCCGCGCCGCTGGTGATCGAAGGCGGCGATGGCGACGTGTCCGCACTGCTGAGCGCGCCAAATCCGCGCGCGTCGGGAAGTGCGTTTCTGGAACGGCTGGCCGCGCATCTGGTGCTGCACGGCAATGCCTATGTCGAGGCGGCCGAAGGCGGCACCGGCAAGGCTGCGGAGCTTTACACATTGGCGCCAGAGCGGGTGCGGATCGAAACCGATGCACAGGGGTGGCCCGCGGCGTTTCTTTACCAGACCGGGACGAGTGAAGTCCGTCTATCGGCGCCGGTGGATGATGCGGCGGGTGTGCTGCACCTCCGGTCATTGTCGCCGTGCGATGATCTATATGGTCTCGGCGCGCTGGAGGCTGCGAGCGGCGCGGTTGCCGCGCATAATGAAGCGGCGCGGTGGAACCGGGCCTTGCTGGCAAACTCGGCGCGGCCTTCGGGAGCGCTGGTGTTCGAGCCGAAAGACGGCGGGCACGAATTGTCCGCAGAGCAGCTTTCGCGGCTGCGCGGCGAGCTGGATGAAGGCTTTGCGGGCGCGCGCCGGGCCGGGCGTCCGCTGCTGCTGGAAGGCGGATTGAAGTGGCAGGCAATGGCGATGTCGCCGGCGGATATGGACTTCGCAGCCGGGCAGGCAGCGGCTGCGCGGGACATTGCGCTGGCGCTGGGGGTGCCGCCGATGCTGCTGGGGCTGCCAGGCGACAATACCTATGCAAATTATGCAGAGGCGAACCGGGCCCTGTGGCGACTGACGGTGCTGCCGCTGGCCGGGCGGATTTGCGAGGCCTTGACGGAATGGCTGAAATTCTGGTGGGCGGATGCGGCGGTGCGCGTCGATCTGGACAAGGTTCATGCGCTGAGCGCGGACCGCGCCGAGATGTGGAAGCGGGTATCGGCGGCGGATTTCCTGACGGCGGATGAGAAGAAGCGAGTGCTGGGGATTGCGTGATGAAAACAGTTATCGCGCAGGCTCGCCCAGGGCATCGCAACCTTCCGCCTAACCCCTCCCTGGAAAGGAGGGGTGCGTGACGAATGACATGATCCTGGCAGGTCTGATTGCACAGGCGAATGCGAAGGGCTGCGATGTCGCGACGCTGCGCGCTCTGGTGGAAGAGGCGAGTGACGCAGGGGCATCGCGGGCGCTGACACGGGTCGGGCTTTCGGATCTGCGGGCGGGCGGTGATGTCCAGGAGCTGCGTCAGCTGCTGGCGGCGTGGCGGGATGCCAAGCGGTCTGCGGCGAAGGCCGTGCTCGGATGGATCGTGAAACTGGTGACGGTGGGGCTGCTGATCGGGCTGGCCTGGTCGCTGGGGCTGCGGGGGCTGGTTTCGAGTTAGCCGGTTAGACGGATACGCAGCGGTGCTGCGTGCGGCGCTGACGCGCCGCGACCCTCCCCTAGCCCCTCCCTTGAAGGGAGGGGAACAAGACAAAGGAAAATTTATGACTGATGCGGAGGGCGCGGTGCGTCTGGCCGGATATGCGGCTGTGTTCGACGTCCCTGACCGCGGGCGTGACGTCGTGCGTGCGGGAGCGTTTGGCGGGTTGAAGCTGCCGGTGCCGCTGCTGTGGCAACATGGTGCCGACCGGCCTGTCGGACGGGTCGTGAAGGCCGAGGAGGATGCACGGGGGCTGCGGGTCGTCTGCGAATTTGCGGATGGCAGTGCAGCGGCACGCGAGGCGGCAGCGCTGGTCAAGGCCGGCGCGCTGACAGGGCTTTCCTTTGGATATCGGACGAAGCGTGCGCGGCCTGACCGCGTGCGGGGCGTACGCGAACTGCTGGATGTGGAGCTGGTGGAAGTGTCGCTGGTGACTTTCCCCATGCAGCCGCTCGCAAGGGTGATCGGAGTGTTTGACGAAGAGAGGGTGAATGCATGATGGATTATGAAATGAAGGCGGATGAGGTCGAAGCGGCGTTCGAGGATGCCGCCGATGCCACCGAAATGGTGCAGGCGGACATTGCCGCGCTGAAGGACGAGATCAAGGGTCTGTCGGCGCAAATGATGGCGGTACGGCGTCCAGCGCTGGGTGTGAAGACCGAGGGACAGGACGGCAGTGAACGCAAGGCCTTTGCCGATGCGTATCTGCGCAAGGGGCATGAAAGCGCGCCGGAACTGAAATCGCTGTCGACGACGACGGGGCCCGAGGGCGGCTATGCCGTGCCAAAGGAACTGGACCGCATGATCGAGACGGTCATGAAGGAAGCGTCACCCATTCGCAGCATTGCGAATGTCGTGTCGGTGGGTTCGGGTGATTATCGCAAGCTGGCCGCGACGGGCGGGTTCCAGTCGGGCTGGGTGTCAGAAGACGCGCTGAGGCCGGAAACGGACAGCCCGGATTTCGTCGAGATCGCGCCGCCCATGGGCGAGCTTTATGCCAATCCGGCCGCCTCGCAGACGATGCTGGATGACGCGGCGTTCGATGTCGAAAGCTGGCTGGCGAGCGAGATTGGGCGGGAGTTCGCCTTTGCCGAGGGCGCGGCCTTTGTCAGCGGCGATGGTTCGGACATGCCGAAGGGCTTTCTGGACTATGCCACCTCTGCACTGCCGGATGCGGTGCGTACCTTTGGAACATTGCAGCATATCGATACGGGCGTGAACGGCGCGCTGGCCGATGGTGATGCGCTGATCGATCTGGTGCACAGCCTGAAGGCGGCGCACCGGCAGGGCGCGGCATTCGTGATGAATTCCGCCACGCTGTCGTCGGTTCGCAAGCTGAAGGATGGCGACGGGAATTTCCTGTGGCGTCCGGGCCTGGAGAGCGGCGCAATGGCGACGCTGCTCGGCTATCCGGTGGTCGAGGCGGAAGCCATGCCGGACCTGGCGACGGGTTCGCTGTCGATTGCCTTTGGCAATTTCAAGGCGGGCTATGTGATTGCCGAGCGGACCGCGACGCGGATCCTGCGCGATCCCTATTCGAACAAGCCGTTCGTACACTTCTACGCGACGAAGCGCGTAGGCGGTGCCGTCGTGAATTCCGAAGCGATCAAGCTGCTGCGCTTCTCCGCCTAGCGGCGCGAGGGAGGCGGGTGCCGGGGCCGGGAGCGAGGGCCGGTTCCGGCGCCCCTTTTTCCATTCAGGATCATGAGGAGAGTGAGCGATGGCGTTCATCATCGATGACGGCGTGCTGGATGCTGCGCTGGCGGAGCTGGCAGAGGCGACGGCGCTGGTCGCGCTGTCAGGAATGCCGGCGGACTATGCCGAGGCGGATGCCGGGCGGCTGGCGGCGGCGGCGCTCTCGGGCGCGGATTTCGGAATCGGCGCAGGCGTCGATGGCCGCCGCCGTGTCACGATTGCTGCAAAAGCGGACGTGAACGCACTGGCGGGCGGGACGGCCGACCATGTTGCGCTATTGGATGAAGGCAGTGGCAGGTTGCTATTTGCGGCGGATTGTCCGGCGGCGGCGATCAGCAATGGCGGCAAGGTGGATTTTGCCGCGTGGGAGATTGAGCTGGGCGGTGCCGCCGCATGACGATCACCATTCATAATGTCGTCCACGGTAACGCTGAGGTTACCAGCTATAATCCCGCCGATGTTGCGGGTGCCGTGCTGGTCGTCTGCGGCGGGCACTACAAGAATGTGGACGGCGGCGTCACGGGCGCGACTGTCGACGGCAGTACGATTTTCGTGGCTGGCGTCGCCAAGAATGATAGCGCGTCGCAGGTCACTGCGGGCATTTTCTATCTGCCTTCGCCGGGCACCAGCGCGGTCGATGTGTCGATCCTGCGCGGGAATACGAGTGGATCGCGGCCATGCTTTACGATCCTTACGCTGGGCGGCGTCGATGTGGACGCACTGGGCGGCGGGGTGCCGTTTGCGACGGCGGTGAGCAATCCCGGCGATAGCGGCACGGAACTGACCACAGCGCTGACCGGGCTGGCCGAAGACAGCAAGACGCTGTCCTTTTATGTCCAGTTTGACGACGATGAAGACCCGCAGCCGATGGACGGTCAGCAGGTTCTGGCGGCGGACCGGGTCTATACCATGGATTACCGTGTCGGTGCCGCGGATGTCGGTGCAGGCGGTGACGCGCAGCAGGGCTGGTCGCCAATCCGTGTCGCACGAGCCGCGATGGCTATGACCGCGTTTCCAGTGGCGGCCGCGCCGCCCGCCGACCAGATCAATGTGGCGAATGAGACGGCAACCGGCACCATCGTGCGCTCCGACCCTGTCACGCGGCGGGGGACGGTTGCCCTGGCAGGCAGCTATGTCGGCAATCCGCCGGCGATCGAATACAGGCTGGTCGACGATGACGATGGCAATGGCGGGCCCGGCGGCGCGGCGCTTGCCGGACATGACTGGCAGGTACTAGTAGCCGCGCCGACAGGGGGCACGTTCAGCGCGAATGTGTCCAATGTGCCCGAAGGCGGCGGGCGGGCAATTGCCGGGACATACCGGGCGGAAGTGCGCTTTTCGAACGATATCAGCGTCACAGGGACAACGGGCGGCTTTGGGGTGGGGCCTGTTCTGGCGCTGGCCGGTCAGTCGAACATGCAGCGCTGGACAGGAACCTATGGCGATCCGCCCGCCCTGACGGTGCTGGGCGGGCTGAAGCAGAATGGCAGTGCATCCGCCGCGGATCCGGTGGTGGGGAACGGCGCGATTGCGTTCGTGAACGCCTTCACGAAAGCGACGGGCATGCCGCTGACCCTGATGCCAAGAGCCGTGGCGGGAACCGCGATCTCCGCTTGGAATGGCGATGATCCGGCTGATCCCGCGCCGAATTACAACCAGCTGCGTGTCTTCGGCGGCAATGCCGGGATCATCGGCGTGCTGTGGAACCAGGGCGAAGCGGACGACGAGCTGGGCGGGCCTGCGTACCGGACTGCGCTGGCCAATCTGGGGCGGAACCTGCGGCGCGATCTGGGTCGTGCGGACGTGAGGCTGATCGCGGTACCGGTGCTGTACCCGTCAAACGCGGGCAAGGACAAAAGCGGGCTGCGCGCGGTGCGGCAGGCGCAATATGAATTCATCGCCGACGATCCGCAGAATTTCGTGACGGCACACAGCCCGGACCTGACCGCGAACATGATCGACGGGCTGCATCTGGATGGGCCTGGCTACGCAGTCATGGGGACGCGCGCGGGTCTGGCGGTGGCAAATATTCTGGGCGGCGCGGGGGTTGTCGATGCGGGACCTGAAATCGCCGCGACATCGAGAATCAGCACAACGCAGACGGATGTGACCTTTGCACATGCCGCTGGCTCGGCGCTGTCGCCTGCTGGCGGGGCCACGGGCTTTGGCGTTTCCGTGGACGGTTTTGCGTCAGTACTGGCGATCAGTGACGTCACGGTGACGGACGGCGATACGGTAAGGCTGACGCATGCGGCGGCAGGAGCGGGCGTCCGCAGCGTGCGCTATATGGCGGGGGCGCCCGATCCCAATGCCGCGCTGGTCGATGATGCCGGGTTCGCGGCCGAACCTGAATATGTCGGTGTGTCGGAAGCGGCCGTGCCGGTCGCGGCGATCGCGCCAGCCTCTTTGCGCATGAGCATCGCGACACGCGGCGCGCGCGTGGCGGCACGGGGAACGGGCCTGCCGCGAAGCCGGACGGGCCGTGTGCTGCGGCCTGAGCGGGACCGCCGGACATTGCGAATTTTCGGCAGCTGAATTTTTCGAAAATCGGGAGCGAGTTTATGGGCTTTTACCTGAAAAGTCCGGCGTCGGAGATCGACTATGCGGTCGACTGGAGCGCGGGATATCTGGACGGAGAAACGGTCACCGCGAGTGCGTGGCGTATCGAGCCGGAGGAGCCGGACGGACTGGTCGTGGGCGTGACCGTGACGGGACCGCAGCGCACGGCAGCGACCCTTATGGGCGGCTGTGAGGGGCATGTGTACCGCGTGGCGAACGACGTCACGCTGTCGGATGGGCGGCGGGATACGCGCACGCTGACGATCAGGATTGAAGAGCGATGAGCGGCGCGGGGAATGCGGCGGCGGCTGTCAGCCTGAACGAAGTCAAAGCCTATCTGCGCGTGGAGACGATCGCGGACGACGCGTTGATCGCCGGGCTGCTGCGGACGGCGACGAACCTGTGCGAGCAGTTTACCGGGCAGGTGGCGCTGGCGAGTGAACGGACAGAGCAGGTGCCCGCCGATGGCTGTTGGCACCGCATTGCGGCGACGCCGATGAAGCGGCTGGTCACCGGTGTGTCGATTGACGCCGCGGGTACGGAGACGCCGCTGCCTGTCGAGGAGATTGAAACGCAGATTGATTTCTGCGGCGATGGCTGGGTGCGGGTTGCCCCGGATACGGAGCGCGTCAGGGCGCGGCTGACCATCGAGGCGGGACTGGCCGCAGACTGGAACGACCTGCCCGAGGCGGTGCGGCAGGGGATTATCCGGCTGGTCGCGCATCTTTATGCGCATCGCGACGGTGCGGATGATGCGGGCCCGCCCGCGGCCATCGCGGCGCTGTGGCGTCCGTGGCGCCGGATGCGCCTGTCATGAGCGACGAGCTGGCGGGCGCGATGCGGGAGCGGGTGACGCATTTGCTGCCGGGTGACCGGGACGCGGCGGGCGCACCGACCGCTTTTGTCGAGGGAGAAGAGCTGTGGGCGGCGATCGTTCCTGAACGACCGCGCATTGGCGTTCGGGGCGAACGTCGCGCGCAGGCGGAGAGATGGAAAGTCACCCTGCGCGCCGGTGCGGGCGTGCACGTCGGGGACCGACTGCATTGGCGGGATGCCGCGTATGATGTGGTGAGCGTCATAGCGGATCCGCGCCTTATGGAGCGCCAGGACCTGCTGATGGAGCGGCTGTCATGATCGGCGCAGGACCGGTTCTTGCGCCCCTGCTGGACGTCGGAAAGCGCCGGGCGCAACGGGCCAAAGCCGATATCGCGCGCAGGATCGCCGTGCGGTTGGGAGAAGGCGGCATTGGTGCCGCCGCCGAATATGATGAGGTCAGGGTGACGGCATCGCGGGAGGCTGCGCAGCGCGACGGGCGGCTGCGGTGGCTGGCGGCGTGGGCAAAGGAGGCGCTGCGATGATCGGTGGATATGAGTTGCAGGTCGCCGTGCGGCGGGCACTGTCGGAAAGTGCGGCGCTGACGGACTGGACAGTCGTGGACGGGCCGACCGCAAATGAGACCGCGCCCTATATTTCCATCGGACCCGACCTGATCCTGGAGGCGGGCGGTAAGGCGGCGGCGCTGCGGCGGCACAGATTTACGGTGACGCTGTGGGCGCGGGGCAGTGCGGTTTCGCCGGTGAAGGCCGCGATGGCGGCGGCGGAAAGCGCGGTGCTTGGACTTTCCGCCGATCTCGGTTTGGCGCGTGTGGTGGCACTGCGCTTTCTGCGCGGGTTCACGCGGCGCGCGCCGAATGACGGCATGCTGCGGGGCGAGCTTGAGTTCGAGGCGCTGCTGGAACCCACCGAAGCAATCAATTGAGGAGACAAAATCATGGGTGCTGAAAAGGGAAGCGCGTTTCTGCTGCGACTGTCGGACGGGGGCGATCCCATCAGTTTCGAGACGGTCGCGGGGCTGAGGACGACGCAGATGTCGATAGCCACGGATGCCGTGGTGACCACCAATAAGGGTTCCGGCGGCTGGCGGGAGATATTGTCGGAAGCGGGGACACGGGCGATCAGCGTATCGGGGGCGGGCGTCTTCAATGGCTCGGCCGCCGAGGGGCGGTTAAAGGCGCATGCCCTGGGCGGCATGGTCGCGGATTATCAGCTGTCATTCGAAAGCGGAGAGACGGTGACGGGCCCGTTTCTGGTCACGCGGCTGGACTATGCCGGGGATTTTGGCGGCGAGCGCACCTACACGCTGAGCCTGGAAAGCGCCGGACCGGTGGTCGCGGCATGACGCCAAATCCGGTGCGCGGCGAGGCGCTGCTGGAACTGGGCGGGACGGATGTCCTGTTACGACCGAGTTTTTCCGCGCTTTGTGCGGCGGAGGCGGAACTGGGGCCGCTATTCGGCCTGGTCGAACGGGCCGCGGCGGGGGAATTGAGGCTGACCGAAATGGCAGCGCTGTTCTGGCATTGCTCCTGCGGGTTCGCAGAGGATCGTGACCGGTTTTCGGAAGCCCTGATCGAGGGCGGGCTGGCCGGTGCGACGCCTGCGCTGAAGGCGCTGCTGACGCAGATCCTGGCAGGGCGATGACGCAATTTCAAAAAAGCGCCCGGACGGCGTGCGGCCTGGCCTGCGGGCGGCTGGGCTGGTCGCCGTCCGCGTTTTGGGAGGCGACGCCGACGGACCTGATCCTGGCGCTGGAGGGGGTGCTGCCGCGCGAGGATGAGCGGCCGGTGACCATGAGCGAAATGCGGGCACTGATGGAGGCCGGGAATGGATGAGGAACTGGACGTACTTGTCCTGAAAGTCAGGGCTGACACCCAGGGCTTTGCGCAGGATATCGAGACGATGCGCGGGTCGCTGGAAGGGCCGCTTTCCGCCGGCGCGGACCGTGCCGGACGCGTGATGGAGCGGTCATTATCGCGTTTCATCCAGACCGGAAAGTTCGGGTTTGAAGATCTGAAACGGACAGCGCTGGGCGTGCTGGACGCGATCCTGCAGGCGCAGCTGAAGGCGTCGGGCGGCTTTGGCGGCGGTTCCGGCGGCGGCGGGCTGTCCGGCCTGTTGTCGAGCGTGGTGCTCGCCTTTGCGGGTGCCCCCGGGCGTGCGACGGGCGGACCGGTCGCGCCGGGCCAAGCCTATATGGTGGGCGAGCGCGGGCCGGAGCTGTTCGTACCGACGGCGAGTGGCCGGATCGAAACCGGAATGGCCGCCGGAACGGGGCGGGGGCCGGTGACGATCAACGTCAACGTAACGGGCGGCGCGGCTCAGTCACCCGAGCTGATGGCGAAAAGCGGCCGGCAGGTCGCGCGCGCGGTGCAGCGGGCGTTGAGCCGGGCATAGGAAGCGGGAGCGCTGGCGCGCGTAGGCTTTGTGCCCGCTCGCGCCCATATCCCGCCGCTGCCCCTGCCTATCGGGAAGGGGATTTATCTGGGAGATATTGGATGGGGCATTATCTGGCGGGGCCGGGTGACCAGGTGCGCACGGACTGGATGGCGCGGTTCGATGCGGCGCATTGGACACTGAATTTTCCGCGGCCAATGATGGCGAGCGTAACGACGACGGCGGCGGATTCCCTGCGCGTCGATCTGGCCTATTACAAGCGCGACGATCTGTGCGGTCTGATCTGGGACAGTGTGGATCAGGTCGATCATCCGCTGCTGCGCTACGAGACGCGGCGGGACTATCGCGGGATGCTGCTGTCCTTTGGCTGGCGGTCGGTCGGCGATGTCAAACCGCTGGACGTCCCCAATGGCGCGGTGCTGACGATTGAGGGGCGGGATGCAGAGGGTGCAGCGCAGGTCTGGTATGTGCGCTTGTGGAATTACGCCTCGGGAAGCGTGACGGACGCGCAGATCGTCCTTGATTTCGACGATATGCGATCGGGTTTCGAACCCGGCGGCGATAAGGTTTTCGCAGGCGATATCGACCGGATGTTCATCAGTCTGACGCCCGAAGGGTTCGACGGGAGCGATGCGCCGCTGACCGTGCCGGAAGAAGCGACCGTCTGGCTGGAGGGCATACGCTGCGAAGGCTCGGGGTCGAAAATCCGGATCGGCGATGCCTGCATCCCCCCGCACAAGCTACGCATCGCGACGGGGTATGACGATGATTATCATCTGACGCCGGAGCGGCTGCTGCGAAATGTGCAGGCGCTCGGCTATCGCAAATGGCTGACACTATATGTGGGCATGTCGCACTTCATGCGGCTGGAACCCCGTGCGGGCGGTGCGGGGTTCAAGGTTGTCACGGCGGGCGATCCGCTGGTGGGGCCGTGCCGAATATGGATGGAAGACCTGGCGGCGCGGGCCGCTGCGGATGACGTGACCATTATTTTCTCGCTAAGCTACGAACTGTTCGATGCCTATGCGCCGGAAGAGTGGAAGCAGCGGGCACATGACGGATCGCCCGCGCTGACAGGCTGGGCACCGCCGTCAACGCTGCTGTCGCCGGTCAATGGTGATGCGATGGCGTGGTTACAGTCAGTAGCGGCGGCCTTTGCGGGCATATCGCAAATTGCTGGCCGCGAAAGCTGGTTTCAGGTGGGCGAGCCGTGGTGGTGGACCGGTTTTGGCGACCGGCAGGTGCCCTGCTTCTACGATGACGCGGCGGTTGCCGCCTATACCGCCGAGACGGGCAGTCCGGAGCCGGTACGGCTGACGAACTTGCCCGGGACGCTGACAGCGGCGCAGGCAAATTATGTGGCCTGGCTCGGCGGGAAGCTGGGGCAGTCCGTGCTGTCTGTCATGGACGCGGTGAAGGCGGCCGTGCCGGGCACCAAGACGGCAATGCTGTTTTATGCGCCGCAGGTGCTGCGTGAAGACGCGCCGTGGCTGAAGATGGCCAATATGCCTGCGGAATTCGCCGCGCCGGCATTCGATGTGCTGCAGCTGGAGGATTATGATTTCGTGCTAGCGGAGGATCGCGGGGCATCGCGGCGGGCGGTGGCGGCAATCGAGGCTGAACTTGGATATCCAGCGGCGGCGCAGGATTATTTTTCGGGCTTCGTGCTGACCGCAGAGGCGCGGGGCCGCTGGCCCGTGATTGCAGAAGCTGCCGAGCGCGCGCTGGCGCGCGATGTGCGCGAGACGTTCGTCTGGGCGCTGCCGCAGGTCAGGCGCGATGGCTTTACCTATTTCACGATGGATGGGGAGACGAATGTGGATGCGTTTCATGATGTTGCCTTTCCGATTGCCCTTGGCGAGGGGGCGAGCGGCGGGCCGGAATTTCTGACGCAGGTGGCAGAAACCATTTCCGGCCATGAGCAGCGATCGATCGTCTGGGCACAGGGACGCCTGCGCTACGATGCGGGCCCTGGCATTCGGTCGGAGGCGGATCTGAGCGCGCTGGTGCGTTTCTACCGTGCGCGGCGAGGGCAGGCGCATGGGTTCCGTCTGCGTGATTTGCTGGATCATTCATCGGGCGATGATGGCGGTCTGGATGCGCGCGATCAGCTATTGGGAATTGGCGATGGCGTTAGGACGGATTTTCCACTGTTAAAGCGATATGGCGACGGCGAGGATGCCGAGCTGCGCCGGATTACACGGCCAGAGGCCGGGACCGCGCGGGTGGCGGTGGACGGTAGCGAAGTGTTCGGCTGGACCCTGGAGGCGGGCGGTGTCGTGCGCTTCGATAATGCGCCGACTGGTGCGGTGTCGGCGGGTTACCTGTTCGATGTGCCGGTGCGGTTTGCCGAAGACCGACTGGAAATCTCGCTAAATGCGTGGCGGGCTGGCGAAGTGCCGTCCGTCCCCATGGTCGAAGTTCGCGAGGCATAGATGCGTGACATTCCGGAAGGGCTTGCGGCTGCGCTGGACGCGCCGCTGACGTCGCTTGCATGGCTGTGGCGACTGGTCCGTGCCGACGGCATCGCGCTCGGCTTCACGACCCATGACCGCACCGTGCGCTGGGACGGGATGGATTATCATCCGGCACCCGGCATGGTGCCATCGGCGACGATCGAGTCCGACGGCCTGGATGTTGAGGGGCTGGACGTTTCGGGTGTGCTGTCCTCTGACGCCATCCGGGCGGTCGATATCGCGGCGGGGCGCTATGACGGCGCGCGGGCAAGCCTGATGCTGCTCGACTGGACGGCCCCTGAAGCTGGTGCGCTGACCCTGATGTCGGGGACGCTGGCTGATCTTGTCGAGCGCGGCGCGGCATTCGAGGCGCGGCTTGAAACCGCCGAAACCGTGCTGTCGAGGGTGCCGGTGGAGCTGACGACACCGGAATGCCGGGCACGGCTGGGCGATGCACGCTGCGGCGTGGACCTGAAACCGCTGCGGCGGAATGTGACTGTCGCCGAGATCATCGATCAGTCGCAGGTGCGCGTAAGTGACGTCGATCCGGAGAGGCTTTATATATACGGCGTGGCGCGTCCGCTTTCCGGCGCGCTTGCCGGGGTCGATATTGGCATATCGAGGGTCGACGGCGACATATTGATCTTCGACGATGCGGTGGCAGGGTTGTCGGTCGGCGATGACATGCGTCTGACGCAGGGCTGTGACCGGCGCTGGCAGACCTGCCGGGTGCGCTTTGGCAATGGCGACCGGTTTCGCGGCGAGCCCCATGTGCCGGGCCGCGATGCTGTGCTGCGGTATCCGGGGCTTTGATGTGACCACAGGAACGGGCGCCGCGATTGTCGCAGCGGCGCGGGAAGCGCTGGGAACGCCGGTGAGGGTGCAGGGGCGTGTGCCGGGACTGGCGCTGGACTGCGTCGGCCTGGTGCTGACGGCATTACGGGCGGCAGGGGCGAGATTTGATGTGCCCGCCGACTATTCGATCGCGACGGACAATCGCGCGCGGCTGCTGAACGGGCTCGCGGCATGCGGATTGCAGCGCGTCGCTGCGCAGGCTGCCGGAGACGTTATGGAAATGCGGGTAGCCCCCGGCCACCATCATCTGGGTATCGCGAGCGATGCCGGCGTGATCCATGCCGATTTCGGCGTGGGACGGGTGGTTGAAGCGCGAATGCCGCCGGAATGGTCGATCGTGAACATCTGGCGCTGGCAGGGGGAAGGCTGATGGCAAGTGTAGTTCTGACGGCGGCGGGGGCCTTTATTGGCGGACCGATCGGTGCCGCAATCGGGGCCGTCGTCGGTAGCGAAATCGATCGCCGCGTGCTGTTCAAGCCAAAGGGGCGGGAAGGGCCGAGGCTTACCGATCTGTCGGTTCAAGGCAGCGATTACGGCGCGCCGCTTGCCCGCCATTATGGTACTGTCCGCAGCGCGGGAACCGTAATCTGGACGTCGGGGCTGAAAGAAACGGCGCATCGCTCCGGCGGAGGAAAGCGTTCGGGCGGACGGACGACCAGCTATAGTTACTCAGCCAGCTTTGCGATCGCCATTGCCGCGCGTGAAATCGGCCGGGTCGGGCGGATCTGGGCCGATGGCAAATTGCTGCGCGGGGCGGCCGGAAACTTGCTGGCTGGCGGGACGGTCCGGACCTACCGGGGGACGGAACGACAGGAACCGGACCCGCTGATAGAGGCATCACTAGGGCCGGGAATGGCACCGGCATATCGCGGTTTGGCCTATCTCGTCTTCGATGGGCTCGAACTCGCGGACTTCGCGAACCGCATTCCGAACATCAGCGCGGAGATATTTGCGGATGAGGGCGTCGCTGATGCGGCGGCCATCGCGGCTGACCTTGTGAACGTCGTTGATGGCCGTGTTGTTGCCGGGGAATCAGGGCGGGCCGTGACGGGGTTCTCTGTCGCAAACAGTGCCGATGTGGCCGGTGTGGTGGGAAGCCTTGACGTGATCGCGCCCATGTCCGTTATCGCGATGCCGGAAGGACTGCGCTTTTCCAGCAGGATGATGGGCCAAACGGAACTGGTTTCGGCGGACCGTTTAATGGCCGATAAGTCGGGTGCAGTCCATGTGGGGGATCGTTCGCGGCTTGGCGAGCGCGGCCTTCCCTCGGCGTTCACGCTGGCAGCGAACGATCCCGAGCGAGATTATCAGCCCAGTGTGCAGCGTGCGATCCGGTCGCAGGCACTGGGAAGTGGAGAGCGGCACTTCGATGTCGCCGCAAGCCTGAACGCCGCCGAAGCCAAGCGGGTCGCAGAAGCGCACCTGTCCGATCTGTGGGCGCGGCGCTCGGAAGCCCGGCGGCGCTTACCGATACGCTATATCTCGCTGATGCCGGGCGACATCGTGAACATTGCCGGGGACGGAGAATGGCACGTGCGGCAGGTAGAGGTCGAGGGTTTGTCGGTTGCCGTTCAACTGGAACGGAGGCGCGGGACCATGCTCGCGCTTCCCAATGCGGACGCCGGGGATTCCCTGCCGCAGCTGGACGTACCCCAAGGCGCAACCATGTCGCATGTGATGGAATTGCCGCCAATTGGCGGCGAAGGCGATGCCGATCCGCGCGTCTGGATCGCCGCAGGCGGGGCGAGTGCCGGCTGGCGACGTGCGGAAATATGGATTAGCGGAGACGGCGGCGAAAGCTGGCGTTCCATTGGCGTTGTGAGCACCCCGTCGCTTATGGGGACCGCCGCTTCAGCGCTGCCCGCTGCGGCCACGGCAGGCTGGGACGAAACAAGCCGTCTGACGGTTGAGTTGCTGGACGATCAGGTTCTGACCGGTACAACCGCATCAGCTGTACTGGGCGGGCAAAATCTGGCGCTTGTCGGTGAAGAACTGGTGCAATTTCGCGACGCCGTGCAAACCGGGCCAAAGCTTTGGGAACTTTCTGGATTGTTGCGCGGGCGGCGCGGTACCGAGGCCGCCGCGGCGTCGCATGCGGCCAATGAACGGTTCGTGCTTCTGGAACCGGAGGTTCTGTTTCCGCTCGACTTCGCGCTCTCCGATATCGGCCGAACCCTGCTGGTAAAGGCGGTGGGGCCAGCGGACAGTTTGCCGACGGCTCCAGAAGTCTCGCTGGCGATAAGCGGGCGATCGCTAAGGCCGTTATCGCCGGTACATCTGTCGGTGTTAAGGTCGGCAGATGGCGATTTGACCGTACACTGGATCCGTCGAAGCCGACGCGGTTTCGGATGGCCGGACGGGTCAGATGTGCCCCTTGCCGAGGAAAACGAGGTCTATCGCGTGGAAATCGCCGCCTCAGGAGACGTAAGGACGTTTCATGTCGACCGCGAGGAGTTCACATATACGCTATCGCAGCAGCAGGCAGATTTCGGCGGATCCCTCGGTTCGGCGATACTGACGGTGCGTCAGGTGAGCCAGAGTGTTGGCGCGGGCGACGCAGCTGAACTTTCATTTTGAGTATAGGAGGCCGCAGATGACCGACCAGACCGATTCTTTTTCCATTCCCCTTTTGCAGGCGGGCCAGGCGCAGAAAGACGTTACCCATAATGAAGCGGTGCTACGGCTTGAGCGCTGGCTTGCGCCGCGTGTCAAAAGCCGTTCGCTGGCCGTTCCGCCCGCCGCCCCGGATATTGGCGATGCATGGGTCGTGGCAGCTGGTGGTGCCGCGCAATGGGCAGGGCATGACGGCAGAATCGCCGAGTGGCGGGGCCGATGGATGTATCTGTCCCCGCCGGATGGTCTGCTTATCTGGATTGAGGATGAGGACGCTCTTTTGATGCGCAAGAACGGCGTGTGGCGTGACGACGGACTACCGGTCGATGCGATTTCATTGCGGGGAACGAAACTGTTCGCCGCAGACCCGCAACCTGTGGTCGACCCCGCTGGAGGGGGTGTGATCGACGTCGAGGCGCGCGCGGCTATCGCTGCATTACTGGCTTCCCTTAGGGGGATGGGCTTGGCGAGCGGCTGAAATCCGGCATTTTCCGCCCCGGGGAGTGCGTCTTTTTTGCAACAATGTTGAAAGTTTCCTCGCTTGCGCCAGAAATAAATGAACTATACACGACCTCCTGCGTATTCTTGCTGGAATTCGTTTGATTTAAGAAAGGGGAATTCAATGCGTAGATTGGCCCTCGTAGCGGCGCTCGCCGGTACTGCCATGGCTAGCCCATCGCTCGCCAAAGATGATGCTTGGTATATCGGTCTCGAGGCCGGTGCACTGCTCGCCCAAGATGTCGGTATCGATATTGTCGACGGTGACGGAGACGTCATTAGCAGTGGCATTAATGTCGATCACAAGATCGGCTACGATGTCGGCGGCATTGTAGGTTATGATTTCGGCGGCTTTCGCACGGAATTTGAACTCGCTTGGAAGCAAGCCCATCTTGATGAAGTGGGGTTGAACAGTGTTGGCGGTAGCGGCATCCTTGGTGGTGGTACGGCCTCTGCACTTGCGGCCGGTAACTATCGCGATGGTCAGTTCGAAGACGGCGACGGCTCTACCCAGGTTTTAAGCTTCATGCTTAACGGCATGCTTGATTTCTCTGGCGAAGATTCTCCGTGGGCGGCGTCTGTCGGCGGTGGTGTCGGTATTGCCCGTGTTAAGGCGAATATCTATCAACTCGCGGAAGGTGGCGCGGCATTTGTCGATGATAGCGACACCGGCTTCGCTTGGCAGCTTCTTGCTGGCGTGCGTCGCGAGCTTTCCGATAAAGTGGACCTCGGGCTCAAGTATCGTTACTTTGTAGCCAACGGCAATGAATATGTTGACGTGCAGGGGCAGAATCTGGACAGCAAGTTCACCAGCCACTCGCTGCTTGCAAGCCTGATCCTCAACTTCGGTGCGCCGGAAGCGCCCCCGCCTCCGCCACCTCCTCCGCCCCCACCACCGCCACCCCCTCCGCCTCCTCCGCCACCGCCTCCAGCGGCGCCAGCGGTTGAGAACTTCATCGTGTTCTTCGATTGGGATCAGTCGGACATCACGCCTGAAGCTGCGGAAACGCTGGATCGTGCGGCTGCTGCCTATGCAGCTGGCGGCAAAACGAGCATCACGCTTGCCGGTCACGCCGACAAGTCGGGTGGCGATGCGTATAACGTTGGTCTCTCGCAGCGTCGTGCTGACGCCGTGCGTGACTACATGGTCGCAAAGAACGTCGCTGAAAGCGCGATTTCAACGGAGGCTTTCGGTGAAAGCAAGCCGCTCGTCGAAACTGCCGACGGTGTGCGCGAGCCACAGAATCGCCGCGTGGAGATCAATTTCGGCGGTGCCGGAATGTAGTCTTCCTTCGGATCCGGCTTCGGCCAGATCCGAACGGTTCGGGAAAATGGGGTCGTCCTTTCGAGGGCGGCCCTTTTTCTTTGTAGCTGCAAATTCTGAGTGCTGCATGGATGGGCGATTGGACCAGACGTTGTGGTGAACCCACGAAATAGGGACAGCGGTCGAAACCAGTGTTGGCGGTTATGGCGCGGCACGCTACTCAGGGTCGTCGATCGTGTTTTTGAGTTACAGCCCTGTTGGACCGGGAATTGCTATCGCAGAATCTGTGGGGAAATGCGCAAAGTGCACGCCCATGAGCTAAGCCCTGCTTGGACTGCCTCCAAACAGGGCATCTTTCGCGAATTGTAAGCACATTTCAGCGTCCGAAATCAGTAAATCGTCCAGCAGTGCGCGTGCCGGACTCGTTCAATGGCTGCCGAAAGAATATGTGGCAGATGCAGCTCGCTCGTGGATCACGATCTTACCCAGAATGAATGCAGAGGACGGTAGTTCCCAAGCAATTGCGGATATAAAAACGGGCGCCGTATTCTCACACGGCACCCGCAAATATACCAGTAAGTAAAACTGTGCTCAGCCGAATACTTTGCCGAGCTGCATCGCAACGGACATGTCGCCTTCGACTTTCAGCTTGCCCTGCATGAAGGCCATTTGCGCGTTCGTATCGCCAGCGGCGATGCTTTCAAAATCGTCTTTGGAGACCTTGATCGTGCAGTCGGTGGCAACGTCTTCATTATCAACAATAGCGGGCGATGCCGTGTCATCTATGCGCACGGTTCCTTCGTCGCCGAAATCGAATTTGACGCTCTTGTTAAGATCGGCATTGGCACCTACGCGCTCGCGCATATTCTGGGTAATTTCTTCAAGGGTCATGATCTTGCTCCTTTCAGGCAGACCGCGAGAGTGCGGCGCTCCCTATATCTCGCCAGTTTCGCCACATATGGCATTTTTCGATCAATATTGCGCTATTCAGACTCGCCCTCATCCTCGAGCGCTGGTGAAGGCAGGCTCGGCGGCATATCAGTGACATTGTCGGTCTGCGCGCGGCCCAGCATATCGATACCGGCATCGGCATTTACAGGATCGATGACCGGCTCGATACCGCCAGCGGCGACATCCACATTCATGACATCCATCGTCGATGCATCAAAGTCGCTCTCGATTTCCACGGTGCCGGTTTGAGTAACACCGCCATCGCCGCCTTCGGCGCCATCGCTATCTCCGCAGGCGGATAGCGTAAGAAGCGCGATTCCCGCGAGGGTGGCGGGAAGATAGCCAAGATTACGCATCATCGTGGTGAACTCCTGTTGGATGAACTGCCCATAGACCTAGCCGGAAACCTGGATGCCCTCAAGAGATGACCTCATGGCACGGCGCTTCTGTTAGGAGGTCGTTAACGAATTGCGCATACCATTTGATAACATGTTGCGGCGAGGCCGTGATGCACAAATGGAGATGCGTTGCCATGTCACGAGATGACTGGGTCGTAATCGCCTCCTATTTGCTGGGGGGCTGCGTCCTCTCAGTATTCGGCCCTGATTTATGGGGCCTGCCGACGATATTTGCGGCTGCGGCCGCATTTGGGACCTCTGCAACATTTTGCGTCGCGCATTTTCTCTGGCGCTTCAGCCGTAATTTTCTGGCGAGGCGGCGGCGTGTCCTTACTCCTTCTGCCCATGCGTCAATATCACCGGCTGATCCCATTGTGCCCCGCATTGATGAAGGCGATGCCACAGGGAAGCCGGTACCGGCTCCCGCGCCGGAAGCGGTTAATCTCGACCTCTCACTTCAGCCCATCGTCAGTCTGAAGGACGGCAAGCCGCGTCACTATATGGCCAGGGCTGACATATGTATGGCTGCGCAGGATAGGGAGCGGGCCGACACCTTCTCAGACACGCTGAAGATTGCGGAGGTGATCGCACTTGCCAGCCATCTGGGTGAGGCCACTCCCGAAGCCCGTATTTTTTGTGGTATCTCACCCGGAACACTCGAAGACGAATCGTTTCGCAGAGATCTCGTTGAAGTTTTGTCAAAAGTACCTGAGCTTGCCGAGCGCCTCGTCTTCGAAGTGGACGCCGAAATGGCCGCGCTGACAAATCCGGCGGCGACGGATCTGGCGGCTCTCGTCAAGCTTGGTTTCGCGCTTTGCGTACGCCTCAACGCAGCAGAGCAGGTGCACGAAAATTTCGTTGGCACATTGCGTAAGCTGACGGCCCATCGAATGCTGATGCTGACGAAGGGGGGCGTTCTGGCCCAGCGACGCTGCGGCATCACCCTGATCGCCACGGATATCGTGACTGAAAGTGTTGTTTCCGGTTTGAGCCAGCTTGGCGTCTCCCTTGGTGAGGGTGAGATATTCGGTGCCGCCAGAACCATAAGGCGGCCATCCCTCACAAAACTGGCGGCCTAACCGGCGCCTAGAATGGCCGCGCAGCGCGCAGCGCTGCATCGAATACCTTCATGTCAGCGTCAATTCCAAGAGCGGAGAGGCTTGTCACCGGGAATTCGGCAAGGCCGCAGGGGACAATGCCGCCATAGTGCGACAGGTCGGGTGTCACATTCACCGCGAAGCCATGCAGGGTGACCCACTTTCGCACGCGTACGCCAATGGCAGCGATTTTCGCTTCCCCGGATTTCGTGTCGACCCAGACGCCCACCCGGCCGTCGATTGCGCGCCCGTGAATGCCGAATGTTCTCAGCGCGTCGATGATCCAGCCTTCAAGCCGTGCGACATAGGCGCGAATATCGCGGCCATGCCTGGTCAGGTCGATGGCAGGATACACAACACGCTGACCCGGGCCGTGATATGTATATTGCCCACCGCGGCCCGTCATGTAGACGGGAAAACGATCCGGGTCCGTCAGGTCTTCGCGCTTGGCGCTGGTGCCCGCGGTGTAAAGAGGGGGATGCTCGACCAATAATACGCGTTCTTCAAGACTGCCGTCATGAATACCGGCAGCCTGCACGTCCATTTCGTCGAGCGCGGCCTGATAGGGTGTAAGACCCTCGCGCACCTGCCACTCGGTCATGATATTGCACCCCAAAATCCTGTCCGTCAGCGGGTGAAATCGGCCGCGGCGGCCAGAATATCAAGTGAGTCCCGATACAAACTTCCTGACATCGGCCAGAAACGCGTCCGGCTTTTCCAGGCTGGCGAAGTGTCCGCCCTCAGCCATTTCCGACCAGTGGACGACATTATAGCCGCGCTCGACCATGGAACGGGGCGGGAAGGCGAGCAGGTCTGCGGGAAAACATGCGATGCCGACGGGCACTTCGACGCGCTTTCCTTCCGGCATGGAGAACCCTCCCTCGTCGAACATACCCCGATATATCCATGTGGCAGTGTGGAAGCTGCGTGTGGTCAGATAGATCATGATATTCGTCAGCATCTGATCCATCGTGAACGGAGGCTGTGCATTCTGGTCGCCAACTTCGCTCCAGCCGCAGAATTTCTCGGCGAGCCAGGCCGCGACGCCCATGGGGGAGTCCATCATCGCATAGGCGAGGCTTTGCGGCTTGGTGCCCTGCAGATGCAGATATGCGGTTTCTTCGTCGCGGATTTTCAGCGCCCATTTCATCCATTTCCTATCCGCTTCGGTATGCGGTGTCATATCGTGGGCACGCAGGCCGTAGCCGTTCAGGTGCACCGCCTCGACACGGGAAGACTCCAGACCGGTCCAGCCGCCGATCACGCTGCCCCAGTCGCCGCCCTGATATAGATAGCGATCATAGCCGAGCGCTGGCATCAGCGCGTCGTAAAGGCGTGCTGTCTGACGCGGGCCAATCGGGGTCTTCGGCTTATCGGACCAGGCGTAGCCGGGCAGGGACGGTGCCACCACATGAAACGCGGGATGATCGGCGTCCTCTGGCTCGGCGAGGCGTTCGATAATGGCATCGAATTCCAGTACCGACCCCGGCCAGCCATGAGCGATCAATAGCGGGCGGGCGTCCGCACGTGAACTTTGCTTGTGGATGGCGTGGAGGCGCAGGCCCGGTTCAACCTCCACACGGAAATGCGGGTGCCGATTGAGCGAGAAGACTGCCGCTTCCCAGTCATATTCATCCAGCCAGTAGCGGCGCAGCTTCTCCAGATATGCGCGATTGGCACCGTAGCGCCAGCCGGCATTTTCCGGTTCCTCAAAGAAACGAAACGCCTCCACACGGGACCGGATCCAGCTGACCTCATCAGCTTCGATCGGGATGCTGAACTTTTCGATGGTCATGAATTTTCCCTAAGCCGCGATTGCCGCGCGTTGTTCGGCCAGGATCAGGTCGCTGGCTTTCTCCGCGATCATGATCGTCGGCGCATTCGTATTGCCGCTGACGAGGTTGGGCATGATGGAAGCGTCGACGACGCGCAGGCCCTCTATGCCGCGCACCCGCAGATGCGTATCGAGCACCGCGCTATCGTCCGCGCCCATGCGGCAGGTGCCGACGGGATGATAGATGGTTTCCGCGCTGTCCCGCACCATGTTCAGCAATGTGTCGCGATCCGTGATGTCTTCGCCGGGCCATATCTCGCGCGGGCTGAGCGGTTGCAGCGCGGCACGGCGTCCGATCTCACGCGTCATTTCCAGTCCGGCCAGCATGACCTCGACGTCGTTTTGCGTGCTGAGGTAATTCGGGTCGATGCGGGGATGATCGTCGGGATCGGCGCTGGCGAGGCGGATGGTGCCGCGGCTTTCCGGCCTCAGTTGGCAGATATGGCTGGAGAAACCGTGCTGATCCGGTAGCTTTCCGGCGCCGTGCGCCTGCCCAAGACCAGGCAGCAGGTGCAGCTGCACGTCGGGTGCGGCAAGCCCCTCACGCGTGGACAGGAAGGCGCCTCCGGGGGTCGGAATATAGCTTCCCGGCCCCTCGCGTTTCCAAAGCCACATGCCAAGCGCCTTAAGCTGATTGTGGAACTTGGCATTGCTGTTCAGGCTGATCGGTTCCTCGATGGACCATTGGACGATCAGGTCGAGATGGTCCTGCATGTTGCCGCCGACATCGGGCGCGTCATGGACGACATCAATGCCGAGCGATCTCAAATGTTCGGCTGGACCAATACCGGACAGCATCAGCGTTTGCGGGCTGTTGATCGCGCCGCCTGACAAAATAATCTCACGGCCAAAGACGACATCCGCCTTGCCGTTCTGGCGAATGCCGACGCCCTGTGCGCGCTTGCCCTTGAACATGATCCGGTCGGCGAGGACACCTGTCCTGACCTCCAGGTTCGGCCGGTTCAGGACTGGCGTCAGATATGCCTTTGCCGCGCTCATCCGTTCGCCGTCCTTGCAGGTGGCATCATAACGCCCGGCTCCTTCGAACTGCGGGCCGTTGAAATCGTCGGTGAGGGGATGACCAGCCTCATGGGCGGCCGCGATGAACAGATCCGTGATCCTGTCGGGCCGCGCCCGCTTGGTCGTGTGCAGTGGCCCCCCGGAACCGTGGAAGTCGGTCGCACCGCGGTCGGAACTCTCCGATTTCTTGAAATAGGGCAGGACATCGTCCCAGCTCCAGCCGGTGCAGCCTGTTTGCGCCCAGCGGTCGTAATCGGACGCATGGCCGCGAATGTAGACCATGCCGTTGATGGATGAGGATCCGCCAAGCGTCTTGCCGCGCGGCCAGTACAGTCGGCGGTTGTTCAGATGCTGCTGCGGCTCGGTCCAGTATCCCCAGTTTTCCGGTGCGATCTTGTCGGGGCTGATCAGTTTTCCCACGCCTGCGGGAAAATGGATGAACATGGACTTGTCCGGCTTCCCCGCTTCCAGCAGCAGGACGCGGTTCCCAGGGTCGGCACTTAGCCTGTTGGCCAGCACACAGCCGGCGCTGCCAGCGCCAATGATGATGTAGTCATAATCGGACATGCACGATCCTCCTCGAATAAACCGTCATTCACAGAAAGGCCGGAAGCTGTCCCTGGCATGCGGCTTTGCCACGCGATGATATGAGACAGCCTCCGGATTTCGCCGGAATGACGTTTGTGTGGGGAACAGGATCACCGCTTCCGCCGCACTGGACAAGCCCGTCAATTCGATAAGCTTGCCGTGGAAACCGCCGCCGCTGCGCGGGCATCCTTCGTCGCTTCCGCCTCTGGAAGTTTTTTGTACAGGATGAAGAGGCAGAGAAGGGTCACGGGCACCATTAAGAGCAGGCTCATGACGCCGATGGCAAGGTCGCCGGTTTCGGCTGACACAGTGCCCGCGAACCAGGGGCCAAGGCCAAGGCCAATCAGTGTCGTGCCAAGAAAATAAGTCGCCGTTGCCGCGCCGCGCATGCGCGGCTGGACAAGGTCCTGACTGGTCGCGGCGGCGACACCGACCCACATGCTCGCGACGATATTGGACGGTGCGCTGACCAGGTAGAATATTGTCAGACTGTCAGTCGTGTAGAGGATCAGGAGAAGCGGTGCCATGGCGACAATGGCGAAGATACCCACCAGGATACGTCCGGCCGGATTTCTGCGCTTCAGGATATCGGAAATCTTGCCGCCCAGAATGACGCCGACAAAGCCGCCGCCAGCGCCAAGGCCGCCCAGGATCAGGCCGACCATTGCGGGATCGACCTGGTCGGCAAAGGTCCTCAATACATAAGGGGCCGCCCAGAAGGTCGCGGCATAGGTGTTGAAGGCAATGGTGCCAAACCCGACAAGGGTCAGCAGAAAGCTCGGCGTGCCCCAGATCAGCGCATATGTCGCGGGGTCACGGCGCTTGATCGACTGCGACCAGCTGAACACGGCGTAAGCGCCAATACCGAGCGCGCTGAACTGTAGAACATTGCCCGACGATACACCGACCAGCATGACGATGCCGTAAGCGCCCGCGGCGATGACGACGGCGGCGACGATATTGTTGATGAGGCTTCTGCTGCCCCCGCGGGCGGCATCGATCAGGGTCAGCGGCGGAATGACGCTGCATAACTCCGCGAAAAACTTCGGCCATGGGTTGGGCTCGGGCGGCTGATAAGTGCCCTCCGACATGCCGCGCAGCGGCTCGCGCAGCGTCGCAACCCACAGGGCGACCAGAATGCCGGGGATGCCGACGGCCATGAATGCGGCCTGCCAGCCGACGACGTTGAACCCGGCCAGATCATATCCGCCAGGGAAGGCTTCATTCCAATTGCCTGCGACCGCACCGCCAATGAACAGCGATACGCCGCCGCCAATGTAGAGCCCCCCCGAATAAATCGCGAGCGCGGTGGCGCGGCTTTCCTTCGGGAAGTAATCTGAGATCATGGAGAAGGCGGCGGGACTGGCGGTTGCCTCGCCAATGCCGACGCCGATGCGTGCGCCCGCGATCTGCGCAAAGCTCGACGCGAGACCGGAAAGGGCGGTCATCGATGACCACACCGTCAGGCCGATCGCCATCAGCCGCTTCCTGACCCACATGTCGGCAAGGCGACCAAGCGGAATGCCGAACAGCGCATAGAAAACCGCGAAGGCGGTGCCGTACAGAAAGCCCATCTGGCCATCGTCAATGCCAAGGTCGGCCTTGATGTCTTCCGCCAGGATGGAGAGGATCTGCCGGTCGACGAAGTTCAGAATGTACACCAGGACGAGAACGCCAAGGACATAATAGGCATAGCCGCTTCCCACGTCTTTTTCCCGCGACGCGAGCAGTTCCTCGTCGGTCATTCACTGTCCTCCCCAGACGTTCCCGCATTTGCGGTACTTCGGCGAAAGGGCTAGCAGCGCGGCGTCCGATTAGAAAGCGTCATCACCCTATGTCTAACGTCAGCATTCTGTTCGTCTGTCTGGGGAATATCTGCCGGTCTCCGGTTGCGGAGGGGCTGTTTCGTGTTCGCGCGGCCGATGCGGGTGTCGATGCGGAGGTCGATTCCGCGGGCACCGGGAACTGGCACATTGGCGAGATGCCGCACCCGGGGTCACGCGCCGTGGCGAAGGCGCACGGTCTCGACATTTCCGCGCAGCGGGCGCGGCAGGTGCAGGCGCGCGACTGGTTTGAACGCTCGCATATTGTCGCGCTCGACACGGCGAACCTCAATGATCTTCAGGCGGCCCGGCCAGACGGTGCCACGGCCGAAGTGCTGCTGCTCCTGCAGGATGTCGAAGGGGGTGAAGAGGATGTGCTGGACCCCTACGGCATGGACGAAAGCGCCTTTGAGGACATGTATGTCCAGATCGACGCGGGGATCACGGCCCTGCTGGCCCGCCTGACGACATAAAAAAGGGGATACCCGCAGGCATCCCCTTTTCATCGTTCGTGATGAGAACGCTTAGGCGCGCTTGCGGGCGGCGCCGAGACCAAGAAGGCCAAAACCGAGCAGGCCGAGTGCCGCCGGTGCCGGAACCGGGCTCGCATCGACGAAGACGTCGATCGTCGTCGTTCCGATCAGCTGCTGGCCGTCAAATGCCGACAGTGAGAACGTATACTGACCCGCAGCCCGCGGATCGTTCGGCGTATAACCAAAGCCAAGATTCTGCGAATTCTGCGCGACGTTCAGTCCGCTACCCGCGCAGGCACCAGGCGTGCCATCGCCGTTCCCGGTCGAATTATTACCAAGTGCATTGTCGACGAGCAGCGCACAGGGATCAAAGGTAAAAAAGTTGGTGCCGGCACCGGCATCGGTATCGACCGACAGTGCGTATGTCAGATCGTCAAGCGTGCGACCGCTAAGGCCGTCAACGTCGGTATTGATGGAAAACTCGAAGTTGAACACGGCGCGGTTCGCGGGAACGGCGTTGCCGATATTGGTAAAGAAATAGCTGCTATCGCCGTCATAATTGAACGTGTTCTGCGGCTGGCCATTCGAGTCGTAACGCAGCTTGCCGCGCAGGGCGAGCTCTACGCCATCGTTCACGGTACCGGTAAACGAGCCGTTCGCGTTCCCACTGCCGAAAATGACGTCCGGCGTGACATTGCCCGTTCCGTTCACCGGAGCAGCCACGGCAGGCAGGGCAACGAGTGCGGTCGTCGCGGCCAGAAGTGCGGTCTTGATCATGATAATCCCCCATTTAACTTATGATAACTTAAACTTACAATATGTGAGACGAAGCAAGTTACGGGCCAGAAACAAATTTTTCGGCTATTTCAACAGGAAGCCGAATGCACAATTTTGATACAGTTCGAAACTGTAAGAAATTCCGACACTCACTCGGTTAAATTGCCAGAGGGTCTGTAAGCCGGGTTCTGTTATCGGCGATCATTCATCTGGGAACGCGGTTGCCCGCGCCCTCAAGCAACCAACCCGGACGCGCGAGGGCGATATCAGCCCCTGCCATTGAAGACGTGCCGTCCCTATTCGGTCTTGCTCCCGGTGGGGTTTACCATGACGGGCGGTGTTACCATCGCCCCGGTGCGCTCTTACCGCACCCTTTCACCCTTACCCTTCGCCGAAGCGCCGGGCGGTCTGCTCTCTGTGGCACTATCCCTGGGGTCGCCCCCGCCGGGCGTTACCCGGCACCGTGATATCGTGGAGCCCGGACTTTCCTCGATATGGCAACCCATATCGCGATCACCCGACCCTCTGGCCCATATGTATTTAAGGCCCAGGCCGCACAAAGCCAGTCCCGTTTCCTACGTCCGCGGCAGATGCGTACCGAGAATGAAGCCTTCCGGCGGATGCCGCTTCAGCAGCGCGAGCAGGATCTTGCGGGTCTCCGCATCGATCACGCCATCGAACTTGCCGGGCCGCCAGCGCCGCTGGAACGCGCTCACGGTTTCTTTCGGCAGCCGTATCTCATAGCCAAAGCGCTGCATTGCGACCAGCGTGCCTTCATCAATCCATAGCGGGTCATAATCGAATTCGGGTTTCGTCTCGGCAAGGCCCAGCGCGGCGAAACGGTCCCAGGGAAAGAGCTCGCCAGGGTCGATCTTGCGGTCCGGCGCGATATCGGAATGACCGACCACGTTGCGCGGGTCGATGTCATGGCGCTGAAGAATGTCCCGGAGCAGCCCTTCCAAAGCGGCCATTTGCGGTTCCGGAAAATCCACATAACCATGATCATGGCCTGGATTGGCAAGCTCGATGCCGATGCTTGCCGAATTCACATCGCGGATGCCGCGCCAATAGGCCCGGCCCGCATGCCAGGCGCGGCTTTCTTCGGCGACCAGCCGGACGGGCGTGCCGTCCTCCGCGATCAGATAATGCGCACTGACCTTCGCCTCCGGATCACGCAGGCGTTCCAGCGCCGCGGCGGCGCTTTTCATGCCGGTATAATGGATGACCACCATCGAAATGTCCGCGCGCCGCGTGTCGAAATTGGGGGAAGGGCTTTCGATCATCGCTTGCTCCCGCTGATCATTGCCGTCGTCAGCTCCGGCTGTTTTGCTGCACTTCTGAATGTAATGATGGCGACGCCGAGGAAACTTACAAGGGCACCGGCGATGAAGCTGGAACTGACCGGTGTGTCAAAAGCAAGGACCGCGGCGCCCGCGGAAATCAGCGGCGTCGGCAGTGTGAGCGGAACGATGGTCGAAACTTCGTAACGCTGCAAAAGCCAGCTCATTCCCGCATGGCCAACGATGGAGGAGAGGATCGCCGAGAAGGCGATCCAGCCCCAGATGTCCGCGGGAAGTGATGCCGCGCCGGCAAGCGCGCCAGGCTCGAAGATCAGCGATGCTCCGGCCAGAACAGGAACGCTGACCAGCGCCAGCCAGCCATGAATGTTCATCACGCCGATCCCCTGCAACTGGCGAAAGAGCAGCGAACCCACGGCCCAGATAAAGCTGGAGATAACGGTCAGCGAGACGCCCGGCCATTCCTGCAGTATCGCCGGATCGAATCCCATGATCGCGATTCCCAGAAATGCCAGGCTGACGCCGCCAATGCGCAGCCACCTGATGCGTTCCTTGAAGAATATGACGGCGAGGATCAGGCTGAATGGCACCCCGAGCTGCCCGGTGATCGCCAGCGCGGCGACATTCTCCGTCACCGCCATCGACAGGTTCACCAATGTCATGAAACCCGCACCCGCAATCAGGCCCGTGATCAGAATGCGGCGCATACGCCCCGGAACCCAGCGGATGAAGGGCAGGCAGACGAGCAGTGCGATCACATAGCGAAGCGTCACCGCCGCCAGCGGTTCAGTCGCTTCGACCGCCAGTTTCACCGCGACGATATTCAGCGCCCAGCACAGGTCGATAAACAGGATGAAAGCGAGATGAAGGGGGCGCATGGTGCAAGCGGCCTATCGGCAGCGTGACAATTTGGGAATCGGAAACGCCATATTGGGGACGGCGCGGCTGGCGAGGCATCGCTGTCGGCACGTGCGTGCGCGATACCGGTTTGAAGACATTGGCGGTATTGTCCTGCACCCGGGATGCGTGAAAGCGGATATCGGCGGTCCCGCAGGCGGCGGTTACACCGTCCGGCTCGGCTGTTGACCTGCGGCGTGCCCGGGCTGCGAAAATACCGCGGGACGGGCGGGGATTTGCCCGGTATCAGGCGCATCGGCCATCATGGCTGGCGCGGATTTATAAAAACCGCGGTGAATGGGCGACCGTGCGAAAAGGTCCTGATGCCCAAACGTGGTTTCCGCCGCGCCAAGTGCCAGGACACCATCGTCAGCCATCGCGTCGCGAAGGTTGACAAGCGCCCGGCGCTTTTCCTCCGCACCAAGGTAAAATAATACGTTGCGCGCGAAGATGATATCGAAAGCCGCCCGGCGCGGCGGCGGCGCAAGCAGGCTGTGCGTCCGAAACGTCACCCTGTCGCGAATATTGTCGACAAGCGTCCAGTCGTCGCCGGTCTTGACGAAATGCTGCAACAGCCGATGTGTCGAAAGTCCGCGCTGGACCTCGAACTGCGTATAGCAGGCGCTGCGGGCGCGGTCGACGGCGACGCTGCTCAGGTCGCTGGCAAGAATATCGATTTCCCAGCCCGCCCATTCCGCCTGGTTTTCGGCGAATAGCATGGCGAGCGAATAGGGCTCCTGGCCGTGGGACGATGCGGCGCACCAGATCGATATGCGCCGTCCATCCGCGCGTTTTTCCTTGAAGTCCGGCAGAAGTGCCTGCTCCAGCTGGGCAAACGGGATGCCATCGCGGAAGAAGAAGCTCTCATGGTTCAGCATTGCCTCGACCACATCACGGGCGAGCGCCGACCCGGGCCTTAACCGCGACGCCAGCACATCGATTGTAGCGCAGCCCTCCCGCCTGAGAATGGGCCCGAGGCGCGACGGCAATAGATATGCCTTGTCCCGCGTGAGTTCCATGCCCGCTTCGCACCGCAGGAGGTGGGCAAAACAATCGAAACTGGCCGGTACGGCCCTCACGAGCCGCCGACCAGATCGGCGACAAACGGCCCCATATCCTCAATCGACAGCACATCGTCGGCCAGCCCCTCATGGACAATGGCGCCGGGCATGCCCCAGACGATCGAGCTGACAGCGTCCTGGGCAAGAATGTGCGCACCGGCCGCCCGCATGGCCTTCGTCCCTTCCAGGCCATCTTTTCCCATGCCGGTCAGCATGATCGCGAGCGCCGCCGAACCATAGATATCGGCGACGGAACGGAATAGCGGATTGACCGACGGGCGGCAGAAATTTTCCGGTGGATCATCCGTAATCCGAATCCGGGGCGTGCCGTCCGCAGCCCGTCTCACCGACATATGATGGGCGCCCGGCGCGATATAGATCTGTCCCTGCGTGATGGCGTCATCGTGCACGGCTTCCGCAGAGGAGATCCCGGTCTGCCGTGTCAGATGCGTCCCCAACAAACCCGTGAACATGGGCGGCATGTGCTGCGCGATCAGGATCGGCACCCGGGGGGCCTTGGGGAGATGTTTAAGAAGGGAGAAAAGCGCTGCCGGCCCGCCTGTCGAGGCGCCGATCGCGACAATTGAAGGCCGGGCCCGGCGCGTTCCCGCCCGGCCGGCGCTGCGTACCTCTGCGGCCGCGCCGACCGGCCATGCGGCCTCGCTGCCCTGGCAGATCCCCCAGACCGTTTCCACAAGCCGCCTGCGGAACTCCGCCACCGACGACCCCGACCAGTCGCTATTCGGTTTGGCGAGCGCCTCGACGGCACCCGCGCTTAGCGCCTCCATGGTGATCGCCGCGTTTCGCTGGGTAAGCGTGGAGACCATGACGATCCGGCTTTGCGGGCTTGCCTCGCGAAGAAGCGGCAGGATTTCAATGCCGCTTTTTCCTGGCATTTCGATATCCAGCAGGACGATATCTGGACGGGCGGATGCGATGTTGGCAAGCGCTTCCCTGCCGTTGCTCGCCTGGCTCACCACCTGTGCGCCCGATTCGTCCAGCCATCTTGCCATCAGGACGCGTGAAATGCCGCTGTCGTCCACCAGCATGACGCGCGGCGCGGGGGGATGTATCGTCTTGTGTCGCTCGCTACCGGGCGATTTTGTTGCGATATTCTTCACGGGGGGTGCTGCCCTTCCCGGTGGAGGAAGGGAAATCAGATGACGCCGACCTGGTTCAGCTTGGCTTCGATAATGTCACGGTCGAACGGCTTCATGATATATTCGTCCGCGCCCGCTTCCATGGCTTCGCGAATATGGGACATGTCGTTTTCGGTTGTACAGAAAATGACGGTAGGCTGTTTTTCGACGTCCTGCGCGCGCAGGTTCTTCAGAAACTGCATGCCGCCCATGACCGGCATGTTCCAGTCCAGGAAGATGACATCGGGCATCGACGTGCCGCAGCGATCCAGCGCCTCCTGACCGTCACCCGCCTCATCGATGTCCAGTTGGAAATCTTCCAGGATACGGCGGGCCACCTTGCGGATGACCTTGGAGTCGTCGACAATCAGGCAGGAACTCATGAATCTGGACTTTCTTTCGTTGAAACACTTGTTTGACAGCAGATGGTTTCCGGGCGGTTAAGCGGCTTCATTGAACTTTCCCCGGATCAGATGTTCGATATCGATTTCGATCAGAAGCTGTGTGGGCAGACGCACCACACCGCGCGATACGCTGCGCCAGTGGGAATCGAGCGTGGCGGGTTCCGGTTCACGCTGATCCTCGGTCACGGAGATTACCTCTCCGACGGAATCGACGATCAGGCTATAGGCTTCCGGCCCCAGATTGACGACGACGCACATTTGCCGTGCATCGGGGTCGGCGGGAGGCAGGTTCATGCGCGCGCGCATGTTGATCGCCGTCACGATATGCCCCCGCAGGTTCATCATCCCGGCAATCCAGTCGGCTGCACGGGGCACGGGCGTGATGCTGCCCAGGCGCACCACATCCTGAACGGCTTTCACGTCGATGCCAAGGCTGGTACCGGCCAGTTTCATATTGACAAGCTGGCTCATGCGGCTGCCTCCTCGTCAAGTTTCACACTTTCTTCGAGGAGTTCAAGCAGACGCTTGCGATCGAATTTCGCCACGTAACGGTCAAAGCCGGCCTGTAGCCCGGCCTCCATATCCTGTTCGTCGCTGAGCGAGGACAGCGCGACGAGGGGCAGGTCCGACCAGCTGCCGCCGGAACGGATATTTCTGGCGAAATCGAGACCGCTTTTGCCGGGCATTTCGATGTCACTCAGGATGAGATCGAACGTCTCCCCGGCGGCGCGCAGCGAAAGCGCGTCATCCACCGACGCGGCGGCCTTGACCTGATATCCGGCCGCGCTCAGCAGCGGGGTGAGCATGTTGCGGAAAAAAGGGCTGTCGTCGATGACAAGGACCCGCGCGCCGGTTGCCGCGCCATCGCGCCTTGTCGACGCGCCGCGTTTTGGCATGTCGACCGTGAAAAGGTGCGCGACGTCGATCAGTTCGGTGGCCTTGCCCGCGACCACGGCTGTACCGAGCCGTTCGGGGTCGTCCGAGCAGAGTTCGAGTGCGACATTGGCTTCGATGATATCCACGACCTCATCGACGGCCAGGGCAATAATTTCGCCATGATCCGCGAAGATCAGTGCGGCCTGCTTTCCAGATTCAATTGGCGTGTACCGGCCATTGAGACAGACGACGGGCACCAGCTCGTCACGCAGCTGGACAACGGCATGTTTCCCGGACCATTCGATCGCGTCCGCCGGAATTTCCTCAATGCGTGAAACCAGCGCCAGCGGCACGGCGCGCGGATGCGGCCTTCCGCCGGCTTTGAAAATAAGGATCGCGTCCTTCGCGATCGGCAGCGGCGCCTTGGATTCCTGATCCATATTCGCCAGCGCATCCGCTTCGCGCTGCGTTTCGCTGCCAAGCTCCTCGGCGAGACCGTTGGCGTCAAGGATCATGATCACCTGACCATCGCCCAGGATCGCGTTGCCCGCATAAAGGCTAAGACCAGCGAGGGGGTGGGAAACCGGCTTCACCACCAGCTCTTCGGTATCGAAGACCTCATCGACCAGGACGCCATATTCATTACCGGCCCCGCGGATGATGAGAACGTGATCGGTCGCCCCGCCCGGCATGCCGAGCGTGTGGCCAAGATCGATCAGGGGAAGCAGCCGGCCGCGCAGGCGTATCACGCGGGCACCCGCGACCGTCTCGACCCTGTGCTCGCTGTCGGCGTCCGTCCGCACCAGCTCCGCCACCGCGATCTGGGGAATGGCGAAATGCGCGCGCGCCTTTTCAGGCCCCACGCCGATGATCAGCGCGGGCATGATGGCGAGGGTAAGCGGGATCCGGATACGAAACCGCGTGCCTTCGCCCATCTTGGTATCGACCTCGATGGTGCCGCCGATCTTTTCGATATTCGCGCGGACGATGTCCATGCCGACGCCGCGCCCGGAGATCTGCGTGACTTCCTTCGCCGTCGACATGCCGGGCATGAAGATGAGGCGCGCCAGCTGCATGTCGGACGCTTCGTCCGCCTGCGCCGATGTCAGGACGCCATGCTCGACGGCCTTTTCCTTCAGCTTCGGAAGATTGAGGCCGCAGCCATCGTCCGACAGGTCAATCGTGATATGTCCGCCCTCCTGCGCCGCGGACAGGTGGATGGTCCCTGCGGGCGGCTTGCCGGCGGCAAGACGCGCGGTACGCGTTTCTATGCCATGATCGCCCGAATTCCTGACCATATGGGTCAGGGGGTCCTTGATCATTTCCAGCATCTGCCGGTCGAGCTCGGTTTCGCCGCCCTCCATTACCAGGTCGATGGACTTGTCGAGGTCGATGCCAAGTTGCCGCACAATACGCGGCAGGACATTCCACGCCCCAGATATCGGCTGCATGCGCGTGCGCATCACGCTGTCCTGCAGGCGATAGATCTGCGCCGACAGCCGTTGAAGCGGCGGGTCCATTTCGTCATGACCGGCCTGCTTGTGTTCCTGCATGAGCTGGTTGCGCGTCAGCACCAGTTCCGACACGCTGGTCATCAGTTCCTCGAGCAGGCTGACGGATACGCGTATGCTTTGCGATGCCATGTCATTGCTGGCGGCGGCGGTCGGTGCCTCGGCTGGTGCCCCATCCACAGTCTCGCCCCGCGCGAGGGCTTCCAGTCGGTTGATCAGTTCGGCGTTGTCGGTCTCAGGCTCTTTGCCGGTTTCTGCAAGCGCCGCTGTGATGATGCGGATCGCATCAATGGCAGCCAGCGTTTCGGTAACGATGGCCGGATTTGCCTTCAGGGTACCGTCACGCAGCTTTCCAAGCAGCGTTTCGGCGGCATGGGCGAGCTGTTCCAGACGCGGAAGGCCGATGAAGCCGCACGATCCCTTCACGGTGTGCACCATGCGGAAAATATTGGCGAGTACCTCCACGTCCGACGGCTCGCGCTCGAAGCGCACGATCTCATTATCGACCTGCTGAAGGTTTTCCGCCGTCTCTACCAGGAAGTCAGGTAACAGATCATCCATTTCGCATGTTTGTCCCAGTCTTTGCCAGGTCGTCTTGCGCAAGGGATGGTTAAGATGAAGTTAGGAGACGGCGACCTCTTTGGCCTGTCCGCTCAAGCGGCGATGATCGTCAGGCGGATAGCGTCACACCGAACACCAGCGAGCCTTCGGTCTCCGAAATCTGCACGGCCGTACCCGACTCCTGCGCCAGCAGGTGCACCAGATAGGCTCCGGCTGCGCGCGGCGTCAGATTATCGACATCGCTGTCTCCGGTCAGCACGGCTTTCAGGCTTTCATCCAGGAGAATCCGCGGCCCCTCGGCGCGGACGGCGACTTCAATCCTGTCCCCCTGGGCTTCGCTGGCGATCTGCAACGTGCCGCCGCGCAGCAGCGCATCGCCCGCCATCATGGCGAGGTTGAGCAGCATTTTCACGGCGCCCTTGGGCAGCGCGTGGCCTTCCATCAACCAGTTCACCTCGACCCGCTTGTCGGAGGCGTACAGGCCCTCAAGCGCGGCCTGTGCCTCGCGCGTGTCGATATTGTCGCCAAAGCCGCCCGCAGCGCCAAATGCCAGGCGAAAGAATTTCAGCTTGTTCGCTGTCTGCCGCGCGCTGTCCGCCAGCATTTCCATGCAGCGGGCCCGCATGTCCGGATCGGTTTCGTCCGCCAGCAGTTCGACGCCATTGTAAAGCGAGCCCACGGGGCTCACCAGATCATGGCACAGTCGAGAACAGAGCAGACTGGCAAATTCAGCTGCGTTCATGTCGGTTTCTCCTCAAGAACCCTGCTCCCGGGGGAGGAAGCAAGGGCGGTCCTACTTCATCAAAACGCACTCGAAACGGTTTTTATCCCTCACCGGCTATACGAAGCTCAGGCGGCGGCGACCATGGTAACGTCAAACGCGCTGACCCGCCCATCGCGTGCCTGGGTCAGTTCGAACTGGACGCGATCGCCTTCTTTCAGGGCTTCGGCGTCTCCGCTGGACAGGGACGATACATGTACGAATACATCGATCGCGCCGAGATCGGGTCTGATGAAACCGAAGCCCTTTTTGCGATCAAACCATTTGACGATGCCCTGTGCCAGCTGACTTATCCCTCTGTTTCATGCAGGCTGATGGTTAAGAACCTGTTATGCAACCCGGCAGGTCCGGCAAGATATGCGGCATGTTTTTCGCCTGCAAGGATCAGCCATAGCATGCCGTCGGGCGCGGCGCCGTCGGCATCGCGCGGCGATGGCTGCAGGTCGCCGTCAGGATGGGAATGATAATATCCCAAAAGCCGCGGTCCGCCCTGCCGCGCACCGCGCTGAGCCTGGAACAGGGCCGCAGGATCGATCTCGAATGCCCGGCGGGGCGTGGGAGAGATGTTTTGCGCGGGCCGTGTTTCCACAATGACCTGAACCCCTTCGGCGTCTCCAACGCGCCCCAGCAGCAGGCCGCACGCCTCGTCAGGGTACGCACTGACGGCATGATCGCGCGCGACCTGCAGAGCTTCCCTTGCGATTTGCCATTCCATGCCCGAAGTCCTGCCCTATGCCATCTGACAAGTCGAACCTGGAAATCACCATCCCCCTGGGCAGCGCCGGGGAACGGCTCGATCGGGCATTGGCCGCTGCCGTGCCCGAACTGTCCCGTGAACGGCTAAAGGCCCTTTTGAAGGAAGGCGCGGTCACCGGGGCGTCCGGGCCGGAGCGCAGCGCCTCGCGAAAGGTGCAGGTCGGGGAACGCTTCCACATCGCGATCCCCGCGCCGACGCCGGCGCGCGCGCGGCCGCAGGATATCCCCCTGACAGTGGTCTATGAAGATGACGACCTGATCGTCATCGACAAGCCGGCGGGACTTGTGGTTCACCCCGCTGCGGGCAATCCCGATGGTACGCTGGTCAATGCTCTGCTGCACCATTGCGGCGGAACGCTGAGCGGCATTGGCGGTGTCAGCAGGCCCGGCATCGTGCACCGGATCGACAAGAATACGTCGGGATTGCTGGTCGCCGCGAAAACGGAACCGACGCACATGGCGCTTGCCGCGCAGTTCGCCGCGCATAGCGTTGGCCGTTTCTACGCTGCGATCACGCGCGATCGTCCGGTGCCGCCCGCGGGCAGGATCGAGGGAAATATAGGCCGCTCGCCAAAGAATCGTAAGAAGATGGCGGTGCTTGAAGATGGCCGCGGCAAGCACGCGGTGACGCATTACCGCACCATCCAGCCGCTACGGAATGCCGCACTGATCGAATGCCGGCTGGAAACGGGCCGCACGCATCAGGTCCGCGTCCACCTGTCGGCGAAAGGCTTTCCGCTGCTTGGTGACCCGCTATATGGTGGAAAAGGTGGCGGTTCTCAGGGAAAGCTATTGTCTGCGCTGCGCTTTGAGCGGCAGGCCCTTCACGCAAAATCCTTGCAATTTGAGCATCCCTCAAGTAAAGAAATACTGTCTTTCGAAAGCCCGCTTCCCCGCGATATGCAGGAACTCGTGGCGGCGCTATCCGTTCATTAATATGAGTGAGACCATGTATCGTCGCCGTATCTTGGGACGAACGTGAAATTAGGCGCGGATGCCTGATAGGGTCCGCAAAATAGGAGTTAGGCCAATATGGCGAACAAAACTGTCCCCGCGACCATCCCTGCCATCGGCAGCGGCACGTCGCTCAATCGCTACATGAGCGAGATCAAGAAATTCCCGGTGCTTTCGCCAGAGGAAGAGTATATGCTCGCCAAGCGCTACAAGGAACATGGCGACCGCGAGGCGGCGCACCGCATGGTGACCAGCCATCTGCGTCTCGTTGCGAAGATCGCAATGGGCTATCGTGGTTACGGCCTGCCGACGGCCGACCTGATTTCCGAGGGGAATGTCGGGTTGATGCAGGGCGTCAAGAAATTCGAGCCCGACAAGGGCTTCCGCCTGTCGACCTATGCGATGTGGTGGATCCGCGCCTCTATCCAGGAATTCATCCTGCGCTCGTGGAGCCTGGTGAAGATCGGCACAACCGCCGCGCAGAAGAAACTGTTCTTCAACCTGCGCCGTATGAAAAGCCAGATCGACGCCTTTGAAGATGGCGACATGCACCCTGATGACGTGAAGCAGATCGCCACTGATCTGAAGGTCACGGAAGAAGAGGTCATTTCCATGAACCGCCGCATGATGCGCGGCGGCGACACCAGCCTGAATGCCCCGCTGCGCGCCGACGAAGGCGATTCGGAATGGCAGGACTGGCTGGAAGATGACGAGCCGTTACAGGACGCGATTGTCGCCGATGCCCAGGAAGCCGATGTGCGCTCCGCCCTGCTGGCCGAATCGCTCGACACGCTGAATGACCGCGAAAAGCATATCATCACGGAGCGGCGCCTGACGGAAAACCCGCAGACGCTCGAGGAACTGAGCCAGGTTTACGACATCAGCCGCGAGCGTGTGCGCCAGATCGAGGTGCGTGCGTTTGAAAAGCTTCAGAAAGCGATGACCGAGCTGGCCGAGGAACGGAATCTGCTCGAGGTCGCATAGACCGCGATTGACGTGAACGAAAACGCCCCGTCGGTGCAAAACGCACCGGCGGGGCTTCTTGTTGTTCCGGCGGGGAATGCCCAGCCGCAAAATTCCAGCCCCAATCATCCTTCGACTGCGCTCAGGATGATTTAGCTCGGAGTGTTGCACTTATTCCCGCGCACGCGGAAATCCAGTTGCGGAATCGATCCCAAGAGGCGACACCCCCCTGACTGGATTCCCGCGTGCGCGGGAATGACGGGTGGGCAGGGACAGAGTTTCAATGGCAAAACGTAAACGGCGATCGGCGGGCAAGCGTGCCAGAAAGCGCGGCTTCCGGCCGTTTCGTTTCCTCGGCAAGATGATCCTCACTGTCTTTCTCCTCACGCTTGTCTGGGCCGGAATTTACCGGTTCGTCCCCGTTCCGGCGACCAGCATCATGGTCCGGGACTGGACCAGCGGCACCGGCGTGACGAAGGACTGGGTGCCCATGTCCCGGATCAGCCCCAATATGCCGCGCGCCGTCATCGGCGCGGAGGATGCGAAATTCTGTGAACATTGGGGTTTCGATGTCGAGGCCATCGAAAAGGCCATGCAGAAGAACGAGCAGGGCGGCCGGCTGCGCGGTGCCTCGACAATATCCCAGCAGACCGCGAAGAACGTCTTCCTCTGGCCCGGGCGCAATATGGTCCGCAAGGGGTTGGAAGCCTATTTCACCGGACTGATCGAGCTGGCCTGGGGCAAACACCGCATCATGGAAGTGTACCTGAATGTCGCGGAATTCGATGCCGGCGTGTACGGGGTCGAGGCCGCCAGCCGTCATTATTTCAGCAAGAGCGCGAAGGATCTGACCCGCCGCGAAGCCGCGCGCCTGGCTGCCATCCTGCCCGACCCCGTCGGCCGCAGTGCGTCGAACCCCGGCCCCTATACGACGCGCTACGCCAGCCGCATCGAACGCTGGATCCCGATCGTCGATGGCGACGGGCAGGACAGCTGCCTGGGCATGTAAGCCAAAGCGCAAGACCGGACACGCCGCGCGGTGCGAACGGGTGTTATGCTGCCCTTCGGCAGGATGGTAAGGTAGGCACGGCTATGCGCAGCGACGTCAGGGACAGGATCGAACGTGCTGTCGATTTGATGTCGACACGGATGGCTGACGAGGATGCGCCGCCCAGCCTCGACGAACTTGCCGGCGCGGCGGCCTTTTCGAAATTCCACTTTCACCGCGTTTTTCGCATTGTGACGGGCGAGACCTGCGCCCAGGCTCTCGCGCGATTAAGGCTGGCACGCGGCACAAACGCGCTGCAGCGGCGGGAGCGGAGCGTTACCGACGCCGCCTTTCTGGCGGGCTATGGCTCCAGCCAGTCTTTTGCGAAGGCGCTGAAGATGCAGACGGGCAAGACGGCAAGCGAATTGCGAAACGAACCTCATATCCTCGCCCGGCTCGTCGAACGGCTCGCGCATGTCGAGATGGCAGGCGGTGAAGCGGGGCCACGCCTGCTGGCGATTGAAATTGCACGCTTCGATCCATTTGAAATCGTCGCCGTCAGGACCGAGGCGCTCTATCCCGATGTCGCCGGCACTTTCTCCGCGCTGGCGAGCGCGCTTGGCGGCACGCAAGGCGTTACCGCAATTATCGGCCGCGCGCATGACGATCTGGAGGGCGGCGTCGACGGCAGGCCCGTCTTCGATTGCGGGTTTCGGCTGCGCGCGGGTGACGCGGCCGTTCCGGCAGGCGCGGAGGCCATGACTGTCGCGGGCGGCGAGCATCTGCGCGCCCGGCACATCGGTAGCTACCGGGCGCTCCCGGGTACAGTCGACATCATCTACCGCATGATTCTCGGTCGCAGCGACCTGATCCTCGCCGATCGTCCGACGGTGTTTCACTATGTCGACGACCCCGGCGAAACCGCCGAAGCCTCGCTAAGGACGGACATACATGTCCCGATTTGCCGCATCGCATCACCGAAGGAAAAGGAATCGAAATGACAATTCTTCACACGGCTCGCGCAGTCGCTTTCGCGCTCGTTCTGGGGGCGGCGGTCCCGGGTGTCGCCCAGACGGCGGAAGACGGCCCGAAAGCACTGACGGGAGACTGGCATTCGGACTGCGACGCGTGGGGGACGCCCGCGAAATGCACGCTTCGCTGGATGCCGGGCCTCCACGAAACGCAGATGAACCTCGAATATGACGTGCGCGCGGCGGACGGCGGCGCCAGGCTTTTCATGGGACAGGGCGTCTACCGGATGGGCGATGACGATCTGTCCGGATATTGGATCGACACCAACGGTTCACTTCACCCGCTACACGCGGTCTGGCAGGATCGCACCCTCATAACGCACTGGGGCGAGGCGCAAACCGAGCGTGGCCGTTCGGAATACCGTATGGGGGAGGACGGCACGCTGATCGTCACCGACTGGGTTTTGACCGAGGACGGCTGGCGCGAATTCATGCGGGTGCAGTATCGACGCGCCCGCTGACCCTCAGAATGGCAGCTTGAAGCCCGGCGGCAGTGGCAGGGCACTCGACATCTTCTCCATTTCCGCCTGACCGGCGCGGTCGGCCTTCTCCTTCGCGTCGTTGAACGCGGCGGCAATCAGGTCTTCCAGCATTTCCTTGTCGCCGGGAACGATCAGGGACGGGTCGATGGTAACGCCGGTGATGCGGCCCTTCGCGGTCGCCTTGACGATGACCATCCCGCCGCCGGACTGTCCCTCGACATGGATATCATCCAGTTTCGCCTGCGCCTTTTGCAGTTCTTCCTGCACATTCTGCGCAGCGCGCATGATGTCGTCCATGTTTTTCATCGGGCTGTCCTTCGTTCGTCCCCGCGGGAATTGGTGTCCTGTAGCGTATAGTCGGTAAGTTCGGCATCCGGAAACGCGGCAAACACACGCTGGACATTGGGATCGGCCAGGACGGCGGCCGTCTCCGCTTCCCTGCGCGCCTCATCCTGCTGATGCAGTGTCATCGCGTCGCCGCCATCCTCGAAACGCGCGGTCAGCCTGTCACCGAAATGGGTGGTCATCCAGGCGTTGAGGCTGGCCATGCACCCCGGATTGCGCTTGCCGGTCAGCACCAGTTCGCCGCCCGCAAATGTCACCGGCGCGGCGTCATCATATAACCAGGCCCCCAGCATGGGCTCGTCGATCTCGACCGCCGCGACCAGCGCCGTGTAGTCCGCCGGTACCGGTTTCCCGCTGATCATCGCGGTCTGGGCTGGCGCGGACAGGGAAGCTTCCAGCGGCGGTGAATATTCCGGCGGCGCTGGGGAAACGCTCAGGTCGTCAGCCGTCGCCCCGCTGACCGGTGCGCTTGCCGACGCGCGCGCCGGTGTCGCGTCAGGCAAAGGCGGCTCGCTCCGGACCAGCGGCACATCCACCGTTTTTTCTTCGAGCGCGCGCATCAGGGCGCCGGGATCGGGCATGCCGGCGGCGTGGATGAGGCGCAGCAGCACCATTTCCGCCGTCTGCAGGGCCATCGTCCCGCGCTTCACTTCTTCCAGGCCCTTCAGCAGCAGCTGCCAGAACCGGTGCAGCGTCGCCGCGCTCATTTCGTTCGCCCACACGCCAAGCTGTTCTTGGCCCTCCGCCGACATGACGAGATCGACCTGCGCGCCCACTTGCACGCGCGTAATGGCGTGCACGGTTTCCAGCAGGGATTCGATCGCCATATCCGGCGCGACGCCCAGCTCATATTGCGCATTCAGTTCGGTCAAGGCCGCCTGCGAATCGCCCGTCAGGACCGCGGCAAGCAAAGCGCGCGTGCGGCCCCGGTCGCTAAGGCCCAGCATGGCGCGCACGGCCTCGGCGGTAATTTCCCCGGCTCCATGCGCAATCGCCTGGTCCAGCAGCGACAGTCCGTCGCGCACCGAGCCTTCGGCAGCGGCGGCGATCAGGCGCAGCGCGTCTTCCTCGATCCCGGCGCCTTCCTTTTCCGCGATGCCGGCGAAATGGCTGACAAGCAGGTCGGCGGGAATGCGCTTCAGGTCGAAGCGCTGAGTGCGCGACAGGACAGTGACGGGCACCTTGTTGAGCTCGGTCGTGGCGAAGATGAATTTCACATGGTCGGGCGGCTCTTCGAGCGTTTTCAGAAGCGCATTGAACGCGCTTTTCGACAGCATGTGGACTTCGTCGATAATATGGATCTTGTAGCGGCCGGAAACGGCGGCATAGCGTACCGAATCGATGACATCGCGCATGTCGTCGACGCCGGTATGGCTGGCGGCGTCCATTTCAACGACGTCGATGAAGCGGCCCTCGGTGATCGCCTTGCAGGGTTCACAGACACCGCACGGATCGATGGTGGGGCCGCCGCGACCGTCCGGGCCGATACAGTTGAGCGCCTTTGCGATCAGGCGCGCTGTCGAGGTCTTCCCGACCCCGCGGACGCCGGTCATCAAAAAAGCATGCGCGATGCGGTCCTTGGCAATCGCATTGCCCAGCGTCTGTACCATCGCATCCTGCCCGATCAGGTCGGCGAAACGCGTCGGGCGGTATTTCCGCGCCAGGACGCGATATTCCTGCGGCGCGTCGTCTGCGGGCGGCGATTCGAGACTGAAGTCGGACATGGCAAGAGTGTAGGCGCTTGGCGCGGGAATGTCAGCGCTTCGTTGGCCGATTAGGCATATGAGGCACCCCCCCCCAAAAAAAACCTGATCATCCTGAGCGCAGTCGAAGGACGCACTCAGGCTGCTGCGATACCATGGTGCGTCCCTCGACTGCGCTCAGGATGATCGGGGTACAGGTTTGGCAAGCGCTACCGGCGGAGCCGGAGGTGCAGCGGGCCAATCGCCTCATGCTGCGTTTTGGGTGGAAGCCGGAACGACCTGCGACGAATTCGTTACGGCTGCTTCCTTCCGGACCTGACCGGGTTGGCGAGTGCCGCACCCGCCCGACTTCCGTCAGCGCATATGGCGACGACGCGCTCATTTGGCAAGATTCGCCTGTCCGCGCCGGCAATCAGGCGGCGTGTTCGCGGACGCCCGCCAGGATCAGCCAGCCAATTCCATAGGCCAGCGCGAGCCCGAAGAGGAGCGTCAGCGTGATGGTGAACCGCTCCGGATAGAGCGCGCGTTCCGGCAGGTTCGGCTGCACAACGCGCTCCAGGAACAGATTCTGCCGCAGCGCATCGGCGCGCGCCTTGTCATACATGGCGGCTGTCATCTCGTAGCGCCGCGCTGCCAGTTCCTGCTCCATGCGCAGCGTTTCGAATATGCCGATTCCGGCGGCGACTGCGCCCTGTGCCGTACCGCTGAGGCGCGCTTCGGCGGCGGTGACCGCGCCCGATACAGAGGCGATGCGGCGGCGCATGGCGACGCGCTGCGGACTGTCGCGGGACACGCCCGCCATCGCTGCTTCCTGCGCGCGCAGCGACGCCAGTTCTCCGCGCAGTGCCGCGACCAGTTCCGTGCCTGCCTTCCCGGACAGGGCCGGGTCGATCTGGCGTTCGTCGCGGCGATATTGCGCCATGCGGCCATTGACAGCGGCAAGCTCGGCCTTCGCCTCGTCCAGCCGCGCACGCGTGCTCTCAACCAGTTCGGTCTCGCGCGCGCCATTCAGCGCATTGACGCGCTCTTCGCCAAGTTCCAGCAGCGTCGCGGCCAGCGTTTGCGCATGTTCTGGCCTGTAGGCCTGCACCGTCAGCGTCGTGATGCCCGTGTCGACATCGTAATCGACGCCCACCTTTCGGCGATAGTGCCGCAGCAGTGTTTCGGCTTCCGGGTCGGCGGACCACAGGCGCGAGATCATGTCGGCTTCCGGCGCGCGGAAAATGCTCACCAGATCCAGCTTTTCATCAGCGGCGGCCACGGCGTCGTGGGAATCGAGATAGTCGGCGACACTGATCGCATCGCCGCTGCCGCCGCCCAGTCCGCCAACACCGCCCATGCCGATCATCTGCGCAAGGCCGCCGACTTCGATGCCCGAACCGCCGGGGTCCGACGAACGGATCAGGAAATGCGTTTCGCTTCGATACTGGTCCGCCGCGAACAGGAACAGCCACGCGGCGACCAGGGCGGTCGGCGCCAGCACCAGCGCGATGAACCAGCGGTTGCGCCGCGCCCAGCTGCGCCGCGGCGGTGCCTCGGTTTCGGTCAGCAAATAGGGCGGGGTCTGCGTGTCCATCGCGTCTGCCCTTAACCGATATGCACATGTCTGCGAACCGCGCGAACGGCGAGGAGGCCCAGGAACAGCACGACCATGCAGGAAAACACCAGATAGACCGGCTGCACATAGGTCGCCTCCGCGCCCGCGAACTGGCCATGCCGGATCAGCTCGAACATCTGCGTCATCGGGAACCATGACATGATGTCCCGATATGGCTGCGGCAGCCATTCCAGCATGTAGAACGCGCCGGAAAGCGGCAGCAATATATAGCTGATCGGATGGACGAACTTGGTCACGAGGCGGTTCTCGTTCGTGGCCGCGCACACCAGCAGGGACAGGCCGAACGACCATATCCACAGACAGGCAAGTCCCGCCAGCAGCGCCAGCGGCCGGGCAGGCGGCATCGCCGCTCCCGCCAGCGTCGCCGCGCCCAGCAGCACCGCGAGCACGACAATCGTCGCCGCCAGCTCCAGCAGGCCGCGTGCCAGCACCATGTCGAAGATCGTCACCTGCCGGTGATATAGCAGCGGCGTGTTGGTTTCGATCACGGCATCGGCGCGCGTGAACAGGGCGCGGAACATGATGAAGGTGGTATAGCCGATCAGGCCGAAGGGGACGGGATCGATCGACGTTGCCGGGCTGTTCGGGTTGCCCACGTGGATAAGCGCCACCAGCAGCGACAGCAGCGCAGGCTCCAGGAACAGCCACAAATAGCCGACATTGTCGCGGCCATAGCGGGTGTGCAATTCCCGCATGATCAGCGCGCCAACGACGCTGCGCTGGATCGAGAAGGCGTCGTTCAGGGTCATCACATTCATGCCATCACGGCCTCTGCGGCGGCGATGACAGTGTCAAGATGCGCGTCCCATGCCGGGGCCTGCCAGTCCGCCATGCGCGCCCGCTGCGCTTCGCGGCGCGGGCCGTCCGTCATATAGTCCAGGATCGCCCTGCCCCAGCCGTCGCCGTCCAGCGGGCTCAGGAACTCCGGCACCTCGCCGCCGGCATCGTGATGCGCGGCCAGGTTGCTGGCGATGACCGGCGTGCCCACGGCCAGCGCTTCGGCGACGGGCAGGCCGAACCCCTCGGCAAAGCTGGGCATCAACAGCGCGCGCGCGCCGCGCATCAGAGCCGTCAGTTCCGGCTCCGCCAGCGGCCCAAGCTCCCGCACGTGCGGACGCGTTGCGGGGCCGCGCTCCAGCAGGTCCAGAATGTGCTCATTCTCCCACCCCCGGCGACCCACGACCAGCAGTTCGGGAATATCCTCGGGCGCGCGGGTTTCCGCGAAATGCCGCCAGACCTGTAACAGCAGCAGGTGATTCTTCCGCGGCTCAATTGTGCTGACGCACAGGAAATAGGGCCGGGCACGTGTGGTCGGCTCGCCGGGGCGGGGGATGTCCACGCCCAGCCGGGACGCATGAATGGGTGGGTGATCCGCGGCTTCCCAGAAGGCGTGAAGCGCTGCGGCCGTCGATGCGCTGTTCGTTACCAGCGCGTCCGCTTCCAGCCGCAATGTCTCCATGCGCGCGGCATGTTTCGCTGCGCCGTCGGGCCGGGCATATTCCGGATGTGTCAGCGGGATCAGGTCATGCACCAGCGCCACCAGCCGCGCATCCAGGCTGCGCTTCATGGCGCGAAAACGTGCGCGATTGTGCAGATTGCTGGGCGAGGCGAGGATCATCGTCCCGCCGCGCCCGGGCGGGGCCAGGCGCGGCACGGCACCCGCCAGTGTTTTCAGCGTGTGTCCCGATCCCGCAGCCCTCACACCCGCCCATTTCGCCTGCTCACGGTCGAGGAAGCGCGCGACATCGTCAGGGCGCAGGGCACCGAACAGTCCCGTCGGATGGCGCGCGACATAGCCAAGATCACTGCCAAGAAGCTGCGGCAGGTGCGTCGCATAGGCCATTTCGACCCGGTCGACGCCGGTCGGCGCCGGGTGGTGCACGCGCGACATCAGCCGGGACAGGTCCAGGTGAAAGCGCGGCCCGCCACGGGCAGGCGCCAGGGCGGCCCGCATGCGCCCGGGCGCACCGGGCAGGGTCAGGACGTTGCTGCCCGGTCCCAGCCGCTTCAGGGTCCGCTGCGTCATGCCGACAGCCTCTCATCGCCGGGGAATGCGCGCGCGGGGGCAAGGATTTTCCGGGCGGACCCCTCGACAAGGATCGCCAGCCCGGCCTCGCTGCCATGGTCGCCCGCGACGAGCGCATCGTGTTTCACGACCGTTTCGAAGGCGCGGTACAGCCCGGCATCCGGCGTCTCCGGCGCCTGCCAGAAACTGGCCAGGTCCCCGCCATGCGTCAGGCCCGCAATATCGTAAATCGCCGTACCCATGGCTTTCACCGGAACGCCGCGCTGAAGCGCCTCAAGCGCCGACGTGCTGTTGACTGTCACCAGCCCCGCCGCATGTGCCAGCATGGCGGACAGGTCGCCGCCGGCGGAATAGAATATCCGTGCGCCCTTCACCTGCGGCAGCCAGTCGACGCGGCCATTGTCATGGGGGTGGACCTTCACGATCAGATATGTGTCTGCGGGCGCATTCGCGGCGAAATCCTGAAGGATCGCCGCCAGCGCCGCCGTCATTCCGCCATAAGGCGAATGGGTGCGCAGCGTGAAGTCCATATCCATCTGCATTGGCAGCACGAAATAGCGCTTTCCCGCACATGCCGCGCGCGCCTGCGCGGTCAGGTGCGCATCCCGTTTCCGGCGCAGCCAGCGGCGCGAATATCCCGCCGCTTCGGTCAGCGGCGCACAGCCCCGGTGCCAGCCGCGATATGGATAGCGCCGGAACGCGGCCCCGATATGCGCGCGCGCATAATACATGAACGTACCCCAGCTCTTCTCTCGCCCCGAGGGTGGCAGGTCTGGCGCAGCGGGCATTGCGGATAGCTGAACGGCGCGGGCACGCAGGGCATAGGGCGTGCGCGGCAGCGGCGAATACCCGTTCACGCCGCCCTGTTCCAGCGTCATGAATCCGGGGCGGAAATAGCCTTCCTCGAAGACATGGATGGCTGCATTTCTGCGCCTTGCCGCCTCGATGGCGTGCCGGTGATCGGGGCGGCAATCGCCGTAGAGGACAAGGTCGGTGGTTCCCTGTTCGGCCATGATCGCCGCGACCTCTTCGGGCCAGCGTTCAGGCCGGGACCTGACGCTGCGGCCCTGCGGCCAGTCATGCCGGTCGCCCGCATTCAGGTTGATGCGCAGCACCCTGTGCCCCTCCGCCGACAGGCGCGCGCCCAGCCTGCGAAAGAACGCGCCCTGCGGCCCCTGCAGGAACAGGAAACGCCGCCCGCTCATGCCCGCTTCCTCAGTGCCGCCGTGACCCTGCCCTGCGCGCGGCGGATGCGCGTCAGGGCCGTCACCGGCGTCGGCACCTGTCCCTCCAGCCGGGAGACGAGCACTTCGGGCGGGCAGGGCAGGCCGCTGACGGGGTCAAGATAGCGGGGATACAGGATCAATGTGGCCGCGATCAGTTCGTTCAAGCTGCGCCGCCGCGTCCGGCGTGCGGGCACCGCGCCCCTGTCCTCGGTCAGCCCCCAGCCCGCGTAGAATGGCACGCCATATGTCGTCACCGGCAGGCCGCGCAGCAGCGCCTCGAACCCCGTCAGGCTGGTCAGTGTGTGCACTTCATCGACGGCAGCGAACAGCGACGTCAGCCGCGCATCGCGCACGACGATATCGGCAAGCTGCGCAGCCTCTCCGGGTGCTGGCCCGCCTGACCTCAGCCCGGCCTCGACGTCCGGATGCGGTTTGAAGACGATGCAGGCATCCGGCCGCGCGTTTCTGACGGCGGCCAGCAGCGCCGCATTGCTCTGGAGGGGCCCGCCGCCCAGCCTGACCGAGCGGTCATCCTCGACCTGCCCCGGCACCAGGATCAGACGGCGGCCTTTCGGCAGATCCACGGGTTCCCCCCGCGCGCCATATTTGATGATGTCGGCCCTGACGATCCGCGCCGCCAGCTGCGCAGCCCGCGTGCGGAGCGCCGCGCCGATGTCCTCATGCTCCAGCAGATATTCCAGGTCACTCGGGCCGGAGGGATCGTAATAGATGCCGCGCCCGTCGACCACGATGGACAGCGGCGCATTCAATTCCGCGCCAAGGCCGCGCGAGCGGATGAAGCCGTCCTCGATCTGTATGTCACCCGGTTCAGCATCGGCCCGGCTTGGCCATATGGCGCGGCGGCCACCTGCCTTGGCACCGTCATGCCAGAGAAAACGGCTTATGGTTTCGCGCTTCCACGCGCGGATGCCCGCCGTCTTCGCAATATCGCGGTTTTGATTCTGCAAACGGCGCCAGAAGGCGACCAGCTCGGCGAATGCGGCTTCGTCAACGTCGCCGCCAAAAAATGGCTCGCGATACAGCAGGCGGTCACCGTCCACCCGCACGAGCGAGTCGATCAGGGGCGCGGCCCAGGGAAAGCGCACAGGGTGAACCGCCGACGCGCCGGGCGGCACTGCGGTCCGTGTCATTTTACCGGGGGAAGCCAAACGCACACCGCGCACATGTTAATGATATCGCGGCAAAAGGCCAATCGCTAGAAGTACGGCCCGAGGTCGGCGCCGCCGCACCGGTTTCGCCAGCATAAGAGACATGCAATGACCGACTGGATCGAACAGCTTATCGCGCAGGCGGGATATTCCGGCATCGCCTTTCTGATGTTTCTGGAAAACCTGTTCCCGCCCATTCCATCAGAGGTCATCATGTCACTGGCGGGGTATGCGGCGGCGCAGGGCAATGGCCTGTCGCTCACCGGTGTGATCGTCTCGGGCAGTCTCGGGTCCCTGATCGGCATGACCTTCTGGTATTATGTCGGCCGCTGGTTCAGTCAGGAGCGCCTGCGGGAACTGGTCCTGCGCCACGGACGCTGGCTCACCATTGGTGTGCGAGAGCTCGACCGCATCGACTATTGGTTCGAACATGGCGGCCGCTGGGCCATCATGATCGGCCGCTGCGTGCCGACCATCCGGACGCTCATATCCGTCCCGGCGGGCATTTTCGCGATGCCGCTCAGGGTGTTTCTGCCGCTGACCTTCATCGGCGTATCCGCCTGGAACGCGGCGCTCGCATGGCTCGGATATCAGCTGGGCGGCGAATATCAGGCGATCGAGCAGTATCTGGGACCGGTGTCGCTCGCCGTGATCGCGGCGATGGTGGCCTTCTATCTGTGGCGCGTCGCGACCTTCACATCGCCGCGCTAGTCGTGCTTCCGTCCGGCGGGCCTACCGTTCAGCATTTCGATGATGGCGGAAAAATCGCGCGCGCCTTCGCCTGCGGACACCAGTATCTGATACAGTTCCTTGGCCAGGCCGCCCATCGGCGTCGCCGCGTCGGCCGACCGTGCCGCTTCCGCCGCCAGCTTCAGGTCTTTCAGCATCAGCGCAGCCGCAAAGCCGCCCGCATAGCCCCTGTCCGCCGGACTGTCCGGGCCAACGCCGGGTAGCGGGCAATAGGAGGTCAGCGACCAGCTCTGCCCCGATGACACACTGGCGATGTCATAAAATGTCTGCGGGTCGAGACCAAGCTTCTGCGCCAGCGCCAGCGTCTCGCAGGTTGCCGCCATGGTCGCGCCCAGCAGCATATTGTTGCAGATCTTCGCCGCCTGGCCCGCACCGGCATCGCCGGCGTGAATGACGGCCTTTCCCATGGCGGACAGGATCGGCTCCGCCCGCGCGAACGCGCCCGGACTGCCGCCGACCATGAAGGTCAGCGTGCCCGCCGCCGCCGCCGCGATGCCGCCCGACACCGGGGCATCCACCATCGGAAAGCCTGCTGTCCCGGCCGCGCCCGCGACACTGCGCGCGGTCCCGACATCGATGGTCGAGCAGTCGAGGAGCAGCGTGTCCGGGTTCGCCGCCGGAAAGACGTCATGCTTGTAGACAGCCGCCACATGGCTGCCCGCTGGCAGCATGGTGACGACGGCGTCCGCACCGCGCACCGCCTCCGCCGCCGATGCGGCGCGCGTGCACCCGGCGGCGGCGGCCACCGCCAGGGCATCGTCCGACAGGTCGAAAGCCCGGACGTCATGACCCGCCTTCACCAGGTTCGCGGCCATGCCGCCGCCCATGTTCCCCAGTCCGATGAAAGCGATTATTGTCATTTGTTCCTGTCCCATTCAGCTTTGGTCGCTATGAATATGCGACATGAAACGGCTTTTGATGACAATAGGCCTGGTGATGGCGCTCTGCCAGCCTTTCAGCGATATTTCCGGCGCGCGCCTGTCGGGCGCGGCCCAGGCGGCGGAGCCGGGCGCGGACGAATATGCCGTCTGGCTGCGCGAACCGGGCAACCGGGAACGGGTCCGCTTGTTCGAGGAGGAACTGGCGAAACGCGACCTTCTGGGCGTCGTGCCCACCTATCAAATCCTGCGGACCGCGCTGTCATGGCGTTCATGTCGGGCCAGTCCCTTTGCCTTGCCTGACAGGCAGCTTTGGGACGGCGCTTTCCGCAGCCTCAAAGTGCTGAAGACCGAAATCGTGCCGCGCATCGGTCCGGTGTCGATCGTATCGGGCTATCGCCATGCGACGCTCAACGAATGTGCGGGCGGCGCGGCGCGCAGCGTTCACCGCGAATTCGGGGCATTCGACGTCTTTGCTATCGGTGCGCTCAGCCGCGACGATATGATCGAACACCTCTGTGCCTGGCACGACGCGCGCGGTGCCGACCTCTCTGCCGGTCTTGGTATCTACCAGCTGAAGAAATTCCACATCGACGTCGGCCTGCGCGGGTATCGCCGCTGGGGCAGCGACTATACGATCAGGAGCGCGCCCTGCGCGGTCTAGGCCGCAGCGGCATCCCCAGTTCCCCCGTGACATGGGGGACGCTTCCCTTCACCGTCCCTTGAAGTCTCCGGCGCGTTTTTCGCTGAACGCCGCCATGCCCTCTTTCTGGTCTTCCGTGCCGAACAGGCCGTGGAAAACGCGGCGTTCGAAATTGATGCCCTGCGCCAGCGTCATCTCATAGGTGCCGTTCACCGCTTCTTTCGCGGCCATCGCGGCCAGCGGCGGCATCGCGGCGATGGTCTCCGCCATCTTCATCGCTTCGTCGATCAGCGAATCCGCGGGAACGACTTTCGCGACCAAGCCGGAGGCTTCCGCCTCGGCCGCCTTCATGTTGCGGCCCGTCAGGATCATCTCCATCGCCTTCGCCTTGCCAATGGCATGCGTCAGGCGCTGTGATCCGCCCATGCCCGGAATAACGCCCAGCTTGATTTCCGGCTGGCCGAAGACGGCGGTGTCGGCGGCGATCAGAATGTCCGCCATCATCGCGACTTCACAGCCGCCGCCAAGCGCATAGCCCGCGACCGCGGCGATCCACGGTTTGCGCGTGCGGGTCACGGCCTCCCAGCCCGCGAAGAAATTCGACCCGTACATGTCACCGAACGACTGCGGGGCCATCTCCTTGATGTCCGCCCCTGCCGCGAAAGCCTTCTCGCTGCCCGTCAGGACCAGACAGCGCTGGCTGTCATCCGCATCACAGGCGGCAAAGGCTTCCGTCAGGTCGGCCAGCACCGCGCTGGAAAGCGCATTCAGCGCCTTGGGCCTGTCGAACGTAACGAGCGTGACGGCACCGCGCCGCTCTACCTTGATCGTGTCATAGGTCATAATCTTGACTTCTCTAAAACAAGGAACGGGAATGAATATATGTGATCGAGCGGCATGTGCCGAAACGCGGGTCGCGAAGACAAGAAACCGCACATGGCGCCGGATGTCATTATCAGGGTCTTCGATTATTGCCGCAACATGTCCCGCCCGACGATCATGCGCATGATCTGGTTGGTGCCCTCAAGGATCGAGTGGACACGCAGGTCGCGCCAGAAGCGTTCGATGGGGTAATCCTGCAAATAGCCATAGCCGCCGAACAGCTGCAGTGCGTCATTGACGACTTTTGACCCTGTGTCAGTCGCCAGGCGCTTGGCCATGGCGGCGAAGCGGGTCTTGTCGGGGGCGTTTGCGGTGACCTTTGCGGCGGCGACGTAGAGCAGCATGCGGGCGGCCTGCAATTCGGTTTCCATATCGGCCAGCATGAACTGCGTGTTCTGGAATTCGGCGATGGGCCTGCCAAATTGCTGGCGCTCCCTGGTATAATTGATGGCTTCGTCCAGGCAGCGCTGCGCCCCGCCCAGCGAGCAGGCACCGATGTTGAGCCGCCCGCCGTCCAGACCCATCATGGCGATGCGAAAGCCTTCGCCCTCCGCCCCGACCAGATTTTCCGCCGACACCCGCACATCCTCGAAAATCACCTGCCGGGTCGGCTGCGAATGCCAGCCAAGTTTTTTCTCATTCGCACCGAAACTGACGCCGGGCATGTCCTTTTCCACGACGACGCAGCTAATGCCTTTCGGCCCGGCTTCGCCCGTGCGGACCATGCAGACATAAACCTCATTCTCGCCGGCGCCGGAAATAAACTGCTTGGAACCATTCAGGATGTAGTGATCGCCGTCTTTCACGGCGGTGGTTTTCAGCGCCGAGGCATCGGAGCCAGATCCCGGCTCCGTCAGGCAGTAAGAGGCGATTCGGTCGCAGCCGATAAGGTCGGGAAGATATTTCTCCTTCACGATATCGCTGCCGAAGCGGTCGATCATCCACGATGCCATATTGTGGATGGATATGAACGCACTGGTCGAGGCGCAGCCATATGACATCGCCTCCATGATCAGCGCGGCCTCGAGTCGCCCAAGGCCGATTCCGCCCGAATCTTCGGACACATAGATCGCGGCAAAGCCAAGCTCCGCGGCGGCCTTCACCACCTCTCGGGGGAAGTGATGGGTTTCATCCCATTCCGCCGCGCTCGGCGTGATCATGTCAGCTGTGAACTTGCGCGCCGTTTCCTGAATGGCGCGCTGTTCGTCGGTAAGGTCGAATTGGTTTTCCATGGCTCATGCTCCTACCATTTTGAACGCACGCATCCAGTGCTGCCTTTGCCTGCCCAAACGAACTCCACTGCCCGGGGCCATCCGCGGGCGAATCCTTACCTCTCTTTAACCTGCACGTCGTAGCGAGTTTTCATGACGCTCGTCTCGTCCATCCCGCGCGCTTATCTTGTGCTGACACTGGTTGCCAATCTCGCAATCATCATGGCGGCCTTGACGGGCTATCCGGAAATCAGCGCGTTTATCGCCGCGGGATCGGCGATCTGTCTCGTTCTGCACTATCATGACGACCACCGTGCGTCCCTGCTTTTCAAGGATGTCGGCGCGGACATCGCGCCGCTGAATTACCGGCCCTGGCTGGATGCGCGCAATGGCGGCCTGGCGGGCGTCGACATCATTGTTCCCGCGAACAGCAGTTTCCGCACCTTTTCCGCGACCTCGCGCCGCGCCTTTGCCGACGCCGCTGGCTGGACAGCGCTGCGGCTGGGCATGCGATTGCCGCGCGCCCTTCTGCGCAGGCCGAAACTTCTGGGCAGGTGGCTTTCGGGGGTAGACCGGGATCTGTTTCCACGGCTGGAGATCATTGTTCCGCTCTCTGCCCTGCGCCCCTGGTCGCGCACGGCTGCGGGCCTTTCGCTTTTGCGCCGTGAGGGCATTCTCATCCGCGTCAATGGCGATCTTGGACGGCGCGCCCATGCCGATGCCGTGATGCTGCCTGCCGGATGGACCGCGGCGAAGCTGGCATGGCGCGCCGACGCCAATGCGTTGCTCGGTCGCCGCGTCATGTGTGCTTCCATCGATGATGCGGACGTGGAGCGGAAAATCATTTCATCGGGTGTCCATCTCGTTTCGGGTGGAAGATATGTAGAGGATATCGGTGCGGAAGAGGTAACGGCGATGCTGCCGCTGAGCGACGCCGCCATCGCGAAAGCCGCGGGTCGGCGCGCGGGAAGGAAAGCGGGGATGGCGCCCTTCGCGTCTTTGATGCCCGCGATGCTCCGCAGGTCGGAGCGCGATCTGCTGGCGGACCTCAGGCACGGATTCGATAATGGCGAAGTCTCGCTTCACTATCAGCCCAAGATGAAATGCCGCACGAATGAAGTCGATAGTGTCGAGGCCTTGATCCGCTGGACGCATCCGGTGCGCGGTGCGGTTGGTCCCGCCCAGTTCATCCCGCTGGCGGAGCGCAGCGGCGACATTCTGACGCTGACCTGGTGGACGCTCGAACGCGCTGTCATCGATCAGCGCAGGATGATGCAATTGGGTCTGCACGTCGACATGAGCGTCAATATCAGCGCTGGCCTGATTTCAGATCCCAGGTTCATCGCCGAGGCGATCAAGCGGCTTGAAACCCGGCACGGGAATGTCGCTTTCGAAATTACCGAAACGGCCATTATCGAAGATCCCGATGCGGCTCTTGAGGGGCTGGAACGGCTTGTCGATGCCGGTATCAACCTGTCCATCGATGATTACGGCGTGGGCATGTCGTCGCTGACATATCTGAAACGCGTGCCGGCCAAGGAGCTGAAGATCGACCGGCTTTTCTCGGCAGAATTAACGAAAAGCCACAATGACCCCATGCTCATGCGTTCGTCGATCGACCTGGCACACGGTCTCGGCATGGAAGTCACTGCCGAAGGCATCGAAACGGAGGCGGCGCTCGCGCTGCTGCGTGTCATGGGCTGCGACCGCGTGCAGGGTTACCTGACCGGCCGGCCGATGCCACTCGAAGAGCTTGTCGAGCATGTCCGCGAGCAGCGCCATTTGAAAGCCCTGGATGGACATGGTGCCGGCTTCACGCGCGCCGCCAACTTCTGGTAGCAAGAATAGGCCATTCAGAGACAAGACAATTGGGGAGCGCTTGTGAATCGCGTGCCAATTTGCACCAGCGAAATACTCGGTCTCTTCTAAGCGGCTGAAGTCCAGCGGATTCCTGCAGAGAAAGCCGCCGCTTCCAAATACCTCAAATGGTTAACCGGGAGCGACTCGGAACCCCTCTTGCCATTAAGACGTTGTTGAGTTAATTATCCGTTAACTCTAATCGGGGACGTCTGTCATGCGTAAACTTGCTAAAATTGTTACTGCTGCGACCGCAGCTCTCTTCGCCACTTCCGCTGCGGCTTATGGTGAAATTATTCCACTAAATATGAATGAATACGGCGAAATTATTCCACTAGATAATAATGGTTATGGCGAGATCATTCCGCTGACGGCATCGAACGGTTATGGCGAGATCATTCCGCTGACGGCATCGAACGGTTATGGCGAGATCATTCCGCTGACGGCATCGAACGGTTATGGCGAGATCATTCCGCTGACGGCATCGAACGGCTATGGCGAGATCATTCCGCTGACGGCGTCGAATGGTTACGGCGAGATCATTCCGCTGACGGCGTCGAATGGTTATGGCGAGATCATTCCGCTGACGGCGTCGAATGGCTATGGCGAGATCATTCCGCTGACGGCGTCGAATGGCTATGGCGAGATCATTCCGCTGACGGCATCGAATGGCTATGGCGAGATCATTCCGC